>NZ_PSNW01000002.1 GCF_002930645.1 Solimonas fluminis | reverse complement strand
GACATCGTCGATGCCATGAGCGCCGGCGGCGACGTGGAGGCGGTCATCGCCCGCGTCCGCGGCGAGGTCGAGCAGCTCTGCGCCGGGTTCCCGGTGTACGGCTCGGTCAGGAAGGCCGCCTGAATTGATCGGCGGGTGAAAGCAGAAAGGCGGGAGCCGCTACAGGCCCCCGCCTTTTTTGTTGCAGCCGGATTCAGTCGTCCCGCATTTCCAGATTGCGGTTCACGCCCAGCGCCAGCAGCGTGCCGACGGCGCCCGAGAGCAGGTAGAGGCCGACGTAGCCCACACCCAGGTTCGAGGCCAGGAACAGGGCCACCAGCGGCGCGAAGGCCGCGCCCACCAGCCAGGCGAAGTCCGAGGTGACGATGGCGCCGCTGTAGCGGTAGCGGCTGGGGAAGGTGGAGTTGATGGCGCCGGCCGCCTGCGCGTGGCTGAAGCCCAGCAGCGTGAAGCCCACCAGGATGAACAGGTAGGCGCCCAGGCGGCTGCCTTCCTGGAAGACCGGCAGCATGCCGACGATGCTGAAGATGGCGATCAGCACGGCACTGATGGCCAGCGTGGCGCGGCGGCCGATGCGGTCGGCCACCTTGCCGGAGACCAGCATGCTGATCACGGCCAGGGTGGCGCCGGCAATCTGCACGAACAGGTAGTCGGTGATCGCATCCTGCGTGAACAGCGAGGCCCAGGACAGGGGGAACACGGTGACCAGGTGGAACAGCGCGAAGCTGCCCAGCGGCGCGAAGGCGCCCAGCAGGATGCTGGCACGCTGCGTGCGGAACAATTCCCCGAGCGGCGCCGGTTCCAGTTCGCGCGATTTCAACAGCTGCGTGAACTCCGGCGTCACCACCAGGCGCAGGCGGGCGAACAGGGCGACCACGTTGATCGCGAAGGCCACGCAGAAGGGATAGCGCCAGCCCCAGGCCAGGAAGTCCTCCGGCTTGAGTTGCAGCAGCAGGAACACGAACAGGCCGGCCGCCAGCAGGAAGCCCAGCGGGCCGCCGAGCTGCGGGATCATGGCGAACCAGCCGCGGCGCTGCGGCGGCGCATTCAGCGCCAGCAGCGAGGGCAGGCCGTCCCAGGTGCCGGCCAGGGCCACGCCCTGGGCGATGCGGCAGGCCGCCAGGATCACGACGGAGGCGACGCCGATCTTCTCGTAGCCGGGCAGGAAGGCGATGCCGGCGGTGGCGGTGCCGAGCAGGAACAGGGCGATGGTCAACTTGGTGCCGCGCCCGTACCAGTCATGGATGATGCGGAACAGCAGCGAGCCGAAGGGACGCGCGACGAATGCCAGCGAGAAGATGCCGAAGGAGTAGTACATCGCCGTGGTCTTGTCGACGAACGGGAAGACCACGGACGGGAATACCAGGACGGCGGCGATGCCGAAGACGAAGAAGTCGAACATCTCCGACAGGCGGCCGATGATCACGCCGATCGCGATCTCGCCGGGGGCGACACGGTGCTGGTCGGCCCCGGCTACGTGGGCCTGGCCTTCCAGCGAGCCGGGGCCCGCATTCGATTCATGGCTGACGGTCGACATCCTGCTCTCGCTCGCTTGAGGGATTACCCCATCTGGTGCATAAGCTTCACATGGTCCGGGGTACGCGCGACATAGGACAAAACGTCCAATCGCGAGGCCCGGCCCGGCTGCTTAAAGTGAGTCATCCGGTATAACCGAAAGATACGCCATGGCTGCCAGAATTGCTCGCTGCATCCTGTTGTTACCGCTGGTCTTTCTCCTGGCCGGCTGCGACTGGGTGGTGCTGCGCCCCTCGGGCGACATCGCCATGCAGCAGCGCGACCTGATCGTGGTGTCCACGATCCTGATGCTGCTGATCGTGCTGCCGGTGATGGCATTGACCGCGCTTTTTGCATGGCGCTACCGCCAGTCGAACAGGGAAGCAGCCTATGACCCCGAATGGCACCACTCGACCCAGCTGGAGCTGGTGATCTGGTCCGCGCCGCTGCTGATCATCATCGCCCTGGGCGCGGTGACCTGGATCGCCACGCATACCCTGGACCCCTTCCGCCCGCTGGAGCGCATCGACGCACAGCGCGAACTGGCCGCCGACGTGAAGCCGCTGAAGGTGCAGGTGGTGGCCATGGACTGGAAGTGGCTGTTCATCTATCCCGACTACGGCATCGCCAGCGTCAATGAGATGGCGGCACCGGTGGACGTGCCCATCGAGTTCAGCATCACCGCCTCCACGGTGATGAACTCCTTCTTCGTGCCCGCGCTGGCCGGCCAGATCTACGCCATGCCCGCCATGGAGACCAAGCTGCACGCCGTCATCAACCAGGCCGGCGACTACGAGGGCTTCTCGGCCAACTACAGCGGCCACGGCTTCTCGCACATGCGCTTCCGCTTCGCCGGCCTCAGCGGCGCCGACTTCGACGCCTGGGTGGCCAAGGTGAAGGCCGCCAAGGACCCGCTGAACCGCGAGGAGTACCTGCGCCTGGACCAGCCCAGCGAGCGCGAGCCGGTGCGCCACTACGGCACCACCATGGCGGGCCTGTTCGACGCGGTGGTCAACCTCTGCGTGGACCCCGCCAAGATGTGCATGCGCGACATGATGGCCATCGACGCCCGCGGCGGCCTGGGCCTGGCCGGCGTCTACAACGTCTCGCGCCTGGCCTACGACCGGCCGCGCTCGCGCGACGTCCGCACCCAGGCCGAAGCCTTCGTGCTGTCGCTGTGCCAGGTCGGCCCCGAGGTGATGCTGTCGCCCGCCACCGATGCCCCGATGTACGGCCTGCTCCGCTAGAGATTCGTCATGCAAGAACGTTCGGAACTGATGCAGACCCTGTTCGGCCGCCTCACGCTGGAGGCCATCCCCTACCACGAGCCGATCCTGGTCTGGACCTTCGTGGCCACCGCGATCCTGGGCATGTCCCTGCTCGCGTACATCACCAGGAAGCGCGCCTGGGGCACGCTGTGGAACGACTGGTTCTGCAGCATCGACCACAAGAGGATCGGCGTGATGTACATGGTCCTGGGCATCGTCATGCTGCTGCGCGGCTTCGCCGACGCCATCATGATGCGCGCCCAGCAGGCCTTCGCCTTCGGCGACTCGATGGGCTACCTGCCGCCGCACCACTACGACCAGATCTTCACCGCCCACGGCGTGATCATGATCTTCTTCGTGGCCATGCCCTTCGTCACCGGCCTGATGAACTACGTGGTGCCGCTGCAGATCGGCGCGCGCGACGTGGCCTTCCCCTTCCTGAACAACTTCAGCTTCTGGATGACCACCGCCGGCGCGGTGCTGGTGATGATGTCGCTGTTCGTCGGCGAGTTCGCTCAGACCGGCTGGCTGGCCTACCCCCCGCTGTCGGGCATCGCCTACAGCCCCAGCGTGGGCGTGGACTACTACATCTGGGCACTGCAGATAGCCGGCGTGGGAACGCTCTTGTCGGGCGTGAACCTGCTGGTGACCATCGTCAAGATGCGCGCCCCGGGCATGACGCTGATGAAGATGCCGGTGTTCACCTGGACCGCGCTGTGCACCAACGTGCTGATCGTGGCCGCCTTCCCGGTGCTGACGGCGGTGCTGGGCCTGCTGTCGCTGGACCGCTACGTGGGCACCAACTTCTTCACCAACGACTTCGGCGGCAACGCCATGATGTACGTGAACCTGATCTGGATCTGGGGCCACCCGGAGGTCTACATCCTGATCCTGCCGCTGTTCGGCGTGTTCTCGGAGGTGGTCTCCACCTTCAGCGGCAAGCGCCTGTTCGGCTATACCTCGATGGTCTACGCCACCGTGGTGATCACGATCCTGTCGTACCTGGTGTGGCTGCACCACTTCTTCACGATGGGCTCGGGCGCCAGCGTCAACTCGTTCTTCGGCATCACCACGATGATCATCTCGATCCCCACGGGCGCCAAGATGTTCAACTGGCTGTTCACGATGTACCGCGGCCGCATCAAGTTCGACGTGCCGATGCTGTGGACCATGGGCTTCATGTTCACCTTCGTCATCGGCGGCATGACCGGCGTTCTGCTGGCCGTGCCCCCGGCGGACTTCGTGCTGCACAACAGCCTGTTCCTGATCGCGCACTTCCACAACGTGATCATCGGCGGCGTGGTTTTCGGCGTGTTCGCCGGCATCAACTACTGGTTCCCCAAGGTGGCCGGCTTCAAGCTGGACGAGTTCTGGGGCAAGGTTTCGTTCTGGTTCTGGCTGGTCGGCTTCTGGGTGGCCTTCGCGCCGCTCTACGTGCTGGGCCTGATGGGCGTGACCCGCCGCGTCAGCCACTTCGAGGACATGAGCCTGCAGATCTGGTTCCAGATCGCCGCGGTGGGCGCGGTGCTGATCGGCGTGGGCATCCTGGCCTTCCTGATCCAGATCTTCGTCAGCATCCGCCGCCGCGACAGCCTGCGCGACGAGACCGGCGACCCCTGGAACGGCCGCACCCTGGAGTGGGCCACCTCGTCGCCGCCGCCGGCCTACAACTTCGCCTTCACGCCGCGCGTGCACGACCAGGACGCCTGGTTCGACATGAAGCGCCGCGGCCACCAGCGCCCGGTGAGCGGCTTCGTCGACATCCACATGCCGAAGAACACCGCCGCCGGCATCGTGCTGGCCGGCATCGCCACGGTCTGCGGATTCGCCCTGATCTGGCACATCTGGTGGCTGGCTGCGGCGTCGTTCTTCGGCCTGATCGCCGCCACCATCATCCACACCTTCAACTACGACCGCGACTACCACATCCATGCCGATGAGGTGAGCCGCGTCGAGGACCAGCGCACGAGCCAGCTCGCGGCGCTCCAAAAGGCCTGATCCATGAGCGCACACGCCGCTGAAACCACTTTCCCGCCGGACAGCTTCTACGATACCGGCGAGCATCACCCGCAGAACGGGACGATGCTGGGCTTCTGGCTCTACCTGATGAGCGACTGCCTCATCTTCGCCGTGCTGTTCGCGATGTACGGCGTGGTGGGCGCCAACTATGCCGCCGGTCCCGGCCCGAAGGACCTGTTCGACCTGGGGCTGGTGGCGGTCAACACCTCCATGCTGCTGCTGTCGTCGATCACCTACGGCTTCGCGATGCTGGAGATGGCGCGCGGTCGCCAGAACGCCGTGCTGGGCTGGCTGGCCGTCACCGGCCTTTTCGGCCTGGCCTTCGTCGGCCTGGAACTCTACGAGTTCAACCACTTCATCCACGAGGGGGCCGGCCCGCAGCGCAGCGCCTTCCTGTCGGCCTTCTTCGCGCTGGTAGGCACCCATGGCCTGCACGTCAGCTTCGGCATCGTCTGGCTGGTGGTGCTGATGGTGCAGGTGCGCAAGATGGGCCTGACCGAGCCCAACCGCCGCCGCCTGGCCTGCCTCAGCCTGTTCTGGCACTTCCTCGACGTCGTCTGGATCGGCGTCTTCACCTTCGTCTACCTGATGGGAGTGCTGCGATGAGCACCGCCGACACGGAACGCGCCTACGACCAGCGCCACGTCCACAGCCACCACCACCCCGAGGGCGAGGCCCACGGCACGTTCAAGGGCTACATGACGGGCTTCATCCTGTCGGTGATCCTGACGACGATCCCGTTCTGGCTGGTGATGGGCGACGTGCTGCCCAGCAAGCAGGCCACGGTGTTCATCATCATGGGCTTCGCGGTCGTGCAGATCCTGGTGCACATGATCTACTTCCTGCACATGAACACCAGTTCCGAGGGCGGCTGGAACATGCTGGCGCTGATCTTCACGCTGGTGCTGGTGGTGATCACGCTGGCCGGCTCCCTGTGGGTCATGTTCAACATGAACGACAACATGATGCCGGTCTCGGCGCACGAGATGCGCAACGCGCCGTGACGCCGGACGAGGCCAGGCCGCGCTCCGCCGCAAGCCTCGCGCTGCTGGGGATCGTCGGCCTGGCCCTGTTCGCCGGGCTGGTCTGGCTCGGCAACTGGCAGGTCCAGCGCCGCGCCTGGAAGCTGGACCTGATCGAGCGGGTGGAGCAGCGCCTGAAGGCCGCCCCGTCTCCCGCCCCCGGGCCCGAGGCCTGGGCCGCCATCGGCAGGCCCGACGAATACCGCCGGGTCTTCGCCGAGGGCGAGTTCCTTCACGACCAGGAAACCTGCACCCAGGCCGCGACCAAGCTCGGCGCCGGCTGCTGGGTCATGACCCCGCTGCGGCAGGCCGATGGCTCCCTGGTCTGGATCAACCGTGGCTTCGTGCCGCCGGAGCGGCGCGACCCGGCCCGCCGCCTGGCGGGACAACTCGTGGGGCCGCAGCGGGTGGAAGGCCTGCTGCGCCTGACCGAACCCGGCGGCGGCTTCCTGCGGCGCAACGATCCCGCCGCGAACCGCTGGCATTCGCGCGACGTGGCGGCCCTGACGGGCTCCCGCGGCCTGCGCACGGACCGCACGGCACCCTACTTCATCGACGCCTCCGCCTCGGCCGAGAACGGCCCGGTCGGCGGCCTGACCGTGGTGAGCTTCCACAACAGCCACGCGGTCTACGCCCTGACCTGGTATGGGCTGGCGCTGATGGTGGCGGGCGGCCTGGGCATGGTGGGGCGGCGCGAATGGCGGCTGCGGCGCGGCCGGCACGCTTGAACGCACGCCGGAGCTCCGAGCCGCCGCCATACCGGGGCAAGCGGGTATCCAACCGATCCGACGTCCACTCCCGTTCGGTACCGGATATCGGCTTCCGCCGGGATGACGGTACATCCCAAGCTCTTGCCCACGGTAGGATCACGCCCATGTCGCTGATCCAGACCACGGCCAGAAACCTGTCGCTGCTCGCCTCCATGGGCCAGACGGCGGGGCAGCAGAACCTGATGCAGCTGATCCAGCTGCGCTGGATGGCGGTATTCGGCCAGGTGCTGACCATCGCCCTGACTACCTCCCTCTTCGGCATCCCGCTGCCGCTGCAGGAGATGTTCGCGGTGGTGGGCTGCCTGATCCTGCTCAACCTGTTCAGCCTGCTGCGCCCGCGGCGGCTGGGCGAAGTGCGCAACGCCGACCTGCTCGCCGGCCTGCTGCTGGACGTGGCGGCGCTCACGGCGCTGCTCTACTACAGCGGCGGCGCCACCAATCCCTTCGTGTTCCTCTACCTGCTGCAGGTGGCGCTGGGCGCGGTGCTGCTGGAAACCTGGTCGGCCTGGCTGCTGCTGGGTGTCACCAGCCTCTGCTTCGCCGGCCTCATGCACTGGTACCGGCCGCTGCAGATGCCGAGCCACGAGGAACTGTTCCAGCTGCACGTGCTGGGCATGCTGGTCTGCTTCGTGCTCGACGTGGCCCTGATGGTGGTGTTCATGACCCGCATCAACGCCAACCTGCGGCGGCGCGACGCGCGCCTGGCCGATCTGCGCCAGCAGGCGGCGGAGGAGGACCACATCGTGCGCATGGGCCTGCTGGCCTCGGGTGCCGCGCATGAGCTGGGCACGCCGCTGGCGACGCTGTCGGTGATCCTCGGCGACTGGAAGCGCATGCCGCAGTTCCGCGACGACCCCGAGCTGCTGCAGGAGATCGTGGACATGGAGGGCGAGGTGCGGCGCTGCAAGTCCATCGTCACCGGCATCCTGATGTCGGCCGGCGAGGCTCGCGGCGGCGCCCTGGCGGTGACGACCGCCGGCAGCTTCCTGGACGAACTGGTCGGCGAATGGTGCAACACGCGCCCATCGGTGAGCCTGGACTACCGCATCGACGATACCTCGAGCAGGACCTGGATGAAGGAGCCGGTGATTTCCGACTCTGCCCTCAAGCAGGTGATCTGCAACGTGCTGGACAATGCCGCCGACGCCTCGCCGGCCTGGGTGGGCCTGGCGGCCGGCTGCACCGACGGCCTGCTGACGCTGACGGTGCAGGATCGCGGCCCCGGCTTTGCTCCTGAAATGCTGGAGAAGATCGGCAAGCCCTACCAGTCCAGCAAGGGCCGCCCGGGCGGCGGTCTCGGCCTGTTCCTGGTGGTGAACGTGCTGCGCAAGCTCGGCGGACAGGTGCGCGCGGAAAACCTGCCGGAAGGCGGAGCCCGCGTGCGCCTGCAGCTGCCGCTGTCCGCCCTGGCGATCGGAGAGGATGATGAACGACGCGGCTGAACGCCTGATGCTGATCGTGGAGGACGATGCCGCCTTCGCGCGTACGTTGAAGCGCTCCTTCGAACGGCGCGGCTGCCGCGTGCTGCACGCCGCCAGCGTCGAGGAAACCCGCGAACTGCTGAAGACGCAGGCTCCCGAGCGCGCCGTGGTGGACCTCAAGCTCGGCCAGGAATCGGGCCTGAGCGTGGTGCAGATGCTGCATCAGCACGATCCGGAGATGATGATCGTGGTCCTGACCGGCTTCGCCAGCATCGCCACCGCCGTGGAGGCGATCAAGCTCGGCGCCTGCAACTACCTGGTCAAGCCCTCCAACACCGACGACATCGAGGCCGCCTTCAGCAACGAGCCGGCGGAGCCCCAGCTGCAGGCTCCGGTGGCGGCGCGTCCCACCTCCATCAAGACGCTGGAGATGGAACGCATCCACGAGGTGCTGGCCGAGACCGGCTTCAACATCTCCGAGACCGCGCGGCGCCTGGGCATGCACCGGCGCACGCTGGCGCGCAAGCTGGCCAAGCGCTGGGTGCCCTAGGAAAGCGCTGAAAGGTCCGTTCGAGCTGAGCCTGTCGAAGCACGGGCGGACCTCCCCCCGTCGGTCAACGAGTTACGTCCACCCGTCGACAGGCTCAGGGCGAACGGTGACTTCTTCGGAGTTTCCCTAGGGCCCCACGACCTCCGCAAACGAGTAGCGCTCCGGCCCGCCGTCGCGCGCCGCGTCCACCTGGCCGGCACAGCCCAGGCGCAGATTCTCGCACTTGAAGCGGCCGCCGCCACGCAGGCGGATGTCGAGGCGCGAGTGGTAGTGCCAGGAGAGCAGGTTGGGATCGCCGGCCGCATCGGCCTGCGCCGTAGCGCTGTCGTCCTGCCAGCGCCTGCTGAGCAGCAGGGCATCGGCGCCGGGATCGTTCTTCAGGTACTTGGAAAACCAGGCCGCGGTGTACCAGGCCACCAGATCGATGCCGCGCAGCGACGCGGGCAACACCGCGGGCACGTCGTTGAAGTCGAAGTGCGTGCCGCCGCGAATGACGATGGTGCCCGTGTCCACGCCTTGCTGGGAGTAGATGTGCGAAGCCTCCGCCTTGATGTCCGGATCGGGCGGGGCCAGGTAGGGCGCGGGCACCAGCAGGTAGTCGGAGGTAATGCTCAGCGCCGGCTTGGTGATGGCCGGGGCAGGTCCGGCCGGAGCGCCGAAGCACTCCGTGGGCAAGCCGTACCCGGCGGGCAGCGGCAAGGCGCCGGCGAGACGGTTGACAGGCGCAGTAGCCAGCGCGATGGCTTCATCCGGCGAGGGAGAGACCGGAACGCAGAGCGCGTCCCAGGCCACCGCGGCAGACAGGCGCGAATCCTGCTGCACCAGCCAGCTGGCCGCCTCGGCACCGTAGGAATGCCCGGCGATGCCGATGCGCGAGGCGTCCAGCAGTTGCCACAGCGGGTTGTACGCGGCATTGAGTCCCGCGGCGACGCGGCGTTCCTGCTTCGCGGCATGCGAGGTGCCGGAACTGCGGCTGGGCACCGGCACATAGGGCGCCGTGGGCGTGGACAGCAGGAAGTCCAGGGCGTCGGCGCCGCCATCGTAGAACGGCAGGCCATTGCCGCCGAGGCCGAAGCCGGCGACATCGGCCGGTTTCACCAGGCCCAGCGCCGGGATGCCCGCGAAGGCGGCTTCCAGCTGGTCGGGTGCCTCGCCGAATTGGTCGGACATGCCCTCGCCCTGGGCGTCGAAGGTCATCACCACGAAGCCGCTGCGCGCCAGCGTCTGCGCGGCATACCAGTAGATCGGCTCATAGCCGACGACGGAGCCATTGACGATGATGACGCCCGGACGCTTTGCCGGCCCTGCGGCCGTGGCCCAGACATGGCCGGAGATGGTGGCGCCGGAACGCGAGGTGTAGAGCACCGGCGCGACCAGTTCGCCGGCAGCCTCCCAGCCCTGGACCCGCGGATCGATCGGGCACAGGGCGATGGCCGTGCAGCTGTTGGGATTGGGCTGGCGCTCGGGATCGGTCAGCAGCAGCGAAAGCCTTGCCACCTGGTAGCGCGTGGTATCGGACAGCAGTCCCGGCAGCAGCGCCGTATGCAGCGTGGTGTTCTGCAGCGTATTGGCGATGTTCTGCGCCTCGCATAGCGTCCACGCCGCCGAGGGAAATGCCGCGGCATCGCAGCCCCGGGCCTCACCGGTCACCGGGTTCTCCGCCGGAGCCTCCGGCAGAGACGAAGACGAACCGCAGCCGGCCAGGGCAGCGGACAGGACCAGGACGCCGCCGGCGGCACGACGGCGGAACTTGCCGGACATCTTCATGAGCCTTCTCCTCGACGACAGGGCCGGGGCGCTCGGACAGCCGCCCTCTCATATAAGTAACATTAGTGTTATTTTTAATCGTAACAATGTTGTTAAGATTTTGGCAAGCCCATCCCGTCCCTTTCCTGGCCCATGAGCCGCAGCAGCCCCAGTTCCCGCAAGCCCGTCCGCCGGCGCCGGCCGGGCCGGCCGTCGGCAACGGAGCCCTCCGGCGAGCAGCTCCGCGAGGCGGTGATCGAGGCGGCGATGCGCGTGTACGCCGAGCATGGCTACCAACGCAGCTCGGTGGAGTTGATGCTGCAGGCTGCCAACATCTCGCGCCCGACCTTCTACCGACTGTTCTCCGACAAGCGCGAAGTCATCCGCGAGGCGCTGGGACGCGCCTACCTCGACCTGCTCACGGCGCTGCCCGCCGCGGTAGCCAGTGCCCGCACGCTGGAGCAGGGCATCAACCTGGCGCTGGACGCCTACTTCGACTGGGCGCGCCGCAACGTGCCCGGAGTGGGCGCGTTCTATCGCGAGATCCACGACCGCGACTCCCCCGCCGGCGAACTGCGCGGACAGGCGCTGGAAACCCTGCAGGAGGTGGTAAGGCAGCGCGCCGAACAACTGGGGTTGCCCGGCATAGACCCTACCTTCGTCGAAACGCTGCTGCATGTGGCCGAGCACGTAGGAGGAAACTGCTTCGCGCTGGAGCAGCCCACGGAAGATCAGATCCGGCACGCCCGCAAGGTGACGGGACGGATCATCCTGGCGGCCGTGCTCAGCGGCCTGGACAACCAGGCGATACCGCCGCTGTCGGATTTCCTCACCCTGGGCGGCGGCTCGCAGTCGCGCTAGACGGGCTTGCGGTAGAGCTGCACGATGCTGGAAAAGTCCAGCGCGCCGGCGGCATGGCTGTGCAGGCCATAGAGATTGCGCGCCAGTTCACCCAGCGGGATCGGGCTGCCGCTGGCGATGGACGCCTCCGCCGCCAGCCCCAGGTCCTTGAGCATCAGGCTGCTGCCGAAGCCTCCCTGATAACCGCGCGAGGCGGGCGCGTGGTCCTGCACGCCGGGCCAGGGGTTGTACAGCTCCAGCGACCAGTTGCGGCCCGAACTCTTCACCATGATCTCCGACAGCACCTTGGGGTCGAGGCCGTTGGCCACGCCCAGCGCCAGCGCCTCCGCGGTGCCGGCCATGTGGATCGCCAGCAGCATGTTGTTGGCGATCTTGGCCACCTGCCCCGCGCCGCTGCCGCCGGCATGGAAGATATTCTTGCCCATGGCCGACAGGCAGGGGCGCGCACGCTCCAGCGCCCCGGCCTCGCCGCCGACGATGAAGGTCAGCGTGCCGGCCGCCGCGCCGGCGGTGCCGCCGGAGACCGGAGCGTCGATGAAGACGATGCCACGCGCCTGCGCCGCCTCCGCCACCTTGCGCGAGCTGGCGGGCGCGATGGTGGAACAGTCGATCACCAGCGTACCGGGCGCGATCTGCGCCAGGAGGCCATCGGTGCCGAGGTACAGCGATTCGACATGCCGGCTGGCCGGCAGCATGGAGATCGCGGTCTGCGCTCCCTGCACGGCCTCCGCCGGGCTGGCCGCCACCGTGGCGCCGGCCGCACGCGCGGCCTCCAGCGCGGCGGGCGAAAGATCGAACACGCGCAGGGCGTGGCCGGCCTTGATCAGGTTGAGCGCCATGGGACCGCCCATGTTGCCCAGGCCGATGAATGCGATGTTGCTCATGTTTTTCCTCTATCTGGTCTCCTCTCGCCCGCTTGCGGGAGAGAGCATTTGGCATTGCTTCGGGAGTGGCTCGCTGTCACTCCCAAGGGGGCTCGATGCGGGAGAGAGGGAGCCCGATCAGGCACCACCCTCTCCCTAGCCCCTCTCCCGCAAGGGAGAGGGGATCTGGTTACGCGCCCACCGACGCCACGCTGTCCGTCCAAGGTGCATGGAAGTGTTCTTCCACCCACTCCGGCGTGACTTCGGCCAGCGTCGGCGGCGTCCACTTCGGCGCGTTGTCCTTGTCGATCAGCAGGGCGCGCACGCCTTCGGCGAAGTCCGGGTGGGCGCAGCACTGCAGCGCCACGATCAACTCCAGGCGGAAGACCTCGGCCAGGCTCAGTCCCGCGACGCGCTCGCGCAGCGCCCAGACCAGCGCGGCGGTCGTGGGGGAGCCGGCAGCGAGCGTCGCGGCGGCGCGCTTGAGCCAGGGATCATCGCCGGCATAGCCGGTGATGGCGGCATGTACCTCGCGCAGCGAGGCCCCCGCGGTGAGCGCCTCGATGGCCTGCGCATGCTGCAGCAGCGGCGAGGCCGGCATCAGGTCCTGAGCACGCCCGGAGAACCCGGCCAGCAGCGCGCTCAGCGCAGCGCCGTTGCCGGCCGCGTCGTCACTCCAGTCCACTGCGGCGAGCTGGCGGAACAATGTCTCGCGGTCGGCACTGCGGACGAAGTGATCGCCCAGCCCGGCCACCAGCAGGTCATGCCCGTTGATGGAGGCCCCGGTCAGGGCCAGGAATAGCCCCGTGCGGCCGGGCATGCGACGCAGGAACCAGCTGCCGCCCACGTCGGGGAACAGGCCGATGGTGATTTCCGGCATGGCCACGCGCGAGGTCTCGGTGACCACGCGGTGGCTGGCCCCCGCCATCAGGCCCAGGCCGCCGCCCATGACGATGCCGCTGCCCCAGACCATCAGTGGCTTGGGATAGCGGTGGATGCGGTAGTCGAGGCTGTATTCCTCGTCGAAGAAGGCGAGGTTCGCCAGGTTGGGCGGAGGTCCCTGGTGCTCCCGGATGGCGCGATACAGGCTGCGCACGTCGCCGCCGGCACAGAAGGCCTTTTCGCCGGCGCCCTGCAGCACCACGCAGGCGATGCCGGGGTCCGCAGCCCAGCGCTGCAGTTGCGGGTCGAGCAGGCGGATCATCGGCAGGTCCAGCGCGTTGAGCGACTTCTCGGCGTTGAGCTGCGCGAAGCCGATGCGCTTGCCGTTGGCCGCCTCCTGCTCGCGGAACAGCACCGGGGCTTCCAGCGTCGTCGTGTCAGCCATTGCGCCACTCCGGCTTGCGCTTCTCCAGGAAGGCGTTGACGCCCTCCTTCTGGTCCTGCGTGTCGAACAGGTCGACGAAGCGCTCGCGCTCCACCGGCAGGATCTGGCGCAGGGGATTGCCGCGCGCGCCCTGGATCAGGCTCTTGCAGGCCGCGACGCTGGTCGGGCTTTGCTTGGCCACCTGCCCGGCGAGCTGCAGTGCGGCCTCCAGGGCGCCGCCGCTGGGCACCACCTGCTCGACCAGGCCGATGCGCAGGGCCGTGGCGGCATCGACGCGCTCGCCGCAGAGGATCAGGCGCTTGGCCCATCCCTCGCCCACCAGCCAGGGCAGGTTCTGCGTGCCGCCGGCGCAGGGCAGCAGACCCACGGTGGCTTCCGGCAGCGCCATCTGCGCGTGCTCCTCGGCGATGCGCAGGTCGCAGGCCAGCGCCGCTTCCAGGCCGCCGCCCATGGCATAGCCGTTGATCGCGGCGATGCTGACGCCGCGGAAGTCCGACAGCGCCTCGAAGGCCTCGCCGAAGCGGCGCGCCAGTTCGCGCGCACGCGCCTTGTCGCCGTCGGCGAACAGCTTGAGATCCGCGCCGGCGGAGAAGAACTTGGCACCCTCCCCGGTGATGACCAGGGCGTAGATTCCGCGGTCGGCGTTCAGGTCGGCGACCAGGCGCTTCAGGTCGGCCAGGCTTTCCGCCGTCCAGGTATGGGCCGGCGGATTGTTCAGGAACAGCACCGCCGTGTGGCCGCGCTTCTCCAGCTTCAGGTTGGTGTAGCTCATCTCAACTCCTCGGTTGCGCCCTCGCGCAAGATGGCGCGGGCGACGATCACCCGCATGATTTCGTTGGTTCCTTCCAGGATCTGGTGCACGCGGTTGTCACGCAGGTGGCGCTCCAGCGGAAACTCCTTCATGTAGCCGTAGCCGCCATGCAGCTGGAGCGCCTCGTTGGCCACCTTGAATCCGGCGTCGGTGGCGTAGCGCTTGGCCATGGCGCAGTAGGTCGTCGCATCCGCGCTGCCGGTGTCCAGCTTCCAGGCCCCGAGCCGCACCATCTGCCGGGCCGCCACCAGTTCCGTCAGCATGTCGGCAAGCATGAACTGCAGGGCCTGGAACTGCGCGATGGGGCTTCCGAACTGCTTGCGCTCGTGGATGTAGCCCTGCGCGCGATCCAGCGCCGCCTGGGCCGTGCCGATCGAGCAGGTAGCGATGTTGATGCGCCCGCCATCGAGCCCCTTCATGGCGATCGCAAAGCCCTGACCCTCGGCACCGATCCGGTTCTGCTCCGGCACTTCGACGCGATCGAAGCTGATCATCCGCGTGGGCTGGCTGTTCCAGCCCATCTTGTGCTCCTTCTTGCCGTAGGAAATGCCCGGGCTGTCGGCCGGCACCGCGAAGGCGCTGATCCCCCTGGCCCCCTCCGCCCCGGTGCGCGCCATCACCACCAGCCAGTCGGTGGACCCTGCACCGGAGATGAACACCTTGGTGCCGTTGAGCACGTAGCGATCGCCGTGCTTCTCCGCCCGGGTCTTCAGCGAGGCCGCATCGGAACCTGCGCCCGGTTCGGTCAGGCAGTAGGAGGCCAGCAGCTCGCCGGCCGCGAGCCGCGGCACCCATCGGCGGGCGACCTCTTCCTGCCCCCAGGTGGCGAACATCCAGGTCGCCATGTTGTGGATCGTGATGAAGGCCGTGGTGCTGGTGCAGCCGGCCGCCAGTTCCTCGAAGATGACCGAGGAGTCGAGGCGCGACAGGCCCAGCCCGCCGAATTCCTCCGGCGTGTAGAGGCCGCAGAAGCCCAGTTCGCCCGCCTTGGCGATGGTCTGGCGGGGAAACTCCGAATCCGCGTCCCATTGGGCGGCGTAGGGCGCCAGCTCATGGCGCGCGAAGTCGCGCGCCGCCGCCTGCAGCGCGCGCTGCTCGTCGTTGAGTGAGAACTCCATGACGCATGGCCTTACTTCAGGCTGATCGTGGTGTTCACGCCGACCGACAGGGTGCTGTCGTCGAACCAGCGCTGGGTGACCGTCTTGGTCTGGGTGTAGAACAGGATGACCTGCTTGCCATAGGGGCCCAGGTCGCCCAGCTTGGAACCGCGCGAGCCGGTGAAGGAGAACAGCGGCACCGGCACCGGGATCGGCACGTTGATGCCGACCTGGCCGACGTCGATGTCTTCTTGGAACCTGCGCGCGGCGGCTCCGGACTGGGTGAACAGCGCCACGCCGTTGCCATTGGGGTTGCGGTTGATCAGCTCGATCGCATCGTCCAGGGTGTCCACCGAAACGATCACCTGCACCGGCCCGAAGATTTCCTGGTCGTAGATCGACATGCCGGGTTTGGCGCCGGAAAAGATCGTGGGGCCGACGAAGTTGCCGCTCTGGTAGCCGGGGACGGAGGGGTTGCGCCCGTCCAGCTCCAGCCTGGCGCCGTCGGCGAGCCCGCGCGCGATCAGGCCGTCGACACGCTCGCGCGCCGCGCAGGACACCAGGGGCCCGACATCGGTGCCGGGCTCATGGCCGGCGTTGACCTTCAGCGTCCTGGCCTTGGCGACGATATCCGGAATCCAGCCATGGGCCTCGCCCACCAGCACGGTCACCGAGGCCGCCATGCAGCGCTGGCCGGCGGCGCCGAAGGCGGCCCCGGTAAGGTTGTTGAGCGCCTGTTCCTTGTTGGCGTCAGGCAACACCACAGCGTGGTTCTTGGCGCCCATCATGCACTGGGCGCGCTTGCCGGCCAGCGTGGCGCGGTTGTAGACGTGCGTGCCGACCCTGGTAGAGCCCACGAAGGACACCGCCTTGATGTCGGCGTGGTCGCAGATGCCGTTGACGATGTCCGGCCCGCCGTGGACCACGTTGAGCACGCCCTTGGGGATTCCAGCCTCCAGGGCCAGTTCCACCAGGCGCATGGTCACCATCGGGTCCTGTTCCGAGGGCTTGAGCACGAAGGTGTTGCCGGTGGCGATCGCCATGGGGAACATCCACAGCGGGATCATCGCCGGGAAGTTGAAGGGCGTGATGCCGGCGCAGACACCCAGCGGCTGCAGGATGGTGTAGGTATCCACGCCACCGGCGACGTTGGTGGCCAGTTCGCCCATCTGCAGCGTGCCGATGTTGGCGGCGTGCTCCACCACCTCCAGGCCGCGGAATACATCGCCCTCGGCGTCCGGCAGGGTCTTGCCCTGCTCGGCGGTGAGGATGGCGGCGAGTTCCTTCATGTTCTCGCGGATCAGCTGCTGGTACTTCAGGAAGATGCGCGCGCGAGCACCGATCGGCGTCTTGCGCCAGGTGCTGAAGGCCTGCTTCGCCGCGGCCACGGCGGCGTCGAGTTCGGCCGGCGTGGCGAAGGGCACGCGGGCCAGCACCTCCTGCGTGGCGGGGTTGACCACGTCGCGCCACTCGCGCGAGGTCGATTCGATGAATTCGCCGTTGATCAGCAGCTTGACGCTGGGAATGGCCGCATTGGGCTTGAGGACAGCCGACATGGTGTGTGCTCCGCGAGATGTCGCGGTTTGCCCGGCAAGGCGCGCACAGCCGCCCGGCCGGGCAAGGCTCGGGTCAGGGCACGCGCTCTTCGTGTTTCCGTCTGCAAACCGCCATGCCGTCACGCCCTCCGCGAACGGGATTCTTGAACGCATGGCCTGTCGATCCAGGTCATGCGCATGCAGGCCGGTCTCCGGACTTGCAAGGATTTCTGCGCGGCCTTCCCGATGCGGGACATCAGTGGCGTAGAGGCGCAGCGACGCTTGCTTACCGTTGCGGGGGCAGTTGCGGAATGGCCGGGCTTGTCGCCCAGGGCACCGCATTCCCGTTTCACCCGGATCCGGAAAGGACCAGGGCACCTGCATGGCGCGGATTCTAGTGCGGCAGCCCGGCGGATACAGTGACGGAAGCGATCCGTTCAGCTGGATTCTTTTGCCATGCCGGTCCGCCGACCTGCGGCCGGGATCAGCGCAGACGCTCGAGGATCGCCGCCTCGTCGGCCGCCGCGAACCCGGCATGCAGCCAGCCTTCTTTTGCAATGACCGGCCGCTTCGCCAGCGAGGGCTGGGCCGCGAGCAGGGCGGCGGCATTGCCGGCCGTGAGGCCGTCCCGGGTGGGCGCGTGGAGCTTGCGCCAGGTGGTGCCCTTGCGGTTGACCACGGCGTCCACGCCCAGCGCGTCGATCCAGGACTGTGCCAGCTCGCGCGGCAGGCCCTCGGTCTTGAAGTCGTGGAAGCGGTAGGCGAGCCCGGCTTCCGCCAGCCGGCGCAGCGCGCGCTGCACGGTGTCGCAGTTCTTGATGCCGTGGACGACGATCATGGGGAGGTCCGGGAAGATTCGGCCCGCGAGCTTACTCCTTCAGCCGTCCGACAGGATGGTCTGCATCAGCGCGCGGTAGTAGGCCACGCGCGGGAAGCGGTTGATGCCGAGGTTGAAGGTCCGGTAGCTGACGCCCCAGTGGTGCGTGCGCACCGCGCCCAGGTGCCGGTTGTGCGCCACGGGCAGCTGCGGGGCCTCCGGCAGCAGGTTGTCCGGCAGCGCGACCTGTCCGTCGTTGTAGACGGTGATGGGGTCGGTGACCAGGGCCTGGCGGTGCATGGCCCAGTCATCGAGGTTGAACTGCCACCAGCGGCGACGGTAGTCGGCCAGCGGCATGATCGCCGCCGCCGTGTAGTAGCGCAGTTGCGGCGGCAGGCGCGGCGCATAGTCGCGCGCCCGCTCCTGCCGCACCGCATGCCCCAGCGCGCCGACGCCATGCATCATGTCGTCGCACAGCTGCGGCGTGCCCAGCCCCGCCAGCTTGCCGAACCAGGGATGCCGCCGCGCGAAGGCCACCAGCTTGTCCATGGCCACCAGCTGCGGCGATTCGCCGAGGCAGTCGTCGGCCAGGTACGAGCCGCCGATGTCGCCGCAGAGGCCGAGGAAGCCGCGTGTCGCCGGCAGGATGAACTCGTCGGCCAGGACGCCGCCATGCAGGTCGGCCAGCAGCTCCAGCGACAGCGGCGCGCCATAGGAGTAGCCGATGAAGAACAGGCGATAGCCCTCGGCCACCCAGCGGCGCAGGCTCGGGCTGCCCTGCAGCAGGCGGAACATCGCCGGCACGATGTGCGGGCTGGCGGCATTGGAGCGCGGGTAACGCAGGTAGACCAGTTTCAGCCCGTCGCCGTCCTGGTAGAGCTGCTCGCGCGTGCCCTCGCCGTCCGGGTGCAGCATCAGCACCGTATGCGGCGAGTCCTTGCGCTGCACCTGCTCGTGCCAGGAGAAATTCTTCAGCGTCTCGTGCGTGAAGCCGGGCACCATCACCAGCACGGTCTTCTCTCGGCGGAAGAAATGCTCGTCGATGCGCAGCGAGGGTTCCGGCAGGGTCTTCAGCAGCTCCTCGATCTCGGCTTCGCCATAGGCCAGGTGATCCAGGCCGCGGTCGCGCTGCGGCCCGAGGATGCGCAGCGCCGCCGGATCGTAGGGCTTCCACATCCACCGCGCGATCTGCGCCGGGGCATGGCCCTCGGCGCGCAGCTGCCACAGGAAATGGTCCCGGAACCGCCGGGCGGCCTCGTCGTGCATGGTTCCCCTCGTCCTATGCGCTTGTTTTGCCGACTACGGTAGCGCGAAGAACCTTCGTTCATCGAGCGACGCTTGAAATGTACCATTGGACGATGTAAATATTACGTCGAAGCATGCCGACCGCCGGAGTCCGAAACATCATGACCAGCCGCACCGAGCGCCACGTCCTCCAGGCGCGCCGCGCCCAGTTCGATTTCAGCCAGACGCCGCTGCACTGGATTCCGGACGATCCCTTCGCGACCCACATGGTCAACGGCATCCACCTGCTGCTGCCGGCCGGCGAGCTGTGGTTCTGCCGCGTCTACAACCAGGCGCTGCCGCTGGTGACGGACGCCGCGCTGCGCCAGGACGTGGAAGGCTTCATCCGCCAGGAGGCCTGGCATGCGCGTGCGCACATCGGCGCCCACGACTACCTGCGGCGCCACGCCCTGGAGACCGACGGGTTCCTGGCCCGGGCCAACCGCCTGTTCGGCGACCTGCTGGGCGATACGCCCTTCGGCCTGAAGCTGCTGAAGCGCGAGCCGCTGAAGCGGCACTGGCTGGTGCTGCGCGTCGGCCTGATCGCGGCGATCGAGCACTTCACCGGCATGCTGGGCCAGTGGGCCATGGACAACCGCAGCTGGGACAAGGCAGACCCGGTGATGGCGGACCTGTTCCGCTGGCACCTGGCCGAGGAAGTGGAGCATCGCTGCGTCGCCTACGACCTGTTCGAGCATCTGTGCCGCACCCAGCTCGGCTTCTACGTGAGCCGCCAGGCCCTGATGGCCGTGGTCTTCCCGATGTTCCTGTTCGCGCTGTCCGAGAGCTACCGCGAGCTGGCCAGCCAGGACCGCAGCGACCGCGCAAGCCGCGCACTGTCGCGCCGCTCGCTGCTGCGCCTGCTGCTGGAACTGGAAAGGGTCGGGCACCGCACCGAGAACGTCCCGCCGTTCAGCTTCCTGGTGGCGGGGGCGCTGCGCTGGATTTCGCCGCGGTTCCACCCCGTCACCGAGGGCGACACGCAGCAGGCGCTGGACTACCTGTCGCGCTCGCCGGCCGCGCGCGCGGCCATGCAGCAATAAGCAGGCGCGGCAAGCCCTAGTGCTTGCCGTCTTCCTGCAGCTCGGCCCCCGGCAAGTAGGACACGCCCTTCATGCCGGAGTCCAGGATCGCCTGGCGCAGCACGGCGATGGCCTTGCGGCGCGGCCAGGACTTGCGCCAGACCAGGGCGATGCGGCGATTGGGCGACGGCGGCACGAAGGGCTTGGCCAGCAGGTGGCCCGGATCCTGCGCACGGTTCTCCACCGAGGCACGCGGCAATACGGTGATGCCCAGGCCGCCCACCACCATGTGGCGGATCGTCTCCAGGCTGCTGCCGCTCTGCGGCCTCGGGCCATCGCCGTCCGGCTCCACGCACTTGGGGCAGGCCTCGATGACCTGCTCGCGGAAGCAGTGGCCGGGCCCGAGCAGCAGCAGCGGCTCGCCGGCGAGCTGGCGCGCCGGCACCTGCTTCTCCTTGGCCCAGTGGTGGTCGCTGGGAATCAGCACCACGAAGTCCTCATCGTAGACCGCCCAGGCAGCAAGGCCGGTGAGGTCCACCGGCAGCGCGAGGATCGCCACGTCCAGCTCGTTGTCGCGCAGCTGCTCCAGCAGCTTGGCGGTGAAGTTCTCCTCGATCACCAGCGGCATCAGCGGCGCGCGCTCTCGCAGCAGCGGCACCAGGCCCGGCAGCAGGTAGGGGCCGACGGTGTAGATCGCGCCGAAGCGCAGCGGCCCATTGAGCTCGTCGCGCCCTTCGCGCGCCAGGTCCTCGATCAGCTTGGACTCGGCCAGCACGCGGCGCGCCTGGGTGATGATGCGCTCGCCCACCGCCGTGGGCTTGGCCTCGCCGCGGTTGCGCTCGAACAGGGTCACCCCCAGCTCGTCCTCGAGCTTCTTCACCGCCACCGACAGCGTCGGCTGCGACACGAAGGAACGCTCGGCGGCGCGGCCGAAGTGGCGCTCCTTGTCGAGGTTCACCAGGTAACGGAGTTCGGTGAGGGTCATGGTGCCCAAGGGTAAACGCTGGCGGCGGCGGCGCAAAGCTGCCCCCGGGTTATGCTGCGGGCCGCCCTCCCCCTGGATGGAATCCCGTGCTGCGCCTGCTGCTGACCCTGCTCTGCCTCTGCGTCCTGCCCGCCCGCGCCGGCTTCACCGACGAGCGCCCGGACCTGCAATCCCTGTTCGGCGGCACGCCCGGCTGCTTCGTCCTCTACGACCTGGGCGCCGACCGGCTGCTGCTGGTGAACCCGGAGCGCGCACAGCGGCGCTACATCCCGGCGTCCACCTTCAAGCTGGCCAACAGCCTGATCGCGCTGGAGACCGGCGCGGTGCACGACGCCGACGAGGTGATTCCCTACGGCGGCCGACCCCAGCCCTTCAAGGCCTGGGAGAAGGACATGCCGATGCGCGAGGCCTTTCCCGTGTCGAGCGTGCCGGTGTACCAGGAGATCGCGCGGCGCATCGGCCTGCCGCGCATGCAGGCGATGCTGCGGCGGCTGGACTATGGCAATCGACGGACCGGCCCGGCGGCGGACCGCTTCTGGCTCGACGGCCCGCTGCAGATCAGCGCGGTGGAACAGGCCCGGTTCGCCGCCCGGCTGGCGCAGGGCAGCCTGCCGCTGTCCGCACGCAGCCAGTCCACCGTGCGCGAGATCGCCCGGGTCGGCAGCCGTGACGGCAGCACGCTCTACGGCAAGACCGGCTGGGTCTTCGGCACGCAGCCGCAGATCGGCTGGTGGGTGGGCTGGATCGAACGCGAAGGCCGCGTCTACGGCTTCGCGCTCAACATCGACATGCAGGGCGAGCAGGACATCGGCAGGCGGACGCAGATCGGCGAGGCGATCCTCGGGAAGCTGGAGTTGTACTAGCCGGCCCGTACTCGTCATGCCGGCGAAAGCCGGCATGACGGCCTCTCTTCAGATCCAGTCCCGGGGCTTTAGGTAGCGCTCCAGCAGCGCCGCCTCGGGCGAGCCGGGCTCGGGATGCTGGTCGTACTCCCAGCGCACCTGCGGCGGCATCGACATCAGGATCGACTCGGTGCGGCCGCCGGACTGCAGGCCGAACAGCGTGCCGCGGTCCCAGACCAGGTTGAACTCCACGTAGCGGCCGCGGCGCAGCAGCTGCCACTGGCGCTCGCGCTCGCCGTAGGCCTGGTCCTTGCGGCGCTCGACGATGTCCGCGTAGGCCGCGCCGTAGGCATCGCCCACGCGCTGCATCAGGGCGAAGCCGGCGTCGAAGCCGCCCTCGCTCCAGTCGTCGTAGAAGATGCCGCCAATGCCGCGCGGCTCGTTGCGGTGCTTGAGGAAGAAATACTCGTCGCACCACTGCTTGAGCTTCGGATAGACGTGATCCCCGGCCGGGGCGCAGGCATCGCGCGCGGCGCGGTGCCAGTCGCGGCAATCCTCGTCATGGCCGTAGTAGGGCGTGAGGTCGAAGCCGCCGCCGAACCACCATACCGGCTCCTCGCCCGGCTTCTCGGCCAGGAACAGGCGCACGTTGCAGTGGCTGGTGGGCGCATGCGGGTTGCGCGGATGCATCACCACCGACACCCCCATGGCGCGCCAGCTGCGGCCCTGCAGCTCGGGGCGATGCGCGGTGGCCGAAGGCGGCAGCCTGGTGCCGTGCACCAGCGAGAAGCCCACGCCGCCGCGCTCGAACACCGCGCCATCCGCCATCACGCGCGACACGCCGCCGCCACCCTCGGCGCGCTGCCATTCGTCGCGGCCGAAGCGGGCCTGGCCGTCGATGGCCTCGAAGCGCTCGCAAAGGCGCTGCTGCAGGCCGCGCAGCCAGGTTTCGACGGCGGTGAAGTCGGGAGTGCTCATCGGCGCAGGATATGCCCGGTGGTTACGTCGCGGATGGTGGTCGGCTTGGCCAGGTGGCCGAGCGCGCCCGGCATCAGGAAGTCGATCTCGTTGCCGAAGTAGAGACGCACCTGCGCCACCGTCAGCGCCGGCGCGCGGCCGGCCGGGTTGGCGCTGGTGGAGACGATGGGGCCGCCGTAGGCCTCGCAGAGCGCCACCACGGCCGGGTGGCTGCTGACGCGCACGGCGACGCCGTCATGGTCGCCGCTGATCCACATCGGCGTATGGTCGGTGGCGGGAAACACCCAGGTCGCCGGCCCGGGCCAGGTGGCCGTGGCGCGCTTCAGGGCGTTGTTGGACGGCACCTGCACGTAGGGTTCGACCTGCTCGAAACGCGAGGCGATCAGGATCACGCCCTTTTCCCAGGGCCGGCCCTTGAGCGCCAGCAGGCGCATCACCGCGCGCTCGTCCTGCGGCTCGCAGCCCAGGCCCCAGACGGCCTCGGTAGGATAGGCGATGACGCCGCCGCGCTGCAGCGCGCGGACGGCGGCCTTGAGGCGCAGCGGCGCGACGTCCGGCAGCACGGCTCAGCCCTTCTTCTTGGTCGCGGCCTTCTTCGCCGGGGCCTTCTTGGCCACGGCTCTCTTCGCCGCCGTCTTCTTCACGGTGGCCTTCTTGGCGGCCGGTTTCTTCGCCGCTGCCTTTTCGGCCTTCCCGGCGGCGGGCGCGGCGGCCTTCCTGGCGGCCGCCTTGCCCTTCTTGCCGCCCTTCTTCGGCGCCGCCGCGGCGGCTTCCGCCAGCCAGGCCTCGCACTCGAAGACCGTCACGCCATCGACATCCCGGTTGCGCGGAACGTTCGCGCGGCGGCTGCCGTCGGTGATGTAGGCGCCGAAGCGGCCCTTGATGATGCGGATGCCGGTGCCGTCGAAGACCTTCAGCGTCGCCGCTTCCAGCGCCGCCGCCTTCTGCTCGATCAGCTCGATCGCGCGCGGCAGCTCGATGGTGTAGGGATCGTCGTCCTTCTTCAGGGAGACGAAGCTCTTGCCGTGCTTCACGTAGGGCCCGAAGCGGCCGATGTTGACCTCCACCTCGTCGCCGTTGGGCAACTGGCCGATCCTGCGCGGCAGCTGGAACAGCGCCAGGGCCTGCTCCAGCGTGATGGTGTCGATGCGCTGGTTGGCGCGCAGCGAGGCGAAGCGCGGCTTGTCCTCGTCATCCTTGGTGCCGATCTGCACGAAGGGCCCGAAGCGGCCCAGGCGCGCGCTGACCGGCTTGCCGGAGGCCGGGTCCACGCCGATGACGCGAGCCTCCGACACTTCCTTGCGCGACAGCTCCATCTTCTCCTCGATGCGCGGCTTGAAGGAGTTCCAGAACTGCGCCAGCAGCGGCTTCCACTGCTTCTCGCCGCGCGAGACGGCGTCGAGATCGTCCTCCAGATGCGCGGTGAACTCGTAGTCCACGTACTGCTCGAAGTGATCGGTGAGGAAGCGGTTGACGATCATGCCGACGTCGGTCGGCACGAAGGCCTTGCCCTCCAGGCGCACGTAGTCGCGGCCCTGCAGGGTGGAGATGATGGTGGCGTAGGTCGACGGACGGCCGATGTCGAACTCTTCCAGCGTCTTGACCAGGCTGGCTTCGGTGTAGCGCGGCGGCGGCTGGGTGAAATGCTGCTCGGGCAGCAGCTCCAGCAGCTTGACGCGCTCGCCCTGCACCAGCGCCGGCAGGCGCTTGTCGTCCTCGTCGCCCTCGTCGCGGTCTTCCGGGTCCTGCGCGCGGATGTCGTAGGCGGCCAGGAAGCCGGGCTCCACCAGGACCGAGCCGGTGGCGCGGAAGGCATGCTCGCTGCCGGCGCGCAGCTCGGCGCTGACGGTATCGAACACGGCCGCCTCCATCTGCGAGGCGACGGTGCGCTTCCAGATCAGCTCGTAGAGCTTGGCCTGGTCGGGCTTGAGGAACTGCGCCACCTGCCGGGGCAGGCGCGCCGCCGAGGTGGGGCGCACGGCTTCATGCGCTTCCTGGGCATTCTTGGACTTGGCCTTGTAGGTCCGCGGCTCGGAGGGCAGCGCACCGGCGCCGTACTGCAGCTGGATGACGTTGCGGATGTCCTTGATCGCATCCTGCGACAGGGTCACCGAGTCGGTACGCATGTAGGTGATCAGACCCACCGTCTCGCCGGCGATGTCCACGCCCTCGTACAGCTGCTGCGCGGTCTGCATGGTGCGCTTGGAGGTGAAGCCGAGCTTGCGGTTGGCTTCCTGCTGCAGCGTCGAGGTGGTGAAGGGCGCGCCCGGATTGCGGCGGCGCTGCTTCTTCTCGATGGCCTTGACCAGCAGCGTGCCGCCGGCCGCGGCCAGGATCTTGTTCTTCGCGGCCTCGGCGGCGCCGGCATCGCCGAGGGTGAACTGCTCGACCTTCTTGCCGTCCAGCTCGATCAGGCGCGCGGTGAAGGCCTGGGCGGACTTCTCGGCGCGCGCGTCCAGCGACCAGTATTCCTGCGGCTTGAAAGCCCGGATCTCGAGCTCGCGCTCGCAGATCAGGCGCAGTGCCGGCGACTGCACGCGGCCGGCCGACAGGCCCGGCTGCACCTTGCGCCACAGCAGCGGCGACAGGTTGAAGCCCACCAGGTAGTCCAGGGCGCGGCGCGCCTGCTGGGCGTTGACCAGGTCCTCGGAAATGTCGCGCGGGTTCTGGATCGCTTCCTGGATCTCGCGCTGGGTGATCTCGTAGAACACCACGCGCTTGACCGGCTTGCCCTTGAGCGCGTTCTTCTCGCGCAGCAACTCGGCCAGGTGCCAGGAAATGGCCTCCCCCTCGCGGTCAGGGTCGGTGGCCAGCCACAGTTCGTCGGCCTCCTTCAGCGCCGAGACGATCGCCTTGACGTGCTTCTCGTTGCGGTCGATCACCTGGTACTTCATGGCGAAGCCGTTCTGCACGTCCACGGCGCCGTCCTTGGGCACGAGGTCGCGCACGTGGCCGTAGGAGGCCAGCACCTCGAAGTCCTTGCCCAGGTATTTCTTGATCGTCTTGGCCTTGGCAGGCGACTCGACGATGACCAGGTTCTTAGTCATTTAAATGATGCATTCAGCGCGGCGGGCGGCTGCCCGCAGGGGCCTGCTTATATGCGGAAGACGCGCCGCCTGTCCAGCGCCGGAACGCGGCACCCGACCGGCAAATTACTGATTCAATGAAGGAATTCGCCGCTGTAGTAAACCATCTCCTCGAGATGGGCAAAGGCGTCTTCCGCGTCCGGCTCGTTCATCAGCACCAGCAGGCAGACCCATTTGACCCTTTCGAGGTCGATTTCCTCGTTCAGCGCCATCAGGCGGTCGATCACCAGTTCGCGCGCCTGGGCGCCGAAGATGCCCAGCTGCTCCAGGTACATGATGAAGCCGCGGCATTCGGTGGAGAGCTTGGACATCTCCTCGCGGGCATAGATGCGCACCGCACCGCCCGGGCTGAAGATGATCGGCAGCTGCCGCTGCTGCGCCAGTCCGTCGACCCAGTCGAACGCATGGGCGACCTCTTGGTCGGGGAATCCGGCCGCGACCAGCTCGTCGCGCAAAGTGACCTGATTGTCGGAATCGGAGAACTCGCCTTCCTGGTAGTTCTCGAACAGGTACATCAGCACATCCAGTACGGTCTCTTTCATGAAACGCTCCGGTGCTGTGTGTTTTTAATGTATTTCAGAACAGAATTGTTGAAATTATATGAATCTCGCGTTTCTGTCTGATCTCCATGTGATTTTGTATACCACAATTTGCAGGAACCTCAAATTAAATCACGCCCCGGGGGGCGATGCCCTTGATCTGCAGCAATCATGCCGGAACCCGCAACCGCTGGTAGGTCCCGCCGGCCGCTGCGGCCACTTCGCCGGCCAGCTCCAGTGCCAGCAGGGCTTCGCTGAGCGCGGCGGCATCCAGCCCGCTGCCAGCCTGTAATTGATCGAAAGACTGGGGTTCGGTTCCCAGGCATTGCAGCAGCCGGGCCTGCAGGGGGTCTTCCGGCGGCGCGTCGGCCGCCACCAGGGCTGCGCGCCGCTGGCGCAGCTGCGGGGCGATCTCCTCCAGGATGTCGTCCACCGACTCCACCAGCTTGGCCCCCTGGCGGATCAGGCGGTGGCAGCCCCGCGCCTGCGGGTTGTGGATGGAACCGGGGATGGCGAACACCTCGCGGCCCTGCTCGTTGGCGTAGGCCGCGGTGATCAGCGAGCCGGACTCGGGCGCCGCCTCCACCACCAGCACGCCCATGGCCAGCCCGGAAATGATGCGGTTGCGGCGCGGGAAGTGCTCCGGCAGCGCCGCCACCCCCACCGGGAACTCCGAGATCATCAGCCCCTCGCGGACGATGTCATGCGCCAGCTCGCGGTGCCGCGCCGGGTAGACACGGTCCAGCCCGGTGGCACAGACGGCGATGGTCATGCCGCCGGCCTCCAGGGCCCCGCGATGGGCGGCGCCGTCGATGCCCAGCGCCAGGCCGCTGGTGATGCACAGCCCGCGGCGCGCCAGTTCGGCGGCAAAGGCGCGGGCGTTCTCCAGGCCCTGGGGCGTGGCGGAGCGGGCGCCGACGATGGCCAGCTGGGGCAGTGCCAGCAGGTCCGGATCGCCCTGGTAGAACAGTGCTCCCGGCGCCTGCGCGATCTGCCGCAGCCGCTCGGGATAGCGCGGGTCCTCCAGCGTCAGCAGGCCGCGGCCGGGCTTGTCCAGCCACTCCAGGTCGCGGGCGATGCCCTCGGGATCACCCTTGGAGAAGAACTGCAGCGCCTCCTCGGGCAGCCCCAGCGGGCGCAGCGCCGCGGGGCCGGCGGCCACCGCCGCCTCGGCCGAGCCGAAGGTGGCGAGCAGGCGCGCCACGGTGACGCCGCCCACGCCAGGAGCGCGCAGCAGCGTCAGCCAGGATTGCAGGGCGGGGAGGTTCACGCCGGGAGCGTGAAACAGAACGCCCGCCGGTAGCAAGCCGCGTTTGTGACGGCTTGCCGCGGGCGGGCGCGGTAAATCCTTGGAAGCTACTCGATGGCGACGCGCGTGCCCGGCTTGACCACCTTGTCCTTGGCATGGACCGGGCGGATCGCCGACATGACCAGCGCGTAGGACACGCGATCCTCGAGCTTGAATACCATCACCTGGCCGGCATAGGTCTCCGGCAGGGCGACGTAGCCGACGCCATGCGGATCGCGGGCGGTGCGGCCGGCCTGCAGGATGTCCAGCACATGGCCGGCCTCCAGGCCGTCGCGCGCACCCTTGCTCAGCGTCACGACCTGGTACTGGCCGATCTGCGAGACGCCGTCGAACACCGACAGGATGCGGCCGGTGAACGGCGCCTTGGGCACGTGCGGGTAGAAGTTGGCGTCGAAGGTTTCCGACAGCGGCTTGATCAGGTAGTCGCCGGCGCGGGTCTCGCGGTAGCTCTTGGTCAGCATCACCGTGCCGGGCTCGGCGAACTCGCGCACCTCGACCTGCGCCACCGGGATGGCCTCGTAGCCGAGCAGCTCGTTGCTGTCCGGGTCGATGTAGCTCTGGCCCAGGCGCACCGCTTCCAGCGCGCTGCCATGGCTGCGCTTGAGCTTCTTGACATAGGCGCCGTTGCCGCTGGCGCCGACGATGTGCAGGTCCACGAAGTCCAGGACGTAAGGCGCCTGCTTGAGCTGGTCCAGCGTCACCAGGCGCGGGCTGCGCAGGAAGTCGCGGATCGCGTCGAGCGGGATCACCGGGATGGCGGCACCCAGGTCGGACTCGCGCACGCGCGGCGACAGGCGGTCGGTGGCTAGCTCCGGCTCGCGCGCCACGCGCGGGCGGCCGTCGCGCCAGATCAGCGTCAGCACGTCGCCGGGATAGATCAGGTGGGGATTCTTGACCTGGTCGTTGACGATCCAGACCTCGGGCCACTGCCAGGGCTCGACCAGGAATTTCTGCGAGATGCCCCAGAGGGTGTCGCCCTTCTTGACGACGTAGCGCAGCGGCGCGTCTTCACGCACCAGCCCGCCTTCGTCGGCGGCGGGGGACACGAAGCGCTCGTCGGCGCTCAGCCCGTCCACTTCCGCCTGCAGCGGCTGCGCCGGAGCGGGACGCGCCGCAGGCGCGGGCGTCACGTTCGCCGAGCTGCGTTCGCCGGGCGTCGTGGCACAGCCGGCCGCGAGCGCGGCAGCAGCCAGCGCCAGAGCTTGAACACGGTATAAAACGCTATACTTCCGCATGGCGGCACCTTCCCCGCGGTTACGCCGGATTTGCGGCAAACTCTAGATGAGTCAATCGTTTGCCGTCAAATCCAATAGTCGTTTCTAAGTTGTAGGCTGGTTCCTGACATGGCATTACTCGAAATCCTGCAGCATCCCGATCCCCGCCTGCGGCAGAAAGCCGCCCCGGTGACGCAGTTCGACGAGGCCCTGCAGCGCCTGATCGACGATATGTTCGAGACCATGTACGACGCCCCCGGCGTCGGCCTGGCCGCCACCCAGGTGGGCGTCGCCAAGCGACTGGCGGTGATGGACACCAGCGAGGACAAGGCCCAGCCGAAGCCCATGGTAATCATCAACCCCGAGATCTTCGAGGCCGGCGACCGCCAGACCATGGACGAGGGCTGCCTGTCCGTGGCCGGCTACAGCGACAAGGTGGAACGCTACAACAAGCTCCGGATGCGTGCCCTGGACCGCCACGGCCAGCCTTTCGAGCTGGAAGCCGAGGGCCTGATGGCCCAGGCGATCCAGCACGAGATCGACCATCTCGACGGCAAGCTCTACATCGACTACCTCTCCAGCCTCAAGCGCGAGCGCCTGCGCAAGAAGATGGAGAAGGACGCCCGCCACAAGGCCAAGGCCTAGACCGGATTCCCCACGATGCGCCTGGTGTTCGCCGGTACGCCGGACTTCGCGGTTGCGGCGCTGGACGCCCTGCATGCCGCCGGCCATGAGATCGCCGGCGTCTATACCCAGCCCGACCGCCCCTCCGGGCGCGGCCAGAAGCTCAGCCCCTCGCCGGTGGCGCAGCGCGCCGCCGCCCTCGGCCTGCCGCTGTTCAAGCCCGAGAAGCTGCGCGGCGAGGCGGTGGACGAGTTGCGCGCCCTGCAGCCCGAGCTGATGGTGGTGGTGGCCTACGGCCTGCTGCTGCCGCAGGCGGTGCTGGACATCCCCCGGCACGGCTGCTTCAACATCCACGCCTCGCTGCTGCCGCGCTGGCGCGGCGCGGCACCGATCCAGCGCGCCATCGAGGCCGGCGACACCCGGACCGGCGTCACCATCATGCGCATGGATGCCGGCCTGGACACCGGCCCGATGCTGCTGGAAGAACCGCTCGACATCGGCCCCGAGACCACCGCCGCATCGCTGCACGACCAGCTCCAGGCCCTGGGCAGCCGCCTGATCGTGGACGCCGTGGCCCGGCTCGCGCGCGGCGAGCTGCGGGAACGCGCGCAGCCCGCCGAGGGCGCCACCTACGCCAGGAAGCTGAGCAAGGACGAGGCCCGCGTCGACTGGACCCGGCCCGCGGCGGAGATCGCGCGCCGCATCCGCGCCTTCAACCCCGTGCCGGTGGCCTGGAGCGAGCTGGGCGGCGAGCGCCTGCGCCTGTGGCAGGCGCGCGAGGAGGCCGGCGCTGCCGGCGGCGAGCCGGGCACGATCCTGGCGGCGGATGCCCAGGGCATCGCGGTGGCGGCGGGCGAGGGCGTCGTGCGCCTGCTGCAGCTGCAGTGGCCCGGCGGCAAGCCGGTGGCCGCGGCGCAGGCCGCCAGCGGCCGCAAGCTGGTCGGGGAGCGTTTCGCATGAGCGGCGTGCAGCCTTTCCGGTATCCCACGCCGGACGAAACCGACCTGCCGCCCTACCCGGACCAGCCGGACTGCTGCAACGGCGGCTGCGCCGTCTGCGTGCTGGAGGGCTGGCCCGAGGAAGTTCAGGCCTGGAAGGACAAGGTCGAGCAAATCCGGGCAAAGCGAGCCGTCACGCCGCCCTCCGCGCCGTGACTCGGCGCCTCGCCCGTTCCTGAAAAAACGGGCGAGGGCTTCGCCACCCTTACCGCCCCCGCGATCCGTTGTGCCGCCGTCCATGGCGAGACAGAGGTGCTCTTTTCCACCCCCGGCCCGTGTTTGGCTTACTTCGGCATGACATCGAGTCATCCCTCAGCGAGGCCAAACACTCCATGTGCGGGGCGTTCGCCGGCGCGGAGTGCCATTCAAGGCACTCCGCGAAAACCCCGGCTCACCCCCCGCGATTCTTCCGGGCCTTGCGCCCCAAGCAGCAATTCCAGCTGCTGCGGCGCCATCGCCGCCCCCAGCAGGTTGCCCTGCACCAGGTCGCAGCGGTGCTCGCGCAGGAAGGCCAGCTGCTGCGGCGTCTCCACGCCCTCGGCGACCACCTGCAGGCCCAGCGTCCGCGCCAGGGCGATGATCGCCTTGCAGATCGCGGCGTCGTTGTCGTCCACGCTGATGTCCCGTACGAAGGTCTGGTCCACCTTGAGGCGGCTCAGCGGGAAGCGCTGCAGGTAGGCCAGCGAGGAATAGCCGGTGCCGAAGTCGTCCAGCGCGAGCTTCACGCCCATGCCGCGGATTTCCTGCAGGATGCCGGCCACGCGGGCGACGTCCTGCATCAGCACCGACTCGGTCACCTCCAGTTCCAGCCAGCGCGGCTCCAGCCCGCTGGACTGCAGCGCGCGCCCCACCTTGGCGACGATGTCGCGCCGGTAGAGCTGGAAGCCCGACAGGTTCACCGACACCGGCAAGGCCTTCAGGCCGCGCCGCTGCCATTCGCGGGCCTGCCGGCAGGCCTCGTTCAGCACCCAGTCGCCGATCTCCTCGATCAGGCCGCTTTCCTCGGCCACGCGGATGAACTGCCCGGCCAGCAGCAGGCCGCGCTGCGGATGCTGCCAGCGGATCAGCGCCTCCATCGCCAGGATCTCGCCGCTGGCCGCGTCGAACTGCGGCTGGTAGTGCAAGCGGAACTCGCCGTTCTTGAGCGCGCTGCGCAGGTCGTTCTCCACGCGCAGGAACTCGCGCACCCGGGCGTTCATGTCGGCGGTGAAGAACTGGAAGCTGTTGCGCCCGGAACTCTTGGCCACGTACATCGCGGCGTCGGCATTCTTCAGCAGGCTCTCGGCATCCTCGCCGTCGCCCGGATACATCGCGATGCCGATGCTGCAGGTCACGCTCAGCAGGTGCTGGTCGATGGTCAGCGGGCGCTCCACCGTGGCCAGCATCTTGGTGGCGACCTGGGAGACCTGGGCCGCGTCGTGGACCTGCGGCAGCACCACCACGAACTCGTCGCCGCCGTGCCGCGCCAGCGTATCGCCCGCGCGCACGCAGACGCCAAGGCGGCGCGACATTTCCTGCAGCAGCGTGTCACCCGTGCCGTGTCCCAGCGAGTCGTTGATGTTCTTGAAGCGGTCGATGTCGATGAACATCACCGCGAACGGCTGCCGGTTGGCGCGCGCCTCGGCCAGCACATCGCCGAGCCGGCTGGCGAGCATCGAGCGGTTGGGCAGGCCGGTGAGCGCGTCGCTCTGCGCCAGGTAGCGGATGCGTGCCTCGGCCTGCTTGCGCGCCTCGATGTCGGTGCAGACCACCACGTAGTGCTGCGGGCGCGAGTCCCCGCTGCGGATCGCGGAAACGGTGGAGTCGGCCCAGGCGTGGCGGCCGCCGGCGGCGCGGAAGCGCTTCTCGATGCGGTAGCTGTCGCGCCGGCCGGACTCCACCTCGCGGAACAGCTCCATCTCGCGCGGCGCGTCCTCCGGATGCGTCAGCGAGGGAAAATCCATGCTGCGCAGGGCTTCGGCCGAGTATCCGAGCTGGGCCTGGAACGCCGCGTTGCTCTGCAGGATGCGCCCGCGCGCGTTGGCGAAGGCGATGCCGGTGCTGGCGCTTTCGAAGATGCCGCGGAAACGCTCCTCGCTCTCGCGCAGGGCGGCCTCGCTGCGCTGGCGCTGCTCCACCTCGCCGGACAGCGCCCGGTTCTTCTGCTCCAGTTCGTCGGTGCGCTCGCCCACCAGTTGCTCGATGCGCGCCGCGCGCCCCGTCAGCACCAGCAGGAAACCGCCCAGCAGCCCGGAGAACAGGAACACGCCGGCCTGCGTGACCCAGGCCTGCAGCGAACGATGGGCCTGCAGGTAGGCATTGCCAGCCACCACCTGCAGGCTCCAGCGCGCCGGCCCGAAGGCCAGTTCGCCCTCATGGACCAGGCTGTTGGCGTCCCGCGACGGCAGCCGCCCGGCGCTGCCGTAGAGCAGTGCCCGCTCGGCTGCCGCGCCGCGATCCACCAGGGCCACCTCGACTCCCGGCGGCAGGCTGCCGCCCAGCACCTGCTCGATCAGGGTGTCGAACTGCAGCAGGGCGAAGACCAGGCCGTCGATGCGCCAGGAACCGTCGCGCTGCAGCCGGCCCAGCGGCGTCGCGGCCAGCACGCCGCCGCCGCCGCTGGCCACGGCGGCGGGCAGTGCCCGCGACACCGCCATCGCCCGCGAGGCCGTCAACTCGCCCAGCAGCGCCTGCTGGCCGACATCCGCGGCCAGGTCGTGGCCCAGCAGGGCCATGTTGCCGTCGCGCGGCATGATGTAGGTGACGGGGTAGCGCTCGCCGGACAGGCGCGGCGCCCAGCCCAGCGAGCGGATGCCCGGCGTGCCCAGCAGCTGTCCGCCGGCGAAGGCGATGAAATCCTCGGACGTCACCTCGCTGGAGGCCTGGTAGAAATCGCCAAGCGTGCGCACCGCCCGCTCGGCGCCCATCAGGCGCTCGGCCAAGCCCCGCTCCACCGTCTGGGCCTGCTCGCCGAAGGCGCTGCGGATGCGGCTGTTCTCGACCAGGTTGGTCTGCTGCACCACCAGGGCCCCCAGCAGCACCGACACCGCGACCGAGCCGACCACCGTCGGCAGGCGCCGCTGCCAGCTGCGGCGCCGCTCCAGCGCCCAGACCACCAGCAGCGGGGCGATCAGGAACACGCCCATGGCATCGCCCACCCACCAGGTGAAGCCGGTGAACAGCAGGTCGCCCGGCACGACCCGGCCGCTGAAGTACAGCGTGGCGGTACCGACGCTGGGCGCGATGACGCAGGCCAGCATGCCGCCCAGCAGCATGAAGGCCAGCACGTCGCGGCCGGAGTCGAGCATGGTCGGCCAGCCGACATGGCGCCGGATCAGGGTCGCGCCGCAGACGGCCTGCAGGCTGGAGCCGCTGGCGATGGACGCCGCGATCAGCACGCCCTGCAGGGTCAGGCTGCCGGCCACCTGGTAGCCGACCACGCAGTTCAGCAGCAGCGAGCCCAGCCAGACGCCGGGCCAGAGACCGCGCCCCCAGAGCAGCAGCAAGGCCAGCGAGATGCCGGAGGGCGGCCAGATGGCCGTGGCGTAGCCCGGCGGCTGCGCCAGCTGCAGGCCGAGCCAGCCGGTGGCCAGGTAGGACAGCGCCAGCGCCAGCAGGCGCCAGACGATGCCGGCCCAGGTGTCGGCAGGGCGCGCAAAACGCCGGCGCCAGTCGCCCGCCTCGTCGCCGCCGCGGCGGGCAGACGGTCCTTCGGCGGTTCCGGCCAGGTCCAGGATTCTCATCCTGCCAAGCTACGCCGATGCTCCTGGCCGGGCAGTAGATACTATGTACCCCGCGGCGCCGTTGCCGCCGCAATCGACACCGCCTGTCGCAAAGCCATGAAAGCCATCGTCATCGACCGCCCCGGCAGCTACGAGCGGCTGCAGCTGCGCGAGCGGCCGGACCCGCAGCCGCGGCCCGGAGAGCTGCGCATCGCCGTGCGCCATATCGGCGTCAACTACGCCGATTGCGTCATCCGCATGGGGCTCTACGAATCGGCCAAGCGCCTGGTGGGCTGGCCGATCACGCCGGGCTTCGAGGTGGCGGGGGAGGTCGAGTCCGTGGGCGAGGGCGTGCCGGGCTGGCAGGCCGGCGACCCGGTGCTGGCCCTGACCCTGTTCGGCGGCTACGCCAGCCGTCTCTGCGTGCCGGCCGCGCAGGCCTTCCGCATCCCGCCGGGCCTGGACAGCGCCCAGGCCGCCGCCCTGCCGACCATCTTCCTGACCGCCTGGTTCGCGCTGCACGAGCTGGCGCACCTGCGCCGCGGCGAGCGTGTGCTGGTGCATTCCGCTGCCGGCGGCGTCGGCAGCGCCGCGGTGCAGCTCGCCGCCCAGGCCGGCGCCGAGATCACCGCCGTGGTCGGCAGCGCCCACAAGCGCGAGTTGCCGCGGCGGCTGGGCGCACACCACGTCATCGTCAAGTCTGAACAGGCGTTGTGGGCGGAGGCGGAGCGCCTTGCCCCCGGCGGCTACGACGTGATCCTGGACCCGAACGGCGTCGAGACCCTGGGCGACAGCTATCGCCACCTGGCCCCGATGGGCCGCCTGGCGATCTACGGCTTCCACACCATGCTGCCGAAGAAGGGCGGGCGCCCGGACTGGCTCAAGCTGGCCTGGGACTGGCTGCGCACACCGCGCTTCGATCCGCTGAAGCTGACGGTGGAGAACCGCAGCGTGCTGGGCTTCAACCTCAGCTTCCTCAGCGAGCGCGCCGACCTGCTGCTGCCGGCGATGACCCGGATCCTGGCCGGCGTGGAAGCGGGAACGCTGCAGCCGCCGCCGCTGACCGTCTACCCCCTCTCGGCCGCCGCCGAGGCCCACCGCGCCCTGGAGTCCGGCCAGACCCAGGGCAAGCTGCTGCTGGCCCCCGACGCTTGAAATGACCGCCATGCCTGACACAAGCTGCCCGCCGGGGGAGACCACGATGAGCGAACTGCTGCCGGACACCGACACCTACTACATGGGCATCGCCTTCGCCGTGCGCGAAAAGGCGAACTGCACCGGCAACCGCGTGGGCGCCGTGATCGTGAAGGAGAACCGGGTCATCTCCACCGGCTACAACGGCGTGCCGGAAGGCATGCCCAACTGCCTCGACGGCGGCTGCCTGCGCTGCCGCAACCCCGGCGGCCAGTTCAGATCCGGCGTCGGCTACGACCTCTGCATCTGCGTGCATGCGGAGCAGAACGCGCTGCTGTCCGCCGCGCGCTTCGGCATCTCGGTGCAGGACGCCACGCTCTACACCACGATGCAGCCCTGCTTCGGCTGCGCCAAGGAGATGCTGCAGGCCAAGATCAAACAGGTGCTCTACGTGCACCCCTGGACGCCGAGCGATCCCGACCCCGAGATGGACCGGATGAAGAAGGCGGAGTACGACCGCATCGTGACGCGGCTGGGGGCCAAGCAACTGAAGATCGAGGATGCGCGGGCGGCATGGGCGGTGACGAGTTTGCGGAAGGCGCCCTTGTTGTAGTCGTTCATCCGTGAGCGCAGCGAATGCTGTTGATGGTCCGGGTTCCCTTCCACCGGGCAGGTTGCTCCGCCTCAGCGGGACCGCGGATGGAGGGGGTCCTTTCTCTTGGTTACTTCTCTTCGCCTGGAGGCGCCTCCAGGCGAAGAAGCAACTCGCCCTTGGGCGAAACGAACCATCAGGGAGCCACCACGCCCGAGCGGCCTCAGGGCCGCCGCCCCCAGCCAGGCGCGTGCCTCGATACACCGCTTCGCGGCACTCGGCATGAACGGTTTTGGGACCACGCGAAAAAAAGGCCGCGATCTCTCGCGGCCTTCTTGCTTCAATCCAAAGCAGCTTCGCTCAGCGCGGCGCCTCGATCGCCGCCACCGGCACCACCGGCAGCACGATGCTCGACGGATGCTCCGCATCGCTGCGGATCGTCATCACGCCCAGCAGCTGGTTGAGCAGGTCGCCCACCGGCGGCAGGCCGTGCGGGAAGTCGGCCGTGCTGATCGCGATGCGCAGGCTGTGGCCCTTCTTGATCACCGTGCTGGTCGGGAAGATCTCCACGCTGGCCAGCACCGGCTCGCCGGACTTCAGCGGCTGGCGCGACTCTTCGGTGTACGGGTGCCAGGGCTGGATCATCACGCCGCCGATCTTGCGCGAGCGCGACTCGTCCACCAGGCGCATCGAGGCGGTGAGGATGCCGTTGGTCAGTTCCGTGGAGCTGCCGTTGGGCGCCACCGAGGTGATGCGCGCGGCGATGCCCGCATCCGTCGCCAGGCTGGAGATCCACAGGTCGGCCTGGATCGGTCCGTTGATGTAGTAGTCCTGCTCCATCGGCTCGGTGGTGTAGGTCACCGCGCCGATCAGCGGCAGCTCGTTGAGGTTGTTGTTGCCCTGAAGGCAGGGCAACGGCACCAGGCCCAGCAGGCCGGCGGTCCATTGCGAGGTGCTCAGCGAGCAGAGGTTGAGCAGCGACACCACCGGCAGCGTGACGTTGCTGCCTTCGTCGGCGGCCGGCTGCTCCTGGGTCAGGCCGCGGTCGCCGCGCAGGTACCAGCGCTCGGCGCGGGCCTTGGGATGCGGCCAGTCGCCAGCGATGGAATAGCGCTCCTCGCCGGTGAGGTACTGCGTGACGTTGGGCACGCGCTCGGCGCCGGTGTTCAGGCCCTTGAGGTACTTGTCGAACCACATCAGCGCGATGTGGTTCAGGTCGGGCACGCCGTCCAGCGGCAGGCCGGCGCCGGTGGAGGCGCCCAGGTGCTGCCAGGGGCCGACCAGCAGCTTGGTGGTGGTGTTGCGCTTGATCACCTCGTACAGCATCGGCTCGCCGCGCTGGAAGATGTCGTTGAGGCCGCCGACGATGAAAGTGGGGATCTTCACGCGGTCCGCCACCTCGATCGGCGAGCGGGTGCGCCAGAAGTCGCTGTCGTAGTTGCGGCCGTCGGCGCCGGTGACGGCCTCGACGATGGTCGGCACCTGGAACTTCAGCACCGCATCCAGCGCGTGGTCCAGCGAGACCAGCAGCGTGGAGGGATCCGCCTCGGCCGGCAGCACGCCCAGGCCGGTGACCAGCAGCATCCACAGCGGGATGAAGCCGGCGTTGACCTGCCCGCCGGAGAACACGATGTCGCGGTAGGCGTCGCCCATCGGCACGATCGCGAACACCGTCTTGTGCGCCGGGTGCTGGTGGGCGGCGGTGAAGATCTGGGTGATGCCCATGAACGACGGACCCCAGGTGCCGACCTTGCCGTTGCTCCAGGGCTGCACGGCGACCCAGTCCATGATCTCCTTGTAGTCCAGCTGCTCGCGCTCGCTGAACGCCTCCCAGTCGCCCTCGGAGACGCCGGTGCCGCGCACGTCGACGGCGACGTGGGCGTAGCCGCGCTGCACGAAGAAGCTGTTGAAGGTGGGGAAGGCCGGGATCACGGTGGCCAGGCTCTTGTTGTAGCCGGTCTGGGTCAGGATCACCGGCAGCGGGAAGTCCACGACGTTGCCTTCGGCGTCGGTCGGCAGGGCCACCTTGACCGACAGCTTCACGCCGTCGCTCATCTCGACCTTCTGCTCCGGCATCTGCTGCATGCCGGCGTACTCCTCGGCACGCTCGTAGTCGAACCACTTGGCGCCGGCGCTGCCGGCGGCCTCGTCCACCGACTCGGAGGAACCGCCGCAGGCGGCCAGGGACAGGGCGACGGCGAGCGCAGACGCCCGCAGCAGGGACTTCATCATCGGGGGATTCCTCCGGACAGAACTTTTGTAACCACTAATGCCGCCATTATGGGGCGCGGCCCGGTCCGGTTCCATCCTCCGTCCACGGCAATCCGCCGTCGGGGCGGGGCCTACGATACGGGCCGCCCCCTACATCGCCTACAGGGCGAGGCCCTCCGGGTCCGCCGCCTCGGCCAGCTGGTAGCGCAGCACGAAGTCGCCCGGGGCGATGCTCCGGCCCGGCGCCAGGCCGATGTCCCAGGCCCAGGGCGAGCGGGGGCGGGCCCGCAGGGCATGGCTGCTGCTGACGCTGCGAACCGGCAGGCCGCCGTGCAGGGCCACCTTCAGCGACAGCCGTCCGGGGTCGACGGCCTCGCCGCCCCGGGCCAGGGGCAGCGCCAGTTCGTGCATGCCGCGGAAGGCCGGCACGGTCTGGCGGTAGCGCAGCACGATGCGCACCGGCTGGCCGGGGGGAAGCGCCGGCAGGCGCTGCACGAACTCCTGTCCGCCGGCATCCGCGGCGGTCTTGCGGACGAGCGGGGCGGCCTCGGGCAGCGCCGTCTCGGCACCCTCGCCGATGGCCAGGCGCATCTCCTGCACCGCGGCGTCGCGGTACAGCGGGAACCGGTAGCAGGCCTCCAGCGCCTGCCGGTGGGGGTTGAGAAAGACCTGCACGACCGTGATCTCGGCGCGGTCGCCCCGGATCTCGGCGCGGATCTCGGTCTTCAGGCTCGGCAGTTCACCGCCCTGCCCGGCGGTCAGCGTGCCGGCGATGGGCTGCGCGGCCTCGGCCGGGGCCAGCAGGACCGGCAGCAGGAACAGCGCGGCGACGAAGCCGAGGAACAGCAGGCTGCGGCGGCGCAATCCGGGTGAGGTGTGGATCGCGGTGGCGGCGTTGGACATGTCAGGCACTCCCTGTGGGGACGGAGTGCAGTGTCCGGCCCGCCGGTGCAAGGACCCGGCGGGCCCGGTGCAAAGCCCGAGGAAGATTGTGCAATTGCGGTGCAGTCCGGGTTTTCGCCGCGGCACCGACGCTAGGCTGCGCCGCAGTTCCCACCTCCGGCCGCCATGTCAGCCCAAAAACCGCCGCAACGATCCTGCCTCGGCCTCTGGCCGGCCTTCTGGCTGGTCTTCATGCTCGCCGGGCACGGCTACCTGGCCGCCACGCTGGCCCTGGTGTTCTGGGCCGACGACCTGGGCTGGGGCGCCGGCCTGCGCGGCATGTTCCTGGCGATGCTGCTGTCGCCCTCGCTGATCATCCTCGCGGCCCTGCCGGTGCTGCGCGCCCCCGACCGCGGCGAGGGCCGGCTCTGGCATGGATTGCTCAAGACCTGGACGGCGCTGAACGCCATCGCCTGGCTGCCCTTCGCACCGCTGGCCCTGCTGCTGCTCGCCGCCGCCCTGGGTCGCGGCGCGTGAGCCTGCTTGCCGCCACCCCCGCGCTTGCCGCTAGGATGCCTCCACCTTCACCGACGCCGCCCCCGAACATGCAGACCATCCTGGTCGTAGACGACGATCCCAACATCCGCGAGGTGGTCTGCTTCGCGCTGCAGAAGGCCGGCTTCCGCACCGTCACGGCCGACAACGGCGCGCAGGCCCTGCAACGCCATGCCGGCGAGCGTCCGGACCTGGTGGTGCTGGACATCACCATGCCCGAGCTGGACGGCACCGAGGTCTGCCGCCGCCTGCGCGCCGACCCCTCGCAAAGGCAGACGCCGATCATCTTCCTCAGCGCCCGCGACGACGAGGTGGACCGCATCATCGGCCTGGAGCTGGGCGGCGACGACTACATGGCCAAGCCCTTCTCGCCGCGCGAGCTGGTGGCCCGCGTGCGGGCCTGCCTGCGCCGCTACAGCGTCCCGGCCGAAGCCGCCCCGCAGCGCCTGCAGCATGGCCGCCTGAGCCTGGACCCCGAGCAGTACAAGGCCTGGTGGGACGACCGTGAGATCGTGCTGACGCTGACCGAATTCGGCATCCTGCGCACGCTGATGACACGCCCCGGCCGCGTCTGCACCCGCGACCTGCTGATGGGCGAGGCCTACGAGCTGCACAAGATCGTCAGCGACCGCACCATCGACAGCCACGTGCGGCGCGTGCGGGCGAAGCTGGAGGCGGTGGGAATCGATCCGATCGAAACGGTACACGGCATCGGCTACAAGCTCGGGCCCTGCACTTGAAGAAGTGGTTCCGCCTGCGGCTGCGCAGCATCCTGCTGCTCACCAACCTGGTGATCCTGGCGCTGCCGCTGGGCGGCATCATCTGGCTGCGGCTCTACGAGAGCGCGCTGATCCGCCAGACCGAGTCGGAGCTGATTGCCCAGGCCGCCTTCGTGGCCGCCAGCTATCGCGCTACCGCCGAGCGGCTCACCGCGCCGGACAGCGGCGATCCGATCGCCGCCAACCGCGCGCTGGAGGACTACGGCTACGTGCTGGTGGCCGCGCCGAAGGGGCGCGACCCCAATGAGCACTGGCGCCCGCGCGCGCCGGTACTGGACCTGGCCGAGGACCGCGTCCTGCCGACTGCACCGCCGCCGGAACCCGGCGCCGACAACGCCGATCCGCTGGCCTGGCGCATCGGGCAGGAGCTGAACCCGATCCTGCAGCAGGCCCAGCGCACGACGCTGGCCGGCATTGCCGTCGTCGACTACCGCGGCGTGGTCGTGGCCTCCACCCGCGACCGCGACGAGGATGATCTCGGCCTGTCGCTGACGAACCATGAGGAGGTGCGGCGCGCGCTGGGCGGCGAAGCGGTCAGCAGCCTGCGCGCACGGCGCAACGACCAGCCGGCACCGCCGCTGGATTCCATCAGCCGTGGCGCGCGGCTGCGCGTCTACGTGGCCGAGCCGATCCTGCGCGAAGGCCGCGTGCTGGGCGCGGTGCTGCTGGTGCGCACGCCCGCCAACCTGCGCCAGGCCATCGAGGGCAAGCGCCAGCCCCTGATCCTGGCGGGTCTCGCCCTGCTGGGCCTGGTGCTGGCGCTGACGCTGTTCAGCGCGCTGACCATCAGCCGGCCGGTGCGCCAGCTGGTGGAACAGGCACACCGCGCCGCGCGCGGCGAGACCGGCGCGGTGACGCCGCTGGCGCATCCGGGCACCCAGGAGATCGCCGAGCTGTCGGAAACCGTGGCCGCCATGGCACGCACCCTGGAACAGCGCGCGCAGTACATCCGCGACTTCGCCGCCCACGTTTCGCACGAATTCAAGACGCCGCTGACCGCGATCCAGGGCTCGGTAGAGCTGCTGCGCGAACATGGCGCGGACATGTCCGCCGCGGAGCGCACGCGCTTCCTCGACATCCTCAACCAGGACGCCCAGCGGCTGGAGAACCTGGTGCGCAAGCTGCTGGAACTGGCGCGCGCCGACGTGATGCGCGTGGGCGACGAATCCTGCGAGCTGGCGGCCGTGCTGGCCGGCGTCGCGCAGCGCCAGCAGGCGCTGGGCCTGCGGGTGCAGCCGCCCGCCCGCGAGGACTCGGTGACGGTCGCCATGGCCGCCGAGACGCTGGACTCCATCCTCGGCAACCTGCTGGACAATGCCCGCCACCACGGCGGCGCCGGCGTCAGCGCCCGCCTGGACTGGGCCGTGGACGGCGGCGCCGCGCCCTGCGCGGTCATCACCGTGGCCGACGACGGCCAGGGCATCTCCGCCGCCAATGCCGAGCGCATCTTCGAGCCCTTCTTCACTACCCGGCGCCAGAGCGGCAACACCGGCCTGGGCCTGGCCATCATCCGCTCCCTGCTGACCGCGCACGGTGGCGGGATCGAACTGGCGCCGGCGGAGCGGGGAGCCTGCTTCCGGGTACGGGTGCCGCTGAAGGGCTGACGCCGCGCCCGGCGGTGCGCCCTGGCGGAGAGCGCCAGGCCGAGCTGAGCGATAATGGCGGCATGAAGCCCTCCCGCAACAGCCGCGTGAACGCCGCGCGCATCGTCGCCCGCGTCATGCTCGGCCACTCCCTGGACGACTGCTACGCCAGCCTTCCCCCGGACCTCCCGGACCTGTCCTTCATGAAGGCCCTGGTCTACGGCGTGATCCGCGACCACCGCCTGCTCTCGGCCCTGCTGGACCGCCTGCTCGACAAGCCGCTGTCCCCCGATCCCCTGCTGCATGCCCTGCTGCTCTGCGGCCTGTACCAGCTGCGCTCGATGGACGTGGCCGATCACGCCGCGCTCAACGAGACCGTCTCGGCGGTCGAAGAGCTCAAGTTCGCGCCGGCGCGCGGCCTGGTCAACGCCGTGCTGCGCCGCTACCAGCGCGAGGGCAAGGCGCTGGAGGCCCAGTTGCCGGCCGATCCGGCGCTGCGCAACTCGCACCCGGACTGGCTCGCCGGCAAGCTCGAGGCCGACTGGCCGCGCGACTGGCAGCACTTGCTCGCCGCCAACAACCGGCAGGGCCCGATGACCCTGCGCATCAACCGGCGCGAGATGTCGCGTGAAACCTGGCTGGAGCGCGCCCGCGGCATCGGCATCGGCGCGCAGGCCCTCGACGACTGCCCGGACGCGGTGGTGCTGGACGAGGCCCGGCCGGTGGCCAAGATTCCCGGCTTCAATGCCGGCCACGTCTCGGTGCAGGATGCCTCGGCGCAGCTCGCCGTCGAGCTGATGGACCTGCGATACGGCCAGCGCGTGCTGGACGCCTGCGCCGCGCCCGGCGGCAAGACCGCGCACATGCTGGAGCGCCAGGCGCTGGAACTGACCGCGCTGGACAGCGACAGCCGCCGCCTGGTCCGCGTCGACGAGAACCTGCGTCGCCTGAAGCTGCGGGCGCAGCTCATCGCCGGCGACGCCGCCACGCCCGCCAAGTGGTGGGACCGCAAGCTCTACGACCGCATCCTGGTCGACGCCCCCTGCTCCGGTACCGGCGTGATCCGGCGCCACCCCGACATCAAGTGGCTGCGGCGCAAGACCGATATCCCCCAGCTGCAGCTGCAGCAGCTGCGCCTGCTCAAGTCGCTGTGGCCGCTGCTGGCGCCGGGCGGGCGCCTGGTCTACGCCACCTGCTCGATCCTGCGTGCCGAGGGCGACGAGGTGATGGGCCGCTTCCTGTCCCTGTCCGACGACCTGCAGGCGACCCGGATCGAGGCCGACTGGGGCGAGCCGACCGAGTTCGGCCGCCGGATCGCGCCGGGCGATACGCACGACGGCTTCTACTACGCGGTGCTCGTCAGAAACGTCTGACAGCCAGCCCCCTCCCGGCCTGCTATACCGCTGGCACCCGAGGCTTGGCGAGGGGAAGCTCATGGCGGACGGAAAGGGATTTTCCGGGGCGGCGCTGCGCGCGGCCCTGACCGGGATGGTCCTGCTGGCCGGCGGCGGCGCCATCGCCGCGCCGGGCGATCCGCTGGGACCGCCGAAGCGGCCCACGGCGGTCGCCGCCCATGCCCAGGAGGGCCTGCTGCTGGCGCGTGCCGCGACCGGCGCCCATGCCGCCGCCTGGTTCGACCACATCGACGACCTCTCGCAGCGCGCGCTCTGGGCGCGGGCCTATGCCGCCGACGGCAGTCCGCGCGGAGCCGCCTTCGAGGTCGATCCTGGACGGCAGGGACTGCAGCGAAGCCCGCGCCTGGCGACGGACGGCCAGGGCCGCTTCCTTGTCACCTGGATCGATGATTCGGGCCTGGTGGGCCGCCGCTTCGCCGACGACGGGGCGCCGATGGGCGACCGTTTCAGCATCGCCACGTTCGCCACCGGGCTGATCGACGACTACGGCTTGGCCATGGCGCCAGATGGCCGCTTCGTGGTGCTGACCCAGCGCCCGCTCACGCAAAGCGGTGCGATCCCCCTGGGCCTGTTCGGCTTCCTTCTGGAACTGCGGCCTTGCCTGCTGACCGTGCAGCGCTTCGACGCCGACGGCAGCCGCCGCGGGCTCGCCATCCCGGTCGCCACGAGGCTGGACTCCAGCCTCGACCTGCCGCTGGGCATTCCCACCACGCTGCCGCCCTCGGTCATCACGCGCCAGCAGACCAGTTCGGTCGATCTGGGCATCGCGGCAGACGGCGGCTTCGTGGTGACCTGGTCGGACTACGCCCAGGCGGGCGTCACTCCCGGCTACTACGGCAACGGCCCCGACTACGCGCCGCTGAAGGCCGAGATCCTGGCACGCCGCTACAGCGCCGCCGGCTTCGCCAAGGGTGCGCTGATCAGGGTGGACACGATCTCCGGGCTGCCCGGCCCCGGCCTGCGGCGCTGGGACAGCGCCCCCGTGATCGCCGCGGGACCGGGCGGCGACTTCCTGGTGGCCTGGAAGCGTCCGGACGAGCGGCTGATGGCGCGGCGCTACGATGCCGGCGGCGCGGCGCAGGCCGCCGCCGCGGAGGTTGCCGCGGGCGCCATCACGACGCCGGCCGAGATCGACGCCAGCCTGGCCGCCGACGGACGCGGCATCGTGACCTGGGCGCAGCGGGTCCCGCCCGGCCCGTCCTACCTCAACAGCAAGGTACTGGCACGGATGCTGAACCCGGATGCCAGCCCCGCCGGCGCCATCCTGTTCGCCGACAACGCCGACCCTTCCGCCGGTGAGTCGGACCCGCAGGCGGCTAGCGACGCACAGGGCAACTTCGTGCTGGGCTGGCAGGGCCTGCGCCAGACCGGCCCCGCGCAATACGAGGCAACGGTCTGGCTGCGGCGCTTCTCGGGCCTGTAGCCGGGCTGTCATCTCCTCGGTGGCCGCCGGGCGTAGACTCGGCGGCATGAGCGCGCTCGAGACCTGGGAGTTCCTCAGCTACGTGGTGACCGTGATCGGCCTGCCGCTGGCGATCTTCGTGTTCGTCTACGAGCAGCGCAAGGAACGCCGCAACGAGGAAGAGGAGATCTACCAGCAGCTCTCCGACGAGTACGCCGAATTCCTGCACCTGGTGCTGGAGCATTCCGACCTCCACCTGCTGCGCCGCCACGGGCCGCCGCCGGAGCTCAACGAGGAGCAGCAGGAGCGCAAGGGTGTGCTGTTCGACCTGCTGATCTCGCTGTTCGAGCGCGCCTACCTGCTCGTCTATGAGGACGACATGCCGCGCCAGGCGCGGCGCATGTGGCAAAGCTGGGAGGACTACATGCGCGAGTGGTGCCGCCGCGAGGACTTCCGCGCCGCGCTGCCGGAACTGCTGCGCGGCGAGGACGAGGATTTCTGCCGGCACATCCAGCGCATCGCCGAGGAAGAAAGCACCCCCCATTAGGGGTGTGCCATGCCCCCCATCAGGGGTGCGCTGCACGACGGCCCCAGCCTCTAGGCTTTGGCGCAACCGTTCCAGTCCGTGGACGGACGCCATCCAGACCCAGAGGGAATTGCCATGCGTACCACATCGATCCTGGCGGGCAGCCTCGCGCTGCTGGCCGCCGCCCTGAGCGGCGTCGCGGCCGCCGAGGAAACCGCCGCCGCTTCCGCCACCGTCTCCGCGCCCTCGGCGCTGGATCCCGACGCCTACTTCAAGGGACAGACCGGCGGCACCTTCGGCAAGAGCGTCACCAGCGTGCTGCTGCCCAAGACCAAGCGCGTGGCCGTGGCCGGCTTCCGCGTGGTGTTCATCAACTACAACACCGTCAGCGCCCAGGTCCGCGCCAGCTACCTGCCGGGCCGCGACACCAGCGGCGCCAAGGCCTCGATGAACGTCACCCTGGAGGGGGTCGACTCCGCCACCATGCAGGCGATCACCGACAAGGCCTATGCCGACTTCCTGGCGCAGCTCGCCGCCGCCGGCCGCGAGGTGGTGCCGGCTTCGGAACTGGCCAGCTTCCATGCCGAAGTGGAGCCCAGCGCGCAGCCCTACGAAAAGGAGGTTGCCGGCGCCAAGGGGATTGCCTTCGCGCCGAGCGGAACGCCGCTGTTCTTCACCTATGCCGACTTTGGCTGGACCGACAAGACGCCGTTCAACCAGAAGAGCTACCGCCTGCTGGCGCCGCTGTCGGAGAAGCTGCAGGCCATTGTCGTGGCGCCGCTGATCGTGGTGGATTTCGCCAACATGACCAGCAGCGGCAACCGCTCGGGCCTGATGGCGCGCGACGCCGAGGTCGGCGCCTCGCTGGCCATGTCGGTCAAGAGCTTCTACACGCCGATGATCCGCGCCGAGGAATCCAAGATGGGCATGACCTCCAAGGGCGAGGAAGCCAACGCCACGCTGCAGCAGGCCATCGTCAGCGACCTGGCCTTCGGAACCCTGGAGCAGATGGAGCAGACCGACAACGAGTCGACAAAGAAGATGTTCGACATGATCGGCGGCTTCATGGGCATGGCCAATGCCGGCGGAGCCGCGCGCAAGAAGTCCAGCAATTCGGCCAAGACCGACAGTGCCGCCTACAGCGCCGCCGCCCTGGACGCGCTGGGCCGCAGCACCGCGACCTTCGCGGCCTGGTTCCAGAAGTACCCCGCGCCGTAACGCCGAAGGGCTCTTCACCGCTTCATCCGAAGGGCGCCGCAAGGCGCCCTTCGGCTTTCCGGCGGCCCCGCCCGCCGGCTTGTCATCGCCGTTCGCCGCCTTGGTGTTACCCTCGGCCAAACCGTCCAGGTCCATGATCCGCATGACCGACACCGCCGCCCCGACGACCGACGCCGCTCCCTCGCTGCGCGTGCTGTCGCTCAACATCCAGGTGGGCATGCAGAGCCACGGCTATCATCACTACCTGACCAATGCCTGGAAGCATGTGCTGCCCTCGCGCGGCACCAGGGCGCAACTGGACCGCATCGCCCATCTCGCCAGCCAGTACGACGTGGTGGCGCTGCAGGAGGCCGATGCAGGCAGCCTGCGCACGCAATCGCTGAACCAGGTGGAGTATCTCGCCGCGCAGGGCGGCTTCCCGCACTGGCACGCGGCCGTGAACCGCGACCTGCGTCCCTTCGCGCAGCATGCACTCGGTTGCCTCTCGCGCGTGCCGCTCAAGGTCCTGCGCCACCATCCGCTGCCGGGCCGCTTGCGCGGCCGCGGCGCACTGGAGCTGGAGCTGCAGCCGCAGGGCTCGGCGCCGCTGCGGCTGATCGTCACGCACCTGGCGCTGACCCGCAGCACCCGCAGCCTGCAGCTGGAATACCTGGCGGAGATCATGCGCGCGCACCCGCGCAGCCTGCTGGTGGGCGACCTCAACTGCGAGCCGGCGGAGCTGGCGGCGCATGGCGTGCTGCAATCCTGCGGCCTGCGCAGCCTCCATGAGATGCCCACCTACCCGAGCTGGAAGCCCTCCCGCATCATCGACCACGTGCTGGCCGGCGACGGCCTGCGCATCAGCCGCGCGCACGTGCTCGCCGAGCGTCTTTCCGACCACCTGCCGGTGGTGACCGAAATCGCCCTGGACACCGCCGGCCCATGATCCACTGGCACCTGCTCGGCACCGCCGTCGCGCTGCTGCTGTCCCTGTTCGCCTGCGGCCACGCGCTGCTGCTGAAGCGCGATCCGCGCGCCGCCTGGGGCTGGATCATCGTCTGCCTGATGCTCCCTTACGGCGGCGCGCTGCTGTATTTCCTGTTCGGCATCAACCGCGTGGAGACGCGCGCCCACCGCCTGCGGCCGCCACGCCATACCCTCGGCCGCGGCGTCGGCCTGGATCATGAACGCGATGCACGCCACCGCCGCAGCCCCGGCCACGAGCGGCCCGCCGTCCCGTCCGCCTTCGAGCAGCTGGCCCGCACCGCCGACGTCATCACCCGCCGCCCGCTGCTGGACGGCAACCTGGTGGAGCCGCTGCACGATGGCGAACAGGCCTATCCGCGCATGCTGGAGGCGATCGCCGCGGCACGCCAGTCGGTGCTGCTGGCCAGCTATATATTCGACGTGGACAAGACCGGCGAGCAGTTCATCGCCGCGCTGGCGGACGCGCAGAAGCGCGGCTTGCAGGTCTGCGTGCTGGTGGACGGCTTCGCCGAATTGAGCCTGCGCCGCGGCTGTGCCAGCCGCCGGCTGCGCCAGCTGGGCGTGAACACCTTGCGCTTCCACCCACCCACGCTGCTGCCGCCCTCGCTGCACCTCAACCTGCGCAACCACCGCAAGCTGCTGATCGTCGACGGCGACCTGGCCTTTACCGGCGGCATGAACATCAGCCTGCGGCACATGGCCCACGATCCGGAAAACTCCAGGCCCGAGCATGACCTGCACTTCGAGCTGCGCGGCCCGGTGGTGCAGCAGCTGGCGGAGGTCTTCGGCCAGGACTGGCGCTACGCCGGCGGCGGCGACTGTCCCTGTCCCGCACTGCCACCACCGGAAGTGGAGGGCGGGGCGATCTGCCGCGTGATCACCGATGGCCCCAACGAAGACCTGGGGCAACTGACCCTGGTGCTGCTGTCGGCGCTGGCCTCCGCGCGCCGGCGCGTCCGCATCATCACGCCCTACTTCCTGCCGCCCCGCGAACTGGTGGCGGCCATGGAGGCCGCCGTGCTGCGCGGCGTGCACATCCAGATCCTGCTGCCGGAGAAATCCGACCAGGGCAAGATGCACCGCGCCATGCGCCACCAGCTGCCGCACCTGATCCTGCGCGGCATGCGCATCTACTACCAGCCGCCGCCCTTCGCGCACAGCAAGCTGCTGATCGTGGACGACGAGTACGTGCTGCTGGGTTCGGCCAATCTCGACCCGCGCAGCCTGCGCCTGAACTTCGAGCTGGTGGTGGAGGCCTACGACCGCCAATTCGCCGGGCGCATGAGCACGCACTTCAAGGAATTGCGTACGCGATCGCGGCTGCTGCACGCCAAGGCCCTGCAACGGCGGCCGCTGCCGTCGCGGCTCTACGACGCCTTCTGGTGGCTGTTCTCGCCGTACCTCTAGGGGCTGGAGGCTACTCGAACCAGGCGATCGCCCGGTTGCGGCCTTCGCGCTTGGCCTGGTAGAGCGCAGCGTCGGCGTGGCGCAGCAGTTCGGCGAGATCGCGCGTGGTCGGCAGCAGCGTGGAAATGCCGATGCTGACCGTGTAGCTGAGTTCCTGGCCCTGCAGCGGGATGCGCTGGGCCGCGATCAGCAGGCGCAGGCGCTGCGCCATCTCCAGTGCCGCCTGCTTGTTGGCACGCGGCAGCAGGATCGCGAATTCCTCGCCGCCGAGGCGGCCCAGCAGGTCGATCTTGCGCAGGTTGTTGCTGCAGGTGCGCGCCAGGCCGATGATGGCCGTGTCGCCCACCTCATGCCCATGGGTGTCGTTGATCTTCTTGAAATGGTCGATGTCGAGCATCGCCAGCGACAGCGGCTCGGCGAAGCGGCGCGCGCGCTCGATCTCCTGCTGCGCCGTCTCGTTGAAATGGCCGCGGTTGAAGACGCCGGTGAGCGGGTCGCGCGTGGCACGCAGGTACAGGCGTTCCTCGCGCTCCTTCTGCTCGCTGATGTCATGGAATACCTCGACGAAGCCCAGGATCTCGCCGGCGTCGTCGCGCACCGCATCCAGCGTGCTCAGGGCGTAGAACTCCTCGCCCCCCAGCCGCCGCCGCCGGTGCTCGTCGCGGCAATGGCGGTTGTTGGCGGCGAAGTCGAGGTTGCGCAAGGCCTGGCCTTCGCGCTGGGCCTGCTCGGCGAACAGCGCGCTGAAATGCTGTCCCAGCATCTCCCGCTCGCCGAACCCGGTGAGGTTCTCGGCGCCCTGGTTCCAGCTCTGGATGCGGCCCTCGCGGTCCATCAGGTAGATGCCGAAGGCGGTGACCGTGCGGACCATCTCGGCGTAGCCGCCGGGATCGGTGCGCAGCAGTGCCTCGTGGCGGCCCGGATCGAAATCCCCCGCCTCCGTGCGCGGTTCCCCGCGGGTCATCGGGTATACCTTGCCGGCCTTCCAGTTCATCACGTTCATGAGCCGATTCTAGGCCTCCCGGCGCCCGCGGCCTATCCTCCGGCGGACCCGCCGGGGGTAGGAAAGCACCGACTTCCCGGTCAGGTCTTGCCGAGGATCGCGGACAGGGCGCCCGGCAGTTCGGGATACTGGAAGCGGAACCCGCCGTCCAGCGCCCGTTGCGGAAAAACCCTCTGTCCGGTCAACAGGATATCGGCGATACCGCCGGCCATGGCCTTGAGCGCCAGGCCCGGCATCGGCAGCAGGGCCGGCCGGCCCACCGCCCGGCCCAGCTCGCGCGCGAAGTCGGCATTGGTCACCGGCTCGGGGGCGGTGCCGTTGTAGACGCCGCGGCAGCGCTCGTCCTCCAGCAGCCAGAGGATCATCGCGACCAGGTCCGCGCGATGGATCCAGGACATCCATTGTCGGCCGCTGCCCAGCCGGCCGCCGAGCCCCGCGCGGAACGGCGGCAGCATCCTGGCCAGGGGGCCGCCGTCGCGCTCCAGAACGATGCCGGTACGCAGCAGGCAGACGCGCAGCCCCAGCTTCTCCGCCTTGCGCGCCTCGGCCTCCCAGGCGCGGCACAGCAGCGACTGGAACTCGTCGTAGCCCCCCGAATTCGACTGCTCGTTGAGCACCTCGTCGCCGCGGGCCCCGTACCAGCCGATGGCCGAGCCCGACACCATCACCCGCGGCAGATCCCCGGCCGAGCGCAGGTGATCGACCATGCGCCGCGTGGTCTGCACGCGGCTGTCGATGAACAGTTGCCGCCGCTCCTCGGTCCAGCGATGCTCCGCCAGGCTCTCGCCGGCCAGGTTGACCACGGCATCGAAGCCGCCGATGCCGTCCATCTTCATCGCGATGCGCGTGCCGAACGGCAGTTCGCGCGCCTTGCCGCCGTTGCGGGTCAGCACCGTCACCTCGTACTCGCGCTCCAGCAGCGCCTCGCAAAGCGCCTTGCCGATGAAGCCGGTACCGCCGGTGACCAGCACGTGCATGAAAGACCCTCTGGAAGAATGGCGCGTACGTTAACGCGGCCCGCGCCATGGCGCATCTACCCCCGCTCCGGCACACTGCGCGCCGTCTCGCCCCAGCCGGATGCCCGCGTGAACGACTTCCACGACCTCAGCCTGCTGCTGCGCTCGCGCTTCCCGATCATCACGGTCGATACGCACGAGGAGTCGCGCCTGCTCGAACTGCTGGCCCGCGCCTGCAACCTGGAGCAGTGGCCGCTGTACCGCTGGAACATCGCCGACGGCCTGCGCGCCCACGCCGGCACCACGCCCGACCCGCACACGGAGGGCGCCGAGACCCGCGAGCTGGAGACGACCCTGCGCCTGATCGAGCGCTCGATGTCGGTGGGCGTCTACGCGCTGATGGATGCCCACGCCCTCCTGCAGTCGCCGGCCTGCCTGCGGCTGGTCAAGCAGATAGCGCTGGACCACGAACGGCGCGCGCGCACGCTGGTGTTCGTGGGACATGGCGTGGAGCTGCCGGAGGAATTGCGCCGGCTCAGCGCGCGCCTGTCGCTGAGCCTGCCGGACCTGGAGCGGCTCAAGGCCATCCTGCGCGAGGAGGTCGCCGCCTGGGAGCGCGGCCCCCGGCTGGCCAAGCTGCGCGGCGAGGCCGCCGCGGTCCATCAACTGCTGCAGCAGCTGGTGGGTTGCGCCGAACCCGAGGCGCGCCGCCGCATCCGCCACGCGATCCGCGACGACGGCATGCTCACCCGCGAGGACGTGCACCGCCTGCTGCAGGCCCGGCACGAAACCCTGGGCCAGGCCGGCGCCCTGAGCCTGGAACTGGACGCCGCCTCCCTGGACGAGGTCGCCGGGCTGTCCAATCTGAAGCACTGGCTGGAGCGCCGCCGCCCGGTCTTCCAGGACCCCGCCTCCAGGCTCGACCCCCCACGCGGCGTGCTGCTACTGGGCGTGCAGGGCTCCGGCAAGAGCCTGGCCTGCAAGGCCATCGCCGGCGCCTGGGGCCTGCCGCTGCTGCGCTTCGACATGGGCGCGCTGTTCAGCAAATGGATCGGCGAGACCGAGAAGAACCTTCGCGACGCGCTGAAATCCGCCGAGGCCCTGGCGCCCTGCGTGCTGTGGCTGGACGAGATCGAGAAGGCCCTGGCGCCCGACGGCGAGGACCAGGGCGTGGGCCGCCGCGTGCTCGGCACCCTGCTGACCTGGATGAGCGAGCGCCGCGCCCGCGTGTTCGTCGCCGCCACCGCCAACGACATCTCGGCCCTGCCGCCGGAACTGCTGCGCAAGGGCCGCTTCGACGAAATCTTCTTCGTGGACCTGCCCGATGCCGCGGCGCGTGCCGCGATCTTCCGCATCCATCTCAAGCGCCGCGAACTGGACCCCGCGCGCTTCGGCCTGGAGGCTCTGGCCCAGGCCGCAGAGGGCTTTTCCGGCGCCGAGATCGAGCAGGCCGTGGTCGGCGCGCTGTACGAGGCCGCCGCCCTCCAGCGTCCGCTGGACGACGCCCTGCTCAGCGCCGAACTGGAGCGCACGCGGCCGCTGTCGGTGGTGATGGCCGAGCGCATCGAATCGCTGCGCGCATGGGCGCGCGAGCGCACGGTGCCGGCTTGAGCGCCGACGAAACGCGCAAGGGCCTGGCCGCCGCGCTGGGCGCCTACTTCATCTGGGGCCTGTTCCCGCTCTACTGGAAGATGCTGGCCGCGGTGCCCGCCGTGCAGACCATGGCGCACCGCACCGTCTGGTGCGCCCTGCTGGTGACGCTGTGGCTGGGCCTGCGCGAGGGCTTCGGCTGGCTTCGCACGCTGTCGCGCTGCGCCGTGGGCATGCTGCTGATCAGCGCCCTGCTGATCGCCTGCAACTGGTGGCTCTACATCTGGGCCGTCACCGCCGGCCACATCGTCGAGACCAGCCTCGGCTACTTCATCAATCCGCTGCTGAGCGTGCTGCTGGGCGTCTTCGTGCTGCGCGAGCGCCTGCGCCCGCTGCAATGGCTGGCCGTGGGCATCGCTGCCGTCGGCGTGGTCTACATGACCGCGCAGGCCGGGCGCCTGCCCTGGATCGCCCTGGCCATCGCCGCGAGCTTCGGCGGCTACGGCCTGTGGCGCAAGCTGATGCCGGTGCCCGCCGTACAGGGCCTGGCCGTGGAGAGCGGCCTGCTGTTCCTGCCCGCGCTGGCCGCGCTGCTGTGGTGGGAGCACCAGGGCACGGGAGCTTTCGGCCACCAGGGCCTGCAGACCGACGGGCTGCTGGCCTTCGGCGGCTTCGTCACGGCGCTGCCGCTGGTGTGGTTCGCCTACGGCGCGCGCCGCATCCCGCTGTCGCTGGTGGGCCTGCTGCAGTACCTCACGCCGACGCTGCAGCTGCTCTGCGGCGTGCTGGTGTTCCATGAGCCGTTCCTGGAGGTGCACTGGATCGGCTTCGGGTTCATCTGGAGCGCGCTGGTGATCTATGCGGGCGAGGGTGTTTGGCGAATGCGGAACAGCCCGTCACGCTGAAGCAGGAATTCGCAATCCATCAACCGCAGGGTGGGAAAGCGCAGCGCATCCCGTCTCCTGCGCGTCATGAACGGTTCGCGTCTTCCCCGGCAGCGATTCAATACCCCGGTGCCGCCCCCGGCAACGCCGCCGCATCGATGCCTTGCTCCCGCAGGTGCGCCACCAGCGTCTCGGTATGCCCGTGCATCGCCAGCACGCGCCTGGCGCCGCTCTGCCCGATGCTCAGCAGCAGGCCGTCCCAGTCGGCATGGTCGGACAGGATGAAGCCGCGGTCGTAGGCCTCGCGCCGCAGGTCCTTCTGCATCCAGCCCGAGGCGAAACCGCAGCGATACGGCCGGAAGCGCTTCATCCAGGGCGTGCCCCGCGCCGCCGGCGGCGCCAGGATCAGCTCGCCGGCGAAATCCTTCGTGCGCGGCGGCGCCACGGCGGATTCGGTCGGCAGCATCCTCACGCCGGCCTTGCGGTAGACCTCCACCAGCGGCGTCATCGCGCCATGCAGCCAGACCTTGCGGCCGGTATAGCGCGTCAGCTCCGCCAGGATGCGCTGCGCCTTGCCCAAGGCATAGGAGAACAGCACCGAGGCCTGCCCTTCGGCGGCGTTCTGCTCCCACCACTGGTGAATCTCGCGGGCAGTCTCGCTGGCCGCCGGCCAGCGATACTCCGGCAGGCCGAAGGTGGCCTCGGTGACGAAGACGTCGCAGGGCACCGGCTCGAAGGGCGTGCAGGTAGGATCGTCGTCGCGCTTGTAGTCGCCGGAGATCACCCAGACCTGCCCCTCGGCCTCGATGCGCACCTGCGCCGACCCCAGCACATGGCCGGCGGGATGCAGCGAGACGCGTGCCGCACCGATCTGCGCGGGCTGCCCCCAGTCCAGGGCGTTGATCCAGGTCTTCTGGCCGACCCGCACGCGCAGCAGGGCCTCGCCTTCGCGGCTGGACCAGTACTGCATGGAGCCCTTGCGCGCATGGTCGCCATGGGCATGCGTGATCACGGCCCGCGCCACCGGCTTCGCGGGGTCGATGTAGAAGTCGCCGGCCGGGCAGTACAGGCCCGAGGGGCGCATCACCACCAGCTCAGACACGGTCGAGCAGGACCAGCAGCTTCTGCAGCGCACCGCGATTGGCGACCACGGCACGGCGGCCGGCGTCGCCCATGGCGTTGCGCCGCGCCGGGTCCTGCAGCAGCCGCAGCAGTGCCGCGGCGAGTTGCGCGGCATCCGCCACCTGCTCGCCCGCATGCTCTCCCAGCAGCAGGTCGCGCGCGGCGATGAAGTTGTGCATCTGCGGCCCGAACAGCACCGGCAGGCCCAGGGCCGCCGGCTCCAGCACGTTGTGCCCGCCCACCGGCACCAGGCTGCCGCCGACGAAGGCGACCTGCGCCGCGGCGAAGTAGGCGAACATCTCGCCCATGCTGTCGCCCAGCAACACGTCCGCCGACAGCGCCTCGCCGCCCCAGGTCCGGCGCCGCGCGCAGGAGAAGTCCCGCGTCACCAGCTTGGCGATGCCGTCGAAACGCTGCGGGTGTCGCGGCACCAGGATCAGCGCGGCGTCCGGCAGGCTCTTGCGCAGTTCGCGATGCGCCGCGAGGGCGGCTTCCTCCTCGCCTTCGTGCGTGCTCGCGGCGATCCAGACCGGGCGCTGTCCCAGCGCGTCGCGCAGGCTGCGCCCCAGTTCCAGCTGCGCCTCCGGCACGGCCAGGTCGAACTTGATGTTGCCCATGGTGCTCACGCGCGGCGCGCCCAGCGCGCGGAAGCGCGCGGCGTCCGCCTCGCTCTGCGCCGCCACCTCGCTGCAGTCCGCCAGCACGGAGGCGGTGAACCCGCGCACGCGGCCGTAGCCGCGGAAGGAGCGCGGCGACAGGCGCGCATTGGCCACCAGCAGCGGCACGCCGCGCCGCGCCAGCGTACGGAACAGGTTGGGCCAGAGCTCGGTTTCCATCACCACGACGCGGCGCGGGCGCATCCGCGCGACATAGCGGGCCACCACGCCGGGCAGGTCGTAGGGCAGGTAGGTATGCAGCACCTGGGCCCCCAGGGCCTCGCGCACGCGCTGCGAGCCGGTGGGCGTCATGGTGGTGACCAGCACGCGGCCCTCGCCGTGGCGCGCGACCAGCGCGCGGATCAGGGGCAGGGCGGCCAGCGACTCGCCCACCGACACGGCGTGCACCCAGACCTCCACCGGCTGCGCCGGCGCCGGCACGAAGCCGAAGCGCTCGCCCCAGCGGCGACGGTAGTCGGGCAGTTCGAAACCCTTCCACCACAGGCGCAGCAGCACCAGGGGCGTCAGCAGGTACAGCAGGCAGGAATAGAGCAGTCGCATCCCGGGAAGCGTAACCAGCGGCGGCGGCGGCTACAATTCACGGATGGCCGACCGATCCTTCCAGCCTGCCTTCCTCTCGCCCCGCTACTGGCCGACCTGGTTCGGCATCGGCCTGATGCGCCTGCTGTGCCTGCTGCCGGTGCCCTGGCTGCTGGCCCTGGGGTCGGGCCTGGGCCGCTTCCTCGGCCGGGTCATCCCCAGCCGCCGCCACATCGTGCGCCGCAACCTGGAGGTCTGCTTCCCGGAATTGCCGGCCGCCGAGCGCGAGCGCCTGGCGGACGAGCATTTCGCCGACCTGGGCGCCGGCGTGTTCGAGGCGGCGCTGGCCTGGTTCGCCTCCGACGACAAGCTGCGTCCCCATGGCGAGGTGGTGGGGCTGGAGCACCTGGACGCGGCCATGAAGGACGGCCAGGGCGTGCTGCTGCTGACGGGGCATTTCACCACCCTGGAGCTGGGCGCCCGCTACCTCTGTCTTGCAAATCGCCCGTTCCATGCCATGTACCGGCCCTACGAGAACAAGGTCATGGACCACTACATGCACCACTGGCGCGAGGCCCGTTCCGGCCTGCCGGCCCTGCCGCGCGAGGACCTGCGCAAGCTGGTGAAGGCCCTGCGCGAGGGCCGCTGCATCTGGTACGCGCCGGACCAGACCCTGGACCGCCGCAACGCCGTGTTCGCGCCCTTCTTCGGCCACCCGGCGCTGACCATCAGCGCCACCGGCCGCCTGGCGCAGATGGGCCGGGCCAAGGTGGTGCCCTACTTCCCGGCCCGGATCAACGGCCGCTACCGCGTCACCTTCTTCCCGGCGCTGGAAGACTTCCCGGGCGGAGACGACGTGGCCGACACGGCGCGCATCAACCGGGTGCTGGAAGAGGGGGTGAAGCTGGCCCCGTCGCAGTACTTCTGGGTCCATCGCCGCTTCAAGAAACGCCCGCCGGGCACGCCGGACGTCTACGCGCGCTGAATCCTCCTTTCCGGTGCCGCTTCCGCAGGCGCGTTGCTGATATATTTAGCGGCAAATCAAATCACACTCAATGCCCGAGGTCGGCGTGATGCTCAAGTTCTGCCGTATCGCCGCTGCTGCGATCGTTTTCGCTTCCGCTCCCGTGCTGGCCGCCAGCGTCGCCGAGGAAGCCCAGGCCCTGCTGAACCAGGGCAATGCCGCCGACGCCCTGCGCAAGGTGGAAACCCACCTGCAGGCCAACCCCCAGGACGCGCAGGCCCGTTTCGTCCGCGGCCTGGCCCTGGTGCGCCTGAACCGCACCGAGCAGGCGATCCGCGTGTTCGCCGACCTGACCCGCGACTACCCGCAGCTGCCCGAGCCCTACAACAACCTGGCCGTGCTCTATGCCCAGCAGGGTGACTACGAGCGCGCCCGCGACGCCCTGGAAGCCGCCCTGGCCACCCACCCGAGCTACGCCACGGCCCACGAGAACCTGGGCGACATCTACGCCGCCCTGGCCGGCGCCTCCTACAACCGCGCCCTGATGCTGGACCCCGGCAACGGCGCCCTGCGCCGCAAGCTGAGCCTGGTCGGGCAGCTCGACAACGCCCCCAGCGACCCGGCCACCACCGTCGCCGCCCCGGCGCCGCGTGCCGCCGCCCCGGTGGCGTCGGCCCCGGCCCTGGCCCCGGCGCCGGCCACCATCCCGCCGCCGGCCGCCGACATCGACGCCGCCACCACCCAGGCGGTCACCGCCACCCTCGCGGCCTGGTCGCAGGCCTGGTCCGGCAAGAACCTGGAAGCCTACTTCGCGCTCTACGCGCCGGACTTCCTGCCCGAGGGCAGCCTCAGCCGCGGCGCCTGGGAAGCCCAGCGCCGCGACCGCATCAGCCGTCCCAAGCGCATCAGCGTCAAGACGGTGAACCCGCAGATCGCCCGCACCAGCGACGGCCTGCGCGTCAGCTTCCGCCAGGACTACGAGTCCGACGCCTTCTCCGACCAGGTCGCCAAGACGCTGGAACTGAAGCAGGTGGGCGGCAGCTGGAAGATCAGCCGCGAATACACGCGCTGAGCGGCAGCTGACCACCCACCCAGCTTCGATGCCAGGTCGCTACACCCTGTGGATAGCCTCGCTATCCGCCCTGGCCGCCGTGTGCTTCACCGCGCTCGGCGCGAGCTTCCTGTTGCCGCGGATGGCACAGAACGATGCGCCGCCGGCGGTCAGCGTGCCGATCGCCCAGCTGACCGTCTCGCGGCCGCCGCCACCGGTGCCCAATGCCGCCAAGCCGGCCGCCCCGCAGCGCGTCGCCTGGAAGGATGACGGCCAGCCGATCGACGCCGAGTGGGCCCTGGGCGAAGCGATCCGGCATCTCGAGGCGGGCAAGGCCGGCGAGGCCTTGAGCCTTCTGCAGGACATCACACACAAGGAGCCGGACTTCATCCCGGCCCGACCGGTCTACCGCCAGCTGCTCGCCGCCTCCGAGAAGGGGGCCCCGGAACCCAAGCGCATGGCCGAGCTGGCCGAGGAAGCCCGCATCCGCCTGGACAGCGAGAAGGCCGTACCGCCCGAAGGCACCGTCCCCAACGCCGTGCTGCAGCTGCCGGCCTCGCACAAGCACCTGCTGGTCACCGACCTGCAGCGCGCGCGCCTCTACGTCTTCGAGAACGACGGCGGCAGGCTTCGGCTGATGCGCCATCACTACGCCGCCATGGGCAAGAACGGCGCCGGCAAGGAAGCGCGCGGCGACAACCGCACGCCGATCGGCATCTACCACATCACCCGCTGGCTCAAGGACGAATCGCTGCCGGAGCTGTACGGCGCCGGTGCCTGGCCGACGAACTACCCCAACCCCTGGGACGTCTTCAAGCGCCGCACCGGCCACGGCATCTGGCTGCATGGCGTGCCGCGCGACACCGAAAGCCGCGCCCCGCGCTCCAGCGAAGGCTGCGTGACCATGGCCAACGACGACCTGCTCTCGCTCAAGCCCTACATCGATCTGGGCGACACCCCGGTGGTGCTGAGCAACGAGCTGGAGTGGGTCACGCCCGCCGCGCAGCAGAAGGACCGCGAGGAATTCCTGGCCCGCGTCGAAAGCTGGCGCGCCCGCTGGTCCGCCCGGGACACCGAAGGCTACCTGTCCTTCTACGGTCCCGAGTTCACCGTCAGCGGCATGAACCTCAAGCAGTTCACCGAGCACAAGAAGCGCGTGAACGCCGGCAAGAAGCACATCGACGTGAAGCTCGGCAACATCAGCCTCTACCGCTACCCGGGCGCCGGCACGCCGCTGCTGCTGGCCGAGTTCGAGATGGACTACCGCAGCGACAACTTCAACCAGCGCAGCCGCAAGCAGCAGTTCTGGAAGCAGGACGGCGAAGGCGTGTGGAAGATTTTCCGCGAGGAGAACCTTTAGGATCCGGGCGCCTGATCGCGTTCATCCTTCGACAGGCCCAGGACGAACGGGTGCGTCATCGCGCTTCGGCCCGGCCCCCATGGCATGGCCTGCGATGGAGCACGGGCGGCCATGGAGGGCCGCCCTGGGGCTCGATCCGGAAGTGAAGTCCCGCCAAGGATGGCTACCCGGATGCCTTCACCCTTCGACAAGCTCAGGGCGAACGGCTGGGGCAACCGCTTCACCCGTCCCGCAAGCCCTCTCGGCAACTGCTCCTGCGTTGCCCTAGCTGCGGGCGTCCTGCCCTTGTCGGCCATTGCTCCATGCGCGGCCCTGCCTCGGGCATCCATGTCCTGGCCCACCGTCTCTCCGCTTGGCCAGGAGCGGGCGGCGGACAAGGAAAAGGCCGCTTCTAGCGGCCTTCGTTCCCACCATTCCAGGGATGGTCGTCCAGCCGCTGGTACAGCGCCGGCTCGGTCTTCGGCAGGTTCTTCTCCAGCCACTGCAGCATGTCGTTCCAGATGCGCTGCGACTGCGCGGAGGACGGCATGATGCCCGCGTGCGGCAGCTCCAGCGTGATCACCGGCATGCCCAGGTACACGCCCGCGTAGTTGCCCAGCGAGCCCGGATAGGTGCCCAGCTGGTGCAGGTGCAGGTAGCCGAAATTCTCCGGCGCCTGCGCCGGGCCGTCGTAGTCGAGCAGTCCGTAGGGCGCATGCACCGACACGATCGCGTCCGGACGGAAGGCCTTGATCGCCTCGTCCAGCCAGCGGCTTTCCGGCTCCGACAGCGGCGAGGGACCCGGGTAGCGCCGAGGGTCCTTGCGGGTGCGGTTTTCCCAGTAGGCCAGCGCGTCGGACTTCCAGTCCGGCGTCATGAAGTTGCGGTTCAGGTCCACGCCGCGGGCGTTCACGCGCGTCGGCGGGCGCAGCAGCATGCCGTCGGGATTCACGCAGGGCGCGACGCGCCAGTAGAAGGCCTGGTCCTGCTTGGTCTCCAGTTCCTTCATCCACTGGAACACGGTGCTGACCGAGGACAGCTCGTCGCCGTGGATACCGCCGATCAGCAGGATGCGGCGCGGCGTGGCCTTGCGGCTGGTGGGAGCGAAATCCCGCCACAGGATCGGCAGGCCGTTGACGCTCTGGCCGCCGCTGGGCCGCAGGCCGGCGTTGAGGCAGTTCTCCACGCCGACGCTCTGCAGGCGGCCGCCGATCAGCTCGCAGGCCTTCTGCAGCGACACCAGCGGCGTCGCCACCCTGGGCGCCGCCGCAGGCCGGGCCGGGGGCTTGGGCGGCGTCTGGGCCTGGGCCGCGCCCACAACAAAAAGCCCGGCGAGGAGCCGGGCCAACCAGATGTTGCGGGGCCTGCGCTTAGCGGCCGCCACGTTCCTTGCGCACCTTGACGACCAGGGCATCCACCACCTTGAGCATCGACTCGAAGCTGCCGGCCATGGCGGCGCTGGTCATGTACTTGCCGCCCACCACCACGACCGGGACGCTGGTGATGCCGTAGTCCTTCGACAGCTGCTCCGACTTGCGGAAGCGCGCATCCACCGCGAAGCCCTTGAAGGTGTTGCCGAAGATGTCCGGCATCAGGCCCAGCGTGCGATTGAACACGGCCGCGATCTGCGCCTCGTTCTCCAGGTGCTGGCCTTCCTTGTGGATGGCGTCGAACAGCGCCGGATGCATCTTGTCGAGCGCGTTCAGCGATTCGGCGGTGTAGTAGGCCTTGGCGTGCAGCGCGCCCACCGGGCGGCCCAGGGTGTTGGGCACGCGCGTGAAGTCGACGTCCGCCGGCTTGGTCTTGGCCCAGTTGGTGATCGCCGGGTCCAGGGCATAGCAGTGCGGGCAGCCGTACCAGAAGAACTCCTCGACCAGGATGCGCTTCTTGTCGGCCGGCTGCTGAATCTCACGCACCTTGCGGTACTGCTTGCCCTCGGTGAACTGGCCGTCCTGCGCCGAGCAGGCGAGGGCGGTCAGGGCCAGGAAGGCAGCGCTGAGGTAGCGGGCGAAGGCGCGCATGAAGAATCCTTTGAGGAACGTTTGGACGGTTTAACGCAGCTTTACTGCAGGCCGTTGACGTAGGACGCGAGCGAGTCGATTTCCTTGTCGGACAGCTTCGCTGCGACAGCGGCCATCATCTTCTGGTTCCCGTCCGGCAGCTCGCCCTTCAGGCCCAGTTCGCGATAGTTGCGCAGGCGGGCGGCGACATAGGCGGCGTGCTGGCCACCCAGGCGCGGGTAGGCGGCGGCGGCATTGCCGGCGCCGGCGGGGCCGTGGCAGCCCGAGCAGGCCGGCAGGGCGCGGCTGGCGTTGCCCGCCAGGTACAGCGGCTTGGCGACGGCCACGGCGTCCTTGCTGGCCAGGCCCGGGGCCGGCTTCTGCAGGGCGTAGTGGGCGGCGAGGTCACGCATGTCCTGCTCGCTCAGGGCGGCGACCTGGCCCTGCATGATGGGGTTCTGGCGCGTGCCGCTCTTGAACGCCTTGAGCTGGTCGAAGATGAAGCGCGAGCTCTGGCCGGCCAGCTTCGGCCATTCCGGCATGGCGCTGTTGCCGTTGGGGCCGTGGCAGGCGCCGCAGGGGGCGGACTTGGTGGCGCCGGCAGCGGCATCGCCCTGCGTGATCGGGTCTTTCTTCGCCGGAGCCGCTTCCGCGAACACGGACAGCGGGGCGCACAGGGCGAGGACAAGCAGGACGCGCTTCATCTGGAAAACTCCCTAAAAATGAGTTCTGTATCTTGACGGTGGCTCGCGCAAGGCTGGCTTTAAAGCGCGACAATAGATTCTTGAACCCCCAATTCTACATGGCCGACGCCCGATGCTGAATCCCTTTGCCCAAGCCGGCTTCATCCTGTCCTGCGCCCGCCTGGACCAGCTGCCCGCGGACGCCCTGCCGGAAATCGCCTTCGCCGGCCGTTCCAATGCCGGCAAGTCCAGCGCCCTCAACCTGATCTGCGGCCAGAAACAGCTGGCCCGGGTCAGCAAGACCCCCGGCCGCACCCAGCTGATCAACCTGTTCGGGGTTCCCGGGGGGCGCTTCGCCGACCTGCCGGGCTATGGCTACGCCGAGGTGCCGGAACAGGTGCGCCGCGACTGGGGCAAGCTGATCGGCCGGTACCTGGAAGACCGGCAGAACCTGGTCGGCGTGGTCCTGATCATGGACATCCGCCACCCCCTGGGCGACCACGACCGCCAGATGCTGGCCTGGGCCGACCACCGCGGCCTGCGCGTCCATGTCCTGCTGACCAAGGCCGACAAGCTCGGTTTCGGCGCCGCCAAGGGCACGCTGCTGAAGGTGCAGAAGGAACTGGGCGGCTCGGCCACGGTGCAGCTGTTCTCCTCCGAGAACCGCGCCGGCCTGCCGGAGGCGCAGAAGCTGCTCCGGGAGTGGCTGGGGATCGAGGAGGACGCGACCTTCGCCAAGGTGGGAGGGGGACTCGGCGATCGCAGTTGATGCCGTTTAGGCATCAACTGCGATCGCCGAGCGGGCGGCCATGGATGGCCGCCCAGGGGTTCATTCAGGGGGAATCGCTGCCCGGCCATGGATGGCGTCACCACCGGTCTGCACGGGACCGCGTTGAATCGCATCACCTGGGCCGCCCAGCGCCCGCCACGGACGGCCACCTGAATACGTCCCCCTTCGACAAGCTCAGGGCGAACGGTTGGGTCAGCGCGTCTCGTTTCCCTCTTACGCTTGTGGGAGAGGGGCCAGGCGAGGGCATGGAGTCGTTGCCGTGGAGAGGGCCTCTGTGAAGCCTGCCTGGGTTGACCCTGCGAGAGTTACAGCAACCCTCTCCCGGCCTTCGGCCACCCCTTCCCGCAAGCGGACGAGGGGAAGAAGGGAACTTCCCGCTTCTCAGCCCCACAAATAAAAATGCCCAGCGGACCGGGGGAGGATCCGCTGGGCAACTGCTCCGGCTTGGGGGCGCCGGATTTCCGTCCAGGGAGTCGAGACGGATGAGTGTGACAGGGAGAATCAGCACTCGAAGGATTAGATGGGGCCGCGCCCGCGAAGTTCAATGGAGTTTCATGTTCCCCTCGATATGTTTTATTCGATAGAATAAAACACTTCCAAAACAGATCGTTAGCTTGACAACAATCGCGGCTTTCGGGGCGGTTTCAAACTATAAATCGATCTTTTTCAGCTACTTGCGTGACCCTCGGCCTCGTGCGCCGCATCCCAGTTGGAACCGGTGCCCCAGTCCGCCACCAGGGGGACGGCAAGTTGCGCGACCTGGCACATCAGGCCGGCAATCTGCGGCGCGTGCTCCTTCAGCAGGGCCGCCGGACCCTCGAAAACGAGTTCGTCGTGCACCTGCATGATCATGCGGATGTCCGGCAGATCCTGGCGCAGGTGCCGGTGCAGTTCGATCATGGCCTTCTTGATCAGGTCGGCGGCGGTGCCCTGCAGGGGCGCGTTGATCGCGGTGCGCTCGGCGTACTGGCGCAGGGCCTGGTTCTTGGAGTGGATGTTCGGCAGGTAGAGCCGGCGGCCGAACAGGGTTTCCACGTAGCCCGTCTCATGCGCCTGCACGCGGGTTTCGTCCATGAAGCGCTTCACGCCGGGATAGCGGCCGAAGAAGCGGTCGATGTAGTCCTGGGCCTCGCCGCGCGGGATCGCCAGCTGGCGTGCCAGGCCAAAGGCCGACATGCCGTAGATCAGGCCGAAGTTGATCGCCTTGGCGGCGCGGCGCTGCTCGGCGCCGGTTTCCTCCAGTGTCAGCCCGAAGACCTCGGCGGCGGTGGCGCGATGGATGTCCAGGCCGCGGCGAAAAGCATCCTGCAGGCGTTCGTCCTTCGAGAAATGCGCCATCAGGCGCAGCTCGATCTGCGAGTAGTCGATCGACAGCAGCGCATTGCCCGCCTCCGGCACGAAGGCCTGGCGGATGCGGCGCCCTTCGGCGTTGCGTACCGGGATGTTCTGCAGGTTGGGGTCGGACGAGGACAGGCGGCCGGTGGCGGCGATGGCCTGGCCATAGGACGTGTGCACCCGGCCGCTGCGCGGGTTCACCGCCAGCGGCAGCTGCTCGGTATAGGTGGAGCGCAGCTTCTGCATGCTGCGCCAGTCGAGGATCAGGCGCGGCAGCGGGTGCTGCGCGGCCAGTTCCTCCAGCACGTCCTCGGCGGTGGAGGGCTCGCCCTTGGGCGTCTTGCCCAGCACCGGCAACTGCAGCTTCTCGAACAGGATCGCCTGGAGCTGCTTGGGCGAACCCAGGTTGAACTCGCCTCCGGCCTGCTCGAAGGCGGCCTTCTGCAGCTCGTCCATGCGCTGGGCCAGCTCGCCGCTGATCTGGCGCAGCAGCGCCACGTCCAGCTTCACGCCGCGCTGCTCCATCGCGGCCAGCACCGGCACCAGCGGCATCTCGATGTCTTCGTAGACGCGCAGCAGCGGCGGGTCCGCCTCCAGGCGCGGATGCATGATCTGGTGCAGGCGCAGCGTGATGTCGGCATCCTCGGCCGAGTAGTCGGCGGCCTTGTCCAGCGGCACCTGGTTGAAGCTGAGCTGGTTCTTGCCCTTGCCGGCCACGTCCTCGAACTTGATCGTGCGATGGCCCAGGTACTTCTCCGCCAGCGTGTCCATGTCGTGACGGTTGCCTGCGGCGTCGAGCACGTAGCTCTGCAGCATGGTGTCATGGGCCAGGCCCTGCACCGCGATGCCATGGCGCGCCAGCACGTTGATATCGTACTTGGCGTGCTGCGCCAGCTTGGGGATCGCAGGGTTCTCCAGCACGGAGCGCAGGCGGTCGCGCAGCGCATCGAGCTTCAGCTGCTCCGGCGCCCCCAGGTAGTTGTGCGCCAGCGGCAGGTACCAGCCCTGCCCGGCCTGCACCGAGAAGGCCAGCCCGACGAGGCCGGCGGCGTTGGAGTCCAGCGCGTCGGTCTCGGTGTCGAAGCAGACCAGCGGCGCGGCCAGCAGCTTCGCCAGCATCGCCTCGAAGGCCGCCTCGTCGAGCACGCATTCCACCTGGGTGGGCTGGGCATTGCCGGCCGGAGACGGCGGGCTCTCCGGCGCGGCCGCCAGCACCGCCGGAGCGGCTTCAGCCACCGCCGTGGCCGCCTCCGCAGGGCGGGAGAGCTCCTCCGCCCAGCGATTGAAGCCCAGCCGGCGATACAGCGCGGCCAGCACGCCGGGTTCCGGCGCCTGCGGCCGCAGGTCTTCCAGCGTGACCGGCAGCGGCACCTCGCAGTGGATGGTGGCCAGCTCGCGCGACAGCGGCAGCTTCGGCAGCGCTTCGCGCAGCTTCTCGCCGACCTTGCCGCCGACCTTGTCGGCCTGCGCCATCAGGTTGTCGAGCGTGCCGTACTCGTTGATCCACTTGGCGGCGGTCTTGGGTCCGACGCTGGGCACGCCCGGGATGTTGTCGACGCTGTCGCCCATCAGGGTGAGGTAGTCGACGATGCGCTCCGGCGGCACTCCGAACTTCTCGACCACGCCGGCCGGGTCCATGCGGACGTTCTTCATCGTGTCCAGCAGGTGGACGCAGTCGTTGACCAGCTGCGCCATGTCCTTGTCGCTGGTGACGATCAGCACATGGCGGCCGCTGGCGCAGGCCTGCCGGGTCAGCGTGCCGATGACGTCGTCGGCCTCGTAGCGCTCCACGGTCAGCACCGGCAGCCCCATGGTGCGCAGCATCTCGGTGACCAGCGGGAACTGCGACAGCAGGTCCTCCGGCGTCTCGCTGCGGTTGGCCTTGTACTCGGGATAGAGCTCGTTGCGGAAGACGTCGCCGCGCGGGTCGAACACCACGCAGAAGTATTCCGGCGCGTAGTCCTTCATCAGCCTGCGCAGCATGTTGCCCATGCCGTACACGGCGCCGGTGGGCTGGCCGTCCGGCGCCGTCAGCGGCGGCAGGGCGTGGAAGGCGCGGAACAGCCAGGACGAGCCGTCGATCAGGATCAGCGGCTTGTCCGCGGGAGGGTCTATTGGCATATGTCTGGTCGCTGCGCCGGAGGCTGCTTTTGCGCCCCGCCAGGCGCGAGGAGTGCGGTGTACTTAATGTACATCAGCGACGAGCAACAACGCGGGGCGCAAAAGCAGTCCCGGCCCTGCGGGTTGCTGCCCGGAATGCGCCACGCGGCGCCAGCCGTCACTATTTGAAACCCTGAAACATCTCCAGATCCGCTGGGCTGGCGCGATTCCGGGCGGCAACGCAGCGACCAGGCATGTGCCGATAGACCCTCAGCTCACAGCAGGTTCTCGCCGCGCAGCAGGTCGTCGATGGTTTCGCGCGCGCGCACCACGTGCGCCCTGCCGCCGTCCACCATCACCTCGGCGGCGCGGCCGCGGGTGTTGTAGTTGGAGGCCATCACGAAGCCGTAGGCGCCAGCGCCGCGCACCGCCAGCAGGTCACCCTCCTCGATGGCCAGGGCACGGTCCTTGCCCAGCCAGTCACCGGTCTCGCAGACCGGGCCGACCAGGTCGTATTCCGTCGTGGCGCCGTCGCGCGGCGTCACCGGCACGATGTCCATCCAGGCCTGGTACAGCGTCGGGCGGATCAGGTCGTTCATGGCGGCATCGATCACGGCGAAGTGCTTCTCGCCGCTGTCCTTGATCGCCTCGACGCGCGTCACCAGCAGGCCGGCATTGGCGGCGATGGCGCGGCCGGGCTCGGTCAGCACGCGCAGGCCGCGGCCCGCGAGCCTGGGCAGCAGCGCCGCGGCCCAGTCCGAAGGCAGTGGTGCCACCTCGTCCTTGTAGCGCACGCCCAGGCCGCCGCCGACGTCGATGTGGCGCAGGCGGATGCCGGCGGCCTGCAGGCGGTCTATCAGGCCCAGGACCTTGTCCAGCGACTCCAGCAGCGGCGAGATGTCGAGCAGCTGCGAACCGATGTGGCTGGCCACGCCCAGGATCTCGATGCCGGGCATCGCCGCGGCCTCGCGGTACAGCGACTCGGCGGTGGCGAAATCCACGCCGAACTTGTTCTTCTTCAGCCCCGTGGAGATGTACGGATGGGTCTTGGGGTCCACGTCCGGATTCACGCGCAGCGCGATCGGCGCGCGGCGGCCCAGCGATTGCGCCACGCGATCCAGGCGGCGCAGCTCGGATTCGGATTCGACGTTGAAGCAGTAGATGCCCGCGTCCAGCGCCTCGCGCATCTCGGCCTCGGTCTTGCCGACGCCGGAGAACACCACCTTGCCGGCGCTGCCGCCGGCACGCAGCACGCGCTGCAGCTCGCCGCCGGACACGATGTCGAAGCCGGCACCGGCCTGGGCCAGCGTCTGCAGCACCGCCAGGTTGGAATTGGCCTTCACCGCGAAGCAGACCAGGTGGTCCACCGGCGCCAGCGCGCTGTCGAAGGCGCGGTAGCGCTCCAGCAGGGCGTTGCGCGAATACAGGTACAGCGGCGTGCCGTGGCGCGCGGCCAGCTCGGTGACAGGAATCTGTTCGGCCAGCAGCTGGCCGTCGCGGTAGGTGAAAGCGTCCACTAGGGGGAGTCCGGGGAAGAGTCGTTCTTGGGCTTGGCCACGGCGGCAGGCGGCGCCTCGGGCACCGGGTTCTGCGCGGCGTCGGCGGGCGGATGAGCCACGGCGGGCGGCGGCGCCTGCGGCACCGGCGCCTTCTCCTTTTCGGGCAGGTACAGCGCGCCGGACTGGCCGCAGGCGGCCAGCAGGAGGGTCAGGGACAGGGCGAGGGTCGGCAGCTGGGTCATGGCGGCGCTCCGGGGGCGGCAAGTGTACCAAGTTGGCACCCTGGGCCGGCTGTAGAATCCCGCCCCATGAAAAAGCACGAATCGGCGGACGCGGTACGACTCGAGCCGGACGCCCCGGCGGATGCCACGGTCATCTGGCTGCACGGCCTGGGCGCGGACGGGCATGACTTCGTGCCCATCGTGCCGGAACTGGGACTGCCGGCCGGCCACCGCGTGCGCTTCCTGTTCCCCCACGCGAAGATCCAGCCGGTGACCATCAACGGCGGCATGCCGCTGCGCGCCTGGTACGACATCCCGGCCCTGGACCGCGCGGCGCGGCAGGACGAAGCCGGCCTGCGCGAGTCCGAGAAGCGCATCGCCGGACTGATCGGGGCCGAGATCGCCTCCGGCATCCCGGCGCGGCGCATCCTGCTGGCCGGCTTCTCGCAGGGCGGCGCCGTCACCCTGCACCTGGGCGTGCGCCATCCGGAACCGCTGGGCGGCCTGATCGCGCTGTCCACCTACATGCCGCTGCACCAGAAGGTGGAATCGGAAATCCACCCGGCCAGCTTCCGAACGCCGATCTTCATGGCGCACGGCCGCTTCGACCCCATCGTACCCTTCGCCTGGGGCTCGGACTCCGCGCGCGGCCTGCGCGCCGCCGGCTACGAGCTGGAATGGCACGAGTACCCGATGCAGCACCAGGTCTGCGAGGAAGAGATCGAGCAGATCGGGCGCTGGATGCGGGAGCGGCTCGGCGCCGCCTAGGGTTCGCCTGCCGGCGGCGCGACCGACGGATGGAACTCCAAGGGGACGCTGGCGCGAACGTCCACCGGCTGGCCGCCGCGCAGCGGCGGCGTGAACTGCCAGCGTGAAACCGCGGTGACCGCAGCCCAGGCCAGGCCCTCGTCCGGCGAACTCAGTGCCCGGGGCAGCTGCGCCCGACCGTCGCGATCGATGAAGAATTCCACGACCACGGTGCCGCCGATATCGGCGCCCCGCGAGCCCGGTGGACGCAGCGGCACGGGCTGGTGGACCGGCAGGGGCAGGGCGTCGAGGTCCGCCAAGCCAGGAATGTCGGGCTGGCCTTCCTTCAGCACCCGCAGCAGGCGCAGGGCCGACTCGCCCGGGGCATCGCGTCCGCTGCGCTCGAACTTGGTTTCACGGGTGATCAGTGCCCAGGCAGGCTTGCCCTGCTTGCGTGCCGGCTCGAACTCCCAGGCTTCCATCGCGGCGCGCGCCGCAAGGCCGAATTCCGGACGCGTAGCGTTCAGGATGCGGGCCTCCTGCACCCTGCCGTCCGGACGGATCACCGCGTTGACCGTGGCCGAGCCGGTGACACCCTCCGCCAGCAGCTCGAACGGATAGGCCGCGGCCTGCGCCAGCTTCACCTGTGGCGGCTGGTCGTAGCGGAACTCCTCGGGCAGGTTCTCCGGAAAGCGCAGCTCCCCGGAGAGGGCATAGGGCTCGGCCGCCGTCAGCCGCAACATGCTCAGCGGCGCGTTCTGCAAGGAGAACGGCAGCCTCATGGAGAATTCTTCCGTCACTGCCTGGCCGCGCCGGGTTGCCGGCGCAAAGCGCCATTGGCCCAGAGCCTCCACCACCGCGCGTTCCAGCGCCGGGTGCGCGGACTCGATGACCCGGATACCGCGGGGCTCACCCCCGGCGGTGACGGTGAACGCCACCTGCACGTCGCCCTGGTTGCCTGACTTGCGCAACTCGAGCGGATACTCCGGCATCACCCGCTTCACGGCGGCAGGCAGCGTCGTGAGCACCAGCGGAATGCGCAGCAGGCCGGCAACCGCCTTGCCCTCGCGCTGCGCCGGCTCGCAAGCGCGGCCGCGCCGCAGCGCGGCTAGCACTGCGGCGAGGGAAAGCTCCGGATCGACGGACTGGAGCACGCGGACACTCTTGATCTCACCGTCGGCGGCCACCGCCGCTTCGAGCAGGATCTCCGGATCGGCACCCTTCCAGGTCTTGCCCTCCGGATAGAAGACGCGCATCTCCTTCTTCAACCGCGCCGGCGCATCGGCCGCGGGCAGTGCCGCGAAAACGAAGCCGATTTCGCGGGTCCAGGCGACCGGCCTTCCCTCCTCGCGATCCGGGCGGAAGCGCCAGCCCAGCAGGGCACGCGTCACATCCTCTTCAAGCTCCGGCCGGCTGGACGACAGCACGCGCGCGTGCAGCACCACGCCCTCGGCATCCCCCCGGAGTTCCACACGCAAGTCCGGCTCGGCCTTGCCGTAGGCCACGAAGAAATCCTCGGGGTAGCGCAGCGCGGCCGCGGGTTCCGCGGCAGGGACCAGGCTGGCCCAGGACAGGCAAAGCAGCAGGAGCAGGCGCATGGCGAAAATCCGGTCTCGTCGACTACAGCCTGTCGGCACGGCCCATGCCGCGCAAGCTGACGACATCGTCAGGTGCTCAACGCTCGATCGTGTACAGCAGGTCGCCGCCGGCCTCCACGCCGGATTCGGTCTGCAGCTTGAAGCCGTGGCCCAGATCGTAGGCCAGCTTGAAGATGTTGCCCGGCTGGAAGATGCCGATGCCGTAGCTGACGTAGAGCTTTGGCGAGAGGTACTTGCCCACGGTAAGGCGCGCCTGGTCGGAGGTCTCGCCGGGCTTGGAGCCCACCGTGATCTCGTCGATGCCGACGCTGGTGCCGAGGCGGTTGGCCAGGAAACCGCCGCCGCTCAGGCCCAGCGCCAGCGCGGCGCTGGCCAGCATGTTGCGGTCGCCCTCGGTGTTGTTGCCCTCGTCCATCGGGCGGCCGAGGATCAGCCAGGACAGCTGCTGCTGCTGCGTCATCGACGGCGTGGAGTAGACGCTGAACTGCGGCTTTTCGAGCGTGCCGCGCACCAGGATGCCGACGGTGACGTCCTCGCTGGGCTTGCGCTCCGCCTTCAGCTCCAGCAGCGGGGTGGTGATGAAGCCGCCGTTGTAGATCAGCCGGCCGGTCTCGATGCTCAGGTCCTGGCCATAGGCCTTGTAGCGCCCGCCGATCAGGTTGATCTCGCCCGCGGCGCGGGTGTCGCGGCCGCTCTCCTCGAAGATGGTGATGCCGCCGCCGAAGCGGGTGGTCAGGCCGTAGCCCTTGAAGCTGACCTGGTCGCCCAGCTTGAGCTGCACCTCCGCCAGCAGCTTGAGCAGCCCGCCCGGCTCCGGCAGCTGGCCGTCACGGCCGACGATGATCTGGTCGGAGCTGGGGCCGATGCCGGTGGCGAAGTCCGGCGGCGCGATCTCGGCGCGCGGCACCAGCACCTCGCCGGTCACGCGCAGCTGGCGCTTGCTCAGGCCGAGCTTGAGATCGGGCGAGATCCAGACCTTGGCGCTGGGCAGGCGCGCCGCCTGGAAGTCCTTGCCGGTGACTCGGATGTCGGCCTGCACCGGGTCGCTGCGCGGATCGATGCGGCCGGCGACGCGGACTTCGCCGCCGCCCGAGAAGCCGGAGACGTCCAGCTCCAACACGCCCTCGGAACCGCCGCGCAGGCTGCCCTTCAGCGGGCTGATCTCGATGCCCGGCGTGGCCAGCCGCAGCTTGCCGTCGCGCAGCGCCAGTTCGCCCTGGGCCAGCGGCTTCTCCAGCGTGCCGCCCAGCTGGAACTTCCCGCCGATGGATCCCTCCACCGAGGTCACCTCGGTGGTGAACAGCCGCAGCCAGGTCAGCTCCGGCAGCTCCACCTCCAGCTCGCCCGACAGCGGGCGCTGCGCCAGCAGCGCTCCCGGCCCCAGGCGCGCGTCGAGCCGGGCCAGGCCCTGGGCAAAGGGCAGGTCCAGCCTGGCGCGCAGCGAGTCGCCCTCCTGCGCCAGCTGGGCGGTGCCGGCCTTGAACTCGAACAGCCTGCGCTCGTTGACGGTCCATTGGCCGGCGCTGGTGGCCAGATCCGCACGCAGCACGGCGATGCGCCCGGCGGGCGTCAGGTCGATCTGCCCCGAGCCATCGACGCTGCCGTCCACCTCCCAGCCCTTGGGCATGAAGGGCTGCAGGTAGGCATAGGCGAAATCCTCCAGGCGGAAGGCCACGCGTTGCACGCGGGGGTCGCGCAGCAGGCGCAGGCAGGCGCGCGCCGGCGCGCTGCGCCAGCAGGCGGGCTCCAGCGATTGTGCCGTGGCGGACAGCTCCAGCGCCGCCGGCTCCTGTAGCGTCCAGGCGGCGAGCTGCTTCGGCGCCAGGCGGCCGCTGGCCAGCTGGCCGCGCCAGCGCTGGCGCGGCAGGTCGGCGGCGCCGCGCAACGCCAGTTCCGCATCGCCCTGGTCGGTCTGCGCCGCCAGGCGCAGCTCGTGCTGGGCAAGGCGGCCATCCAGCTCCAGCGTGGCCACGGCGATGCGCAGGCCGGCATCCGCGTCGGCCAGCCGGACCCTCAGGCGGTTGTCGCGGCGCAGGTCGAGATGGCCGTCGAGCTGCAGGCTGGCGGCGCGGAGGTCGCCAGAGGCCAGGCTGCGCGCATCCAGCGTCGCCTGCAGCTTCCAGTCCTCGGGATTGCTGCTGCCGCGCAGGTCGGCGTCGGCCTGCAGCTTCAGCGATGCCAGGCCATGGGACTGGTAGCGCAGCTGCTGCGCCTCGGCCTGTGCCTTCACGCGCGGGCCTTCCACCGGCCCCTGGGCCTGCGCGCGAACCTGCAGCTTTCCGCCAAGCCCGGGCCACAGCGGCGCCAGGTCGGTACTGGCCAGTTCGGCCTGGGCATCCAGCGTCGGCCAGACGCGGCCACTGGCCTCGAGCCGCGTGGGCCCGCTGCGCAGCTCCGCGGCGGCCAGCGTCAGCGTATCGTCGGCGTAGAGGCCGTCCGCCTTCAGGTCGAGCCGGTAGTCGCGCCACACCGAGTCGTACAGCGCGGCGCTGAAGCCGATGCGCGGCTTGCCGTCCTGCAGCTGCGTCTGCACGCGGAAGCGGCCGTTGAGGATGCCGGCCAGTTCGGGCAGGACCTGCTCGGGATGGATGCTGCGCATCTCGCCCTCGGCCTCGACGCGCAGCTGCGGCGCCCAGGCGACGTCGGCCTTGGCGTCGAGCCGCCCGCCCAGGCCCCGGGCCTGCAGGCGCTGCAGCCGCAGCGTCTCCATCGTGCCCTCGCCCTCGGCTTCCAGGTCCACCGCGGCACGCGCCTCGGCGAAGCGGGCCTTGAGCCGGTAGGCGTAGGATTCCGGCGAGCCCTTGACCGCGGCCTCGCCCTTCGGGCTGGTCAGCATGGGCTCGTCCAGCAGCGGCCAGCGCAGATCCCGCCAGCGCAGCGTGGCATCGAACTGGCCGGCATAGGCGTATTCGCCGTGCAGCTCGGCAAGCCCGGGCCCGCTCAGCCTGAACTGCTCCACCTGCACGCGCTCCGGCGACAGCCGCAGGTCAGCCACCGCCAGCAGGGGGCCGGTCTGCGGCAGCGTGGCGGCGAGCCTGCGCAGTTCCACGCGGCGGCCGACCCAGCGCAGGTCCAGGCCGATGGCGTCGATCTGCAGCGGCGCTTCCGCGTCAGGCAGGCGCAGGCGCAAATGCTGCACGCCGGCATTGACCACGCGCAGGCCCAGCGGCAGCTCGCTGATCGGCGGGGTCTGTTCCTCGTCCGGCGGCGTGTCGCGCAGTGTCACGTCCACCTTGCCGGCCTGCAGATCGGTGATGCGCAGGCGGCCGCGCAGCAGCGAACGCGGCCGCCAGCGCAGCGTCGCCTCGTCGATCTCCACCGTGGCGGCCTCGTTCTCGAAGCGCAGGCCGCGCAGCACCAGGGGGCTGAGCAGCGAGCCCTCCACCGATCCGATGCGCAGGCCGGGCACCCATTGCTGCGCCTGGTCCGCGGCGAAGCGCGTGCCCGCCTCCGTACCCAGCAGCCAGGCCGCCAGCAGCAGCGGCAGCGCCGGCACGGCCAGCAGCGCGAGCAGCACGACCAGGAGGCGCTTCACAGGCCCACCCGGATGCCGATGTGCAGGCGCACGCCGCTGTCGTCGCCATCCAGCGGATGCGCGATGTCGGCCTGGATGTAGCCGACCGGCGAGCGGTAGCGCGCGCCGATGCCGATGCCCTGGAACAGCTTCGGCATGACCTCGTCGTCGGCACCGCCGGCGTCGTAGAACACGGCGGCACCCCACTTGTCCCAGAAGTAGTAGTCGGTCTCCAGGCTGGCGCCGGCGAGGAACTTGCCGCCCACGACCTTGCCGTCGGCGTCCTTCGGCCCGATCGACTGGTAGCTGTAGCCGCGCACCGACTGGTCGCCGCCCGCGAAGAAGCGCTGCGAGGCCGGCAGCTCGGAGAAGTCGTCGACGATGTTGGCGCCGTACTCCGCGCGCCCCAGCACGCGCCACCGGCGCGAGAGCGGATAGACGCCGCGCAGGATGCCGTGGGCCTGGACGAAGCTGGCGTTGGACAGCAGTCCCTTCTGCGCACCGTGGGTATCGAGGAACACCGCCCAGCCGCGCCGCGTCAGGATCGGATCGTTCAGCTCGCTGCGGTTCAGCTCCAGGCCCGGCATCAGCAGGTCCGCGGTCTGCGCCTTGTCGGACAGCTCGGATTCCTCGTGCTCGAAGCTCAGGTACCACTTGCGCTTCCAGTTGCCGGGGAAGCGGTTGAGGCTGGTGTTGAGCACGTACTTGAGGCTGTCGCCATCCTCGTAGCGTTCGGTCTCCACCGCGCCGCCGAAACCCCAGTATTCGCCGGGCTTGCGCCCGAGGGGGATGCGGTACTCGGCGCTGGCCTTGTTCTTGATCTGCGACAGCTGCATTTCCGCGTGCAGCTTGTGGCCGGAGCGGTTGAAGTAGCGCACGTCGTTGGCCACCGAGGTGCGGGCGCCGGTGTCGGTGCCGTAGCCCACGCCGAAGTCCCATTTGCGCTTGGGCCGCGGCGTGGTGTGGATCTCCATCGGGATGCGATGGTCCTCGGCCTTGTCGCGCCGCGGCTCGATCTCCACGCTCTGGAAGTAGTCCAGGTCGGTCAGGGCGAACTGCGTGTCCACCAGGACCTGCGGATCGAACGGCGCCCCGGGCTGGATCGTGACGTAGCGCTCCACGATACCGGGATCGAGGTGGGTCTGCTCCACCGTGACCGGGCCGAAGTAGTAGCGCGGCCCGGTGCTGAGGATCAGTTCCACCTCGGCGCTGCGCTCTTCCGGATTGACGCGCAGCTGCGAGCTGGTGAAGGTGGCATCGAGGTAGCCCTCGGCGTAGGCGGCCTGGGCCAGGCTGGTCTTGGCCTGCTCGTACTCGCTGTGCTGCAGCCGCTCGTAGGTGGTCAGCGGAAAGCGCCGGAAGATGCGCCGGAAGATGCGGTCCTTCTGGCCCTCGCCCTCCACTTCCACGTCGATGCGCGTGATCAGGGTCGGCAGGCCCTTGTCCACGGTGTAGCGCGCCTTCCAGTGGGGCGCCTCGCCTTCCAGCGAGGACTCGATCTTCGGGCTGTAGTAGCCGAAGGGCTGCAGCGCGCCGCGGATGTCGTCCCCGGCACGGGCATGCAGGCCCTCCACCAGCAGGTCGTCCAGCTCCTCGGACCTGGCCGAGGCACGGATGCGCAGGCGCTGCTCGACGTTCTCCTTCTCCGCCCCCTCCAGGCCCAGGACCTCCACCTCGACGCCGGCATGGGCAAACCCCGCCCACAGCAGGAGTGCAGGAAGCAGCCGGCGGCAGGCAGGTGAGAAGGGGATCGACGTCACGGCATCTGTCTTGCTTGGGCTCGTATTATTTGTGATTGTGACGGCCACAGTGAAGTGAAGCGTCCAACCGGACGCCTTCCGGCCAGGGAGTGCCGCATGCAGCAGAAACTCACGCTCGTTCTCGGCAGCAAGGCCCGCTCCAGCTGGTCGCTGCGGCCCTGGCTGTTCCTGCGCCACCACGAGGTGCCGTTCGACGAGATCCTGCTGCCCCTGGGCCAGCCGGACAGCCGCGCACGTATTCTTGAACACTCGCCCAGCGGCAAGGTTCCCTGCCTGCTGCAGGGCCGGCTCAAGGTCTGGGAATCGCTGGCCATCTGCGAGTACGCCGCCGAAACCCTGGCCCTGCCGCTGGCCTGGCCGCTGGACCCGGCCGCGCGGGCGCTGGCCCGGGCCATGTCCGCCGAGATGCACGCGGGCTTTGCCGACCTGCGGCGCGAACTGCCGTTCGACGCGTTGCGCAAGCCGGCGGCCCGGGAGGTCGGCGAACAAGCCGCGTCGGACATCGCCCGCGTGCGCGCCCTGTGGCGCGAGGCCCGCAGCCTCCATGGCCGCGGCGGGCCCTGGCTGTTCGGCCGCTTCGGCATCGCCGACGCCATGTTCGCGCCGGTGGCCCTGCGCTTCCATGCCTACGCCGTGGCGCTCGACGGCCCCGAGCGCGAGTACGTCTACAACGTGCTGATGCATCCGGCGGTGCAGGAGTGGCTGGACGCGGCGGCGGCCGAATCGCCGCAGGAGCCGGTGGTGGAAACGCCGGCCGAGCGTACCGCGGAATTCCTGCCGGAGCCGGAAACGCCGGCGGCGGTCGCCACCCGCTACGTCGACGACCCGGCGGAGACGCAGGAGACGCCGCTGGAGAATACCCACCGCGACCTGCCGCCGGCCGCCAGGCCGGGCGAGGAGTCGCTGGCGGACCTGCTGGCGCCGCGCGATCCGGCGACGCGGCCGGCCCCGGCACCGCTGCCGGTGATCGAGAGCCAGGCGGCGGAGCCGCTGCCGGTGGACCCGGTGAAGCTCCGCTCCTTCATCCTGCCACCCTAGGCCGCCAGGTCCTTCAGCGCAGCCGCGCCTGCGGCGGCAGCGCCCGCCGCGGCGACCCGGCGGCAGCCTGGTCGGCCTGCTGGATGCGGTAGCCCTTCTGGCGCAGCAGCGCCACCAGCCCGTCGGGGCCGTAGAGATGTGCGGCGCCCACGACCACCATCTGCGGCTTGTCGCCGTCCATCGCGGCCTGCAGCCGCGGCAGCCAGGCGCGGTTGCGCGCCGCCAGCAGCCGCTCGTAGACCAGCGGGGCACGGGCCTTCAGCTGCCCGGCGACCTGTTCCAGCGCCTCGGCGTCGCCTTCGCGCCAGGTGCGCAGCAGGTCCTCCGGCTCCGTGCCGGCCTCCACCAGCTCGTCCACGGTGGCGGAGAGGAACTGCTCGGACTGCGCCGGCGTGGTGTCGATGAACAGCGCCAGGTGCGCCTGCGGTTCTTCCAGCCAGCGCACCGGCTTTTCGTCCTGCACGGCACGCTGGAAGAACTGCTGGTCGATGCCCAGGTCGGCACGGAAGCCTGCGTGCTGGTAGCTGAACAGTTCCAGCGACAGCGCACAGAACCAGGCGCGGAAGGGCTCGCAAAGCGCCATCGGCATGCCGACGTCGGCGGCGCGTCGCACCAGGCGCTCGTAGAGGGCAGGCGCGACGCTGGCCTTGAGCGGCTTCTCGGCCTTGGCCGCCGCCAGCAGCTTGGCCTGCATCTCCGGCGACGACAGCGCGGCGATGTCGCTTTCGAAGATCAGCTCGGCGGAGCGCAGGTAGGCCTGCTCCAGGCCGTCGGGCAACTGCCCGGCGTCCTCCGGCAGCAGGTGGACCGAGCCCAGCAGGTAGTGGCGCGCCTTGCCGCCCTCGACCTCCCACAGGAAGGGAGCCCGCGAGGGTTCCTGGGCCAGCGCCGGCAGCGCGGCCAGCAGGCCCAGCAGCGGCAACAGGCAGCGGCGGATGATGTTCATGTCAGCGAGGCCTCTGCGCGCTCGGGCGCACCTGCAGCCAGGCGGCGTGCTCTTCGCGCGTGCCCAGCGGATCACGGCCCTGCAGGAACAGGTCCATGTATTCCAGATCGTCGAATCCCCAGAACAGTTCCGCGTGCCCCGGCGCCTTGCAGACCCGCATCGCCGGCACGCCGAAGACCCCGGCGGCGACCGCCGCTTCGGTGTTGCGCCGCAGGCGATCCTTGGCCGGCGCGGAGGCCGCTTCGCTGAGCCAGGTATCGGCGTCGACACCGGACTCCGCCAGCACCGAGCGCAGCGCCTCGGCCTCGCTCACCGGCCGGCCCTCGGCCCAGGCGGCGCGGAACAGGGCGTCGATCAGCTTCAGGCGCTGGTCGGCATCCTGCCCGCAGCAGGCCAGGCGCAGCGGCAGCAGGGGATTGAAGGGATGCGAGTGCGGCGGCGCCAGCGGGATGCCGAGCTGGCGGGCCTTGCGCAGCACGTTCCAGATCATCCACTGGTTCTTGGCCGGCACCTCGGCCGGTCCCTTCTGGCCATGGGCATTGAGCAGGCCGGCGAACAGCACCGGGACCGGCTCCAGCGCCAGGCCATGCCGCCGGGCCAGCTCGGGGATGCGGTTCCAGGCCAGCCAGGCGTTGTGGGAGATGAAGTCGAAGAAGAAGTAGAGGCGGCCGGGGTCGTCAAACATGGCCGGACTCGTCGCCGGCTTCGGCGCCCGGCATCAGCCAGTCGCCGCCGCCGCGGCTGTCGCCGCCCAGGCCGGCGAAGTCGAACAGCTTCGGATCGGCCAGCTGCGAGGGCGCCACGTTGGTCAGCGACGCGAAGACCTGCTCGATGCGCGCCGGGTGCTCCTTCTCCCAGCCTTCCATCATGCGGCGCACCTGCTTGCGCTGCAACTGCTCCTGCGAACCGCAGAGGTTGCAGGGGATGATGGGGAACTGCTTGAGCTGGGCGTAGGCGGCGATGTCGCGCTCGCGGCAGTAGGCCAGCGGGCGGATCACCACGTTGCGGCCGTCGTCGGATTGCAGCTTGGGCGGCATGGCGGACAGCTTGCCGCCGTGGAACAGGTTGAGGAAGAAGGTGGCGACGATGTCGTCCTTGTGGTGCCCCAGCGCGATCTTGGTGTAGCCGTGCTCGGCGGCGTAGCTGTACAGCGAGCCGCGGCGCAGGCGCGAGCACAGCGAGCACATGGTCTTGCCTTCCGGGATCACGCGCTTGACCACCGAGTAGGTGTCCTGCTCGATGATGTGGTACGGCACGCCCAGCGACTTCAGGTATTCCGGCAGGATGTGCTCGGGGAAGCCCGGCTGCTTCTGGTCCAGGTTCACCGCCAGCAGCTCGAACTTCACCGGCGCCTTCTGCTGCAGCTGCAGCAGCATGTCCAGCAGGGTGTAGCTGTCTTTTCCTTCTATCGGATATAAATCGTTCAGCATATTAATAAATGCATGAATAAATTGATGTATCCGATGGCAGCCGATTTGTTTCTTGTAGCCGAATCGGGCGCTGCCGGGCTAAAGCTGATTCGACTGGTTTCGATGAGCTTGGTCTCACAGCGAACCGGGAGTCTCGGTCTTCAGTGTCGTTCAACGACTCTGGCGCCGCAACCAGCGAATCGTCTGCCCCACGCCAGCCGGTCTGCGCATCGGCCCCCTAGCAAATGCGCACTGACGCCAAGACGCTGCGCATTTACATCAGCCAGTTGCTCAACGGCATCAGCTTCCTGCTCACCCTCCTCCCTGAGCCTGCGCACCCTTGACCGCAACAAGCGGGCGCCGATCGATGAAGATCGGCGCCCATCTTAGGGCTGCCTCAGCCGAACTTCACCAGATTGTGCGTAGGCAGCGACCCACCCGGGAACTGAGCCAGCCGGCCACCCACCGCCAATGGACCGAGGTCCATCGCGAAGAAGCCGAGCCGGTCGATGAGCGCAGTCACCTTGGCCTTGGCCGCTGCATCGTCGCCCGACACGAACAGCACGCGCCGTCCACCCTCAGCCCGAGGATCACCTGAAACCAGCGCGGGCTGCAGGTGGTTGAAGGTCTTCACCACCTTCGCGCCCGGAACGAGGTCCGAAAACACCTCGCTCGATACACGGCCATGCAGCTCGGCCGGCTGAAACAGCGGCGCCTCGATCGGATTGTTCGCGTCGATGACGATGCGACCATCCCAGTCCGGCAGTCCCTTCAGCGCCTCCGGCAGCTTCGACCAGTTCACCGCGACCAGGACGATGTCCTTCGACGCCGCTTCCTCTCGCGTCCCCGCCATGATCGAGGGCCCGAGTTCCTTGACCAGTTGCGCGAGCGATTGCGGGCCGCGGCTATTGGCGAGAGTGGCCTGGAGGCCGGCGCGCGCCAGCGCGCGAGCAAACGCCGAGCCGATGCTGCCGGCGCCGATGATTCCGATAGTGCTCATGGAGGTCTCCTACGTATCAGGCAGTAAAGCCGCCGTCAGCGACGATGTCGGCACCCGTGACGAAGGAGCCGTCCGGTCCGGCGAGGAAGGCCACCACGCCGGCGATCTCGCCCGGCTGACCGTAGCGGCCGAGCGCCAGGCCCGGGCCCACGATCTGCGCGACGGGGCCAGTGGCTGGGTTCATGTCCGTGTCCGTCGGACCGGGATGGACCGTGTTGACCGTGATGCCGCGCGGCCCGACGTCACGGGCCAGGCTGCGGTTGAAGCCCGACACCGCGCTCTTGGTCAGTGTGTACACGGACGCGGTACCGAAAGCCGCATAGCGCGTCATCGAGCTGCCGATGTGGATCACCCGGCCGCCTTTCTTCATATGCCGCACGGCCTCCTGGGTCGCCACGAACACGCCGGTGACGTTGACATCGATCATGCGCTGGTAGTCCTCCAGCTTGTACTCGTCGATCGGCGCGTTGATGGCGATACCGGCGTTGTTCACCAGGATGTCGATGCCGCCCAGCTCCGCCACCGTCTGGCGCACCGAGGCGCGCACGGCTTCGGCGTTGCCCGCGTCCGCCTGGATGGCAACAGCCCGGCCGCCCGCCGCCTGGATCTCATCCACGACGGCCTGCGCCTTGTCCGGAGACGCGCTGTAGGTGATGGCGACGGCGGCGCCATCGCGGGCGAGCCGCTTCGCGATGCTGGCGCCGATAGAGCGTGAGCCGCCGGTGACGAGGGCGACCTTGCCGCTGAGGGGGAGCTGCTGGTTCATGGTGAATCTCCTGCGGGGTTGGAAAGTGAGGCCAGTCTCCCAACTTGATTGACCCTTGATTAGTGGGTAATGATTGGTTTCATTTATTACTTTTGATTGAAAATAGGGCGAAGCATGGAAACGCTGGCCAACCTGGAGTCCTTCGTCCGCAGCGCCGAGAACGGCGGCTTTTCCGCCGCCGCCCGCCAGCTGGGCCTGACGCCGGCGGCCGTCAGCCGCAACGTGGCCATGCTGGAACGCAATCTCGGCGTGCGCCTGTTCCAGCGCAGTACACGCAAGCTCACGCTTACCGAAGCCGGCGAGCGCTTCCTGGAAACGGTCCGTGGACATCTGCGCGGACTGCAGTCGGCCATCGCCGATGTCTCACGGGATGACGAGGAGCCGGCGGGGGTCCTCAAGGTCAGCATGGCGCTGACGTTCGGCATGGATTACCTGCTGCCCTTGCTGCCGGAGTTTCTGGCGCGCTACCCGAATATCCGCATCGACTGGGACTTCGAGAATCGCCAGGTCGATCTGATCTCCGAGGGTTTCGACGCGGCGATCGGGGGCGGCATCGAGCTGGCGCCCGGCGTCGTCTCCCGGCCGCTGGCTCCGGCGCACATCATCGCGGTGGCTTCGCCCGCGTATCTGGCCGGAAAAGACCTGCCCACCGATCCCTCGGAACTGCTCAAGTTCACCGGCATCGGCATGCGGTCCGTCCGCACCGGGCGCATCCGTAACTGGACCATGCGGAATGTCGCCGGCCAGGAGATGGCTGCGCAGACGACCGATACGCTGGTGATGAACGATCCCGAGGCGATGTGTCGCAGCGCGCTGCTCGGCCTCGGCGTCGCACTAGTCGCGGTGCCGCATGCCTCGCCGCACTTGGAAAGCGGCAGGCTGGTGCGTGTCCTACCGAAGTGGTACGCGGACGCTGGCCCTATTTCACTGTACTACGCGACGCGGACGATGCTGCCAGCCAAGACCCGTGTTTTCGTGGAGCATGTGGTAGAGGCGTTCAAGAAGCAGCGGCTGGCACAGCGGTTCGCTGGAAGTCTTGGTTGAAGGCCACAGCGCAAGTGACTCGCCTTGGATATGTCTTCCGCTTTGGTAATCCCAACGACAATCGACGCAGTAGATATCGTTGTCAATTCAGATGGATCGAGAACACTTTTCGCTGCTTCGCCGTCAGAAGGTAGTGCGCAAGTCTGCTGGTGTCGCCGCGCGAGTTGGCTGGCGTTTTGTGCGCAACGAGATGGCGTTCTGTAATATCCCGGGGCACGGCAGCCAAGCAGCTCTTTGATTGTGGTTGCAAAGCCATCCCATGCGGGAATGTCGTGCCCTCTGGGCGATGGCACAGCCCAGCATCAGGACCAGCGCCGCCCGATGATATCGGCGGCGTCATCAGGCGTCGCCGAGCCGCTTCGCCGGCTTACCCGGGCATGGAAGGTGGGCGCATGCTTATCCAGGAAGCGCGTCATGGGGCCGCGAAAGCGGAAAACATCGGCGGGAATGTCTACGCCCAGGTGGCGAGCTATGGTGCCGGCAAAGCGCACCTGTCGATCCGTCGGCGGCTGCAGGTCGAAGTCCAACGTATGGGCAACAGCGTCGGCCACAACTGTCGACACCCGACGGAATAGCGCGTCGCGGCTTACTTTATCCGCAATGCGCTCCAGCTGGATCGCAAGCGCCTCGGCGACATGCTCAGGCAGCACAGCCCTAAGCTCTAGTTCGCCGCTATCCGGATGGAGACACAGATGCATGGTGTCGCTGCGGCGCGGAAAGCGCGGGCCTTGGGATATTGCAATTAATGAACACTATAGATTGTAGCTCTATAGTGTGCAAGAAACTAAATAGGTGGCTCCTCTTCGGGAGCCACCATGAAGCTTGCAGGCGCGTTTGCCGAGTCCCTTCGCAAGGTTCGCCTGTATGCGGACCTCAGCCAGGAGGACTTCAGCGATGTCTCGAGTCGAACCTATATCAGCAGCCTGGAACGGGGGATGAAAAGCCCGACGCTCGAGAAGGTGGATGCCCTCGCCGGAAAGATGCGTGTCAGCCCGCTTTCCCTCTACGTGCTGACCTACGCCATATTCACGCGGACCACGCCCGCCGCATTGCTCAGACAGGTGAGCGACGAGGTATCGCAACTGCAGGGCAAGGCACCGAACGCTGATAGGATTAGGCCCTCTCGTGGGCGTATCAATGTAGCCGGGGGGAACCCACGAGGTGGATAAAGCGGACCGAGCAGGACACTCAGACGTCTGCATCGAGGCTGCGAGATCAATGATCTCTTGATTTTTCGTTGGCCACTTGCAGTACCGCTCGCTCCGAATCGCTCAGCCACGATAGGTTAGGGAGCGTGGTCGGGATACTCGCGTACTCGGTCACGGGCATATCCGGCTCGCGTCGAGGATCGGGCACCTGCCAGTAGTACCCCGAGAGCAACTCGACCAAGGTCAGTCGACCATCCTCCATACCGGCGCCGGTGTCCAAATGCAGACGATTTCGCGCTAAAAGCGGCTGCCTGGAGGCCAGGGTTGTATGCCCGGAGACCAGCAGGTCAAGCCCCAAGACGGGGCACGTCGCCAATTCGTGCTCGAAGCGAGTCGCTGGCGGATACAGGCGGTGGATGTCCTTTTCGATGTCAGGGATGGAAGCAATGCCAGCGGCGATCGTCGTGCTTCGATCCCAGAGAATTCGTCTCTGAAGACGGCCGTATCTCTCGTACAGGTCTGATCCATGCTCGTGCATGTCGCTAACATCTGCCCAGGTCCATTCGTTGGGTAGGCCGGCATGGACAATGCCGACCTTGCGCCCATCCGCCAGGAGAATTTCAAAGGCCAGCGGCAGACGGCTTAGTATCTTCTCCATGCGTGCCTGATCGTTATTGCCAGGCCGCAAGGGATCATTCGGACCGAAGTACTCGCACATCGAATAGACCAGGCCTCGTTCCGATGAAATGGCGCCACGATAGGCCCCCATCTGCATGGCTTCGTGATTGCCCATGACAGCATAAAACCAAGGCTTTTCCGCCAGCCGTAGGCACTCAACTGACGAAGGCCCGCGGTGCACCAGGTCTCCGACGGAAAACAAGCGATCCTGTCGGGGGTTGAAGCGGACCTCGAAGAGCAACCGGTTCAGCATCTCCAAGCAGCCGTGGAGGTCCCCAATGCAGAAATCTCTTCCCATTGAGTTGGGCGGCAAAGTGATGAAAGGCTTTTCGAACAGCATATGGGGTGCCATTTACCAATGAATACTATAGGGTTCATATTGTACCGGCAGTTCCCCCCTTACACAGCCCCGACCGAGGCGCAACTGAGCTAGGGACTGCCGCCCTGCGGCGGCAGTGCGCTCGTCGCAGAACTGCTGAGTCGACCTTAATGGCGGTCCGCGGTCACCGGCGGTGGATCAGGATTGAACAATCCTGCGTTCCCCCAGTAGGCACGGTGGCGATGCAGAATCCAAGGAAGGATCGCGATTCTGGCCTCCCTTTTTTCTACAGTCCGCCAGCTTGTTGCGCAGCTGCTTTCAGCGAAACTGCGCAGTGGCTCCATGGGAGCTGAATGACGGCTTCCGTGAAGCTGCGCAGGAAGTGCGAAGAAGAACTCCCCCTGATGGTCCGCGACAGGTTCTAAGCCCCAACGCGGGCCCGCTTGAAGCCCCACGCCGGGGTGTGGTGCATGCCTGCCTAGTTTCGGAAGCTGAGCAGGGCTGCTACGGCATTGCGCATGGAGAGTCTTCGCAAGATTGGGTTTCGGTCGTTCGCTGCTGACCGTAACGAGAAATTGGAATAAAAGCTGCGGAGGTCTCCGTTCAGGCATCATCAGCGAAGCTCTATCCGTAAATGTTGCCGATGTGGCCGAGTCTCATGCAGACATCTTCAAGCTCCTTTTGCATAGGCGGGCGTATCTCGGGTGGGGAGCCGATACCAGAGCGCGTAGAGCGCGGGCACAAAAAGCAGCGTGATCGCCGTCCCGACGATAACGCCGCCAATCAGCACCACTGCCAGCGGTCCCCAGAAGCCGTTGAAGGCCAGGGGAATGAATGCGAAGGCAGCAGCGGCGGCGGTCAGAACCACCGGCCGTGCGCGTCGAACGGCGGCCTCGACGACCGCCGCGTAAGTGCTCATCCCGTCGGTGAGGTTGTCGGACACCTGCTGGGTGAGAATCAGCGTGTTGCGCATGAGGATGCCCGCCAGGCCGATGATGCCCAGCGTGGCCACGAAGCCGAAGGGCATGCCTGAAAGCAGCAGTGCCGCGACCGCTCCCATCAGACCGAGCGGTGCAGTAGCCAGCACCATGAACATGCCTGAGAAGCTGCGCATCTGAAGCATGATGAAACTCATCATCAACACTACAACCAAGGGTTGCAGCTTCTGGATGGCAGCATTGGCTGTTTTCGAGCGTTCGACCGAGCCGCCGATCTCGATGCTGTATCCGTCCGGCAATTCCGATCTAAGTGGCTCCAGCGATCGCCATACTTCTGCGGTCACGTCATTGACTTGCGCCCCTTCGATATCGGCATGTACAGGAATGTAGAGACGCCGGTTGTACCGCCGCAGCACCGGGTCCTCGAAGTCCACCACGAAGTCGCCGAGCTGCGCAATTGGAATCTTGCGCCCTTCGCGCGTCTTCAGTTCCAGCGAACCGCCGTCTCGACGATAGGCCTCAGAGCCACGCACGCGCAGCTCGACGCTGCGTACGTCTTCACGAATGATCGTCGCGGTGCTCCCGTGCAACTCCCCCTGCATTTGCTCGGCCACGTCGCGTGGTGTCAGGCCGATCAGGCGCAGGCGTTCGGCATCGGCACGTAGCCTGATGGTGGGCACCCGCTCGTCCCACTCCAGATGGGTCATCCGCGTGTTGGGGTGTGCAGCCATTGCGGCTCGCACCTTCTCCGCGATGCGGCGCAGCTCGACAGGATCATCGCCAAGCACGCGCATCGTCACCGGCCAGTCAACCGGCGGCCCGTAACGCAGCCGGGAAACGCGCACCATCACGCCAGGGAAAGCTCCGCCGTCGATCTGGGCCTGTAGCCGGCTGATGATGGTCTCGCGCGCGGCAACGTCTTCGCTAATCACCAGCACACGGGCGAAGGCTGGATTGGGCAACTGCGGAGACGCCGAAATGAAAAATCGTGGTGCTCCGGCACCGACGTAGGTGGAGTGGCTTCGGACGCCCGGCATCTTGACGAGCTGCGTCTCGACCGCCCGCGCCACAGCATCGGTGGCGGCAATCGAACTGCCTTGCGGCAGGTATATGTCGATCAGCACCTCTGGCCGATCCGAGGGTGGAAAGAACTGCTTTTCCACCAATAGGATCATGCCCAGCACCGACAGCACCAGCAGCACCACAGTGCCACCGACGACGGTGCGGCGACGGTGCACGCACCATTCGATAACCCCTCTCAGACGGCGATATCCGGAGGTGTCATACAAGCCGGCCCCACCGTGCTGTGCAACGGTAGCTGCTGGCGGCGGCAGCAGGCGCGCGCCGAGATAGGGGGTGAAGGTGACGGCCACGATCCAAGACAGCAGCAGGGCAAAGGCCAGAACCCAGAAAATGCCTCCGGCATACTCGCCGGTGCTCGACGCTGCAAAGCCGATGGGCACGAAGCCGGCGATGGTGACCAGTGTCCCGAACAGCATCGGCGCGGCCGTGCTCGTCCAGGCGAAAGCGGCCGCATGCAGACGATCAAGGCCCTCCTCCATTTTTACCAGCATCATCTCGATGGAGATGATGGCGTCATCCACCAGCAGGCCGAGCGCAAGGATCAGCGCACCCAGTGTCACAAGGTTGAGATCGTGTCCGGCGAGGTGCATCAGGAAGAACGTCAATCCCAAGGTCACTGGCACAGCGATGCCCACCACCAGGGCAGCGCGCAGGCCGATTGCCACCGCGCTCACCAGCAGCACCACGCCGACGGCAATGAAGAACTTCAGCTGGAAGAGGCTGACTGATCGGTCGATTGACTCGGCTTGGTTGGTAAGCCGGGTTAGATTGATGCCCAGTGGCAGTTGGGCGTGTTCTGTGGTCAGGAATTTGTCCAGCGACTTGCCGAGTGTCAGACCATTGAAGCCGGATTTCATGACCACTCCGATCAGCACCGCGTCCTCACCGACCGCGCGAACGAGGTAACTCGGAGGTTCTTCGTAGCCGCGATGGATGGCGGCAATCTCATCCAGACGCAGGATGCGCTCGCCGATGCGGATCGGAAGCGCCAGCAGATGCTTGATGTCCGAAAGGTCGGCGTCCACGCGGAAATAGATGCGCGGTCCGCGGGACTCGATCAGGCCAGCCGGCAACAGGTGGTTATGGTCTTCGAGAGCAGCGAAAATCTGCTCCGGCGGTATGCCCAGATTGAGCAATCTGTCGTTGTCGATATCCACGTAATAGCGTTCGGGGCGCTCCCCCAGCAGCAAGGCCTTGTGGACTCCGGGAACGGCCTGCAGCCGGTCGCGGATGGCTTCAGCCTGACGCAGAACCAGCCGCTGCGGCAGGCCGGGTGCGGTCAGCGACAACAGGCAAAAATAGACATCGCTGAAGTCTTCATTGACGATGGGACCGATGGCTCCAGGCGGTAGTGTTCGCGCTTCCTCCTCCATCCGGCGCCGCACCTCGTAACGCAACTGGCGGGCACGCTCGCTACTGATGTAGTCCTGAAACTCGACCATGAGGTCCACCCGGCCGGGGCGGATAGTGGTGTCGACGTGATGGACTTCGTCAACCTCTTGGATACGCTTTTCCAAACGTTGCGCGACCTGATCGCGCAGCGTTGCGGCGTCGGCCCCAGGCCACAGCGCCGATACCACCATCACCTTGAGCGTGAAGCTGGGGTCCTCGGCGCGCCCCATGCTGAAGAAGGTGTAGGCCCCGACGGCGAGCGACAGCAGCAGGAAGAAAAGAGTGACCGCGCCCTCGCGCACAGAAAGTGCGGATAGGTTGGGAAGCCTCATTGCCGCCGCTCGCGCACCGCCATGCCAGGTCGCAGCAAATTCCCGCCGACAGCGACGATGCGCGCCTCCGGCGGCAGTGAAGTCTGCACACGTGCGGTGTCTCCTTCAAGCGTAAGCACCCGCACCGGAACGGGCTCCACACCGGCGTTGGTCATACGCCAGATTCGAGGACCTTCGCCGCGCTCGTCAACGGCGGAGAGGGGCACGCGATAGACCTCTGCTGTGGCTGCTTGGTCCACTTTCTGTCCTGGCTCTGGTTGCGGAACGTCGAAGCGTGCACGCACTACGGTGCCCAGCGGCAATTGCGCGGCTTCTTGCGGCAGCTGATAGCGCGCACGCCAGGTGCGGCTGATGGCATCCGCAGCACCTGCTGCCTCGCGCAGGGTCAGCTTGAGTGTCGAGCTGTCATCCAGCTGCAGCAGGCCGCTCGCAGGCGGGCGCAGCCGTTCGGGCAGAAAGACTTCGACCTCGTGTAGGGCCCCGCTGGCTAGACGACCAACGGGTTCGCCGGCGGCGACCACTTGGCCTGGCTCGCCGGTGACCTCGATCAGCACACCGTCTTGCCGAGCGGAGATACGCGAATAGCCGAGAACATTGCGCGCCTGCTGAAGCCGGGCTTTTGCGGCCTGCTCCTGCGCGCGCGCTTGCTCGTCCGCCACCTGCTCGCGTTGCAGCGCCTGGCGACTGATCGTGCCTTGCGCTGACAAGGTTTCTGCGCGAGCCAGGTCGGCACCACGCAGGCTTCTTGCGGCCTGCGCGGAGGCAAGGTCCGCTTCAGCAGCACGCATGGACTGCTCGAAGTCCTTCGGATCCAACCGAAAAAGCGGCTGACCAGCCACTACCTTGTCCCCGGCTTCGGCGAGACGCGCCGCGATGCGCCCACCGACCTCAAAGGACAGTAGCGTCTCGAAGCGTGCGCGCACTGTGCCGGACACGACCACTGCTGTGCCTGAAACAGGCTCTAGCGCCACGCTCAAAACCCATGGAGCGGGCTCGGTGACGGGTTCATCGCTGCGCTTACAGCTCATGAGCGCACCACATAGGAGAGCCAGCGACATCGCGAAAAGATGGCGCGCAGGAGATGCTGCATCGTTGGGAGATGAGGAGACCAGCGGATTCGGCGAGAGGCGGATGGCTTGCGTTCTCATTGCGTTTGGCCGTCTGTCTGCGCGCGCGTCCCGGCTTGCTGCGCCAGCAGGCGCCTGATGGCGTCCGCGACCGCCTGCGGATGCTCCATTGGCAAAAAGTGCGTCGTGTTCGTCACGGTAGTGACCTCGGCAGCCGGCAAGACAGTCCTCAAGCGCTGACGCGCGGCCGGCGCAAAGGTCGAAGCATGCGACGCGCTCAGTGCGATGACGGGACAGCGCAATCGGCGGATGTCTGGCCAGGCGTTGTGCTCGGTATGCGTGAAGGTCGCGCTCTCCCAAGCCGGTGCGCAGGCCAGGCGAACACCCATGTCGTCATCCACGAAGCCGTGCTCGACGTAAGCATCCAGCCACGGCGCTGGCCAACTGCGGAAGCCGCCTCTCCCGCGATATTTCTCGACGGCCTCGGCGCGGGATGCAAAATGCGCGCGGCGGCGCGCCGCCCCCGCAGCTAAACCGAAGCGGTGCGATTGCCGCAGCAGCTTGGCGGTGCGCAGCTGCAAACCCTGCACGCGGTCGAGGATCACCGGCTCGGCCAGCACCAGGCCCTGCACACGCGCTGGCAGACGGGCAGCCGCCATGATACTGGCGGTGGCGCCAATCGAATGGCCGGCCAGCCAGACTGGCTCTTCCTGACTCTCGACCAGCGCGCAGAGGTCATCGTAGTAAGTCCGCCAGCCACGGAAGCTGCTTAGTGCGCCCGCTGCCGCGCTGGCACCGTGGCCGCGCATGTCCCAGGCCAGCACGTTGAAGTCTTCGGCCAGCGTATCGAGCAAGGGGTGATAGGTGCGACCGTGGAAGCCGGTGGCGTGTGCCCAGTGCAGCGTCGGGCGACCGCGCTGGTGCGGCCAGCGCCAGACGGTGATCTCCTGGCCATCCGGTGCGACGATGGCAACGGGTTCAACGCCCATGCGACCGGCATGCGCATCGCTACCCAAAGTCATTGCTTCGGCAGTCGCGGTCACGCGGATGCCTCCGCCGCAGAGGGTTCCGCACTGGCGGTGGACGAATTGAGAAGAATCTGCACGCGGCCGGTTGCCACCGGCACGCGATCCTCCGACTGCCAGCAGACGACCCTGGCCAGCACGGTGCGTCGGGTGCGGCGAACGATCTCCGCCGTGGCGTAGGAGTCCACCGTCCGCGCCGAACGCAGATAGTCGATGTCGCAGTTGAGGATCCGCAGCGCGCTGTTCTCGCCCTGGCCAGCTCCGACGGCCACGCGCGCGGCCTCCTCGATCAGACCACCCAGCACGCCACCATGCAGGGCAGGAATCTGGATATTGCCGATCAGCGCTTCACGGAAAGGTAGATGCAGCCGCAGGCCATCACTCCCACCAAGCACTTCAACGCCTAGATACTGCGCGTAGGAGCGGGCCGGTTTACTGAGGTTCGGCGCCGGAGTGGCCGTCTGCAGCAAGCTCGCAGGCCGTGTGTCGAGTGGCGGCGCGGCGTCAAAACGCCGGCCCCGGGTGCTACGCATGAAGGTGGCATCGCCCGTGGCCAACTGCTCCCGGCTGCCTTCGGCATGCACCAGGCAACGCACGAAAGCCACATCGTCGGTAACGGCCTCGCATCTCGCATCGACGACCAGAGCATGGTCGCACGGCGCGGGCCGCAGGTAGTTCATCCGCAGGTCCAGCGTGGCGATTGGCGTCAGCGTCCGCGTGGCGGCGAATACGGCCAGGCCGGCTGCGGAGTCGGCGAGCGAATAAAGCACGCTGCTGCATATCGATTCGCCGGGTTCATCCAGAAAATGAGCTTGCGGCACCAGACGCATACAGGCCTGCGGCCCTTCTGTTGGCAGGATCGCCATGCCGAGGTCGCGGCTGTGCGGGACGCGCTCACAGAAGAAGCGAGCAAGTGCGACCGGATCGCCCAGAGAGTTGAATCGGGCGTCGGTGGCCGCCATGCTGTCCTCAGGAATGTCAGGCCTCATCGATCGGATGCGACTTCGCTACGCACGTCATCGTCGAAGTTTGACTCTTCGAGACGGCTCATCTGGCTGTAGTGCTGGCGGAAGGTCGTCACCATGCTGGCGAGCGGAACGTCGTCGAACTCGCCGCGCATCGACAGGTATTCCATGTGGCGGTTTCCGGCACGGTCGAGGGGGTGATAGATCGAGTCCTCGCGGCCGTCGAACTCCAACGGCAGCAAGCCGAAGCGTTCGCACAGCTCGATGTTGAACGCCGGCGTCGCCTTGACCCATCCGCCATCAAGCCGGATCGAGGTGTAGCCATGCCAGTAAAAGATATCGGTCTTCATCGTCTCCCGCAGACGCGCCGTGGACAGGTGATTGCGCACATCGGCAAACCCGACTCTGGCGGGGATGCTCAAAGCCCGGCAGGCGGCGGCCAGCAGCACGGCCTTGGTTACGCACCAGCCGTGTCCGGTGTCTAGCACGCGACTGGCCTTCATGCCGTAGGGGGTCAGATCCAGCTGATAGGGGTCGTAGCGGAAGCCGTCACGAACGGCGTAGTAAAGCGCCACGGCCTTTTCACGCATGGGCTGGCCTGCTCTTTCATGCGCTTGCGCGAACCGTATGACCGCAGCGTGGTCGGAATTGATGATGGCGGTGGGACATAGCGCCCCGGAGATGGTTTGCGTCGCGGCAGCGTCCTGGCAATCGCTGGGTCGAAGGGAAGCCGTGGTCATGGGAATCGGAATGGGAAGACGGGCGCGTGGATGCGGCGCTGCATACCCCATCGCTGGCGGCAGAGCCGTCGGCGATGGGGTATAGCCTATTCAAGCTGCCTCGCGGAGCTTCTCGATGGCCTGTTGGGCGAGCGCGTCATTGTCGCGCAGCAGGTCCTGCTCAGAGAGCTGGCTGGCGTTCTTGCCGCCGGCGTAGGCCATCAGGCCAGCCTTCTCGTAGTAGCTCTCCATGCGGGGCGAGAGCAGGCCGATGTATTGGAGATTCGGCACCAGGCGCTGGAACATGATGCTGCGGAACTTGGTCATGGCTGGCGACTCGGCCATCAAGCGGTTCCAGGTCGCGCGCGGAACGCGGTGCGCAAACCACTCGTCGTGGATTTCGTGGGCGAAGAAGCGGTTGCGCATCAGCATCGCCACCTCGAAAGCCCAATCCTCACGCTCGCGACGCTCCGAGGCAGAGAGGTTCTTGGTGAAGTGCTCACGAAGCGCCAAGACGCCATAGTGGACATGGCGGGCTTCGTCCTGGATCACGTAGCGGAGCAGGTTCTTCAGCAGCGGCTCGCCGGTCTGGTTGTACATCGTGGAAAAGGCACCCAGCGCGAGCCCTTCGACCATGATCTGCATGCCGAGGAATTTCACGTCCCAGCGCGAGTCGGTGAGCAGGTCATCGATGATGACGAAGAGGTTGTCGTTGACCTTGTATACACGCTCTATTTTGGTCTCCAGGTAACGCAGAAACACCTCCAGATGGCGCGCCTCATCCATCACCTGGGTGGCGCCATAGAGCTTGCCATCGACCCAACTGACGGCTTCCGTGCATTGCGCAGAGGCGTAGAGCGCGCCTTGCTCGCCGTGCATGAACTGCGACAGCATCCAGGCCGCGAAGTGGTAGTTGAGCTTCTGCTTTTCGGTAGCGTCGAGCTTCACACCCGCAGCCTCCAGCCCATCGAACGGCGCAAACGGCGTGTGGCCGAGGATGGGCGTTTCTGGATTCATCGGATCGACCTGCGTGCTCCAGTCGAGCTGCCATTCGCCGTCCCACTGGTTGGCGACTGCCCGGCGGTAAAGGTCATACATCTCGGGGAAGTCGGTGCCGTAGTTCAGGTCGAAATGCACGGCATGGCCGGATTTCATCGGCACGCAATCGTCGCCCTTGCCCTTGCGCTGCCAGAGGCCGCGGTAAGCTGAGGGCAACATGCTCGCCCCGACCTTGGGGTCGCGAATCTCCGCGACGAGTGAGATGTTCTCCATCGTCTGCGTGACCTTGTTCTGCATCTTGAGCGGCAGGCCGTTCAACATGCGGCCAAGTTTCAGGGCAGCGGGGGTGGCGGTACTCATACGGTTCTCTCCTCCTGGGACGGGGTCGTCTGCGCTGCGGAGGCCCCATACACCTCCAGCAGCGCCGAAATCATGCGTTCATGGCGGATCACCAGCAGCCGGTGGATGGCCGGGATAACGGTGTGCAACAGCGAATCGATCTCAGCCGGGCGCAACTGCTGAACGCGGTCCTTGAACAAAGCGACTTCGCGCTCGAACAGCAGCTTGGCGGCCTGATCGATGTAGCCGATGTCGCGAGGGCTGAAACCCTTTTCGGCGTTGATGCCGGCATCGCGCACCACGGTCCAGAGCCGCAGGCACTCGGCCTCGTCGGCGTCGAGCGCCTCGTTATCGGCAGAGGTGAGCAGCTTGATGTCGCGCAGCTCTTGCAGCTCGCCGGGGGTAAGGCCCAGCTCACCGGCAAGATCGCCTGCGGTCTTGCAGTCGCCGCCGGGCCTCTGCTGACGAAGGTCGTTGAGTCTCAAACGACGCAGGGCTTGCAGCGTGGCGAACTGGTCGGCACTGAACTGAAGTTCCGGCTGGTCGTCGAGAAGGCTCTTGATCGCCTTCAAGGGCAGCAGATGCTCCTCACGCAAGGAGCGGATCAATCGCAGACGGTGCAGGTGTTCGTCGCCGTAGAGGGCGGCGTTGTGCGCGGTCTTGCGGGCCGGTGGGAGCAGCCCTTCACGTAGGTAGAAGTGGATGGTCTCCCGGGTCACGCCCGAGCGCCGAACCACTTCGGCCATCCGGTAGGTGGACTCCGCGGCAGCACTCATCATGCTGTCTCCACGACGGTGATAGTCGCCTGACGATGCGGGTAGGCGCAGCAGGCCAGTGCGTAGCCGGCCTGGCGCTCGGGTTCGGTTAGGCAGTTCGGCGCGTCGGTGGCGACGTCGCCATCGAGCACCTTCACCTTGCAATGTCCGCAGCCGCCCATCGTGCAACTGAAAGGCAGCGCGACGCCCGCGCGCAGACCCGCCTCCAGCAGGGTTTCGCCGGGCCGCACCGTTACCTCTTTCTCTGCCCCCCCCACCCGGAACAGCACCGGATGCGGGTCCTTGGGATGCGGGCGCGATTCACGCGCGAAGGTCGTGAAACGCTCGCTGGCGATGGCCTGTGGCGGAACCCCGAGCGCGACGAGTTGGCGGCGCAGCGAGTCGTTGAAATTATCCGGACCGCAGAGGAAGTAGTGCACCGCAGCACCCGGCGCGGCATCCCGCAATGCGTCGCCGCCAATGCGCCCGCGATGGCCGTCCCAGCCCTTTTCGGGTTTGCTAAGGACGTAGCGGACGTCGAGGTTCTTGTTCCGGCGGGCCAGAGCATCCAGGCGCTCGCGGAACAGAATGTCCTGCTCGCGCCGGTTGCCATAGAACAGGGTGATCGGCGTGGTGCGGTGTTCCTGCCCCAGCAGCTGGTCGAGCATCGCCATCATCGGGGTGATGCCCGAACCCGCTGCAGCAAAGACGTAGTGACCCGGCGCTTGCGCTGGCAGAACGAAGTCGCCACTGGGGCCTGCGAACTGAAGCCAGTCACCCTCGCGCAGCCGCGCGTTCAGGTACGCCGACATCACGCCGCCCTCGACGCGCTTGCTGGTGATAGTCAGCGTGCCGTCTTTCGGAAGCTCGCTGAGGGAATACGCCCGCTTCACCGGCTTGCCATCGATCTGTGCGACCAGGGTCAGGAACTGGCCGGCCCGCACGCCCTCGGGGATGCCGTTGTCTGGAGCAAGCACGACGGACGCTGCACCATTGGATTCCTTGACGATGCGACGCACTTGCGCCCGATGGTGAAGCTGGTCAGGACGGACGAAACGAGCCCAGCGCTTGGCGCTCGGGCGAGGGCCCGAGGAAATCAAGACAGCGTGCTGGGTTGGAGCCTGGGCAATCATCGGCGAAGCTGAATCCTAGTGTGTAGTGTATAGATGCACTATACACTATACTTCATGCGCAAGCAAGTTCAGTACTTCGGGAGGGAGCTCGCGCTTGGGCCTTCATCTCGTCCCGGGCCAGAATCAGCAAATCATGATCTTGAAGCGCGTCCGCCGAGCCAGCTCTCGGTAGGAGGAAGTGGATCGTGTTTCGCCGCTTCTGCACTTACATCAGCAGGTAGTGCGCTAGTGCGCTTGCCCGTTACCTAGGCACCGCCTCGGCCTTGTACGGCGGCTTCTTGGCTCGAACGAGCAGGAAGGCCTGACGATTGGCTGAGCCGCAAATGTCCGCCGTCAAACGTCAGGCTCTCTCCTCATACACGCGCACCTGTCTCACTAGACGCTTTCGTCTGCCCCCATCTCTTCCCTCGAAAGCGAAAAGAAGTCAAACAATTCCCTGTCTGCCAACTGCGAGGGACGAATGTGCTGCATCGAGCGGAAGATGTTGTGCTTGCGCCGCGAATCTACTTTGTCCCACTCGTCAATCATCTTTCGCATTTGGAGTCTTTGCAGATTCTCCTGGGAACCGCAAAGGGTGCAAGGGATGATTGGAAACTTCATGCCGTCAGCGAATCTCTTAAGGTTTCGCTTTTCGCAGTACGCCATGGGACGTATTACTACGTTCCCCCCATCATCACTTTTCAACTTCGGAGGCATCGCCTTAAGCTGCCCGCCGAAGAACATGTTCAAAAACAGCGTTTCGATCATGTCATCCATGTGGTGGCCAAGCGCGATCTTCGTTGCACCAATTTCTTTGGCTACGCGATAGAGAATGCCTCGCCTCAACCGGCTGCACAGACCACACATCGTTTTCCCTTCCGGGACTTTTTCTTTGACGATGGAGTATGTGTCCTGCTCAATGATCTTGTAGGGCACACCAAGCGACTCGAAGTGCCGAGGAAGAACCTCCTCCGGAAAGCCCGGCTGCTTTTGATCCAGGTTGACGGCGATGATCTGAAAATCAATTGGCGCGCGCTTTTGAAGATCCATCAGCAATGAAAGCATTGACATTGAGTCAATGCCGCCACTGATGGCACACATTACAACGTCACCCTCGACAATCATGTTGTAGTCAACAATTGCGCGACCCATGTCTCGAATCAGCGACTCCCGGAGCCGCTCAAAAGTCTTCGACGTTGTAGGCACGAGCGACCTAAGGTCGAGAACGGGAGCTTCGGTGGTTACATTGTTCATTTTCTACTCACGTACTACCTGGGAATTGAATGAGCTTCTGGTCCTTTCGGGCCTGAAGCTGGTCGCGGGCGGCCCTCAATCGAGCGACATGCTCCTTGGCTCTCTGCAACTCTGCTGCTCCTTCGTGGACCCGGAGCATTAGGGTTGCATTGACGGAATCCGCCTCTGCGAGTTGCCTCTCGAGATCGGCCACGCGCTTACGCAGATCGGCGATGACGTTCACCGACGAGGTCTCGGGCGTTGCCGGCCGCATTTTAGCAAGAACCTGCTTGCGGGCATTTACATACTGCGAATCCTCAACGGCGATGAGACCACGCGCTCGGCCTGCTTCTTTCGCCACCGTAGAGAAATTAATCTTCAATCGATGTGCCTTGGCCCTGGCGATGAGGTCCGGATGCGTCGGGCTGCCAGCCTCCAAGCGCAGCAGGGCTTCCAGGAACTCCCTTTCAATCGCAGGGTCGCATTCCTCCCGCTTAGTGCGCCCCATCAGGTGTGCTCCATCTGAATGGAAATCCGTCTCAGTACTGATCTCGCTTGGGCGAGCCGTAGCTGCACGACGCGCGGTGGCTTTTCACCGACACGTTTCGATGCCAGCGCAAGCACTTCATGCGCATCGAGCCGTCGCTGCCAGTAGTCACGATGGTCATGATCAACATAGTAGTGACTGCACCCGGCGCAGACCGACGGCTCCCGGGTGGCCACGTTCGGAGCTTGATTGCTCCAAGACGACGTACCGGCCTTCTCATGACATTTTGCGCCGTCAGGGTTCAAGCCAATGAAGCAGTGCCCGTGGTCGGAGAACCAGATGCGCAGATCGTTCGTGACCACGTAGTCTCGAATGGCGCTGGTTGCTTCCTCCTCAGACTTTCCTTCAACTAGCACGGCAATCTGGCGTCGATGCTCCCTTAGCCGACCCGAGAAGAAGCCCGCCGAGGCCTGATCGTTCTTCGACCAAGCCCTGAAGAGTTCGACGGTTTTTTGAGTCCGGGCGGAGTTGATGTCTTTCAGAAGAACAATGTCGTTTCCGATGTACGCTTCCTCGGTCATTGCCAGGGACAAATGCTTGAACTGCTGTGCGATCGCAGGCGCCATGCGACTATCTACGCGCCACAGGTACTGAGCAAAGTTCTTACGCCATTGGCGAGGAGCGACACATCCTCCCATGGTGTCCTTGTACGCACTCAAATCCTCGCCACGAGCGCTAGTCGCCGGTAACGATGCCAGATCAACATTGCGTACGATGAACTCACGCTGGGCATCCCGAATCGAGTGAAGCTGCATCGGCGCGACTGCCGAGGCCGGCTCATCGAATGGGCGGAACCCCAGTTGAACGAACGACAGCAGCAAGGATGTGCGAACCTCCTCCGGCGCCCCTTCGCACTGCCGCCAAGGCCTGTAGAGCCTCTCAAGAATCTGGACGGCGCGCACAGGCGGCGGGATGTAATCAGAGCCCCTGGGCCGCATGCCGATCAGCCACTCTGTCTCTTCAGGCATCGGGCGAAGCTTGTAGGTCGTACCCCGCAGAAAGAACAGATCGTTCAGTCCCGTCTGGGACGTTCTGATGCTTATGCAGGAGGGAAGCTGGGATGCTTCACCAATCCCGGACTGGAAGCTTCCCATCTCACTGATCCGGACCCCGGATTCGCTTTGAATGACGTGTATGCAGGCATCTCGCAGATCATCGATGGTAGCTGATACCTTTCTCCCGACATTGAGATTCCGAACTCGCGGTTTGAAGAGGTTGCCGTCCCATGAAAGCTCTTCCTGCCGTTCTTTTATGGTTAGCCAAGGCTTGGTGTCGCCGATCAAGATGGACGACTTCCATTTCAACATCGACAATCGGGTGGATCGTATTCGACTCTGGGCGTTCCTTGATCGGTCCGAGTATCTCCAGGAGAAATGATCCTCGGCCAGCCGAATCACGTCATTTGCCATCGGTCCGATCCAGCGATGTGCCGCATTGAGAATGGAAAGGGCGACCTCCTCGGGGACCGGCTGGACGCGTTCATCGATCTTCGCATTGAGCCGTCGAGCCAACTCGCTGCCGGATAAGCCATCGAGAGGGGCCTCTGGAAGTGAGCCATAGCCTTCCTTCTCCATGTAGGGCTTCTGGGTCCAGAGTAGTTGTAGAACCGATACTGCAGTCCTGACGGCAGAAACTGATAACTCGCGCCCGTCCTTCTCAATCTCGATTACATAGTCCGAAAGGAAGTTCCATGACGCTGAGTTGGTAAGCTGACAGAGATCGGTGAAGTCGTGCTCCGCCATCCATCGAACTAACGGCCGCCAGATGAAGCTATGTCGATGAAGCGTTTGCGCCTTCTTCGGAAGTCCCTCCTGTGGAGCCTTGAGAAGGCTCCACACAAAGCATCGTAGTTCCTCGCGCAACAGCTCCCATCGGCTGTCGACAAATGCAGACCCATCAGGCATATCGAAGTCCCACTTTACGCTGCAGAAGCTGGCGTGCAGGTTCTTCAGCTCGGAGTCCAGAAACCAGACCTTGTCTGCCCATTCCGACCGTCTTGAGACCCTACGACTGTGTCTGGCATCAGCTTCATTCCGCTGCTGAAGCGTGTCTCTTGCGGCAGTGCTGTTCATTAGTCGATCGGCGGCAACGGTGTAAGAATGAGAATTTCGCTCTTTGCGAGGGTTTCCGGACGAAACTGGGGCAGCCAGAATTGATCAATCCGCTTCAATCTCGGCGCCCAAGTACTCAGCCATCGTTGAGCTGGAATTTTTGTCTGAGCATTGAGAATGAGCTCGCGGAGCTGGGTAACCCTCTTAGCGGATGCAGGGGAATCAATGTCGAGTTGAGCGTGGGGGCATACGGGGCATCCGCCATATTCCGTGCATAGCTTGCCGGCCACCTGCCCCACCATCGGGGAGTGGAATGGATCGAGACACCCCCAGCCAGGCGTTGCAGCGCCTACGTCGTGTGCATCATCTTGACTCGATCGAGCGTCGATAAGGCCGTCGGATTCAACCCACCGGCTGCGCAGCGCAATGCCGGCCCCGAGGCGCTCCCATTGTCGCTGTCGCTCCGCGTCGGAGGTGTAGGATCGATCGGTCGTGTCTCGGCTTCGGTGATTAGCGGCCACCTGCGAGGCACGAATGTCTCCATCAAAGAGGACGCGTACCTGTTCCAGCGAGCTGGGCCTCAGTTGCTTGAAGACGAACTGGTCAAGTCCATGGTCGTCGCAGAACTCCCGGATGGCGGCCCCTACAGAAAAACCTGTGACAGCACGGACTCCGGCCTCTTGTCCGTCAAGGAGCTTGTCGCTGAACAGAAACAGTCGGTCCTTACACCAAGGCTTGGCGCTCATACGTAGTCGCGCCGTCCACCTGATCAGCTGACCGTACATCGCATGCGGATTCGCAGCATCTTCCGAGATGCCGCATGTTCGGATTTGGGACCGCCTGGATTTGGTCTTGTAGGGATTGGCCCAGAATCGTTCACTGCCGAGCACCGACACCGTCCTGAAGTTGCTCACCTTTGCGTTTATCGCGGTAGAAGGGTTGTACGAAAAGTACATCGCGTACAACAGCAGGTAGGGCACGAGCTGGCGAGTTCGCGAAGGATAGAGGCTCTCAGCAAACTGTTTCACCACAGACGCGTTTGCTGCTCCGCCAAACAGGTAGTCGTACAAAGCCTTGTTTCGAAGCGACAGCTCCTCCCGGGTGCAGATGGCACCGGTGCCGTAAGCTGTCAGCAAAGCCCCGAGTGCTAGCGTCATGCTTTCGGAGAAGACGGCCGGCGTTTCCGCTTTCGCGGACACCTTGAAGAGTGCATATTCTCGAACCGCGTCAGCGCTCATGCGTTCGAATTCGGCGAACGCCATCCGCCGTGACACCACTTCCTCCACTGCGGCGATGTATACCTTTTCCCAGAATTCGTTATCCAGAACTCTCGTGGGCTCGTAGAACTTCTTGGGATCCGCCATCACCGGAATTCGAAGGCCCGGTGGGAATGAGCCTTTCCACAGCTCATGTCTGCGCATCGTACGGATAATCCCCGTGAGGGCGCGGTACTTACCTTTCTGGGTGCCCTTCTCCCAAACTGGCTTTCCGTTTTCTTCACGGCCGCACCACGCGAGAAACTCCTGAAGGAGTTCGGTCGTGATCCCTTCCACGGATATCGATTCTCTAGAGGTGTGCTTCAAGAACTCGATGAAACCGGTGCGCAGCGAAGTCCCGAGGACTGACCTCGTCTTTACTTCACTTCGACGCCCTATCAGCACAAACCCCTGCGAAAGAGCCTCCTGCAATTGAGGAACAGCCGCTAGAAAACTTAGATCGATCCGCTGTTCACCTTTGGATTCCAACGGCGTGGGAAAAGTGGCCGTCAGCACGAGTCCACTCGGATGCATCGCCAGCTCTGGGAATTTATCCTTGTAGGCGGACGCCAGTGTCGGCTCTTTAGCTCGTACTTGGTCGTAGCGGGTCGGCTTCATGCAGCAGATCGGATCGCATTGAAGTGCCGAACTACGGCATCCGACACCTGGCCCTCGAAGACTGCGCAGGGGCGCAGATAAATGGCCAGAGTCGTGGCTAGGCTCTTATGCCCTAATAGCACTTGAACGATTTTCCAGGGCTCATGAATTCCAGCGGCATACTCGGCGTAGTAACGCCAGATTGCGAAAGTGTGCCGCAGAGCATGGAAGGTGAACTGAGGCGCTTGCGCAGAATAGGCCGTGCCGGTTTCGGGATCAAAGCGCGGGGCTTCGATCACTCTGCCAGACCGAAGCACTGCCAGCCTGAACGCCCTGTCAATCGTGTCGTTGCTAATGGATCGGCCAGCATTGTGCTTTGCCGACACGCCGTTCACGAACAGTCGCTTGGCATCGTTAACACCTGCATCCGCAAGCCGGGCTATGGCTTCCACTCTTTCCGTATCAACGTATGTCCTAAGTTCTCTGATCAGCCAATTCGGCACCTCGACCTTCCGTGCGCGGAGGCCTTTGGTCTTGGAGATTGGCAGCAGGCAGGCTCCATGCTCGATTGCGTGATCTGGGTGGAGGTTCAGTATCTGAAGTAGGGTGAGATGAGAAATCTCATCCCTACGCATTCCGGTGTTTAACGCGAGCTCCGCAATTAGCCGGTCTCGGGAACTATCGCTTGACCACGTCTTCTCACTTGGCAACGGTCCAAGCTCTGCAAAGACAGCAAAGACATCTTGATGTGAAAGGGCTAAGACGTGATCGTCTTCGCCTGACGTTGCGCCAGGCATCAGAGTGCCAGCGTCCCTTACTTTCGCACGCACACCAGGCTGCTCAGAATTACTTGAGTAGTCTGTAGTGGAGAGGTCCACGGAGCAGTCAAGGATGCCTTTGGCACTTGCCCACGCGTAGAAGTTGCGAACTGAGCCGATGCGCTTCCTGATCGTCTTTCTCTTGTATCGCTCATGCGTGAGCGGCGATACAGTCTGCTCCATGATGTCTGCGTAGTATCGAATGTCAGTTTCATCGATGGCATCCCATGGCGTTTCGTGGGCTCGCAGGTAGGTCCACCAATCCTTGAGATCATTTGCGACGCTCAGCGCGCTGGCAGGCCGCTTCCGATACTTGTCGTGTACATAACGCAGCACCGGTTCCACAGGTATGCGCGACTGACGGAACACTAGGATGGGAAACCCGGGGGGCAGGGTCAGGCCGTCCCCGATGCGCTCAGTTGTCCCTTTGGAGAGCCTGACCGCCTTTACTACCTCGGTTTCCTGGTTCTCTGGCAACACCATTACCCCACGCCCTGAGACTGCTCAGGGGTGAAGGCTAGCACAACTGGTGAACAATTTAGATCGCGTAGAACTTGCCGCCGGAGAGGCAGACCATGACGCGGTCGCCGTCGACGATCATGTTGTAGTCCATGATCGCCTGTCCCACCTGGCGGCGCAGGCGCTTGTTGAGCTTGTTCTGCTCCAGCTGGAGCGTGCGGGCGTCCTGCTGGACGTCGCGGGCGACGGCGGACATCGGTACAGCCTTGTTCCGGGATAACGCCTTATTGTGGCATGCCCGCTCCCCGGGCGGCTTTGGCCCTGCCGTCAACCTGCCGGCCGGCCCAGCCGACGGCGCAGTTCCGCGTCGTCCAGGCCCTCGATCTCCAGCAGCTTGTTCGGCTGGGACTCCCCCCGCAGGACCCGGATGCGGGATTTCGGCACGCCCAGCACCTTGGCCAGCAGCTCGATCACGGCCTGGTTGGCCTTGCCCCGCTCGGGCACCGCCGTGACGCTGACCTTCAGGGCATCCCCCATCCAGTCGCCCACGGCGTCGCGGGAGGCCTTGGGACTGACCTTCAACGGGAGTCGGGCCACGTTCAGCGGGCTTCTGTTAGCATGGCCGCCCTTATTTACGCGCCAGGGCCGCACCATGCAAGCCGCAGAAAACTCCGTCGTTTCCATGCACTACACCCTCACCAATACCAAGGGTGAGGTGCTGGACAGCTCCCAGGGCGGCGACCCGCTGACCTACCTGCATGGCGCCGGCAACATCATCCCGGGCCTGGAGAAGGCCCTGGCCGGCAAGCAGGCCGGCGACAAGCTGCAGGTGACGGTGGACCCGGCCGAAGGCTACGGCGTGCACGACCCGGCCCTGGTGCAGCAGGTGCCGAAGCGCGCCTTCCAGGGCGTGCCGAGCATCGAGCCGGGCATGACCTTCCATGCCCAGAGCAGCCAGGGCCCGATGCGGGTCACGGTGACGGCGGTGCAGGGCGACATGGTGACGGTGGACGGCAACCACCCGCTGGCCGGCGAGACGCTGAACTTCGACGTGGAGATCACCGAAGTGCGCGCCGCCACGCTGGAAGAGATCGCCCACGGCCACGTCCACGGTCCGGGCGGCCACCACCACTAAGGTCCGGGAACCCGAGGGGGCGCCGGCCGGCGCCCCCTTTGTCGTTCAGCGCGCCAGTTCCGGCGCGTAGCGGGCATCCCAGCTGTCGCGCTGCCCGACCAGGCGGCGGTCCTGCCACATCACATAGGCCTTGGTGCGCAGGGCACGGCCCACGTCGCTCACCGCCAGGTCCAGGCTGCTGGCCATGCGCAACTGGCCGCTGGTCCATTCCGTGCGCCCGGTCTTGCTGCGGGGCAGCTGCGGGTACTGCCCGCGGAAGGCCTTGGTGTAGGCCTCGGCATCGTTCGGCCGGAACTCGACCTCGAACAGCCGGTCGTTGAAGAACTGCAGGGTCAGGGACCCGGTCTGCCCCAGGTGGCGGTACTCCCCGACGGCAATCCGGTCGATGTTGTAGGGCGGATACTCCTCGGGCACCTGGCGATGGTTGGACGTCAGCTCCGGCGAGTACCCCGCCTTCTCCAGCGCGGCGGTCACGCTGTCCAGGCTGGCATAGCTGCGGAAGGCCATCAGCTCGATCACCGAGGTCTCGACGCGCGTATAGGCCTTGTAGTCCGACACCTGCTGCGACGGCAGCTCCTCGATCACCGCCACCGGCGCGGGAGCCGGCTTGGCGGCAGGGGGCGCCGGCACTGGCTTGGGTTCCGGGGCCGGGGCGGGAGCAGGCTCCGGCTCGGGCGCCGCGGCAGGGGCCGGCTCGGCCACGGCCACCTCGGTGACTTCGGGCTCCGGCGCGGCAGGTTCCGCGGAAGCTTCCGCCGGCACGGCCTTGGGCACCGCCTCGTCGCCCTCCAGCAGGCCCCGCCCCCACATCGCCAGCGCGGCCAGCAGCGCGCCGCCTGCCAGCCAACGCAGCGGACGCCACTTGCGCCACCAGTCGGGGGGAGAGAAACGGTCCTTCTGCGGTTTGCGGGCGGCTTTTTCCATGATCCCGCGATTAGAGCCTGTCGGCCTGCGCCCGGCAACTGGCATCCCGGCGGATGCGCAAATCTCTGTCAGCCCTGTGCGAATGCGCCTATACGCGCGGGCGGGGGCCGATGCGCAGGTGGATCAGCCCCAGGTGGATCTCGCGCATGAAGCACAGCAGTCCGAAGATGAAGGCCAGCATCGCGGCGATGAACAGCATGGCCACCACGGCGAAGGCATTGAGGTCCAGCACCGCCGAGATGAACAGGATCACCACCACCAGGGCCACCAGCAGGGCACAGCCGACGCAGGCGCCGATCGCCAGCTGCAGGTAGCGGGCCCGGCGCGCCAGCACGCCCAGTTCGGCGTCGCGGGCGATGTCGGGCGTGGCGGGGTCGCTCGGCGGCGGAACGCGCTCCTCCAGCTTGCGGGCCTTGTCGATCACCCGGGCCATGCGGTTGGTCAGCACGCCCAGCATCGAGCCGATGCCGGCCAGCAGGAACACCGGCGCCACCGCCAATTGGATGGTATGGGCGATCGACAGCACCTGGCCTTCTTCCACCATCGCCGCCCCCTTCGTCAGTCTTCCGGCTCGTAGCCCAGGTTCGGCGCCAGCCACTTCTCGGCCTCGGCCAGCGTCCAGCCCTTGCGGCGGGCATAGTCGGCGACCTGGTCGCGGTTGATGCGGCCCAGCACGAAGTACTGCGCCGCGGGATGGGAGTAGTACCAGCCGCTCACCGCCGCCCCCGGCCACATGGCGTAGCTCTCGGTCAGCTGGATGCCGCAGTTCTTCTCCACGTCCAGCAGCTTCCACAGCGTGCCTTTCTCGGAGTGCTCGGGGCAGGCCGGGTAGCCGGGCGCCGGACGGATGCCGGCGTACTTCTCCTGGATCAGGGACTGATTGTCGAGATGCTCGTCCGGGACGTAGCCCCAGAATTCCTTGCGCACGCGCTGGTGCAGGCGCTCGGCGAAGGCCTCGGCGAGGCGGTCGGCGAGCGACTCCAGCATGATCGCGCTGTAGTCGTCGTTGGCCTTCTTGAAGGCCGCGACACGCTCGGCGCAGCCGATGCCGGCGGTCACCGCGAAGCCGCCGACATAGTCGTGCAGCCCGGTTTCCTTCGGCGCCACGTAGTCGGCGAGGCTGCGATTGGGCACACCCTCGCGATGCTCTCCCTGCTGGCGCAGGTTGAACAGCGTGGCGGCCACCGTCGTGCGGCTTTCGTCGCTGTAGACCTCGACGTCGTCGCCGTTGACCTGGCTGGCGGGGAACAGGCCGATCACGCCGGAGGCGCGCAGCCACTTCTCGTCGATGATCCGGTCCAGCATCGCCTGCGCGTCGGCGAACAGTTTGCGCGCCGCCTCGCTGGTGGCGGGGTTGTTGAGCAGTTCCGGGAACTTGCCCTTCATCTCCCAGGCGATGAAGAAGGGCTGCCAGTCGATGTACTCGCGCAGCTCGGCCAGGGGGTAGTCCTTGAACACCTTCACGAACTGCGTGGCGTGCTCGTGGTGGTGGTCGCATGCGGGCCCCTCGCAGACGTCCTTGGCCTGCTGCAGCAGCAGGCGCGGACGTGGCGGGCGGTAGCCGCTCCACTCCACCGGCGTGCGGTTGGCGCGCGCCTTCTCCAGCGTCAGGAACTTCTCCTGGCGGTCCTTGGCGGCGTGGCGCTCGCGAATCTGGTCGTATTCCTTCTTCACCTCGGCCAGCAGCTTCGGCTTCTGCTCGACGGACAGCAGCGCGGCCGCCACCGGCACCGAGCGCGAGGCGTCCTTCACCCACACCACCGGCCCGTGGTACGAGGGATCGATCTTCACCGCGGTGTGCGCGCGCGAGGTGGTGGCGCCGCCGATCAGCAGCGGGATGTCGAAGCCCTGGCGCTCCATCTCCCTGCCCAGGTTCACCATCTCGTCCAGCGAGGGCGTGATCAGGCCGGAGAGGCCGATGATGTCGGCCTTCTCGGCCTTCGCGGCGTCAAGGATCTTCTGCGCCGGCACCATCACGCCGAGGTCCACGACCTCGTAGTTGTTGCACTGGAGCACCACGCCGACGATGTTCTTGCCGATGTCGTGCACGTCGCCCTTCACCGTGGCCATGATGATCTTGCCGTTGGAGCGCGACGCTTCCCCCGGCTTCTTCTCGGCCTCGATGTAGGGGATCAGGTAGGCCACGGCCTTCTTCATCACGCGCGCCGACTTCACCACCTGCGGCAGGAACATCTTGCCGGCGCCGAACAGGTCGCCGACCACGTTCATGCCGTCCATCAGCGGACCCTCGATCACCTCGATGGGGCGCTTGCCTTCGGCGGCCAGCGCGGCACGCAGCTCCTCGGTGTCGGCCTCGACGTACTGGTCCAGGCCCTTCACCAGGGCGTACTTGATGCGCTCGCGGGCGGTGAGCTCGCGCCAGGCCAGGTCCTCGGCCTTGCTCTCCAGCTTCTCGCCCTTGAAGCGCGCGGCGATCTCGATCAGTCGCTCGGTGGCATCGTCGCGGCGGAACAGCACCACGTCCTCGATACGCTCGCGCAGCTCGGGATCGAGCTGGTCGTAGACCATCAGCGCGCCGGCATTGACGATGCCCATGTCCATGCCCTCCTTGATGGCATGGAACAGGAATACCGAGTGGATCGCCTCGCGGACATGGTTGTTGCCGCGGAAGGAGAACGACACATTGGACACGCCGCCGCTGACCTTGGCATGCGGCAGGTTCTGCTTGATCCAGGTCACCGCGTGGATGAAGTCCAGGCCGTAGAGGTTGTGCGCTTCGATGCCGGTGGCCACGGCGAAGATGTTGGGGTCGAAGATGATGTCCTCGGGCGGAAAGCCGACCCGCTCGACCAGTACCTTGTACGCCCGCGCGCAGATCGCCTTGCGGCGCTCCAGCGTGTCCGCCTGGCCCTCTTCGTCGAAGGCCATGACCACGGCGGCGGCGCCGTACTTGCGGCACAGGCGGGCCTGCTCGATGAACTTGTCCTCGCCTTCCTTCATCGAGATGGAATTGACGATGGGCTTGCCCTGCACGCACTGCAGGCCGGCCTCGATGATTTCCCACTTGGAAGAGTCGATCATGATCGGCACGCGCGCGATGTCCGGCTCGCTGGCGATCAGGTTGAGGAAGCGCACCATCGCGGCCTTGCCGTCGAGCATGCCCTCGTCCATGTTGACGTCGATCACCTGGGCGCCGGCTTCCACCTGCTGGCGCGCGATGGCGACGGCGGTGCCGTAGTCGCCGGCCTTGATCAGGTCGCGGAACTTGGCGGAGCCGGTGACGTTGGTGCGCTCGCCGACGTTCACGAACAGCGTGCTGCTGCCGATGTTGAAGGGCTCCAGGCCCGACAGCCGGCATTCCACCGGCGGCTTCGAGGGCTCGCGCGGCTGGATGCCGGCCACGGCGCGGGCAATGGCGCCGATATGGTCCGGCGTCGTACCGCAGCAACCGCCGACGATGTTGACCAGTCCGGCGGAGGCGAACTCGCCGACGATGCCGGCCGTGTCCTCGGGCTTCTCGTCGTACTCGCCGAAGGCGTTGGGCAGGCCGGCGTTGGGATAGCAGGACACATGGCAGTCGGCCAGGCGCGACAACTCGGCGATATAGGGCCGCATGTCCTTGCCGCCCAGCGCGCAGTTCAGGCCCACGGCCAGCGGCTTGGCGTGGCGGATCGCGTTCCAGAAGGCTTCGGTGGTCTGGCCCGAGAGGGTGCGGCCGGAGGCGTCGGTGATGGTGCCGGACAGGATCACCGGCCAGCGCTCGCCGCGCTCCTCGAACAGCGTCTCGCAGGCGAAGATGGCGGCCTTGGCGTTGAGCGTATCGAAGATCGTCTCGATCAGCAGGATGTCGGAGCCGCCATCGACCAGGCCGCGGGCCTGCTCGAGGTACGCCGTCACCAGTTCGGCATAGCTGATGTTGCGGTAGCCCGGATCGTTGACGTCCGGCGAGATGCTGGCGGTGCGATTGGTGGGGCCGATGGCGCCGGCGACGAAACGCGGCTTGTCCGGCGTGGAGTGCTCGTCCGCCGCCCGGCGGGCCAGCTTCGCGGCCTCCAGGTTCAGCTCGTAGGCCAGCGCCTCCATGCCATAGTCATGCAATGCGACCGTGGTGGAGTTGAAGGTGTTGGTCTCGATGATGTCCGCACCGGCCGCCAGGTACTGGCGATGGATGCCCAGGATGATCTCCGGCTGGGTCAGCACCAGCAGGTCGTTATTACCCTTGACGTCGCGATGCCAGTCGCGGAATCGTTCCCCGCGGTAGTGCGCTTCCTCCAGCTTGTGCCGCTGGATCATCGTACCCATGGCGCCGTCCAGGATCAGGATGCGGCGCCCGAGCAGGTCTAGGAGCAGGTCTTGGCGGGCGTTCGGGGACATGGCGGGCGCGGGGACGTTAAAGCAACATTATATCCGTTAATGCGGATGAGCGGATAATGACGCTCTTTTCACCCTTTCCAACCTGATGCATAGTTCAGGTTGGCGAACGAGTGTGTCCGGCCGACAGACGCGCGGGGCGTGGCGGACAACGTAGCGTATGATTTTTACTGACTTTTTTTGATCGCAACATGGGCGTTTTCGCCAGACGATGGAACGGGGATCCCAGGACGGGGTACGTGGCGGCATGAGTGCCCAGGTCCATTCACTGTACCCGGGCCAGCAGGGCGCCGACAGCCTGGCGCCCGAGACCGCCGGTGAATTGCTGCGCGAACTGCGCGGCCTGGTGATGCGCGGCCTGGGCGAACGCCTGGGCCGCATGTTCAATGGCGCCGACGACCTGCTGTTCGACATGAGCGAACGCGCGGCCAACAACGACCAGCAGCGCGTCTACTTCGACACCATGCGCGCCATCCGCCTGGGCCGCGCCCGCATCGCCGAGCAGTACGAAACCCGCATCCGCGAATCCTTCGACACCCTGCGCGCCCAGGTCGGCGGCGAGCAGGCCGACCCCGGCGAGATCGACTTCGAGAACCTGGCCCTGCTGGAAAGCGAGGACCTGGAAGAGTCGATCGCGCTGTCCAACATGTCCGGCCGCGCCGAGAGCGCCTACCAGAACGCGCTGTTCGAGCTGGAGAAGCGCCTGGAATGGCTGGGCAAGCACAGCCCGCTGCAGCTGCCGCTGACGGCGATCGGCCCCACCGGCTTCTGCGACGCCTTCCGCGCTTCGCTGAAGGTGCTGGAGATCGAGTTCAGCATCAAGCTGGTGCTCTACAAGCTCTACGAGCGCCTGGTGATCGGCGATCTCGGCCCCCTATACGGCGAGATCCTGGGCCTGTTCGACCGCTTCGGCATCCACCCGGAGAAGAAGGCGGCTCCGCGCAAGCCGAACCCGGCGATGGCCGGTGTCGGCGGGGCCGCGGCCGCCGCTGCGGCCGCCGCGTCGGGCCTGCCGCCGGTGGGCAGCCCCGGCCCGCTGCCGTCGCTGGATGAGCAGACCCTGGGCCTGCTGCAGCAGTTCGGCACGCAGTTCCCCGGGCTGGGCGGAATGGTGCCCGGCGCCGGGCTGGGGGGGGCCGCCATGGGCCCGCTGGGCGGGGCCGGCGGCGTCGGCGGAGCCGGCGGCGGCTACGGCAACTCCTCCTATGCCGGCGCGGTGCTGGGCAATGCCTACGCCGACGCCATGCTGGCCTCCGAGTTGATGTCGGCCGCGCGCGGCCAGAGCGTGCAGGGCCTGGACCCCGGCCATGCCTGGGCCATGACCCAGCGCGCCGGGCTGGTGGGCCGCATGTTCAACGAGATCGTGGCGGACCCGAACCTGCCGCGCGGCGTCACCGGCGCCATGGAAGACCTGCGCTTCCCGGTGATCAAGACCGCGCTGTCCGACGTCAGCTTCTTCTCCGATCCGCAGCACCCGGTGCGCTCGCTGATCAACGACCTCGCCTCCATGGCCGCCTCGACCCGTGCCGGCGGCGCCCCCGCGGTGCAGCGCTTCGAGGAGCTGGCCCGCAAGGTCAAGCAGCAGTTCGACCTGAACGCCGAGACCGTGCGCCCCAAGGCGCGCGAGGCGGCGCCGCTGGAAGAGAGCGACATCGAGCGCTTCCTGGACCAGCAGATCGCCCAGGGCCGCGAGCGCCGCCAGGCCATCGTCGAGAAGGTCCGCAAGGTGGTCTCGCAGGAGCTGGAGCTCAACACGCTGACCCAGCCGGTGCCCGAGACCCTGGAGCCGCTGCTGCGCTCCGGCTGGGGCCCGATGATGGCCATGCGCCTGCTGCGCCATGGGCATGACAGCGAGTTGTGGCGCGCCGGCATGGAGCTGCTGCACCGCGTGCTGTTCGCGCTGAACCCCAAGTCTCCCAATGCCCGCAGCGCCGCCGAGCGCGAGGCGCTGCGCCGTGACATCGGCGTCGCCCTGGCCGAGGTCGGCATGGCGGAAGACCGCATCGACCCGCTGCTGTCCGGCCTGGACCAGGCCCTGGACGACGTGAACCACGACGCCGAGGAAGCGCTCAAGCGCCAGGCGCGCGAGGAAGCCGAGGCCGCCGAACTGGCGGTCAAGAAGGCCCGGGCGAAGGCCAAGGGCAAGACCAAGGATCCGGACGTCCACGCCGAGGTTCCGCCGCCCAAGGCCGCTCCCGAGCCGGCACCCGAACCCGAGCCGGCGGCTTCCGGCGAGCGGCTGCTGGAGCAGCTGTTGCAGATCGGCAGCTGGTTCCGCGTCTACGATCGCAGCAACCACGACACCCGCTGGCTCAAGGTCACCTCCTGGTATCCGCAGACCCAGCGCGTGTCCTTCGCCGAGTTCGACGGCAAGAACGTGCTGACCCTGCATACCAAGGACCTCTACGAGGACCTGATCTCCGGCCGCTCGGAACCCATCGACAGCGCGCCGACCACCCTGAACCTGCTGAAGACCCTGCGCGAGCAGAGCCAGCCGCCCGCGAGCGCCGCCCCGGCGGCCTGAACCGGCCGCAACGCCCAGATAGGCATCGCCGCAACGGGGAAGCCGTCCATCGCCGGACCTCGGCTCGCCCGTCCAGCCCTGGGCATGTCCGGCTTTACGCAGAGCGACATCGAGTCGCTTGCGCTGGGGCCGAACGCTCCCATGGCCGCCCTGGACACGCAGGCGATGCCGCTCAGGCCTCGCCAAGGCGCGCAGCATCAACCACTCGTCCGGGCGGTGCTACCGTTCATTTCACGGGAATTGACCGTTTGGTCCGTTCATCCGTCGCCGGGGGCCCGTCGTCGGGCGCGGGCGTTCTGCACGGCGGCAGGGGGTAGTCTGTGTTCCACGGCTGACGAAGAACCCGCAAGCGCCCCCCGGCCCCGGATTCTCCGCCAGCCCAACTCTCCCCCAACCCGGATCCCCAACCACCGGGTTCTTGAACGGCCTGGTGCATACCGGGCCGCTTTTTTTGGCTGATTTGTTTTTATTTATATGAATCTGAACTATTGATTCATATAAAATCAAAATCCGGACAACTTCGCCACCACCCGCCGGGTGATGGCCGCCGGACTCAGGCGGATCGCCAGCGCCATCAGCCTGGCCTGCAGGCCGACGATCCAGTGCGTGCGGCCCGGCCGCTTCGCGGCGCGCCAGACGGTTTCGGCCACGTCCTGCGGCGTCAGCCGCACACCCATCGAATCCAGGCTCCGGGCGCTGCCGGCCCCCACCGCGTCGATCATCGCGGTGCGCACGAACAGCGGCCAGACATCCATCACCTCGACGCCCAGCGGCTTCCATTCCACCTGCAGCGCCTCGGTCAGGCCGCGCACCGCGAACTTGGTGGCGGAATACACCGCCAGCGAGGGCGCGCCGTAGATCGCCGAAGCCGAGGCCATGTTGATCAGCCGCGCGCCCGGCGTCTGCCTCAGATAGGGCAGCGCGGCATGGGCGCCGTTGATCACGCCCTTGAAGTTCACGTCCACCAGCCAGTGCTGCCTCTCCAGCGGAATCTCGCCGAAGGGTCCGCCGACCAGCACCCCGGCATTGTTCAGCAGCACGTCGAGCCGGCCGCCGCTGGCGGCGGTGAAGGCGGCCAGCGTGTCGCGCCAGCCCTGGGGATCGGTGACGTCGAGCCTTGCCGCCCAGCCCTGCACGCCCAAGCGCTGCGCCAGCGCGCGGGCGCCGGCCTCGTCGATGTCGCAGACGCCGACGAACCAGCCCTCGCGGGCGAAGCGCTCCGCGCAGGCGCGGCCGATGCCGGCGGCGGCGCCGGTGACCAGGATGGCGGGGCGCGAGGCCGTCATGCCCAACGCTCCTTCAGCCATCCGGCGATGCCGGCCAGCGATTCGTCGGCCGCGCGCAGCAGGCCGCCGTGCACCTGGAAGACATGCCACAGCCCCTCCCAGCGGCGGAAGGCGACCTCGACCCCGGCTGCCTCGGCGGCGGCGGCCAGGCCCTCGGCGTCGGAGCGCAGGATTTCGTTGCTGCCGACCTCGATGCGCAGCGGCGGCAAGCCGGCGAGATCCGCCGCCAGCAGCTGCACCCGCGGATCGTCCGCGGCGATGCCGCCGCGGAATTCGGCGCCGCTGAGCCGCGCCCAGGCCGGCGTCAGCATGGGGTCGTTCGCGCCCACGCCGCCGACGCTCTCGCCATCCAGGCGCGTGTCGGCCCAGGGCGACAGCAGCGCGGCCGCGGCCGGCAGCGGCAGGCCGTTGTCGCGCAGCGCCAGCAGCAGCGACAGCGCCAGGTGTCCGCCGGCGGAGTCTCCCGCCACGGCGATGCGCTGCGGCGCCACGCCGTGATCCAGCAGGGCACGGTAGGCCGCCAGCGCATCCTGCAGCTGCGCCGGGTAGGGATGCTCCGGCGACAGGCGGTACTCCGGCAGGTAGACCGTGGCGCCGGTGAGGCGTGCCAGCCGGCCGCTGATGGCGCGGTGCGTGCGCGGCGAGCCCATGAAGTAGCCGCCGCCGTGCAGGTACAGCAGCACGTTGCGGCTCAGCGGCCCGGCGGCGCGCACCCGCTCGGCCGGGCGCCCGCCCAGCGTGCTGGCTTCGTAGCGGCAATCGCGCGGCGCCAGGTTGGCCTGCGAGGCCAGTTCCAGCCAGCGCCGGCGCAGGCCGATCGGCAGGCGCGGATTGAAGGCCGGCTTGACGGTGCCGCGGATCACGCGCGGGATGATCCTCTGCATCGCGCCCATCAGATCTTGCCCTTCATGAAGCGCGCGATCAGCGGCTGGTAGCCGATGCCGAGCAGGCGGGCGAGGCCGCCGATCACCACCGCGTCGCCGCCCACCAGGATGCGCGGCTTGTCCGCCAGGATGCCGCGCACGATGGTGGCGGCGGCTTGCTCCGGCGTGGTGCGGGCCAGCTTCTCGAACTCGCCGCCGAGGTCCCGCTCCCTGTTGGACTCGCCCTTGCGCGCGGTGCGCGCGATGTTGGTGCGGATGCCGCCCGGGTGCACGCAGCTGACCTGCACCGGATGGCCCTGCATCATCAGCTCCATGCGCAGGCATTCGGTGTAGCCGCGCACGCCGAACTTGGCGGCGTTGTAGGCGCTGTTGCCAGGGGCGGCGATCAGGCCGAAGACACTGGAGATGTTCACCAGGTGGCCGTCGCCGGAGGCGATCAGCTGCGGCAGGAAGGCCTGGGAACCGTAGGTCACGCCCCAGAAGTTGATGCCCATGAGCCACTCGAAGTCGGCCCAGGAGGTCTCGGCCGCCAGCGCCGCCACGGCGACGCCGGCATTGTTGATCACCAGGCTGGCGTTGCCGAAGTCGCGCTGCACGTCCTCGGCGTGGGCATAGACCATCTCGCGCTTCGACACGTCCAGTGCGTAGCCCCGCGCCTCCACCCCCAGGGCCTCGCAGGCGGCCACGCTGCCGCGCAGGCCGGCCTCGCTGACGTCGGACAGGGCCAGGCGGCAGCCGGCGCGGCCCAGTTCCAGCGCCAGGGCCCGGCCGATGCCGCTGCCGGCGCCGGTGATGACGGCGACCTTTCCTTTCAAATGTTTCATTTTTCTGCCACCCGATGAAATTTGGCGCCGATCTTGGCACGGTTTCGGCTTCCCGGCCTGGGCCGGCCGCCGTTGCCCGGCGTCCCGGCGGCTAACGTAGACCCGGCGCGGGGTCTGCTAAGATTCGCCGCTCTTTTTTTCCATTAGACGACGGTTGGAACCAGCAATGCGCAAGTGGCGCTGTCTGATTTGTGATTTCGAATACGACGAGGCCAAGGGCCTTCCGGACGAGGGCATCGCCCCGGGCACGCGCTGGGAAGACATCCCGGACAGCTGGACCTGCCCTGACTGCGGCGCCTCCAAGGCCGATTTCGACATGGTCCCGGCGTGAGCGCCCCGCTCACGATCCTCGGCAGCGGACACGCCGGCATCACGCTGGCCCGCGACCTCAGAAAGCTCGCGCCTGACCTGCCCCTGCGGCTGATTACCCGCGAGGACGGTCATTACTACTACAAGCCGGACCTGTCCAAGGCCTTCGCGGCCGGCAAGGACGCCGACGGCCTGATCAAGAATCCGCTGGAGCAGCTTGTCGAGCAGCTCAAGGCGGAGGTGCTGGCGCGCAAGGACGTCACCGCCATCGACCCCGCGGCGCATGCCGTGCAGGTGGACGGCCAGTGGCTGCCTTACTCCAAGCTGGTGCTGGCCACCGGCGCCGACGTGATCCGCCTGCCGATCGCCGGCGATGCCGCGGCCGAGATGCTGTCGGTCAACGACCGCGAGGACTACGCCCGCTTCCGGAGCCTGCTGCAGCCCGGCGCGCGCGTGCTGATCATCGGCGCCGGACTGATCGGCTGCGAGTTCGCCAACGACCTCGCCGCGGGCGGCTACGCCGTGCGCGTGGTCGACATCGCCGGCTGGCCGCTGAACCGCCTGCTGCCGGAAGCCCAGGGCCGCGCCCTGCAGGACGGCCTGGGCAAGCTCGGCGTCACCTGGCAGTTGGGCGCCAGCGTCGCCAGCCTGGACCGCGTCGGCGGCGCCATCGAGGCGCGCTTCAGCGACGACAGCCGCGCCACGGTCGACGTGGTGCTGTCCGCCGTGGGCCTGCGCCCGCGCATCCGCCTGGCGGCGGATGCCGGCATCGCCTGCAAGGCCGGCATCGTGGTCGACGACCACCTGCAGACTTCGGCGCCGGACGTCTACGCGCTGGGGGACTGCATCGAGGTCAACGGCCGCCTGCTGCCCTATATCCTGCCGATCGCCAATGCCTCGCGCGCCCTGGCGGCCACCCTGGCGGGCACGCCGACCAAGGCCCGGTTCCCGGCCATGCCGGTGATCGTGAAGACCCCGGCCTGCCCGACCCTGGTCAACCCCCCGCCGCCGGTCGCCGGCAGCTGGGAGGTGACCGGCACCGCGCCGGACCTGGAAGCGGTCTACAAGGACGAGGCCGGCAAGCCGCTGGGCTTCGCCCTGACCGGTGCCGCCACGTCCAAGCGCGGCCAGTACGTCCCCCTGATGCCGGCCATCCACGAGCCGGCCTGAGAAGAACCGCGGCCGGGCCCGCTCTCGCGGCAGTGCCGCAGGAGCGGGCCCGGCCGCGAAACACCACCCCAAGGAAACACCATGTCCCAGTTCGACCAGGTCAGCGTTCTCAAGAAGGCCAACGTCTATTTCGACGGCAAGTGCGTCAGCCATACGGTCCTGCTGGCCGATGGCACCCGCAAGTCGGTGGGCGTGATCCTGCCGGCGACGCTGTACTTCGGCACCGCCGCCCCCGAGATCATGGAACTGATCGAGGGCCGCTGCCGCGTGCGCCTGAAGGGCGAAACCGCCTGGAAGGACTACGCCGGCGGCCAGTCCTTCTCGGTGCCGGGCGACAGCGGCTTCGACATCGAGGCGCTGGAGCCGGTGCATTACGTCTGCCACTTCGGGTGATTCCTCGCGCTGGCGATGCCGAGCGGCATCGCCAGCGCCGACTCACGGGCACCTGGACGGGCCGCCCCAACCCGGCGAGCACCCCTCACCCCAGCCCTCTCCCCGCAGGCGGGGAGAGGGAGTTCGAGATGGCTCCCCCGAAAGAATGGCGTCCGGCACCCCGGACCTGTGGTATCCAGGCCTCCCGGAGCCGGCCAAGGCCCTGGTCCGGACCGAAAAACCTCATGCTGTAAACGGGTTGCGCTTCCGCTAAACTCGTCGCCCTGTCGCAAGCGCCGGGCGACGATTCGGCGTGCGCATCGTCCAGTAGCTCAAAAAACGTACCTTGGGAGTGATCATGCCGGTCAAAATCGCCGTGCTGAAAGAGACCGCCGCACGCGAAAAGCGCGTGGCACTGGTGCCCGCCGTCGCCGACAAGCTGGCCAAGCTGGGCTGCGAAATCCACATGCAGACCGGCGCAGGCCTGGCCAGCAAGATCCCGGATTCGTCCTACAAGAACGTCAACTTCGCCGCCAACCCGCAGGGCCTGGTGTCGGAGGCCGACATCGTCCTGGCAGTGCAGCCGCCGCCGGCCGACGTGGTCAACGCGATGAAGGAAGGCGCCATCCTCATCTGCTACGTCTACGCCCACAACCAGGTGGCCCTGGTGAAGCAGCTGCGTGACCGCAAGATCACCTGCTTCGCGATGGAACAGGTGCCGCGCACCCTGTCCCGCGCGCAGGTGGTCGACGCCCTGTCGTCGCAGCAGGCGCTGACCGGCTACTACGCCGCGCTGCTGGCCGCCACGCACCTGGCCCGCATCGTGCCGATGACCACCACCGCCGTCGGCTCGCTGCGCCCCGCCCGCGCCGTGGTGCTGGGCCTGGGCGTGATCGGCCTGCAGACCGTGGCCACGCTGCGCCGCCTCGGCGCGGTGGTGGAAGCCACCGACACGCGCCAGGTCACCAAGGAACAGGCCGAGTCGCTGGGCGCCAAGTTCATCGCCCATGACGTCGATGCCGTCGGCCAGGGCGGCTACGCCCGTCCGCCGACGCCGGAAGAACAGCAGCGCCTCGACGCCGCGGTCGGCAAGGCCATCCTCACGGCGGACATCGTGGTCACCACGGCCGCCATCCCGGGCCGCGCCTCGCCGCGCCAGCTCACCAAGGCGCATGTCGAAAGCATGAAGCCGGGTGCGGTGGTCATCGACGTCGGCGCCGAAGGCGGCGGCAACTGCGAATACACGGTGCCGGGCGAGACGGTGGAAGTCGGCCAGGTCACGGTCGTCGGCCCGATCAACATCCCGTCGATGCTGGCCGAGCACGCCAGCGAGCTGTACTCCAAGAACCAGTACGCCCTCATCGAACTGATGATGAAGGACAAGGCACTGGCCATCGACTGGACCGAGGAAGTGCAGGCCAAGATGTGCCTGACGCATGCCGGCGAGATCAAGAACGAAGCCGCCAAGAAAGCGGTGGAAGGCTAAGGGGAACAACCATGGAACACGCAGGAACCGTACTGACGGGCTTCGTCGCCCTCTACATCTTCATGCTCGCCGCGTTCACCGGCTACGAGATCATCGGCCGCGTGCCGTCGATCCTGCACACGCCGCTGATGTCGGGCTCCAACTTCGTGCACGGCATCGTCGTGGTCGGCGCGATCTACGCCACGCTCAACGCCACCTCGGTGCTGGAGCAGGCCATCGGCTTCTTCGGCGTGCTGCTGGGCGCGGGCAATGCCGCGGGCGGCTACGTGGTGACCGAGCGCATGCTCGAGATGTTCAAGTCCTCCGACAAGAAGCCGGCCGGCAAGTAACAGGGACGCCAGACCAATGAATGCACAACTCCTGATCGAAGTGAGCGCCCTGGCGGCCTCCTTCCTGTTCATCTACGGCCTCAAGCGCATGTCCTCGCCGGTGACGGCGCGGTCGGGCATCGTGGTGGCCGGCTACGGCATGCTGGTGGCGGTGCTGGCCAGCTTCCTCTACACCTTCGGCGTGGCCGAAGCCGCCAAGCCGCACCTGACCACCAACGCGATCATCGCGGTGGTGGCGCTGCTGATCGGCGTGGGCTGGGCCTGGCGCAGCGGCAAGACGGTCGAGATGACCGCGATGCCGCAGATGGTGGCGCTCTACAACGGCATGGGCGGCGGCTCCGCCGCCGCGATCGCCGCGATGGTGCTGCTGGCCGTTCCGGCCGAAGGCGCCAGCCACGGCTCGCTGCACTACCTGGTCACCGTGTTCGGCGGCCTGATCGGTGCGGTGTCGCTGTCCGGCTCGCTGATCGCCTGGGCCAAGCTCGACGGCCGCATCAACAAGACGCTGCGCATGACCGGCATCCAGGCCATCAACGGCTCGATCATGCTGGCCACGATCGGCATCGGCCTGTACATCGTGTTCGGCGCCGGCGGCCATGCCCCGGCCGGCGTCACGGTGGCCTTCTTCGCGCTGGCCCTGATCTTCGGCGTGATGATGACCATGCCCATCGGCGGCGCCGACATGCCGGTGGTGATCTCGCTGTACAACGCCTTCACCGGCCTTGCCGTGGGCCTGGAAGGCTACGTGCTCAACAACCCCGCCCTGATGATCGCGGGCATGGTGGTGGGCTCGGCCGGTACGCTGCTGACGCTGCTGATGGCCAAGGCCATGAACCGCTCGGTGAGCAACGTGATCTTCTCCAACTTCGGCGCCGCCGGCGACGAACAGCAGGGCGAGATCAAGGGCAGCCAGAAGCCGGCGGAAGCCGGCGACGCGGCCGTGAACATGCGCTACGCCTCCAAGGTCATCATCGCCCCGGGCTACGGCCTGGCCGTGGCCCAGGCGCAGCACAAGCTCTACGAGTTCGTGAAGCTGCTGCAGGATGCCGGCGTGGAAGTGAAGTTCGCCATCCACCCGGTGGCGGGCCGCATGCCCGGCCACATGAACGTGCTGCTCGCCGAAGCCGGCGTGCCGTACGACATCATCTACGACATGGAAGACATCAACGGCGAGTTCAAGGAAGCCGACGTCGCCATCGTCATCGGCGCCAACGACACCGTGAACCCGGCCGCGCGCACCAACAAGTCCTCGCCGATCTACGGCATGCCGATCCTCAACGTGGACCACGCCAAGCAGGTCTACGTGGTGAAGCGCGGCCAGGGCAAGGGCTACTCGGGCGTGGAGAACGAGCTGTTCTTCGCCGACAACACCAACCTGGTGTACGGCGACGCGCAGAAGGTGATGGTCTCCATGATCCAGGCGATCAAGTCGCTGGACGGCGGCGGTCACTGAAGCCAGAGAGCTGCACAAAAGGGCCGCCTTCGGGCGGCTTTTTTGTGCGCCACGATGCCCGCCCGTTCATGCCGAGGATGAGCGGTCCGGTCGGTTTCTACGACAAGGCTTGTTCTCGCTGGGGCCGTAGCGGCGGCCACTTGCTTGCAGGCCACGGACACGAAAGCCGCCGAAAGGCGGCTTTCGTGCCGATCCCGTCCGAAGCTCAGGCCTTGCGGCAACGCGCGATCACACCGTCCACGTCCGCCTGCAGCATCTCGCGCCGCACGAAGTGCGCGCCCGGCAGTTCGTACCACTCGTGCGGGATGCCCCGCCCGGCCAGCAGGCCGCGGAACTCGCGCTGGCCGGCGCGCACGAAGGTCTCGTTGACGTCCTCGTCGAGGCCGCAGACCAGGAAGATGCGCTTGTTGTAGTAGCTGTTGAGGCGCTCCACCGGGTTGTCGGCGGTCACGCGGCCCTGGTCCCAGAAGGGATCGCCGTAGAGCGAGCCGCCACCCAGTTCGGCGAACTTGGCGCTGGTGTTGGCCCAGTGCACCACCGCGCCGGCATCGCGTCGCAGGCTCGCCGGGCCGGAGTGCGAGCTGACCGAGCAGAAGTGGCCGTAGTACTTGGCCGCGTACTTCAGCGCGCCGAAGCCGCCCATGGAGAAGCCGGACACCGCGCGGCCGTCGTGCTCGGCATAGGTGCGGAAGTTGGCGTCGATCCAGGGGATGAGCTGGTTGAGGTGGAAGCTCTCCCAGTTCCTGGCGCCGGAAAAGGATCTCACCGGATTGCTGTACCAGCCGGCGGTGCCGCCGTCGGGCATCACCACGATCAGCTTGCGGCCGGCGGTGAGTCCGATGATGTCGTCCTCCAGGTGGAACTTGCGGAAGTCCTGCGCGCCGCCGTGCAGCAGGTACAGCACCGGATAGCGGCGCCAGGTCTCCTGGTAGTAGCCGTCGGGCAGCAGGACGTTGATGCCGGGCTGCCAGGAAATCTGGCTGGTGGCGAAGCGGTAGTACTCCAGGCGACCCGACGCCGCCTGGTCGGTGATGGTCAGGCCGAAACCGTTGCCCGCCGCCTGCGCTGTGCCCGAAAAGGACAGCCATGGTGCCAAAGCGGCCAGCGCGCCGGCGCCGCCCGCGGCCTTGAGCAGGCGGCGTCGGCTCATCTGATGCGGGGTCTGCATGACGTCTCCTCCGTGATCTGTTGTGGCCGCACTATTGGCCGCAGAAGGTCCGTTGTCAGTGGCGCCTCGGGACGAGATGATGGTCATCTCGGGCCAGGGAGTAGACGCGGCATGAGACCGGATGATCTCGGCAGACCGTTCGTACCGGTGGTCTACGGCGTGCTGATCCAGGACGTGGCGGAACGCCATGGCGTGGATCGCGCGGCGCTGCTGGCCGCGGCCGCGGTGCCGCAGGCCTTGCTCGACGATCCCAACGGCCGGCTCACGCAATTGCAGGCCGGCACCCTGCTGTACCAGGCCGTGGCGCTGAGCCGCGAGCCGGCGCTGGGCTATGAGATCGGCCTGCACAGCAGCCTGACCTCGCACGGCCTGATGGGCTACGGGATGATCAGCTCGTCCACGCTGCGCGAGGCGATCGAGCTGAGCGTGAAGTTCCTGCAACTGCGCCTGCCGATGTTCCGCATGCGGCTGTTCACGGACGGCGGGCATGCGGCCATCGAGATCTCCGAGGCGATGCCGCTCAACGCCGCCGTGCGCCAATGCCTGCTGGATCTGTTCCTGGTCGGCATGTCGCGCGTGGCGCCGGCGCTGACGGGTCATCGCATGCCGGAGATCCAGCTGTGGTTCGACAGCCCGGAGCCGCCGTACTACGCGCGCTACCGCGAACGCCTGCCGCCGATGCGTTTCGACATGGGCTCCAGCCAGCTGCGCTTCCGCTCGACCTACCTGGACCTGCGGCCCGACACGGCCAATCCGGTGACGGCCCGGATGGTGGAGGAGCAATGCCGGCGCGAGCTGGAGCAGCTCGGCTTCGCCGGCGACATTCCGGGGCAGGTGCGCGCGATGCTGCGTGACGCGCAGGGCGACTATCCGGGCCTGGAACGGATCGCGCGGCGGCTGCACATGTCCAGCCGCACGCTCAAGCGCAAGTTGAAGGAGCACCGCACCAGCTTCCACCGGCTGCTGGAAGAAACGCGCCGCGCCGAGAGCATCCGCCTGCTGCGCAGCACGGCCCTGTCGGTGGAGCAGATCGCGGAACGGCTGGGCTACTCGGACACCAGCAACTTCTGCCGCGCCTTCCGCAAGTGGACCTCGGCCTCGCCCAATGTCTTCCGCGCGAAGGATGCCGCGCCGGGGCCCTGAGCTTGGGCTTCATCAGGCACCTGTGCCGCGCTCGCGCAGGCCGCCGCCCAGGGCACGGTACAGGTCCACGAGGTTCAGCAGCCGCTGCTGGCGCGCCTCCACCAGGTCCTGCTCGGCATCGAACAATTCGCGCTGCGCATCCAGCACATCGAGATAGCTGGCGATGCCGGCCTTGTAGCGCTGCTCGGCGAGCTGCAGGCGATCCGCCTGGCCCTGGCGCAGGCGCTCCTGTGCCTCCACCTGCTCCTCGAAGCTGCCGCGCGCCGCCAGCGCGTCGGCCACTTCACGGAAAGCCGCCTGGATGCTGCGCTCGTAGCCGGCCACGGCCAGGTCGCGGTCGACCTGCGACACGCGCAGGTTGGCGCGGTTGCGGCCGGCGTCGAAGATCGGCAGCGTGATCTGCGGCACGAAGGACCAGCTGCGGCTGCCGGCTTCGAACAGCTCCGACAGCTCCGGCGAGGCGCTGCCGATGCCGGCGGTCAGGGAGATGCGCGGGAAGAACGCGGCGCGCGCGGCACCGATGCTGGCGTTGGCCGACTGCAGGCGCAGTTCGGCGGCGCGCAGGTCCGGACGCTGCGCCAGCAGCTGCGAAGGCAGGCCGGCAGGCAGGTCGGCGACGAACTGCTGGTCCGACAGCAGGGACGCATCCTCGCCCCGCGCCACCGGCGCGCCCACCACCAGGCTCAGGGCATTGCCAGCCTGGGCACTGCGGCGCGTCAGCGTGGCCACCGCCACGCGGGCCGACTCCACCAGCGTCTCCACCAGCTTGAGGTCCAGCGCCGAGGAGGCGCCGGCCTCGTAGCGCTGGCGCGCCAGCGTCAGTGCCTCGCTGCGCGCCTCCAGGGTCTTGCGGGCGAGGTCCATCTGCTCGCGCAGTGCCAGGTCCGCAAGCCAGGCCTTGGCCACCTCGGCGATCAGCGCGATGCGCGCGGCATCGCGCGCCTCTGCCGTGGCCAGGTACTCCGCCAGCGCGGCATCCTTGAGGCTGCGCACGCGGCCGAACAGGTCCAGCTCGAAGGCGGTGATGCCCAGGCCCACCTGGTACTCGCTGCCGGTGACGGCGGCGCCGGTGGCGCTCAGGTCGGCCGGCGTGCGGCCGCGCGTCAGGCTGCCCTGCGCGTCGATCTGCGGCAGTTGCCCGGCACGCTGCACGCGGTACAGCGCCTGGGCGCGTTCGGCATTCAGCACCGCCGTGCGCAGGTCGCGGTTGTTCTCCAGCGCGGCGGCGATCAGGGCCTGCAGGCGCGCATCGGTGAACATCTCGCGCCAGCCCAGTTCCACGGCGTCGCGGGCCGGCACGCTGTCGCCGGCCGGGTACTGCGCGGCCACCGGCAGCGCAGGCCGCTCGTAGCGCGGTGCCAGCGTGCAGCCGGCCATCGCCAGGGCCAGCGTCCAGGCGCCGAGGCGGAAGATCGTCTTACTCATGGACAGGCTCCAGTGCGGGTGCGGCGCGCCGCGAGACCAGCCGCTTCACCACCACGAAGAACACCGGCACCAGGAACACGGCCAGCACGGTGGCGGCGATCATGCCGCCCATCACGGCGGTGCCGATGGCGCGCTGGCTGGCGGAGCCGGCGCCGTCGGCGATCACCAGCGGCAGCACGCCGAGGATGAAGGCCAGCGAGGTCATGATGATGGGGCGGAAGCGCAGCTTCACCGCCTCCAGCGTAGCCTCGACCAGGTCCCGGCCCTGCTCGTGCAGGTCCTTGGCGAACTCGATGATCAGGATGGCGTTCTTGGCGGACAGGCCGATGATGGCGATCAGGCCCACCTTGAAGTAGACGTCGTCCGGCATGCCGCGCAGGGTCACGCCCAGCACCGCGCCGAGCACGCCCAGCGGCACCACCAGCATCACCGCGAAGGGAATCGACCAGCTCTCGTAGAGCGCCGCCAGGCACAGGAATACGGCCAGGAAGGACAGCAGGAACAGCGCCGGTGCCTGCGCGCCGGAGAGCTTCTCCTCGCGCGACTGGCCGGACCATTCGTAGCCCACGCCCCTGGGCAGCTGCGCCACCAGGCGCTCCACCTCCGCCATGGCCTCGCCGGTGCTGTAGCCGCTGGCGGCGTCGCCGGTGATGCCGATGGTGGGGAAGCCGTTGTAGCGCATCAGCTGCACCGAGCCGGGAATCCAGCGCGATTGCACGAAGGACGACAACGCCACCATCTCGCCGCGGCCGTTGCGCACGTACAGTGCCGCCAGATCCTCCGGCTGCATGCGCGCCTCGGCCACCGCTTGCACGATCACGCGCTGCTGGCGCCCCTGGCTGGGGAAGTCGTTGACGTAAGCCGACCCCAGCGCGGTGGAAAGCGCGGTGTTGACGTCGTCGAAGGACACGCCCAGCGCGCTGGCCTTCTCGCGGTCCACGTCGAGCTGCAGCTGCGGCGCATCCTCCAGGCCCTCGACGATGACATTCATCAGCACCGGACTCTTCTGCGCCATCTCCATGAACTGGTTGCGCGCCTCGATCAGCTTGTCGCGGCCCAGGCTCCCGCGGTCCTGCAGGCGCAGGGCCCAGCCGGTGGCGCTGCCCAGTTCCGGGATCGGCGGCGGCACGATGCTGAGGATGTGCGCGTCGCGCACGCTGGACAGCGCGCCGTTGGCCTTGCCGGCCAGCGCCATCGCGGATTCCTCCTTGCTGCGCTCGCTCCAGTCCTTGAGGTTGGCGAAGCCCAGCGCCGCGTTCTCGCCGGCGCCGGCGAAGCTGAAGCCCACCACCGTGACCAATCGCGACACCGCCGACTCGGCGCCGAAGAACTGCTCCACCTGCTCCACCACCTGCTCGGTGCGGTGGATGCTGGCGCCCGGCGGCAACTGCACCAGGGTCAGGGTATAGCCCTGGTCCTCGGTCGGCAGGAAGGAGCTGGGCAGGCGCAGGAACAGCCAGCCCAGGCCCACCAGCAGCACCGCGTAGACCAGCATGTAGCGGCCGGTGCGGCGCAGCACGCGCGCCACGGAGCCGTGGTACTGGGCGGTGGCGCGCTCGAAGCGGCGGTTGAACCAGCCGAAGAAGCCGCGCTGCCGCTCATGCTGTCCCGGGGCGATCGGCTTGAGCAGCGTGGCGCAGAGCGCCGGCGTCAGCGTCAGCGCCATCAGCGCGGAGAAGACCATCGACGAGGCCATCGACAGCGAGAACTGCTTGTAGATGGCACCCACCGAGCCGCCGAAGAAAGCCATGGGGATGAATACGGCTGTCAGCACCAGGGTGATGCCGACGATGGCGCCGGTGATCTGGCCCATGGCCTTGACCGTGGCGTCGCGCGGCGACAGGCCCTCCTCGCGCATGATGCGCTCGACGTTCTCCACTACCACGATGGCGTCGTCCACCAGGATGCCGATGGCCAGCACCAGTCCGAACATGGTCAGCACGTTGATCGAGAAGCCCAGCGCCAGCATGGTGACGAAGGCGCCGGTCAGCGCCACCGGCACGACGATGGTGGGGATCAGCGTGGCGCGCAGGTTCTGCAGGAACAGGTACATCACCAGGAACACCAGCACCACGGCCTCGAGCAGGGTCTTGACCACCTCCTTGATCGAGATGCGCACGAAGCCGGAGCTGTCGTAGGGGATGTCGTAGCTGAAGCCCTCGGGGAAGTAGGTCTTCAGCTCCTCCATCTTCTCGCGCACCGCGTCGGCCGTGGCCAGGGCATTGCCGGTGGGCGTGAGCTGCACGCCGATGGCGGCCAGCGGGCGGCCGTTGAGGCGCGCGGTGGCGGCATACTCCTGCCCGCCCAGTTCCACGCGGGCGACGTCGCGCAGCCGCAGCACCGAGCCGTCCGGGTTGGCGCGCAGCAGGATGTTGCCGAAGGCCTCGGGCGTGGTGAGCTGGCCGGTGACGACGACGCTGTGGGCGATCTGCTGCGTGTCCGGCGAGGGCTGGCCGCCGATCATGCCGGCCGCCACCTGGGCGTTCTGCTTCTCGATGGCGGCGACGATGTCGGCCGGCGTCAGGTTCAGGCCCACCAGCTTGGCCGGGTCGATCCACACGCGCATCGCGCGCTCGGTGCCGAACAGCAGCGCCTGGCCGACACCGGGCAGGCGGCGGATGCTCTCGATGACGTTGCGCGAGATGTAGTCGCCCAGCACCACCGGATCGATCTTCGGGTCGCTGGACGACAGCGTCACGAACAGCAGGAAGTTGTTGGTGGCCTTGTTGACCTGCACGCCCTGCTGGCGCACGGCCTGCGGCAGGCGCGCCTCGACCCGCTTCAGGCGGTTCTGCACGTCCACCGAGGCGATCTCGGGGTTGGTGCCGACACGGAAGGACGCGGTGATCGTGGCCTGGCCGTTGCTCTGGCTCTTGGACTCGACGTACTCCAGGCCCTCGGCGCCGTTGAGCTCCTGCTCGATCAGGCTGGTGACGCTTTCGTCCAGGATCTTGGCGGAGGCGCCGGGGTAGGTCGCGGTGATGACGACCGCCGGCGGCGCGATGGTCGGGTACTGCGAGATCGGCAGCTGCGTGATCGCCAGGCCGCCGGCGATCAGGATGAACAGCGAGATCACCCAGGCGAAGATCGGGCGATCGATGAAGAAACGGGCCATGGCTTGTGAACCTCTGGAGGAACCGCCGCCCGCGCCGGGCCGGACCCGGTACGGGCGGCGGTTGGTGATCTACGTTGGGGCTATGCCGCCTCGATGGCCGGCGTCACCCCCCGGGGCCGCCCGGTCGGAGCGGACGGTTTCAGGACATCCGCTAGGGCGTCTTCGGCGGCGGTTCGGTGGCCGCGACCTGCGCGCCCGGCCAGGCCACGGGCTTCACGTCGGCCCCCGGCTGCACGCGCTGCAGTCCATCCACCACGATGCGCTCGCCGGCGGCGAGGCCGGAGGCGATGACCCACTGGTCGCCATGGGCGGCGCTGACCTGCACCGCGCGGCGCTCGGCCTTGCCGTCCTTCACCACCCAGACGCTGGCACCGTCGCCGGCGCGCACCACGGCCTGCTGCGGCACCGTGATGGCGTCGCGCGCCACCGCCTGCTGCAGGCGGGCGCGCACGTACATGCCGGGCAGCAGGCTGCGGTCGGGGTTGGGCACCTCGGCGCGCAGCGCGATGGTGCCGGTGCCCTCGTCGACGCTGACCTCGCTGAACAGCAGGCGGCCCGGCAGCGGATGCTCGCGGCCGTCCTCGGTGAGGATCGTCACCTGCGCCGCGCCATCCTCCGCCGCGCTGCCGCTTTCCAGTGCGCGCTTCAGGCGCAGGGCGTCGCTGCTGGACTGGGTCAGGTTCACGTAGACCGGGTCGATCTGCTGCACCGTGGCCAGCGGCGTGGCCTCGTTCTGGCCCACCAGGGCTCCTTCGGTGACCGCCGCACGGCCGATGCGGCCGCGGATCGGTGCCGTGACGGTGGCATAGCCCAGGTTCAGGCTGGCGGTTTCCAGCGCCGCCTCGGCCAGGTTCACGTCGGCCTGGGCCAGTTCCCGGGCGGCCACGGCGTCGTCGTATTCTTGCTGGCTGATGGCGCGGGTCTCCACCAGGGAGGCATAGCGCTCGGCCTTGAGCCGGGCCAGCTTCAGCGTGGCCTGGGCGCGCGACAGGCTGGCCCGGGCACTGGCCTGGGCGGCGCGCAGCGGCGCGGGGTCGATCTGGAACAGGCGATCGCCGGCCCTCACCTCGCTGCCTTCCTCGAACTCGCGCTTCAGCACGATGCCGGCCGCCCGCGCCCGGACCTCGGCCACCCGGGAGGCCTCGACCCGGCCCGGCAGTTCCGCCACCAGGGGAATGGCACTGGCGGCCACGGTCAGCACGCCCACTTCCGGAGCTGCCGGTGCCGGGGGCGCCTCGGCCCGGGTGCAGGCCGCCAGGGCGCTGATTGCGAACGCGGCCATCCCTACTGCAAACGGAGTGGTGCGGAGAAGACGGGGACCTTTCATGATGCGCACTTGGGGACTGGGGGGACAGGGCCATTATATTCATTCATGAATGAATGTAAAATGACGATCCCTGCCCGTTGTACAGCCGCAACAGGGAGGGGCCCGCCCGCCAGCCGGGGCCGGGACCCTGTGGCGAGCCGTGATCGAGGATTGAAGGCCGATGGCCAAGCGCAGCAAGGAAGAGGCACTGGAAACCCGCGAACGCATCCTGGATGCCGCAGTCCAGGTCTTTCACGCCCGGGGGGTATCGCGCCCCTCGCTGTCCGACGTGGCCGAACTGGCGGGCGTGACCCGCGGCGCGGTCTACGGCCACTTCAAGAACAAGGCCGACCTGTTCGACGCCCTCTGCGAGCGCGTGCGCCTGCCCACCGAGGTGGTCTGCGAGGGCCGCCAGATGATCCAGGAGGACGATCCCCTGGGCGAACTGCGCATCACCTGGCTGGTGGTGCTGTACAACGCCGTGGGCGACTGGCAGCCGATCCTCGACATCATCTTCCACCGCTGCGAGATCGTGGAGGAGAGCGGCGGCATCCGTGAGCGCCTGCTGGCCGGCCACGCCGAAGCCGCCGAACAGATCACCGGGCTGCTGACCCGGGCCGTGGCGCAGGGGCAGCTCTCCCCGGACCTGGACATCCCGCTGGCCGCGGTGATGGCGCACGGCACCCTGGCCGGCCTGCTCAGCAACTGGCTGCTGGCGCCGCAGTCCTTCGACCTGGCCGAGCACATGGAGCGCTGCGTGGACGTGGTGATCGAGACCCTGCGCAGCAACCCGGCGCTGCAGAAGCCGGCCTGAGGGCCGCTTGATGTTGCAGCGCGGCGCGGGCCACGGCAGCATTCCGCGCCATGGAACCCACCCAAGCCCTCAACATCGTCCGCGCCCTCGCCGCCGGCACCGATCCCGCCACCGGCGAAGTCTTTTCTCCCGAAAGCCCCTACCAGCAGCCGGACGTGATCCGGGCGCTGGGGCTCGCCGTCACCGCCCTGCAGCAGGCCGCCAACGCCGCCCGCAAGCACCAGAAGCTGCCCGCCGCCACCGGCAGGCCCTGGACGCCCGAGGAAGACCAGGCCCTGGTCGCCGCCTTCGAGTCCGGCAGCACGCCCAAGCAGCTCGCCGCCGCGCACGAGCGCACCAACGGCGCGGTGCGCTCGCGGCTGATGAAGCTGGGCAAGCTCGACGTCCGCTGACCCGGAGCGGACGCATGACGGAAGAGGAGTTCGAGGCTTTCGTCGATGCGGCCCACGACGAGCTGCACGACAAGCAGCAGGCGCTGGCCGACCGGCACGGCATCGGGAAGTTCGCGCGCTGGTGGTTCGACCAGAACATCGGCCGCCTGCAGTTCTTCGACGCCGACGACCGTCTCGCCCTGGAGGCCGAGGTCATCGAGGCCGGCAGCTACTCCCCGCGATCCAACACCTGGATGTGGGCCTGGGCCAACCCGAGCCTGCTGGCGCCGCTGCGGGAACGCGCGAGCCGGCTCCGGGCGCTCGAGGAACTGACGGGCTACGAGATCTTCGGGCGCGACCACGCCTTCGAGATCGAGGACGAGGCCATGGCCTGGGAGCTGGCGGCCATCGCGGTGAAGCACCTGGGGGCGATGGGCTGCTACCGCGCGCCCTCCTCGAAGCAGGACGGCCCGCGGACCTTCTTCGCCCTCATGGGCCTGCACCGCCGCCCGTAGCGCCGCCCTTCACCGCACGCGGAAGCGCATCTCCCCGATCAGCTGCCCGCCGTCGGTGATCACCTGCACCTTCCAGTCGCCCGTGCTGTCCGCCGGGAAGCCGGTCTTGCGCGTCCAGGCGCGGTAACCCTGCTCGCGGCCGCCCTCGATGTGCAGCGGGATGCGGTCCACTTCCCGGCCCTCGTGCAGCCAGCGGTGGAAGACCTGCTCGCGCAGGCCGCGCGGCGCGCGGATGGCGCTGTAGGCATACAAGCCGCCGGCGTTGAGATCGGCCGCGCTGATCTCGCGCAGCGGCGGGCCCGGCTCGCGCGCCGGCTCGTCCACCTGCCGGCTGATCACGCCCTGGTTGATCCATAGCGTCACCGGCGGCACCCAGGGACCGTAGAGCCAGGCCAGCAGGCCCAGGCCGGCAGCCCCGGCGAAGGACGCCAGCCAGTGACGCAGCCGGCGCTGCGGGATCAGCTGCGCCAGGCTCGGCACCGCCAGCACCGCTACCGCCGCCGCCGCCCAGGCCAGCGTCTCGGTGGTGGTCAGGTGCACGAAGGTGGGCAGCAGGATCAGCGTCGCCACGTAGACCGACAGCGCGTGGTAGGCCAGGAACACCGAGGGTCGCCCGGTCATCCGGTGGTGGTAGACCGGGTCCCAGCAGGATGCCAGCGCCGCCAGCAGCACCGCCGCCGTGAACAGCGCCTGTATCGAAGTCCAGGTGGTGGTGTGCAGCAGGAAGGGCAGGGAGAAGAAGAAGGTTTCCTGGTGGATGCCCTGCGTGACGAAACGCAGCAGCCAGGGCGAGGCATGGCCCCATTGCGGCCGCAGCCGCGCCAGCCACTGCCCCAGCGTGCCCTCCGCCAGGATCATCAGCCAGCCCAGCAGCAGGAAGCCCGCCAGCCACAGGCCCATGACCTCCTGCCGGTTGATCAGGAAGAAGCTGCCCACGCCCAGCGCGAAGTTGGCCGGCGCCCACCAGCGCCGGCAACGCCACAGCCAGCGTTCCAGCCGCGGTGCGGAGGGAGAGGGCGCGGCAGGGGCAGGGGTGGAAACGTCGGTCATCGTCGAAGTGTAGCGGGCAACGGCGCCGCGCCTGTGGGGCCCACCAGCATCCCGGTGTAAGCTGAACCCCGACTGACTCCAGGGGCGACGATGAACACGCAGGCCGTACCGGCACAGGGCTTCAAGTACTACGACTTCCTGCTCGGCGGCATGGTCGCGGTGCTGCTCTGCTCCAACCTGATCGGGCCGGGCAAGGTCTGCACCGTCACGCTGCCCTTCATCGGCGAGTTCGCCTTCGGTGCCGGCAACCTGTTCTTCCCCATCGGCTACATCTTCGGCGACGTGCTCACCGAGGTCTACGGCTATGCCCGCGCCCGCCGCGCCATCTGGGCCGGCTTCGCCGCCATGCTGTTCGCCACGCTGATGTCCGCCATCGTCGTCGGCATGACGCCCAGCCCCCACGAGCCCTGGAACGCCACCCTGCAGCCGGCGCTGGAAGTGGTGTTCGGCAATACCTGGCGCATCGTGGCCGCCAGCATGCTGGCCTACTGGGCCGGCGACTTCGTCAACTCCTACGTCATGGCGCGCATGAAGGTGCGCTTCGGCGGCCGCCACCTGTGGATGCGCACCATCGGCAGCACCTTCTGCGGCCAGGGCGTGGATTCGCTGATCTTCTACCCGCTGGCCTTCTACGGCATATGGACCAACGACGCCCTGCTCGCCGTGATCGCCTTCAACTTCGCCTTCAAGCTCGGCGTGGAAGTGGCGATGACGCCGCTGACCTACTTCGTGGTGAACCGCCTGAAGAAGGCCGAGGGCGTGGATACCTTCGACACCGACACCGACTTCACGCCGTTCTCGCTGAAGGACGAGGGCGTGAACCGGCGGTAAGCGGAGCGCTCAAGGCTTCCGTTGCGTTCGGCGGTCGCGGCGCCTGACCACGGGGCCATTGCAGTAGCGGCGGCGCTACGGACAGGCGCCGGTGGTCGTCTTGGTGATGCTGCCCCGGCCGGTGGCCGTGAGCGTCAGCACGCGCTCTTGGTTGCCCAGCGGACGCTCCCGGCAGATCTTGAACACCTGCGCCGTTGCAGCGGCTCCCGTAGGATCAAAGTTCAGGGTCGTAGCTCCTCCCTGGGCGATGACCCGGACGCCCGCGGCGGCGCTGCCCTCGGCCTGCAGCACCAGGCGGTTGCTTCCTCCCGCCGTGCAGTTGATGTTGTCGCTGGTGGCACAACTGACGATCCAGCCCTGCTCCCATGTCCCGCCGCAGCTGCTGCCATTGGAGGACGGACACAGCGCGACAACCGCGTTGCGCTTGATGGCCTCGCTGCGGGCCGCGACGGTGGCGACCAGCAGGCTGTTCGCGGTCGCTCGCAGTTCGGAGGCAAGGGCGGCCTGCCGGAAGGAAGGGATGGCGATACCCATCAGGATCCCGATGACGGCGATGGTGATGAGCAGTTCCATCAGCGAGAATCCACGCGCCGGCTCTTTTCGGGACATGGCGGAAACTCGCGGATTCAGAGGGCTCCTCATTCGATGTACCAGAAGAGCCGTCGCCGAGGTTCACGCGGCAGGGAGAGGGACGGCAACGGCGGCCGCTTGGCCTCCAGCGGAGAGTCCTTGTCGCAGCCGATGCAGAAGGCTTCCAGGCGCCCGTCATCCAGCTTGACGATGCCGGCCACCGGGGACGGCGGCAACCCAACAGGCGGCAGCACAGCAGAGCGCTCGGTTTGGCCCTGCCCCGGTGAACCGTCCTTGTAGGACAGGCTGTACAGGCGCGTAGTACCCAGCGCGCTCGTGCAGGCATTGGCACTGGGCTGCTGAGGCTGGTGGGTGCTGAAGCTGACCGTGCCGAAGATGGTCAGGGACGCCGTAACCACTTGCTCGGTCGCACGCAGGCCCAGGTACCAGCCCTTCTTGCTCGCCAGCTGGGCAGGCGTAGGCGCGGTAGTCGACCCGCTTGGGATCGATATCAGCGAGCCGAGGCAGATCGTTCCATTGCAGCTGCTGGGCTCGTTCGCCAGCCAATTGGCATCCGTGGGCTTGTCGCGCAGCATGAAGAAGTAATTCTCGACAGACGCCGCGCTGCTGTACTGCAGCAAGGGCTTCTCGCGATCGCCGGAGCCCAGCAGCAGGATGAATTCGTCGCCGCTGCGCACGACGTCCGGTGTGAACATGAACTTGCGCCCCGCGGTGCAGGAACTGGCCGCCGTGCTGCAGCCCAGGGAGGCAATCTTGATGATCGTCCAGGCCGAGGGCGCCTGCGTCCCCATGTTGATCCGGTAGATATTGCCTTCAAGGTCGGCCACGTACGCGTAGGTGGCCAGGCCGGTAACCGCATCGGGGACAACCGCCACGTCGGCGATCACGCCTGCCGCCGTGTTGAACGTGGTCAGCACCGACCCGGTGTCGGCATTCAGGACATAGACGATGTTGCCCTTCCGGCTCGAACTGCAGGCCCGCGGATCGGCATCCTCGCAGGTATCGTATCCGCCGCTCAGGAAGAGAACCGGGGAGCTGCCGTTGCCATAGCCCGCGACCTTTGCCACCACCGGGGCGGCCCAGGTCTGTCCGATGCGGCTCCATGAAGTGTCGCTGGTATCGCAGCCGCTGTCGTTGGTCAGGTTGGGACAACCGCGCTTCCATTTCAACGTGACATCGGCCTGGTTCGAGGAACCGACGTTGAACGAGTACAGGACCCGGCCGCCACGCCGCATCGTCGCGTAGATCCAGCGATTGCTGCCGTCGGCATAGCTGGACACCGGACCATCGGGGCCATAGGCCTTCGGCGCGCCGGTGATGCCCGGATAGCTGATCTGCTCCGTGTTCTCGTAATTGCGCCGGATGAGCCGGTAGGACTCGGGAGGCAGGAAGCCCCACATCTCGCCGCCGGCCGGCACCGAGCCGATGGACCCGCTGCGGTTGCCGTTGATGGATCGCAGTATTCCGTCGTTGCCGCCGTAGAACACGCTGATCTTGGGCAAGGCGTCAGTGCCGAAGTTCACGGCGACAGGCCGTGAATGCACGACGTCGCCATGCACCGAGGGTCGCGCTTCGGTGTAGTTGGCGTTGGTGTTCTCATCCTGTACATCATTGCCGCGCGCCCAGTTGATGAGGGCATCGCGAGGAGAGGCGACGGTCGCCGACAGGTCCGAACTCGTGAGCGCCGAGTTGGCCGTATCGAAGTTCGTCAGCGTGGTCTGGCAAGACGAGAAGGCGCTGCTGCAGGTCTTGAGCTGACGCGCCGTGGGACTTGCCTGGCGCAGGACATAAGCCTGTCCGCCCTTCTCCACCACGTTGCCGTCGGGACTGTTGGAATTTTTGTAGTAATCGACGGGTTGACCCGCAGGAGCAATGCAATTACCCAGTGGCTTGAAGGTCCAGTAGGCGTCGATGGTGCTGGGGGTCCAGTAGGAGCGGGCGCACTCGGTAATGAAGCCCGTGGACGTATTCACCGCCCGCGAACCGGTAGCATCGACCAGTCGCAACTGGTCTCCATCCAATTGCAGCTTGTATTGCTTCAGGTTGCCGGTCCACCGGGGCAGGGCATTGCCATCCGGACGGAACATGCCGACATAGACCTGGTTCAGGTAGCTGCCCTGCGTGTTCACGCTGACAGGCAGGCTGACCGACGCGAAAACAGTATTCACAGACTGGATTTGCGAGAGGATGTCGTTGATCGCATCGACGATCGCGCTGGAGCCGGCGCCGGAACTTACCGCGGTGTACTTGCCGCCGCTGACGTTGGCCATGCTCTTGAGCAGGGCCGTCCAGCCCGGCCCCTGGCCATTGGTCACCGGATCGACGTCGATGGTGAATGTGGTTACCCCAAGAGGGCTTTGCTTCATGAAGCGTGCCCATTCGTCCGCCGGGTTTTCCTGCGAACCGTTCGGGGAAAGCGGGATCATGCTCGTCGCTCCCCCGGCCTGCGTCAGCATGTTGTTCGCGATGGCGTCCTGCGCTGCCGCCTCCTGATTGGGACCATTGCTGATGTAGATGATGTAGTTTCTGGGAGCACAGTTGGCGGTCGGAACGGGAGAGTTGTAGGCCGTGGCGTTCTTCGAGTTCAGGGCATTGCCGCTCAGGGCATAGACCGCTGCATTGGCGGACTTTTGGGCTGCCGTCATCTGCTTCTGGCATTCGTAACAGGCATTGCCGGTATAGTCGGTTTTCGCCTTCTGGTTTCCCGCATAAGGCGCGCCGCCGCTGAAGTAACGGTACACCTCGGCCATCTGCACGCCCGAAAAGCCGGCATTGCCCTTGTCGTAGCCGACATCGAGAGCATTGATCAAGGTCTGGTACTTGAGCTTGTTGGCGTTGTCCATGGTGCGCACCGCCGCACGGACGTAGCCACCGCCGACATTGTTGTCGAACCCGCCGGTCTCCGTCGCGAACATGATGCCGACGCGGAACTTGTTCTCCGGCATTCCGGCGAATGTCTGCGCCAGGGCCGACATTTCGTTCGTGAACGGCTGTGTCCAGTTTGCGGTGTTGTCCACGACAAACAAGACGTTGGGAAGGTTGGCTCCGCTCGGGGGCGTGGCTCCGGTAAACAGGTCGATGTCCTCGGCCGAGGACACCCACGGCACACAAGCCAGGGCGATAGTCACTACAGTCTTCAGAATGCGTGCATTCATGACAGATTCCCGTCGGTTAGGGGCAGGACGCGGTGCGACGCGCCTGGTTGATCAGTACGACCACGCCCTGGTGTATTCGCACCGAGACCCCGCTGTTGCGCAGGTCGGTCGCGGTTGCGACAAGCTCCCATACGGAGCGGAAGTAATTTGCAGCGACGACATTGAAGGAGTCGCCCAGGATGATGCTGCTGGGCGGCGGATTGGTCGCCGCCACCTGCGCGGCGGTCAGGCAGGCTGGCGCGGCGAAGTTCACCTGATAGTCGGAGGTGCCGTCGTTGTCGATATCGATGTTGTAGCCCTGCGCGATGGGGTTGGTCGTGAAGTCCACCGTGGTGCCCGAACCATCCGTCGTCGAACTGATGAGCCTTTCGATCGCTTCGTTCGTTGCCGCAATCGCCTCGTCGCGGGTCTGCATGTTGCCCACGGCCTTGACATTCACCGAGCTCATGGAGAACGAGCCCACGATGACGAGCGTGATCATGACCAGCATGATCAGGCCCACGGCCAGCACGGCACCCCGCTGCGCGGATTTCGACGATCGGATCATGGCGTTTCCCTGCGCGCGGAGACGTTGACAAGCCGCACCGTGCTGGCAAATACATGCCTCGTATAGTGGTCGTTGGCGGCAGGCACGAGGCTTTCCGCCGGACAGGTGCCGGCACCCGAGAGCTCACCGAGGCAGTACGACTTCGCGTCGGTGTAGGCGGGGGTCTGGTCGCGGCTGCGTGCCAGCACGTAGATGCGGACACTGACCGTATTGGCCAGTTCCTGTGCCGTACAGGGATTCGCGTCGGTACAGCGCTTGTACCGGTCCGGAGCGCCGTCGCCCCGATTGATCGGCAGCGTGTTGGCGTAGCTGTTGCCCGCGTTCGAGGTGCAGGTTGAAGGCTCGACATTGCTGCGGGCGGCCCCGTAGTTGACCGCCGTCGCGGGCGAACAACGCGTCATCGTGTCATCGATGCCTAACTCGATTCGGAACTGCTCGATGCCCTCGACCAGCATTTCCGGTGCCTGCTGTACGGCCCCCGAACTTCCGTCGAACTGGGAGCGGACCAGGGTGGGAATGGTCTCTCCCGGCCGGTCCGGATGGCTGGCATCCGTGACGTAGTAGATGTTCGATATGTAGCGCCGCATCGGTGCTGCCGTGAGGCAATTTCCCTGGCGTAGCGGAAACACTTCCGTCGCCGAAGCTGCGGGGCGCAGGAGATATTCGAACGAGTAGGTCGTGGGGTTCGAGTAGATGTCCACGCTGGGCGCTGGACTCCAGTTCGGACTGATGGCGGCGGTGCGGCTGCTGCCGTCGTAGTCCGTTATCAACCGGTACTGCCCGGCCCCCGTGCCGCCGGAGGTCCGCAGCATCATGCCGACGTAGGCATCATCGGTGCTGCTCGAGCTTGCGGGGGTGAACACGATGTTGTTGGGATTGAAAGCGGCATCCACCGAGGCGACTTGCTGGAGCGCTGCCGCGTTTCGCTGGGTGTCGCACAATGGGCTCTGGAAGTAGAGACGCCCTGCTACTTGCGGGCAATTGGCCGAACCAGCGATGCACATATCGGCATGCCGCACCAGCAGGGTGTCGGTGCCGGCCCGTTTCGCGGGAAACGCAGCACAGCCGGCTCCGCTGGGCATGGTGGCCCCCCAGGCCTGCACTGGAATTCCCATCAGGTTGATCCGGAAGTTCCGGTCCCAATTGGCGTAGGTCGTGCAAGGGTTCGGCACGGCGGTGGGCACGTCATTGGGAACCCCGACTGAACCGAGATCGTCGAATTGAGGAACATATCCTCCCCAGTACCCGGCATGCACGAGGTCGCTTTCGATGATCTGGACTGCGAATCGCCCGTTCTCGATCAGGCCGCTGACCTTGGCCATCTCGCTGCTCACGCGCGAGGTGCTGACGAACAGCGAGACGAGAGCCCCCAGGATCACAAGCGATATCGCCATGCTCACCATGAGCTCGACTATGGTGAAGCCCGAAATTTTTTTTGCTTTTTTCATGAGAGCGCCCATCGCGCGAGCCGTGCCTGGTCGCACACTCAAATCAATGTGCCGAGCCGCACGACCATGGTTTCCACACGGCGACAGCGATCGCTGGTGCAGGCCGCACCGTCGTTGTATTGTCCGGCACCGCAGGCGACCCCTGCGGGAGGCGCGGCAATGGGGAGCAGCCCCTGCCATGCAACCGTCACCAGGTAGGCATCTCCTCCGAGGGCCGTAACGCAGCCACGTGCGCCGATCATGGCTCCCCGATCCGTTGTGTTCTGTCGCTCTGCAACGCCCTGCAGGAAGCGGCACCACTGAGCGCGATCGCGCTCCTGCCGAGTGGGAATCGCCGATGGGACCGGGCACGTCATGCCCGCCCCTAGCGGGGCTGTCGTGACATAGCTGGCCGCCGCCTTCCGGTTGGCCGCGATGCTGCTGGCCATGTCCTTCACCAGCATCAGCGCCTGCGCCCGCTGGTAGGCCTCCATGTCCGACAGCTGCATCTTGGACTGCAGCTGCGCCAGGCCCAGCAGTCCGATCGACACGATGATGAGCGTCACCAGGACCTCGATCATGGTGGTGCCGGACTGACGCAGAGGAGAGGCCTTCACTTCTTCCATTTGTCCGCCGGGGTCTTGATGCCCTGGTGATTCAAGGTCAGCGGCCCGTCCGATGCCTGGGCGCCGCTCGGGGTGAAGGTGATCAGGAAGGATGGCGCTCCCGTGGACCCCACCGTAATGCTGTAGCTGTAGTACGGGGTCAGTGTGCTGGGCAGGGCGTACCCGCTGCCCTCGATCTCCGCCTTGGAAGCATAGGCGCGATGTGCCAGCAGGAATTGCTGCTCCCGGTTGGCGATTTCCATGATCTCGGTCTTGGCTTCTGCTCGCCGGCCGCGAATGACGAAGCTCTGGTAACTGGGCAAGGCGATGGCCGCCAGGATGCCGATGATGGCCACGACCACCACCAGTTCGATCAGTGTCACGCCCAAGATGCGCCGCCGCATGCCTTCCCCCAAAGCCAGGTTTACCCCCACATCCCTGCTGCTTTACCCAGGTCGGCAGAGTCTAGCCCCCGATCCACCGATCCTGACAGTCAGCCGCCATCCATTTAATCACATTTCCAGTGCCTTTCATCTGGAAAGATAACGAATACCGTTGAAGTATCGCGACTTAATTTTCGGTTTGCTGGATGATGAGAAGTATTATCGTTTTAGCAGTTCCATGAACTCGCCACTGGCGGGCGTTCCCGGTCTTTAAAGCCTTAGACCATGCTTTCCTTTCTTGTCGCAATGAGAGCAATTCTTATGCAGCTGACTAGGCTTTAAATACGGACAAAGTAAGTACTTTCGCCCTCATTTTTCATGAGAACGGTATTTGTCCTGATATTTTTAATCACTCTACAGAAAATAAGCTTGCAATCCCCCCATCTGTCCACCGGACCCGAACGCTTTGCGCGCGCCAACCCGGTCGACAGAGCCCCCGGATGAAAGCCCTTGAGGCTTTTGCCCGTATCCAGCTACACGAACGGAAAGGGAAAAAGGTTCCATCGGCTGCTCGCATGGGGCGGCAAACGGAGAGCGGAGCCAGGGCACGGGGGCGAACCGGGTAGGGGGCCACGGCGAACGTCCGGAGGCTCCGGTCAGCCCAGTGGGAAGCCCCGGTGGACCGGCTGCGGCATCGGCGGCGAAGAATCCTGGGCTAGGAGCGCCCCGCGGAGGCTGCGCCGGGCATGGCGGGCCCCGGATTCAGCGGGGGGGGGTGCCGGGCGTCGGGGTGCAGGGCCCGCTTCGGCCCTGGGAGGGCAGGACACAGCCGGACCATGGGCCTGCGGATCGCCGGCACTCAGGCTGGGGCAGTCGGTGCTGCCGACACCGGGTCAGAAGTACTCGAAGCCCCCGGTAAGCTCCAGCTTCTCGTACTCCAGGGCTTCGATGCTGCTGCGATTGCTGGAGGCGAAGATTCCCAGGCGCGGCCTCAGTCCCAGCGTATAGGGGAACCGCAGGTAGAGCCCGAGCCCCGCCAGCATTTCCTCGCGGCGTTCGCTGCGCAGCTCCGTACCATCCTGGTAGAGGTCTTCGTCGGCATAGCGGCTGTAGCGCAACTCGGCAACGATCTCGGTCTCCACCGGGGCAAACCAGGTGGGCTGCCAGGCGGCGTACAAGCCATGGCGCACTGGCGACTGGCTGAAGAACTCGTCGCCTAACGCCTCATCTTCGCGGTCGTTGTACTCCAGCGCATAGCTGGCGAAGAAGCGGCTGGCGATGGCGGAGAGCTCCAGCCGCGCACGCCAGCCTTCCAGGTAATCGAAGCGCTCGGGGGCCGTGACATGATCCACGCCCAGGCCGATGCGCGGCTGCCACGTCCCGCTGCCGCGGTACAGGCCGCTGAACTGCAGGCCGGCAAGTTCCTGCAGACGCTCGCCGCCCAGGCGCACGGCGGAACCGCCGCCGCCGAGCTCGAAGGCCCAGCGTCCGGCAATGAAATTGCGAGAGGCGTTCAGCTGGAGGCCAAGCTGGTTGCTGTCATCGAGCTGGAAGTAGCTGCGCTGGTATAGCGAACCGCCATAGCGCCAGGCGCCGCGCCGGTGCTCGATACTGCCCAGCGCCTCCGAGAAGCCGTCGGCACGCGGCGACAGGCCCAGGGCCTCGTCATCCGGTACGAGTTCCACATTGCTGTCGTAGCCCCCCATGGCGCGAAGGTACCAGGACGTGGTCGGCGATTCCGGCCGGCCGGTGATGCGCGCGCGCGCCAGGTCGACTCGATCCTCCAGGATCGGGTCGAGGGCCTGCGCCGTGTTGAGGTGCTGCAGGGCGTCGTCGCTGCGGCCCTGCTGGAAGGCAATGAGGCCCAGGTGATACTCGGCCGCAGCCCTGAAGTCCTCGTCGCGGGTCAGGCTCAGGAACTGCTCCTGCGCCTCGGCATAGCGGCGCAGGCGGTACTGGCAAAGAGCGATATTGAAACGCAGCGTGGGCGTCGCCAGGCCGGCGGCGAAGGCACCCTGGAACAGCCGCAGGGCCTCTTCGGTTTCGCCGGCGCGGTAGGCCTTCACGCCGGCCGCATAGTCCTCGGGCGCACCCGCGCGCGCCGGAATGCTGCCCAGCAGGGCGAGCGCCAGCAGCACAGGGCGCAAAAAAAACCAGCCGACAGGTGGAAATGCAGGCTGGCTTGGGAAGTCTCGTTCCTGGGCTGACACTGTCATGCGCCGAGATTAGCGCCGCGCACCCCGCTTGTCATTGCCGCCAATGGGGGCCTGACTTTTGGCGTTGCCGTTGCCATTGTTCGAGCCCGAACCTTGTCCATTGTTGCTTCCCGGACCCTGGCCGTTGCTGTTTCCGGGGCCTTGGCCGTTGTTATTGCCCGGACCCTGGCCGTTGTTGTTGCCTGGCCCTTGTCCATTGTTGTTGCCTGGCCCCTGGCCGTTGTTGTTTCCGGGGCCTTGGCCGTTGTTATTGCCCGGGCCCTGGCCGTTGTTGTTGCCTGGCCCTTGTCCATTGTTGTTGCCTGGCCCCTGGCCGTTGTTGTTTCCGGGGCCTTGGCCGTTGTTGTTGCCTGGGCCCTTGCCGCCTCCGCGGCCGGAATTGCCGTGCTGGCTGCGCGCCTGCTCGGCTGTGTCCTGGCCAAAGCTGTTGCCGAGGCCGTTGCCGTTGCCGCGCTCGCGGCCCGGGGCAGAGGCCGACTGCCCCTGCCCGTCCTTGCCGGAATGGGGGCTCGATGCGCCCGGCAGGGCGATGCGGAACATTCCTCCGGTCGGGGTTTCGCCGGGCTCGATCACATCCATCTCGAGGCCTTCGAGTGGATCTTCGGCACGCGCCACCGCGCTGGCCAAGTGGCCGGCTGCGATGGCGAGGGCGAACATGATCTTGCGCACGGACACTCCTTAGCTTCAACTCAGGGCAGACTGTATGTCAATCCAAACCCGGGCTTCAGGGAAAATCGACGGTCGTGGTCTGGCCCGCGACGATCACGGCATCCGCCGGTGCGGAGAAGGCCAGCACATCCTCGGTCGCCGGATCATCATCGGCCGCGTCGCAGGTGAAGGCCACGGTATAGCTGCCGACCGGCAGGTACGCCACGACGTAGCGGTAGTCACCGCTCTCGGCATCGAGGGTCAGTGAAGCACTACTCAGCGGAGCGGCAGCAGAACCTTCGTCATCGGGCGTGACGCCCGCACCGCTATAGACATAGACCGCCGGGGTGCAGTTCTCGGCGGCGAGGCTTTCCGCGCCGACCGTGCCGGCCAGGGTCCCCACCTTGCTGTCGTCCACGATGCGCAGCGAAGGCCTCAGGATGTAGTCCCCATCCAGGCCCGCGGGGTTGTGCACCGACTTGCGCAGGTCGAAGTCGATGGTGAAATTGCTGGTGGTGTCGGCTGCCACGGTGAAGCCGCCATTGAGCTTCAGGCCGCTCTGGTTGCCGCTGGGAATGAACAGCGCATGGCGGCTGCCGTCATCCAGGTCGATGTAGGAGTCCGACGCCTCCCGCCCGGCATTGACCTTGAGGCGCAGCCACTCGTAGGGGCCGGCGGGCAGCACCACGCCCTCCAGCAGCAAGGCGCTATCGCCGCCCTGCAGCGCCAGCAGATCGATCTGGCGCGGCGCTGGGAAATCGAAGGAAAGCGCGCGACCGCCCTGCGGCTTGGCCTCCACCCCGGAGAACTCCACGACCACGGCGGTCGCGGAATCGACCGGCGCGTCGGTCACTCCAAGATTGACCGTCCCTGTATCGCCACTGCCGCCGCCCCCACCGCAGGCGGCAAGCGCCGCCGCGAGGACAACGGCAGCCGGCAGGGCTCGCGGATTCTTATAGCTAGGCATGCTGGTACTCCGAGGAAAGTTCGGGCTCGTTTCGGGTACGGGTCTGCGCGGTGGATTCCAGCGGGAGCGGCAGTGTCCGCTGCGAACCGCGGTAGCTGACCGTGGCCAGCGCCACGCCCTTGCCCGGGCCATGGATGGTCACTTCCAGCAGGTTCGGGCCCTCGACAAGATCGGCGGTCCACTCCAGTACGCGCTGTCCCTTGTAGGCCGCGAACTCGCTGTGGTCGGGCAACTCCAGGCGTATTTGCGCACCCGGCAGGGCGCGCGGCGCGGTGAGCACCAGGCGTACGGTACGAGGCTCGGCGTGGCCGCCCGCCGGCACGGTGGCCAGCGTCGCCTCCGCCTGCGGCGGCATCCGCAACGAGAGAATCCCGCCCGCCACCGCCAGCAGCAGTGCCGCCGCAGCGGCATAGCGGACCCAGGCTCCGCGTCGCGGGCTGGGTGCCGCCCGCATGGCGGTTCGCAACACTCGGTCTTCGAATGAGCCCCGCGGCATCGGGGTAGGCAGTTGCCTCAGTGCCTCGCGCAGGCGCCGTTCCGACGCGACGCGACTCCTGCAATCCGGGCAACCCTCCAGGTGGCGCACGCAGGCCTCGTGGCCGGCCACCAGCCGGCCGTCCAGATATTCGTCGAGTTGCGAGCGGAAGTCGGAACAGTCCACGTCAGTCTCCTGTTTCCCTTACACGGATGGCAGGGGAAAATGGTTCCCCCAGCAGCTTTCGCAGATGCGCCCGGGCGCGATGCAACCGGGACTTGAGCGTGCCGATCGCCAGGCCCTCGCGGCCGGCCAGCTCTTCCAGCGTATAACCCTCGATGTCGTGCCAGGCGATCAGGGCACGGTGCTCGTCGGACAGCCGGAACAGCGCCTGCAGGATGTGCTCCTGCTGCAGCTGGGAGTCCGTGAGTTCTTCGGGGCCCGGCAGTTCCGAGGCCTGTTCGGGCAGTTCGCCGACGCATTCCACCGGACTGTTGTCGCGCCGGCGCCGCTGGTCGACGAACTGGTTGTAGACCACCCGGGCCAGCCAGGGCCCCAGGACCTCGATCTTCTCGAGTTCCTCCAGGCGCGGGTAGAGGCGAGTGCAGACCTCCTGCACCAGGTCCTCGGCATCGTCGCGGGAGCCCGTCAGGTGATAGGCCAGCCGGTACATCCCCGATAGCTGAGGCCGCAACAGGCGCTCAAAACGCCCGGCGGCGGCAGCTCGGCCCGGGAAGGGGATCAGGGAGACCATACGTTATATACACGAATGGGCGCGGGAAAAGGTTCCCTGGCAGGGGCGGATCGAAGGCGTTATGAATCATCGAATTATACGGCGGCGCGGTGGCCTCCGGCGCTGCGGCCGCAAAGAACGGCATCGACTCTTCGCCGGCCGAAAGCGAGTTTGCCGCGGCGCTGCCGATGGGCGCACGGTGAGCCTGCCGGATGGAACGGTGATGGACCTGCCGTGGCGCAAATGACCCGCGGCTGCCCTCCGCTCAGGCGGGCATCGCCTGCCTGAAGCGCCGCGCGTTCGCGGCGAGCTGCTGCCTGGTTCCCGCTTCCTGCTCCGCGCAGTCCACGCGCAGCTCGGGATCGCCGAAGGGCTTCCGGATGAAGCCGCAGAAGTGCGGCTTGTCGCGGTCACCGCTGGCATGGGGCTGGAAGAAGCGGCAGCCCAGGCAGGTGCGCGGCCCGCTGGCCAGGCCCTGCTGCTGCGCCTCGAACACCAGCAGCTGCGTGATGCGCAGCAGCGCCCCCAGGTCCTCGGCACCCAGGCGCTTGAGCAGGGCCGCCATGCCGCCCTCACCGCCCAGCAGCTCCTGCGCCAGGGCCTTGCCCTGGGCGCTCAGGCGGATGATGGCCGCGCGCCCATCCGCCGGGTCCGGCAGGCGCTCGATCCAGCCCTTGGCCTCCAGCGCCTTCAGCGAGTCGCTGAGGCTGGCAGCCGAAATGCCCAGGCGCTCCGCCAGCTGCCGTGCCCGCTGGCCGGCGGAAACGCTTTCCAGCACGCGCAGCACCGCCGCCTGCGTGGGCGGCAGGTCCTTGCGCCAGGACTGCGCGCGGACCAGCGAGGCGAGCTGGTCCAGCCCCGCCGCTGCCTGTCGCCGCTGGTCGCTGCTGGTAGCCATGCCTACTAAAATAGGAGTCCTAGCTAAATACTTCAAGCGCGGAAGTCCTGTCGCCGCACCGGCCCGCCGCCGTCGGCAACGGCGGCGGATCCTAGGTCGCCGGCTCCAGCAGCGAGGCCGCGATCCAGCCCTGGCGGCCGTCGCCGATGGCGATCTCCTGCCAGGCGCGGCCGTCGATCTCCTGCGCATCGCCCAGCAGCTTCACCTCGGTCCCGCGCTGGAGGGTGAAGAGCCTGTGCTGGCCGGGACTGTTGCGCACCACCGCGCTGCTGGCGGCGACATAGGCATGCGGCGCGCGCCTGGGAGCCGCCGGCTCCGCCGTCGCCTGCGCAAGGTCCTGTGCCGGCTTGTGCGCGGTGCGGGCGGCACGCAGCGCGAGGCGCTGCAGTCGGGCGAGGTCCAGCTTGAGTCCGGCGAGTTCGGCCTCCGCCGCACGATGGCTGGCCGCCTGTCGATCCAGCAGCACGGCCTGCGTGGCGATCACGCCCGCGGCCGCGATGCTCGCCGCGGTGGCCACGATGCCCAACCGCTGCAGCAAGCGGCTGCGCACTTTCTGAAAGAACTCGTCGCGGATGCCGCCGATCTCGCGCCAGAGCAGCGCGACCAGAAGCGCGGCAGCAACGACCGTGGCGATGGCGAACAGCATGGCCATGGTTTCCCCTCCCTGGATCCCCCCACCGATCTTATACGGACAGGCTCGGCGGCGTCGCAAGGATAAATCTCCCCTACGGCCGCCGCAGCGTCGGGCATTTTCCACGCCAGGCGCCGGGCGAATGCGCGCTCAGCCACGTGCCCCCATTCGCCGCCTCAGGCGGCTCCATGAAAACGGCGATGCAATTCCCGCAGCGGCCCTACCAGTTCCGGCACGGGCCCTTCCACTGCCAGCCCCGGCACCAGCTCGCCAATGCGCAGGAAGCGGATGGGAGCTTCCGGCACGCCCCATGCGCCCAGCCACTGCCCGAGCTGTCCGGCGGAGCTGATGTAGACGATGCGCCCCAGCCCCACCCAGCCATGCGCCGCGGCGCACATCGGGCAATGCTCGGTGGAGGTGTAGACCGTGGCCCGCTTCCTGGCGTCGGGGCTCAGGTTCGCCGCGGCCCAGCGCGCAATCTCGAGCTCCGGGTGGCGGGTATGGTCGCCACCCCCTACGCGGTTGCGGTCCTCGAACAGGGTGCGTCCGTCCGCCGCGACCAGCACCGACCCGAAGGGCTGGTCGCCGGCCTCCAGCGCCTCCTCCGCCAGCTCCACGCAGCGGCGCAGGTACTTCATCTCCGAATCCTCGACCATGCCGGGCTCCCCCGTGGTCGGTAGCGGCGCGGAGTATAGGAGCGGCCGGAGCTGATGCGGTCCGCCCCGGCCATCGGCGTCACCGCCTTACTTGCGCAGCGAGTCCAGCGCCTCCTGGTTCCGCACCACGGCCTGCGGCGGCGCCCGCGCGGGCGCCGCCGGTCGATGTGCTTACGATTTCGCCGTCAGCGCGTCGTAGCTGGTGATGAGGTTGCGGTAGTCGGGGATGTGCGCCGAGAACAGCGCGGCCAGGCCCGGGATGTCGTTGCGCCAGTCGCGGTGCAGCTCGCAGGCCGTGCCGAACCAGGTCATCAGCTGCGCGCCGGCCTGCGACATGCGATCCCAGGCGGAGTGGCGCGTGATCTCGTTGAAGGTGCCCGAGGCGTCGGTGACCACGAACACCTCGTAGCCCTCTTCCAGCGCCGACAGCGCGGGGAAGGCCACGCAGACCTCGGTCACTACGCCGGCGATGATCAGTTGCTTCTTGCCGGTGGCCTTCACCGCCTTGACGAAGTCCTCGTTGTCCCAGGCATTGATGTTGCCGGGGCGGGCGATGTAGGGCGCGTCCGGGAACATCTGCTTCAGTTCCGGCACCAGCGGGCCGTTCGGGCCGGTCTCGAAGCTGGTGGTCAGGATGGTCGGCAGCTTGAAGTACCTGGCGAGGTCGGCCAGCGCCAGCACGTTGTTCTTGAACTTGTCGGGATCGATGTCGCGCACCAGCGACAGCAGGCCGGCCTGGTGGTCCACCAGCAGCACGGCGGCGTTGTTCTTGTCGAGGCGGACGTAGGGTTTGCTCATGGAGTGACTCCTGGGTTTGGGATGAAGCGATGACAAAGAAGGCCCCGGGACCGCATCGGTCCCAGGGCCGGGGTTACGCCGTCGCCGGCGCGATCTTTCCGAAGTTGCCGCTGTTGAAGTCCTCGATCGCCTCGGCGATCTGGCCTTCCGTGTTCATCACGAAGGGGCCGTAGCCGCGGATCGGCTCGTTCAGCGGCTCGCCGCTGAGCAGCAGCAGCGAAGCGTCGTTGTTGGCCTCCAGCAGCAGGTCGGCGCCTTCACGGTCCAGCACCACCAGCTGGCCTTCGCGGGCGATCTCCGCGCCGTTGACCTCGACGGTGCCGCGCAGCACCACCAGGGCCAGCGTGCGGCCGGCGGCCACCGGCAGGCGGACGATGCCGCGGGCGTTCAGGCGCAGGTCCCAGACGTCCATCGGGCTGAAGGTCCGCGCCGGTCCCTTGCGGTCGCCGTACGCACCGGCGATCACGCGGACGCGGCCGGCGCCCTCGGGCAGCTCCACCGCCGGGATGTCGCGGTCCAGCAGGGTCTGGTAGCCGGGCGCGGTCATCTTGTCCCTGGCTGGCAGGTTGACCCAGAGCTGCACCATCTCCAGCGTGCCGCCGCTGCTGGCAAAGGCCTCGGAATGGAACTCCTCGTGCAGGATTCCGGACCCGGCGGTCATCCACTGAACGTCGCCGGGGCCGATACGGCCGCCGGCACCGGTGGAATCGCGGTGCTCCAGCTCGCCCTGGTAGACGATGGTCACGGTCTCGAAACCGCGGTGCGGGTGCTCGCCGACGCCGCGGCGGTGCGCGGTGGGCGCGAACGGCGCCGGGCCGGCGTAATCCAGCAGCAGGAAGGGGCTCAGCTGCTCGCCATGGCTCTGGTAGGAGAACAGCGAGCGCACCGGAAAGCCGTCGCCGACCCAGTGCCGGCCCGGGGTGCTGTAGACGCCAAGGATCTTCTTCATGACCTTTCTCCGCTTTCGGGGCCTCGGCGAGGCCCTTTCCGATGACGGACAAGGTAGATTCGGGACGCTGGCCCCGGTAGACGGCGATTTCTATACTCAGCGTTCCATTGTCGGAACGATGAGCGGGCAATGCAGGACCTGAACGATCTCTATTTCTATGCCCAGGTGGTGGATCACGGCGGCTTCGCGCCGGCTGGCCGGGCCCTGGGCCAACCCAAGTCCAAGCTCAGCCGGCGCATCGCGCTGCTCGAGGACCGGCTCGGCGTGCGCCTGATCCAGCGCTCCTCGCGGCGCTTCTCGGTGACCGAGATCGGGCAGACCTACTACGCGCACTGCAAGGCCATGCTGGTGGAGGCGGAGGCGGCGCAGGATTCCGTGGCGATGACGCGCTCGGACCCCTGCGGCGTGGTGCGCCTGAGCTGCCCGGTGGCCCTGCTGCATACGCGCGTGGGTACGATGCTGGCCGATTTCATGCTGCAGAACCCGCGCGTGGAGCTGCACGTGGAAGCGACCAACCGCCGCGTCGACGTGATCGCCGAAGGCTTCGACGTCGCCATCCGCGTGCGCTATCCGCCGCTGGAGGACAGCGACCTGGTGTTGAAGATACTGGCGCAGCGCAGCCAGTGCCTGGTGGCGAGCCCCATGCTGCTGCAGCGCCAGGGGCCGGTGGCGGCACCGCCCGAACTGCACCGCTTGCCGACGCTGGACCTGGGCCCCGCGAAGCCCGGCCACGTCTGGCGCCTGATCGGCCCCGACGGCAGCGAGGCCGCCATCCATCACCACCCGCGCCTGGTCACCGACGACATGGTCGCCCTGCGCACCGCCGCCATCGCCGGCGTCGGCATCGTGCAGTTGCCGACGCTGGTGGTGATCGACGAAATCCGCGCCGGCCGGCTCGCGCAGGTGCTGCCCGGCTGGGCGCCGAAGAAGCACGTCATCCACGCGGTATACCCGTCGAAGCGCGGACTGCTGCCGTCGGTGCGCGCGCTGCTGGACTTCCTCGCGCAGCGCTTCGACGCGCTGCACGAGGACTGAAGGCGCTCAGCCGCTGAAGGCCGTCAGGTCCTGCGGCTCGATGCCATTGGCCTGGCAGTAGGCCAGGTAGCGCTGCATCGAGGTCTTCCAGTTCTCGATGGCGATGACGCGATCCTCCTGGTCCAGGTAGACCAGTTCGCCGACGATGATGTTGAGCGCCAGGACCTCGCCGCCCTCCGGCATCGCCACCGGCGTGTGCTCGGTGGACGCGGTCTCGTACACCACGCTGCCCGGCGTGGCCACCCAGTCGTGCTCGCGGTACTTCCACTGCCCGCTGAGCGTGTAGACGATCACCGTGCCGGTATGGTGATGGCGCGGCATCTGCATGCCGCCCGGCGCCTTGAGCAGCACGACCATCTCGCCGCGCACCGGATCCAGCTTGATGTACTTGAGCAGCACGTCCGGGCTGTAGGGCGTGAACGGCACCCAGGGCAGGGATTCGACGTCGATCAGGCCGGTGTTCACGGTTTCGTACATCATCATGAGGGTTCTCCTTGGTCGGGCGTCATCGGGATTCATGCTTTCTTCCTCAGGCGGCGGCGCGGGGGATATCCGCGGGCAGGCCGAACTGCTCCTCGAGCTCGGCCATGGCGTCGGCCATGTACACGGCCAGGCGCTGCAGGTGCGGCAGGCTGTCGCGGCAGCCGAGCAGGCCGAAGTTGAGGCTTCCGGCATAGCTGGTGCAGGTGATGTTGAGCGCCTGGCCATGGGCGGCGATCGATACCGGGTACATCGCCTCCAGCCGGGCATCGCCCAGGAACAGCCGACCGGCCGGTCCCGGCACGTTGGATACCGTGACGTTGAAGAACGGCCGCGTGCGGCCCGTCAGGCCTGCCAGCGTCTGCAGCGCGAATGGCGCGGCGAACAGGCTGCTGTACAGGGCCTGAGCGTCCGTCGTCATCGTGCGCAGGTGATCCTTGGCGCGCTGCGTGCCTTCGCGGATCGCCGCCAGCCTGGCGGCCGGATCGGCGATGTCGGTGCCCAGGCGCGCGAGCATCAGGCTCACGGCGTTGCCGTCGGTCGCGTCGCCCGGGGGCCGCATGCTCACCGGAATCGCCGCCACCAGCGGCTGGGCCGGCAGCGTGTTGGCGTCCTTGAGGAAGCGACGCAGGGCCGCGCTGCACAGGGCCAGCACCACGTCATTGAGCGTCGCCTCGGCGGCGCGCGCCAGGCGCTTGATGCGCGCCATCTCGAACTGCTGCGTTGCCAGGCGTCGCTGCCCGGTGACGCGGCCGTTGAGCGGCGAGCGCGGGGCGGCGTAGGGCGCGACCAGCGAGCCCGCCTCGCGGCCGGCTTGCCCCGCCATGCGCGCCAGCCCCTGCAGGGCCCCAGCAGCAGTGGCGGCCCGCCGTTGCAGGGCTCTGGGCGCAGTGGGCGCGGGTGGCGGCATTCGCGCCTGCGCAGCCCAGGGCGGCACGAGGGGGCCGTGCGGATTCTCCGCCAGCGCCTGCATCAGCAGGCGCATGGTGGTGACACCGTCCACCAGTGCGTGGTGGATCTTGGTGTAGAGGGCGAAGCGGTGGTTCTCCAGCCCCTCGATGACGTGGCATTCCCACAGCGGGCGGCGACGGTTGAGGCGGTGGCTGTGCAGGCGCGATACCAGCACGCCCAGCTCGCGCTCGCCGCCGGGTTGCGGCAGGGCCAGATGCCGCACGTGGTAGTCCAGGTCCACGTCGTGATCCTCTTCCCAGGCCGGGGTCAGGCGCGACAGCGCCGACGGCCGAAGCCGCAGGTTCCAGGGCGCCGACAGCTCGCGCGGAGCCTTCAGTTCCGCCACCAGGCGGCGCAGGTAGTCCGGACCCGCGCCGGCCGGGAGCGAGAAAATCTGCAGCCCGGCGACGTGCATGGGGGTGTCGTGGCTTTCCATGTGCAGGAAGGCCGCATCGATGGCGGGAATCTTCTGGGTCATGTCAGGGCTCGGCGGGTATCGTTCGGTCGCGCGATCACGGCGTTTTCATGAAGGGCAGCGGCCGTGCGGCGAGCGCGCGGGCCGCACCGGGGACCAGGCGCTTGAGGTGGTAGCCGATCCAGGCCTCCGGCGTGACCGGCACCAGCGCCGCGTTGTCTTCCACCGCCTGCACGATGGCCTGGGCCACCCGGGAGGGTGGATAGTTGCGCCTGCGGTAGAAGTCCACGGCACCGGCCTGCCAGGGCGCCGCGCTGCCCTCGGCCGTGGTGGTGGCGATGATGTTGGTGTTCACGATGCCCGGACAGATGGCGCTGACGCCGACCCCCTTGTCCGCCAGGTCCGCGCGCAACGATTCGGAGAAGCCGATGACCGCGGATTTCGACGCGGCGTACACCGGCATTTCCGGCGAAGCGAAGTAGCCCGCCATGGAGGCGATGTTGACGACATGCCCCTGGCGCCGGGCGATCATCGCCGGCAGGAACAGCTTGCAGCCCAGCATCACGCCGCGGACATTGACCGCCCAGACCCGGTCCCAGGTCGCCGGCGTGGTGCCGAGGAAGCGCCCCGCGGCGCCGATGCCGGCGTTGTTGACCAGCACGTCCACGGCGTCATGGCGCTGATGCACGGCCTTCGCCAGGGCATGCATGGCGCTCTCGTCGGAGACGTCGGCCGGGTGGGTTTCGCAGCGACCGCCGGCCCGGACGATCGACGCCTGCGTCTCCGCCAGCCCGCTTTCGCCGAGGCCGGCGGCGATGACCAGCGCACCACGCGCCGCGAAGGCCTGCGCGGTGGCACGGCCGATGCCGCTGCCCGCGCCGGTCACCAGCACGACGCGCCTCTCGAATCTCTTCATGCCGGCGCTCCTTCACGATTGCGGGCACGCGGCGCGGCCTTTGCCGCGGGCCACCAGCCCTTGCGGCGTGCCAGCAGGCAATGCGGCACCTCTTCGTCGAGCCAGTAGGCATCGTCGGCCGTTACCACCAGGATCTCCTCCCACTTGGCACCGACGCGGTAGTTGGGCGTGGCCAGGTGCGGCTCCACCGCCCACAGTCCCGGCGAGGGCGCATGGTCGGATTCCGGCCCGTCGTTCCACAGCGGCGACTCGAACCAGCGCGGCGCCAGCCGGGCCAGCGCCGACTTGCCCAGCACGTAGACATAGCTCGGCAGGCCGAAACCCATCACGCGAAAGCGCTGCAGGAACTGCTGCGCGCGCGAATGCTCGTAGCGGAACACCCGGTGCGCCAGCACGCGCTCGGGATAGGCGCGGTGGACATTCAGCAGGCCATGCGAGGCCAACAGGCCGTCCAGTTCGCGGTAGATCTGGCGGAAGGTCTTGCGCGCGCGCACCGATTGCAGGATGAAGTCGCGCGCCTCCATCAGCACCTGCTGCAGCCGGTCCACTTCCTCGTTGCCGCCGAGGCTGGTGGAAAACCCGATGTCGGCGGTGTAGCCCTCGCGGATGGGCGCGATGTCCAGGATCACCGGCATGCCCTTCTCCAGGCGGCGGTCGCTCGGCAGGAAGTCCTGGTCGCGGAGGATGTCGCGGAATGCGGTTCGGTCGCCGAACCAGGCGAAGGGCTCGTGGAACATCTGGTCGATGCCCCGCTCCGTCAGGTAGCTCTTCATCAGCGCACAGGCTTCGAGTTCCGTCATGCCGGGGCGCAGTTGCGCCTCGACGGCCTGCACACAGTCGTAGGCGAGTCTTTGCGTGGCGCGAAAGCCCTGCAGCTCCGCGAGATCGAACCGGTCGAATTTCATGAGGCGCTCCACCCATTGGGGAAATCGAGGCGCCATCATCGGCAGGGGGCCTTCCTGCCTCTTGTCATTTTCTGCCAAGATGCTGTCATGGATGGCCAGCCATGACCGCCGCCGTCACGCGGATGCCGGCACGCTACTTCGCGACGCTCTGCGACCTGCTCAAGGATCGCGGCTTCGACGTGGACGCCATCCTTCATGCCGCCGGCATCTGGCCCACGCAGATCCATGGGCCCGATGCCACGATCACGGTTCCGCAGCTGGAAAGCCTGGTCGCCGAGGTCCATCGCGTGACCGGCAGGAGCGATCTCAGCTTCGAGATGGGCCGCGGGATCAAGCCCAGCAGCCACGAAATCCTCGGCTACGGCATCCTGACCAGCCCCACGATCGACTACGCCGCGCAGCTCGCCGCGCGCTACTACCGGCTGATCACCCCGACCTTCCGGATGCAGTACGTCCGCGGCCGCGAGCAGGCCGAGCTGCGCTTCCAGCCTGTCGTGAACCTGTCGCCTGCCGCGCTGCAGTTCATGCTGGAGGTGGTGGTGGTCAGCACCCACGAGCAGGTGAAGGGGCTCGCCGGTCCCGCGCTGACGGGCTACGACATCCACGTCTCCTATGCCGAGCCCGGCAACGTCACGCGGTACCGCGAACTGCGCCCGGCCCGCTTCCATTTCGGTTCCGAGCCCCTGCCCGGGGCGCGGATGGTGCTGGACATCGGCACGGTGGCGCAGAACCTGCCGATGGCCGACGCCAATGCGCTCAAGATGGCGGAAGGCCGCTGCGAGCAGTTGCTGCGCAACGCCACCCAATCGGGCCTGATGACGGAGTGGGTCACGATGATGCTGCGCGAGTCGCAGGAGGGCATGCCCTCCCTGGCGGACCTCGCCCGCCTGGTCAACCAATCGGTGCGCAGCCTGGACCGGCAGCTGGGACGGGAGGGCAGCCGCTTCCTGGAGATTTCCAAGCGCGTGCGCCACGAGAAGGCCTGCGCGCTGCTGCGTGGCGGCGAGCTCAGCGTCACGCAGATCGCCTACCAGCTCGGCTACCGCGACGTGGCCAACTTCACCCGCGCCTTCAAGCGCGACAGCGGCATCAGCCCCAGCAGCTTCCGCGAAAGCCGCGAAGACGCCTGAGCATCCGGCCTCAGGCCGCCGCCGGCGGGCGGTGCACGATCAGCGGCCCCTTGAAGGCCTCCATCACCGCCGCGGCGGGCAGGCCCGCCGCCAGCAGCTGCGCCATCGCGTTCATGTATTGCGTGATGTGGCGGAAGTACTTGAGCATGCCCGTTCTCCCCTGTAGACCTACAAAGGACCGCCCCCGCAACGCTATACCGCCGGGGCTAGGTCAGCTCGCATCGGCGGCCGGCGACAGTCCGGCCCCTACGGCATCCGGACTACGCGCGCCGCCGGGCCGGCTGGCATGGTGGCCCCACCTGCCCAAGCCAAGCCCTGGCATCGGAGCCCGCATGACGGAACTGCAAAGGCTGCTCGCCCTGGAGGAGATCAAGGCGCTGAAGGCGCGCTACTTCCGCGGCGTGGACAGCAAGGATGCCGCGCTGCTGCGCTCGGTCTTCGCCGACGGCGCCGAGACCGACTTCCGCTCGGAATCGCCTACGCGCGACCCGGCATTCCACCGCCGCGACCCCGATGCCTTCGCCGAGAACACGGTCTACATGCTGCAGGGCAGCATCACCATGCACATGGGCTTCATGCCGGAGATCGAGCTGCTGTCCGACACCGAGGCACAGGCGCGCTGGCCGATGAACGACCGCATCTGGGTGCAGGACGCGGGCCTGGCGCGCCTGCCGTTCGCCACGCTGAACGGCTGGGGCTGGTACCACGACCGCTACCGGCTCGGGCCCGAGGGCTGGAAGATCGTCTCGACGCGGCTGGAGCGCAGCAAGGTCATCGTGACCTGAGCCGCCGGCGGCGACCGCGCAGCACCAGCAGCCCGCCGACCAGACCGCCCAGGTGCGCGAAGTGCGCCACGCCGGACAGCGTGCCGGTGACGCCCGCGTACAGTTCGAAGGCGGCGTAGAGCAGCACGAACAGTGGCGCCGGCAGCGGGATCGGCGGGAACAGCAGGATCAGCTTGCGGTGCGGGAACAGGATCGCATAGGCCGCCAGCAGGCCGAACAGGCCACCCGAGGCCCCGACCGTGGGCACCGGATCGCCGAAGCTCACCGCGACCAGCTGCGTCGCCGCCGCCGCGAGCACGCTCACCGCATAGAGCCACAGGTAGCGCAGCGAGCCCATCGCGGATTCCAGCTCGCGGCCGAAGGTCCAGATGCCCAGCATGTTCACGCCCAGGTGCAGCAGGCTGCCGTGCAGGAAGGCGCTGCTGAGCACCTGCCAGGGCTGGAAGCCCTCGCCTAGCGGCCATAGCGCATAGCGTGGGATCAGGCCGTCCGGCGCCTGCGTCTGCAGCACGAAGATGGCGATGTTGGCGGCCAGCAGGAACAGCGTGACGGGTGTTCTCATGCAGCCAGCCTAACCGATCCGCCCGGATCAGCGCAGCGCGAACACCTCGTAGCGCACGTAGCCCTCCGGCCCGCCCTTCAGTTCCACCGCCCGGCCGACCGCCTGCACCCGGTTGAGCCAGGCGTACTCCGGGTGCGCGGTCTGGAAGCAGGGCGTGGTGAAGAAATACATCTCCTGCGCCGTCAGCGTGCCCCCGCCGCCCATGCGCGCGAAGTTCTCCGGCGCAATGCCGATGACGCCGCCGTAGCTGGCGTGGATCAGCGCCCCGTCGCTGGCCTGCAGCGTCATGCGCGCATCCACGCGCAGGCTGCCGCCGGGCATGGCGCGCAGCCAGTCGCCGGTCGGCGCGAGGATCTGCGCCTCCAGCCTGGGGCCACGCGCCCAGCCGCCGGGGCCGGCCTGGTAGATCGTCAGCGAGGCATCGATGGCCTGCGGCAGGCCGCCGGTGGGGCTGTGCAGCGTGAAGAGGTACTCGCAGCCGGGCAGCGTGGTGGCCTGCTGCGTCATGACCCGGCCCTCAGGCAAAGCGCCTCGACATTGTTGCCGTCAGGGTCGATCAGGAAGGCCGCGTAGTAATGCGGGCCGTAGTCCAGGCGCAGGCCCGGCGCGCCGTTGTCGCGTCCGCCCGCCTCGAGGCCGTCGCGATGGAAGCGATCCACCGCCGCGCGGTCCGGCGCGCGAAAGGCGACGTGCACGCCGGAGCCGGCGGTGCGGGCCTGTGCATGCAGCCACAGCGCCGGCTCGCCCGCCGGGCCGATGCCGGCGCCATGATCGTCCTGCATGCAGACGCCATGGCCCAGCGGCGCCAGCGCCGCCTCGTAGAAGCGCAGGCTGGCGCCCAGGTTCCTCACTCTCAAACCGAGGTGGTCGTACATGTCGTGGTCTCCTTGATGGGTGGAGACCAGACTAGGCACGGACGGCGATCTTCTCTTGGAAAATCTTGCGGTCGCCCTGCGCCGCCAGGCGGAAGCCGCGGGGCGAGACGCCGGCGGCGCGGTGGAAGCTGCGCACGAAGTTGGAAAGATCGCCGAAACCCACGTCCAGCGCCACGTCGGTGATGGAGCGCTCTTCCTCGGCCAACAGCCGAGCGGCACGGCGCAGACGCGCGCGCAGCAGGTACTGGTGCGGCGTCACGCCCAGTACCTTGGCGAACAGGCGCAGGAAGTGGAACGGGCTCAGGCCGGCCTCGCGCGCGGCCCGCTCCAGGTCCACCTCGCCCGCCGAGTTCTCGTCCAGCCACAACGCCGCCTCGACGGCGCGCCGGCGGTCGCGTGGCGCGGCCTCCGGCGGCTTGCGCCGCGATCCGCCCACCAGCTCGACGAAACGCGCGGCGAACAGCAGGCCCGCCTCGTCCACGCCGACATCGCTGCCGCCTGCGGCGGCGGCCTGGGCCAGTTCGCCCAGCACCACCAGCTGCGGCAGCGGCGGCAGGCCGATCTGGCCCCAGGGCTTGAGCCCGCCGCCGAGCGAATCCACCAGCGCCGCGGACAGGCGGAACGACAGGCACTCGTCGCCGCAGACATGGTGATCGTGGGTGCAGAGGTACTCGTCGCCAGGCCGGCCGATCATCACCGAACCGGCCACCAGCTCGAAGCGGCTGCCGCGGCTGTGCAGCCCGAAGCTGCCGCGCCGCACATAGGACACCGAGTAGGCGCCGTGCAGCTCGGTGAACGGCCGGTCCTGCGGGCCGGCACCGCAGCGGTAGTCCGTCACCGCCAGCGATGCGCTTTCGAATACGGTCGTGGCTGTCATGGTCGGGAATCCTGGGAGGCCAGTACACGCCTGCGGGGCATGCGGGTCAAGGCCGATGCGCTCGCGGGAGCGACGCGAGCCGCGATCTTCTTGCGCGAAAATCGCGACTTGCGCCGCTCCCGCAGGCCTTTCAGAACAGATCCTGCTGCCCTTTGCCGCCCGCCTCGATGCGCAGCAGCTTCTTCTTGGTTTCCACGCCGCCGTGCGCGGAAAAGCCGCCGCTCCACTCGCCCGCACCGAGGATGCGGTGGCAGGGAACGACGATGGGAAACGGGTTGGCGCCCAGCGCCCGGCCCACCGCCCGCGCCGCGGCCGGATCGCCCAGCGCCGTCGCCAGCTCGCCGTAGGTCCGCGTCTGCCCCGGCGGGATCGCGCGGGCCAGCTCATAGACCCGCAACGCGAAATCCTGCAGGCCCTCCAGGTCCAGCGCGACCTCCATCAAGTCCCGGGGCTCGCCGCCGAGCAGCGCGACGATGCCGCCGATGGCGGCTTGCACCGCCGGGGGAGGCAGCGCTTCCTGCAGGGCCGGGTGGCGCCGCCGCAGGCGTGCCAGCGTGTGGCGGTCGCTGGCTTCCGGCAGCTGCGTGGCGAGCAGGCCGCGCTCGCCCCAGGCGATGCCGCAGCGGCCGATGGGGGTGTCGAACAGGCAGAGTCCCTCGTTCATGGCCACAGTCTGTACCCGTTCTGGCGGGAATACTTGCCGGATCTTGCTCAGTCCTTCGGCTTCAGGAGCCGCCGGGGCCCGGGACCCTCGGCCGCCAGCTTGTCGTAGGGGTTGCGCAGGCGGCAGCGCTCGATGGACAGGCAGCCGCAGCCGATGCAGTCGGTGAGCTGGTCGCGCAGCTGCGTCAGCTGCTCGATGCGCGCATCGAGCTCCTCGCGCCAGCTGCGCGACAGCCGCGTCCAGTCCGCCAGCGTCGGCGTGCGTCCTTCCGGCAGCTTCGCCAGCGCCGCGCCGATGGTCTCCAGGGGGATGCCCACGCGCTGCGCCACGCGGATGATCGCGATATGGCGCAGCGTGTCGCGCGTGTAGCGGCGCTGGTTGCCGGCATTGCGGCGGCTGCGGATCAGCCCCCGGCTCTCGTAGAAGTGCAGCGTGGAAACGGCGACGCCGCTGCGCTTGGCGACCTGGCCCACGCTGAGCTCGTCGAAGGGAGAAGGCATGTCCTTGACCTCAACTTAAGTTGAGGTTCTATGCTGATCCCCAGCCCTGAAGAGGTCAAGCATGAACAGCCCCGTCGTTGTCCGCCTGAAGGCCGCTGCCTCGTGCCCCGCGGCTCCCGCCGCCATGCGCGCTCTGCTGATCGAGGAATACGGCGGACCCGAGGTGCTGAAGATCGGCCGCCGCCCGCTGCCGGAGCCGGGTCCCGGCGAGTTGCGCGTGCGCGTGATCGCCGCCGGCCTGCAGCCGGTGGACGCGGCCCTGCGCCGCGGCTTCTTCGCGCAGGGCGGCGCCTTCACCTCCCGCCTGCCGGTGACGCCGGGCAACGAATTCTCGGGCCTGGTGGATCGCGTCGGCGAGGGGATCGGGCATTTCCGGCACGGCGAGGCGGTGCTGGGCTGGACGCTGCTCAATGCCTGCGCCGAGTACGTCGTGGTGCCGGCCGCGCAGTTGCTGCACAAGCCCTCGATCCTGTCCTGGGACGAAGCGGCGGCGCTGTCCGCCTCCGGGCAGACCGCGCATACCGCGCTGGAAGCGCTGGCGCTGAAGCGCGGCGAGACGCTGCTGGTGCACGGTGCCGCCGGCGGCGTCGGCAGCATGGCGGTGCAGCTCGCGCGGGCGCGCGGCCTGCGCGTGATCGGCACCGCCAGCACGCGCAACCACGACTACCTGCGCGTGCTCGGCGCCGAGCCGGTGGAGTATGGCGCCGGGCTGCTGGAACGCCTGCGCGCGATGGCGCCGCAAGGAATCGACGCGGCGCTGGACGCCGCCGGCGGCCAGGCCCTGTACGTATCGGTGGAGCTGGTGCGCCAGCGCCGCCGCATCGTCACGCTGGTGGATTTCATCAAGGCCGAGCTCTTCGGCGTGCAGGCGGTGCGCAGCCAGCGCTCCGCGGCACGCCTGGCCGAACTGCTGCAGCTGCAGGCCCAGGGCCAGCTGCGCGTGCACGTCTCCGGCCGCTACCCGCTGGAGGACGCCGCGGCCGCGCACCGCGAGATCGAGACCGGCCACGTCCGCGGCAAGCTGGTGCTGCGCATCGGGCGCGAGCCGTGAACCAGGGCCTGATGTCGCGCCCCCTACCGCGCGCTGGCCACCGGCATCGTCGCGCCGATCTCGCGGATCGGCTTCGAGTACCTCGCCATCACCACCGCGATGCCCGCCGTGGTGCGCTCTGGACGGCTTGCCGCTGTACACGCTGGCCTTCGGAGGACCGTGCCATGAAGGATCGCGGTTGAAGCCGCTCCCACAACGGCTTTTCAACCATCATCTTTCATGGCCCGGCGGCACCACAGGATGCCCGCCAGCACCACCGCGCCGCCCAGCGCCTGCTGCACGCCAAAATGCTCGCCCAGCAGCAGCCAGGCAAAGGCACCGGCGGCCAGCGGCTGCAGCAGCAGGCTGACCGACGAGAACGAGGCCGGCAGGTGCGCGAAGCCGTAGGCGATCAGGCCCTGGCCCATCGCATGCGACAGCAGCGCCAGGCCGGCCAGCACCGCCCAGCCCTGCGCGGACGCCGGCAGGATCGTTTCGCCCATCAGCAGGGCCAGCGGCAGCAGTACCACTGCCGCGCTGGCGCTGGTCCAGAACATCACCGCCAGCGTCGAGTGCAGCCGCCGCTGGCGGCTCAGCACCAGCAGGTAGCCGGCATAGAACAGCGAGGTGAGCACCGCCAGCAGGTCGCCGATCAGCGTCTGTCGCGATACCTCCAGGCTGTCGGCCATCAGCAGCAGCGCGCCCAGCAATGCCAGCAGGATGCCGCCGGCGAAAGCCGCGTTGACCCGCTCCTGCCACAGCAGCCAGGCCGCCAGCGTCACCCAGACCGGCGCGAGGTTGGTCAGCAGCGTGGAGTTGGCCACCGAGGTCCACAGGATCGACTGGTGCCAGACGGCAAGGTCGCCGACAAAGAACAGGCCGGCCAGGACCAGCCAGCCCAGCGAGCGGGCCCTGGCCGCGCCGAAGCCCTCCTTGCGCATCATCAGCAGCGCGAACACCGGTGCCGCCAGCGCCACGCGCCAGAAGGCGACCGCGGTAGGGCCCACGTCGGCCAGGCGCACGAAGATCGGCGCCAGGCCGATCAGGGACGCGCCGCCCAGCAGGGCCGTCAGGGGCGACAGCCGGCGGCTCAACGCGACTTCCAGCCTTGCAGCATCTCGTCGTAGCCGCGCACTTCGGTGCGGAAGCGCCGGTCCCAGAGTCCGAGGAAGCCGGCGTAGTTGCCGCGCACGCGCGCATGGTGGGCATCGTGGTGCAGCGCGCCGTCGGAGAACGGCAGCCAGCGCGTCGGCGACCAGGGGAAGGCGTAGCCGCAATGGCCCTCGGCCGCCTCCCATTGCCGGAACAGGATCCAGGTCCACAGCAGGGCGACATGCGCACCGAGCAGCGAAGGCCCGAGGAAGGCCAGCGATCCGGTCAGCACGTACTCCACCGGATGCATGTAATGGCCGGTGACGGCCCAGGGCGCCAGCACGCGGTGATGCCGGCCGTGCACGTTCGACAGCAGCCAGCGCGTGTGCATCGCGCGGTGCATCCAGTAGTAGAGGAAGTCGTCCAGGTAGATGCAGAACAGCAGCTGCAGCGGGAACAGCCACCACCAGCCGGCGGGAACCGGTCCGAGATGCACGCCCGACAGGCTCATCAGCGGCCAGGCGGCGAGGGTGACGGCCAGCATGCAGAGGTTGTTGCGCGCCCAGGCCCATAGCGACTCGCGCAGCATGCGCGGCCCCTGCACCAGGATGCCGCGGCGCTCCGCCTCTTCCTGCGACAGGGCAGAGGCACCGCGCGGGTTCTGGATCTTCCAGCGCCGTGCCCAGGCCGGGTCGCGCGCCGCCAGCGCCGTCAGCGGCAGCGCGAAGGCCAGGAAGCCGAAGGCGCTGAGCAGGACCGTGGCGAGGCCCACCCAGACGAAGCGCGGGTCGGCGTAGGCGGCGGCGATGAACTCAGGCATGGCGCACAGCTTACACCTGCCGCCCAAGCCGCCGGCTTGACGGCCATGGGGATTCACCGCGGCGGGTGATGCGGAAGAGGCGAACCTGCAGTGGGCATTTGCCCCGCTGGACGCCCGGCCGCGGAGGGCCGGGCCGGGGGTCAACGAGGGAGTTGCCGTCCCGCCGGTGTGGCATCCCTTAGCGTGGTCGCCGGTCCTTCGGCGGCTTGCAGGGCTCGCCCGGTTCGCAGCCCAGCAGCCTGCGCTCCTCCTCGCCCGGCGGCCGGTGCTGTTCACGCAGTTCGCGGAAGCGCTGGCGGATGCGCTCCTGCTCCTCCGGCGGCAGCCGGCGGAACTGCTCGGCGCGCTCGCGCAGGCGCTCGCGCTGCTCCGGCGTCAGGCGGCGGAAGCGGTCGCGCTTGTCGCGCATCTGCTGGCGCTCCTCCGGCGACATCTGGCGCCAGTGCTCCAGGCGCTGGCGCGCATGCTCGCGCTGCTCCGGGCTGAGCTGGGTCCAGCGCTCCGCGCCGCGGGCGAGGCGGTCCTGCTTCTCGCCGGGCAGGGCCGCCCACTGCTCGCGCATCGGTTCCAGCACCTCGCGCTGGGCGGGGCTGAGCTGCGCCCAGTCCGTGGCCGCCTGCCCCGGGCCCAGCCACAGCAGGCCCAGCAGGGCGACGAGGCTAGCGACGCTTCGCATCGGGCTTCTCCTGGCGTTCATCCTGTTCCTTGTCCTTTCCCGAAGCCCCGGCCCGCTGGTCGAACAGGCCTTGTGCCGCCTCGTCCGGCCACTCGGCCAGGAACTCCAGCAGCTCCGCGCTCGGCGCGGCGGCCTTGGGCGGCAGCGCCGCGGCGGCCAGCAGCAGCAGGCCCTCAAGCACGGCCCGCCTCCCGGTCCAGCCACTCGTACAGTTCCAGGTCCTGGTAGAAGTCCGGCGACTGCTCGTCGGTCAGCACGTCGAGCGCCTCGGACGCGACCGCGGTCCCCGCGGCCTGCGGCTGTGGCCCGGTCACCGGCGGAGCCCCTGGCAGCCACAGCGCCGCCACCAGCACCGCCGTGGCGGCGGCCGGTACGGCCCAGAGCCAGGGCCGGGCCGGGCGGCGGGCGGCATCGACCGCGCGGGCACGGGCGGCACGCAGCTTCGCGGCGGCCACCATGTCCAGCCGCTCGCTGTCGCGCAGCGCCTGGCGCAGCGCCTCCAGCCGCTCCTCTTGTTCGTTGTTCATGGCCAGACCCCCTCCAGTTCCTGGCGCAGCGCGGCGAGCGCGCGGTGCAGATGTGTCTTGACGCTGCCGTCGCTGCAGCCCATGGCGCGCGCCGTGTCCTCCACGCTGAGCCCCTCCCAGAGACGCAGCTCGAAGGCCTCGCGCTGGCGCGCCGGCAGGCTCCGCAGGGCCTGCTCCAGGCGGCGCATCTGCTCCACCTTCTGCAGTTCTTCCTGCGGGCCCGCCCCAGGTTCCGGGACCAAGGCCATCGGGTCCTCGTCCTCTTCTTCGTCCCGCGCCGGGGCACGCCAGAAGAACAGGCGGTTCTTCACCGTCTGCCGGCGCTGCCAGTCGCGGATGCGGTTCTCGACGATGCGGTAGAACAGCGCCGGCCATTCCTGCGCCGGGCGGGCCGCATAGCGCCGCGACAGCTGCAGCATGGCGTCCTGCACGATATCCAGGGCCTCGTCGCGGTCGCGCGTGGCGACTTCCGCCATGCGGAAGGCACGGCGCTCTACCGACGCCAGGAAAGCGTCGAGGGACTGGAGATCGGCGGTGCTCACCCCGCCGAGTTTACTGGTCAGCGTCGCGTCGACGGTCACGGCGGCGTTCAATGCGGTCACCCTTGGCGTCCAGGCGGTTCTCGACGCGCTCCCCCTTGCGGTCCAGGCGCTCATCGGCATGGTCGCCGCGACGATCCAGGCGGTCCTCGATACGGTCGCCCTTGTTTTCCAGGCGCTCGGCCCGGGCCTCGTTGCCATGGGCCTCGGCGCGGTCGGCGCGGCGGTCCAGGCGGTTTTCGATGCGCTCGCCCTTGGCGTCGAGACGCTCGTCGCGGCGGTCGCCCCGGCGGTCCAGGCGCTCCTCGATGCGCTCGCCCTTGGCATCCAGGCGCTTGTTCGCCGGGCTGTCGGCCAGGACCGGGGTGGCGGAAAAGGCCAGCGTCATCAGGCCGAAAACGGCGGATACTGGGGTTCTCATGGGACAATCTCCCTGCGGGCTGTGGTACGAGATAAAACGTGCCAACCGCGAACCGGTTGACCGGCCGAGTTTCGGTGCAGTGCAACATGCTTATGCACAACACCAGTGCGCCCGAATTCGGGCGGCGGTCAAGCCTTGACAGCTTCACAATGCAGTAATGTCGGTAGAAGTTACTGAATTGAATATGCTTATTTTCGAAGTTGCAGAGCCGCAAAGATGACGCTAGCCCGCCTCGACATGAGCCAGATTTACTAGCCGGAACTATCCCCAAATTTATCCACAGCCTCCGTGAGCCTCGAATTGGTGGCGGTTGCCGTCCCGGTGCCGCTCTACAAGACCTTCGATTACCTGGTGCCGGCGCGGCTGCGCGGACGGCTGCAGCCAGGCATGCGCGTCAAGGTGCCGTTCGGGCGCCGGCAGCTGGTGGGGGTGGCGCTGGAAGCGCCGCGCGAGGCGGGGGGTGACCTGGCGCAGTACCGCCATGTCGAGGAGCTGCTGGACGAAGAGACCCTGCTGCCGCGCGAAATGCTGGGCCTGGCGCGCTGGGCGGCGGACTACTACCGGCACCCGCCGGGCGAGGTGATCTGGGCGCTGCTGCCGGGCAACCTGCGCCGCGGCCAGCCGGCCCGGCTGCCGGACGACGCCGGCCTGCGCCTGACCCGCTCCGGCTCCGCCGCCCTGGCGGAACTGCCCAGCCGCAAGAAGGCCCTGCGCAGCCTGCTGCAGGCCCTGGGTCCCGGCCCGCAACCGCGCTCCGCCCTGCCGCGCGGCCCGGCCCTGGCCACCGCCCTGGAATCGGGCTGGGTGGAGACGGTGCCGGCCGCTGCCCTGCCGTTCACGCTGGCCGAAACACCGCCGGAGCTCACCCCCGAGCAGAGTGCAGCATGGACCGCGTTGCAGGCCACCGGCGGCTTCGACGTGGCCCTGCTGCAGGGCGTCACCGGCAGCGGCAAGACCGAGCTCTACCTGCGCCGGGTGGCGGAAGTGCTGGAGCGCGGCGGCCAGGCCCTGGTGCTGGCCCCCGAGATCGGCCTGACGCCGCAGCTGGTCGCGCGGCTGCAGCAGCGCTTCGGCGAGGGCGTGGCCGCCTTCCACTCCGGCATGAGCGAGGGCGAACGGACCAAAAGCTGGCTGCGCGCCCGCAGCGGCGCCGCGCGCGTCGTGGTGGGCACCCGCTCCGCCGTGTTCCTGCCCTTCGCCCGGCTGGAGCTGATCGTGATCGACGAGGAGCACGACCCCTCCTACAAGCAGCAGGAAGGCTTCCGCTACTCGGCCCGCGACGTCGCCGTGCTGCGCGCCCAGCGCCTGGGCATCCCGCTGATCCTGGGCAGCGCCACCCCGGCGCTGGAAACCCTGCACAACGCCCGGACGGGCCGCTACCGCCGCATCGAGCTGTCCGCACGCGTCGGCCGCGGCGCCCCGCCGCAGGTGCGCGCGCTGGACCTGCGCGGGCAGACGCTGCAGCACGGCCTGTCGGCGCCGCTGCTCGACAAGGTGCAGCAGCACCTCGACGCCGGCGGCCAGGCCCTGCTGTTCATCAACCGCCGCGGCTACGCGCCGATGCTGCTGTGCCACGACTGCGGCTGGATCGCCCCCTGCGCGCACTGCGATGCGCGCATGACCCTGCACCGCGGCCGCCGCCGGCTGATCTGCCACCACTGCGGTGCGCAGCAACCCGCGCCCAGCGCCTGCGCGAGCTGCGGCGGCAAGAACCTGCAGCCGGTCGGCGAGGGCACCGAGCGCATCGAGGACGCCCTGCGCAACCGCTTCCCGATGGTGCGCACCGAGCGCTTCGACTCCGATCGCCTAGCCAAGAAAGGCGAACTGGAACAGCTGCTTGCCGGCATCCGCAGCGGCGACATCCGGATCCTGGTCGGCACCCAGATCCTGGCCAAGGGCCATGACTTCCCCGGCCTGTCGCTGGTGGGCATCGTCAGCGCCGACCAGGCCCTGTACGGCGCCGACTTCCGCGCCGTGGAGCGCATGGGCCAGCTCGTCACCCAGGTGGCGGGCCGCGCCGGCCGCAGCGCCGGCATCCAGGGCGACGCCGCTCCGCCCGCGGAGGTCCTGCTGCAGACCCACGAGCCGGAGCACCCGGCCCTTCAGCAATTGATGCGGGGCGGCTATCCCGCCCTGGCCGAGCTGCTGCTGGCCGAGCGCGAGGCCGCCGGCCTGCCGCCGTACTCGCACCTGGCCCTGCTGCGCGCCGAGTCCATGGAGGCGGAACTGCCCCTGCGCTTCCTCGCCGCCGCCCGCGAGCTGCTGGCCCCGCATGCCGACGGCGTGATGCTGTCCGACCCGGTGCCGGCGCTGATGGAGCGCCGCGGCGGCTTCACCCGCGCCCAGCTCCTGCTGCAGTCCGGCAGCCGCGCCGCCCTGCAGAAACTGCTGGCCGCCTGCGTCACGCGGCTGGACGGATTGCCGGAAGCCAGGAAGGTCCGCTGGTCGGTGGACGTGGATCCGGCGGACCTTTTCTAGCAAGCCCCCACCCGTTCACACCGAGTAGCGCCGCGAAGCGTTGCGTATCGAGGTGCCGCGCGGGCCTCGATACACCGCTTCGCGGCACTCGGCATGAACGGTTCGGGAGTTAGTGCGCCAGGCTCCGCCCAAACACCAGCGTCAGCACGCCCAGCACCACGAACAGGCCCGCCGCCGCGAACCGGATCGGCTTCAGCGGCAGCCTGGACGCCAGGGCCGCGCCCAGGAACACCACTGGCACGTCCGCCAGCAGCATGCCGGTGGTGGTGCCCGCGACCACTGCCGCCAAGGCCTCGTACTTCACCGCCAGCACGGTGGTGGCAACCTGGGTCTTGTCGCCGATCTCGGCCAGGAAGAAGCAGAGCGTGGTGATCCAGAACACGCTGCGGCCGGCGCGCTCGGCCTCGTCCTGCTCGACGGTATCGGGCTTCAGCGCCCACAGGCCCACGCCGATGAAGGAGAAGCCGACGATCCAGGGCAGCCAGGCCGGGTCCAGCAGGCCGCGCAGCCACTGGCCGGCCAGGCCCGCCAGGGCATGGTTGAACAGGGTGGCGACGAGGATGCCCGCGATCAGCGCCCAGGGGCGATGCGGGAAACGGCTGGCGAGCAGCAGGGCGAGCAGCTGGGTCTTGTCACCGATCTCGCCGAGGAACACGGCGCCGGTCGAGACGAAAAAGGCTTCCACTTTGGATACTCCGGCCGGGCGCGAGATGGACGCAAGACACCCACGCAGGCGCCCGGCGGCGCAGCATGGCTGTCTTGGTCTCGCATGCCGGAAAGGCTGGATGCACCATGGCCATGAGGGCCAAGTATGTTGACGCATCCCCTCGCTTGCGCGAGGCGCTACTCCCCAAAAACGGTCGCGATCATACCCCAATAGGACCCCGAAGCCCATCCTTGGGGCCGGGGCCGGCTACAATTCGCACCTTAAACACCTGATTCAACGCTGATGAAAGCCCATTTGCACGACCTGCTGCGCGCCGCCCTCGACGCGCTGCTGGCCGAGGCCGGCACCGACGCCGCCCCGGCCATCCAGCTGGATGCCACCAAGGACGCCAAGTTCGGCGACTTCCAGACCAACCTCGCCCTGCAGCTGGCCAAGCCGCTGGGGCAGCCGCCGCGCGCCGTCGCCGAGAAGCTGGTGCAGAAGCTGCCTTCCTCGGCCCAGGTGGCCAAGGTGGAGATCGCCGGCCCCGGCTTCATCAACTTCTTCCTGAACCAGTCGGCCTTCCAGGCGGTGGTCGCCGAGGTGCTGAAGCAGGGCGCCGACTACGGCACCGACCGCAGCGGCAAGGCGGGGAAGATCATGGTGGAGTTCGTCTCCGCCAACCCTACCGGCCCGATGCACGTCGGCCACGGCCGCGGCGCCGCCTACGGCGACAGCATCTGCAACCTGCTGGCCGCCACCGGCTGGACCGTCTGGCGCGAGTACTACATCAACGATGCCGGCCGCCAGGTGGACATCCTCGCGATCTCGGTATGGATCCGCTACCTGGAACTCTGCGGCGTGACGCTGCCCTTCCCCAAGCGCGGCTACCCGGCCGACTACATCCGCCGCACCGCGCAGAAGGTGAAGGACGCCCACGGCGACGCGCTCAAGCGCGGGGCTGATGCGGTGCTCGACGGCCTGGCCGCCGAGCCGGTGGTGCCGGAGGGCGCCAGCGACAAGCAGAAGGAAGAGATCAAGCTGCAGCAGGAAGCCTACGCCGACACGCTGATCCAGCGCGCGCGCAGCCTGCTGGGCGAGGGCTATGCCCAGCTGCAGCGCATCGCGCTGGACGACCAGCTCGGCGTGATCCGCAAGACCCTGTCCGACTTCAACGTCGGCTTCGACCAGTGGTCCTCCGAGGCCGAGCTGGTGAAGAGCGGCTTCGTGGAGAAGGCCATCAAGCGCCTGCGCGACCAGGGCCTGGTCTACGACAAGGACGGCGCGGTCTGGATGAAGACCGAGGCCTACGGCGACGAGAAGGACCGCGTGCTGGTGAAGGCCGACGGCGCCGCCACCTACTTCTGCAACGACCTGGCCTACCACGTCGACAAGCTCGACCGGGGCTGGAACCTGCTGATGGACGTCTGGGGCGCCGACCACCACGGCTACATCGCCCGTGTGCGCGCCGCCATCGAGGCCCTCACCGGCCGCAAGGACGCGCTCAACGTCCAGCTGATCCAGTTCGTCACGCTGTCGTCCGGGCGCATGGGCAAGCGCAGCGGCAACTTCGTCACGCTGCAGGACCTGATCGACGAGGCCGGCACCGACGCCACGCGCTTCTTCTACCTGATGCGCGGACACGAGCAGCACCTGGAATTCGACATCGACCTGGCCCGCTCGCAGACCACCGAGAACCCGGTGTTCTACGTGCAGTACGCGCATGCGCGCATCTGCCGCGTGTTCGACCAGCTGGCCGAGAAGGGCGGCAAGTTCGACCCCGCCGCCGGGGTCGCCGCGCTGCAGCGCCTGGACAACGAGCACGAGAAGGCCCTGCTGACGCTGCTCAACCGCTACCCCGAGACGCTGCGCCGCGCCGCCGCCGACTACACGCCGCATACGCTGGTGTTCTTCCTCAAGGAACTGGCCGAGGGCCTGCACAGCTACTACAACGTGCACCGCTTCCTGGTGGAGGACGATGCCGAGCTGCAGAACGCCCGCCTGGCGCTGATCAGCGCCGTGGCGCAGGTGCTGCGCAATGCCTTGGGCATCCTGGGCGTCAGCGCCCCCGAGAAGATGTACCGCGAAGAGGTCGCTGAATAAATGGCACGCGATTACGCACACTCGCCGAAGCGCGGCGGCCGGCAGGCCAAGGGCCGCGGTGGCGGCGGTGGCGGCGGCATGCCCGGCTGGGTCTGGCTGATCTTCGGCCTGGCCATCGGCCTGGTGGTGGCGGCCTTCGTCTACATCAAGCGTCCGGCCGGCGGCATGCCCAGCGCGCAGCCGGCGGGCGAGATCACGGAAGAACCGGCAGCAGGGCCTGCCGCCAAGCCGAAGAAGGAACCGAAGGAGACGGTGAAGCTGCCGCCCAAGGAGAAGGCACGCTTCACCTTCTACGAGCTGCTGCCCAGCGAGGAAGTGGTGGTGCCGCGCGGCGACAAGGAAGCCGCCAAGACTCCCGCCGCCGGCGACGGCTCGACCTACGTCATCCAGGTCGCCTCCTACCGCGACCGCGAGGAAGCCGACAAACAGAAGGCCACGCTGGCGCTGCTCGGCATCGAGTCCCGCATCGAGACCGTCACCATCGACGGCTCCGACACCTTCTACCGCGTCCGCGTCGGCCCGCTGAAGGACTTCGGCAAGGTGCAGATCATCAGCAACCGCCTGGAAGACAACGGCATCCAGGCGATGGTGGTGAAGGTAAAGTGACCTCATAGCGTGGAGGGCCCCCCGCGCTGTGCGCGGGGGATCCTAGCGTCATGAGGTCCGTGGTCATCGTGGACACCAACCCGCTTTATCCTGGATTCGCCACCGAACCGCTCACACCGAGTAGCGCCGCGTATCGAGGTACGCCACCCTGCCTCGATACGCACGCTCCCCCTCGATAAGCCGCTTCGCGGCGCTCGGGGTCACGAGGCTACTCGGCACGAACGGTCGGGGCGGTGCTCATGAGGGGGCTCCTTCCGCCACGGCCCCCTGCAAGGCAGCCACCGGATCCAGCCGGTAGTAATCCGCCAGCAGCGCATACAGCTCGGCATGATGCCGCTGCAGTTCCTGCGGCCGCTGGAAGAAGGCTTCCGTGACCACGCCGAAGAACTCGCCGGGGCTTTCCGCGCCGTAGGGGTCCAGCACCGGCGGGCGGCGGTGGCGCTGCAGTCGGGCGTACTCCTTCTGCATGATCTCCGACCAGCGGCCGTAGTCCTGCAGGCGCGGCGCGCCATCGCCGCCGTGGTGCTCGTCGTCGAGCTGGTGGGCGAACTCGTGCACCACCACGTTGACGCTGTCGCCCAGCTGCGCCGCCTCGACATCGGTCCAGGACAGCAGCACGCGCTCGCCGGCCCAGGATTCGCCCAGGCGCTCCTCCGGGTCGTCCGGCACCAGGCCCATTTCGTCGGGCTCGGTCTGCGGCACCAGGAAGGCGTCGGGGTAGAGCAGCACGCTGCGCAGCTCGGGAAACACCTGCGCGTCCGGCCGCAGCAGCAGCAGGCCGGCATAACCGGCGATGGCCAGGCGCTGCTCGTCGCCGACCTGCTCAAGGCCGCCGCAGGGCACGAAGCGCTTGGTCTTCAGGAAGGTCTCGACGCGGGATTCGTACAGGGCGCGCAGCCCGGGCGGCACCCAGGCGGAAGGCGGCACCAGCTCCGCCAGGCGCGCCTGCCAGTGCTCCGGCAGCGGCTGCGCGGCCAGCGGCGCCGGCCGGAACAGGCGCCACAGCGCCAGCACGAGGCCGGCGACGACGAGCAAGCCGATCAGGCCCTGCGCGTCGCTCACCAGAACCCGCGCGGCTTGTCGCCGCTGCCTTCCTCGGCCTTTTCCTTCGCTTCCATTTCCTTCTGGCGCTTCTTCACCGACTCGCTGACCCGCAGGCGATACGCGGAGACGGCGCGCAGGGTCGCGAAGGGCCCCGCCAGCAGGATGACCACCAGCACGGCAACCCAGAAGAATTCAGCGCCCATGGCAACCTCCTGCTTGCAGGCAAGCTAAAGCGCCTGCAGGTTTGCGACCGACAACAGCAGCCACTTGTTCCCGGCGGTCTTGAACTTCACCTCGGCGCGCGCGCGGTCGCCATCGCCGTCGAAGCTCAGGATGGTGCCCTCGCCGAACTTGGCATGCTTCACGCGCTGGCCCAGCGAGAAGCCGCCGGGGCCGATGCTGCTTTCCTTGAGCAGGGTACGCGCCGCGTTCTGGCGGTCGTAGCCGGCGTAGCCGCCGCGCGGGTACTCGTCGCCGCCGCGGCCGCCGCCGCTGTTGCCGTAGCCGCCGCCACCTCGGGAATAGCCACCGCCGCCATAGCCGGACTCGCGCGCGATGAAGGCCGGGCGCAGCACCTGGGCGCGGGGCCGCGTCTCCTGCAGCGTCTCGGAAGGGATTTCCTTGAGGAACTGCGAGGGGCTGCCGATCTGCTCCACGCCGTGCACGCGGCGCACCTCGGCGTAGGACACGTAGAGCTGCTCGCGGGCACGGGTGATGCCGACGTAGCACAGGCGGCGCTCTTCCTCGATGTTGCCCTCCTCGATCGAGCGCATGTTGGGGAACAGGCCGTTCTCCACGCCCACCAGGAACACCACCGGGAACTCCAGGCCCTTGGCCGCGTGCAGCGTCATCAGCTGCACGCTCTCCTCGCCGGGTCCGGCCTGCTGCTCGCCGGCCTCCAGCGCCGCATGCGCCAGGAAATTGGTCAAGGGGTCCATCTCGGGCAGCTGGTCATCGCCCTGCGGCAACGGCAGCAGCTCGAAGCCGCGCGCGGCGCTGACCAGTTCGTCCAGGTTCTCCAGGCGCGATTCGGCCTGCTCGCCTTTCTCCTTGCGGTAGTGGTCGCGCAGGCCGGTACGCGCGATCACCAGCTCGGTGAGCTGCGACAGCGGCAGGTCCTTGCCCTCGGCCGCGATCGCGTCGATCAGCGCCATGAACTGGTTCACCGCGTTGGCGGAGCGCCCCAGGTGCTGCTGGCCGAGCTTGGCCGCCGCCCACAGCGAGATGTCCTGCTCGCGCGCCCAGAGGCGCAGCTTCTCGACGGTGGTGGCGCCGATGCCGCGCGGCGGCGTTCCCACCGCGCGCTCGAAGCTGGTGTCGTCGTCACGGATGTGCAGCAGCCGCAGGAAGGCCAGCGCGTCCTTGATTTCCTGGCGCTCGAAGAACTTCAGGCCGCCGGTGATGCGGTACGGCATGCGGTTGCGGATCAGGATTTCTTCCACCACGCGCGACTGCGCGCCGGTGCGGTAGAGGATCGCGTGATCGCTGTAGCGGCGGCGTCCTTCCACGCCGTCGCGGATGCGGTTGACGACGAATTCGGCCTCGTCGTACTCGTTGAAGGCGGCGTAGAGCTGGATCGCCTCGCCGTCGCCGCCGTCGGTCCACAGGTTCTTGCCCAGGCGCCCGCTGTTCTTCGCGATCAGCCCGTTGGCCGCGCGCAGGATGGTGCCGGTGGAGCGGTAGTTCTGCTCCAGGCGCACCACCTCGGTGCCGAGGAAGTCGCGCTGCAGGTGCAGCATGTTCTCCACGCGCGCGCCGCGCCAGGAGTAGACCGACTGGTCATCGTCGCCCACCGCGAACAGCACGCCGCGATCGCCGGCCAGCACGCGCAGCCAGTCGTACTGCAGCTTGTTGGTGTCCTGGAACTCGTCGACCAGCACGTGGCGGAAGCGCGTGCGGTAGTGGCGCTGGATATCCGGGTTGTCGCGGCAGAGCTCGTAGGCGCGCAGCAGCAGCTCCGCGAAGTCCACCAGCCCGCTGCGGCGGCACTGCTCCTCGTAGGCGGTGTAGACGCGCACGAACTGGCGCATCGCAAAGTCGCCGGTGTCCTGGATGTGCTCCGGGCGCTCGGCCTCTTCCTTGCGGGCATTGATCCAGCCCGTGAGGGCCTTGGCCGGGTATTTGTCCTCGTCCAGGTCCAGTGCCTTGATCACGCGCTTGACCAGGCGCTGCTGGTCGTCCGCATCCAGGATCTGGAAGTTCTGCGGCAGCCTGGCCTCCTTCCAGTGCAGGCGCAGCATGCGGTGCGCGATGCCGTGGAAGGTGCCGACCCACATCGAGCGCACCGGCACGTTGATCAGCTGCTCGATGCGGCCGCGCATTTCGTTGGCGGCCTTGTTGGTGAAGGTCACCGCCAGGATCGACTGCGGCGAGACGCCTTCCACCGCGATCAGCCAGGCCACGCGGTGCGTCAGCACCCGCGTCTTGCCGGAGCCGGCGCCCGCCAGCACCAGCCGGTGCTCCGGCGGCGCCGTCACCGCCTCGCGCTGGGCGGGGTTCAGGTCGCGGGTGAGGGCGACGACGCGGGGGTCGGTGGGGGGGAGGAAATCCATGCGGGTATTTTAGCCCTTTAGCGCGGAGGGCCGCGGCTGGCTTCGGTGCTCTGAATCCGCCCGTACTTCGACAGGCTCAGCACGAACGGATTCCTCTAGCCTTGGCTACACTTGACCGAACACTCCTGCCGTTCGCCCTGAGCCTGTCGAAGGGTGAACGGCCGCCCACCGGACCTCAGCTCATCGCCTTCTGGACCTACATCCTGCAGTGCGCCGACGGCTCCTACTACACGGGCCACACCGACGAGCTTGAGCGCCGCATCGGCCAGCATCAGGCCGGAGAGATTCCAGGCTGCTACACCCTGGACAAGCGCCCGGTGAAACTGGCCTGGTCGCAGGATTTCGCGAGCCGGGAGGAAGCCCTGGCTGCGGAGCAGCAGATCAAGGGCTGGAGCCGGGACAAGAAGCGAGCGTTGATCCGAGGCGACTGGGCAGACGTCTCCCGTCTGGCGCGCTCCAAATCCGCCCGCACTTCGACAAGCTCAGTACGAACGGATTTGGATAGCAAGGACCGCCAATAACACCCGTTCGTGCTGAGCCTGTCGAAGCATGAACGGCCAGGCCCTTCAATTCCTGCCAGGCCTCAGAACACCACCACCTGTCTTACCGCCAGCCCCGCCGCCAGCTTGTCGAAGGCCTCGTTGATCTCCTCCAGCCGGATAGTCTGCGTCAGCAGCTTCTCCACCGGCAGTTGCCCGGCCTGATGCAGGGCGATGAAGCGCGGGATGTCTCGGGTGGGCACACAGGAGCCCAGGTACGAGCCCTTCACCGTGCGTTCTTCCGCCACCAGGCTTACGGCGGAGATGGAGAACTGCTTGGACGGATGCGGCAGGCCCACGGTGATCGTGGTGCCGCCGCGGCGGGTGGCGGCGTAGGCCTGGGCCAGCACCTGCTCGTGGCCGACGCTCTCGATGGCGTGATGCACGCCGCCGGCCGTCGCTTCCTTGATCAGCGCCGCCACGTCCACGCCGGGGCCGGCCTGGATGCAGTGGGTGGCGCCCAATTCGCGGGCGAGCTCCAGCTTCTGCGGCACCACGTCCACCGCCACCAGCGGATAGGCGCCGGCGGCCTTGGCGCCGAGCACGGCGGACAGGCCGACGCCGCCCAGGCCGAACACCGCCACGCTCTCGCCGGGGGACACGCGGGCGGTGTTCACCACGGCGCCCATGCCGGTCATCACCGCGCAGCCGAACAGCGCCGCGATCTCGGGCTTCAGGGCAGGGTCGATCTTCACCGCCGAGCGGGCCGACACCACGGTGTGGTCGGCAAAGGCCGACACGCCCAGGTGATGGTTAAGCGGCTCCGCGTCATGCCAGCGGCGCTCGCCGGACAGCAGCGTGCCGGCGACATTGGCCTTGGCGCCGGGCTCGCAGAGCGCAGGGCGGCCGCTGGCGCAGGGCAGGCAGTGGCCACAGACCGGCACGAAGGAGAACACCACGCGGTCACCGGGCTTGAGGTCCGTCACGCCCTCGCCGGCCTGCACCACCTCGCCGGCGGCCTCGTGGCCCATGACCATGGGCATTACGCGCGGGCGCGAGCCGTCGATCACCGACAGGTCGGAATGGCAGAGGCCCGCGGCCAGCACCTTGACCAGGATCTCGCCGGGGCCCGGCGGGTCCAGCTCCACGGTCTCGATCACCAGGGGCTTGGACTGCGCGTAAGGGGCAGGCAGGCCCATCTGGCGCAGCACGGCGGCACGAACTTTCATGCGGACTCCTTGGACAGCTTCTGCAGCGCGGCACGCAGGGTCTCGGGCAACGGTGCGGGGCGGCGCGTCTCGCGGTCCACGAAGACGTGGACGAACCAGCCTTCGGCCGCCGGCTTGTCGTCGTCCTCGCGGAACAGGCCGATCTCGTAGCGCACGCTGGAGTTGCCCAGCTTCACCACGCGCAGGCCGGCGTTGACCGTCTCGGGGAACTCCAGCGGCGCGTCGAAGCGGCAGTGCGATTCCACGCAGAGACCGATGTTGGGGCCCCTGTGGATGTCCAGCCCGCCCTGGCGGATCAGGAAGGTGTTGATGACGGTGTCGAAGTAGCTGTAGTACTCGACGTTGTTGACGTGACCGTAGATGTCGTTGTCCTTCCAGCGGGTGGTGATGGGCTGGAAGTGCGGGTATCCGGCGCGGGCGCTCATTAAAGTCCTTATTCCTCTGACGCCTAACGGCTATTCAAGCAATCTAGAGCAGGATGCCTAGATGAGACGCTCAGCCTTTCATAGCCCTAGGGCGCTTGGCAATGGGCGCATAGATCGCGCTCATTAGATTGAAAGCTCTTCGCAAGGACTGGACACCACCGAACGGCAGGGGGGGGGTGCTGCCAGCAACCGCTTAGAATTTCTTGCGCAGCTTCACTCCTGCTGGTAATTAGCGTGTGGGTAGATCGTAGGACCCACTTTCGGAGATGACGTATGCCGCTATGCAAATTCTGTGGCGCCGATAGAAGGCTTATAAAAGCCCATATCATCCCCGAAGCATTCTTTCGACAGCTAAAAGTGCCAGGAGAAACTCCTATCTTGGTATCGAGTCGTAAGGGACATTTCAAAAAGAAGTCCCCCATAGGAGTTTACGACTCAAACATTCTTTGTGCCGAGTGCGAAGGTTTGTTCGCAGCTCCCGACAACTATGGCGCGAAAATTCTAATTCAAGAATTCGACTCGCTCTTCGAACCTGTGATCCGTCATGGTCGGATAGTTGCCTTCACTGGAAAAGGAATAGATCAAACTCTGCTTCAGAAATTCTTAGTAGGTACGCTTTGGCGAGCATCTGTGTCCGGGCAAGATTACTATTCCAATGTTCGCCTCGGGCCGTTGGAGGAGATGGCAAAAGCCGCATTTCTTGATCCCACGCATCCCGAGGCTCACAGATTCTCCTCACTTCTTTCTCGTTGGCAAGTCAGTAAAGAACGAGAAAGCCTTGCTGATGCAATGATGGACCCACTACCCGAAAAGTGGAATCAAGTACGTGCCTATAGGTTTTACTTCGGCCGGACTGTCGCATACATAAAGGCTGACAATCGAAAGTTCGGTCGAAATTTCCAGCAGCTGTCTCTTGGCGCACGTCTCGAGCCGGTTGCGATCACACGAGACTTCGACTCTAGTAAGGATTTCGCAGCGATGGTAAGAGTCGCTCGACTTCAGGCGAGAGCCGACGCTGAAATGGGTACTGCTTAGTCAGGTTTTCTTGAATCGAAATCAGGCTCAGTCCAGCAGCGGCGCCAGCGAACGCGGCCGCCAGCGGTAGACCTCGAGGTCGATCTTGCCCTTCACGATCTTCACGCCCTCGTTCTTCAGCCGCTTGAGCTGCTCGCGGTTGCCGCGGCTGCCTTCGGGCATGGAGCTCTTGCCCTGGGCGTTGATGATGCGGTGCCAGGGAATCTCCATGCCCGGCGGCACATGCGCCAGGGCCTGGGCGGTGAGGCGGGGACGCCTGACGAAGCCGGCCTCGGCAGCGATCTGGCCGTAGGTGGCGACGCGGCCCAGCGGCACGCGGCGGATGGTGGCCCAGATCTTCTCGAAGTCTTCCTGCAGCTTGCCCATGTTCAGATGCCCTCCGCGTCCACCACGGCCAGTGTGACCGTGGCCTTGGACTGCAGTTCGCGCCGGCCGTCGTCGAAGACACCCCAGACCGAGGACTCCACCACGCTGATGCGGCGTCCGGGCTTGAGCACCTCGGATTCGCAGCGGTAGCGCGGGGCGCGGCCGGGCCGCAGGACGTTGATCTTGAACTCCACCGTCAGCACCGCCTGGCCGGGCTGCAGCAGCGTGGTGGCCGCGGCGCCCGCCGTATGGTCCGCCAGCGTGGCGGCGGCCCCGGCATGCAGCAGGCCATGGTGCTGGGTGAGGTGCGGCGCCAGCGGGAATTCCGCGACGAGGCGGCCCGGTCCGGCCTCCACCACCTGGGCACCGAGGTTCTGGATGTAGGGCGCCGTCGCATAGATGCGGCGGGCTTCGTCGATGGCGGCGGCCTGGGCGGAACCGGCGGACATGGGCAGCATCCGGGACGCGGCGGGATGCCGCGGGGGAATCATAGCGCCGGGCCTTTCTTCCGTGGGAGCGGCTTCAGCCGCGATTTCCGGAGATCGCGGCTGAAGCCGCTCCCACATGTAAAAAACTAGCCCTTCAGGATGTCCCGCAGCGCCGTCACCAGCGCCCCGCATTGCTCATCCGTGCCGATGGTGATGCGCAGGAACTGCTCGATGCGGGCCGACTTGAAGTGCCGCACGATGATCTTGCGCTCGCGCAGCGCCGCCGCGAGCTGCGCGGCGTCATGTCCGGGGTGGCGCGCGAACACGAAGTTGGCGGCCGACGGCAGCACCTCGAAACCCAGTGTCGCGAGCTGCGCCGCCAGCCGTTCGCGGCTGGCGATCACCGCACCGCGGGTCCGGTCGAAGTACTCGCGGTCTTCCATGGCCGCCGTCGCGCCGGCCTGGGCCACGCGGTCCAGCGGGTAGGAGTTGAAGCTGTTCTTGATGCGCTCCAGGCCTTCGATCAGCTCCGGATGGCCCAGCGCGTAGCCCACGCGCATGCCGGCGAGCGAACGCGACTTGGACAGGGTCTGCACCACCAGCAGGTTGGGGTAGCGGTCCACCAGCGCCGCGGCGGACTCGCCGCCGAAGTCGATGTAGGCCTCGTCCACCACCACCACGGAGCCGGCGTTGGCGCGGAGCAGCGTCTCGATATCGGCCAGGGGCAGCAGGCAGCCGGTGGGCGCGTTCGGGTTGGGCAGGATCACGCCGCCGTTGGGCTGCGCGTAGTCCGCCACGCGGATGCGGAAGGCCGGGTCCAGCGGGACCTTGGTGAACGCCACGCCGTAGAGCCCGCAGTACACCGGGTAGAAGCTGTAGGTGATGTCCGGGAACAGGATCGGCCGCTCGTGCTTCAGCAGCCCCTGGAACACGAAGGCCAGCACCTCGTCGGAGCCGTTGCCGACGAACACCTGCGCGGCCTTCAGCCCGTGGAATCCGGCGATGGCGCCCTTGAGCGCATCCGCGTTCGGGTCCGGATACAGGCGCAGGGCCTCGTTCACCGCCGCCGCCATCGCCGCCATCGCCTTGGGCGAGGGCGGGTAGGGGTTCTCGTTGGTGTTGAGCTTGATCAGGTCCGCGATCTTGGGCTGCTCGCCCGGCACATAGGGCGTCAGGCCATGGACCACGGCGCTCCAGAAACGGCTCATCGCATTCCCTCTCTTACAGCTCGACCTGCGATTCCTTCTTTTCGATCTTGCCGCGCATGCGGATGTTGAGCATCTCGACGGCGACGGAGAAGCCCATGGCGACATAGACGTAGGCCTTGGGCACGTGGAAGCCCATGCCCTCGCCGATCAGCACCATGCCGATCATGATCAGGAAGGACAGCGCCAGGATCTTGATGGTGGGATGGCGCTCCACGAAGCGGCCCACCGCGCCGGAGAAGAACATCATCACGCCGATGGCGATGACGATGGCGGCCACCATGACCGGGATGTTGTTGGTCATGCCCACGGCGGTGATCACCGAGTCCAGCGAGAACACGATGTCCAGGATCATGATCTGCACGATGATGGAGGCGAAGCTGACGCTGGCCACCTTGCCGATCACGTCGTCCGGGCCGTGTCCGTCGCCCTCCACCGACTCGTGGATCTCCAGCGCGCTCTTGCCCAGCAGGAACAGGCCGCCGCCGATCAGGATGATGGCGCGGCCGGATACGCCGAAGTCGCCGACATGGAACAACGGCTCGGTCAGGCGTGCCACCCAGGCCAGCGACATCAGCAGCGCGATGCGCGTGAGGCAGGCGCCGGCCAGGCCGATGGTGCGGGCGCGGGCGCGCTGATGCTCCGGCAGCTTGTTCGCCATGATCGACAGGAAAATGATGTTGTCGATGCCGAGCACGATTTCGAGCGCGGCCAGGGTGATCAGGGCGATCCAGAGTTCGGGAGAGGTCAGGAATTCCATGGCGTTCAGGGCCTAAAAGAGGGGCGCATTCTAGCCGAGACGCTCGCAAGGGCCGGGCCGGCCATTCTTAACCAGCTGATATCAAATAGGAATCTCCGAACTCACGACAATCCGTTCGTGCCGGGTAGCCTCGTGAGGGGTCCCCTGTTGCCTGGTCCCTCACAGCGTCTTCATGTACTCGATCAGCGCCCTTCTCTCCTGGTCCGTCAGCACGCGGGTGAACTCGTGGCCGCCCTTGTCCTGGCTGTAGTAGAAGCTGTTGTAGACCTTGCGGTCCTCCACCTGGGCGTCGGTCAGGATCGGGGCGTTGATCAGGTTCCAGGCCAGGCCGCCGTTGGCCCAGACCAGTGAGAGCGCATCCTGGATGGTGGCGCCGTCGGGGTCGTCCTGGCAGTCGATGAAGGGCATGGAGCCCACGCCGCAGCTCAGGGTCTCGTACTTCCAGCCGATGTCGGTGCTGTCGTAGCCGGTGGCCAGCGCGGAGTCGAAGCCCATCACCACCTTGCCCTCCAGCCCGGCCGGCGCCGGCTTGGACAGTCGCCGCCAGATCGCGGGGCGGTCGGCGGGCTGCAGCACCTGCCAGAGGTTGGGCACCGCACCGTTGTGGAAGTACGGCGCCGTCGCCCAGACGCCGTAGAGCGGCGGCGCGAGGTAGCCCAGCTTGCGGTCGCCGCGCAGCGCGGTGTCGTTCCAGTCCGCGCAGAGCGATACGCCGTTCTCGTTCTTCTCGCCGTCGTTGTAGGCGAACCAGTTGCTGCGCGCGGCCAGGGCCACGAGCTGGCTGTTGCCGTCGAGGCGTCGGCGGTCGGTGCCGATCACCTCGATGGGCACGATGTTGGCGGCGATGCCTTCCAGCAGCGGCGTGTCGAGGTAGGCCGGGTCGTGCACGAAGCGCGGCGAATAGGCGCCGTGGCAGCTCGCGCAGGAGCCGTTGCCTCCCGGCGGCTTCGGCACCGGATTGTTGAGCTTGGCAGCCCAGAGGTCCTTGCTGTGGAACAGGATCGCGCCCTGTTGCGCCAGCGCGGTGTCGATCTCGCCGAGCTTGTTCTCCGGCCAGGCAGGGGACTTCAGCGACATGATCCAGGCATCGCTGTCCTGCTGGTGGTCGAGAATCCATTGCTTGTCCGCCGCCATGTCGAAGTGGAACGGCGTGTTGGGGAAGTGGAAGGACAGCTCGATGCGCTTGGCATCCATCACCTGGCCGCCGTCGAAGAACTTGGCGGAGCGGCTGCCCACGTTCCACCAGACCGGCGGATCCTCGGTGCCGGTGGAAGGCTGCGTCTGGATGGAGAGATAGCCGGGCAGGCCCGGCACGTCGGTGATCGTCAGCGTACCGAAGAGCTGGAAGTTGGTGATGTTGCCGGTGCCGCGCACCTTGTTCTGCGAGATCAGCGCCAGCGCGCTCTGTTGCGGCGCCAGCCGCGCGAGATCGCTGAACATCACGGTGATATCGGACAGCGAGTTGGTGCCGTACATCGCGCCCAGGCCGGGGCCGTCGCCCTTGTCGCCCACGCCGCCGCCGTGGCAGATGCTGCAGGTGACGTTGAGCTTGCCGGTCCAGCTGCCGTCCTCGTTGCGCAGCTGCGTGACGCCCATCGGCAACTGGCCGCTGCCGCCGGGCTTGAGCGGATCATTGGGATCTTCGTCCGGCAGCGGATAGGGATTGGGCGTGGGCGAGAGCGGCATGCCCCAGCGCTCCGCCACCAGTTCGTCGAAATTCTGCGGGCGCGCGTCCAGCTTCCAGACGCGGTCCCACATCTGGTTGTAGAGCTCCGCGTCGAAGGCATAGAACGCCGTCGGATAGTTGCCGCCGAAGAAATGGCCGGCGCCCACCTCGCCGTCGCTGGCCACCAGCGGGTAGCCGCGCTCGGAGCGCGCGCGCAGTTCGCCGCAGGTGCCCGGGTGGTTGTCCTCCTGGCAGGTCTGCCACCAGGCGTTCATGTACACGGCCTTGCCGGCATTGACGCCCGGCGTCACGAGCTCGCGCGGGTCCGGCGGCACCTCGGTATTGTCCGGCTTGCCCTCGCAGTAGTCGAACCAGTAGTGCCCACCGCGGCGGCTGCCCAGCAGCGGCCGCTCCACCACCGCGCCGCCGCCGATGCTGCTCAGCAAGCCGGCGCAGGCACTCTCGTCCTCGAAGCACTTGAGCAGCACGTCCATGGCCTTGTAGGCGTCGCTGCCCACCGGCCAGGGCGCGCCGCCGCTGTGCGGGGTTTCCTGGCCCGAGGCCATCAGCAGGATGCGCGAGGTGGGGTTGTTCCTGCCCAGGCGCTCCCAGCTCAGCCGCAGCAAGGCCATGTCCTGCGACTTGTCGGTGGGATGGAGCATGAAGTCCTGCCCGTCCTCGACGTCGCCGGCGCCGCCGTCGATGTGGCAGCTGCGGCAGAAGTCCAGGCGCGGCTGCACCTGGCCGCTGAAGAGTTCGCCCATGCTGCGGGGCGAGTTACCGCCGCCGGAAACACCGTTGCTGCGGCCGCTGTACTCGCCGCAGGCGGCCAGCAGCAGGGCCGGGAGCAGGACGGCGGCGACGCGAAGGCCCACTTGGGTTTTCATGTGTCAGTCCTCGGGTGACTGGGCGACATGCCGGTCCTCACCGGCTGGCGCCTTTGGCATTGAAGATACCCGCGTACGAAACCCGTCGCCAGCAAGCCGGCTCCCGCAGGGATCGAATGGCAGGACACCCCTGGTCATGGCCGCCGACGGCTACAGCGTCTTCAGGTACTCGATGATCGCGCGCCGCTCGGTGTCGCTCAGCGCGCGCGTGAAATCATGCCCGCCGTTGCTCTTGGCGAACTGATGGCTGTTGAAGATCATCCGCTCCTGCACCGCGGCACGGCCCAGCGGCGGCGTGACCTGGTAGCCGAGGCTGTTGAGCGTGCCCGGCACGGTGTTGATGAATTCCACCAGCGCGGTGAGGGCCGGCGGCGCGTTTTCCGGCTCGCAGGACACATAGGGCAGGCCGCCCGCGCCGCAGATCAGCACGTCGTGCTTCCAGCCCAGGCGGTCGGCATCGTAGGCGGCCGCGCCGGTCTCCAGGCCCTGCTCGCCCAGCTCCGCCGTGAGCTGTCGGCGCCACACCGCGGGACGGGCGTCCGGATCCAGCAGGCTCCAGACATCCGGAACCGAAGCGTTGTGCAGGTAGGGCGCCGTTGCCCAGATGCCGTGCAGCGGCGGGGAGAGGTAGCCCACCGCGTCCTCCGGCAGGGCGCCCTGCCAGGTGCAGGCCCCCTTCACGCGCGTGCCGGTGAACACGGCGAAATCGTCCAGGCGCTCCTGCAGCGCGTTCTTCTGGTCCGGCGCCACGTAGCCTTCCGAGCCCTCGGGGTACGAGAACCAGGAGCTGCTCATCAACTCCAGCAGCGGCTTGGTGAAACCATCCAGCCGCTGCCGGTCGGTGCGGATCTGCTCGATGGGCGCGATATAGCCGGCCATGCCGCGCAGCCGCGGATCCTCGAGGAAGGCCGGATCGTGGGCGTAGCGCTCCGAGTACACGCCGTGGCAGCCGGCGCAGGAGCCGTTGGTGGGCGGCCGGGGAATGTCGCCGTTCTTGCCCGAGGCCCAGAGGTCCTTGGCGTGGAACAGGATCGCACCCGCCTGCGCCAGCGGCTCGTTCACCGTTCCCGGGTATGGCGGCGAACGCAGCGACTCGATGTAGGCCTGCGTGTCGATGCTCTGCGTCTCGATGATCTCGCGCTGCCGGCGGTTGTGCTCCTTGTCCATGCCCAGCGGCGACTCCAGCGGCCGCAGCAGGTTGAGGATGGCGCTGTCGAGCCGCGCCGCGTCGTAGGAGAAGCCGCCGTCCCAGAACTTGCGCGGCCGGTGGCTGGCGTTCCACCAGGCCGGCATCTTGGTGTCGCCCGCGCCGGAGGTGTTGCCGGGCAGCTGCATCAGCAGCGTGCTTTCCGGACGCAGGCCCAGCGAGTCGATGTCGAGAAGGCCGATCAGCAGGCCCGAGAGTCCTTCCGCGTTGGTCACGCCGCGCGTGTCGTTGAGGCCGATGGGCAGCAGCGGGATCAGCAGGTCCGACAGCAGCAGCTGCATGTCTGCCGTGTTGGCGCCCAGGCCGGAGACGAAGTCCTTGCCGGCCACGTCCAGCTCGCCGCTGTGGCAGATGTCGCAGGTGATGCCGATGGTGCCGGTGTAGTGGCCGTCCGCGTCCTTCACCTGCGTGAGGCCCGCGGGCAGTTCGCCGGAGCCGCCGTTGCTGGCCAGCGGGTCCTCGTCCGGCAGCGGATAGGGATTGGGGAAGGACGCCTGGGGCAGGCCGTAGCGGCGCCGCGCCTGCGCGTCGAAATCCGCCGGCCGCGCGGCAAGGCCCCAGCGCTGCCAGAGGTTGTTGTAGGAGCTGGCGCTGACCAGGCCGCGGCCGTGGAAGCTCATCGCCAGGCCCGTGCGCATCAGCGCCTCGCCGGCCTGCGCGCGGCGGCGGTACTCGCCGCAGTTCTGCGGCTTGCGCCGCGGGTTGCTGGACGGGCCGGTGCAGTCCTGCCACCAGGCGTTGAAGGCCACCGCCCGGCCCTGGTTCACGCCGGGGCGGATCAGCTCGCGCGGGTCCTGCGGCAGCGTCGCCGTGTCCGGCTGCCCTTCGCAGAACTCGTCCATGAAGGAGCGTGCATGGGTGCTGCCGAGCAGCGCGCGCTCCTGCACCGGCGGCTCCGTCCCGCCCCCGGTGTCCTCGCGGCCGCCGGCCGCCGCGCCGGGCGCATCGCTGCGCGAGCAGGCCGACAGCGCCAGGCCGCCGCAGAGCACCGCCACCATCCAGGCTTGCCGCATCGTCTCTCCTCCCGACCGGGGGTCCGGCGTCGGCCTCTTGGCGAGCCGCCCAACCAGAAACCCTACATTTGTAGGTTTATGGCGAAACCATACATTTGTAGGCTTTTGTGGTCAAGGCGGGTATCCTTGCTCCATGAACGACCTCCAGGCCGGCCTCTCCGCCCCCCGAGCGCCCTCGCAGCAGCGCGGCCAGGCGCGCTTTGGCCTGGTGCTGGACGAGGCGCGCAAACTGCTGACCGAAGAAGGGATTTCGGCCTTCTCGATCCCCGCGCTGGCGCAGCGCCTGGGCTTCACGCGGGCCAGCATCTACAACTTCTTCCCGACGCCGTACTCGGTGCTCAACGAGCTGGCCCGGCGCGAGTTGCAGGCCCTGGAGGAACGGCTGCTGGCCCTGCCGGCCGAGCATCCGGGCATCTCCTGGAAGGAGCAGGTGCGCCTGACCGTGGACGCCGCCGCGCGCTTCCACAACGAGCGTCCGGTGGCGCGGATGCTGATCCTGGGCGGCGCGCAGACCGACGAGACCTACCGCGCGCAGGCCATGACCATCGACCACCTCGGCAGCCTGTCGCAGCGGCTGTTTGCCGATGCCGGCATCGCGCTGCCGCGCGAGCCGGTGGACGTGATGGTGCTGGCGGTGGAGCTGGGCACGACCTGCCTGCGCCATTCCGTGCTGCTGCACGGGCACGTCACGGATGCCTACCGGGAGGAGGCCACGCGCGCGATGCTGCGCTACCTCGGGCCCTATGTGCGGCAGGTGGTGGTGAGGCAGGCAAGGGCGGCGTAGCGACGGCCGGGGAGGCTGTCCCGCCCCGCCAAAAAAATCGCCGCCCGTCCCCTGTTGGCGGAACGTGGCGGCAATGGTGCCTCCCCCTAACAACTCCGTGTCCTCTCGCATGGAGAGGGAATGCCTGGAGTGTATCCGGTTTGCCGCGTGCAAGCCGGCTGCCGAAAGCGATGGCAGCAGCGCTACAGCGTCTTCAGGTACTCGATCACCGCCTTGCGCTCCTGCTCGGTCAGCACGTCGCTGAAGTCGTGGCCCGAATTGCTGTTGCCCAGGATGCGCGTGTCGTAGACCAGGCGCTTGTCGAAGCCGCCCGGCGTCGGATCCGGCAGCAGCACCAGGCCGGCGTAGCTCACCGTACTGTTCAGCAGGTTCTGCACGATCTGCACCAGCGACGGATTGTCGCGCGCGATGGGATTGCAGTTGAGCAGCAGGTTGCCCGGCATGTCGCCGCAGGCCAGCACCTCGTGCTTCCAGCCCACCGCGCTGAAGTCGTAGGCCTCGCCCAGGCGCTGGTCGAAGCCGGTGACGCCATCGACGGTCTGCAGCTGGCGGCGCCAGATGGGCCGCCGCCGGGACGAATCCAGCAGCTGCTCCAGCGTGGGCACCGAGCCGTTGTGCAGGTAGGGAGCGGTGGCCCAGACACCGTACAGCGGCGGCGCCTGGTAGCCGATCACGTCCTTCTGCCAGCCGCAGACGCCCACCGGGCGCAGCGGGTTCATGTCGTCCAGAAGCTCCACGGCCGGGTTCTTGTCGTCTGGCGAGACGTAGCCTTCCGCGCCTTCCGGGTAGCCCCAGTAGGTGGTGTCCCACTGCAGGCGCAGCGTCGGCGTGAGCATGTCGGAGCGCGCCGGATCGGTGCCGATCACGTTTAGCTCCACGATGTGGCCGGCCACGCCCTCCAGGTCCGGCGACTCCAGATAGCTCTCGTCATGCACGTAGCGCGGCGAGTACACGCCGTGGCAGCTCGCGCAGGAGCCGTTGCCGCCGGCCGGCTTCGGCCGCGGGTTCTCCAGGCCCGCGGCCCAGAGGTCCTTGCTGTGGAACAGGATGGCGCCCTGCTCCGCCAGCCTGGTGTCGATGGCGCGCGGATACGGCGGCGAGCGCAGCGACAGGAAGAAGGCTTCCAGGTCCTGGTCGTACTGCTCGACGCGGTCGCGGTAGTACTTGCCGTCGGCGCTGATGAGCTGGCCGAACTCGCCGGGGCCGGCGGCCATGATGATGCGCGTGCTGTCGTTGGAGACGCCGGCGTCGAAGAACTTGCGCGGGCGCGAGCCCATGTTCCACCAGGCCGGCGTGTCCTGCGTGTGGGCCAGCGGGTGGGCGATGTCCCCCACGCCGCCCAGCGGATTCTCCGGGTTCACGAACATCTTCACCGGGATCGGGTTCAGGCCCAGGCTGTCCACGTCCAGGATCGTGTTCAGCAGTTCGAAGGCACCCACCGCGTTGTTCTGTCCGCGCTGCTGCACGCCGATGTTGAACAGCGTGCCCACGTCCAGCGTCGGCAGGATCGGCGCCAGGATGGTGTTGGCCCAGGGCGCGTTGTCGCGGCCGTTCATCAGCGTGTCGTAGTTGTTGTTGCCGATGCCCAGGCTTTCCACGCCCGCGATGATGTCGCCGGAGCTGGGATCGCCGATCTGGCCGCCGTGGCACTGGAAGCAGGCGCCGCTGCCGATCTTGCCGGTCCACTTGCCGTTCTCGTCCTTCAGCTGGCGCAGGCCCAGCGGAAGCTGGCCGCTGCCGCCGTCCACACCCGGCGCATTCGGGTCTTCGCCGTTGCGCGGGTAGGGGTTGCGGAAGGGCGCGGCGTTGAGCCCGTAGCGCAGCGTATACATCTGGTCGAAGTTCTCCGGACGCTTGTCCAGGCCCCACTTCTGCCAGCTGTTGTCGTAGTCCTCCGCCGTCATGTTGCCGCCCGGCAGCTCGTCCATCAGGAAGTGGAAGCCGCTGTCGCGGCGCGCACGGTACTCGCCGCAGGTCTTGGCCTGCTGCTCCTCCGGCGGCAGCTTGGCGTGGCAGTCCTGCCACCAGGCGTTGTAGTACACCGCCTTGCCTGCATTGACGCCCGGCTGGATCGCCGTGCGCGGGTCGCGCGGCAGCAGCGCGTTGTCCGGCCGGTCCTTGCAGTAGCTGTTCCAGACATGCACCGCGTGCTTGCTGCCGAGCAGCGGCAGCTCCTGCACCACGCCGCCGCCGGTCAGCGTGCACTGCACCGGATTCTCGAAGCACTTGAGCAGCGCCTCCATCGCCTTGTAGGCATCGCTGCCCACCGGCCAGGGCGCGCCTCCGGTATGCGGCGTCTCCTGGCCCGAGGCCATCAGCAGGATGCGCGAGGTGGGGTTGTTCTTGCCCAGGCGCTCCCAGCTCGCACGCAGGTTCTCCAGGTCATCCGCCTTGCGACTGGAGAGCATGAAGTCCTTGCCGTTCTCCACGTCGGCCACGCCGCCGGGGATGTGGCAGCTGCGGCAGAAATCGAGACGAGGCTGCACCTGGCTGCTGAAGTGCTCCTCCATGCTGCGGGCGCCGCCCGTATCGCCGGAGACCGGATCGCTGCGCCCCGGCGCGCAAGCCGAAAGCAGGACCAGCAGGGACAATGCCGCCAGGCGGCCGCGGAACGCGTACTTCATATAGGGCTCTCCTCCCCACGCAGGTTGGCCGCGGTCTTTGCCGCTTGGCCATTTATTGGGGGAAGTCCTCGAGCCGCTTCCGTTCGCCCTGAGCCTGTCGAAGGGTGAACCCCTCCGACGCCAGCCGGCCCCAAAAGCTACTTCCGGAACTTCCCGCTCGGGCCTAAGCTAACCCGAGCCAGGACTCAGGTACTACTCGGTTTCGGCCGGGGGCCTGCGGAGACCGAGCAGGAGGGGACAAACGATGGCGCAGGCAATTGATCTGACGCCCAAAAAGAAACCGCAGCAGGCGCGGGCCAGGGCCTCCGTCGAGGCCATGCTGGATGCCTGTACTCGGCTCTTGGTCGAAGAGGGCTACGAAGCCATTTCCACCAACCGCGTCGCGGAGGTGGCCGGCGTCAGCATCGGCTCGCTCTACGAATACTTCCCCCACAAGCAATCCCTGGTCGCGGCCGCGCTGGCCCGCGCCCTGCGCGAGGTGATGGATGAAGTGGGCACCAGCCTGCGCGCCGCACTCGCCCTGCCCAAACAACCGCACGACGGCATCGACCATTGGATGCGCGGCATGATCGCCGCGCTGGAAAAGCGTGAGGACCTGCTGCGGGTGTCGCTACGCGAGGTGCCCTTCTTCTGGAACATCCCCGAGGTGCGGGAGTTCTCGCGCACGCTGCAGCAGTTCGCGAAGGAAGGCCAGTACAAGAGCCAGCGCGTCATCCACTTCGAAGACCCCGAGGCCAGCACCTACCTGCTGATGAACATGACCTGGGCGGCGGTGCTGCAGACCGTGCTGCATCGGCCGGCGCATCTGTCGCGGGAACGGTTGACTCGGACGTTGGTGGATATGGTGTTGAAGTTGCTTTAGCAGCACTCGCCAAGTCACAAGCTCTTCATGGCCTGGATTCTCTCGAAGAAAGAGTGCGCATGCTTCAACGCACGCCGATAGCGCCCTACGAGGTCGGCATTCAGATGCCGCTCCGCCACCTTGGGATCAGCGTCCGTCAGGACGACGAAGATAGCCAGGGCGAAGAGAAGCGAGGGAGCGGAAAGATAGCCACGGCTCGAACTTCGCCAACCCACCGTCGTGCCTTCCGTGAACTGGTGAAAGCTGAACGCGCTGTTAGCCTGGAATATTCCAAATCCCATGAAAACCGCGGCAAGGTCAGTGGCAAGCTCCGACATTTCCCAGCCTCCAGGGGGAGGGTTCTCCACTCTATGAAGCAGATAGTGGCTAAGCTCATGGGCGAAGGTTGCCACAAGAGCTATCGGCTGACGGCCTAGGGCAGGATCGTAAGTGATTGTCGCGGTGCCGCTCTCATGATCTTCTGAAAACGTTCCGGCAATGGACTCATGTTGCGTGAGCCCTTGTGCCGCATGAGGCTGCGGCGGCTCCTCGTCCTCGTAATGTGGCTCTAGGACACAAGGCCAGTCTTCCAGGCCTGCGAGCTTCCGGACCTGTTCGAACATGTAGGCAACAAACTCGTGACCCTTGAGGTCCGTGTTTGGAAAATACTCCGGCGTCGGCGTAATCAGCGGCGTGCGCTTCAGCTCTTCATATCCACCACAGTTTTCGATCAACCAAGAAAAGCCCTGAAGAATCCACTCTGAATATTCTTCCGGGATGAACGGAGCGCTGGTGAATGGCCACATGAGAGCGACAATAGTGGAGCCTTGCGATGGCAGGCAACCTGAATTGATTGTCAGGTTAAGTCGTCTGCGATGCGTGTCACCGCATTCACCCTTCGACAGGTTCTGGGCGAACGGTGCAGCTAACACATTCAACCTTCCCTGCTCGCCTTGCCCCTTTTCCGCAAGAGAGGGGCACGAAAGCGGCACTAACCCAGCAGCTGTGAGAGCCCGTAAATCAAGGCACCTGCCGCGACTGCTACCGCCGCCATGATGACGTAAGCCCCCTTAGACATCTCGCCCTTGATCTTCTGGAACTGGGCGCGGCTGTTGATGTTGGGGAATGGTGTCGTGGGCACCGGCTTGCCGATGAATTCGCAGAGCGGGTTCCAGCCCTGGTCGGCCGAGAAGATCAGCAGCTTGTCCGCGGGGACTTCGGCCTTGATGGTCTCGATGTGCTGCCGGTAGTAGGCGATAGCCTTCTCGCGGTTGGTGATCGTGTTCTGGTGGCCGCGCTGCCAGATGAGCTTGCGCGTCATCTCGCCGAACTTGCTGCCGAAGGGCGTAACGGCCCGCAGCACCTGGAACTGCCACTGGTTCTCGGTGAAATAGATCGTCTCCATGGTGCTCTCATGCCAGGCCTGCGGTCCCTTGGGATGCAGGGTGAGGATCACCTTGGCGTCCGGGTACGCGGCCATCAGCTCGCGCCAGACGACACAGGCGGGGTTGTCCACGGCGGCGGTGTAGCGGGAGAACACCTGCTCCCAGTCATGTTGGGTGCCGGGCTCTGAGCGGGCAACCTTGAGCCAGAAGTCGATGTGGGTCTTGTTGGCCTTGTTCTTGACCACCTCGAACATGTGGTAGCAGGGCAAGCCGAGCTGGTTCAGCGCGGTGTAGAGCGATTCCGTCCCCGTGCGGCCGAAGCCGACGCCGATGATCTTGAGTGCCATGTCTCCCCCGGTTGGCTCGAGGCGGAGCGTAGCAGATGGGCAGGAGCCGGTTGGAAAGTTCCGCGCGACTGGTGAAGCATGCGCCTGCTCTTGCGAACGGATCAGATCGCAGCAGCGCAGAGATGCGGGGCGGATGAGCTCTGGTTCGATCCGTAGCATTCGCAGGAAGCCTGTTCCAGGCGCGGACGGTCCAGAACGGTGATGCGGCCGCGGCTGTAGCGAATCAGGCCGGCGGCCTGCAGCTTGCTGGCGGCCTCGGTCAGCCGCTCGCGTCGCACGCCGAGCGTTGTGGCGAGCAGTTCCTGGGTCATGACCAGCTCGCTGCCCGGCAGGCGGTCCAGGCTCATCAGCAGCCAGCGGCAGAATTGCTGGTGAACCGAATGGTGACGGGTGCAGGCGGCGGTTTGGGATATCTGCGCCAGCAGGCGTCCCGTGTACTCCTGAAGCAATGCCCGCAATCCACCTTCCAGGCTCAGCTCTTCGCGCAGCCGGCTACGCTCCAGGCGATAGGCATGCCCGGCGCTCTGCACTACGGCGCGGCTGGTGGCGGCCGGCTGCCCCAGGAAAAGGCCGATGCCCACCACGCCCTCATTGCCGGCCAGGGCCAACTGCGCGGTGGCGCCATCCTTCATGACGCGCAGGAGGCTGACGATGGAATCGATAGGAAAGTAGAGGTGGCTCAGCACTTCCGCCTGTTCGTGCAGCGTCGCGCCGGGAAGCAGCGACACCAGGCTGAGCTGGGGAAAGAGACGTTCGCGTTCCCGCGGGGGCAAGGCACGGAGCAGCCGGTTCTGCAGCGGATGCGATGCCATGGCGTGACCTACCCCGGGGCAGCTTCTACGCATGTCGCTCCATTGCACTGGCCTCGCGGCGGCGGGCCGGGATTGGGAATTCCCTACGTAGACAAAAGCCTGCCGCCATAAGTTCGTTATCGCGCAGACGCTGCTCCAGGGGTAGCTTACGGTGGGAGGCTTGCCGGTGCCTGCGCACCTCACCCACGCGACATCCTCCAAGAGGCGGCCTCAAGATGAAGTTCAATATCTCCATGGGAACCCTGAGTCGCCGTGCACAAGCCGTTCCGGCCAACGACACGATGACCTTCAGCCTCATTACGGACAAGAGGGCGACTGATGGCGTCCATACCGCGGCCTGGATGCGCGGTGCCTTTGCGCCGCGATCCGCAGCCGCCCCGGCGAAGACACCGGACGCCGCATCCTGATCGCCACCCTGATGCTCCAGTCGAGAAAGTCGAAGCTCCAGTACATGCGCAGCGAGACCCCCGGCCTGCTGACGCAGGGCGATCCCCGCCCCTTGCAGGTGATCGGCAGCACGGCCGAGGGATCGTTCCTGCTGCTTTGCGACCATGCCGGATTCAGCGTGCCGCGAAGGCTCGCCGGCCTGGGCTTGCGGGCGAAGGACCTGGAGCGGCATATCGGTTGGGACATCGGCGCGGCGGAAGTGGCGAGGCGGCTTGCCGAGCTGCTGCAGGCACCCTTGATCCTGCAGCCCTATTCGCGCCTGGTGATCGACTGCAACCGCCCGCTGCGGAGCGCGGAGTCGATCGTGGAGACGAGCGACGGCTGCGCCATCCCCGGCAACTGGCGGATGCGACGCGAAGAGGCCTCGATGCGGGCGCAGGAAATCTTTCACCCCTATCATGACCGGATCGGCAGCGCGCTCGACGAGCGCCGTCGCCTCGGCCTGCCGACATTGCTGGTGTCCCTGCACAGCTTCACGCCGATGCTGCACGGCGTGGCGCGGCCATGGCACGTGGGCCTGCTCTCCCGCCAGGATGCGCGCGCGGCCGAGGCTCTGGCGGCCTCCCTGCAGAGCGACAAGGGCATTGTCCTGGGCTGCAACGAACCCTATGCGCTGGGGGACGAAACGGACTATTCGATTCCGCAGCATGCCGAACGGCGGGGGCTGCCGCACGTGCTCATCGAAATCCGCCAGGACCTGATCGCCGACACGGCCGGACAGCAGCAATGGGCGGCCAGGCTGGCGCAGGGCCTTCTGCCCCTGGCGGACCGCTTTCCGCTTCTGCCCACCGGGGCGGGGAACGCCGGTGCGCATTCCCGCTCCTGAACCTGCGGACGCCGCATGCTGATCCACTTCGGCTACGAGTTCATCTATCGGTGCCCGAGGAGGACGCCGATGATCCTCAACGTGCACGTCCACCATACGCGTGTGTCCGACTTGGTCTGCCCGGACCATCTGCGCTCGGAACCCGCCGTGCCGGTGAACATGTACCGCGACGGCTTCGGCAACTGGTGCAGCCGCATCGTCGCGCCCGAGGGGCGCCTGCTGCTGACGGGCGACGGCGTGATCCGGGACAGCGGCCTGCCGGAGCCCATGGTGGCCGATGCGCTGCAGCACACCGTGGAGACCCTGCCGCAGGAGGTCCTGGTCTATCTCCTCGGCAGCCGGTACTGCGAGACGGACCTGTTCACGGATATCGCCTGGAAGCTGTTCGGACCCACGCCACTGGGTTGGCCGCGCGTCCAGGCCGTGTGCGACTACGTCCATCAGCATGTGCGCTTCGGCTATCAGTACGCGCGGCCGACGAAGACTGCCTGGGAAACGTACAAGGAAGGTACCGGCGTCTGCCGCGACTACGCCCATCTCGCCATCACGTTCTGCCGCTGCCTCAACATCCCGGCCCGCTACTGCACGGGCTACCTGGGCGATATCGGCGTGCCTGCCGTGGATGCTCCCATGGATTTCGCAGGTTCCATCGAGGTCTTCCTCGGTGGTGCCTGGCACAGCTTCGATCCGCGAAACAATCAACGGCGCATCGGCCGCATCCTCATCGCCCGGGGGCGGGATGCGGCCGATGTCGCGATCACGACCAGCTACGGCCCCCATGTGCTCGAGTCGTTCAGGACGTGGACGGAAGAAATGCCTAGACCCCACCCGGCCGGAGCCGCCCCTTGAAGCCCGACGGTATCGAGCCGGCTGCCGCGCGCATGGCGGTGATGCGCGTACCGCCGAGGAGAAGGGAAATCCGAAGCAGGGCCGTCTTCCGGCGTGATCAGCCATGCGGATATCCGGTGAAGAACGCCCGCCGGAGCGCGGTAGTGGCAGTGTATGCCGGTTGGGCCGACCACGTTCGGACGCGCGGGCGCGTGTTGCTCACTCTGCGCCCCTGCAACGCAAGGCGCTGCGTAGAAGCGGATGTGCGATAGTGGGTCTCGCGCGCCTCCCGGCCCGCACAAAAGGGTGAAGCCCATCATGCGCGGCACGCAGGGCAAGCGAGGCACAGACGGCGTCCTCTACCCGCCCGGTTCCATTCTCGGGGACGACGGGCAGTACTACCCCAAGGGTTACTTCAAGGGCGTGGACTCACGGTACCACCCCGAGGGATCATTCCTCGGCCAGGATGGCTGTTACTACCCCAAGGGATACCAGAGATTCGGGGACGGCTTGTATCGTCCCGGCGATCATTTCCGCGGAGCCGATGGCCAATACCATCCGGCGAATTCCTTCATTGGCGTGGACGGGCTCTATCACCCGCCGGGAGCTTTCCTGGGCCAGGATGGGAGGTACCATCCGCGCGGCTGCTTCCGCGGCACCGATGGTCTCTACCACTATGCCGGATCGTTTCTCGGCAACGATGGCAGGTATCACCTGGAAATCGCCTGCCTGCTGGAGAGCGGGGAGTACGTGGTGCCCTGGTTCCGTCTGCCGGAAGAACTGCGCACCCGGGAAGGAGTGGACTGCTGATGGCCAGCGGCCTGGCCAGGAAGCTGATGTTCATGGAGCCCCGGTCCCAGGCGATCGGAGGACAGGGCCGCATCGGCTGGGTGGAATACATCTCGCGCTGTGGCGTCTACCACTATCGCGGTGCGGTGCTGCGCAAGTCGGAGGAAGGCGACTACAACTGCTTCGATGCCGGCTCCGGCGAGCCTTACCTGGTGGCAGAGCCCAAGTACAACGGCCGCGACAAGCTCAATGGCGGCCTGGTGGAGATCGACGAGGATGCCCGCGAGGAATACTGGCAGCGCATTCGCCGCCAGCCCGCCTGCATCGCCCTGACCTCGTTCCGCGCAGGCGCTCGCCGCGGGCGATAGCCTGCGTGCTGTCTCCCCTTCACTCCCTGAACAGCAGGCGCCGCCATGCCAGCAGCAGGATCGCCGTGGGCCAGAACAGGGTGTTCAGGATGTCGTGCGCGCTGGCTCCCCAGCGCGGCTGGCCGGTGGTGACGCTGTCGTCGTACAGGTCCAGCAGCTCTGCCGCCACGGCCACTCCCAAAACGAAGAGCCAGGGCAGCCTTGAGCGGAGGGGCCTGCGCAGGACCAGGGCGGAGAGGAACAGCGTGGCGAGGCCGGCGTAGACGTGCAGCGCGTCGCGGCCCAGTTCGGTGAAGCCGAGGATGGCGGCCTTGATGGCCTGAAAGTGGGTGGGTTCCATGAAGGGCCATGCTCTTTCATCGTTCGGCTCGCGGCCAGTAGCCCGAGTGCGATTCCACGATTCCTGCACGAAATTCCACGGGATTTGCACGAGGGCTGCGCGGCACCGGCACCGGCGGCGGCGATGCTGGGAGCATGCTCACGCTCCCGCTCTCCCAACCCCTGATCCCGCAACGGCCGGCGCCGCATCTGGGCCATATGCCGGATGGCCATCTCGTCCTGCATTGCGGCCCCTCACGCCGGCGCAAGCTCAAGGCCTGGGTGCTGCTGCGGCTGCGCTACGGGTTCCAGGCGGCGAGGGGCGATGAAGGCCGCCTGCTGGTCTGGGGCGAAATCCGCCTGCGCGTGCGGCAAGGGCGCGCGCTGGTGCTGGTTTCGGATTCCGATGCCGGTGATGTGCTGTTGCGGGGGCTGTGCGGCGAGCTTTAGGGCTTGGAAAGGCCGTTCATGCTTCGACAAGCTCAGCACGAACGGCCTTTGGGGTTCTTCAACCCTGCGGAGGAAACTCCGCGTACTGCGGTGCGCTGCCGCCGATGTGGTCCCAAGGCGCCTTGGAGCCGACGAAGAGGTGCATCTCGATCTGCACGCCGGGGTCGCCGTCCACGCTGCCCAGGGTGACGCCGTGGACCTTGCCTTCGTGCAGGCCGCAGAGCGTGGAGCCGCAGCGCTTGCAGAAGCCCATGCCCCAGCCGGGCGTGGTCTCGTATCGCGTGAGCTGGTCTTCGCCTGCGATCCAGGCGAAGGAGCCGGGCACGACCTCCGCATAGGCAGAGCCGGTGCCGCTGAAGACCTTGCGGCAACGCGAGCAGTGGCAACTGCGGCCGGGGGCTAGGGGCTGGTCGATCTGGTAGCGGATCTGGCCGCAAAAGCAGCCGCCGGTGAGTGCCATGTATCTTCCTTCCGTGGATGTCGTTGTTGGGATGGCGGCGGATTCTCGCATGGGACGCGAGGGCAGCAGGGCGATCGCACAGCTGTGGTCAGCGGCCATTTACCCTTCGGCAAGCTCAGGGCGAACGGCCGCGGAACGGTGCCTGAGTCTTAGCCCGGTTTGCCTGTCTCCCGACAGGGAAGAGCGGTATGCGTCGCCTACGCCGCCCGCTCTTCCGCAATCCCCGTCCAGCTTCCCAGGTCGATCGGTCCGCTGGCCGGCTCGACGCGCACCGGGATGCCGGTGAGGTGCGCCATGCCGGAGACGGACTCCACCGCGTCCGGCCCATCGGCGGCCAGCAGGTTCACGTTGGCGCCGCCGAGCTTGCTTGCGATACGCATGCCCTTGGCGTGCTGGTGGCCCCAGCCGTGGGGGATGGCGACGGTGCCGGGCATCAGGGTTTCCAGCAGCTTCACCGGCAGGCGGATGGTGTTGGTGCGGGAGTGGATATCGGCCACCGACTTGTCCTCCAGGCCCTTGGCGCGCGCGTCTTCGGGGTGCATGTAGAGGTAATTGGTCTGGCCCATCTCGCCGTTGGTGAGTTCGGCGATGTTCTGCGTCCAGGAGTTGTGCGTGCTGTGCATGCGCTTGGAGATCAGGCGCAGTTCGCCGCGGGCGTAGCTGGCGCTCTCGTCGGCGAAGATGCCCTCCAGCCGCGCGGTCTGCTGCATCAGCATCTCGGGGGCCAGGTGCACCTTGCCATCGTCCGTCACCACGCGCTTGCCGAGGTAGCTCTCGGGCTTGGGGCCGCCGCGCCAGGGCAGGCCCTGCGGTTGGCGGGCGATGTCCTTGAACTTGCCGAGCTTGGCGGAGCGCAGGATCAGGTCCAGGATCAGGCGGATGGGCAACGAGGGCTGCTTGCCGCGCCGGAAGGGCGCATTGCCCCAGAGCAGGAGCTGCATGATCCACTGCAGCGGCTTGGCGCCGAACAGGCTGACGCCGCTGGCGCGGGCCAGCTGGGTATAGATCGTGGCCTCGTCGCGCTGCTCGCCGGCAGGCTCCACCACCGCGTCGGTCGCGGCGATGTATGGGCGCGACTGCATGCCCAGGAACAGCGGGAACACGAAGGGCAGGTCCGCGCGCTCCAGCGGCGAGGTGGCGGGCAGCACGTAGTGCGCGAGGCTGGCGGTCTCGTTGAGGTAGATGTCGGTCACCACCAGCATTTCCAGCTGGCCCAGCGCCTGGCGCAGGCGCGCGGCATTGGGCATGGTCATCAGCGGGTTGCCGCCGGTGACGAACAGCGCCTTGATCTGCTCCGGGCCGGGCTTGAGGATTTCGTCCGCCAGGATGCCGCCGGGGAAGCCGCCGTTGAGTTCGCGGAACTGGCCGACGCGCGAGCGCTGCACGCGCTGGAACAGCTTTTCCTTCTTGGCATACGCGGCAAAGTCGAACATGCCCTCGCCCAGCAGCACGCCGCCGCGGCGGTCCAGGTTGCCGCTGACGGCGTTGATGACATCCGCGATCCACTGCGCGAGCGTGCCGTGGCGGCCCATGCCGAGGCCCGTGCCGGTGACGATGGCGGAGGCGCCGGCGGCGATGTAGTCCGCCACCATGCCCTTCAGCGCGGCGGGCTCGATGCCGGTGAGGCTCGCGGTCCTGTCCGCCGGCCAGGCCAGGGCCAGGCGCTCCACGTCTTCAAGGCCCGTCATGTAGCGCCGGGCGCGCTCGCGGTCCACGCCGCCCTGGGCGAACAGCTCGTGCAGGAAGGAGAGGAAGAAGAAGACGTCGGTGTTCGGGCGGATGAAGTGGTGCGCATCCGCCACCTTGGCGGTTTCCGTCTCGCGCGGGTCCACCACCACGATGCGGCCGCCGCGCTTGCGCACTTCCTTGAGGCGCTTGCCGGGATGGGCCACCTGCAGGAAGGTCCACTTGGAGACGATGGGGTTGGTGCCCACGATCAGCATGTACTTCACGTGGTCCAGGTCCACCACCGGCTGCGTGAAGGGGAAGCCGTACATCTCGGTGGCGGAGGCGAAGCGGTTGGCGCAGTCCTGCGTGGACGACGAGAACATGCTGCGCGAGCCCACGCCCTTCATGAACGCTTCCGCGAACACCGGATGCAGCAGGCTGAAGCCGGCGGCGGTGCCGACGTACATCGAAATGGCATGCGGGCTGACGGCGCGCAGGCCCTTCACCTTGGCACCAATCTCGGCGAGGGCCTGCTCCCAGCTGATGCGCTCGAAGCGGTCGCCGACGCGCTTGAGCGGATGCTGCAGGCGGTCCGGGGAGTCGTACATCCTGTGCTGGTTCAGCCCCTTCATGCAGGCAAAACCGTCGGTGCCGATGTGGTCCTTGTTGGGACGCAGGTCCACGATCCGGCCGCGATCCACCTCGGCCACCAAGCCGCAGGATGCCTCGCAGATCCGGCAAAACGTATGTTTCGTCTCGCTCATGCCCGCAACCTCCCCATTCTCCTGGGAGCACCCTACGCCCGTCCGGGGTCGGTGGACTCATCCGGGGAGAGTAGATGGCGAATGGGCGGAGAAGCTGAATGAAGACTCGCCGCGTCCGGTGGTCCTGAGCCCCTTCTGCGGGGGTTCGTCGCTGGCTGGACCCTTCCGGTTTTGTTGGCTTCTCCCCAGCCGCGCCGCAGGGTCCGGCGTCCCTAGGGGGCGGCCTGCGCCGCCAGCCGCGGCATCTGCGAGGTCACGCGGCGGTCGTGGGAGGGCACGATGACCAGGTTGGGGTTGGCGGCCTGCAGTTGGTGGAGCTGCACCAGCACGCCACGCAGGGTTTCCGGATCAGCGTCCACCATGTTGCGCGACATCCAGGGCTTCTCGGCGGGAATCTCCACGCCCTCCTTCTGCCAGGCGAGGTCGCCGATCAGGGCGTAGTCGCGGTCCGCCGTGCGCAGGAAGGCGATCACGGCGCCCGGCGTGTGGCCGCCGGCCGGCACCAGCACGAGGCTGCCGTCGCCGAAGACGTCATGGCTGGCCGGGAAGCCGGCATAGGCCGGGCCTTCGAATTCGTAGAGCTGGAAGCGATCCACGCCGAAGCTGCGCGCCAGCGTGGTGGCCTCGCCGCCGTGCTCGATGAAGTCGCGCTCGGCCCGGTTCACGTAGACCGGCACGCCCGGCAGATCGGGCAAGGCACCCACATGGTCCCAGTGGCTGTGCGTGAGGAAGATGCCCTTGAGATCGGCGGGCGCGATGCGGGCGGCGGCGAGCTGTTCCGTCAGCAGCTCCGCCGGGTGGACCTTGGAGACGCTGCGCATCAGCAGCGGCACGGTCTTGAAGTGCTCGCTCAGGTGGCTGCCGAAGCCGGCCTCGAACAGGACGCTGCCCTGCGGATGGCGGATGACGAACACATCCATGCCGAAGAGGCGCTTCTCCAGGCTGCCGCCGCGGTAGGCGAACAGCGCGTTGGACTCCATGGACCCGGTTTCCGCCACGGCGACCTGCACGCGCTGCGCCGGGGCCGGCGGCAGGGCGGGGCCGGCTTGCTGCGGCACCGGCAGCGGCGCGGCGGTGAAGGTCCAGGCGAAGGCACCGGCGGCGGCGAGCAGGGCGGCCAGCGAGACGGCGGCGAGTTTGCGGGGCATGGGTTCTCTTCTTTTGTTCTCGTGTGATTTGTCCGGCAAGGCCGGGTGGACGTCGCCGCTTGCGGTCAGCGAATCCCGTCCGTACTTCGATCCTTCGACAAGCTCAGGACTTCAGTACGAACGGCATCCTTCAAGTTCTACGACCCGCCCGCCATCCAGCGCCGATACTGGCGCGTGCGGCGCGCCACGTCGATGCGCTCGATCAGCAGGGCCTTGAGCGGCGAGACCGCGGGGCGCGGCCGGCGGCCCAGGCTCAGCTCGCGCATCTGGTACTTCACGCTGGCCATGTAGGCCCGCGCGGCCAGCAGCTTGTGCTTCCAGCGGATCGGCGGCACGGCGGCGCTGGCGTCCTGCTCGCCGGCCTGCCAGCGGCGCGGCAGCGCGGGGTCCAGCGCCAGCGCCGTGCCGATGCCCACGGCGCCGAGGCCGGCCTGCAATACCTGCTCCACCACGGCGCGGCGGCGCACGCCGCCGGTGACCATCAGCGGCATGCGCGCGGTGCCCAGCATCTGCTCGGCAAACTCCAGGAAGTAGGCCTCGCGCGCCAGCGTGCGGCCGTCGCGCGCGTCGCCCTGCATGGCCGGAGCCTCGTAGCTGCCGCCGGAGAGTTCCACCAGGTCCACCGGCAGCTCGTTGAGCATCTGCAGCACGCGGCGCGCGTCCTCGGTGTCGAAGCCGCCGCGCTGGAAGTCGGCGGAGTTGAGCTTCACCGCCACGCAGAAGCCGGGGCTGACGGTGCCGCGCACGGCCTTCACCGTTTCCAGCAGCAGGCGTGCGCGGTTCTCCAGGCTGCCGCCCCAGCGGTCTTCGCGGCGGTTGGTGAGCGGCGAGAGGAACTGGCTCAGCAGGTAGCCGTGCGCCGCATGCACCTGCACGCCGCTGAAGCCGGCCTGCTCGGCCAGGCGCGCGGCGTTGGCGAAGCGGGCGATGACGTCGGCGATCTCGGCCTCGGTCATCGCGCGCGGCAGCGGGAACATGCGCGACAGCGCCCCCAGGTCCAGCGCCACGGCGGAGGGCGCCAATGTCTCCTGCCCCATGCTGGCCAGCGTCTGTCGGCCGGGATGGTTGAGTTGCAGCCAGAACTGCGCGCCGCCGCTGCGGCCGGCCTGCGCCCAGGCGCGGAAGCGATCCAGGTGCTGCGGGCTTTCCAGCACGACGCCGCCGGGGCCGGTGAGGGCGCGGCGGTCCACCATGACGTTGCCGCTGATCAGCAGGCCGGCACCGCCGTCCGCCCAGGCGCGGTAGAGCTGCAGGTGCTGGGCGGAGGGCGCGTGGTCGGCGTCCGCCATGTTTTCTTCCATCGCCGCCTTGGCGATGCGGTTGGGCAGCGCGGCGCCGTTGGGCAGGGCCAGCGGGGTGAAGGCGGTCATGGCAGGCGGGTCCGGGAGACGCTTGGGGGTAGCATGCGGCAAAGCCTAAGGTTAAAGTCAGGTTTAATGTCAATGGCGAGGGCGGCGGCATGAGGATCGGGGAACTGGCGGAGCGCAGCGGCCTGGCGCCCTCGCGCATCCGCTTCTACGAGGCCTCCGGGCTGCTCAGTGCGGTGGAGCGCGGCGCCAACGGCTACCGCCGCTACGGGCCGGAAGCACTGAGCACCCTGGAGATCATCACCAGCGCGCAGACCTGCGGCTTCACGCTGGAGGAGATCCGCCCGCTGCTGCCCATGCGGCACAGCGAGCCCTGGCAGCGGCAGGAGCTGCTGGCCGGCCTGCGCCGCAAGCTGGAGGAGATCACGCTGATGCAGAAGCGCCTGGCCCGCAACCGGCGCCGGCTGCTGGGCGTGATCGCCAGCATCGAGAACAAGCCGCCGGACATCCCTTGCACGGACAACGTGCAGCGGGTGCTGGCAAAGATGCGCTGAAGCGCTCGTCCCGGCCGGGTGTCACGAGGGCGAAAGCCGTCATGCCGGAACTTGTGCGCCGGCTTCAGTAGAACCCCCCCGCAATGCCAGCGACCGGCCGCAGCGGCTGCAGACCAACGGTGGCGGGGACAGGCCCAGCGAGACGCGGCGCAGCGCGAGCATCAGCGTGACGAAGCTGTCCGGATCGGGATTCCCCTGCAGCTTCTCCAGCCGGCGCTTGCCGCAGCGGGCGTCGAGCTGGTCCAGGCCGCGCAACAGCGGATTGGCGGAGGCCAGCGCGGCTTCGACCGGCATTTGTGGCAGCTCGCCGCAGGCGCGCCCCAGCTCTACGGTCTGGCCGTCCACCAGCTCCATGCAGGCGGAATGGCCCAGCAGTTGCCGCGTGAAGCCCGGCGCCTGGACGCTGGCGACCTCCACGCCATCGAACACGATCCAGCCGCGCCCGCCGGAACGGTAGCCGGCGACATGCACCTGCAGGCGCGCCTGCAGTTCCGGAGCCAGGCCGGCCTCGAAGGCCTTCTTCACCTTGCTCCAGGCACGGTTCATGACGCTACCGCACCAGCTCCACGTCATCGTCCTTGCGCGTAGCGTTGCCGGACAGGCTGTCGCGCACGAACTTGATGTGGCGGCGCATGATGTAGCTCTGGTCGGCGAAGGCGCCCGGCATCTTCACGTTGATCACCGACTTCTCGATCTCATCCAGGCGCTGCACCAGGGCGGCGCGCTGCTCGGGCGTCATCGGCTCCTGCGCGGCACGCTCCAGCGCCATCATCTCGCCGTAGCGCTTGTACAGGCGGCGGTTGACGCGCCAGGCGTAGAGCGCGGGCGCGAAGCGCATGCCGGGAATCAGGATCACCAGCAGCGGCAGCAGCACCACCAGCGCGCGGCTGACCAGGCTGGCCAGCCAGAACGGCAGGAAGCGGTAGGCGAAGCTCTTGCCGGACTTGTAGTAGCGCGCCGCATCCTCGCTCATCGGGTAGTCGTGCTCGATGGGGTGAGGGAACTCGCGCGGGTTCTGCATCAGCGAGGATCGGCTGTGGATTTCCTGCGCCGCCTCCACCAGCAGGTCGGTGAGCGCGGGGTGCAGGTCGCGGTGCGACAGCAGTTCCACGGTGGGCGCCATCATGGTGATGCGGCGGTCCGGCAGGTTGTTGCCCAGGTCGAAGGCGCCGGGCGGCAGCTCCAGGCGGTTGAGATAGCGGAAGCGGCGCTCGTAGGCCTCGCCCTGGGCGGTGAAGTCGAACAGCCGGACGCCCGGCTCGCGCAGCAGGCTGCGCACGGTCTTGACCGCCGCGGAGTCGCCGGACAGGAAGATGGCGTCCACCTGGCCGGCGCGCAGCGCCTCGCGGGCGGCCTCGCCCTCCAGGTCCAGGAACTGCGTCTTGCCGGTACCGGGCTCCAGGCCGTTGCCCTTGAGCAGGGCCAGCGCGATGAAGCGCGTGCCGCTGCCCTCGCGGCCCACGGCGATGCGCATGCCGTCCATCTGCGACAGGCGCTCGAAGGGCTTCTCGGAGCGGTAGAAGATGGAGACCGGCTGGCGGAACATGGTGCCCAGCGAAACCAGCTCGTCGGTACCGCTCTCCAGGGTGACGCCGGACTGCACGAAGGCCAGGTCCACCTCGCCGCCCGCCAGCTTCTTGAGGCTGTCCAGCGAACCCAGCGAGGGCACGATCTTCAGCTCCACGCCGTTGCGCGCCAAAATCTTCTCGTACTGCGCCGCGATGTTGCGGAAGTTGCTGTTCTCCGGCCCGCCGGCAATGGTGATGCTGCTGGGCGGCGCGGGCCGCACCAGGTACAGCGCGGCCCAGACGGCCAGCGCGGTGAGCAGCACGATGGGGCCGATGGTGGCCACCGCGTCGCGCCAGGACACGACGGACACGGGCCGCAGGCCGAGCAGGCGGCGGCGGGCGGTTTCGATCTTCTTTTCGCGGGTGGCTTCTTTCTCGGCCATGGCAGCGTCCTTGTGCTTTGGGGACGAAGCCTGCACCAGAAGCCGCGGGCTTGGCCAGCGCCGGCAGGCGCGGGCGGGCCCTAGTGGGCGCGCCCGCCTTGCTCCAGCAGCAGGGCGAGCCGGTCCAGGCCTTCACGGGTGCCGTGCAGGCGCATCTCACGATCATTGGGGCCGTCGAGATAGGCGAGTTGTTCGGTCAGGCGCAGGAGGGTCCTGTCGCCCTCCGGCGACAGCTCGATGGTGACCAGCGAGGCGGAGATGCAGCGGCCGTCGAGCACGATGGTGTAGGCGAAGGCCAGGCGCCGGTCGGGCACGATGTCGAGGTACACCGTCTCCACCCACTGGTCGCCGCCGTCCTCGCGGCGCGAATGCTGGCGGTCATGCCCGCCGACGCGGAAATCCATGCGGCTGCCGCCGTCGCCGTCCTCGTGGCAGCGCGCCCAGGAGTTCTTGCGCTCCGGGTCGCTCCAGGCGCGGAAGACCTCGGCCGGCGCGGCGGAGAAGTGGCGCTCGATGACGAAGCTGGTGTGCTGGGCGGGATTCATGGGGAGTTCTTCGGTTTCTTCGCGGAGAGGAACTGTGCTTCCAGCCGGTCGAAGCCGGAATGCCAGTAGCGCTGGCGCTCGGCCACCCAGTGTTCCAGTGCGCGGAAAGCATCCTCGCGCAGTTCCAGCGTGCGCACGCGGCCTTCCTTGCTGGAACGGATGAAGCCGCCGGTCTCCAGCACGGCGAGGTGCTTGAGCGCCGAGGGCAGCGCGATCTGCAGCGGCTCCGCCACCTCGCTGACGGTGGCGGGGCCCTGCATGAGCTGCGCCAGGATCGCGCGGCGGTTGCGGTCCGACAGGGCGGAGAACAGGCGGTCCAGCGAGTCCTCGCGGGCGGCTTCGCGCGCGTTCATCCTCAGCCTTCCAGGAAGCGTGCGGGCATACGGTCCGCATAGGGGAAGTAGCGGAACCAGGGCCGGGCCTCCTGCAGCACGCGCTGCACCGAGGCCCGCTGCAGCAGGCGCTCGAAGTAGGCCGGAAGCGCCTTCAGCTCGGGCGCGAAGGGATGGACGATATGCGCGTAGAACAGGGCCGGCGCCGCGGCGCAGTCCGCCACCGTGAAGTCCGGGCCCGCGGCCCAGGCTTGCACCGCGAGCTGCTTCTCCGCCATGGCGTAGGCCATGTCCAGCAGCTGCCGCGCCTCCGTCACGTTGAGCTCGTCGCGCCGGTCTTCCGGCCGCAGGCGGTCGGCGACGATGCGCTGCATCGGCGTCATCACGTACTGGTCGAAGAGGCGGTCCCAGAGGCGGGCCTGCATCCGCCGCTCCGGATCGGCCGGGAAGAGTGCGGGGCCGCCGGAATGCCGCTGGTCCAGGTACTCCAGCATGATGCTGGTCTCCGGCACCACGCGGCCCGCCGCGCGATCCTCCAGCAGCGGGATCTTGGCCGTGGGCCACAGGGCGGCATGGGCCTTCCGCTCCGCCGGGTCGCCCAGGTTCACCGTGCGCGGCTCGAAGGGAATGCCCTTCTCGTAGAGTCCGATCAGCACCTTGTGGCAATAGGAGGACAGCGGGTGCAGGTGCAGCGTCAGGGCCGTCATGGGCGCTTCCTAATAGTTTCCGTATTGGCTAACTATAGGCGCGGACTGCGGACAGGGCAAGCGCGCTCGTCCGCCGTCCGCCCGTGCTTCGACGGACGCCGCACGAACGGCCTTTTCAGGATTCCTTCCCTAGGGCCTGTTAGCACTACGGCCGCCGGTGCGACGGCTGTAGTGTTAACAGGCCCTAGGCCGGATCCGCCGCGGCGATGGCGATGCTGCCCTCCACCATGCCGCCCGCGTCCACCGTCATCCAGGGCAGGCCCAGCTCCTCCAGCCAGGCGCGGCCCTGTTCGCCCTTGAGCATGGCGATGGTGGTGGCGGTGCCGGCAACCAGGCATTGCTCGGCCAGCACGCTGACGCTGGCCAGGCCCTGGATGGGCCAGCCGCTGCGCGGATCGAGGATGTGGCTGTAGCGGCGGCCGGCCAGCTCGAAGTAGCGTTCGTAGTCGCCGCTGCTGGCGATGGCGCCGCCGCGCAGCTCCACGCCCGCCACCGGCAGGTCCGGCGCGCGCGGATGGCGGATGCCGACGCGCCAGGGCGCGCCGTCCGGCTGCGGGCCGAGCACGCGGATGTCGCCGCCCAGCTCCACCAGCGCGTGATGCACGCCGCTGGCGGCCAGCGCGGCGGCGGCACGGTCGGCCGCGTATTCCTTGCCGAAGCCGCCGAAGTCCAGCTCCATGCCGGGCAGCGGCAGCACCAGCCGCGGCCGCTCCCAGCGCAGCTTGTCCCAGCCCACCAGCGGCAGCAGCGCGTCGAGCTGCGACTGCTGCGGCAGCCTGCGCGCCTTGAAATCCCAGGCGCGGCGCAGCACGCCCGAGGTGGCATCGAACAGGCCGTCGCTCTGCTCGTGGGCGGCGGCGGCGTAGTCCAGCAGCGCGGCGGTCTCGGGATCCACCTCCGTGCCCTGCGCGTTGCCGGCGCTGGCGTTGATGCGCGAGACCACGCTGTCCTCGCGGTAGCGCGAGTACTTGGCCTCGATACGCAGCACCTCCGCCTGCGCGGCGGCCGCGGCGCGCCGCAGCTGCGCGTCGTCCGGCGCGAACAGCTGCAGCGAGCAGGGCCCGCCCATGGCGTGGAAGCTGAAATGCTGGAAGCGCATGGCGGCGAGCTTACTCTTCCTGTTGCCGCCCGGGGCAAGCGGGGCGCCACCCGGCCCGCGGTGGCACCCCCGATGCCTCAGATCGCCTGGCCGCCGGAAACCTCGATGCGCTGCGCCGTGACCCAGCGGTTGTCGGGGCCGAGCAGGCTGGCGACCATGGGGCCGACATCGTCCGGAACACCCACCCGGCCCAGCGCCGTCATCCCCGCGAACTGCCGGTTGAGATCGGGCATGTCGCGCACGGCGCCGCCGAGGAAGTCGGTCTCGATGGCGCCCGGCGCAACCGTATTGGCCGTAATCCCACGGCTGCCCAGCTCCTTGGCCATGTAGAGCGTCAGGATCTCGACCGCGCCCTTGGCGGCGGAATAGGCGGAGAACCCCGCGACCGACACTCGCGTGAGGCCCGAGGAGAAGTTGACGATGCGGCCGCCATTCGCCAGCAGCGGCAGCAAGGCCTGCGTCAGGAAGAAGACTCCCTTGACGTGGGTATCGAACAACGAATCGAACTGCGCCTCGGTGGTGTCCGCCAGGCTCGCCATTTCGCCCTGGCCCGCGTTGTTGACGAGGTGGTCGAAGTTCTGGCGCCCCCAATGCTGGGCCAGCGCCGTGCGCATCGCGGCGGCAAAGGCGGCAAAGCTGGCGACGTCGGTCACATCGAGCTGCAGCGCGATGGCCTTGCGGCCCAGCGCCTCGATTTCGGCTACGACGGCCCTGGCCTTCTCGGCTCCGTGCCGGTAGGTCAGGATGACGTCGCCGCCGCGGCGGGCGATGCTGATGGCGGTGTTGCGGCCCAGGCCGCGGCTGCCGCCGGTGATGAGCGAGATCGTGGTCATTGAAAGTCTCCTTGCTGGGGTTGATGTGCTGCGGTGGGATCACTATCCCCGCCCACCCCCCGCCGAAGTTGCGCGATCCACCTTCCCCTCTTGCCTATTCCTGCGAATCCGGGCTCCTGATCCGTTCGAGCCCGCCGAGCGCCCGGGCGCGGCCCGTCGCTTTTGCCTGATTCTCTGGAATTTCTTGCGCATTCCTGCAATTTCATTTGAGCGATCTCCGGGACGCGGCTAGGCTGGGCGTGTGCCTTCTGAGTGGAGTCGCCATGATCAGTCGCCTGCTCGATACCGCCCGCCGCTATGCGGACGCCCATGCCGATGCCAACGGCGTGGCGGCCACTCCCTTTCCCGGCCTGTCCATCCTGCGGGAGATCGGCCCGACGCCCTTGCAGTACGCGATCAGCAAGCCGCTGGTGGCCCTGGTCCTCCAGGGCCAGAAGCGCGTCACCATGGGAGGCCACACCTTCGATTTCGGAGCAGGAGAGTCGCTGCTGATCACCGCCGAGGTGCCCACCGTCAGCCAGATCACCGCCGCCACGCTCGGCAAGCCGTATTACTCCCTGGTGATGGAGTTGAATCCCGCGGTGATCGAGGGGCTGGTGCTGGAGATGGGTGGGCAGCCTTTCGCCGCCGGCTCGCCCGTGCGGGTTGACCCCACCGAAGACGAGGTCGCGGATGCGGCCCTGCGCTTGCTGCGGCTGCTGGACCGCCCCGCTTCGCTGCCGATCCTGCGCGACCAGATGCTGCGCGAACTGCACTACTGGCTGCTCTCGGGCCGGCACGGTGGCGCGATCCGCGCGCTGGGCATCACGGACAGCCACGCACAGCGCGTGGCGCGTGCCGTGGCGCTGATCCGCTCCGGCTATGCGAAGCCGCTGGCCATGGAGCGGCTGGCCAGCGCCGCCAGCATGAGCCTGTCGAGCTTCCACGCGCACTTCCGCTCCGTGACCTCGCTGACGCCGCTCCAGTACCAGAAGCAGCTGCGGCTGATCGAGGCGAGAAGGTCGATGCTGGCCGAGGGCACGCCGATCGCCCATGCCGCCCATGCGGTCGGATACGAAAGCATCCCCCAGTTCACCCGCGAGTACGGCCGCATGTTCGGCATGCCTCCTGCCCGCGATATCAGGGAAGCGAATAACCGGTTGCGAACCGTTGCCTGAGCGGATCGTCGGTCCATCGGGTGGCGGGCAGGCGTGGTCCGCCCTGCAGCATCGGCCTACTGGCGGAGTATCTTGTCCATCGCCTTGCCCTTGGCAAGTTCGTCGACCAGCTTGTCCAGATAGCGGATGTTCCGCATCAGCGGGTCTTCCACCTCTTCCACACGCACGCCGCAGACCACGCCCTTGATGAGCGCCGCCTTGGCATTCATGGCGGGCGCCTGGGCGAAGAAGGTCTCGAAGTCGCTGCCCCGCTCGATCTGCTGCCGCAGCCCTGCCGCGTCATAACCGGTCAGCCAGCAGATGATGCGGTCCACCTCGTCCTTGCTGCGACCCTTGCGTTCCGCCTTCTGGACATACAGCGGATACACGCTGGCGAAGGCGGTCCTGAATATGCGGTGTCCGGTCATGCCATGCGCCTCAGTCCGCCGCCGCGAAGTGCGCCATCTGGTCCGCGTAGGCCTTCGCGAAGGCCGGGCGGGCCTCGGCACGCGCGACGTAGTCGCGGCAGGCCGGGAATCCGGCCAGCCGGTCGAAGCGATGGACCAGGCGCAGCACGTCCGCCATCAGGATGTCGGCGACGGAGAAGGTCCCGGCCAGCCAGTCGCGCTTCGCCAGCACCGGCTCCAGGTGCTGCAGCCGCGCCTCGAGGAAGCCGTCCAGGACCTGCCATCCCGGCGTGTCGTCGCTGTTGAAGCCGTAGAACACGAAGATGGACCAGGGCAGGCTGGCCATCTCGACGGAGTTGAGCGCCGCGAACAGCCATTCCAGGGCCTCGCTGCGGCGGCACGGATCGGCCGGCAGCAGCCTGTCGCTGAGGTTGCCCAGGTGCAGCAGGATCGCGCCGCTCTCGAAGATCGAGAGCTCGCCGTCGGTCAGCCAGGGCACCTGGCCGAAGGGCTGGTGCGAGAAATGCCCGGCGCCGCGCTCGTGGAACGGCACGCTGCGGACGCGATAGGGCAGGCCGGCTTCCTCCAGGGCCCAGCGCACGCGAAGGTCGCGCACGTAACCCCGCGGCTTCTCGGGAACCCAGTCAAAGGTGGTGACAGTCAGCTCGCCCATGGGCACCTCCGTCCGTGGATGGCCGGACTATGGCGGCATTCCTCCGCCGCCGGAAGGGGCCCTCCGCGCAGAGGCCCGCTAGCCGCAGCGGCCGTCCTGGCGGTGGCCGATGACGTAGCCCTGGCGGTTCATCAGCCAGAAATGGACGCAGGATTCGCCCATGTCCGGACGCGGGTACTTGTACTCCAGCCGCCGCTCCTCGAGCTTGACGATGCTCCTCGGCGGACCCCAGACCTTCACCAGCTCCGACGCCGGACGACCGAACCAGCGGTCCATCTCCGGATTGCGCGGCGGATCGTGCGAGCAGGCGGCGGCGCCCGCGAGTGCCGCGAAGAGCATGGCGATGACGGTCTTGTTCAATGGCATTTCCGGGACGCGGGATCGGTGACGCGGACTACTATCGCGCCGGCCGCAGGGAACGACAAGGGACAGGGTGTCTCGACCGGACGGCAGCGAGCCCCTTCCTGTTGCGGGCAGAAAGGCAAAAGGAAAAGCCCCCATCCGCTAAGGATGAGGGCCTTGGTGATCCCCGCCGGCGCTACTCGAAGCGATACGTCGCCCGGAACTGGACGCTCCAGTAGTCGATCAGCGCCGGGTTCTCCACGTCCACGCTCTTGAGCGCGAAGTCCTTGCTGGCCTTGTAGTACTCCGCGCCGCCGCCGATGGCCCAGGGGCCCACGGCCTTGGTCAGGTCCACGCGGGCGGACAGCGCGCCATAGGGCGAGAGGCGGTAGTCGCTGGAGGCGTAGCCGTCGCTGCGCGGGGCGTTGTAGTACGGCGCGTAGAAGTCGGCCTGGCTCTGGGAATACCAGCGCAGCGAGGGCGTGAGGCGCAGGTTTTCCGGCAGCGCCTTGGCGAAGGCGATCTCCACGGTGTGGGCGTCGATCTCCCAGTCGTCATGGAAGTAGCGGTAGTCCAGGTGCAGCGCGCCGTTGTACTGCGGCAGGAAGTGGCGCAGCTTGCCGGTGGCCGCCCAGGACTGTCGCTTGTCCGGCCGGCTGTCCGCCACCGGGGACTGGCCCTCGATATAGGCCAGCTTGTAGGGATCGCTGAGGAAGCCGTCGTGGTTCTGGTAGCTGAGGCTGCCCTGCACGACGGTATTGGCATTGAGCACGAAAGCGGCACCGCCGTAGACGGTGATGCTGCGCTTGTCGTCCTTGGTGATGCTGGTGGGCTTGGCGCCCTGGGTCGGCTTCAGGCTGTCGTCGGAGTAGCCGAGGCCGCCGGTCCAGGTGATGCCCGTGTTGTCGTCCTCCAGCTCCAGTTCGACGCCGGCGTTGATCGCCTCGTAATCGTCCTCGGTGGAGTAGCCCAGGCTGAAGGCGGTCTGGAACGGCGCGATGGGCAGGGAGTAGGTGCCCTGCACGTCGACGCGCTCCTCGCGGATGCTGGCGCCGCTCATCGCCACCTGGGGCTTGCCGTTGGCGTCTGGCGCGATGTACCAGGGCGAGGCGCCGCTCATGGTCTCGTAGGTGAGGTTGAGGCCGATGGCGCGGTCACCGTCCTGCGGCGCCACCACGCGGAACATGTGCGAGTAGATCTCGAAGCGGTCGGAAGAGCCGCTGCCCTTGTTGCCGCCGGAGATGTCGCCTTCCTTGTAATAGCTGAAGAGATAGTCGGACTGGATCTCGGCGGCCATCGCGGCACCGGGCAGGGCCAGGGCGGCCTGCGTGAGCGCGGCGAGGGCCTTGGAGGTCTTGGTCTTGGTGGTCATGAATCTCCCCTTTATTTCTTTCTGTCTGCTGGCGGTGTGGGTCTGGCGGGTGTGGTCAACACCTTCGCGCTCATCACTGCGCTGGGATCCCGGGCGCCTTGCACCGGGGGCCCTCTACGCGGCGATGAGCTTTAGTTACACCCACACCCACCGCCGCCGATGGTGGCGCCGCCGCTGGCGGCTTCCTTGCTGTATTGCACCTGGCGGCGGTACTCCGCCATCAGCGGATCCGGCTCCCAGGCCATCTCGGACTTGGCGAGCGTGCCGCGCTGCCAGGGCTGCACGTCCTGCCTGGCGGTGGTGGCGCAGCCGGACAGCAGCGAGACGGCGAGCAGGGCGCCGCAGAACAGGTTCAGCCTCATGGTTTCTCCCCCAGGGTTTTATCGATCAGCGCTTCCAGCGCCGGCACATCCGAAGTCCTGAATCCTTCGTGCACGTAACGCACGATACCGTCACGCCCGATCAGGTAGCCAGTGGGCATGGTCGGCAGGTCGAAGCGCTCGGGCCAGCTGCCGGCCGGGTCGTAGACCACCGGAAAGCTCACCGGTCGGCGCTTGAGCGCGCGGTCGGCCTCGGCACGGTCGGTATCCAGGTTGACGCCCAGCACCACCAGGCCGCGGGAGGCCCACTTCTGGTAGAGGCGGTCGTACTGCGGCATGGCTTGGCGGCAGGGCGCGCACCAGGAGGCCCAGAAGTCCACGTAGACCACCTTGCCGCGATAGTCCTTGAGGCCCACCGGCTGCTGCGCGGCATTGGGCGCGGACAGCGGCGGCGCGGCCTCGCCGGCCTTCACGGCGTGGCCGGCGGGTGACACCAGCATCAGGGCCAGGGCGAGGCCCAGGGCGGTTCGCATCCTCTCTTCCTCCAATGGCACGGCCGCCGTCCCTCTGCGGGGATGGTCCACGGCATCATCGCATCCTCTCCGCGCCGGGGCGACGGGGCGATATTCCCAGCGGTCAGGCGATTGATAATTCAGGACAACGAGGACCGTCCCCTCGGCGAATATCTCCGAAGGGGCCAATCCACGCCGGGCCATCAGCCCTTGCGGCGGAAGGCGTCGTCGTAGAGCGTGAGATCGGGCAGCTTCAGGGGCTCGGCGCCTTCGAAGCCGGGCGCCAGGTGCGCGCGCCACTGCTCCATCAGCGCGGCGCGCGCCTCGGGCTTGAGGTAGGGCACGTGCCAGGCCGCGAAGGTGGGCAGCACGTCCATGCCGACATAGCCGAGCGTGCCCTGGGTGAGCGGCTTGAGCATGGCGGCAAGCTCGCCGTGCACGCCGCCGGCGCTGAGCATGTCCTCGCGGCCGCCCAGCGTCAGCGCCAGCATGGCCTTCTTGCCCCGCATGCCGCCCTGGGCGTAGATGCGCTTGCCGCCGTAGAAGATGCCGGAGATGAAGACCCGGTCGATCCAGCCCTTCATCATCGCCGGCACGGAGAACCAGAACAGCGGGAAGCTGAGGATCAGCAGGTCGCAGGCCTTGACCTTCTCGATCTCGTCGCGGATCTGCGGGTCGATGCTGCCGGCCTCGTAGGCGCTGCGCTGCTCCAGCGCGTAGGTGAGGTAGTCCGGGTTCTTGCGCGTGCCGAAGTCGTCGGCGCTGGCCACCGGGTTGAAGCCTTGCCGGTAGAGATCCGACACGACCACCGTGTGCCCCTGGGCCTGCAGCACTTCCGTGGCAACGCTGCACATGGAGGCGCAGAAGGACTGGGGCTCGGGATGGGCGTGGACGATCAGGACGTTCATGGCGTGGCGGCGGTTGTCGGGAAGGGCCAAAGCTTAGCGGATGCGGCCGCAGGCGGCGGGGCGGGCGGCTCACCCTTGTGGGAGCGGCTTCAGCCACGAGAGCCGGACGGGAGGCAAGAGATCGCGGCTGAAGCCGCTCCCACGAAGGGACGCCCTTCAGGCGTCGTGGAGCCGCCAGGCCTCCGGTGCCTGCTCCGGCCGGCGCAGCAGGTGGCGGCGCAGCCAGCGCGCCCCGCCGGCGACGCCGAGCATCAGCAGCGATCCGACGATGCAGCAGGCCATGGCTCAGGGACTCACTGGACCGGCACGACGCGCAGGTCCTGCAGGCGGTCGAGGTCCACGTGCAGGCTGGCGCGGCCCTGCCCGTCGGCGCGCAGGCGGGTTCCGGTGCCGCCGATCACGCAGTACTCCGCGTCCGGCCGCAGCTGCGACAGGCCCAGGGGGAAGCGCCCGCCGCCGGCACCCGGCGCCAGGCGCAGGAACAGGGCCTGGCCGTCGGATACCGCGCCGGCCACCAGCACCTGCGGGTACGGCGCTTCCTGCAGCAGCGGTCCGCGGCGCCAGGGCTCCGGCATGCCCACCGAGACCAGGTCGTGGAAGCCGTTGCCGCGCAGCACGCGCGCGGCGTGGATCACGGCATGGGCGCTCACCGACCCGCCCTTGTAGTGGCGCACGCCACCGGTCACCTCGCTGTCGAATTCGGAGTCGATTCGCGCGAGCAGGCCGTCGGCCACCTCGTCGTCGCCCATCTCGCGGGCGGAGGCGGCCACCAGGGCATAGGTGGTGAGCAGGCTGCGGCGGTAGTTGCCGAAGTCGATCTTGTCCCAGCCGTTGACCTTGAGTTCCACGCCGCCGCGCCCGACGCGGATCAGGTCATGGCGCACGATCTCCCAGCTGCGCCGCGCCAGCTCCGGCAGCACCGGGTGGATGAACAGCGCGGTGACGGCATCGGCCATGGTCGCGGTCAGCGCCGGCACGGTCATGCCGGTGTAGTAGTCGCGGATGGCGGTGATGCGGCCGTTCTGCGTGACGAACTCGTTCTCCAGGCTGGCCTGGTAGCGCTCGCGCACCTCCTCCCACCAGTTCGTGCCGAAGTGGCGGTCGTGGCATTTCAGCGACAGCGCGCCGAAGTTGTTGCAGATGGGATAGATCCAGCGCGGCTCGCAGGGGAACAGGCAGAAATCGGAGGCCGCCATGTTGCGGCGGATGATCTGGCAGATGTCGGTGAAGCTGGACTCGTAGACCTCGCCGTTGGGGTGCTCCAGGCGGATGGAGCCGGGACGGCTGAAGCGCTCATTGCCGGTGTTGCAGAGATCGATACCCAGCATGCCGCCGTACCAGCCGTAGTACATGATGTTGTCGCGGGCGAAGGGATCGGGATCGCTGCGCAGGTTCCCCCACAGGTTCTCCAGGCGCCAGTAGCTCCAGGCGCGGTGGTCCATCATCTTGCGTGCGAGGTTCTGCTGTCCCTGGTCCATGTAGCCGCGGAAGGCCGGCGTGCGCGTGTAGCTGTGCATGCCGAGCATGTAGGACAGGTTGCAGACCTGGTAGCGCTTGGCCGCCTCGCGGAACTCGTCGATGATGTCGAAGCCGCCGAAGTCGGGCACCGGCTGCAGCGAACGGTCCAGCAGGAAACGCCACAGCGGCAGGTCCTGCTCCTTCAGCGGCTCCACCTTCGGCAGGCCGGTGGCATGGTCGAGCACGGTGGTGATGGTGGTGCGCTTGCCGGCGAGATAGTGGTTGATGCGCTCGCGCTCGGCGCGCAGCCAGGGCAGGCGACGGCGCATGGCCATCACCACCAGCCCCAGCGACGCCAGCGCGCCGGCCGGCAGCCAGGCGCGGGCGTCGGTCCAGAACGCGGCGGTGGCCAGGGCTCCGCTGCGGCACATGGCCGCCATCGACACGATGCCGGCGGCGCCGGACCCGTGGTCCATGGCCGCGGCCGCCGCGGCGCTGCCCAGCCAGACCAGCACCGGCGCCAGGATGTTGCCGGTGGCCACCCACAGGAACAGCGCCAGCAGGAACAGCAGCAAGGTGCCGGCGAACAGGCCGAGGTGCAGCAGCGCCGCGCCGGCGCCGCCGGCATGGAACAGGAAGCCGCCGCCGGGGACGACCAGTCCGAGGCCGAGGGAGGCCCACTGCGGATCAGGCCCCCAGGCGAGCAGCGTGCCGAGCGCCACCAGCGCCAGGTAGACGAGCGCGGTACGGCGCCAGCGCGAGGCGGTCACCGGCCCGGCCAGGCCCTTGCCCTCCGGGATCAGCGGAACCGGATCGCCCTGCAGGCGGTAGCCGTAGGCATTGGTCGCGGTGGAGGTATTCATTGGCCGTCTCCCTGGTAGCCGACCTTCTCGATCTGCGGAGCCCCGCGGCCGTATTCGCGCCCGAAGAAGTCGGTGATATGGCGCTCGCCGGGATCCGGCAGCAGTTTCTTGCCGAGGAACAGGGCGCGCACGCCCAGGGTTGCCAGGGCGTCCTGGAAGGCCGTGGGCTCCGGCAGCCGCAGCGCCCGGCGCAGGCCCGGATCGATCATGGCGTGGAACACGCCGATGCCGAACCCGCGCAGCGGGGCGGGGAACCAGTAGTCCGCCCACTCCCGCGCCAGGGCTGCCGTGATGTCGCTGCACTCCGCCGTGGGCTCGAAGCGCCGCTGCTCGAAGTGCCGCATCCAGGCCAGGAACTCGGCGCGCGTCGGGGGAATGTCGCGGATCTGCATGAGCTCACCGATGGCCCGCCAGAAGCGGTACTGCGCCTCGCACTCCTTCTCGCCCAGGCCGCCGCCGCCCATGTAGCGCCGCGAGATGCGCTCCGGCAGGCAGGACAGCGTCGCCAGGGTGTACAGCGACATTTCGTTCTCGATGGGAAAGTTGCCGTGGATGCGCAGCAGGCGGTCCACGATGCGGCGCGTCGGCTCGCCTTCGCCATGACGGTAGAGCTCGCCGAAGAAGGTCAGCGAGTCGAAGTTGCGCTTGCGCGTGTCGCGCAGGATGGGACCGCGGCCGCCGCGGTGGAGGATGCGCGCCATCGCCGGCATGCCGACGTTGTAGACGAAGGCCACCGAGAACAGGCCGTGCAGGAACATCGGCGCGCCGTAGCGCACCACGAAGGACAGGTGGGCGATGCGGTGATAGTCCCGCTCCACGTCCAGCCTGGCGATCTCGTCACGCGCCCAGGTCCAGCTTCCGGCCATGGCGTTCTTCTCCTCTTGCACCGGCCGCCACCATAATGCGACTATTCAGTCGCATTCAATTCGCATTACAGGCATGCGCAAGAAGCCCCGCCAGCATCGTTCCCGCGCCATGGTCCAGGACCTGGTGGAGGCCGCGGCCATCACCATCGCCGAGGAAGGCCTGGAGGCCGCCACCGCGGCGCGCATCGCGGCGCGCGCCGGCGTCAGCGTGGGCTCGCTCTACCAGTATTTCGACAGCAAGGAAGACCTCTACGCCGGCGTGCTGGCGCAGATCGCCGGCGAACTGAAGGCGGTGGTGGGCCGGCAGCTCGGCAGCCTCGCTCCCAAGGGCATCCGCGACTTCGTGCGCGACCTGCTGCACGACGTCTGGACATTGCTGGAAGCCAACGGGGGGCGCTACATGCACGTCTCGCGCTACTGGGCGCAGCTCGACAGCGCCGCCGTGATGAACGAGCTGGAGGCGCAGATGCACACCGCCCTGGCGGTGTACCTGATGCAGAACCCGCCGACGCAGCCGGTGCAGGAGCTGCAGGCCAAGATCTACGTGCTGATCAACAGCGTGCTGTTCACCACCGTGCGCTACATCAGCGACCCGGCCCCGCATGTCTCGCGCGAGCAGGTGATCGAGACCTTCGCGGCGATGGCGGCGCAGCTGGTGGGCGAGCAACGCATGCCCAAGCCGGCCAGGGCCGCGCGCCGGAACTGAAGCGGCTCCCGTGCGATCCATGGGATGATCCGCGGATGATCCTGCCACCGGTACGCCCATGCTCCGAATCCTCGCCGCCGGCCTGCTCGCCGGGCTCTCCACGCAGGCCTTCGCCGGAGAGCCGGCCGTGAGCACCGACCCCTATCTCTGGCTGGAGGACGTCGGCGGCGACCGGGCGCTGGAATGGGTCAAGGCACGCAATGCGGTCACGCTGGAGAAGCTGCAGGCCGACCCCGGCTACGAGCCGCTGCGCCGCGACCTCAAGGCGATCCTGGATTCCGAGGACAAGATTCCCGACGTCCAGCAGATCGGCGGCCACTGGTACAACTTCTGGAAGGATGCGGCCCATCCGCGCGGCCTCTGGCGCCGCACCACGCCGGCTGAGTACCGCAAGGCCCAGCCCGCCTGGGAAGTGCTGCTGGACCTGGATGCCCTCAACCAGGCGGAGAACGAGAACTGGGTCTGGCACGGCGCCGAATGCCTGCGGCCCAGGCCCGGCCAGCCCTGGGAGCGCTGCCTGGTGGCGCTGTCGCGCGGCGGCAGCGACGCCGACGTGACCCGCGAGTTCGACCTGGGCACGAAGAGCTTCGTGAAGGACGGCTTCTTCCGCCCCGAGGCCAAGGGCGCGCTGAGCTGGATCGACCAGGACCGCGTCTACGTCTACAGCGATTTCGGCCCCGGCTCGCTGACCGAGTCCGGCTACCCGCGCATGGTGAAGGAATGGCGCCGCGGCACGCCGCTGGCGGAGGCGCGCACGGTCTACGAAGGACAGGAGGACGACCTCTACATCGCCGCGCGGCACGACGATGCCCCGGGCTACGAGCGCGACTTCGTGATCCGCTCGCTGGCCTTCTACAACGAGGAGCTGTACCTGCGCGGCGCCGACGGGGCGCTGACCCGGCTGGACCTGCCCAACTCCGCCGACAAGAGCGTGGAGCGCGAATGGCTGCTGGTGCAGTTGCGCGAGCCCTGGAACACGGGTGGCAAGGACTACGCCGCCGGCTCGCTGCTGGCGATCCGCTTCGACGGCTTCATGGCCGGCCGGCGCGACTTCCAGCTGCTGTTCCGCCCCGACGCGCGCAGCTCCCTGCAGGGCATCAGCTGGACGCGCCAGCACCTGCTGCTCAACGTGCTGCAGGACGTGAAGAGCCGGCTGTTCATGCTGACGCCGCAGGCCAGGGGCTGGAAGCGCGCGCCGCTGCCGGGCGCGCCCACCATCGGCACCGTCACCGTGGGCGGCGTGGACCCGGACGAGTCCGACGACTATTTCATGCTGGCCACCGGCTACCTCACGCCGAGCACGCTGTACCACGGAAAGGTCGGGAAGAAGCCGGAGGCGCTGAAGTCGGCTCCGGCCTTCTTCGATGCCAAGGGCCTGCAGGTACGGCAGTACTTCGCCACCAGCCGCGACGGCACCCGGGTGCCCTACTTCCTGGTGTCGAGGCAGAAGCTGGCGCTGGACGGCGGCAACGCCACGCTGCTCTACGGCTACGGCGGCTTCGAGGTTTCGCTGACGCCGGGCTACAGCCCGGGCGTGGGCCGCGGCTGGCTGACCCAGGGCGGCGTCTACGCGGTGGCCAACATCCGCGGCGGCGGCGAGTATGGGCCGGGCTGGCATCAGGCGGCGCTGAAGCAGAACCGCCTGCGCGCCTACGAGGATTTCGCCGCGGTGGCGCAGGACCTGGTCGACCGGAAGATCACCTCGCCGAAGCACCTGGGCATCCAGGGTGGCAGCAACGGCGGCCTGCTGGTGGGCAACATGCTGACGCAATACCCGCAGCTGCTGGGCGCGGTGGTCTGCCAGGTGCCGCTGCTGGACATGCAGCGCTATCACAAGCTGCTGGCCGGCGCGTCGTGGATGGCCGAATACGGCGACCCCGACGACCCCGCGCAATGGGAGTACATCAAGACCTTCTCGCCCTACCAGAACCTGGACAAGGATGCGGACTACCCGCCGGTGCTGTTCATGACCTCCACGCGCGACGACCGCGTGCACCCCGGCCACGCCCGCAAGATGATGGCGCGCATGCTGGAACAGGGTCATGCGGCGCTGTACTACGAGAACATCGAGGGCGGCCACGGCGGCGCGGCGGACAACGGCCAGCTGGCGACCATGCAGGCGCTGGCCTATACCTTCCTGCGGCAGACGCTGATGCGCCACGAGTAGGGGCCGCCCTCTCCCGTGCATCCGGCCGTCACGAAATCTTCACGGAAGCGTCACGGACGGGTTACGGGCATCCCCTAGGCTGGTCTCCGTATGAACGGAGCAGAGCCATGCGTATCGCCTATGGAGTGATGGGCTACGGACGCGGGCACGCGATGCGGACCCTGTCCGTGCTGCCCGCGCTGATGCAGGAGCACGAGGTCACCGTCTTCGCCGGCGGCGATGCCTATGACGTACTCGCGCCGCTGTTCCCCACGGTGCGCATCCCCACGATCGGCTACCGCTACAACCTGCACGGCGGCCATTCGCTGTCGCGCACGCTGCGCGAGAACTTCGCGCCGATGACCGATCTGCTGGTCGGCGGCATCGGCATGGAGCAGGTGGAGCGGGAGTTCCGCGAGCGCGGCATCCAGCTGGTGATCTCGGACTCCGAGGCCTGGACGCACCGCACGGCGCAGCGGCTGAAGATTCCGCGCATCAGCTTCGACCACGTCGGCATCATCGCCTACTGCAAGCCGCATTTCCCGCCGGACCTGTGGCTCACCGGCATGCGCGACGCGGTGGGCTATCGCTCGCTGATGGGCATCCCCGAACGCATCCTGATCTCCAGCTTCTACCCCGCCGAAGGCCAGTACCCGGGCGTGAAGGTGATCGGCCCGATGCTGCGCGACGAGGCGCTGCGCACCCGGCCGACGCGCGGCGACTACCTGCTGTGCTACTTCAACAAGGGCGAGCACCAGTACCTGCCGCAGGTGGACCGCGCGCTGCGCCTGCTGGATCATCCGGTGGTGGTCTACGGCACGCCTTACCGCGGCAAGGTGGAGAACCTGGACTTCCGCGCGCCCAGCAACGAGTGGTTCCTCCACGACCTCGCCCATTGCCGCGCCGTGCTGTCCACCGCCGGCAACGTGCTGATCGGCGAGGCCATCCACTTCGGCAAGCCGATCCTGGCCCTGCCGGAGGACGCCTTCGAGCAGCGCCTCAATGCCTACATGATCGAGCGCATGGGCGTGGGCATGCGCGCCGAGATGAAGCGCCTGACGCCCAGCGACGTGGACCGCTTCATGGGCAACGACGAGTACTACCGCTCCAACATGGGCGAGCACGCCCGCGACGGCAAGGCCGAGGCCATCGCCACCCTGCACCAGTACATCGAGGAGCTGGGTGGCTCCGCCTCGAAAGGCCGCGCGAGGAAGCGCGCCGCGGGACTCCGCCCCCGCGCCGTGAAGGCGCTGCAGCAGCCGGCCTGACCGCGGCTGGCACCGGATTTGCGAGTCTCCCGCACCGGGACAGTGCCCGGATGAAGGGGAGAGGACCGATGCGCCAGCCGATCCGCGGCCTGCGATGAGCACGCGCACCCGAAAGAAGCCGCCGGCCCGGCCGCCCGCTGCCGTCGCGGGGCCGCGCACCGGCCTGGTGCTGACCGCCGGCGGTGCACGCGGGGCCTACCAGGCCGGCGTGCTGAAGCGTGTCAGCGAGATTCCCCGCCTGCGCGGCCGCGCCGCGCCCTTCCCGATCATCACCGGCGCCTCGGCCGGCGCCATCAACGGCGCCGCGCTGGCGGCCTGGCACGGCGACTTCAGCGAGGGCTCCGAGCAGTTGGCCAGGCTGTGGGCCGCGCTGAAGATGACCGACGTGGTGCGCACCGATCCGGCCGCGCTGGCCCGCGGGGCCAAGGACCTGGCATTGGACATGGCACTGGGCGGCCTGACCGGCGCGGGCCGCACGCAGGCCCTGCTGGACGCCTCGCCGCTGGAAGGCTTCCTGACCCAGCACCTGCCGCTGGACCGCATCGCCGGGGCGATTTCCGCGGGCACGCTGGAGGCCATCGCCGTGACCGCCACCGGCTACCACTCCGGCAAGGCCTTCACCTTCGTGCAGGGCCGGCCCGGACGCCCGCTGTGGAACAAGAGCCGCCGCGTCGCGCTGGCCACCACGCTGACGCGGGACCACATCCGCGCGTCGGCCGCGATTCCCATCGTGTTTCCGCCGGTTCCCCTGGCGGCGGGCGGCTCCACCGCCTGGTTCGGCGATGGCGCGCTGCGCCTGACCACGCCCCTGAGTCCCGCGATCCGGCTGGGTGCGGAGCGCCTGTTCGCCATCGGCGTGCGCTGCCAGGAGTCGGCCGACAGCCTGCTGCGCTCGGAACTGTCCACCGCCGGCGACGTGGTGCCGGAGCTGCATCGGCCGCCGCTGGCGCAGATCTGCGGCGTGTTCATGAACGCGATCTTCCTGGACCACCTCGATGCCGACCTGGATCATCTCAAGCGCATGAATGAGCTGGTGGCGGCCTACCAGCAAGTGGCCCAGGGCAGGGTCCAGCCCGGGGTCTCCGAGCCGATGCGCGTCGTGAAGTCGCTGACCGTGTCGCCCTCGGCGGATATCGCCATCATCGCCAAGACGCTGGCGCACCGCATGCCGCGCAGCCTGCGCTACGTGCTCGACGGCCTGGGCACGCCCGACGCGCAGAGCGCGGACCTGACCAGCTTCCTGCTGTTCGACAACGCCTTCACCCGCGAACTGATCGCGCTGGGCTACCGCGACGCGGCGCAGCGCATCGACGAGATCGAGGCTTTCCTGCTCGAGGACTGAGACCGGGCGGCCATCGTCCTGCAAAAGCCGGCCGGCAGACTGTCCGGGCGGAAGGGCGGACCCGGCTTGGCCCGATTCCTGCTCCATCCGTCCTGGGTTGTTTCGCCTTTCAAAAGGATGGCCCAACAATGGACAAACTTGCACTACCCCTGATCGTCGCTGCCCTGTTGCTGCTCGGCATCGGCTGCATGCTGACCGGCCTGTTCAATCTCGACAGCCCCGCCGGCATCGTGCTGCTGGTGGGCGGCTTCTTCTTCGGCGCCGGCTCGCTGCTGGTGCTGGGCTTCGCCGGACGGGAAAACTTCGGCTAGGGCGCTTGCGGCTCCGGAGCCTGAAGCGGCTCCTCCCGCAGGGCTCACTTCAAGCTCCCGTCATGCCGGTGGAAGCCGGCATGAGGACCTCGTGTCTTCGCTCAGGCCGAAAGCGCGCTACTGCGCGAAACCCTGCAGCAGCTGCAGCATCAGGCGGTTGTTGCCGGCGAAGTGGTCGAGCTGCCCGAGGATGTGGTCCGGCGTCTGCACGTAGCGCGCCGGGGCGGGGCGCTCGTGCTCGAACCACTCGCGCGCGTTGGCGGCGGTGACCTCCAGGTGGAACTGGATCGCCGCGATGCGGCCCTCCAGCTCGTAGGCCTGGTGGGCGCAAGCCTCCGAGGACATCAGCGTCTGCGTGCCTGGCGGCAGCGCGAAGGTATCGCCGTGCCAGTGGAAGGCGGTGAAGCGCGGCGGGAAGCCGCCGAAGAACTTCGAGCGGCGCCCGGCCTCGCTCAGTTCCAGGTCGAACCAGCCGACCTCGCTGTGGGCATTGCGCGTGACCGGCCCGCCCAGCACGTCGGCGATCAGCTGCGAGCCCAGGCAGATGCCCAGCAGCTTCTTGCCCGAGTCGATGGCCGAGCGGATCAGCGCCTTCTCGGTACGCAGCCAGGGATGGGCCTCGTACTCGTAGATGTTCATCGGCCCGCCCATCACGATCAGCCAGTCGAAGCTGTCGGCGGAGGGTGGCGTCTCGCCCTGCTGCAGGCGCGTGCAGCTGACCTGGTCGCCGCGCTGTGCCAGCCAGGGCGCGATGCAGCCCAGGTCCTCGAAGTCGGCATGCTGCAGCCAGTGGACCCTCATGTGTCCCGCCCCTTGAAGTCCAGCGCCGCCGAATTGATGCAGTAGCGCAGGCCGGTAGGCTTGGGCCCGTCCGGGAAGACATGGCCCAGGTGCGCGTCGCAGCGGGCGCAGAGCACTTCCACGCGGCGCATGAAGTGGCTGTTGTCCTCGCGGCTGGCGACATTGCCGTTGACGGCGGGATTGAAGAAGCTGGGCCAGCCGGTGCCGGACTCGAACTTGGTCTGCGAGTCGAACAGCGGCAGGCCGCAGCAGACGCAGTGGAAGACACCGTCGCGGTGATCGTCCCAGAGCGCGCCGGTGAAGGCACACTCGGTGCCGGCCTGGCGCGTGACGCGGTACTGCTCGGGGCTCAGCTGGGCACGCCACTCGGCGTCGGTCTTGATGATCTTTTCCATGGCAGTCTCGGTCGTCCGTCTCCCGGGCGCAGGGGCTGCGGCCGGTCCGGACCCAATATGGGGACGCTGCGGCGCCGGCGGTAGCCCTTGGCGGGCACCGCCACCGCCGCGCCATACTACGCCAGCGCCGGCCGGCCGGGCACCAAATGCCCCCGCGCCGGTCTGAACGCCCTGAATACCCCCGACTCACGAAGGCATCCGATGGAGATTCCGATGAAGCGACTCCTGCTGGCGGGCTGCGTCGCCCTGGCGCTGGCCGGCTGCGGCAGCCAGCCCCTGGCCCCAACCGCGACCCCGGCCGGGACCGCCGCCAAGGCCCCGCAATCCGGCATCGACGCCGCCAACTTCGACTCCAAGGTCCGGCCCCAGGACGACCTCTACCGCGCCGTGAACGGCGGCTGGATGGCCCGCACCGAGATCCCGGCGGACAAGGCCAGCTACGGCGCCTTCACCGAGATCGACGACCGCGCCGAGGTGCTGCTGCGCCAGATCATCGAGGAATCCGCCGCCGACAGGAACGCTGCGCCGGGCAGCGATGCCCAGAAGGTCGGCGACTACTACCGGGCCTTCATGGACGAGGCCCGCGCCGAGCAGCTGGGCCTGGCGCCGCTGAAGGACACGCTGGCGCGGATCGACGCGCTGCAGGACCGCAGGGACCTGCCCAGGCTGCTGGCGGAGCTGTCGAAGCTCGGCTCCAGCCACTTCCCGGCCTGGATCGACCAGGACGCCAAGAATTCCACGCAGTACGTGGTCTACCTCGAACAGGGTGGCACCGGCCTGCCCGACCGCGACTACTACCTGTCGCCCGACGCCAAGTTCGTCGATATCCGCGAAAAGTACGTGGCCCACATCGGCCGCATGCTCAAGCTGGGCGGCGTCGCCGACGCGGAAGCCACGGCGCGGAAGATCATGGCGCTGGAAACGCAGCTGGCGAAGGCGCAGTGGACCAAGGTGGCCTCGCGCGACGACGACAAGACCTACAACAAGTATGCGCAGGCGAAGCTCTCCACGCTGACGAAGCGCTTCGACCTGCGCCGCTACCTCGACGAGCAGGGCCTGGCGGCCTCGCCGGGCGTGATCGTGCGCCAGCCGAGCTTCTTCAAGGCCTGGGACAAAGCCATCGCCGACGCGCCGCTGCCGCTGCTGCGCGACTACCTCAAGTGGCAGCTGCTGAGCGACTTCGCGCCCTACCTGTCGAAGGACTTCGTCAACGAGAACTTCGCCTTCTACGGCACCACCCTGCGCGGCATCCAGGAACTCAAGCCGCGCTGGAAGCGCGGCGTGGATGCCACCGAGGGCGCGCTGGGCGAGGTCACCGGCCGCATCTACGTGGCGCGGCACTTCCCGCCCGAAGCCAAGGCACGCATGGAGAAGCTGGTGGACAACCTGCTCGCCGCCTATGGCGACAGCATCCGCAAGCTCGACTGGATGAGCGCCGAGACCAAGGAGAAGGCGCTGCTCAAGCTGTCCAAGTTCACCACCAAGATCGGCTATCCGGACAAGTGGAAGGACTATTCCGCGCTGGAAGTGAAGCCCGACGACCTGGTCGGCAACGTCATGCGTTCCAGCCGCGTGGAACACCAGCGCGAGGCGGCCAAGCTGGGCAAGCCGATCGATCGCGGCGAGTGGTTCATGACGCCGCAGACGGTCAATGCCTACTACAACCCGGCGATGAACGAGATCGTCTTTCCCGCCGCGATCCTGCAGCCGCCGTTCTTCGACATGCAGGCCGACGATGCCATGAACTACGGCAGCATCGGCGCCGTGATCGGCCACGAGATCGGCCATGGCTTCGACGACCAGGGCTCCAAGTTCGACGGCGACGGCAACCTCAAGTCCTGGTGGACCAAGGCCGACCGCGCGCGCTTCGAGGAGCGCACGAAGAAGCTGATCAGCCAGTACGGCGCCTTCGAGCCGGTGCCGGGCCACAAGGTCAACGGCGAGCTGACCATCGGCGAGAACATCGGCGACCTTGGCGGCCTGGCCATCGCCTACAAGGCCTGGCAGGCGACGCTGGCCGGCCAGCCGTCCCCGGTGATCGACGGGCTCAGCGGCGAGCAACGCTTCTTCATGGGCTGGGCGCAGTCCTGGCGGCGCAAGTTCCGCGAGGCCGACCTGGTGCAGCGCCTCAAGACCGACCCGCATGCGCCGGACGAGTACCGCTGCAACGGCGTGGTGGTGAACGTGCCCGCCTTCTACGAGGCCTTCGGCGTCAAGCCGGGCGACAAGCTCTGGCTGCCGCCGGAGCAGCGCGTCAGCATCTGGTAGCGAGGCCGGCCGCAAACCGCAAAGCCCCGGATCGCTCCGGGGCTTTGTTGTTTCAAAGGGCCGCTCAGAAGCCGCCGCCGCCTTCCTCGGCGCAGGGGGACGCCTCGCCTGCCATTGCATCCTCCACCTCCTCCGCCGTCACGGAGATGCCGGTACCGCCGTTGATCGCCAGGGTCGCGCTGCCGTCGTTGTTGAAGGTGAAGCGGGCCGCGGAATCGCCGGATTGCAGGCGGAGCTCGCCGCCGACCGGCGTGGTTCCGCTGACCGTGATGCCGCCCGGAGACGGCGTCGATACCCGGACCTTGCCGCCCTCGCAGCCGGCATTGTTGGTGCGGTAGCTGTAGTGGCCGTCCAGCTCGAAGGAGTCGCCGGTGACCGTCGCGCGCAGTGGAGCGTCGCTGTCTCCCAATCCGACGGAGGCCTTGTAGTCGACGCCGCCCTCCTGGAAGCGCTCGATCCTCAGGCGCAGACGCAGGGCGTAGACCGTACCGTCTCCAGTCTCCAGCGACTCCGCCGTGCCGAGATATTCGAGCCGCTGGCGAAGCCCCAGCCGGCCCTCGTCATAGGTCTCGTTGAGCGTGAAGGCCGCCTCGTCGCCGCTGCCGGCCGTGAAATAGGAGTACCGGCCCGCCTCCAGTTCGTCGGAGTCGCCGTACTCCATCGCACCATCGGACTGGAAGAGTTCGACGATTTCGTTGCCTTCGCCGTAGCAGTCCTGCTGCTGGTAGCCGTCCGTGTCCTGCCGCTGGAACTGGACGCGGACGCCGGAGACGGGCGGGCTCAGCAGCTTGAAGTCGCGATCCTTGGAGCCCTCTTCGTCGGAGGCGCCCCCCTTGATCGTGCCGCAGTCCGCAAGCTGCGCGGCCTTGGCCAACAGTCGCTGGCCCGGCCGCTGCTTGCTGCTCGCGCGGGCCGAAGAGCCCGAGGGGAAGTCGATGTACTGCGACAGGGCGCCGTAGCGGCCGATGGACAGGCCCAGCTCGCGCAGGCCGTCGCTCTTGGTTGCCAGCGGGACCGGCTCGCCATCACCCCCGCCGCCACCGTCGCAGGCCGCGAGCAGGACCGTGCTACCGGCCAGAAGGGCCAACCCGATTGCACCGTTCTTCATCCGTGATTCCCCCATCCTTGTCTGTGGTCGATGTCCTTTCCACGTCGCTCCCTGCAGGGGCGCGGTAGAGACTCCACGCTCGCATCTGGCGCGGCGCCCGTACATTGGACGTTTGGAGGAGGGGGGCGGAGTGCAGATCGCAGGGATTTGCCGGATATCCGGGATCAGCGTGGGGAAATCCCGCTGGCGAGACCCCGCCTCAAAGAAAAAGCCCCGGAGCGACCCGGGGCTTGTTTCTCAGCTCGGCGACGCTAGTCCGGGATGCAGTCGCTGCCGGCCAGGGCCTTGCTGATGTCCTGCGCCGTCAGCGCCACCGGAGCGGCACCGTTGAGCTGCACCGAGCCCGTACCGTCGGCATTGAAGACGATCACGGCACGCTTGTCCCCGGCATCGAACTGCAGGCGGCCGCCGGTCACGCGGCCGTCGTTGCGGGTGATCGCGGCCAGGGTGGTGACGCCGGCCACGCCGCTGCAGCCGGACTCGGAGGTCTCGTAGGCATAGCTGCCGCTGTAGAAGGACTCCACGTCGTCCAGGTCCCTGATGACGAAGGGGCTGCCGTCTTCGCCCAGCGCCGCCAGGATGCGGTTCTGGTCGCTGTCCTTCAGCTCGTAGCGGTAGACCAGGCGGCGCTCGCGGTTGCCGTCGGCCGCCGTCTTCTGCTGCAGCCTGCCGAGCTGCAGTTCTTCGACGCGGTAGGTGACGCTGCCGTTGCTGCGCCGCTCCTCGATGGTCTTGCGCGGACTGCTGCCGCTGCCGGTCAGGACATAGCGCAGCGCGCTGCCGTCGCTCGCGGCGCCGCTCTCCTTGAAGCCGTCCACCGTGTAGAGCACCCCTGCGTTGGCGCCGTTGTAGCTGCAGCTGCGCTGCACGGTGCGGGAGTAGTCCACCGGGCGGAGCTGCGTCTCTTCCGGGAAGTAGTTGAAACGGTAGTTGCCGGTACCGGTACCGTAGTCTTCCTCGCCGGCGACCTGGCAGGGCTGGGCCGCCTTGGGCGCCGTGCCGCCGCCGCCGAGTCCGCCGGGGCTGAAGCCCTCCAGCACGCCGCCCAGTTCGGCCACCACCGACAGCTCGCGCAGGGCATCCGCCTTGGTCGCCAGCGGCACCGGAGTTCCGCCACCCGGCTCCTCATCGTCGCCGCCGATGCCTCCCCCGCAGGCTGCAAGCAGGAACAGGAGTCCACCAGCGGCGACGAATCGGAACGGCTTCTTCATGATGTACGGCGGCCTCGATCGATAGGGGTTCGGCGGCGCGTAGATCAGCACTTCGCCTGCGGGCCGTCAATCCGGCGGCCACAGGGTTTACAGATTGATACGGTTGCTTACAACCCGGCGGCAAAAAGCCCCGGATCGCTCCGGGGCTTTTTGCCGGCAACGCTGGGTTCAGCAGGGCTCGTCGTTGATCGCGGCGCGCACCTGGCTCTGCGTAAGGGTTTCCGTGCGGCCGTTGATCGTCAGCGTGGCGCCGCCGCCGGCGTTGAAGGCAAACACCGCGGTCTTGCCGTCGGCGGCAAGACGCAGGCGGCCGCCCACGGGGTAGTCGGCATCGCCGACCCGCTGCAGCTCGATGACCTCCTCGGTGGTGACCGTGACGTCGCTGCCCGGGCAATCGCTGGTCCGGTAGGAGTAGACGCCGGAGAACGTCAGCTCCTCGCCGTCGCGGAAGGCGCGATACGGTGCGAGCAGGTTCCGGCCGAGCTTCACGATGGCGAAGTAGTCCTCGCGGCGGTTGCCGACCCATTCGCTGCTGTCCAAGCTGTAGTCGTAGTCCGCGCGCACGTCGAGCGCTCCGTCCTCCGTCTGCAGGGACTCCACCGTGCCCAGGCTCCCCTGGATCTCGCTGTAGACCAGGTTGTTGTTGCTGTCGAACTCGCGATAGGTCGTGACGTAGGCCTGGTTGCTGCCGCCGTCGACGACATAGGCATACCGCGACCCGTCTTCGAGCGTGCCGGAATCTCCTTGCTCGAACTGGCCGTTGTAGAGCTTGGTCGCGGTCCGCGGCGCCGGGGCCTGGACCGGGTAGAGGCACTGGTCGTCGATTTCCCGGTCGAAGGACACGTCCAGGTCCTCCACGTCGAAGGACAGGAAGTCGCGCTCCTTGGTACCGGAGGTCACATCGCGGTCGCCGCCCTGCGGGCAGGCCGTCTCGGCCTTGGCAATGTTGCCCAGGCGCGCCGGCAGCGCCGCCGCGCCCCAGCCGCTGGCGCCGCCCAGGCGTTTCGCCGCGGCGGCCGTGCCGCCTTCGGGCTGCCCGTCCGGCACGCCGTTGAGCACCAGCCCGGCCAGCGACAACTCGCGCAGCGCGTCCTGCGGCGAGTCCAGCGAGTAGCGCTCGCCACCGCTGCTGCCGCCTCCGCAGGCGGCCAGCAGGAACAGGGAGCCGCCGACGGCGCCCGCATGCAGGATTCTGGTCATGAATCTTCCTTGAGTGATGGAACCGGTGGGCTTTGGACCGGCCGCCCATGCAAGGCGTTGCACGGCGGGAGCGGCCCTGCCGAAAAACTGGCAAAAGACATGCCGGGTTTTGCCTGCCCGTTTCCGGGCGTCCGCTTCAGGCCGCCAGCGCGGGCAGGGCCTCGGGGCCGGCTCGCGCCAGCCATTCCAGCTGCCAGCCGCCACGCTCCAGCCGCGTCAGTGCGGCGTTGGCGAGGGCTTCGGCATAGCTGCGCCCGAAGGAGGAGCGCAGGCGGCGCTGCTCGCGCCAGGTCATCCAGCGGTCATCGGCACCTTCGCAGAGGCGCAGCAGGTAGTCGCCCCGGGGGTCGCGGCTCAGGAAGACCGCGCACATGCCGCCCTCGCCACCCAGCAGGGCGCTGCTCAGCAGTTCTTCCCGGGTTTCGATCCAGGTGCTGAGTTCGGCGTGGGAGGCCATGGCGGGCAGATGCAGCATGGGGGCATTGTCCCGGGCATGGGGCCCCCGCCACAGCCGGGCGGCGGCGATGCGCCTTGTAGGACGCGGCAGCGAAGCCTGTCGGGGCCTGAACCGACAGCCCTGACGGGCGGTCATTGTGCAAGGAAAGCGGCCACCGTTCGAATCAGTCGAACGTTTCGTTCAGAACATTTTGCTTTTTTGAAGCGTCGGCGGGGGTCTAGCATGCCGGCAGTTTCCAGGAGTCCTCATGTCCCAGCCACTGCCGCAACGCTACGGAGCCATCGCCCAGGCCGGGCACTGGCTGACGCTGCTGCTGATCGTGGGCGCCTTCGCCCTGGGGTGGATCATGGGCGACATGAAGATGTCGCCCACCCGGCTCAAGCTGTTCTCGTACCACAAGTGGATCGGCGTGACGGTGTTCGGCATCGCCGTGTTGCGCATCCTGTGGCGGCAGTGGGCCAAGGCCCCGCCGCTGCCGCCGGCGATGCCGGCCTGGGAACGCATCGGCGCGCACCTGAGTCACTGGGGCCTGTACGCCCTGCTGCTGGCCATCCCGCTGTCGGGCTGGCTGATGAGTTCGGCCAAGGGCTTCCAGACCGTCTACCTCGGCCAGTTCCCGATCCCCGACCTGATCGGCCGCGACCGCGAGCTGGGCAAGCTGCTGGAAGAGGTGCACGAACTGCTGACCACGATCCTGCTGTTCGTGGTGGGGCTGCACGCCGCCGCCGCGCTCAAGCATCACTACCACGACAAGGACGACGTGCTGACGCGGATGCTGCCGCGCTGGCGCAACAACGGAGCCGCCCGATGAAACTCTTCAGTGCCATCCTGCTGTCCCTGGCAACCCTCGGCGTGCAGGCCGCGCCGCGCACGGTGGATGCCGCGCGCAGCGAGATCAGCTTCAGCGTCAAGCAGATGGGAGTGGCCGTGGACGGCCGCTTCAGGCGCTTCGAGGCGCAGGTGGACTTCGACGCCGCCAGGCCCGAGACCTCCAGCGCCGCGCTGGCGGTGGACATCGCCAGCGTCGATGCCGGCAGCGAGGAAGCCGACAGCACCGCGGTGGAGCGTGCCTGGCTCGACAAGGCCGGCTTCCCCAGGGCCACGTTCAAGAGCAGCAGCGTGCGCGCGCTCGGCCCCGGCAAGTACGAGGCCAGGGGCCTGCTGACGATCAAGGGCAAGCCGCGCGAGATCACGGTGCCGTTCAGCGCCGCCGAGCAGGCCGGCGGCACCACCCTGCTCAGCGGACAGTTCTCGATCCGCCGCACCGACTTCGGCATCGGCGGCGGCGAATGGAACGAGGGCGACCTCGTCTCCAACGACGTGCCCGTCAAGTTCAAGCTGTTGCTCGCACCGGCAAAGCAATAAGCCGCACCCACCCCAGCCCCCAAGGAGTGATCCCATGAAGAAGTCCCTGCTCGCCGCCGTCCTGCTGTCCGCCGCCACGCTGTCGGCGCAGGCCGCCGAGTCCACCTACAAGATCGACCCGACGCACACCTTCCCGACCTTCGAGATCAGCCACCTCGGCTTCTCCACCTTCCGCGGCCGCTTCGACAAGACCGAGGGCAGCATCACGCTCGACATTGCCAAGAAGACCGGCAGCGTGGACGTCACCATCGACGCCAACTCCATCTCCACCGGCGTGGCCAAGCTCGACGAGCATCTGAAGAACGAGGACTTCTTCGACACCAAGAAGTACCCGACCATCAGCTTCAAGTCCACCAAGTTCAAGTTCGACGGCGACAAGCTGGACGAGGTCACCGGCGACCTGACCATGCACGGCGTGACCAAGCCGGTGACGCTGGACGTGGACGACTTCGTCTGCAAGCAGCACCCGCTGGCCGGTGTCTGGGCCTGCGGCGCCAACCTGGAAACCAAGATCAAGCGCTCCGAGTGGGGCATCAGCAAGTACTCGCCCAACGTCGGCGAGGAGGTGGAGCTGAAGATCGAGGTGGAAGCCCACCAGCAGAAGGATGCGGCCGGCAGCAAGCGCTGAAACCGTTTCAGTCCCCCAGCGCGGCCGCCATCCCGAGCGGTCGTGTTTCCCCCGAGAGCCGGCGCAAGCCGGCTCTTTTTTTGTCTTTCGTGGGAGCGGCTGTCAGCCGCGAACAAGCGAGATCATGACAACCCGCGGTCGCGGCTGTCAGCCGCTCCCGCAATGGTTATCTGAACTCCCCGCCGGAAATGCGGCCGCCCTCGTCGACCAGCGCGTGGAAGCGGCTGCGATCCGCCCGGTAGTCCGCGGTCGTGACCTCGCCCGGCAGCACCAGCGTCACATCCGGATAGCGCAGGCGGAATTCCGCCGGGTCCGGGCGCGTGTCGATGAAGTGGCGGAAGTCCACCATCTCCGCATCGCTGACCTGCCCGCGATACGGTTCTTCCTTCTTCTCGTCCACGCCCATGCCGCGGCGCAGGCCCTTGCCCAGCACGCGGTTCACCAGGTTGATGGCGCCGTAGACCGTGTCCGCGGTCTGGTCGTGGATCGCGCGCACCACGCGCGTGGTGTCGCGCGTCGCGGGAATCGCTTCCAGGATGCCGAAGGGAATGCTGGCGATGCCGTGGTGGATGCCGCGCACCGTGTCGGTGCCGATGCCCACGCCGCTCTCCGCCAGCTTCTGCACCTGCGCCAGCGTGCCGATGGCGCGGCTGGTGTAGCCATAGTCGCTGTGCCAGGCCTCGACTCGGCGCAGCTCGTGCCGCAGCTCCATGGTCTCGTCGTGCAGGCGCAGTCCCGCCACCAGCGTGCCCCAGAGGGCCGCGGTGCCGATCAGCGCCAGGACGAGTTCAAGGGGCATGGTGCTGGCGCACTTCGGCGGTGACGCCGTGGCCCTTGAGTTCCTCGCGCACCATCTGCGCGGCGCGCTGGTAGACCAGGCGGCGCACCAGCGTCGGCGTCACGCTGCCCAGCGCGCCGGCCACCCAGGATTCCTTGGCCGCCAGCTCCATGGGATTGAGGATCTCGATGGAGATCAGGCTGGGGCGCGAGGCGCTGACCAGCTCGAAGTTGCGCGCCGGGTCGCCGGCCAGGTTCGGCGCCAGCTGCTGCAGCCGGCCGTGCAGCCGGTGCTGCACGCGCCACAGGCGCAGGAACAGCAGGCCGAGCGCGGCCGACAGCAGGACATTGAACAGCAGCAGGATCGTGACGAAGGTGCTCATTACATGAACCGGCCGCCGGTGATGCGGCCCTCGGAGTCGGTGTCGGCGAAGTACCGGCTGTTGTCGTGCCGGAACTCCTTGGTGGCGATATCGCCGGGCAGCACCAGCTTCACGTCCGGGTAGCGCGCGCGGAACTGCTCCGGCGTCGGACGGCTGGCGATGAAGCGCCCGAAGGCATCGAGGTCGCTGACCTTGCCGGGGACGGGAACGGCGGCTTCGGAGGGGTTCATCGTTTGGGCGCAGGCGGAAAGCTGGACGCAGGCCCCCAGCAGCAGGCCGGACAGCAGGACGATCCGACGCATGGGTGTTCCCCCGGATAGGTGATGGACGCCAGTTTTAGCGCATTTCCGCGCCGCCGGCACTGGCGGGGGCGCCGGACGGCACTGACGCCGGGAACAGCGTCGCCTCCCGTCCCAGCTCCAGGGTCTGGACCTGGATTTCCGGCCGCTGCGCCATGCCGGAGAAGAAGCGGTCCAGGCGCACCACCAGCGGAAAGGGCCGCAGCGGCTGGTCCAGCGGCAGGGTGAAGTCGTCCCAGTGCACCGGAACGATGCGGCGGGCGCCGACCAGGTCCACCGTCTCGCGCAGGTAGGCCGGCAGGTCGTCCACCAGGGCCACGCCGAGGAACACCAGGTCGGCATGCAGGCCGGCCAGCGCCCCCGGCTCCCAGCCGGCGCTGCCATGGTGCAGCACCGAGCCTTGCGGGTGTTCCACCAGGATCGAGTAGGTGCCGCCCAGCTTGTAGTCCAGGTAGTGCGCCGGCGTGCGCAGCGGCGCGGTGATGTCGCCGGTAGGGCGCCCGCCGCTGGCCCCGGCATGGCGGCTGGCGATGAAGCGGATGCGGAAGCGGCCGACCGTGATCGGCTCGCCCGGCTCGACGCGGCGGATGCGCCCGTCGGGCAGGCCGGCGCCGCGGCCGATGTTGGCGGTGCTGGCGGAGCCCAGCAGCATCGCGCCGGTGAGCTTCGCCACCACGCCGGCATCCATCGCGTGGTCGTAGTGCGAATGCGAGACCAGCACCGCGTCGAGCTTGTCGATGCGCGCCGCCAGCAGGGCCGCGGCGATGCGCGGCTCGTCCGGCTCGATGGCACGGTTCAGCACCAGCGGCAGCAGGCCCTCGGGACGGGTGAAGAAGGGGTCGATCAGGATCGCATGTTCGCCGTCGCACAGCAGCAGCGCGCTGACACCGTACCAGGTCGCGGTCAGCGCGCCCGGCCGCGGGGCGGCTTCATAGCGGTGCGCCTGGTACGCCTCCAGGCCCGGCGCCTGAGTACGCAGCCAGGACAGTGCCAGGGCCAGCAGGCCCAGCAAGACCACCACGGCGATCAGCAGCCCGCGCAGCAACTTCATGTCGTTCCCCTCGTCACGAGGGCAACAGCATTCCATTGCCGCCCGCGGGCGGCAACCGGTTCACCGGAGTGTCACCTGCCGCCGGCTAGAAGTCGCCGTAGCGCCGCTTCTTGCGGCCACTGCCCAGCCAGGGCAGCACCAGGCCCAGCAGCACGCCGGCACCGACCAGGCTGGCGCCGGTGATCAGCGTCCTGCGCTTGGCGCGCTCCACGTCGTAGCGCTGCTGCAGGGTCTCGGCGGAGCGCTGCAGCTCGCCGATGGTCGCCTTCAGCGACTCGTTCTCGCGCGCCAGCTCGAAGGCCGGCTTGGCCTGTCCCAGCTGCTGCTGCGCCGCGGTCAGCTCGCGCTCCAGGTTCTGCGCGCGCTTCTGCGCTTCGTCGAGCTGCTGCTGCGCCTGCAGGTAGCGCTCCTTCGCGGCGGGCTGCGAAGAAACGAAGCGTGCCGTGACCCAGCCTTCGCGGCCGTCGGCGGTGCGGATGCGGGCAAAGCTCTCGGGGCCCAGCGACTCCAGCACGCTGACCTTGGCGCCGCTCTTGAGCACGCCCACGGGGGGCGCGTCGTTGCGCGGCTGCTGGCGCAGCGTCACGGTGATGTCGTCGGAGATGTATTGCGGGCGTCCCGCCGATTGGGCGGATGCCAGTGCCGGCGCCAGCAGCGCGGCGATGAGTAGTAACGTCCTTGTCATGGCCTGCCGAGTCTAGCAACGCAGCGGCGCGAAACAAACGGTTTTATTTCGCGCCGCTTCAGCGTTCGTTCAGCTAGCCGCTGCCAGGGCCTTCGACAGGCCCTGGCCCTCAAAGTGCCAGCCGGCGCATGTCCGCCATCAGCTTGCCCAGCGACACCACGAAGCGCGCCGCGGCGGCACCGTCGATCACGCGGTGGTCGTAGGACAGCGACAGCGGGCACATCAGGCGCGGCTGGAATTCCTTGCCGTTCCAGACCGGCTTCATCTGCGAGCGCGACACGCCGAGGATCGCCACCTCGGGTGCGTTCACGATCGGGGTGAAGTGGCTGCCGCCAATGCCGCCCAGGGAGGAGATGGAGAAGCATCCACCCTTCATCTCGTCGGGCTTGAGCTTGCCGTCGCGCGCCTTCTTCGCCAGCTCGCCGCATTCGTTGGACAGCTGCACGATGCCCTTGGACCAGACGTCGCGCACCACCGGCACCACCAGCCCGTTGGGCGTGTCGGCGGCGAAGCCGATGTGGCAGTACTTCTTCAGGATCAGGCTTTCGCCGTCGGGCGACAGCGAGCTGTTGAACTCCGGGTACTGCTTCAGCACCGCGCCCACCGCCTTCATGATGAAGGGCAGCAGCGTCAGCTTGAGGTTCAGCTCCTCGCCCTGCGCCTTGCGGAAAGCCTCCAGCTCGGTGATGTCGGCCTCGTCGTTCTGCGTGACATGAGGCACGTTGAGCCAGCTGCGGTGCAAATGCGCAGCGGAGATCCTGCGGATGCGTGCCAGCGGCTTGTTCTCGATCTCGCCGAACAGCGAGAAGTCCTGCGCCGGGATCGGCGGGATCCCCACGCCGCCCGCGGCGGCAGCGGCGACGGACGCCAGAGCCGCGCCGAGCCTGGCCTTGACGAAGGCCTGCACGTCCTCGATGACGATGCGGCCGCGCGGGCCGGAGCCCTTCACCTGCGCCAGGTCCACGCCGAGCTTGCGCGCGAACTGGCGCGTGGCCGGGCCGGCGTATGGCACGTCGCCCGACGCGCTTGCAGGAGCAGCCGTTGGCCGCGACGGTTCAGCCGCCGGAGCCGGGTCGCGGCCAACGGCCGCCCCTGCTGCTTCCGGTTCGGCGATCACTTCAGGCTCGGTGCGCTTGGGCGCAGGCGCCGCCTCGGCCTTCTGCTCGGGCGCGACGCCTGCCGCGCCTTCCAGCGTACAGACCAGGTCACCCTTCGACAGCTTGTCGCCGAGCTTCACCTTGAGCGCCCGCACGGTGCCGGCGGCGGGTGCCGGCACTTCCATCGTCGCCTTGTCGGACTCCAGCACCAGCAGCGGCTGGTCCTTCTCGACCTTGTCGCCGTCCTGGATCAGCAGCTCGATCACCGGCACATCCTTGCTGTCGCCGAGATCGGGGATGCGCACGTCCAGGCTGCCGCCACTCGCAGCGGGCGCGGCAGGAGCCGGCGCGTCCGCCTTGTTCGCGGGAGCGGCTTCAGCCGCGATCCTTTTCTCCGGTGCCGGCGCAGGCCTTGCTTCAGCCTTCGATGCCGGAGCCGCTGCACCCACGCCCTCCAGCTGGCAGATCGCCGAACCGGTGTTGAGCTTGTCGCCCACCTTCACCTTCAACGCGCGCACGGTGCCGGCGGCGGGCGCCGGCACTTCCATCGTCGCCTTGTCGGACTCCAGCACCAGCAGCGGCTGGTCCTTCTCGACTGTGTCGCCGTCCTTCACCAGCAGCTCGATCACCGGCACGTCATGGCTGTCGCCGATGTCGGGAACCTTCACGTCAACGAGATTGCTCATCGATGGGCTCCTTTACACGGTCCAAGGGGCGGCGCGGTTCGGCTTGATGCCGTAGATCTTGATCGCCTGCGAGACGCGCTCCGCCGGCACCTGCTTGCGCTCGGCCAGGGCCTTGAGCGCCTTGACCACGATCCAGCGGCGGTCCACCTCGAAGAAGTCGCGCAGGGCGGGGCGGTTGTCGCTGCGGCCGAAGCCGTCGGTTCCGAGTACGTGATAGGGCATCGGCACGTAGGGGCGGATCTGCTCGGCGTAGGCACGCACCCAGTCGGTGCTGGCGATGGCCGGGCCGCTCATGCCCTTGAGGCATTCCTCGACGTAGCTGAGCCTGGGCTTGGCGTCCGGGTGCAGCAGGTTCCAGCGCTCGGTCTCCATGCCGTCGCGCGCCAGCTCGGTGAAGCTGGGCACGCTCCAGACGTCCGCCGTCACGCCCCATTCCTCCTTCAGCAGCTCGGCGGCGGCGATCACCTCGCGCAGGATGCTGCCGGAGCCCAGCAGCTGCACGTGGCGCTCCGAGGGCTTCTCTTCCGAGCGCAGCAGGTACATGCCGCGGATGATGCCGTTCTCGATGCCGGCCGGCATCGGCGGATGCGTGTGGTTCTCGTTGTAGAGGCTGACGTAGTAGTAGTAGTCCTTCTGCTCGACGTACATCTCCTCCATGCCGTGCTGCAGGATCACCGCCAGCTCGTAGGCATAGGCCGGATCGTAGGAGCGGCAGTTGGGGATCACCGCGGAGTAGATGTGGCTATGGCCGTCCTCGTGCTGCAGGCCCTCGCCGTTGAGCGTGGTGCGCCCGGCGGTGGCGCCCAGCAGGAAGCCGCGGGCGCGCAGGTCGCCCGCCGCCCAGGCCAGGTCGCCGATGCGCTGGAAGCCGAACATCGAGTAGTAGATGTAGAAGGGCAGCAGCGGCGTGCCGTGGTTGGCGTAGGACGTCGCCGCGGCCACCCAGGACGACATGGCGCCGGCCTCGGTGATGCCTTCTTCCAGGATCTGGCCCTTGATGTCCTCCTTGTAGTACGCCAGCTGGTCCGCGTCTTCCGGCGCGTACTTCTGGCCCACCACCGAGTAGATGCCGAGCTGGCGGAACATGCCCTCCATGCCGAAGGTGCGCGCCTCGTCGGGGATGATCGGCACCACGCGCGGCCCCACGTTCTTGTCGCGCAGCAGCGTCTGCAGGAACTGCACGTAGGCCATGGTGGTGCTGATCTCGCGCTCGCCGGTTCCCTCCAGCAGGCGCTGGAAGCTGATCAGCGGCGGTATCTCCAGCTTGTCCTTGGTCGGGCGGCGCTGCGGCAGGTAGCCGCCCAGGGCTTCGCGGCGCTGCTTGAGGTACTGGATCTCGGGCGAGTCCTCGGCCGGGCGGTAGAAGGGGATGTCGGCGAGCAGATCGTCGGAGATGGGAATCTGGAAGCGGTCGCGGAACTTGCGCAGCGCGTCCTCTCCCATCTTCTTCTGCGAGTGCGTGATGTTCTGGCCCTCGCCGGCCTCGCCCATGCCATAGCCCTTCACGGTCTTGGCCAGGATCACGGTGGGCGAGCCCTGGTGTTTCACCGCCGCGGCGTAGGCGGCGAAGACCTTGTGCGGATCGTGGCCGCCGCGGTTCAGGCGCGCGACGTCGTCGTCCGACATGTTCTCGACCAGGCGCAGCGTCTCCGGCGTCTTGCCGAAGAAATGCTCGCGCGTGTACGCGCCGCCCTTGGCCTTGTAGTTCTGGTACTCGCCGTCCACCGTGGACTGCATGATCTCCAGCAGCTTGCCGCTGCGGTCCTGCGCCAGCAGCGCGTCCCAGGCCGCGCCCCAGACCACCTTGATCACGTTCCAGCCCGAGCCGCGGAAGATGCCCTCCAGTTCCTGGATGATCTTGCCGTTGCCGCGCACCGGCCCGTCGAGGCGCTGCAGGTTGCAGTTGACCACGAAGATCAGGTTGTCGAGCTTCTCGCGCTCGGCGATGTCGATGGCGCCCAGGCTCTCCGGCTCGTCCATCTCGCCGTCGCCGCAGAAGCACCAGACCTTGCGGCCGGTCATGTCGGCGATGCCGCGGTTGTGGAGGTACTTCATCAGCCGCGCCTGGTAGATCGCCATGATCGGGCCCAGGCCCATGCTGACGGTAGGCATCTGCCAGAAGTCCGGCATCAGCCAGGGATGCGGGTAGGACGACAGGCCCTTTTCCAGCGCCTCCATGCGGAAGCGCTTCAGGTCCTGCTCGGACAGGCGGCCCTCGAGGAAGGCGCGCGCATAGATGCCCGGCGTGACGTGGCCCTGGATGTAGACCAGGTCGCCGCCCTGCGGATGGTCGGGGCCCTTCCAGAAGTGGTTGAAGCCGACGTCGTAGAGCGTCGCGGACGAGGCGAAGCTGGCGATGTGGCCGCCGATGCCGGCGTGCTCGCGGTTGGCGTTGACCACCATGGCCATCGCGTTCCAGCGGATGATCGAGCGGATGCGCCATTCCAGCGCGTGGTCGCCGGGGGAGCGCTCCTCCAGCCCGGGCGGGATCGTGTTGAGGTAGGGCGTGTTGGCCGAGTACGGCAGGTACACGCCGCTGCGGCGCGCCTTCTGCTGCAGCGCCTCCAGCAGCTGGTGCGCCCGCTCCGGGCCGGCGTGCTTGAGCACCGCCTCCAGGGACTCCAGCCACTCGGCGGTTTCGAGGGCGTCGATGTCTTCGTTCTGTGCCACGGCCTGCTCCTCGCCTGCGTGGAATGTCTGTTTTACCGAATCGAGGGGACTGTAGACAGTGCCCCATGCATATGTCCAATATATGAATCAGGCACTTGCCATACTTCCTGCATATATCTCGTGGAACTGCGTCACCTGCGCTACTTCGTGGCCGTGGCCGAGGAGCTGCACTTCACCCGTGCGGCCTCGCGGCTCGGCATCGGCCAGCCGCCGCTGAGCCAGCAGATCCAGCAGCTGGAGCAGGAGCTGGGCCTGCCGCTGTTCCGGCGCCTGCCGCGCGGCGTCGCCCTGACCGAGGCGGGGCAGAGCTTCTTCGACGACGCCCGCGCGATCCTGGCCGGGGTCGAGCGCGCCAGCGCCCAGGCCCGGCGCGTGGCACGCGGCGAGCAGGGCCGGCTGCGCGTCGGCATGATCAACTCCGCGCCCTTCCATCCCTTTGTCCCCCGCGTGATCCGCGAGTTCGGCCAGCGCTATCCCGACGTGGCCCTGGCGATCGACGAGAACAGCACGCCGACCCTGGCCGCCGCGGTGCTGAACAACACCGCCGACATCGCTTTCGTGCGCCCCCTGCTGGGCGACAGCGCCGGCCTGGTCACCGAGCCCCTGTTCGACGAGGAGGTGCTGGTCGCGCTGCCGCAGGGCCATCCGCTGGCGCGCTTCCGCACGCTGTCGCTGTGGGCGCTGGCCTCGGAGAACTTCGTGCTGTTCCCGCGCTTGGTCGGCTCCGGCCTCTACGACGACATCATCGCCGCCTGCCGGCGCAGCGGCTTCAGCCCGCGCGTGACGCAGGAAGCCTCGCAGGTCACCTCCATCGTCAATCTCGTCGCGGCCGGCCTGGGCGTCTCCCTGGTGCCGGCGTCGATGCAGCAGATCAACTCCGAGGGCGTCACCTACCGCGCCATCGCCGGCGACGCGCCGAGCGCGCGCATGAGCCTGGTCTACCGCGAGGGCGAGGATTCGCCGACGGTGGCGAACATGGTGGCGCTGGCGCGCGAGCGGGTGAAGCGGAAGAGAGGAATGCCCAGTGGGCATTCTTCCCGCTGAACGTCCGGCCAGGGATGGCCGGGCCGGGGGTCGTTCAAGTAGCTGAAGTCCCGCCATGGATGGCGCTCCCACTTTTCGCGGCAGCTAACGGATTGCAGGAGCGGCTGTTGGCCGCGATGGGCCGTCGCGGCCAACAGCCGCTCCTGCATGCGTTGGCTAGATCAGCTTTTCGCCCCGCATCCACTCCAGCGAAGCCTCCAGCACCGGCTTCAACTCTTCCTGCGCCGCACCGCGCACATGCCCGCCGGGCTGTACCACCAGGTCCACCCGCGCGCCCGAGCGGCGCAGCGCGGTCTCCAGCGCCAGGCTGCTGGCGGCGGGAATGAAGTCGTCGCGCTCGGCGCGGATCAGCAGCACGCGCTGGCCCGGCTTCAGCGTGGCGGCCGCCTGCTCGATGCTGGGCAGGCCTAGCAGGGCATGCAGCAGCCGCGAGCTCATCCAGGCGCCCGCGCGGCCGAGCCAGCCAGCCTTGGGTTCCCAGCGCCGCGCGAACTGGTGCTGGATCACGCCTGGCAGGTCGGCAAAGCCATGCACCAGGATCACCGCGGGAAAGCCGGCGTCTGCCGCGGCCAACGTCGCAAAGGGAGCGCCGGCGCTCACGCCGACCAGGGTGATGCGCTGCGGATCCACGTCCGGCCGCTGGCGCAGTTGCCGGTGCAGCGCCGCCAGGCCCTCGCGTGTTTCGGCGATGCCGCGGCGCGTCTGCGGCACCAGGCGCGGGACCTCCGACACCCGCAGCTTGCGCGGCAGTTCCACGGGGTAGTCGAAGCCGGCCAGCAGCACAGGCCGGCCGGCGCTCACCAGGTCCAGCGCTCCGGCGCCGCGGCGGTAGCCGCCCAGCAGGATCACGGCGGGCAGTTTTGCTCCCGCCTGCGCCGGGCGCAGCAGGCGCACGTCCAGCGCGCGCCCGGAGGCCAGGTCCAGCGACAGGGTTTCCTCGACCGGAGCCGCCGAACCCAGGGAGGGCAGCAGCAGCGCGAGCGTCAGCAGCCAGCGCCGCGCCGCGATCATGGCCGGCTACCGGCGACCCGGCAGGGGGATTTCCTGCGGATCATGTCCCTGGGTGCGTAGCCAGTCGCGCAGCGCCAGGCCGGTCGCGGCCGGCCAGTAGGTGGCCTGCGCCGGCGGCACGCGGATGTACTCCGCCAGCTCGGCACCGAGCCTGATCTCGCCGTCGGCCACCACGTGGTAGGCGATGATGATCTGGTTCATGCGCTCGAAGCGGTAGTGGCCGATGAAGCTCGGCGCACGGCCCTGCAGGCCCAGCTCCTCCTCCACCTCGCGCACCACCGCCTCTTCCGGCGAGGGATCGCTGGCTTCCAGGAAGCCCGTGATCAGCGCGAAGAACTTGCCTGGCCAGGCAACGTTGCGCGCCAGGATCAGATCGTCGCCATGCTGCACCACGGCCGCGACCACGGGCGTCGGGTTGTTCCAGTGCACGAAGCCGCAGCCGGCGCCGCAGGCCAGGCGCGGCACGCCGTCATGGTCCTGCGAGGCCAGCGGCGCGCTGCACTGCGGGCAGAATCGGAATCCTCGGCTCATGTCGTTCCTTGCTTGATCGCGGCGTAGGTGCCGCTGGCTCGCGCCACTTCGCGCTCGCCGATACGGATGATGGTGCTGATCCCGATCCTCGCACGCCCGCGCTTCTGCAGCATCTGCAGGAAACGCGGCCACTCGGCCTCGGGCAGGCGGCTCTCGGCATGGAAGTCGGCCAGCGCCGGCTCCAGGTAGTCGCATTCGCTGCGCTGGACCATCAGCTTGGCACCGACGCCCGCCGCATCCAGCGCCTGCTGCACCAGCACCCAGCCGCTGAGGATCGCCAGCGTCGACAGTGCGCCGCCGAAGGCGCTGCCGTGGTGGTTGGCATTGGCCGCCAGCGGCGCCAGGATCTCCACGCGGCCCGGTTCCTGCACCAGCACGCGCACGTCCATCGCCGCCGTCAGCGGGATGCTGCGGTGGAGATAGGCCGTGGTCTCTTCGTTGTTCATGGCCGCGGATGATGCCGCCGCCAGGCCCAGAGGTACAACGCCCCGTTGAAGGCCAGCAGCACGGCCGCACCTGCCAGCTGCAGGCCGGGCGTCAGTCCCCCCGGGTAGATCAGCGGCAGCAGGTAATGGTCGATGAACCCGCCGTCGTAGCCCTGCAGGCCTGCCCGCTCGCGCAGCTGGTTCTCCAGCGGCGTCAACGGGCAGATGCCGTGCAGGGCCATGATGCCGGCGGCCCAGGCCAGCACCGGCAGGTGCAGCCAGCGCAGCCTCCAGCGCCAGGCCACCGCCAGCGCGCCGAGCACCGCGAACAGGATGAAACCGAAGTGGAAGGCGACGACGGCGTCGGCGAGCAGGGCGTAGATCATGCCGGCACCCGGCGCGGCCTGGGCGTCTTCGCCTGCCGGGTCTCTTCCAGCGCACCGGCGGCCGCTGCCTTGAGGATGCGCCGGAACGTCGGGCATTCCATGTGGCTGGGCGCCTTGCAGGCCGCCGCATGGCGCAGGCCGCGGCTCACGGCGCCCAGGCGGCGGATCGTCCGGTCCAGCTCGTCGGCCTTGCCCGCCAGCGCGCCGCGGTCGATGCGTGGGCGTCCGTCCGGCGCGAACATCCGCGCCATCTCCTCCAGCGAGAACCCGGCGGCGCGTCCCAGCGCCACCAGCGCCAGCCGGTCCAGCACTTCGGCACCGAATACGCGGCGCAGCCCGTGCCGGCCGATCGACGCGATCAGGCCTTTCTCTTCGTAGTAGCGCAGCGTCGAAGCCGCCAGGCCGGAACGCTGCGCCACCTCGGCGATATCCAGTTCACGCATCGCTTGACCTCAAGTCGGCTTGAAGTGGCAGATTGCCGCCCAACGCCCCTTCGGGCAAGCCCCAGGAGATTGCCGATGAACGACCTCATCCCGCCCGAGGAAGACCAGGCCGCGCTATGGAACGGCGCGGCCGGGCAAGCCTGGGTCGATGCCCAGGCCGTGCTCGACTACATGTTCCGACCCTTCGAGCAGCATCTCGCCGAACGCGTCGCGGCTTCGCCGGGCCCGGTGCTCGATGTCGGCTGCGGCACCGGCGCCACCACATTGGCCCTCGCGCGCCGCAGCGGCCACCCCTGCCTGGGCGTGGACCTCTCGGAGCCGATGATCGCCCTGGCGCGGAAACGCGCGGACCGCGAAATGCTGCCGGTGGAGTTCACCTGCGCCGACGCGCAGACCCATCCCTTCGAGCCCGGTGTTTTCGACAGGATCGTCTCGCGCTTCGGCGTGATGTTCTTCGGCGATCCCGTACAGGCCTTCTCCAACCTGCACCGCGCCGCGCGGCCCGGCGCCGGGCTCTGCCTGGTCGCCTGGCGCAGCGCCGCGGAGAATCCCTTCATGACCACCGCCGAGCGCGCGGCGGCTCCCTTGCTGCCGCAGCTCCCGCCGCGCAGGCCCGGTGCACCGGGGCAGTTCGCCTTCGCCGACCGCGAGCGCGTGCGGCGTATCCTGCAGGATAGCGGCTGGCGCGAGATCGACATCCGCCCGCTCGACCTCCGCTGCCGTTTTCCCGAACGCGACCTGATGCTGTACCTGACCCGCCTGGGCCCGGTGGGGCGCGTGCTGCAGGATCTGGAGGAGACGATGCGCAGACGCATCGTCGAGGTGGTGCGTGTCGCCTTCGAGCCCTACGTGCGGGGCGACACGGTGTGCTTCGACGCCGCCTGCTGGGAGGTCGGCGCCCGGGCCTGAAGGCCGTCAGCCGGGCGGCTTGAGCAGCCCGGCGGTGATGATGTCGGTGGCCAGCGTCACCATCTTGCGCAGCTGCTTCTCGTTCTTGCGCAGCCCGTCGGCGCGCCAGCCCAGGCTGATCATGCCGTTCCAGGCCGACCACAGGATCGTTGCCAGCTCCCGTGCGTTGGCCTTGCGCACCAGGCCGGCGTCGATGGCCTGCTGCAGCGCCTTCACCATGCGCGCGTTCTGCTCGTCCACGCGCCGCGCGATCTGCTCGTTGAGTTCCTGTCCGGCCGGATTGCGCCCCGGCTCGGGCGGAAAGGCCAGCAGGCGGAAGTAGTCGGGGTAGTCGAGGTAGAACTGCAGGTACTCGGCCGCGGCCGACTGCAGTTGCTCGACCGGTGAGCGCCGGTCGACGTAGGCGCGGTCCATGTACTGCCGGTCCACGTCCATGGCGCGCTCGGCCAGGGCCGCCTGCAGCCCCGCCTTGGAGCCGAAGTGGTTGTAGATCGAGGTCACCGCCACGCCGGCCTGGCGCGCGATCTCGGCGACCGACAGTTCGTCGATGGGCGTCTCGCGCAGGGCCGCTTCGGCGGCTTGCAGCAGGGCCTCGCGGGTTTGTGCGCGGCGGGGGTCGGGCTGGCGCTTGGCTGTGCTCATGCCGTCACGATATGCATTTTTTGTAATGTTTGCAAAAAGCCTTGCGGAATGCTTGAATAGATTTTGTAATCATTTCAAAAAATCATCCTTGAGCCTTGGAGCGACCCATGAGTGCATGCAGTGAATTCATCCAGTACGCGCTGGTCTTCGAGCAGGCCGCCGCCAGCGACCAGTGGTCGCTGCTGGAGCCCCTGTTCGCCGACGACGCCCTCCACGTGGTGCATGACGGCGGCCCCTTCGCCGGGGCGGATCGCGGCGCCGCGGCGGTGGTCGCCGGCCTGCGCCGCGTGGTGCTTGGCATCGACCGCCGCTTCGACGCCCGCATTCCCGAGATCATCGAAGGCCCGGAAGTGCGCGGCGAGGGCATCTGGATGCGCTTCCGCCTGCGCCTGCGCCGCGCCGGACTGCCGGACTTCGTGGTCGACGGCGAGCACCTGACCGTGCACCGCGGCGGCAAGATCGTCGAGTTCCACGAAACGCTGGCGCCCGGCCACGGCGAGCGCGCCACCGCCTACCTGCAGCAGCATGACGCCGCGCTGCACCCCGCCGGCTCGCCCTACCGCGCGCCGAGCTGCGCGCGCGACCTCAAGGACATCGAGACGGCGGTGCGCGGAATCTTCGTGCGCTGCTACGGCATGGCCAAGGGCAACGGCGACATCGCCGCCGCACTGTCGATCTGCCACCCGGACTTCGGCATCGACGCCGTGCCCTTCCGCATGGCCTCGCGCAACCGCAACGAGACCGCGCAGCAGCTCGGCCTGTTCTTCCATGCCTTCCCCGACTTCCGCCCGACCCTAGACGGCCTGGTGGCCGATACCAGCGGCGCCGCCTGCTGGGGCACGGTGCGCATGACGCACGGCGGCGACTTCCTCGGCATTCCCGCCAGCGGCAAGACCGCGAACCTGCCGTTCTTCTCCGCCTTCGAGTTCAAGGGCGGGCTGCTGCTGCGCGAGCGCTTCTTCATCGACCTCGCCATGCTCTGCGGCCAGACCGGCCTGCCCCTGCAGCAGGTCCTGCCGGTGCTCGAGATGCTGTCGGCCCAGACCGCGGCTGCCGCCGCCGCATGAAGACGGTCGACCTCCCATCCGGGCAGCTGGCCTACCGCGACGAGGGCCGCGGCCCGGTGCTGCTGATGCTGCACGGCACGCTGATCAACGGCGACACCTGGCGCGACGTGATCAGCCATCTGTCGCCGCGCTACCGCTGCATCGCGCCGGACCTGCCGCTCGGAGCCCAGGCCGTCGCGTTCCCCGATGGCGCCGACCTGTCGGCGCCGGGGATCGCCGCGCTGATCGAACAGTTCGCCGTGGAACTGGGGCTGGAGTCGTTCACGCTGGTCGGCAACGACACCGGCGGTGCCTATGCCCAGGTCTATGCAGCGCGATATCCCGCGCGCGTGTCGCGGTTGGTGCTGAGCAACTGCGATGCCCTGGAAGTGTTTCCGCCGAAGCACTTCGCGGCGCTGCAGGCCCGCGTCAACATCCCCGGCTACCTGTCGGTGATGGCGTTGCTGTTCCGCTCGCGCGCCTTCCTGCGCTCGTCGATGGCGCTGGGCCTGCTGTCGCATCGCCTGTCCGGCGAGGACATCCACCGGCGCTACGCGCGCCACTTCGTGGCCAGCGCCGCGGTGCGCCGCAATTTCCGCCGCGTGGTACGCGGCTGGTCGGCCGCGCATACGCTGCAGGCCGCCGAGTCGCTGGCGCGCTTCGAACGGCCGGTACTGCTGATCTGGGGAGTGGATGACCGGCTGCTGTTCCCGCTGTCGCTGGGTCAGCGCCTGGCCGCCGTGTTTCCCAACGCGCGCCTGGAAGTGGTGCCGCAGTCCATGACCTACGTGCATGAGGACCAGCCGGCGATCTTCGCCCGGCTGCTGGAGGGCTTCGTCGCCGCTTGAGGCGCCTTACTTGCCGATGCAGAAGCTCGAGAAGATCCGCCCCAGCAGGTCCTCGGTGGTGAAGCGCCCGGTGATCTCGCCCAGCGCCTCGTGCGCCAGGCGCAGTTCCTCGGCGGCGAGTTCCGGCATCGCGGATTCGCGCAGGCGTGCCTGCGCGTCGCCGGCCAGTGCGCGGGCACGGCGCAGGGCATCCACGTGGCGGCTGCGCGCGGAGAAGGCGCTCTCGCTCGCGTTCACTCCGGCGAAGCGGCGGATCTCGGCGAGCAGCAGTTCCAGGCCCGCGCCGCTGCCGGCGCTGAAGCGCAGGTGCCGGCGGCCGTCATGCTCGAAGACTTCCGGCTCGCGGCCGCTGAGGTCGCACTTGTTGTGCAGTACCCACACCGGCAGGCCCTGGGGCAGGCTCGCCAGCAATTGCTGGTCGGTGTCGTCGGCGCCGCTGCGGTCGTCGACCAGATAAAGGCCGAGTTCCGCGCTGGCCAGCGCCGCGCGCGCGCGGCGGATGCCCTCGCGTTCCACCAGGTCGTCGCTGTCGCGCAGGCCGGCGGTATCCACCACCGTCACCGGCAGGCCGTCGAGGTCCAGGTTCTCGCGCAGCACGTCGCGCGTGGTGCCGGCCACCGGCGTGACGATGGCCACCTCGGCGCCTGCGAGGCGGTTGAGCAGGGTGGACTTGCCGACGTTGGGCTGGCCGGTGAGCGCCACCACCAGGCCTTCGCGCAGGCGCCGGCCCTGGGCCGCGCCGGCCAGCAGGGCGTCGAGATCCGCAATCAGCTTTTCCAGGCGCGCGCGCAGCTGCGCATCGCCCAGCCAGTCCACGTCCTCGTCGGAGAAATCCAGCGCGCCTTCCACGAACACACGCAGCGCCACCAGCTCTTCGGCCAGCGCGTGGACCTGCTTCGACAGCGCGCCTTCCAGCGAGCGCTGCGCGGCGCGCGCGGCCTGCGCGGTGCCGGCGTCGATCAGGTCGGCCACGGCCTCGGCCTGCGCCAGGTCCATGCGGCCGTTGAGGAAGGCGCGCTCGGAGAACTCGCCGGGGCGCGCCACGCGCGCGCCGAGCTGGCAGGCGCGGCGCAGCAGCAGGTCCAGCACCACCGGGCCGCCGTGGCCCTGCAGCTCCACCACGTCTTCGCCGGTGTAGGACTGCGGTGCGGGAAAGCGCAGCACGATGCCCTCGTCCAGCGTGCTCGCGTCCGCGGCGCGGAAGGGACGCAGGCCGGCCTGGCGCGGCGGCGGCAAGGGTCCCGCGATCGCGGAGGCGATGGCCTGCGCCGCAGGGCCGGAGATCCGCAGGATGCCGACGCCGCCGCGTCCGGGAGCGGTGGCGATGGCGGCGATGGTGTCGGTGGCGGGGCTCATGCGGGCAAGCTTAGCGGCCCCCAAACGAAAAGTGGGAGCGACGCGAGTCGCGATCTTTTCCGGTTGAAAGATCGCGACTCGCGTCGCTCCCACTGGAGAATACGGCTTAGCGCTTCGCCTCGGCCTTGAGCGCTTCCTCGCGCTCCAGCTTGCGCGTGATGAACCACTGCTGCGCGATGCCGATCAGGTTCGAGGTCACCCAGTAGAGCACCAGGCCCGACTGGAAGAAGGCGAAGAACGCGGTCATGCCGATCGGCATGACGTTCATGATGCGCTGCTGCATCGGGTCCATCGCCGTGTTGCCCGAGAGCTTCTGCTGCACGAACATGGTGATGCCGAACAGCACCGGCAGCACGTAGAAGGGATCCGGCGCGGTCAGGTCGTTGAACCACAGCACCCAGTCGGCCTGGCGCAGCTCCACCGACTCCAGCAGCACCCAGTACAGCGCGATGAACACCGGGAACTGCACCAGCAGCGGCCAGCAGCCGGCCAGCGGGTTGAAGCCCTCCTTCTTGTAGAGGTCCATCATCGCCTTCTGCTGGCGCTCGCGGTCGTCGCCGTAGCGCTCCTTGATGTCCTGCAGCTTGGGCGCGAACTTCTTCATCTTCGCCATCGAGCGGTACTGCGCTTCCGACAGCTTGTACATCAGGCCCTTGACGATGATCGTCAGCAGGATGATGGCCCAGCCCCAGTTGCCGGTGAACTTGTGCAGCTTCTCCAGCAGCCAGAACAGCGGCTCGGAGATCGGCGTCAGGATGCCGTAGTCCACCGTCAGCTCCAGCCCCTTGGCGTGGCTGCCGATGCTGTCCTGCAGCTTGGGGCCGATGTACAGGCCGGTGTTGAACGTGGCCTGCTGGCCCGGCTCGATCTTCTGCGTGGCGCCGACGTATTGCGCCACGAAGCCGTGCTGCGGCGAAGGCTTGGCGCTGAGCGTCAGGGCTTCGCCCGGCGGCGGCAGGATGGCGGTGACGAAGTAGTGCTGCAGCATGGCGATCCAGCCGCCGTTCTGCTGCTTCTCCACCGGCTCCTTGGCCAGCTTTTCCAGCTTGGTCTTGGCAAAGCGGTAGCTGTCGCCGCCCGCTTCCTTCTGCTCGTAGAGGCCCACGCCGGTGAAGGTGGAGGCAAACGGCGGCTCGTCGCCGCTCTTGTACTCGGTGCGCGCGATGCGCACGTAGGGGCTGGCGTCCAGCGCCGCGGCGCCGGTGTTGCTCAGGCCCTGCTGCAGCTCGATCTGGTAGCTGCCGCGCTTGAAGCGGTAGGTCTTGGTGGCGGTCAGGCCGGCCTGCTGCGTCGTCAGCACCACGTCGAGATGGTCGCTGCCTTCCACCAGGCGGTAGTCGGCCTGCGGCGCGCTGTACATCGTCTTGTGCGTGACCAGCGCCGCCTGGCTGCCGGCCAGGCCGCTCTGCAGCACGTAGTAGCGCCCGTTGCGGTCGTCGAGCAGGGCGAAGTGCTCGTTCTGCCGGGTCTTGGAGACCGGGTAGCCCTTCAGCTCCACGCGGCGCAGCTCGGCGCCCTCGGTGGAGATCTCCGCAATGTAGAGGTCGGTCTCCACGCGGATGCGGCGGGCCGGGCCCGCGGTGACCGCGGCCGGAGCCGCATCGGTCACGGCCGCGCCGGGGGCGGCGGCGGCCGGCGCAGGCGCCGCGGTGGGCACGTCGTCGATGGCGGCAGCAGCGGTCGCCGCGGCCGGGGCCTGCGGCAGCGGCTTGGCGCCGTAGTCCTTCTGCCAGGCCTGGTAGATGAAGAACAGCACGACACCCAGCAGGGCGATCAGGATGAAACGGCGGTTTTCCATGTCGGGTCAGTGGTGCGGGCAGCGGCAGGAATCCTGCGGCGGCGCGCCAAGATGTTCGGGAACGGGATCGTAGCCGCCGGGATTCAGGGGATGGCAGCGCACGAGGCGGCGTAAGCCTAGCCAGCCGCCGCGCCAAAAGCCATGGCGGCGGATCGCTTCGGCGGTGTAGTGGGAGCAGCTGGGGTAAAAACGGCAGCGCGGCCCCAGCAGCGGGCTGATGAAGAGCTGGTAGCAGCGGATCAGGAAGAGGCTGAGGGTGCGCATTTGGCCACCACGCGGCTCCAGAGCCGGTCGAGGACGTCGCTGAGCTGCTCGGGCGTCGCCTGCAGGCAGCCCCCCTTGGCCAGGATCACGATATCCACGGCCGGAAGGGCATTGCGCCGGATCCGGAAGCTTTCACGGATCTGGCGCTTGATGCGGTTGCGGTCCACCGCGCGCGGTACCGCCTTCTTGGGTACCGCCAGTCCCAGCCGGGACTCGGGGTCCCCGCTGGAAACGACCAGCGCGGTCAGCCACTTTTCGTTGAGGCGGCTGCCGCGCTCAAAAGCCGCCTTGAACTCGCCGGGCTTCTGCAGGCGGGCGCGCCGCGGAAAGCGCGCCGTCATCGACCGATCCTTACGGGATCAGGCGCTTGCGGCCCTTGGCGCGGCGGCGCGAGATGACCTTGCGGCCACCGACGGTCGCCATGCGGGCGCGGAAGCCGTGCGTGCGGGCGCGACGCAGTTTCTTCGGCTGGAAAGTACGCTTGGTTGCCATGACATCACCCTGAAAACGTGTGTTGATGCAAAAGGGCGCGGATTTTATCCGCAGGCAGGGACTTAGAGCAAGCCGCAGGACCGCGGGAGGCTGTGGATAAGTCGTTTCCGAACGGGTAGACTGCCTGCCCGGCGCTAGAAAGACGCCCTCATACTAATTATTAGAAGCGAGATGCATTCTTCGGAAGAACTGTGGACGCAGTGCGTGCGCTGGCTCGAGGCCGAACTGCCCGACAAGGACATCGCGACCTGGATCCGGCCGCTGCACCCCATCGCCTCGCGCGAGCGGCTGCTGCTGCTGGCGCCCAACCGCATCGTCCTGGATCGCGTACGCCAGGACTTCCTCGGCACCATCCGCCGGGCCGTGCGCGCCAGTTCCGGCGAGACCCTGCCGGAAGTCGAGCTGGCCGTCGGCAGCGCCGAGGTGCGCGCCCCCGCCGGCCCGCCGAGTACCCCGGCCGCCGGCCCCGAACCGGTACTGGCCCCGGCCGCCCCGGACGAGCCGCCGATGGGCAATGCCCCCAAGCTGGATTCGCGCTTCACCTTCGCGAACTTCATCGAGGGCAAGTCCAACTCCCAGGCGCGGGCCGCGGCGCAATACGTGGCCGAGTCGCCGGGCGGGGCCTATAACCCGCTCCTGATCTATGGACCGACCGGGCTGGGCAAGACCCACCTGATGCATTCCATCGGCAACGAGATCCAGCGGCGCAACCCGCAGGCCCGCGTCGCCTACCTGTTCGCCGAGCAGTGGATGAGCCAGTACGTCACCGGGGTGCGCCACGGCCGCTGGGACGACATCAAGTCCTACTACCGCTCCGTCGACGCCCTGCTGATCGACGACATCCAGTTCTTCGCCTACAAGGAGAAGACGCAGGAAGAGTTCTTCCATGCCTTCAACTCCCTGATCGACAGCCGCAAGCAGATCGTGCTGACCTGCGACCGCTATCCCAAGGACGTGGACGGCATCGACGACCGCCTGAAGTCGCGCTTCACCTGGGGCCTGTCCGTGGCGGTGGAAACGCCGGACCTGGAAACCCGCATCGCGATCCTGCAGAGCAAGGCCGAGCAGAGCCACGACCTCAAGCTGCCGGACGACGTGGCGATCTTCGTCGCCCAGCGCGTGCGCTCCAGCGTGCGCGACCTGGAAGGCGCGCTGCACCGCCTGGCCGCCAGCGCCCGCTTCCGCGGCGAGCCGCTGACCACCGATTTCGCCCGCACCACGCTCAAGGACATGCTGGCCGCCTACGAGCGCCAGGTGACCATCGAGAACATCAAGCGCAAGGTGGCGGACTACTACAACATCCGCGTCTCCGACCTGTCCTCGCCGCGCCGCACCCGCACGCTGGCGCGACCGCGCCAGATCGCGATGGCCCTGGCCAAGGAGCTGACCCAGCACAGCCTGCCGGAGATCGGCGAATCCTTCGGCAAGGACCACACCACCGTGCTGCACGCCTGCCGCAAGGTGGCGGAACTGCGCGAACAGGACCTGAAGATCCGCGAGGACTACGAGAACCTGCAGCGCCAGCTCGGTTTCTGAGGGAGGCGGGCAGGGGATTTCGGGAGGAAGAACAAGCTGTGGACGGAGTGCATGGCAAGGCTTCGGAAAACGCTTGCAAGAAGCTGTGGATAAATTAAGCTCAAGGTTTATCCACAGTTCATCCGAAGGCCGGCAGCCCGTCTGTCCAGTCCCGGAAACCGGTTTCAAGCGATTGATGCGCAAGCATTAGTCGGAAGTTATCACCAGCGGCAGGCGGTCCTTGTTGTTATTGTTTTTACATCATTAATCAATCTACATATTAATAAGGTGATGTCATGAAACTCCAAGTGGGGAGAAACGAGCTGCTCGCAGCGCTCTCTGCGGTGATCGGCGTGGTCGAGCGTCGGCAGACCCTGCCGGTGCTCTCCAACTTCCTGATGGAAACGCGGGAAGACGAACTGATCGTCACCGGCACCGACCTGGAGATCGAGCTCGAAGCCCGCGCCCGCGTGCAGAACCTGGCGCCCGGCCGTGCCACCCTCCCGGCCCGCAAGCTCTTCGACATCTGCCGCGGCTTGCCGGAAGGCGCCGAGATCTCGCTGGACGTCTCCGGCGACAAGGCCACCCTCAAGTCGGGCCGCAGCCGCTACTCGCTGTCCTGCCTCAAGGCCGACGAATTCCCGGCCATGGGACGCCTGGCCGAAGGCCGCGAGCTGGTGATCCCGCGCCGCGCCCTGCGCACGCTGATCGAGCGCACCCAGTTCGCCATGGCGCAGCAGGACGTCCGCTACTACCTCAACGGCCTGCTGCTGGAAGTCACCGCCAAGCGTGTGCGCTGCGTGGCCACCGACGGCCATCGCCTGGCGATGAGCGAGGCGGGCCTGGACACCGGCTTCAAGGACAACCTGCAGGTCATCGTGCCGCGCAAGGCCGTGCTGGAACTGACCCGCCTGCTGGACCCCAGCGACGAGTCCGTCACGGTGAAGATCGGCGCCGGCCAGATCCAGGTCGACGTCGACGTGGTCCGCATGACCTCCAAGCTCATCGACGGACGCTTCCCGGACTACGAGCGCGTGATCCCCGAGTCCGGCGACAAGAAGCTGCAGGCCGACCGCGAGCTGGTGAAGCGCGCCCTGGCCCGTACGGCGATCCTGTCCAACGAGAAGTTCCGCGGCGTGCGCCTCAACCTGGACGGCAGCAAGCTGGTCCTGCAGACGCACAACCCCGAGCACGAAGAGGCCGAGGAAGACCTGGAAGTCAGCTACCAGGGTTCCGCCCTGGAGATCGGCTTCAACGTGAACTACCTGCTCGACGCCCTGGGCGCCCTGAGCGGCGAGCAGTTCGTGATGGAGCTGAAGAACTCCGACTCCTCCGGCCTGATCCATGCGGCCGACGACTCGTCCGCCAAGTACGTCGTGATGCCGATGCGCCTCTAAGGCATGCCGCATCTCGCCCAGGTCGGGGCGGAAAACTTCCGGGTGTTCGAAACCTTGAGCCTGCGGTTCCACCGCAGGCTCAATTTCGTTTATGGGGACAATGCCGCCGGCAAGACCACGCTGCTGGAACTGGTGCATGTCCTCAGCCGCGGCCGGTCCTTCCGCGGCAGCAGCCTGCAGGACTGCGCCGGTCCCGCCGGCAAGCATTGGCGCCTGCGCGGGCGCTACCAGGAGCAGGGCGAAGCACTGCCCGTGGTCGTGGATGCCGCCTGGGCCCAGGGCGAGTTGGCCCAGAAGCGGGCAGGGCAGGCGGCCAGCCGCCTGGAACTACTCCGTGAATATCCTGTGCAAATCCTTGAACCAGGCTTGCATAAGTTGTTGCAGGACGGTCCCAGCTATCGCCGGGGCTTCCTCGACTGGGGTGTGTTCCACGTGGAACATGGCTTCCATCCGGCCTGGAGGCGCTACAGCCGGGCCCTGAGGCAGCGCAACCTGGCTCTGCGCCAACGCGCGCCGGACCGCGAGCTGGAGCCCTGGACCGCGGAACTGGCGCAGTCCGGCGAACAGGTCCACGCCTACCGCCTGGCGCAGCTCGAAGCCCTGCGTCCTTATATGGAACGCCTGGTGCCGCGCCTGTTGGATACGGACGACTGGTCCCTGGACCTGCAGGCGGGGTGGACGGCCGGGCAGAGCCTTCGCCAGACCCTGGATGCCCACCTGGCCCGGGACCGGCAGCAGGGCCTGACCCAGGATGGACCCCAGCGGGCCGAGTTGCGCCTGCGCCTGTTCCAGCGCCAGACCAAGACCCTGGTCAGCCGCGGCCAGCAGAAGCAGCTGATCGCCGCCCTGCTGCTGAGCCAGTGCGAGCTGATCTGTGAAACCACTGGCAGCGCCCCCATTCTGCTTGTGGATGATTTTGGATCGGAACTGGGCGAGGACTACCAGAAGCGCCTGTTCCAGACCCTCCGGGACTATCCCGGGCAGCTCTTCATCACCAGCTTCGCCCCGGCCGGCGTGCTGGAAAACATCGGGGAGGGGGCCATGTTCCACGTGGAACATGGCCGCTGCAGGGCGGTTTCTCCCTAGTCTCCGGGGGCTCCGGGCCGGGCCGAACCCCCTGAAAATGCTAAAATGACAGCTTCCACCAGGTCGAATCCATGACTGTTCCTCCGAACAACGAATACGACGAATCCAGCATCCAGCAGCTCGAGGGCCTGGAGGCCGTCCGCAAGCGTCCGGGCATGTACATCGGCGATACCTCCGATGGCACCGGCCTGCACCACATGGTGTTCGAGGTGGTGGATAACTCTGTGGATGAAGCCCTCGCCGGCCACTGCGACGACATCGTCGTGACCATCCATGCCGACCAGTCCATCACCGTGTCCGACAACGGCCGCGGCATCCCGGTGGGCATCAAGTTCGACGACAAGCACGAGCCCAAGCGCACCGCCGCCGAGATCGTGATGTGCGTGCTGCATGCCGGCGGCAAGTTCAACCAGAACAGCTACAAGGTCTCCGGCGGCCTGCACGGCGTGGGCGTGTCCTGCGTCAACGCCCTGTCCAAGAAGCTGACCCTGACCATCCGCCGCGACGGCCAGAAGCACTTCCTGGAGTTTGCCCGCGGTGTTCCACAGAACCGCCTGGTGGAAGTCCAGAACGGCGTGGAAGTCTCCCCGCTGAAGATCCTGGGCCCGGCCGAGGGCCGCGGCACCGAGGTGCACTTCCTGGCCGACGAGGAAATCTTCGGCAAGGTGGAGTTCCACTACGACATCCTGGCCAAGCGCCTGCGCGAGCTGTCCTTCCTCAACAACGGCGTGAAGATCCGCCTGCGTGACGAGCGCACCGCCCAGGAAGAGAACTTTGCGTTCTCCGGCGGCGTGAAAGGCTTCGTGGAGTACATCAACCGCGCCAAGACCGCGCTGCATCCCAACGTGTTCTACGCCAGCGGCACGGCCACGGTCTCCGGCAGCACCGGCGGTCCCGTGGAACTGACCGTGGAAGTGGCGATGCAGTGGAACGACAGCTACCAGGAACAGGTGCTGTGCTACACCAACAACATCCCGCAGTCCGACGGCGGTACCCATCTGACCGGCCTGCGCGCGGCGATGACCCGCGTCATCAACAAGTACATTGAAGAGAACGGCATCGCCAAGAAGGAGAAGGTGGACATCGCCGGCGACGACATGCGCGAAGGCCTGGCCTGCGTGCTGTCCGTGAAGATGCCGGATCCGAAGTTCGCCTCGCAGACCAAGATGAAGCTGGTCTCCTCCGAGGCCCGTCCGGCCGTGGAAGAGGTGGTGGCCGAGAAGCTCGCCAACTTCCTGCTGGAGAACCCGGCGGAAGCCAAGATGATCACCGGCAAGATCGTGGAAGCCGCCCGCGCCCGCGAAGCCGCGCGCAAGGCCCGCGAGATGACCCGCCGCAAGGGCGTGCTCGACGGCATCGGCCTGCCGGGCAAGCTGGCGGACTGCCAGGAGAAGGATCCGGCCAAATCCGAACTGTTCCTGGTCGAGGGTGACTCCGCAGGCGGCTCCGCCAAGCAGGGCCGCGATCGCCAGTTCCAGGCCATCCTGCCGCTGAAGGGCAAGATCCTGAACGTGGAGCGCGCCCGCCTGGAGAAGATGCTGTCCTCGCAGGAAGTGGCCACGCTGATCACGGCACTGGGCTGCGGCATCGGCAAGGACGAGTTCAAGCCCGAGAAGCTGCGCTACCACCGCATCATCATCATGACCGACGCCGACGTGGACGGCTCGCACATCCGCACGCTGCTGCTGACCTTCTTCTACCGCCACATGTTCACGCTGGTGGAACGCGGCCACGTGTTCATCGCGCAGCCGCCGCTCTACAAGGTGAAGGCCGGCAAGCACGAGACCTATGTCAAGGACGACCACGCGCTCAACGACTGGCTGATCGCCACCGCGCTGAACGACGCGCAACTGTTCCCGGCCGAGGGCCAGCCGGCACTGCCGGCGGCCGAACTGGAGCGCCTGGTGCGCGAGTACGCCGCCGTGCAGGACAGCATCGAGCGCCTGGGCCGCCGCTACGACCACCACGTGCTGCAGACCCTGGCGCGCCTGGCGCCGCTGCCGGCCGACGAGAACGGCCTGCGCGGCTGGTCCGAGCGCTTCTACGTTGCCCTGAACGAAGGCGGCCTGGTGGGTGATTTCTCGGTCAACTCGCAGATGGGTGCTGAGGGTCCGCTGCTGCAGGTCTCGCGCCGCTTCCACGGCGCCACGCAGATCTTCAACTTCAACCACGACTTCTTCGCCGGCAGCGACTATCGCCGCATCGCCACGCTGCGCGAGAGCACCGCCAGCCTGATCGGCGAGGGTGCGCAGGTGAAGCGCGGCGAGCGCCAGCCGGTGGCGGTGCAGAGCATCGACGACGTCTACGCCTGGCTGCTCAACGAAGCCCGCCGCGGCCTCGGCATCCAGCGCTACAAGGGCCTGGGCGAGATGAACCCCGAGCAGCTGTGGGAAACCACGCTGAACAAGGCCAACCGTCGCCTGGTGCGCGTGAACATCGAGGATGCCGTGGCGGCGGACCAGATCTTCACCACCCTGATGGGCGAGCAGGTGGAACCGCGCCGCGACTTCATCGAGAAGAACGCGCTGCTGGCCAGCAACCTGGACCTGTAGGCCCGCATGAAGTCCCTGAACGTCGAGCTGGCGGACCGCAGCTACCCGATCCGCATCGGCGCGGGCCTGCTGGCCGACGCGCGCCAGTATGCCGAGGTGGAAGGCCGCCGCCTGAAGCTGGTGACCGACAGCAACGTCGCGCCGCTGTACCTGACGCACGTTCTTAACGCGTTGAATTTAAAGGAAGAAGACGCCCTGGTGTTGCCGGCGGGCGAAGAGCACAAGAGCTGGGCGACGGTGGAGCGCGTGCTCGACTGGATGCTGGGCGCGCGCCTCAACCGCGACGGCGTGCTGGTGGCCCTGGGCGGCGGCGTGATCGGCGACATGGCCGGCTTCGCCGCGGCGATCTACCAGCGCGGCATCGACTTCATCCAGATCCCCACGACGCTGCTGGCGCAGGTGGACTCCTCGGTCGGTGGCAAGACCGGCGTGAACCACCCGCGCGGCAAGAACATGATCGGCGCCTTCCACCAGCCGCGCCTGGTGCTGGCCGATACCACCGCGCTGCGCAGCCTGCCGCAGCGCGAGCTGCTGGCCGGCATCGCGGAAGTGATCAAGTACGGCATGCTCGCCGACAGCGACTTCTTCAAGTGGCTGGAGCAGCGCCTGGACGACCTGCTGGTGCTCGACACCGACGCGCTGACCAAGGCGATCTATCGCAGCTGCGAGCTCAAGGCGCGCATCGTCGCGCAGGACGAGCGCGAGTCGCTGGCCGGCGGTGCCGGCCCGCGCGCGCTGCTGAACCTGGGCCACACCTTCGGCCATGCCATCGAGACCTACACCGGCTACACGCAGTGGCTGCACGGCGAGGCCGTGGCCACCGGCCTGGTGATGGCCGCGGATCTCTCCGCGCGGCTGGGCTGGATGAGCGCCAAGGATGCCGAGCGCTGCACCAGGCTCGTCGCCCGCGCCGGCCTGCCGGTGAAGCCGCCGGCGGGCATGACGCCGGAGCAGTTCCTGGAGCTGATGGGCCACGACAAGAAGGTGGCCGCCGGCAAGCTGCGCTTGGTGCTGATGCGCGGCATCGGCCTGGCCGTGGTCAGCGGCGACTTCGACAAGGACGCGCTGCAGGCGACGCTGGAGCATTTCACGAAGCAGTAGCGCTGCTTTGAAGTGGGAGCGACGCCGGTCGCGAAGGCCCTCTCAAAAGATCGCGACTGGCGTCGCTCCCACGTGGAACAAGACCGTCGCCCGGTTTGCCGCAGGCAAGGCGGGAACGATGCGGCTCCATGGCAGCCACAGCCGGTGCTTGCGAGTGGGTTCCCGGCTTCGCTGCGCGAAACCGCCTGCATCGCTTAGCCCAGCAATCGACGCTGCAGAAGCAATTGCATGTCGCGGCGACCGTCGATGACAGCGAGGATGAATACGCTTTGGCCGCGCACGACGTAGATCATCCGGTAGGGCTTGTGGTGAACCTGGCGAAATTCCCGGATTCCGAGAGCGGCCAGCTCCGGCGGATACTCGCCGCGATTCGGAAAGTCCCTGAGTTTCGATAAGGTGGCGTGGACGCCATCCAGGACTTTGTCCGCGCGAGCCAACCCGTCTTGGTCGGCTACAAATGCATGAAGCTCGTCGAGATCACGCAGCGCATCCTGCGTGAGGGCGACGTTGAACTTCATTTGCTGCCCCGGCGCGATGTCTTGATCCGATCAATCGCTTCATCAAGCGGGACGACCTTGCCTTCCGCGATCTGCTGCTGGCCCAGGGCGAGAACCTTCAGCAGCGCCAGCGTCTCCTGCGTCTGCTCATAGCTGTGGATGTCCTGGAGGACGGCTTTCGCCTCGCCGTTCTGTGTGATCACCAGCGCGGGGCCGGTCTTGCCCAGATCGCGCACGATCTCGGAGGCGTGGGCCTTGAGATAGCTGATGGGTTTGATGCGGGTGGATAGCTTCATGACGGCGTCCTCAAGCATGACCGGAATTCAGTCCGAGTATAGGTCATGTTGGTGTCCCATGCCCGGGGCGGGAGTGCTTTGCCCAAGCGGAAAGCAAAGTCATTACACTTTGCAGACCTATGAGCGCCGACCTCGCCCCCTACGCCGCCAGTGAAGCGCATTCGCGCGGCCGCCTGCATGCCGAGCCGCCGCCGGGCAACCGCGGCGAGTTCCAGCGCGACCGCGACCGCATCATCCACTCCGCCGCGTTCCGCCGGCTGGAGTACAAGACGCAGGTCTTCATCAACCACGAGGGCGACCACTTCCGCACGCGCCTGACGCATTCGCTGGAAGTGGCGCAGCTCGCGCGCACCATCGCGCGCAACCTGCAGCTCAACGTCGATCTCTCCGAGGCGATCTCGCTGGCGCACGACCTGGGCCACACGCCCTTCGGCCATGCGGGCCAGGACGCGCTCAACAGCTGCATGCAGCCCTACGGTGGCTTCGAGCACAACCTGCAGTCGCTGCGCGTGGTGGATCACCTGGAGGACAAGTACGCCAGCTTCCGCGGACTCAATCTCTCCTATGAAACGCGCGAGGGCATCCTCAAGCACTGCTCCCTGAAGAACGCGCGCAAGCTCGGCGAGATCGGCGAGCGCTTCATCAAGCGCCAGCAGCCGAACCTGGAAGCGCAGCTGGCGAACCTCGCCGACGAGATCGCCTACAACAACCACGACATCGACGACGGCCTGCGCGCGGAATTGCTCTCCGTGGAACAGATGCGCGAGGTGTCGCTGTTCCGCCGGCATCACGACGAGGCGCTGAAGGCGCACGGCCAGGACCTCAATCCCAAGCAGGCGCGCCACGAAACCATCCGCCGCATCATCAACACGCTGGTGGTGGATCTCACCGAGACTTCGCGCGCCAACCTGAAGGCGGCGAAGCCGAAGAGCATCGCTGAGGTGCGCGAGCGCGACAAGCCGCTGATGGCCTACAGCGAAGAGATCGCCGCCGAGTCGCGCGCGCTGAAGAAGTTCCTGTTCGAGAACCTGTACCGCCATCACCGCGTCTACCGCATGACCACCAAGGCGCAGCGCGTGGTGCGTGAGCTGTTCGAGACCCTGCACGGCGACGTGCGCCTGCTGCCGCCGGACTTCTACGACGAGGCGAAGCAGGCGGAAGACGAAGCCGGCCGCGCGCGCGTGGTGGCGGACTATATCGCGGGCATGACGGATCGTTATGCGCTGGATGAGCACGAGCGCCTGTTCGATCCCAGAAGACTGCGCTAGGCGCGCTCCGGCGCGGACCCGGCTGGCCGTCGATACCCCCTGCGCGGGACTCTCTTCGCCGGCTGACTCGCGTTGCTACTGCAACGCGCGCGATGAGCATGAGCGTCTGTTTGATCCTCGGCACCTTCGCTAGCTCCTTCCTTCCGTAGGATGCGGAGAGCGCAGCGAGCCGCATCGATCACCTCCCTTCGTCGATGATGCGGTTCGCTGCGCTCTCCGCATCCTACGGATGGCATGGCTGGGCCGGCGTTTGGGTTTGTTCCACGCGGAGCAGACGATGCGGGCTGCAGGTGCAGGGGCGCACCTCGATACGCCGCTGCGCGGCACTCGGTGTGAACGGAATGGAGGATCGTTCCACCGACGGCCTTCCCCTGAACCCTCCCGCGCTCCCGACGGCTCCGCGCTTCCCCCGACCCGTTCCTCCCGAGCGCCGCGCAGCGGCGTATCGAGGGCGCGCTGGTCCTGATCCCGTAGGGGTTTGGACCAAGCGCGTGAAAGCACAGAATAATTATCTAACCGTTCGGTCAGATATAGTCCGTTTGCAGATATCCGGACGGGGTTGTCGGCCGCCGTCGCCGGTTTCCTAGTCTCCCGAAGCGCAATTCGCGCATGAGGAGACCACTACAAATGAAAGCGACACACCTGCTCTTGATGCTGGGGCTCACGGCGCTGGCGGCGCCGGCGCAGGCCCTGAACATCGTGCTGTCCAATGACGACGGCTTCGAAACGGCGAACATCCGCGCCCTGTACCAGCGGCTGAAGGCTGCCGGACACGACGTGGTCGTGTCGGCGCCCACGCAGAACAACAGCGGCCGCGGCGGCTCGATGAACTTCCTGGTGCCGGTGACGCCGATGGCCAAGGCCAGCCGCCATGGCAGCGTCGCGGCGGGCTCGCCGGGCGTGGGCAAGGATCCGGGCGATGCCGACGTGTACTACGTGGACGGCACGCCGGTGATGTCGATGCTGCACGGGCTCGACGTGGTGGCGGTGAAGCGCTGGGGCCAGCAGCCGGACCTGGTGGTGTCGGGCTTCAACGAAGGCAACAACACCGGGCTGATCAACAACAGCTCCGGCACGGTCAACAACCTGCTCTACGCGGTGAACCGCGGCATCCCGGCCATCGCCGCGAGCTACGAGGGCACGGAGGCGCGCGCTCACACGGCGCTGGCGGAAGGCGCGCTCGAGTACGAGATCGCCGACGTGGTGGTGAAGCTCATCGAGGAGCTGGAGGACAAGCGCGCCGAGGGCCAGCCGCTGCTGCCGCCGGGCGTGGGCCTCAACATCAACATCCCCAAGGTCACCGCCGGCCAGGCCGCTACCCTGCCCTTCCGCTTCGCGCGCATGGGCAAGGCCACCGAGTACCAGCCGGTGTTCTACGAAAAGCTGTCGGACAGCCCGGTGGCCGTGGGCTATGGCGCGGGCGTGGCCTACCCGGGCATTTCCTTCGCCAACGATGTCATCGCCCCGCCGGCGGGCGTGGTGATCGCGCAGGACGACAGCGAGCTGTCCGAGTTCAACGTGATGAAGGACCACGCGATCCCGGTGACGGTGGTCGAGGGCGTGCCGCAGGGCCGCCGCAGCAACGAGGAGCGGGTGAAGATCCAGCTGCGCGACCTGCTGGGTGCGGCACCGTGAGCGCCCGCCTCGCGGTGACGCTGCTCGCCGCCGCGCTGGCCCTGGCCGGTTGCGACGACGACAAGAAGGAGAATCCCGGGCCCCGGCTGGAGCTGCCGGCGCTGTCCAGCGGCGCGCATGCGCTGCGCCTGTCCGGCGACGCGGCCGGCGCCTCCGGCTGGGGTTTCGCGGCGGCGGACGGACGCGGCTTCGTGCTGCTGGCGCCGGAGTCCGACAGCGCGGCCGCGGTGGTCTATGTCCGCGACGGCAGCGGCAAGGCCTGGCGCCGCGTGCCGGCGGCCACGGCGCCGATGACGCTGGCGGCGCAACTGGACGAGCCGCAGGCGGCGGCCGCGGCACCGGCCGCGGCGGGCAGCTACGACGCCCTGATCGGCGGTGCGCCCGCCCGCTTCACGGTGGCGGCCGACGGCACGATCACGGCCGGCGCCGGAGAGTGCGCCTTGACCGGGCGCGTCGACAGCGGCAAGGCCTATGGCGGAGCCTTGCCGGTACAGGCAAGCGTCGCCGGCTGCGCGGCCCTGGCCGGAAACTATCAGGGCCTGGCCTTCGCCGATCCGGACGCCGAAAACGCCCGATTCCGGGTGGTTTTACACGACACAGCCAAAATACTGGATTTCTACGCCTTCGCGCGCTAATTGGCCCCGATCTTGCTCATTGAGCCCGGCTTTGCCGGGCTTTTTTTCTGAATGGGGCAAGACCCTTTCATGAAAAGGCTGCCCGTCCGGACCTGTGATTGACGCTCCGCGATCCATTCTTATAATGGAATGTTGCACCGCAGCGATTCGCCCCCCGTCTGGTCACCCGCAAAGTGTCCGCAGGCCGCGCCAAACCGCAGGCCCGGGAGACGTGTCGCCGTTGGAAAGCTGCAATCAAACGCAAGGTAGATAAGGTCATGACAACCCAGCAAGGGCTTTACCGCCCGGAATTCGAGCGCGACAGCTGCGGCTTCGGGCTCATCGTGCAGATGGACGATCAGCCCTCCCATTGGGTGGTTGAGACGGCCATTGGTGCCCTGGCGCGCATGACCCACCGCGGCGCCATCGCCGCCGACGGCAAGACCGGCGACGGCTGCGGCCTGCTGATGAAGAAGCCGGACCGCTTCCTGCGCATGAAGGCCAAGGAAGCCGGCATCAAGCTCGACCCGCGCGCGCCCTACGCCGCCGGCAACGTCTTCCTGTCCACCAACGAGGCGGTGGCCGCGCGTGCGCGCGAGCTGATGGCCGAGGCCTGCGCGGCCAACGGCCTGGTGCTGGCCGGCTGGCGCAAGGTGCCGGTGAACCCGGAAGCCTGCGGCGCCGAAGCGCTGCGCACCCTGCCCCAGGTGGAGCAGGTGTTCATCACCGCCGGCAAGGACAGCGCCAACTTCGACATCGCCCTGTTCAAGGCGCGCCGCCGCGCCGAGAAGGCGATCGACGCCGCGGGCGACACCGACTTCTACATCACCTCGCTGTCGTCGCGCGTGCTGGTGTTCAAGGGCCTGGTGATGCCCTCGTACCTGCCGGTGTTCTACGTGGACCTCAGCGACGAGGACCTGGAGAGCTCGCTCTGCGTGTTCCACCAGCGCTTCTCCACCAACACCATGCCCAAGTGGCGGCTGGCGCAGCCGTTCCGCTTCCTGGCGCACAACGGCGAGATCAACACCGTCGCCGGCAACCGCAAGTGGGCGCTGGCGCGCGCCAGGAAGTACCAGTGCGCCAACCTGCCGGACATCTCCGAGATCGCCCCGCTGGTGACCCTGGACGGCTCCGACTCGCAGTCGCTCGACAACATGCTGGAAGTGCTGCTGGCCGGCGGCATGGACTTGTTCCAGGCGATGCGCGCGCTGATCCCGCCCGCCTGGCAGAACGTGGAGAACCTGGACGCCGACCTGCGCGCGTTCTACGAGTACAACTCGCTGCAGATGGAGCCCTGGGACGGCCCGGCCGGCATCGTGCTGACCGACGGCCGCTACGCCGCCTGCGCCACCGACCGCAACGGCCTGCGCCCGACCCGCTATGTCATCACCCGCAACCGCGTGTTGACCATCGCCTCCGAGATCGGCGTGTACGACTACCCGCCGGAGAGCGTGCTGGAGAAGGGCCGCCTGCGCCCCGGCCAGATCCTGGCCGTGGATACCGAGAGCGGCAGCCTGCTGCGCCCGGCCGACATCGACCGCATGCTCGCCGGCCGCCGCCCGTACAAGCAGTGGCTCAAGCAGGGCATCAAGCGCCTGGAAGCCGTGCTGATCGACGACGCCGGCAAGCTCGAGAAGCTGCCCGCCGACCAGGTGGGCGTCTACCAGAAGCTGTTCGGGCTCTCCTATGAAGAGCGCGACCAGGTGCTGCGCGTGCTGGCCGAGAGCGGCCAGGAAACCGTGGGCTCCATGGGCGACGACACCCCGTTCGCGGTGCTGTCGCAGAAGGAACGCTCGCTGTACGACTACTTCCGCCAGCAGTTCGCGCAGGTGACCAACCCGCCGATCGACCCGCTGCGCGAGCAGATCGTGATGTCGCTGGAGTGCTCGCTCGGCGCCGAGCACAGCATGTTCGAGGAAACCCCGGAGCGCGCCGCGCGCCTGCTGGTGGACTCGCCGGTGCTCAGCGAGACCAAGTACCGCAAGCTGCTGTCGCTGCACGACCAGGGCTACCCCAACGTCGTCATCGACCTGAACTACGACCCGGCCCTGGGCCTCGAGGACGCGGTGCGCCGCGTCTGCGACCAGGCCGTGGAAGCGGCCCAGGGCGGCAAGGTCATCCTGGTGCTGTCCGACCGCGCCATCGTCAAGGGCAAGCTGCCGGTGCACGCGCTGCTCGCCGTGGGCGCGGTGCATCACCGCCTCACCGTCGAGGGCCTGCGCGCCGACTGCAACATCGTGGTGGAGACCGCCACCGCGCGCGACCCGCACCAGTTCGCCTGCCTCCTCGGCTACGGCGCCTCGGTGATCTACCCCTACCTCGCCTACGCCAGCCTCTACGACATGGCCGAGCGCGGCGAGATCAAGGGCAAGGAGCTGCCGTACCTGGCGCAGGCCTACCGCAAGGGCATCAACAAGGGCCTGTACAAGATCATCTCGAAGATGGGCATCAGCACCATCGCCAGCTACCGCGGCGCGCAGCTGTTCGAGACCGTGGGCCTGCACGACGAGGTGGTGGAGCTCTGCTTCGAGGGCACCGTCAACCGCATCCAGGGCGCACGCTTCGCCGATCTGCAGGCCGAGCAGGCCGCGCTGGCCGCCGTGGCCTGGAACCCGCGCAAGCAGCTCGACCAGGGCGGCCTGCTCAAGTACGTGCACAACGGCGAGTACCACGCCTACAACCCGGACATCATCAACACCCTGCACGCCGCCGTGCAGTCGGGCGACTACGGCAAGTACAAGGAATTCGCGGAGCTGGTGAACCACCGCCCCGTGGCGATGTTCCGCGACCTGCTGAAGTTCCGCGCCGACATCAAGCCGATCAGCATCGACCAGGTCGAGTCCGCCGAGGCCATCCTCAAGCGCTTCGACTCCGCCGGCATGTCGCTGGGCGCGCTGTCGCCGGAGGCCCACGAGGCCCTGGCCACCGCGATGAACCGCCTGGGCGGCCGCTCCAACTCCGGTGAAGGCGGCGAAGACCCGCGGCGCTACGGCACCGAGAAGAACTCCAAGATCAAGCAGGTGGCTTCCGGCCGCTTCGGCGTGACCCCGGCGTATCTCTCCAGCGCCGAGGTGCTGCAGATCAAGGTCGCGCAGGGCGCCAAGCCCGGCGAAGGCGGCCAGCTGCCCGGCGACAAGGTCAACGAGCAGATCGCCGGCCTGCGCTACGCCAAGCCCGGCGTCGCGCTGATCTCGCCGCCGCCGCACCACGACATCTACTCCATCGAAGACCTCGCGCAGCTGATCTTCGACCTCAAGCAGGTCAACCCGGCGGCGCTGGTGTCGGTGAAGCTGGTGTCCGGCCCGGGCGTGGGCACCATCGCGGCCGGCGTGGCCAAGGCCTATGCCGACCTCATCACCATCTCCGGCTACGACGGCGGCACCGGCGCCTCGCCGATCACCTCGGTGAAGTACGCGGGCACCCCGTGGGAGCTCGGCCTGTCCGAGACCCACCAGACCCTGCGCATGAACGGCCTGCGCGAGAAGGTCCGCGTGCAGACCGACGGCGGCCTCAAGACCGGCCTCGACGTGGTCAAGGCCGCCGTGCTCGGCGCCGAGAGCTTCGGCTTCGGCACCGCGCCGATGGTGGCGCTGGGCTGCAAGTACCTGCGCATCTGCCACCTGAACAACTGCGCCACCGGCGTAGCCACCCAGGACAAGGTGCTGCGCCTGTCGCACTTCATCGGCCTGCCGGAAATGGTGATGAACTATTTCCGCTTCGTGGCCGAGGAAACCCGCGAGTGGCTGGCCGCCATCGGCGTGCGCTCGCTGGCCGAGCTGATCGGCCGCACCGACCTGATGGAGATCTCCGCGGGCGAGAGCGACAAGCAGAACAACCTCGACCTGTCGCCGATCCTCTCCGCCTCCGGCATGGCGCACGAGTCGGGCCACAGCTGCATCTCCGCCAACCCGCCGCACGACAAGGGCGAGCTGGCCGAGCACATGGTGGCCGACGCGCTCTCCGCCATCGAGAACAAGAGCGGCGGCGTGTTCGAATACAGCGTGCAGAACGTGCACCGCTCGATCGGCGCGCGCCTCTCCGGCGAGATCGCCAAGCGCCACGGCAACCTCGGCATGTCCGACGCGCCCATCACCATCCGCCTGACCGGCACCGCCGGCCAGTCCTTCGGCGTGTGGAACGCCGGCGGCCTGCACCTGGAGCTGGAAGGCGACGCCAACGACTACGTCGGCAAGGGCATGGCCGGTGGCCGCATCGTGATCAAGCCGCCCAAGGGCAGCCGCTTCAAGAGCAACGAGACCGCCATCATCGGCAACACCTGCCTCTACGGCGCCACCGGCGGCGCGCTGTTCGCCGCGGGCACCGCGGGCGAGCGCTTCGGCGTGCGCAACTCCGGCGCGCTGACCGTGGTGGAAGGCTGCGGCGACCATGGCTGCGAATACATGACCGGCGGCGCGGCGGTGATCCTCGGCGAGTGCGGCGTGAACTTCGGCGCCGGCATGACCGGCGGCTTCGCCTACGTGCTGGACGAGTCGCGCAGCTTCGTGGACCGCTACAACCACGAGCTGATCGACACCACCCGCATCGTGGCCGAGCACATGGAAGCGCACCAGCACTACCTGCGCTCGCTGATCCAGGAACACGTCAACGCCACCGGCTCCGCCTGGGGCCAGCAGATCCTCGACGACTGGCGCGATTTCGTCGGCAAGTTCTGGCTGGTGAAGCCCAAGGCGGCCGACATCGGCTCGCTGCTCGTTGCAATCAAGGCCGCGGCTTAACAAGCCCCGCGACCCAGGGATATCAAGATGGCAAAGAAGAACGTCATGCAGTTCATCGAGATCGGGCGCCAGGACCCGAAGAAGGTGCCTGCGGAAGTGCGCCTGCACGACTGGCGCGAGATCTACGGTCAGTTCCCGCAGGAGCAGGCCGGCACGCAGGCCGGGCGCTGCCTGGAATGCGGCAACCCCTACTGCGAGTGGAAGTGCCCGGTCCACAACTTCATCCCCAACTGGCTGAAGCTGGTGAACGAGGGCAACCTCTTCCAGGCCGCCGAGCTCTCGCACAAGACCAACTCGCTGCCGGAAGTCTGCGGCCGCGTCTGCCCGCAGGACCGCCTCTGCGAAGGCGCCTGCACGCTCAACGACGGCTTCGGCGCCGTGACCATCGGCAACATCGAGAAGTACATCTCCGATGAAGCCTTCAAGCAGGGCTGGCGTCCGGACATGTCCGGCGTGGTGCCCACCGGCAAGCGCGTCGCCATCGTCGGCGCCGGCCCGGCGGGCCTGGGCGCCGCCGACATCCTCGCTCGCAACGGCGTGAAGGCCGTGGTGTACGACAAGTACAACGAGATCGGCGGCCTGCTGACCTTCGGCATTCCTCCGTTCAAGCTGGAAAAGGAAGTGATGCTCCGCCGCCGCGAGATTTTCGAAGGCATGGGCATCGAGTTCCGCATGAACACCGAGATCGGCAAGGACGTGGCCTTCCAGTCGCTGCTGGACGAGTACGACGCCGTATTCCTCGGCATGGGCACCTACACCTACATGAAGGGCGAGTTCCCCGGCGAGAACCTGCCGGGCGTGCATGAGGCCCTGCCCTTCCTGGTGAGCAACATCAATCGCGTGATGAGCTGGGAGAAGAACCCGGCCGACTTCGTCGACATGGCCGGCCAGAAGGTGGTCGTGCTCGGCGGCGGCGACACCGCGATGGACTGCGTGCGCACCTCCGCGCGCCAGCAGGCCAGCAGCGTCACCTGCGTCTACCGCCGCGACGAGGCCAACATGCCCGGCTCCAAGCGCGAAGTCAGCAACGCCAAGGAAGAAGGCGTGAAGTTCGTCTTCAACCGCTCGCCGGTCGAGATCGTGGGCAAGGACAAGGTGGAAGGCGTGAAGGTGGTCGAGACCCGTCTCGGCGCCCCCGACGCGCGCGGCCGCCGCAAGCCGGAAGTGGTGCCCGGCTCCGAGCAGATCATCCCCGCCGACCGCGTGGTGATCGCCTTCGGCTTCCGCCCGAGCCCGGCCGACTGGTTCAGCCAGCACGACATCAAGCTGCAGGCCGACGGCCGCGTCGACACCAGCGAGAAGAAGCGCTTCCAGACCGCCAACCCGAAAGTCTTCGCGGGCGGCGACATGGTGCGTGGTTCCGACCTCGTCGTCACCGCCGTCTACGAAGGCCGCCAGGCTGCCGAGGGCATTCTCGACTACCTGGGCGTCTGATCCCGCAGCGACAAAGTGGCTGCAATCCAATCCGGGGTCAGCGCAAGCGGCCCCGGATTTTTTATGGCCGAAACGAATTCACTTCCCTCTCCCAAGGAGAGAGGAAGCACCAAGGACGGAGCACACCTCGAACAGATTGAAGCAAGGCGCATCGAACAAACCGCTCATCCCGAGTAGCCTCGTGAGCGAAGCGAGCGTGCGTATCGAGGGACGCTACTGAGCGAGCAAGCAGAAACATGAACACCGAAACGACAACAGACTCCTCCGAACACCTCCGCCGCGGCTACCTCTTCGCCGCGCTCACCGTCGCCATCTGGACCGGCTTCGTGCTGGTCTCGCGCATGGCCGGCAAGGGCACGCTCACCGCCTTCGACGTCACCGCCCTGCGCTTCGGCGTGGCCGCCGTGCTGCTGTCGCCCCTGCTGCTGATGAAGGGCCTGGGCTCGCTGAAGAACATCCGCCGCCTGCTGGCCTGCACGCTGACCGGCGGCCTGGGCTACGCCCTGCTCTGCTACAGCGGCTTCTACTTCGCCCCCGCCGCGCACGGCTCCATCCTGCTCAGCGGCATGATGCCCTTCCTCACCGCGATCCTCGCCTGGATCTTCCTGGGCGAGCGGCCGAGCACGCAGAAGCAAATCGCGCTGCTGGTGATCGGTGCCGGCGTCGCCTGCATGGCGGCGCAGACCTTCAGCCACGGCTTTGCCGGCAACAGCTGGATCGGCGATCTCTTGTTCGTCAGCGCCAGCACCAGCTGGTGCGTCTTCACGATCCTGGTGCGCCGCTGGCAGGTGAAGCCCTGGGACGCCGCCGCCGGCATGTCCGTGACCTCCGCCGTGATCTTCCTGCCGATCTACCTGCTGTTCCTGCCCAAGCACATCGCCGTGGCGCCCTGGCACGAGATCCTGCTGCAGGCCGGCTACCAGGGCGTGATGGTGGTGATCATCGCGATGGTGCTCTACACGCGAGCGGTGGCGGAGCTGGGGCCGACGCGGCTCGCGGCGGTGATGGCCACGGTACCGGCGCTGTCCGCGCTACTGGCCTGGCCGGTGCTGGGCGAGGCGCTGACGCCGCTGCTGGGGGTGGGGATTGCGTTGGTGACGCTGGGGGCGCTGATCGGGGCGGCGACGCGGGTGTCGGGGTGGGCGAGGCTGCGCGCATAGCCAGGCGTGCGACCTGACGTCGTCGTCAGGTCGCGCGCTTAGGTTCGTTATCGCATGATGGCGGTAAAGAGCGCAAAGGTGTCTGGGGTGCCGAGAGCGCCGCTACTGATGCTTCATAGCACGCGACCGCAGGGGGTAGTCGTGGCAAGAGACAATAGTAATCCTGTCTGGATTGTTTACAACAAGTTCCGCACAGCATCATTCGCCGACGAGCAGGCTGAAAGCAAGCGTAGGGTGGATTTTTTTAGCCCACCTTTTTAGGGTTTGTTCGAGGCGCATGCTGCGCTTTTCCCCACCCTACACTTGCTGAAAAAAGGGGGTATTGAGTAGAAGCAGATCCGATCTCGCTCGAACCATTTTCTTAAATCTATGAGAAAGCAGCATAACTATAAGGCGAAGTTTCCGGCCGAAGTCATATCGGCGGCATTGAAGGACTTCAAATCTAAGTGTCCGAAGCCTCCCGTAACGATAACCCTCGAAGTTAAAGAGGGCCCAACTACATGGCAGTTTGCCTCAGAAGAAGAGTTTTTAGCTGAGTATCGAAAGGATGCTTGCATTCAAGCCTCGATGCACATTGGCTTTGATGGACCTAGTTTCCAGCTGTTCTTTTTCCAAGCAATATCCATAGTATCCATTTCTTTTGACTCTCGCCCCCCGATAGAAGATATCCACGCAATTTTCGCGAATTGGCTAGATCGTAATTCTCCAGTTCCTCAAGAGAAAGAAAGTAAAGAGGGTTTGGTTGTGTTCTTGGGTCATGGGCGCTCCTCACAATGGCGAGACTTAAAAGATCACTTACAAGATAAGCATGGAATCGAAGTAGAGGCATATGAGATCGGATCTAGGGCGGGTCATACGATCCGAGATGTTCTTGAGTCAATGCTCGATCGAAGCGATCTTGCTTTTTTAATTCTCACTGCAGAAGACGAACTTAGTAGCGGAAAAGTGCTTGCTCGCCAAAATGTGGTTCATGAGGTTGGACTATTCCAAGGTAAGCTAGGATTTAGCCGCGCGATTGTTGTGCTGGAAGAGGGATGCGAGGAGTTCTCCAACATTGCCGGAGTACAGCAAATTAGGTTCTCGCAAGGCAGGATTCGAGAAACTTTTGGCGAGGTGCTAGCCGTTATCCACCGAGAAAGCTAAGTTATGGAAAAGGGAGCGGAGTAAAATAGACCCCATGCTCGGCGCGAGACGCGCGCGCGAAATTCCATGGCGGGCCTCTTTGGCCTCCGATACGTAGGGGGAGACGGGAATGGCGGCGACCTTGTTCAAGGATACGACCTATCAGCTCAATAATCTGATCGAAAATATCCGGCGCGGCGAGATAGCACTGCCCGACATTCAAAGACCCTTCGTTTGGCCTGCGTCCAAGGCCCGGGATCTGCTCGACTCGATGTACAAGGGATTCCCGGTCGGATACCTGCTGTTCTGGGCGACGGGGGCTGAAGTCGGTGCTCGACAGATCGGCGATGGTGCCAAGGACGCAGTCCCCAGGCTTCTTATCGTCGATGGCCAGCAAAGGCTCACTTCACTATTCGCGGTTTTCACAGGCACATCGGTACTCCGCAAGGACTACACACAGGGCAAGTTGCGCATTGCCTTCCGTCCTGCCGACAGCCGGTTTGAAGTAACCGATGCCGCTATCGAAAAAGACCCGGAGTTCATCCCCGACATCACGGAAGTCTGGCGTTCGTACAGGGAGACCACCAGAACCTTCCTTTCGAAATTGAAAGAACACCGGAACCAGCCGCTCAGCGATGAGGAAGTGGATCGGCTGGAGGATGCAATCGACCGGGTGCGCGACCTGCACCACTATCCTTTCAAGGCCGTGGAGCTGCGAACGAAAAAGGGGTCGGAGTAAATATCTAGGAGCTCCGCCTCACACCCCCCGCCAGCACCAACTCCACCATCGCCTGAAACCTCGGCGCCCCATTACCTCATCACGCCGCGCCTCGAGTTGCTAAGCCCATATGTTTGCGAAACCTCGATCTTGGCTGGGAGACCGGCGAGGAGATCTCAACGGTTGGCGACCTAACAGGCAGATCAGGTAGACGGCCGGCCATGCCGCTCGTAGTCTGTTCCAGACCCGCCAACGATGCCGGGAAAGCAGGCTGCAGCGCGGCGGTGGTTCGATGTGCCGCAGCTTTCCGTGGTCCGGCAGGCAGGGCATTCCATGCTTGAAAGAAGCGCGCGGTATCTCTTTTCCTTGTGCCTCGGGGCGGGCCTCGTGGCTTGCGGCGGGGACGACACCTACTCATCGGATGTCACGGCTCCCGGCGGCTATTACGAGGGCCGCCTCACTCCGGACGGTTCCGAGACCGGCGTCCCTGTGGAAGGCATCGTCGCGGAGAACGGGCAGATGCTGCTGCTCGACGACAGCGAGCGGCTCTACCTCGGCAGGCTGCAGGCGCGAGGCGCGGCATTCAGCGGCGACTACCGCACCTTCAACATGCTGGGGCAGCGAGGCCCGGCCATCACCACGGGACAGTTCAGCGGCACTGCCGAGGAGCGCATCGGCCTGGAGGGCCGCTTCACCGAGGCAGGGGGCTCGCGTGGCAGCTTCTCGTTCGACTACCTGGCGGCGGGCTACGAAACCCCTTCATCCCTGGCCTTGGTGTCGGGCAGCTGGTCGCAAGGAGGCGTCTTCACGATCTCCGAAACCGGCGTGCTCAGCGGGACCAACGACTACGGCTGCAGCTACACCGGGCGCCTGTCGATCATCAACGCGGCCTACAGCCCCTACGGCCTGCAACTCACCGAAACCTGCGGGACGACGGTGCGCTCGATGAGCGGGCTCGCGCTCTATCGGCGGGACTCCCTGAGTCCCGGGTTGCTGGAGTTCGGCGAAGGGCTGGTGCTCGCGGCCGCCGATGCGGAAGAGGCCGTGCTGATGGGGCTGCGCCGCTGAGCGCCCAGGGCAGGAGCCGCCGCCCACGTCCCCGTTCTGAAGCTCGCCCGCTCTCAGGTTCGCGCCGTCACCCAGGCGAAGGTTTCCTTCCACAGCGTCGCGGGCACGTCCTGTTCCAGCGTGCCGACCAATTCGGCCAGCGTGGTCTCGCGCAGCGAGGCGCGCCAGGCCTGGTCCGCCTTCCACATCACGCGCGCCACCGCGCAGGTCTTGCCGTCGCGCGTGCCGGACTTGCGGCAGGGGTTGTTCTTGCGGATCTCGGTGCAGACGAAGGTGGACTGGTTGCCCTCGATGGCCTCGACGATCTCCAGGAAGTTGATCTCCGCCGGCGCCCGGGCCAGGCGGTAGCCGCCCTTGGGGCCGAGCGTGCCGGTAACGAGGCCGGCCTGCGACAGGCCCTGCAGGGCCTTGGACAGGTATTCCTTGGGCAGGCCGTGCAGCTCCGCGAGGTCCTTGGTCGGCAGGTACTTGCCCGCGGGCAGGCCCGCCAGGATGGCGCAGCAGTGCAGGGCCCATTCCACCTGGCTCTTGAGGACCATCTTTTATCCTTGAACGGAAACTTGTCGCTCAACAGGATACTGCGGAGCTTGATCGGTTGACGGTGAAAAGTCCGTTCATGCTTCGACAGGCTCAGCACGAACGGACTTTGGGAGGTCTCAGCTACCGTTCGGGATTCACGCCGCCTTCGCGGCCTTGCCCAGCCAGGCCTCGAAGCGCGTGGGGCCCAGGATGGGATCGGCGCCCGGGGTCAGGGACGCGTCGGTCAGCGGCGTGCCGAAATAACCCTCGGCCGGCCCGCTGACCACGGCGCGCGTGTCGCCGGTGGCCTGCATGAAGCGGCGCACGAACTGGTCCAGCGGCGCCTTCTCGGGGCCGGCCACTTCCAGCGTGGCGTTGCGCGGCGTCTCCATGGCGAGCCTGGCCAGCGCGGAGGAGACGTCGGCCGCGGCGACGGGCTGCAGCGCGGCGGAGCTGAGGTGCACGGTGTCGCCCACGGTGCCGGTGTAGGCGATGGCGCCGAGGAATTCGTAGAACTGCGTGGCACGCAGCAGGGTGTAGGGAAGGCCGCCACCCTGGATCAGTTCTTCCTGCGCCATCTTGGCGCGGAAGTAGCCGCTGGCCAGCATGCGCTCGGTGCCCACCACCGACAGGGCGACGTAGTGCTTCACGCCGGCCATCTTCGCGGCGGCCAGCAGGTTGCGGGTGGAGTCCCGGAAGAAGGCCAGCACCGCCTGGTCCTCGAAGGACGGCGAGTTGCTGACGTCCACCACCACCTGCGCTCCTTGCAGTGCGGGCGCCAGGCCTTCGCCGGTCACGGCGTTGACGCCGTTGCGCGGCGAGGCGGCGATGACTTCATGCCCCGCCTCGCGGAGCTGGCGGGCGAGCTCGGAGCCGATCAGGCCGGTGCCGCCGATGATGACGATCTTCATGATGTTCTCTCCAGCAAGAGCCCCGCGCTGCCGGGCCGTGATCCGAGGGGGCGAGGCTTCAGCCTGGCCGACAATCAAGGACAATCTTTATCCTTAAGGATAGATAATATCCTTAATTAGGCCCGAGTCAAGCCCTGCCCGTTGGACGGCCGCGGGCCGGGGTTCTAGGCTTGGAGCCGCCGGCCGGCAATCCCGCCCCTCGTCCTATCCAGGAATCCCTCATGTTGGCAAAGCTCTTTGGGCTCGGTCGTCCGGCATCCGATCCACGGGCCCTGCTGGTTGAAGCCCTGTCCGACATCGCGGGCGAGCCACTGGCGCAAAAGGCCGGCGAGTACTTCGATTTCCCGGAGCGGTTCGAGCAAGCCTGCGAGGCTGCAGGCACGGAGGCCCTGTGGGTCCTGGAGGGAAAAAAGCCCACACCGGGCGCAAAGGCCCAGGGCATCTTCCAGCAGATGCTGGAGGACAGCGGCCATGCGGGTTTCATCGATTGGGCCGACGATGCCGAAAGCATCCTCGACGCGATACAGCCATTGCTGCGGAACGCGGGGGCCGAGATGTTCAGCCCGGAGGAACGAAGCAGGTTGTTGTCGCTGGCGGCCGATGCCCGGCGAGGGAAGGCATTCGGGAAACTGGATGAGCCGCTCAGGCAGGCGGTGCGGGCGAGAGGCCTGGTGCTGAGCTACCTCGACCGGGACGCGGATGCCTACTATCCGGTCGTCGTCAGCTTGGGGACCTATGAGAAATGGAGCAGGCTCTGCTTCGACTCGAAGCGGACCATTCTCCAGGGCCCGCCGCCGTGATCGTCGTCGCCGCGCCGGGTTGCGGATGAGGCCTATTTCTTCATCAGGTTGAAGGGGCGGCTATGCCACACTCCGCGGCCATCCCAGCCTGAAGCCAGCCCGCATGTCCCGCCGCACGCCCCCGAGCGATCCTTTCCGCCGCCGCCTGCTCGCGGGCATGGCCGCCCTCACCGGCACGGCGATGCTGCCGGGTTGCGGCGACTCCTCGCCGCTGCTGCGGGACGGCGGCGAGCGGGTTCCCGGTGCGGTGCCGTCCTCCGTCACCCTGCCGGCTCCGGGGACGGGCGATGCCGCGGCGGTATTCCCCTCCTCCGTGGCCAGCGGCGATCCCACGCCGGCCGGCGCGGTGATCTGGACCCGCGTGGCGCCGGAGGCGATGAAGCCCGGGGAAGACCTGCTCTGGCAGATCGCGGAGGACGAGGCCTTCGCCCGGCCGGTGGCGGCGGGACGCATGAGCACGGCGGCGCTGACGGCGCGCAACGATCATACGATCAAGCTCGACACGCACGGCCTGCTGCAGCCCAACCGCTTCTACTGGTATCGCTTCGCCCATGCCGGCGTGTCCAGCCGGGGTGGACGGCTGCGGACGCTGCCGCGGCCGGACGAGGCCGTGGATCGCCTGCGCCTGCTGGTGACGAGCTGCCAGGACTACACCTTTGCCTTCTTCCATGCCTTCGGCGAGATGGCCGGGGTGGAAGCGGACTATCTCGTGCACCTGGGCGACTTCATCTACGAGAGTGCCATCGCGCCGCTGCGCGTCATCCGCCTGCCCTCGGGCGCGTCCTACGCCAGCACGCGGGAGGACCTGTTCACGATCTACCGCACGCACCGCAGCGATACCCATCTGCAGGCGCTGCTGGAACGCCACACCCTGCTGGCGACCTTCGACGACCACGAGTTCGCCAACGACCTGTACTTCGACGGCGAGCGCCCGCGCGGACCCGATCACCCGCTGGACGAGGACGCGGCGGCGATGAGCGCCTACGTGCGCGACGCCTTCGACGCCTGGTACCGCTACCTGCCGGTGCGGGTGGGCTACCGCCCGGAGGCGCCGTTCCCCGAGGTGATGCAGGCCTGGCGCTCCTTCCGCTTCGGCAAGCTGGCGGAGCTGGCGATGGTGGAACTGCGCACGCACCGCAGCCCGCATCCCTGCGGCGAAGCCAACCTGGGCGAGCGCCAGCTGGTGCAGGAGTCGCAGTGCGAGGCACGCCATGAAGAGGGCCGCACGATGATGGGCGCGGCACAGAAGCGGTGGATGCTGGACACGCTGCGCGGCAGCGGCGCGCAGTGGCGCCTGCTGGGCCTGCCGGTGCCCTTCTCGCCGATCCGCGCGGCGCGGACGCCGCCGATGCTCTACGAAACGGACCACTGGGACGGCTACACCGCCGAGCGCACCGAGCTGCTGCACGAGCTGGCCGGCACGCCGGACCTGGTGGTGCTGGCCGGCGACCTGCATGCCTTCGGCGCCGGCACGCTGCAGGACGGCTATCCGGACGGCCCCGCGGTGGGCGCCGAGTTCATCACCAGCTGCGCGGCGGCGACGCCGATCGCCTCGCCCATCAACCTGCCGGCGACGCTGTTCCTGCAGTCATCGACGGTGCTGGCCAACAACCCGCACCTGGCGCTGTGGGATGGCAGCCGCAACGGCTGGATCGAGCTGGAGATCACGCCGGCCGGCTGCACGGCGACGATGCGCGCGATGCTGGCGCAGCTGCCGCTGGCGAATCCGTCCAGCGAGCTGGCGAGCTTCCGCGTGGAGGCGGGCAAGCCGGGAGTGATTCGGGCCTAGCGCAGGGCCCCGGAAGCACCGCCGAACGCCAGGGTCCCCGCTCCCGGTTGCGGGAGAGGGGACAGAGCGGAGCGGCCCAGGCTTGTCGCGGCAGCGCGGATCACTCCTCGTCCGGCTCCGCCGCGCCGCAGTCCGCCGACACCCAGCGGCCTTCCTGCTCCATCTTCATCGCCATCGGAATGGTCTTGCCGCCGGCGATCAGCTTGCCGTCGAAGCTGAGCTTGGCGCGGTACTGCGTGGGGCTGCTGAAGACCATCTCCAGATGACCCTTGCCGTTCTGCGTGGCGCTGACGCAGCTGTAGTCGTAGGACTGCGCGGTGGCGGTGTTCTTCAGCGTGGTCACCGTGCAGCCCTTGTTGATCTGGCCGCGCCACTCCTCGAAGGAGTTGTCGTTGGCCTTGATGCAGTGCCGGTCGGTCTCGGTGTCGCCGTCGCTGGTGGTCTTGGTTTCCCAGAGGCCGGGCTTGGCGGGGCCCGCCAGGGCGGGCAGCGCGGCGGCGCAGAGCAGCAGGAGGGCGGCAGGGCGGATCATGGACACGGCATTCACTCCGTTGAATGGAACTCGGGCCGCGCATCTGAACATGCGGGCAGCCTGGGCCAGGGAGGATTCGGTCACAGAAGAAAGCGGCGTTCAGCCGCGGCCGGGCGCCAGCGTGACGTGGTGCGCCCTTTCCGTCGCCGCCGCCGGCGGCGCTTGCATCGGGCGGAGCCTGAAGCACCGGGAGAGCCGCAGGATGTCGCGCACGGAACTATCGTGCGGGCATGCGATCATTGAGACGACTCCACACCATTCCGTAATGCCCGATACAAGGGGTCATGGAAGACTCCGGGCAACCGGAACACGGCGCCAGGGAGGCTCCACCCGATGACATCTGTACGAGATTTCGCACGCGGCTCCCTCCTGGCCGCGGCCGCGCTGCTGTCCGCCTGCAGCCTGGAAGGCTCGGACGAGTACCGCCACCGCGAGTACGACTGGACGCAACTGGCCCAGGCGCTCGACAGCGCCGTGGGCGAGAGCGAGACGCAGCTGCGCGGCTACAGCTTCGTGCTCAACGTGGACGGGCGCCGCGAGTTCAGCCGCGCCGGCGGCGACATGACGCTGGACACCGCGATTCCCATCGCCTCCGCCGCCAAGGCGCCGGCCGCGGCCGCGCTGCTGACGCTGGAGCGCGAGGGCCGCGTGGACCTGGATGTGCCGGTGAGCCAGTACATCGGCGATGCCGTCACCTGGCCGCCGGCCAAGGCCGCCATCACGCTGCGCATGCTGCTCAACCATACCTCCGGGCTGCCGACGACCTCGCCCTGCCTGGACGAGACGAACATGCTGACGCTGCAGCAATGCGTGGCGGAGATCGCGCAGGCGCCGCTGGACTTCCTGCCGGGCACGCAGTTCGGCTACAGCGCGGCGGGATACCAGGTGGCCGGCCTGGTGGCGGAGCAGGTGACGGGGCAATCCTGGAACACGCTGTTCCGCGAGCGTGTCGCCGCGCCGCTGGGCATGGCGTCCTTCAGCTACGGCGAGATGAGCAATCCGCGCGTGGCCGGCGGCGCCGTCTCGAATGCCGCGGACTACATCCGGTTCAGCCAGGCGATCCTCGGCGGCGGCGCGCCGCTGCTGTCGAAGGCCCAGGGACAGGCCCTGCGCCAGAGCCAGGTCTCGGGCCTGCCGGTGTACTTCACGCCCGCGCTGCCGGATGCGCGCCTGGAGGGCTACAGCCTGGGCTGGTGGATTTCCGCGCCGGCCAACCACCCGGGCAGCAACGGACCCGAGACCAGCGACCCGGGCCTGCTGGGCAGCACGCCGTGGATCGACTACGGCAAGAACTACACGGCGGTGCTGCTGATCACCGGCACGCCGGAGAAGGGCCTGTCGATGTGGACGGCGGCCCGCGAGAAGGTCCTGGCGGAACTGAACCGCGAGTGAAGCCGCGGGCGGGGTTGCTCCCGTCCCGGGGTTGCCTGCTCCTGCAGGGGGAACATGGTGGCATCATGCGACCGTCATCCGCTTGCCTTAGCGTGGTCGCAGGTTCCCCATGATCCCGATCATGATCCGCAAGTTTTCCCTGCCGGCCCTGCTGCTCCTTGCCGCCTGTTCTTCCAGCGAGCCGCTGGATCCGGTGCCGGCGCCGGGCGGCACTGCCGCCGCGATGCGGCAGCACGCGCATGCCCATAACGATTACCTGCACGAACGGCCCCTGCTGGATGCGCTCGAGCGAGGCTTCGGCAGCGTGGAGGCGGACGTCTTCCGCACGCTGGCGGGCGACCTGGCGGTGGCCCACAGCCTCGCCGAGATCCGCCCCGGCCGCACGCTGCGGGCGCTGTATCTCGATCCGCTGGAGGACTACGCGGCGACCCACGGCGGCGTCATCCATGACGAGGGCCGACTGCAGCTGCTGGTGGACCTGAAGACCGCGGGGCCGGCCAGCTGGGCGGAGCTGGAACGCCAGCTCGCGGAGTACGGCGACCTGTTCACGCGGCATGACGCTGCCGGCCTGCATGCCGGCGCGGTGGACGTGGTGGTGTCGGGCAACGGCCCGCGCGCGGAGATGGAAACCGCCGCCACGCGCCGCTCCGGCTACGACGGCCGCCTGGCGGACCTGGACGATCCGGCCCCGGCCTCCTTCATGCCGCTGATCAGCGCCAACTGGGCGACGGAGTTCGGCTGGGACGGCAATGGCGACTTTCCCGAAGCCCAGCGCGCCAAGCTGGCCGATGCGGTGCGGCGGACGCATGCCGCGGGCCGCAGGCTGCGCCTCTGGGGTACGCCCGATGCGGCCGGCGAGGCTCGCGACCGCCTGTGGTGCACGCTGCTCGCCAGCGGCGTGGACTGGATCAATACCGACGACCTGGACGGACTGCACGATTTCTTCGAGCGCGCGCCCTGCCGTTGAGCGCCGCCGTGGCGGCGGCCGGCCCTGGTTGCGCAACGGCCATCGGGGCCGCAATACTGGATTCGCCGCACTGGAAGGAGAATCAGGATGGCGATCACGAATCCGCAGTCCGGCACCCGGGTCGATGAAATCGCCGACGGGATCTACCGCATCAGTACGCCGGTGAACCTGCCCGGAGGCTTCGGCTTCTCCTTCAACCAGTACCTCATCGACGACGACGAGGCGCTGCTGTTCCATACCGGCCCGCGGAAGATGTTTGCGCTGGTGCGCGAGGCGGTTGCGAGCGTGCTTCCGCTGCAGCGGCTGCGCCACATCGCGTTCTCGCACGTGGAGGCCGACGAGTGCGGCTCGCTCAACGACTGGCTGGCCGTGGCTCCGCAGTCCGCGCCGCTCTGTGGGCGCATCGCGGCGATGACCTCCGTCGCCGACCTCGCGGACCGGCCGCCCCTGGCGCTGGCCGACGGCGAGCGGCTGTCGCTGGGACGGCACGCGGTCCGCTGGTTCGACACGCCGCACCTGCCGCACGGCTGGGAGTGCGGCCTGCTGATGGAGGAGCGCACGCGGACGCTGCTCTGCGGCGACCTGTTCACGCAGGGCGGCGCGGAGCATCCGCCGCTGGTCGAGACCGATATCCTCGGGCCGAGCGAAGCCTTCCGCCAGCCGCTGGATTACTACGCCCACGCTCCGGACACGCGCCGGATGCTGGAGCGGCTGGCCGCGGCCGGGCCCGCGACGCTCGCCTGCATGCACGGCAGCGCCTGGCGCGGCGACGGCGCCGCGCTGCTGCGGGCGCTGGCGGACTCGGTCTCTCCCTGAACGGCCACGGTGCAGGGCCATGGCTGGAACGGGACCGGCCTGCGAGACCCGCAGCGGAAAATCCCGTTGAAATTCCCGGGAACTCGGGGCCGCAGCCGGCGTCCAAATCAGGCGAGGAGGAAGAAAGCAGAGAATTGAAAAGACGATTGGGAACAATCGACCCTGTCAAATCAAAGCATTCAGCCACTTCGCCGGCTGGGAATGACTTAATACATGACGCCATACGGTGCCGTCATTTCCAGCCTCTCATTCCTCGACTCCCAGGCGGTCACAAGTCGCCTGGGAGCGGTGTGGTGACCGATGCGTCCCGGCCATGCGCGCAATGAGCCGGGACAGCCGGGGTGGCAGCGCCACGCCGGAGCAGGCGCCGGGGCGGGAGGAATCCCGCCCCGGCGAAGCGGAAAAGAAGGGCGGCCCCAGGGCCGCCCTTTCGCTTTGCAGAATCCTGTTCCTGAAAAAGTCCGTTCGTGCTGAGCCTGTCGAAGCACGGGCGGCCTTTCTCCAAGGCCGGTCCATTCGTTACCGGACACCCTTCGACAGGCTCAGGGCGAACGGTAACTTCTTCAGAGCTTCCTAGTGCGCCTGCGGCGTCTGGCTGTGCTGGCCGCCCTGGCGCGAGATGCCCGCCAGCGCGCGGTTCACCGGCTTGGTGCCGACGCCGCCGCAGGCCAGGTCGGCCAAGGCGACGATGCCGACCAGGCGCTTGCTCCGGTCCAGCACCGGCAGGCGCCGCACCTGGATTTCGCCCATGTTGTCCGCGACGTGCGTGGCGAATTCGTCCTCGAAGCAGTACTTCACGTCCTGCGTCATGACCTGGCGGATCGGCGTTTCGCAGTCCAGGCCTTCGGCCACGGCGCGTACTGCAATGTCGCGATCGGTGATCATGCCGACGAGGCGGTCGTTCTCGCCCACGGGCAAGGCGCCGAGATCCAGGGCGGACATCACCTGGGCGGCCTCGCGGATGCTGCGATCGGGGGAAATCGTGCGGACGTCGCGCGTCATGTATTCGCTGATCTTCATCTGGATGTCTCCTGGGACTGAGAGGGCTTGCAGCGCGGCCTGCGGGCGGCTGCTTCCTGCCGTGCATGGCGTCCCGGACAGGCGGGCAAGCACCGTGCCCGGCCTGCGGTCGCGGGCTCAGGCCGCGCCGGCTTCGCAGCGGCCGCTGTCGCAGCCCGCGGGGCCCGGCAGGGACCCGGAGGGGCGCCGCGGCGCCGCCGCTTCGGCCACCAGCGTGGCGATCTCCGCGCCCAGCACCAGGTCATCCACCTGCCCGAAGTACTGCTGCCGCAGGCGGCCCTGGGCGTCGATCAGGATCAGCGTGGGCGTGCCGCGCATGCGGTAGGCCTGCATGGTCTGCGGGATCGGCGAATCCTGGTCCGCGCGGTCCACGCCGACCGGGAAGTCGATGCGGTACTCGTGCAGGAAGGCCTGCAGCGACACCGGCGTCATCGCCGCGTGGTGCTCGAAGACCGCATGCAGGCCGACGACCGCGACCTGGTCGCGCGGGAAAGCCTGGTGCACGCGCTGCGCCTGCGGCAGGCCGTGGGCGACGCAGCCGGGGCAGAGCATCTGGAAGGCCTCGACCACCACCACCTTGCCGCGCAGCGCGGCGAGGCTCAGCGGGACAGGCGTGTTGAACCAGGCGTCCACCTGCCATTCCGGCGCCGCTTGCGGGAAATTGTGCTGGCTCATGTGCAGCTCCGGTGGGGAGGCCGGCCGCATCGCGGCCGGCCCGGGGTCAGCGATTGACTTGGCCGGGCAGGCTCAGGTCGCCCGAGGCCAGCTTGAAGACGTCGGCCACGCAGAGCAGCGGGGCGTGGACGCTGGCGTTGACCCGCAGGCCGGCGGTGACGCCGTCGAATTTCGCGTGGCCGATCACGCCCTCGCTGTCGAAGGGCACGCGCACTTCCACGGTGTCGCCGGCAAAGGTCGGGTCCCAGCCCGGGCTGTCGATCAGGATCGGCAGGCCCGGCCAGGTCTTGGGCAGCCGCGGCTTCTGGCCCTCCGGGATGTCCACCACCGCCAGCGCGTCCTTGCCGCAGGCGGATGTGGGCTTCAGCACCACCCAGTGGCTGTGCCAGAGGTTGCCGTCGTTATCCAGCCTGCCGTCGCCGTTCTCGTCGTAGAGCGGGGTGTCGTCGAAGTCGGGGTGCGCGGTGACGGCCAGGGCCAGGATGCCGGCGCCCTTGTCGAAGCCGACCTCGAACGGATCGATCGAAGTCGGCCAGACGTAGGAGAACACCGAGCTGCCGGCGAGCTTGCCGGTGGCTGCGGGGCGGGTCTTGCCGGCCTTGCCGGAGACCGCCATGTGGAAGACCGCGACGCGGCCCTGCGCGCTGACCTTGGCGTGGACGATGTCGAAATCGGCGTTCACGGCCTTGGCCGGCTGCGCCTGGATGCCGCCGGCATGGCCCTCGTGGGCCTGGGCGCTGCCGAAGGCCAACAGCGCCGCGGCGGCGAAACTCACAACGGTGCTCTGCTTCATGACCCGACTCCTCGTCCTGTTCCGTGGCAGCCCGGCGGGGCCGTGCCGATAGGAAGTAAATTAGGAGTCCTAACTATTAAAGTCAAGGCGGGGCCGGGTCATGCCTGGATATGGGAGCGGTTGCGGAAGGCGCCGGGGCCTCAGTAGCGCGCCAGCAGGGATTCCACGTCGGCGCGGATGTACTTCAGCGACTCGCGGGAATTGAGCGCCTGCCCCGGCGTGCCGTTGACCAGCACGGCCAGGGCGATCCAGCCGCCGTCCTGCTTGCGCAGGTAGCCGCCGATGCCGAATACCGCATGCGGCTCGCTCATGGTGCCGGTCTTGAAGGCCGTGCGGGTCAGCCAGGCCTGGCTGCCCTCGCGCATGCGCGTGCCGGAAGAGTCGGCGGGCACGACCAGGCCGGCGTAGAACGCGGGGAAGCTGCGCGGGTTCAGGTACTGCGCGCGCAGCACCGCGACGAGGTCTCGCGCGGAGAGCGCGTTCTCCGGCGTCAGGCCGCTGCCGCTGTACAGCGGCGGCGCGATGACGGCGCCGTCGCCCAGGGCCTGGCGTGCGCGCACCACCAGCGCCGAGAGCTGCGTCGCCGACTGCGCCAGCGTCGGTGCCGGGCCGGGCCGCGCTTCCTGCGCGAGCTTCAGTGTCATCACGTCGGCGATGTAGTTGTTGGAGAAGCGCATCATGCGCGCGAGCTGCTCGCGCAGCGGCAGGCCCTGCACGCTGGCCAGGCGCCAGGCATTGGCGGGCAGGGCCTCCGCGCTCAGATAGATCTTGCCGTTCACGCGGACGCCCAGCTCCGCCAGCATCTGCCACAGGAGCTGGCCGGTGCCGCCGGCAGGATCGGCCATGGAGCGATAGACGCGCTGCATGCTGCCCGGGTCGAGCGTGCCGGAGATCAGCATCCGCTCTCCCTCCGGCGTGAGGCTGCGGGCGACGGCCAGCGGCGCGCTGTTGCGCGCACCTCGCTCTTCCACGCGGCCGTCCACGGGGATCGGCAGGGCCACGCCGGAGCAATGGCGGGGCTGCAGCGCGGGCGAGAAGTCCAGGCACCAGCTGCCGTAGTCCACGCCGATGCCGGACAGCGGCGCGGCATAGGAGGAATCGCTGCGCGCGATGAACTTGCAGCGATCCTCGGTCTCGCAGGCGGGGCGGCCCAGCGGCGCGGTGCCGACGACCAGGTCGCCCTGCACCTCGCGCACGCCGGCCTGTCGCAGCTGCGCGGCCAGCAGCCAGAGGTCGCGGTGCTCCAGCGTGGGGTCGGCCTGGCCCTGCAGGATCAGCGAGCCCTCGAGCCGCCCCTGGACGAGGTTGCCGCTGCCGTAGAGCTCGGTGGCGAGCGTGCGCTCCGGCTCCCAGGCTTCCAGTGCGGCGGCACCCAGCACCAGCTTGGTCAGCGAGGCGGCGTTGAGGCGCTGCTGCGGGTTGTACGCGGCCAGGCTGCGGCCGCTCTGCAGGTCGAAGGCGAGGGCCGTGACGCTGGCGCCGGTCTTCTCGAGCTGGCGCAGCGCGGGCCAATCGCCAGCGGCGGCGGTGAGGGAGACCAGGGAGAGCAGCAGCAGGATCAGGGGGCGCATGGCGATTTTTACCATGGGCCCGAGGTTTCTGACTGTAGGTTTCTGCTGGCTGACCGGGGCCGCCTGGCTCTTCGGCAGGCTCGGGACGAACGGCCTCCGCGCCGGCGAAGGCTGCTGCTGCTGCGGGTCTGCTAACGCTACCGCGGTCGCAGCGATCGCGGTAGCGTTGGCAGACCCCAGGATTCCAGAACTCGAAGTGGTTGCGGATGGCCTGCTCGATCTGGGCCTCGATGGATCACGGGCGGCCAGGGATGGCCGCCCAGGGGATCAACGGGGGAGCAGAGATCCCGCCATGGATGGCATCCCCACTGGAATGGGGCACCAAACGGCAGCCGGCCGGTCCTAGATCGGTAAACCCGAGGAGATGCAGATGCGAGGCTCGATGCTTCTGGCGGGGCTGCTGCTCGCCGCCTGCACGCGCGGCGACGGTGCGCCGGTGGCGCCCGCGGGCTCGCTGCAGGTGACGGAGGTGGCACGCGGCCTGGAACATCCCTGGGCGCTGGCCTTCCTGCCCGGCGGCCGCATGCTGGTCACGGAGAAAGCGGGGCGCCTGCGCCTGGTGGACGGCCGGGGCGCGATCTCCGCGCCGCTGGAGGGCCTGCCGCCGGTGGCGGCGGGCGGGCAGGGCGGCCTGCTCGACGTGGTGACGGATCCGGACTTCGCGCAGACGCAGCGCATCTACTTCAGCTACAGCGAGCCGCGCGCGGACGGCAAGGGCACGGCGGTGGCCCATGCGCGGCTGGGCGACAAGGGCCTGGAAGCGCTGCGCGTGATCTACCGCCAGCAACCCTCGATGGGCGGGCACAACCACTTCGGCTCGCGCCTGGCGTTCGCGCCGGATGGCGCGCTGTTCGTGACGCTGGGCGAGCGCTATGACGGCATGGACCAGGCGCAGGCCCTGGACGGCACGCTGGGCAAGGTGATCCGCATCGACCGCGAGGGCGGGGTGCCGGCGGGCAATCCCCATGCGGGGCGCAAGGATGCCCGGCCGGAAATCTGGTCCCATGGCCACCGCAATCCGCAGGGCGCGGCGATCCACCCGCAGACCGGCCGCCTGTGGGTGCACGAGCACGGGCCGCGCGGCGGCGACGAGATCAACGTGGTGCTGCCCGGCCGCAACTACGGCTGGCCGGTGATCACCTACGGCGTGGACTACTCCGGCCTGAAGATCGGCAAGGGCGAGAAGCAGCGGCCGGGCATGGAACAGCCGCTGCACTACTGGGTGCCCTCCATCGCGCCGAGCGGCATGGCCTTCTATACCGCGGACCGCTTCAAGGCCTGGCAGGGCAACCTCTTCGTCGGCTCGCTGAAGTTCGGCCAGCTCGTGCGGCTGGAACTGGACGGCGAGCATGTGAGCCGGGAGGAGCGCCACGACATCGGCGCGCGCGTGCGCGATGTGCGCCAGGGGCCCGATGGCTTCCTGTACCTGGTGACCGACGAGGACCAGGGACGCATCCTGAGGGTCAGCCCGGCCCGCTGAGATCCGCGGCCGAGGGAACATTGGCCGGTTCCGGCCGGTCACACAGGCATGATGCAAGGTTTGCTGGATGCCATCGCCCGCGGATTCCAGGGCGGCAGCCTGGAATTTGCACTGCCGGACGGACGGCGCTTCACGCTGGGCGCCGGGGAGCCGCGTGCCCGCCTGCGCTTCCGCAGCGCCGCCGCGCTGCGCCGCGTGATGATGGCGCCCGCGCTGCGCCTGGGCGAAGCCTACATGGACGGCGACTGGCAGCCGGAGGGGACCGACCTCAAGGACCTGCTGGGCATCGGCGTGCGCCTGGAGGCGCATCGCGAGCACCAGACGGCCCTGGGCCGCTGGGCGCGGCTGCGCAGCCTGCTGGGCGAGATCAACACGCCCCTGCTGTCGCGGCGCAACGTCGCCCACCACTACGACCTGGACGAGAGCTTCTACCGCCGCTTCCTTGACGCGGACATGCACTACTCCTGTGCCTATTTCCGCGAGCCGGACCAGACGCTGGAGGAGGCGCAGCAGGAGAAGTGCGCGCTGATCGCGCGCAAGCTGGACCTGCAGCCCGGCATGAGCGTGCTGGACATCGGCTGCGGCTGGGGCGGGCTGGCGATGCACCTGGCACAGCACCACGGCGTGCACGTCACCGGCGTGACGCTGTCGGAAGGCCAGCTTCGCGCCGCGCAGCGGCGCGCGCGGGAGCGTGGCCTGGAGGGCCGCGTGGAGTTCCGCCTGCAGGACTACCGCGACACGCCGGGCCGGTTCGATGCGGTGGTCAGCGTGGGCATGTTCGAGCACGTGGGCCGGCCGCAGTACCGGCGCTTCTTCGAACGCGTCGCGGAGCTGCTGCAGCCGCAGGGCGTGGCCTTGCTGCATACCATCGGGCGCGAGTGCTGTCCGGGCGGCACCAATCCCTGGATCCGCAAGTACATCTTCCCCGGCGGCTACATCCCCGCGGCGTCGGAGACCCTCTCGGCCGTGGAGTGCAGCGGGCTCTGGCTGACCGACTTGGAGGTCTGGCGCCTGCACTACGCGCGCACGCTGGAGGAATGGCACCGGCGCTTCCAGGCGCGGCGCGAGGAAGTGAGCGCGCAATTCGACGAGCGCTTCTGCCGCATGTGGGAGTTCTACCTGCAGGCTTCCGAGGCGAGCTTCCGCGACGGGGACCTGGTGGTCTTCCACCTGCAGCTGGCACGCGACCGGCGGCGGCTGCCGCTGACCCGGGAATACCTGTACCGCTGAGCGCGGCGGAGCAGCGCCTACAATGGCGCCCCGTCCGTCTCGATCCTGCCATGCGTCCTCGCCTGTCCTGCCTGCTGCTGTTGCCGGTCATCGCCGCCTGCGGCAAGGAGACGCCGGCGCCCGTGGCGGCGAAGGCGGCCCTGCCCGCGATCGTCGAGCCGGCGGTGCGCACGGTGAAGGACGGCGACGCGGTGCGCTTCCTGTTCGACAGTCCCGAGGCCTATGCCGTCACCGTGACGGTGCGGGCGCAGCTGCAGGGCATGGAGGCGGACCGGCGCCTGCCGCTGACCCGCAGCAGCCAGGGCGCGCGGGAACAGGCCCTGTTCACGCTGCGCCCCGTCCCGGGCGGCGCGGGTGGGAAGTACCGTTACGAGTGGCGCTGGCAATGCGGCGATGCCGGCGGCGTCCACGACGGCGCCCAGGCCTACCTGCTGCCGCTGGCGCCGGGGGCCGACTACGAACTGATCCAGGGTGCCGGCGGCAGCTTCAGCCACCAGGGGGCGTCGTTCAACGCCTACGACTTCTCCGCCCCCGAGGGCACCGCGGTGCGGGCGGCGCGCGCCGGCGTGGTCTGCGCCACCCGGGCGGACTCGGACCGCGGCGGGCCCACCCGGGACTATGCCGACGACGCCAACTACGTGGCGGTGGTGCATGCCGACGGCACGGTGGGCTGGTACCTGCACCTGCGGCAGCACGGCGTGGTGGTGGAGCCCGGCGAGGCGGTGGCCGCCGGCCAGGTGCTGGGCTACTCCGGCAATACGGGTTACTCCAGCCGGCCCCACCTGCATTTCGAGGTCTACAAGCCGCTGTCGGGCTATGCGCGCCGCAGCCTGCCGGTGCGTTTCGACACCGGGGCGGGGGAACCGCAGGCGCTGGAACAGGGCCGCTACTACCAGCCGGCGGCCGGACGCTGAACCCGGCTTCGGCTGAGGGTTTTCTGACGGCGCCGTCAGCGCTGCGGCCAATTGCCTTCCTGCGGCGGGCCCTTACACTGCCGCGCCTTCGTCACCATCCCGCCTGTACCGATGCCCCTGCACCAGCGCCTGATCCACCGTAGCCGCCGCCTCGCCCGCACCGCCACCCACAGCACCGTCAACCTGCGCGATCGCCTGCTGCGCAGCGAGGAACTGGTGCAGGCGGAGCGCACGCCCTTCGAGGTGATCCACCGGGAGGGCATCGCGCAGCTGCGCTACTACCCGCCGCTGGCGCAGGACGAGATCGAGCTGCCGGACCAGCGCGTGCCGGTGCAGCGCCAGACGCATGCCGTGCCGCTGGTGCTGGTATCGCCGCTGGCGGTCAACATGCTGATCTACGACCTGTTCGAGCAGCGCAGCCTGGTGCGCTACCTGCGCGCCCGCGGCTTCGAGCTGTACCTGGTCGACTGGGGCCGCCCCGACTCGCGGCATGACGAATACCGCATCGGCACCTACGTGGCGGAGCTGATGCCGAAGATGCTGGCGCAGGTGCGCGCGCACAGCGGCAGCCAGCGCCTGTCGCTGCACGGCTGGAGCTTCGGCGGCCTGTTCTCCTACGCCTACGCCGCGCTGAGCCGCGACCCGGACATCGTCAACCTGGCCCTGGTCGGCGCGCCCTGCGACTACCACAACAACGGCATGCTGGGCCTGCAGTACCAGCGCCTGTCGAAGCAGCTGCGCTGGCTGCGCGACCGCACGGGCTTCCGCCCGCACAACACCTCGCCGCGCTGGTGGCGTTCGCCGGGCTGGGCCAACAGCCTGGCCTTCAAGCTGACCAACCCGGTGGCGAGCCTGCAGGGCTATTTCGAGCTGCTGCGCAACCTGCACGACCGCGAGTTCGTCAGCGACCACGCCACCAACGGCGCCTTCCTCGACGGCATGGTGGCCTACCCGGGCGGCGTGATGCAGGACATCGTGCAGTACCTCTGGGCCGACAACGTGCTGGCCAAGGGCCGCCTGCCGATCAAGCGCTGCGAAGCCGAACTGCGCGACATCGACGCCAACCTGCTGCTGGTGGCGGGCACCGAGGACGTGATCGTCACCACCGGCTGCACGCACCCGATCCTCGAGCACGCCCGCAGCCCGGACAAGACGCTGATCGAGGTGCCGGGCGGCCACATGGGCATCCTCGGCGGCAGCAAGGCGCCGCTGCACATCTGGCCGCAGGTGGCGGACTGGCTGGCGGCGCGGTCGACGTGAACGCCGAGCCCCTGGGTTTCCGCCTGCCCTGAGCCTGTCGAAGGGTGGGCGGAAACCGGGGCCCGCCGGCGGTGCATTCGCACTTCGACAAGCTCGGCATGAACGGCTTCGACCTCGGGGACGAGCCCTACGCCTCCAGCAGCATCCCTTCCGGCGCCGGCTCCGCCGTGCGCTCGCCCACCGTGGCCTCCACCGCCATGCCATGCGCGGTCACGCTGTCGATCTGGTCGGGGAAGCGCGGCGGCAGCGCCAGAGCGTCCTCCTCGCTGAAGGTCACCATCTGGTAGCCCAGCACGTCCGGCGAGCCCGGCGTGAGCTTGTCCTGCCACCACCACTCGAAGATCGCGCGCTCGGGCTTGAGGCTGACGATGCCGTAGCCGTGGTCCACCCACTCGACGTAGCGGCAGCCGTTGTTGGCCAGCAACAGGGCCAGCTCCAGCAGGCGCGCGGCGGCGACGTTGAGCGCGGGCGCGGCAGCGGAGCCCAGGGCGTTGGCGACCAGTTCGTCGGCGCCGCCGCGCCCCATGGAGCTGGGGGCGAACTCCACGCCGACGGAATCGGCGCGCAGGTTGACGCCCGGCAGGTTGCCGGTGAGTGCGCGGCCCCAGCCGGCCAGCAGGTTGTCGGGCGTGGAGCCGCCGCGCGGGTTGGGCGCGGCCAGGCCCAGGCCCGGCGGCAGCAGCGTGCTGGTCTCCACCAGGTCCGAGGCCCAGTTGCCGTGGACGTCGCCGGAGACGAAGACGTTGTTGCGCACGCGCGTGGCCGCGGGATTGGCGCCGCGCAGGTAGCCGAACAGCGCGGCGCGTTCGGCGGTGTAGTCGCTCCAGCGCGAGATGCCGAGCTTGGGCAGCGGCACGCCTTCCACCACGTCCGGCGTGTCGGCGGGCGCGATCCAGGTCTGGTTGTTGACCAGGCGCCAGGTCACGCCGCGCTGCGCGGAGGCGAGCATCTCGCCGGTGAACCACTCGAACTGGCGGCGGCCGAACAGGCTGGGGGCGCCCTCCGGCAGGTGCGAGGCATCCATCTCCTGGCCGTGGCCCGGCAGGCCGATCTGCGTATCCACGCCATAGATGTCCAGCAGCGGGCCGTAGGGCAGCGCGCGGTAGACCAGCTTCGCATCCGGCGGCTCGGGGTAGCGGCCGTCGTCCACCAGCAGGAAGCGGCCGCTGCCGTCGGCCAGCACCGGGCGCGAGGGGGTCCATTCCCAGAAGGCGCGCGTGGTGTCGGCCAGCGTCGCGGTGGAGCTGCCGCCGTCGATGCCGGTGGGCAGCTCGTTGCCGAAGCCTTCGTCGATGTCGTGGTTGTCCCAGACGATGAACCAGGGATGTTGCTGGTGCGCGCGCAGCAGGTTCGGCTCGCTGCGCCACAGCGCGTAGCGGCGGCGGATCTCGGCCAGGTTCAGCCAGTCGCGGTAGTCCACGTCGGCGGTGTCGGCGCGGCCGCGGCGGGCGCGCACGGTCTCGTCCTCGTCGACGAAGTCGTAGATGTAGTCGCCGCAGTGGATCACCAGGTCCAGGTCGTTGCGCGCGGCCAGGTGGCCCAGGCCGCTCCAGTAGCTGGACCAGTAGCTGGAGCAGGCCAGCACGGCCACGCGGACCTCGCCGGCCATCGCCGCCGGCGCGGTGCGCGTGCGGCCGGTGATGGAGTGGGCGCCCAGCGCCTCGAAGCGGTAGTAGTAGGTGGTGGCGGGTTCCAGGCCGGTCACGTCCACCTTCACGGTCCAGTCGCGCGCGGCAACGGCGGCCTGCCTGCCGCTGCGCACGATGTCGCGCATCTGCGGGTCGCGGGCGATGCGCCAGGTCACCTCCACGCCGCCGCGGCGCGGCTCCAGCTCGGTGATGCGCGTCCACAGGATCACGCGGTCGGCCAGCGGATCGCCGCTGGCCACGCCGTGGGCGAAGGGCAGCAGGCTGCCGGTGGGGAAGTCGAACTCCGGCGGCGGCACCGTGCCGGGCGTGAGTTCGCCGTTGCCGCTGTCGCCCGCCGGATCGCTGTCACCGCAGCCGGCGAGGCCGGCGGTCCCCAGGCCCAGGCCGACGCCGCCGGCCTGCTTGAGGAACTCCCGTCTGGTGCCCATGTCTCCCCCCGGAGATTTCTTTGTGGGCCATATACCAGACGCCGCTTGCGCCCGTATAACATCGCGGCCCGTTAGATGAGATTTCCCATGTCCGAACTGCTGCTGTCGCCCGCCGAAGCCCGCGTGCTCGCCTCCCTGGTGGAGAAGTCCATCACCACGCCGCAGTACTACCCGATGACGGTCAACGCCATCATGCTGGCGGGCAACCAGAAGACCTCGCGCAGCCCGGTGATGAGCCTGACCGAGGGTGAGGTGGGCAATGCGCTGAACCGCCTGGAGGAGCTGAAGCTGGTGGCGCGCGACAGCTTCAGCGCCCGCGCGCAGAAGTACCGGCACCAGTTCAGCCCGCAACTGCTGCTCAAGCCGCAGACCGCCGCGATCCTGGCCACGCTGATGCTGCGCGGCCCGCAGACGCTGGCGGAGCTGCGCGCCAACGGCTCCGGCCTGGGCGGACCGACCGAGGGCGAGGCCCTGGCCGCGGCGCTCAACGACCTGGCCGACCGTGCCCAGCCCCTGGTGGTCCTGCTGCCGCGCGCGGCGGGCCAGAAGGAGGCGCGCTATGCCCACACTTTGTGCGGCGACACCGCCGGCACTGAATGGGCCGAGCCCGAAGTGCCCGCCGCCCGCCCCGATCCGGGCGCCCTGGCGGCGCTGGAGGCCCGCGTGCAGGCACTGGAAGCCCGCCTGGCCGATCTGGAAGCCCTGATCAAGTAGGCGGCGTCGGCTGTAATCCTTTTACCTACAGGCACTTGAGCCGATTTCCGGGCGGGAATCGGACGATCGTCCAGTTTGTGCACGCTTTTTGCGAAGTACGTCACAGGGCCCAAGCCGGGCCCGGTACAGGAAAACAGTCATGAACCCCGAAACGATCTACGTGAAGACGGAGAAAGGACGGGAGGAGATCCGCAGCAGGGCCGCCGGATTGTCACAGGCGCTCCGCATCCTGCTGATTGCGACCGACGGCGAGAAGCCGATCGCCAAGCTGGCCCGCCTGCACCCGGCCGGTGCCGGTGCGCTGGAACTGATGGCGGAACTGCAGGCCTTCGGCTTCGTCGAGCCGCTGACGGCCGGCATGGCCAAGCCCACGCCGGTCAAGCGTCCGACGATGGCGGCTCCGTCGACGGCTTCGGCCTTTGGCCTGCCGGAGACGCAGAAGTACGTGATGTCGCTGAGGTGACGGCAGCCTTGGCGGCTTTCGCGGCGCGCTTGTCGCGCAGCATCACGACGTTGTTGCCGCGGCGCTCGAGGTCGAACAGGCCGGTGGCCTCGATCAGGTCGCCGAGGTAGCGGTACCCATAGTTGCGGGGGTCGAACGAACCCTGGTTCTTGAGTACGCCTCCGACGGCGCCCTGGTGAGCCCAGCCGTCTTCTCCCGCGGCCGCTTCCACGGCATTGCGCAGCAGCGCGACCAGCTTGTTGTCCTGCCGCAGCTGGGTGGTGTTCTTCTTCGCCGGCACCGCCTTCGGCGCATCGGCATCGGCGACATTGCTGTCCTCGCCCAGGTTCTCGAGGTAGAGGAACTTCGAGCAGGCCGCCACGAAGGGCTCCGGCGTCTTCTTCTCGCCGAATCCGTAGACTTCCAGGCCGCGCTCGCGGATGCGCATCACCAGCGGCGTGAAGTCGCTGTCGGAGGAGACGATCGCGAAGGACTGCAGTTGGCTGGTGTAGAGCAGGTCCATGGCGTCGATCACGATGGAGACGTCGGTCGCGTTCTTGCCCTTGGTGAGGTCGAACTGCTGCACCGGGCGGATCGCGTACTCATGAAGCTGGTCCGCCCAGCGCTTCAGGCCCGGCTTGGTCCAGTTGCCGTAGGCGCGGCGGATGTTGGCGACGCCGTACTTGGCCAGTTCGGCGAGGATCACGTCGATCTTGGCGGCCGGCGCGTTGTCGGCGTCGATCAACAGGGCAATGCGGGCGGGATTTTCGGCCACGGTCGTTCTCCGGCTTCGGCGCCCATGATCGCATGTCCTGGCAAGGGCTATGCTTGGAAATACGAGCATGTCGGCCTACCGCATCACGCTGAACGGCAGGACCTGGGTCTTCGAGGACCTGCGGGCGCTTATGGCCTGCGCCTCGCCGCGGCGTTCCGGCGACGAGCTGGCGGGCCTGGCGGCGCAGGGCGACGAGCAGCGAGTGGCCGCGCGCCACGTTCTGGCGGAACTGCCGCTGCGTGCATTCCTGGAACAGCCGCTGGTGCCCTACGAGGCCGACGAGGTCACGCGCCTGATCCTGGACACGCACGATGCCGCGGCCTTCGCGCCGGTGTCCGGCATGAGCGTGGGCCAGTTCCGCGACTGGCTGCTGTCCTATGCCGCCACCACCGAGGCCCTGGCCGCGCTGGCGCCGGGGCTGACGCCGGAGATGGTGGCGGCGGTCAGCAAGCTGATGCGCAACCAGGACCTGATCGCGGTGGCGGCCAAGTGCCGCGTGGTCACCGCCTTCCGCAGCACCATCGGCCTGCCGGGCCGCCTGGCCTGCCGGCTGCAGCCGAATCACCCGACCGACGATCCGCTGGGCATCGCCGCCTCGATCCTCGACGGCCTGCTGTTCGGCATGGGCGATGCGGTGATCGGCATCAACCCCGCCAGCGACTCGGTGCCGGATACCATCCGCCTGCTGCAGATGCTGGACGAGCTGCGGCTGCGCTACGACATCCCCATGCAGTCCTGCGTGCTGGCGCACGTCACCAACAGCCTGCGCGCCATCGAGCGCGGCGCGCCGCTGGACCTGGTGTTCCAGTCCATCGCCGGCAGCGAGGCGGCCAACCAGGGCTTCGGCGTGAACCTGGCGCTGCTGCGCGAGGGCATGGAGGCGGCGCAGTCGCTGAAGCGAGGCACCGTGGGCGGCAATGTCATGTACTTCGAGACCGGGCAGGGCAGCGCGCTGTCGGCCAATGCGCACCACGGCGTGGACCAGCAGACCATGGAGGTGCGTGCCTATGCGGTGGCGCGCGAGTTCTCGCCGCTGCTGGTCAATACGGTAGTGGGCTTCATCGGGCCCGAATACCTCTACGACAGCAAGCAGATCATCCGCGCCGGGCTGGAGGACCATTGCTGCGGCAAGCTGATGGGCCTGCCGATGGGCGTGGATGTCTGCTACACCAACCATGCCGAAGCCGACCAGGACGACATGGACACGCTGATGACGCTGCTGGCCAATGCCGGCGTGAACTTCGTCATCGCCGTGCCGGGCGCGGACGACGTGATGCTGGGCTACCAGAGCCTGTCCTGGCATGACGTGCTGGGCCTGCGCCACCTGCTCAAGCTGCGGCCGGCACCGGAGTTCGAGGCCTGGCTGCAGCGCATGGAACTGCTCGATGCCCAGGGGCGGCTGGCGCCGCCGGGCGAGCGCGTGATGCAGCGGATGCTGGCATGACGGACGAGGTCGCCGCCGATCCCTACGCGCGCCTGCGCGCCGCCACGCCGGCGCGCATCGGCCTGGGCCGCAGCGGCGACGGCTTGCCGACGCGCGCGGTGCTGGAGTTCCAGGCCGCGCATAGCCGCGCGCGCGACGCCGTCCACGGACGCGCGGACTTCGATGCCGTGGCGGCGGCGCTGGCACCGCTGGACAGCCTGCGCGTGCACAGCCGCGTGGAGGACCGCGCGCAGTACCTGCGGCGGCCGGACCTGGGGCGGCGCGTGCGCGAGAGCGACCGGTCCCTGCTGCCGCGCGGCGACTGGGACCTGGCCTTCGTGATCGCGGACGGACTCTCCGCCGAGGCGGTGAACCGCCACGCCGCCGCGCTGGTGCACGAGACCCTGCATCGCCTGCCGGGCTGGCGCGCGGCGCCGGTGGTGCTGGCGGAGCAGGCGCGGGTGGCGCTGGGGGACGAGGTGGGCGAGGCGCTGGGGGCGAGGCTGGTCGCCGTGCTGGTGGGCGAGCGGCCGGGCCTGTCGGTGGCGGATTCCCTGGGCGTCTATCTCACCTGGGAGCCGCGCCTGGGGCGGGCGGATTCGGAGCGCAACTGCATTTCCAACATCCATGCGAATGGGCTGTCGGTGCAGCGGGCGGCGGATACGCTGGCGTGGTTGCTGGACGAGGCGCGGAGCCGGCGGGTGACGGGCGTGGGGTTGAAGCTCGAAGCACTGAGTGCGGCCTCCTACCCGCCGCCCCTTCATCCCGTTCACACCGAGTAGCCTCGCGAAGCGTGCGTATCGAGGTGCCCAGCCGAGGGTCGGGGGTGTGCCTCGATACGCACGCGGCCCTGCGGGCCACGAGGCTACTCGGCATGAACGGTTCACCGGAACACGGCGGCACGGCAGCGCCGGCATCGTAGATAATGCGCCCCCCATGGCCCGCCCCTACGACCTCGTCGCCACCGCCCTCGCCGAACAGCGCGACTCGCTGCTGGCCCGGGACTACGTGCGCTTCGCCAAGCTGGTGGAGCGGGCGCAGCGCGGCGGCAAGATGGATGTGGCCCGCCTGCAGCAGGACGTGGAGAAGGCCAGGGAGCGGGTGGAGCAGCGCAAGCTGCTGGTGCCGGCGGACCTGAATTATCCGGAGGAGCTGCCGGTCGTCCAAGCGCGGCAGGAGCTGCTGGAGGCGATCCGCGATCACCAGGTGGTGGTGGTCTGCGGCGAGACCGGCTCGGGCAAGACCACGCAGCTGCCCAAGCTCTGCCTGGAGCTGGGGCGCGGCACGCGCGGGCTGATCGGGCATACGCAGCCGCGCCGGCTGGCGGCGCGCAGCGTGGCCAACCGCATCGCCTCCGAGTTGCGCGGCAATCTCGGCGACACGGTGGGCTACGAGACGCGCTTCGATCGCCGCGTGTCGGAGCGCTCGCTGGTCAAGCTGATGACCGACGGCATCCTGCTCGCCGAGCTGGGGCGCGACCACCTGCTGACCAGCTACGACACCATCATCATCGACGAGGCCCACGAGCGCAGCCTCAACATCGACTTCCTGCTGGGCTGGCTCAAGCGCATCCTGCCGCAGCGTCCGGACCTGAAGGTCGTGGTCACCTCGGCAACGCTGGACCCGGAGCGCCTGTCGCGGCACTTCGGCGGCGCCCCGATCAAGCTCGTCTCCGGCCGCACCTATCCGGTGGAGCAGCGCTACCGCGCGCCCGCCGACGAGAGCGACCTGGAGGGCAACATCGCCTCGGCCATCGAGGAACTGTGGCGGCCGATGCCCAATGGCGACGTGCTGGTCTTCCTGCCCGGCGAGCGCGAGATCCGCGACGCGGACCGCGTGCTCACGGGCCGCTTCCCCCGCGCCGAGGTGCTGCCGCTGTATTCCCGCCTCGCCGCGCAGGCGCAGGACAAGGTGTTCTCGCCCGGCAGGCAGCCGCGCATCGTGCTGGCCACCAATGTCGCCGAAACCTCCGTCACCGTACCGGGCATCCGCTACGTGGTGGACACCGGCACCGCGCGCCTCAACCGCTTCTCGCCGCGCACCGGCGTGCAGCAATTGCAGATCGAGCCGGTGTCGCAGGCGGCGGCCAACCAGCGTGCCGGCCGCTGCGGGCGCCTGGGGCCGGGCGTCTGCATCCGCCTCTACGCGGAGGACGACTTCGCCGCGCGCCCCGCCTTCACCGATCCGGAGATCAAGCGCGCCAACCTGGCGGGCGTGATCCTGTCGATGATCGCGCTGGGGCTGGGCGAGGTGGACGACTTCCCCTGGGTGGATGCGCCGGACTCGCGCAACGTCAGCGATGCCTACCGGCTGCTGCAGACCCTCGGCGCCCTGGACGACTGGCGCAAGCTGACGCCGCTGGGCGAGGAGCTGTCGCGCCTGCCGCTGGACCCGCGCGTGGCGCGCATCGCGCTGGCCGGGCGCGGCAAGGCGCAGGCCGACGCGATCTGCGTGCTGGCGGCGGCGATGTCGGTGCAGGACCCGCACGAAGTGCCGCCGGATGCGCAGGACGCGGCGCGTGCCGCGCACAAGAGTTGGCAGCATCCGAAGTCGGATTTCCTGACGCTGCTCAATCTCTGGCAGCGCTGGAAGACCTGGAGCGACGAGTCCTCCAACCGCCAGTTGCGCCGTGTCTGCCGCGAGCACTTCGTGTCCTTCCTGCGCATGGAGGAATGGGAGCAGGTCTACCGCCAGCTGCGCGACATGCTGGGCGTGAAGGGCGAGCCGGCGAAGCTGAAGCCGCAGGACCTGGACGCGCTGTACCCGCAGTTGCACGAGGCCCTGCTCGCCGGTTTGATCGACCATATCGGCCTGAAGCTGCCGGAGAAGGGCGAATACCAGGGCCCGCGCAACCGGCGCTTCCGCATCCATCCCGGCTCGGCGCTGGCCAGGAAGGGGCCGCAGTGGCTGATGAGCGCGCAGCTGGCGCAGACCAGCCAGCTCTTTGCCCGCACCAACGCGGCCGTGGAGCCGGAGTGGCTGGAGCGCGTCGGCGCCCACCTGATCAAGCGCAACGTGCTGCACCCGGAGTGGAACTCCGAGCGAGGCGAGGTCACCGCCACCGAGCACGTCAGCCTGCTGGGCCTGCCGCTGCTGACGCGCCAGCGCAACTACGGCGCCACCCATCCCGCGGAAGCCCGCGCGATCTTCATCCGCGAGGCGCTGCTGCGCGGCGAGATGTCGCGCAAGCCCTCGTTCCTGGAGCAGAACCTCGCGCTGATCGAGGAGGTGCAGGACAAGGAAGCGCGCCTGCGCCGGCCGGACCTGCTGGCCAACGACGAGCAACTGGAGCGTTTCTACCTGGAGCGCCTGCCGGAGGACATCTGCACCACGCGCCAGCTCAAGGATTGGCTGCGCCACGACCCCAAGGCGCAGTCGCGCATGCGCATGCAGGAGGCCGACGTGCTGCGCCCGGGCGCCGATGCCAACGTCGAGTCGCAGTTCCCGGATCATCTCGATGTCGGCGGGCAGCGCCTGGCGCTGAGCTATTCGCATGAGCCTGGGGAAGAGCACGACGGCGTGACCTTCCACGTGCCGCTGGCGGCGGTGCACACCCTGCCGGAGCACGTCTTCGACTGGCTCGTGCCGGGCCTGCGCACGGCCAAGATCGAGGGTCTGATCCGCACGCTGCCCAATGCGCTGAGGCGCTACTGCACGCCGGCGGCGGAATACGCCCGCGCGCTGGCGGAGCGCTTCGAGCCGCCGCCGGAGCGGCCGATCGTCGAGGCCATGGCCGAGGCGCTGAAGTCCATGACCGGTGCCGCGATCACGCACGAGTCCTTCGCGCCGGAGAAGCTGGAGCCGCACCTGGTGCCGCGCCTGCAGCTGGAAGACGCGCAGGGCAGGCTGCTGGGCACGGGCAGCACGCTGGCCTCGCTGCAGGGCCGCTTTGCCGGCCAGGCGCGCCAGGCGCTGAACACGGCGGCGACGCGCGACGATGCGCTGAAGCAGTGGAAGCGCGACAACCTGGCCGACTGGGATTTCGAGAAGCTGCCGGAGACGGTGCCGATGGCCGGGGCCAAGGCCTGGCCGGCGCTGCAGGCGGAAGGCGAGAAGGCCCACCTGCGCCTGTTCGAATCGCCCGAGGCCGCTGCCGCCGCGCACCGTGCCGGCACGCGCACGCTGCTGCTGGCGCGCATGCCGGACCGCACGCGCGACCTGCTCAAGGCGGTGAAGAGCAAGCTGGGCCTGCAGCTGATGAGCCTGAAGCTGGCCCCCGAGACGGTGGCGGATGCGCTGGCGCGCCGCGCCGCCGACGCGGTGCTGCTGGCCGCGCCGGTGCGCGACAAGGCCGGGTTCCAGCAGGCGCTGGAGAAGCGCGGCGCCTTCAGCATCGAGGCCTACAGGCGGCTGGACGAGCTGGCGGCCTGGCTCGGCACCGCGGCGGAGCTGCGCAGGAAGCTGGGCGCCCTGGGCAACCGCTGGCCGGTGCCGCTGGCGGATCTGCGCCAGCAGCTCGACAGCCTGTTTTCGGAGGGGTTCCTCGACGCCATCCCGGAGCCGCAGTGGCCGCGCGTGGCGGTGTACCTGCGGGCGATCAGCGTGCGGCTGGACCGCCTGCAGAACAAGCCGGCCCGCGACGAGGAACTGACCCGGCAGGTGCAGCCCCTGGCCGCGAAGCTGCCCGGCCCCTTCCACGAGGCCCGCTGGGTGCTGGAGGAGTGGCGTATCACCTTGTTTGCACAGGAACTGAAGGCCCAGGGCTCGCCCAGCGCGGCGAAGGTCACGGCCCTGTCCAGCGGCGCGGCCTAGCCGCTGCGGGCAAGGGGCATGGGGTGTTTGTGCTATTTCCCCTACAGTCTGTAGGGATAGAATGACAGCATGGCCCGGTCCGCAAGCGACCGGGGCCGGGATCCCGCCAGGGGCCCGGCCTAAAGTTACGGAAAACACGGCCGCTACCCGGACACCCGATCCCTCCCGGCCATGCGCATCGATCTCCCCAGTGCCGCCTTGCAGCCCACCGTGACCCGGTTGAATCCCGGGGCCGCGCTGCCGGAATTCGCGCTGGCCATGGACCTGCCGCCGGCCGTGCCGCCGCTGCCCCGGCCGACCCCGGCGCCCGCCATGCCCCTGGCGCCGCAGCGCCCGGTGGCCACCCTGCTGATGCAGGTACTCGGCCAGCCGCCGCCGGCCCACTGGCGCCTGCGCGAGCTGGATCCGGCCAGCTATGCGCCGGCCCAGCCCGATCCGGAAATGCCGCAGACCCTGTCCCTGGAACTGCGGCTGGTCAGCTCCGACGGCCATGCGCTGCCGGCGCGCCTGGTGCTGTCGGTCTTCGCCCTGGCCCGCGAACAGGCCCCGGGGCTGGTGGAGGCGCTGCGCCGGCACGACGCCTCGGCCATGCCGGGGCCGATCCTGGACCGGACCGCGGCGGAACTCGCGGGCACGCGGCATGGCTTCGAATGGACCGCCGACGGCCGCGCGCTGTGGCAGGCGCAGGCCCTGGCCATGCGTGGCTGGCTGCAGGTCCGTCCGCGCGAGCTGCCGCGCAAGCCCGGGGCGGCGCTGTCGCAGCCGGCCGAGCCGGGGGAGTTCGATCCCGAGCCGATGCCGGCAGGATCGCCGCCGATGCCCGACGATGGCGCACCCGTGCTGGGCGTGGGCCAATGGCTGTGGCTCAGCGCCAAGGGCTTCGGCAGCTGGCTGAAGACCTACTGGTAGGCCGGCGACCGGCAGCGGTGCGGAGACAATGCGCATGAAACGGCGCATAATCAGGGTGTATTCGCCGGAGTGGATGCCATGTCCTCCTACGCCCGTCCCGACCCGCGCCGTCGCGTCAATCTCACCGTCCGCGAAAGCCTGCTGCGCGATGCCCGCGCGGCCAAGCTGAACCTTTCACGCTTCGTCGAAGAGAAGCTCGAACAGGCGCTGAAGGAGGAACGCGGCCGCCGCTGGCAGGAAGAGAACGCCGAGGCGATCCGGGCCTTCAATGCCCGCATCGAGCGTGATGGGCCGCTGAACGCCGACCTGATTTCCTTCTGATGGCGCAGTTTTCGGTCTATCGCAACCCGCGCGCGAGCGCGCGTCACGCGCCCTACCTGCTCGATGTGCAGTCGGATGTGGTCAACGCCGGCCTGCGAGTGGTCGTGCCGCTGGTCGATCCGGGATACTTCGGCCCGCGTGCCAAGCGGCTCAATCCGCTGATTGAAGTATCCGGGGCGGACTATGTATTGTCGCCCGCCGAAATCGGCTCGCTGCCGCTGGCGCAACTGGGCGCAGCGGTGGCCCATGCGGGGGCCGTCCGCCAGGACATCCTCGACGCCCTCGATTTTCTGCTTACAGGCTATTGATGAAGAACATCCCCACCCAAGAGCGCCTGATCGCCGCGCTCGACGTGCCCGCCGCCCCCGAAGCCCGCGCGCTGGTCCAGCGCCTCGGCGACTCGGTGCGCTTCTACAAGATCGGCATGGAACTGCTGATGGCGCCGGGCTTCTTCGAGCTGCTGGACTGGCTCAAGGCCCAGGACAAGAAGGTCTTCGTGGACCTGAAGTTCTTCGACATCCCCGAGACCGTGGCGCGCGCGGTGAAGAACCTGAGCGAGCGCGGTGCCGACTTCTGCACCATCCACGGCAACCAGTCGATCATGGAAGCCGCCGCCAGGGCCAAGTCCGGCAGCACCAAGGTGCTGGCGGTGACGGCGCTGACCAGCCTGGACCAGGGCGACCTCGACGACCTGGGGTTCCAGGTGGACGTCGCCGAGCTGGTGCTGTCGCGGGCGCGGCGCTCGCTGCAGGCCGGCTGCGACGGCGTGGTTTCGTCCGGCCTGGAGGTGGAGCGCCTGCGCCGCGAGGCGCCGCGCGAGCTGATCTGCGTGACTCCCGGCATCCGCCCGGTGGAGAACCGCGTAGAGGCCGATCAGAAGCGCATCATGACGCCGGCCGCCGCGATCCGCGCCGGCGCCGACTACCTCGTGGTGGGCCGCCCGATCCGCGACGCCGCCGACCCGCGCGCCATGGCGCAGGCCATCCAGACCGAAATTGCCGAGGCTCTCCGTGCAGCTTGATAACGATCGTTTCCTGCGGGCCCTGAAGCGCCAGCCGGTGGACCGCACGCCGGTGTGGATGATGCGCCAGGCCGGCCGCTACCTGCCGGAGTACCGCGAGTCGCGCAAGAAGGCCAAGGATTTCATGGCGCTGTGCCGCAACCCGGAACTCTGCTGCGAGGTCACGCTGCAGCCGCTGGCGCGCTACCCGCTGGACGCGGCGATCCTTTTTTCCGACATCCTGACCATTCCCGACGCGATGGGCCTGGGCCTGCGCTTCGTCGAGGGCGAAGGTCCGGTGTTCGACCGGCCGCTGCGCGACGCGCACGCGATCGAGGCCATCGGCGTGCCGGACCCGGAAGGCGAGCTGCGCTACGTGATGGACGCGGTGCGCACCATCCGCGGCGCGCTGGGCCGCAAGCTGCCGCTGATCGGCTTCGCCGGCAGTCCCTGGACCCTGGCCACCTACATGGTGGAAGGCGCCGGCGGCTCCGACTACGCCAACATCAAGCGCATGGCCTTCGACACGCCGGAGATGCTCGACAGCCTGCTGGCGAAGCTCTCGGCCAGCGTCAGCCTCTACCTGGAGGCGCAGATCGCGGCCGGTGCAGACGCCGCGATGGTGTTCGACACCTGGGGCGGCGTGCTGAGCCCGGCGCTGTACGAACGCTTCTCGCTGCAGCCGATGCAGCGCATCGTCGCGCATCTCAAGCGCGTGGCGCCGCATATCCCGGTGATCCTGTTCACCAAGAACGGCGGACAGCACCTGGAGCGCATGGCCGCCACCGGCTGCGATGCGCTGGGCGTGGACTGGACCACGGACCTGTCGGTGGCGCGTGCGCGCGTCGGCCGGCAGGTGGCGCTGCAGGGCAACCTCGATCCGATCTCGCTGTTTGCCCGGCCGGAGCGCATCGAGGCGGAAGTTGCACGGGTCTTGCAGGACTTTGGCCATGGCCCCGGGCACGTGTTCAACCTCGGTCACGGCATCCTGCCGCAGACGCCGCCGGAGCATGCCGGCGCGATGATCGAGGCGGTGCGCCAGCTGAGCCCGGCGTACCACAAGTAGGGCCTGTTCCCGGCGTTCAGCCTGCGGTCAGCGGCGTCGGCCAAGCTGGCGGGCGAACGATTCTGGCAGGCCAGTTCTGGCAGAGGGAGGAATCGGCGGATGTTCTCGATCCTGTTGCCCGGGTACCTGGTCGGCATCATCAAGTTCACGATGATGCTCGCCGTGCTGCTGTTCTGGTTCGCGGCGATGCTGCCCGGCGTCCTGCTGAAGCTGCTGCCGGTGGCGGCCGTGCGGCGCGCCGCCAGCCGCTACTGCGTCTGGATCGCCGCGCAGTGGGTCGGCAGCAACCACCTGCTGTACCGCTTCATCCATCCCATGCAGTGGGACATCGACGTGCGCGGCCGCATGGAGCCGGGCAAGAGCTACCTGCTGATCTCCAACCACCAGAGCTGGGCCGACATCCTGGTGCTGTTCGACCTGCTGCACGGGCGCACGCCGTTCGCACGCTTCTTCATGAAGCAGCAGCTGCTGCTGGTGCCGATCATCGGGCTGGTGTGCTGGGCGATGGACTTTCCCTTCATGAAGCGCCACTCGCGCGAGGCCGTCGCCGCCAACCCGGCGCTGCGGGGGCAAGACCTGGCAACCACGCGCCGTGCCTGCGAGATCTACCGCCGCGAGCCGGTCACGGTGGTCAACTTCCTGGAAGGCACCCGCTTCACCGAGGCCAAGCGCGTCGCCAGCGGCTCGCCCTACAAGCACCTGCTCAAGCCAAAGGCCGCGGGCCTGTCGTTCACGCTCAATGCCATGGGCGAGCAGTTCGCCGGCATCATCGACGTGACCATCGCCTACCAGCCCAGCGGCAAGGGCCTGGTCTGGAGCTGGCTCTGCGGCGAGCAGGACCAGCTGGCGATGCACGTGGACCTGCTGCCGCTGCCGGCCGAGCTGCTGCACGGCGACTATGACGGCGATGCGGAATTCCGCACGCGCTTCCAGGCCTGGGTCAACGGCCTGTGGCAGCGCAAGGACGCGCGCCTGGAACGCATGCTGGGAGACCGGCCGGCGCTGTCGCCGACACAGGCCGCTCATTCCTGAGCAGGATCCGTGGGAGCGGCCCTTGGCCGCGATCCTGGCTTGCGGCCGGGGGCCGCTCCCGCGAGGAGAGCGGAGCGCTCAGTACGACCGCCCGTCCTTGTGCGCGAACTGCCAGCCGCCGTCGGGGCCGATCACCGCGGCGAGGTCGTCGTCCGGATAGTTCACCGAGTCGCCGCGCGTGCGGTCGCCCACTTCCAGGTACACCACCAGCTCGTCGCCGCGGTTCACCAGGTGGTGCGCATTGCCGCTGCCGGCGCGGAAGCCTGCGCACATGCCCGGCTCCAGCGGCGTCTCGCCCTGGTCGGTGACCAGCACCGGGTGGCCTTCGAGGATGTAGATGAACTCATCCTGGCGCGAATGGCTGTGGCGCAGCGCCGAGATCGCTCCGGGCTGCAGGCGGGTCAGGTTGACGCCGAAGTTGCGCAGGCCGAAGGCCTCGCCGAGCGCGCGCTTCTGCCGGCCCGAGACGCGCGAGGCGAAGGGCTCCGGGTAGTTGCTGGGCTTGGCGCGGGGGGCGACGTCGGTGGCGGCGATGGCCGCCAGGTTCTGCGGATTCGGATCGATGCTCATGCTGGTTCTCTCCCGGTACGGGATTTTACCTGCGACGGGCCTGCATGAGCTCACCCCCAAAGGGTAGTTGTCGCGGCCCATGGCCCCTCAGGCCCCGCGCCGGCACTCGGCGCTGCCCGCCACGCGCGAGCGGAAGTACAGCGCGATCAGTTCGAACACGCCTAGAGGCGCCAGCTTCACCAGCAGGGTGTCGGTCAGGTATTCGCCGCGCGGATCGCGCCGGCGGGTCACGCGGCGCAGCCGCCGGTGCGCCTCCAGGTGCAGCCTCGGGCAGTCGGTGACCTGATCATGCGCCGCCGTGTAGCAGCGGTAGGCCTGTTCCAGCTGGCCGGAGGCCAGCGCGGCGTCGCCGTCGCGCCAGAGGCTTTCGGCCGCTGCGCTGCGCTGCCCGATGGCCTCCATCAGCGGCCGCTCAGGCAGGCGTTGAGGTCGCCGTTGAGCAGGTCGACCTTGGCACGGTCCTCGATGCTGCTGCGCTGGTACTTGTCGCGGTCGGCGCGGGTCAGGGCCAGTTCCTTGGCCAGGTTGCGGGCGTCGGCGGAGGAATTGTCGCGGGCGGCCTGGGCGGCGGACAGCTCGGCGCGCAGCTTGGCCAGCTCGGCATCCTTGGCGGCGGCGGCAGGCGCCTGCTCATCGACCTGCGCATGGCGCTGCAGGTTGGCGACCCGGGCCTGCAGGGCGTCGCGCTGCTGGCGCAGCACCTCGGCCTCCTCGCGGGCGGCATCGGCGGCGGCCTGCGTGGTGTCGATCTGGTCGCGCATGCCGTTGGAGAGTTCCTGCAGGTCGGCGAGCTGCTGCTTGAGCTTCACCGGGTCGTCGGTGGCCTCGAACACGGGACCGCGCGGCGGCGCGTCCAGCGGTTCCTCGGCGAAGGCCGGGGCGGCGGCAAGGACGAGAGCGGCGAGCAGCAGGCGGGACGGGTGCATGGGAATCTCGGTCGGTAAGGACCGCCGAAGCGTAGCCTTACGGCGCCCTAGCTTCCACCGGTTTCGCGCTGCGCCATTTGCACCCATTCCTTGTGCAGCTGGTTGTAGTGGCGCCCGGCGTTGCGGCTCTGCTTGACGACGCCCTGGAACAGGTCGGCGGCACGGGCCGCCTCGCCGCCGGCCTTGAGCATCTGGGCCAGGCGGCAGGCCGGCTCGGGACCGGGGTAGTAGGCGCAGAGCGCCTCATATTCGTGGATCGCTTCGGGCTTGCGGCCCAGCTGTTCCAGCGCCCGGGCATAGAGCAGATGTCCCTCGGGCGAGCGGTGAGAGGGATTCCTTTCCTTGAGCTGGTCCAGCGCCCGCAGCGTCTGTTCCGCCTCGCCCAGGCCAAAGCAGGCGCGCGCCAGGCCCAGCAGCAGCACCGGGTCGTCGGCGTAGACACCCTTGAGGCTGCGCTCGTAGAGCGACTTGGCCTCGGCGTGGCGGCCCTTGAGGAGGCATTGCTCGGCCAGCGCCATCGCGTTCTGTACCGTGTCGGCGGCGTCCAGGTTCTGCGTGGCCTCACGCAGATGCCGGTCCGGATTGACGCTGTCGGCCATGCGCCGGCGCGCGCTGTGCGCGGCGCGGCTGTTCATCAACTCCGGCAACAGCTCGACGATGAAATAGGCCAGGCCGCCGATCATGGGTGCGAAGATCAGGATGAACACCCAGGTGGTGTTCCGTCCCGTCTTGAGCACGTGGACCACCAGCGCCAGCTGGATCAGGATGGAAAGGATGAAAATCGGCATGCAGGCCTCCCCGGTGAAGTCTGCTTATAGGCGCTGGCCGTTTTGCGACGCAAGCTGCCGCCGCTGCCAGGTTCCGCGGCCCGGCTAGGCGGCGCGCAGCTCCGCCAGCACCGTGGCCGTTTCCGGACGCACCCCGCGCCACAGCGCGAAGCTCACCGCGGCTTGTTCCACCAGCATGCCCAGGCCGTCGGCGATGCGCGCCGCGCCCTGCGCCCGCGCCCAGGCGGCGAAGGGCTCATGGGCCTTGCCGTAGCTGAGGTCGTAGCAGGCGCCGCCCGGGGCCAGCAGCGGGCCCGGCAGCTTCGGCATGAAGCCCTGGTGCCCGGTCGAGGTGGCGTTGACGATGACGTCGTAGAGGTCGCCCTTCAGCGAGGCATGCGTGCGCGGCGTGATCCGCCCCTGCGGCTTGAACTGCTCGGCGATCTCCTCCGGCTTCCAGGGGTTGCGGCTGGACAGCACCAGCTCGGCCGGCTTCTCGCCCAGCAGCGGCTGGAGGATGCCGCGTGCGGCGCCGCCGGCACCGATCACCAGCACGCGCTTGCCGGCCAGCCCGATGCCGCAGTTGCGGCGCAGGTCGGTGACGAATCCTTCACCGTCGCTGTTGTCGCCCTGCCAGCCGCCTTCCGTGCGCAGCAGCGTATTCACCGCGCCGGCCAGCTGGGCACGCTCGCTGACCTGGCCGCAGAGCCGGGCCACGGCCAGCTTGTGCGGCAGGGTCACGTTGAAGCCGCGATAACCCTCGGCATGCAGTTGCGCCAGGCGCTCGGCCAGCGCCTCCGGGGCGATCTCGAGGGCCTCGTAGCTCATGGACTGGCCCGTGGCCTCGGCGAAACGGCCGTGGATGAAGGGCGACTTGCTGTGGCTCACGGGGGAGCCGATGACGGCGTAGCGATCCATGGGGGAGACAATCTGGCGGGCGGCCGGCGGGCCGGGGGCGGCAGTTTGCCCGAAGCCCCCGCCCGGCGAAACCGGTGACAGGCGGTGGCAGCGTCCGGACACCGCCCTGAGGTAGGATCGGAAGCAGATTCCCTGGGGACACAGAACGATTCCTCGCACCGGCCGCCCCGCGCGCCGGCCGCCCGCCGCATGACCGACCTTTCGCGAACCGCCCCCGAACCCAGGATGCCCGGCGCCGGCAAGGGCGGCGTGCTGCCCGAGGGCACGCGGCTGATGGAGTACGAGATCCGCCGCGTGCTGGGCAAGCCCGGCGGCTTCGGCGTGACCTACCTGGCGCTGGATACCAACCTCGACCACGAGGTGGCGATCAAGGAATACCTGCCAGTGGAGTTCGCGCTGCGCATGGCGGACGGCCAGATCGCCGTGCGTTCCGAGGAGGATGCCGCCGCCTTCGACTGGGGCCGCCGCTGCTTCCTCAACGAGGCGCGCCTGCTGGCGCGCTTCAACCATCCCAACGTGGTGCAGGTGCACCGCCTGTTCGAGGCCAACGGCACCGCCTACATCGTCATGGACTACGTCCGCGGGCGCTCGCTGGCCGAGGAGCTGCGCGGCACCCTGATCGCGGAGCAGGCACGCCTGGAGGCGCTGCTGCTGCCGCTGCTCGACGGGCTGCAGAGCGTGCACGCGGCCGGCGTGCTGCACCGCGACCTCAAGCCGGAGAACATCCTGCTGCGCGACGACCGCACGCCGGTGCTGATCGACTTCGGCGCCGCGCGCGGCGAGCTGGGCAGCCACAGCCGCTCGATGCTCAACGTGCTCACCGCCGGCTACGCGCCGGTGGAGCAGTATTCGCAGAAGGGCAACCAGGGTCCCTGGAGCGACATCTACGCGCTGGGCGGCGTGGTCTACCGTGCGCTCACCGGGCACAAGCCGCCGGATGCGGTGGACCGCCTCGGCCAGGATCCGCTGGAGCCGCTGGAAAACCTGGTGACACGGGGCTTCGACGCCAATTTCCTGCGCGCCGTGGACTGGGCGCTGCGCGTGCCGATCGCCGAGCGCCCGCAGAGCGTGGCCGACTGGCGCCGCGCGCTGACCGGCCAGACCCTGGTGGCGCCGCGGCCGGTCCCGACGGCGGGGCTGGCGGCCTCGCCGCTGGACCTGGACGTCACCCAGGACCCGACCGCCGTGCTCGCCGACCCGGACGACGAGCGCACGCAGCCGCTGGCGCCGCAGCAGGCGGCGCTCGTGCCGGAGTCCATGCTGCTGCCGCGGCGTGCCTGGCCGGCCTGGCTGCCGCGGGCGGCCGTCGCCGCCGCGCTGCTGCTGGTGCTGCTGGCCACGGCGCTGCAGTTCGGCGGCGAGCCGCCGGAGACGCCGGAACCGGCGCAGGCTCCCGCGACGGCCGCCGGGCCGCCGCCGGTGGCCGTGACGGAAATTCCGCCGGAACCGGAACCGCCGCCCGCTCGCTGGGACGAACCCGCGCCCGCGCCTCCGCCCCTGAGCATTCCGCCGGCGGCGCCCCCGCAGAAGAAGCCCGTGGCGGCCGCTCCGGTGCCGGCTCCGGGGGCCGCGCCTGGCCCGCGTCCGGCACCGGCGCCGGAACTCACCGAGATGCTGCCGCCGCTGAACTACGTGCGGCAGCAGGCCGGCGTGCCGCTGCTGAACTGGGCGCAGCCCAATGTGCGCGCGGCGCAGCGCTGGGCGGAACAGCTGGCGGGCGAGGGCTGCAAGCCGCGCGTGAATGCCGACCCGGCCTGGCGCGCCCAGTACCGCGACACGCTGTTCCACGCCTATGCCAATGCGCCCTATGAGGGCTGGCGCCGTACGCCGGGGCAGGTGGTGGCGCGCTGGAACGAGGGCAGCCGTCACTACAGCCGCGAGAGCGGCCGCTGCCTGGAGTCGCGCGACGGCTGCGGCCAGTACGCGCAGCTGGTGGATGCGCAGGTGCGCAAGGTCGGCTGCGCCCGGGCGCGCTGCGAGACCGCCGAGGTCTGGGTCTGCACCTACTCGGCGCCGCCGAAGGACTAGGGCCTGTCAACACTACGGCCGTCGCAGCGACGGCCGTAGTGTTGACAGGCCCTAGGGGAGCTCCGAAAAGTCGGTTCGTGCTGGTCCTGAGCCTGTCGAAGGATCGGAGCAGGGGCGGACTTCAGACTTCAGGGCGAACGGCGAGCTTTCAACGGCAGGACGTCACCCGGGGAAACAGCGCGCCCGCATGCGCGCGCAGTAGGCGACCAGGTTCGGATAGCGCCGCGCCGCGTCGTTCAGCGGCGTCTTCATCGCCGGCTCGCAGATGTTGCCAAGGAAGCCGTAGGCGGTGGCGTCGAAGCTGGTCGGCTCGGCGCCGAAGAAATAGGGCTGCTCGCCGAGCAGTTCCGACAGCGCCCGCAGGTCCGCCTCGGCGCGGGCATAGAGGTCGGCCGGCGGATGGCGCCCCATGCCGTGGCCCCAGGCGTCGCGGCGGATCTGGCCGCGGATCATGCGAGTCACCAGGGCGCGCACCGGCGCGGGAATCCTGCCGAAGAACACCGGCCAGAACTGCGCCCAGCCCTGCGGGTCGATCCAGCGCGAGTAGACCAGGCCCCAGTAGGTGTTCTCCTCCAGCATGCGGCGCATCGCATGCGCCTGCGCGCGCTGCTGCGGACCCAGGCCCGCGTCCAGGTCGATGCCGTGCTTCTGCGACAGGCGCTGGATGATGCGCTCGGAGTCGCAGAGGGTCTCGCCGTCGGCCACCACCACCGGCAGCTTGCCCACCGGGGCCTTGCGCGGATCGGGTTGCCACTTGATCTCGTAGGGCAGGCCGGCGAGCCGCAGCCAGGTCTCCAGCTTCATGCAGAAGGGCGAGATGTTGGGCATGCCCAGCCCGGTGGGGAACTGGTGGAGTTCGATCGTCATCTGCCTGTTCCCCCCGCGTGTCGATTATTCAGCGAGCCAGATCGCCGCCTGCTTCGAGTAGTAGCTCAGGATCATGTCGGCGCCGGCCCGGCGGAAGCACAGCAGCGCTTCCAGCATCGCCTTGCGCTCGTCCAGCCAGCCGTTCTGCGCGGCGGCCTTGAGCATCGCGTACTCGCCGCTGACCTGGTAGGCCGCCACCGGCACCGCGAACTCGTCCTTCACGCGGCGGATGATGTCGAGGTACGGCAGGCCCGGCTTGACCATGACGATGTCGGCGCCTTCCTGCAGGTCCAGCGCCACTTCGCGCAGCGCCTCGTCGGTGTTGGCCGGATCCATCTGGTAGGTCTCCTTGCCGCCCTTGCCCAGGTTGGCCTGCGAGCCCACGGCCTCGCGGAAGGGGCCGTAGAAGGCGCTGGCGTACTTGGCGGCGTAGGCCATGATCAGGGTGTTGTGGCGGTGGTCGCGCTCCAGCACCTGGCGGATGTGGTTCACGCGGCCGTCCATCATGTCGGAGGGCGCGACGATGTCGGCGCCGGAGCGCGAATACAGCAGCGCCTGGCGCCGCAGGATCTCGCAGGTGGCCTCGTTGTCGACGTAACCCTGGGCGTTGAGCACGCCGTCATGGCCATGGCTGGTGTAGGGGTCCAGCGCGACGTCGGCGATCACGCCGATCTCCGGCACCGCGTCCTTCACCGCCTTGATCGAGCGCACCATCAGGCTGTCGGCGTTCAGGGCCTCGGCGCCGTCGTCGCTCTTCTTCTCCTGCGGGGTCACCGGGAACAGTGCTACGGCCGGCACGCCCAGCTTGACCAGCTCGCGGCACTCGGCCACCAGCTGCTCCAGGGTCAGCCGCTGGACGCCGGGCATGGAACCCACCGGACCGGCCAGCCCGCCCTCGGCCACGAACAGCGGCTGGATCAGGTTGGCCGGGGTCAGCGCGGTCTCGCGCACCATGGAACGGATGAACGGGGCCTGGCGCGTGCGGCGCAGGCGGGTGGCGGGATACTGGCCTGGGGTCACGGTTGCTTCCGGTGGATCAAGGCGGGAGGGCCTTGGCCAGCGATTATACCGGCCCCCCGGGGGCGCACGGCGATTCGGCTATCATGCGGAAAACCGCTTTTCGCCGAACATCCTGCATGGCCCAAGCCGAATCCGCCGACAACCTGGAGCAATTGCTGCGCGCCACCGCCGCCGGCGACGCCCAGGCGTTCCGGCGGCTGTACGAGGCCAGTTCGGCGCATCTGTTCGGGCTGCTGATGCGTATGCTGAAGCGGCGTGATTGGGCGGAGGAAGCCTTGCAGGACTGCTACCTCAAGATCTGGCAGAAGGCGGACACCTATGCCCCGGAGAAGGGCCAACCCCTGGCCTGGCTGATGACGGTGGCGCGCTATCGCGCCCTGGACCTGCTGCGCGTCCGCCGCCCCGAGGTGGAACTGCCGGACGAGGACGAGGCGCCGCCGATGACCTTCGCCGACGGCGCCGCGGACGACCCGCAGCTGCGGGCGGTGGAGCGCGAGGGCATCCGGCGGCTGAACGACTGCATGGGCGGGCTGGCACCGGAACAGCGTCGCAGCGTGCTGCTGGCCTACTACGAAGGCTATACCCACCAGGAGCTGGCGCGGGTGCTGGATGCGCCGCTGGGCACGGTGAAGAGCTGGGTGCGCCGCGGCCTGCAGCGCCTGCGCGAGTGCCTCGACGCATGAAGTACCAGAACGCCAAGCTGCGCCAGGCGCTGGCCGCCGCCTACGTGCTCGGCACGCTGCGCGGGCCGGCGCGCCGCCGTTTCGAGCGCCTGCTGCAGAAGGACGCGGCGCTGGCCAAGGAGCTGCGCTACTGGGAGCGCCGCCTGGCGCCGCTGCAGCGCAGCTTCACGCCGGTGGCACCCCGCGAAATCGTCTGGGCCGGCATCGAGCAGCGCATCAACGCCGCCCGCGCGGTGGCGCTGCCGCGGGCGCGCTCGGTCCTGGAGGACCGCGGCCCGCTGCGGTTCTGGCGCGGCTGGGCGGTGGCGGCGTCGCTGCTGACCGCGGCCCTGGGCTACGGCCTCTGGCTGCAGGCGCAGCAGGCGCCGCAGGTGATCGAGCAGGTGCGCACGGTGCAGGTGCTGCAGCCCATGCCCTACGTGGCCCTGCTGCAGCCCAACGCGCCGGCGCAGTGGATCGTGCTGGTGGCACCGGCGCGCCGCAGCCTCAAGGTCAGCGCTTCCGGCGCCTACCCGATCGACCTGAACACGCAGAGCCTGCAGATCTGGGTGCTGGACGATGCCGGCCAGCCGCACCCGATGGGCCTGATGCCGGACGGCAGCGGCAGCGTCGAACTGCCGCTGCCCGAGATGAAGATGCCGCAGGCGCCGGTGATCGCGGTCAGCGTCGAGCCCAAGGGCGGCTCGCCCACCGGCCTGCCGACCGGCCCGGTGGTCAGTACCGCGCCGCTGCTGCAGCTGTAACAAAACCCCCGTTCCCGCCTCGGCCGCGCTCGGCTACTCTTGAGGGCCGCGGAAGAGGCAAGCCCCTGACATGCGCATCGGCATCGCCATCGACGTCAGCACCGACGTGTCCCACGAGTTCATCGTGGAGAACCGCATCCAGGTCCTGCCCAGCACCATCCACATGGGCGACAGCAGCGTGGTCTACGGCCGCGAGCCGGAACGCAGCCGCGCGTTCTACGAGGAGCACCTGGACGAGCGCGCGCTCGACGCCGAGACCTCCGCGTTCACCGTGCGCGAGATCGAGGAACTGTTCCTGCGCCGCCTGGTGCTGGAGTACGACTATGTCTTCCTGATCACCCTGACCGCGGCGCGCAGCCAGACCTACGAGAACGCGCACAAGGCGGCGTTCGCGATCCTGCAGAGCTATGCGCCGATCCGCCGCGAGCACCGCGTGGAGGGGCCCTTCGGCATCCGCGTGGTGGATTCGCAGAGCCTGTTCACCGGGCCCGGTGTGCTGGCCTGGGAGGCGGCGCGCCTGGTGCGGCAGGGCCATACGCCGCAGGACATCCGCCTGCAGCTGGACGACCTGACGCCCTACGTCCATGCCTACATGGTGCCGCAGGACCTCTACTACCTGCGCACGCGCGCCGCACGGCGCGGCGACCAGTCGGTGGGCTTGCTGTCCTACGTGCTGGGCCAGACGCTGGACATCAAGCCGATCATCCAGGCCGTGCGCGGGCAGACCCAGGCGGTGGCCAAGGTGCGGCATTTCGAGTCGGCGGCGGAGCGCCTGTTCCACCATGCCGTCGGCCGCATCGAGGCCGGCCTGCTGGTGCCGCTGGTCAACATCTCCTATGGCGGCGATCCCTCGCTGGTCTACGAGCTGCCCGGCTACACCGCCCTGCAGCGCACGGCCGAGCGCCATGGCGTGGAGCTGATGCTGTCGGCCATGGCACCCGCCACCGCCGTGAATGTCGGGGTCGGCGCACTGGCCCTGGCGTACTGCGGCGATGCGGGAGAACTGACCGAGCTGTAGCGCGAAAGCGTCCGACAGCCCTGTAGGCGATTTCTGTATCGGGCGTCCCCCGACACTGAATCGCGCTTTCCGGTGACGTGCCGCACAGCAGCCGCGTTCCAGGCCTGCGGAGAATACGGGCATCACAAGATAAGGAATGCCCGAATGAAACCGTTTTCGCCCGCGCTGCGGCTTGGCGCCGCCGCGCTGTGCTTGGCCATGGCGCCCAGCGCCCAGGCCGGCCTGCTCGACAACCTGCTCGAGGCGCTCAAGCCCAAGCCGGTGGTGAGTTTCGAGGCCGCCGCCTCGCAGGTCACCGAGGGTGGCGCGCGGACGATCAGCCTCAAGCTGTCGCGCAGCAGTACGCGCACGGTGGCCCTGTCGTACACGCGCGGCGGCAGCGCCGGCGCCGCTGACTACAGCGCCACGCCCGCTACCATCCAGTTCGCGCCGGGCGAGACACTGAAGACCATCAGCGTCAGCACCGTGGACGACACGCAGGTGGAAGGGCCCGAGACCCTGGTGCTGACGCTGGGCACACCCGGCTACGGCAAGCTCGGCGCGCCGGCGCAGCACACGCTGACCCTGGCCGACAACGACGCGGCGCCGCCGACACTCGGCTTCTCGGCCGCCACGGCCAGCGGCAGCGAGGCGCAGGCCAGCACGGTGGACGTGGTGCTGTCCGCCGCCAGCACGCAGACCGTCACCGTGGGCTATGCAACCTCCGGCACCGCCACGCGGCCCGGCGACTGGCAGGTGGCACCCAGCGGCACGCTGACGTTCACGCCAGGACAGACGCGCAAGACACTGACGATCACGCCGGTGGACGACGCGGTGCAGGAATCCGCCGAGACGGCGGTGCTCACGCTGGTTTCGCCGGCCAACGCCACGCTGGGCAATCCCCCGGTGCATACGCGCACGATCCTGGACAACGACGCGCCGCCGGCCGCGGGCAAGTGGGTCACCGGCTACTACGTCGGCTATGCCCGCGACCTGTATCCGCTCGAGGCGGTGGACTTCAGCGCCATGACGCACATCGTCATCGGCCGCGTGCGCCCGCTGGCCAACGGCAGCCTGGCGACGGACTTCGACATCGACGCCGTGGAAGGCCCGCGCTGGGCCAAGCAGGTGGTCGCCGCGGCGCATGCCGCCGGCACCAAGGCCATCGTGATGCTCGGCGGTGCGGGCGAGTACGATGGCTTCGTCGGCGCCGCGTCCAACGCCAACCGCGCGCGCTTCGTCGCCAACCTGGTGGCGCTGGCCAACGAGTACGGCTTCGACGGCTACGACATCGACTGGGAGCCGATCGAGCCCAAGGACCAGCCCTACGTGAAGCTGCTGGCGCAGGACCTGCGCGCCGCCGCCCCGGGACGGCTGCTGACGATCCCCATCGGCTGGATCAACAACAACTTCCCGGAACAGGCCGAGCCCTGGTACGCCGAGATCGCGCCGCTGTTCGACCAGATCAACATCATGAGCTACGGCATGGCCTCGGGCTTCTGGGGCTGGAACACCTGGCACAGCTCGGCGATCTACGGCGAGACCGGCATGACGCCCAGCTCCATCGACTCCAGCGTGCGCAATTGGCTGCGCGTGGGCGTGCCGGCGGCCAAGCTCGGCATCGGCATCGGTTTCTATGGTTCCTGCTGGCGCGGCGTGACACAGCCCTACCAGTCGACCGACGGCGTGGACACCGGCGGCCTGCCGATCAACGGCAACGACGACAACGACATGAGCTACACCAACATCATGACGCTCTACTACAGCGCCTCCGCCAAGCGCTGGCACGAGGCGGCCAAGGCGCCGTACCTGAGTTCCGCCACGCGCGTGGGGCCGCAGCAGTGCAACTTCATCTCGTACGAGGATCCGCAGTCCATCGCGGAGAAGGCGCTGTACGTGAAGCAGAACGGCCTGGGCGGCACCATCGTGTGGACCATCAACCAGGGCTACCTGCCGAATGCGCCCGCGGGGCAGCGCGATCCGCTGATGCAGGCGCTGAAGCAGGGGTTCAGGTCGCCCTGAGCATGCAAAAAGCCAACCGTCGTGCCGGCGAAAGCCGGCATGACGGGATGGGTGTCAGCTGTCGAGCTTCTGGCCGAACCAGCCCAGCAGCTCCGCCGTCACTTCATCCCGGCAGAGGTCGTTGAGCAACTCGTGCCGCCCGCCGTCCCAGATGCGCACGGCCACCTCGCCCAGGCCGGCCTTGCGGTAGTGCGACTCCAGCGCGCGCGGACCCTTCTCGCCCTGGCAGGCCGGGTCGTCGCTGCCGGCGATGACCAGTACCGGCAGGTCCTTCGGGATGCGCGCGAGGCGGCCCTGGTCGCCGAGTCGCCCGCCCATTTCCATCAGCGAGATCCACAGCGCGGCGCTGCAGCGGAAACCGCAGCGGCTGTCGCGCACATAGAGGTCCACCTCTGCCGGATCGCGCGACAGCCAGTCGAAAGGCGTGCGCGCCGGCCTGAAGCGGCGGTTGAAGTCCTTGAAGGTCAGCATTTCGGCCAGCGCGCTGCGATGGCGTCCGCCGAACCAGGCCGCTTCCACGCGCAGCAGGTTGAGGCCGATGACGCGCAGCGGGCCGAGGTCGCCGCTGGTGGCGGAGAACACGGCGCCGGCCAGGTCGCGGCCATGCTCCACGACATAGTCCTGCAACAGGAACGAGCCCATGCTGTGGCCGAACATGAAATGCGGCAGCCGCTGCAGTTCCTGTTCCGCCAGGGCGCGCACGCCGTTGATGGCGGACAGCGTGCGGGCCCAGCCGTCCTGGTCGGCGAAGTGGCCGAGCTCGTCGGCATTGCGCACGCTGCGGCCATGGCCCGGCAGGTCCTGCGCGTAGACCGCGAAGCCGGCGCCGGTCAGGGCCTGGGCATAGCGTTCGTAGCGGGCGCCGTGCTCGGCCATGCCGTGCACGATCTGCACCACGGCGCGCGCGCGCGCCGGCAGCCAGCGGTGGACGCAGGCCTGGGTGCCGTCGGGCAGACGGTGCTGGAAGGTTTCGCGTTTCATCAGGTGATTCCCCGAAGGGCCATGCTCACACATCGCCGGACGGGCGACAAACGCTGAACCGTTCCTCGCCGGCGCGGCGGGGTAAGCTGGCGCCATGATCCTCGGCCTGATTTCCGACACCCATGGACTGTTGCGGCCCGAGGCGCTGGACGCGCTGCGGGGCTGCGACCTGATCCTGCATGCCGGCGACATCGGGTCCGCCGTCCTGGCGCCGCTGGAAGCCCTGGCTCCGGTGCACGCCATCCGTGGAAACAATGACTTGCAGGGCCCGGAGGCGGAGCAGCCGGAAACCCGGCTGGTGGCGGCCGCCGGCCGCCGGCTCTACCTGATCCATGACCTGAAGGCACTGCGCATCGATCCCGCGGCCGAGCGGATCGACGCGGTGATCAGCGGGCATTCGCACCGGCCGAAGATCGAGACGCGGCAGGGCGTGCTCTATGTGAACCCGGGCAGCGCCGGGCCGCGGCGCTTCAGCCTGCCGGTCGCGCTGGCGCGCCTGCGGATCGGGGACGGGGAGATGGCGGCGGAGATCGTGACGCTGGCCTGATCAGGGCTCCGGTGAGTCGGCTGCCGCGAACTGCTCTCCGGCCCGCGGCTGCGGGTCGCGCACGAAGCCCAGCAGCTTCGGTGCCCTGGCCCGGTCCAGGCGCTCCAGCGGCAGGTTTGCTTCCGGCAGGTGCAGGGTCAGCGCCGTGGCCTGGCCGGAGGGCAGGGCCAGCGCGGCGGCGAGCTGGTCCTCGTCCACCGGCACGCCGGCCTGGTCCAGGCGCGGCAGCACCCAGTCCAGTTCGTTGTCCGGCAGCGCGGCGGGTCCGTACTCGGTCAGCAGCAGGATCGAGCCTTCCTCGTCGAGAAAGGCGCGGGTCGGGTGGCGCACGCGCTGGCCGGTATGTATCTGCAGGCCTTCGCCGCCCTCGCAGGTCCAGAGCACGTAGGGCGCGGTGTCCAGGCGCACGTAGCCGCGCTGCGGGCCGTTCTGGAAGTACCAGCGGCCATATTCGTCGGCGCCATAGTTGCGGCTGATGGTGTCGAGGATCTGCGGGCGGGAGATCGGCTCGCCGCGGATCAGCCAGCGGCCGCGGCGGTCCAGGGCCAGCCAGCCGAACAGCGCCGGCACGTTGGGCCAGCGCGCCAGCGCACGCAGCACCCAATCTTCCATCGGGGCATGGCCGGGTATGGACGGGGTCGTGGTCATGGGCGCAGGGTAGCGCCTCCGTCGGAACCTTTCGACCGGATATAGGCCCTAACCAGGGCCCAAGATGGCCGCAAAACCCGGTGAACGCCCATGAAACCGAAACTCCTGCTGCTTGCCGCCGCCCTCGCCCTGTCCGCCTGCGCCACGGTGACGCCCTACCAGCCGATCAGCGGCGGCCTGGGCTACGCCGAGCAGAAGCTGGAGAACAACCGCTACCGCGTGCGCTTCACCGGCAGCAGCAAGACGCCGCGCAGCACGGTGGAGAACTACCTGATGTACCGCGCTGCCGAACTGACGCTGCAGAACGGCTACGGGCATTTCCTGGTGGCGGCGCGTGACCTGGAGACGCCGCCGGCCCGAAATGGCAGCAGTGGCGGCGTCAGCTTCGGATTCGGTTCCGGCGGCCACAGCGGCATCGGCATCGGCCTGGGCACCGTGGTCGGCGGCGACGAGCCGACGCTGGCGCAGATGGACGTGCTGATGTTCGCCGGCGCCAAGCCGGCGAACCGCGCCGACGCCTTCGACGCGAAGGAAGTCCTGGCCAACCTGGAGCCCAGCATCCAGCGTCCCAAATAGGCGATCATGGCGGGCCCACCCGCCACAGGACTCGAAGATGGTGCTCACCGGCCCGCAGCGGCAGGCCTTCCGCGAACTCGCCGCGGTCACGCCCGGCATCGATGTCGATGTCTATCACCAGTACGGCAAGGATCCGCTGGAGCCGGTGATCGGCCTGGGCCGTGCCGACGCCCGCATCGGCTTCTTCGGACGCGATCCCGGACGTGACGAGGTGCAGCACGGCGAGCCCTTCATCGGTGCCGGCGGGCAGCACGTGCGCCGCGCGCTGTACCGCCGCCTGCACGGCAAGCCGCTGCCGGACTTCGAGGCCTCGCGCACCGTCAGCCGCGATTTCTACTGGGCCAACACCGTGCCCTACAAGCCGGTGGGCAACAAGGCCTGGTCCACCAAGGTGAAGCAGCGCTTCCACCCGCCGATGCGCGAACTGCTGGTCGGCCACTGGCGCGGCGACCGCATCATCACGCTGGGGCGAGAGGCCTTCCTGTGGTTCGGCATCGGCCAGCCGAAAGGCGAGCGCGAGCGGCTGGAAGCCTTCTGGGAAAGCGAGGACCGCTTCGAGGCATCGGTGGCGGTGACCCTGGCCACCGACGACGGACGCTCGCGTGACTTCCGCATCTACCCGCTGCCGCATCCCTCGCCGCTGAACGCCACCTGGTATGCGCGCTTCCCGGGCCTTCTGGATGCGCGCCTGGCGCAGCTCGACGTGCGGCCGGACAACCTGCGCATCGGTTGAATTCCCGCCGCCCCTGCCTGTCGGAGTGACATGAAACCCGCACTCTCGGTCCTGGACCTGGCTCCCGTGCCCGCCGGCGGCAGCGCCGCCGAGGCCCTGCGCCGCACGGCGGAACTGGCGCGGCTGGCCGAGCGGCTGGGCTATGTGCGCTACTGGTTCGCCGAGCATCACAGCATGCCCAGCGTGGCCAGCAGCGCACCGGAAATCCTGATCGGCCATGTCGCCGCCGCCACGCAGAAGATCCGCGTGGGCTCGGGCGGCATCATGCTGCCGAACCATCCGCCGCTGCGCGTGGCGGAGAACTTCCGCACGCTGGAGGCGCTGTTCCCGGATCGCATCGACCTCGGCCTGGGTCGCGCGCCGGGCTCGGACTATGCCGCCAGCCGGGCGCTGCGGGCGGTGGACGGCGTGCGCTTCCCGGCGCTGCTGTCGGAGCTGCTGGCCTACTGCGGGCAGGCGGAGTTCGGCTCCGACCATCCCTCGCGCCAGGTGCTGGCGATGCCGCAGCAGGTGACGCTGCCGCCGGTGTGGATCCTCGGCTCCAGCGGCGCCAGCGCGCAGATGGCGGGGATGGCCGGCATGGGCTACGCCTTCGCCAGCCATTTCAGCCCGGCACCGGCGGCGCCGGCCTTCAGCCGCTACCGCGAGAGCTTCGAGCCTTCCGCCCAGTTCCCGCGGCCGCACGCGATCCTGGGCGTGGCCGCGGTCTGTGCCCGGACGCCGGAGGAAGCCGACCGCCTGGCCACCACCATGGACCTGGCCTGGCTGCGCATCCACCGCGGCGAATTCCTGCCGCTGCCGAGCCCGGACGAGGCGCTGGCCTATCCCTATACGGCGGACGAGCGGATCGTGGTGCGCGAGCTGCGCCAGCGCACTGTGGTGGGCGACCCGGCGGCGGTGCGGGCGCGCATCGAGGAAATGGCCCGCGACGCGGGCGCGGACGAGGTGATGGTGGTCAGCAACCTCTGGGGTCATGCCGAGCGGCTGCGCAGCTATGAGCTGATTGCGGACGCGTTCCGCGCCTGAGAGGGTCCGGGATCGCCATCCAGGGCGCGACCGCAGTTCGCCCATCGAACCCCGGGCATGTTTGGCTTACTTCGTCATGACATGTCGTCCATGACTCAGCGCGGCCAAACATTCCATGGCCGACCTGCGTCAGGCCGCCCCGGCCTCCGCGTCACTCACCACCGGCCGGCTCTCGCGCGTCGCGCGCATCGTCCGGCCCGGCTCGCTGGCGTCCACGATCTCGATATGGTCCTCGTGCACCGCGGCGATGGTGGCGGCGAACGGCATGCCCATGAAGCGCGGCACGCGGTAGCTGACCGTGTCGCCGACCTTGAAGGTCGCGGGGTCGAAATTGAACTCGAAGGGGCAGGCGTCCTGCGTCATGGCATGTCCTCCCGGGCCGCCGTCATGGCCGGATTGTGCGCCAGGCCGCCGCCTGCCGCCCTACCCGGTATGGGCGAGGGGCCGCCACGGGCTTGAAGCAAGGTTCATATTAGAATGGCCGCTTCCGAGGCGGCGAGTCGATTCCCACGTGCTGTTCGACATCCTGGTGGTCCTGGGCCTGGTGCTGCTCAACGGCGTGCTGGCCATGTCCGAGCTGGCCGTGGTTTCCTCGCGCAAGGCGCGCCTGCAGGCGATGCAGCAGCAGGGCGTCTCCGGAGCGCGTACCGCCCTGGAATTGCAGGAAAAGCCGGGCCGCTTCCTGAGCACCGTGCAGATCGGCATCACCCTGGTCGGCGTCTTCGCCGGCGCCTTCTCCGGTGCCGTGCTGGCCGAACCGCTGGCGCAGTTCTTCATGGCCGAGGGCATCGCCGCCGAATACGCCAACGACATCGCCCTGGTCGTGGTGGTGGCCACCATCACCTACCTGTCGCTGATCGTCGGCGAGCTCGTGCCCAAGCAGGTGGCGCTGCGCTATCCCGAGCGCCTGGCGGTGCTGGTGGCGCCGCCGATGCTGATGCTGTCTCGCTTCGCCGCGCCGCTGGTCTGGGTGCTCGACCGTTCCAGCGCCCTGTTCCTGAGCCTGCTGCCGCGGCGCCGCGAGGGCGAGGGCCGCATCACCGACGAGGAGATCCACGCGCTGGTGGAAGAGGCCGCATCCAGCGGCGTGGTGCGCCCGGAGGAGCAGACCATGATCGCCGGCGTCATGCGCCTGGGCGACCGCAGCGTGCGTGCGCTGATGACGCCGCGCAACCAGCTCGACTGGCTGGACCTGGACGAGCCGCTGGAGGCCCAGCACGCCACCCTGCGCGCCAGCAGCCACACCAAGCTGGTGGCGGGACGCGGCGACGTCGATCACTTCGTCGGCCTGGTGTCGGCCAAGCGCCTGATCGACGCGCTGCTCGACGGTGCCGGCCAGATCGAGCCGGCCAAGTACGTGGTCGAGGCGCTGGTGGTGCCCGACAGCCTCGACGCCGTGGACGCCATGCGCGAACTGCGCGACACGCCGCTGCACGCCGCCATCGTGGTCGACGAGTTCGGCAGCCTGCAGGGCCTGATCACCGTCACCGACGTGCTCTCGGCCATCGCCGGCGAATTCCATCGCGGCGACGAACCGCGGCCGGGCGTGACCCGGCAGGACGACGGCAGCTGGCTGGTGGACGGCAAGCTGTCGGTGGACGAGATGGGCGTGATGCTGGGCATGCGCCTGCCCGAGGAGCGCGACTACGAGACCGCGGCCGGCCTGGTGCTGTCCGTGCTCGGGCACCTGCCGCGCCTGGGCGAGATCGCGCGCATGGGCGACTGGCGTTTCGAGGTCATGGCCCTGGACGGCCGCCGCATCGACAAGCTGCGCGTCTGCCTCGACGACAGTCCCGACGAGGAATAGGCCTCAGGGCGCCTGCGGCAGCGGCAACGCCGACACGCCGCGCGGCCCGCAGTAGACCGACTCCGTCTCCTCCAGGTTGAGCTCCCGCCCCTCGGCTTCCCCCACGGGCAGCGCCAGCACCTGCGGCGGGCCGATGGCGAAGCCGGTCTGGCCGGCATGGCCGATGTCGTAGACCTCCAGCCGCGGCGCGGGCCCCGAGCGCTCCGAAGCCACGAGCAGCCGGCGGCCGTCGCGCGACAGCCGCAGCTCGGCATCGGGCCGGGCCGGGACGCGCGCCAGTTCCAGGCCGGCGGCGTCGGCGATGACGATGTCCGGGCCGGCGACCCAGGCCAGGCGCCCGCCGAACAGGTCGCTCGCCACCGGGCCCCAGGCGCCCAGGGGGGCGCCCGGCAACCCCGGGCTGCCCGCCTCGCTGATGGCTCCGGTGGCCGGTTCGTAACGCAGCAGGCGCTCGCCGGCGGCACTGTCCCCGCCGACCGCATAGAGCGCGGTGCCGTCGCCCGCGGCCTGGGCCTGCGTCACCGGGGCTCCGGGCAGCAGTGCTTCGGTGCTGCGCGTTGCCGCCAGCGTCGCGGGGTCCAGCAGGCGCAGTGCCTGGTCGGTGAAGGCCAGCAGCTCGCGGCCGCCGTCGAGCATCACCAGCCGCAGCGGGCTGCCCAGGCCCGCCGGCGCCTGGCGATGCCGCCACTGGCCGTCCAGGTGGCGCAGCTGCGCCAGCGGGATGCCGGGCAGGCCGGGCAAGGCGTAGTTGCAGGCATGGCGCTCGGCATCGAGCAGGCCGTACCCGGGCGCATGCTCCGGCAGCGGTGCCGGCGGACGCGCGGTGCCGGCGGCCACATAGCTGAAGGGCGCCTGCACCACCAGCGCGGCGGTGCTGCCCACCGCCGTGCCCGGCACTGCCAGCCGCAGCGGGTAGCGGCCGGGGGGCAGCGCGGGCAGGTCCACGAACAGTTGCGTCGGCGAGCGGCGCTCGACGCTCGCGATCTCCCGATCGCCCAGGCGCAGGGCCCTGATGTCCAGCTGGTCGAAATACGCGCCGGACAGCGCGACGCGCGCCGGGCGCCCCGCCGGCAGCAGGTAGGGCAGCGCGCTGCGCAGGAAGGGGCGGTCCAGCGTCAGCTCCACCGGGATGCGGATCGCCGACACGCCGCCGGCGCTGGACTCCACGACGATGGTGGTGGAGTAGTTGCCGTTGGGCAGGTCGGCGATGGCGGCCGCGTCGAGCGAGTATTCGAGCGGCGAGGCGTCGCCGGTGTTGCCCTCGGCCTGCGACAGCAGCAACCAGGGCGCCGGCTCCTCCAGCGAGGCGGTCCAGGGCACCTCGCGCTGCGGATCGCGAGAGCTCACCTCGACGCGGCGCGTCTGCCCCGCCGCGGGGGCCGATTCGCTCACCGAGAAGGCCGCGGCCGCCGGCACCGACAGCAGCGGCAGCACGGTGTACTCGATGCCTACTTCGCGCTGCTCGCCCTGGTGCCCCACGCGCAGCAGCAGGCTGGCGCTGTAGTAGCCCAGCGCGCCGTCGGCCCGGGTGGCCTGCGGGGCGAAGCCGAGCTGCAGCGTCGCCGGCAGGCTGCCGCCGCTGGCGGGGCTGATTTCCAGCCAGCCGGCGCCGGTGCCGGCGTAATGGGCCGCCGCGCTCCAGGAGGCGCTGCCGCCGTGGTAGTCCAGCCGCAGGGCCTGCGGTGGCGGGCGGCGGCCTTCGACCGTTTCCACCCGCACCCGCGCCGGCGTGACCGGAATGCCGATGACGTACTCCACCGGAACCGTCACCGGGCTTCCCGGATACTGCTGCGTGCATCCGGCATCGAGGCAGGCGCGCAGCACGATGCTGTCGCGGTGGATGCCCTCGCCCAGGCTCAGGGGGTGGCGCGGGATCACCTGGCCGCTGGCCTGCAGGCCGTCGATGCGGGGGACGTCGACGCCGGCAATGGCGTTGTCGCCATGCTCGATGCTGAGGAACAGGGGGCTGGCCGCGCGGCTCATCGAGCCGGCCAGGCGGGCCGCGGGCGGGGTGTCGCCGTCGGCCGGTGCGCTGAAGCGGATCGCGCGGGTCTCCAGGCTCAGGCGCGGAGCGGCGCTCTCCAGGTCCTTGGCCAGGTTGCCGCCGCCGTCGCCGGTTCCGCCGCCGCAAGCGGCGAGCAGCGCGGCGGCCAGCAGCGACGCCGGCCGGGTGGCGACACGTGTAAGCATGGTGATGATCCCTGGAACCCTGGATGAAGCGCCCCGCGCCCTGCGGCAGCGGCGCCGCATTCTAGACCCGTCGCGGCATCCCGGGGTTCCCGCCGGTTGCGTCCCGGAGCGGGCTTGCTACGCTTCGGGGCCCATGCATCCCGCCGGAGCCCCACCATGACCGCCCTTCTCGCCATCGACCAGGGCACGACCAGCACCCGCGCCATCGTGTTCGACCGGCAGGGCCGCAAGCGGGGGGTCTCGCAGCAGGAGCTGCCTCAGTCCTACCCCCAGCCGGGCTGGGTGGAGCATGACGCGCAGCGCATCTGGCAGGACACCCTGGCCTGCGTGAAGGGCGCCCTGGCGGACGCGAAGCTCTCGGCCCGGGACATCGCCGCCATCGGCATCACCAACCAGCGCGAGACCACCGTGCTCTGGGAGCGCGCCAGCGGCCGGCCGATCCACCCTGCGATCGTCTGGCAGGACCGCCGCACCAGCGACTTCTGCAAGCAGCACGAGTCGCGCTCCAACTGGCTGTCGGACAAGACCGGCCTGCTGCTGGACCCGTACTTCTCCGCCACCAAGATCGCCTGGATCCTCGACCAGGTACCGGGGGCGCGGGCCCGCGCCGAGGCCGGCGAGCTGGCCTTCGGCACCATCGACTCCTGGCTGCTGTGGAACCTCAGCGGCGGCAAGCTGCACGCCACCGACGCGACCAATGCCTCGCGCACCGCGCTGTTCAACATCCGCACGCAGGACTGGGACGAGGAACTGCTGAGCTTCTTCAAGGTGCCGCGCGCGCTGCTGCCGGAGGTGCGCGACAGTGCCGCCGACTACGGCAGCACGGCGCCGGAGCTGTTCGGCGGCGCGATCCGCATCGGCGGCATCGCCGGCGACCAGCAGGCCGCCACGGTCGGCCAGGCCTGCTTCTCGCCGGGCATGATCAAGTCCACCTACGGCACCGGCTGCTTCATGGTGCTCAACACCGGCGGCGACTTCGTGCGCTCGCGCAACCGCCTGCTGTCCACCGTGGCCTACCGGCTCGACGGCAAGACCACCTACGCGCTGGAAGGCGCGATCTTCGTCGCCGGTGCCGCGGTGCAATGGCTGCGCGACGCGGTGCAGCTGATCCGCGGCGCGGCCGAGACCGAGGCCCTGGCCCGGTCGATCACCGATACCCAGGGCGTCTACCTGGTGCCCGCCTTCACCGGCCTGGGCGCTCCCTACTGGGACCCGCAGGCGCGAGGCGCCGTGCTGGGCCTGACGCGCGACTCCGGCATCGCGCACATCGTGCGCGCCGCGCTGGAGTCGGTCTGCTACCAGACGCGCGACCTGATGAATGCCATGGCGCAGGATTCGATCGTGCCCACCGAGCTGCGCGTGGACGGTGGCATGGTGGTCAACGACTGGCTCACCCAGTTCCTCAGCGACATGCTGAAGATTCCCGTGATCCGTCCGCAGACGGTGGAGACCACCGCGCTGGGCGCCGCCTTCCTCGCCGGCCTGCAGGCCGGCGTCTACCAGTCGCTGGAGGAGATCTCCGCGCTGTGGGGCGTGGAGCGCCGCTTCGCCCCGGGGCTCGACGCAGGCAAGGCCGACCAGCTCTACGCCGGCTGGCTCGACGCGGTGCAGCGCGTGAAGTGCAGCTAGGCTTCTTGACGCCACCGCGGTCGCAGCGATCGCGTGGCGTCAACAGCCCCTGGCCCTGTTCCCCCGGATGCATTGACCCGGGTCAATGCATTCCTGCGCCGCCGCTGCGAGCCTGGGCACGTGTCCCGCAGGCGGAGATCCGGCCATGTCCAGGAGTGCCACGGCGTTAGAGACGCCCTACGAGCGCATCGGCGCCGCGCCCGGCGTCGCCCGCCTGGTCGGCGTGTTCTACGAGCAGGTGCTGGCCGACCCGGAACTGGCGCCCTTCTTCCGCGGGGTGGCCATGCAGAAGCTGCAGCACATGCAGGCGGAGCTGTTCGCCGTGGCGCTGGGCGGGCCGGTGAGCTACATGGGCCGGCCGATCATCCATGCCCACCAGCCCCACCGCATCACGCTGCCGCACTTCCAGCGCTTCGTGCAGCATCTGTTCGAGGTGCTCCGGGAGTTCCCGCTCAGCGAGGACGAGCGCACCGACCTGATCGCGCGCATCAACCTCTACGCCGACGAGGTCACCGGGCAGCCCGGCGCGGCCTGAGGGCGTTCAGGGCCCGGCCGGCCTGAACACCAGCAGCCGGCACACCACGGCCGGTCCCCAGAAGGCCGGCACGCCCAGTGCGGACCCGATGCGCTGGCGGCTCATCGCAGCCGCTGGCGCAGCCAGCCGCTCATCTGCGCATGCAGCGGCATCTCGGTGACCAGCACGCCGTCATGCGTGCCGCCGGGCACGTCGATCCAGCCCTTGTCGCGGCTGCCCAGGGCCTCGTAGAGCGCGCGTCCGCGTTCGGCGGGGACCAGCGGATCGCGGCTGCCGTGCACCACCATCGCGGGGGCGCGGACCCGTGCCGCCCAGTCGCGCGGCTGCACCGCGGCGATGTCCACCGTGCCGCGCAGGCGGTCGATGCCGTCCAGCGTGCCGCGGAACAGCGGCGCCAGCGGGCCGAGGCTGCGGCGGATCTGCCGGTCCACGACCGCGCCCAGCGAATCGAAGCTGCTGACCACCGCCAGTGCCTTCCAGGCCTGCGGATCCTGCGCCGCGGCACGCACCGCGTAGGCACCGCCCATCGACATGCCCCACAGCGCCGCCGGCTGCGGCGGCAGCGCGAACCTTGCCTGCAACTCCTGCAGCACCTGCCGCGGCAGCTCCGCCTCGCCCGGCGCGGCGCCGAAGCCGCTGCGTGGAAAGGCGCTGGCGCCGTGGCCCGGCAGGTCGGGGATGACGCTGCGCAGCCCCGCGGCGGCGAAGCGCTCCGCCACCGGCAGCAGGTCTTCCTTGCGGCCCTGGCGCCCGTGCAGCAGCACCACGATGCCGCGGGCCTCGCCGTAGGGTGGCAGCGCGACGCCGGCGGTGGAGAGCTGCTGGCGCAGCAGCATGCCGCGCCGGCCGGGCGCGGCCTCGGCCACCGGCTCCACCAGCAGGCAGGGCGTGAGCCCGCCCATGCAGCCGTGGCTGCGGATGCGCAGACCCTGGCCGCGCGGGTCGCCGAGCGCGGCGAGGTGGTGGGGCTCCAGGGGTTTGCGCGCCGGCGAGAACAGCGTGACGGACTGCAGCCAGGCGGAGGCGGCGAACAGCAAGGCCAGCGACAGCGCGAAGACGGCCCAGCGCAGCAGTCGCCTGGCGCGCGGGCTCATGAGGCTAGCGTGAAATCGCCTCGAACACGCCCTCGATCTCCACCTCGAGATCGCGGCGGCAGATCTCGCCGTGCAGCACCATCAGCGGGCCGCCCAGCAGGGCCTCGGCCTGGGCCTGCAGCGCGGCCGCCTGCGCGGCGTCGCGCACGTAGAGCCGCAGGGCACGCGGCTGCCAGCGCAGTGCCGGCTCTTCGGCGAAATGCTGCTGGCGCGCATGGGCGAGCAGCGCGCCGATGTTGTCGACCGTCTCGCGCAGCTGCGCCGGCGCGTCGTAGGGATGCTGCGTGGCATGGCCGACCACGCTGGCGGTGCCCGAGACCAGCAGCAGCCGGTCCAGCAGGGTGGCGCGGGCAAAGCTCGGCGCACGGGGACTGTATTCGCGCGGATAGTGGTAGGCGCTGACCTGGCGCGGGTTCTCCACCGGGATGCCCGGCCGCTTGCCCGCGAGGAAGCCCAGCTGCAGGCCGGGCACGAAGGTCCCGATCACGGTGGCGGCGGGCAGGCGGCTCTCGAAGCCGGGCGCGGCGATGGCCTCGTGGCGGCCGACGCAGAAGCGGCGGTAGCGCTCGTCGTCGCCGTCGCCGCCGGTGACTTCGTGGAAGTAGTTCCAGATCCGCAGCGGGTGCGGGTAGCCGCGTTCCTGCAGCAGGCGCAGCAGGTGTCCGTAGGCCAGGAAGGCGGCGCGCTCCATGTCCACGGACTGGGCCGCCGGCACGCTGAGCAGGCCGAACAGGTAGTCGCCGCTGCGGCGCAGCTGCAGGCCGGGGCCACCCGGCAGGATTTCCGCCCCGCCGCCGCCCAGCCAGTCCTCGGCGGCATGTCCGCCGAGCAGCTGCAGAGGGAAGCGCAGCGCCTCGCCATCTGCGGCCGCTTCGCGCTGAAACTCCAGGCGCGCCAGCAGGGCGGCAGGGCCGGCGCTGGGCAGGGTGACTTGGGCGGGGGGGGAGCGCATGAGGGGGCGTCACGCCGGAAGGGCGTGACTATTTATTAAATTTTGATGCAGAAAGCTATGATTTCGGCGAAGAGGCATTGCCGGGGCGCTAAAGATACCGGCGCTTCTTGAAGATATACAGCAGGCCGACGCCCATCACGAGCAGGAACAGCAGCATCGCCTCGAAGCCATAGCGCGCATCGGCCCAGGGGATGTGCTCGAAATTCATGCCGTAGATGCCGGTGATCAGGGTCAGCGGGAAGAAGATCGCCGACAGCACGGTCAGGAACTGCACGATGCGGTTGGTGCGCCCGGTGGCGATGGCGAAGTGCAGCTGCACCGCCGCCTCGATGTCGCGCTCCTGGCCCGAGGCATGGTTGAGCACGCGGTTCACGTGTTCCACCAGGTCGCGGATCTTGATCTCGTCGTGCGGGCTGCAGTCGAGAAAGGAGTTGCGCCGCCAGGAATCCAGCGCCTCCAGCTGGCTCTCGGCCAGCGCCTCCATCTGGCGCGCCACGCGGCGGCCGCGCAGCAGCGCGCGCCAGTCGTTCATGCGGCTGTCGGGGTCCAGCAGCTCGTCCTGCAGCACCGAGAAGCGCTGCTCCATCGGCTCGCGCACCTTCAGGTAGCGGTCCACCATCACGTCGAGCACGGCGTGGGCCAGGCCCAGCACCGAGTCGGGGTTCTTCATGCGGCGCTCGCGGATGCGCTGCTGCACGATGTGGATGCTGAGGTTGTCCTCCGCGCGCACCGTGATCAGCACGCGGCGGAACAGGAAGAAGGCGGCAGTGCGCGTCTCGACGGGGAAGGGATCTTCGTTGGGGCCCAGGCCCTGGAACACGAGCATGTCGTATTCGGAGGTGCCGTCGAAGAACGACGGGTGATAGGGGTTCATGCTGTCGCTGACGTGCTGCGGCTCGATCGCCACGCCGACATTGGGCTCGGCCCAGCACTCCCAGCCCTCGGCCTCGTCGCGCAGGAAGTCGGCCCAGATCAGGCCGGTCTCCGGCAGGGGCGCATCCGGGGGGAGGATCCGGGGCGGCTCGCCGTTGTTGAAGTGGAAGATCTGCATCCTTCAAAAATAACAGGATGCAGGGGTGCAGTCAGCGACTTGCTTCGTGCGTCCCGGGCATCGGCTCCGCCAGCCCCCGCTCGTCCTCGCCGAAGAGCACCTCCAGGTAGTCCTCCTGCGCCTTCAGCCCGTGCCGCACCAGCCGCTCGCGGCCGCCGGGCACCAGGCGATGGGCCAGGTGCCAGCCCAGGCGCGGGGCGAAGCTGAGCACCGGGTACCAGGGCAGCACGCCCTGCGGCAGCCCCAGCGCGTCCATGCCGGGGCGGCCGATGAAGGCGCGGGCGATCGACAGGTGCTTGGCCCGGTTCCAGCGGCCCCGCAGCCAGCCCAGGTTGCGGTAGCGGCGCTGCAAGGGTTCGTCCGCCAGGGGCCGGCCGAGCTGGCGGCTGCTCTCGTCCGGCGGCGCCTGCGCCAGCAGGTTGTGGTACAGCGCGATGCGGCCGGCCTGCTCGCTGTCGCCCAGCCAGCGCTCGTCCAGGCCCATCAGCCAGCCGATGTACTTCCACAGGTGCATCGCGGCGCGGCCCTCGCGCGCGCTCAGCGGCACGCCCAGCAGGCGCTGGCCGAACAGGAAGATCACGCTGAAGGCGAGGTAGGTCGCGTGCATGTCGCCCTGGTTCACCGGCAGGCCCAGCTCGGCTGCGTCCCACTCCGGGTGGCGCTGCACATGGCGTCGCACCATGGCGTGGATCAGGCGCACCTGCAGCGTGCTGCGCCAGCCGGGGGCGCCGCGTGCCATGCCCCCGGGGCGGGTGGCATCGACCCACCACTTCGTCGTTTCCGCGACGCGGCGCTGCGCGCCCTTCTGCAGGGCGCCGGTCAGCACCAGGGTGCGGTTGATGGCGCTGGCCTGGTAACCCGCCATCAGGCCGAAGTCGCGCAGCACGTGCATGCCGGCCAGGCCCGAGATGCCGCAGGCCCGCGCCCCCTCGTCCAGCAGCCCCGGATCGACCCAGGCCGGGCGGGCCTCGACCTCGGCGAAGAAGCGGCGCAGCGGCGCGGGGGCATCGGGGACCGCGTCGATACCCTGGCCCACGGCGAGGTCGAACAGCGGCTTGGTCCGGCGCAGGCCCTCGCTGCCCATCCATTCCACCAGCCGGTCCATCGCGGGATCGCCCTGGTTCAGGGATTCGCCCACGGCCCGCCACTGGGCGGCGCTGGGCTCCGGGTCCCCGCGGATCAGCCAGCGCAGCGGGCCGGCCATGCGGCGGCCGGTGTCCAGATCGGCGCCGTGGCGGCGCGGGATGGCGGGGTGGCTGGAGCCTTCGGCCATGGCGGGCGTCCTGGTTTGCCGCAGGGCGGCGGATGGGACTACCCTATTGCGAGCAGTTGCTCGCATTCAACTCGCGTCGGGAGGGGTCCTTTGAGGAAGCGGCCGGTGCAGCAGCGTTCGCGCGACATGGTGGCCGCCCTGCTGGATGCGGCGGCCCAGGTGATCGTGGAGCGCGGCCTGGACAATCTCACCACCAACCATGTGGCGGAGGCCGCCGGCGTCAGCATCGGCTCGCTGTACCAGTACTTCGACGACAAGGACGCCCTGGTGGAGGCCCTGCTGCAGCGGCACGCGGCGGAGCTGCTGGCGGTGGTGGATGCGCGCCTGCGCGCGATGATCGACGCCGATGCCCGCGAGATCACGCGCGGCATCCTCGAGGCGGTGTTCGACGTGGTGGAGAACGACCCCTGCCGGCGCGAGCTGACGCGCCACTGGGACCGCCTGCGCACGCGCAGCACCTTCCGCGCGCTGGAGCAGCACATGACGGAGGCCTGCCGCGTCTACCTGCTGCGGCACCATGAGCAGTACCGCGTGGAGAACCTGCCGGCGGCGCTGTTCGTGGCGATCAACTCGCTGCACTATACGGTGGCCTACTACCTCAGCCTGGACCGCCCGGTGCTGCGGCGCGACGAGGTGATCGGCGCGCTGGCCGACATGCTGGGGGCCTATGTGCTGGCGGGGGCAAAAAAGAAGGCCGCCTCGCGGCGGCCTCCCCCGGTGAAGCGACGGCGCTCTTAGGCGAGCAGGTCCTCGATCGCGGCGCGCTCTTCGCGCAGCTCGTTCTCGGTGACCGTCATGCGGGCGCGCGAGAACTCGTCCACGCTCAGGCCCTGCACGATCTCGTACTGGCCGTTCTTGCAGATGCAGGGGTAGCCGTAGACGATGCCCGGCTTGATGCCGTAGCTGCCGTCCGAGGGAACGCCCATGGACACCCACTTGCCGTTGGAGCCCAGGGCCCAGTCACGCACGTGGTCCACGGCGGCCGAGGCGGCCGAGGCGGCGGACGACAGGCCGCGCGCCTTGATGATGGCGGCGCCGCGCTGCTGCACGGTGGGGATGAAGTCCTTCTCGACCCAGGCCTGGTCGACCAGGCTCTTGGCGGCCTTGCCACCGACGGTGGTGTGGCTGATGTCCGGGTACTGGGTGGAGCTGTGGTTGCCCCAGATGATGACCTTCTCGATGTCGTTGCCGTGCACGCCGGTCTTGGTGGCGAGCTGGCTGACGGCGCGGTTGTGGTCCAGGCGCACCATGGCGTGGATCTGCTTCGGATCCAGGCCGCCCTTGGCGGCGGCGGTGGCGGCGATCAGGGCATTGGTGTTGGCCGGGTTGCCGACGACCAGGGCGCGGACGTCCTTGGAAGCCTTGGCGGCCAGGGCCTTGCCCTGGGGGCCGAAGATGCCGCCGTTGGCGGTCAGCAGGTCCTTGCGCTCCATGCCGGGGCCGCGCGGGCGGGCGCCGACGAGCAGGGCGTAGTCGGTGCCTTCGAAGCCCGACATCGGGTCGGAGTGGATTTCGATGCTGTGCACCAGCGGGAAGGCGCAGTCATCGACCTCCATCACCGTGCCCTTCAGCTTCTCCAGCACTTCCGGCACCGGCACTTCGAGCAGCTGCAGGATGACCGGCTGGTCCGGGCCCAGCAGGGAGCCGGAGGCGACGCGGAAAATGAGCGAGTAGGCGATCTGGCCGGCGGCGCCGGTGATGGCGACCTTGACGGGCTTCTTCATCGGTAAAAACTCCCTGGATTCAGGACGGGCGGGGCAAAGGGGCGGCAATTTTAGCCGTTTTCGGCCGGTCCCGGCTCAAATTTGACCAAACCGGCCGGGGAAGGGACGGCGGAGCCGGCAGCCAGCGGGCGTCGAGCTTCCGCAGGATGCCGGTAAGGTGGTTCTTCACCGTCCCGTCGGAGATCCGCTGGGAGCGGGCGGCTGGCCCCCGGCCACCAGGCGCAGGATCGAGGCCTCCCGCGGCCTCGGGCGGGCCGGCCGCCGATGCGGCGGCTCGCTCCGGCCAGCGGGGGAATCAGCCCAGCACCTGCCGCGGCGGGGTACGCAGCACGCCGCGCAGCGACAGCCAGCCCATGCCGGCCACCAGCAGCATGCCGGCGCCGGCGCCGATGCCCCAGAGCGCCGGGCGCAGGCCGTAGGGAATCTCGAAGACGCGCGCCGCCAGCGCCCAGGCGACGCCCTGCGCGACGATGGCCGCGACCAGGCCGGCCAGCAGGCCCAGCAGCGCGTATTCCGACAGCAGTCCCTTGGCGATGGTGCCGCTGCGTGCACCCAGCGTGCGCAGCAGCGCGGTTTCGCGCACGCGCTCGGCGCGCGTGCCCTCGATGGCGGCGAGCAGCACCGTGAGGCCGGCCAGCAGCGTGAACAGGAAGATGAACTCCACCGCGCGCACCACGCGGTCGACGATGCCGCGCACCTGCTTCATCGCCGCGTCGATGTCGAGCACGGTGACGTTGGGGAACTGCGCCACCAGTTCGCGCAGCAGCGCGCGGCGCTCCGCCGGCAGGTGGAAGCTGCCGATGTACTGGCCGTTGACGTCGCTGATCACGCCGGGCGGCACCAGCAGGAAGAAATTGGGCCGGAAGCTGCCCCAGTCCACCTTGCGGAAGTTGCGCACGGTCAGCTCGACCGGCGTGCCGGCGAAGTCCAGCGTCATGCGGTCGCCGAGCTTCAGGCCCAGCCGCTCGATGGCGTAGTCCTCGGCCGAGATCCAGGGCTTGCCGCGCCCGGCCTCGCCCCACCAGTCGCCTTCGAGCAGCTGATTGTCGTCGTTCAGCGTGGTCGACCAGGACAGGTTGAAGTCGCGGTTGATCCAGCGCTGCGTCTCCGGGTCGCTGAAGGAGTCGGCCGTCACCGGCTTGCCGTTGAGCCCGGTGAGACGCGCGCGCGCCATCGGCCAGAGCTGGATGTCGGCATAGCCGCGCTCGGCGAAGAACTGTTGCAGCGCGTCGCGCTGCGCCGGCTGGATGTTGATCAGGAACTGGTTCGGCGTGTCCGGCGGCAGCTTGCCCTGCCAGCTGGCCAGCAGGTCCTGGCGCACCACCGACACCAGCAGCAGGGCCAGCAGCGCCAGGCCCAGCGCCACCACCTGCGCTACGGTGGCGCCGCGGCGGCGCGCGATGTTGCCCAGGCCGAAGCGCCAGGAACTGCCGACGGCGCGCTTGAGCGGCGACAGCGCCAGCACCAGCAGCCAGGCCAGCAGCGCCAGCAGGCCCAGCGCGATGGCGGCGCCGACCAGCACCGCGGCCGCCAGCTTGGGATCGCCGGTCTGCAGCCACAGCAGCGCCACGACGGTGGCCCCGGCGGCGAGCCAGATCGCGCCGGTCAGCAGCGAGCCGCCGGCGTTGCGCTGGAACACGCGCAGAGGCGGCACCGCCCGCGCCTGCAGCACCGGCGGCGCGGCGAAGCCCAGCAGCATCAGCAGGCCCAGGCCCCAGGCCAGCAGCAGCGGCTGCAGCGAGGGCGGCGGCAGGGCGATCTGCAGCAGCTCGGCGAGCAGGCGGGCCACCACCTCCTGCGCGGCCAGGCCCAGCAGGGCGCCGGCGAGTCCTCCGGCGGCGCCGAGCAGCAGCAGGTTGAGCAGCAGGGCGCGGCCAAGGAAGGCGCGGCCCGCGCCCAGGCACTTGAGCAGCGCCACCTCGTCGCGCAGCTTGGCGCCGTGCTGGTGTGCGCACAGCGCCACGGCGGCGGCGGCCAGCAGCGTCGCCGCCAGCACGGCGATGTCGAGGAACTGGCCCGCGCGGCCCAGGGCATTGCGGATTTCCGGCCGCGCGTCCTGCGGTGCGATGCGCCGGACGCCAGCCGGCAGCGTCATCGTGCGCAGCGGCTCCAGCGCCCGGGCTTCGCCTGCCGCCATCAGCGTGTATTGCGCGCGCGCGCCGGGCCCGGTGAGGCCGGTGGCGGCGAGATCGGCGTGATTGATCATCAGCCGCGGCGCCAGGTCGGAGAAGCCGTTGCCGCGGTCGGGCTCGCTTTCCAGCACCGCCACGATGCGGAAGTGCGAGCTGCCGGCCTGCACGCTGGCGCCAGGTTGCAGACCCAGTTCCTGCCACAGGCGCGCGTCGGCCCAGGCTTCGCCCGGCGCCGGGATGCCTTCCACCGGCCTTGCCGGGCCGAAGGGCAGTTCCGACAGGCGCAGCTGCCCGCGCAGCGGATAGCCGGCCGCGACCGCCTTGATCGACGCCAGGGCGGTGGCTTCGCCGTTCAGCACCACGCTGGGAAACTGCACGAAGGAACTGGTCCGCGCGCCGCTGCCGGCGACCCGCTGCAGCAGCGTGTCGGGCAGCGGATTGCGCGAGCTGAACAGCAGGTCGGCGCCCAGGGTGTCGCCGGTCTGGCTGTCGATGGCGCTGCGTACCCGGTCGGTGAACAGGCCCACCGCCGACAGCGCGGCCACCGCCACCGCCAGCGCCAGCGTCAGGATCAGCAGCTCGCCGCTCTTCCAGCCGCGGCGCAGGCGCCGCAGCGCGAAACCCAGGGCCGGGCTCATGCGCGGGCTCCGGCGCGAAGCTTGGTTGCACGGCGCGCAGCGGCCATACTCGGGGCCTGACGAGTCCCGGCGGGGCCGCGCCGGTCCGCCGTCCCGCCCCCTGCCTGCCGATGCAACGACGCTCCGAACTCGACACCCTGCGCGGGATGCTGCTGATCCTGATGACGCTGACCCACCTGCCGACGCGGCTGTCCGCGTACAGCAGCCAGGTGTTCGGCTTCGTCTCGGCGGCGGAGGGCTTCGTGTTCCTGTCGGGCCTGGTGGCCGGCATGGTGTACTGGCGCGCCATCGACTGGCGCGGCGAGGACTGGATGCGATCGCGGCTGCGCGCGCGCGCCTTCGAGCTGTATCGCTGGCATCTGCTGTTGCTGCTGTTCCTGTTCACGGTCGGTGCGGCGATCGGCTGGTACGGCGGCCGGCCGATGCTGCGCAACCTGCTGAGCTTCTACTTCGACCAGCCGGCCGCGGCGCTGTGGGCGGCGCCGCTGCTGCTGTACCAGCCGCCCCTGCTCGATATCCTGCCGACCTACATCGTGCAGTTGCTGCTGACGCCGTTCTGGCTGATGCAGGCGCGCCGTCACGGCTGGGGCCGGGTGCTGCTGTTCAGCAGCCTGGTCTGGGTATTCGCGCAATGCGGCGGGCGCGCCCTGCTGCTGGACGGCTTCAACCATCTCACCGGCGACAGCGTGCCCTCGCTGCCGTTGCCGGCGCTGGGCTTCTTCGACGATCTTGCCTGGCAGCTGCTGTGGGTCTTCGGCCTGTGGACCGGACATCTGGCCGTGAGCGGGCGGCTGGCCGCGCAATTGCCGCGGCGCGGCCTGCGCCTGGCGGCGGCGGGCACCGCGCTGGTGTACCTGGCCTGGTATCACCGCCTGCTGGACCCGCTGCTGCCGATGGACCTGCTGCGGCTGCAGCACCCGGTGCTGTTCGACAAGGTATTGCTGGGCCCGATGCGCCTGGCCAACTTCGCCGTGCTGGCGATCAGCACCGGGCTGGCGCTGCCGGCCCTGTCGCGGCTGCTGCGTCGTACCGGGGGTGCCGTGCTCGGGCTGCTGGGCCGGGCCTCGCTGCGCGTGTTCGCGGCGCACCTGTTCCTGGCGCTGCTGGCCTTCGGCCTGGTGGACGCCGACGAGCATCCGCTCGACGGACTGACCGAGGGCCTGGTGCTGGCCACCACCTTCGGCGTGATGCTGTGGGTGGCGCTGCACCAGCAGCGCCGCCGGTTCTGAGCCTCGGCCGCCGTCAGTCATTCAGGCGGCCCTCGCGCAGCGTCAGGCGCCGGTCGCAGCGCGCCGCCAGCGCCGGATCGTGCGTCACCAGGATCAGGGTGGTGCCGTGCGCGCGGTTGAGTCCGAACATCAGCTCGATGATCTTCTGGCCGGTGGCGGTATCCAGGTTGCCGGTGGGTTCATCCGCGAACAGGATTCGGGGCTGCCCGGCGAAGGCGCGGGCCAGCGCCACGCGCTGTTGCTCGCCGCCGGAAAGCTGGTGCGGGTAGTGGTCCAGGCGTGCCGCCAGGCCCACCTCGTCCAGCGCGCGGCGGGCGCGCCCGGCGGCGTCGCGCAGCCCCGCCAGCTCGGCCGGCAGCATGACGTTCTCCAGCGCGGTGAATCCGGCCAGCAGCTGGAAGGATTGGAATACGAAGCCGACGCGGCCGGCGCGCAGGCCGGCGCGGGCATCCTCGTCCAGTCCCGCCAGCGACTGGCCGTCGAGTAGGATGTCGCCCTCGGTCGGCAGGTCCAGGCCGGCGAGCAGCGACAGCAGCGTGGTCTTGCCGGAACCGGACTGGCCGACGATGGCCACCGACTCGCCGGCGGAAACTTCGAAGCTGATGCCGGTCAGAATGGTGAGCGGCGCGGCGCCGCTGACGACTGTCTTGCGGAGATCCCGGGCGATGACGGCTTTCATGCGGTGTGTCTTTCTGTTTCTGTGTCTGTGGGGCGGCGCGGCGGCGGCCCAGGCCCCTGTGCAGGCTCCGAAGATCCTGGCGTTCGGGGACAGTCTCAGCGCGGCCTACGGCATCCAGGCCTCCCAGGGTTGGGTGGCGCTGTTGCAGCAGCGGCTGCGGCAGGAAGGCTATCCCCACGTGGTGGTCAACGCCAGCATCAGCGGCGAAACCAGCGCCGGCGGCCTCGCCCGCCTGCCGGCAGCACTGGGACAGCACCGGCCGGCAATCGTTCTGCTGGAACTGGGCGCCAACGACGGCCTGCGCGCCCTGCCGGTGAAGGCCATGCGCGGCAACCTGGAAAGGATGCTGCAACTGTCCCGTGACGCGGGTGCCAGGCCGGTGCTGTTCGAGATGCGCATCCCGGCCAACTACGGCCCGGCCTACGGCGAGAGCTTCACCCGCAGCTTCACCGAGCTGGGGCAGGCCACCAAGACCCCGGTGGTGCCCTTCTTCCTGATGCCGATCGCGCTGGACCCGGCCAACTTCCAGGACGACGGCATCCATCCCTCGGCAGCCGCCCAGCCCAAGCTGCTGGAGGCGGTCTGGCCGACCCTGAAGCCGCTTTTGGGCCGGCCGCGGTGAGCACTGCATCCCGGTAGCGGTTTTCTGCGTAGGGACAATGTACGAGAACCACAAGACCTATCTTGACCCCTTCCATGAAGATCGCAGTCGTAGGGTCCGGCATTTCCGGGCTGAGCGCCGCCTCGTTCCTGGCCCGCCGCCATGACGTCACCCTGTACGAGCAGGACGGCCGCTGCGGCGGCCATACCAACACCATCCTGGTGCCTACGCCGGAGGGCCCGCAGCCGGTCGACACCGGCTGGATCGTCTACAACGGCATCAACTACCCGAACCTGACGGCGCTGTTCGGCGAACTGGGCGTGAAGACCCGGCCGACGAGCATGTCCTTCGGCGTATCGCTGGGCGGCGGGGCCTACGAGTGGACCGGCAGCGACCGGCTGTGGACGGTCTTCGCCCAGCCTTCCAACCTGTTCCGCTGGAAGCATGTGCGCATGCTGCTGGACATCCTGAAGCTGAACCGCCAGGCCAATGCCCTGCTGCGCAGCGGTGCGCTGCCCGAGGGATCGCTGGGCGACTACCTGCGCGAGGCCGGATACTCGCCGGAGCTGGCCAGCCGCTACCTGCTGCCGATGGCGGGCCTGATCTGGAGCTGCTCGCCGAAGAAGGCCATGGAATACCCGGCCGCGGATTTCATGCGCTTCTTCGACTCGCACTCGCTGTTCACCGCCACCGGCCAGCCGGTCTGGCATACCGTGGTGGGCGGTTCGCACCAATACCTGAAGAAGCTGCTGGCGGTCTTCCCCGGCCGGTTGCGGCAGAACGCCCCGGTGACGCGGCTGCGCCGCGGTGCGGCCGGCGTGGAGGTGAACACCGCCGCCGGCACCGAGACCTACGACCGGGTGGTCTGCGCCACGCATTCCGACCAGGCCCTGGCGCTGCTGGCCGACGCGGCCGAGGACGAGCGCGCGATCCTGGCCGGCATTCCCTACAACGAGAGCCGCTGCGTGCTGCATACCGACGAGTCCTTCCTGCCGCGCCGCCGGGCCGCCTGGGCGTCCTGGAACTACCTCAACGATCGCGACGAGGTGCACGACCGGCCGATCTCCGGCAGCTACTGGATGAACCTGCTGCAGGGCATCCCGGGCCCGGTGAACTACGTCGTCACGCTCAATCCGACCCGCGAGGTCCCGGCCGAGCGCGTGCTCTACCAAACCGTGTACCACCATCCCCACTACGGCGCTGCGAGCGTGACGACCCACCGGCGCCTGCCGGAGATCCAGGGACGCGGCGGCCTGTGGTTCGCGGGCGCCTGGACCGGCTACGGCTTCCACGAGGACGGCCTGCGTTCCGGCCTGCGCGCGGTGGCGGGCGTGGACCGCGACTGCCTGCCGGCCTGGGCAAGCCTTGATGAACCCCGGGCACCGGCGGCATCCTCGGTACCGGGGCTGCCGGCAGCGGCGGCGGGGGTCGCGGGGTAGGGAATGGAAGCGGATCAGGCCGGCTGGCTGTATCCCGCGCGGGTCATGCACCGGCGCCGCGTCGCGCCGCTGTACCGTTTCGTCTACCGCGTGTTCTACCTGCTGGTGGACATCGACCGGCTGGGGGAACTGCAGGGCCGCCTGCGCTTCTTCTCCTTCGAGCGCTTCAACCTGCTGAGCCTGCGCACGCGGGACTACGGCGACGGCCGCGGCCTGCGGCCCTGGGCGGAAGACCTGCTGCGCCGCCGCGGCATCGAGCTGGAGGGCGGCCGCATCCGCCTGCTGACGCTGCCGCGGGTGCTGGGCTGGGCCTTCAACCCGATCAGCCTCTGGTACTGCGAGCACCGTGACGGCAGCCTGCGCGCGGTGATCGCCGAGGTCCGCAATACCTTCGGCGAGAAGCACTGCTACCTGCTCGCATCCGGCGGCGCGCCGATGCCGTATGGACAGGTGCATGACAAGGACAAGTGCTTCCACGTCTCGCCCTTCCTGGATCGCGCGGGCCGCTATCGCTTCGAACTGGGCGAGCCCGGCGAGCGCCTGCGCGTGGCGATCCGTGAGAGCCGCGACGGCGCGCCGGTGATGGATGCCACGCTGGCCGCCGAGCGCCGTGCACTGTCCGACGCGGCCCTGCTGCAGCAGGTGCTGCGCATGCCCTGGATGGCGGTCAAGGTGATGGCCGGCATCCACTGGGAAGCATTGAAGCTGTGGCTGCGCGGCGCCGGCTACCGGCCCAAGCCGGCGCAGCTGCCGCAGGACCTGTCCTGAACCCCACGAACAACAACAGAACGAGCCGAGCACCATGAGCCAGGGACCCGAAGACAAGCGGCAGGAAGGACTCGACGATCCGCTGCAGCGCGTGCTGGGGCGCGACGGCTTCTCGCCGGACCTGCCGGCAGCGCTGGCGCCCCGCGCCGGCTCCCGGCGCCTGGGCCTGCGCCTGCAGCTGATGCTCTACATGCTGCGCGGCCTGCACTACGGCCAGCTCGAGGTGAACCTGCCCAACGGCGAGCGCCGGGTGTTCCGCGGCCAGGAGCGGCTGGAGCTGCGCGGCGTGCTCAACATCCGCAGCGAAGGCTTCATGGCGCATGTGCTGCGCGGGGGCGAGGTCGGCTTCGGCGAGGCCTATCTCGACGGCTGCTGGGACTCGCCGGACCTGGCGCCGCTGCTGGCGGTGATGTATCTCAACGAGCCCTACTACAAGGGTCCCTTCGAGGTGAACTGGCTGGGCAAGGTCTACGGCTGGTGGCAGCACCGCCGCCGCGCCAACACCCGTGCCGGCTCGCGCGAGAACATCCAGTACCACTACGACCTCGGCAACGGGTTCTACGAGCTGTGGCTGGACGAGACCATGGCCTACAGCTCGGCGATGTTCGCCGAGCCCAACCAGACCCTGCGCGACGCGCAGCTCAACAAGTTCCGGCTGATGCATGAGCGCCTGGACCTTCAGGCCGGGCACCACCTGCTGGAGATCGGCTCCGGCTGGGGCGGCTTCGCGATCTACGCCGCCCAGCATTCCGGCTGCCGCGTCACCAGCATCACCCTGTCCGAGGAGCAGCTCAAGGAGGCGCGTCGGCGCGCCGAGCAGGCCGGGGTCGCCGACCGCGTGCGCTTCGAGCTGCGCGACTACCGCGACATCGAAGGACAGTACGACCGCGTGGTGTCCATCGAGATGTACGAGGCGGTGGGCGCCGAGTACTGGCCGGCCTACTTCGCCGCCATCGAAAGGGCGCTGAAGCCCGGCGGCCGTGCCGCGATCCAGGGCATCACCATCGACGAGTCGATCTTCGCGCACTACCTGACCAAGCGCGACTTCATCCAGAAGTACATCTTCCCCGGCGGCATGCTGTGCCCGCCGCAGCGCTTCATGGACCTGGCGCGGAAGGCCGGCCTCCAGGCGCGGGACCCGCGCTACTTCGGCCGCGACTACGCCGATACCCTGGCGTACTGGCACCGCAACGTGCTGGCCGTGCGCGACCAGGTGGTGTCGCAGTTCGACGAGCGCTTCCTGCGCATGTGGCGCTACTATCTGGCCTATTGCGAATGCGGCTTCCGCGTGGAGCGCATCGACCTGATGCAGGTGACGCTGGAGAAGGGGCAGTCATGAGCGTGCGCGGCGGTTTGTTGCTGTGGTCCCTGCTGGTGCTGGCGGGCCTGGTCGGCGTTTCGGCCTGGGCCACCGGCATCGTCAGCATCGTTCCCGCGATCCAGGACCTGCTGCAGAATCCCGCCGCCGGCTACAACCCCTGGACCATCGCCACCCTGTTCGACGCCTACTTCGGCTTCCTGTGGTTCTGGCTGTGGATCGCCTACCGCGAGCGCAGCCTGGCGGCGCGTATCGCCTGGCTGCCGGCCGTGCTGCTGCTCGGCAACATCGCCATGGCCTGCTACATGCTGAAGGTGCTGTGGTCGCTGCCGCCGGGCGCCGGCGTGCGCGAGCTGCTGCTGCGTCCCGGATCGGCATGACGAGGGAGAGCTGGCGCGCCCGCATCCGGCGGGTGGTGGTGGCGCAGCTCACCCAGGGCGTGACGCCGCGCCGCGTGGCCTTCACCGTGGCGCTGGGCGCCCTGCTCAGCGTCTTCCCGATCTTCGGCGCCACCACCGCGCTGTGCGCGCTGGCCGCCTGGCTGCTGCGCCTCAACCAGCCGCTGATGCAGCTGGTCAACGCGCTGCTGGCGCCGGTGCACATCCTGCTGCTCTATCCCTACTACCGTGCCGGCGAGCATCTCTTCGGCCGCGAACCGGCGCCGCTGCTGGCGGTGACGGAACTCGCCGAGCGTTTCGCCAGCAGCCCCAAGCAGTTCGTGCTGGACTACGGGATGATCGCGGTGGGCGGCAGCGTGGTGTGGCTGCTGAGTGCGCTGGTAGCGGTGCCGCTGATGTACGTGATCCTGCGGCCGGTGCTGGAGGGCTTGGCGCGGGGCGTGAAGGCGGGGCGCGAGAAGATGCGCAGCGGCAACCTTGCCTGATCCAGGCGTTCCCTGCTCCCGCTTGCGGGAGAGGGGCAGGGGCCGAGGGCATGGATGCCCGAGGTAGGGCAACGCAGGATCAGTTGCCGACAAGGGCGGGATGCCCGCAGGTAGGGCAACGCAGGAGCAGTTGCCGACAAGGGCAGGACGCCCGCAGGTAGGGCAACGCAGGAGCAGTTGCCGAGAGCGGGAGCACATTCGCGGTAGCCATCCATGGCGGGACTTCACTCCCTGTATCGCGCCCCGGGGCATGTCTGGCTTACTTCGGCATGACATTGAGTCATGCCTCAGCAGGGCCAGACATTCCATGGCCTGCGATGGAGCACCCGTTCGCCCTGCCAGAAGTAGGCGCCTCCAGGCGAGCCTGTCGAAGGGTGAACGCTTCCGGGGAAGCCTCAGCGGGACTACTCGCCGCCCGACTTCTGCGCCTCGCGCTGCGCATCCACCGCTTCCGTCCCCGGCACCATCCAGCGGGCCGCGACGATGCCGACCTCGAACAGCAGGTAGACCGGGATCGCCAGCATCAGCTGCGAGATCACGTCCGGCGGAGTGAAGATGGCGCCCAGCACGAAGGCGCCGACCAGCACGTACTCGCGGTTGTCGGCCAGCTGCTTGGGCGTGACGAAGCCGGTCTTGACCAGCAGCACCAGCGCCACCGGCGTCTCGAAGGCCAGGCCAAAGGCCACGAAGATGGTCAGGACGAAGTCCAGGTACTTGCTGATGTCCGTCATCACCGACACGCCCTCGGGGGCGGCGCCGATGGTGAAGTGGAAGACCGTGGGCAGCACCAGGAAGTAGGCGAAGGCGATGCCGGCGTAGAACAGCAGGGTGCTGGACAGCATCAGCGGCGCCACCAGGCGGCGCTCGCTCTTGTACAGGCCCGGCGCCACGAAGCCCCAGACCTGCCACAGCACCCAGGGCATCGCCAGCACGAAGGCGAAGACGCCGGCGAACTTGATCGGGGTGAAGAACGGCGAGGCGACCTCGGTCGCGATCATCGTGGTGCCGGCGGGCATCAGTTTCAGCAGCGGCCGCGCCAGCAGGGCGTAGATGTCCTTGGCGACGAAGGCCAGCGGCAGGAACAGGGCGATCACGCCCAGCACGGCGTAGAGCAGGCGCTGGCGCAGTTCCAGCAGGTGGGCGATCAGCGGCTGCTCGGTGTCCTGGGAGGAATCCTGGTCGGTCATGGCGTCGGGAGCAGCGTGGAGGGCCCCGATGCAAGGCATGGGGATCCTGGCGTCGAGAGTCGACGCGGCCATGAAAGCAAAGGAGAAAACCGCCTGACAGGAAGCGAGGCTTTCATGGCCGCGGATCGCTGTCCTTGGCCAGCTGCTCCACCTCGGTCCGGGCGTCCTGGATGGACTCCTGGGCGGGCTTCATCAGCTTCTCGACGCCGGCCTTGGCCTCCTGGGCCTGCTCGGACAGCAGCTTCTGCGCTTCCTCGACCTGCTTCTTGAGTTCCATCAGGCGCGATTCACGATCCAGCTCGGTCGTGAGGTTGCGCATGTAGACCTTGGCCTGGCCGCTCCAGCGGCCGACGGTGCGCGCCAGCTTGGGCAGGCGCTCGGGGCCGAGCACCACCAGGGCGACGATGAAGCAGAGCAGCAGCTCGGAAAAGCCGACGTCGAACATGGATCAGGGCCTATCCCGCGGGCGGGCTCAGACCTTGGTGTTCTGCTCGGAGGAGGCGCTGTTCTGCTTCTGCTGTTCGGCGAGCTGGGCCGGGGTCTTGGCCGCGTCTTCCTCGCCTTCCTTCATCGCCTGCTTGAAGTTCTTGATCGCGCCGCCCAGGTCGCCACCGGCGCCGCGCAGCTTCTTGGTGCCGAAGACCACCAGAACGATGGCCAGGACGATGAGCCAATGCCAGATGCTGAAGGAACCCATGTTGCTATCCTCGTCGGTTACTTGCTGCGGGCGGCCTTCTCGGCCAGCCCGGATTGCCCGAAACGCCGGGCCAGTTCATCGGTCAGTGCGGTGAGCGGCAGGTCCTTGTGGGCCAGCAGCACGAGGCTGTGGAACCACAGGTCCGCCAGTTCATAGACCAGCGGGGCGGACTCGGGGTTCTTGGCCGCGATGATGGTCTCCGCCGCTTCCTCGCCGACCTTCTTGAGGATCGCGTCGGTGCCCTTGGCGTACAGGCTGGCGATGTACGAGCCCTGCGGGTCCGCGTTCTTGCGGGCCTCCAGGGTGGCGTACAGCTGGGTCAATACGTCGCCGGGGTTCATCAGGCTAGCCGTCCAGGGTTACAGGTTGGCGACAGTGTAACCCCTGGGGGCTACAGGCGGATGCGGACGCCCTTGTCTGCGAGATACTTCTTGGCCTCGCCCACGGTGTAGGTGCCCTGATGGAAGATGCTGGCGGCCAGCACGGCGTCGGCGCCGCCGGTGGCCAGGCCCTGGTAGAGGTGCTCCAGGTCGCCCACGCCGCCGGAGGCGATCAGGGGCACGCTGACGGCGGAGGAGATCGCGGCCAGCAGTTCGTTGTCGTAGCCGCTCTTGGTGCCGTCGCGATCGATGCTGGTCACCAGCAGTTCGCCGGCGCCCTTGCGCACCATGGTCTTGGCCCACTCGACGGCGTCCAGGCCGGTGGCGCGGCGGCCGCCGTGGGTGAAGACCTCCCAGCGCGGCGGCTCCTTCTTCTTGCTGACGCGCTTGGCGTCGATCGCCACGACGATGCATTGCACGCCATAGCGGTCGCCGGCTTCGGTGACGAAGTCGGGGTTTTCCACCGCGGAGGTGTTGATGCTGACCTTGTCGGCGCCGGCCGACAGCAGGGCGCGCACGTCGGCGCAGCTGCGCACGCCGCCGCCGACGGTCAGGGGGATGTAGATCTGGCGCGCCACCGCTTCCACGGTCTGGAACAGGGTGGGGCGGTCGTCAACGCTGGCGGTGATGTCCAGGAACACCAGCTCGTCGGCACCCTGGGCGTCGTACTTGCGCGCCACCTCGACCGGATCGCCCGCGTCCTGCACGTCCTCGAACTTGACGCCCTTGACCACGCGCCCGCGGTCGATGTCGAGGCAGGGAATGATGCGTTTGGCGAGCATGTTCGAAACAGCCTGTATCGTGAAAGGCGGCTCAGCCGCGTGCGACCCTGACCGCGTCGGCGAGCTTGAGCGTGCCTTCGTACAGCGCGCGGCCGATGATGGCGCCGGCGACGCCCTCGCCCTCGATTTCCTTGAGGCGGTGGATGTCGTCGATGGTGCTGACGCCGCCGCTGGCGAAGACCGGGGTCTTGATGGCGCTGGCGAGGTTGCGGGTGGCCTGGGCGTTGAAGCCCTGCATCATGCCGTCGCGGCCGATGTCGGTGTAGATGATCGCCTCGACGCCGTCGCGCTCGCAGTGGACCGCGGTCTCGATGACGTCGTGGCCGGTGATCTTGGTCCAGCCGTTGAGCGCCACGCGGCCGTCCTTGGCGTCCAGGCCGACGATGATGTGGCGCGGGAATTCCAGGCAGAGGTCGTGCAGGAAGTGCGGCGTGTTCACGGCCTTGGTGCCGATGATGACGTACTGCACGCCGGCGTTGAGGTACCGCTGCACGGTCTCCTCGTCGCGGATGCCGCCGCCGATCTGCACGGGGATGCTGATTGCCGCGGCGATCTGCTCCACCACCTTGATGTTGACCGGCTCGCCTTTGACGGCGCCGTCCAGGTCCACCAGGTGCAGACGCTCGGCGCCCTCGTCGACCCACTTCTGGGCCATGGCCACGGGGTCATCGGAGAAGACGGTGACGTCGTCCATGCGGCCCTGGCGCAAACGCACGCACTTGCCGCCCTTTAGATCAATCGCAGGAATCAACAGCATGAGCTGTGAGAACCATCAGGTAGGTTGCTGGAGGAGAGACCGGGAGAGGGCGTTTTGGGCGTGCGGCCTGGATCGGTGTGGAAAAACTCTGCCACCAACCCCTGCCGGGTGCAAGCCGTGTCTGTGGGGTGCCTGTCGTTGCTCAGGGGTCCCACTGGACGAAGTTGGCCAGCAGCGTCATGCCGGTGTTCTGCGACTTCTCGGGGTGAAACTGGAAAGCCACCAGGTTGTCCCGCGCCAGGGCGCAGGCAAAGGTCTTGGTGTAGTCGGAGGTGCCCAGCACGTGGTCGGCGCAGGCCGGCTCGGCGTGGTAGCTGTGCACGAAGTAGAACCAGGCATCGTCCGGGACGCCGTCCCAGATAGGGTGCTGCCGGGTCTGGCGCACGCGGTTCCAGCCCATGTGCGGCACCTTGAGGCGGTCCAGGGCGCCGGTTTCCGGCGGGTCCGGGAAGCGGGTGACCTTGCCCGGGAACAGGCCCAGGGCCGGCACGCCGCCGTTCTCGTCGCTCCACTCCAGCATGACCTGCATGCCCAGGCAGATGCCCAGCATGGGCTTCTTGCGGGCGGCCTCGATCACCAGCTGGTTCAGTTCCAGGCGCTGCAGTTCGCGCATGCACTCGCGCACGCCGCCCACGCCGGGGAGGACCAGGCGGTCGCACTTGAGGAGGGTCTCGGGGTCGTAGCTGATGACCACCCGCGTGCCCCCGGCGACGCGTTCCAGCGCCTTGCCGAGCGAGTGCAGGTTGCCCATGCCGTAATCGATGATGCCGACGGAAGCCATCTGAATCCCTGGAGGCTTTTCTACAGAGTGCCCTTGGTGGATGGCATCACGTCGCCGAGGCGGGTGTCGCGCTCCACGGCCATGCGCAGCGCGCGGCCGAAGGCCTTGAACACGGTCTCGATGATGTGGTGCGCGTTGCGGCCACGCAGGTTGTCGATGTGCAGCGTGACCTTGGCGTGGTTCACGAAGCCCTGGAAGAACTCGCGGAACAGGTCCACGTCGAACTCGCCGATGCGGGCGCGCGGGAACTCCACGCCGTACTCCAGGCCGGGACGGCCGGAGAGGTCGATCACCACGCGCGACAGGGCCTCGTCCAGCGGGACGTAGGCATGGCCGTAGCGGAAAATGCCCTTCTTGTCGCCCACGGCCTTGTCGAAGGCCTGGCCGAGCGTGATGCCGATGTCTTCCACCGTGTGGTGGTCGTCGATGTGCCGGTCGCCGTTGGCTTCCACGACGATGTCGATCAGCCCGTGGCGGGCGATCTGGTCGAGCATGTGATCCAGGAACGGAACGCCGGTCTGGAAGCGGGACTGGCCGCTGCCATCGAGGTTCAGTTCGACGCGGATCTGGGTCTCGCGCGTGTCGCGCGTGACGCTGGCTTTGCGTGCGTTCATTGACGCCGGCTGGCGAAAAGGGGCGACAAGGATACCCTGCACTGCAGCAAACTCAAAGCTGGCGCGCATTTGCGCCATTCCGGTGCGGATGAACGGTGGTTCCCCCCGGAGCGCCAAGGCCATGAAAACCGGCCCGAAACCGGTTCAGGCCTCCAGCCAGAAGGTCACCGGGCCGTCGTTGACCAGGGCCACCTTCATGTCGGCGCCGAAGCGGCCGCAGGCCACGGTGGGGTGCAGGTGGCGGGCCCGGTGCACCAGCCAGGCGAACAGGTCCCGCGCCATGTCCGGAGGCGCGGCGGTGGAGAAGCCGGCGCGGGTGCCGCTGCGGGTGTCCGCGGCCAGCGTGAACTGGCTGACCAGCAGCAGGCCGCCGCCGGTGTCGCGCAGGGAGCGGTTCATGCGGCCCTGGTCGTCCTCGAACACGCGGTAGCCCAGCAGGCGCTCCAGCAGGCGCTCGCCGCGGGCCTCGCTGTCGTCCGGCTGCACGCCGACCAGCACCAGCAGGCCGGGACCGATGCGGCCGATGATCTCGCCGTCGACCGTCACGGAGGCTTCGCTGACGCGTTGCAGCAGTCCAATCATAATGTGGCGATGAAATCCCTGACCCGGTTCCTGCTCAAGGCGCTCGGCTGCCTGCCGCTGCCGCTGCTGCATGCCATGGGCGCCCTCCTGGGAATGCTGCTGTGGTGGCTGCCGAACGGCCTGAAGGCGGTCACGCTGCGCCACCTGGAGCTCTGCCTGCCGGAGCTGGACCGGGAGCAGCGCCGGCGGCTGGCCCGCCAGAGTCTAGTCCAGTCCATGCAGGCCGTGCTGGAGGCCCCGGCGATCTGGTACGGGCCGGAGCGCCGCCTGCGGCGCTGGGTCGACGCGCCGGCCGCGCGCGACGAGCTGCTGGCGGCCTCGCGCCAGGGCGCGATCATCCTCTGCCCGCACATCGGTTCCTGGGAACTGGCCGGGATGTTCTGCGCCGCCCATGGCGGCATTGCCTCGCTGTACAAGCCGCAGAAGGGCGTGATGGACGAGCTGATCCTGGAAGGCCGCAGCCGGCTCGGCGCCAGCCTGGTGCCGACCAGCGCCGCCGGGGTCAAGGCATTGCTGCAGCAGCTCAAGAGCGGCGGCAAGATCGGCGTGCTGCCGGACCATGACCCGCCGGCGGGTTCCGGCGGCTTCGCGCCGCTGTTCGGCATCCCGGCCCATACCACGGTGCTGGTGTCGAAGCTGGCCGGGCGCATCGGCCTGCCGGTGTGGTTCTGCTATGCCGAGCGCCTGCCGGGCGGCCGCGGGTTCCGCATCCACCTGCGGTCGGCGCCGGACGGGGTGGCGCAGGACGGGGAGGCGGGCCTGGCCGCCCTCAACCAGGGCATCGAGAGCGTGATCCGGCACTTGCCGGGACAGTACTGGTGGAGCTACAAACGCTACCGTCGCCGGCCCCCCGGGGGCGGGAACCTCTACGCCGGGCTGTAGCCGGCCGGTCCTCGGCCCCGCGGAACTCCGGTCCCGGGCGGCCAGTCATACCGGCGCCCGGCACACCCGGTCCAACATTCCTAGAAAGAGAGCATGGAAAGCGAAGTCCTCATCGAGGCGCGCGCACTGACGCGGCGCTATGGCCCGACGCTTGCCGTCGATGGCCTCCATCTGACCCTGCGCAAGGGGGAGATCCTCGGACTGCTCGGCCCCAACGGCGCCGGCAAGTCCACCACCATGAAGATGCTGACCGGCAACCTCGCGCCCTCCGCGGGCGAGGTGCTGATCGGCGGCAAGTCGCTGCGCGAGGACGCCAAGGCGGCCAAGCGGGCGCTGGGCTACCTGCCCGAGCAGCCGCCGGTCTACGGCGAGCTGACCGTGGACGAGTACCTGGACTACTGCGCCAGCCTTCACGGCATCGCACGCAAGTCGCGTCCCGAGGCCGTGGCTTCCGCCAAGCGCGACTGCGGCCTGGCCGACGTCAGCCGCCGGCTGATCGGCAACCTGTCCAAGGGCTACCAGCAGCGCGTGGGCCTGGCCCAGGCCATCATCCACCGCCCGCCGGTGATCATCCTGGACGAGCCCACCGTGGGCCTGGACCCGATCCAGATCCGCGAGATCCGCGCGCTGATCGCGGCGCTGGGCCGCAACCATTCGGTGATCCTGTCCTCGCACATCCTGCCGGAGATCCAGGCGGTCTGTTCGCGCGTGATGATCATCAACCGCGGCCGTGCCGTGTACAACGAGCCGGTGACGGCGGTGAAGTCCGCCGCCTTCGGCGCCATCGCCGCGGTGTTCCGCCAGCTGCCCGATGCCCGCACGCTGGAGACGCTGGCGGGCGTGCGCCGCGTGCTGGCGCTGGGCGAGGGCCGCTACCGCATCGAGGTGGATGGCAGCGCCGACCCGCGCGAGGCCATCGCCGGGGCCGCCGTCGAAGGCGGCTGGGGCCTGCTGGAACTGCGCGCCGAAGCGCAGACGCTGGAAGAAATCTTCGTCGAGCTCACCTCGCGCGACGCCGCGCTGGCGGAGGCCGCATGAGCAACATCCTCAACATCGCGCGCACCGAGCTGAAGCGCATCTTCCTGTCGCCGCTGGCCTGGGCCGTGCTGGCGGTGGTGCAGTTCATCATGGGCTTCGTGTTCATCAACCTGCTGGTGGACTACGCCAACAATGCCGGCATGCAGCCCGACGACAGCATCGGCGTGTCGGACTACGTCGCCGGCTCGCTCTACGGCTTCGCCACGATCCTGCTGCTGCTGGTGATGCCGCTGATGACCATGCGGCTGTTCGCCGAGGAGCGCAAGGGCAACACCCTGGTGCTTCTGACCTCCGCGCCGGTGTCGATCACCGAGGTGGTGCTGGGCAAGTTCCTGGGCCTGCTCGGCTTCGTGCTGGCGGTGGTGCTGCTGATGGCGGCCATGCCGCTGGCGCTGCACTGGAGCACCAACCTGGACTGGGGCCGCGTGGCCGCCGGCCTGCTGGGCCTGTTCCTGATGATGATGGCCTTCGGCGCCGCCGGCCTGTTCGTGTCCTCGCTGACGCGCGAGCCGACCATCGCCGCGGTCGGCAGCTTCGGCTTGCTCCTGGTGGTGTGGCTGCTCAACATCCTGGCCTACAACGACAGCATCCCCTTCCGCGAGGTCTTCAACTACCTCTCGCTGATCGGCCACTACGACAGCCTGCGCCGCGGCATCTTCAACAGCGCCGACATCGTCTACTACCTGCTGTTCAGCGGACTGTTCCTGTGGCTGACCGTGCAGCGCCTCGACATGGAACGCAACTAAGAACAAGACCATGACCAGGAAACAGACCCTCATCCAGCAGATCGTCAGCGGCCTGCTGTTCCTCGCCGCCATCGTGCTGGTCGGCGTGCTCACCACGCGCTACAAGACCGAATTCGACTGGACTGCCGGCAACCGCAACACGCTGACCGGCGCCAGCCTCAAGCAGCTCCAGGCGATGCCCGGCCCGATCGTGTTCACCGTGTTCGCGCCTTCCGGTGCCGATGTGCGCCGCGAGATCGAGACCGACCTGGGCCGCTACACCCGCGCCAAGGCCGACATCCGCATCGACTTCATCGACCCCTCCGCCAACCCGCAGAAGGTCAAGGAGTACAACGTCTCCTCGGTCGGCGAGATCGTGGTGGACTACCAGGGCCGCCGCGAAAGCCTGCGCGCCACCACCGAGCCGGTGGTGACCAGCACGCTGCAGCGCCTGGCCTACGGCGGCGAGCAGTGGGTGCTGTTCCTGGAAGGCCATGACGAGCGCGCCTGGGAAGACGCCCAGAACCCGGCGGCGCTGGGCCGCTTCGCCCAGGTGCTGCGCGACAAGGGCCTGAAGGTCCGCGGACTCAACCTGGTGAAGGAGGCGCGCATCCCCGACAACACCAGCGTGCTGGTGATCGCCTCCCCGGCCAAGCAGCCGCTGGCGGGCGAGGCGCAGCTGCTGAAGGAGTACGTCGAGAAGGGCGGCAACCTGCTGTGGCTGGCCGACCCGGAGACCCCGGCCGGCATCGATCCGCTGGCGCAGGCCCTGGGCGTGGTCTGGCAGAACGGCATCGCGATCATGCCGGAGTACCAGGTGATCGGCACCGGCCACCCCGGCTTCTTCGCGGCGGTGGGTTATCCGCAGAACGCCGTGACGCAGGGCTTCGACCAGATCACGCTGTTCCCCTTCGCGCGTTCGCTGGTCGGCAACCCCGCGGCCGGCTGGTCGCTGGCGCCGCTGCTGATCAGCTCCGAGGCGGCCTGGCTGGAAACCGGCGACATCAGCGGTGGCAGCGTCGCGCAGGATGACAGGGACGTGCACGGCCCGCTGACCATCGGCCTGACCCTGACGCGCGAGCGCAAGGGCGCGGACGGCAAGGCGACCACGCAGCGCATCGCCGCCATCGGCGATGCCGACTTCCTGGCCAATGCCTATCTCGGCGAAGTGGGCAACCAGCAGCTGGGCCTGAACCTGCTGCAGTGGCTGGCCTCGCGCGACGCGCAGCTCAACGTGGACGTGCCCAAGGCGCCGGACACTTCGCTGCTGCTGCCGGGCTGGGCGCTGACGACCATCGCCGCGGTGTTCGTGCTGCTGCTGCCGCTGGGCCTGCTGGGCTGGGGCGTGGCGCGCTGGATGATCCGCCGCCGCCGCTGAGCCCGCGCCGATGAATCGCACCCATCTGAACCTGCTGCTGCTGGTCGCCGTCGCCGGGCTCGGCGCCGGCGTGTACTTCAGCCAGAAGAAGGAAGAGCCGGTCGTGCCGCTGACGGCGCTCACCGCCGATGTGCTGACGCGCATCGCCCTGGAGCATCCGGGCCACCCGAAGCTGGTGCTGGAGAAGCAGGGCGCCACCTGGAAGATCGTGGAGCCGGTCAAGGCCGACACCGACGAACTGGAGGTGTCCGCCCTGACCAACCTCGCCACGCTGGGCGCCAGGCGCAAGCTGCCCCTGGCCGAGGTGAAGCTGGCCGACCTGGGCCTGGCGCCGCCGGCCTACCGCATCACGCTCAACGACGTGGCGCTGGATTTCGGCGCGCAGGAGCCGATCGAGGCGCGCCGCTACGTGCTCACCGGCGGCGAGGTGGCGCTGGTGGACGATCCGCCCAGCGCCGCGCTGGACGCCGACTACTCCGACCTGGTGGCCAAGCCGCCGGTGCCGGCCGATGGCGAGATCGTGAAGATCGAGCTGCCTTCCGGCGTCAGCGTGGTGCTCGGCGCCGACGGCAAGAGCTGGGAAGCCGCTCCGCTTCAGCCCGACATCAGCGCCGATGCACCGCAGAAGCTGGCCCACGCCTGGAAGGACGCGCGCGCCATGTGGATGGCCGCCGACCTGCCCGAGGGCTCGCAGGGCGAGACCGTGAAGCTCACGCTCAAGGATGGCCGCGAGTTGCGCTTCGTCGTCGCCGAGCGCGATCCGCAGGTGGTGCTGGCCAGCCCGGAGCTGAAGGTGCGCTACGTCATGTCCAAGGCGCTGGAAAGCGAGTTGCTGCAGTTGCACAAGGCGGCCGTTGCGCCGCCTCCCGGCGCCACGCCGGCCTTGCCGAAGTTGTAGTCGATGCCTGAACTGCCCGAAGTCGAGACCGTACGCCGCGGCGTCGAGCCGCACGTGCTGGGCCGGCGCATCGGGCAGGTCATGGTGCGCGACGCGCGCCTGCGCTGGCCGGTGCCGGAGAATCTCCCCGTGCTGCTGCGCGGCCGGCGCATCGAGTCCACCTCGCGCCGCGGCAAGTACCTGCTGCTGCACCTGGACAATGGCGACCGCCTGATTGTGCACCTGGGCATGACCGGCCGCCTGCTGGTGCTGCAGCCGGGACACCCGCTGCGCAAGCACGACCATGTCGACATCGAACTGGAAGGCGGCGTGCTGCTGCGCTACCACGATCCGCGCCGCTTCGGCGCGGTGCTGCCCTGGAGCGCGGCCGAGGCGACGCACGAGTTGCTGGCCGGCATGGGGCCGGAGCCCTTTTCCGAGGAGTTCAGCGGCGACTACCTGTTCGCCCTGTCGCGCGGGCGCAGTGCGCCGCTGAAGAACTTCGTGATGGACGGCCGCGTCGTGGTGGGCGCGGGCAATATCTACGCCGCCGAGGCCCTGTTCCGCGCCGGCCTGCGCCCGGGCCGCGCCGCCGGACGGGTTACGCGCGCGCAGTATCAGGCACTGGCGGAGAAGATCCGCGAGGTACTGGCAGCGGCGATCGAGCAGGGCGGCACCACGCTGCGCGATTTCGCCGGGGCCGACGGCGAGTCCGGATACTTCCAGCAGAAGCTCTACGTCTACGGCCGCGAGGGCGAGGCCTGCCTGGTCTGCGGCAGCACGATCAAGCGGCTGGTGATCGGCCAGCGCTCGTCCTGCTTCTGTCCCGGATGCCAGAAATGAATGTCACCGAGCAGTGGCTGGGCCAGTTCCTGCTGCTGCTGGCCGCTGGCCACGTCGCACTGGGCCTGGCCATGCCCTTCGCGCTGCCGCTGTTGCCTGGCGTGCTGGCGCAGATGCCCTATGCCGAATCCGCCGAGGCCGCGCGCTTCTGGTCGCGCGTGTTCGGACCCACCGTCGCCGCCTGGGGCATGCTGGCCTTCTTCGTCGTGCGCCACGGCGTACAGCGACGCGAGCGCTGGGGCTGCGACGCGCTGATTTTCAGCGTGCTGTGCTGGGCGCCATTGGATGCCTGGCTGTGCTGGCAGGCGGGGTTCGCGGCCGGGATCGTGCTGGATGCCGTGGTGTCGGCGGCGATCCTGGGGCCGGCGCTGTGGATGAGACAGCGCTTCCCCGCCGCGTCCTGCTAGGCCTTCTTCGCCAGCTCCGCCTCGATCGCCGCCACCAGGCGCGGATCTTCGGCCGTCACATCCGGCGCGAAGCGGCCCACCACCTCGCCGTTGCGGCCGACCAGGAACTTCTCGAAGTTCCACATCACCTCGCCGTTGTCCGGCGCGTCGATGCCGTAGCGCTTCATGTTCTCGCGGAAGGGTTCGGCGCCCACGGCCTTGGGCTGCACGCCCGTCAGAGCGGCGTAGAGCGGATGCTGATCCACGCCCTTGACCGAGATCTTCGAGAACAGCGGGAAGTGCACGTCGTAGGTCGTGGAGCAGAAGTCCTTGATCTCGGCATCGCTGCCCGGCTCCTGGCCCATGAAGTTGTTGGCCGGGAAGCCCAGCACTTCCAGGCCCTGGGCCTGCCGGCCCTGGTAGAGCTTCTCCAGCCCGGCGTACTGCGGTGTCAGGCCGCACTTGGAGGCGACGTTGACCACCAGCATGACCTTGCCGCGGTAGTCGGCGAGGCGGGCGTCCGTGCCGTCGATCTTCTTCACGGGGATGTTCTGGAGCTGCGTCATGATCCGGCTCGCTGCTGGTGTGGGAGCGCTAGATTACCGGCCCCCCGATTCCCGGCAAGCCGCATCCGGACGATGTGAGGGATTTGCCATCGATCTCCTCGTTACATACTATTTGGTATGTAACGAGGAGATCCGACGATGACCGCCCTGCTGGCCCAGCCCTTCAAGCTTCCCTGCGGCGTGACGCTGCCCAACCGCCTCTGCAAGGCGGCGATGACCGAGGGCCTGGCGGACCCGCTGCTGCGGGCGACGCCGCGCCACGCCACCCTGTACCGGCGCTGGAGCGAGGGTGGGGCGGGCCTGCTGATCACCGGCAACGTGATGATCGACCGCCGCGTGCTGGAGCGTCCGGGCAACGTCGCCATCGACGGCAACGGTGGCCTCGACGAACTGCGGGCCTGGGCCCGGGCCGGTACGGTGGCCGGCAACCAGCTGTGGATGCAGATCTCGCATGCCGGACGCCAGTCGCCGCGCTACGTCGTCAGCCATCCCATGGGACCCTCCGACGTGCAGCTGGACCTGCTGGGCGGCTATGGCCGGCCCCGCGCGCTGACGGAGGACGAGATCCTGGACTTCATCCAGCGCTTCGCCCGCGTGGCGGTCACGGCGCGGGAAACCGGCTTCACCGGCGTGCAGATCCACTCGGCGCACGGCTATCTGCTCAGTTCCTTCCTGTCGCCGGTGACCAACCGCCGCACGGACGCCTGGGGTGGCAGCATCCAGAACCGCTCGCGCTTCCTGGTGGAGGCGGTGCGTGCCACGCGCAAGGCGGTGGGGGCCGACTTCCCGATCGCGATCAAGCTGAACTCCGACGACTTCCGCAAGGGCGGATTCACGCACGAGGACTGCCTGCAGGTGGTGCAGATCCTCAACGGCGAGGGCGTGGACCTGCTGGAGATTTCCGGCGGCACCTACGAGCAGCCGCGGCTGCTGGGCTTCGAGGGCCGAGCCGAGGATGCCACGCCGCGCCGCGAGTCGACCAGGCTGCGCGAGGCCTATTTCCTCGAGTATGCCGAGGCGATCCGCAAGGTCGCGCGCATGCCGCTGATGGTGACCGGCGGCTTCCGTACGGCTGCCGGCATGGAACTGGCGCTGCAGGGCGGCGCCGTGGACGTGATCGGACTGGGCCGCCCGCTGTGCACGCATCCGGACGTGCCGAAGCAATTGCTCAGCGGCGCGATGCAGGAAGCGCCGGCCTACGAGAAGCAGCTGGTGATGGCCAGGAGCGGTCTGCTCTCGCCGACCTCGCCGGTGCTGCTGCTCAAGCTGATCAACGTGCTGGGCGGACAGGGCTGGTACTACCACCAGCTCTACCGACTGGCGGACGGCAAGCCGCCGCGCCTGGGACTGGGGGTGTTCGGGTCCTTCCTGCGCTACTGGGTGGCGGAACTGGGGACGGCGATGAAGCTGCGGCGCGACAAGATAGGCGCTGCGTAGGCGGGACCTTGTAGGAGCGGCTGCCGGCGGCGGGCCAGGGCCAGGTTGTCAGCCGTCGTTCGCGGCTGACAGCCGCTCCTAGGAGTGGCAGCTAATTCAACGACCGCGGCGCCGCCAGCGTGAACGGGCTGATCAGTGCGTCGAAGGATTCCCGGGTGTCCGGCACGACCATGTTGAACTCGCCGTGCATGGTGCCCACCGGCGTGCCCAGCGGACAGCCGCTGGTGTACTGGAACTGTTCGCCCGGCTGCAGCACCGGCTGGTAGCCAACCACGCCGGGGCCGCGTACTTCCTCCACGTGGCCCTCGCCGTTGGTGATGACCCAGTGGCGCGAGAGCAGCTGCACGGTACGCTCGCCCTCGTTGCGGATGGTGATGTGGTAGGCGAACAGGTAGTGGCCCGCGGCCGGGTCGGACTGGTCGGCCACGTACTGCGGGCGCACGATGATGCGGATGCCTTGGGTGACGGTTTCCGACATGGGGAGCCTGTCCGCTAGAACATCCCGGTGGCGAGGCGGGCTTCCTCGGACATCATCGACTGGTCCCAGGGCGGATCGAAGGTCAGCTCCACGTCGGCTTCCGCCACGCCGGGGATGGCGGTGACCTTGGTCTTGACGTCGTCGACCAGGATATCGCCCATGCCGCAGCCGGGCGCGGTCAGCGTCATGCGGATCTTCGCGCGGCGCCGGCCGTCGTCGGTGCGCTCGAGCCTGCTTTCGTAGATCAGGCCCAGTTCCACGATGTTGACGGGGATTTCCGGGTCGAAGCAGGTACGCATCTGGTCCCACATGGCCTTTTCGATCTCTTCGTCGCTGGCGTCGGGGGAGATGTCGGGGCCGCGCACCACTTCCTTGCCGATGGCGTCGGCGTCCTTGCCGTCGATACGGAACAGGTGGCCCTCGACCTGGACGGTGAAGCTGCCGCCCAGGGCCTGGGTGATGGCGCCATTGGCGCCTTCCGGAAGCTCGACCTTGGTGCCCTGGGGGATCAGGATGCCGATGACGTCGCGCGTCAGGGTGACGGGTTCGTAGGTGTGACTCATGACAACTCGGGAGACAAGGAACTTAGTTTAAGCTCCCCCCGTCTGAGGCGCATCTGCCCCCTGCCCGAGAACAAAAAATGAACAAAGTCGCCGCCGCCCTGATGTCCCTGCCGCTGCTGGCCAGCGCCGCTGCCTACGCCGACCCGCCGCCGCAGCGCCGCAGCGTCAACGTCAGCGGCCAGGGCGAGGTCGCGGTGCGCCCGGACCGTGCCAAGCTGAATGTGGCCGTGGACACCATCAACGCCGACCCGAAGGCCGCCGAGGCGGAGGTCAACAAGGTGGTGCGGGCCTACGTGGCCGAGGCGCGCCAGCTCGGCGCCAAGGACGCCGACATCTCCACCGCCGGCATCAGCCTGACCCCGGAATACGTCTGGGACGACAAGGCCCGCCGCAACCGCCTGACCGGCTACCGCGCCCGCCGCGACATCACGGTGACGGTGACGGACCTGAACAAGCTGGGCGACTACGTGCTGCGCGCCACGCAGGTGGGCGTCAACAACGTTTCCCCGCCGACGCTGGAGGCCTCCAACGCCCGGGAGCTGTCGCGCGAGGCCCTGGTCAAGGCCACCGAGGATGCCCGCGGCAAGGCGCAGCTGCTGGCCGACACGCTCAAGGTGAAGCTGGGCGGCATCTACGCCCTGAACGCCAGCGAAGGCTATTCCCAGCCGCCGATGCCGATGATGGCCCGCGGCATGGCCAAGGCCGAGGCCTTCGACAGCGGCAACAGCCAGATGGGCCTGGAGCCGGGCGAGATCAAGTACACCGCCACGGTGAACGCGGATTTCGACCTGATCGCCCCGTAGCACGGGACCTGGGCGGTGGCGCCGGGGATCGCCCGGCGTCACCGACCGGTGGTACTACCCCCGACGTCGGTTTTTGCGATAATCCGCCCCTTTCCCGGCCGTACAGGCAGAGAAAGTGGCAAAAAAGCAAGCTAAGCCGCTGGTCGGCGTGATCATGGGCTCCCGTTCGGATTGGGAGACGATGGCGCACGCCGTCCAGACGCTGGAAGACCTGGGTGTGCCCTGCGAGGCGCGCGTCGTCTCCGCGCACCGTACCCCCGACCTCCTCTTCGAATACGCCGGCAGCGCGGTGAGCCGCGGGCTGCGCGTGATCATCGCCGGCGCCGGCGGTGCCGCCCACCTGCCGGGCATGTGCGCCGCCAAGACGCGGCTGCCGGTGTTTGGCGTGCCGGTGCAGTCCAAGGCGCTCAACGGCCAGGACTCCCTGCTGTCGATCGTGCAGATGCCGGCCGGCATCCCGGTGGGCACGCTGGCCATCGGCCGCGCCGGCGCCACCAACGCGGCCCTGCTGGCCGCCGCCGTGCTGGCCACCACCGATGCCGCGCTGGCCAGACGCCTGGACCGCTTCCGCGCCGAGCAGACCGCCAAAGTATTGAACGACGAGCCGCTGAAGCTGCCATGAAGATTGGTATCCTGGGGGCGGGTCAGCTCGGACGCATGCTGGCCCTGGCGGGTTATCCGCTGGACTTCGACTTCGTGTTCCTGGACCCGGCCACCGAGGCCTGCGCCGCGCCGCTGGGCGAACACATCCACGCCGACTACCAGGACGAGCGCGCCCTGGCCGAGTTCTGCGTGGCGGTGGATATCGCGACCTACGAGTTCGAGAACGTGCCGGCGAAGACCGCGGAGTTCGTCGCCGGCCGCATCCCGCTGCTGCCGGCGCCGGTGGCTCTGACGGTCGGCCAGGATCGCCTGTCCGAGAAGCAGCTGTTCGACAAGCTGAAGATCCCGGTGCCGCGCTACATGCCGGTGGCTACGCGCGAGGCGCTGGAACTGGCGGTGAAGAACGTGGGCCTGCCGGCGGTGCTCAAGACGCGCCGCCTGGGCTATGACGGCAAGGGCCAGGCCGTGCTGCGCAAGCCGGAAGACCTCGATGCGGCCTGGGGCCGCTTGGGCGGCCAGCCGCTGATCCTGGAGGCCTTCGTGCCGTTCCAGCGCGAGCTGTCCTGCCTGGCCGTGCGCGGCAAGGGCGGCGAGATGCGCTTCTACCCGGTGGTGGAGAACGTGCACCGCGACGGCATCCTGCGCGTGGCGATCCCGCAGGCCAGCGATCCGCTGCAGGCCGAGGCCGAGGACTACGCCCGCCGCGTGGTGGAGCACCTGGGCTATGTCGGCGTGCTGGCTTTCGAGTTCTTCGTGGCCGACGGCCGGCTGCTGGCCAACGAGATCGCGCCCCGCGTGCACAACTCCGGGCACTGGAGCATCGAGGGCGCGGTCTGCTCGCAGTTCGAGAACCACCTGCGCGCCATCGCCGGCCTGCCGCTGGGCGACACCGGGCTGCGCGGACATTCGGCAATGGTGAACTTCATCGGCGATGCGCCGGCCAACGAGGCCCTGGCCGCGATCCCCGGCGTGCACATTCACCACTATGGCAAGACGCCCAAGCCGCAGCGCAAGGTGGGGCATGCCACCGTGACGGCGGCCAGCGCCGAGGAACTGGCGCAGCGCGTGGCCATCGTCAGCCAGCTGGCGGATTCGGTCGGGGACTAGAGGCCGCGAATAAACCTGCTGTGCTGTCCGATCTTGCATCTCCGGTGCTGGCCGAACCTCGGTACGGCTCCGCTCCTCGATGCAACCTCGGGCATGCTCGCTACGGTTTCCTCGCATCCTCCGGGCAGAGGGTCTACAGCCCCAAGTCCCGCTTCAGCTCCAGCCACAGCTCCGCGTAGGCCAGCAGCGCCGGCTCGTCCGAGCCCGCGTAGGCGGCCAGCGGGGCGCGATGTTCGCCCATGCGCTCCACCGCCGAGGCATAGGGAATCACGGCTGGATAGCGCCGCGCCATCGCGGCGGGCGGGTTCTCCAGCAGTTCGCGGTGCAGCGAACGCCGCCGGTCGGCCATCGAGTAGAACGGGCGGATCTTCTTCGGCTCGAAACCCTCTGTCCTGAAGTAGGCCTGCACCTGTTCCAGCGCGCGCAGCGACAGCCAGGTGGGTACCGCCGGCACCAGCACGCGGTCCGCGGCGGCGAAGACGTTGTCGGCCAGGTGCGACAGGCTTGGCGGGCAGTCCAGCACGGCCAGCGCGTATTGCTCGGAGAACGGTTTGAGCAGGCGCCTGAGCGCTTCGCGCGGCGGCTCGACCTTCTTGAGGATGATGTCGAGGTAGCGGTAGGACAGGTCCGCCGGGATCAGCGAGAGCTGCTTGTAGGGCGAGGGCTTCACCAGCCGCCCGGCAGGCGAGGTGCCCTCGAAGACCTTCCTTGCCTTCAGTTCTTCCGCCTCTCCATGGAAGTACCAGCTGGAGGCGCCCTGGGGATCGAGGTCCCAGAGCAGGGTGGGGATGCCGTGGGCCGCGGCGAGATAGGCCAGGTTGACCGAGGCGGCGGTCTTTCCGACACCGCCCTTCAGGTTGTACAACGCGATGCTGCGCATGCCGGAACGCTCCTGCTGCGAATGCCGCGAAGATGACCGCTTTTCAGGCGAAGGGGTTCAGCTCTCCGCCCCAGGCGACGGCCACGCAGCCGCCGCCGGTGTTCACCGCGGCGGTGGCCGACATGATGCTGGTGAGAATCTCGATGCCGTGCGTGCGCGCGGCCTTGGCCAGCTCGTCGTAGCCGGGCAGGGCGGCAACCTGGTCGAGCGGACCGCCGTAGCTGATGCACAGGTGCTGGGTGCCGATGCCGCGCCGGATTTCGCCGGCCACGTGGCGGAACATCTTCTCCACCGCCTGCCTGTAGCCCCGGACCTTGGCCACCGGCTGTGTTTCGCCGCGGTAGCACAGGATGACCGGCTTGATGTCCAGCGCGGAGCCGATCGCATAGGTCAGCAGGCCGATGCTCTTCTCGCCCTTCTTGATGCCCCGGTTGCGGATGTAGTACAGGTCGTTGGGAACCATGTAGCCGACGATGTTCTCGCGCAGTTCGTCCAGGCGCTTGCGGATTTCGTTGGCGCCCACGCCGGAGCGTGCCAGCTTCGCGGCCTCGGCGGCCAGCACGCCGGTGCCGCAGAACATGCTCTTGCTGTCGACCACGCGCAGCGCGAAGGGGCCGCTGACGCCCTGGCGCGCACGCGCGTTCTTGTAATCGTTGAGGATCGCGAACGAGGCCTTGGTGGCATTCTCGAAGATCGCGCTGCGCGTGGAGGTGATCGTCACGCAGAAGACGTAGTCGTACTCCAGCACGATGTCCGCCAGGAATTTCTCGCGAATCTGCTCGGCGGTAAAAGGTACCGTGTGGGCATCCAGTCCCTTGGACGCCAGCTGGTCGGCATAGAAGCGGAGCGTGGCGTCAGGATCGCGCACGTCGTTGAGCACCTCGTCGCCGAGATGGATGGCCACGGGCAGGACGCCGATCTTGTGCTCCTGCAGGAACTCATGCGGCAGATCGCAGGTGGCGTCCGCAACGACTCCGATGCGCATGGCTCCCTCCCTCGGCCCGACGGGGCTATTTCTGGCTGTACTTTCCTATTATGCACAGCCGCGCAGGATCGCGTGGCTTCCGGTTCCGGATTCAGCTGTCGGGATCGGCCAAGCGGTCCTGGATTTCCTTGACCAGGGCCTTGGCGCTGCGCTCGTCGGTATCCAGGACCAGGTCGGCGATTTCCCGGTACAGGGGGTCGCGCTGGCTGAACAGCGTCTCCAGCACCTCGCGGCGGTTGGCGCTGTTCTTCAGCAGGGGGCGGTTGTCGGAGCGGGCGGTGCGGGCCAGCTGCTGGTCCACGCTGGCGTGCAGGTACACGACGAAGCCCCGTCCCGCCAGGCACTGGCGGTTGTCCGGGTCCAGCACGCTGCCGCCGCCTGTGGCCAGGACGATGCCGCTGCGCAGCGTCAGGTCGGCGATCACGGCCTTTTCGCGGCGCCGGAAACCGGGCTCGCCTTCCTTCTCGAAGATGTAGGGAATGTCGACCCCGGTGCGCAGTTCGATCTCGTGGTCGCTGTCGATGAATTCCAGCGCCAGGGTTTCGCCCAGCCGCTTGCCCACGGTGGTCTTGCCGGCGCCCATCGGGCCGACCAGGAAGATGCTCGCTTTCTTGTTCATGCGGCGGGCGGGGCAGGAAGCGTGCCGCGGAAGCGCCGGGGCCGGCTTCAAGCCGGCCCCGGGGATGCCGTCAGTTGACGCGCAAGCCTTCCTGCAGGACCTTCGGCGTGACGAAGATCAGCAGTTCACGCTTGATCGAGCTCTTGGAGTCGTTGCGGAACAGGCGGCCGAGCATCGGCACGTCGCCCAGCAGCGGGACCTTGGTCTGGTCATTGCTGCTTTCCTGGTTGAATACGCCGCCGAGCACCACGGTTTCGCCGCTGCGGACCAGCACCTGGGTGTTGAGGCGGCGGGTATCGATGGCCGGCGCGGTGCCGAGGCCCACGGCCACGTTCTGGCCCTGGCTGTCGTTGGTGATCGCAAGGTCCATGACGACGCGGTCGTCCGGGGTGATCTGCGGCGTCACCAGCAGGGACAGGACGGCCTTCTTGAAGGAGATGGTCGCGGCACCGCTGGAGGCCGATTCCTGGTAGGGAATCTCGCGGCCCTGTTCCACCGAGGCCTGCTTGCCGTTGGCGGTGACGACGCGCGGGGTCGACACCACCTCGCCGCGCCCCTCGGTCTGCAGGGCCGAGAGCTCCAGGTCCACCAGGTAGTCGGCGCCCAGGATCGCCAGGCCAAAGGAGCCGGCCGGATCGGTGACCGGCAGGTTGACGTTGTAGCGGTCATTCTGCGCGCCCAGGGTCACCGGGAAGCCGCCGTTCTGCAGGAAGCTGCCGACCGTGGTATTGGTTGCGGCGTTGGAGCCCGAAGTGGTGACCACGCCGCTATTGCCGTTGCGGGCGACGGTGGACACGCCGAAGCGCACGCCGAGCTGCTTGGAGTAGTCATCGTCGGCGATGACGATGCGCGATTCGATCAGCACCTGGCGCACCGGGATGTCGAGGCGCGAGACCAGGTTGCGGATTTCCTCGATCTTCTCGCGGGTCTCCAGCACGATCAGGGTGTTGGTGCGCTCGTCCACCGACAGGCGGCCGCGCTCGCTCAGCATGGAGGCGTTCTTGTCGCCGGCACGGACCAGGGCCGACATGTCCGTGGCCTTGGCGTAGTTCAGCTGGATGATCTCGGAGCGCAGCGGCGACAGCTCGCTCTTCTGCTTGGCGGATTCCAGCTCCACACGTTCACGGTTGGCCAGTTCCTGCAGCGGCGCCACCAGCATGACATTGCCCTGCTGCCGCAGGCCCAGGCCCTTGGTGCGCAGGATGATGTCCAGGGCCTGGTCCCAGGGCACGTTCTGCAGGCGCATGGCGATGTCGCCCGTGACCGAGTCGCTGACCACCATGTTGGTGCCGGCGACGTCGGCGATGATCTGCAGCAGGGCCCGGACGTCGATGTTCTGGAAGGACAGGCTGATGCGTTCGCCGGTGAACTGCGGCTGCTCCTTTTTCTTCTGCTCGACCTTCTCCGGTGTCAGCGCCTGGATTTCCAGCGTGAACTGGTCGCCTGTCTGGTAGGCGGCCTGCTCGTACTCGAGACCCGCGGCCGGCGTGACGCTGATCACCACGTTGCCGCCTTCGCGGCGGGTGTCGACGAATTTGACCGGAGTTGCGAAATCAAGCACGTCGAGGCGCTTGAGCAGGCGTTCGGCGATGCTGGCATCGCGGAAGGTCGCGATGACCTTTCCGCCTTCCTCGCGCACATCGACCGGTGTGCGGGCATTGGCCAGCTGCACCACGACGCGGCCTTCCCCGCGCTCGCCGCGACGGAAGTCGATGCTGCGCAGCGCGGCGCCGCTGCTCTCGGAGGCTGCGGAAAGCGTAGTGGCCGAGGTCAGCCGGGCGACCGGCGCGCTGGGGGCCGCGCCGCCGCCAGCCGTGGAACTGGCAGCAGACCCTTCCAGCACCACAAGGACCTTGTTGCCCTCCACGCGCAGGTTATAGGGGGTGAGCTGGCCCAGTTCCACGACGACGCGGGTGCGGCCCTTGGCTTCGGCGGCGGCGACGGAGCGGACATTGCCGACGTTGACCTTCTTGTAGCGCTCCGGGAGCGCGACCTGGGTTTCCGGCAGGTCCAGCGACAGCCGGGCCGGCTTGTCGATGGTGAACACCACCGGCTCGGGGGCGGCCGCCGACAGCGTCATCGTCAGCAGGACACGGTCACCGTCTTGGGTCGTGAAGTCGATGGACTGCAGGGCGCGTGCGCCCTGGGCCTGTGCGCCGCCGCCCAGCAGCAGGGCTGCCGACGCGATGGCAGCCCGCAGGGCCGCTTTGGTCATCTCACTGAGCTTGAACATCGCCAGTCACTCCCTATTGCTTTTGTTCCGCCAGCGTCAGGGACGCCGGGCGTTGAATCCATCCGCCGAAACCGTCCGCGACCAGCTCCATCAGGCCGACCTCGGCCTCGGAAATGGAAACGATCTCGCCGTAGTTCTGTCCCATGTGGTTCTTGACCGTGACCCGGTGCACGACGCCGTCCGGTGCCTTGATCAGCGCGAACACCTTGCCCTTGGTGTCGACGGTGCCGACCATGCGCAGGCCGTCCAGCGGGAACTCTTCCAGCGGTTCCTTGTTGCGGTTCAGGTCGGGCTTGATGCCGCTGTTGCTGGCCTGGCGCGAGGGCTGGATCGATGCGAACGGATCGCGCCGGCCGGCGGCGTCGTAGGTGAAGGATTCGTACTGCTTCATCTGCGGGATCGGTTCGATCGGCGCGGGCGGCCGGGCTTTGACTTCGGTGACCCAGGCTTCCAGGTCCTTTTGGCCATTGCCGCAGGCGCTTAGCATCGCGACCGACAGCAGCAAGGCGAGTGTGCGGAGTTTCTTCAGCTGTGCTGGCTTCACGGCTCCGTCTCCCCTACTTGGCCTTAGCCTTGGACTTGGAGCTGGCTTGGTCTTCTTCGACCTCTTCAGCCGCGAGCTCATCTTCATCGAGATAGCGATAGGTCTTGGCCAGAGCCTGCATGCGGAGAGTGCCCTCCGACATCTGCGTCTTTTCGTTCTTGCCCGGAACCGTGATCTCGACCTCTTCGATCGTTACGATGCGGGGCAGGGCTGCGACCGCGCTGACGAAATTGCCCATTTCGTGATAGCTGCCGGTCACAATGATCCGGTTTGGAATTTCCGCATAGAACTCTCGAGGATTGTCCGGCTGCGGTTGGAACAATTCCTCCTCCAGGCTGGACGCCACGCGAGCCTGGGAGATGTCGTTTAACAGATTTGCCACTTCGCTCTTGCTCGGCAACTGCTTGAGCATGGTGCCAAAGCTCCTTTCCATTTCAGCGAGCTGTGCCTTGAAGGCATCCAGCGCCGCGGCCTTGGCCTGGTTCTCCTCAAAGGCCTTGCGCAGCGTCAGTTCCTTGGCCTCCTCCCCCTTGAGCTCGTCATAGACCGGCTTGACCATGAAATAGATGCCAGCTGCGAGGACCAGCAGGCCTGCCAGCACCGAGGCAGCGATGCGAATCCACAGCGGCCAAGCACCGGGGTTGCGGGTATCCAGCGTCTGCAGTTCTGCAACGGCCTGCTGGACGTTCATTGCACAACCTCCTCGCCGCCGGCCTCGGCTGCGGCACTGCTATCGGAGGGAATCTTCAGCGCCTTCACCCGGAGCTGGAAGTCGCCACGCCGCAGCTGTTCCTGCTCACTGGTCTTGATCACCACCAAGCGCGGATCTTGGAACCAAGGCGAGGCTTCGAGGTTCTTCATATAGGTGGAGACACGGCCGTTGGACTCCGCCGTGCCATCAATGGTCACGCCTTCCGGGGTCTGCTTGATCGTGCGCAGGCTCACGCCTTCCGGCAAGGTGCTGACGAGTTCGTCGAAGAAATGCACCGAGGCGGATCGGCTGGCCTGCAGTTCCTCGATTACGCGCATGCGTGCCAGCAGGTTGTCGCGGACCTTCTCGAGCTCCTCGATCTCCTTGATCTTCTGCTCGGTTTCGTCGATCTGCCGCTGCAGGAAATTGTTACGCTCTTGTTGAGACGTTACAGCGCTGCTGACTGTACTCCAGGCCAAACCGACGATAGTGGCGCTGGCCAACATGCCTATGCCGAGCATGCTCAGGAACTGCTGCTTACGCTTCGCACGCCGCTCGGCGCGCCAGTCCAGTAGGTTGATGCGCGTCGTCATTTCGGCACCTCGTCAAACGCGCGGTAGGCCAGGCCACAGGCGATCAGCAGCGAGGCCTCTTCCTTGGCCAGCACGGCGGGCTTGGCCTTGGAGGAGACGCTCATGCCGGCGAAGGGCTTGGCGACCACGGTCGGGATGCGCAGCCGGTCCTGGATCGCGGCGTCGATGCCGGCGATATGGGCCGAGCCGCCCGCCAGGATGATCTGGTCGATCGTGTTGTACTGCGAGGCCGACGAGAAGAAGAACTGCAGTGATCGATCGATCTGCTGCGCCATGTCGCTGATGAAGTGCGTCAGCACCTCGGTCTGGTAATCGTCCGGCAGGTTGCCGAACTTCTTGGCCTTGCCGGCTTCGTCGAGGCTCATGCCGTAGTGGCGCATGATGTCCTCGGTGAGCTGCCGGCCGCCGAAGTTCTGGTCGCGGGTGTAGACGGTCTTGAGGTCGTGCAGGATCAGCACGGAAGTGGTCGTGGCGCCGACGTCCACGATGGCGACGGTGCGGCGCACGCCGCGGTCCGGCATCTGGTGCTGCAGGAACTGGCAGGCGTTCTCGAGCGCATAGCTCTCGATGTCGACGATCTTGGGCTTGAGGCCGGCGATCTCCAGCGCCGCGGCGCGCTGTTCGACCTGCTCCTTGCGGCAGGCCGCGAGCAGCACGTCGACGTTGTCCTTGGCCTTCTCGCTGTCTCCCAGCACCTCGAAGTCGATGCTGACTTCCTCGATGGGGTAGGGGATGTACTGGTCGGCCTCGACCTTGATCTGCTCCTCCATGTCGTCTTCCGACAGGCCCTTGGGGAGCTGGATGACCTTGCTGATGACGGACGCGCCGGCCACGGCCACCGCCGCGTTCTTGGTGCGGGTGCCGGCGCGGCTGAGCGCGCGCATGACGGCTTCGCCGACGACCTTCGGATCAGTGATCTGCTTGTCCGTGACGGCATTGGCCGGCAACGGTTCCACGGCATAGGTCTCGACGTGGAATTTTTCGCCCCTGCGCGACAGCTCAAGCAGCTTCACGGCACTGGAACTGATGTCCAGACCGATGAGCGCCTGATCTCCCCCGCCTAACAGCGATTGCACTATGGACATATCGCCTCACAGACTCGCGTTGACATTCCCCCCACGGGAATCGTGTGGAATTCCCTTGCAGGAATCGTGGTGACTCCTCCCGCATTGAGCCTTACTATAACGCAAACATTCTGCGATGCAACTATAAGTAGTGGCTCCAACTATCTGATAGTGCTTCATAAGCTGGAATGCGTTTCTGTAGGTTTTTGACGCCCCGGAAGGTAAGGATTCAATGAAGTGGAAGCTGTTGCTGTCGGTCCTGGCGGGCTTGCTGGTGGCCGGCGTCCTGGCGCTCTGGGGCGGGTTCCTGATCGCCCGGTCCTATTTCGAACCCGAGTTGCCGTCCGTGCAGAGCCTGCGCGAGCTGCAGCTGGCCCTGCCGCTGCGGATCTACTCGTCCGACGGCAAGCTGCTGGGTGAATTCGGCGCCGAGCGCCGCGCCCTGCTCAAGTACGACCAGTTCCCGCCGCGCGTGGTGCAGGCCTTCCTGGCCGCCGAGGACGACCGCTTCTTCGACCATCCGGGCGTGGACTGGATGGGTCTGGCCCGCGCCGCTTTCAGCCTGGCCGTGACCGGCCAGAAGTCGCAGGGCGGCAGCACCATCACCATGCAGCTGGCCCGCAATGTCTTCCTGTCCAGCGAGCGGACCTACGGCCGCAAGTTCAAGGAAATCCTGCTGGCGCTGAATATCGAGAAGGAGCTGAAGAAGGAGGAAATCCTCGAGCTCTACCTCAACAAGATCTACCTGGGCGAGCGCGCCTATGGCGTCGGCGCGGCGGCCTTGATCTATTTTGGCAAGAACATCAATGACTTGCGGGTTTCGGAGGCGGCGGTCATCGCCGGCTTGCCGAAGGCGCCGTCGCGCGACAATCCGATCGCCAACCCCGAGCGGGCCAAGGAGCGGCGCAACTACGTGCTGCGCCGCATGCACCAGCTGGGCTATATCTCGGCCGAGGAGTTCAAGGCCGCGACCGAGGAGCCCCTGATCGTCAAGCCCTACCGCGCCAAGGCCGAGGTCGATGCCTACTACGTCGCCGAGATGGTGCGCCAGGACATCCTCACCCGCTACGGCGAGGAGGCGGCCTACACCCAGGGCTTCACCGTCACCACCACGGTCGATTCCTACCGCCAGCTGGCGGCCAACGCCGCCCTGCGCAAGGCCCTGGACGACTACAGCGAGCGTCACGGCTGGCGTGGGCCGGAGGCGAAGATCGACCCGGCGCTGCTGGCCCCGGGCCAGGAGCAGAAGCTGATCGACGCCCTCGACGCCCGGCCCCAGGTGTCCGGCCTGTTGCCGGTGGTCGTGCTGTCCTACAACCCCCAGAAACTGTCCCTGCGGGCCCGTGACGGCGACGTGGACCTGGCGCCCGAGCATTTCAAGTGGGCCGGCTTCACGGCCAAGCGGGCACCGGCAGTAGGCGACCTGCTGCGCATCCGCGCCGGCGGCAAGGACGGACGGGAATGGGTGCTGGGGCAGCTGCCGCAGGCCCAGGGCGCCCTGGTGGCGCTGGATCCCCGTGACGGCTCGGTCCAGGCCCTGGTCGGCGGCTACGATTTCTTCCAGGGCAAGTTCAACCGCGTCACGCAGGCCCGGCGCCAGGCCGGGTCGGGATTCAAGCCCTTCCTGTACGCTGCGGCCATGGCACGGGGCTACACGCCGGCCTCGATCTTCCTGGACGCCCCCGTGGTGTTCAGCGTCCGCGGCCAGAAGGACTGGCGCCCGGAGAACTATGGCGGCGATTTCAAGGGGCCGATGACCCTGCGCGAGGCCCTGGTGCAGTCGCGCAACCTGGTGTCGATCCGCGTGCTCGAGGCCATCGGCGTCGACTACGCCCGCGACTACATCGCCCGCTTCGGCCTGCCCAAGGACCACATGCCGCGCAACCTGACGATGTCGCTGGGCACCGGCGACTTCACCCCGCTGGAGATGGCCCGCGGCTTCTCCACGATCGCCAACGGCGGCTTCCTGGTCGAGCCCTACTTCATCGAGAGCATCCGCGACGGCGCGGGCAAGTTGCTGTTCAAGGCCCAGCCGAAGATCGCCTGCTTCGAATGCGAGCAGCTGCCGCCCCCGCCGGAAAGCGCCGAGGACGATCCTTCCGCCAACGAATCCGAGGCCCCGCCGCCCGACATCCCGGAGAACGGCGCGCCGCGCATGATCGACGCGCAGACCATCTGGATGATCACCGACATCCTTCACGACGTGACCGTGCGCGGTACCGCCGCCAAGGTCAACGAACTGGGCCGCAGCGACCTGGCCGGCAAGACCGGCACCACCAACGACGAGACCGACGCCTGGTTCAATGGCTTCCAGAAGACCCTGGTGGCCACCGCCTGGGTCGGCCGCGATCAGCCCGCTCCCCTGGGCAAGGGCGAGGTCGGCGGCCGCGCCGCCCTGCCGATGTGGATGGATTTCATGCGGGCCGCGCTCAAGGACGTGCCGCAGGGCATGCTGCCGCGTCCCGCCGGGCTGGTCAGCGTGCGGATCGATCGCCGCAGTGGCAAGCTGGCGGGCGAGGAGGGGGACGCCGTGTTCGAGGTGGTCCCCCAGGACCGCATCCCCGACGCCGCCGACGCCCCGGCCGCCGAGGAAGAAGGCCGTCCGTCCGCCGGAGGGGTCGAAGAGCTGTTCTAGGCCGTTCGCGGAAAGCCCATCGTCTCCTTTCGAGGCCTCCGAAAGGGCGTGGTACTTCTGCGCCAAGCGCTGTGACTGCCCGCCGAGCGTGGGCCCGAAGGTGACGCCGTGCAATACAGCATCGTGCAGGAAGCCGCGCGCATCATCTGCGAGGAGCAGGTGACCGATTACCGCATGGCCAAGCAGAAGGCGGCCGAGCGCCTTGGCCTGCCGACGCGAACGGGATTGCCGGATAACGCCCAGGTGCAGCAGGCGGTGATCGAGTACCAGCGCCTGTTCGGCGGCGAAGCCTACCGCGAACGCCTGCGCCGCATGCGGCGCACCGCGCTGAGGGTGATGCGCCAGCTCGCCGAGTTTTCGCCGCGCCTGGTCGGCGGCGCCGTCAGCGGCGCCATCACCGATGCCCACCGGCTGCAGCTGCATGCCTTCGCCGACAAGCCGGAGGCCATCGACATCTTCCTGCACGACCGCCGCATCGACTTCGACCAGGACGAGCGCCGCTATCGCTACCCCGACGGCAAGGAGCAGCGCATCCCGCTGGCCTGCTTCGAGGTGGAGGGTGTGGGCGTGGACCTGGCGGTGTTTGCCGAGAACGAGCAGCGCCGCGCGCCGCTGAGCCCGGTGGAGGGGCAGCCGTTCCGCCGCGTGGACCCTGCGCAACTGGAGAAGATCATGGCGACGGAAGGTGACTAGCCGCGCTTTGGCGATGACTAAATGTCATCGCCTGCGGCTGGTCACGGGCGGCCATGGATGGCCGCCCCGTGGGTAGATAGGATGGCTGAGGTCCCGCCATGGATGGCGCCGACAAGTCCAGACTTCGCACCCTAACGAAAAAGCCCTCCGTAAGGAGGGCTTTTTCTTGCACCGCTGCTTCGCTCAGCGCTGCGCGATCGGCGTCACGTTGCGGTCGCCGGCACCGGTGTAGACCTGGCGCGGACGGGCGATACGCATCGTCGGGTCGGCGACCATCTCGATCCAGTGAGCCACCCAGCCGACGGTGCGGGCGATGGCGAACATCGGCGTGAACATGTTCACCGGGATGCCCAGGGCCTTGTAGATGATGCCCGAGTAGAAGTCGACGTTCGGGTACAGCGAGCGGGCCTTGAAGTAGTCGTCCGACAGGGCGATCTCCTCCAGCTTCATCGCCAGCTCCAGCTGCGGATCGCTGTCCTTGCCCAGGTGCTTGAGCACCTTGTGGCACTGCTCGCGGATGATCGTGGCGCGCGGGTCGAAGTTCTTGTAGACGCGGTGGCCGAAGCCCATCAGGCGCACGCCCGAGGTCTTGTCCTTGACCTTGGCCATGAAGGCCGGAACGTTCTTCACGTCGCCGATCTCCTCCAGCATCTTCAGCACGGCCTCGTTGGCGCCGCCGTGCGCCGGGCCCCAGAGGGCGGCGATGCCCGAGGCGATCGCGGCGTAGGGATTGGTGCCGGTGGAGCCGGCCATGCGCACCGTCGAGGTGGAGGCGTTCTGCTCGTGGTCGGCATGCAGGATGAACAGCACGTCGAGCGCCTTGGCGGCGATCGGGTCGACGTGGTACGGCTCGGCCGGCACGGCGAACATCATGTGCAGCAGGTTGCTGCAGTAGTCCAGGTGGTTCTGCGGGTAGACGAACGGCTGGCCGTAGTACTTCTTGTAGGCGGCGGCGGCGATCGTCGGGATCTTGGCGATCATGCGGTGCGCGAAGATCTCGCGGTGCCGCGCATCCTTGTTGTTGGTGGTGTCGTGGTAGAAGGCGGACAGCGAGCCGACGATGCCGGTCAGCATGGCCATCGGGTGGGCGTCGTAGTTGAAGCCGCCGAAGAACCCCTTGAGGTTCTCGTTGATCATGGTGTGCTTGCGGATGTTCATGTCGAACGCCGCGAGCTGGTCCTTGTTCGGCAGTTCGCCGTTGAGGATCAGGTAGGCCACCTCGATGAAGCTGCAGTGCTCGGCCAGCTGGGCCACCGGGTAGCCGCGGTACAGCAGCACGCCCTTGTCGCCGTCGATGTAGGTGATGGCCGACTTGGTCGAGCAGGTGGAGCTGAAGCCGGGGTCGTAGGTGAAGACGTCGAGCTTGTCGTAGACCTTGCCCACGTCGAGGCCGACCGGGCCGAGGGTGCCGCCGATGGCCGGCAGATCGGTCTTCTCACCGGTGGCGTTGTTGACCAGACTGTAGCTGACGTCGCTCATGCTTGCTCCGCAATACTTTTGTGGCGAATCCTGAAGCGAGAACCGTGCCGGCCCGCGCTCCCCCAGACGTTTCCCTGGTGACGAAGTCTTCCTCAGGCCGGATAGTGCGCGGGATAGGGCAGGCGGGCAGCGCCGCTGCTCACCGCCGCGCGCGCCACTGCCGGGGCGACACGGTCGCGCAGGCGGGGGTCGAGCGGCTTGGGGATGATGTAGTCGGGGCCGAAGGATAGCGACTTTTGCCCATAGGCCGCCAGCACTTCCTGCGGAACCGGCTCCCGGGCCAGGGCCGCGATGGCCCGGACCGCGGCGGTTTTCATGGCCGCGTTGATGTAGCGGGCCCGCACGTCCAGGGCGCCCCGGAACAGGAAGGGGAAGCACAGGACGTTGTTGACCTGGTTGGGGTAGTCGCTGCGGCCGGTGGCCATGATCAGGTCCTTGCGGACCGCCAGGGCGTCCTCCGGACGGATCTCCGGGTCCGGGTTGGACAGGGCGAAGATGACGGGCTTTTCCGCCATCAGCATCAGCCATTCCGGCTTCATCAGGCCCGGGCCGGACACGCCGATGAACACGTCGGCACCGGCCAAGGCGCCCGCCAGGCTGCGGCGCTCGGCTGCCGCGGCCGAGGCGAACTCCAGCTTTTCCTTGTTCAGCGAGGAGAAGTCCTCGCGGTCGCGGTGGATCACGCCCTTGCGGTCCACCAGCAGCATGTTCTCGCGGCGCGCTCCCAGGTCCACCGCCAGGCGCATGGAGGCGATGCCGGCCGCGCCGGCACCCAGGCAGACGATGCGGGCGTCCTCGATCTTCTTGCCCACCAGTTCCAGGGCGTTCAGCAGGCCCGCGCAGAGCACGATGGCGGTGCCGTGCTGGTCGTCATGGAACACCGGGATGTCGCAGCGCTCGATCAGCTTTTCCTCGATCTCGAAGCAGCTGGGCGCGGCGATGTCCTCCAGGTTGATGCCGCCGAAGGTCGGGGCGATGCGCGCCACCGTGTCGATGAAGTCCTTCGGCTCCTTCGCATCCACCTCGATGTCGAAGACATCGATGTCGGCGAACTTCTTGAACAGGACCGCCTTGCCCTCCATGACCGGCTTGCCGGCCAGGGCCCCGCAGTCGCCCAGGCCCAGCACGGCGGTGCCGTTGGAGATCACCGCCACCAGGTTGCCCTTGGCGGTGTAGCGGTAGGCGTTCTCGGGATCGGCCTGGATCTCGCGTACCGGCTCGGCGACGCCGGGGGTGTAGGCCAGCGACAGCTGGGCGGCCGTCTCAAAGGGCTTGGTAATGGCGATGCCGAGCTTTCCGGGGCTCGGAAACTCGTGATAGTCCAGAGCGGACTTCTTCAGCTGGTCGTTCATGCGCGCAGTGCCTTCTGCCTGGATACGCGTGGATGGAACGGCGGCTGGAACCTGGCCGGTACAGCGGTACTGCCCGGCAGGGTTCGGCTGCCGTGGTTTGAAGCGGGGGGTACAAACGGCAAGGCCGCCCAGGGGGCGGCCTTGCGTGAAGCTCGGGTGCGGCTTAGGACTTGCGCGCGTAGCGGGCGTTGAACTTGCCCACGCGGCCACCGGTGTCCACCACCTTCTGCTTGCCCGTGTAGTGCGGGTGCGAGGCGCTGGAGGTATCGAGGTTCACCAGGGGGTATTCCTGGCCGTCGAGGGTGATCTTGTCCTTGGTCTTCACGGTCGAACGGATGATGAAGTTCTGGCCGATGGACGAGTCGCGGAACACGACCGGGCGGTATTCGGGGTGGATGCCTTCTTTCATGACAGCAGCTTCCGGCAAAACTAAAAGGGCGCGCAGTGTAATGGTAAGGGCGGGCGGAGGCAAGGTGAGGCGGAGAAGGCGAAGGTCCAGCGGACCTTCGCCCCGTCGAAGCCCGGCCACGAAGGGCCGGGCCGCGGCCGGACCCGGTGATGAACTTCCGCCCTGGATGGCGCCCCGAGGGCCTCGACCGGGCGGCTCAGCCTTCTTCGGCTTCCACCTGCACCTCGAACCCGCCGTCTTCGCCTACCGTCAGCCGGACCGTCATCGGCCGGCAGCAGACAGGGCAGTCCTCGGCGTAAACCGCTGATCCACCGGACAGATCGAGCTCCAGCACGATCTGTTCCCAGCAAGCCGGGCAGGTGACGACGGCTTCTTCGAGCATGGTGTTCTCACAGCCGGCCGTGCGGCCGATTCTGGCTCAGAGGAACAGCTCCAGCAGCCGGTTCAGGTGCCGGTGCCCCAGCGCCGTGGGCCGCAGCAGGGCCGGATCGGCCTCCATCAGGCCCCGGCGACGGGCCTCGGCCAGGGGCAGGTCCAGGGCCGACAGCGGCAGGCCGGTGCGCTGTTCCCAGAGGCTTGCCGCCACGCCGGCGTTCAGGCGCAGCACGTTGAGCATGAATTCCACCGGCATTTCCTGGGCGGAGAGCCGGCGCTGCTCCTGCACGGCGGCCGGGGTCCCGGCGGTCTCCTGGTAGCGCCTCGGATGCTTGTGCCGGGCGCGGCGGACGACGCCGGCCGGGCCGCTGCGCTTGCCATGGGCGCCGGCGCCGATGCCCAGGTAGTCGCCGAACTCCCAGTAGTTCAGGTTGTGCCGGGCGCGGCGGCCGGGGCGGGCATAGGCCGAGACCTCGTATTGCGCGTAGCCGGCGTCGGCCAGGCGCTGCTGGCCGGCGTCGAACATCGCTGCCACGGCATCGTCGTCGGGCAGCGGCGGCGGGCGCGCGGCGAACTCGGTGTTGGGCTCCAGCGTCAGCTGGTACCAGGAGACGTGCTCCGGCTGCAGGGCCAGCACCCCGTCCAGGTCGGCCAGGGCCTCGGTTTGCGTCTGCTGCGGCAGCGCGAACATCAGGTCCAGGTTGATGTTGTCGAAGCCGGCGGCCCGGGCCAGGCGCAGCGCGTCCACGGCCTGCCCGGGATCGTGGATGCGGCCCAGCTTCTTCAGCTGCGCGGCATCCAGGCTCTGCGCGCCGATGGAAAGGCGGTTCACCCCGGCGGCGCGGTAGCCGCGGAAATGCGAGGCGTCGGCGGTGCCGGGGTTGGCCTCCAGCGTGATTTCGATGCCGGGCGCGAAGCTCAGGCGCCTGCCCACCTCTTCCAGCACGCGGCCGATGGCGCGTCCGGAGAACAGGCTGGGAGTGCCGCCGCCCATGAAGATCGAGGCCAGCGGGCGTCGCTCGCCGTCCTGCAACTCATGCTCCAGGTCGCGGACCAGGGCCTCGACGTAGGCGTCCTCGGGCGTCTCGCCGCGCAGGGCGTGGGAGTTGAAGTCGCAATAGGGGCACTTCTGGACGCACCAGGGGAAGTGCAGGTACAGCGCCAGCGGGATCGCCGGGTCTGGACCGGGGACGGGAGCTGCGCCGGGGCCGGCGGCGCCGGGGTTCATGTCTCAGTCACGCAGCATGTCGAGCAGCTCGGCCGCGGCCTGGGCACGGTGCGAGAGGCGGTTCTTCACGGCGGGGTCGAGCTGGGCGGCGCTGCAGTCATGGCCCGGCACCCAGAACAGCGGGTCATAGCCGAAGCCGCCTTCGCCCTGCGGCGTGTGCAGGATGCGGCCGCGCCAGGCGCCCTGGGCGATCAGCGGCGTGGGATCCGCCGCGTGGCGCAGGAACACCATCACGCAGACGAACTGCGCGCCGCGATCCTGCTCGGCCACGCCTTCCAGGGCCCCCATCAGCTTGCGGTTGTTGGCGCGGTCGCCGGCGCCCTTGGCGGCATAGCGCGCGGAATGCACGCCGGGCTGGCCGTCGAGGAAATCGACCTCGATGCCGGAGTCGTCGGCGATCGCGGGCAGGCCCGAGACCTTCGAAGCGTGGCGCGCCTTGATCAGCGCGTTCTCGATGAAGGTCGGCGCGCTTTCCTCCGGCTCCTCGTCGCTGAAGTCGGTGACCAGGCGCAGCTCCCAGCCCAGCGGCGCCAGCAGGGCCTGCATCTCCTTGAGCTTGCCGGCATTGCGGCTGGCGAGGACGACTTCGGTGGGCATGCCGCTACGCCTTCAACGCCTCTCGCTGCAACTCGATCAGCTGGAGGATGCCGGCCGTGGCCAGGTCCAGCAGGGCGTCGAGTTCCTCGCGGCGGAAGGCGTGGCCCTCGGCCGTACCCTGTACCTCGATGAACTGGCCGGCCTCGTTCATGACCACGTTCATGTCGCATTCGCAGCCCGAGTCCTCGGCGTAGTCCAGGTCCAGCACCGGCTGGCCGCCGGAGATGCCCACGGACACCGCGGCCACCTGCCCGAACAGCGGGTTCTTCTTGATCTGGCCCTTCTTCAGCATGGCGTTCACCGCGTCGGCCAGCGCCACGTAGGCGCCGGTGATCGCGGCGGTGCGGGTGCCGCCGTCGGCCTGCAGCACGTCGCAGTCCAGGGTGATCGTGTAGTTGCCCAGCGCTTCCAGGTTGACGCAGGCTCGCAGCGAGCGGCCGATCAGGCGCTGGATTTCCTGGGTGCGGCCGGACTGCTTGCCCTGCGCGGCCTCGCGGCGACCGCGGGTATGGGTGGCACGAGGCAGCATGCCGTATTCGGCCGTGACCCAGCCGCCTTCCTTCTTCCAGGCCGGGCCGCGCTCCTCCACGCTGGCGGTGCAGAGCACGCGGGTGTCGCCGAAGCTGACCAGCACCGAACCTTCGGCGTGGCGGGTGAACTGGCGTTGTATCGAAACCGGACGGAGCTGGTCCGGCGTGCGGCCGGAGACACGGGTGGGCATATGTAAATCTCGCCTAAGGGCCGCGAATTATACGGCGGGCGCGCCGGGCAGCGGCTATGATCGTGTCAGAAACATGACAGACCCCCGAAGGTCTGCAGTATTCCGAGGAGAGATTCATGCGCAAGGGGTTGGTGGGCGGCCTGGTGGCCGCGGTGGTGCTCGTGGGCGGTTGCAGCCGGTCCGATGAAAAGACCGCCACGGAAGGGCCCGGTCCGGGCGGGGTGAAGTACGGCGTCGACATCACCCGCACTTCCCTGGGCATTCCCCACATCAAGGCACAGGACTTTGGCAGCCTGGGCTATGGCTACGGCTATGCCTTCGCGGAAGACAACCTCTGCGTGATGCAGGAGGACTTCGTCACCATCCGCGGCCTGCGGGCGCGCTACTTCGGCCGCGACGGCAGCTATACGATCCAGCCCAACGGCACCACCGCGAACAACGTCGACAGCGACTTCTACTGGCGCAGCAGCGCCACCGACGAAGCCATCGCCCCGGCGCGCGACCACACCCTGCCGGACTACAAGGCCGTCACCAGGGGCTTCGTCGACGGCTACAACCGCTACATCCGCGAGCTGAAGGCCGGCGGCCACGAAGGGCGCCATGCCGCCTGCCGCGGTGCCGACTGGCTTTTCGAGATCGAAGAGAACGACATGTACCGGCGCTACTACCGCCTGGCGCTGATCGCTTCCGGCTCGGTCTGGATCAACGAGATCGCCACCGCACAGCCGCCGCCGCTGTCTCTGCCGGCCGCCAGCGCCGCCGCGGCGCGGGCCCGGCCGGCCGCCGAGCCCACGGCGGAGCAGAAAGCCGCCGCGCTGCGCAGCGATCCGGGCCCGTTCCGCTTCTTCCAGAAGGACCGGAAGTTCGGCAGCAACATGTACGCCCTGGGCAAGGACGCCACCACCGACGGGCGCTCGGTGGTCTACGGCAATCCGCATTTCCCCTGGATCGGCACCGAGCGGCTGTACCTGGCCCATGCCACGATCCCCGGCAAGTTCGACATCATGGGGGCCTCGCTCTACGGGGTGCCGGCGATCCTGATCGGCTTCAACGACCACGTTGCCTGGAGCCACACGGTCTCCACTGCCTACCGCTTCACCTTCTACGAGCTGACGCTGAATCCGCTGAACCCGACGCAGTATCTCTACGACGGTCAGATGCGCGACATGACGGCCGTGCCGCTCACCATCGACGTGAAGAACGGCGACGGCAGCCTCTCGCAGGAAACGCGCACGCTGTACAAGACCCACTACGGCCCGGTGCTGGTGCTGAAGGCCGCCGGCATCCCGATCCTGGGCTGGAACAACCTCAAGGCCTACGCGCTGCGTGACGCCAATGCCGAGAACGACAGCCTGATCAACCAGTTCGCGCGCTGGAACCAGGCGGCGAGCCTGGACGAGTTCATCCGCCTGCACGGCGAGGTGCTGGGCATTCCCTGGGTCAATACCGTGGCCAGCGGCCCCGGCGGCAAGGCCTACTACGGCGACATCAGCGTGGTTCCCAACGTCCCCGACTCCAAGGTCACCACCTGCCAGGCGGTGCCGCTGCACCAGGTGGTGCAGCTGCTGGCGCCGGGCCTGCCGCTGCTGGACGGCTCGCGCTCGGCCTGCGAATGGGACACCGACGAGGATGCGCCGCGGCCGGGCATCTTCGGCCCCTCGAACCTGCCGAAGATCCAGCGCGACGACTGGGTGCACAACTGCAACGACAGCTACTGGCTGACCAACCCGGCCGAGCCGCTGGAGGGCTACGCCGGCATCATCGGCTCGGAACGCAGTGCCCGCTCGCTGCGCACGCGCCTGTGCATCCAGCAGATCACCCGGCGTCTCGGCGGCACCGACGGCCGGCCCGGCAACCGCTTCGACATTCCCACGCTGCAGGACGTGGCGCTGTCCAGCCAGATCCTGTCGGCGCAGATGGAGCGCGATACGGTGGTGGGCACGCTCTGCCGCCTGCCGACCCTGGTGGGCAGTTCCGGCCCGGTGAACGTGGCCGCCGCCTGCGAGGCGCTGCGCAACTGGGACCTGAAGGCCAATCTGGATTCCAGGGGTGCGCATGTCTGGCGCGAGTTCTACCGCCGCGTCGCCGGCCCGCTGCTGCCGCTGCCGATCGGGCCCGAGAACCCGCTGCTGTACCTGACGCCGTTCTCGGCCAGCGACCCGGTCAACACGCCGCGCGGCATCAACGTGCTGCTGCCGACGGTGAGCGTGGCCTTCGCCGACGCGGTAAAGGCCGTTGCCGATGCCGGCTTTGCGCCGGATGCCCCGATGGGCGAGATCCAGCATCCCGGCTTCATCGACAAGGCCATCCCGATCTTCGGCGGCGAGGACTTCGAGGGTGCCTTCACCGTGGTGGTCGCCGGCCCGATCTCCGAAGAGGGCTACAACATCGACTACGGCAACAGCTACATCCAGACCGTGACCTGGGGCGAGGACGGCGTGGAGGCCGAGGGCTTCCTCACCTACTCCGAGTCCACCGATCCGGCCAATCCGCACTTCTCCGACTACACCCGCGAATACTCGGCCAAGCGCTGGCACAAGCTGCCGTTCAGGGCGGAGCAGATCGAGGCGGATGCGATCCGGAAATACCGGTTGAGCGAATAAGCGAAAGCTCCAGGGCCTGCCATCCCTTCCCCCGTCGCAGCGACGGGGAAAGGGATGGCAGGCCCCAGGAGTCCGTTCGTACCGAGACGGTCGAGGTACGGACGGATTCCATCGCCGGCGGTCAACGGGTTCCCGTCCACGGTCCGGCAGGCTCAGCGTGAACGGGAACCCTGCGCGTCCGAGGGGGCCTTGCCCCGCCGCCCCAGCCTGGCGGCAAGCAACACGGCCAGAATCCCCAGATACATCGCCGGCTCCCGCACATCCGACTTCACCAGCCACAGGAAATGCAGGCAGGCCAGGATCGCCGCCGGGTAGACCAGCCGGTGCAGCAGGGTCCAGCGGCGCCTGAGCCGCCGCTGCCAGCCGCGCGTGGAGGTCAGTGCCAGCGGCAGCAGCAGCAGCCAGGCCGAAAAGCCCAGGGTGATGTAGCTGCGCTTCACCAGGTCCTTGGCCAATTGCGCCGTCGACCACTCGAGGTCGAAGGTCAGATAGATCGCGAAGTGCAGGGTGATCCAGGCATAAGCCCAGAGGCCCAGCAAGCGACGGACCTGGATCGCCTCGGAGCGGCCGCTCAGCCGGCGCAGCGGCGTCATCGCCAGCGTGGCCAGCAGCAGGCGCAGCGACCAGAGGCCGGTCTGGTGTTCCAGGAATTCCACCGGGTTGGCGCCCAGGCGGGCCGTGGCCACGCGCCATGCCAGCCACAGCAGCGGGGCTCCGCCCAGCGTCCAGGCGGCCAGCCGCCACCACAGCAGCGGTCGCCGGAATGCCGCCATCAGTAGAGCTTCTTCGGATCCATGCCGGCGTAGAGCGGGGCCACCTCGGGATAGCCGTTGAAGGGCAGGGTCTTGCGCTTGAACAGCTCGCCCAGGCGCCGCTCCGTGGCCTGGCTCCAGCGCGGGTGGTCCACGGCCGGGTCCACGTTGGAGTAGAAGCCGTATTCCTGCGGCGCCATCTGGTTCCAGGTGGTGACGGGCTGCCTCTCGGTGAAGCGGATGCGTACCACCGACTTGATGCTCTTGTAGCCGTACTTCCAGGGAATGGTGAGGCGCAGCGGCGCGCCGTTCTGGTTCGGCAGGACCTTGCCGTACATGCCCACCGAAACGAAGGCCAGCGGGTGCATGGCCTCGTCGATGCGCAGGCCCTCCCTGTAGGGCAGATCCAGGCCGCTCCAGCGCGCCAGCGGCATCTGCTCCTTGTCGTACAGGGTCTCGAAGGCGACGTACTTCGCCTTCGAGGTCGGCTTGAAGCGCTTCAGCAGGTCCGCCAGCGGGAAGCCCAGCCAGGGCACCACGATGCTCCAGGCCTCCACGCAGCGGTGGCGGTAGATGCGCTCCTCCAGGGCGTGCGGCCGGATCAGCGCGTCCAGGTCGATGCGGCCCGGCGCCTCGCATTCGCCGTCCACCGCCACCGACCAGGGGCGGGTGCGCAGGCTGTGCGCGCTGCGCGAGGGGTCGCCCTTGTCGGTGCCGAATTCGTAGTAGTTGTTGTAGGTGCTGGTGGTCTCGAACGGGGTCACCGTCTCGCCGCCGGCCTGCTCGCTGCGGCGGGCGATCTTCAGGCCCGCGGCCGTGTTCGCGGGGGCGGCCGGAGCGGCGGGCGCCGCGGCGTCCCCGCAGCCGGCGGCCAGCAGCGCCGCCGCGCCCAGGCCCATGCGGGCCAGGATCTCGCGGCGCCGGTAGTAGGCCGGTTCCGGCGTGATGTCGCTGGGCGGTACGGCGGACGGCGGCAGGATACGGATCAGCATGGACGCTCCGGGCGGCTTCCTGGATGGCGCCAGTGTGACACCGCCGGATGCCCGCCGTTCGTCGCTGTCATAATGTCCGGACGCTGCAGCATGAAACGCGGACGAACGAGCATATGGAGCTGGACGAACTGATCGAAACCTTCGAGTTCCTGGGCGACTGGGAGGAGCGCTACCGCTTCCTGATCGACCTGGGGCGCAAGCTGCCGCCGATGCCGGCGGAGGAGCACACGGAGGCCAACAAGGTGCGAGGCTGCATGTCGCAGGTCTGGTTTGCGCACAGCCTGAGGCCGGGGACACCCCCCACCCTGGAATTCCGCGGCGATTCCGATGCCCATATCGTCAAGGGCCTGATCGCATTGCTGTTTGCGGTGGTTTCCGGCAAGACGCCGCGGGAGATCGCGGATTCCGACATCGGCGAGATCTTCACCCGCCTCGGACTGGAGAACCATATCACGATGAACCGCCGCAATGGCTTCTATTCTATGGTCGAGCGGATCCAGAACATCGCGCGCCAGGAGCTTGCGCGCGCGTAACACAGGGCCGATAGAATCGGCTCCATCCACAAAGGAGTAGCGGCGATGGGCGTCTTCTTCTTCTATGCACTGGTGATCTTCGCGATCGTCACCCTGTTCAAGGGTGTAGTCACCGTGCCGCAGGGCAAGGAATACACGATCGAGCGCTTCGGCAAGTACCGCGCCACCTTCACCCCCGGACTGCACTGGCTGGTGCCCTGGGTGGACCGCGTCGGCCGCAAGCTGTCGCTGATGGAGCAGGTGCTGGACGTGCCCTCGCAGGAGGTCATCACCAAGGACAACGCCATGGTCGGCGTGGACGGCGTGGTGTTCTTCCAGATCCTGGACGCGCCGAAGGCGGCCTACGAGGTGCAGAACCTGGAATTGGCGATCATGCAGCTCACCATGACCAACCTGCGCACCGTGATGGGGTCCATGGACCTGGACGAGCTGCTGAGCCAGCGCGACCACATCAACGCCAAGCTGCTGTCGGTGGTGGACGAGGCGACCACGCCCTGGGGTATCAAGGTCACCCGCATCGAGATCAAGGACATCCGTCCGCCGACCGACCTGGTCGATTCCATGGCGCGCCAGATGAAGGCCGAGCGCGAGAAGCGCGCCAACATCCTGGAAGCCGAAGGCTTCCGCCAGGCCGCGATCCTCAAGGCCGAGGGTGAGCGCCAGTCGCAGATCCTGATCGCCGAGGGCGAGAAGCAGCAGGCCATCCTGGATGCCGAAGGCCGCAAGGAAGCCGCCTTCCGCGACGCCGAGGCGCGCGAGCGCCAGGCCGAGGCCGAGGCCCGTGCGACCATGATGGTGTCGCAGGCCATCGAGAAGGGCGACGTGCAGGCGATCAACTACTTCGTCGCCACCAAGTACATCGAGGCACTGGGCCGCATCGCCACCAGCCCCAACGAAAAGCTGGTGCTGATGCCACTGGAAGCCGGCAACGTCATCGGCGCCCTCGGCGGCATCGCCGAGTTGACCAAGAAGGCCGCTTCGGGCGCCCCGAAGTAAGCGCAGCGGAGAGACGCGATGGACGTGCTTTACTGGCACTGGTGGGTCCTCGGGCTGGTGCTGCTGGTGGCAGAGATGCTGCTGCCCACCGGCTTCGTGCTGCTGTGGATCGGGGCTTCGGCGATCATCGTCGGTGCGCTGAGCTGGGTGCTGCCGCTGAACTGGGAGCTGGAGCTGGTGCTGTTCGCGGCACTGTCGCTGGCCAGCTTCCTGGTGTGGAAGAAGTTCCGTCCGCCGGCGCAGGAAAGCGACCAGCCCATGCTCAACCGACGCGGCCAGTCCTACATCGGCCGCAACTTCACGCTGAAGGACCCGATCGTGAACGGCGTCGGCAAGCTGCGCGTGGATGATTCGCAGTGGCGCATCACCGGCCCCGACGTGCCCGCCGGCACGCAGGTGCGGGTCACCCGTGCCGATGGCGCCACCCTGCACGTGGAGCCGGCATAATCGAGCCCGAACACGCCAAGGGCACCCCGCTGCGGCATCCGCTGCAGCCGCCGCACATCACCGGCGCCGAGAACCTGTACTCGCTGGGGGAGGAGATCAGCCATGCCGTGACCCATGGCCTGGGCGTCGTGCTGTCGATCGTCGGGCTGGTGGTGCTGGTGGCCAAGGCCACCCTCTACGGCGACGCCTGGCATATCGTGGCGGCGGCGATCTTCGGCAGCACCCTGGTGCTGATGTACGCCGCCTCCACGCTGTACCACTCGATCCCGCTGCCGGGTGCCAAGCGCGTACTGCGGGTGATCGACCATTCCCTGATCTACTTCCTGATCGCCGGCACCTACACGCCGTTCACGCTGATCACCCTGCGCGGACCCTGGGGCTGGGGCCTGTTTGCCTTCACCTGGGGGCTGGCCCTGGCCGGCGTGGTGTTCAAGATCTTCGCCACCGGCAAGTTCGAGAAGGTCTCGCTGGCCATCTACCTGCTGATGGGCTGGTGCGCGCTGGTGGCGATCAAGCCGCTGCTCGTGGCGCTGGAGCCGGCGGCGCTGTGGCTGGTGTTCGCGGGCGGGCTGACCTACAGCGGCGGCGTGGCCTTCTACACCTGGACCAGCCTGCGCTACCACCATGCGGTATGGCACCTGTTCGTGCTGGCCGGCAGCGTGCTGCATTTCTTTGCGATCCTGTTGTACGTGATTCCCGGGCCCCAGGACTGAGCGGCCGCAGGGCCCCAGACTCCCGGCAGAAGAGGAGAGCCCATGCCCAAGAACGGTTTCGCCGCGGTCCGCAGTCCCTACCTCGTCCCCTACGACGGCACGTTCCGCGTGGCCCGCGCGGCCACCAGGCCGCCGGCCAAGCGCGCCGACAAGGAGACCTGCAAGCTCTGGCTGGCGGAAGCGGTGGAGGAACTGTCGGCGCTGCAGCACATCCTCTACGCCAACGACTATCACAGCGTGCTGCTGATCTTCCAGGCGATGGATGCCGCCGGCAAGGACAGCACCGTCCGCGCCGTGCTCACCGGCGTGGACCCGGCCGGCTGCGACGTGCATTCCTTCAAGCGTCCCTCGCTGCAGGAGCTGGACCACGATTTCCTCTGGCGTACGTCCGCGCGCCTGCCGGAGCGCGGACGCATCGGCGTGTTCAACCGCAGCTACTACGAGGAGGTCCTGGCGGTGCGCGTGCACCCGGAGTTCCTCAAGTACCAGAAGCTGCCGCGCATCCCCAAGAAGCTGGACGATCTCTGGGAGGAGCGCTACGAATCGATCCGCGACCACGAGAAGCACCTGGCGCGAAACGGCACGCTGATCCTCAAGTTCTGGCTCAACGTGTCGCGCGAGGAGCAGCGCCAGCGCTTCCTCGCCCGCCTGGACGAGCCGGAGAAGAACTGGAAGTTCGAGAGCGGGGACATCACCGAGCGCGGCTTCTGGCGCGAGTACATGAAGGCCTACGAGGCCGCGCTCAATGCCACCTCGCGCCCCTGGGCGCCCTGGTACGCGATCCCGGCGGACAACAAGCCCTTCATGCGTGCCACCGTGGCCGAGCTGATCGTCTCCAGCCTCAAGAAGCTGGACCTGCGCTACCCCGAGCTGGAACCGGAGGAGAAGCTGCGCTTCGACGAGATGCGGGAGAAGCTGCGCAAGGATCGGTAGCCGGCCTGAGCCGCAGAGCGGAGCATCCCGCCTTCCGCGACAGGCGGGGACTCCCGCCCTCGTGGATCCGCGCATGTGATACGACGGCGCGGTGTCCGCCCTTAAACCCGACAGCGGAATGTGCCCCGGTGCTTATCCCCGCAGCGGCAGCGTATGAATCCTTGTCCCCTGGTAAGGCCGCCGCGACAGCGTCAGCAGCGCCTCGGCCACCGCCTGCGTCGTGATCGGCCGGTACTTGGCCAGCGGCCCCGCCAGCAGAGGCGACAGCAGGGGACTGAGCTTCTGGGCGAAGGCCTCGCCGGGGCGGTGCTCGTCGCGCTCGCCCAGCAGCAGCGAGGGTTGCACGATGCGCAGCGAGGGGTAGCCCAGTGCCGCCAGGCCCTGCTCCATGCGGCCCTTCACGCGCGAATAGAACGAGGGCGAATGGACCGAGGCGCCGATGGCCGACACGACCAAGAACTGGCGGGCGCCCTGTGCCAGGGCGGCGGCGGCCAGGGCCAGTACGTAGTCATGGTCCACCCGCTCCAGGCCGTCACGGCCGGCCTTGCCCTGGGTGGTGCCCAGGCAGCAGTAGACGTCGTCCGCCGCCAGGCTCGCGCCCAGCGCCGGCAGGTCGCCGAAGTCGCTGCTGATCGCTTCCAGCTTGGGATGGCGCTGGGCCGGCGGTCGGCGGCCGATCACCTTGATCCGGCCGTAGTCGGGGGAGGCGAGCAGCAGCGGCAGCAGCTTCTGGCCGACGGCGCCGGTGGCCCCGGCCAGCAGGGCGGTCTTGGTCTCGTTCACGGTGCTATCCTCAATCGATGGCCGGCAGTGTAACCGCCGGTATTGAAACTGCGGCGGCGTCGGCTGGTCAAAAGCGGCCTGACGCCAAGGATGGCCCATGACTTCCGTGTCCTTCACCCTTCATCCCCGACTCAACGCCGACTGCATCGTGGCCGGCGACTGGCCGCTGTCGCGGCTGCTGCTGATGAACGACAGCCGGTATCCCTGGTACATCCTGGTGCCGCGGCGCAACGACGTCCGCGAGATCCACGAGCTGGATGCGGCCGACCAGACCCAGCTGTTCCGGGAATCGATGATCCTGAGCCGCGCCCTGGCGCAGGCCTACAAGGGCGACAAGCTCAACATCGCGGCGCTGGGCAACGTGGTGCCGCAGCTGCACATGCACCATATCGTGCGCTTCACCACCGACGCCGCCTGGCCCTCTCCGGTCTGGGGCAAGCACCCGGCCAAGCCCTACTCGGAGGGCGAGGCGCTGGCGCAGATCGAGCGCCTGCTGCCGCGGCTGGAACTGCCGCTGATGCCGCTGCGCACGGTGGCTCCCGCCGTCACTCCGCCGGCCGACCAGTAGGGACCGTCAACTCCGCCGCGCTCGCTGCGACGGAGATCGTTTCGGCGCAGGGCGGCGCCCCGGGGCCGCTGATGTACGTCTTGTCCGCCGCGCGTCTCGGGATGCCGCCCTGCGCCAAGGCGGTCGCCCCGAAGGCTGCCCGCAGGGCGGCGCACCGATGGCGGCAGGGTTGGCAGTCCCTTGGCTTGCTTCCCCCCGTGGCGGGTCCCTAGACTGGCCCGGCACCGCCCGTCCGAGGCGGGCCAGGGCCATCCGGCTCCAGCACACCAAGAACGAAAGACGAGGGGATTGGCATGGTCAAGCGGCTGCTGTGGGCGCTGTTGCTGTCTTCACCCGTGGCGCTGGCCGCGCCGCCCGCCGCTCCCGCGCCCTATGCCTCGCCCGGGGGCGCCGGCCTCTATCCGGTGCCCGATGCGCCCTACACCGCCACCTACCGGTCCATTTCCCTGGACGACCTGGTCCGGCTGAACCTGACCACCGGCACCTGGCAGGGTTCGCCCAAGGTGCAGAAGGACCGCGCCTGGTACGACGCCCATTTCTACGACACCCTGGCCGCCCGCAAGGTCTGGCGCGACGGCAGCTCCCCGCCGCACTACCCGCCGTTCCAGGGGCCGATCACCTGGGACATCGTGCCGATCCCGCAGGCGCCGCCGCCGCCCTGCGACCAGCCGCAGCCCACCGGCTACGACGCCGAGTCCTGCCGCTACGTCAACCAGCTGTTCAAGGACCTGGCCAAGACCAACCCCGCCGCGGCCCAGCTGGCGCGCGAACAGGTGCGTCGCGGCCGCGACGTCTGGTTCAAGGGCAGCTTCGGCAACCAGGACGAGGAATACCTGCACACCACGCGCACCGTGGGCAAGGACAACGTCTGGTATCCCTGGCTCGATACGCGCGAGCGCAAGCACCGCTTCACCAAGTGGGGAATGATCAACGACCCGGATTGCACGGAAGGCGACGCCAGCACCCACTGGTACGACCGCTGCCCCGACGCCCACAGTTCCGGCGTGCTGGGCTACCGCAAGTACTACCAGGACCCGACCCGGGACGCCTCGGGCAAGGTGACCTTCGATCCGGCCACTTCACCCTACCGCAAGGACGAGCTGCAGAAGAACCTGCGCTACGTGCTGGGCGGGCCCTGCGTGCAGTGCCACGTGGCCTTCGACCCCACCAACCCGCCCAAGGACCCCAACCAGCCCAGGTGGGAGAACATCCACGCCACCATCGGCAACCAGTACACCATGCAGCCGATGCAGTACGTGATGGGCACGCCGCAGGACTCGCTGTCGCGGCAGGTGCTGGGCCTGGGTCATCGCGTGGGCACCATCGACACTTCGCTGGTGGCCACCGACTTCCAGCACAACCCCGGCACCCAGAACAACATCATGGACTTCTCGAACAAGCGGCTGTTCGAGGAGCAGATGAAGGATCCGGTCACCGGCAAGATCTCCAAGGCCCGCACGCGCCACGTGCTCAAGGGCGGCGAGGACAGCGTCGGCGAGCACCTGGCGCTGATCCGCGTCTACGTCAACATCGGCATGTGCACCGAGGAATGCTGGACGCCCAAGTTCCCCAAGCCGGGCACGTTCTTCGGCGACCAGGCGCGCCAGAAGCCCTTCGACATCGCGCAATGCGCCAAGGACTGCGAGGCCTGGAACTACGCCGACGCCAAGATGCCGGAGCTGGCCTCCTTCCTGATGACCGGCGGGCCGACCTACCTGCTGAAGGCCACGGACGTCGACGGCACGCCCGGCTCCGCCTTCATCGACCTGGCCAGGGTGCCGCAGGGGCGCAAGGTCTTCGCCCGCGAATGCGCCGGCTGCCACAGCTCCAAGTTCGCGCCGGACAATGTGCGTGCCGACAAGGCCGCGCTGGAGCGCTACTACGAGGGCCATGTCTTCGGTGCCGAGGACTACTGGCAATACGAGTTCAGCGAGGCCGAGCGCAACTCGGCGGCCTTCCAGGCCAAGTACCTGGCCAAGGACCCGCAGAGCGGCAGGCTGCGCCCGCGCCAGTTCGTCGGCAAGGATTTCCTCGGCCAGGACTGGCTGGCCAACGACGAGCCGGTGCCGTTCAACATCATCGGCACCAACATGTGCCGCGCGATGCATGACAACCACAACGCCGGGCACATCTGGGAGCAGTTCGCTTCCGAGACCTTCCGCCAGCGGCCCTCGCCGGGCTCGGTGCCACAGGTGCTCAACCGCATGGTCCCGGGGCTGGGCGGGCGCGTGATGGGCGAGAAGAAGATCGAGGGCGGCAGCGGCTACCTGCGCAATTTCTCGCTGCTGTCGGCCTGGGCCACCGCGCCGTTCCTGCACAACAATGCCATCGGCGAGCTGACGCACCTGAAGAACGGCGCGATCGACTACACCGTGCGTGGCCGCGTGAAGCAGTTCGAGATCGCCTTCGACGAGCTGCTGACCTCGGACAATCCCAACGTCACGCCGCACCGTCCGCAGAAGATCAGCGTCACCGACCGCGACATCAAGCTGGCGCCGCGCGAGGACCAGCAGGGCCCGATCCGCCTGACGGTCAAGAAGGGTACGCCGATCGCCGCCTTCACCTCCTCCGATCCGCACTCGCCGCTGTTCATGAAATGCGACGACCTGGTGGAGAACAAGGGGCACCAGTTCGGCGTGTCGCTGTCGAAGGACGACAAGCTGGCGCTGCGCGAATTCCTCAAGCTGATGTAGCGGACGCATGTTCGTCGGCCACTACAGCGCCGCCTTCGCGCTCAAGGCCTCGCAGCCGAGGGTGCCGCTGTGGGCGATGTTCCTCGCCGTGCAGGCGGTGGACATCGGCTGGGCGCTGCTGGTGATGGCGGGCATCGAGAAGGCGCGGGTGGTCCCGGGCTTCACCGCGGCCTTTCCGGTGGACCTCTACTACATGCCCTATACGCACAGCCTGCTGGCGACGGCGGCCTGGGCCGCGGCCCTGGGCCTGGCCTGGCATGCCCTGCGGCGCGGCGACGGCCGTGCGGCGGCGCTGGCGGTGGCGGCCGCGGTGGCCTCGCACTGGTTCCTGGACCTGCTGGTGCATGCGCCGGACCTGCCCCTGTACGGCAACCAGCACAAGCTCGGCCTGGGCCTGTGGAACTACCCGGTGCCGGAGCTGGCTCTGGAGCTGGTCCTGTTGCTCGGCAGCACGGCGCTGTACGCGCGGACCTTGCCGCGGCACGCGCGGCGTGCCTGGACGCTCGCCGCGGTGCTGTCGGTGGTACAGGCCGCGCATACGTTGGGACCCTGGCTGATGGACGATGCCCGCGCCGTCGCCGCGATGGCCTTGGCCGGCTACCTGGCCTTTGCCGCCGCCGCGGCCTGGGCCGAGCGCGGGAGCGCGGCATGAAGCGCGCCCTCGTGCTGCTGGTCGCTGCGCTGGGCGTCGCCGCCTGGCTGTGGCTGCGCCCGGCGCCGGGGCCGCGCGGGCCCGACATCGTCGCGCGCAGCGCGCAGCAGCCGGCGCAGGCCGCGCCGCGGCTGAGCGCGAAGCTGATCGCCAGCGAGGATCTGCCCCCGGCCGGCACGCGCTCGCTGTTCGACCACCTGGTGGCGCAGAACGACGGCTTGCCGTATCCCTTCGAAAAGCTGGTGGAGATGCTGCGCAAGCAGGATCCGGAAGGACGCATGCCGGTGACCCTGATGATCCCGCAGGGCCGCTCACTGCTGAAGGCACAGGCGGACTTCCGCCATCCGCGCGTGCTGGTGGCGGCCGATTTCCAGGCGCCGGGCACGCCGGCCTCGCTGGGCCTGGCGCCGCGCGGCCAGCTGTTCCTCGGCTTCGTCGAGGAGGCCAACGAGATCGAGGTGCTCAGCTACAACGAGGCGGCGGGCCGCTTCGAGTTCCAGCTGGTGCAGGACTACTCCGCCACCGGCGCGCGCCGCATCGTCTACGCGCGGCGCGCGGTCTGCACCACCTGCCACCAGGGCGCCACGCCGATCTTCCCGCAGCGTCCCTGGGCCGAGACCAACGGCCAGCCCGAGATCGCCGCGCAGATCGCCGCGGCGCGCCGCGGCGAGCCCTATCTCGGCATGCCCACCGCCCAGCCGCTGGCTTCGCCGGAGCGCTTCGATGAACTGACCGACACCGGGGCCTTCGTCGCGGTGACGCAGCAATTGTGGATCGACGCCTGCGGTGCCGGGGGCGCGGATTGCCGGCGCCTGATGCTCAAGCTGGCGCTGCGCTACCTCTCCGACCCCGGCAGCTTCGACGCGCAGGGGTCGCAGGCCGCAGAGCTGCGCCGGATGCAGGCCGCGGCCTGGCCTGCCGAAGGCATCGCCGTGCCGGAGTCCGACCTGCGCAACCGCGATCCGCTGGCTGAGCGGCGCGGCCTGCGCAACCGCATCCGCGGCCTGTTCACCCCGGAACCGAAGCCGGGCGAGGGCGCGCGCAACAACGAGGACCTGGTGGCCTTCGACCGCCTGCCGAAACTGCCTGCGTCCCTGGACCCGCTGACGCCGCGCCCGCCCAAGCGCCTGCTGACGGCGGCTGACATCGACGGCATCTATGGCCTGGCGGCGCTGTTCAGCGAGGGGGACCGCCGTCGCCTGGAGCAGGCCGGCGGCCTCGGTCCCGAGGCGCTGGAGGCCGCCGTGGACCGCCTGGACCCGGCACTGTTCCGCCCTGGCCCGTTCTCGCGGGTGAAGACGATGCAGGCCTTGCTGACCGTGCTGGGCGAGAAGACGGCGCCGGCCTACTGCTGCCTGGCCACCGCCGAGATGTCGCCGCCGCAGGCCAGCGGCGGCCCGCCGCTGAAGCTGGCCGCGGATTCGCCGCTGCATCCCTTCGAGGAGTACTGTTTCAGCTGCCATCGCGGCAACCCCGCCAGGCGCCTGGACTTCATGGGCGGGCGCAGCGAGGCCGAGGTGCTGGAGCAGGTCAGGGCCACCGCCAAGATCCGCGACGTGCTGGACTGGGAGCGCTACCGCGGCAGCGACAAGGCCCATACGCTGATGCCGCCGGCGGATTCGCCGCAGCGCACCGCGCTGGAGGCGGCGCTGAAGAAGGACCCGCAGCTGCTGGAGCGCATGCGCGCCACGGTGCCCGGGCTGTTCGATTTCTGAGGAGGGACGCGGTGAAGCGTTTGTTGCCCCTGCTGCTGGTTCTCGCGTTCCCCCAGGCCCAGGCCGAACCCGCCTTCGCCCGGATGTACAAGGCCGAGTACGGCTATGCGCCGTCCTGCAACGCCTGCCACAAGGACGGCGGCGGCACGCCGCTGAACGCCTACGGACAGCAGTTCAAGACTGCCGGCATGAACGCCGGGTCCTTCGCGAAGATCGCCGGCAACGATGCCGACGGCGACGGTGCCGCCAATGGCGCCGAGGCCCAGGCCCGCGCCAATCCCGGCAACCGAAGTTCCACGCCGGCCAGCAAGGGTGACTGGCTGGATACCGCCAGCCTGATCCCGCGCGAGGTGCAGGCTGCCTTCCCCGGCGTGCGCGAGTACCTGCCGCGCGACGCGATCCTGACCGAGGCCGACATCGCCCGGGCCAAGACCCTGGGCGCCGTCCTGGGCAAGGCCGACGAGAACACCATCTACGTGCCGCTGCAGGACAAGCGCCCGGCCGGTACCGCGCTGATCTTCCCGGCGGAGTTCAAGGGCAAGACCTTCTTCCTGCTGCTGGTGACCGACCGCCAGCTCAAGGTCACTCAGGTCAGGGCGATGAACAGCAGCCAGGTGCCCGCCGCGGCGCAGAGCAAGGTCTACGCGAAGTTCAGCGGCGTGGCCGTGGACCAGTTGCCCGCCGCGGCCGGCAGCGACCTGGACGCGGCGATCACCGCGGCGGTGAAGAAGGCCGGCACGCTGCTGTACGTGAGGCTCAAGAATGCGTAGCGTGCGGCCGGCCGGGAAGGGCGCCGTGCGCCTGTTCGAGTTCGGCGTGGCCGCCTTCTTCCTCGCCGTGTTCCTGCTGGCGCGCAGCCTCGCCGTGTCGGCGGCCGAAGCGGATGCCGCGCCGCCCGCGGCGGCGGAGCAGCAGGAGACGCCCGCCGGCGACGACTTCGACTTCTTCAGCGACAAGCCGGTGGAGAGCACGGCCATCGTCGAGTTGCCGCCCGAGAAGCCGCTGTGGCTGACCGTGGGCGGGCCGCTGGCGCTGATCGCGGTGTTCTTCGTGATCCTGGCGGCGGTCTGGTGGTTCATCCCCTTCGAGTCCCACAGCGTCGAGCTGAACCTGCGCGAGCTGCCGCCGGCGGCCAAGCGCGGCATCGCCATGGCGGTGGTGATGTTCGGCATCGCCTTCTGCTTCGGCGCCTCCGAGATCTGGTACCAGCTGCGCCTGCACGGCACGGCCCAGGCCTATTTCGAGCAGATGTCGCTGGGCAAGCTGATCGCCTTCACCCACGCCCACCTGTTCGGCTTCACCACCAGCTTCTTCATCATCGGCATCCCCTTCTCGATGCAGTTCAACCAGCTCCAGTCCTACCAGTGGATCTTCCCGGTGGGCCTGACCGCCTCGGTGGTGGACGTCATGTCCTGGTGGGGCATCAAGTACGTGGCGCCGAGCTTCGAATGGGTGTCGATGTTCTGCGGCCTCCTGTTCAGCTTCAGCTACCTGTTCATGCTGGTGGGCCTGCTGCGCGTGCTGCTGTTCCCCGACGTGATCTGGCGCTCGGACAAGGACCGGGCCCAGCGCCTGCGGCAGCGGGCCGAACTGCGCGAGGCGGCGAAGCACCACGAGGGCGACTACTGACGGAAACCACCCCGGCCGGGTTCCGGCGTATTAGCCATCCGGCTAGCTGTTTTTCCGACGTTATGACGGCAAGATAGAGTTGCGAAAAATCAGATCTGGCCGTCAGGCCATTCACCGGGGGGATGCATGAAGTTCGTGAACTGGCTGGGGCTGGGTGCCCTGGCGATGAGCGGCGTGGCGGTGGCGGGGCCTTATGTCGGCGGTGCCGGCACCTTCAGTCAGTACGAATACGAAGACGTGGACGACGCGACGAGCTTCGCGGCATTCGCGGGTTACCGGTTCGATCAGGTGCCGCTGATGCTGGAGGTGGCCTACACGGATGCCGGCAAGCACGATATCAGGGGACTGCCGTCTGGCGTGGGCCTCAAGTTCTCGGGGGTGCGCGGATCGCTGGGCTACTTCGCCAAGCTCGACTCCAAGGGCTCCGGCGTATGGCTCAAGGGTGGTTACTACGATGGCGATGCCGATCTGGAGCTGACCAATACCCCCTTTGCCGACAGGTCGGCTTCCTCCAGCGGATTCACTTACGGCCTCGGCGGTGACTGGAAGCTCACGCCCTGGTTCGGCCTGCGTTTCGATCTCGAGAACTATGTCGACGTCAGGGACTTCAGCGATTTCCCGGATAGCGATGCAGGGGAAAGCAACGTCACTGTTATAAGCCTGGGCGTGGTGCTGGAGCTTCCCAGCGGCACGTCGCGGCTGCCGTCCAGCTATGCGCCGGCACCTGCTCCGGCGTACCAGCCGGCCTACCCGCCTGCTGCGGCCCCGGCGCCGGTTGTTCCTGCCATCCAGTCCCAGCCGCCGCATCCTGCAACGGCCGCCCCCACCTCGATTCCGGCGGCTTCGCAACCCACGTCCGCTTCCAGCACCATCAAACCCGATCTGCCCGGCGGCATGGTGGCGGCCGGCGTACGCCTGACGGCCCAGCCCACCATGTTGCTGCGCCAGCCGCGCTCGGGTGCCCCCATCGACGGCAGTATCCCGGCTGGTGCCGAGCTGCAGCTGCTGCAGCGTGTGCCCAACGCTCAGGGTGTCTGGTGGTATGCGTCCTACAATGGCATGTCCGGCTGGGTCAGCGAAAGCGCGCTGAAGTAAACCGCGCAGGCGGCCCGCCATCCGGAGGGCCGCCTGCGCCGAGCCGACGGCGGCGGCCTGGGCGCGGTATCGCCCCTCGATGCCCTTCGATCCGCTCAGGCCCCCTGGCCACGGTGAACATCAAGCAGCGCCTGCCGAACGCCGGCGGTGCCTGGTGGTTCGAGGACTACAACGGCAGCACCGGCTGGCTGAGCGACAGCGCCCTCGTGCAGTAATAAGCTGTCGGGGCGGCCCGCCGGGGGGCGGGCCGCTTCAGACAACAAGCGGGGAGAACATCGTGAAGAGAATCCTGTGGGCCGCCGTGCTGGCGGGCCTGGTGCTTCCGGCGCAGGCGCGGCTGCCGGTGATGATCGTGGCGCCGCCGGTGGTCGCGCCGCCGCCGGCCCTGATGCCGGGGCCGGCGAAGACCCGGCAGGCCACCGTGCTGCGTGCGCGGCCGCAGCATCAGTCCACCGTCGAAGGACCGGTGCCGGCCGGCGCGGGCCTCAAGCTGCAGGTCCGCCAGTCCAATCGCGACGGCGCCTGGTGGTACACCGAGTACCAGCACTACAGCGGCTGGGTCCAGGAGTCCGCACTGTCACAGTGATCGCTGCAGGGTTCGTTTTACCAGCGCCGGCGGAAACCCCGCCGGCGTTTGTGTCTCTGCGGCCATGTCCTTCGGTAATATCGATCTCCCAGAATGAACCCAACATCACTTCGAGGGAGGTTGGCCGTGAACTATTTCGTGACGGGGGCGACAGGTTTCATCGGCAAGTTCCTGCTGGAACAGCTGCTGCGCCGGCCCGAGGCGCAGGTGCATGTCCTGGTGCGCGAGTCGTCCAAGGACAAGTTCGCGGCGCTGCAGGAACGCTACGGCGAAGCCGGCTCGCGGCTGCATGCGGTCTATGGCGACATCACCACGCCGGGCCTGGTCTCCGCGGCCGATTTCAAGAAGCTGCAGGGCAAGATCGATCACGTCTTCCACCTGGCGGCCGTCTACGACATGGGCATGGACGACGCCACCGGCGACCGCATCAACAACGAGGGCACGCGCAACCTCGTGGCCTTCGTCAACGATCTCGGCGGCGCGGTGAAGCTGCACCACGCGTCCAGCGTGGCGGTGGCCGGCGGCGACTTCAACGGCCGCTTCACCGAGGACATGTTCGACGAGGGCCAGCGCGTCGCGCACCCGTACTTCCGCACCAAGTTCCAGTCCGAACAGATCGTCCGGGAGGAATGCAAGGCGCCGTTCCGCATCTACCGCCCGGGTGCCGTGGTCGGCAGTTCCGAGACCGGCGAGATGGACAAGATCGACGGCCCCTACTACTTCTTCAAGACCATCCAGAAGCTGTCCTACGCGGTGCCCAAGTGGCTGCCGCTGCTCGGCATCGAGGGCGGCCGCGTGCCGCTGGCGCCGGTGGACTACGTGGCCAGGGCCATGGACCACATCGCGCACAAGGATGGCCTAGACGGCCAGGTCTTCTGCCTGATCCAGTCGGACTCGCCCACGGTCGGCAGCCTGCTGCAGACGCTGATGGAAGCGGCCCATGGCCCGCAGTTCGCCGCCAAGTTCGAGCTGCCGGCGATCCCGGCCGCCGCGCGCAACCTCGCCAACCGGCTCGGCGAGCGCATCCCGTCCTCCGTCGGCAAGAACATCTCCAAGGCCATCGGCGTGCCGGTTTCGGTGTTGGGCTACGTCACCAACCCGGCGGTGTTCGACGACAAGAACGCGCGCCGTGCCCTCAAGGGCTCGGGCATCAACTGCCCGGACATCAAGGATTACGCCGACAAGCTCTGGGCCTACTGGGAACAGTTCCTCGACATCCACGCCAAGGTGCCGAAGGGCGCCGAGCGCAAGCTGGCCGGCAAGGTCGTGGTCATCACCGGCGCTTCCTCGGGCATCGGCTTCATCTCCGCCAAGAAGTTCGCCGCCGCCGGCTCCAAGGTGATCCTGGTGGCGCGTACGCGCGAGAAGCTGGAGGAGACGCAGAAGATCATCCAGATGGCCGGCGGCGAGGCGCATGTCTATCCCTGCGACCTCAACGACATGCAGGCCATCGACAACTGCTGCGCCGAGATCCTGAAGGACTTCGGCCACGTCGACATCCTGATCAACAATGCCGGCCGCTCCATCCGCCGCGCCGTGTTCGAGTCGCTGGACCGCTTCCACGACTTCGAGCGCACGATGCAGCTGAACTACTTCGGCGCGATCCGCATGATCCTCAACTTCCTGCCGGGGATGGCCAAGCGCCGCGACGGCCACATCGTCAACATCAGTTCGATCGGTGTGCTGACCAACGCCGCGCGCTTCTCCGCCTATGTCGCCAGCAAGGCGGCGCTGGACGCGTTCAGCCGCTGCCTGTCGGCCGAGGTGAAGCATCGCGGCATCGAGGTCACCGCGATCTACATGCCGCTGGTGCGCACGCCGATGATCGCACCGACCAAGCTCTACGACTACGTGCCGGCCTGGTCGCCGGAGAAGGCCGGCGATACCGTGCTGGAGTCGGTGCTGCGTCGGCCGAAGTCCATCGCCACGCCGCTGGGTACCGTTGCCGCCGTGTCCTACGCGCTGTGGCCCAAGCTCAACGACAGCATGCTCAACCGCGGCTTCCGCCTGTTTCCCTCGTCCACCGCGGCGAAGGGACGCAAGGAAGGCGGCAAGCCGACGCTGGAGCAGGTGGTGTTCGCCAACGTGTTCAAGGGGGAGTATTTCTAGCCAGACCGTCCTGCCTCTCCCGGAGGGAGAGGGGGAAACGCAAAAGGCCCGCGAAAGCGGGCCTTTTGCTTGCAGCGAAGCAAAGACGGCTAGGCGCTCTTCACCAGCCGCTTGCCGCGCTTGGCCACGCTCGCCGCCAGGCCGCCCAGCACCTGGGTGGTGTCGTCCCAGTGGATGCAGGCGTCGGTGATCGACTGGCCGTAGACCATGTCCGGGCCGATGTCCTGGCGGCCTTCCACCAGGTGCGATTCGATCATCACGCCGACGATGCGCTCGTCGCCGCCGGCGATCTGGTGCCCCACGTCCTCGCCGACGTTGACCTGGCGCTTGTGCTGCTTCTGGCTGTTGGCGTGCGAGAAGTCGATCATCACCTGCGGCTTCAGGCCAGCCTTGGTCAGCGCGGCGCAGGCCGCGTCCACGCTCTTGGCGTCGTAGTTGGTGCCGCTGCTGCCGCCCCGCAGGATCACGTGGCAGTCGGCATTGCCGGCGGTCTCGAAGATCGAGATCTGGCCGTCCTTGGTCAGCGACAGGAAGCGGTGCGGGCTCTGCGCCGAGACGATGGCGTCCACCGCCACCTTCACGCTGCCGTCGGTGCCGTTCTTGAAGCCCACCGGGCAGGAGAGGCCCGAGGCCATCTCGCGGTGCAGCTGCGACTCGGTGGTGCGCGCGCCGATGGCGCCCCAGCTCACCAGGTCCGCCAGGTACTGCGGCGTCAGGATGTCGAGGAACTCGACGCCGGCCGGCACGCCCATGTCGTTGAGCGTCACCAGCAGCTTGCGCGCCACGCGCAGGCCCTGCTCGATGTCGTAGCTGTCGTTGAGCTTGGGGTCGTTGATCAGGCCCTTCCAGCCCACCGTGGTGCGCGGCTTCTCGAAGTACACGCGCATCACCACCAGCAGGTCGTCCTTCACCTGTTCACGGAAGGCCTTCAGGCGCGCGGCGTACTCCAGCGCGGCCTGGGGATCGTGGATCGAGCAGGGCCCCACGATCACCAGCAGGCGGCTGTCGCGGCCGTGCAGGATGTCCTGGATTTCCTTGCGGGTCTCGAACACCGTCCGGGCCGCATTCTCGGTCAGCGGGAACTCGGCCTGGACCTGGGCCGGCGTGGAGACGGGGCGGACGGAGCTGATCCGCGTATTTTCGGTGGCAAACATCGGCTAACCGCTTGTCAAGCAAAAGGGGAGGGCGATGCTATAGCAAAGGCCGGGGGGCGGCAAAACGCGCGGGGGCGGTTCCGTCGCCGGCTTGCGGCATACTGCGGCGGCGGCGCCGCCGCGCGGTGCTCCGCACAGGACCTTGCCGCTCGAGATTAAAAGAAATCATTTGATTCATTAATCAATAAATAATCACAGGAACCCCATGATCCGTCCGATCCTGCCGCTTGCGGCCCTGCTGGCGGCGCTGGCCCCGGCGGCCCAGGCCGCCCCTTTCGATACCAACAACCAGGGCGCGCTGGCGCAGGGCTTCGCCCTGCCGGTGATCGGCCATGGCCACGTGCTGGCGGAGGGCGACAGCGCCAGCCGCTTCAGCCTGGACCTGACCAGCGAATACACCACCGACACGGCGGGCACCGAAACCATCACCCTGGACGGCGAGACGGCCCGCCTCACCGGCCGCTACCGCGCCGGCCTCGGCGGCGGCTGGGAGTGGGGGGCGGAGCTGTCGGCGGTGCACGTCGGGGGCGGCTTCATGGACAGCTTCATCGAGGGCTGGCACGACTTCTTCGGCCTGCCCAACGGCGGCCGCGAGCTGGTGCCGCAGGACCGCTACCAGTACCGCTACGAGAAGGACGGCGCGGTGCGGCTGGACCGCACGGAAGAGGGCTGGGCCCTGGGCGACGTCCGCGTTTCCGGCGGCTGGGCCGCCAGCGAGAACCTCGCCCTGCGCGCGGAACTCAAGCTGCCCACCGGCGACGAGGACAAGCTCACCGGCGGCAACCTCGGCGGCGCGCTCTGGGCCGACTGGGCTCTGCCCTTCGATATCGACAGCCGCTGGAGCGGCTTTGCCTCGGCGGGCCTGTCGCTGAACCAGAAGGGCGACGTGCTGGAGGACCAGCAGGAAACCCTGGTGCCCTTCGGCGGCGCGGGGGCCTTCCTGCGCGCCACCCAGGAGATCGAACTCGGCGCCCAGCTCTATGCCCACGGCCCGCTCTACAAGGACTCCGCCCTGGACCAGCTCGACCGCGCCGGCCTGCAGCTGGTGTTCGGCGGGCGCTGGATCGAGAAGACCTGGGCCCTGGACATCGCCTTCCAGGAAGACCTGATCACCAAGTCCTCGCCGGACTTCTCGGTCCACGTCGGGCTGACGCTGGCGCCGCGGTAGGTGCTTGGAACATCATGAACCGTTCATGCCGAGTAGCCTCGTGAGCGCAGCGAGCGTGCGTATCGAGGCACGCGCCATGCGCACCTCGATGCGCGACGCTTCGCGGCGCTACCCGGTGTGAACGGCCCGGTTGTCGTCATCACGCCAAGTCGAACAGCAGCACCTCCGCCTCCCCGCGGCCCGTCACCGCCAGCTTCGCCTCGTCCTTCAGCGCCAGGGCATCGCCGGCCGAGAAGGTCTCGCCGTTGATCACGACCTGGCCGCGCGCCACGTGCAGGTAGTACAGCCGCTGCGCGTCCAGGGCCTTCTCCGCCACCTGGCCGTCGGCCAGCCAGGCGATGTCCAGGCGCGCGTCCTGGTTGATCTGGAACGGCGCGCCGCTGCCCTTCGGCCCCACCGCGGTGGCAAAGCCGCGGCGCAGCGCTTCGGCATCCAGCGGTGCCTGCTCGTAGCCGGCGGCATGGCCTCGGCGGTCGGGCTGGATCCAGATCTGCAGCAGGTGCGTGCGCTCCTGCGCCGAGGGATTGATCTCGCTGTGGGTGATGCCGCCGCCGGCATGCATCACCTGCAGTTCGCCATGGCGCAGGTCGCCGCTGCCGCCGGTGGAGTCGCGGTGGCGGATCGTGCCCTCCAGGACATAGGTGATGATCTCCATGTCCTGGTGGGAGTGCGGCGGGAAGCCCGCCGTGGGCACGATGATGTCCTCGTTGATCACGCGCAGGGCGCCAAAGCCCATGCGCTGCGGGTCGTAGTAGTCGCTGAATGAAAAGCTGTGCCAGGACTCCAGCCAGCCGCGGTCGGCGTGGCCGCGTTCATCGCTGCGTATCAGGGCTTGCATGGCGGGGCTCCGTCAATGAGTTTGAATGGTCAAACCCAATGTATGACTTGACCTAAGGTCAAAAAAGCGGAAAGTTTCGAAGCGAACATTCAAACGAGCTGAATATGCGCCTGACGCTGGAAGCCCTGGAGACGCTGGACGCCATCGAAGAGCACGGCAGCTTCGCCCGCGCGGCCGAGGCGCTGCACCGCGTTCCCTCCGCCGTGACCTACACCGTGCAGAAGCTGGAGTCGGACATGGGCGTCCCGCTGTTCGACCGCAGCGGCCGCCGCGCCAAGCTGACGGCGGCGGGCCGCGTGCTGCTGGAGCGCGGGCGCGAACTGCTGCGCCAGGCCGAGAGCCTGGAGAACTCGGTCAAGCGCGCCGGCCACGGCTGGGAGACGCAGCTGGTGATCGCGGTGGACGACATCATCCCCATCGAAGCCCTGTTCCCGGTGATCTCCGCCTTCGACGCGCTGATGACCGGCACGCGGCTGCGCTTCACCCAGGAGATCTTCGGCGGCACCTGGGACGCGCTGATCGACCGGCGTGCCGACCTCACCGTGGGTGCCGGCGGCGACGCCCCGCATGGCTACGGCCTGCTGACCCGGCAGATCGGCATCATTCCCTTCGTCTTCGTGGTGGCGCCGCATCATCCATTGACCGACGCGCCGGAGCCGCTGCTGCCGGAGATCGTGGCGCGCTACCGCAGCATCGCCGCGGCCGACTCCTCGCGCCGCCTGCCGGCGCGCAGCAACGGCATCCAGCCGGGGCAGGAGGTGCTGGTGGTGTCTTCGCTGGCCGCCAAGGCCGCGGCGCAGATCGCCGGCCTGGGCGTGGGATACCTGCCCGAGCACCTCGCCCGCCCGCACATCGAGGCCGGGCGGCTGGTGGAGCGGCAGGTGGCCGCCGAGCGCTCGCCGGTGACCATGCACCTGGCCTGGCGCTCCGGCGAGGAGGGGCGCGCGCTGCAGTGGTTCCGCGACCGCATCCTGGAGGAGCCGGCCATCCGGGCCCTGATGGGGCGTCAGCCGCCCTGAGGCGCTCAGGCGCGCAGTTGCTCCAGGTAGTCTCCGAGCCCGCGCATCACCGACTGCACGACCTGCGGCGACTGGCTCAGCTTGGCCAGGCCGAAGCCGCCCTCGATGCAGGCGATGACGAAGTCCGCCGCGGCATTCGCGTCGAAACCGCGGCGCAGCTGGCCGCGCTTCTGCGCCAGGCGCAGCGCTTCGGCAAGGCCTGCGCGCCAGTCGTCCAGGATCGACTCCAGGCGCGTGCGGAAGCCCTCGTCCACCGGCGCCATCTCGTTGATCAGGTTGTTCAGCGGGCAGCCGTAGGCCAACACCTTGTCGCCGCGCTCGCGCAGCAGGTCGCGGCTCAGGGCCAGCGCCGTACCGACGATGTCGTCGGTACCGATCAGGGGGCGCCAGCTCTCCTCGATCCAGGGGCGGACGATCTCGTCCACCACGGCATAGCCCAGCGCCGTCTTGTTGTCGAAATGGTGGTAAAGCGCGCCTTTGGTCACGCCGGAGTCGCGCAGGATCGCGTCGAGGCTGGCGGCACGGAACCCGCATCGGTATATCTCGTCGAACGCACATTCCAGCAGGCGCTGGCGGGTGACGTCGGGCTGGCGCTTAGGCGCGGCGGCGGGCATGTGGAAAATCCTGCATACCGGCTAGTATCTGGCCTGCCGCGACGATGTCAATGCTGCCCGGCATAATCCGGAAAACAGAGGGGAAAACAGCCTCATGGAAACCTCGTCGCATTCGCATACGGAGCTGCTGCGCGCTGTCCGCACGCGCGTCCCCCTGGATGCCGCCCAGCTGCTGAGCCGCGAGTCGGTGGAGACGGTGGCGGAAGTCCTGCGCGAGCTGCCGGCCCAGCTCGCCGCGGAGATCCAGCAGCACCTGCCGGATCACCTCTGCCCCGACGGACGCGGCGAGACCACCACGGAACTGGAGATTCCCGGCACCGTGGCCGAGATGATGGAGCCCGCGGTGGGCGTGCTCGACGCCGGCACCACGGTGGAGGCGGCCATCGCCTACCTGCGCGGGCACGACAACCCGCAGCAGATCACCTACCTCTACGTCACCCGCGGCAAGCGCCTGGCGGGCATGGTGGTGATCCGCGACCTGCTGCTGGCGCAGCCTGGGCAGACGCTGGCCAGCGTGATGCTGCCCGATCCCTTCGCGCTGACGGCCGACATGCCGGCCGGCGACGCGATCAAGGCCGCGGTCTACCGCCACTACCCGGTGTATCCGGTGGTGGACGCCGAGGGCGGGCTGACCGGCATCGTCCGCGGCTGGAAGCTGTTCGAGCGCCAGGCGGTGGAGATCAGCGCGCAGTCGGGCACCATGGTCGGCCTCGACAAGGAAGAGCGCGTGCAGACGCCGCTGTGGCAAGCCTTCCGGCAGCGCCATCCCTGGCTGCAGATCAACCTGCTCACCGCCTTCCTCGCTGCCTTCGTGGTCGGCGCCTTCGAGGACACCATCTCCAAGGTCGTGGCGCTCGCCGCCTTCCTGCCGGTGCTGGCCGGCCAGAGCGGCAACAACGGCTGCCAGACGCTGGCGATCACCCTGCGCGGCCTGACGCTGGGCGACATGGACGGCTTCCCGCTGCGCAAGCTGCTCGGCAAGGAGATGCTGCTGGGCGGGCTCAACGGCTTCCTCACCGGCCTCGTCGCCGGCGCCGCCATGTGGTGGACCGCCGCGCGCGACGGCAACGAGCAGGCGCCGCTGCTGGGCGCGGTGATCCTCGCCGCCATGACCGGCGCCTGCGTGCTCAGCGGCCTGTTCGGCGTGATGGTGCCGCTGACGCTGCGCCGCTTCGGTGCCGACCCGGCCACGGCCTCCAGCATCTTCCTGACCACCGGCACCGATATCGCCGGAATGGGCCTGATGCTGGGCCTGGCGGCGGCCTTCGTGCTCTAGAATATGCGCTGTGATTCCCCTCTCCCTCCGGGAGAGGGGCAGGGGTGAGGGACACGCTTGAATCCAGACGTTGTAGCCAGATCAGGCCGAGCCCCTCACCCGGCCTGCGGCCACCCTCTCCCGGCGGGAGAGGGCAAGACATGACCGACCTCCCCCTCATCGCCGTCATCACCCTCGCCGGGTTCCTGACCTCCGCGCTGTCCGGCGCCGCCGGCCTCGGCGGAGGCACGATCCTGATCGGCTTGTTCTACGCCATCGGCATGGGCACGGCCGAGGCGGTGCCGCTGTTCGCGGCGGTGCAGTTCGTCTCCAACACCTCGCGCACCGTGGCCTACGTAAGGCACGTGGAGTGGAAGGCCGCCGGCTGGTTCCTGCTGGCCGCCGTGCCCACCACCTTCCTCGTGGCGCCCCATGCCGTGGGGGTGGACGCCAACTGGGTGCAGTTGCTGCTGGCCGGCCTGATCCTGGCCTCGCTGGCGCCGGGGCGCGGCGACCGGGCGCTGATGCCGCCGACGCCGGCTTTTCTTACCGCGGGCGCGCTCAACGGCGTGCTCGGCATGTTCGTCGGCGCCACCGGCCTGTTCGTGGGGCGACTGTTCTTCCTGCCGCAGTGGCGCAAGGAAACCGTGATCGGCACGCTGGCGCTGACCCAGATGTTCGGGCATGGGCTGCGCGTGGCGGCCTTCGGCTGGGTCGGCTTCAGCGCGCTGGCGCAGCCGGAACGGCTGCTGCCGCTGTGCGCCTCGGTGATCGCCGGCACGGCGCTGGGCAAGCATTTCAATGGACGCATCGACCAGACGCAGTTCGACCGGATCTTCAAGCTGATCCTGGTCGTGCTGTCGCTGAAACTCTTGTGGGACGCATCGAGGGGATTGGGGTGGATCTGAAGCTGACGGCGGAACAGGTGCAGGCGCTGATTCGCGGCGGCCTGCCGGCGGTGGGCAACAGCGGCTTCACGGTGGAGGAGGTGCGTCCGGGCTATGCGCGCGTGCGCCTGCCCTTCCACGAGAAGATGCTGCGGCCCGGCAACGTGATCTCCGGCCCCACGCTGTTCAGCGCCGCGGACTCGGCGATGTACGCCCTGGTGCTGTCGCACGTCGGCCCCGAGCTGATGGCGGTGACGTCCAATCTCAACATCAACTTCCTCAACAAGGGCCGGCCGGGCGACGTGCTGGCCGAGGCGAAGCTGCTCAAGCTCGGGCGCCGGCTCGCGGTGATGGAAGTGTCGATCACCACCGGCGGCGACCCGATGCCGGTGGCGCATGTGACGGGGAGCTACGCGTTGCCGGTGAAGTGATGCGGCTCAGGCGGGCTTGAGCCCGAGCGACCCGTACTCCCCCGGCTCCACGTCCGGTAGCCGCTTCAGCATCGCGTCCCAGCTGGTTCCCGCCTGCAGCGCCTGCACCACCACCGGCAGCGGCTCCGCCAGCACGTTGGCGAAGGTGCACTCCCCGTACAGCTTGCCGCCGAAGGCCAGGGAGTCGTTCGGCGGATCGAAGCGCGTGTCGAGGCCGGGCCGGTTGCCGCGGGCATCCACGCGCACCCAGCCCCAGGGCTGCAGGTAGAGCGCGTTGAAACCGTGCAGGGAGTAGGGCGCGCCGTCGTCGTTGATGCTGAGGCGCAGGTAGCAGAAGCCGGCGGGGATGTGGTTGGCGCGCAGCAGCGCGGCCAGCAGGTGGCTCTTGGCGTAGCAGTAGCCGGTGCGGTGCTGGATCACCTCCGAGGCGGTGCAGGTGACCGGGTTGCGGCGGTGGTCCGCGCTGTGCAGCACGCGGTCGCGGACCCACTCGAAGCAGTGGCGCGCGGTATCCACGGGCTTGGCGGCGGACAGGGTGCGGGCCTGCGCCAGCACCTGCGGCTGCTGCCAGTCGATCACGGCCGTGGGCCGCAGGTAGGGCTGCAGGTGCGGTTCGGCGATCAGCGCGGCCAACTCAGGGGCCCTCCACCCGCTCGTCGAGCATGCGCTTGATCTCGTTCTCGCCGTAGGGGCGCGAATCCTTCACCTTGAGGCTGTTGCTCCAGTCGCGGGCGAAATCGCGCTGCAGGGCGCGATTGATCGCGGCGGTTATCAGCATCGCCAGCAGGGCGCCGCTGCCGGCCAGGGCCATGTCCTTGTGCGCGTCCCAGATGTCGCCCTGGGTGCCGAGGTAGGCGGCGCCCAGCTCGCCGCCGAAGACCTCCGCGGCGGCCCATTCGATCAGCTCGTAGATCGCCGAGGTGGCCAGCGTGAATTCCAGCGGCAGGAAGTAGCCCCAGAAGCCGCGCGCTTCCGCCACGCGCAGGAAGATCTCGCGCAGCGGATAGGCCAGCAGCAGGCCATAGGAGAAGTGCACCAGCCGGTCGAAGTGGTTGCGCTCCCAGCCGAACAGGCTGTTGAAGGTATGGCCGGTGAGGCTCTCCCACCACTGGTCGTAGGGCACCATGGCATAGGTGTAGTGCGACCCGATGGAGTGCAGGCACAGGAACACGAAGATCAGCGTGTAGGACACGCGCGAGAACACGAAGGCCCGGCGGCTGGCCCACAGCGCCACGCCGAAGACCAGCACCAGCACGTTCTCCAGGATCCAGTCCTTGCGGTGCAGCGGGGCGATGCCCAGCCACAGCCACAGCAGGGAGTAGGCGACGATCAGGCCGCCGACATAGTTGCGCCAGGCTTGCGTGCGTTCGACTCTCATGCGGCCCCCTTGCTGATGTCCAGCCCCCGGTCCCAGTACGGCGGATCGCCGATGCACTGCTGCAGGTAGTCGACGAAGGCCCGCAGCTTGGGCGAGCCGTAGCGGTTGGGCAAGTGCACGGCATAGACCGAGGTGGCGTCGGAGCCGTACCAGCCGCGCAGCGGCGCCACCAGGCGCCCCGCGGCGAGGTCGGGGCCGATGCAGTAGGTCGGCAGCAGCGAGATGCCGGCGTGGGCCAGCAGCACGGTGCGCAGCGCGTTGATGTTGTTGACGCGGAAGTTGCCGGCGATGGGCACGGTGAAGGCCTCTCCGTCGCGCAGGAAATGGAAGTTGCGCTCCAGGGGACTGGGGAAGCCCAGGCAATTGTGGCCGCGCAGGTCGTCCGGGTGCTGCGGCGTGCCGTGGCGGGCCAGGTACTCCGGCGTGGCGCAGACCACGAAGTGGATCGGCGCCAGCTTGCGCGCCACCAGCAGCGGGCCCGGCGCATGAGCCAGGCGCAGCGCCATGTCGAAGCCTTCCTCGGCCAGGTCCACGGTGCGGTCGTTGGTGACGATCTCCAGCTCGATCTTGGGATAGCGCCGGAAGAACTCCGGCAGCAGCGGAGCCACCACCGCGTCGACGAAGGAGTTGAGGCTGCTGACGCGCAGCTTGCCGCTGGGCTCGGCCTGCAGCCGCGCCACGGCATGCTGCGACTGCTCCAGTTCCTCCACGATGCGCGCGCAATGCTCGAAGTAGGCGCTGCCGGCATCGGTCAGCGAGAGCTTGCGCGTGCTCCGCTGCAGCAGCCGCGCGCCCAGGGATTTCTCCAGCTTGGCGACATGCTTGCTGACCACCGAGGGCGCCAGCTTCAGGCGCTCGCCGGCGGCGGCGAAGCTGCCGGCCTGCACCACGCGGGTGAAGGTCAGCACGTAGTTCAGGTCTTCCATGGTCCCCACTCCCGATCCTGCCGGATCATTCATTCCATGGCGGAAACAATAAAAGTCTTATACCCCATCTTATCAATGCTGCGGAAGTAAATAGTCTAGGCATCAGTCCGAACCCGGAGTGACGCCATGACCCGCAACCTGTTGACCGTGACCGGAGCTGCCGCAGGGCTGGTCCTGCTGACCCTGGCGGCCGCGGAGGCCAGCGCCGCCGAGCCGACGGCGGCAGCGGCGGGCGGCGCCGACTCCGTGACCGTGGTCCGGGGCCCCGACGACCGCCTGCAGCAGGCGCGCACCCGCCGCGAGCAGGTGATCCGCCGACTGTCGCCGGCTTTCCAGATCGTTCCCTGACCCATCCCTTTCCCGCCCGGTCCGCCCACGCCGACCCTCCTCCTCTCTCCCCCGCGTCTGCGCGGGCGGGCCGGACCGGAAACCCGACGAGATCCAGAAATCCCATGCCTCATCGCGAACGTGTCGCCGCCCTGGTCGCCCTCGTCGAGGAGGGCATGCTGATCGACGCCCTGCACGAGTTCTACGCCGAGGACGCGCGGTCGCAGGACAACCAGGAGCCGCCGCTGCTGGGCCGCCACCGCCTGATCGCCAACGCCCAGCACCTGCTGCGCTCCGTGCGCGGCCTGCGGGTCCGGGCCGCGGACTGGATGCTCGACGGCGACCGCACGCGGATCCGCTGGATCTACGAGTTCACGGGCCACGACGGCCGCCGCCACCGCCAGGAGGAAGTCGTGCATCAGCACTGGCGCGGCGACCGCATCGTCGAGGAACACATCCAGTACGACCCGGCGCAGCCGGCCGCGGTCGCCCTTCAAGTCGCGTGAAAGAGGTTCTCGGTAACCGGAGCATCGCCATGGCCAGTCTCAGCACCCTGCAGACCTATCACACCCTTGCCGGCCTGTTCGCCCCGCAGTTCGCGGTGCGCTCGGCGCGCCGCCTGATGATGCGGCCGCGGCGCCTGCCGCCGCGGGACTGGGAGCAGCCGGCGCTGGCCGCGGCACAGCGTATCCATTTCCGCTTCGGGCTCTCGGGCCTGCGCTGGGGCAAGGCCGGGGACCCGGTGGTACTGATGCTGCACGGCTGGGAGGGCCGCCCCTCGCAGTTCGGGCGCTTCGTGGCGCCGCTGCTCGCCGCCGGCCGCCAGGTGATCGCGCTGGAAGGCCCGGCGCATGGCCAGTCGCCGGGCGACGAGGCCAACGTCGTCAGCTTCGCCTATGCCCTGATGGAGGTGGTGCCGGAGATCGAGAAGCTGGAGGCCGTCGTCGGGCACTCGATGGGTGCCGGCGCCGTGGTCTACGCCCTGGGCCAGGGGCTCAACGTGGATCGTGTCGTGCTGCTGGGCGGCCCGTCCTCGCTGCGCGGCGTGCTGCACCGCTTCGCCGGATTCGTCGGCCTGCCGCAGGCGGCGCACGCGCGCTTCCTGCAGGAAGTCGAGGACTACACCGGCGTGCCGCTGGACGACCTCGACGGCGTGCGCACCGCGCCGCGGCTCAGGCCTGCCGCGCTGATCGTGCATGACCGCGACGACGACACCGTGCCCTACGGCGACGGCGCCGCGCTGGCGTCGGCCTGGCCGGGTGCGGAGCTGTACAGCACCAGCCGCCTCGGCCACTGGCGAATCCTCACCGACGAGCGCGTAGTGCAGCGGGTGATGGCCTTCCTGGCGCCCGAGCGGGTTGCGCCGGAGTTGCCGCGCGCCGCCTGATCCTTTGTCCCTCGCGCGCGTCGCACCGCGCGGACTCCTCTCCCGCCCGTTCCTGCTCATCGTCAGGCCGGGCGGGTTCCTTTTTTTCAGCTCGCGCTCAGTTCCCAGAGCAGCATGCGGCCGGCTTTCCAGTGGCCCAGGCCGCTGGCCGCGTTGATATGCCCGCAGGGGCCCACCGAGCGGTACAGGCTGCCCCAGGCGCGGGCGGCATTGCGCGAGAAGGCGATGCTGCCGTAGGGGTCGTTGCTGCTGGCCACGACCATGCTGGGGAAGGGCAGCCTCTGCTGCGGCAGGGGCGCGAAGCTGCGCGCCGCGGCGGGGAAGGCGGGCCCCGAAGGGTCCGGCGGCGCCACCAGCATCGCGCCGGCGATCTTCCGCCGGGTCTGGAGGCCCCAGTGCGCCACCAGCAGGCAGCCCAGGCTGTGCGCCACCAGGATGGCGTCGCCGGCGGTGCCGGCCACCGCGGCTTCCAGGGCCTCCTGCCAGTCCTTGAGCTGCGGCTGCTCCCAGTCGTGCTGGCCCACGCGGCGCATGCGCGGCTCGGCCTGCTGCCACAGCGTCTGCCAGTGGTCGGGCCCGGAGTTGCCGATCCCGGGAAGCAGCAGGATCGGCTGGCTCACGGCGACCCGTACTCCCGCTGGATCGCGGCCACCTGCACGCGGTACGAGCCGTACCAGCGCTCGCGGCCGAGACGCTGGGCCATCAGGTGGTCGGCCTGCGCCTTCCAGCGGCGGATGTCGGCCTCGTCGCGCCAGTACGACAGTGCGATCTCCTGGTCGCCCTCGGTGGCGGCGACGAATTCCAGGCAGCCGAATTGCGACAGTGCCAGCTCGCGCAGCTGGGCCGCCAGCGCGCCGTACTCCGCGTCCATCCGGCGGACGCGGGCGCGGAAGATGACCACATGGCGGGCGGCGGGATTCATCGGCAATCGCAGCGGCTCATTCGAACGGCGGCAGCTCCGGGAAGCGCGGCAGGCCGTCGGCGAATTCGACCCAGCCCAGGTGTTCCGAGTGCCAGTAGTGCAGGGTCGGCGCCACCGCCTCGGGGCGGTCCAGGCTGCCGATGGTGATGTCGATCAGTCCCGGCAGGAAGCTGGCGGTGAAGCTGATCTGCGTGCCGCAGCGCGGACAGAAGCCGCGCCGCGCTTCGGGCGACGACGCGTATGGCTGGGGCTGTTCGCCGGTGAAGCGCACCTGATCCTGCGCGTACATGGCCCAGGCCACTGCGGGGGCGGCGTTGGCGCGCCGGCACATCGTGCAGTGGCAGATGGCGGCCAGCATCGGATCGCCGCTGATCCGGTAGCGGATGTTGCCGCACTGGCAACCGCCCTCGCGTCCTTGCTGCTCCATGGCGCTCCTGCTGGTCTGGTGCCGGAAAGTGTTTGAAGTTCAGCATGCCGCAGGCAGGCCGTCCAGCCCGTTGCCGTCAGGTCCGGAAGGTTCGCGCGCCAGGTCCGGCCGGCGGGCCGCGGCGGCGCCAGGCCAGCAGGATGACCAGCGCCACGCAGGCCAGGCCCACCGCCGCCGGGAACAGCGCGGTGGTCGCGGAGCAGCGCTCCAGCGCCAGCAGCACCAGCAGGTTGCGGACGGCCCCCAGCGCGTAGAACCACAGCGGCTCCTCGCATGGCCGTTGCCAGGCCTTGCGGAAGGTGGGGCCGAAGCCGGCAAGGTCCACGCCGGTCAGGATCACCACCGCCCACAGCGGATCGGAGGTCAGCAGCCAGCAGGGCAGGGCGGCGAGCGCCGCGGCGAAGAACAGCCGGTCGCCGCGCGTGATCTCCAGGTCCGCGCGCCGCCGCCAGGCCAGCACCGCGATGGCCATCGTGATCAGGCCCGACACGCCGATGGGCCAGGCGCCGATGCCGGCACCGCCGGCCAGCTGGGCCAGGAACACCACGAAGGTGCCCAGCGCCCAGATCACCCAGGAGAACACATGCGGCCGGGTCCGGCCGCGGTGGACCGACAGGGCGTACGGCAGGAAGATCGCCAGCGTCAGGGCGATGCCGGCGGCGCTGAGCAGCTCCTTGGACACGGCCTACTCCCGGACGGCGATTTCCGCCTGGATCGGCTTGCCGCCGGTGCTCAGTTCCTGGTGGGAGTTGGCATTGAGCGTGACGCGCAGCCGGTGTTCGCCCGCGCCGAGCGCTTCCAGGTGGAACCAGGGCGCATAGAGGCGCGCGCGCTTCACGCCGTCGACGTAGAGATGGGCATGCCCTTCGCCGGGGACATTGGCCTGGTTCACGTGCTCCGGCGCGAAGCGGAAGCCCGGCGTATCGATGCGCAGGTTCCAGCCGCCCATCGGATCGCGCTCTGCCTTCAACGAGACGGAAGGTGCGCTCTTCGCGTCCAATTCGAGCGCGCTGTGGTCGTGATGATGATGTTCATGCCCCTGGGGCGCTTCGCCCGCCGGGGTGGCGGCGGCCCAGGCCAGGGCGACCCCTGCGAGCAGGCAGGCAGAGGGCAGCATCATGCGGCGGATGGCAGGCATCGGGAGTTCTCTCGGTCGAAGGCTCTTGGACGGCAGATGATGTAGCAGATTGGCTGCCGGACGACGGGTCTGCCGGTTCAGTCCGCGTACTGCGCCGCGGAGCGGATCACCTTGCCGTCCGCGCCGAACTCGAACCACTCCGCCGAGCGGCGACCGTCGAAGCGCCGGTAGAAGATCACCAGGCTGTGCATGCCGCGCAGCACCGACTCTCGCTCGAAGCGCAGGTCCGGGATGCGCTGCAGGGCCGCGGCCCAGTAGGCGCCCACCGCGGCATGGCCGCGCAGGCGCCCCGAGGGTTCGCCCGCGATCTGCACGATGAAGGGCGAGGAGAACTCGAAGTCCTCGGCGTAGTGCGACAGGATGCGCGCCAGGTCATGGCTGTTCCAGGCGGCGATCCATTCGGCGGCAAAGGTCTCGGCCTGCTCGGGGGAGATCATGGCGCGGTTCCGGCCTCGTCCGCGGCGATGTAGGCCTCGATGCGCGGCGCGACCACGGGGGCCTTGTCCTTCATCAGCGCGCTGCAGCGCTCGGAGCGCGACTGCAGGAACCGCAGCACGGCTTCCTCGCCCTGGGCGTCGGCCTGCCGCAATTCCTCGGAGAAGCCGTTGCGGGCCACGGACGAGGCCAGCCGCGCTTCGTCGCGGCCGACCAGGGCCAGCGCCGCCAGGCGGCTGAAGTTCTCCAGCTCCTTGACGCTGGCGAGCTGTTCGCCCTGCGCATTCCGGTCGGACAGCGAAGGCAGCAGCGCGAAGTAGTAGCCGCAGTCGAGGAACCGGGCGGCCAGGCCGGCATCGTCCTGGCTGGCCGGGGCCTGCGCGGCGGCGGGCAGGGAGAGCGCGAGCAGCAGCGCGGCAACGGGAGGGAAGGATCGGGACATGCGTTTCCTGGGTGTCGGGAGTGGCGGGAGCGGCATCAGCCCAGCTCGGCGATGCGCTGCTCCGCCTTCTGGGCCGTGGCTTCCTCGCTGGGCGAGCCGAAGCCCTCGTCGCGCAGCCGGCGGCGCATCTCGCGCTTCCAGGACTCGGCGCTGCGGTCCTCCGTCTCCAGCGCGCGCGTGTAGCGCTCCTCCAGGCGGTGGAAGGCCGCGATATCGGCGTAGGCCTGCAGCAGCCTGCGCTTGTAGCGCTCGCTCTGCTCCTGCTTCACGGAGGTGATGTAGGTGAACCAGCCGGTGACCAGGCTGCCGAGCACGGCGAAGCCTCCTGCCACCAGCGCCAGCGTCAGTCCTTCGCTCATGCGCACTCCCTTGCCGTGGGCGGCGTCAGTCCGCCAGCCGCTGTCCCTTCGTCTCGATCACCCAGGGCATCATCAGCAGCGCCGCCAGCGGCACCACGCCCACCCAGAACAATACGCCCACCGCCGCATCGACACCCCGCGCGGCGATGATGCCCACCAGGAAGGGGCCGGCGGCGGCGAACACGCGGCCGGCGTTGTAGCAGAAGCCGGCGCCGGTGCCGCGCAGGCGCGTCGGGAACAGTTCCGGCAGGTAATAGGTGAAGCTGCCGAACACGCCGAACACCGACAGGCCGATGGCGAAGTACATGTAGAGGCGCGTCTCGCCCGGCAGGTCCAGGCCGAAGACGGCGAAGATCGCGGCGGCGGAGGCGGCGAAGTAGATCGCGAACATCGCGCGGCGGCCGAGCAGCTTGGCGGCCGGGATGGTCAGCAGCGTGCCGACCAGTCCACCGAAGTTGAAGGCGGCGGTGGCGGTGAGCTTCCAGCTTTCCACCAGCGCCAGCGTGCCGGCCTTGTCCAGGCCGCGCAGCGCGGCCTCGCTCTGCGCCAGGCCGGCGGAGACCACCGGGATGAAGGCGTTGCAGCTCCACCAGGTGATCAGCGCCACCAGGGCCATGAGAAAGCCGCTGAGGGTGTAGCGCCGCACGGAGGGGCCGAACAGCTCGGCGATGCGCGGCGGCCGCGTGTTCTCGCGCGCCTGCGTCCAGCGTTCCGGCTCCTTCAGGAACAGGCGCACCAGGAAGGCGATGGCGGCGGGCAGCAGGCCGAACAGGAAGACGTAGCGCCAAGAGGTCTCGGGGCTGGCGGCCATCCAGTTGCCGGCCACCTGGAAGTTGACGAAGGTGGCCAGGAACAGGCCGAAGGGCGCGGCGGTGTAGAGCAGGGCGCCGGCCTCCACGCGCTTGTCCTCCGGCACCACCTCCGCGACCATCGAGGCGCCCGCCGCCCACTCGCCGCCGATGCCCAGGCTGGCGACGATGCGGAACGCCAGCAGCATCCAGATGTTGTCGGCGAAGGCGCAGGCCGCGGTGCCCAGCGCGTACATCAGCATGGTCAGCAGCAGCGTGCGGGTGCGGCCGATGCGGTCGCAGACCCAGCCGAACAGGATGCCGCCGGCGGCCCAGCCCAGCAGCAGCACCGAGGTGAGGATGCCGGTCCAGTACAGCGTGGCCTGCTTGGCCTCGGGCGATCCGATGGTCAGGCCCAGCAGCGTCGGCACGCAGTTGGGCGCGACGTAGTTGAACAGCAGGCTGTCGAAGATGTCGAAGCCCCAGCCCAGCCAGGCGGCGAACAGGACGGTCCACTGGTAGCGGGTCATGTTGAGCATTGCGCTGGTATCTGGCTGCTGGTGGTATCCGCAGGAGGACCGTTCACCCCGGGTAGCGCCGCGCAGCGTCGCGTATCGAGGGGCGGCGCCAGTGCGGCTCGATACGCACGCTCGCTGCGCTCACGAGGCTACTCGCCATGAACGGACCGGCTGCGATGGAGGGGCTCAAAGCACGTCGTCCTTGGTCTCGCGCGTGGCCCACAGCGCGGCCAGCGTCAGCAGCGCGGCGGCGCTGAGATACCAGCCCACGGTGTGCAAGCCGTACTTCGTCGCCAGCGTGGTGGCGATGTAGGGTGCCAGCGAGGCGCCGAAGATGCCGGCGAGGTTGAAGGTCAGCGAGGAGCCGGTGTAGCGCACGGCGGTCGGGAACAGTTCCGACAGCACGGTGCCCAGCGGGCCGTAGGTCATGCCCATCAGCGCCAGGCCCAGCGCCAGGAAGGCCAGCACCCCGGCCAGGCTGCCGCTGCCGAACAGCGGCGTGAACAGCAGGCCGAAGCCGGCGATGGCGGCGCTGACCCACATCAGCGTGCGGCGGCGGCCGTGGCGGTCCGCCAGCACGGCGGACAGCGGGATGGTCAGCGCGAAGAACAGCACGCCGAACAGCTGGATCATCAGGAATTCCTGGCGCTTGTAGCCCAGGGCGCTGGTGCCCCAGGTCAGCGCGAACACCGTCATCAGGTAGAACAGCACGAAGGTGGCGATGGCCACCACGGTGCCCAGCACCAGCGCGCGGCCGTGTTCGCGGAACACCGTGAGCATCGGCACTTCCACGCGCTCGGCGTGGTCGATGGCCTTCTGGAACACCGGCGTCTCGCTGATCGACAGGCGCACCCACAGGCCCACCAGCACCAGCAGGCTGCTGGCGATGAAGGGGATGCGCCAGCCCCAGCCGAAGAACTGCTCGTCGGTCAGCGTCTCGGCCAGGATCAGGAAGGAGCCGCCGGAGAGGATGAAGCCCAGCGGCGCGCCCAGCTGCGGGAACATGCCGTACCAGGCACGCTTGCCCGGCGGGGCGTTCTCGGTGGCCAGCAGCACCGCGCCGCCCCACTCGCCGCCCAGGCCCAGGCCCTGGCCGAAGCGGCACAGCGCCAGCAGGACCGGGGCGAGCACGCCGATCTGCGCATGGGTCGGCAGCAGGCCGATGACGACGGTGGACAGCCCCATGGTCAGCAGCGCCGCCACCAGGGTGGCCTTGCGGCCGATGCGGTCGCCGAAATGCCCGAACAGCGCAGAGCCCACCGGCCGCGCGAAGAAGGCGATGGCGAAGGTGGCCAGCGACTGCAGCGTCGCCGAGGTGGGATCGGCGGCGGGGAAGAACAGCTTGGGAAACACCAGCACCGCGGCGGTGGCGTAGATGTAGAAGTCGAAGAACTCGATCGTGGTGCCGATCAGGCTCGCGAACAGCACCTTGGCCGGAGAGTTGCCGGACGGCGCCGCGCCTGCTGCAGTGTTGCTCATCCCTTGTTCCCCTCAGATCCGTGTCTTGCGCCTCTCGGGGCGTTTCAGAATGCCGGCGGCGGCGTATTGCGGTGATGCTCCAGGATCCGGCGGTACTGGTTGGGGTCCTTGATGTGCACCATGTCGCCGCCGCGCGGGAACACCCAGTCGTACAGGCGCGACAGCCAGAAGCGCAGCGCGGCCGCGCGCAGCACCAGGGGCCAGGCGGTACGCTCGGCGGCGGTCAGCTCGCGGCGGCCGCGGTAGGCGGAGAGCATCGCGTCCCAGCGTGCCGGGTTCAGCTCGCCGTCGGGTTCGAAGCACCAGTCGTTGAGCGTCACGGCCAGGTCGTAGGCCAGCGAATCGTTGCAGGCGTAGTAGAAGTCGATCACGCCCGTCAGCCGCTGGTCCACGAACAGCACGTTGTCGCGGAACAGGTCGGCATGGATCACGCCTTGGGGCAGGGTCGACAGGTCCAGCTTCTGCTGGGCCGCCAGCTCGTCCTCGATCAGGGCCCGGGCGCCGGCGTCCACCTTGGGGGCGATCAGGCGGCCGGTTTCCAGGCGCCAGGCCGCGCCGCGCGAGTTCTCGCAGCGGCCGGCATAGGACTGGCCGTCGATGTGCAGTTCGGCCAGCGCCCGGCCCACCTGCCGGCACTGCTCGATGTCCGGGAACAGCACGCTCTGGCCGGTCAGGCGGCGCACCAGGGCGGCCGGCTTGCCGTTGAGCGTGGTCAGCGACTTGCCCTCGTGGGTATGGGCCGGCATGGCGCCCGGGAAGCCGCGGGTGGCCAGGTGCTCCATCAGGCCCAGGAAGAAGGGCAGGTCGGCGTAGTTGAGGCGCTCGAACAGGGTCAGCACCCAGCGTCCGTCGCTGGTATCGACGAAGTAGTTGGTGTTCTCGACCCCCTCGCCGATACCCTGGAAGCCCAGCAGTTCCCCCACGGGGTACTGGCGCAGGAATTCCTGCAGTTCGCTGTGGCTGACCTTGGTGAAGACGGACATAAAAAGGGGGCGGATGGCCGGGGAGAGGCCGAATTAGAGCAAAGTCCCCCTTGGTTCGTCACCCGCGCCGGCCGTTTCCGCCGTTTCGTCCCCTTACGAGGGGCATGCCGGCTGCTACCGCCGCCAGAACGCCGGGGTGAACAGCACCAGCAGGGTGAAGACCTCCAGGCGGCCGGCCAGCATGGCGAAGATCAGCACCCACTTGCCGAAGGGGGTGACCGTGGCGACGTTGGCGCTGACCTCGCCCAGGCCGGGGCCGGCGTTGTTGATGCTGGCCGCCACGGCGGAGAAGGCGGTGATGCCGTCCATCCCCGTGGTCAGCATCAGGCCGGTCAGGGCCAGGGTCATGCCGATGTAGACCGAGAAGAAGCCGCCCACGGCGTAGACCACGTCGTTGGGCACCACCTTGCCGTCCAGCTTGATCGAGACCTCGGCATTGGGGTGCACCAGCAGCTTCAGCTCGCGGAAGGCCTGGCGCACGAACAGCATCAGGCGCACCACCTTGACGCCGCCGCCGGTGCTGCCGCCGCAGCACATCATGAAGGTGCACATCACCAGCAGCAGCGGCACGTACATCGGCCAGGTCGTGGGGTTGTCGGTGGCGAAGCCCGCCGTACTGCCGTAGGCGATGACCTGGAACATGCCATGGCGCACGGCCGTCAGCGGGTCGTCGTAGGGGCCCGCCAGGATCAGCGGCACGCAGACCAGCACGCCCATGGCGAAGTAGAGCGACAGGAAGACGCGGAACTCGCCGTCCCGAAGGTAGCTGCCCAGGCTGCGGCGGCTGAAGGCGATGTAGTGGAGGGCGAAGTTGGTGGCGCCCACCAGCATGAAGAACATCGCCACCAGTTCAACGCGCAGGGTGCCGTAGTGGCCGATGCTGTTGTCGTGGGTGGAGAAGCCGCCATTGGCGATGGTGGAGAAGGCGTGGCAAAGGGCGTCGAAGGGCGTCATGCCCGCCCACCAGTAGGCCAGTCCGCAGGCAATGGTCAGGGCCAGGTACACCAGCCAGAGCGCGCGCGCCGTGCTGGTGATGCGCGGCGTCAGCTTGGCATCCTTCATGACGCCCGGCGTCTCCGCCTTGTACAGGCCCATGCCGCCGACGCCCAGCATCGGCAGCACCGCCACCGCCAGCACGACGATGCCCATGCCGCCCAGCCAGTGCAGCTGGCTGCGGTAGTACTTCAGCGAGTGAGGCAGTTCATCCAGGCCGTTGGCGATGGTGGTGGAGCCGGTGGTGGTCAGGCCGGACACCGACTCGAACACCGCCTCGGAGATGCTGTGCCAGCCTTCATCGGAGAAATAGAAGGGAATCGAGCCGAACAGGCCCAGCACCGCCCAGAACAGGGTGGTGATGAGGAAGCCGTCGCGCACCTTCAGCTCGCTGCGCTCGTGGCGCACCGGCCACCATAGCAGCGCGCCGGTGGTGAGGGTGATCCACAGGCCGCCGAGGAACGGCGTGGTGGTCTCCTCCGCCCAGAACAGGTCCATGGCCAGCGGCGGCAGCATGGACAGGCTGAACACCATGAGCAGGATGCCCATGATGCGCTGCACGCCCGCGTAGCGGTGGTAGCGGGGCCGGCCGTTGGACAGGGTGCGCGGCATCAGAGGAAGCGCAGGCCCAGCTGGAACAGCTTCTCGACCTCGCGCGCGTGCTTCTTGTCCACGATGAACAGGATCACGTGGTCCTCCGCCTCGATCACCGTGTCATGGTGCGCGATGATCACCTCGTCGCCGCGCACGATGGCGCCGATCGTGGTGCCCGGCGGCAGCTTGATCTCGTCGAGCCGGCGGCCAACCACCTTGGAGTTGTGGCGGTCGCCGTGGGCCACGGCCTCGATCGCCTCGGCGGCGCCGCGGCGCAGCGCGTGCACCTTGACCACGTCGCCGCGGCGCACGTGCGCCAGCAGGGCGGAGACCGTGGACTGCTGCGGCGAGATCGCGATGTCGATCGAGCTGCCCTCCACCAGGTCCACGTAGGACACGCGGTTGATCAGGCACAGGGCCTTGCGCGCGCCCAGGCGCTTGGCCAGCATCGCCGACAGGATGTTGGCCTCGTCGTCGTTGGTCACCGCGCAGAACACGTCGATGTCCTCGATGTTCTCCTCGCGCAGCAGCGCCTCGTTGGCGGCGTCGCCGCAGAGCACGATGGCGTGGTTGAGCTGGCCGGAGAGATGCCGCGCGCGGTCGCGCGAGCGCTCGATCAGCTTGACCTGGATCTTGTCCTCCAGGCCGCGCGCCAGGCGCAGGCCGATGTTGCCGCCGCCGGCCAGCATGATGCGCTTCACCGGCTTGTCCTGGCGGCGCAGCTCCGCGATGATCTTGGGAATGTGGTCGCGCGCGGCGACGAAGAACACCTCGTCGTCGGACTCGATCACGGTGTCGCCCTCCGGGATGATCGGGCGGCCGCGGCGGTAGATCGCGGCGACGCGGGCATCCACGCCCGGCAGGTGGCCCGGCAGCTCCTTGAGCTGGCGCGACACCAGCGGGCCGCCGAAATGCGCCTTGACGCCCACCAGCCGCACCTTGCCGTCGGCGAAGTCCACCACCTGCAGCGCGCCCGGGTACTCGATCAGGCGGCGGATGTAGTCGGTGACCAGCTGCTCGGGCGAGATGTGCATGTCCACCGGCAGCGCGCCGGGGCCGAACAGCCGCGGCTCCTTGAGGTACTCGGCGGCGCGCACGCGCGCGATCTTGGTCGGCGTCTGGAACAGCGTGTAGGCGATCTGGCAGGCGAGCATGTTGGTCTCGTCGCTGTCGGTGACCGCGATCAGCATGTCGGCGTCGTCGGTGCCGGCGCGGCGCAGCACGTCCGGATGCGCCGCGTTGCCCTCCACCGTGCGGATGTCCAGCCGCTCCTGCAGGTCCTCCAGCGAGGACACGCTCTGGTCGACGACGGTGATGTCGTTCTGCTCGCTGGCGAGATTCTCGGCCAATGTCGTGCCGACCTGTCCCGCACCAAGGATGATGATTTTCACGACAGGGACTGTCCCATCATGCCGTCAAGGGCGCGCACGTTAATCCTCTTGTTGCACCGCCGCAAGAACCCAGGCGCCGAATGGCGGCTCGCCTTCGAGGTCGAATTTACTATGTGACGCCCCCCGGCGGCGACCTAGACTCCCTTGTAACAAAAAGAGAATTCCGCGGCAGGACGGCGCGGAAGCGGGCGGCCCCGGGCCGTCATCAGAAGATCCAGAGGGGGCGACCGGCGGCGATCCGCGGCGTACCCCCGCGCTGGGGGAGAACTCAGGATGCGGATGTTGCGGATGGGGGCGGCCCTGTCGCTGGCGATGCTGGCGGGCTGTCACAGCAGTGAGCCCGTGGACGGCGCCGCCGGCCACGGGGCGGCGGCCACGCCCTGCGAGGCGGGCGCTTGGTGCGTGGGGGCGGCCAGGGCCATCGTCAGTCCCAGCCAGGAGCAGATCGACGGCATCGAGGAATCGCGCCTGTTCCTCGGCACCAAGCTGCAGCAGTTCAACCTGGGCGGCTACGGCATCAACCCGATCCAGAACCTGCCCAACCCCTTCGCGCAGCTCGGGCCCAGCCTGACCCAGCCGGCGCAGGAGCGGGTGCACCGCAGCCCGCGCTACCGCGACGACGAGCACACCTGGCTGCGCCTGGCGGTGGTGGAGCAGGGCGGGACGCGCATCGCCTTCGTCACGCTGGACGCCATCGGCGCCGGCAACCTGATCCAGGACGGCCTGCGCGCCGCCGTGGTCGAAGCCAGCTGTGCGCTGGAATGGTGCATCGAGGCCGACCACGTGGTCTTCGGCCAGACCCACACCCATGCCGGCGCCGACCTGCAGGGCCTCTGGGGCGGCGTGCCGCAGCAGTGGATCACCGACGTGCTCTATGCCGGCGCCGCGCAGGCGACGAGGGAGGCCATCGCCGGCCGCGCCCGCGCCAGGGCCAGCCTGGGCCAGGGCATCAACTCCGACTTCAACAACTACCGCCGTCCGCGCGTGAACCCGGCGGACGATGCCGATCCGGCGGTCAGCCTGCTGCGCTTCGAGGATGCGCGCAGCCGCCGGCCGATCCTGCAGATCCTGCAGTACGCCGCGCACCCCACCAGCATCGACGAAGACCCGCGCATCCCGCATGCCGACTATGTCTACGGCGCGATGAAGGAGCTGGAGCGCCAGGGCGGCGTCGGCCTGTACTACAACGGCCCCATCGCCGACGCCTCGCCGCGCGGCGGCGAGTGTCCCTTCGCCGAGCCCGATGCCTACGAGAGCGTGCGCTGCCGCGGCCGCGACCTCGCCGCCTTTGCCCTGAAGCAGCCGCGCCGCGAGCTGGCGCCGGAACTGTCGCTGCGCAACGCCAACGTCATCCTGCCCGTGACCAACCCGCTGTTCGCGGTGGCCGCGCCGCTGGGCGCCTTCAACCGCTACTACGACTTCACGCCGCGCCAGCTCACCGACATCCCGGTGCTGCACGAGATCCTCGGCACGGTCACCACGCAGATCGGGCAGGCGCCGCTGACAGCGGAGACGCTGGTGACGCGCATCAGCCTGGGCGGCGCCGGGGGGCTGGAGATCGCCACCATCCCCGGCGAGGCCACCAACACCTTCGGCCAGTTCATCCGGGGCCTGGCGGAAGGCGCCAACCCCGGCGCCGGCGTGATGCTGTTCGGCCTCACGCAGAACTCCTTCGGCTACATCCTGCCGGAAGAGGAGTTCAGCTACATCGACGCCTCCGGCGACACCGGCTTCCTGATCCCCTTCACCGGCTACGAGGAGTTCGTGTCGATGGGCCCGCTGACGGCGCCGCTGCTGCGCCTGCAGGGCTACCTGCCGCTGTTCGACGCCTCGCCCATCGAGTACCTGCCGGCCAACCTCCGCGCCTGCACCGCGCCGGGCAGCGGCGACTGCATCGTCAGCGACATCGCCCTGCAGCTGGAGTACGTGCAGACGCAGTTCGCGCAGAACTGCATCGACGCCGGCGCGCCGGAAGCCTTCTGCGGCCTGATCGATCCGAAGCTGCCCGTCACCAGCCTCTGCAGCCTGCTGAGCCTGTCGCCGGCGATCTGCGGCCTGCTCGACGACGACGAGTCGCTGCAGTGAACGCCGAGGCGACCCGCGGCCATGGCCTCCTGCTCCCGGAGGGAGAGGGGAGACGTGCGCGCTGGCTGGTTTCAGCGCTCTGTGCCACGGCGCTCGCGCTCGCCGCCTGCACCGGCCGCAGCGACTCCGTGAGCGGCGAGGACAGCGGCCAGCCGCCGGCCGGTGCCCCGAAGGTCCGGGCCGGCGTCGGCGTGGCCGACATGACGGCGGACATCGGCTACTGCGCCGGCCAGTACTGCGAGTACGCCACCGACACGCTCGGCGGCCTCATCAACGGCGACTTCGATCCCTTCCTGACGCACAAGCTCAAGCACGCCAGCTATGGCGTGCAGTCGCGCCCCACGGCGCGCGCCATCGTGGTGGAAGGCAGCAACGGCAAGCGCATCGCGCTGCTGAAGACCGACAACTACCTGGCGCAGGACATGCTGCTGCGCCGCGTCGGCCAGCTGCTGGACCAGGGCGATTCCGGCATCGGCTACGACCAGATCCTGTACCACGTCACCCACGACCACAGCTCCGCCTACGCCTCGACGCTGGCGGTGGGCCTGTTCGTGTTCCAGGACGTGTTCGACGCGCGCTTCTTCGAGCACCAGGCCCGGGCCATGGCCAGCGCCATCGAGAGCGCGGCGGCCAGCCTCAAGCCCGCGCGCATGGGCGCCACAGAGATCCGGCACCGCGTCTACAAGGGCAATGTCGTGCGCACCGCCACGGCCGACGACGGCACGCCGGCCGGCTATCCGCGCGAGTACAACGACCACGGCCTGGTGGTGATGCGCTTCGACGACCTCAGCAATCCGGCGCAGCCGAAGCCGCTGGCGGTCTGGGTCAACTGGGGCGAGCACCCCGAGAGCCTGGACCCGCACGACCTGCACAGCGCCGACTACCTGGGCCCCCTGGAGCGCTTCATCGACCGCGAGATCGGCGCGCCGCTGGTATTCAGCCAGGGCGACGTCGGCAGCGCCGAGAATAGCGGCGACCCGGAGGAGATGCTCGACGACCGGGCCCGCGTCTGCGGCCGCTGGAAGGGCGACGCCGAGGCGCCGGAGCGCAACGGCTGCCCGCCTGGCCAGGGCGTGATCCGCGACTGGCAGCACTCGGGCTACGTGCAGACCGAGCGCAATGCCCGCTATCTCGCCGATGACATCCGCAAGGCCTGGCAGCAGATCGGCGGTCCGCAGGCGCGGGTGCCGCTGTCCGGCGACTTCGAGGTGGACCACCTCACCGCCTGGGTGCCGGGGCCGCTGTCGCATCCCTATCCCAGCGTCTCCAACTGCCGCACGGAACCCACCGCGGGGGGGGACATCGGGGTGCCGGTGATCGGCCTGCCGGACTGCACGCGCATCCAGATCCCGGGCGCCGACCCGATCCTGGGGCGCGCCGGCCAGCTCTACGCCCTGCTGAAGGCCGAGAACATCCCGGTGCCGGACCACTACGACGCGCCCTCGGCCGGCGTGGTCGAGGAGAACCTGCGGCTCAAGCTGCAGACCTTCCGGCTCGGCGACGTGCTGCTGGCGTCCTGTGCCTGCGAGGCGCAGTCCGACCTCATCCTCAACCTGGAATCGCGCCTCAACCGCAGGCGCGGCGACATCTACGCCGGCTTCGACTGGGCCTGCCTGATCCCGGAGTTCAAGGACGATCCGGCCTATGCCGCCGCCTGCGCGATCCAGGAGTCCTACTTCGATCCGGCCGATCCGGAGAACGCCACGGCCATCCCCGGCGACAACTTCGCGCCGGAGGCCATCGCGCGCATGCGCGCCCAGGTGCACAACGATGCCCGCGGCTGGGACCTGCCGCAGAACGCGCTGGCCGCCAACAGCGAGCCCGCGGACATCACCCGGATCTGGGGCAACTTCACGCGCGAGGAAGTGCAGGACCTCGACGCGCCGGGCTACAAGCTGGCCGTGGGCATCGGCCATGCCGGTGACTACAACGGCTACACGCTCAGCTACCGGGAGTACATGAACCGCGACAGCTACCGCAAGGCGCTGACCTCCTACGGCGCGCACACGGCCGACTACATGGTCACGCGCCTGGTGCGCATGGCGGCCTACATGCAGGGCGGCGCGGCGCTGTCCGGCGAGCTGCTCGACCCGCTGGCGGCGGTGGACGAACTGCGACAGCAGATCGTCTCGACCACCGTGGGCGCGCTCAGCGGCGCGGCCTACGAGGCCTGGAACGCGGGCTTGCCGAACGACGCCGGTACCCCGGAGGCGCTGCAGCAGCCGCAGTCCATCACGCGCTTCCAGGCCGCGCACTTCCAGTGGCGCGGCGGCTCCACCGCGGTGGACAACCCGCGCGTGCGGGTGGAGCGCGAGTCCGCACCCGGCGTGTGGCTGCCGCATGCCGACCAGAGCGGCGAGATTCCCGTGCGCGTCGAGTTCCCCGACGGCCTGCCCGGCGTGCTGCGCACCTACACCGGCATGCAGGAATGGGTCTGGAGCGCCAGCTACGAGGCCTACACCGCCTTCCCGGCGCGGCTCGGCAGTACCGCGCCCGGCCACTACCGCTTCTGCGTGGAAGGCAAGTCGCGCCAGTCCTTCAGCACCGTACCCTACGCCTTCTGCTCCGAACCCTTCGCCGTCACGGTCTGGGACGGCATCGGCTTCGCCAACGTCTCGGCCGGTGCCGACGCGGTGAGCTTCGACGTGGCGGACATCGTCTACCCGCGCAGCTACGAGGGCAGCCCCTTTCCCTTCGTCTCCGACAACGGCGACCCGCGCATCTGCGACCAGTGCACGTTCCGTCCCTGGGCGCAGCGCGGCTGGTTCCAGCGCGCCGAGCTGCTGGTGACGCGCGCCGGCGGCGCTAGCGAGACCCTGGCCGCGTCCTGCAGTGCGCGAGGCAAGGCCTGCCGCGTCAGCGTGAAGCTCGGCGACGGCGACCATGCGCGCCTGCGCGCAGTCGACCAGGACGGCAACACCGGCACGCACGAACTGCGCTGACGGTGCCGGGCAGGCCTGCGGTGCGTCGGGGGGCGCGCCGCAGGCCCTGCTTTTTTGCCGCTGCCCGCGGCCCGCAGCAGGGCTGACAAAAGTCGAAATTTACTATCGGGGCGCCGGCCGCCGCGGTCCTAGACTCGAAGCCATACGAATACAGCGATGCCGGGCATGCCCAGGCATCCGGGTGGGGAGGAGAGGCGGGGAAGCAGCCGGCGCGTATCCCGGAAAGGATGCGCGCCGCGCCTGCGACCGCCGTGGGGAGGCGATCGCGATCATGATTTTTCCCCGTGGCAAGAAGGGGACACCGGCTCGTGCAACGTCGGGGGGCGTTTTGCGGGTCCGGACTTTATTCGCCGCCGTGCTGGCGGCCCTTTGGCTGTCGGCCTGCGGCGCGCGCAGCGGCGCGCCGTCCTCGGGCGATGGCGCGGCCTCGCCGCCGGACACGCCGCCCGCGGCCCGCGGCGACCTGGCGGCCCATGTCGATCCCTTCATCGGCAGCTTCCCGCCCGGCTTCGTGAACCCCGGGCCTTTCGCGCCCTTCGGCATGGTGCAGCCCGGGCCGGATACCGAGGGGCCGCTGAACTACGGCGGCTACTCCGTGCAGAACCTGCTGGTCACCGGCTTCTCGCAGGTGCACATGTCGGCCGGTGCGCCCAAGGGCGGGCAGTTCGCGCTGCTGCCGTTCACCGGCGAACTGACGCCGGGCGACCTGTCGCAGCTCGGCTGGCCCAACCCGGTGCCGGCCTACGCCTCGCCGCTGAACCCGCTGGATCACCGCGCGGAGGCGGGCTACTACCGCGTCGGCCTGCTGCGCTACGGCACCACCGCCGAGATCACCGCCAGCGAGCGCGTGGCGCTGCACCGCTACCACTACAGCCGCGGCGCGCCGCGCCTGCTGCTCGACGTCTCGCGCGATCTCGCCGGCTACCACCCGGCGCGGGCGCAACTGGAGCCGGACGGCCTGGTCTCCGGCAGCGTCGATACCGGCGACGGCTACACCCTGTATTTCGCCCTGCAGCTCGATGCGCCGTTCCGCGCCGCCACGCGCGAGGGGCAGGCGCTGCAGCCGGGGGCCGTGGTGGAGGGCGAGCGCCTGGCCCTGCTGCTGGACTTCGACGGCGCTCCGCGGACGCTGCAGGCGAAGATCGCCGTGTCCTATACCGACCTGGCCGGCGCGCGGCGCAATCTCGCCGAGCTGCCGCACTGGGATTTCGACGCGCAGCGCGGCCGGCTGCGCGAGCAATGGCAGGGCGAGCTGGCGCGCGTGGAGGTGGAGGGCGGCACGGAACTGCAGCGCCGCTCGCTGTATACCGCGCTGTACCGCATCCAGCAGTTTCCCAACCTGCACGGCGACATCGACGGCCGCTACCGCGGGCCCGACAACGCCGTGCATGCCTCCGTGCGTCCCCACTACAGCCAGTATTCGCTGTGGGACAGCTACCGGGGCCAGAACCAGATGCTGGCCGAGATCCAGCCCGCGCGATACCGCGACATGGTGCTTTCGCTGCTGGACTTCCACGTCCAGGGCGGCCGGCTGCCGCGCTGGCAGCAGGGGCCGGTGGATGCCTCGCACATGTCCGGCGATCCGGTGATTCCTTTCATCGGCGAAGGCTGGTGCCGCGGCCTGCTGCCGGCCGCCGAGCGCGCGCCGCTGCTGGCGGCGATGCAGGCGCTGGAACGCTCGCGGCGCGAGGCCCTGGCGCCGGGCTACCTGCCGGTGGAGAAGCCGGCGAATCCACTGGCGGTCTTCGCCGGCGGTGCGCGCGAAGCCGGCACCACGCTGGAGTACGGCATCGCCGACTTCGCCCTGGCGCTGATGACGGCCAGCAGCGGCGACGGAACCGAGGCGCAGCGCCTGGCACAGCAGTCGCTCAACTACCGCAACCTGGTCGATCCGCAGAGCGGCTTCATCCGTCCTCGCCACGAGGACGGCAGCTGGCTCGCTCCCTTCCTGCCGGAACTGCCCTACGGCTTCCAGGAGGGCACTTCCTGGCAGTACAGCTGGCTGGCGATGCACGACCTGCCGGGGCTGTTCGAGCGCATGGGCGGCAATGCCGAGGTGCAGCGCCGGCTCGACACCTTCTTCCTGCTGCCGGCGAGCCTGCTGCCCGGGGCCTGGCCCTTCGTGCAGAACCAGCTGACGCTGTTCGGCCTGTTCTACTACGGCAACCAGTACGCGCCGGGCAACGAGCACGACCTGCAGGCGCCCTATCTCTACAACTACGCCGGCGCGCCCTGGAAGACGCAGGTGGTGGCGCGGTCCGCCGCCGCGCTGTTCGCGCCGACGCCGCTGGGGCTGCCCGGCAACGACGATCTCGGCGCGCTGTCCGGCTGGCTGGCCTGGACGCTGATCGGGCTCTACCCGATCAATCCCGGTGCGCCGCTGGCGGTGGTCGGCAGCCCCGCCTTCGAGAAGGTGACGCTGCATCGTCCCGGCGGCGACCTGGTGATCGAGGCGCCCGGCGCCGGCCCGCTGCAGCCCTTCGTCGACGGCCTGTCGCTGGATGGCGAGGCGATCGGCGGCAGCTGGCTGCGGTTGCCTCGCGGCGCGGCCACGGTGCGCCTGCAGACCGCGGCGCTGCCGGACCCCGGCTGGGCCGCGGATTCCGCGCCGCCTTCGGTGAGTGCGAACGGTCTGGAGGATTTCGGATGCGAGGCAGGCAGGATCGCTCGATGAGGCATGAAGGACCCTGTCGTGCCTCTCGCCTGCACCGGGAAGCGCCGGGAAACCCTGACGAAGTTGCCGTTCGCGCTGAGCCTGTCGAAGGGTGGGCGGTAACTCGTTGACCCGTGGAGCAGAGAGCCCGCCCGTGCTTCGGCAGGCTCGATACCAACCGACTTCTTCGGGGCCTGCCTGGGGCTGTTGCGGTTCAGGCCCGCTCGCGCGCCTTGGCCAGTGGCCGCCGCCGCGGCGCGGCCGCGCCCATCCAGGCGCTGACCTGCTCGATCAGGAAGACCGCCAGCCCCAGCAGCAGCCAGACCTGCCAGCCGCCCGGCTGCACGAACAGCAGGTCCATCAGCGCGCGGAACAGCAGCGGTACGGCCACCAGCCCGGCGAGCAGGGCCAGGACGATGGCGGCGGCAGTGATCTGGTTCTTCATGTTCATTCCCCCGTGGTTGCAAGGCTCAGGCGCAAGCTCCTTGCCACCACGAACATGGCGTTATCGTCAGGCTTTTTCGCTTGGATTTCAGTTAGCTGCGTCACAGACGGCGGGGAGCGCCCGACCGTCGGGCGTGCAAGCCGCAAGCCGCTGCGGCGGGACGCCGTGCAGAACGCGGAAGACGCCTGCAAGTGGACGAGGTGCCGGGGAGAGCCGCTGGCCGACAATGGCGGCCATGACGTTTCCTCCTCCATCCGGAAGCACCGGATGACTGCCGGCGCCCCCATGCGCCGGCTTTTTTATGGGCGGCGCAGCGGCGGCCCCGGAAGGGGGCAGGGGAAGGACGGTGGCCGGCTCAGGCCGCCCGGGCCGAGGGAGCGGAGCGCTCCAGCAGCTGCAGGCCGCGGGACGTGACCAGGTGTCGGCCGCTGCCGGCGCGCATCAGCAGGCCGAGGCGTTCCAGACGCGCCAGGACCGCCAGGCCGGCATCGGAGACGGAAGCGCCGCGGGCGGCGCGCAGGAGGCAGTGCCACTCGGGCAGCTGGAGGTATTGGGTATCCATGACGAAATATTCAGTGCAACGGCCATGCCATCAGGCCGGTTTGCCGAGGCCCTGGAACAGCATGTCCACGTAGGTTTCCAGATAGACCCTGGGATCGATGGAAGGTTTCTCGAACAGGCCCAGGGAGTGCTGCCAGATCGTCAGCAGGGTCAGGGGAGCCGTCACCACCGCCAGGTAGGCCTCCGGGTCGATGTCCCGCAGCTCGCCGCGCTCGATGCCCCGCCGCAGCAGGCGCAGCCAGAAGGCACGGCCGCGCTGCATGACCTCCTCGCAGTAGAAGTGCCCCAGCTCGGGGAAGTTGCGGCATTCCGAGACCAGCAGCTTGAGGATGCCGCGGCTGGAGGAGCGGCTGTTGTCCTCCATCCAGTTGGCCGCGATCAGGCGCAGCATGTCGCGGGTGCTGCGCTCGGAGCGTTCCATGACCTCCTCGGCGAACTGCAGCTTGGGCTGCACCGCGAGCCGGATCGCCGCGCGCATCAGCTCTTCCTTGGAGCCGTAGTACAGGTAGATCGTGCCCTTGCTGACGCCGGCGCGCTGGGCCACGTCCTCCAGCCGGGTGGCGGCGTAGCCGCGCTCCACGAACAGTTCCAGGGCCGCCTGGACCAGCTCGCCCGGACGGGCTTCGCTGCGGCGGGACCAGCGGGCGGGTCTTTTTTCGATGGCGACGGTCATGTGCATTTGTACTCCAAGCACGGTACGCCGACGCCCCCCCCGAATGGGGCGTGCGAAATCAAAAAAGGCGGCGTCCGCCGGGAGCGGACGCCGCCTCATGGTGCGCCGGATCAGCTCAGAACAGGTACTTCATCGTGAACGCGGCGAAGTCGCGGTCGGCATAGGGGCGCTTGCGGAAGTGCGGGTCGCCCAGGTAGGCGTTGTAGCTGACGCCCACGGTGAACTGCTGCAGGCGCGTGAAGTTGGCGCCGACGCTGGCGCGGCGGTCACCCTCGCCCATCAGCGAACCCAGGCCCGACAGCATCGAGGACTGGCCGTCGCCGATGCCCTGCCAGAACAGCGGAATCTGCAGGTCCCAGCCGTCGACGACGTTCTTGCGGTCGATCAGCACCAGCAGCGAGTAGCCCCAGGCATCGGTGTTGTAGGTCAGGTCGTTGGAGCAGTTGGTCGGGCCGCAGGCCTGGTCCACGTCCAGCACGTGGATGTAGCTGGCCTCGCCGACCAGGGTCAGCGCGTCCCAGAACAGCGCCGGGCCCATCGTGTAAAGGCCCGACAGCAGGCCCTGGGCGACGTCGCCGCGGCTCGGCGTGGGCACCGGGCCCAGCAGGCCGCCGTCCACGTCCACCAGCAGGTCGATGCCCTCGCGCAGGATCGCCTCGCCGCCCACGCTGACGCCGAACAGCGTCGTGGAGAAGCTCATGGCGGTCATGTCGATGCCGTCGAAGTAGCGGATGTTGTAGGTGGTGGGCACCTTCAGGCCCAGCGCCTGGGTGGTCAGCGGCGGCAGGCCGCCGCTGCCCGGCAGCAGGACGGCGTAGTCGTAGTTCTGCACCGGTGCCGGCGTGGTGTTGTGGTAGCGCAGGCGGTAGAGGCCGACATTGGTCTCCGGCGTCACCTGGTACTTCAGGCCCACGCCCCACTGGCCGTGGTCGCTGGGACGGATGTCGTGCTTGCGCTCCACGTTGATGTAGCGCGGCGTGTTCGGCTGCTGGATCGCGCCCAGCGGCAGGTTGAGGTCGGGCAGCAGCGGGTCCAGGCGATCCAGCAGGCCGCCGAGGAGCCCGGTCACGCCCTGGATCGGCAGGTTCAGGTTCAGCAGGTCGTTGAGCAGGTCGACGGTCTCGGGCAGGTCCGAGGACAGCAGGTTCAGGTCCGAGAGGTTGGCCAGGTACAGCGGGTTCTCGATGCCCCAGATGAATTGCGCGCCCGGGCCCACCACGTCGCTGACCGAGAAGAATTCGCCCACCGGATTCAGCTCGGTGGCCTTGTACTCCAGCTTGTACTGGCCCAGCAGGGTCCAGTCGCTGTTGAGCGCGAACTGCATCGACACCTGGTTGACCGGCAGCAGGATGCTTTTCACGTCGGCGCCCGGTACCGCGGCCTTGGTGGCGTCGGCCGGCGACTGTGCCAGCGCGATGCCGGAGAAGAACAGGCTCTCGCCCCAGGCTGCGATATGGCGGCCGATGCGCAGGTTCAGCGCGCCCGAATCGCCGACGTACCACGAACCGTAGGCATAGGCGTCCAGCAGGCGCGCGCGGCGGCCGTCGTAGAACGCCGCCTCGTCGGAGAACTCGTCGGCCCGGCCCACGTTGGGGAAGTTGTGCCGCCCCTCGGTGCGGTTCATCGTGTCCAGGGAGTCGTTGTCGTTGAAGCCGCGATAGACGCGATCGTAGAAGGCGTCGCCGCGCAGCAGCACGCCGTAGTCGTCGCGGCTGAGCTGCAGCTCGCCGAGGAAGGACACGCGGTTGTTGACGATGGAGCCGCGCTTGAAGTTGCGATCGCCGTCGTCGTAGTTGTGCGACTCGTTGAACTTGATGAAGTCCGGGATCGGGATCTTCGGGCTCGGTGGCGTGTTGATGATGCCGTCATGCGGCTTCTCGGTGCGTACCGCCAGGGCATAGCTGCCCTGCAGCTGGTAGCTGGCGTCCAGCCCGAACAGCTCGAAGGATCCGGCGGCGGCAGGGGCTGCCCAGCCGGCGGCCAGCAGCAGGGTGGCGGGCGCGGCAAGGCGCGGCGCGCGGGCAGGGGGACGGCTCGGCGACATCTCTTCCTCCATGGAACGCGCCGGTCCGCCGCGATTGTCGCGGCGGCCGGCGATTAATTGACCATGGGGATAGTTGCATCGCCCGTAGGATTTAACCTACTTAAATTGAAGTAGTTTTTCCCTGAGCGGTATTGCTAGGCGGACAGGCGGTTGCGGCTGGCCCCGGAAGAATGTGCGCTTGCGCAGGCCGCAGGACTCCCGGCTTCCGTGCGCGGCGGGAAGGCATCAGGATGGCGCCGTGCCCCTGGAGACCGCGATGTCCAAGACGAAAGCCTCCCTGAACTACCTCGACGCCGCGGCCCGCTGGTTCGGCCGCAGCCCGGACGACCTGGGCGAGGCGGAGCGCCGGGCGCTCGCCCATGCGGCCCGGCGCCAGGCGGCCACCGAGGATCCCAACCGCCTGCTCGACGAGCAGGCCCGCTTCGGCGAGCGCCTGGCGGACCGCGTGGCGGCCTTCGGCGGCTCCTGGCTGTTCATCAGCCTGTTCGCCTGCTTCCTGCTGGGCTGGGCGGTGCTCAATACCGAGATCCTGGGCAAGACCGCCTTCGATCCCTACCCCTACGTCTTCCTCAACCTGGTGCTGTCGATGCTGGCGGCCGTGCAGGCGCCCCTGATCCTGATGAGCCAGAACCGGCAGTCCGGCAAGGACCGCCAGATGGCCGCGCACGACTACGAGATCAACCTCAAGTCCGAGATCGAGATCATGGCCCTGCACGACAAGCTCGACGCCCTTCGCCTGGAGCAACTGGCCGAGCTGGTCGAGCGCCAGCAGAAGCAGATCGAGCTGCTGACGGAGATGCTGAGGAAATAGCGCCGCCGCTACTCCACCGTCACCGACTTCGCCAGGTTGCGCGGCCGGTCCACGTCGGTGCCGCGCAGCAGCGCCACATGGTAGGCCAGCAGCTGCAGTGCCACCGTGTAGCTCAGCGGCGCCAGCAGTTCGTCGGCCTCCGGCATCGCGATCACCTGCATGCCGGGGCCGTCCTCCATGCCGCAGGCGCGGTCGGCGAAGACATGGATGCGGCCGCCGCGGGCGGCGATCTCCTGCAGGTTGGATTGCAGCTTGTCGAGGCAGTCGTTGTGCGGCGCCAGCGCGATCACCGGCATGTGCTCGTCCACCAGCGCCAGCGGACCGTGCTTGAGCTCGCCGGCGGCGTAGGCCTCGGCATGGATGTAGGAGATCTCCTTGAGCTTCAGCGCGCCCTCCTGGGCCACCGGGTACATCGGTCCGCGCCCGACGAACAGCGCGTGGTTGTGCCGTGCGATCTGCCGCGCCAGCTTCTCGATCTGCGGCTCCAGCCGCAGCGCCGCTTCCACCGCGGCAGGGGCCCCGGCCAGGCGCCGCAGGATGCTGCCCTCGGCGCTGGCGATGGGTCCGTTGCGGCGCGACAGCAGGGCGGTGAGCAGCAGCAGGGCGCTGAGCTGCGTGGTGAAGGCCTTGGTGGAGGCCACGCCCAGTTCAGGGCCGGCGCGGGTCAGCAGGCCCAGGTCGGCTTCGCGCATCAATGAGCTCTCGGCGACGTTGCAGATCGCCAGCGTCGAGAGATAGCCGGATTCCTTGGCGTAGCGCAGCGCCGCCAGCGTGTCGGCCGTCTCCCCGGACTGGGAGATGCCGACGAACAGGCAGCCGCGCGGCACGGCCGGCAGGCGGTAGCGGAACTCGCTGGCCAGTTCGACGCTGCAGGGCAGGCCGGTCATCGCCTCCAGCCAGTAGCGCGCCACCAGTCCGGCGTGGTGGCTGGTGCCGCAGGCCACCAGATGGATGGCGCGGACGCGCTTCACCAGGCCGCGCGCATGGAAGCCCAGGCCATCTTCCAGCACGCGGGCTCCGGTATGGCGGTCCTGCAGGCTGTCGGCCAGCGCGCGCGGCTGCTCGTGGATCTCCTTGTGCATGTAGTGGCGGTAGGCGCCCTTGTCCACGTCTTCGCTGGACAGGGCCAGCTGCCGCGGCGGCCGCTGCGCCGGCGCGCCCTCCTGGTCGCGGATCGAGATCGCGCCGCGGCTCAGCTCGGCGACGTCGCCTTCTTCCAGGAAGACGAAGCGCCCGGTCACGGGCAGCAGGGCCGTGACGTCCGAGGCCACGTAATGGCCGTCTTCGCCGATGCCGATCACCAGCGGGCTGCCGCGGCGCGTCACCACCAGCGTCTCGGGGTCGGACACCGCCACCACGGCGACCGCATAGGCGCCCTTCAGCTCGGCGCTGGCGGCGCGCAGCGCCTCCACCAGCGGCTGGCGGTCCTGCAGGTGCCGGTGCACCAGGTGCGCGATCACCTCGGTGTCGGTGTCCGACAGAAAGACGTAGCCCTCGGCCTGCAGCGCGCGCTTGAGCTCGCGGTAGTTCTCGATGATGCCGTTGTGCACCACCGCGACCTCGCCGCGGGAGACGTGCGGGTGCGCGTTGCGCTCCGCCGGTTCGCCGTGCGTGGCCCAGCGCGTGTGGCCGATGCCCAGGCCGCCGCGGAGATCGACGCTGCCGAGGCGCCGCGCCAGTTCCGACACGCGGCCGACGCAGCGTTCCACGGCGACGCCGCGGCCGCCGTCCAGCAGGGCGAGGCCGGCGGAGTCGTAGCCGCGGTACTCCAGGCGCTGCAGGGCGTCCATCAGGACGGGGACGACATTGCGGTCTGCGACCGCGCCAACGAGTCCGCACATGGGAAATCTCCGGGTAGGGTTTCGGAAGAAGGATCAGGGAAAGGCGAGGCGGGGGCCGCGGCGCGGCAACGCCGGCGGTGGCAGCGACAGGCTGGCGACCAGGTCGGCCAGCCCGTCTTCCAGGCTGCGCCCGGCGACGACGCCCAGTTCCTGCTCCAGCCGCGTGGCGTCGCCGCAGGAGTCGCGGATGTCGCCCGCGCGTTCCGGCTCGAATTGCGGGCGGACGGCCGCCCCCAGGCAGTCGCCGAGCAGGCGCAGCAGCTCCAGCAGGTCGCTGCGGCGGCCGGTGGCGACGTTGCAGACCCCCTGGCAGCCGGCCTCCAGGGCCAGCGCGTTGGCGGTGGCCACGTCGCCGACATGCACGAAGTCACGCGTCTGCCGGCCGTCGCCGAACACGGTCGGGGCCTCGCCGGCGGACAGGCGCTCGACGAACCGCGAGATCACGCCGGAGTAGGGCGAGGACGGGTCCTGGCGCGGACCGTAGACGTTGAAGTAGCGCAGCCCCAGGCTGCTGGTGCCGTGCAGGCGCCGGTAGAGGTCGGCATAGAGCTCGTCGACGTATTTCTCCAGGCCGTAGGGGTTGGCCGGCCGCGCGGCGGCATCCTCGGCCAGCGGCAGCGAGCGCGGCTCGCCGTAGATCGCCGCCGAGGACGCATAGACCAGGCGCGGCACGCCGGCGTGCCGCAGCGCCTCCAGCACGTTGATGAAGCCCAGGACATTGCGGCGGGCCGAGGCCAGGGGTGCCTCGACCGAGCGCGCGGCCGAGACCTGCGCCGCCAGGTGGACGCAGCCCTCCACCCCGAGCATGGCGGAGTCCACCGTCTCGCGCTCCAGGATGCTGCCCACCCGCAGCTCCAGGCGCGGATGGCCCAGCGGCAGGTTTTCCGCCTTGCCGGTGGACAGGTCGTCGAGCACCCGCACGACACGGCCGCGCCGCAGCAGGGCCTCGACCGTGTGGGAGCCGATGAAGCCGGCGCCGCCGGTGACCAGGACGCGGCGCAGCCGCGCGTGTTTGCCGGAGTTGTTCATAGCGAGTCCTTGCCGTTGACCGAGGGTGGCGCCGCGGTGTCCGCGGCGAAGCGTTCGCGCAGCGCGCCGAAGGCGTGGTCGAGGCGGGCCACCACCTGCTTCGGCAGTGGCGCCTCGTTCCAGCCGTTGTCGAAGCGGACGCGGATCGGCAGTCCGTTGCTGATGCGGCCGTGCATGGCATTGCCGTCGACGAAGCGCATGCGCACCAGCACGCCGACCTGGTTGTCGCCGAAGCGCTGGCCGTAGCCGGTCGGCAGCTCGCGCGCCACCTCCGGTATCGCCGCGATCTGCGCGTCGCGTCGGCTGCCGTCCGGAAAGATGACGGTGCCGCGCTGGCCGTCGCGTGCGTAGCTCGCGTACTTCGGCGGCACGTAGGTATCGATGTGCAGCTCGCCGCCGACCGGCGCCAGCATCGCCACCTTGCCGCCCAGCGCGAGCTGGTCTCCGCTGACCACGGCCAGGTCGACGATGCGGCCGTCGCGCGGCGCGCGCACCAGCTGGCCTTCGAGCTGCTCCTCCAGCTTGGCCTGCTCCGCGCGCAGCGACAGCACGCGGGTGCGCAGCTCGGTGTTGGGTACGCTGGGCGGACGCTGGTTCTGCACCGCCATGGCCTGGTAGAGCTCGGCGATGCGCGCCGAGGCCTGCTGCTCCTCGCGCCGCGCCTCGGCCAGTTCGCCCTCGGTGGCGGCGCCCTCGTCCACGAGCTGCTGCAGCGAACTCATGCGCTGGTTCTGGTAGCTCTTCTGCTCGCGCGCGATCTCGATCTGGTCCTGCAGGTTCACCGTGGGGCCGGCCGGCGCACTGATGCTGGCGGGGATGCCCTGCAGCGCCTTGAGCTCGGCGCGGATCTGGCTGGCGCGCACCGCCAGTTCCGGGTTGTTGAGGCGCACGATCGGATCGCCCTCGGCGACCTCGTCGTAGGGCTTGACGTAGACCTCCTCGACGTAGCCCTGTGCCATGGTGCGCACGGTCAGCTGCTCCTGGGCGATCACGCCGGGGGCTTCCACCGCCACCGAGGACCACAGCGCCTTGCCGACGAAGTAGAGCAGCGGGCTGCTGACCACCAGCAGGATCAGGTACCAGCGCCAGCGCGCAAGGTGGCGCTTGCCCGGCGCATAGGGCACCTGGATGCCGCGGTCGCGGGCAGGGTCACCCTGCTCCGGCTTAACGAATCTCACTTTCATAGCCCATCCTCATCAGGTCTGCCCATGCCTGCACGACGATGCCGTCGGCGTTTGCCTGCGGCTGCAGCAGCTGCTGCAGCCGCTCCATCGAGTTCTCGAAGTCCGCGCGGCTCTTCCTTGCGTGGCTCTCGGTGGCGTCGAGCTGAGGCTCGACGCTCTGCGCCACGCGGAAGCGCAGTTGCGGTGCCGCCGCCAGGATCGGCTTGGCCACGCCGGCCACGTTCTCCGGCTTCGAGTTGAAGATCATCAGGGTCACGTCCTCGACGCCGGCTTCGCGCAGGCGCTCGGCCAGGCCCCAGTCCCGGTAGGGCGCATCGCGGAAATAGCGCGGATGCACGCTGATCGCGGTGGGCCAGGGCGAGGCCTTGGCGGCCGTGGTCATGCTCTTGACCCAGTTGTCGAACTGCTCGCGCGACAGCGGCTGCCGGTAGATCTGGTCCGGCTCGATATCCAGGTGCAGGCCGTCGAAGGGAAAATCCCAGAGGCCGGCGATCAGCTCCACCAGCTGCTCGCGCCCCTCGGGCTCGATCCAGGTCGGCTCGCCGAGCAGCAGCTCCACCTTCACCCCGCGCTTGCGCGCGTTCTGCAGGAAGCCGCTCAGGGGCGCCGGGCGCTGCCGCAGTTCGGCGATCTGGGCCGCGTCCAGCGACACCAGCAGGCGGTCGATCGACAGGCGCCGCAGGAACTTCCAGTAGCGCTCGCGGTTCTGCAGCCGGCTGAAGAGCTCGCGGCTGTCCCAGACGTAGACCGCCATGTCGTCGCCCTTGCCGCGCGACACCACGGCGCCGCGGCTGGCCGCGTGTCCGGCCGCGATCCCGGCCGCGTCCGGCACCGCCGCCGTCGTGTGCGCCACCGGCATGGCCTCGGGCGGCATGGCCGCGTCCATCGAGGCGGCCACCGGAATGGCGGCGCCGCCTTCCATGGCGCTGGCCAGCTGGAAGCGCGCCAGCGGCCTTGCCTCCACCGGCTTGAGCCAGCGCGAGGGATCGATGCCGACGTCCTTGCGCGCCGGCGGCAGCTCCGCGCGCAGCGGGACCGGCGCCGCCCCGGTGCCGCCGGTGTCGGTCTCCGGCGTGCGCGGCGCGGACTGCGAGCGGCTGCTGCCCAGCTGCTGCGTCACCGCGGCGATCGGTTCCGCCAGCCGCAGGCCCAGCGCGGCCTCGGGCAGCGGCGGGCGCCGCGGCGGCGTGGCGTCCTCGGCCACCGCCAGGGCATAGGCCCGCGCCTCGACATTGGCGATCCAGCCGCGCGTGCGGGCGTCGATCTCCGACAGGGCTGCGGCGTAGTAGGTCTGCAGGCGTCCGCCCAGGGCCTCGATCCCGTCCTCGGCGAAGACGCCGCTGCGGCGCAGGCGTTCGCGCAGGGCCTCGTGGGCGCCGCGGGTGCGTTCGCCCGCGGCGGCAGTCTCCTCCCGCAGCTGCGCCAGCTTGTCGCGCGCGCCGCTGATGTCGGCCACCAGTTCCTCCTGGCGCTGCCGGTAGCGCAGCGTCAGCGTCTCGGTTTCGGCGTTGAGGCGGTCGCGCTCGGCGCGGCGTGCGCTGCCCAGCGACAGCGGCGCGCTGAGGTTGACGCCGACGAAGGCGTTGCCGCCGGTTTCCGAGTTGGTGGTGTCGTGGACCGTGTTGGCGTTGACGTTGAAGGCGCCGTCGAGGCCGTACCAGCGGCTGTCCTTGAGCTGGCGCTGCAGGGTTTCGCGCTGCAGCTGCAGTGCCGCCAGGTCGGGGTGCCGCTGCAGCGCCGGTCCGGCCGGCAGGTCGATCTCGTCCGGCAACTCGGTGGCGCGGGCCTCCAGTTCCGCCAGCTTGCGCCCGGTCAGGCGCTCCAGCCGCGCGCGCGCGGCATTGCGCTGCGCCAGCAGTTGCGCACGGTCGCTGCGCGCGCGGGCATAGCCGGCACCGGCGTCGATCAGCTGCGAGCCCAGCATCATCCGCTTGTCCTGGCGCTGCTGCAGGCGCGGCAGCAGCAGCGGCTCGCTCTCCAGGTAGCTGTCCACCACGCGCAGGCCCTCCTGAGCGCCCCAGTAGCGGGCGTACTGCGCCTCCAGCTCCAGCTGCGCCAGGCGCCTGGCCGCCTCCAGGCGCAGCTTCTTCTCGTCCGCCTTGCCGCTGGACAGGCCGATGGCGCGCGCCTGCTTCTCGGAGGAGCCGAACAGCGGATAGGCCAGGCCGAGCTGCGCCTGGGCCGCCTGGTAGGAGATCGATCGGCCCTCGTCGACCACGTCCTGGATATGCCCGTAGCCGGCCGCGCCAGTCATGCGCCAGCCCTTCTCGGCGCGGTCCCGCTTCAGTTCGCTGCCGGCGGCATTGAGCTCCGACTCCGCCTGCAGCACGCTGGCGGCCTTGTCGGTATCGCCAAGCAGGTTCTCGAGCAGCAGTTCCTCGGCCCGTGCCGGGGCGCCGGCGAGCAATGCCAGCAGGGTCGTGGTGGTCAGCAGGCGTCTCATCGGGGGCCTCCCTGGCGGATGACCCACCACGGCCCCATCGGGGAATCCTGGTGGGCGCGGTTGAACCATTCGTGGAACGTGGCGACGACGCTCCAGACACGCGCCGACACCATGAACAGCGGCATCAGCGGCAGCACCCAGAGATACGGCGCGTCCTGCGCGGGGCGTTCGGACAGCAATGCCAGGAACAGCAGGAACTGCAGCACCGTGATGGCCAGGTAGAAGCAGTAGACCAGCAGCATCGTGCCGATGAAGAACGGCACCGGCTGGAAGACCAGCATCCAGGCCAGGAAGCCCACCTGCAGCATCGGCAGGAAGATCTGGAACAGCAGGCCGTACCAGGTATTGGCGATGAAGTTGCGCCAGCCGATCATCGGCGAGAAGGCATGCCAGTGCTTGCGGAAGTAGACGTAGGACAGGTCGCCATCCCAGCGCAGGCGCTGCTTGTAGAACATGGAGAAGGTGTCCGGCACCTCGGTGTGCGCCACGGCACCGGGGGCGAACACCAGCTTCAGCTCCGGGTGCCGGCGCAGGTACTGCTTGACGCGCAGCGTCAGGTCCAGGTCCTCGCCGGTGCCGGTATTCCAGCCGCCGACATGATCGAGGATCGACTTGCGGTAGATCATGAAGGCGCCGGGCAGGTTGTTGATCAGGTTCCACTCGGCCAGGCCGACCTTGCCCAGGTAGATCGCCAGCATGTACTCCACCGCCTGCAGCCGCGTGATCAGCGCCTTGCGGCCGTTGCGCGCGCGCAGCGGGCCGGTGGCGGCGACGACGTTGGGATTGGCGAAGGGCTTGATCGCATGCGCCACCATCTCGTTGTCGAAGGACGTATCGGCGTCCAGCGCCATCACGATCTCGCCGGTGGCGTAGAGCAGGCCGGTGTTGGTGGCGGAGACGCGGCCGCCGCGCTGCGGCTTGGGGATGAAGCGCACCGAGCGGTTGTGGCGCCCGCCGAACTGCGGCACCAGTTCCTTGATCGCGTCGTAGGTGGCGCGGTTGGCGACGGCGCCATCGAGCACCAGCAGCAGCTCGATGTGCCCGGGATAGATCTGCTCCAGCAGCGAGCGCACCGAATACTGCACGTCGCGGCCCTCGGCATAGGCGTTGCAGATGCAGGTCACGCGAGGGTAGTAGGGGATCTCCGCCGGTGGATCGCTGTGGCGCCGCCACAGGTAGTGCATCACGCCCAGCCAGGTCAGCAGGTACAGCGGCATCTCCAGCAGCAGCGCAAAGGGCGCGAACTTCAGCGCCAGCGTCTGGGCATCGCCGCTGACCATCGCCAGGAACACGGCGAGGCCGGAGGCCAGGTTGTCGAACAGGGCATCCATCTCAGGCGGCCACCCGCGCTTCCGCGGGGCCTCCCAGCCGTTGTTCCAGCCGCGCCAGCAGGCGGCCTGCATCGGTGTCCGCGGAGTCGGGGGACATCTCCGCCATCCCCCACTGGGGGCCGATGCCCTCCGGCTGCAGCGCGCGCTGCTGCAGTTCGCCCAGCTGCCGCTCCAGCTGCTTCAGGCGCTTGCGGTCGGCGCCCGGCAGCAGCAGGCACAGGGTTTCCTGGTCCAGGCGGCAACCGAGATCGGCCTCGGCCAGCAGCTCGCGCAGGCGCTCGGCGAAGCTGTCCAGAAGCTGCGCACAGCGGCCGCCGCCGAGTGCCGCCGCCAGCTCGCGGCCGTTGCGCAGGCGCAGACCCACCAGGGCCAGGCGCGTGCCCTGGCTGCGGCCGATCTTCAGCAGCCAGTCGAGGCTGTGCAGGAAGTGCCCGCGGGTGGCGTAGTGCTGGGTATCGAACAGCGCCGGCGACTGCGCCTGGCTGCGGCCCTGCGCCACCAGGCAGCCGAGGCTGCTGAGGCGCCAGGACCACAGCTTGTGCAGCCGCAGGGCCGTGGGTGCCATCGAGTGATCGCAGATCGCGCAATGGGCCACCACCTCGCCTTCGACGAATACATGCTGGCAGCTGCCGCAGGCCGTGGTCTCCAGCGGGCGGTCGTAGTCGGTGCCGATATGGCGCAGGTGGCTGCCGCACTTCGGGCAGCAGCGGCCGCCGCCGTGCGTGAAGCGGTCTTCCGGCGCGACCAGGCCGCAGGTGAAGCAGTGCAGGGCGGCATGCTGGTCGATGTCGATGGAGCGGCAGCTCGGGCAGACGTCGATGAAGCGCAGGTGCGCGCTGCCGCAGAAGTCGCACTCGCGCTGGCGCGCGCGCAGCTCGCCGCGGGTCAGCAGGCCATCGCGGTCCAGCTGCTGCAGCCAGTCCTGCGGGTCGGCATCGCCGCGTTCCAGCGCATCGAGCAACGGATAGTGGTACAGCCGGGGATGCCGCCAGTCGGCGCGCGGTTCCAGCACCGCGCCAGGCCGCAGCCACAGGTATTCCAGCAGCAGCGCGGCCGGGCTGCGGTCGTCATCCTTGCCGCGGATGGCCTGGGCCCGTGCCGCACTGGCGTCGATGCGTTCGGTGAGCGCCGTGACGCTGTCCGGCAGCGGTCCATCGCCGATCGCCGCATCGGTGTCGGAGACGGCGCCTTCCACGAAGACCAGCCGCGCGGCGTGATCGGGGTCCCTGCGGACCTGCCGCAGCCAGTCGCCGGTGGCCGCGGCGTCGGTGCAGCGGATGATGAACGCTGCCGGCTTGAGGCCGGATTCGCGGAACTCGCGGTAGTCGTCGAAGCAGTGCGCGACACGACCGGCCAGCAGCAGGCGTCCTCCATCCGGTCGTCGGGGGGCAAGTATCGCGATGTCGTTGCTGGTCACGGTCAGCCTCTCCTGTCCTTGGAAAGCCGTTCATGGGGACACGGCACGCCCGTCCTGGGCTTGAGGTGAACAGGGCAACGGCCGTGCCATGGCCGTGGCAATCGAGATCAAACAAGCACTTGGCCCGCACCGGGGCGAGGCTGGAGCCGCGGCGGGCCCACGCGCCGTCGCGTAAGCGTCGCCGAATCCCGACAGCCCGGCGGCGCTTGCCGCGCAAACCCTCGCCGGCACGCGCTTTTCCGTCCGTCGCCGATCGCAGACGCGGAGCGCCGCGAGGCCCGGGGAACTGTTGCCAGCCGGCACCAGTCACAAGGCTGTGGCGCAAGGATGTCGCCACCTGCTTCCAAGGACCGGATGTGCCGTCGATGCGCCTGCCGCTGCCCCGGACGATGACCGTGCTGGTAACCACCGGCTGCGTGTTCGTGGCTCTGCCGCTGCTGGCCGCGCTGGCGCTGGCGGACCTGGCGCTGCAGCGCCATGCGCGGCAGGCTGACCGCCTGATGCAGGAGAGCATGACCCTGGCGCTGCTGGGCAGCGACCTGCGCGACAACCTCAGCCAGCTGGAACGCAATGCCCGCCAGTACGTGGCGCTCGGCGATCCGGCCTTGCTGGAACTCTTCGCCAGCCGCCTGGCGGACATCGACGCCACGCTGGACCGCCTGGAGCGGCAGCGGCAGGAGCCGGAGGACGAGCGCCTGGGCGTGCCCCTGGCGCGCCTGCGCCAGGGACTGGCCGAGGCCGCCAGCGCCTGGTCGCGCAGCATCGGCTCGGAGGCGCCGCTGGCGGAGGTCGTCACGCGCCTGCACACCCTGTCCTACGACATCGATCCCATCGTCACCGAGGCGCGGCGACAGGCCGACGAGCGCATCGCGCAGCTGCGCCGCGAGGCCGCGGAGGCGCGGCGCACCATGCTGTGGCTGGCACTGGCCCTGGTGCCAATGACCGCCCTGCTGGCGGTGTGCTTCTCCATCGCCGTGTCGCGGCCCCTGCGCAGCATGGCGCGCGGTGTCGCGGAGATGGGGCACTCGCGCTACCAGAAGCCCATCGCCGTGGAGTTCCCGCTGGAGCTCAAGAAGCTGGCCGAGCGGCTCGACTGGCTGCGCCTGCGCCTGGCGCAGCTGGCTGCCGACAAGGACCGCTTCCTGAGGCACGTCTCGCACGAGCTGAAGACCCCGCTGGCCAGCATCAGCGAGGGCGCGGCGCTGATGCGCGAGGGGTCGCTGGGCGAGCTGACGCCGCGCCAGGCCGAGGTGGCGGCGATCCTGACGGAGTCTTCCGAGGACCTCGAGAAGCTGATCGACAACCTGCTGGCCTATGCCGAGTGGCGCAACGACCGCGTCGAGGCCTCCATGGAGTGGTTCGACGCCGCGCCGCTGCTGGCGGAGGTGATCGCGGCCCATCGCCTGCCGCTGGCGCGCCGCGGCCTCCAGGCCTCCGTGGAACTGTCCTCGCCGCGCCTCCATGGCCAGCGGGCGCAGCTGCGCACGGCCCTGGACAACCTGCTGACCAATGCCATCAAGCACGCGCCGGCGGGAAGCACCATCGACCTGGCCGCCGGCATGCGCGGAGGCCGCTGCGAACTGCAGGTGCGAGACCGCGGGCGCGGCGTGGTGGAGGCGGAGAAGGAAAAGATTTTCGAGCCGTTCGTGCGCGGCGGCGAGTCGGAGGAATCCGGCATTCCCGGCACGGGCGTTGGGCTGTCGATCGTGCGCGAGACCGCGCAGGCGCACAGCGGAATCGTGGAGGTGGCGGATGCCTGCCCTGGTGCGCGTTTCAGCATGGTTTGGCCTGCTCCTGCTGTGTAGCCTCTCGGGCTGCGCCAGCATGGAGCCGATGTCCTGGCGGCTGCCGATCGGCGGCCCCGGGCCGGAGCCGGTGGAATTCCTGGCCGACGCCCTTGCGGCCAGCCCGGCCCGGCGCGAGTCCCTGTGGCAAGAGCTGCGCACGGCCGATCCCGGCACCGACCAGAAGCTGCGCGTGGCGCTGATGCAGAGCGTGCCGGATCACTCCGGCTACAACCGCGCCGTGGCGCAGAAGCGCCTGCGCAAGCTGCTGTCCCAGCACCTCAGCCCCGGCCAGCGCGCCGCGGCCCAGGTGCGCCTGAGCGAACTCGACAGCGCCAGCCAATGCCAGGTGGAAGTGCAGAGCCTGCGCCAGCGCATGGCGGCGGTCGTCGAGATCGAACGCCGTCTCAATGGAGGACGATGATGCTGAATCCCAGAACCGCCGAGCGGCCGATCCTGCTGGTGGACGACGATACGCGCCTGCTGCGCCTGCTGGCGCTGCGGCTGGAAAGCGAGGGCTATGCGGTGGCCGTGGCCAGCAGCGCGCCGGAGGCCCTGCAGCGGCTCGGCGAGCTGCGGCCGCAGTTCGTGCTGGCCGACCTGCGCCTGCCCGACATCGACGGCTTCGAGCTGCTGTCGCGCATCCAGGGACACAGCCCCGGCCTGCCGGTGGCGATTCTCACGGCGCATGGCGACATCCCGGACGCGGTGAGGGCGACGCAGGCGGGCGCGGTGGATTTCCTCACCAAGCCGGTGGACCGGGAGCGCCTGCTGAGCTGCATCCGCACCCATCTCGGCGGCGGCACGGCCCCGGGCGATGACGACTGGCGCAGCGGCGTCATCACGCGCAGCCCGGTGATGGAAGCCCTGCTGGACGATGCCGGGCGCGTCGCGCGCATGGATTCCGCGGTGCTGCTCACCGGCGCCAGCGGCAGCGGCAAGGAAGTGCTGGCCCGCGCCATCCACCGCGCCAGCCGCCGCGCCGCGCGGCCCTTCGTGGCGATCAACTGCACCGCGGTGCCGGCGGAACTGCTGGAGTCCGAACTGTTCGGCCACCGCCGGGGTGCCTTCACCGGAGCGCATGCCGACCAGCCGGGCCTGTTCCGCGCCGCCGATGGCGGCACGGTGTTCCTCGACGAGATCGGCGACATGCCCTTGCCCCTGCAGGCCAAGCTGCTGCGCGTGCTGCAGGAGCGCGAGGTGCGCCCGGTGGGCGAGACGCGCACCCTGCCGGTGGACGTGCGCGTACTGTCGGCCACCCATGCCGACCTCGAGGAGCGCGTCGCCGACGGCCGCTTCCGCGAGGACCTGTTCTACCGGCTCAATGTCGTGCGCCTGCAGCTGCCCGCGCTGGAACAGCGCCGCGAGGACATCCCGCTGCTGGTGCAGCACCGCCTGGCGCAGCTGGCGCAGGCCGGGGCGCCGCGGCGCCTGTACTCGGCGGAGGCGATGGAGGCGCTGGTCGCCGCGCCCTGGCCCGGCAACGTGCGGCAGCTCTTCAACGTGGTGGAGCGCAACGTCGCGCTGGCACCGGGCCGCGTCATCGGAGCCGCGCTGGTCCGCGCCTCGCTGGGCAAGCGCAGCATCGGCCTGGCCTCCTTCGACGAGGCGCGCGCCGAGTTCACGCGCAACTACCTGCGGCAGATGCTGGAACTGGCGGGCGGCAACATCAGCCGCGCGGCCCGGCTGGCCGGGCGCAACCGCACCGACTTCTACAAGCTGCTGAGCCGTTACAGCGTCGATCCCCGCCCAGGGCGGCGGCAGGACGGGCCGCCGCCGGCCGCCGGCTAGGGCCTGTTAACACTACGGCCGTCGGTGCGATGCCACCAGATTTGCCGCCAGGCAAGGCGCGAGGAGGTCGCTTATCGGGAATAAGAGACCGAGGAGCAACACCGCATGGCGGCAAATCTGGTGGCACCCGGAGGGCGGGACCGTTTTGGCGCAGGGCGTTGTCCCGCCCCGCTGATGTACGTCCAGTACACGGCGCGTGCCGGGACTTAGCCCTGCGCCAAAACGGTCTCCGTCGCACCGACGGCCGTAGTGTTAACAGGCCCTAGGGCATGTTGTACTGCTTGCGCTTGCGATACAGCGTGGAGCTGTCGATTCCCAGCGTGCGCGCCGCCGACTCCATCGTCGGCGAGATCGCCAGCAGCGCCTGGATATGGGCCTGTTCCAGTTCCTGCAGGCTTACCGGGTCGCCCACGCGCAGGCCGCCGCCCAGGCCGCGTGCGTTGTTGGAGAAGGGCAGGTGCTCGGGGCCCACGGCCTCGCCCTGGCACAGGATCACCGCGCGTTCCACCACGTTGCGCAGTTCGCGCAGGTTGCCGGGCCAGTCGTAGGCCACCAGCAGGGACGTCGCCGCCTCGCCGAAGCGGCGCGCCGGGCGGTCGTACTGCCGCACGAACTTCTCCAGCAGGTGCGTGGCCAGCCGCGCGATGTCCTCCCGGCGCTCCCGCAGCGAAGGCATCGTCAGCGTGACCACGTTGAGGCGGTAGTAGAGGTCCTCGCGGAAGCGGCCGTCCGTCACCATTGCCCGCAGGTCGTGGTTGGTGGCGGCGATCACACGCACGTCGGCCTTGCGCGTGTGGGGATCGCCCACGCGCTCGTACTCGCGCTCCTGGATGAAGCGCAGCAGCTTCGGCTGCAGCGCCGACGGCATGTCGCCGATCTCGTCGAGGAACAGCGTGCCGCCGTCGGCCACCTGCACGCGTCCCTGGCGGTTGTCGGTGGCGCCGGTGAAGGCTCCGCGCACGTGGCCGAACAGCTCGCTGGCCAGCAGCTCCGCCGACAGCGAAGGGCAGCTGACGGTGGCGAAATTGTTCTTCGAGCGCGCGCTCCAGTCATGGATCGCGCGCGCCAGCACGTTCTTGCCGACGCCGCTCTCGCCCAGGATCAGCACGGTCGCGTCGGTGGACGCCACCTGCCGGGCGACCTCGTAGGTGGCCAGCAGCTGCGGATTGCGCGTTTCCAGGTCGATCTCGGAGCGGCCGTCGTCGGCATTCTTCTCCAGCGCCTCGATGCGCTTCTCCAGCCGGCGTGCCTCGGCCTGCTGCGCTACGGCATGCACCAGTTCGTCGGGAGAGCAGGGCTTCACCAGGTAGTCGCTGGCGCCGGTGCGCAGGGCGTTGACCGCGAGCGTCGCGTCGTTGAGCGCGGTGGCCATCACCACGCGCATCCAGGGCGCCGCCTCGCGCAGCCGCGGCAGCAGGTCCATGCCGGAGTCCTCGCCCAGGTTCACGTCCAGCAGGCAGATGTCGAACACCGCGCGCGCCAGCGCGGCTTCCGCCTCCGCCGAGGACTGCGCGGTCTCGATACGGTAGCCGACCTCGTCCAGGGCACGCCGGAAATTGCGCAGCATCGCCGGGTCGTCGTCCACCAGCAGCACGCCGATCGGCTGCACATCCTGACGGTCGCTCATGGGCGGGCTCCTTGCCTGCAAGCTGCACGAATGGACTTTACCGGGCCCTGCAAGGCGCCGGAACCGCGGCCGTGGCTTCCAGCCACCTGATTGATTCCAGGGAAGTTTCCAGATGGCACGCGGCTTGGTACCTGGATGCTGTCGTACCCGCTCCAACCGAGGAGGAGAAATTCCATGCTCTACTACTCCATTGTTTTTCTGGTTATCGCGCTCATCGCGGCGGCGCTGGGCTTCGGCGGCATCGCCGGCACCGCCACCGGCATCGCCAAGCTGCTGTTCCTGGTGTTCCTGGTGCTGTTCGTCATCTCGCTGGTGCTGGGTCGCCGCCCGCCGGCCACCTGAGCAGCCTCCCTGCATTCTGACCGACAGCCTGCCGGGTCGGTTCCTGCCTCTCCCTGACCGGCGAAATCCCGCACACCTTCCGGTGTGCGGGATTTTTCCTGCCCCGGCCGTCAGTGCCTGGGCAAGCGCTGCTCGAAGTCGCGGATCTCGGCGGCGGCCTTGTCCTTGGCCAGGCCGTAGCGTTCCTGCAGCTTGCCCTCCAGCACGTCGCGCTTGCCCTCGATCAGGGTGAGGTCGTCGTCGGTGAGCTTGCCCCACTTCTGCTTGACCTCGCCCTTCAACTGCTTCCACTGGCTCTTGATGATGTCCTGGTTCATGTCGTCACTCCTTCCTTGAAGTTGATGAAACGCGGCCTTCAGGCCGCCAGACGCTGCTTCAGCGCGCGCATCCGCTCATGACAGTCGCGCACGCGGGGCAGATAGGCCTCGAGCTGACCCAGCACCGAGGGATCGTCGGTTTCGCGGATCGCGCGGCGCATGTGCTCCAGCAGGCGATCCTCCGCATCCTCGAGCTGGCCTACCCAGGCACGGTTCTCGTTGCGCGCCAGCGCGGTGCGGACCTGGCCGTAGACCTTCTGCAGGCCGCCCACCAGCGTGCCGCCCTGGGGCACGTCCTCCCCGCTGGCGGCGATGCTGGCGGAAAGGCCGTTGATCAATTCGCGCTTGGCGGCGGCCATGCCGGCGAACAGGTTGCGCAAGGGCGCGTCGTCCACGTGGCCGATGGCCTGTTCATAGAATTCCGCGCCGTCGCGGGCCACCTGTACCAGCTCCTTCAGCTGGTTCGCATTCTTCATGTCAGCACTCCTTTGCTCGTGAATGAAGGGGCGGCGCGCGGGCTTCAACCGCTGTTCAGCGCGCCGGCGTCCACGCTGCGGACGCCTCCGATGCCCCGTGCGATCTCGATGGCGGCCGAACGCTCCGCCGGCGTGGCGACGCGGCCGCTCAGGCGTACCGCGCCGCGGCTGGTGGCAACGGCGATCGCATGGCCGTCCACCTCGCGGGAAAGCAGCAGCGAGGACTTCAGCCTCGCCGTGATCCAGGCGTCGCCCAGCGATGCGCGCGGCGCCTCCAGCTCCGGCGCCGTTCCGGGCGGCGGACGCAGGGCGATGCGCGGTTCCACCTCGCGCACGCCGGGCGTTGCGGCGGCAATCCGGATCAGCCGCTGACGCTGCTCGACGCTGTCGGCGATGCCGTCGAGTCGCGCTGCGCCGGACACGGCGTCGACATTGACGTCGAGCGCGCCACCGGGGTCCTGCCGCAACAGCCGCAGCTTGACGCGCATCGTCACCCAGCCATCGTGCAGACGCTCGCGCAGGCCGCGCCGCGGAGCTTCGGGGGGCCGCTGCAGCGCCGTGGCCTGTCGTGCGTCCACCTCGATGCGGTTGTCCACCTGCGCGGCGCCGCTGTCCCGTGCCACCTGCTCCGCCAGCTGCTTCTGCTCTTCGCTCCGGGCCACGCCATTGAGCACGACACGCTCGCCCTCCACGCTGACGGTCAGGCCCAGCGGGCGCAGCGCATCCGTGGTGGCGAAGGCCGCGTAGACCTGCGTCTCGCGGCCGATCTCGTCGAGGCTCGCCGCCGGTACCGCCAGGGGCCATGAGGCCGCCCACAGCGCGAAGGATGAGAGCCAGGTTCGCATTGGGGTCTCCTGTGCTTTCCTGGCTTTGAGGCGCAAGCCGCGTACCAAGAACGGATTCCAGGGTATTCAACGGCTTATGGAGCCAGGCGCGGGCCGCGGTCCGGCAAGACGCAATCCGTGGCCCGGCGGGCCATGCAAACTGCAATAAGACCCGGCGGCCATGCAGATTCCCGGAAATCCTCCTCCGTGCCCTTGCGAAATGCATGGTCTTCTTCGGGACGAGCACAGAAGCGACCCATGAAAATCAATGGCTTGGATGACTGTCCGGGTTGGCATGAAGCCTGCGCCCTGGAATCCGGCCGGTGGCAAGGACGCCGCCGTTTTCCCCGAAAGAGGAGCCCACGAATGAGACACGGATGTTTACGGCAAGGATGGATGATCCCGCTGGCCCTCGCCGGTCTGGTCGCCGTTTCCGGCTGCAAGCGCGAGGACGCCTCGAATGCCTCGGAAATCACCGAGGCCCGCAGCGAAGGACAGGAGGCCGTGGCCACGGCCAGCGCCCAGGCGCAGCAGGACATCGCCGCGGCGCGCCAGGCCGAAACCCAGGCCACGCTGGATGCGGCCCGCAATCCGGATCCGGCCGACGCCGCTCGCAACAACATGGAGGCGCGTGCCGAGACGCTGAAGCAGGAGGCGCAGGGCCGCTACAAGGTGGAAGCCGCCGAGATCGAGGCGGCCTACAACACGGAGAAGCAGCGCTGCAACAGCCTGGCCAGTGCCGAGCGCAGCGCCTGCATCGACACGGCCAAGACGGAGTACGAACGCAAGCTCGGAGAGGCCGAGTCCCGCCGGGACAGTACACCGGGCGCCGGCTGAGCCGAGCGCCCCGACTGATCGCCTGTTGATGCCGGAACCCCTGCCGACACGGATCGTTGGCATATCGGAGAAGGAACTCCCTCAGAGCGCCGCCCCCACGAGCGCTCCTCTCTCGCCGGCGCGGCTCCCCACCGCGCCGGCTTTTTCTTTTCCTGGACGTCGCGCGCGGCGCGGCGGGAGCAGACCGATGAAGCAGCCTCGCAAGACCGACGCGGGCATCGTTGCCGGAGAAGTCACGGAAAGACACCGCGGCCCGCCGCCGCGCGCACCCAAGGACGGCAAGGGCGCACGCTTGGGGCCCAGCCGCATGCCGCGCCGGGAGGAGGCCACCGACGAAGCGATCGGCAAGGGAGAAGAGATGCTGCAGCCGCGCAAGCCCGCGGACCGCAAGCGGGGCCAGTGACCCGAGGCAGGGCGCAGGCCCGCTCTCAGGCGGCTTGCGCCCTCGGTGAAGCCGGCGACTCCTCGCCGGGCGCGCTGCAGCGCTGGAGCGCGTCCAGGAAGGACTCGCGCCAGGCGCCGGCGTCATTGCGCAGGAGGCCCTGCATCAGTTCCGCGTGGCGGTTGCGCCGCTCTTCCAGCGGCATGTAGCGCGCCGTCTGCAGCGCATCGGCCACGGCGGTCGCGTCATAGGGACTCACGATCAGCGCCGCGCGCATCTGCTGCGCCGCGCCGGCGAAGCGCGACAGCACCAGCACGCCCGGGTCGGCGGGATCCTGGGCGGCGACATATTCCTTGGCCACCAGGTTCATGCCGTCGCGCAGCGGTGTCACCAGTCCGATGCGGCTGGCGCGGTAGATGCCGGCCAGCTGGCGTCGGCCCAGCGGCCGATTGATGTAGCGGATCGGCGCCCAGTCGAGCTGCGCATAGAGGCCATTGATGTGGCCCGCGATGCGTTCCAGCTGTTCGCGGATCGCCATGTATTCCGGGACCTCGCCGCGGCTGGTGGGTGCGATCTGCAGCAGCTCCACCTGGCCATGCGTGTCGGGATAGCGCTCCAGCAGGCGCTCCATCGCCTGGAACCGCTCCGGGATGCCCTTGGTGTAGTCCAGCCGGTCGACGCCCACGATCACCGTGCGGCCCGGGCGCGGGTCGCGTACGCGCTGGAACTCCAGCCGCGCCGCCGGCGAGGTGGCCAGCTGCGCGAACTCGCGCGCATCGATGCCGATGGGAAAGGCCTTGGCCACCAGGCGCCGTCCGAAGGCGGTCACGCTGTCGCCGCGCAGCTGGGCGCCGAACTCGCGTACGGCGCAGTCGCGGAAGCGCTGCACGTCGTCCTCGGTCTGGAAGCCCAGCAGGTCGTAGGAGAACAGGCTGCGCATCAGCTCGCGATAGTGGGGCAGCGCCGTCAGCATCTCCGGGACCGGGAAGGGGATGTGCAGGAAGAAGCCGATCTGCTGCCGTGCGCGCTGCTCGCGCAGGGCCTCGGCGAAGGGCAGCAGGTGGTAGTCGTGGATCCAGACCTGGTCCTCGTCCTGCAGCAGCGGCCACAGTGCGCCCGCGAGGCGGCGGTTGACGCGCATGTAGCCGTCGTAGTGCTGCGGATCGAACGCCGCCAGGTCCAGCCTCAGGTGAAACAGCGGCCACAGGCAGCGATTGGCGAAGCCGTTGTAGTAGGCGTCGTGCTCGGCCTGGCTCAGGTCCAGGGTGGCGAGGCGGATCGGCCCCGCTTCGGCCACCGCGGGTCGCGAATCCGGCTGGTCGGAAATCTGCCCGCTCCAGCCGAACCACAGGCCGCCGCGCTCGCGCAGCGCATCGAGCAAGGCCACCGCCAGTCCGCCGCCGCGGGCCGCGCCGCGCGGATGCACCACGCGGTTCGACACCGCCACCAGCCGGGGGCGCTGGCCTCCAGCCTTTCGCAGCGCCGGACTCATGCGAAGTTCCGCAGCCCTGCCGCCGAGGCGAGCCAGCGGTGCACCGCGCCGACGCTGCCCAGGCGATAGCGCGCCGCGCTGGGACCGGCGCCGACCTTCACGCCGTAGCCGCCCATCGCCTGCGCCACCAGGATGCCGTTCTCGTCGGTCAGATCGTCACCCACGAAGACCGGCCTGCGTCCGGTGAAGGGCGGGCGGGTCATCAGTTCCTGCACGGCCTGGCCCTTGTTGGCCTGCGGCGGCAGGACCTCGATCACCATCTTGCCCCGCGTCGCCGACAATCCCATCGCCGAGGCCAGGGCCGAGGCCACCGCCTCGCATTCGGCGGCGCGCTCCGGCGCCTGCCGGTAATGCACCGCCACGGCAATGCCCTTGTCCTCGATCAGGATGTTGGGATCGTCGCCGAAGTAGCGTCGCAGCGCATCGGCGAGTCCGTCCGTCGCGGCCGGGCGGGTTTCGATGATCGCGCCCTCGCGCCGCAGCTCGGCGCCATGCAGGCCCGCGCCTGCCAGGCGCAGCGGATACAGCAGGCGATCCAGCGCCTGCAGCTGGCGGCCGGTGACGATCGCCAGCGCGCCGCCGAAGCGGCCTTGCAGGCTCTCCAGCAGGCCGCGCAGGTACGGCGCCACCACCACGTCCTCGGGGCGCGGCGCCAGTTCCAGCAGGCTGCCGTCGAGATCATGGAACAGCGCGACATCGTCGCCGAGGGGGGGCGGTTCCGGCGGCATCGCACCCAGGGGCCGGGCGGCACGTCCCTGTGCCGCGCTCCGGCCATCCCTTGCGCCGGCATCCTGCCGGCGTAACTGTTCGCTCGAAGAATTCATCTGATGTCCCTCAGCGCCGGGCTGCGGTGCTGATGTCCCTGGGCGATCCCGCATTCCTTCGCGGCGACCGCACCGTCCCTGGCATTGCACGCCCAGGGGCATCAGCACCGCAGCCCGGCATGACGGCTACCGCTGGTCACCCGGCTTGGCTGCGTCCTGCACTTCCTGCCCACCGCGTTCCATGTCCTTGCCCGCGCCTTCCATCGTGTTGCACGCGGCCAGCAGCGTGCTGCTGCCGAGCAGCAGGGCGATGACGAGCTTCTGCATCCATTGCGTCATGTCACTCTCCTTGTCGGATTCCAAAGCGGCGCGGCAATGTAGGTACACTGCGGCGACGGCACAGCAGACCCATGTTCCGTGCCAGCGGCAACAACTCTTCAAGCTTTTGATTTGAAAGGCGTAGCAGACCACGGGCGACCTGCTTCGCATGCACATCGCAAAACTTCGCGGAGAGCGGCCCTGCAAAACGCAGGGCGGCGGCGAAGGACGGGACCGGAAGGCATGGACGCATACAGCACCGCAGAGAAAGTCGAATCGCCGGGCCGGCAGCGCATGCTGCTGGTCTGGCTGGGGCTCGGCTTCCTGTGGCTGCTGGTGCTGGCGCTGGTGCTGAGCGGCACGCGCCTGGCCTACTACTCCAAGAGCCGCTTCAGCGAGAAGCTGGAGCGGGTGCAGCGCCTGCAGGAGGCCTTCAAGGAGACCTCGGTGCTGATGGGCCTGGTCGTGGAACTCGAGAGCGGCCAGCGGGACTGGCTGCTGCGCCAGGACCAGGCCGCCCTGAAGCGCTACCGCGAGGCCGAGACCCAGCTGCCGCACCAGCTCGGGCGGCTCGACGAGATGCTGCGGGGCCGCGCCGAATTCAGCCCGGAGATGCAGAGGCTCGCCCGGCTCGCGCAGGACGAGCACCAGGCGCTTTCCGGCCTGCAGGGCCTGGCCGACAGCGAAGGCAGCGACGAGGCGCTGCAGCGTTCGCGCAGCCTGCCGGAGATCCCCGCGATGGACGCCACGCGCACCGCCGTGGTCAACCTGCAGATGCACCTGGTGGAAGTCGCCACCCGCGAGCAGGACCTGCTCAACGACGTCATCACCCGCCGCAACATCGCGATCTACCTCACGATCCTGCTGGGCGCGGTCGGCGCCCTGGGCGCGCTGTTCCTGCTGCGGCGCTACTACGTCATCCTGCACGGCGAGGAACGCCTGCGCGCCCGCATGCTCGAATCCCAGCGCGAGAGCCTGCGCAAGAGCAGCTTCCTGGCCACCATGAGCCACGAGATCCGCACGCCGATGAATGCCATCCTCGGCTTCAGCCAGCTGCTGCTCGACCGCACCGGCGACTCCGTCAGCCGCCGCTACGTCGAGGCGATCACCGTCAGCGGCCGCTCGCTGCTGGCCCTGATCGACGACATCCTCGACCTGTCCAAGGTGGAGGCCGGCAAGGTCGAGATCCGTGCCCTGCCCACCAGCCTGCGCGAGGTCGCCGACGGCGTCGTCGCCGTGTTCTCGCAGCAGGCCGCCGACAAGCGCCTGCAGCTGTCCGCCAGCGTCGACGCCGCGGTGCCGGAATCGGTGCTGGTGGACGTGGCGCGCCTGCGCCAGATGCTGTTCAACCTGGTCGGCAACGCGGTGAAGTACACCGATCGCGGCAGCATCGCGCTGCGCATCACGGCGCGCCCGAATCCGGAGGAGTCGCAGCTGCTCTCCTGCGTGTTCGAGGTGCAGGACACCGGCGTCGGCATCGCGCAGGCCGAACTGCAGCGCATCTTCGAGCCCTTCGTCCAGGCCGAGGCGGGCCGCGCCGCGCCGCGCGAGGGCAGCGGCCTGGGCCTGGCCATCACGCGGCAGCTGGCCCAGTACATGGGCGGCAGCCTCGAGGTGGAAAGCGCGCCCGGCAAGGGCTCCACCTTCCGCATCCTGCTGCCGCGCATCGCGGCCGCGGGCGCGCCGCCGCCGGAGGAGCCGGCCAGCGGCGAACTGCGCGAGGAAGGCTTCCGCATCCTGGTGGTGGACGACGTGGAGCTCAATCGCGACCTGATCCAGGCCATGCTCAAGGATTCGCCGCACGACCTGCTGTTCGCCGCGGACGGACCCTCCGCCCTGGCGCTGGTGCGCGAGCAGTCGCCGCAGCTGATCCTGCTTGATTTGTTGATGCCGGGCATGGACGGCTTCGAGACGCTGCGCCGCCTGCGTGCCGAGCCGCTGCTGGTGCCGCCGCGCGTGATCGCGGTGACGGCCACCAGCCTGCGCGGCGAACAAGCCGAGCTGCGCAAGCAGTTCGACGGCTATGTCGCCAAACCCTTCACGCGCGATAGCCTGGTGGCCGAGATCCGGCGCGTGATGGCACTGGGTACCCGCGACGTTCCCGAGGAGGCGGTGTCCTTGCCGGAAGCGGTGCGCCAGCGCCTGGAGCGGCTGCTGGTGCGCGACTGGCCCGCCGTCTGCGCCGCGCCGGCGATGCGCGACGTCAAGAATTTCGCGCAGGCGCTGGACGAGGTGGCGCTGGCAGCCGGGCGCACGGAACTGCGCGACTATGCGCGCGAGCTCAACGACGCCGCTTTCGCCTTCGACGCGCTGCGCGTCGAGGCCCTGCTGGAAGAATTCCCGCAGCGCGGCGGCGCGCTGCTGGCCAAGGCCAAGGAGAACCGATGAACGAATCCGCCGACAGGGATCGTCCCGCGCCGCTGGTGATGGTCGTGGACGACAATCCCGCCAACGTGCAGCTGCTGGGACAACTGCTCGACGGCGCCGGCTACAACGTGGTGCCGGCCACCAGCGGCGCGCAGGCCCTGGAGCGCGCCGCCTCGCGCAGGCCCGACCTGGTGCTGCTGGACATGATGATGCCGGGCATGGACGGCAGCGAAGTGATCCGCCGCCTGCACGCGCTGCCGGGCCTGGCGGACCTGCCGGTGATCTTCGTCACCGCGGCGGAGGGCGTGGACGAACTGGCCCGCGGCTTCGAGCTCGGCGCGGTCGACTACCTCACGAAGCCCTTCGTGGCGCGCGAACTGCTGGTGCGCGTGCGCACGCACGTGGAACTCAAGCGTGCACGCGACCACCTGCAGATGGTGCTCCATGAGCGCGACGAGATCGTCAACATCGTGGCGCACGACCTGAAGAACCCGCTGACCTGCATCCGCTTCGCCAACCAGCTGCTGTCGCGCACCGAGGATCCGGCGCGCCGGTCCGAGTTGATGCAGGAGATCGAGGAATGCAGCGAGGAGGCGCTGAAGTTCGTGCAGCGCTTCCTGTCGCAGCGCGCCGAGGGCGAGGCCTTGCGCGAGCTGCACAGCGAGCGCATCGACCTGTGCGCCATGGCCGCGCAGGCGCTGCGCCTGCAGCAGGCCGAGGCGGAGGTGCGCGGACTGCGGCTGCGCCTGGAGTCCTCCGAAGCCGAGGTTGCAGCCCTGGGCGATCACATGGCGGCGCGCAACGTGCTGCAGAACCTGCTTTCCAACGCCATCCGCCATTCCCCGGAAGGCGAGGAGATCCTGGTGGTGCTGTCCAGCATGCGCGGAGGCAATGCCCGCTGCCTGGTGATGGACCGCGGACCCGGCATTTCCGAGGCCGACCAGAAAAAGCTGTTCCAGCGCTTCGCGCGCATCGTCACCGCGCGCGCCGCGCCGGAGTACTCCTCGGGCCTGGGCCTGGCCATCGCCAAGCACGACATCACGCGCATGGGCGGGCACCTCTGGTACGAGCCGCGGCCGGGCGGCGGCAGCGTGTTCGGGTTCGAGTTGCCGCAGCAGCGTGCCCCCTGAAGCTTTACAGCCGTTCATGCCGAGTTCCGCGTAGCGGCGTATCGAGGCACGCACCGCGCCACGCCCTCTCCCGCGAGCGGGCAGAGGGTTGGGGTGAAGGGCGGAGACGCGAAGCATCCGCGCAACAGGGGCTCGTACGTCAAAAAGCATCTGCTTCCGCTCATGCAGACTTCGGATGAGTGATTCCAGAGTTTCCTCGTCGATCTCTGCTGGCCGGGGAGAAAAGCAGAACCCCTCTCCCCTTGCGGGAGAGGGCAGGGACCGGGGGCGTGGATGCCCGAGGCAGGGCAGCGCGGGAGCGGTTGCCCGGAGGGGGAACGTGAAACGGCTGACCCAACCGTTCGCCCCGAAGTCCTGGGCCTGCCGAACGAGATCGCGCCATCGCGCGACGGATCACCCAAAGGAAAACGCCCCGCTTTCGCGGGGCGTTCTTGAAGCAAGCGACAGCAGGCGCGCTTAGAGCGAGTAGTACATCTCGAACTCGATCGGGTGCGTCGTCATGCGGAAGCGGGTCACTTCCTGCATCTTCAGCTCGATGTAGGCGTCGATCAGGTCGTCCGTGAACACGCCGCCCTTCTTGAGGAAGTCGCGGTCCTTGTCCAGGGCTTCCAGCGCCATGTCCAGGCTGTGGCAGACGCGCGGGATCAGCTTGTCCTCTTCCGGCGGCAGGTGGTACAGGTCCTTGTCCTGGGCTTCGCCCGGGTGGATCTTGTTCTGGATGCCGTCGAGGCCGGCCATCATCATCGCGGCGAAGGCGAAGTACGGGTTGGCCGTGCTGTCCGGGAAGCGCACTTCGATGCGGCGGCCCTTCGGGTTGGCGACGTACGGGATGCGGATGGAGGCCGAGCGGTTGCGGGCCGAGTAGGCCAGCATGACCGGCGCTTCGAAGCCCGGCACCAGTCGCTTGTAGCTGTTGGTGCCCGGGTTGGTGAAGGCGTTCAGGGCCTTGGCGTGCTTCAGGATGCCGCCGATGTAGTACAGCGCGGTCTCGGAGAGGCCGCCGTACTTGTCACCGGAGAACAGGTTCTTGCCGCCCAGCGAGAGCGACTGGTGCACGTGCATGCCCGAGCCGTTGTCGCCGACGATCGGCTTCGGCATGAAGGTGGCGGTCTTGCCGTAGCTGTGGGCCACGTTCTGGACCACGTACTTCAGCTTGAGGACTTCGTCGGCCTTCTTCACCAGCGAGCCGAACTTCACGCCGATCTCGCACTGGCCGGCGGTGGCCACTTCGTGATGGTGCACTTCGACCGGCATGCCGACGGCTTCCAGCGTCTCGCACATGGCGGAGCGGATGTCCTGCAGGCTGTCGACCGGGGGAACCGGGAAGTAGCCGCCCTTGACGCCCGGACGGTGGCCCATGTTGCCGCCTTCGTAGGCCTTGCCCGAGTTCCAGGCAGCGTTTTCGGCGTCGATCTCGACGAAGCAGCCCTTCATGCCCGAGTCATAGCGGATGCTGTCGAAGATGAAGAATTCGTTTTCCGGGCCGAAGAAGGCCTGGTCGGCGATGCCGGTGGACTTCACGTAGGCTTCGGCGCGCTTGGCCAGCGAGCGCGGGTCGCGCGAGTAGCCTTCACGGGTGGACGGCTCGAGCACGTCGCAGGTCAGGACCAGCGTGGTGTCTTCGAAGAAGGGATCGACGAAGGCGGTGCTGGCGTCCGGCAGCAGGATCATGTCGGACTCGTTGATGCCCTTCCAGCCCGCGATGGACGAGCCGTCGAACATCTTGCCGTCGACGAACAGGTCTTCATCGACGGTGGCGGCCGGCACGGTCACGTGCTGTTCCTTGCCGCGCGTGTCGCAGAAGCGGAAGTCCACGAACTTCACGCTCTTTTCCTGGATGAGCTTCAAAACGTCTTTACCCGACATGGGCTACTCCTGTCACGGTGTGGTGAGAATGGTGTTATGGCTGGGCTGCCCCAGCGTGCGCCAAAAAGATGCACGTAGCATGCCAATTGGGCGGCCGAGCGGGAGCGGCGGGCGCTGCATGGTAGCGGAAAACCGCTTCCGGCGCCCCCGGCACGGCGGAAAAGCCGCCGCGGCGAAGCTTTTGTTTAATAACCAAAAACTCCTATATTTAATTTAATGAATACTCACAAATGGCCGCGGCGGCGGAGTCCTGGCGCCGGCGGAGATATACTCCCGCCCCTTCGCGCCCGCGCGGGCGAACCCTTTTGAGTCTTCGCAATGACCTTTCAGGACCTCATCCTCAAGCTCCAGCAGTTCTGGGCCGGCCACGGCTGCGTGATCGTGCAGCCCATGGACATGGAAATGGGCGCCGGCACCTTCCACTGGGCTACCTTCCTGCGTGCCCTGGGCCCCGAGACCTGGAACACCGCCTACGTGCAGCCCAGCCGCCGCCCCACCGACGGCCGCTATGGCGAGAACCCCAACCGCCTGCAGCACTACTACCAGTTCCAGGTGCTGATGAAGCCCTCGCCGGCCAACATCCAGGAGCTGTACCTGGACTCCCTGCGCATGCTCGGCTTCGACCCGCTGACCCATGACATCCGCTTCGTCGAGGACAACTGGGAATCGCCGACGCTCGGCGCCTGGGGCCTGGGCTGGGAGGTCTGGCTCAACGGCATGGAAGTCACCCAGTTCACCTACTTCCAGCAGGTGGGCGGCATCGAGTGCCGGCCGGTGGCGGGCGAGATCACCTACGGCCTCGAGCGCCTGGCCATGTACATCCAGAAGAAGGAAAGCGTCTACGACCTGGTCTGGAGCGACACCGGCGGCCGTGTCGTGACCTACGGCGACGTCTACCACCAGAACGAGGTGGAGCAGTCGGCCTACAACTTCGAGCATGCCGATACCGCCACGCTGTTCGAGCGCTTCAACAAGGCCGAGGCCGAGTGCCAGCGCCTGCTGGCGCTGGACCCGCCGCTGCCGCTGCCGGCCTACGAGCGCACGGTGCAGGCTTCGCACAGCTTCAACCTGCTCGACGCCCGCGGCGCCATCAGCGTGACCGAGCGCCAGGCCTACATCCTGCGCGTGCGCACCCTGGCCCGCGCCTGTGCCGAGGCCTACTACAACTCGCGCGCCCGCATCGCCGGCTTCGCTCCGCTGAAGGCCGCCTGAGCCGGACCTCCAAGACAGCAACGCCGGGGCGACCCGGCGTTTTTTTTGACCTCCGCCTGCCGCCGCGGGCTACAGCGCCCAGGCCACGATCAGGCCCACCAGGCCCAGGTGCAGCGCCCACTTGCCGAGCTTGTAGCTGCGGGGGTTCTTCTTCTTCAACCCCTTCATGGTCGCCTTGTAGCCGACCACCGTGCCGCTGAGCCGGTTGCCGATGCCCGAGATGTTGCTGTCGAGGTTGTCGATGTAGAACAGGCTGTTGAAGAAGCGCGCGAAGCGGAAGTAGAACCACTGCACCGGCGCCAGCTTCATCGGGCGGTCGATGTCCGTCATCAGGATCAGGCGCGGCGTCTCGGTGTCGTTGTAGGCCGAATGGATGTAGGTCTCGTCGAACAGCACGCCGTCGCCGTCGCGCCAGGCGTAGTGCTCGCCGTTGATCATCAGGCCGCATTTCTCGGAGTTGGGCGTCGACAGGCCCAGCGAGTAGCGCAGGCTGAAGGCGAAGGGGTCGTGGTGCTGCGTCAGCCGCTTGCCGGGCATCAGCACGGCGAACAGGGCCAGGTTCATGCCCGGCACCTGGTCGATCAGCGCGCGCGTCTTCGGTGCCAGCGCCCGGGCCGAGGGGATGTCCAGGTCGTAGATCTTCAGGTAGAAGCTCTTCCAGCGGTTGTCGCGGTAGAAGCTGCTGCCCGGCAGGTCGTTCTTGACCGCGATGTGGCCCTGGCCATACAGGGCCAGCGCCTCGTCCCGGATGGTTTCCCAGTTGTCCTGCAGCAGCTTCAGCTGCGGGAAGGTCTGCACCGGCGGCAGCCGCGAGCGCGTCGACACCCGGGACAGCAGGTAGGCCGGCAGGTTGAGCGGCACCGTGAAGGTCGAGAAGTCGGTCAGCTGGCGGCCCAGCGGCAGGTGCACGCGGTTTCTCAGCCGCACGAACAGCAGCGACCCGGCGTAGATCAGGAACAAGGCAATCAGAACGGTCACGGGGCTTCCCTGCGGCAGGACATCATCATAGTCCGGACCATACAGGATGACAGCGGCAGATGACCGCCGCATGGCTCACGGTGCCGCCTGCGGGCGTGACGCAGTTTGCGCCTGCGCCGGTCGCGCAGGCCTATGATGCCCCGGCAGGGCCTGGGAACCCTGCGATACGACCACAGGGGGCTTTCCATGCGCGACGCAGCTGCCGTAACGCGGTTTCTCACTCATCTCCTGCGCGCGGCCCCGCTGTTCGCCGCCGCCGTCCTGGGCGCCTGCCATGACGTCGACGACGGTGGGCCCGACGGCAGCGCCGCCGCCCGCCCGGCCGTCCTGGGCGGCGGCCCCGCCGGCCTGGTCAACGGCCCGGCGGCAGCGGCCCGCTTCGACAACCCGGTGAACGTCGAACTGGGGCCGGACGGCACGATCTACGTCGCCGACTTCGGCAACGACGCCTTGCGCGCCATCGCCCCGGACGGCGAGGTGCGGACGCTGCTGGCCAGGCCGGGATTCGAGCGGCCCTTCGGCCTGGCGCTGGCGCCGGACGGCAGCCTCTACGTGCAGACCGACACCAACGACTCGGGCCTGCGGGACGGCACCACCGGCACCGTCTGGCGCGTCGATACCCGCACCGGCGCCGCCGCGGTGGTCGTGCGCAATGTCGGCCGGCCGCGGGGCCTGCTGGCCCTGGCCGACGGCCGCATCGTCCTGAGCGACATCGTGCGCCACGACCTGCGCCTGCTCACTCCGGCGACCGGCGCCATCGCGCCCCTGGCGGGCAACAACGGCTCGGCGGGCTTTGCCGACGCCACCGGCGCCGACGCCCGCTTCGACCGCCCCTACGGCCTGGCGCTGGCGGCGGACGGCAGCATCCTGGTGGCGGACCAGAACAACCATCGCATCCGCCGCGTCACCCTGGCGGGCGCGGTCACCACCTTCGCCGGCACCGGCACGGCCGGCCGCGCCGACGGCGCCCTGGCCACGGCCACGTTCAACGGACCCCAGGACGTGGCGACGGACGGCAGTGCGGTCTACGTCGCCGACACGCTCAACTACCTGGTGCGCCGCATCGCCGGCGGCAGCGCCAGTACCATCGCCGGCACCGGCGCGCGCGGCTTCGCCCCGGGCGAGGGCTTGTCGGCGCAGTTCTACGGCCTCGAGGGCTTCGACCTGGCCGATGACGGCAATACCCTGTGGATCGCCGACGGCACCGGCGGCGACGAGGACGTGGATTTCAACCGCGTGCGCCGCGTGCGCGTCCGCTAGGGCCTGTCGACGCTGCCGCGATTGCGGCAGTGCTGACAGGCCCTGGCCGTCCGCAGGCATGAAAAAAGCCGCCGGGGCGACCCGGCGGCTTCCGGCCATCCGGCCTCAGACCACGATGGTCTTCAGTCCCACCTCGATGTTGCCGCGGGTGGCCTTCGAGTAGGGGCAGAACTGGTGTGCCGCCGCGATCAGCTTCTCGGCCTCGGCCTGCTCCAGGCCACCGACCCAGGCGGTGATGTCCGCCTTCAGGCCGAAGCCGGTATCGTCCGTGCCGATGCCCACCGCCACCTCGATCTCCACCGACTTGGGCTTGAGGCCCAGCTTGCCGGCGAGGAAATCCACCGCGCCGCCGAAGCAGGCGGCATAGCCGGCCGCGAACAGGTCCTCCGGCGTGGTGGTGCCGGGCTTGCCGGGGCCGCCCATCGCCTTGGGAACGGACAAGTCCGCCTTGACCACGCCGTCGCGGGATTCGGTGTGGCCGTTGCGGCCGCCGGAAGACACCGCGTGGGCGGTATACAGCACGTTGACTGCCATGTTCGTCTCCTTGAAGGGTTCTCTCGTTCCAGTGGTTTCCGCCCGGCCCCGGATTCCCGGGGCCGGGCAGGGGCCTCACTTCAGATCATAGCGATCCAGGTTCATCACCTTGGTCCAGGCCGCCACGAAGTCCTGCACGAACTTCTGCTGCGCGTCGGCGCTGCCGTAGACCTCGGAAACCGCACGCAGCACCGAGTTCGAGCCGAACACCAGGTCGGCGCGGGTGCCGGTCCACTTCTTCGCGCCGGTCCTGCGGTCCAGACCCTCGTAGACCGCGGGATTGCCGGCCGAAGGCTTCCATTCCGTGTCCATGCCCAGCAGGTTCACGAAGAAATCGTTGCTCAGCGTGCCGGGGCGCCCGGTGAAGACGCCATGCGCCGAGCCGCCGGTGTTGGCGCCCAGCACGCGCAGGCCGCCGACCAGCACGGTCATCTCCGGCGCGCTCAGCGTCAGCAGCTGGGCCTTGTCGACCAGCAGCACCTCGGCCGGCACGCGGTGCGGACCCTTCAGGTAGTTGCGGAAGCCGTCGGCCTCCGGCTCCAGCACGGCGAAGGAAGCGACATCGGTCTGCTCCGGCGAGGCATCCATGCGCCCCGGCGAGAAGGGCACGGTCACGGCCTGGCCGGCCGCCCGGGCCGCCTGCTCCACGCCGGCGTTGCCCGCCAGCACGATCAGGTCGGCCAGCGAGACCTTCCTGCCGCCGGAAGCGGCGCCGTTGAATTCGCGCTGGATGCCTTCCAGCACGCCGAGCACCTTGGCCAGCTGCTTCGGCTGGTTGGCTTCCCAATCCTTCTGCGGGGCCAGGCGGATGCGCGCGCCGTTGGCGCCGCCCCGCTTGTCGGAGCCGCGGAAGGTGGAGGCCGAGGCCCAGGCCGTGGACACCAGTTCCGCCACGCCCAGGCCCGAAGCCAGCACCTTGGCCTTGAGCGCGGCCACGTCCTGGTCGTTCACCAGCGGGTGGTTCACGGCCGGGATCGGGTCCTGCCAGATCAGTTCTTCCTGCGGCACTTCCGGGCCCAGGTAGCGGGCACGGGGCCCCATGTCGCGGTGGGTCAGCTTGAACCAGGCACGGGCGAAGGCGTCGGCGAACTGCTCCGGGTGGGCCAGGAAGCGCCGCGAAATCTTCTCGTAGGCCGGGTCGAAGCGCAGCGACAGGTCCGTGGTCAGCATGGTCGGCGCGTGGCGCTTGCCCGGGTCGTGGGCGTCCGGGATGGTGCCGGCGCCGGCACCGTTCCGGGCAATCCACTGGTGGGCGCCGGCCGGGCTCTTGGTCAGCTCCCACTCGTAGCCGAACAGGTTCTCGAAGAAGTTGTTGCTCCACTTCGTCGGCGTGGTCGTCCAGGTCACCTCCAGGCCGCTGGTGATGGCGTCCGCCCCCTTGCCGCTGCCGTGCCGGCTGCGCCAGCCGAAGCCCAGCTCCTCGATGTCGGCGCCTTCCGGCTCCACGCCCACCAGGGCGGCGTCGCCGGCGCCGTGGGTCTTGCCGAAGGTGTGGCCGCCGGCGATCAGGGCCACGGTCTCTTCGTCGTCCATCGCCATGCGGGCGAAGGTCTCGCGGATGTCGCGCGCCGCGGCGACCGGGTCGGGCTTGCCGCTGGGGCCCTCGGGGTTCACGTAGATCAGGCCCATCTGCACCGCGCCCAGCGTCTGCGCCAGCTCGCGGTCGCCGGTGTAGCGGTCGTCGGCCAGCCACTTCTTCTCGGCGCCCCAGTTCACGTCCTGGTCCGGCTCCCAGACGTCCGCGCGGCCACCGGCAAAGCCGAGGGTCTTGAAGCCCATCGACTCCAGGGCGACGTTGCCGGCCAGGATCATCAGGTCGGCCCAGGAGATCTTGTTGCCGTACTTCTGCTTGACCGGCCACAGAAGGCGGCGCGCCTTGTCCAGGTTGCCGTTGTCGGGCCAGCTGTTGAGCGGCGCGAACCGCTGCTGGCCGCCCCCGGCGCCGCCGCGGCCATCACCCACGCGGTAGGTGCCCGCGCTGTGCCAGGCCATGCGGATGAACAGCGGGCCGTAATGGCCGAAGTCCGCCGGCCACCAGTCCTGCGAGTCGGTCATCAGGGCGGCCAGGTCCTTCTTCACCGCCGCCAGATCCAGGCTGTTGAAGGCCTTGGCGTAGTCGAAGCCGGCGCCCATGGGGTCGGACTTGGCGGAGTGCTGGTGCAGCAGGTCCACGCGCAGCTGGTTGGGCCACCAGTCGCGGTTCGACGTGCCGGTGGACGTCTGGTGGAAGGGACATTTGGCTTCGGTCATGGCTTTCTCCTCGGAAGTGAGCGGAAGTGGCTGGAACGAATGACATCCTGAACCCGGCAGACCGATAAATAAAATTGATTGTTTGTTTTATGTCGATAGTATTTTCGTTTAATTGATCGCCGGGGCGGATTGGCGTAAATGCCGCTGATCCCGGAGAATTGCGCGCTCTTTTTTACCTCAAACAGCGTTAAGAACCCATGGCGCGTGACCTGCTGCTCGAACTGGGCACCGAAGACCTCCCGGCCCGCTACGTCCTCCCGCTGGCCGAGGCCCTGCGCGGCGGCGTGGCCGGCGGCCTGGAAAAGCGCGGCATCGCCCCGGGCGAGGTGAAGCTGTTCGCCACCCCGCGCCGCATCGCCGTGCTGATCGCCGGCGTCGCCGACACGCAGCCCGACCAGGCCATCGAACGCACCGGTCCGGCCCTGGCCGCGGCGCTCAAGGACGGCCAGCCCACGCCGGCCGCGCTGGGCTTTGCCAAGTCCTGCGGCGTCGAGTTCTCCGCCCTGGGCCAGAAGGACGGCAAGCTGCACTTCTCCAGGACCGCCCCGGGCCGCGCCACCGCCGCCCTGCTGCCGGAGATCTTCGAGGAAACCCTCCGGCAGATGGACGAGCTGGTGCCCAAGCGCATGCGCTGGGGCTCGGGCGAGGAAACCTTCGTGCGCCCGGTGCAGTGGATCGTCTGCCTGTTCGGCAGCGACGTGATCACGCTGCAGCGCTTCGGCCTTACGGCCGGCAACACGACCTTCGGCCACCGCTTCCACGCGCCTGCCCCCATCCTGCTGAAGACGCCGGCCGACTACGCGCCCGCGCTGCGCGCCGCCTCCGTCTGGGCCGACGTCGCCGAGCGCAAGGCCGAGATCCGCAAGCAGATCGAGGCCGAGGCCGCGAAGCTGAACGGCCATGCCCGCATCACCGAGGACCTGCTCGATGAGGTGACGGCCCTGGTCGAGCGCCCGGTGGCCATCACCGGCCATTTCGAGGAGCGCTTCCTGGAGCTGCCGCCCGAGGTGATCGTCGCCACGGTCGAGACCAACCAGCGCTACTTCACCGTGTTCAGCGACGCGGCGCAGACCCAGCTGACCAATGCCTTCATCACCATCTCCAACATCGAGTCGCGCGACGTGGCGCAGGTGATCGCCGGCAACGAGCGCGTGGTGCGCCCGCGCCTGACCGATGCGCTGTTCTTCTGGCAGCAGGACCTGCGGCAGCCGCTGGCCGCCTACGGCGAGAAGCTGGCCACGGTCACCTTCCAGAAGGAGCTGGGCAGCACCGGCGACAAGGTGGCGCGCGTGCGTGCCCTGGCCGGACGGGTCGCCGGCGAACTGGGCGCCGACACGGCCACGGCCGAGCGCGCCGCCGCGCTGTGCAAGGCCGACCTCGTCACCAAGATGGTCTATGAGTTCCCCGAGCTGCAGGGCCTGATGGGCGGCTACTACGCGGCGCGTTCCGGCGAGAGCGCCGCCGTGGCCCGGGCCATCCGCGAGCACTACCTGCCGACGCAGCAGGGCACTCCCATCCCGTCCACGCGCGAGGGCCAGATCCTGGCGCTGGCCGACAAGCTCGACACCCTGGCCGGCATCTTCGCCATCGGCCAGAAGCCGACCGCCAGCAAGGACCCCTTCGGCCTGCGCCGCGCCGCGCTCGGCGCGCTGCGCATCTGCATCGAGGGCGAGTTGCCGCTGGACCTGCACGCCGTGCTGAAGAATGCGCTCGATGCGCAGCCGGCCGGCAAGCGTGACGCCGCGCTGGTGGAAGAACTGGTGGAGTTCGCGATGGAGCGCCTGCGCGCCTGGCTGGTCGGCCAGGACATCGGCGGCCATCCGGTCACCGTGGAGATGTTCGAGTCGGTGCGCGCCATGGGCATCAGCCAGCCGCTGGATTTCCAGCGCCGCGTGCAGGCGGTGCTGGCCTTCGTCGCCCAGCCCGCCGCGCCCAACCTGGCCGCCGCCAACAAGCGCGTCCGCAACATCCTCAAGCAGGCCGGCCATGCCGGCGGCGCCGTCGACCCGGCGAAATTCCAGCATGACGCCGAGCGCGCCCTGCACGCCAGGCTGGGCGAGGTCGAGGCGCAGAACGCCAGGACCGCCGACTACACCGCGCAGCTGGTGAACCTCGCCGCGCTGCGCGAGCCGGTGGATGCCTTCTTCGACGGCGTGATGGTCAATGCCGACGACGCCGGCGTGCGCGCCAACCGCCTTGCGCTGCTGGCGCAGCTGGACCGCGCCTGCCGCTCGGTGGCGGACCTGTCGCAGCTTCCCGGCTGAAGGACCTGCGGGGCTTCGTTGGCTGTAATGTAGGAGCGGCTACTGGCCGCGACTGCGCGCCGCGGCCAACAGCCGCTCCTACATGAAACTCGTAGGCTAGGCTCGTGAAGCTGGCAATCCTCGACCGCGATGGGTAAGCCGGGGTTGTCGTGAAGCGAAGCTTCGCGCCGGCGAACGCCCGGCCATGGATGGCCAGGCAGGGCTAGGCGCCATGGATGGGTATGGAGGTGAACTGTGAAATTGGTGATTCTCGATCGGGATGGAGTGATCAACGAAGAGCTCACCGATCCCGTGCGCTCGGTTGCCGAGTTCCATCCCATCCCCGGCAGCCTGGAGGCCATCGCGCGCCTGACCCAGGCCGGCTTTCGCGTGTATCTCGCCAGCAACCAGCCCGGCCTGGGCCGCGGCGAGGTGAACTACGAGGGTTTCGCCGAGCAGAACGGGCACCTGCAGAAATCCCTGGCCGAACTGGGCAGCCGCATCGACGGCAGCTTCTTCGCTCCGGACCATCCCGACCGCCCCGGCCCGATGCGCAAGCCCAACCCGGGCATGCTGCTGGACCTGGCCAAGCGCCTGGGCATCAGCCTGGACTATGTGCCTGCGGTGGGAGACTCGATCTGGGATATCGACGCCGCCCGGGCCGCCGGGGCTCGCCCTGTTTTGGTGCGCACCGGCAACGGGGTTCGCACTGAAAAAGAGCATGCACTAAAAGGGGTCGCAATCTATGACGACCTCGCGGCTTTCGCCTCCGCGCTGATTGCGGCGCAGCAGGCGCTGCCGGCGGTGAACTGAAGACCCGCCATCGTCGTGCCGGCGCAAGCCGGATGAGATGGGGCACGCGAATGTCCAGTGGACATTCGCCCCGCCGGACGCCCGGCCAGGGATGGCCGGGCAGAGGTTCGATCGAGTCGCGAAGTCCGCCCCGGATGGCGTCACGGCCTGCCGGGACGGGTACCGGCTTTCGCCGGTATGGCGGAGCTGCAACCGGAGCGGGTCAAAAGCCGCAGGCTGCGTAGTCTTCCCGCCGCCGGTCGATCTCCACCCCCATGGCCTTCACCCCCGGCACCGCGCCCGGCTTGTTGATCGCCAGGCGCAGGCTGAGGATCGGGAACTGCTGGAACAGCTGCCGGGCCAGGCGCTCGGCCAGGGTCTCCAGCAGGCCCACCTGGGTCTCCGAGACGAACTTCACCACCGCGGCGCTGACGGCCGCGTAGTCGATGGCGTCGCGTACCTGGTCGCTGGAGGCAGCCTCGCGGATGTCGGTGCCCATCTCCAGGTCCAGGATCAGCGGGCGCGGCGCGCGCTGCTCCCAGGCATGGATGCCGATGATGGTCTCGACTTCGAGGCCGCGCAGGAAGATCTTGTCCACGGTTCGGGGCTCTTATGCGGTAGCGGGGGTGGGGGGCTGCAGTTCGCTGATGGCCCAGCGCGGCGTGGTGAACAGCTTGCCATGCGGCAGGCGGCCCTCGCTGCGGCGGGCCCAGCCGGCATAGGCGATCATCGCCGCGTTGTCGGTGCAGAATTCGTGGCGCGGAAAGTACAGGCGCAGGCCCTGGCGGCGCGCCAGCTCGCCCAGCTTCTCGCGCAGGCGCTTGTTGGCGCCGACGCCGCCGGCCACCACCAGCTGCTCCAGTCCGGTCTGCTCCAGCGCGCGGGCGCACTTGATCGCCAGCGTGTCCGTCACCGCCTCCTGGAAGGCCCAGGCGAGGTCGGCGCGGTCCTGTTCGTTGCGGGCCTTCGGCAGCGCGGTCAGCACGGCGGTCTTCAGGCCGCTGAAGCTGAACTCCAGTCCGGGACGGTCCGTCATCGGCCGCGGGAACCTCCAGGCCTTGCTGGCGCCTCCGCCCTCGGCCAGCCGCGCCAGGTGGGGGCCGCCGGGGTAGGGCAGGCCGAGCAGCTTGGCGGTCTTGTCGAAGGCCTCGCCCACCGCGTCGTCCAGGCTCTCGCCCAGGATCTCGTAGCGGCCCACGCCCTGCACGTCCACCAGCAGGGTGTGCCCGCCGGAGACCAGCAGCGCCAGGAAGGGGAATTCCGGGCGCGGGTCCTCCAGCATCGGCGCCAGCAGGTGCGCCTCCATGTGGTGGACCGGGATCAGCGGCAGGCCATGGGCGGTGGCGATGCCGGCCGCCACCGAGGCCCCCACCATCAGCGCCCCGATCAGGCCCGGGCCGGCGGTATAGGCCACGCCGTCCAGGTCGGAGGGCCTCAGCCCGGCCTGGGCCAGCACCTCGCGGATCAGCGGGTTGATGCGGCTGACGTGGTCCCGGGACGCCAGCTCGGGCACCACCCCGCCGTACTCGGCGTGCAGGGCGATCTGGCTGTGCAGGGCGTGCGCCGCCAAGCCAGCCGGTCCATAGATGGCGGCGGCCGTCTCATCGCAGGAGGTCTCGATCCCGAGGATATTCATCAGGATATTGTAGCGGGTGCATTGCCTTTGCCGCCGGCTGCGCATAGAATCTGCGCCCCCTTACCTTGGGGGCGGTGCCCCTTTTGTCCAAAGCGAGTGATTTGAATGCCTTCTGTCCGCGTCCGCGATAACGAACCGTTTGAAGTTGCGATCCGCCGCTTCAAGCGCACCTGCGAAAAGGCCGGCGTTCTGACCGACCTGCGCAAGCACGAGTTCTTCGAGAAGCCGAGCCAGGAGCGCAAGCGCAAGCGCGCTGCCGCCGTGAAGCGTCAGGCCAAGAAGGTCCAGCGCGAGTCGAACCGTCGTATTCGCCTGTACTGAGGCGGTTTCGCGGTAGATGTCCACGTCAGGGCGCACAGCGCCCTGAGTTGTTTATCAGCAGCCCCTAACTGACCTCTTGCTATGTCCGACCTGAAGACTCGCATCGGTGAAGACGTCAAGACGGCCATGCGTGCCGGCGACAAGGCGCGCCTGGGACTGCTGCGCATGCTCACCGCCGAACTCAAGCAGCGCGAGGTGGTGGAAAGCATCGAGCTGACCGACACCGTGGTCCTGGCGGCGATCGAGAAGATGCTCAAGCAGCGCCGCGATTCCGAGTCCCAGTTCCGCGCCGGCAACCGGCCCGAGCTGGCCGACAAGGAAGCCGAGGAAATCCGCGTGCTTTCCGAGTACCTGCCGCAGCAGCTGACGGCGGAAGAGCTCGACGCCCTGCTGGCCCAGGCCGTGGCCGAAACCGGCGCGCAGGGCGGCAAGGATATGGGCAAGGTGATCGGCTGGCTGAAGCCGAAGGTCCAGGGCCGCACCGACATGGGCAAGCTCTCCGGCCTGGTGAAGGCCAAGCTCGGCTGAGCGGTCCGGCCGGCTGCAGGCTGACGACGGCGCCTCCGGGCGCCGTTTCCATTTCCGGCCGCGCCAGGGCGATCTGCGCGATGCCGCCTCCCCTCCTGTTGCAATCTGCGCACTCGCTGCTTCGCAAGCCATTGTTTTTGCTTGGTGGCAGCGGGGCATGGTTCTTGGGTCATGGGTCATGTCCCCGTCAAGGCGGGGCAGCATCCCATCCCCAGAAGGAGGATTTGATTAATGGCTAACCAGAACCAGCGCCCGGATCAGAACCAGCAGGATCGCCAGGGCCAGAACCAGATGCGCAACCAGCCGGGCCAGCAGCCGGGGCAGCCGCAGTCGGGCCAGGGCCAGCAGCATCAGGCCGACCGCCCCTCGGGCCAGCAGGGCTCGCCGCAGCAGGGCAACCAGCAGAACCAGGCCGGCCAGCGAAGCGGCCAGCAGGGCCAGCAGGGCCAGAAGAGTCAGAAGGGCGGCCAGCAGAGCCAGAATGCGCAGCGCGGCAGCCAGCAGGGCTCCTCGCAGCGCGATCAGGACGAGGAGTACTGATCCGGGTCCGCAACCAGGAAGCCGGCCGGCGCCCTGCGCGCCGGCCGGCTTTTTCACGGGCGTTTAGAATGCGGCGGTGAGCGGCCGCATCCCCGAATCCTTCATCCACGATCTGCTGGCGCGCACCGATATCGTCGAGATCATCGGGGCGCGGCTGGACCTTAAGCGCGCGGGCAAGGAATACAAGGCGCGCTCGCCCTTCACCAACGAGAAGTCGCCCTCCTTCTTCGTGTCGCCGTCCAAGCAGATGTTCTTCGACTTCAGCTCGGGCAAGAACGGCACCGCGATCAGCTTCCTGATGGAGTATGACCGCCTGAGCTTCGTCGAGGCGGTGGAAGAGCTGGCGCAGCGGGCCGGCGTGGAGGTACCGCGCGAGGGCGGGCGCAACGACCGCGTGGTGATGGACGGCCCGCTGGACGCGCTGGCGGCGGCCCAGCGCTTCTTCCGCGAACAGCTGCGCAGTGCCCAGGGCGCCATCGACTACCTGAAGAAGCGCGGCGTCAACGGCGAGACCGCCAAGACCTTCGGCATCGGCTTCGCGCCGGACTCCTGGGACGCGCTGACCCATTTCCTGCAGGACCCGAAGCACGCGGTGGAAGCCGGCCTGCTGATCCAGAAGGACTCGGGCGGCGTCTACGACCGATTCCGCAACCGCGTGATGTTCCCCATCCGCGATACCCGCGGACGCGTGATCGGCTTCGGCGGCCGCACGCTGGGCAACGACCCGGCCAAGTACCTCAACTCGCCCGAGACCGCGCTGTTCCACAAGGGCCGCAACCTCTACGGCCTCTACGAGGCGCGCCAGTCGGCCAAGTCCAACCTGCCCTACCTGCTGGTGGTGGAGGGCTATATGGACGTGGTGATGCTGGCGCAGCACGGCATCCCCGAGGCGGTGGCCACGCTCGGCACCGCCACCACGCGCGAGCATCTGGGCCTGCTGTTCAAGGCCACCAACAAGGTGGTGTTCTGCTTCGACGGCGACCGGGCCGGGCGCGCCGCCGCCTGGCGCGCGCTGGAGCAGGTGCTGCCGGAGATCGACGGCACCCGCGAGTGCGTCTTCATGTTCCTGCCCGACGGACACGATCCGGACACGCTGGTGCAGGAGATCGGCGCCGAGGCCTTCCGGGCGCTCGTGGGAGAGGCCCAGACGCTGTCCCAGTTCCTGTTCGGTGAACTGGGCCGGCAGGTCAATCTCGGCAGCATGGACGGACGCGCCAAGCTCGCTGCCCTGGCGCGCCCGCACCTGGAAAAGCTGCGCGAGGGGCCGCTGCGCGTGCTGATGCTGGGCGAGCTGTCCAATCTCACGCGGATCCCGCGGGCCGACCTCGAGTCCATGCTCAAGGCGCCTGCGGCCGCGGAGGCCGGCACGCCGGAGGCCGGGGAACCGGTTTCCACCCGCCAGCGCCCCTCGGGCAACGCCCATCGCCCGGTCCGGCGCGTCATGCAGCTGCTGCTGGAAGACCCGCGCCTGGCCGACCGCATCGACAACCTGGAACTGCTGGCGCAGGCCGAGGTGCCCGGCATCGAGGTACTGATGGAAGCGATCGACTTCTTCCATGCCCATCCCGAGGCCACCGCCGCCCACCTGCTGGAGTTCTGGCGCGGCACCCCCAAGGGCAAGGGCGTGGAGAAGCTGCTGCTGCAGGGGGCGGAGGCGCCGGTGGGCGAGAGCGGCCTGGAGGCGGAACTGCGGCAGATCGTCGGCATGCTCACCCAGCGGGCCTTGAAGGCCCGGGTGCAGCAGCTGCTGGCGGAGAGCCGCCTGCGGCCGCTGACGGAAGCGGAAACCAGGGAAATCAATGCCTTGATGCAGCAGCAGAAGGGCCGGGTGGGTTCCTGAAAAAGTTGGCGAAAATCTCGCCGCCTTGACAGATTTTTGTTACAATCTCCGATTCCGCGCATTGCGTCCGCAGTTTGGGCGCCCATCCAGAGTGATCATCCGCATGAGCAATAGCACTGAGAAAGCCGACAAGGCTGCCGCCGATATTCAGGCCGCCCAGAAGCAATCCCAGATCAAGGTCCTCATCGCCCTCGGCAAGGAAAAGGCCTACCTGACCTACGCCGAGGTGGCCGACCACCTGCCCGAGATCGTCGATACGGAGCAGATCGAGGACATCATCAGCATGATCCAGGCGATGGGCATCCCGGTCCACGAGGAAGCCCCGGATGACGAGCAGCAGCTCTTCTCCGAGCCCGCGGTCGTCGCCACCGCCGAGGAAGAGGAAGAGGCCGCCGAAGAAGCCGCCGCCGCCATCGCCGCCAGCGACGACCAGTTCGGCCGCACCACCGACCCGGTGCGCATGTACATGCGCGAGATGGGCAGCGTCGAGCTGCTGGACCGCGAGGGCGAGATCCGCATCGCCAAGCGCATCGAGGAAGGGCTCAACGAGTCCATGTTCGCGATGGCGCAGTACCCGGAGACGGTGGCGATCCTGCTGGAGTCCTTCGAGCTCTACAAGCAGGGCAAGAAGCGCCTGGCCGAGATCGTGACCGGCTTCTTCGACCCCAACGCTCCGGAAGAGCTGCCGCCGGCGGAGATGCCGGAGGAAATCGAAGAGGAAGAGGAAGAGGCCGACGAGAAGGGCGAGGGTGACGGCGAGGAAGAGGAAGCCGTCGACACCGGCCCCGATCCGGTCCTGACCGCCGAGAAGTTCGCCGAACTGCAGGCGTTCTACGACAAGGCCTGGGAAGCGCTGCTGAAGAAGGGCGCGGCCGATCGCAAGACGCAGGAAAAGCGCGAGGCGATGGCCACCCACATCATGACCTTCAAGCTCTCGCCGAAGATCGTCGACGAGATCACGCAGAACCTGCGCGGCAAGGTCGACCAGGTGCGCGAGACCGAGCGCACCATCATGCGCATCTGCGTGGCCGACTGCGGCATGACGCGCGAAGAATTCCTGCGCATGTACAAGGAAGACAACGGCGCCACCAGCCCGGACTGGATCAACAAGGCGATCCGCGCCAAGCGCAAGTACTCCGCCGAGCTCAACGGCCGCAAGGACGAGATCTTCGAGCTGCAGGAAAAGCTGCGCAAGATGGAAGGCGACAACCTGATCTCGCTGGACGAGATCAAGGACATCAACCGCCGCATGAACGTCGGCGAAGCCAAGGCCCGCCGCGCCAAGAAGGAGATGGTGGAGGCCAACCTGCGTCTGGTGATCTCCATCGCCAAGAAGTACACCAACCGCGGCCTGCAGTTCCTGGACCTGATCCAGGAGGGCAACATCGGCCTGATGAAGGCGGTGGACAAGTTCGAATACCGCCGTGGCTACAAGTTCTCGACCTACGCCACCTGGTGGATCCGCCAGGCCATCACCCGCTCGATCGCCGACCAGGCGCGCACCATCCGCATCCCGGTGCACATGATCGAGACCATCAACAAGCTCAACCGCATCAGCCGCCAGATGCTGCAGGAGATGGGCCGCGAGCCCACGCCGGAAGAGCTGGCCAAGAAGATGGAGATGCCCGAGGACAAGATCCGCAAGGTGCTCAAGATCGCCAAGGAGCCGATCTCGATGGAAACGCCGATCGGCGACGACGAGGACTCCCACCTCGGCGACTTCATCGAGGACACCGCCGCGGTCTCGCCGCTGGAATCGGCCACCTCGTCCTCGCTGGCGGAAGCCACCCACCAGATCCTGGCCAGCCTCACCCCGAGGGAGGCCAAGGTGCTGCGCATGCGCTTCGGCATCGACATGAACACCGACCACACCCTGGAGGAGGTCGGCAAGCAGTTCGACGTCACCCGCGAGCGCATCCGCCAGATCGAGGCCAAGGCGCTGCGCAAGCTGCGCCACCCCAGCCGCGCGAATTATCTGCGCAGCTTCCTGGACGAGACCTGATCGCGGGCCCGGGCCATGCCCGGGCGTGTCCGGTCGGAGAAAAGGGCCCTTCGGGGCCCTTTTTCGGGTCTGCCTCCGGAGCAGCGGCGTCGCCGGACCGACCAAAGTGCGGCGGCTACGATGACGCCGGCCGGCCGGCATGCTTAAATCGGCCTCCAGGGATGTAACCCAACAATCGACGTCCAAAAGCCGGGGAACCCATGCGGCCAGCCCAGTTACTCGCAGTCTCCGCCCTCCTCCTGAGTGCGAACGCCTACGCGGCCTCCTTCGACTCGCTCGACCTGTACTACAGCAGCGCTGACATCGACGTGAAGGGCCGCGCCGGCGCGATCGACTATGCCGGTGACGTTGGCAGCCTGGACGGTTTCGGCGCCAAGTTCCGGGGCTCCATCGCCGAGGACTTCTTCTTTTCCGGCGAGTACCAGGACGCCGAGGCCGAGCGCTCCGGCTTGGAGCTGAGCGATAACACGGGCGCGGCCGTCACCGCCGACGACGGCGTGGACCTGGACTACACCGAGTGGCGCCTGGGCGCCGGCCTGCCGTTCTACCGCGAAGGCTCGCTGACGCTGTTCGGCCTGCTCGAATATGTCAGCACCGAGCTGGAGGCTTCGTTCGACGTCACCGATTCCGATGGCGTGACCACCCACTACAGCTCCACCGAGAAGCAGGACGGCGTCGGCGGCCATGCCGGCGTGCTGTTCAACCCCACCGCCGGCTGGAGCCTCTATGGCCAGGTCGGCTACCTGCGGCTCGACGATGTCGACGGCGTCGAATACCTCGCCGGCACGGCGCTGCAGGTGCACCGCTATGGCGGCCTGTTCGCCGAGTACCGCAACAGCGACCTCGAGGGCGACGGCGGCGCCAAGGTGGAGCTGACGCCCTGGCGCTTCGGCGTGTACCTGCTGGTGCAGTAAGCGCCGGAAGCCAACGAAAAACCCCGCGGATCGCGGGGTTTTTCGTTGCAGCGCTTGCCGGCTTCAGAAGGTGAAGCGGACGCCCAGGTGCAGGTCCTCGGCCTTCAGGCCGACATCGTCGTCTTCCACGTCGGTGATGCGGTAGTCGGCGACCAGGCCGAACTGCTCGTTGAGGTTGAAGACCGCGCCCACGGTGTACTCCGGGCCATCGTAGTCGCCGACGTCGATCCAGCCCACGTCGCCGAACAGGCTCAAGCCGGGAATCGGGCGGAAGGCGGCACCGACATGCAGGCCGTAGCCGCTGTCGTCGATGTCGATGCCGGCCGGGAAGTCCTCGCCCTCGACGTCGATGAACTCGGCGCGGGCATCCAGGCTGGTGTCCGCATCCTGCCAGAGGCCGAAGCCCAGGCCGGCGCGGATGGTCTTCAGCTCGCCGTCCGTATCGTCGTACTTGTTCTGCTCGTACTGGCCGAAGACGAACACCTTGTCCGCCACCTTGCCCGAGCCGCGGATGCCGAAGCCGTCGCCGGAGTCGTCGCCCGAGAGCGGCCCGTCGAGTTCGAGGTCGGCGTCGGTGTAGTAGACATCCAGATGGCCGGTAGGTCCGCCGCTGGCGGCCATCGAGGCCATCGGGGCGGCGGCGAGCAGCGCAGCGAGCAGCGTCTTCTTCGTTTTCATGGGGCACTCCGTGCTTGTTCATGGGGCATGGGAGGACAACCACCTCTCCAGGCCTGATCTTAGCAAGCGCATCTTTACGGTGTGCAGGCAGCGGAAGTCCCCGTACCGCAGACCCCTGACGCCGGGCGGCAACAAAAAAGCCCCGCGCCGGGCGGGGCCTTTCCGGCGGGGATCTTCAGAATCCGAGGCGAATGCCGAGCTGCAGGTCCCGCAGGTTCAAGCCGGCATCGTCATCGGATTCCAGGTCGCTGAGGCGGTAGCCGGCGACAATGCCGAACTGGCCGGTGACGTCGAAGCTCGCCCCGATGCTGTACTCGGGGCCGCTGAGGTCGCTGACGTCAACGTAGCCGATCTCGCCGAACAGGGCGATCGTGCCGGAAGGCCTGAAGGCGACGCCCGCATGGGCGGCCCAGCCGTTGTCCTCGGCATCGGCGACGTTGGAGTCGAGTTCGAAGTTCAGGTACGAGAGCTTGCCGTAGAAATCCAGGGATTCCGAGCGGCTGAACAGGTAGCCCAGGCCGAAGCGGATCTGTTCGATGTTGAGCTCGACGGGGCCCACGCGGTCGTATTCCGCATGCTGGAACTCGCCGAAGGCGAAGGCGTTCTCGCCGACCCTGGCGTCGCCGCGAATGCCAAAACCGTCGCCGTCGAAGTCCACGGTATCGTCGGCTTCGAGCTCCAGACTGGAGTCGAGGTAGTAGGCTTCAAGATGGCCGCTCGGGTTGGCGGCCATGGCCGGATATGGCACGGCCGCCAGCAGCGCCGCGGCGAGCAGCGTTTTCTTCAGATGCATCCGGGACTCCCCTGTATCGTTATGTGCGAACGAAGAGCGCGCTCTTCGCGTCCGATCTTACAAGTCCCGCTTGAGGTGCTGCGGGCGCCGGCGCCCGGAACTGCCAACGGCGTCAAGAAAAAAGCCGGGAAAATCTGCCGTGCCGTGCCGCGGAGCCCGGTCCCTGGAATGGCGGTGCGTCCGGTGCCGCAGCGTCGGCCGGCCGCAAAGCAGAAAGCCCCGCCGATGGCGGGGCTTTCCGGTGCCGCGGGATGCCTCAGAAGCGGAAGCGCACGCCCAGCTGGATGTCGTCCACCTTGGTGTCGAAGCTGCCGCCGCCGAAGTCGCCGTCTTCCAGGTCGGTGACGCGGTAGTTGGCCACCAGCGAAATGGCCGGGGTCACGTCGAAGGAGGCGCCGAGGTTGTACTCCAGGCCGTCGCCGAAGTCGCCCACGTCGAGATAGCCCAGCGAGCCCAGCAGCTGGAATTCCGGGGTGACGTTGAAGGCCAGGCCGCCGTGCACGCCGAAGCCGCTCTCGGATTCATCGGCGCCGCCGCCGTCTGCCTTCAGGTTGATGAACTCCAGCTTGCCGAAGAGATTCAGGGCGTCGCTCTGGCTGAAGCCGATGCTGGCGCCGGCGCGGATCTGGTCCAGATCGACGTCGCTGTCGTCATAGTTGACGGTCTGGTATTCGCCGTAGAGCTTGATGTTGTCCGCGACCTTGCCGGCGATGCGTGCGCCGAAGCCGTTGCCGTCCTCATCGGAACTGCCGTCATCGATGCTGCTGTCGACGTAGTAGACGTCCAGGTTGGCGCTCGGGGCCGGAGCAGCGGCCATGGCCGAGGCCGAAACGGTGGTGAGCAGTGCGACGATCAGCGTCTTGTTCATGTGCATCGTGACTCCGTTTTGTGCTTATGGGGTTGGTGGAGAACGACCCTCTCCGGTTCCGATCTTAGCAATTGCCCCGTTCTGGTGCGCAAGCGGCGAAAGCCGGCCAAAGCAAAAGGCGCGCGGGTTTCCCCGCGCGCCTTTGGTGCAGCTTGTCGCCGGGCTTACTCGGCCTTGCCGTGCACGCTCGGGGTGTGCAGCTTGCTCGACTGCGCGGCGAAATGGCGCGACAGCAGGCGGATGTCGGCGTCGCTCAGGCTGGTGACCTGGCTGGCCATCACCACGTTCTTGCGCTTGCCGGTCTTGTATTCCTTCAGCGCGTGCTCGAGGTAGTTGGCGTACTGGCCGGCCAGCACCGGATAGGCCGGCGTGGTCGGGTTGGCGCCGTTCTCGCCATGGCAGGCGGCACAGGGGGCGGCCAGCGTGGCGACGTCCTTCTGGGGCTCGGCGTCCTTGGCCTGGGCGGTGCCGGCCAGGGCCAGCAGGGAGATCAGGATAATCCGCTTCATGAGTTGACCTTAACGGTGGGCCGGGGCGTGGGCGAAGAACGCCGCGATGTCGGCCATGTCCTTGTCGGACAGGTTGGAGGCCTGGGCGCGCATCGTCAGGTGGGGGCGTTCGCCGTTCTTGTAGCCCTTGAGGGCCGCGACGATGTAGGCCTCGCTCTGGCCGCCGATGCGCGGGACGCGATAGGTCGGATAGACGTTGTTGTAGTTCGGGATGCCGTGGCAGCCCATGCAGGTGTTGGCCTTGACCCGGCCTGCCTCGACATCGCCGCCTTCGGCGTGCGCAGGCAGTGCCATCGCGACGAGGGCCAGCAGGCCCCAACGCGCTAACTTCATGAGAAAACTCCCGGAATGAATCTGGCGGACAGCTAGATGCAATATGTTCGGGCATTGAGCGTTTGGGGTCAACGTGAACCCCGTCCGCCCGCCCGCCGCTCGCCTCGTGGGGGCGGGCTCCGTATAGTGGCGAGAGCGCCTCCGCGCCGCGGGGCGATGTAATGAAAAATAAACATTAATTTGTTTTATTTTATAAATTAAAACACATGGATGCTATCGCCCGATGAGTCTTCCCTCCCGCGGTTTGCGCGGCCGCAGCGCCGTCCCCGCAGCCGGGCGCCCTGCATGACCACGGCGCGCGGGCGCAAGGCCGGGACCGGGGAGCACGGCTTCGAGATCGCGGCGGTGGACCTGGGCTCCAACAGCTTCCACATGATGGTGGCGCGCTCCAACGGCGGCGACATCCAGGTGGTCGACCGCCTGCGCGAGCCGGTGCGCCTGGCCTCGGGCCTGGATGCCGACAAGCGGCTGCGCCCCGACGTGGCCCTGCGCGCACTGGAATGCCTGCAGCGCTTCGGCCAGCGCCTGCGCGGCATCCCGCCGGAACGCGTGCGCGCGGTGGGGACCAACACCATGCGGCGCATGCGCCGCGGCGCCGACTTCCATGCCGCCGCCGAGATGGCGCTGGGCCACGGCATCGAGATCATCGCCGGCCTGGAGGAGGCGCGCCTGGTCTACGGCGGCGTCATCCACGGCATGGGCCGCGGCCGGCCCAGGCGGCTGGTGGTGGACATCGGCGGCGGCAGCACCGAGGTCATCATCGGCCACCACTCCACGCCGAAGCTGATGGAGTCCGTGTCGCTGGGCTGCGTGGTGCATACGCAGCGCTTCTTCGAGGACGGCGAGATCAGCCGCGCCCGCTTCCGCAAGGCGCGCCTGGCCGCGCGCATCGAGCTGGAGTTCCTCGAGCGCCAGTACCGCGAGGCGGGCTGGGACCTGGCCATCGGCTCTTCCGGGACGGTGCGCGGCGTCTGGCGCGTGATGCGCGAGCAGGGCTGGTGCGAGAACGAGATGAGCGCCGCCGGGCTGGAAAAGGTCATCGACCTGGCCATTGACCGCGGCCATGTCGACCGCCTGGATTTCCCCGCGCTGCGCGAGGACCGCCGCCCGGTCTTTCCCGGCGGCTTGGCCGTGCTGGCCGGCGTGTTCGACTCGCTGGGCGTGCAGCGCATGGAGACCTCCGAGCGCGCGCTGCGCGAGGGCCTGATCTACGATCTGCTGGGCCGCCTGTCGGACCACGACGTGCGCGACGAGTCGGTCCTGGCCCTGGCCAAGCGCTACGGCTGCGACCCGGAGCACGCCGCCGGCGTGGAGCGCACCGCGCTGAAGATCCTGGACCAGGTCGCCAGGCCCTGGGGCCTGGAGCCGAAGTTCTCCGCCATGCTGCTGGGCTGGGCCGCGCGCCTGCACGAGATCGGCCTGGCCATTTCGCATGCCTCGTACCACAAGCACGGCGAGTACATCCTGCGGAACTGCGACCTGCAGGGCTTCTCGCAGACCGACCAGAAGCTGCTGGCGGCGCTGGTGCGCCTGCACCGCGGCAAGTTCGCGCTGCAGGCGCTGGACGACCTGCCGACGACCTGGGCGGAGCCGGTGCGCAAGCTGGCGGTGGTGCTGCGCATCGCCTACATCCTGCACCGCTCCCGCGGCGAGAACCTGAAGCCGCCGATCCGCGTGGCGGCGCAGCGCCGCTCCGTCGACCTGGCCTTCACGCAGAAGCGCTGGCTCGACAAGCACCCGCTGACGCGGGCGGAGCTGGAGCAGGAGATCGAGACGCTGGCGGCGCTGCAGATCCGGTTGCGGCTGCAGTAGGCGAGGCGGAAGAGGATGAATGTCCGGTGGACATCCATCCCGCCGAACGCCCGGCCAGGGATGGCCGGGCCGTGGGTCGATGGGCGGGATGACGTCCCGCCATGGACGGTGCCCCCGCTTTCCTTGCTTTCTCGCGAGCGGGAGGGGGAATGAACCGCCCCCTTACGGCGCCTCGTCCATCAGCTTCTGCTGGATCGCCTTGCCCTCGCCCTTGTCCGGGCGCAGGTAATTGCCGTCGGCCTGCAGGATCCAGCTCTGCGCGGTGTCGGCCAGGTAGCCGTTGAGGTCTTCCAGGATGCGGGCGCGGATCTTCTTGTCCTCCACCGGGAAGGCCACTTCCACGCGGCGGAACAGGTTGCGCTCCATCCAGTCGGCGCTGGACAGCCAGACTTCCGTCGAGCCGTCATTGTGGAAGCTGAATACGCGATGGTGCTCCAGGAAGCGGCCGACGATGGAGCGCACCGTGATGTGGTCCGACAGGCCCTTCACGCCGGGTCGCAGCGAGCACATGCCGCGCACGATGCAGTCCACCTGCACGCCGGCCTGCGAGGCGCGGTACAGCGCCTGGATGATCTCCGGCTCCACCAGCGAGTTCATCTTGGCGATGACGCGGCCGGCCTTGCCCTTCTTCACGTTCTCGATCTCGCGGTCGATGCGGGCGTGGAAGCCCTTGGCCATCGTGAACGGCGACTGCAGCAGCTTGTGCAGCTTGGTCACCTTGCCCAGGCTGGTCAGCTGCAGGAACACGGCGTGCACGTCCTGGCAGATCTGCTTGTCGGCGGTGAACAGGCCGTAGTCGGTGTACATGCGCGCGGTGCGCGGGTGGTAGTTGCCGGTGCCCAGGTGGGCGTAGTGCTTGAGCCCCGTTTCCTCGCGGCGCACGATCAGGCACATCTTGGCGTGGGTCTTGTAGCCCACCACGCCGTAGACCACGTGGGCGCCCACGTCCTGCAGCTGTTCGGCCAGGTCGATGTTGGCTTCCTCGTCGAAGCGGGCGCGCAGTTCCACCACGGCGGTCACTTCCTTGCCGTTGCGGGCCGCCTCGATCAGGGCCTCGACGATGGCCGACTTCGGGCCGGTGCGGTACAGCGTCTGCTTGATCGCCAGCACGTTGGGGTCGCGCGCCGCCTGGCGCAGGAACTCCACCACCGGGGCGAAGGACTCGTAGGGGTGGTGCAGCAGCTGGTCCTTCTGCCGGATCGCCGCGAACAGGTCGCCGGTCAGGGCCTTGGGCGTGCGCGAGGCGAAGGCGGGATATTTCAGCTCCGGCCGGTCCACCAGGTCCGGCACCTGCATCAGGCGCATCAGGTTCACCGGGCCGTTGCAGGAGTAGATGTCGATGGCCTGCAGCTGCATTTCCTCGGCCAGGTAGCTCACCAGCTGCTCGGGGCAGTTGTGGGCCACTTCCAGGCGCACCGTGTCGCCCCACTGGCGCTGCGCCAGGACGTCTTCCAGTTCCTCCAGCAGGTCGTCGGCCTCGGCCTCGTCCAGCGCCAGGTCGGAGTTGCGGGTCACGCGGAACTGGAAGCAGCCGCTGGCCTCCATGCCCGGGAACAGCTCGTCGACGTAGGCGTGGATCACCGAGGACAGGAACACGAAGTCGTGCGGACCGCTGCCTTCCACGGTCTTGGGAATCTGGATCAGGCGCGGCAGGGCGCGCGGCGCCTGCACGATGGCGTAGGGCGTGCTGCGGCCGAAGGCATCCTTGCCGGACAGCGAGACGATGAAGTTCAGCGACTTGTTGAGGATGCGCGGGAAGGGGTGCGCGGGGTCCAGGCCGATCGGCGACAGCACCGGCGCCAGCTCGTTCTGGAAATAGCTGCGCAGCCAGGCATCCTGCTCGGTGGTCCACTCGCTGCGGCGCACGAAGCGGATCTTCTCGTTCTCCAGCGCCGGGATCAGCACCTCGTTGAACACCCGGTACTGTTCTTCCACCAGCCCGTGGGCGCGGCTGCCGATGGCCGCCAGCAGCTCGCCCGGCGTCTGCCCGTCGGACCCGCGCTGGTTGGGATTGATCTCCGCCATCTGCTGCAGGCCGGCCACGCGGATCTCGAAGAACTCGTCGAGGTTGGAGCTGGAGATGCACAGGAACTTGAGCCGTTCGAGCAGCGGCACCGTCTCGTCCAGCGCCTGCGCCAGCACGCGGCGGTTGAACTCCAGCAGCGAGAGCTCGCGGTTCAGGAACAGCTCGGCAGGGGTGAGCTCGAGCGCAGGGGGATTCTTCATGGGATCGTTCGCGGGAGATTCGGCCGGGACCCGGACGTTTAGCGCCGCAATGTTGCGTTCCTGTGACATGCGCCTCGTGCCTAGCGGACGACGATGTTCTGCGCGCTCTTGACGATCTCTTCCTGCGAGACCTTGCCGGGGATGGCCAGGCCGCGCTGCACGGCGGGGCGGGCGGCGACCTTGTCCATCCAGGCGCCCAGGTGGGGCAGGTCGCGCACCTCCACGCCGGCCCAGCCGTGGATCTTCACCCAGGGATAGGTGGCGATGTCGGCGATGGAATAGTCGCCGGCCAGGTACTCGCTGCGGCCCAGCTGGGTATCCAGCACCTCGTACAGGCGCCGGGTCTCCTTCTGGTAGCGGTCGATCGCGGGCTGGATCTTCTCCGGGAAGTAGCGGAAGAAGACGTTGGCCTGGCCCTGCATGGGGCCGATGCCGCCCATCTGGAACATCAGCCACTGGAGGGCCCGCGAGCGTCCCTGGACGTCGGCCGGCAGGAAGCGGCCGTACTTCTCGGCCAGGTAGATCAGGATGGCGCCCGATTCGAACACCGCGAAGTCGCCGGCCTCGCGATCCACGATGGTGGGGATGCGGCCGTTGGGATTCAGGAGCATGTACTCGGGGCGCTTCTGGTCGCCGCGCGAGATGTCCACCGGGATCACCCGGTACGGCACGCCCAGTTCCTCGAGCATGATCGAAGCCTTGTGGCCGTTGGGAGTGGGGGCCGTATAAAGGTCAATCATTTGTCACAATTCCTGGTCTGTCACAAAGCCCTGTCATGGAACTGCAAAGCAGGATCGGCATGCTTTTGCGGCTTATCACCGAATTTCCGCAAGTTTCCCAGGGAGAAAATCAATGTTGAACGAGCTGCGTATCGGCGTGGTCGCCGTTGCGATGGTGGCCCTCAGCGGCTGCGCTGTCAAAGACGGCTGGAAGGGCGCGTCCGCCGAGAGCGCCTACGACAAGGAGCTCGCCGCCATCCGCCTGGCGGAGGACCTCAACAACGACGACTACTGGGAAATCCAGCGTCCGGAAGAGAACCGCATCTACGTCATCGCCGACCTGAAGAGCTACCAGGTCTGGCTTTCCACCGGCGAAATCCCGCTGGTGTCCTCCAAGATCGGCGTCGGCCCCAACGGCGAGACGCTCAAGCTCGCCCTGGTCAAGGACGAGGCCAAGGCCATGGAGACCAAGGTCGGCTTCAAGGGCGGCGCCGAGCGCATGTACTTCGGCGAGACCAAGGGCCTGGACAAGGGCTTCTACGGCGAGGTCCACAAGGCCGGCACGATCTACGTCTTCAACAAGTGGGCCGAACTGGAGGCCTTCAAGAAGGGCGCTCCGGCCAGCGGCCAGACCCAGTCCGGTGCCGGCCCCAAGGGCGAGACCGTGGTATGGGTGGGCGGCGCGGGCGCCGACGCCGATACCAAGGCCAAGTTCGCCAAGGCCTACGGCAAGTAAGGCGGCGCCAGCCGGTAGCCGGCGGCTTGCAGCAGCGACAAGGCCCGCGAAAGCGGGCCTTGTCATTTCTATGGGGGACTGGACGGCGACGAGCTAGCGACCACCGATTGCCTTGAGCGCCCGGTCCGGAAAGTCCGTGAAGATGCCGTCCACCCCCTGGGCCCTCAGTGCGCGCACGTCGTCCGGGTGGTTCACGGTATAGGCATAGACCTTCAGGCCGCGCGCATGCGCGTCGGTCACCAGCTTGTCGTCGACGAACTCGTCGGAGATGTTGAGGCTGGCTGCGCCCAGTTCCGCCGCCGCACCGGCCCAGTCCAGCGGCACGCCGCAGACCAGGGCGCCCACCGGCACCTCCGGCAGCAGCTGGCGGAACTCCCAGAGTTCCGGCAGGTGGAAGGACGACACCTGCAGCCTTTCCGCCGGCCAGCCGTCCGCCAGGTAGTCGCGCAGCACGCGCGCCACCGCGCTCGCGCAGCCGCCCCAGGTCTTCAGCTCGATGTTCACGCCGACGCGCTGGTCCACCAGGTCCAGCGCCTCCTGCAGCGTGGGAATCTGCTGGCCCTGGCCGGCGTCGAGCCGGCGCAGCTCCTCGAAGGTGTACTCCGCCAGCAGGCCGCGGCCGTTGGTGGTGCGGTCCAGCCGGAGATCGTGCATCAGCAGCAGCTCGTCGCCGAGCTGCTGGACGTCGAGCTCCACCCAGTGGGCCCCGAGCTTGATGCCGATGTCGATCGACAGCAGGGTGTTCTCCGGCGCATGCCCGCGCGCGCCGCGGTGGCCGATCACCAGGAATCCGGAAGCTGCGCCTGCGCTCATGCTCCACCCCCTCGTCTAGAACTCTCCCACCGTCACGATCTTCATGGCATTGGTGCCGCCAGGGCCGGTGAAGTCGCCCTTGGTCATGATCACGCGCTGACCCCGGATGACGCTGCCGCGCTTCTCCATGTGCGCGATGGCCTCCTTCAGCGGCGCCAGCGTGTCGAGCTCGGTCGGCGTGAAGTCCACCGGGAACACGCCGCGGCACAGCGCCATGCGCCGGCGCGTCTTCTCATGGCGGGTCAGGGCGAAGATCGGGATGTTCAGTTCGCTGCGCGACATCATCAGCGCCGTGCTGCCGGACTCGGTCAGCGACAGGATGGCGTCGGCGTGCATGTTGCGCGCGGTCCAGGCGGTGGCCATGGCGATGGCCTCGTCGGTGCGCTCGAAGTGCGCGTCGAACGGGCGGCGGAAGCGGTTCGGCCGGCTGGGCATGGCGCTCTCGGCGCCGATGCAGACGCGCGACATCGCCTCCACCACCTTCACCGGATACTTGCCGCTGGCGGTCTCGGCCGAGAGCATCACCGCGTCGGTGCCGTCCATGACGGCATTGGCCACGTCCAGCACCTCGGCGCGGGTCGGCACCGGGCTGGTGATCATGGACTCCATCATCTGCGTGGCGGTGATCACCATGCGGTTCTGCTCGCGCGCCTCGCGGATGATGCGCTTCTGCCAGCCGGGCAGCTCCGCGTCGCCGATCTCCACGCCCAGGTCGCCACGCGCCACCATCACCACGTCGGAGGCCGCCACCAGCTCCACCAGCTCCGGCAGCGCCTCGGCGCGTTCGATCTTCGCCACCAGGGCGCAGTCGCCCCCGGCTTCCTTCACCAGCTCGCGCGCCTGCAGCATGTCCTGCGCCGAGCGCGGGAACGACACCGCGATGAAGTCCACGCCGATGCCCACCGCATAGCGCAGGTCGGAGCGGTCCTTGTCGGTCAGGGCCTCGGCCGAGAGGCCGCCGCCCTGCTTGTTGATGCCCTTGCGGTTGGACAGCGTGCCGCCGAGCAGCACGGTGGTATCGATGCGGGTCGCGCCCACGGCGTCCACGCGCAGCGAGATGGCGCCGTCGTTGAGCAGCAGCGTATCGCCGGGAACCACGTCGCGCGGCAGGTCGGCGTAGGCGCAGCCGACCACGGTCGCATCGCCGGCCTCCGAGCCCAGGGCCGTGTCCAGGGCGAACTTCTGGCCCTCGGCCAGTTCCACCGGGCCGCCCGCGAAGGATTCGATGCGGATCTTGGGGCCCTGCAGGTCGGCCAGGATGCCCACGTCCAGCCCCAGCTTCGCCGCCGTCTCGCGCACCGCCTGCGCCCGGCGGGCGTGGTCTTCCTGCTTGCCGTGCGAAAAGTTCAGGCGGACCACGTCGACCCCCGCGGCCAGCAGGCGCTGGAGCACCCCGGGCTGGTCGGTGGCGGGGCCGAGGGTGGCGACGATCTTGGTGCGGCGGGCCATGAGTTCTCCGATAATGTCGTCTCCCAGTCTACTCCCCGCACCGCGCCCGGCGCGCCTGCCCCGACGAAACATCACGATCATGACCACGCTCGGCACCCCGCTGTCCCCCAACGCGACCCGCCTGCTGCTGCTGGGTTCCGGCGAGCTCGGCAAGGAAGTGGCGATCGAGGCGCAGCGCCTGGGCGTGGAATGCATCGCCGTGGACCGCTACGCCAATGCCCCGGCCATGCAGGTGGCGCATCGCAGCCATGTCATCCGCATGCTCGACGGCGCCGAGTTGCGCCGCGTGATCGAGTTGGAGAAGCCGCACTTCATCGTGCCGGAGATCGAGGCGATCCATACCCCGACGCTGCTGGAGCTGGAGGCCGAGGGCTACCACGTCGTCCCCACCGCCCGGGCCGCGCGCCTGACCATGGACCGCGAGGGCATCCGCCGCCTGGCCGCCGAGGAACTGGGCCTGCCGACCTCGCCCTACCGCTTCGCCGACCGCTACGAGGACTACGAGGACGCCGTGCGCGCGCTGGGCATGCCCTGCGTGGTCAAGCCGGTGATGTCCTCGTCCGGCAAGGGCCAGAGCGTGGTCAAGGCCGAGGGCGACATCGCCAAGGCCTGGGAATACGCCCAGGCCGGCGGCCGCGCCGGTGCCGGCCGCGTGATCGTCGAAGGCTTCATCGACTTCGACTACGAGATCACCCTGCTGACCGTGCGCCACGTCGGCGGCACGCAGGGCTCCACGGCCGTGAAAACCTCGTACTGCGCGCCGATCGGCCACCTGCAGGTCGACGGCGACTACCGCGAGTCCTGGCAGCCCCATCCCATGAGCCCGGCGGCCCTGGCCAAGGCCCAGGCGGTGGCCGACCAGATCACCGCGGCGCTGGGCGGCCGCGGCCTGTTCGGCGTGGAGCTGTTCGTGCGCGGCGACGAGGTGATCTTCTCCGAGGTCTCGCCGCGCCCCCACGACACCGGCCTGGTGACCCTGATCTCGCAGGACCTGTCGGAGTTCGCCCTGCACCTGCGGGCCATCCTCGGCCTGCCGGTGCCCAACATCCGCGGCCGCGGCCCCGCCGCCTCCTGCGCCCTGCTGCTGGAGGGTGACCGCCCGGCCCCGGCCTTCGCCGGCCTGGCCGCCGCGCTGGCGGAGCCCGACACCCAGTTCCGCCTGTTCGGCAAGCCCGAGATCGCCGGCAAGCGGCGCATGGGCGTGGCCCTGGCGCTGGGCGAGAGCATCGACGAGGCGCGGGCCAAGGCGCGCCGCTCGGCGGCGGCGGTGCAGCTGGCCTAGGTATCTTCCCTGCAGGCTAGCGCTCCCGCAGCAGCGCGCCGGCAATGGAGTAGATCTTCGCCGCCCCCGGCACGGCGTCGGCCGGCGGCGGACGTGTCTCCATGCATTTCTCCAGGCGCAGTTCCGTCTCCAGGCGCTCGACGAAGTCCTTCAGGGTCTCATGCTTGCGCAGTTCCGCCAGGCCGACGTTGATCTTCAGCGGCCCGCCCGGGAAATCCTGCATGCGGCGCCCGAACTCGCGCCGCAGGTTTTCCAGGTACTCCGCGGCCTGGTTGTGCTCGCTGAACATCACCGCCAGGAACTGATCCTCCTGCCAGCGGCCCAGCCAGTCGCTCTTGCGCTTGAGCCACTGGCGCAGGAAGGTTCCCAGGCCGCGGATCGCCTGGTCGCCGGCGTCCATCCCGCCCTGCTCGTTGACCCGGGAGATGTGCTCCGGATCGACCAGGGCCACGGTCAGGCGCGCCCCGGTGCGCTCGGCGACGTGCACCGCCAGGCGCAGGTACTCGGCGGCGAAACGCCGGTTGGGCAGGCCGGTCAGGGCATCGTCCAGGCTCAGGGCCTGCAGGCTCTGGCCCTGGGAGACCTCCGCCTCCAGTGCCCGGCGCACTTCCCGCAGCAGCTCGCCCATGTCGCCGCCGAGGTCGGTCGGCAAGGGCTGGACCCGGCCCTCGGCGGCCCGGAGCCGCAGGGCGGCCTGCGCCATGCGCAGGGGGGCCAGGAGCTGCTGCACCCCCCATAGAGCCAGGCCGGTCCCGGTCAGCACCCCCAGCAGGACCAGGCTGGCCCGGGGCGCCCCGGGCACCAGCAGGCCTGCCAGCAGGGCCAGCAGCGGCAACAGGCCGGCCAGGCCCACCAGGGCGGAAAGCTGGGCCTCCAGCTGCCGGAAGGGCAGCCAGCGGGCCAGGCGGCGGTAGGGGGCGAGGGTAACGGGGGCAGGCTTCATCGGCGGACTCCGCGCGGGCCGGCACGGCCCCGCATGGCTGGAAAATAGCCAGCCCGGCCCCCTTTTGGGGCGGCCGGCGGGCCAAAGGGCGCCGGGGGCCGATAAAAGCCGTTCATGCAGCGTCACGGGCTCTCGCGTACAATTCGCGACCTTTTTTGCGCACCGCAGCAATCGGACCCCAGCCCCGTGAGCATCCAGAACCTCCGCAACATCGCCATCATCGCGCACGTCGACCATGGCAAGACCACCCTCGTCGACAAGCTCCTGCGCCAGTCGCAGACCCTCGATGCCCGCGAACAGCTCGGCGAGCGCGTCATGGACTCCAACGACCTGGAGCGCGAGCGCGGCATCACGATCCTGGCCAAGAACACGGCGATCCGCTGGACCGACAAGCGCAACGGCACCGAGTACCGCATCAACATCGTCGACACCCCGGGCCACGCCGACTTCGGCGGCGAGGTCGAGCGCGTGCTGTCCATGGTGGACTCGGTGCTGCTGCTGGTGGACTCGGTCGACGGCCCCATGCCGCAGACCCGCTTCGTCACGCAGAAGGCCTTCAACATGGGCCTGAAGCCGATCGTGGTGCTGAACAAGATCGACCGCCCCGGCGCGCGTCCGGACTGGGTCGTGGACCAGGTGTTCGAGCTGTTCGACCGCCTCGGCGCCACCGACGAGCAGCTGGACTTCCCCTTCATCTACGCCTCGGGCCTCAACGGCTATGCCGGCAACTCGCCGGACATCCGCGAGGGCGACATGACGCCGCTGTTCGAGACCATCGTCGACAAGGTGCCGGTACCCGACGTGCACCCGGACGAGCCGTTCCAGATGCAGATCACCTCGCTGGCCTACTCGACCTACGTCGGCGTGATCGGCACCGGCCGCGTCAAGCGCGGCCGCGTCAAGGCCAACCAGCAGGTCACCGTGGTCGGCCGTGACGGCTCCACCCGCAACGGCCGCGTGCTGCAGGTGCTGGGCTTCATGGGCCTGGACAAGCACGAAGTGCCCGAGGCCGAGGCCGGCGACATCATCGCCATCACCGGCGTGGAAGACCTGGGCATCTCCGAGACCGTCTGCGATCCCAAGACCCCGGAGGCGCTGCCGACCCTGCAGGTCGACGAGCCGACCATGAGCATGATGTTCGAGGTCAACAAGTCGCCGTTCGCGGGCAAGGAAGGCAAGTTCGTCACCAGCCGCCAGATCAGCGACCGCCTGCAGCGCGAGCTGCGCACCAACGTTGCGCTGCGTGTCGAGCCGGGCGACAGCCCCGACCAGTTCCGCGTCTCCGGCCGCGGCCTGCTGCACCTGGGCATCCTGCTCGAGAACATGCGCCGCGAAGGCTACGAAGTGGCCGTGTCGCGTCCGCAGGTGATCCTCAAGGAGATCGACGGCGAGATCTGCGAGCCCTACGAAACCCTGGTGGCCGACGTGGAAGAAGCCAACCAGGGCGGCGTGATCCAGGGCCTGGCCGAACGCGGCGGCAAGATGAACAACATGGTGCCCGACGGCAAGGGCCGGGTGCGCCTGGAATACATGATCCCCTCGCGCGGCCTGATCGGCTTCCAGACCCAGTTCATGACCATGACCTCGGGCACCGGCCTGCTGTTCCACAACTTCGACCATTTCGGCCCGAAGACGGAGTCCAGCGACATCGGCCAGCGCCACAACGGCGTGATGATCTCCAACGACCAGGGCAAGGTCCCGGCCTACGCGCTGTTCAACCTGCAGGAGCGCGGCAAGATGATCTCCTCGCCGGGCGACGAGGTGTACGAAGGCCAGATCGTCGGCATCCATTCGCGCGACAACGACCTGGTCGTGAACGTGCTGCGCGAGAAGAAGCTGACCAACATGCGCGCCTCCGGCTCGGATGAAAACGTCATCCTGACGCCGCCGGTGAAGATGTCGCTGGAGCAGGCCCTGGAGTTCATCAACACCGACGAACTGGTGGAGCTGACGCCGCAGTCGATTCGTGTCCGCAAGAAGTTCCTCAAGGAGCACGAGCGCAAGCGCGCCGACAAGGACGAGTAAGCCCGCCCTGTTCGCGAAGAAGCCCCGCATCGCGGGGCTTCTTTCGTTTCTGCGGTCGTCTGCCTAGAACCTCCAGCGCATCCGCAGCTGCGGCACCCGCTCGTCCAGCCTGTCCCCCAGGTTCTCGCGATCCTCGCGCGAGGTGCCCTTGAGGTCGTGGATCCAGGGCGTGTACTCCACGTACAGCTCGGCGCTGCCGTGGCTGTCCAGCCAGCGGTCCACGTCCAGGCGCAGCTGCGGCGTCAGCAGCATGCGGCGGCCGTCGCTGTCGTCGGCCGGCGCCAGCGACAGGCCCAGGGCCCAGAGGGGGTGCTCGCCCTGGCGGCGGCTGGACAGGCCGTCCGGCGTGAAGGCGTAGCGCGCGCCTTCGCCGCGGCGGCGCTTGGAGGTGGAGACGCTGGCCTGCAGCAGGCCGGCGCCCGGCAGCTGCAGGTCCAGGCCGGCGCCGTAGCGCCAGCGGCGCAGCAGGTCCTCGGTATCGGTGCGGGCGTCGAAGCGCAGGCGCATGCGGTGGCTGGCGTACTGATCGCCGTTCCATTCGGCCAGGCGGAAGCCGGCTTCCAGGGGCGCGGAGCCGGCGCCGCCGGTCCAGCCGCTGCTGAGCCGGGGCGTCTCGGGCGCGCAGCCCAGCCAGCGGAAGCCTTCCTCTCCCAGGCAGTCCGCCGCCGCCGGTCCGCAGCACCCCAGCATCACCAAACCCGCAAGCCCCTTGCCGCACCGCTTCATGACGCCCCCCGATTGCTCAGGCATCTATCGTCAGTCTTCGGCAAAACCCCGTGGGAAAGTTGACCGTTCGCGCGCCGCGGATGACCGTTCGGGTGGTCGGGAAACTGCGCTCCGACAGCCCCTACGGAAAAGCCCCGCCGGAGCGGGGCTTTTTCCTACAGCGATCCTGCCGGGCCGGATCAGGCGGCGGCCTGGGCAGCCTGCAGGCTCAGCAGGCGCAGGCGGCGGTGCTGCTGGTGCAGGGAGTCCTCCAGCGCGCGGATGCGGGCGCGGGCCTCGCTGTTCTCCCACTGCTCGGCCAGCTGGCGCTTGGCGGCCTCCAGCTTCTCCTGCTGCAGCTTGGCCCACTCCGAGGCGATCTCGGCGTAGTGCTTCAGCTCCTGCTCCAGCAGGGTCTGCAGCGCGGCCAGGCGGCCCGGCTGCGCCTCGGGCTGGGCCTTGGCCAGCTGCTCCTGCGCGCGCTCGAGCTGGCGCTGCACCATCTGGCGGCGGATGACGAATTCCGGCACGCGCTTGAGGTTGTAGGCCAGGCCGATGCGGGCCGCGCCGGCGATCATCCACTTGGTGGGGTCCCACTGCCACCAGCGGATGCCGTTGCGGTAGTCCCACTGAAAGATGTGGTGGTAGTTGTGGTAGCCCTCGCCGTAGGTGAACAGGGCCAGCACGTCGTTGTCGCGGGCGCTGTTCTCGGTGGTGTAGGGCTGGCGGCCCCAATAGTGGGCCAGCGAGTTGATGAAGAAGGTGAAGTGCTGGCTCAGCACCAGGCGCAGCAGGCCCACCAGCATCAGGAAGCCGCCGACGTCGCCGTAGGCCCAGCCCAGCAGCGCCGGCACGGCGATGTTCATGAACAGCGCGATGCCCAGGTAGTGCTTGTGCTGGAACATCACGATGGGGTCTTCCATCAGGTCGCGCGCGTTCTTGTAGTCGAGCGCGGAGCTGGGGTAGTTCCGCAGCATCCAGCCCATGTGGGAGAACCACAGGCCGCGCTCGGCGGAGTAGGGATCGCGGTCGCGGTGATCCACTTCCTTGTGGTGGATGCGGTGCATCGAGGCCCAGATCAGGATGCTGTTCTGCAGCGACATGGCGCCCAGCAGCATGTAGACGATCTTCAGGCTCCAGTGGGCCTGGTAGGCGCGGTGCGCCCACAGCCGGTGGTAGCCGCCGGTGATCGACATGCCGGTGCCGTACATGAAGACCACGAACCACACCCAGGCGGCCGTGCTGAAGTCGTGCGTCCAGGCATACCAGGGGAACACCGTGAGCATGCCCAGCGTGGTCAGGCTGAACAGGATGACGGCCGGCCAGTTGAGCGGCGCGCGCTCCCAGGCGGAATCCGAAACGGATGACATACAGCGATTCTCCAGAAAGACGTTGCGGCACTGACCGGCCGCTCGCAGGGCTTCAGGCGCCATGCATGAACCCCGGGGGGGCACGGCATCACTATACACTTGTACAGAAACGTCGTGGCGGTTTCATGACGCAATCTCCCGCCCCTTGCAGGGTGCAGCAAATCCCGGGCCGCGCTACTCCGGCAGGGGCATCACCCAGGCCTCGGCGGCATCGAGCTGGCGGCCCCGCAGCTCGGCCAGGGCGGCCCGGGCCTGGGCCAGCTCGGCGTAGTCGCCCACCGTCAGGCGGTAGCGCACCCCGGAGGGGGTGTCGGAGCGGCGCACCTGCGGCGTTTCGCCCTGGCCGAGCCAGCTGCGCACCGCGTTCTCCGCGGCGGCCGGATCGGGAAAGGAGGCGAGCACCAGGGTCCAGCGCGGACCGGCCACCGCGGCCGGCAGCGGATCCCCGGGCAGGGGCAGGGGCGCGCCGGGGTCGGCCGGCGGCAGCGCCTCGGCCGGCGGCTCCGGGGTCTGCTCGGCCAGCGCCCGGGCGTTGATGTCGTCGGCGAAGGCGGTGCGCAGCAGCTTTCTCGGCAGCGCTTCGCCGCCGTCGCCCCGCACCGGCAGGCGGCCCGCCAGGCCGAACAGCAGGCAGCTGCCCGGCTCGTCCAGGCGCTCGCCGCCGGTATCGGTGACGATCTCCACCGCGCCCGACAGCAGGCAGACGTTCTCGCCGCGGGCGGTCAGTTCGGTCCAGGCCTCGCCGCCGAACACGCGCAGGCGCAGGCGGCCGACGTTGAGGCGGTAGTCCTGGGGCGGCCGGCCTGAGCGGCCCCGGGCGTCCAGGCGCAGGGCCCCGCGTTCCAGGATCAGCTTGGCGACACCGCCGTTGCCGGGCCCGGGCGGCTCGACGCTGTGCAGGCGCAGCGTGCTGTCGCCGCCCAGCCGCAGGGCGCCGCCGCCGTAGAGCTGCAGGGCCACGCGGCCCTGCGGGCCGGTGACGATGCGGTCTTCCGGCCGCAGCGCTATCCGGCTGCGCAGTTCCAGGATGTCGTCGCCGCGCCGCAATTCCGCCGTGGGGGCGACGCGCGAAACCGCCAGCGGCAGCGGGGGCTGCGCCTGCGCCGCTGCGGCGGCGGCCAGCAGCGTCCAGCCGGCCATCGACGGAATTGACTTTTTAATAAATTCCAAAATCATTTTAAAACAAATAATCACAATCGCCCGATCACGCCGGAGCAGTGTACGCCGCCTTTCGCCCGTGCTTCGCATGCTAGGATGGCGCCGCGGTTTTTTCCTTCAAGATCGATCGACCGCCTCCCACATGCCCGAAGATTCCCAAGGCCCCAAACGCGGGTCTGAAAGCGTCGTTACGTTCCCGGCCACCCCGCGCAGAGCACTGCCGTGAGCGGCATCGTCGTCGTGGACCAGCGCTCCGACTGGCCGGCGAACATCCCGGGCATCGAGGTGGTGACGGCCTGGGACTACCTGACCGACGAGTCGATGACGCGCGCCAAGCGTTCGCGCATCTACAACCTCTGCCGGTCCTTCAGCTACCAGACCACCGGCTACTACGTGTCGCTGCTGGCCAGTGCGCGCGGTCACAAGCCGCTGCCGGAGATCACCACGATCCAGGACCTGAAGCTGGCGGAAAGCCCGTCGGTGATCAACGACGAGATCGAGGAACTGATCCAGCAATCGCTGGCGCGCATCGGTTCGGGCGAGTACATCCTCAACGTCTACTTCGGCCGTTCCATCGCCAAGCGCCACGAGCGCCTGGCGCGGGCGCTGTTCAACCTGTTCCCGGCGCCACTGGTGCAGGCCCGCTTCATCTACCGCGGTGACGAGTGGCGCGTGGAAACCCTGGGGCCGATCGCACTGGGCGAGGTGCCGGCCGCGCATCACGAGTTCCTCTACGAGGCGGCGCGCGACTACTTCTTCATGAAGCGCCGCCACCCGCGCACCAAGCGCGATTCGGCGCGCTACGACCTGGCGATCCTGGTCAACGAGGACGAGAAGGAGCCGCCGTCCAACGCCCGTGCGCTCAAGGCCTTCGAGAAGGCGGCCGAGGAGCAGGGCTTCGACGTCGAGTTCATCGACAAGAGCGACTACGGACACGTCGCCGAGTTCGACGCCCTGTTCATCCGCGAGACCACCGCGGTCAACCACCACACCTACCGCTTCGCCCGCCGCGGCGTGCGTGAAGGACTGATCGTGGTGGACGACCCGGTGTCGATCCTGCGCGCCGCCAACAAGGTGTTCCTGGCGCAGCTGATGGAACGCCACCGCATCCCGCAGCCCAAGACCGTGCTGATCCACCGCGGCAACATCGCCACGGCGGCGCGGGAGCTGGGTTTCCCCTGCGTGCTCAAGCAGCCCGACTCGCAGTTCTCCAAGGGCGTCATCAAGGTGGAGAGCGAGGCCGAGCTCAAGCGCCAGACGCGCGACATGCTGGAACGTTCCGACCTGGTGATCGGGCAGTCCTTCGAGCCCACCGAGTACGACTGGCGCGTCGGCGTGCTCGACGGCCAGCCGCTCTATGCCTGCCGCTACTACATGGCGGAGGGCCACTGGCAGGTGGTCAAGCGCAACGACAAGGGCGCCAAGCAGGAAGGCAACCACGAGACGGTGGACGTCAAGGACGTGCCGGCCCAGGTGCTGAAGATCGCGGTGGATGCCGCCCGCGCCGTGGGCAACGGCCTCTACGGCGTCGACCTCAAGCAGTTCGGCAAGGTGGTCAAGGTCATCGAGGTCAACGACAACCCCAACATCGACTTCGGCGTGGAGGACCTGGTGCTGAAGGAACTGCTGTACCGCCGCATCATGGAATTCTTCGTCCGCCGGCTGGAATCGCGGGCGCGCGACGCGGTGCGCTGATGCAGGTCCGCCGCGCCGGTCCCGCCGACCTGCCGGCCCTGCTCGCCCTGGAGCAGAATTTCCCTGGCGACCGCATGTCGGCACGCTCGATGCGCCGGCTGCTGGCCGCGGACAGCGCCGCCATCTGGGTGGCGCGCTCGGGGGGGCTCACCCTCGGCTCTCTGGTGCTGCTGACGCGCCGCAACAGCGCCGTGGCGCGGATCTATTCGGTGGTGGTGGACCCCGCCGCCCGCGGCCAGGGGATCGCCGGCCGGCTGGTCAACGCCGCCGAGCGGCACGCACGGCTTGGTAAAAAGGCACTAATGTCCCTGGAAGTGCGTGCGGACAATGCCCCGGCACGGGCACTCTATCGCCGCCTCGGCTACGCCGAGACGGCGGTGTTGCGCGCATACTACGAGGATGGAGCGGACGGCCTGCGCTTGCGCAGGCCGCTGTCGGGCTGAGCGAACCGGCCCGGCCGCCGTCTGGAACGAGCGCTGCTTCTGCACTATCGTTCGCCACGCGAAGAATTTTCGAGGAGTTCTCAATAATGAAGATCAAAACCTGCATCGCCCTGGCGCTGACGCTGGTGGCCTTGCCGGCCGCCGCCAAGGTCAGCCAGGCCGAGGCCGACAAGCTCAAGTCGACCCTGACGCCGATGGGCGGCGAGCGGGGCGCGAACAAGGACGGCAGCATCCCGGCCTGGGACGGCGGCTACACCCAGACCCCGTCCTGCTACCAGGGCGAGGGCAAGCGCCTCTGCGATCCCTTCCCCAGCGACAAGCCGCTGTACACCATCACCGGCAAGAACTTCGCGCAGTACAAGGACAAGCTCAGCGCCGGCCAGCAGGCGATGTTCGCCAAGTACGGCGACAGCTACAAGCTGAACGTCTACCCGACGCGCCGCACCGCGGCCTATCCGGACTTCGTCAACGAAGCCACCTACCAGAACGCGCTGAAGGGTGACCTGGGCGGCGGCGGCGAGGCCCTGGTCAACACCATCACCGGCATTCCCTTCCCGATTCCCAAGAGCGGCGTCGAGCCGGTCTGGAACCACAAGGTGCGCTACCGTGGCCCGGGCGGCCGTCGCTGGAACAACCAGGCGGCCGTCACCACCAGCGGCGACTTCAACCTGGTGAAGATCCGCGAGGACGTGCGCTTCACCTACAGCCAGAAGGGCGCCACGCCGGACTCGCTGCAGAACGTCATCATCTACTTCCTGCAGGTGGTGGCCCAGCCGCCGCGCCTGGCGGGCCAGATCACCCTGGTCCACGAGACCATGGACCAGGTCAAGGAACCGCGCCGCGCCTGGCAGTACAACCCCGGCCAGCGCCGCCTGCGTCGCGCCCCGAACGTCGGCTACGACAACCCGGGCACGGGTGCCGACAACCTGCGCACCAACGACCAGACCGACACCTTCAACGGCGCCACGGACCGCTACACCTGGAAGATCGTCGGCAAGAAGGAGATGATCATCCCGTACAACTCCTATGTCGTTCACAGCGACAAGTACAAGTACAAGGACATCATCAAGCGCAACCACATCAACCAGGACCTGCCGCGCTACGAGCTGCACCGCGTCTGGGTGGTGGAGGGCACGCTCAAGCCGGGCACCTCGCATGTCTACGCCAAGCGCGTGTTCTTCCTGGACGAGGACAGCTGGCAGATCTCGCTGGTGGACATCTACGACCGCCGCGGCGAGCTGTGGCGCTGGCAGGAAGCCCACCCGGTGCAGGCCTACAACAAGACCTTCCAGTCGTCGGTCATGGAAACCATCTACGACCTGCAGAGCGGCCGCTACCTGGTCCAGGCGATGAACAACGAGGACGAAGAGGCCTACGAGCAGGTCTTCGATCCTTCCTACTTCGACCCGGCCAACGTGCAGCGCCAGGCCACCAAGTAAGGCGGTCCCGCCACCAGGAAAACGCCGCCTCCGGGCGGCGTTTTCTTTTGTGTCCGGATTGGCTCTAAGCTGTGGCCATGAAGAAACACGCCCTGCTGCTGTCCCTGCTCCTTGCGCTGCCCGGCCTGGCCGGTGCCGAGATCTACCGTTCCGTGGACTCCCAGGGGCGGGTGACCTACAGCCAGACCCCGCCCGCCGGCCGCGCGGCCGACAAGGTGACGCCGCGGGTGTCGCCGGCCAACCCGGCCGAGGCCGATGCCCTGCAGCGGCAGCTGGAGGCGCTGGACAAGGAGCGCGGCGAGGCGGCGAAGAAGGAGGCCGAAGGCGAGGCCAAGGCCGCCGAACGGGTCAAGGCCTGCGCCGAGGCGCGGGCAAGGCTGGTCCTGCTGGCCCAGAGCCCGCCCAACCGCCTGATGTCGCGCGACGACCAGGGCAACATGGTGCGCTGGACCCCGCAGAAGCACGACGAGCAGCGCCGGCAGGCCGAGGAACTGGCCGCTTCCAGCTGCGACTGAGCAGCGGGCGCGGCGCCCGCCGGCGCAGGCGGCTTCGGCCAAGAAAAAGGCCGGCTTGCGCCGGCCTTTCTGCTGCGGGGAACCGGGTGGTTCCCTTACTTCTTCTCTTCGCCGACCGACAGCAGCTCGACCTCGAACACCAGGGTCTCGTTGGGGCCGATCTTCACGCCGGCGCCGCGCTCGCCGTAGCCGAGCGCCGAGGGGATGTAGAACTTGTACTTGGAGCCCGGCGTCATCAGCTGCACGCCCTCGGTCCAGCCCGGGATCACGTTGGCCAGCGGGAAGGTGACCGGCTGGTTGCGCGAGTAGGAGCTGTCGAACTCCTCGCCGTTCAGCAGCGTGCCCTTGTAGTGCACGGTGACGGTGTCGGAGGCCTTCGGCTTGGTGCCCTTGCCCTCGGTGATGACTTCGTACTGCAGGCCCGAGGCGGTGGTCTTCACGCCCGCCTTCTTGCCATTCTCGGCCAGGAACTTCTCGCCGGCGGCCTTGGCGGTCTCCGACTGCTTGGTGCGCTCGGCGACCTGCTTCTCCTGGAGCTTCTTGGCGACGTTCATCTTCACTTCTTCGCGCTGCTTCTCGTCGAGCTTGATGCCCGGCAGCTTCTCGGCCTCGGCCAGGGCTTCCTTCAGCTTGGCGTCGTCCGGCTTGGCGGCCAGGGCCTTCTTGGCTTCCTCGACCTTGGCGGCGGCCTTGGCGGCGTCATCCAGGCCCGCCTTCAGCGCCTCGATGTCCACGTCCTCGCGCACCGGGGCCAGGGAGCGGCCCAGGTCCACGCCGATCGAGTAGCCGAACTTCTGGGCGTCGGTCTGGAGATCGCCCGACGGGGCGGCGCTGCCGCCCTCGGCGCCGCCTTCCTTCTTGGCGCAGCCAACGAACAGGCTGGACGCGACGACGGCGGCCAGAACCAGCATTTTCTTCTGCATAGGAATCTCGTAGGTATGAAAAAAGGGGGCGAAGCCCCCGGGCGACCCGGATTATAGCGAGTCCTTCCCGGGCGTCTAACGGCCGTTCCGAAGGGGCCTCGGGAGGCCTCCAGGCCCCTATCAGACAGGGTTTGGCGGGGTCGGTTCCTTGGCCTCGGGGGTGGCCGTTTCGGCCATCTTCCGGCGCGACAGCAGCTGCAGCAGCATCTGCCGGGTCTCGTCGGACAGCATCTCCAGCGAGCGTTCGGACATGCGCTCGATGCGGGCATCCACGGCCAGCGAGCGGTCGCCGGTTTCCACCACCAGGCCGACCTCGATCAGGGTGTTGAGGTAGCCGCGGAACAGGGCCTTGTCGAAGAACTCCGGAGCATCGCGGCCGGTGAGGATCGCCATGCGCTCGGCGATCAGGCGGCAGTCTTCCTCGAAGCGCTCGCGCTTGAGCGACTGCTGCGTGCGGCGCTCCTCGGCCAGCAGCAGCGCGGTGATGCAGTAGCGCTCCAGCGTCTCGCCCATCACGCGGCCCAGCATGGCCAGCGTGGAGAAGGCCGGGCTGGTCACGTCCGGCCGCTGCAGGCGGTCGCCGCTGCGGTTCAGCAGCCCCAGCTGCAGCATCACCTCCAGCCAGTGGCGCGTCACCGACTCCACCTCCTCCGGCTGCCAGCGCAGGAAGAACTCGGTGCGCAGGAACGGATACAGCGCGCGCACGCCGAGCACGATGGCCTCCTCGGTCAGCAGCATGCGCGTGCGGAACTGGTTGGCGATCATCGAGGGGATCGCGAACAGGTGCTGGATGTTGTTGCGGTTGTAGGTCAGCGCGACGGCATCGTTGTCGGTGATGGCGTGCAGGTCGCCCCACTTGTGCGGCACGCGCAGGATGCGTGCGATCGGCGCGCTCAGCTCCACGATGGTCTTGGGCGCGGTCTCGGGAATGTAGAGGTTGCCGGCATCGGGGCTGCCCTTGAGCAGCCAGACCAGGTGGCCGATCTGCTCGACGAACTCGTCCTCCGACACCGCGCGCTGCGGCGAGGCCAGCAGCGCCACCGCCGCCAGGCCCACCGGGTTGGCCACGGCATTGGCGTTGATGTCGCGCATGTGCTGCAGCGCCAGCTGGCCGACGAAGGCCTTGTACTGCGGCGGCAGCTCGTCCTTGTCGGCGGCGAAGGTTTCGCGCCAGCCGGGCAGGTGCTTGTCGGCATGGTCCTGCAGCACCGTGGGCTCGCCGAAGCTGATGTAGGCCTTGCCGTAGGACTTGCCCAGGATCTTGCCGGCCTTGAGCAGGCCTTCGGCGGACTCCTTCTGCTTCTTGGCGCCCTTGAGTTCCTTGGCGTAGCTGGCCACCTCCCAGCACTTGTCGTAGCCGATGAACACCGGCACCAGCGCCACCTTGCGCGTGCGCTGCTTCAGGCCCGCCTCCACCACCATCGACAGCATGCCGGTCTTGGGTGCCAGCAGGCGGCCGGTGCGGCTGCGGCCGCCCTCGGGGAAGAACTCGATGGCGTAGCCGCGCTGGATCAGCGAGTCCACGTAGGCGCGGAACACCGCGCTGTAGATGTAGTCGCCGGCGAAGCTGCGGCGCAGGTAGAACGCGCCGGCTCCGCGCAGCAGGCCGCCCACCGGCCAGAAGTTGAGGTTGACGCCGGCCGCGATGTGCGGCGGCACAAGGCCCGCGTGGTACAGCGTGTACGACACCAGCAGGTAGTCCGCGTGCGAGCGGTGCGAGGGCATGTAGACGATCTCGTAGCCCTGCTGCGCCCACTCGCGCAAGCGCTCCAGGCCGCGCACGTCGATGCTGCTGAAGACGCGCTTGAACAGGATCGCGCCGAGGAAGCGCTCCAGGAAGACGATGACGTTGTTGGTGTAGTCCGCCGCGATCTCGTCGGCGCACTTGCGTGCGTGCGCCAGCGCCTTCTCGCGCGTCATCGAGCCGCCCTTGGTCGCCGCCTCCACCGCTTCCAGCACGTTCTGCTTCTGCAGCAGGCCGTTGATGACGACATGGCGCGCCAGCAGCGTCGGCCCCAGCGCAGCGGTGCGCGCGCGCAGGAAGTGGAAGTGCAGCGTGCGGGTCAGCTTGCGGATCGCCCGGGTGGCATCGGGTTCGCGGCTGACGAACTCGCGGAACGCCAGAGGCAGGCCGAAGTTGGCGAACACGCTGCGGCCGTTGGCGAGCATGATGAAGAACTTGCGCACCATGCCGGCCTGCACGCTGTCGGCGAACAGCAGCTCGAACCAGCTCTTCTCGCGGCCCGGATCGCGTCCCCAGAACACCGACACCGGTACCAGCTGCGCGTCGAAGTCCTGCGTGGCGATGCCGGTCTCGATCAGGCGCGTCAGCTCGGTGGGACGCATGCGCGTCTCCAGCAGGGCCGGCAGGTAGACCACGCCCGCCTTCTCGATGGTGGGGAAATTGGAGCCGGTGCGGTTGGGCCGCGGCAGCACCAGGTCCTTGCAGATGCGGTCCAGCACGAACAGGTCGGCCCAGGAGCGCGTCGCCAGGATGTAGACCACCGGCCGGGTCGGGTCCAGCTTCAGGCTTTCGCGCAGCGCCGCCGGCGTGGTGGTGTAGTGGATGTACCGGTTGAACGGCCGGAAAATCCAGTAGGCGAGCAGGAACATCAGTTTGTACAGCAGTGCTCGCATGGCCCCGGGTATCCTGTATGAAGCTGGTTATGCCTATAGGTTAGCGACAAATCGGGTCATGGACACTACTACGAACGGCGCTTTGCCCCCCCTGGCGCAGGTACAGGCTTCCCGTCAACGCCTGCAGCGCCTGTCGCGCCTGCTGGACGAGGCCATCCGCATTCCCGGCCTGGGCTGGAAGGTCGGCGTCGACTCCCTGGTCGGCCTGGTGCCGGTGCTGGGCGACATCCTGGGGCTGGCGCTGTCCGGCTTCGTGGTCTACGAAGGCGTCAAGGTCGGTGCGCCCCGGCCGCTGCTGCTGAAGATGACCGGGTTCGCCGCGCTGGACGCACTGGCCGGGCTGGTGCCGCTGCTGGGCGACGTCTTCGACTTCGCCTTCAAGGCCAACCGCATCAACGCACGGCTGCTGGAGGAATACCTGCAGGAGCAGGAGCGGCGCCACGGCATCGTCGTGGCCGGCCCCGGACAGCGCCGCATGGGCGTGGCGGTGCTGGTGCTGGGCATCGCCGCCATCGCCGGGCTGGCGATCTGGGCGGCACGGCACTTCTTCTGACGAATCATCGGGCGGGCAGGTCAACGGACGCGGGAGCGGCTGACAGCCGCTCCCGCGGGTTTGGCGGTCGCTATACCCTTATCGCCGCCCAGCTGCGCTCCTGCCAGGCCAGGGTGAAGATCAGCGCCTGCAGCAGGCGGTAGCCGCCCATCGCCAGCCACAGCGCCACCAGGCCGTGGCCCAGCACCGGACCCAGCAGCCAGGCCAGCGGCAGGAACAGCAGCCACTGCAGGCCCACCGCCACCTTCATCACCAGCTTCGCCGCACCGGCCCCGAGCAGCGCCTGCATCATGATCAGGCCCAGGCCGTCGAGCGCGACCGTGGCGCCGACCAGCTGCAGCGGCAGCCGGCCCAGTTCCACCAGCGCCGGATCGCGCAGGAAGAACGACAGAATCGGTCCCGGCAGCAGCAGCATCGGGATCGACAGCGCCGCGAACACCCACAGCGCCACCCGGTAGGTATCCCAGGCCCAGCGCTGCGCGTCGTCGGGATCGCCGCGGCCGAGTGCCTGGGCGCAGAGCGTGGCGGCGGCCAGGCCGAAGCCCATCGCCGGCAGCACCGCCGTCAGGGTGATGTTGATCAGCACGTTGGCCACCGCCAGCTGCGGCGTGCCGATCTTGCCGACGATCCAGAACAGCATCAGGAAGCCGCCGGAGAACAGCAGCTGCTGGATGCAGGACGGGATGCTCAGGCGCACCAGGCTGCGGAACTGCTCGGGCGTCGGCCGGCGCCTCAGGAAGCCGTGAGGCCTGGCGTGGCGCGAGGCCAGGAAGAAGTAGATGCCGGTGCCGGCCAGCGTCGCCAGCGTGGTGCCCAGGCCGGCGCCCGCCGTGCCCATCGCCGGCAGGCCGAAGTGCCCGTAGATCAGCGAATAGCTGAACAGCACGTTGAGCGCATGCATCTCCACCAGCGTCAGCAGGTAGAGCCGCGTCATCTTCACCGCGCTCCAGTAGCCGCGGAACGCGAAGTTCATGCCCACGGCCGCCACCGCCACCAGGCGCCACTGCAGGTAGGGCGTGCCTTCGCGCACCACGTCGGGGTCCGTGGTCAGCGCACCGAGGATCTGCGGCGTCAATGCGATCAGGATCGCCGACATCGGCACGCCGATCGCCAGCGACAGCAGCAGGCCGCCGTTGAGCGGCACCGCCAGCTCCGAGGTGCTGCCCTCGCCGGCGCGCCGTGCCGCGATGGCCTGCACCGCGCTGGCGAAGCCCATGATGAAGGCGAAGGCGATGAAGTTGACGAAGTTGGCGATGCCGGTGGCCGCCAGCGCATCGGGCCCCAGGCCGCCCACCATCCAGGTGTCGGCCAGGTTCAGCAGGTTCTGCGAGGCCATGCCGCCGATGATCGGCAGCGCCAGCTGCAGCACCTCGCGCGAGCGCGTGCGCGCCATCAGCCGGCCTTGATCGCGTGGGTCATGCGGCTCCCCCGACCGTCGGACCGCTACTTCTGCTGCGCCGTGTTGACGATGGCCGCCGCCAGCTGGAAGGGCTTGTCGCCCAGCCGCTGCGCCAGGCCGGGCGGCAGGTGACGCTTGTCGATCTGCAGCAGCGACACCTGGGCGAAGCCGTCGGCCGCCTGGCCGCTCCAGGTTTCCGCCACCGGCTGGTCCCCGGCGCGGCGCGGCTGGATGCCCAGCGCCGCCAGCTTGTCGCTCTGCGGGATCAGTTCGCCCGCGCCGGCGTCGAGCGAGGCGGTGGAGGCCTGCACCTCGATGAAGGTGTTGAAGTCGTTGTTGAGCAGCGGCTCGGCGAAGGTGCGTACCGCCGGCAGGTTCAGCACGCGGTTGGCGGTGCGCTGCACCAGCGAGCCGGTGCGCTCCGCCAGCGTCAGCGCGCGGCTGTCGGACAGCGCCACCGGCGCGCCCAGCGCCGGCTTCAGCGCCGAGGCCAGATTGGTCTGGATGCGGGCGCGCAGGCGCAGGCGTTCGCCGTCGGCATGCGGTTCGGTGGTGACCTGCACGTCGATCTGCCACAGCGGCGCGCCCGAGGGACCCACGGGGATCGCGGCCGAGAAGGCGGCCAGCTCGGGTTCGCCTTCCGGCAGCGGGGTCCCCCGCAGTTGCCGGATCGCGGCCACGCCGCGGCGGATTTGAGAGATGATGCCCATGAGACCACCCATTGTTCAGCTATGCGCGAATGTTACCGCTTCATCGTGTCCGGCCGCGTGCAAGGCGTGTTCTTCCGCCAGAGCACCGCCGACAAGGCCAACAGCCTGGGTCTGGACGGCTGGGTCCGCAACCTGCCCGATGGCCGGGTCGAGGGTATGGCAGCGGGCACTCCGGGCGCATTGGCCGAGTTGCGCGGCTGGCTGGACGAGGGGCCACCGGCGGCCAGGGTGGAGGGGGTGGAGTGGGTCGCAGCGGGTGAGCTGCACGGAACCGGGTTCGAGGTGAAACGGTAGGGAATGGAGACGAAGTGCGGGGCGGCGCAAGTCGCGATCTCTTGCTCCTGAACTCAAGAGATCGCGACTTGCGTCGCTCCCGCTACGGCGGTCCGCGGTGGCGCCACAGGGCGGGACGTGTTTGCCACGGCCGAAGGCGCCTACTTTTGGTCCCGCCCTACTGGAACATTGAGGGTGCAGAGGGAGAAGGCCAGATTGTTGGCCAGTCCGTTCGGCCCTCCATGGCCGCCCGTGATTCGCCGCAGGCGATGACGATGACATCGAGTCATCGCCAAAGCGCGGCGAATCACCCGCCCGCCATCTCGAACGCCCGCTGGTAGATGAACTCGAACGAGAAGCTGCGCGAGTGCGCCTTGGACTCGACGTAGTCGGCCATGCGCGACAGGCGCTTGGGCAGTTGCATCACCTTGTCCTGCGCGGCGCGGCCCATCGCGGAGAGGCCGTCCATCTTGTCGATGGCCCAGTGCTTGACCAGGTCCTCCACCAGCCTCAGGTACTCGCGCGGGCCGTAGATGCCGGCGCGGCGCTCCACCTCGGACATCTGGGCGAAGCCGGCGATGTTGTGGCCGGGCATGGCCAGCGCCGGGGCCACGGCCGCCAGGGCGTGCAGGGCGCGGTTGCTGTCCAGCTTCATCACGGCGGAGAAGGAGTCGCGGTAGAACACATAGTGGCGCGACTCGTCGGCGCAGATGTGCGCCAGGATCTTCTGCAGCTTGGGCTCGTAGTTGCCCGCCAGGCGGCCGGCGTTGGCGTGCGAGGTCTGCGTCGCCTTCTCCTGCAGGCTGGTGTAGGCCAGCAGGCGATAGGGGTCGTCCTTCCAGTCCGGGTTGAAGCCGGACTCGATGTACTGGAACTGCATCTCCTCCAGCGCCTTCATGTTGAAGACCCGGGCGTCGCGCACGTAGTCGCGCAGCACGCAGCCGTGGCGGTCTTCCTCGGCGGTCCAGAGGTTGTTCCACTCGGCCCAGGCGCCGTCGTGGCCCATGTACACGGCCACCAGGCGGTGGAAATGCGGCAGGCCTTCCTCGGTCAGCAGGTTCAGGGCGATGGCCACGCGCACGCCGTCGGGCAGGCCGCGGGCGCGCTCGCGCAGGGCACGGAGCTCTTCCTCGTGGTTGGGCTCGGACTGCTCGTCGGCCGGCAGCAGGTCGCTGGGCATCCACAGCTTGCGGCTGTCGCGGTGCTTCTGCATCAGCTCGCGTACCGTCGGCTCGAGCGACTGCAGCACTTCGCGCTGGGCAGGCAGGTCGGGGTTGATTCCGTTCAGCATGGCGTCTTGACCGTTAGCAATACAATGACTTGGCGTGAGGGACGGGCATCGTTGCCGCAGCAACCGTCATGCCGTCCATACGCAGTTTAGCCCGGTTCGGATCAGCCTATACAACTGTCCTTTAAATGACCCGGGGTCTAGTTCTGACGCCGGATCAGGTCCAGGAATTCCTGGCGCGTGCGGTGATCCTCGCGGAACCGGCCCAGCATGAAGGACGTCACCATGCTGGAATTCTGCTTCTGTACGCCCCGCATCATGGCGCAGAGATGTTTCGCTTCAATGACCACGCCCACGCCCTTGGCGTCGATCGTGTCCTGCAGGCACTGACCGATCTGCTGGGTCAGGTTTTCCTGGATCTGCAGGCGCCGGGCGAACATGTCGACGATGCGCGGGATCTTGGACAGGCCGATCACCTTGCCGTTCGGCAGGTAGGCGACATGGGCGCGGCCGATGAAGGGCAGCATGTGGTGCTCGCACATCGAGTACAGCTCGATGTCCTTGACGATCACCATCTCGTCGTTGTGCGACTCGAACACCGCGCCATTGACGATCTCGCCGACGTCCTGCTCGTAGCCCTGGGTCAGGAACTCCATGGCCCTGGCGGCGCGATGGGGGGTGCGCAGCAGGCCTTCGCGCTCGGGGTTTTCGCCGATGGCTTCGATGATCGCCCGGAATTGTTCTTCCATGCCGTTGTTCTCCTTCATATTCGGGGGATTATCCCATGCCCGGGGCTTGGGGCCGTACAATAAACGGATGAGCAAGAAGCGGTCTGCCGGCGTCATCCAGGAAATCCCGATCGACCTGATCCGCCCGGGCAGCCAGCAGGCCCGGCGGCACTTCGACCCCGACGCCCTCAAGGAGTTGTCGGAGTCGATCCGCGAATCGGGCGTAGTGCAGCCCATCGTGCTGCGCACCCGCGTCTGGGGCTATGAACTGCTGGCCGGCGAGCGCCGCTGGCGCGCCGCCCAGCTGGCCGGCCTGCACGAGATCCCCGCGGTGATCCGCGACGACCTGTCCGACGACGAAGCCTTCGTCGTCGGACTGATCGAGAACCTCCAGCGCGAGTCTCTCACGCCCATGGAAGCCGCGGCGGGCCTCAAGCGCCTGGGCGAGATCCATGGCATGACCCACGAGGAAATCGGCCGGCGCATCGGCAAGTCCCGCGAGTACGTCAGCAATTACCTGCGCCTGCTCAACCTGTCGCCGCCGGTGCAGGAGCTGGTCAACGACGGCCACATCCTGCTGGGCCATGCCAAGGTGCTGGCCGGCCTGCCGCTCAACGAGCAGCTGCGCTGGGCGGACGACGTCATCCGCCTGAAGCTGACCGTGCGCGGGCTGGAGAAGCGCATCGCCAGCGAGCGCGACAGCAAGATCGTGTTCCGGCCGGCCAAGCCCAGCGACTGGCAGCGCCTGGAGCGCGAGCTGTCCGACCATCTTGCCTGCACCGTGGTCGTGCAGGCCGACGGCAGCGGCAAGGGCGAACTGCGGCTGGCCTTCCATTCGCTGGACGAGCTCGACGGACTGCTGGCCAAGATGGGCTACCAGGCTGGTTAGCAAGCCAGCTAACTGTCATCTGGCCTAGTGTTTTTTATCGACAGGCGAGGGGGATAAGCCTGTGGATAAAAGCCCTGTGCAGCGCAGCAAACGCTGCAAGGACGGGGCTTCGCTACGGTGGTGACGCATTTTTTGCCGTTTGGTGAAACGGCGCCGGCAGGGCTGTCATGGATGGTTCCCATGCGAGCGTTCGTTCCGCCAGGCCTGTGATCAATGTTTTTTCAATCCAGCTTTATTCGATTAAAGTAAACAGGTGTCCGAAGCCCCCGCGACCACCCAGTTCGAGTTGTTCCAGGAGGAATACCGCCTCGTGGAGCGGCGCAGCCCGCGCTCGCGCAACCTGAAGATCGAAATCCGCTCCGCCACCGAGGTGCGCCTGGTCTATCCGCGCTGGGTATCCCGCGCCCAGGCGCTGGCCTTCCTGCAGGAGCGGCAGGGCTGGGTGCGCGAGAAGCTGGCCGAGCTGCGCGAGCAGCAGGCGCGGCGCGGGGCGACCGGCCTGCGCTGGGATGGCCAGGGCGAGCTGCTGTTCCAGGGCCAGCGCCTGCCGCTGCGCCTGGTGCCGGCCAGCGGCCTGCGGCCGCAGGTCCGCTTCGGCCCTGAGGAGGTTTCCCTGTTCGCAGCACCCCAGCTGGGCCTGCAGCCGCGCCACCTGGAGCTGATCCTGCGCCGCGCCCTGCTGCAGCGCGCGCGCCAGCAGGCGCGGCTGCTGCTGGACGAAGAGGGTGCGCGGCTCGGGGTGCCGGCCAGCGGCCTGCGCGTCAACGATCCCCGCACGCAATGGGGCAGCTGCAACCCGGGTGGCCTGATCTGCCTGTCATGGCGCCTGCTGCTGGCCCCGCCCGAGGTATTCCGCTACGTCGCCGTGCACGAGCTCTGCCATCTGGTGCACCGCAACCACTCGCCGCGCTTCTGGGCGCTGGTGGAGCGGCAGATGCCGGGGCATGACGCGCAGCGGGAATGGCTGCGGGAGAACGGCTCGCTGCTGCAGGAGTGGCTGCCGAAGAGCTGAGGCCTGCCGCAGCCCGGGTTCGCGCAGTGGAGCCGGGGCGTCGGGGCCCTGGTCGCTTCGGGATGCGAAGCCGACGGCGATCCCGGCTTGCCTGCGGCAAAACGGGCTACGGAGGTGCAGGAGCGGCTACCGAAGAGCCGAGGCGAATGATGCCGCCCCTTCCAGCCGTTCGCCCTGAGGCTGTCGAAGGGTGAACGGCCGCAGACGCGGTCGCCGGAGTCCGTCCGCACTTCGACAGGCTCAGCGCGAACGGACTCTCAAGCCAGGGCGCGGGCCCAAAAAAAGCCCCGCCAACGGCGGGGCTTTTTTTCCGCAATCCGCTTATCGGCCGAACAGCGAGCCGAAGGCCTTGTCCACGGCCTTGCCGACCGCGCTGTCCTTGGCCGAGTCCACCATGCCGGCCACGCCCGGCGCGCGCGGACGTCCGCTGTAGGAGCGCGAGCCGCCGGTGGCGGCCATGCTCAGCTCCGGCTGCACGCGGCCGCAGATGGTGTAGGCGTCCTGCCAGAGGTGCTCGGCGTTCTCCAGCTTGGAGACTTCCGGGTCGGCCTGGCTGGCGATCAGCTCGCGCATCGAGCCCTTCAGCTTCGACACGTGCGCGGTGTAGCGCTTGCTGTAGCCGGCGTTGCAGCGCAGCGCCGTGGCTCGGGTCTTGGCCACGGCCTGGTTCAGTTCGCCGAGGTAGGCCGGCGAGGCAGCCTGGAAGGCGCTGGTGTCGCCCGGGACGGCGGTGCTGATCTTGGCCTTGAAGCTGGCGCTGGCGGCCTGGTACGGCGGCGCAATGGCCTGGCTGGTGCCGCTGCTGGAGTTGGAGCTGCCCAGCGCGATGCAGTCGGCGTCGGTTTCGCCCAGGCTCAGCTGGCCCTGGCCCATCTCGCTGTACTGCTGGATGGCGGCGTAGTTGCCGCTGGCCATGGCAGCCTGCATCTCGGCCTGCATCTTCGGCGTCAGCGCGTCGGCCTTGTTCTGGTTGGCCTCGCGGCGCGCGTCGAGCTGCTGCCGCACGCTTTCGCGGCCCTGTTCGTAAATCTCGCAGTTCAGCGCCGTGTAGTCGGTCGGGAACGGCGGAACCGCGTACGGGTCGGCGGCATGGGCCGGCACGGCGGCCAGCATTGCCAGGGCCAGCAGGCTGCGACGGTAGATCCCCTTGTTCATCTGATGCACTCCCTCGAAGGAAAGATATTGGGCGGGCCGGCGGCTCCGCAGGGGCGCCAACTTAATCGGAACCCATGGCGGAAAAGATGACGTGCTTCTCACTGAATGTGCATTCCAGCCGCCGGGGGCGAACTGCTTGGCAGTTGCGGCGGCAGGCCGAGGTTCTGCCGCGCCGCGGCAAAGCCGGGGTCCAGCTCCAGGGCGCGGGCATAGGCGGCGCGGGCCTCCGGAACGCGGCCGGCCATGCGCAGCGCCACGCCGTAGTTGTTCCAGGCGCGGGCCTTGTGCGGCGACTGCTCCAGGGTGGCCTGCCACAGGCGGATCTCGCTGCGGTAGTCGGCATTGCGCTGGGCGGTCGACAAGCCCAGCACCAGCAGCAGGGCGGCCGCGGCGGGCCAGGCCAGTGCGGCGCGCGAGGCCGTCCAGCGTGCCAGCATCCCGCCTGCGGCCCAGGCCACCCCGGCCAGCGGCAGGTACCACTGGCGGTCGTTGGCGACATCCAGCCGCGGCATCAGCGAGTTGGTCGGCAGGAACTGCAGCACGACCCAGGCCAGGCAGAAGCCCAGCCAGGGCCGGCGCCGGGCCACCGCCAGGCCCGTGCCGAGCAGAGCCAGCAGCAGGCCGGCTTCCGCGAAGAGCGCGGCACCGGCGCGGTCGATCACCGGCAGATCGGGGTCGAAGTTCGGCGCGCGCAACAGCAGCAGCCCGCGCAGCAGCCAGACCAGCGCATGGATCTGGCTCATGGCGTTGTGCCACAGCGGGCGCTCGGTGAGGCTGGCGATGGCGAACTCGGCATAGCCGGTGCGGGGTACCGCCACCAGCAGGGCGGCGCTGGGCAGCAGCCAGAAAGGCGCATGGCGCAGCAGCCGGGCGCGCCAGCCGTCGCCCGGCCGGCGCAGCGACTCCCACAGCAGCAGCACCACCGGCAGCGCCAGCGCCGGCTCCTTGGTCCCGGCGGCGGCCGCGAAGGCCAGCCAGGCCAGCACCGCGTCGCGCAGGCGCCGGCCGGCCAGGTAGTGGTCCCAGCACAGCAGTGCCGCCAGGCAGAACAGCGACATCAGCGAGGTGGAGCGGCCGCAGAGGTAGGTGACCGCCTCGGTCTGCAGCGGATGCAGCGCGAAGATCGCGCCGGCCAGCAGGGCCGCGCGCGCGGCCTCGGCGTCATCGGGGCCGTGGATGCGCCGCGCCAGTGCCCAGACCAGCAGCACGTTGCCCAGGTGAACCGCCAGGTTGAAGGCATGGAAGGCCAGCGGGGAGCCGCCGCCCGTGACCCAGCTGAACCAGTAGCTGAGCTTCAGGACCGGCCGCAGCCCGTGGCCGAAGTCGGCGCTCAGCGCCGCCCAGGAATGCACCACCGGGTTGTCGACGATCACCTTGAAGTCGTCGTACTGGAAGGCGCCGCCCCAGCTGCCGGCATAGGCCAGGGCCACCAGCGCGGCCAGCAGCCCGGGCGCGTGGCGTTCAGCGAGCGGCGGCATCGCCATCCAGGGCCTGGTCGAGCAGGGCGCCGGCCGTCCACCAGCGCTCGCGGGCATCGAGCATCACCAGCAACGCGCTGTGCTCGCCGCGCATCGCGAACGCGGCCAGGCAGCGGCCGGCCCGGGGTGTGGTACCGCTCTTCACGCCGATCACGCCGGGGTGGCGGCCTACCAGCTCATTGCGGTTGGCCAGGGCGAAGACGCGCGGCGGCCGGTCGCGGCTGCTGATCGTGGTCTGCGAGGTGGCGGCCAGCCGGCGGTAGCGCGGGTCGCGCATCACCGCCAGCGCCAGCGCGGCCAGCTCCCGTGCCGTGCTGAAGTGGCGGTCATCGTCGTGCCCGCAGGGATTGGTGAACCGGGTCTGTTCCAGGCCCAGCGCGCCGGCGCGGGCGTTCATGCGCCGCACGAAGCCTTGCTCGTCGCCGGCCAGGACCAGGGCCAGCGCCCGGCAGGCGTCGTTGGCCGAGGCGATGACGGCGGCGGCCAGCAGGTCGCCGAGCGTCATGCGCTCGCCGGCCCGCAATCCCAGGCGGGTACCGGTATCGCGGGCGGCCGCGGCGGGCACCGCCACCACCTCGTCCAGGGAGCGTCCGCTTTCCAGCACCAGCAGGGCCGTCATCATCTTGGTCAGGCTGGCCATCGGCTGCGGGCTGTCGGCGTTGTGCGCTTCCAGCACCCGGCCGTCGCGCAGCAGCAGCCAGGCCTTGGCCTCGACCGGCGGCTGCTTCGCCGCGCGCGCCGGCGGCCAGGCGCCGGACAGCAGGCCGAGCAGCAACAGGCGCCGCGCGGGATCGGGCAGGGAGGAGCGGGACATGATGGCCGCCGATGATCGGCGGCGCGGGCTCCGGCGGGCAAGCGCCGCCGCCCCGGAAGGCGGCGGCCCGCGCGACACCCGTCACGCCGCGGCCACGAAAAAGCCCCCGCGGTATCCCGCGGGGGCCTGGGGGTACGGCGGCGGGCGCTTACTTCTGCGCGCCGGCTTCCACCGAGCCGCCGACGCTGGCGCCGTTGGCGCTGGCGTTGGCATTGGCCGAGGCGGCGGCCGAGCCGGTCAGGGCGGCGCCGGCCTTGTTCAGCACGTTGCCGGTGGCGGTCAGGCCCTGGCCGGTGACTTCCTTGGTCTTGGCGACGCCGGCCTTGGTCTTGTCGGCGCCCTTCTTCGCCAGCTTCTTGCCGCCTTCGACGGCGGCCTTGCCCTTCTCGGCGGTGTAGTCGGCAGCGGCGCCGGCCTTCTCCTTGGTGTAGTCCTTGGCGGCGGTGCCCTTCTCGACGGCGTAGTCCTTGGCGTTGCCGGCGGCATCGACCGTGGCGTCCTTGGCGGCGCCGGCCTTGGCGCCCAGGGTCTCGGTCAGCGTCGGGCCGCCGGAGGCGCCATTGCCCTGCGCGCCGGCATCGGCGTTGGCATTGACGTTGACGCCCTGGCCGTTGACCTGCACGCCGGCGTTGAGGCCCAGCTTGGCATCGGCGGCAAAGGACGGGGCGGCGGCCAGCGAGCCGGCAACGAACAGGGCGGTGAGGATCTGCTGCTTCATGGTGTTACTCCCTTGGGTAATCGTGAACATCGTTTGAGACGGTGGGCGCAGCCTAAGCGGTGGCGATGAACCGAATCTGAATACGGTTTGCGGATTCCCGGGAGCCCTGCTCAGGCCGACTTGCGCAGCTGGCCCGCCTTTTTCAGGTGGATCAGCAGCAGCGACACCGCCGCGGGGGTGATGCCGGAGATGCGGCCTGCCTGCGCGACGGTGTCCGGGCGGTGGTCGATCAGCTTCTGGCGCACCTCGTTGGACAGCCCGGCCACCGCGCGATAGTCGAAGTCCGGCGGCAGCGGCGCCTCCTCGTAGCGGCGCGCGCGGTCGATCTCCAGTTGCTGGCGCTCGATGTAGCCGGCGTACTTGCACTGGATCTCCACCTGCTCGGCCACGGCGGCGTCGAGGTCCGCAGGCGCCAGGCCCAGGTCCTTCAGCACCGCGTAGCTGCCCTCGGGGCGGCGCAGCAGGTCCAGGCCGGAGAGGCCCGAGGACACCGGCGCGGCACCGAACACGGCGACCATCTCCGGCTGCGACAGCTGCGCCGGCTTGAGCCACAGCTCCTGCAGGCGGCCGCGCTCGGCGGCGATGGCCTCGCGCTTGCGCTCGAAGGCGGCCCAGCGCGCCTCGTCCACCAGCCCCAGCTCGCGGCCCTGGGGTGTCAGGCGCAGGTCGGCGTTGTCCTCGCGCAGCAGCAGGCGGTGCTCGGCGCGCGAGGTGAACATGCGGTAGGGCTCGGTGGTGCCGCGGCTGACCAGGTCGTCCACCAGCACGCCGATATAGGACTCGTGGCGCTGCGGCACCCAGGCCGGTTCGCCGCGGGCATGGCGGGCGGCATTGATGCCGGCCAGCAGGCCCTGGGCCGCCGCTTCCTCGTAGCCGGTGGTGCCGTTGATCTGGCCGGCGAAGAACAGGCCGGACAGGGTCATGGTCTCCAGCGAGCGGTGCAGGTCGCGCGGGTCGAAGTAGTCGTACTCGATGGCGTAGCCGGGGCGCACGATGCGCGCCTGCTCCAGGCCCTTCATGCTGCGCACGAAGCGCTCCTGCACGTCGTAGGGCAGGCTGGTGGAGATGCCGTTGGGGTAGATCTCGTGGGTCGTCAGGCCCTCGGGCTCCAGGAAGATCTGGTGCGAGGTCTTGTCGCGGAAGCGGTTGACCTTGTCCTCCACGCTCGGGCAGTAGCGGGGGCCCACGCCCTCGATCACGCCGGTGAACATCGGCGAGCGGTCGAAGCCGCTGCGGATGATCTCGTGCGTCTGCTCGTTGGTGTGCGTGATGTGGCAGGGCACCTGCCGCGGATGGTCGGCCTGCGAGCCGAGGAAGGAGAACACCGGGCGCGGGTCGTCGCCCGGCTGCTCCTGCAGCGCCGCCCAGTCGATCGTGCGGCCGTCGAGCCGCGGCGGCGTGCCGGTCTTGAGCCGGCCGGTGCGCGGCATCAGCTCGCGCAGGCGGGCGGACAGGGCGTTGGACGGCGCGTCGCCAGCGCGGCCGCCCTGGTAGTTGGACAGGCCGATGTGGATGCGCCCGCCCAGGAAGGTGCCGGTGGTCAGCACCACCGCGGGGGCGGAGAAGCGCAGGCCCATGCGCGTGACCACGCCCGCCACGCCACCGCCCTCCACGATCAGGTCCTCGACCTCCTGCTGGAACAGGTCGAGGTTCGGCTGATTTTCCAGGGCGGAGCGGACAAAGGCCTTGTACAGGATGCGGTCGGCCTGCGCGCGGGTGGCGCGCACCGCCGGGCCCTTGCTGCCGTTGAGCGTGCGGAACTGGATGCCGGCATGGTCCGCGCCGCGCGCCATCAGTCCGCCCAGGGCATCGATCTCGCGCACCAGGTGGCCCTTGCCGATGCCGCCGATGGCCGGGTTGCAGGACATCTGCCCCAGCGTCTCGATGCTCTGCGTCACCAGCAGGGTCCGGCGACCCATGCGGGCAGCCGCCAGCGCCGCTTCGGTGCCGGCATGGCCGCCGCCGATGACGATCACCTCGTACTGATGCAGTTCACTGTTCATAACTACCTTCTGGGGCGGTACCGTCGGTTTCTAAGCTCCGGCTCGCCCGGCATGGCCGCCGCCGATGACGATGACTTCGCAGGGATGCTGGTCCATGACGGCCATCCTGTAACGCTAGGAGCGGCTGCCGGCCAACGGCCGCTCCTGCATCGAACCCGGGATAAATGAAAACGCCCCGCGATGCGGGGCGCGATTTTACCGCTATTCCGGCCTCAAAACTTGATTTTTCCGGTAAGCATCTGCCACCACATCTTCCAGTCGCCCAGATAGGAAAGCCAGGGGTACTGGAAGGTGGCGGGCTTGTTGTGCTCGAAGAAGAAATGTCCCACCCAGGCAAAGGCATAGCCTTGGATGAAGGCGGCGGCGATCAGCCACCAGGTCTGCGTGGCCACGGCATAGACCACCAGGGCCAGGCCCAGGCTGGTGCCGATGAAGTGCAGGCGACGGCAGGTGCGATCGGAATGCTCCTGCAGGTAGTAGGGGTAGAACTGCTCCATGTTGCGGTATTCGGCGGGCTGGCTCATGGCGGGCTCCGTGGAAAGGGGACTGTGGCCAGTATCTGCCCTGGAATGGGGCGGCTCAAGCGTAAATTTCCCTTACGGGAAGGCCCCTGTCCCCTTGCGGGAGAGGCGGGGGGAGAGGGGCGGCCTTCAAACTGGCGCGATGCGCGCGACCGCCAGCCAGCCCCTTCTTCCTCAGTCCCTCTCCCGCAGGGGGAGAGGGAGGCAGGAAAAACGCCGAAGGGTTAGTGCGGCGTCCATCTTCCTGTTGTCTAATGCCCTCATAAGACAACACAAATCGACGGGACCACGCTTGCGGATCGACAAACCCCTGCTGCGGCCGCGCATGCTCGGCTGGCGCGAATGGATCGCGCTGCCGGAATTCGGCGTGCGCCAGATCAAGGCCAAGATGGACACCGGCGCGCGCAGCTCGGTGATCCATGCCTTTGCCATCGAGCGGCCGGCGCCGGGCCGGCTGCGCTTCGGCCTGCACCCCCTGCAGAACTCCGGGCGGGAGGTCTGGTGCGAGGCCGAGATGATCGACGAGCGCTGGGTCACCGACTCCGGCGGGCACCGCGAGCTGCGGCCCTTCATCCGTACCCCCGTGACGGTCGGGCACGACAGCTGGGACGTGGAAATCTCGCTGACGGCGCGCGACACGATGAGATTCCGCCTGCTGCTGGGCCGGACGGCGCTGGCAGGGCATTATGTCGTCGATCCCGCGTCCTCCTACCTGTTGGGCAAGCGCCGATGAAGATCGCCATCCTGTCGCGCAACCGCCGCCTGTACTCCACCCGCCGCCTGATCGAGGCCGCCGAACAACGCGGCCACGACGTCAGCGTGATCGATGTGCTGCGCTGCTACATGAACATCCTGCCGCATGCCCCGGAGATCCACTACCGCGGGCAGAAGCTGCAGCGCTACGACGCGGTGGTGCCGCGCATCGGCGCCTCGGTGACCTTCTACGGCACGGCCGTGGTGCGGCAGTTCGAGATGATGGGCGTCTACTGTCTCAACGAATCGGTGGCCATCACCCGCGCCCGCGACAAGCTGCGCGCGCTGCAGCTGCTGGCACGCAAGGGCATCGGCATGCCGCGCACCGGCTTCGCCCACTCGCCCGACGATACGCACGACCTGATCGGCCTGGTCGGCGGCGCGCCGATGGTGATCAAGCTGATCGAGGGCACCCAGGGCCAGGGCGTGGTGCTGGCCGAGACCGACAAGGCGGCGGAGTCGGTGATCGACGCCTTCCGCGGCCTGGACGCCTACTTCCTGGCGCAGGAATTCATCGAGGAGGCCAAGGGCAGCGACATCCGCTGCTTCGTCATCGGTGGCAAGGTTGTTGCGGCGATGATGCGGACGGCCAAGCCCGGCGAGTTCCGCTCCAACCTGCACCGCGGCGGCACGGCGCAGGCGGTGAAGATCACCCCGGAGGAGCGTTCCACCGCGGTGCGGGCGGCCAAGGTCATGGGCCTGAACGTGGCCGGCGTGGACATCCTGCGCTCCAACAAGGGTCCGGTGGTGATGGAAGTGAACTCCTCGCCGGGCCTGGAGGGCATCGAGGCGGCATCGGGCGTGGATATCGCCAGCAAGATCGTCGAATTCATCGAGAAGAACGCGGCACCGGGGAAGACCAGAACCAAGGGCGGGTGAGGCCTCCCGGTGCCCAAAGGACACCGGGGAGCTTGAACGCACGGCCATGGAATGCTTGGCCGGGCTGAGGCATGACTTGATGTCATGCCGAAGTAAGCCATGCAGGGGCCGGGGGTGGATCAAGAGACGAGGTCTCGCCATGGACGGCCACCGCGAAGCTAAAAGGAGTGCCATGAAGAACAAGAGCACCAAGGCGGACCTCTTCGAGATCGGCGGCGAGCGGATCGGCTGCGGCGAGCGCCTGAACATCCAGCTGCCGGTCGCCAACCTCTACACCAACACCCCGGTGACGCTGCCGGTGCGCGTGGTGCGCGGCCGCGAGCCAGGCCCCACGGTGTTCGTCAGCGCCGCCCTGCACGGCGACGAGATCATCGGCGTGGAGATCATCCGCCGCCTGCTGGTGTCCAGCCGCCTGGAGCAGCTGCGCGGCACGCTGCTGGCCGTGCCCATCGTCAATACCCTGGCCTTCCTGCACCAGTCGCGCTACCTGCCGGACCGCCGCGATCTCAACCGCAGCTTCCCGGGCAGCGAGCGCGGCTCGCTGGCGGCCCGGCTGGCCAACCTGTTCCTGCGCGAGATCGTCGGCCGATCCGACTATGGCATCGACCTGCACACCGGCGCCATCCACCGGCCCAACCTGCCGCAGATCCGCGCCGACCTGTCCAACCCGGACACCCTGCGCCTGGCGCGTGCCTTCGGCGCGCCGCTGCTGCTGGACTCGCAGCCCACCAAGGGCACGCTGCGCGAGTACACCACCAAGAAGGGCATCCCGGTGCTGCTCTACGAGTCCTCCGAGGCGCTGCGCTTCGACGAGGTCAGCATCCGCATCGGCGCCCGCGGCGTGCTCAACGTGCTGGAAGCCATCGGCATGCTGCCCCCGCCGGCGCGCAAGTCGCGCGCGGCGGTGATCAAGCCGGTGCTCGCCACCCGCGACTCCTGGGTGCGCGCGCCCGCCAGCGGCATCCTGCGCGCCCAGGTGGCGCTGGGCGAGCCGGTGGTGGAAGGCCAGGTTCTGGGCATGATCGGCGACCCCATGGGCGAGCTGGACGCCCCGGTGCTGAGCAGCACCGACGGCGTGGTGATCGGCCGCGTGTCCATGCCCCTGGTGCACGAGGGCGACGCCCTGTTCCACATTGCCGAACTGGCCGAGCCGGACAGCGCCGGCGGCGTGGCCCGGCGCATCCGCCAGGCCGAGCAGCAGAAGAGGAAGCATCCGCGGATCGTGTAGCGGGCGGGTGAAATGCCCGCCAATCCGTTCATGCCGAGTAGCCTCGTGACCCCGAGTGCCGCGAAGCGGTGTATCGAGGGGGAGCGTGCGTATCGAGGCACGCGCTGTGCGCAGCTCGATACGCGACGCTGCGCGGCGCCACTCGGCGTGAACGGCTCGGGGGTGTTTGCTCTGGGCCCTTGAAGCGAGCCGCCTCAACCCTCATCCTCACCGCTTCATGTCCCGCCGCCTCGCAGCCGAAAGCCACGACGATGCCGCCCCCAGCGCCGACTGGCGGGTGCTGCGCACGCTCTGGCCCTACCTGACCGAATTCCCCGTCCGGGTGGCCCTGGCCATGGGCTTCCTGGTGCTGGCCAAGCTGGCCGGCGTGGCCCTGCCGATGCTGCTCAAGCACCTGGTGGACTCGCTGGACATCAAGGACGGCGGCCTGTTCCTGCTGCCGCTGGGCCTGCTGCTGGCCTATGGCGCCATGCGCTTCGCCGCGGCCCTGTTCGGCGAACTGCGCGACCTGGTGTTCGGCCGCGTCAGCGAGCGCGCCATGCGGCGGGCGGCGCTCAACGTGTTCCGCCACCTGCACCGGCTGGACCTGGACTTCCACCTGACGCGCCGCACCGGCGGCCTGTCGCGCGACATCGAGCGCGGCATCAGCGGCATCAGCTTCCTGCTGCGCTTCACCCTGTTCAACATCATCCCGACCCTGCTGGAGATCGGCCTGGTGGCGGCGATCCTGCTGTTCAACTACGGCGCCAGCTTCGCCCTGATCACCGGCCTGTCGGTGGCGCTGTACGTGTTCTTCTCGGTGGTGGTGACGGAGTGGCGCACGCGCTACGTGCGCGAGGCCAATGCCCTGGACTCGCGCGCCAACACGCGCGCGGTGGACTCCCTGCTGAACTACGAGACGGTGAAGCTGTTCGGCAACGAGAAGTACGAGGCGGCGGAGTACGACCGCTTCCTGGCGCAATGGGAGACCGCCCAGCAGCAGCAGCGCCTGTCCCTGGGCGCGCTCAATGCCGGCCAGGCCCTGATCGTGGCCGTGGCCCTGACCTGGATGATGGTGCTGGCGGCGCGGCAGGTGGGTACCGGCGCGATGACCCTGGGCGATTTCGTGGCGGTCAACGCCTACATCATCCAGCTGTTCGTGCCGCTGAACTTCCTCGGCTTCGTCTACCGCGAGATCCGCCGGGCCATGACCGACATGCAGCGCATGTTCGGCCTGCTGCAGCAGCGGCCCAAGGTGGCCGACGCCCCGGGGGCGGCGGACCTGGCACTGTCCCCGGACGAGGCGGGGCTGAGCTTCGACAATGTGTCCTTCGGCTACAGCGGCAAGCGCCGGATCCTGCACGGCGTCAGCTTCGAGGTGCCGCCGGGCCGCAAGATCGCCGTGGTCGGGCCCAGCGGGTCGGGCAAGTCCACGCTGGCGCGCCTGCTGTTCCGCTTCTACGACCCGGACCAGGGCGCGGTGCGCATCGGCGGGCACGACATCCGCCAGATCAGCCAGGACAGCCTGCGCCGGCTGATCGGCGTGGTGCCGCAGGACACGGTGCTGTTCAACGACACGCTGCGCTACAACCTGGCCTACGGCCGGCCCGGGGCCACCCAGGAGGAGATCGAGCGGGTGGTGCGGCTGGCACACCTGGACGGCTTCATCGCGCAGCTGCCGGAGGGCTACGACACCCGCGTGGGCGAGCGCGGCCTGAAGCTCTCCGGCGGCGAGAAGCAGCGCGTGGCCATCGCCCGCGCCCTGCTCAAGAACCCGGCGATCCTGGTGTTCGACGAAGCCACCTCCTCGCTCGATTCCGGCTCGGAGCAGGCCATCCTGTCGGCCATCCGCGAGGTGGCGGCCCGGCGCACGGCCCTGGTGATCGCCCACCGGCTGTCCACCATCACCGACGCCGACCAGATCCTGCTGCTGGACCACGGCCGCATCGCCGAGCGCGGCAGCCATGCCGAGCTGCTGGCGGCCGGCGGCGCCTATGCCCGCCTGTGGAAGCTGCAGCAGCGCGACGGCGCGGAAAATATCCCCGCCAAGGGCTGAATCCTCCCTTCCCGCTGGCGGGGTTTTCGCATACCGTGTGAACGAAAAATCAGGGGAGGCCGGCACGAGCCGGCACGAAGGCAAAAGACGATGGCCATCAAGGATGTACTGAAGGGACTCGCCGGGTTCAGCCCCAGCGAGTCGTTGTATCGCCGCATCGTGACCCCCGCGGTCGAGGCGGCGATCGAGAAGATTCCCAAGCCGGTCGGCAGCTTCGGCTACGACCCCTGGGGCTACAACGAGAACGCGGTCAAGGTGTCGCTGGGCGTCACCAAGTGGCTCTATGACCACTATTTCCGCGTCACCGCCAACGGCCTGGAGAACATCCCGGCCAACGGCCGGCTGCTGATCATCGGCAACCACTCCGGCCAGCTGCCCATGGACGGCGTGCTGCTGGGCACCGCCCTGGCCACCAACCCCCACGGCCCGCGGGCGGCCCGGGCGATGATCGAGCGCTTCTTCCCGACGGTGCCCTACCTGGGCAACCTGCTGAACTCCATCGGCGCGGTGATCGGCGACCCGCTCAACTGCGCCAAGATGCTGGAGTCCGAGGAAGTCATCATCGTCTTCCCCGAGGGCGTTCGCGGCTCCGGCAAGCTCTACAAGGACCGCTACAAGCTGCAGCGCTTCGGCAACGGCTTCATGCACCTGGCGCTCACGCACAAGACGCCGATCATCCCCGTGGGCATCGTCGGCTGCGAGGAGACCATGCCCGCGGTGGCCAACATCGCGCCGCTGGCCAAGATGCTGGGCGTGCCCTACGTGCCGATCGCCCCGCCGTTCCCGCTGCCGGCGCGCGTGCACCTGAACTTCGGCAAGCCCATGCACTTCCAGTGCAACATGGAGAGCGAGGACGAGGTCACCGCCCTGGTGGAACAAGTGAAGACCGAAATCCGGCGCCTGATCGCGCTGGGCCTGGAACAGCGCAAGGAGATTTACTGATGGCCGCCCGTCCCGCACAGGCCAAGAAGACCATCCTGGTCACCGGCGCCGCCGGCTCGCTGGCCAAGCGCGTCATCGCGCGGCTGCATGGCCGCTACCAGGTGATCGCGGTGGACTTCCGCCAGAAGGTCGAGACCGACGCCAACATCCCCTCCTACAAGGTGGACCTGCACAAGCGCGGTTTCGAGGACATCTTCCGCAACCACAAGATCGATGCGGTGATCCACATCGGCCGCTTCTTCGCCCACGAGCAGGACCGCCAGCGGCGCTACAACGCCAACGTGCTCGGCACCAAGAAGCTGCTGGAGCTGTGCCGCAAGTACTTCGTCAAGCAGGTGATGATCCACTCCACCTACTACGTCTACGGTGCCAGCCCCTACAACCCGGCGCTGCTGGACGAGGACGCCCCGCTCAAGGCCAGCGAGGTGACCCAGGACCTGGTGGACTCGGTGGAGCTGGAAAGCCTGGCGCAGATCTACCTGTGGAAGTATCCCGAACTCAACATCACCATCCTGCGCCCCTGCAACGTGCTGGGCCCGGGGGTGCGCAACAGCATGTCGCTGCTGCTGTCGCGCGGCATCGCGCCGGTACTGCTGGGCTTCTCGCCGATGATGCAGTTCCTGCACGTGGACGACATGGCCGACGCCATCATCGTGGCCTTCGAGCAGAACAAGCCGGGCATCTACAACGTGGCGCCGGAGGACTGGGTGGCCTTCCAGGAGGCCGTGACGCAGAGCGGCTGCAGCAAGCTGCCGATCCCGTCGATCCCGCCGGTGCTGCCGAAAATGTGGAGCAACCTGCTGAACTGGAACGCCTTCTTCCCGCCGTACCTGATCAACTATTTCAAGTATCCGGTGATCATCGACGGCCGCCTGTTCCGCGACACCTTCGGTTGGAAACCCCGGCGCAGCCTCAACGACATCTTCAGCTACTACCGCAAGAGCAAGCTGCTGGCGGCATAGTTTCGCTTAATTGTGGATGAAGGAACTATTCAATGGCTTCCCTCGTCCATCGCTGGCTAAACTCGGGAATCCCCACAGGAGAAGGCTCATGGCCAAGGACAGCAAGAAGCAGAAGGCGAAGATCGACATCGGCATCGGCAAGGACCAGCGCAAGGCCATCGCCGACGGCCTTTCGCGCCTGCTGGCCGACGAGTACACCCTGTACCTGAAGACCCACAACTTCCACTGGAACGTCACGGGGCCGATGTTCAATACCCTGCACCTGATGTTCGAGACGCACTACAACGAGGCGGCCCTGGCGGTGGACCTGGTGGCGGAGCGCATCCGCGCCCTGGGCTTTCCGGCGCCGGGCACCTACAAGCAGTACGCCGCCCTGTCCTCCATCAAGGAGACCGAGGGCGTGCCGGAGGCCATGGCGATGGTGAGGCTGCTGGTCGAGGGCCACGAGGCCTGCGTCAAGACCGCCCGCAGCATCTTCCCGCTGGCCGACGAGGCCCACGACGAGCCCACCGCCGACCTGCTGACGCAGCGCATGCAGCTGCACGAAAAGACGGCGTGGATGCTGCGGGCGCTGCTCGAATAAAGTCCCGAGCCGCGTAGAGGGGCCCCACGCCAAGAGGCGTGGGGATCCTAGCGTAGCGAGTGGGCGGGTTCTGTTAACTGCACCTGCAGTCGGCATAAACGCACTTCCGGGGCGCTGATTGATTCGACGTCAGTCCGCGTCCGGCGTTTTGCCCGCTGCTTCTTCCTGCGTCTTCCTCCGCCCTTCCAGGGCGTGCCGGAACGCTCCGGTTCCGATAGCCTAGGCTGCCATGAACGCCGTTCTCGCCCCCGCCTCCTCCCCGCTGCTGTCCGTCCGCCGCCTGCGCGTGCATTTCAGCCTGCGCGGCAGCTGGCCCTGGAGCAAGCCCAGCATCCTGCGCGCGGTGGAGGAGGTGAACTTCGACCTGGCGCCCGGCGAGACGCTGGGCATCGTCGGCGAATCGGGTTGCGGCAAGTCCACGCTGGCGCGCAGCCTGGTAGGCCTGCAGCCGGTGACCTCCGGCGGCATCCTCTACGACGGCAAGCCGCTGCAGACCCTTGACGCCGAGGGCTGGCGCGCCATGCGCCGCGAGATCCAGATGGTGTTCCAGGATCCGCTGGCCAGCCTGGATCCGCGTATGACCGTAGGCGACATCGTCGCCGAGCCGCTGCGCTCGCTGTGCCCCGAGATCGACGCCGCCGAGCGCGAGCGCCGCGTGGCGCAGTGGCTGGAGCGCGTCGGCCTGTCGGCGGCGCACCGCAACCGCTACCCGCACGAGTTCTCCGGCGGCCAGTGCCAGCGCATCGGCATCGCACGGGCGCTGGTGGTGCGGCCGCGCCTGCTGATCTGCGACGAGCCGGTGTCGGCGCTGGACGTGTCGGTGCAGGCGCAGATCATCAACCTGCTGCGCGACCTGCAGAAGGAATTCGGCCTGTCGATGCTGTTCATCGCGCACGACCTGTCGGTGGTGCGCCTGATCAGCCACCGCGTGCTGGTGATGTACCTGGGCCGGATCATGGAGCAGGGCCCGCGCGAAACCCTGTTCACCCAGCCGCTGCACCCCTACACCAAGGCCCTGATGGCGGCCGTGCCCGGGCAGCACCTGGGCGAGCGCGAGCTGGTGGCGCGCGGCGAGATTCCCAGCCCGCTGAGCCCGCCGCTGGGCTGCGTGTTCACCACCCGCTGCCCGATCGCGGATCCGCACTGCACGCGCCAGCCGCCGCCGCTGAAGTCGCTCTCGCGAGGGCGCGCGGTGGCTTGCCACTTCGTGGGCGGGTGAACGCCGGCCACGTTCCGGCGTGCGGGAGCGGCTTCAGCCGCGGTTGCCGATCTGGCGGCGCAGAAGATCGCGGCTGAAGCCGCTCCCACGAGGTTGTTCTGTCTGTAGGAGCCAGCAAGCTGGCTCCTACAGGTTTACCTGCATCGTCTCAGGAACAGCGCGGCTTCTTGCCGGCCGCCACCGCCTGCTCATACAGCGGCACGGCCTTGGCCAGGTGCGCGTTGAGATCGCGGATGCGCGTTTCGTTGGCGGGGTGGGTGGACATGAACTGCGGCGGGGCGTTGCCGCCGCTGGCCTTGGCCATGTTCTGCCACAGCGCGACCGACTGGCGCGGGTCGAAGCCCGCGCGCGCCATCAGTTCCTCGCCCAGCACGTCGGCCTCGGTCTCGTCGCCGCGCGAGAAGGGCAGCACCAGCAGCAGGTTGGCGCCCATGCCGATCATGTTGGCGTCCACGCCGGAAGCGGCGCTGAGGATCGACACACCCAGCTGCGAGGCCATCTGGTTGGAGACGCGCGAGGCCGAGTGGCCGGCCAGCACATGGGAGACCTCATGGCCGATGACCGCGGCCAGCTGGTCCTGGGTCGTGGCCACCTTGAGCAGGCCGGTGTAGACGCCGATCTTGCCGCCGGGCAGGGCGAAGGCGTTGACCTGCTTGTCCTCGAAGACCTGCACCTCCCACTGCCGGCCGCCCGGCACCTCGCGGGTGATGGCATTGGCCACGCAGTTGACGTAGGCGCTGGTCTTGGCGTCCTTGGTCGGAGGCGTCTTGGTCTTCATCTCCTGGAAGGCGGTCACGCCCATCTGGTCCATCTCGGAGTCGGAGACCAGGCGCAGCTGGCTGCGGCCGGTGGGTGAGGTGGCGCAGGCGACGACCAGGGCGGCAAGGCTGGCGGTGGCAAGCAGGGCGAGGCGGCGGTTCATGGGAGGGTCCGTGATCCTTGGGTTGTGCCGAATGATAGATCAGCGCCCGGATTTTGTGCGCTGCAAGATTGCTCCCCAAAAAATGGATTCGCTACAGTGAATCCGGGCTGAACGCCCAGGTGCGTGCCGCGCAACGATCGCGGCACCGGAGACAGAGACAGATAAGGGGAAGGGTTTTACCAATGTCCAATCGTGAAAGCGGAACCGTGAAGTGGTTCGACAACGCCAAGGGATACGGCTTCATCCAGCGTGGGGCGGGTGACGACGTGTTCGTGCACTTCCGGCAGATCCAGGGCAACGGCTACCGCACGCTGCAGGAGGGCCAGCAGGTGCAGTTCAACGTGGTGCAGGGCCAGAAGGGACTGCAGGCGGAGAACGTATCCGTACTGGCCTGAGCGAGCCGGGGTGCAACGGAGAAAGGCCGGAGCGATCCGGCCTTTTTTGTTTCCTACTTCTTCCCTGCCGACAAGGCTTGCTTCATCCCCGCACTCGCCACGCTGGTCCCGCCCAGCGACCAGCCGCCGTCCACCGGCAGCACCACCCCGGTGACGTAGCTGGCCATCGGCGAGGCCAGCCACAGGCAGGCGTCGGCGATCTCCTGCTTGCTGCCGTAGCGGCCCATCGGCACGGACTCCCGGGTCAGCCGCTCGGCCTCGGCGTTCGGCGCCAGGCGCGTCATGCCCTCGGTGTCGGCGATCGGGCCGGGCACCACGGAGTTGATGCGCACGCCGGCCGGGCCCCATTCGATGGCGCCCACGCGGGTCAGCATGTCCACGCCGGCCTTGGCGGCGCAGACGTGCATCTGGAACTCCATGGGGTTGTAGGCCTGCGGCGCGGAGATCTGGATGATCGAGGCGCCCGGCTTGCGCAGCAGCGGGAAGGCGGCGCGCAGCACGTGGAAGCTGCCCAGCAGGTCGATCTCCACCACCGCGCGGAAGCCGTTGGGCGAGATGCCCAGCGCCGGGGCGGGGAAGTTGCCGGCGGCACCGCTGACCAGCACGTCGATGGCACCGAGACGGGCATGGGCGGTCTTCAGCGCTTCCTCCACCCTGGCGGGATCGCGCACGTCGGCGGAATAGCCGGCCACGTCGCCGCCATGGGCCTGCAGCTCCTTCACGGCGGCATCCACCTTGTCCTGCGAGCGCGACATCACCGCCACCCGGGCGCCGGCGCGCGCGAAGGCATGGGCGATGCCCAGGTTGATGCCGCTGGTGCCGCCGGAAACGAAGACGGTCTTGCCGCTGAAGTCGAAGGGGTTCATGAAGGGCTCCTCGTGGTGCTGGATGCCGCCATCTTCAGGGTTCCAGCCGCTCGATGCGCCATTCGTTTGCGCCGGAGCGCGTGTAGCGCAGCCGGTCGTGCAGGCGGCCGCGGCGGCCCTGCCAGAATTCCAGGCTCGCGGGGACCAGCCGGTAGCCGCCCCAGAAGGAGGGGAAGGGTACCTCGGCGCCGGCATGGCGCTGCGCGTTCTCTTCCCAGCGCCGGTCCAGCTCCTCCCGGCTGGCCACCACCGCGCTCTGGCGCGAGGTCAGGGCGCCGATCTGCGATTCCCGCGGGCGGCGGTAGAAATACTCGCGCGACAGCGACTCCGGCAGCTTCTCCACGGCGCCCTCGATGCGCACCTGGCGTTCCAGGCGGTCCCACCAGAAGGTGGCGGCGCAGCGCGGGTTGGCGGCCAGCTCGCGGCCCTTGCGGCCCTCGTAGTTGGTGTAGAAGCTCAGGTCCTGGCCGACGAAGCCCTTGAAGAGGACGATGCGGACCGAGGGCTGGCCGTCCACACTGGTCCCCAGGGCCATCGCGGTGGGCTCGATCATGCCGGCCTCCTTCGCGTCGTCCAGCCAGGCGGCGAGCTGGGCGATGGGATCCGGCAGCAGTTCGCCGTCGCCCAGCGGGGAGTTCTTGGTGTACTGGCTCATGTCAGCCCCGATTAATATGGCCGCCCATCATCCCATAGCTGCACGCACAGGAACCGTTCCATGACGTCATTCAAGGCCATCCGCGTCCATGCCAAGGACAAGGGCACCGAGGCGCGGATCGAGGACCTCACGCTGGCCGACCTCAACGCCGGCGAGGTGGTGATCCAGGTCCACTACTCCAGCCTCAACTACAAGGACGCCCTGGCCGTGACCGGCAAGGGCCGCATCATGCGCCGCATGCCCTGCGTCGCCGGCATCGACCTTTCCGGCGTCGTCGCCGAGAGCGCCGATCCGGCCTACCGGGCCGGCGACCCGGTGCTGGTCACCGGCTGCGACATCGGCGAGCTGCACGACGGCGGCCTGGCCCAATACGCCCGCGTCGCCGCGTCCTCGGTGGTGCCGTTGCCGCAGGGCCTGTCGCTGAAGGAAGCGATGCAGCTCGGTACCGCCGGCTTCACCGCCGCGCTGGCGCTGCGCCGCATGCTGGAGAACCACCAGTCGCCGGAGATGGGCCCCATCGCCGTCACCGGCCCTACCGGTGGCGTCGGGTCGGTGGCGCTGTCGCTGTTCAAGCGTGCCGGTTTCACCACCGCCGCCATCACCGGCAAGCCGGAGGCGGCGCGGGACTACCTGCAGGCCGTGGGCGCCGACGAGATCGTGGACCGCAACACGCTGGACCTGGGCAAGCGCCCGATGGAGTCCGCCCGCTGGGGCGGCGCGGTGGACAACGTCGGCGGCGAGACGCTGACCTACCTGACGCGCACGGTGAACCCCTGGGGCAACATCGGCTGCATCGGCCTGGCGCAGTCGCACGAGCTGAACACCACCGTGATGCCGCTGATCCTGCGCGGCGTGTCGCTGCTGGGCATCCACTCCGTGCAGATGCCGCGGGCCTGGCGACTGGAGGTCTGGCAGCAGCTCGCCGGCCCCTGGAAGCCGGCCCGGCTCGACCTCATCGCGCCGCGCGAGGTGACGCTGGAACAGGTGCCCGCCGCCTGCGCCGAGATCGTTGCCGGCAAGGTCACCGGGCGCAGCGTGGTGCGCCTGGCCTGAACGCTGCGGCGGCGACGGAAAAGCCGGCCTTCATGGCCGGCTTTCCCGTCGCTCGCCTGCGAGCGCGAATCATCCGCAATCAGAGTGCGCGCGGCAGCGGCGGTGTTTATTAATTAATAACATTGTTGATTATTTTTAACTAAATAAAACAAGCAAAAATGCTGCTTTGCGATGGGAGCGGATTTACTAGTGCCGCCCCTGCGGGCCCGGCGAATACTGCGGACCTGACGACCGAGTCAGCCACGAACAGCCAGCGGTTACCGTCTCCCCCCGGATGACGGAGCCGCCGCAGCCAGAGAGCCCGACATCTCCATGAACCTGCGGTTGCGGTCCTGCCTTGCGGTAATGCTGTCCTGCGGACTGGCCCTGGGCGTGGCCGCCTGCGGCAGCCGTTCCGACGGCAAGCCCGGCGGCGGTACGGGCGGCGGCAACGGCGCCAAGGCCTACAAGGTCTGCGATCCGGCCAACGTGCGGCGCGATGCGCTGATCGCGTTCTTCGAGGCGCGCGAGGGCGACGTCATCGAGTTCTGCGAAGGGACCTACGACCTGCCCACCGGCCTGATCCTCAACGGCAAGCGCGGCATCACGATCAAGGGTGCCGGCAAGGACAAGACCATCCTGTCGTTCAGGAACAGCGACAGCGCCGAGGGCATCAACGCCTCGCATTCCGACGGCATCACGATCCAGGGCCTCACGGTGGAGGACACGCCGGGCAACGGCATCCGCGTCTTCCGCTCCCGCTATGTGACTTTGCGCGACGTGCGCGCCCGCTGGCGCGACGCCGAGGGCCGCACCGAGAAGGACGCCGGCTACACGCCGCGCGAGAGCCATGGCGCCTACGGCCTCTACCCGGTCGAGGCGCGCCATGTGCTGATCGAGGACTCCGAGGCCCACGGTGCTTCCGACGCCGGCATCTATGTCGGCCAGACCAGCGACGTGATCGTGCGGCGCACGCGCGCCGAGTACAACGTCGCCGGTTTCGAGTTCGAGAATACCTACCGCGCCGTGTTCGAGGACAACGTCGCCACCAACAACGTCGGCGGCTTCCTGGTGTTCGACCTGCCGGGCCTGTCGCAGTACGGCGAGAAGAACATCGTCCGCAACAACAAGTCGTACGGCAACAACACCGACAACTTCGCGCCCATCGGCAACATCGTGGGCCTGACGCCGCGCGGCACCGGCATGCTGATCCTGGCCTCCGACCAGCTGGAGATCTACGGCAACGAGGTCCACGACAACGACACGGTCGGCATCGCCATCGTCAACTTCGCGCTGGCCGATCCCAACCAGCCGGACAAGAAGTACGACTTCTTCCCGGAAGGCATCGAGATCCACGGCAATGCGTTCCGCGACAACGGCGGCAATCCGCAGCAGCCGGACCCGGAGCGCGGCGAGGGCTCGCTGCTGCCGCTGCTGCTGCGCATCAAGAACCTCGGCCGCGGCGCCCACATCGTCTGGGATGGCGCCGAGGACAAGCCCGCCGACTGCGCGCCGCCGGTGGACGAGCAGGGGGTGCCGCTGACACAGCCCAATCCCAGCCAGCAGCGCGAGGAGCCGCGCACCGACGAGCGCGGCCGCCCCAACTTCCAGCGCAGCGACCCCGAGCCGGAGTGCAAGTACAACGCCTGGAAGTTCGACGCCGAAGGCGACCTGAAGAAGCCGGAGAACGGGCTCTGCATTGCCGAGGACAACACCTACGAGAACAGCAAGCCGGCGACGCTGCTGACCACGCCGTTCCTTAACGCCAAGCTGACCTCCAGCTCGCTGCCGCAGCTGCTGCTGGACCTGCTCAAGCCAGCGTCCAACAGCCTCGCTCCGCATCGCTGCGACCTGCCCACGCGGCCCGATCCGGTGCTGCAGCTGCCGTACAAGCCCAGCGGCGCCAGCGACCCGCGGCCCTCCGAGGCCGAGGTGGCGCGGCTCTGCGGCAAGGGCGGCAGCACGCCCAACTTCGAGGCCGCGGCCCGGGTCAATTGCCCGCGCCTGGACCAGTACGGCCTGTTCGCCGATCCGCAGGACCCGACGAAGAACGCCAGCGGCGGCGGGGTCGGCTACGACCTCAACTCCGCGCTGTTCTCCGACTACGCCAGCAAGTACCGCTTCATCTACCTGCCGCCCGGCACCCAGGCCCGGTACAAGGACCACAACAACGGTCCGCAGGCGACGCTGGAGATGCCGGTGGGCACGGTGATCGCCAAGACCTTCGCGTTCCGCAAGGAGGCCGCCGACGGCGCGCTGATCAGCGAGAACGTGGTGGAGACGCGCCTGCTGATCAAGCGCCAGACCGCGCAGGGCGTGAACTGGGTGGGCTTGCCCTACATCTGGAAGACCGAGAACGGCCGCCGCGTGGCGGAGCTGAAGGTCGAGGGCGGCGAAGCCAGCGTCGAGTACGACTACCTCGACCACGATCCGGACGTGAAGACCGCCGGCGGCCAGCGGCGGCGCTACACCGGCTCCGCGGCGCGCTACGGCATCCCCGCCGCGCTCAACTGCGTCACCTGCCACGGCGGCGACGACAAGGAGCCGGGCGCCGCGCCCATCGGCCTGAAGCCCCGCTTCATGAACAAGACCGCCCGCTACGGCAGCCAGGACGTCAACCAGTTGCAGCACCTCAAGGATCTCGGCCTGCTCGAGGGCTTGCCGGTGGATGCGGCCGGCATCGAGAAGGCGCCGCGCTGGAACGTGCCCGGCGACAGCGGTGCGCTGCCGGATTCCGCCGACGACATCCACCAGCGCGTGCGCGCCTACCTGGAAGTGAACTGCGCGCACTGCCACCAGCCCAACGGCGGTGCCTCCAATTCCGGCCTGTTCCTCGATGCCTATCGCGCCGTCGACATCCACTACGGCATCTGCAAGAAGCCGGTCGCGGCGGGCCGCGGTTCCGGCGGCAAGCTCTACGACATCATCCCCAAGGACGCCGCGGGCTCGATCCTGCCGTTCCGCGTCGGTTCCGCCGAGCCCGGCGTGCGCATGCCGCCGATTGCCCGCAGCGTGGTGCACGGCGAGGCCGCCAACCTGATCACGAGCTGGATCGACACCGTGCTGCCGACCGAGGACACCGCCGACGAGGAAGCCTGCACCGGCGCCGGCCTGCCGCTGGGCGCGCTGGGCGCGGTGGCGCCCAAGGCTAAGGCCAGGGCCCTGCCGCTGAAATCCAACGACCAGCGCCAGGCCGAGGCCCGGCGCAAGCCGTAGTCACCGATCAAGAGGGGGGAGCGCTAGGCCCCGCGCGGAGCGATCCGGCGGGGTCATTTTTTTCCCTCCAGGCTTTCAGGGGACCGGCCTGCACCCTCTCCCTTCGGGAGAGCAGAAGGGGACGCGGGTCAAAGCGAGGGCCGTCGCCCGCCGCACGCGCTCCCCTTCCTCGCGCCCCGGGCGCGAGGAATCCTTTCCTCCCATGTCCTAAGCTTGGCGCATCGAACTCCGGAGCTTCCATGTCCCAGCCCTTCCGCTACTACCTGCGCGTGCGCTACGGCGAGTGCGACGCGCAGAAGGTCGTGTTCAACGCGCGCTACGGCGAGTACGTCGACCTGGCGGTGTCCGAGTTCATCCGCGCCATCGGCTACGGGGCCCAGATGGTCAGCAGCGAGCTGGACTTCCAGCTGGTGAAGCAGACCACCGAGTGGAAGGCGCCCTCGCGCTACGACGACGTGCTGGAATGCCGCGTCGCCACGCGCCATATCGGCAACACCTCCTTCACCATCGGCGTGGAGTTCCGCCTGGCCGGCGAGGAGGCGCTGCGCGCCAGCTCCGACACGGTCTACGTGATGGTGGACCACCGGCTGGGCAAGACCCCGGTGCCGCCGGCTTTCCGCGCCGCCCTGGAAGACGGCGCGAAAGGCCGCAGCATCGATCACGCGGCCTGCGGGCGTTGAGGGTCACGCCGGCCTTCCGGCGGCGGAGTCCCGAGACCCGACGCGCTCAGGGCTGCGCTACCGGCTCCAGCGCGGTCGGCCCGTCGCCGCTCTCCTGCACGATGACCTCGCCCTCGGGCGCCGAGGAGAAATGCGGGGTGCCGGCCGGTACCACCAGCAGGGTGCCGGGGCCGTGGCCCTCCAGGGCCCGGGGGTCGAAGCGCGTGCCGGTGGCGAAGAAGTAGCGGCCCTTGAGCACCGTGATCGTGCGGGTGTCGGGGTGGCGATGCGGCGCTGAGCGCGCGCCCTGCTCGAAGCGCGCGCGGATCACGTAGGGTCCCGTCCGGGGATCGCCGTGCACGACCGCCACGACGGCGCCCGGCGCGGCCGGCTCGCCGCGCCAATGGAGGCTGTCGGGGCTGACGATCTCGACACCGCCGGCCAGCGCGGCCGATGCCGCCAGCGCCAGCAACGATGCCGCCGCGGCCCGCCTCATGCCGGACCGTCGCCGCCGACGAAGGCGGCGCCATGCGGCAGCGGAGCGCCCTTGTAGACCTTCCAGGCGCCGGGCACTTCCAGGATGAAGGTGGCGGCCACGCCGAGCACGACCAGGCCCATGGCGACGCGGTCGGCCCACCAGCGCATATCCAGCACCGCGGCCAGCAGCGCCACCACCAGGATGGAGGCGATGAAGCCGCCCATCGACATCGCCAGGAACTGGCGGCGGTCGTTGCGATCGCTGTCGAACCTGAACAGGAACACCGCCGCCAGCGTCGGCGGCAGTTCCACCCGGCTGCCGCGGGACAGCGCGCCGAGCAGGTGCCCCCACTCGTGCACCAGGTAGCCGCTCACCGCCACCAGGGCGCCGCCCAGCACGGCCACCGGCCAGTGCAGCGCCGCGCCCACCTCCTGCAGCCGGTGGCTCCAGGCCACCAGGGCCAGCGTTGCGGCGACGATCGCCAGGTCACGCGCCGCCAGCTTGGGCATCATCGACATGTTCCTTCTCCTCGGCGCCTCTATCGGGCGTATCCCATTGGAGACCCGTCGGCGCCGGGGCGCCTCGTCCACATGTGGGAGCGGGCTTGCCCGCGATCTTTTGCCGCACGTCCAACAGATCGCGGGCAAGCCCGCTCCCACGGAGCCCGGCAACGAAAAAGCCGGGCTTGCGCCCGGCTTGTGCGGTACGGCTTAGGGGCTGCTGACTCCGCCGCGGTCGCAGCGATCGCGGTGGCGTCAGCAGCCCCTCACGGTCAGGCGAGGATCTTCGCCAGCTTCTTGATCATGCCGATGATCTTGAGCGTGAACGGGGAGTAGGGCGGGAAGAACAGCTTGGCACCCATGATGCGGGTGCGGACCACGCCACGTTCATGCGAGAAAGCCTTGAAGCCGTAGAGGCCATGGCCATTGCCGATGCCGGAGTTGTTGACGCCGCCGAAGGGGAGGTTGGCGTGCAGGAACTGCACCACGGTGTGGTTGATGCAGGTGCCGCCGGCGCTGGTGTTCTGCATCACCTTCTTGATGTTCGATTCGGTCTTGCTCCAGATGTACAGCGCCAGCGGCTTGGGCTGGTCGTTGATCTGCTGGATGACCTCGTCCAGGTTGCGGTAGGCGATGATCGGCAGCAGCGGCCCGAAGATCTCCTCGGTCTGGATCTTGGCGTCGGCCGGGATGTTGTCGATCAGCGTCGGGGCGATGAAGCAGGCGCCCTCGTCGACCGCGCCGCCGGTCAGCACGCGGGCGCCGCGCTGCTGCGCGTCGGACAGCAGGCCGGCGATGCGCTGGGTGTGGCGCTGGTTGACCACGCGGGCCAGGTAGGGGCTGTTCATCTGCTCCTGCGCCGTGCTGCCGTAGGCATTGCCGATCACAGCGCGGCATTCCTCGATGAACGAGTCCTTGACCGACTCGTGCACGAAGATGTGATCCGGCGCGATGCAGGTCTGGCCGTTGTTGGTGAACTTGCCCCAGAGGATGTTGCGGGCCGCCAGGTTCAGGTCGGCCGAGGCGTCGACGATGGTCGGCGACTTGCCGCCCAGCTCCAGCGTCACGGAGGTCAGGTGCTTGGCCGCGGCCGCCATCACCACCTTGCCGATCGCTGGCGAGCCGGTGAAGAAGATGTGGTCGAAAGGCAGGGACAGCAGCGCGGTGGAAACCGCGGCGTCGCCCTCGAAGATCGCCACTTCATCCTCGGAGAACAGCTCGCGCGTGATCTTGACCATCAGCGCCGACAGGTGCGGCGTCATCTCGGAGGGCTTCAGGATCGCGGTGCAGCCGGCGGCGATGGCGGACACCAGCGGGCCGAAGGTGAGGTTCACCGGGTAGTTCCAGGGCGAGATGATCAGCGAGCGGCCCTTGGGCTCGTACTGCACGTAGGCCTGGGTGCCGAGCATCAGCGGCGTCGGCATCACGCTCTTGGGCTTCATCCACTTCTTGAGGTGGCGGATGGCGTCGTTGGCCTCCACCACCACGGTGACGATCTCGGTGAGGTCCACTTCCACCGGCGGCTTCTTGAAGTCCTTGTAGCCGGCCTCGTGGAATTCCTCGCTGCGCGCCAGCAGCGTGTCGCGCAGCTTCTTGATCTTGGCGATGCGCTCCTCGGCGGTGGAAGTGCGCAGCCGCAGCGCGGTGGCCCGCTGGCGGTCGAAGACGCGCTTGATTTCGGCTTCGTTGGCGCTGATGCCGGGCAGGTAGGACACCGCAGTGTTCATGGGCTTCTCCTCGAGGGCTCGGCAGTCGTTGCTGAACGAGCGTTTAAGAACAGGAAACCAGTATAGGCCGAAAATGCCCCTCCAGACACTATCAATTGTTAGGCTGGGATTGTGATTTAATAATTTATATAAAATCTTTTTACAATAAAATAAAAAGGCATGGGGGCCTGCGCACCAGGCCTCGTAGGCCCTGCGGCCAATCTGTGCTTTCATGCCGGCACCAAAAGGAAAACAAACTGGCTGAGGAGCCGCATGAAGACCCTGAACCCGCTGGACGCGACCTGGCTGTTCGTCGACAGCGCGCGCACGCCGATGCACGTCGCCAACCTGTCGATCTACTCCATGCCCGAGGATGCGCCCGACACCTGGTTCAACGACATCGTGTCCAACCTGCGCCAGACCCGGCACTTCGCGGCGCCCTTCAACCTCCGGCTGACCTCGCCGCGCCTCAAGTCGGTGTTCCCGACCTGGAGCGAGACCGCCGACATCGACATCGACTACCACTTCCGCCACTCCGCGCTGCCGCGGCCGGGCGGCGAGCGCGAGCTGGGCGTGCTGATCTCGCGCCTGCACTCGCATCCGATGGACTTCACCCGCCCGCTGTGGGAGTGCCACCTGATCGAGGGCCTGGAGAACAACCGCTTCGCGCTGTACGTGAAGATGCACCACTCGCTGGTGGACGGTGTCGGCGGCATGCGCATGCTGACCAAGATGCTGTCCTTCGACCCCGCCGCGCGCGACCTGCCGCCACCCTGGAGCGTGGGCACCGGCCGCGACGGTCCGCGCCCCCCGCGGCCTGGCGCCGGCCGCACGCCCTGGGAGAAGCTGCGTGCCGGCCTGCAGCGCCAGGGCGAATCCATGCCCGAGCTGTCGCGCGCCTTCGCCGACCTGACCCGCCAGGCCGCGAAGCACGAGACCGCCGACTGGGTGCTGCCCTTCGAAGGTCCGAAGTCGATCCTCAACGGCAAGGTCTCGGCGCAGCGACGCTTCGCCACGCAGCACTATTCGCTGGACCGCGTGAAGAAGGTGGCCAAGGCGGCCGGCGTCACCGTCAACGACGTGTTCCTGGGCCTGTCGGCCGCCGCGCTGCGACGCTACCTCGGCGAGCTGGACCAGCTCCCGTCGAAGTCGCTGACCGCGGGCCTGCCGGTGTCGGTGCGCCCGGCGGACGACGAGCATTCCGGCAACGCCATCAGCTTCATCATCTCCAGCCTGCACACCGAGATCGCCGATCCGGTGGAGCGCCTGAAGGCGATCCACGCCTCGACCCAGGTGGCCAAGGAGCATCTGCAGAGCCTGCCCAAGGCCGGCATCAACAACTACACGATGCTGTACATGTCGCCCTACGTGCTGCAGCTGCTCACCGGACTGGGCGGCGTGACGCGGCCGATGTTCAACCTGACCATCTCCAACGTGCCGGGCCCGGACCGTCCGCTGTACTTCAACGGCGCGCGGCTGGAGCAGATGTACCCGGTGTCGCTGCTGTCCGACGGGCAGGCGCTGAACATCACCAGCGTGAGCTACGCGGGGCAGTTCAACATCGGCTTCACCGGCTGCCGCGACATCCTGCCGTCGATGCAGCATCTCGCCGTTTACACGGGCGAGGCGCTGGAAGAGCTGGAGGCGGAGACGAAAGCGAAGCGGGTGGCGTAACAGCCACCCGTTCATGCCGAGTGCCTCGCAGCGGCGTTTCGAGGCAGGACCCTGAGGCGGCGGTCCCGGATTTGTCTCCATCCGGAAAGAGAAAAGCCCCTTGCGGGGCTTTTTCACTACGCCTGGCCGGCGCGCAGCGCCGTCAGGCGCCCCACAGGTTCATCCCGTACTTCCAGTACCCCATCACGTTGTTCAGGCGTGCGTCCTGGTCGGCCGGCACCGGCAGCACCTCGCCTTCCAGCAGCGGCGTCAGGAACGGCGCCAGGGCCGCGCCGCCGCCGCCGGTGATGACGATGGCGTCGATGTCCCAGTCGTCGGCCCAGAGGCGGTTCACTTCCTGGGCGATGCGCGAGGCCAGCTGGCCGAAGGCGGCCTGCGAGATGGCGTTGAGGTCGTAGCGCTTGCCCTTGATCTTGATGCTGCCCTTGGAGATGCCGTCGTAGAGGCGGTACAGCTCCACGTTGATGCCGCTCTTCTCCAGCAGGGCGTTGGCGATGGCGGTGTAGGCCACCGAGATGCCGGAGTCGCTGGACTGGCTGCCGCGCTCGGAATAGCGCGTCTTGTCGCTGATGGTGTAGTCGGCGGTGCGGAAGCCGATGTCGATGATGCCGATCTTCTCGCTGACGAAGCGCTGGCTGGCAGGCTTGCCCACGTCGTTGAGCATCAGGTTGAACATGGAGCCGAAGGGCTGCGGGATCACGCGCACGCGCTCCACGTAGATCACCTTCTCCTCGCGTTCGCCGCTGCCCGGCTTCACCACGGTGACCGGGTGGCGGTTCTGCAGCAGCGTGGTCAGGGCGTCCTTGTGCTTGCGGAAGTAGCTGATCGGCAGGCCGGCCACCAGGCGGATGGGGTCGCCGCTGTCGACGAAGGGCGCCAGGGCGGCCAGCGCCAGGGTCTTCTTGTACTGCGTCAGGAACTGGGTCTGGTCCAGCGTGAAGCCGCGGCCGCGCGACTGGGTCTCGGCGAGCTCGCCGACGAACACCGACTGGCCGTTGATGATCAGGTGGCGCGGGAACAGCGGCTGGCCCGGCAGCAGGCTCTCGCCGAACTGCGACTCGTTGGCCTCACCGACGATCGACTTGAAAATCTGGTGCTGCTTGCCGTCCGTGGCCTTGGTGTAGCCGAACCCGATGTCAGCCCCGAGCACTTTCACTGGATGAACTCCCTCTCGTCGAATCAAAGATTTCTAACACGGTGGTCCGGGGTGGTCAAAAACCGTATGCTCCGGCGCCATGAAAGTGTTCCGCACGCCCGAGGCGCGTTTCGCCGACCTGCCGGGCTACCCCTTCAAGCCGAACTACCTGCTGCTCGACGACGGCCTGCGGCTGCACTACGTCGACGAGGGCAGCGCCGCGGCGCCGCCGGTGCTGATGCTGCACGGCGAGCCGAGCTGGTCCTACCTCTATCGCAAGATGATCCCGCTGTTCGCCCAGGCCGGCTACCGGGCCCTGGCGCCGGACCTGGTGGGCTTCGGCAAGTCCGACAAGCCGCTGGAGCCGGAGCTGTTCAGCTACCAGGCCCACGTGGACTGGCTGACGCAGTGGATCCTGAAGATGGACCTGCGCGACATCACCCTGGTCTGCCAGGACTGGGGGGCGCTGCTGGGCCTGCGCATCGCCATGGAGCAGCCGGAGCGCTTCGCGCGCATCGTCGTGGCCAACGGCTTCATGCCCACCGGCGACCGCAAGGCCCCGGCGGCCTTCAGGCTGTGGCGGGCGTTCGCGCTGCACTCGCCGTGGTTTCCCGTCTCCGGCGTGATCCGCTCCGGCTGCAGCCGCAAGCCCTCCCCCGAGGTGCTGGCGGCCTACGACGCGCCGTTCGCCACGGAGGCCTCCAAGACCGCCGCGCGCCGCTTCCCGGCGCTGGTGCCCACCACGCCCCAGGATCCGGCCACGCCGGCCAACCGCCGCGCCTGGGAAGCCCTGGGGCGGTGGCAGAAGCCCTTCCTGACGATCTTCGGCGACCGCGACAAGATCACCCGTGGCGCCTTCAAGGTCCTGCAGAAGCAGGTGCCGGGCGCCCAGGGCCAGCCGCACGAGATGCTGGAAGGGGTGGGGCACTTCATCCAGGAAGATGCGGGTGAAGAACTGGCGGCGAAGATACTGGCCTGGATGAGGCGGATCAGATGAATGTCCGGCCATGGGGCGTTTGGCCCCGGCCGCGACTGGAAGTCGCTTCGCGCTGAGCCGGACGCGGCCGGGGTGAAATGGGCGAGCGGGAGTCTCGCCACGGGTGGCGTCATCGCGGCCGCAGGGGCCGTCGATGCCTCGGCAGGTCCAGCGAACGGCTGGGGTCCGGTCAGCCGAAGAACTCCGCTCCGCCCTCGGCTCGCCGCTCCACGACATTGAGCACCGTGCCGGCCGGGTCCATCACCGAGAACGAAAGTTCTCCGCCCGGGTGCTCGCCGAGCTGTCCCAGCAGCTCGAAGCCCCGGGCCAGCATCAGCGCATGCGCCGCGCGCACGTCTTCCACTTCCAGCGCGAGGCAAAGTCCGCGGGTCAGCGCCGTATGCGCGAAGACCGGCAGCCGGCGCGGATGGCTGGGGTGCAGGAAGCCGATCTCCCAGCCGTCCACCGACAGGTGCAGGTACCAGTCCTGCTCGAACAGCACCCGGGCCCCCAGGGCCTCGACGTAGAAGGCCCGGCAGCGCGCCAGGTCGGGCGTGGTGACGATGGGGTAGAGGTGCCTCATGCGGCGGGACGCCCCCGGGCGCCCTGCGCGGCTCGTTCCTTGCTCATGGTCCCGCCAATATTCCCCTTGTGTTCAAGAGCATACGCTCCCGGCCCGGCGCGGGACAGTAGAATGCGCGGATGAAGCTTTCGTTCACCAAGATGCACGGCGCCGGCAATGACTTCGTGGTCATCGACGCCACGCGCGCGCCGTTCCGGCCGACCCCGGCCCTGCTGCACAAGCTGACCGACCGCCGCTTCGGCGTCGGCTGCGACCAGGTGCTGGTGATCGAGGCGCCCACCGCGCCGGACATCGACTTCAACTACCGCATCTTCAACGCCGACGGCTCGGAAGTGGGCCAGTGCGGCAACGGCTCCCGCGCCCTGGCGCGCTTCGTGCGCGAGCGCGGCCTGTCGGACAAGGACAGCATCCGCGTCCGCACCAGCACCAGCACCCTGGAGCTGCGCCAGCTGCCCGACGGCCGTGTGCGCGTGAACATGGGGGTGCCGCGCCTGGCGCCGGCGCAGGTGCCCTTCACCGGGGCGGCCGCGCAGGCGCCGCTGTACCGGCTGGAGCTGGACGGCCAGCCCCTGGAGTTCGGCGCCGTCAGCATGGGCAACCCGCATGCCGTGCTGGAAGTGCCGGACGTGGACGCTGCCCCGGTGGGCGAGCTGGGGCCGCGGCTGCAGCGGCACCGCGCTTTCCCGGAGCAGGTCAACGTCGGCTTCCTGCAGATCCAGGGCCGCGACCACGTGCGCCTGCGCGTCTATGAGCGCGGCGCCGGCGAAACCCTGGCCTGCGGCAGTGGCGCCTGTGCCGCGGTGGTGGCCGGCCGCCTGTGGGACCGCCTGGGCGAAAAGGTGGACGTGGAAGTGCGCGGCGGTATGCTGACCATCGAATGGGCGGGCGAGGGCCAGCCGGTCTACATGACCGGGCCGGCCGAGACGGTTTTCACGGGGGAATTGGAATGGCCGAACTGAAGGCACAGAAAGACGCAGCCGAAGCGCCCAAGCTCAACGAGCGCGAGGTCGTCGCCTTCCTCAAGGCGCATCCGGACTTCCTTACCCGCCATCCGGACCTGCTGGAGGCCATCGAGATGCGCCACAAGGCCGGCTCGGCGGTGTCGCTGATCGAGCGCCAGGTGGACATGCTGCGCGCCAAGAACCAGCGCCTGGAGGACAAGCTCGAGCGCCTGCTGGCGGCGGCGCGCGACAACGAGAAGCGGGCCGAGAACGTGCAGCGGCTGGCCCGCACGCTGATGCGCGCGCCCTCGCTGGCGGCGGTGGCCGTGGGCCTGGCCAAGTGCATGCGCGAGGACTTCGGCATCGAGGAAACCTTCATCGGCCTGTCCAGCACGCAATACAAGCGCCACGACATCGACGGCCTGGCCTCGGTGGAGCCGGAGGGCAAGATCGCCCGGGCCTTCGAGAATTTCTTCCGCACCCGCCTGATCGAATGCGGCCCGCTGGCCGAGGACAAGGCGAAGCTGCTGTTCCCCAAGGCCGAGACGCTGCCCACCTCGGCCGCGATCATCCCGCTGGAGAAGGAAAAGCACCTGGGCATGATCGCCCTGGGCGCGGTGGACCCGGAGCGCTTCCAGCCGCGCCAGGGCAAGCTGTTCCTGGAAATGACCGCCGAGCTGGTGGCCGCCGCGGTGCGCGCGCGCCTCTGATGACGCCGCCCGCGCCCGCGCCCTTCGGCGCCGAGATCGCGGAGTACCTGTCCTACCTGCGGCACGAGAAGCGCTACTCGCCGCATACCCTCGCCGCCAGCCGGAAGGACCTGGACGCCTTCGCCGCCTACTGCGCGCAGGCGCGGATCGGCCAGCTGGCCCAGGTGGACCAGCACACGGTGCGCGGCTTCGTCGCCGCCCGCCACCGTGCCGGCATCGAGCCGGCCTCGCTGCACCGCTACCTCTCCAGCCTGCGCGGCTTCTTCAAGCGGCAGGTCCACGCGGGGAGGCTGCAGGCCAATCCCGCCACCGCCGTGCGCGGGCCCAAGCTGCGCCGCAAGCTGCCCGCGGTGATCCCGCGGGAGGACCTGAACGCCGCCCTCGATGCGGGCGTGGACGGCAGCTGGGCCGAGCGCGACCAGGCCATCGCCGAGCTGTTCTATTCCACCGGCATGCGCCTGTCCGAACTGCACGATCTCGACCTGGCCCAGGTCGCCGGCGGCCAGGCCGAGATCACGGTCAACGGCAAGGGCGGGCGCCAGCGCATCGTCATGATCGGCTCCAAGGCCCGGGCGGCCCTGCAGGCCTGGCTGGCGCAGCGGCCGATGGCGGCCGCGCCGGGGGAGGCGGCGCTGTTCGTCGGGCGCAACGGCCAGCGGGCGTCGCGCGCCGTCATCGGCCAGCGCCTCAAGCTCTGGGCGCAGCGGGCCGGGCTGGGCACGCACCTGCACCCTCACCGCCTGCGGCATTCCTTCGCCACCCACCTGCTGACCGAGACCGGCGACCTGCGGGCGGTCCAGGAAATGCTGGGGCATGCCAATCTCAGCACCACCCAGATCTACACCCACCTGGACTTCAAGCGGCTGACCGAGGTCTACGACCAGGCCCACCCCCGGGCAAGGCGCAGCAAAAAAGTTCCCTGAGCCGCGGCTCAGTCTTGTGCGATGCAAAAAAATGCGTATGATTTCGCCCTTAATCGGGGCAGATTACGGTCTGTCCTGATTACTAGCTAGGTAACTTAATTTTTCAAACCCTTGGGAGTTGTTCAAATGCGTAACGTTCTGATCGCCGCTGGCCTCGCCGCCGCCCTGGCCCTGGCCGCTTGCAAGAAGGAAGAAGCTGCTCCGGCTCCGGAAGCCGCCCCGGCCCCGGCCGCTGAGGCCGCCCCGGCCCCGGCCGAGCAGCAGGCTGCCGACGCCGCCGCCGCTCCGGCTGCCGAAGCCCCGGCTGCTGACGCCGCCGCCCCGGCTGCCGACGCTGCCGCTCCGGCCGCCGAAGCTGCCCCGGCCCCGGCCGCGCAGTAAGATTCGCTCCGCGCCGCAAGGCGCAGCGATGTGAAGAAGGCGCCGCAAGGCGCCTTCTTCTTTTGTGCCGCCCGGATGCGGCAGCTTGAATACCGCGGCTTGCGTCCCCACCATCCAGTCAAATCAAGATGGGGTCAGCGATGCAGCAATTCGACGGAACCACGATCCTCTGTGTACGGCGCGGCAACCAGGTGGCCCTGGGCGGCGACGGCCAGGTGTCGATGGGCAACACCCGCGTCAAGGGCAATGCCCGCAAGGTGCGGCGCCTGTACAACGGCAAGGTCATGGCCGGCTTCGCCGGCGGCACCGCCGACGCCTTCACGCTGTTCGAGCGTTTCGAGGGCAAGCTCGAGAAGCATGGCGGCCAGCTCACCCGCGCCGCCGTGGAGATGGCCAAGGACTGGCGCACGGACCGCTACCTGCGCCGCCTCGAGGCGCTGCTGATCGTGGCCGACCGCGAGGCCTCGCTGATGATCTCCGGCAATGGCGACGTCATGGAGCCCGAGCCGCACGGTGTCATCGCCATCGGCAGCGGCGGCAGCTTCGCCAGCGCCGCGGCCCGCGCCCTGGTCGAGAACACCGAGTTGGGCGCCCGCGACATCGTCGAGAAGGCGCTGCACATCGCCGCCGAGATCTGCATCTACACCAACCACAATCTCACGCTCGAGACGCTGGACATCTGAGCGGAGCAGGAAGAAATGAACGCACAGCCCCCCGCCGCGTCGGTCAGCATGACGCCGCGTGAAATCGTCGCCGAACTCGACCGCCACATCGTTGGCCAGGCCGCCGCCAAGCGAGCGGTCGCCATCGCCCTGCGCAACCGCTGGCGCCGCCAGCAGGTCGACGGGCAGATGCGCAGCGAGATCCACCCCAAGAACATCCTGATGATCGGCCCCACCGGCGTCGGCAAGACCGAGATCGCCCGGCGCCTGGCCAAGCTCGCCAACGCGCCCTTCATCAAGGTCGAGGCCACCAAGTTCACCGAGGTGGGCTACGTCGGCAAGGACGTGGACAGCATCATCCGCGACCTGATGGATGCGGCGATCAAGCAGACCCGCGACCAGGCCACCCAGCGCCTGCGCGACAAGGCCGAACTGGCCGCGGAGGAGCGCGTGCTCGATGCGCTGCTGCCGCCGCCCAAGGACTTCGGAGAGCCCAGCGCGCAGCGCCAGAGCGAGAACGGCGCCGCGCGCCAGGTGTTCCGCAAGCAGCTGCGCGAGGGCAAGCTCGACGATACCGAGATCGAGATCAAGGTCAGCAGCCTGCCGCCCAACGTGCAGCTGATGGGCCCTCCGGGCATGGAGGAGATGACCCAGCAGCTGCAATCGCTGTTCGCCGGCATGGGCCAGGGCAAGCAGCGCGCCAAGAAGATGAAGATCCGCGAGGCGCTGCAGCAGCTGGTGGAGGAAGAAGCCGCCAAGCTGGTGGACGAGGAGGCGATCAAGGCCGAGGCCCTGCGCAACGTCGAGGAGAACGGCATCGTCTTCATCGACGAGATCGACAAGGTGGCCAAGCGCGGCGAGTACGCCGGCGCCGACGTTTCCCGCGAGGGCGTGCAGCGCGACCTGCTGCCGCTGGTCGAGGGCAGCACCGTCAGCACCAAGTACGGCAGCGTGCGCACCGACCACATCCTGTTCATCGCTTCCGGCGCCTTCCACCTGTCCAAGCCCTCTGACCTGATCCCGGAACTGCAGGGCCGCCTGCCGATCCGCGTGGAGCTGGACGCGCTGAAGACCGGCGATTTCCTGCGCATCCTCACCGAGCCCAACTACTCGCTGACCGAGCAGTACCGCGCGCTGATGGCGACCGAGGGCGTCACGGTGGACTTCACCGCCGACGGGCTGGAGCGCCTCGCCGCGATCGCCTACCAGGTCAACGAAAGCACCGAGAACATCGGCGCCCGCCGCCTGCACACCGTGATGGAGCGCCTGATGGAGGAGACCGCCTTCGACGCGCCGGACCGTGCCGGCAGCACGCTGACGGTCGACGCCGCCTACGTCGACGGCAAGCTCGGCCGGCTGGCCGCCGACGAAGACCTGTCGCGCTACATCCTGTGACGGCGCCGCGCGTCACCGCGCTGAAGCTGCACCGCGGCTCGCGGCAGCTGGAGGTGGCCTTCGCCGACGGCAGCCGCCACAGCCTGCCCTGCGAGTACCTGCGCGTGTTCTCCCCCAGCGCGGAGCTGCGCGGCCATGGCCTGTCCGAACCCATGCTGGTGGGCGGCAAGCGCGGGGTGAACATCGCCCGCGTCGAGCCGGTGGGCAACTACGCCGTGCGCCTGGTGTTCGACGACGGCCACGACACCGGGCTCTACACCTGGGAACTGCTGCATGAACTGGGCCGGGATCAGGAGAAGAACTGGGCCCGCTACGAGCAGCGCATGGCCGAGGTCGGCATGTCGCGCGACCGCGACGTGACCAAGCTGGCGGCCCTGGTGAAGACCTACACGCCGCCCAAGCCGGGCGGCTGAGTCCCGCGGATAGCCCGGCTCGCGGGAGCGGCCGTTGGCCGCGAACGCCGCGCATCGCGATCAACGGCATTCGCGGCTGGCAGCCGCTCCTGCGGGACCGGCGCGCCGCCTTCAGAACAGCGTCGGCGTCTCGTCCAGCAGTTCCCGCAGCGGCGAGGCCACGTGGAACAGGTGCCCCTGGGCGTTGCGCACGCCCAGCGAGGTCAGCGCCTCCAGGGTCGGCTGGTCCTCCACGCCCTCGGCGATCACCTCCAGGTTGAGGCACTGGCCGATCTTGCAGATCGACTGCACGATGGTCTGGTTGACCGGATCGTGCACCAGGTCGCGGGTGTAGCTCTGGTCCACCTTGATGCCGTCCACCTGCAGCGACTTCAGGCATTCGAAGGACGTGAAGCCGCTGCCGAAATCGTCCAGCAGGATGCGATGGCCGCGCTCGCGCAGCGCTTCCAGCAGTTCCTTGGCCGCTGCCTGGCGGCCGAAGGCGGTGGCCTCGGTGATCTCGAAGCCGATGCGGCTGGGGTCGGCGCGGGTCTCGCGCAGCGTATCCAGCAGCAGCGGCTTGAAGTCGGGATCGGCGATGCTGCTGCCGGAGAGGTTCAGCGTCAGGTAGGAGTAGCCTCCCATGCCCTCCGCGGTGGTGCGCCCGCGCTGCTGCAGGAAGGACAGCGTGCGCTGCACGATCCAGCGATCCAGCTTGCCCGCCAGGCCGAAGCGGATCGCCGCCGGGATGAACGCGCCGGGGTAGATCAACTGGCCGCAGGGTTCGCGCAGGCGGATCAGCACTTCCAGTCCCGGGCTGCGGCGGCCGTCCAGCGCCACGATCTTCTGCGCGTGGAGCTGCATGCGGTCCTCGTCCAGCGCCTGCTCCAGGCGCGAGGCCCAGTCCATGTCGTTGTGCGCCTGCCGGACTTCCTCGTCGCTCTGCTGGTACACCTGGGCGCGGTTGCGGCCGCGCTGCTTGGCGATGTAGCAGGCGGTGTCGGCGCGCTTGAGCAGCTCCGCGCTGCTGCGCGTCGTGTCGTCGGCCACCGCGATGCCGATCGACAGCCCAAGCTGGAACTGCCGGTCCTCCCAGACCAGGCGGTAGGCCCCCACCACCTGGATCAGGCTGGTGGCCAGGCGCATCGCCTCCTCCACCCCGGCGCAGTCCGCGATCACGGCGAACTCGTCGCCGCCCAGGCGCGCCAGCAGGTTGCCGCTGCGCAGGCGCTCGCTGAGCAGGCGGCTGAGCTCGCGCAGCACGCGGTCGCCGGCCTGGTGGCTGCAGGTGTCGTTGATCAGCTTGAAACGGTCCAGGTCCAGGTACAGCAGGGTCTGGCGCCGGCGGCCAAGGCCGCCGCTGTAGAGGCGCTCGTCGAGCACGTCCTCGAAGTAGCGGCGGTTGGGCAGGCCGGTCAGCGCGTCGTGGTGCGCCTCGTGCGTCAGCGAATCCTCGTAGCGCTTGCGTTCCGAGATGTCCTGGATCTGCGAGATGAAGAACTGCGGCCGGCCCTGCGGGTCCCGCTTGAGCGAGACGTCGAGCTGGATGTCGACGACATGGCCCTGCTTGTGGATGTAGCGCTTGTCCAGCGTGTAGCCGTCGCGCTTGCCCGCCAGCACCTGCTCCAGCAGCGCCAGGTCGCTGTCCAGGTCGTCGGGATGCGTGATGTCCTGGAAGGTCATGTCCAGCAGCTCGCGTTCGCTGTAGCCGACGATGCGCGGCAGTGCGCGGTTCACCGCCAGCCAGCGTCCCTCCGGCGACACCAGGGCGATGCCGATGGGCGCGTTGTCGAAGGTGTGGCGGAACAGGGTCTCGCTCTCGCGCAGCGCGATCTCGGCGTCGCGCCGGCCGCTGATGTCGCGCCCCTCCGCGATCAGCAGGCTGATGTGCCCGGCCGGGTCGCGTACCGGCTTGATCGAGAAGTCGATCGCCAGCAGCCGGCCGTTGAGGCCCCTGAGCTCGGTCTCGTAGCGCACGAACTCGCCCGCGGCGGCGCGCTGGATCGCCCGGCGCAGCTGCTGGCGCGCACCCATGTGGGTCTGCCACCAGGCGGTCCGCCAGAACGGCCGCCCGTTCACCTCGGCCGGCGTCACCCCGGCGAAATCCAGCGCCGTCTCGTTGATCTCGATCACGCCGCCGTCCGGTTCCAGCAGGCAGATGAACTGGAACATGGAGTTGAAGATCGCCCGGAAGCGCTGTTCCCAGGGGCTGGCGCTGTCGGTCCCTTCCCGCGGGGACGGGGCCGGCGGCGTCGCGGTCGGGGTCTTCGGGGACGGCTTCATGGGCGGGATAGCGGCCGCGGCCGGGTTGCCTGAAGGGGGGGCGGGCGGACGGTCGTCCGGCGGCGACGAACGGCGGCAAACGGCGCCGGCCGGCTTGCCGCTACAATGCCCGCCTGTCGTCCCGAGCGCCCCCATGTCCGAGAACAACCCCGCAGGCAAGGCCCCAGACCAGCCGGGCCATACCCACTTCGGCTACGAGTCCGTGCCCACCGCGGAGAAGCAGAAGCGCGTGGCGGGGGTGTTCACCTCGGTGGCCGGCAGCTACGACATCATGAACGACCTGATGTCCTTCGGCGTCCACCGCATCTGGAAGCGCTTCGCCATCGACCTGGCCGGCGTGCGGCCCGGCGAGCGGGTGCTGGACGTGGCCGGCGGCACCGGCGACCTGACCCGCGAGTTCGCCCGCCTGGCCGGCCCGCGGGGGCAGGTGATCCTGACCGACATCAACGCCGCGATGCTCAACGAGGGCCGCCGCGCCCTGGCCGACCGCGGCGTGGTCGGCGTGCCCCTGGTGCAGGCCAATGCCGAGAAGCTGCCCTTCGCGGAAGCTTCCTTCGATTGCATCACCATCAGCTTCGGCCTGCGCAACGTCACCGACAAGGATGCCGCGCTGCGCTCGATGAAGCGCTGCCTCAAGCCGGGCGGGCGCCTGCTGGTGCTGGAGTTCTCCAAGCCGCAGAGCGAGCTGCTGGGCAAGGTCTACGACCAGTACTCTTTCCGCCTGCTGCCGCTGATGGGCCAGCTGGTCGCGCGCGACGCCGATTCCTACCGCTACCTGGCCGAGTCCATCCGCATGCATCCGGACCAGGAGACGCTCAAGGGCATGATGCAGGACGCCGGCCTGTCGCGCGTGCAGGTCTACAACATGACCGGCGGCATCGTCGCCGTGCATCGCGGCTTCCGCCTGGACTAGGCCCTTGAAAGCCCCTGCCTTGCTCTGCGCCGCCGTCGAGGTGGCGCTCAACCGCACGCTGCGGCTCGAGCCCGCCGTGGCCGAGGAATGCGGCCGCCTGGCCGGGCGCGTGATCGCGCTGGACGTGGAGGGCCCCGGCTGGAGCTTCTTCATCGAGTTCGCCCCGGGCGGCGTGCGCGTGCTGGACGAGCTGGCCGGCGAACCGGATGTGCGCGTGGCCGGAGGCCTGACCACGCTGATGCGCCTGGCCTGGCAGGTCACCCAGGGCGAGGCCGGCGTGCCGCAGGGCCTGCGCGTGGACGGCGATACCGAACTGCTGAGCCGTTTCAACCGCCTGCTGGCCCAGGCCGGCTTCGACCCCGAGGAACTGGCCGCCAAGGTCGTCGGCGATGCCGGCGCGCACCGCCTCGTGCAGGGCGTGCAGAAGCTGTTCGGCTGGGGCCGCCAGACCGCCGCGACGCTGGGCCTGGATGCCGCCGAGTACCTGCGCGAGGAAACCCGCGACCTGGCCCGCGCGGCCGACGTGGAACAATGGATGGACGCGGTGGACGAGCTGCGTGGCGGCGTCGACCGCCTGGAGGCGCGCCTGCGCCGGATCGAGGAAGCCCAGCGATGAACTTCGTGCGCCTGCGGCGCCTCTGGCACATCCAGCAGGTGGTGCGCCGCTACAACCTGCGCGTGATCCTCAAGGGCGGGGAAGACCGCGACCCGCGCCCGCGCGGCGAGCGCATCCGCATGGCGCTGGAAGAACTGGGCGCCGTGTTCATCAAGTTCGGCCAGGCGCTCTCCACGCGCCCGGACATCGTGCCGGCCGACATCGCCCTCGAGCTGGCCCGGCTGCAGGACCGCGTGCCGCCGTTCCCGGGAGAAGAAGCGGTGGCGATCATCGAGCGCGAGCTCGGCAAGCCCATCCGCGAGCTGTTCGCCGAGTTCGACCCGCAGCCGATGGCCTCGGCCTCGGTGGCCCAGGTGCATGCCGCGCGGCTGTTCCCGGCCGCGCCCGGCGAGCCGGGCCTGCAGGTGGTGGTGAAGGTCATCCGCCCGGGCATCCGCGACAAGATCGACAGCGACGTGCAGCTGCTGCACACGCTCGCCGACCTCGCGGAGCGCTTCTCGCCGATGGCGCGGCGCCTGCGCCCGCGCGAGATCGTCGCCGAGTACGAGAAGGTGCTGTACGACGAGCTGGACCTGATGCGCGAGGGCGCCTCCGCCGCGCAGCTGCGCCGCAACTGGCTGGGCTCGGAGCTGATCTACCACCCGCTGGTGTTCTGGGACTACACCCGCCCCAGCGTGCTGGTGATGGAGCGCATCTTCGGCATCTCGATCCGCGAGCTGGACCGCCTGCGCGCGCTGGGCGTGGACTTCGAGGCGCTGTCCGAGCGCGGCGTGGAGATCTTCTTCAAGCAGACCTTCCGCGACAACTTCTTCCACGCCGACATGCACCCCGGCAACATCTTCGTGGATGCCAGCAACCCGAGGAAGCCGAGCTACCTGGCGGTGGACTTCGGCATCGTCGGCTCGCTGACGCCGGCCGACCAGCGCTATCTCGCCGAGAACTTCTACGCCTTCTTCAACCGCGACTACCGCCGCGTGGCGGAGCTGCACGTGGAGAGCGAGTGGATCCCGCCGGAAACCCGCGTGGAGGAATTCGAGTCCGCCATCCGCACGATCTGCGAGCCGATCTTCATGCGGCCGATCAAGGACATCTCCTTCGGCTTCTTCCTGATGCGCCTGTTCCAGGTGGCGCGGCGCTTCAACTACCAGGTGCAGCCGCAGCTGGTGCTGCTGCAGAAGACCCTGCTGCAGGTCGAGGGCCTGGGGCGCCAGCTCAACCCCGAGCTGGACCTGTGGAAGACCGCCAAGCCGATCATGGAAGACTGGATGCGCCAGCGCATCGGCCCGCGCGCCACGCTGGAGCGCATGCGCCGCGAAATGCCGGCGCTCACCGAATCGCTGCCCGAGCTGGCGCACCACGCGCTGCGGCAGCTGCAGAAGGGCGAGGGCCTGGGCGGCCCCGGCCGCCGCGAGCTGCAGGCCCTGCGCCTGGAGATCGAGGCCTCGGGCCGCCGCACGCGCCGCAGCGTGCTGGCCGGCGCCAGCCTGCTCGGCGCCGTGCTGGTCTACGTGCTGGCGCCGCAGGCGCAGCCGCAGCTGCTGGGCGCGCCGTCGCTGGCCTGGCTGCTGGGAGCGATTGCCGCCCTGATGGCCTGGCGCGGGCGACGCTGAAGGGCGGTCGTTCCGGGCGACATCGACCTTGCCGCCGGCAAGCGGCCCCTGCGTCCGAGGCCCTCTCGCACGCGGGCGCCGTCCGGGCAGCCCTGCCTCTCCCGCCTTCTGCGTGTCATTCCCCGGCCCAGGCTGCTTGACGGCAGGGCGGCCGGGAGCCGGCGCTACTCGGCGGGACCGCCGCCCGGCGCCGCTTCCTGGGTCGCCGCCCCGGTCGCCGTGGCCGTCACCGGCGCGGGATCAGCCACCGCGGCTTCGATGAGCGCCGCCGCCGGATCCGGTTCTGCCGGTTCTGCCGGTTCTGCCGGTTCGGCCATCGCCAGGCTCAGCCGCAGCGGCTGGGCCGACACGCGCAGGCTGCGCGTGGTGCCCTGCTCGCGGATCAGCGCGGAGGGCGGGATCAGCCGGATGCCCTGCGACTGCAGCCGCGGGATTTCGCGCTGCAGCAGCGCCAGGGTCTCCGGATAGGGGTGGCCGATCGCCAGCGCGCTGCCGTTCTTGCGTGCCAGCGCCAGCAGCCGCTGCCATTCCCCCTGGACCGCGGCCGCGCCGCGGCTGTTGTCGAGGAACACCTGGCGCCGCGTGGTCGGCAGGTCCTGCCGCCAGGCCTCGGCCTCGGCCTGCGTCGCCGCGCTGGTGCGGCTGTCCACGAAGTACAGGCCGCCGCGCGCGCGCAGTTCGCCCATCAGCCAGCGCATCGGCTCGCTCTCGCTGGTCAGGCGGCTGCCCTGGTGGTTGTTGACGCCGACCGCCTGCGGCACCGCCGCCAGCGCGCGCTGCAGCAGCGCATCGCGCTGCGCGGGGCTGGCCGTGTCGAGGATCGTCAGCGGATGGCCGCGGCCCTGGCCGGGCTGCAGCGGCAGGTGCAGCATCACTTCCTTGCCGCGCGCCTGGGCCAGCGCCGCCACCTGCGGCGTGTAGGGGGACTCCGGCAGCATCGCGCAGGCCACCGGGCCGGGCAGCTCGGCGGCGGTGCGGCTTTCCGCCAGCCGGTCGCCGAGGTCGTCGATGATGATGCTGATCGCCGGCGGCCGCGCGCCGGCGATGCAGGGCAGCCACAGCAGCAGGGCGGCGCCGGCGGTCCGGCGCAGGGGCCGGCGCGGCCTCACCTCGCGCGGACGATGACCAGGCCCTTGAGCAGGTTCAGCGCCTCGTAGAGCGCGTAGTCGCTCTCGGCCAGCTGCTCGGCGTCCTTCGCCTCCTTGGCCTTGGCCTCCTTGTCCTTCAGGGCCTCTTCCTTGTCCTTCTTCTTGGACTTGTCGTTCGACAGGCTGCCCTTGAGGTCGGCCTCCTCGATGCCCTCGAAGGCGGCCTGCTGCTCGTCCTTGGCCACCTTGAGCTGGCGGATGGCGATGTCGGGCTCGATGCCCTCGCCCTGGATCGAGCGGCCGTTGGGGGTGTAGTAGCGCGCCGTGGTCAGCTTGATGGCGGCATCGCTCTGCAGCGGCATGATGGTCTGCACCGAGCCCTTGCCGAAGCTCTTGGAGCCCACCACCACCGCGCGCTTCTGGTCCTGCAGCGCGCCGGCCACGATCTCCGAGGCCGAAGCCGAGCCGCCGTTGATCATCACCACGATCGGTGCGCCCTTGAGCAGGTCGCCCGGCCTGGCGGTGAAGTCGCGGGCGCTGGCCAGCTCGCGGCCCTTGATGCTGACCACCGAGCCGCTCTCCAGGAAGGCGTCGCTGACCTTGACCGCGGCGTCGAGCACGCCGCCCGGGTTGTTGCGCAGGTCCAGCACCAGGCCCTTGAGATCGCCGCCGTTGTCCTTCTTCAGCTTCTCCATCTCGCGTTCCAGTGCCGAGCCGGTCTCGGTGGTGAAGCTGCTGATGCGCAGGTAGCCCATGCCGGGCTCCAGCATCTTGCTCTTGACGCTGGCCACCTTGATCTCGGCGCGCACCAGGTCGACCACCACCGGCGCATTGGCGCCTTCGCGGGCGATGGTGAGCTGCACCTTGGTGCCCGGCTCGCCGCGCATCTTGTCCACCGCCTCGGCCAGGGTCAGGCCCTTCACCGAGGTCTCGTCGATCTTGATGATCAGGTCACCCGGCTGGATGCCGGCCTTGGCCGCGGGCGTGTCGTCGATCGGCGACACCACGCGCACGAAGCCGTTCTGCATCTGCACCTCGATGCCCAGGCCGCCGAACTTGCCGGAGGTGCTGATGTTGATGTCCTGGAATTCCTTCTCGTCCAGGTAGGCCGAGTGCGGATCCAGGCCGGCGAGCATGCCGCGCACGGCATTCTCCAGCAGGGTCTTGTCGTCCACCGGCTCGACGTAGTCGCTCTTCACCCGGTTGAGGATCTCGACGAAGGTCTGCAGGTCACGGAAGGGCAGGGCCTCGGTCTTGGCGGTGGCCTTGTCGGCCAGCACGCCCTGGGTCAGCGTGATGCCGGTGCCAATGGCGATGCCGGCCGCGAGCACCAGCGGCGTGCGATAGGTCTTGAGCATGGTTCGGAAGGGGGTTTTCAAGCGTGGGAACGACGATAGCACAAGGCCACGGAAGGGGTTTTCAGCGGCTCAGCCAGAGTTTCGGGTCGAGCGCCATCGTGCCCTTGCGGACCTCGAAATAGACGCCGGATTGCTCGTGCCCGCCGGTGTTGCCGGCCTGGGCGATGACCTCGCCGGCCCGGACCAGGTCGCCGGCGCTGTGCGCCACGCCCTGGTTGTGGCCGTAGAGGGTGAAGTAGCCGCCTTCATGCTCCAGGATCACGATCAGGCCGTAGCGCTGCATCCAGCCGGTGTAGACCACCCGGCCGGCGGACACGGCCCGTACCGGGGCGCCCGCATCGGCGCCGATCCAGTTGCCGTTCCAGGACAGGCGCCCGCCCGCCTTGGGCTGCCCGTAGGCCGCCAGCAGCGGGCCGCGCAGCGGCCAGGCCAGCTTGCCCTTCTGGCTGGGGAAGGGGCGGTCGCTGAACGGCTCCGGCCCGCGCGCCGCTTCCGGCTCCTGCTGCGGCTTGGGGCGGGCGGGTGCCGCCGCGGCCGCCGCCTCGCGCAGGGCGCGCTGGATGGCCTCCAGGGTGCGCTTGACCTCGCGCTCGGTGTCGCGCAGCTGGTTGAGCTGGCTTTCCTGGTCGCCCAGCTTGAGCTGCAGCTGGGACAGCTGGGTGGAGCGGCTGTTGCGCAGGCCGCGCTGGCGCGCCAGCGCCGCCTGCTGCTCGGCGCGCAGCGCCGCCAGGGTTTCGGCCTCGTCGTCCAGCTTGTCGCGCAGGGCGCGCAGCTTGTCGGCATGGGCCAGCATGCTGCGCATGCGGCTGGCTCGGGAGCGGGCCAGGTAGTCGTAGTAGGTGACCATGCGGTCCACCTGCTGCACGTCGCTGAGGTTCAGCAGCAGCCGTGCCGCCGGGTTCTGGCCGATCATGTAGGCCGCCCGCACCTGGGCCGCCAGGGCCTTCTTCTGGCCGTCCAGCTGGCGCTCGGCCTCGTCCAGTTCCGCCTGGGCGCGCCGCACCCGGGCCAGCTGGGTCTGTTCCTTGCGCCGCAGCAGCCCGATCTCGGTCTGGGCTACCGCGATCTTCTTCTCCACGGTCTCCACGTCGCGGCGCAGGGCATCCTCGCGGCTCTTGTTGCCCTCGATCTCGCCCTGCAGCTCCTCGATGCGCCCCCGGACCTCCTCCAGGCGCTTCCCGCCGGCCTCGGCATCGCCGGCGTCGTCCTCGGCAAGGACGGCGGCCGGCAGCAGCAGGGCAAGGGCGATGAGGGCTCGGATCATGCGATAATGATAGGACCTAGCTGTACCCGACCGGAATGGCCTTGAAGCGGTAGATATGGACCAGTTGATCACCTTCGTGCAGAACCACCCCGGCCTGTTCGTGGCCCTGGCGGTGGTCGTTGTCCTCCTCGTCGCCAACGAGATCCACGGCAACCTGGCCGGCGGCAAGCGCCTGACCGCCCTGGAAGCGGTGCGCTTCATCAATGACCGCGACCCCGTGATCATCGACCTGCGCAACGCCGCCGACTTCAAGCGCGGCCACCTGCTCAACGCCGTCAACGCGCCTTTCGCCAAGTTCGACGAATACGTCGGCCAGTTCCGCGACAAGACCCGTCCGGTGCTGCTGTACTGCGCGCTCGGCACCATGGGCAGCAGCGTCGCCGAGAAGCTGCGCAAGCAGGGCTATGCCGAGGTCTACCCGCTGCGCGGCGGCATCAACGCCTGGCTGATGAACAGCCTGCCGGTGACGGTGAAATAAAGATGAAACCGGTGCGCATGTACACCACGCGGGTCTGCCCCTTCTGCGTGATGGCCAAGCGTCTGCTGACCGCCAAGGGCGTGGCCTACGAGGAAATCCGCGTCGACGAGAGCCCTGGCGTGCGTGAGGAGATGATGCGCATCAGCGGCCGCCGCACCGTGCCGCAGATCTTCGTCGGCGACACCCACGTCGGCGGATTCGACGACTTGTCCGCCCTCGACCACGCGGGCAAACTCGACCCGCTGCTCAACGACTCCAACTCATGACCGATACCGCCCCGAATCCCGCCGCCACGGCCGGCGCCGCTCCCGCGCGCCAGGTGCTGCTGCAGAAGATCTACCTCAAGGACGCCTCGCTGGAGGTGCCGCTGGCGCCCGACGTCTTCACCCGCCAGTGGCAGCCGCAGCTGGACGTGCAGGTCAACACCGAGCTCAAGCCGCTGCCGCAGGACCATTACCAGCTGATGCTGTCGGTGACGGTCACCGCCAAGCTCGGCGAGGACGTGGCCTTCCTGGCCGAGGTCCACCAGGCCGGCGTGTTCATCGTGCGCGGCTTCGACAATCCCGCCGAGAAGCATGCCGTGCTCGGCGCCTTCTGCCCGGGCCAGGTCTTCCCCTTCGCCCGCGACGCGATCGCCGACCTGGTGCAGCGCGGCGGCTTCCCGCAGCTGCTGCTGCAGCCGATCAACTTCGAGGCGCTGTACGTGGAACACCAGCAGAAGGCGGCCGCGGCCGCCCGCACGCAGGCCGAGACGAATGGCGCCGCCGTCGCAACCCACTGAGGACACCGCCGCCGCGCACGGTCCCATCACCGTCCTCGGCGCCGGCTCCTTCGGCACCGCGCTGGCGGTGCACCTCGCGCGCCGCGGCTCCGACACCTTTCTCTGGGGCCGCAACGCCGACAAGATGGCGGCGATGGAAGCGGCGCGCGAGAACGCGCAGTACCTCCCGGGCTGCCACTTCCCGGCGCGCCTGGCTGCCGTGTCCGACCTGGCCGCCGCCGTGCGCGACAGCGAGGACCTGCTGATCTCCACGCCCAGCTACGCCCTGCGCGAGACCCTGGAGAGCCTCAAGCCCCTGCTGCGGCCGGACCAGGGCATTGCCTGCGCCTGCAAGGGCCTGGAACCCAATACCGGCCGCCTGGTGCACGAGGTGATCCTCGACGTGGTCGGCGCCCGCAATCCCATCGCCGTGATCTCCGGTCCCACCTTCGCCAAGGAACTGGGCATCGGCCTGCCCACGGCGGTGACCATCGCCGCCCAGGACGAAGGGTTCACGCGCCGCCTGGTGGGCCGCCTGCACGGCGACGGCTTCCGCGCCTATTCCTCCGAGGACTTCGCCGGCGTCGAGATCGGCGGTGCCGCCAAGAACGTGATGGCGATCGGCGTCGGCATCGCCGACGGCCTGAGCCTGGGTGCCAACACCCGCGCCGGCATGATCACCCGCGCGCTGGCCGAGATGATGCGCCTGGGCAAGGCCCTGGGCGGCAAGCCCGAGACCCTGATGGGCCTGGCCGGCATGGGCGACCTGGTGCTGACCTGCACCGACAACCAGTCGCGCAACCGCCGCATGGGCCTGCTGCTGGCCCAGGGCAAGACCGTGCCCGAGGCGATCCAGGAGATCCAGCAGGTGGTGGAAGGCGTCCGCGCCGCCCCCGAGGTGGTGCGCCTGGCGCGCCGCCTGGAGGTGGAGATGCCGATCACCGAAGCGATCAACGCCGTCATCCAGGGCGAGATCACGCCGGTGCAGGCCGTGATGCAGCTCGCCACGCGGCCGGCGCGGGCTGAGTTGGAGTGATCGCCGCGCGTTGGCGATGCCTAAATGGCATCGCCTGCGGCGCATCACTGCCCGGCCACGGATGGCCGGGCCGGGATTAGCGGGGCGCACGGAAGTCCCGCCATGGATGGCGCCACTGCAGCCGTAATCTTTCAGGAGATCGCGGCCAAGGCCGCTCCCACGAACGGATCCGCTAGACCTCTTTCGCGCCGTCGAAATTCATCTGCCGCCAGGCCTCGAACACCGCGATCGACGCGGCGTTGGACAGGTTCAGGCTGCGGTTGTCCGGCCGCATCGGCAGGTAGACCCGCTGTTCCGGCGGCAGCTCCTCCAGCAGGGCCTGCGGCAGTCCGCGCGATTCCGGGCCGAACAGCAGCACATCGTCCTCCCGGTACGCCACCCGGTCATAGCGCTGCGTCCCTCGCGTGGTGAAGGCCAGCAGCCGCGAGCCGGGCAGGGCGGCACGGAAGGCCGCCCAGTCGGCGTGGTGGCGGATGTCCACGAACTCGGCGTAGTCCAGCCCGGCCCGGCGCAGGGAGGCGTCGTCGGTGCGGAAGCCCAGGGGGTGGATCAGGTGCAGCCGCGCCCCGCTGTTGGCGCAGAGGCGGATCAGGTTGCCGGTGTTCGGGGGGATTTCCGGCTGGTACAGGGCCAGGTGGATCATGACGGCTGCGGCTCCCCGCAGCTCCAGCAGGTCTCGAAGCTCACCGGGGAGTCCTCGCCGCAGCCGCAGTGCCATTCCGCGTGGGAGTGGCGCCGCCGCTCGTACTGGCGCAGCAAGTCCTCCGCCCGGGGGCGGTCGCGGTCGTCCTGCAGGCACAGCCGGGGGTAGGCGTCCACCGCCAGGTCGCCCCGGGCGCTCCACAATCCCGCGCCCAGCACGCTGCAGCCGATGCCGTGCGCCGCCAGGTACTCCCGGAGGATTTCGGCCTCGATCGGGTCGGCGGCGAGGTAGAGGGTCTCCATGGCCCGGATTGTAGGGTGGGGCCTACTTGATTGACAGCTTTCGAAGCGGCGCCTAAGCTGCTGACGCTGCATGAAATTCGAGGTTGGGGGAAAGCCATGAAACTGTCTCACGTCGCTGCCGCTGCCATTCTCGCCCTGAGCGCCAACCTGGCGCAGGCTGACGAGTACCGCGAGGACGCCGGCACCACGCCGACCGCCGCGGCCATGGCGGCCGATCTGATCCTCGTGCGCCCGCTGGGTGCGGTCGCCACGGTGCTGGGGGTGGGCCTGTTCGTGCTCAACCTGCCGCTGTCGATCGTGCAGGGCGAGCCGCCGGCCGCGCCGGCGCAGCGCTGGATCGTGGAACCCGCGCGCTTCACCTTCTCGCGCCCGCTGGGCCAGATGGAATAAGTCCATCGCATCTGCATGAAAAAAGCCGCCGGGGACCCGGCGGCTTTTTTGTTGGGCGGCAAACCGCGCCAGCCCTGCCGTTCGCCCTGAGCCTGTCGAAGGGGTGAGGCGGAAGAAGATGAATGTCCGGTGGACGTTCATCCCGCCAAACGCTCCATGGGCGAGGTGAAGTCTCGCCATGGACGGCGCCACCGTTGCGGCTAGCGCAGTACCTTGCCGTCACTATCCAGCACCGTCACCTCGCCCAGCTCCAGCTTGCGCACGCCCGCCTCGATCTTCTCCAGGTCGCCGACGATCAGCCAGGTCAGGGCCTGCGGCTGCACCAGGCGTTTCGCCGCCGCGTTGACCGCCTCCGCATCCAGCGCTTCCACCTTGCCGACCAGGTCGTTCCAGTAGCTGTCCGGCAGTCCGAACTTGAGCAGCGTGCCGTAGGACCCCGCGATCTCGCCCGAGGTCTCGTTGGCGCCGGGCAGGCGGCGCACGGTGCGGTCCTGCGCGTCGCGCACTTCCTGCGCCTGCAGCGGCCGCTGGCCGGTCAGTTCCTGGTACTCGCGCAGCAATTCCTTGATCGACTCCACGGTCTTGTCGGTCTGCACCGGGGCGCGCAGCGCAAAGGGCCGCTGCGCCTGCGTGGCCATCACCTCGCTGCGCACGCCGTAGCTCCAGTGCTTGTCCTCGCGCAGGTTGAGGTTCACGCGGGACAGGAAGTCGCCGCCGAAGGCGTCGGCCGCCAGGCGCATGGCGATGTCGTCCGGGTCGCGCAGCGGCGGCGCCAGGTGCGCGGCCAGGATGTAGGACTGCTGGCTGCCGCTGCGGTTGACCAGGAACACGCGCGGTTTCTGCGGCAGGGCCACCTCGGCCAGCTGCTTCTGCGGCGCGGGTTCCGCCGGTGCCTTCCAGGCGCCGAGATACTGCTCCAGCAGCGGGCGGATCTGTGCCTCGCGGGTGTCGCCCACCACCAGCAGCGTCGCCTGGTCGGGACGCATCCAGCGGGCGTAGAACGCCCGCAGGTCGGCCACCGACAGCTTCGCCAGCTGCTCCTCGCTGCCCAGGCCGCTGAGCGGGCCGGAGTAGGCATGCCCCTCGCCGTAGATCAGCCGCGGGTAGAGGCGTCCGGCGATGCCGGCCGGCTGCGCCTTCTCCTGCTGCACGGCGGCGATGATCTGCTGGCGGATGCGGTCCAGCTCCTTCTGCGGGAAGGCCGGGCGCAGCAGCACGTCGGCGAACAGTTCCAGCGATTCCGGCAGGCGGCCGCTGAGCGCGTTGAGCGAGACCAGGAAGCTGTCGAGGTCGGCCATCGCCGCCAGTTCCGCGCCCAGGGTTTCCTTGCGTGCCGCGATCTGCAGCGCGTCGCGCGTCGGCGTGCCCTCGTCCAGCATCTCCAGCATCAGCCGCGCGGTGCCCGGCGTGCCGCCGAGATCCGCGGCGTAGCCGGCGTCCACCAGCAGGCTCAGCTGCACCACCGGCGCGGACGGGTATTCCGCCAGTGCCACCTTCAGGCCGTTGGACAGCGTGAAGCGCTGCAGCGGCGGCAGGCGCAGGCCCGGCGCCTTGCCGCGCTCGGGCAGCTTCGAGCGGTCGGCGCCCTGGTCGGCCGTGCTGTATTCGGGGAAGGGCTCCACGGTCAGCGTGAAGGCGCCGTCGTCCAGCCAGGCCCGCGCCGCGCGCTGCACGTCGGCCGGGGTGGCCTTGCGGATCAGATCGGCTTCACGTGCCAGCGCGTCCGGCGAGCCGCAGTAGACCTGGTAGGTGGCCAGCACCCCGGACTTGCCGGCGCGGCCGTCGATCTGCTCCAGGCCGCGCACCCGCGCCGCGAAGTAGCGCGTCTTGGCGCGCTGCAGCTCGGCCGGCGTCGGGCCCGTGCGCAGGAAGCGCGCCAGCTCCTCCTCCATCACACGGTCCACCGCCGCGGCGTCGCCGCCGGGCTGCACGTAGGCGTCCAGCGTCATCGGCGCGGCGATCTCGAAGGGGTAGCTGGCGCTGGATACCGAGGTGGCCGTGCGGTCGCGGTAGACCAGCCGCTGGTAGAGGCGGCTGGTGCGTCCGTCGGCCAGGATGCTGCCGGCCAGGTTCAGCAGGGTGCTGTCGCCGTCGCAGAGACCCGGCGTGTTCCAGACCTTGATGATGCGCGGCTGCGGCACCCGGTCCTGCAGCACGCTGCGCTTGGCGCCCTGGCGCTTGGCCGGCCAGGCGTCGATGCGCTCGCGCACGGGGCCGGAAGGGATGTCGCCGAAGTACAGCTGCACCTTCTTCAGTACCTCGGCCGGGTCGATGTCGCCGGCCACCACCAGGGTGGCGTTGGCGGCGCCGTAGTGCGCGCGGAACCAGCTCTTCACGTCGTCCAGCGTGGCGGCGTTGAGGTCCTTCTCCGAGCCGATCGTGGTCCAGGAATAGGGGTGCCCGGCCGGGTAGATCGAGCGCGAGATCACGTCCCAGACCCGGCCGTAGGGCTGGTTCTCGCCCTGGCGCTTCTCGTTCAGCACCACGCCGCGCTGCTCGTCCAGCTTGGCCTGGTCCACCGCGCCCAGCAGATGCCCCATGCGGTCGGATTCCAGCCACAGCACACGGTCCAGGGCCGGCGTCGGCACGTTCTGGAAGTAGTTGGTGCGGTCCATCCAGGTGGTGCCGTTGATCTTGGTGGCACCGGCCTCCGCCAGCGGGCGGAAGAACTCGTCGTTGTAGTGCTCCGAGCCGTTGAACATCAGGTGCTCGAACAGATGGGCGAAGCCCTGGCGGCCCGGCGGCTCGTCCTTGCTGCCCACGTGGTACCAGACGTTCACGGCGACGAGCGGTGCCTTATGGTCCTCGTGAAGGATCAGCGTCAGGCCGTTCGGCAGGATATGCTTCTCATAGGGAATGCGCAGGTCCGGGAAGGCCGGCTGCGCGGGCGCGGCGGCGGTGGCGTGACCCTGCGACAGCAGCAGACCCAGCGCGGCGAGCAGCGCTTTTCTCATTGGCGGTATCCCCTGGGAATCTCTGGAAATCTTCGGACGGTTATAGCGTGACCGGCTCATCGACACCACAGCGGGCGGGCGGTTCCCCGGCGATCTCGCCGCAGGGCTGGCTGGCCGGCGCCCGGCCGCTGCCCTCGCCCAACCAGGATGAACGTCCCGACCCCCAGGACATCAGCCTGCTGGTGATCCACAACATCTCCCTGCCGCCGGACCGCTTCGGCGGCCCCTGGATCGACGCGCTGTTCACCAACAGCCTCGATCCCGGCGCCCATCCCTACTTCGAGACCATCCACCAGCTGCGCGTGTCGGCGCACCTGTGCATCTTCCGCGACGGCCGCGTGACGCAGTACGTGCCTTTCGGCCGCCGCGCCTGGCACGCGGGCGTCTCGCGCTTCGAGGGGCGCGAGCGCTGCAACGACTTCTCCATCGGCATCGAGCTGGAGGGCTGCGACAGCAAGCCCTTCACCGCCAAGCAGTACGCGCGCCTGGCGCGGGTCACGCGGGCCCTGCTGGCCGCCTATCCCCGCCTGGCGCCGGAGCGCATCGCCGGGCACTCGGACATCGCTCCCGGCCGCAAGACCGACCCCGGCCCCTGTTTCGACTGGGTGAGGTACCGCGCCCTGCTCGCGGGTAGAGTACGCGCATGAACCTCATCGGCATCCTCATCGCGCTGGGACTGGAGCGCCTGCTCGGGCAGCTGCCCGGCTGGGGACGCCCCCTGCTGTTCCTCGGCTACGTGAGGGCGCTGATGGCCCTGCTGCCGTTTCCGCCGCTGTGGCGTTCGCCGGTGGCGCTGCCCCTGCTGCTGCTGCCGCCGCTGCTGCTGATCTGGGGCCTGTCGGGCGTGTTCACGCATCCGCTGGCGGACCTGGCCTGGTCCTCGCTGCTGCTGCTGCTGTGCCTGGGGCCGCGCGACCTGGCCGAGGACGTGCACCGCCTGGTCGAGGCGCGCGAGGCCGGCGACGGCGAGACCGCGACGCAGCTCGCCGCCGCGCTGCAGCGCGGCCCGCAGCCGGACGCCGGCCACCGCTCCCTGCTCGGTGCCCTGTTCATCCAGTCGCACGAGCGCCTGTTTGCCGTGCTGCTGTGGTTCTTCGCGCTGGGCCCGCTGGGCGCGGTGCTGTACCGCTGCCTGAGCCGCCTGCCGCGCATCCTGCGCGAGACCGTGCCCGACAGCCCCGCCGTGCGCCTGGCCGACCTGCTCCACGGCGCCTTCGCCTGGCTGCCGGCGCGCATCACCGCGCTGCTCTACGGCATGGCCGGCAGCCTCGACGACGCCATGCAGACCTGGCGGCAGCTGCTGGCCGAGCGCCAGCACGGCTGGCGCTCGCACACCTGGGCGGTGCTGGCCGAGGTTTCCAGCGCCTCGATGCGTGCCGAGGAGCCGGACGGCCGCGTGGTGGTGCCGGCCTCGCTCGAGGCCAGCCTCGACGAGGTCCTGCGCATGCAGACGCGCGCGCTGCTGATCCTGCTCGCCTTCTTCGCCCTGTTCGCCACCGGCAGCATGTTCTGATGAAACGACTCCCCGCGGCCGCCCTGCTGGCCCTGTTCCTGTTCCTGCCGGCCGCACAGGCCGCCGAGCGCGTCGTGACGCTGGCCCCGCACCTGGCCGAGCTGGTCTGCGCCGCCGGCGCCTGCGACAAGCTGGTGGGCGTGGCGCGCTACACCGACGAGCCGGGCGCCCGCGGCAAGCCGCAGGTGGGCGACGCCTTCACCGTCAACATCGAGGCGCTGCTGGCGCTGCGCCCCGACCTGGTGCTGGCCTGGGGCGGCGGCACCTCGCCGCAGTTCATCCAGCGGCTGCAGGCCGTGGGCATCCCGGTGCGCTGGGTCACGGTGCGCAAGCTCGACGATGTCGGCTCCGCCGTGCAGCAGCTCGGCGTGCTGCTGGACACGCGCCCGGCCGCCGACAAGGCCGCCGCGGCCTACCGCAAGCGCCTGGCGGCCCTGCGCGAGCAGTACCGCGGGCGCGCGCCGCTGAAGGTCTTCTACCAGGTGGAAGTGAGCCCCATGTTCACGCTCAACCAGAGCAGCCCGATCAGCGAGGCGATCACGCTCTGCGGCGGCGTCAACGTCTTCGCCGGCAGCCGCAAGCTGGCCGGGCCGGTGAACGTGGAGGCGGTGCTGGCGGCGAGCCCCGACGTGATCGTGTTCGGCCGGCAGGACATGGCGGCGAAGATCCGCGAGTTCTGGAAGAAATGGCCGCTGGTGCGCGCGGTGGCGCACCGGCAGCTCTACGAGATCGACGCCAGCACGCTGACGCGCCAGTCGCCCAAGGTGCTGGATGGCGTGCAGGAGCTGTGCAAGGTGCTGGATACGGCGCGGCCGGTGTACCTGGACCTGCCGAAGAGCTAGACCCTTTCCCCGAACCGCTCATGCCGAGTGCCGCGGAGCAGCGTATCGAGGCACGCGCGCAGCTTGCCGGTGGTGGCGGTCCCAGACCGCTCAGGTGATTTAGATCTCTGAAGGTTTATTTCGCCTGGGGGCGACTTACCTTTCTTTGCTTGTGTGTTCAGACCGGACACATGGTTAACAAACGTGCCAAGACATGGTTTACACCCCAGACGCCGACGTCAGGCGTCGTTTGGGGAGAGCCACCATGCCCTGGCACGAGGTTTCGGTCGTGGAACAGCGTCTGGAGTTTGTGCGCCTGGCCAGGCAGCAAGGCGTCAGCCTTGCTGAGCTGTGTCGGCGTTTCGGGATCAGCCGGGTCACGGGCTACAAGTGGCTGGAGCGCGCCGGCGCTGGGCAAGCGCTGACAGATCGCTCGCGACGCCCGCAGAGCAGTCCACGGCGGACCGCCGAAGAGATCACAGAGCAGGTCCTATCCCTGCGCCGGCAGCATCCGGCCTGGGGTGGACGCAAGCTGGCCCACCGCTTGATGCGGCTGGGGCATGAAGACGTGCCGGCTCCCAGCACGATCACCCACATCCTGCGCCGTAACGGCCTGATCGGTGCCGAGCAGAGCGCTGAGGCCATGCCCTGGCAACGCTTCGAGCATGCCGCCCCCAACGACCTCTGGCAGATGGATTTCAAGGGCGACTTTGCGGCCGGCAATCGCCGCCGCTGCCATCCACTCACCGTGCTCGACGATCACTCGCGCTACAACCTGGTCCTGCAGGCCTGCTCCAGCCAAAACACGGCCGAGGTCCGAGGGCATCTGACCCGCAGCTTCCAGCGCTAT
>NZ_PSNW01000019.1 GCF_002930645.1 Solimonas fluminis | reverse complement strand
GGCGCCACGTGCAGCGTCGGCGCCGTCTTCAGCTCCTCGCCAGACAGGTGCGCCTTGAACATGTCCGGCGGCTCGCTGATGTGATCGTCCACGCTGATCAGCACCATGTCGTTCATCTTCATGAATCTTCTCCTAGGGCGGCGCGCGGCATCAGGGCGCGGGCGCGGTTGCAGGGGTGTACGGGTCCAGCGGCTGCGCCGGACCCTGGCTGAAATCACGGATCGCTCCGACGCGCCGGGCCTGGGCCTTGCGCGGCGGCTGGAAGCTGTAGCAGTTCGGCGGCATGCGGCTGGCGTCGGATTGCCGCTCCATGGGGATGACGCGCCCATGGGCGAGGATGGCGCCCCAGCGCAGCAGGCGCGCCGCCTCCTGGCGCGGCGGGTCGAGCGAGTCGATCCAGGGCCGCAGCTGATCGAACAGGCCGAGACCGGCGAGCTCCGCGGGCTCGACGATACGATGGTCCTGGTCGCTCCAGCCCAGCAGGGGTTCGCCGTCGCGGCGCAGTTCCACGCGGCGCCGGCCCTCGACGGGATCGGACACCAGGATGTCGTAGACCAGCGGAGCACGGTCCTGGGCATGCGCCGCCGCCAGGACCGCCAGGTCATGCAGGTGGGTGCAGTTGGCGGTCTTCTCGCCGCGCAAGGCGAAGTCTTCCAGCGCGACGCCGGTGAAGGTCTGCCGCAACTGGGCCGGCGCCCCCGGACAGGTGGTCCAGGGCGCGCGGTGCATGATGGGCTCCACCTCGGTCACCACGCCGGCCTCGTGCCGCAGGATCACCGTCATGTGGTGATAGTCGTCCTCGACCTCGCTGCGCACCCATCCCCGGCCGGGCGTGACGCGGAAACGGCGCCGGAACCCTGGGAGCTGGTCGAGCGCGCTCACGGCTTCAGTCCCTGGCCAGCAGCAGGGCGGTAGCCAGCGGGCCGCCGCCGGAGGTGGCGACGGCCACCTTCGGGTCTCCGGCGATCTGGCGCTCGCCGCCCTTGCCGCGCAGCTGCACCACCGCCTCGTGCGCGAAGCCGAACCCGTGCAGGCGGCCGGCACCGATCTGGCCGCCGAAGGTGTTCAGCGGCAGCTCGCCGTCCAGGGCGATGCGCCTTCCGCCCTCGATGAAGCGCCCGCCCTCGCCCACTCCGCAGAAGCCCAGGGACTCCAGCCAGGCCACGGCCTGGAAGCTGAAGCCGTCGTAGAGCTGCACGGTGTCGACGTCGGCCGGCTTGTAGTCGGCATGCTTCCACAGCTCGGCGCCGGTGGGATAGCAGGCCATCCACTCGGCCTGGTCCCAGCTGTGGCGCTCGACGGTGCCGGCCATAGCGGCGATGCGCACCGGCGTGCAGCGCACCTCGTCCAGCGCGCCACCCGCCGAAACGATGATCACGGTGGAGGCATCGGTAAAGCGGTCGCAGTCGTAGAGGCACAGCGGCGAGGAGATCATGCGTGCCGACAGGTACTCGTCCATCGTCAACGGCTCGCGCACCAGGGCGCGCGGATTCCTGCAGGCATTGGCCCGGTCGGTCAGCGCGATCTGCGCCAGCTGCTCGCGCGTCAGGCCGTAGCGCTTGACGTGGCGCATGGCGTACTGCGCGGTCCAGTTGGCCGCGGAGATGGCGCCGAAGGGTGCGAACCACTGCGAATGGCCATCGACGCGGTCGCGGCGCAGCGGCGGGTACTCCTCGGGCCGCGCCAGGGCCGCCGCCTCGTAGACGGTGCGGAAGCAGATGACGTGGCGCGCCAGGCCCGCGCGCACGGCGGTGGCGGCGGCCACCACGGCGCCGAGCTGCGAGGTGATCTCGCCGCCGCCGGCGTACCAGCGGGCGCGGATGCCCAGGGCGTCGATCAGTTCGTCGGCCCCGACCGGAGAGAAGCCGAGAAAGGCAGGCACGCGGCCGGGATAGGTGGAGACGCCATCGATCTGGCCGATGCCGAGGCCGGCTTCGTCCAGGGCCTCGCGGACGGCATCCAGTGTCAGCAGCAAGGGGTGGCGCTTCTGCTTCACGGCGATCTCGGACTGGCCGATGCCGCTGATATAGGCTTCGTCGACGGTCATCAGCCGAGCTTCTCGAACAGCGGCAGCCAGACGCCGTCCTGCTGCAGGAAGGTCACCTTCACCCGATCGCCGAAATCGACCGAGTCCGCCGGGCAGCCGACGATGTTGCTGGTGAGGTACACGCCCGGCGCGCCATCGATGGCGATGCGCGCGATGACATAGGGCACCTCGAAGGCCGGATGGAACTTCTGGTGATTGACCGTGAAGCTGTCCACCACGCCCGTGCCGGCCACGGCCTCCGGAACCACGTTCTCCGAGAGGCAGTAGCGGCAGACGGGGCGCGGCGGATGCACGAAGCTCTTGCAGTCCTGGCAGCGGTGCAGCAGCAGACGCCCTTCCGCGCCGCCGGTCCAGAAGGGCCGGTTGTCGGCATCCAGCCGGGGCAGCGGACGGGTCACTGCCATTTCGTCACCACTTCAGCCAGACGTGGTCCGGGCCCACGACGTGGCCGCCGTGGAAGGTCACCGGCTTGGAGGCGTCCAGGCTGAATGCCGGCAGGCGGGTGAGCAGTTCCTCGTAGACCACCTGCAGTTCGACCCGCGCCAGGTGCGAACCCAGGCAGCGGTGGGGGCCGGCGCCGAAGGCGATATGCACGCTGTTCTCGCGCTTGTGGTTGTAGACCTCGGGGTTCGGGTACTCCTTGGCGTCGAGGTCTGCGCCCGGCAGGAACAGCATGATGCGGTCGCCCGCCTTCAGCTGCACGCCCTGGAACTCGATGTCGTTGCTCACGCGGCGCAGCGGTACGGTGAAGGTGTAGCGGCGCAGCATTTCCTCGGTGGCGGCCGGGATCTGCGAGGGATCGGCGCGCAGCTGCTGCTGCAGCTCCGGATGGGTGGCCATGTGGTAGGCGCCCAGGCTGATGCCGTTGACGACGGTGTCGAGGCCGGCGGTGAACAGCACCACGCAGTAGTTCTCCATGTCGTTGATCGTGGTCTCGCGATCGCCGATACGGGTCTGCCACAGCATGCTGATCAGGTCGTCCTTCGGGTTCTCCTTACGATCGAGGATGGTCTCCTTCATGATCGCGGTGAGCTTGAGCATGCGCCGCACGATCATCGCGGGATCGTGGTTCTTGATGTTCTCCATGTGCTCCTTGACCAAGGCACGGTAGGCGGCCTGCTTCTCCAGCGGCAGGCCGAACATCTTGAGGAACACCTGCACCGGCAGCGGCTCGGCCACCTCGGAGACGAAGTCGGCGGAGCCCTTGGGTTTCATGCCCTCGATCAGGGAGATGGCCAGTTCGCGGATGCTGCCCTTGAGCTCGTTGATGGCCTTGGGCGAGAAGGCGCGCTGCAGCGGCGCGCGGTAGATGGTGTGGTCCGGCGGATCGATGTTGATCGGCAGCGGCTGCGGGATGTGCGGCGCGCCCGGCGGCAGCTTGGCCAGCATTTCCTTGATCTTGGACTGCGGCACGATCTCGCTGGAGAACTTCTCGACGTCGCGCGAGGCTTCGAAGTTGGCGGAATGGCTGACGAACATCCAGTGGCCGCCGTTGCGCGGGGTCCAGAAGATCGGCGGCGCGCTCTTGTGCATGTCCAGGATGCGCGCGTGCGGATTGGCCAGGTAGGCCGGGTCCGCGAACATGTCGAAGTCGTAGAAGACCGCGTCCGTGATGTGATCCGGACGTGCCACCGCGGGGCTGAGGGTTTCGCTCATCTTGGTGCTCCGGGGTTCAGGCGTTGGCCATCAGGCTGCGGGGATCGATCTGCCCCGTGGCGATGCCGGCCATGAAGCCGCCGTCCACCGCGAAGGACACGCCGTTGACGTAGCTGGCGACCGGGCTGTTCAGGAACAGCAGCGCGGCGGCCTGCTCGTCCGGGGTCGAGCGACGGTTGATCGGCTGCATCGCCGCCTCGAGCACCGAAGCCTTGGTGGCCTGCTCGAAGTGGCTCATCATCGGCGTCTGCGTCGGGCCCGGCATGGTGCAGTTGATGCGGATGCCGTTCTTGATCAAGCGGTTGGACATCAGCATCGTCCAGACGATGATCGCCTCCTTGGAGAAGGCATAGCCCTCGCGCACGGTCTCGGCATTGTCCTCGCACCACTTCACGGCGGCCTCGTAGCCGTCGGCCTGGATCAGCTGCATGATGGTCGGAATGCGGCGGCTCCAGCCCATGCCGCCGTTGGAGGACACGCTGACGATGGCGCCGCCTGCCTGCATCAGCGGCAGCACGCGCTCGGTGACGCGGCGCGTGCCGGCGTAGTTGACCTTCATGACGTCCAGCGCCGGTGCCGTCTGCGGCAGGCCCGCGCAGTTGAACAGCGCATCGACCTTGCCGCCGATCTTGCCCACGGCGGCGTCGATCGCGGCCGGGTCGCGCAGGTCCACCTGGTTGAAGGAGGCGAGCTTCAGGGCCGTGGGCTTGTAGTCCAGGCCATGCACCTCGGCCCCCTGCTCCAGCAGCTGGCGGGCCGTCGCCTCGCCCATGCCGGAGAAACAACCGCTGACCACCACGCGCCTGCCCTTGTATCCCAGAAAGTCCATGTCCCGATTCTCCTGCGGCTTAGTTCTTATCAAGTCCTGATTGCGGATGGCGCGCCGGCGGCGCGCCGCTTGCGGTCTACTTGCTGTCTTCTTCGATGATCATGATGCGCTCGGGGCAGGCCCGGGCACCGCGCCGGGCGATCTGTTCCTGCCCCGGCGGCACGTCAACCTCGGTGATCGCGATATAGCCATCGTCGTCGAGCGGGAAAAGGGTTTCCGAGATCGCGGCGCAACGGGCATTGCCCACGCACCTGGCCTTGTCGATGCGGATTTTCATGTCGTCCTCCAGACGCCGCGCGGACAGTAGAAAGAGTCGTGGCCCACGCCGCGCCTTTATCGCACAAAGCCCGTTAACACTCAACAGTGGTGTTCATAAAGAGGATTGTTCCAGGCCGGCAGGGCACTTGACCACGGCGGCACAATCAATCAACAATGGTGTTTATCAACGACCGGCCCGCCCCTGCAGGCGCCGGCACCCGCGGCGAACCGGAGGAAGGACAGATGGACAGCAACGGCGCCCCGCCGCAGAGCTTCGATTTCGTCATCGTCGGCAGCGGTGCCGGCTCGATGTGCGCCGCCCTGGTGCTGCGCAAGGCCGGCAAGCGCGTGCTGGTGCTGGAGAAGACCGCCCTGGTGGGCGGCACCACCGCCATTTCCGGCGGCGTGATGTGGATTCCGGCCAACCGCTACATGAAGCAGGCGGGCATCGAGGACAGCGCGGAGCAGGCCACGGCCTATCTCGACGCGGTGATCGGCGAGCGTCCGGACATGCCGGGGGCCTGCCGCGAGCGCCGCCTGGCCTATGTCGAGCAGGCGCCGCGCATGATCGACTTCCTGGCGGAACAGGGCCTGAAGTTCCGCCGCATTCCGTCCTGGCCCGACTACTACGACGCTCCCGGCGCCTCGGTGCCCGGCCGCGCCGTGGTGTCGGAGCTGTTCGACATCCGCCGGCTCGGCGACTGGCGCAAGAAGCTGCGCCCCGGCTTCCTGCCCCTGCCCGCCAACCTCGACGAGGCCATGCAACTGCCGCTGGTCAAGCGCAGCGGCGAGGCCAGGAAGACACTGCTGCGCATCCTCGGACGCGCCGTCGCCGACAAGCTCACCGGCCGCCAGCGCAGCACCGCCGGCCAGGCCCTGCAGGGCCAGCTGCTTCATGCCGCGCTGCAGGCCGGCGTCGAGATCTGGCTGGAGGCCGAGGTGAGGCAGATCCTCCTGCAGGACGGCCGCGCCAGCGGCGTACGGCTCGTCCGGAAGGGCCGGGAGCAGGCGGTCGCCGCCACCCTGGGCGTGCTGATCAATGCCGGCGGCTTCGCCCGCAACCAGCGCATGCTGGATCGCTACATCCCCGGCACCTCCGCCGCCTGGTCCAGCGCCATCGAGGCCGATACCGGCGAGATGATCGAGGAAGGCGAGCGCATCGGCGCCGCACTGGCGCAGATGGGCGAGCGCATCGGCATGGAGATCGCGCTGCCGCCGGGCAGCGAGAAGATGATGATCAAGGCGGCGATGCAGAACGACGTCTGCAAGCCGCATGCGATCGTGGTGGACCAGGCCGGCCGCCGCTATGCGCGGGAATCCTCCTCCCATCCCGAGTTCAGCGAACGCATGATGGAACACGCCCGCAAGGCGCCGGCCATACCGAGCTGGATGGTGTTCGACAGCCAGTACCTGGGCAAGTACATGCTGGCCGGCACGATGCCGGGCAGGAAGAAGCCCAAGGCCTGGGCGGAGGCGAACTTCCTGCGCAGCGGCGCCACGCTGGAAGCGCTGGCCGCGGACTGCGGCATCGACGCCGCCACGCTGCGCGCGACCGTGGAACGCTTCAACGGCTTCGTGCGCCAGGGCCGCGACGAGGACTTCCGCCGCGGCGATTCGGCCTACGACCGCTGGGTGGGCGACCCCTTGCACACCCCCTCGAACACGCTGGGCACGATCGAGCAGGGGCCCTTCCATGCCGTGCAGCTCTACCCCGGCGACGTCGGCACCTTCGGCGGCCTGCTGACCGACGCTCAGGCACGGGTGCTGCGGACGGACGGTTCGGCGATCCCGGGCCTGTACGCCACCGGCAGCTCCAGCGCCTCGGTCATGGGCGGAGTGGAGCCCGGGGCCGGCGGCAGCATCGGGCCAGCGATGACCTGGGGCTATGTCGCGGCCCGGCATGCACTGGGCGCGACGACGGACTGAGCAACGAAGGAGAGCGGCGATGAGCGAAGCATTCTTCTACAGCCTCGAGGGCCCTCTGGACACGGTGCCGGTCGGCCTCCAGATCCGCGCCGCCAACCTCGCCGGCTTCGGCGACCTGGTGCGCGGCCTCGGTGCCGATCCTCGCGAGCTGCTGGAGCGGCACGGCATCGACCCACGGGCGATGCGCGATCCGGATGCCTATATCGACAGCAAGGGCCTGGTGCAGCTGATGGAGCATTGCAGCCGCGCCTTCAACGATCCCCTGTTCGGCCTGCGCCTGGGCGAGTTCCAGGATCCGGACACCTTCGGCGCCATCGCCACGCTGTGCCGCTCCGCGTCCAGCTTCCGCGAGGCGCTGGCCTGCTTCATCGACTACATCCCGGTGGTGCACTGCCCGCTGGTGGCGATGGAGCTGGTGGAAGGTCCCGAGCTCGCCGAGCTGCGCTGGCGCGTGCAGAGCGACCCGGGCGCCGCCGACCAGGCCAGCTACAAGGGCACGCTGATGACGATGAAGCTGCTGCGCCAGCTTGCCGGGCGCTCCTTCAAGCCGCGCTACGTCGGGCTGCGCATCGACGCCAGGCAGAAGGACCTTCCGGAGATCGCGAGATTCTTCGGCTGCGAGTTCCGCCCGCGCGCCGAGGTCAGCGTCATCGCCTTCCCCAGCGCCGTGCTCGACCAGCCGGTGGCCAGCGCCAACCGCCTGCTGTTCCGCCTGCTGGGCGGCTACTTCGAGCGGGTCCGCAATGCCTCTCGCCAGGGCATCGTCGAGCGCGTGGAGGACTATGTGCGCGGCTCCCTGTCGTCCGGCAAGTGCTCGATCGAGCACTGCGCCGGCAAGATGGGCATCCCGGTCCGCACGCTGCAGGCCAGCCTCAGCGGCCACGGCCTGCGCTTCTCGGAGATCGTGGAGCGCCAGCGCCGGGAACTGGCCGAGAGTTGCCTGCAGGCCAGCGAGGTGGCGCTGGACGAACTGGCCGCCATGCTGGGCTACTCGGAGCAATCGAGCTTCGGCCGCGCCTTCAAGCGCTGGACCGGCTCCACGCCGCAGGGCTACCGGCGCCGGCTGGAGCTGCGCAAGGCCGCGTAGTGCAGCGAGGCCTTCGGCGGGGTGGACGCCCGGTGGGCCTCCGCCCTTCCCGCCTCGGCTTGTCCTGTCGATGACCCATGATGTGCCTGCGCATGCAATAGGCCCGAGGCCCCGCCTGCCTGCCGATAAGATCGCGGCATGACGAGCCTGAAGCGGGAAGCCTGCCTGATCGGCGGCGAATGGGTCAGCGGCGAGCGCTGGATCGAGGTCGACGATCCGGCTACCGGCGCGGTGATCGGCCGCGTGCCGCGCCTGGGCGCCGCCGAGACCCGCCGCGCCATCGACGCTGCCGAACAGGCCATGGGTCCCTGGTCGCGCCTGACCGGCAAGGAGCGTTCCCGCATCCTGCGCCGCTACCACGACCTGATCATGGCACGGCAGGAAGAACTCGCCGCCCTGCTGACGCAGGAGCAGGGCAAGCCCCTGGCCGAGGCCCGCGGCGAAATCGCCTATGCCGCGAGTTTCATCGAGTGGTTCGCCGAGGAGGCCAAGCGGGTCTACGGCGACGTGATCCCCAGCCACGCGCCGGACAAGCGCATCGTGGTGCTGAAGCAGCCCATCGGCGTGGTGGCGGCGATCACGCCCTGGAACTTCCCGGCGGCGATGATCACGCGCAAGATCGGCCCGGCCCTGGCGGCCGGCTGCGGCGTGGTGGTCAAGCCGGCGTCGCAGACCCCGTTCACCGCGCTCGCGCTCGGTGCGCTGGCCGGCGAGGCCGGCCTGCCCGCGGGCCTGCTCAACGTGGTCACCGGCAGCGCCGCCGAGATCGGCGACACCCTGACCGCCAGCGACAAGGTGCGCAAGCTGTCCTTCACCGGCTCCACCGAGATCGGCGCGAAGCTCTACGAACAGAGCGCGCCGACGATCAAGAAGCTGAGCCTGGAACTGGGCGGCAACGCGCCCTTCATCGTCTTCGATGATGCCGACCTCGACGCGGCCGTGGCCGGCGCCATCCAATCCAAGTTCCGCAACGCCGGCCAGACCTGCGTCTGCGCCAACCGCATCTATGCCCAGGCCGGCATCCACGACGCCTTCGTGGAGAGGCTGGCCGCCGCCACCGCGGCGCTGAAGGTCGGCGCCGGCACCGAGGCGGGCACCGAGATCGGCCCGCTGATCGACGACAAGGCCCTGGCCAAGGTACGCGAGCACATCGGCGATGCCACCGCCAAGGGCGCCCGGGTCCTGACGGGCGGCATGCCGCATGCGCGCGGCGGGCGCTTCTTCACCCCGACCCTGCTGACCGGTGCCACGGCCGAGATGCTGGTGGCCCGCGAGGAGACCTTCGGCCCGCTGGCTCCGGTGTTCCGCTTCCGCGACGAGGACGATGCGGTGGCGCAGGCCAACGCCACGCCCTTCGGCCTGGCCGCCTACTTCTACGCCCGCGACATCGGCCGCATCTGGCGCGTGGCCGAGCGCATCGAGGCCGGCATCGTCGGCGTCAACACCGGCCTGATCTCCACGGAGCTGGCGCCCTTCGGCGGCGTCAAGGCCTCGGGCCTCGGCCGCGAGGGCTCCCGGTACGGCATCGACGACTACCTGGAGATCAAGTACCTGTGCCTCGGCTTGTAGAAATAAAGAACACTCGGGAGCGAGCCTGATGGATTTCCAGTGGGACGCTGAGCAGCAGTCCTTCCGCGACACGGTCCGGGCCTTCCTCGCCGCGAACCTGCCTGCCGACTGGGAGGCCCAGGCCCATGGCCCGGGCTCGGAGTCGCAGAGCGCCTTCTCCAAGAAGTTCTGCGGCGCGCTGGCCGAGGCCGGCCTGCTGGTGCCGCATTGGCCGCAGCGCTGGGGCGGCCGCGATGCCGACGCCTGGACCGCCTTCATCCTGGCCGAGGAGATGTGGGCCGCGGGCGAGCCGCGTGGCGGCCAGTACATGAACGTCAATTGGATCGGCCCCGTGCTGATGCGCTTCGGCAGCGAGGCGCAGCAGGCCCGCTACATCCCCCCGATCGCGCGCGGAGAGACCCTCTGGTGCCAGGGCTTCTCCGAACCCGAAGCCGGGTCCGACCTCGCCTCGCTGCGCACCCGCGCGGAGAAGGATGGCGGTTTCTACCGCATCAGCGGCCAGAAGATCTGGACCTCCTACGCCGGCCATGCCGATACCTGCTTCCTGCTGGCGCGCACCGCGCCCGGCAAGACCGGCATGTCGGTATTCCTGGTACCGATGGACACGCCGGGCATCACCGTGCGCCAGATTCCCAGCGTCATCGGCGAGGGCGACATCCACGAGGTGTTCTTCGACGACGTGCGGGTGCCGGAAAGCGCGCTGCTGGGCGCCGAGGGCCAGGCCTGGGAGATTGCCCGTGCGGCTCTGTCGCTGGAACGCGTCGGCATCCCCCGCTTCGCGCTGGCCTCGCGCATGCTGCGCCGCGCCGTCGAGCGCCTGCGCCGCGAGGGCCGCTACGGCCACGGTGCCGTCGAGCAGTCGGCCCGCGCCCATGCCGCCTGCGAGGCGGCCCGCCTGTACAGCTACCAGATCGTCGACCAGCGCCGCCACGGCACGCCCACCGGCCCCGAAGCCAGCGCCGCGCGCTATGCCACGGTCATGTGCGAGCGCCTGGTCGGAGAGTTCGTCGTCGAGCACCTGCCCGAAGCGCTGTCGGGAGGCGACCCTCTGCTGCTGGCGCACCACCAGCGCGCCATCGTCGCCGGCATCGCCTCCGGCGCCGCCGAGATCCAGCTCAACCTGATCGCCACGGAACTGCTGCAGCTTCCGCGGGAGCCCCGCTGATGGACTTCACGCTCACAACCGACCAGTCCGCGCTGATGAGCGCCCTCGACCGGCTGGCCAAGCCCTTCGAGTTCAGGCCCATCGATTTCCATGGCTTCGCGCTGGCCGGCGACGGCCTGGAATGTGAACTCGACGACGGGGGCTACTTCGACATCGCCCAGGTGCCCGAACTGGGTTCGCTGACCGCGGCGATGGCCGTGGAGCGCCTGGCCTGGCTGCCCTGCACCGTCGACACCGCGCTGTCGATGCTGGTGCGGCCGCAACTGCCCGGCGAATGGCCGCGGCCGATCGCGGTGGTCGAGAACGGCCGGCCGGGACGCTTCGTCGCCACCGCGAAAACCCTGATCCTGATCGACGGCGACCAGGTCAGCCTGGCACGGGTGACGCCCGGCGATGTCGAGCCCGCGGAATCCCTGTTCGCCTACCCGATGGGCCGGCTCAAGCGCCGCCCCGCCGCCACCGTGCTGTCCGCCGAGGACGCGGCCAGTGTGCGGACCTGGCTGCGTGTCGCCCTGGCGGCCGAGGCCACGGGCCTGCTGCAGGCCGCCATCGCCTCGGCCGGCGAGCACCTGAGCGTGCGCAAGCAGTTCGGCCGCCCGCTGGGCAGCTTCCAGGCCTTGCGGCACCGCATGGCGGAATGCACCGTGCTGGCCGGCGGCGTCCGCTGGCTGGCCCTGAAGGCCGCCGCCACCGGCGACCCCGCCGACGCCGCGCTGGCGGCCCTGCACGCACAGGAGAGCGCCACCCGCATCGCCTACGACCTGCACCAGATGCTCGGCGCCATGGGCATGACCCTGGAACACCCCCTGCATCTCTGGACTTACCGCCTCAAGGCCCTGGTCTCCGAACTCGGCGGCCGCGGCGGGCAGGCCCTGGCCGTGGCACGGCATGCCTTCGGTCACTGAACCGTGACACCGGAGAACCTGGCGGCGGAAGGCTGGACCCGGCTGGACATCGACGGCTTCTCTCGCGTTTCCGGTGGTCTCTGGACGCGGGGCAAGCTGCCGGAGCTGGAAGTCGGCTTCGTTTCCGGCCAGCCGCACGTCAACGGACACATGAGCACGGTGCACGGCGGCATGCTGCTGACCCTTGCCGACGTCAGCCTGGGCTACGCCGTGATCCAGCAGCTCGGCGCGATGAACTGCGTCACCGCGCAGCTGCAGACCCAGTTCATCTCCGCGGCCAAGGTCGGAGAATTCATCGTCTGCCGCCCGCAGGTACTGCGGCGGAGTTCGGACCTCGTATTCCTGCGCGGGCTCATCGGCGTCGGCGAGCGGACGGTCGCCAGCGTCGACGGCATCTGGAAGATCCTGAAGCCGCGCGGCTGATTCTCCCTTCGTAACGGAGCAGCACATGTCGAAGACCCTCGTGATCACCGGTGCCGGCGTCGGCCTGGGCCGCGCCCTGGCCCGCCGCTTCCACCGCGACGGCGAGAACGTCGTCCTGCTCGGCCGCACCGCGGCCAAGGTGGAGGCCTTGGCCGCGGAGCTGGGCGAACGCGCCCTGGCGGTCGCCTGCGACGTCGCCTCGCCCGACTCGGTGCGGGCCGCCTTCGCCGAGATCGCGAAGCACCATCCGCGTCTGGACGTGCTGGTCAACAACGCCGCGGTCTACGAGCCCTTCCTGATCGCCGAGGCCAGCGACGCGCAGATCCTGCAGGCCGTGACCACCAACCTGGCCGGCCCGATGCTCTGCGCCCGGGCCGCGATCCCGCTGATGGGCCGCGGCAGCCACATCATCAACGTCAGCAGCGAATCGGTAGGTTTCAAGTTCCCCTTCATGGTGGCCTACCAGAGCAGCAAGGCCGGCCTGGAACGCTTCTCCGAGGGCCTGTTCCACGAGCTGGAGCCGGCGGGCATCCGGGTCACCAACGTCCGCGCCGGCCAGATGATGGAAGAGGGCAAGACCTTCAGCATGGACCCGCAGCTCGCCTTGCGCTTCCGCGAGGCCACCCTGGCGGCAGGGCTCAACCTGCGCGAGCGGCCGATCTCGCACGTCAACTCGGTGACGGAGGTCTTCCGCGCCCTGGTCGACCTGCCGGCGGACGTGCAGCTGGTGAGCGTGAACGTGGCCGCGCGCCGGGCTGGCTGAGAGAGAAGGCGCCATGCCGGCTTTCGCCCCGGCATGACGTCCCTAGGAAACTTGTCCGTAGCGCGCCCGCAGCCCCTTCTTGTCGGGCTTGCCGACGGCGGTCAGGGGAATCGCCTCGACGAACTCCACTGTCTTGGGTGCCTGGAAGGAGCCCTTGCGCTCCGCCACCAGCGCCACCAGCTCCTCCGCGCTCGCGGCCTGGCCCGGGCGCAGCACCACGAGCGCGGTGACCGCCTCGCCCCATCTCGGATGCGGCACGCCGATCACGGCGGCCTGCGACACGGCCGGGTGCAGGGCCAGGATGTCCTCGATCTCGCGGGGGTAGATGTTGAAGCCGCCGCTGACGATCATGTCCTTGCTGCGGTCGATGATGCGCAGGAAGCCGCCCGGATCGCGCACGGCGACGTCGCCCGAATGCAGCCAGCCGCCGGCGAAGGCCTGCGCCGTCAGCTCCGGATTGTCGCGATAGCCCTCCATCACCAGGGGGCCGCGCACGCAGATCTCGCCGGGCTGCCCGTCCGGCACCGGGCGGTTGTCGCCGTCGAGCAGTTCCACCTGCACCCAGGGCGTGGGACGTCCGCAGCTCGCCAGTCGCCGCAGGTCGTTCACGTCGTGCTCGGCACGGCGCAGCACGGTCACCGACATCGGCGCCTCGGCCTGGCCGTAGAACTGGAAGAAGACGGGGCCGATGCGCTCGATGGCTTCCTTCAGCCGCAGCGGCGAAATCGAGGAGGCCCCGTAGAACACCGTCTCCAGGCTCGACAGGTCGAATTCACCGAAGCGCGGATGGTCCAGCAGGGCGTAGATCATCGTCGGCACCAGCAGTACGCAGTTGATGCGGTGCTGCTCGATCGCCTGCATCACGGCCACCGGATCGAAGCCCGGCAGCACCAGCATGCTGCCGCCGCGCAGCAGCGTCGGCATGAACATGGCGGCCCCGGCATGCGACAGCGGCGTGCAGGACAGGAAGCGCGGCGGGTTGGGCCACTCCCACTCCGCCATCATCATCTGCAGGGTGGCCAGGCCCGTGCGCTGCACGCTGGCCAGCGCCTTGGGCTTGCCGGTGGTGCCGCCGGAATAGCCCAGGCGGATCACATCGGTGGGCTCCACCCGCGGTGCCGCCAGGGCCTGCGCGGCGAAGCCGGCTGCCAGGCGGCAGAGATCGGGGGCCAGGGCGCTCTCTCCCAGGGCCGCCAGCTTCAGGCCGGGGCAGCGCTCCGCCAGTTCCGCCGCACGCGATCCATGGCGCTGGGCGTCGAAGATCAGCAGCTCCACGCCGGAATCCACGATCACGTGCTGGTGATCCGCCAGACCGCCCAGCGGATACATCGGCACGTAGACCGCCGCGATCAGCTGTACCGCGTTGTTGGAGAACAGCACCTCGGGCAGGTTGGCCGACAGCAGGCCCACGCGCGTGCCCTTGGCCACGCCCAGGCTGCGCAGGGCCTGCTCGAAGCGGCTGGTGGCGTCGCGTACCTCGCCCACCGTGTAGATCGTGCCATCCGCCAGCTGCAGCAGCGGTTTCTCCGGCACCTGCTTCAGCGCGTTGACCAGCAGGTCCGGGACGTACAGCGGCCGGTGCAGGTCCTCCCGGCTCATGGGCGCACCGCCACCTTGACGTTGCCGAACATCGGCCCGATCACGCCCGAGCCCAGGAACTCGTGCGGGAAGCCGAGATCGATGCGGCTGGCGGCGTCGAGCCGGTCGATCTGCGCGGCGCTGAAGCTCACCTCCAGCGCCTGGAGGTTGTCCTGCAGCTGCGCCACCGTGCGCGTGCCCAGGATCGGCGAGGTCACGGCCGGGTTCAGCAGGGTCCAGGCCAGTGCCGCCTGCGCCGGCGTGCAGCCGATCTCGCCCGCCACGGCCGTGACCTGCGCCGCGATGCCCAGCGTCCGCTCGCTGAGCCGGCCGGTCGCGACATTGATGTTCCTGCGCGAATTCATCGCGGAGCGGTCGGCGGAAAGGTCGTCCTGCCGGTACTTGCCGGACAGCACCCCGCCCGCCAGCGGCGACCAGGGCAGCACGCCCATGCCCATGGCCGCGGCCATGGGGATCAGCTCACGCTCGACCGTGCGCTCGGTCAGGTTGTAGGGAATCTGCAGGGCCGCCAGCCGGCTCCAGCCGCGCAGCTCGGCGATGGCCTGCATGCGCGAGGCCTGCCAGGCCGGCGTGTCCGAGACGCCGATGTAGAGGATCTTGCCGGCGCGCACCAGGTCGTCGAAGGCACGCAGGATTTCGTCCACCGGCGTGCGCTGGTCCCAGACGTGCAGGTACAGCAGGTCCAGGTGGTCGGTTTCCAGCCGTCGCAGGCTGGCCTCGACCGACTGGAGCATGTTCTTGCGGTGGTTGCCGCTGGCGTTGGGATCGCCCGGCGACATGCTCAGGGAGTACTTGCTGGCGATGACGAAGCGATTGCGCCGTCCCTGCACGAGACGTCCGATCATGCTCTCGGACTCGCCGTTGGCATAGAAGTTGGCGGTGTCGATGGAGTTGCCGCCCTGGCCGGCATACAGGTCCAGGATCCTGCGGGCCTCCGCCTCGTCGGTCCCCCAGCCCTGCCCGACGCCCCAGGTCATGGTGCCCAGGGCCAGCGGCGACACGCGCAGGCCGGAATGGCCCAGCAGGCGGTAGTGATCGAGCTGCGTGGGCATCGGTTTCCTCCGGAAGGCCTTTCTTACCCCTGTCATGCCGGCGAAGGCGGCATCCCGGTCAGGCAATGGGCACCCGACGTCCGGGACTGGTGCCGGCTTGCTCCGGCACGACGGATTCAATCTCCGCCCTTGCTGCCCTTGCCGATCCCCTCGACGTAGCGCCGGATGCCCTCCAGGTACGCCGGGTTGAGCATCAGCGCGCTGTTGGCCATGCGCTCGACATTGCGCGCCTGCGCCAGGCCCACGTCGCGGGCCAGCTCGATGGCCAGCTTGGCGGTGCCCATCTGCTCGCCGTTCTGCGCCGCCAGGTGCCGGCAGAACTTCATCACGTCTTCCTCGAAGCTCTCGTCCGGGAAGACCTCGTGCACCAGGCCCATCATCAGGGCGCGGTCGGCGTTCACCGGCAGGTTGGCCATGATCAGGTAGCGCGCCCAGTGCGTGCCGACCATTCGGGCCAGTCGGCTGACGCCGTTGGAGGCGGGGATCACGCCGAACTTGCCCTCGGGGAAGGCATAGCTCGCACTCTTCGCCGCCAGGCGGAAATCGCAGGACAGCGACAGCTCGAGGCCGCCGCCCATGCAGGTGGCGTGGTGCGCCACGACGATGGGCTTCTCGATGGCCTCCATTTCGTCGTAGATGCGGTGCATGCCGTTCAGGCGGATGCGGTGGTTCTCGCGGATGGCCGATCCGGTGGTGGCCGGCGCGGCGCGCCCGTCGCCGCCGCGCAGGTCGGCACCGGTGCAGAAGAAGCGGCCGGTGGCGCGCACCAGCATGACCTTGAGTTCCGGCGTATCGCGGAACCGGTGCAGGGCCTGCTCGAACAGGCCCATCAGCTGCGCACTGAGCGCGTTGAGCTTCTCCGGCCGGTTCAGCGTCGCGATCAGGATCGCGCCCTGTTCCTCGACCAGCAGGTGCGGTGCTTCGGACATCCCGTTCTCCTCAGGCGCGGGTGCGCGGCATGCCCAGCGCGCGTTCGGCGATCATGCTGCGATGGACTTCGCTGGTGCCGCCGTAAATCGTGGTGCCGTGCGCATGACGATAGCACTGGTTGACCAGCGCGGCAGCGCCCTTGCGCTTGGACAGGGACAGCGGCGCGGTCAGGTCCAGCAGGTCGCGGGCGTCGGTCAGGAACTTCTCGGAGGAGAACAGCTTGGCCATGGGGCCGTAGGCGTGGTTCGGCTTCTTCTCGGCGATGGTCCACTGCGCGCGGAAGGCCAGCACGTCGGACACCCAGAGGTTGGCCGTGGTGCGCGCCAGGCGCACCTGGGCGGCGCGGTCCTCGATCAGCGGGCGGCCCTCGTGGCGGATCTCGCGGCAGAGTTCCTCGGCCGCCTTGAGCATGGCGCGCTGCACCTTGGAGAAGCCGCCGCCGTGTTCCAGTTCCAGGCTGGCGCTCATGGTGCGCACGCCGCCGTCGACGGCCCCCAGGCGCCAGCTGTCGGGGATGCGCACGCCGTCGTAGAAGGTGATGTTGGTGCGCTCGTCCTGGAAGGTGTACACCGGCTGGATGGTCACGCCGGGCGCCTTCAGCGGCACGATGAACATGGTCAGGCCGGCGTGCTTGGGCACGTCGGGATTGGTGCGGCAGAGCATCAGCACATAGGACGCGAGGTTCGCGCCGCTGGTGAACATCTTGGTGCCGTCGATGCGCCAGCCGTCGCCGTCGCGCGTGGCCTTGCATTGCGCGGCGAAGACGTCCGAGCCCGAACCGGGCTCGGAGTAGCCCAGGCTGGCGATCACCTCGCCGGACATGATCTTGCTCAGTACCTCGCGCTTCAGCTCGTCGGTGCCGAAGCGGTGGATGATCAGGGCCACCATCTGGGCGACGTTGGCCGCCGGGGTGTTGTAGCCCTGGTGCTCGAAGGCATCCATCGCCGCGATCTTGGCGTAGGGCGACAGGCCGCGCCCGCCCATCTCCTTGGGCAGGCCGGGGAACAGCAGGTTCTCCTGGGCCAGCTTGCGGTGGATCTCCGGGTTGTAGCCTTCCCAGCTGTAGTGGAACTTCTCTCGCATCTGCGGGGTGACGTGCTTCTCGAAGAAGGCGTCGATCTCCGCGGCGATGGCGCGGGCGTCCGCGCCCAGGTCGAAATCGATCGGGCAGTCGCCGGCCCGCGGCAGTTCCGCCTTCTCGCCGGCATAGAGCCGGCGGCCGGCCTCCTCCAGCAGACGCTGCGGATCGCCCAGCACCAGCGGCCAGGCCTTGGCGCGCAGGTTGAACAGGAAGATGTCGTACTCGGTGGTCAGGCCGTAGCCGCCGAAGGTGTGCAGGGCCTGCGCCACGGAGCGCGAGGCGGCTTCGCTGTTCCACCAGGCGGCCACGGACACGGCCGCGGCGGATTCGGGAGCGCCGTCGGCGATATGGCGGATCGCCTTCCATACCAGGAACTTGCCGCCGTCGACCTCGCAGAGCAGGTCGGACAGCGGGTGCGAGATGGCCTGGAACTGGCCGATGAACTGGCCGAATTGCTTGCGCTCGCTGGCATAGGCCGCGGCCATGCGCAGGGCCTCGCGGCCCAGGCCGGCGAGTGCGGCGCCGATCAGAAGCTTCCATTCCTCGCGGGCCTGTTCGAAGTGCGCGAGGCCCTGCGGGCCGCTGGCCAGCGCGCGGCGCGGCCACTCCGCCAGCCGCAGTTCGGCCACCGGCGTCGAAGCCAGATTGTCCTCGCCCTTGTCGCCGGCGGGCAGCGTGACCAGCACGATCTCGCCGCCCTGGCGCGCGATCACCGCCTCGGCCACGGCACCGCCGGCCACCCACTGCGAGGGGCGGCTGGCAAGATCGTGGAAGGCCAGGCTGACCACGGCGGAGCCGGACAGCACGCGCTCCAGCAGCTCGGCCTGCCCGCCCAGCAAGGCCAGCAGTCGCGCGGCCACCAGGGTCTCGGCCACGGGGCCGGAGGCCAGGGTGCGCCCGGTTTCCTCCATCAGCAGCGCGGCGTCGAGCAGTCCCAGGCCCAGGCCGCCGGCGTCCTCCGGCACGCGGATCGAGAAGGCGCCGAGCTCGGCCAGCCCGCTCCACAGGGCGGCGTCGAAGCCGGAAGGCATGGCGGCGCGCACGCGCGGCATGCTGCTCTGTTCGGTCAGGAAGCGCGCGAAGGTCTCGCGCATCAGCTCCTGCTCTTCGGACAGGTTGAAATTCATGCGGCGGCAGCTCCGGCGGACGGCGGGGCCGGAGGGCTGTCGGTCAGGTACAGGTCGAGCTGCTGGTGCATGTTGAGGATCATTTTTTCCTGGTCGGCGGCAAGCCAGATCTGCTTGCAGCCGCGGGAGTGAAGGCCGCGCTGCATGCGCGGGATGTTGCCGAGGTCCTGGCGCGGGATCAGCAGCACCTGCTCGGGATCGAGCACGTCGGTGACCTTCTGGACCACCGCGCGCGGCGGCTTGGCTTCCGCCGGGTAGGTCTTGGTGGAGAAGATCTCGAAGATGCAGTTGTCGGGGTCGAAGCCGTCCGGACGGATGCGGTAGATCATCGCGTTGCCGGCCTGAGGCAGGATCAGCAGGTTGGGGAACACGAAGATCTCGCCGCCCCACATGCCGAGGATCTCCGGCACCGGCTTGGGCATCGGGCGCTTCTGCATCGCGGCGGTGGTGTACAGCGCCTTGACGTACTCGGCGCCCAGGCTCGATCCCTCGGGGATCGGCTTGCCCTTGAGCGAGCGCACCAGCTCGACATCCTCCTTGAGGACCATGGCGTCCATGCCGGTGACCAGCAGGTTGAGGCGGTCGGCCATCATGTCGACCGGATCGCCGTGCTTCTGCTTGACGTGGCCCTGCATCGGCGTCTTCTTGCCGGCGAAGAAGCGGCCATGGCCGTTGGCGAAATTCTCCGTCTCCACGTTGCGGTGGGCGAAGCCCTGGTCGCTCTCCGGGGTGGGCGTGCCGTTGTAGATGATGTCGGCGGCATCCGGCTCCAGCTGCGGATGCGTGGCCGGCACGTGGTAGCCCTCGAAGAAGGCCTCCTGGGCCACCTTCCAGTTGGACTTCACCGGCAGGGCCTTCCACCAGTAATGGCGCATGTCGCCGATGGCCAGTCCCTCGATCAGGGCGCGCACCGGCGCGATGAACTCGTCGAAGGGCTGCGGGTTGCGGTCGAAGTTGATGAAGATGAAGCCGGCGAAGACCACGTGGTGGACCTCGCGCAGCGCGACGTCGCTGTCGCGCAGCTGGCCGTTGCGGAACTCGCCGCGCTCCAGCACATACTCGTTCTGCCCCTCCAGGTTCCAGCGCCAGCCATGGAAGGGGCAGATGATCTTGCAGTTCCTGAAGTGTCCGGCGCCGCCCTCGGACAGCGCCGTGCCGCGGTGCGGACAGACGTTGTGGTAGACCTTGACCGTGTCGGCGTCGGCCCGGACGATCAGCACCGACTGGTCGCCGATCTCGTAGGTGGTGTGGTCGCCCTTTTCCGGAATCTCGTCCAGGCGCGCGGCGGCCTGCCAGACGCGGCTCCAGAGCTTCTCGTGCTCCAGGCGGGCAAAGGCCGGGTCGGTGTAGCGACCGGCGCGGATACCGTGTTCGAGGACCCGCCAGCTCTCCGGCCAGCTGTTCTGCGCGGTCGTGTTCATGCGCTCTCCTCCTGCACGCCGGCAGGTTGCTTCAGACGATTTCGGCCACCAGGTGGCCGACGGAATAGACCTCGCCCACCGCGGCGTGGATCTTCAGGGTGCCGGAGGCCGGTGCCTCGACCTCCTGCACCGACTTGTCCAGCTCCAGGGTATACAGCGGCTTGCCCGCCTCCACCTTGCCGCCGTCGGCCACCAGCCACTCGGTCAGCGTGCCTTCCTGGGTGGAGAATCCGATCTGCGGGATACGTACTTCAACGCTCATTTCTGGGTCCTTTTTTCCAGCGTCCGGCGGATGGCCGCCTCGATGCCGCTGGCCTTGTACAGGTACTCGGCTTCCAGCACGCGCGAGAACGGCACGGTGACGTCGCGCGAAGCGACGCGCAGCACCGGCGCCTTGAGCTGGTCGAACAGTTCTTCCTGGATGCGCGCCGCGATCTCGGCGCCGCAGCCGAAGCTGCGCGGAGCTTCGTGGATCACCACGGCGCGGCCGGTCTTGGCCACGGATTTCAGCACCGTCCCGGTGTCCATCGGCGAGACCGTGCGCAGGTCCACCACTTCCACCGAGATGCCCTCGCCCGCCAGCTTGTCGGCCAGCACCATGGCGTCGCGGATCGGTCGGCCGTAGCCGACCACGGTGACATCCTTGCCCTCGCGGGCGACGTGCGCCTTGCCCAAGGGGATGATCTCGCCCTTCACCGGCACCGGGCCGGTCTGGGTGCGGGTCAGCTGGTCCTCGATGAACAGGCAGGGGTCGTCGTCGAAGATGCAGCCCAGCAGCAGGCCGTAGGCATCCGCCGGGGTCGACGGCACCACCACCTTCATGCCGGCCACGTGGGCGAACCAGGCCTCGAGCATGTCGGAATGCTGGCCGCCGGTGCCGGCGCCGGCGCCGGTGCGGGTGCGGATGGTGATCGGCACGTGCGTCTGGCCGCCGGACATGAAGCGCAGCTTGGCGGCATGGTTGACGATCTGGTCCATCGGCACGGTGATGAAGTTCATCAGCATGATCTCGGCGACCGGGCGCATGCCGGCCAGCGAGGCGCCGATGGCGGCGCCGACGATGGCCTGCTCGGAGATCGGCGTGGTCTTCACGCGCTCGGTGCCGAACTTGGTCGACAGGCCCTTGGTGACCTTGAAGATGCCGCCGCCTTCCTCGTCGGCGATGTCCTCGCCCAGCATGATGACGCTGGGGTCCATCTCCATGGCGTCGTGCAGCGCACGGGAGAAGGCTTCGGTGAAGGTGATGACCTCGGGCTTGGCTTGCGTAGCCGTAGCAGGGGCGCTCATGCGGCGGCTCCGTAGACGTCGATATCGATCTCGCCGACATCCGGGAACGGGCTGTCGGCGGCGAACTGCAGGGCCTCTTCGATCTGCGCGCTGACCTCGGCGTCGTAGGCGTCCAGTTCCGCCTCGGTGGCGGCGCCGCTGGCCAGCACGGCCGCGCGGGTGGCCGGCATCGGGTCGCGCGCCAGGTGGGCCTCGTATTCCTCCTTCGGGATGTAGGCGCCCGGGTCGCCGAAGTAGTGGCCCATGAAGCGGAAGGTCACGGCCTCGATCAGGGTTGGACCCTCGCCGGCGCGGGCACGCGCCACCGCTTCACCGGCGGCGCGCCACATGGCCTCGGCGTCGTTGCCGTCGACCGTCACGCCGGCCATCCTGTAGCTGGCGGCGCGCTCGCCGATGTTGTCGACGGAAGTGGTCTTGGCGTACTTGCTGGACTCGCCGTACAGGTTGTTCTGGCACAGGAAGATCACCGGCAGCTTCCACAGCGCGGCCATGTTGAGCGCCTCATGGAAGGCGCCGATGTTGGAGGCGCCGTCGCCGAAGGTGACCAGGGTGACGCGGCCGTCCTTCTTGAGCTGGGAGGCCCAGCCAAGGCCGGTGGCGATCGGCAGGCCGCTGCCGACGATGCCGGTGGTCACCATCACGCCGGTTTCCGGGTGGGTGATGTGCATCGGGCCGCCCTTGCCCTTGCAGGCGCCGGTGGCCTTGGCGTAGTACTCCGCGAACAGCGGCTTGAGCGGAATGCCCTTGGCCAGCTGGTCGTGGATGCCGCGGTAGGTGGTGACGAGATAGTCCGTGGGCTGAAGGTGCACGCCCATCGCCGCCGCCAGGATCTCCTGGCCGCGCGGCGAGTAGTACACCGCCGCGAGGCGACCGGAACGCAGCAGGCCGCGGAACTTCTCGTCGATCAGGTTGATCTGCCGCGCCTTGCGCCAGATGGCCAGCAGGGTCGCGGGGGTGAAGGAAGGATTGGCGCTCATGCACTCTCCTCATTGTGCGTGCACGTCGTTATACAACACTGATGTTGATTGTCCACGCGGATTGCGTGCCTGTAAAGGCGGCACTGCCGCAATGAGCAAGACCCCCGGACGCGCCGGGGCAAGCCCCGGGCACCGCCCCAGGGCCTGTCAACGCGATGAACATCGCTGCGACGCTTCCGGATTTGCCGCCAGGCCAGGCGCCAGGACGGCGCTTAGCGGGACGAGCAACGCCGCATGGCGGCAAATCTGGTGGCACCCGGAGGGCGGTGCCGTTTTGGCACAAGGCGCCGTCCCGCTCCGCTGATGCACGTCGAGTACACGTCACGTGCCGGGACTTAGCCCTGTAACAAGACGGTCTCCGTCGCAGCGATGTTCATCGCGTCAACAGGCCGCCCTAGCGGGCCGGCGGTTCCTTGATGAAGTCCGGGCGGGCGTCGCGGTATTTCGGCTGCTGCACCAGCACTCGCAGCTTCTGCAGGCTCTTGAACGGCGCCCCCACCGACATCGAGTTGATGACGGAGGACGGGATCGGCCCTGCCGGGTCGGTCATGGCGCGCATCTCCGCCAGGACACTGCCGTCGGCCTGCGGCGTCAGCGTCCACTGCTGCCGGGATTTCTGGATGCGCACGATGCCGGATTTGGGCGGGATCGCGTCCGGCGTGGCGGCATCGGCGATGGTGACGGCAAGGGTCTGCGCGTCCTGGCGGATTTCGCGCTGGCTGACGATGTCGCGGTTGTCCAGCGGCCAGGGCATCTTCAGCAGCTGGTAGATCTGGTAGCGCGCCGCGCTCTGGCGCTGCAGCACCTGGGCCTCGCCGATCGCGTCGCTGAGTTCGGGCGTGGCCGGCACGTCGTTCAGCACCGCCACCACCGCCGACAGGCGTGCCTTGATGCCGACGACACCGCGGATCTCGCGGATCTTCTGGCCCTCCACCGCCCGGGTATAGACCTGGATGCCGTCCTGCTCCTTGTCCAGCCGCCAGCCCTCGTCGGCCGCCTGCGCGAACGGGACAGCCAGCAGCAGGAACAGCGTCAGCAAGCGGGTCATGGAAGGCATCCGTGATTCGGGAGATTCAAAGGCTAGGGTGCGGGAGCTTGCCGGCGGCTGAAGGCCGGCCGGAGGCATCAGGCCAGCGCCTCCGCGTCGCTCACCACCGGCCGGCTCTCGCGCGTGGCGCGCATCACCTTGCCCGGTTCGCCCGGATCGACGATCTCCAGATGGTCCGCATGCACCGCCACGATCTGCGCGGCGAAGGGGAAATCCCCCAGCTTGGGTACGCGGTAGCTCACCGTGTCGCCCACCTTGAAGCTGGCCGGGTCGAAATTGAACGAAAAGGGGCACTTGTCGCCGCCGTCCATGCCGATCATTGCAAAGCTCCGGTGAAGCCGGGCCCCGGTTCCGTAGATCCGGGACCGGGGGGCCGACATGTTTGACGCTGCTACTTGTTGACGTTGACCACGAGGCGGCCGCGCACCTTGCCGGCGATCAGCTCGGCGCCGGCGGGGATGGCCTCGGCCAGGGAAATCTCCTTGGCGATCACGTCCAGCGCCGCGGGATCGAGATCGCGCGCCAGGCGGCTCCAGGCAACCAGGCGGCGGGCCTTGGGCGCCATCACGCTGTCGATGCCCAGCAGCGACACTCCTCGCAGGATGAAGGGCGCCACCGAGGCCGGGAAGTCCATGCCCTGCGCCAGGCCGCAGGCGGCGACGACGCCGCCGTAGCGGGTCTGCGCGCAGGCATTGGCCAGGGTATGGCTGCCGACGGAGTCGACCACGCCGGCCCAGCGTTCCTTCTGCAGCGGCTTGCCGGCGGCGCCCAGTTCCGCGCGGTCGATCACGCCAGCCGCGCCGAGCTGCTGGAGGTAGTCCGCCTCGGCGGCCTTGCCGGTGGCGGCCACGACCTTGTAGCCGGCCTTGGCCAGCAGGGCGATGGCGACGCTGCCGACGCCGCCGGTGGAGCCGGTGACCAGGATCTCGCCCGCCTCCGGCTTCACGCCGTGCGACACCAGGGCCTCCACGCAGAGGCTGGCGGTGTAGCCGGCGGTGCCGATGGCCATGGCCTGGCGGCTGTTGAACGCCGGCGGCAGCGGCACCAGCCAGTCACCCTTCAGCCGGGCCTTCTGCGCCAGGCCGCCCCAGTGGCCCTCGCCCACGCCCCAGCCGTTGAGCACGACGCGGTCGCCGGCCTTCCAGTCGGCGTGCGAGCTGGCGCTGACCACGCCGGCCAGGTCGATGCCCGGCACCATCGGGAACTTGCGCACCACCGGCGACTTGCCGGTGATGGCCAGGCCATCCTTGTAGTTCAGGGTGGAGTACTCGACATCGACCGTGACGTCGCCCTCGGGCAGCTGGGCCTCGTCGAGCTTCGTCAGTTCCACGGTCTGGCCGGCGTCGGTCTTGTTGATCAGGATTGCGGAGAACATGTTGTGGGGTCTCTTGGGTACGGGCTCATGTTAGGGAGGGGGACGGCTTTCCGCGCCGCAGCATCTGCGAAGCGGTGGACATTTCACGCAGGCGGCTCAGGGGACCGCCATAAGGGCCTCGGCCAGGTCCAGATCGTAGCGGTTGCCGCCACGGCCCAGGTGTTCGTTGAGCAGGGCCCGCTTCAGGTACAGGTGGCAGAGGTGCTCGGCCGTCATGCCGATGCCGCCGTGCAGCTGCAGGGCTTCCTCCGCCACCCGGGCATAGACCGCGCAGGCCTGCAGCTTCGCCGCCTGCCCGGCCCTTTCCGCCGCCGGGCTGGCCAGGTCGTCTCCGGCCCGCGACAGGGTCTCGGCCAGCAGGGCCTCGGCACCCGCGACCTGGGCCTTCAGGTCCGCGCAGCGGTGCTTCAGGGCCTGGAACAGGGCCAGCGGACGGCCGAACTGGCGGCGCGTCCTGAGGTACTCCACGGTGCTGTCCAGCAGGGCCGCGGCGCCGCCGACGGCGTCGGCAGCCAGGGCGAAGTCGCGCTGCGCCGCCAGGCGCCGGGCCAGGGCCCGCGCGGCCTCGCCGCGCGCCAGGACGAGCCCGGGGTCCAGCTCCACGCCGGAGAGGCGCAGGTCGAACAGGCGCCGGGTGGCGTCCCAGGTGGGCCGCTCCCGCCACTCCACGCCGGCCTGCTTCAGCGAAACCAGGGCTACGCAGTCATCGGCGCAGAGCAGCACATGGCCGGCGAGGTCCGCCGAGGGCACGGCGCTGGCGGTGCCGCCCAATTTCCCGTCCGAGAGCGTCAGCGCGGGATCGGCCAGCGGCGCGGTGACGAAGTCCCGGGTGGCGAATCTCTCCACCCAGTCCGCCTTGCCCGCGGCGCAGGCCGCGTCGATGGCCAGCATCGCCGGCAGGTAGGGCGCCGCCGCGAGGCTGCGCCCGAACTCCTCGTGGAAGGCACAGGCGCCGGCCAGTCCCTGGCCCAGGCCACCCAGTTCCTCCGGCACGGCCACCAGCAGCCAGCCGAGCTCCAGCACCAGCGGCCAGGTTTTCGATTCGCTCGCAGCCAGACCTGCTTCGCCCAGCACCTGGCGGGCGGAATCACGCAGCTGGATCAGTTCGGCAGTGCTCACGCCAGTACCCAGTTCTTCGGCTCGCGCGGCATGCCCAGCAGGCGCTCGGCGATGATGTTGCGCTGGATCTCGTCGCTGCCGCCGGCAATCGACCAATTGTAGGAATTCATGAAATCAAAGGGCCAGTTGCCGGTTTCCATGCCGCCGCCGCGGATGAAGTCCTCGCGGTACTGGCCCTGCAGGCCGGCGATGCGCTGGCCCAGCAGGGTGAACTCGCGCAGCGTGCGCGCGTAGGCCAGCTTGACGATGGAGGCATCGCCCGCCGCCTCGGTGCCCTCGATGCGCTTGAGCAGGTAGCGGTCGGCCAGCGCGCAGGCGGCGTCCACCTTCGGGATCAGCCGGCCCAGCTCGCGGCGCAGCGCCGGGTCGTCGGCCACGCCGCGCTCGCGCATGATCGCGGCGATGCGCGGCAGCGAGTAGCGCATGCGCTGCGTCAGCTCCACCAGGGTGAGGCCGCGCTCGGAAGCCAGCGTGGACTGCGCCACCGCCCAGCCCTGCCCTTCTTCACCGACGCGATCGCTCAGCGGCACCTCGACGTCGTCGAAGAAGATCTCGGAGAACTCGTCGTCGCCGGTGATCTGCGCGATCGGCCGCACCGTCACGCCCTTGGTCTTCATGTCGAGCAGCAGGTAGGTCAGGCCCGCCTGCGGCGCGCCGGAGCCGTCGGTGCGCACCAGCAGCAGGCAGCGGTCGGCGAACTGCGCCAGCGTCGACCAGGTCTTCTGGCCGTTGATCACGTAGACGTCGCCGCGGCGCTCGGCGCGCGTACGCACCGAGGCCAGGTCGGAGCCGGCATTCGGCTCGGAAAAGCCCTGGCACCAGACGCGGCCTTCGAGGATGCCCGGCAGGTGCTGGCGCTTCTGCGCCTCGGAGCCCCATTCCATCACCGTGCAGGCGGCATGGTAGAGCGCCACGAAGAACAGGATCAGGCGCGGCGCGTCGGCGCGCGCCACTTCCTCGTAGATCACCTTCTGCTCGGCCAGAGAGCGACCGCCGCCGGGCCACTCGGCGCTCCAGTGGGGCGTGGCATAGCCGGCCTTCACCAGCTTGGTGAACCAGTCGCGCTGGGAGCGCACGAACATGTCCTGGCCAGTGCCGGTCTGGGCCGCGCGCCAGCCTGGCGGAACGTTCTGTTGCAGCCAGGCGCGGACCTCCGCGCGCAGGGCCTCGGGATTGCCGCCGGTGGTGGTCGTATGGGTCAAGGTCTGGTGACGGGTTCGCTGGGAGGCCCGTACTCCGAAGGGTGGTCCAGGGCGGCAAAGGCCGCCAGTTTCAAACCATTATGGCGCCCGCTCCCGGGGGCCGGATGTCCTCGCACGCAGCCAGTATTGCCTGTCGCCGCCAGCACCGTCCGGGGTGGGGTGGCGCCTCGCTAAACTGCGGCAGAACCCCTGCTGCTTTCAATCTCCCGACTGATCGAATCCGGCGGCCATCGCCGCGGGCCCTGCGGCCCGAATCCACGGTATTTCCATGCTGCTCACCTCCACCCAGCAAGCCATCGCCGACACCGTGCGCGAGTTCGCGCAGGAGCGCATCCGCCCGCAGGCCGCGCAGTACGAGGCCGCCCGCGCCTATCCGCCGGAACTGTTCCAGGAACTGGCCGCGCTCGGCCTGCTGGGCATGACCGCGCCGGAGGAGCACGGCGGGGCCGGGGCCGACTACGTGTCCTACGCCCTGTCGCTGATGGAGATCGCGGCGGCCGACGGCGCGCTGTCCACGATCCTGTCGATCCAGAACAGCCTGATCGTCTCCGCGCTGCTCAAGGACGGCAGCGCAGCCCAGCAGCAGCGCTTCCTGCCGGAGCTCACTTCCGGCCGCATGATCGGCGCCTTCGCGCTGACCGAGGCCGACGCCGGTTCCGACGCCTCGGCCATCCGCAGCCGCGCCACGCGCGTCGAGGGTGGCTGGGAGATCAACGGCAGCAAGCAGTTCATCAGTTCGGGCCGCATCGCCGGCCTGGCCATCGTCTTCGCGGTGACCGACCCGGCCGCTGGCCGCAAGGGCATCTCGGCCTTCCTGGTGCCCACCGGCACGCCGGGCTACGCGGTCGACAAGGTCGAGCACAAGCTGGGGCAACTGGCCTCCGACACCTGCAGCCTGCGCTTCGATGGCCTGCGCCTGCCGGAGGGCCTGCTGCTGGGCGCCGAAGGCCAGGGCTACCGCATCGCACTGGCCAATCTCGAGGCCGGACGCATCGGCATCGCCGCGCAGTCCATCGGCATGGCGCGCGCCGCCCTGGACGTGGCCGTCGGCTACGCCCGCGAGCGGCGCTCGATGGGCAAGGCCATCATCGAGCACCAGGCCGTGGGCTTCCGCCTGGCCGACCTGGCCGCACGCCTGGAGGCGGCGCGCCAGATGGTGCTGCACGCCGCGGCGGTCAAGGACAGCGGCGCGCCCTGCCTCACCGAGGCCTCCATGGCCAAGCTGGTCGCCTCCGAGACCGCCGAGGCGGTGTGCTCCGGCGCCATCCAGACGCTGGGCGGCTACGGCTACCTCGAGGATTTCGCGCTGGCCAAGATCTACCGCGACGTGCGCGTCTGCCAGATCTACGAGGGCACCTCGGACATCCAGCGCATGGTCATCGCCCGCGCGCTGTAAGCTGCGGGTTTCTTCATCTACAAAGCGAGAACATCGACATGAATCTGCAGGGAGTAGCGGCGGTCGTCACCGGCGGAGCGTCGGGCCTGGGTGCCGCGACGGCGGAAATGCTGGCCGGCCAGGGCGCCAAGGTCGCGATCTTCGACATGAACGAGGAGATCGGCCAGGCACAGGCCGCCAAGGTCGGCGGCGCCTTCTTCAAGGTCAACGTCACCGACGAGGCCAGTGTCGCTGCGGCCCTGGACGCGGCCGAGCAGAAGCACGGCGTCGCGCGCGTGCTGGTCAACTGCGCCGGCATCGCCGTCGGCGTCAAGACCGTGGGCCGCGACCATGTCCCGCACCCGCTGCAGAAATTCCGCCAGGTGATCGAGGTCAACCTGATCGGCAGCTTCAACGCCATCGCCCAGTTCGCGGCCCGGCTGTCCAAGGCCGACCCTCTGGGCGAGGAGCGCGGCGTGATCATCAACACCGCCAGCGTCGCCGCCTTCGAGGGCCAGGTCGGCCAGGCGGCCTACTCCGCCTCCAAGGGCGGCGTCGTCGGCATGACCCTGCCGATCGCGCGCGACCTGGCGCCGCTGGGCATCCGCGTGGTCACCATCGCCCCGGGCATCTTCTGGACGCCGATGATGGCCGGCATGTCGCCGGAGGTACAGGCCTCCCTCGGCAAGCAGGTGCCCTTCCCCAGCCGCCTGGGCAAGCCCGAGGAGTACGCGCTGCTGGCGCAGGGCATCATCGCCAACCCGATGCTCAACGGCGAAACCATCCGCCTCGACGGCGCCATCCGGATGAGCCCGAAATGAGCCACGACGATTCCCGCAGCCCCATCGGGAGCCTGAAGCTCCGGACCCGCTTCACCGACCTGGTGGGCATCGACTACCCGATCGTTCAGGGCGGCATGATGTGGGTGGGCCGTGCCGAGCTGGCCGCCGCCGTGTCCAATGCCGGCGGCCTTGGCATCCTCACCGCGCTGACCCAGCCCTCGCCCGATGCCCTGCGCGCCGAGATCGAGCGCTGCCGCCGGATGACGGACAAGCCCTTCGGCGTGAACCTGACGATCCTGCCCTCGGTCAGCCCGCCGCCCTACGCCGAATACCGCAAGGCCATCATCGACAGCGGCATCAAGGTCGTGGAAACCGCCGGGCACAACCCGCGCGAGCATGTCGAGGACTTCAAGGCCCACGGCATCACCGTGGTCCACAAGTGCACCGCCGTGCGCCACGCGCTCTCGGCCGAACGCATGGGCGTGGACGCGATCTCCATCGACGGCTTCGAATGCGCCGGCCATCCCGGCGAGGACGACATCCCCGGCCTGGTGCTGATCCCCGCGGCGGCCGACAAGGTGAAGATCCCGATGATCGCCTCCGGCGGCTTCGGCGACGGCCGCGGCCTGGTGGCGGCCCTGGCGCTGGGCGCCGAGGGCATCAACATGGGCACGCGCTTCTGCGCCACCGTGGAAGCGCCGATCCACGACAAGGCCAAGCAGCTGCTGGTGGACAACGACGAGCGGGGCACCAACCTGATCTTCCGCTCGCTGAAGAACACCGCGCGCGTCGGCAAGAACAGCGTCTCGGACAAGGTCGTGGAAATCCTGAAGCAGCCGGGTGCCCAATTCGAGGACGTGGCGCCGCTGGTGCGCGGCGCCGCCGGCCGGATGCTGCTGGAAACCGGCGACCTCGACGCCGGCCTGGTCTGGGCCGGCCAGGTGCAGGGCCTGATCCACGATATTCCCACCGTGGCGGAGCTGGTGGACCGCATCATGCGCGAGGCCCACCAGATCATCCGGCGGAGGCTGCCGGGCCTGGCGGCATAAGCAGCAAACCCGTGGAAGCGGCTGCAGCCGCGATGGGCCTCGCTGATGCCTCCCTCCCGGCCTGCCCCCGGGCCGGCCATCCATGGCCGGGTGTCCGGCGGGGCGGATGTCCACTGGACATCCGCCTATTCCGCGTCACCCTTCCCGAACACCGGCTTGCGCTTCTCGATCAGCGCCTGGATGCCCTCGCGGTGGTCCGGCGAACGCTGCGCCACCGCCTCGTAGGCGATGCCGGCATCCATCACCGCCGTCGCCACGCGCTTCAGCTCCAGGTTGAGCAGCACCTTGGTCCAGCGGATGGCGTTGCGGGAGCCGCTGAGCAGCTTGTCGCAGAACGCGTCCACCGCGGCATCCAGCTCGGCCATCGGCAGGCAATGGTTGATCAGGCCGATCTCCTCGGCCTTCTTCGCGCCGAGCAGTTCGCCGGTCAGCAGGTATTCCTTGGCGCGGCAGAGGCCGACGCGCGCCGGCCAGACCACGGCGCCGCCGTCGCCCGCCACCAGGCCGATGGCCACGTGCGGATCGCCAATCCGGGCGGTATCCGCCGCGAAGATCACGTCGCAGAGCAGGGCAATCGACGCGCCCAGGCCCACGGCATGGCCGTTGAGCCGGCAGACCAGCGGCTTGTCGAGGTCCAGCATCGCGAAGACGATGCGCTTGGCCAGGCGCACCTCGTTGTCGAACAGCTGCGGGTTGGCCGCGTTGTGGGCGACATGATCGAGATCGCCGCCCGCGGAAAAGGCGCGGCCGGCGCCGGTCAGCACCACCACGTCCGAATGCTCGTCCTGGGCGGCGTAGTGGAACACCTCCGCCAGTTCCTCGTGCATGCGCAGGTTGACGCCGTTGAGCGCCTCCGGCCGGTTGAGCGTGATGGTGAGCAGGCGTCCCTTTCGGGCAAGGGCCAAGGTGTCGAAGCGGCGCAGCGGTGCGCCGGAGGATGCGTTCATGTCCTGGCCTTGGCCGGGTTGTCGTGGGCGGGGGCATCCCGGCGGATGCCCCCGCAATGGGGTCTCAGTGCCGCGATTCGCCGCCGTCCACGACCAGCGACTGCGGTTCCTGCGCGCCCATGGCGGCGCGGTACTGCCGCGGCGTGAGCTTGAACTCGCGCTTGAACATGCGGCTGAAATGCGCCGGGCTCTTGAAGCCCACGCGATAGGCGATCTCGCTGATCGAGGCCTCGCCGGTCTTGGAGGCCGACAGCCACTGGCCGGCGGTCTGCAGGCGCTTCTCCCAGATCAGCGTCGAGAACGGCGTGCCGTGCAGCTTCAGCAGCAGGGACAGGTAGCGCGGCGAGATGCCGCAACCCCGGGCGACGCTGGCCACGCTGAGCTTGGCGTCGGACAGGTGGGTCTCGATGTAGCGCAGCACGTCCTGCACCCGCTTGTCGGCCAGCTTCTGGCGCTGCGGCACGCAGGAGTCGTGCTCCCGGATGGCCTCGCCCAGCACCGACAGCACGGTCTCGACCAGCATCTGGGCGACATGCTCGCGGATCTCGCCGGCATCCTCGAACAGGTCACTGAGGATGTTCTCGGCCATGCCGAACTTGCGGCCGCTGGCCGGCACGCAGAAGCCGCTCTTGAAGTCGTGGCAGCCGAGGCGCCGCAGCAGGTGCATCGGCACGGTCAGGTGCATCACCTCGTGCACGCCGTCCTCGCCGGGCAGGCACTCGACCGAGAACGGCGTCATGGAGCGGGTGAACACGAAGTCGCCGGGGCCCGCCACGCTGTCGCCGCCCGGATGGGACAGGCTGATGCGCCCGCGCTTGACGAAGGCGAAGGTGGCGACGTCGGTGGCATCCTCGCGGATGTGGTTCCAGGTGCGGCGGAAGAACTGCCGGGTCCGGGAGCGCAGGCGGATGATGGAGGAGGATCCGACGGCCTTGCGCTCGGCACGCACGTCGATCACCGAGCCGGGCTCGACCGTGTAGTCGCCGGTGTAGTACTCGCGGTTGCGCGGTCCCCGGAAAGCACTCTGGCAATCCTGATAGTTGCGCTTGTCGATCACGAACAGCGTTTCCATCTTCCACCTCCTCCTGTCGCCCGCACGTTCCCCGGCTGCGTTTCGCGCCGGGGTTTCTCCATGGGACAAATGCTATCGGGCAGCCGGCAAGGCGATCCCGCCCGTAGACGCAGGGGCCTGGACATTTCGCGCAGGGACAAGCGGGCATGTCCCGGAGGGACAACGGCCGGCGGCCGGCGCGCCGCCGGTCAGTTCTGCAGCTTCCAGGTGAAGCGCACCTGGGCCGTGGCCGCCTTGGCCACCCCGTCCTCCGTGGCCGGGGAGAAGCGGCACTTGCCCACGGCTTCCAGCGTGACCCGGTCCAGGGCCTCGTGGCCGCTGGACTGCGCCACCCGGGTCTGGCGGACCTTGGCCGAGGCATCGAGGTCCGCGGCGATCACCACCACCCCCTCCTCGCCGCGGCGTACCGATCCGGCGGGATAGCTGGGCCGCCGGCAGGACGACCAATCGATGGCGGCATCGACAATCTCGGCGGGACGGCGTGCCGCCGGGACCGGAGCCGGCGCGGGAACCGCCGGGGCCGTGGCGCGTACGGCGGCCTGCTGTTCCCTGGCCTGGGCCTCGGCCTGCAGGCGCGCCCGATCCGCCTCGCGCCGGGCATCGGCCGCCGCCGCCGCTTCCGTCCGCTGGCGCTCGCGGCGCGCCTCGTCATCGGCGGCACGGCGGCGCTGCTGCTCGTCGAGTTCGCTGAAGCGCTCCCCGAGGCGGCGCCTGGCCTGGTCCAGCGCCTCGCGCTCGTCCACCGCCGGTGCCGCTGCGCCGGTGGTGGACACCGCGGCGGTTTCCGTCGCCTCGGGCTCCTGGGGCTGCAGCCACCACAGCGAAGCCCCCACCACGACGCAGACCAGCAGCAGGGCCGCGGCGATGGAGTACTCGGCGGACTGGGCGATGCGTGCCAGCAGGCCCGGAGGCGAAGACGGAGACTCGGCCATGTTCAGCTCCGGCGCAGGAATTTGGTGAGGCGGGCCAGCAGGCCGGTGCGCTCGGCCGCCTGCAGCATGGGCGCCGTATCGGCCACCACGCGCTGCGCCTGGTCCGGATGCTGGCGCAGCATTTCATGGCGCCGGCTGGCGATATTGGCCGTGCCGCGCAGCACGCTGGAAGCCACCGGCTTCTGCAGCAGGCGGAACACCTGGCCATGGTTGATCAGGGAGATGCTGTGGCTGGCGTCGGCGCGCCCGGTGAAGGCGATCACGACCAGCGCCGGGTGATGCTGGCGCAGGGCACCGAGCAGCGGGCCCACGCCCTGGCCGGCAATGGCCAGTTCCGTGAAGATCACGCCGATCTTCTGCTGCCCGAGGATCTCCAGGGCCGCATCGATGGTCGCCGCGGCATGCACCTCGCGCTCGCCGCCCAGGGCGGCGCGCAGCGCGGCCCCGGTCTGGGGATCGTCGTCCAGCACCAGCACCCCGACCTCGCGGTACACCGCGTTCTGCGCCGGCCCCGGCGGCGGCTCCGGCGGTAGCTGCACGTGCTCCACCGAGGCCGCGCGCACCGCCGCCGCCATCGTCTCGCGCAGTTCGCCGTTGACCCAGGGCTTGGGGATGAAGCGGAAGATCTCACCCTCGTTGATCGAGGCGATGATGGCATTGAGATCGGAGTAGCCGGTCAGCAGCATGCGCACGGCCTGCGGCTGGACCTCGCGGGCCGTGCGCAGCACCTCGACGCCGGTGATGCCGGGCATGCGCTGGTCGCTGACGATGACCTCGAAGCGCTCCTTCTTCAGGATCTCCAGCGCCGCCGCTCCGCCTTCGGCCGTGGTGACGTCGTAGTCGGCGCGGAAGATCGCCTTCAGCGACATCAGGATGCGGCTCTCGTCGTCGACGAACAGCAGGCGCGGACGGGCAGGGGTTGTAGCCATGGTCAAGCGAAGGCCTCCTTCAGCACGATCTCGCCGGCCGGCTCGATCGTGGAGGTGGATGTGGCCGCCGCGGCCTTCAGGGGCAGCCGCAGGCGGAAGGTCGTGCCCTGGCCGGGCCGGGAATCCACCTCGATGCGGCCGCGATGGTCCTCGACGATGCGGAAGACGATCGACAGGCCCAGGCCGGTGCCCTTGCCGACCGGCTTGGTGGTGAAGAAGGGCTCGAAGATGTGCGCCAGGGTGTCGGCGTCCATGCCGCAGCCGCTGTCCTGCACCTCGACCACCGCCTCGTCGTCCTCGGCGTAGGTCCGCAGCATGATCAGGCCCTGGCCCTCGATGGCCTGGCCGGCGTTGCTGATCAGGTTCAGGAAGACCTGATTGATCTGCGAGGGTGCGCAGGGCACCAGGGGCAGCTCGCCGTACTCGCGCTGCACCTCGACGCGGCCCTTGAGCTGGCTCTGGCAGATCTTCAGCGCCGTATCGAGGCCGTCGTTGAGACTGAACAGCTCGGTCAGCGAGCGGTCGACGCGCGAGAAGTCCTTCAGGCCCAGCACCAGCTCCGCGATCTGCCCGAGGCCATGCTCCGCATCCTTGAGCAGGATTTCGAACTCGGCCAGCCCCTCATCCGCCGGCCAGCGCCGCTGCGCCTCCTCGCGTCGCCGCGCATCTCCGGACTGCTCGGCCTCGATCAGCTCGCGGACAAAAGGCAGGGATTCGCGCACGGTCTCGACGTTGCCGCGGGCATAGCCCAGCGGCGTGTTGATCTCGTGCGCCACGCCCGCCACCATCTGGCCGAGGGCCGCCATCTTCTCCGACTGCACCAGTTGCGCCTGCTGGAAGCGCAGGTCGTCCAGGGCCTTGCGCAGCTCTCCGGTCCGTGCCTGGACGGTTTCTTCCAGGCTGGCGTTGAGGTTCTGCAGTTCGTCATGGCTGCGGTCCAGCTCGCCGTAGCTGCGGCGCAGGCGCCAGCCGACGAGACCGAATACCGCGAGCAGCGCCGCCGCATAGATCGCCAGCACCTGCCGGTAGCGCGCCAGGTTGGCCTCGTCCTTGGCATAGTGCGCGATGTAGTTCTTCTGCAGCCGGTCGAGCGTCGCAGCCACCGGCACCTCGCCGAGCTTGCCGGCGATGGCCGTCAGCTGGTCCTTGTCGCCGACCACCCGGGCCGCGGCATTGCTCAGGGCGATCAGGCGGCTGCGCAGCGCGGGGGCCGAACCCGCACCGACCGTCACCTGGGTCATCAGGCCATCGAGGGTGTCCTGGTTGGTCGGCGCCGACTGCAGGCTGTAGGTCGTCACCTCCTCGAGCAGGCGCCGCACGGCACTGCGCAGGCCGGCATCGCCGGCCAGCGCGGGATCGGCCAGCACGAGGTCGCTCTCCTGTCCGAACTTCGCATAGGAGCCGGCGAACTCGCCGACCTGGCTGCGATAGGAACCCAGCAGGGCCTGCTTGTCGTCCAGCTGCTGCAGCAGGCCCGACACCGCGTTGCCGACATCGCGGGAGACCGCGCGCAGGCCGTCGCGATGCAGGGCCAGGGCAGTACGGGCCGCCTCGAGACGCCGCATTGCATCCTCCAGTCCCTGGGCATCGGACTCCAGGCTCAGGCGCGCCCGCATGACCTGGGTATCGGCCTCGACGTTCGCCGCGCTGAGCTGCGCCAGCGCCGTCATGCGTCCGAGGTGTCCTTCGAGCGTCTGCGGCTCGCCCTGCGTGCGGACGACCAGCACGGCCAGCATGGCCAGCGCTGCGCCGATGGATAGCACCATCAACAGTCTTTGCAGCATCGCCTTCCCCCTGTTCCTGCACCTGCCAGGCTGACGCTGGCTTGGATCATACTGAAAGCAAACTGACCCTTACCCCACCCTGCCCCGAGCCCTTCTCCGGAAAAAAAGAACGGCGCCAGCGATATTCCGCGCTGGCGCCGTGAGTTCCTGACTTTCCGGGTCAGGGGAGGAGACATCGGCGGCCATCGCCGCCCTGTTGATTCCTGGCCCGCGCCTCCCTGCCCCGGCACGGAAATCTGCGTCAGCACCCGCGGCCGTCCTGCGGCCGCCGCCTGGCCGCCGGGACTTCCTTTTCCCTTCCACGAGCACTATCCCCATCAGACCACCCTCCCGCCTGCGGCGGGCTACAAATCCTTCACCGCGTCACGCCGCGCGATTTCCTGATCCACGAACTTGATCCAGTTGCCAGCAGCCTGCGCCAGTGCCGGAGAGGCCGCGGCCGCCACGAACTGTCCCCGGGCCTCGGCGAACTTGTTGGCATTGAACAGCGCGGTGCCCAGCGCCATGTGCGCATCGGCGGGCTTGTCGAGGTTGCGCGACTTCAGGGCCGTGCGGAAAGCCTCCGCCGCGTTGTTCCAGTCG
>NZ_PSNW01000018.1 GCF_002930645.1 Solimonas fluminis | reverse complement strand
GGCCGGATCGTCCTTCAGGCGCCCATAGGCCTCGGAGAGCTGCCGCAGCGGCTCCATCAGGGTCTCGGCGACGAACTGGCCGCCATAGGGGCCAAAATGGCCCTTCGCATCGGGAAAGTCGTAACTCATTTCTTCGCTCTGTCCGCGCGCACCACCGCCTCGACGAAAGCGCGCATCTTGTCGTGATCCTTGACGCCGGGCCTGGCTTCGATGCCGGAGGACACATCGACCCCATAGGGCCGCAGCTGCCGCACCCCCCGCCCCACGTTGGCGGGATTCAGCCCCCCGGCCAGCACCAGCGGCATCTTCACCGCCGTCACCCGGCTCCAGTCGAAGGTCTCGCCCCGCCCGCCCATGCCGCCCTTGGCATGGCTGTCCAGCAGCAGCCCGGCCGCGCCCTTGTAGCGCCTGGCCAGCGGCGCCAGGCTCTGTTTCTCGCCCATGGCCACCGCCTTGATGTACGGCAGGCCGAAGCTGGCGCAGAAATCCGCCGGCTCATCGCCGTGGAACTGCAGCAGGTCGGGTTTCAGCGTGTCGATGGCGTCCTGCACGAAAGCCGCGTCGGCGTCCTTGAGCAGGGCCACGGCGCTGACGAAGGGGGGTAGCCGCCGGCGGATGGCCGCGGCCTTCTCGGCCGGGATATGGCGCGGGCTGGCCGGCACCAGGACAAAACCCAGGGCATCGACCCCCAGGCCAATGGCCGCCTGGGCGTCCTTCTCGCGGGTGATCCCGCAAAACTTGATTCGGGTTCGGCTCAAAACCTTGGGTCTCAGGCCGGAAAATAGGGTTCCGGCCGTTCGGGGAGGGCGAATTCTGCCGGATATTCCGGTCCTACGAAATACAGCCCCTCCGCCGGGCCCGTCATTCCGGCCCGGGTACGGTCGCGGCCGGCCAGGACTTCGGCCACCCAGGCCGGCGGCCGCTTGCCCAGCCCCACCTCGGCCAGGGTACCGGCGATGTTGCGGACCATGTGGTGGAGGAAGGCATTGGCGCAGACATCCATCACCACGAAATCGCCGCGCCGGAACACGTTGACGTGGCGCATGAAGCGCATCGCCGTGGGCGACTGGCACTCGGAATCGCGGAAGGCCGAGAAGTCCTGCTCCCCCAGCAGGGCCTGGGCTCCCTCGTGCATGGCCCCGGCGTCGAGCCGCTGCGGCCACCAGGCCGTCCGGTGGCGCAGCAGCGCGGCCCGGGCCCGGTGGTTGTGGATCACGTAGCGGTAATGCCGTGCCCGGGCCGAGAAGCGGGCGTGAAAATCCTCGCGCACCGGCTGCACCCAGCGCAGCGAAAGGTCCTCGGGCAGGTTGGTATTGGCACCCAGCAGCCAGGCGTACTCGCTGCGCCGGGCCTGCGAGTCGAAATGCACCACCTGCTGCAGGCCGTGGACGCCGGCATCGGTGCGGCCCGCCGCGGTGATCGCCACCGGGTGGTCCGCCACCTTCGACAGCGCCGCCTCCAGCGTGCTCTGCACGCAGCGCAGGGTCGTGTGGGTCTGCCAGCCGCGAAAGCCGGTGCCCACGTACTCCACCCCTGCCGCCCAGCGACTCATGGCGCGTCCCTCGCCGGATCGGGCAGGCCCGAAAGAAAAAGGCCGCCGCGATTCGCGGCGGCCCGGAAGAAACTCATGGCCGGATCAGGCGAGACGCGACAGCAGGGCCTGCGCCTCCGCCTTCTGCGTGTCGTTGCCCTGCTGCTGCACCTCGTTCAGCAGGTTGCGCGCCATCTCGTTGTCGCCCATGTCCACGTAGGCGCGCGCCAGGTCCAGCTTGGTGCCGGCCTCGTCGCCCGCGGAGATGCTGTCGCTGTCGCCGCCGAGGTCGCCGATGTCGAAATCGTCCAGCTTGATCTCGTCGACCCTGATCTCGGCCAGGGCCGGCTCGGAGATCGTCGAGGACGCCGGGGAGTCGAAACCGGACAGGTCGAACTCCAGGGCATTGCTGTCCGCCGGGCGCGACGCCGGCGGAGCGGCAGCCGGTGTCGAGACCACCGTCTTGGCGCCACCCAGGTCGAAGTCGCCGAGGTCGAACTCCAGGGCATCGTCGTTCTTGAGCGTCGGCTCGCGGGACTTGGCGGACGGCTCCACCGGCGGCAGTTCCAGCTCCTCGAGCCGGAAGTCCAGGCCGTTGCCGGCGGACGGCGGCGCTTCGGCCGCCGTGGGCTCCGGCATGCCCTGCACCGACGGAGCGGACGGCTCGTCGAAGGCGAGGTCGAAGTCGGTATCGACGGCCGCGACGTCCCCCCCCTTGAACAGCTGCACGTCCGGGCACAGCTGCTGGCCCATGATCGCGATCTTCTGCCAGGTGGCCGCGTCGGCCTTGCCCTTCAGGCCTTCGGTGGTTTCCTGGAACTCCACCGGGCGGCCGGCGGCAAAATAGGTCTCGGCCAGCTTCACCTTCAGCTCGGTCCGCGACGGGTCACGGCCGGACGCCTGGCGCAGCAGCAGGATCGCCTCGTCGTAGAGCCCGTAGGCCAAGTGGAAATCGGCCTCCGCCATCGGATCGTTGGCGTCGAGGTTGATCTGCACCGTCTCGGCCGCGAACTGGCCGGTGACGTCGAAGTCGATGTTGCCGGTCTCCACGGCCTTGCGGGCAAAGGCCAGGTCCTCGGCACCGAAGGCCTGCGTCGAGTCGAAGGTCGGCAGCATGGCCGTATCGTCGAGCGACGCCGACGGGGCCGGCGGGACGGCCTGGGTGGACTGCGCCTGCGCCGGCACCTGCTGGGTCTGCAGCTGCCGGGTATGGAAGTCGGCGGTTTCCTCGCCGCTCAGCGTGTCGTCCAGGTTCTCGAGCTCGCGGCGGGCCGCCTCCGGCGACTTTGGCGGCAGCTTCACGCCCGGCGGCGGAATGGTGCCCAGCGTGGAACGCGCCAGGATCGGCGCGGCGGCCGGGACGATCGACGGAGTGCTCGGTGCGGGACTGGCCGTCGGCAGGTCCGCCGACTGCTGCGCACGGCGCTTCTTGAGCAGGTTGCTGACCAGGTAGCCGACGCCGCCGAGGACCAGCAGCAGCCCCAGCACCGGGATCGCGAGGTCGAGCAGGCCGCCCTCCTCGGGCTCCGGCGTGGGCTTCTTGGCCTTCTGGGGCGGGGGCGCCGGCTCGGCTTCGGGCGCCGGGGCTTCCGCCGGCACCACCTCGGCCACGGACGCCTCGGCCGGTACTTCGCCGACGGCGGGGGCGGCAGGCTCCTCCGACACCGCCGGCGCGGGCGCGGGCGCGGGAGGCTCTGCCGGTGCCGGTGCCGGGACGGGTGCAGGAACCGGGGCAGGAGCGGGGATCGGAGCGGGGGCCGGGGCCGCCTTCGGCTCGGGCTTGGGGACCGGCGCAGGTGCCGGCGCAGGTGCCGGCAGCGGCTTGGGCGCGGGCAACGGCTTGGCAACGGGGGCAGGAGCCGGAACAGGCTTCGCCGGAGACGGCGACGCCGGCACTGCCGGCGCTTCGGACACGATGGAGGGCTTCGGCGCCGTGATCGGCGGCTCGGCCAGCGCTTCCGCTGGTCGCGGCTTGGGCCTGGCGGCCCCGCCGTTACGCAGGGTGTTGATGCGAGCCTTGGCCACTGCCGGCGGGACCGAGCCCATCTCGGCTGCCGACGGAATCGTCAGGCGGGAGCCGATGCGCAGCCCATTGATTCCGCCCTCGAAGGCGTCGCGATTGGCTTCGTAGATGGCCAGCAGAACCTGGTCCATCGTCAGCGAGGGGTCCGGACGCAGCTTGGTGGCGATGCTCCAGAAGGTTTCCTTGGCCTGGACCGGGCCGTAGGCGTCACCGGAAGCCGTGCTCAGCGGCGCGGCGGGAGGCGTGGGGGCCGCGGCCGGGATCACCGGCTGGGGCGCGGGTTCGGCCGGGGGGGGCACCGGGGCCGGACGGCGCACGGACTCCTCGGAGGTCTCGAAGAATTCGGAGGACGGACGCTGCGGAGCGGCCGCCACGGGCGCCGGCGCACGCGGGGCCTGGGCCACCGGCGCGGGCTGCTGCTGCATCGTCGGCGGATCGAGCAGGATGGTGTACTCGCGCAGCAGGCGGCCGCCGCGGGACTTCACCTCGACCAGGAAATTGACGAACGGCTCGCGCGCGATCTGGGCGCTGCGGACTTCGATACGGGGCTGGCCGCCATCGCTGGCGACGGTGAAGCGCAGGCTGCTGAGGTAGTCGCTGCGGTCCAGGCCGGCGCGCTGGAACTCGGCCACGCTGGCCAGGTTCACCTGGACGCCCTCCGCTTCCTCCGGCGTCACGGCGGTGAGCGGGATGGACGCGGCGAAACGCTGGTTGAGGCCGGACTTGACCTCGATTTCGCCCAGCCCGATGGCTGCGGCCGTGGAAAGCCACAACACGGGGCTCAGTGCTGCAAGCAGTGCCAGTTTACGCAACATATTCTCTCCGGAAGCCGTGTCCCCCAACCGGGGCTGCCTTGAGTTCACAGCAAGCGTGAACTTGCGCATGTAAGCCCTTTTATACACGACATTTTATAAATAGTCACGACTCAACAGCTCGGCGATCTGAACCGCATTGAGCGCGGCACCCTTGCGGATATTGTCGCCGGTCAGCCACAGGTTCAATCCTCGGGGATGCGTCGGATCCTGCCGGAGCCGTCCGACGAATACCGCGTCCTGTCCGCTGGCCTCGGTCACCGGGGTGGGAAAGCCGTCGGCGGAGCGCTCATCGAGCAGTTCCAGGCCCGGCGCCTGCCCCAGCAGTTCTCGCGCACGGTCCAGGGCCAGGGGCTCGCGGGTCTCCAGGTGCACGGCGGCGCTATGGCCATAGAACACCGGGACCCGCACGGCGGTGGCGTTGACCCGCACCGGGTCGCCCAGCAGGCGCGCGGTCTCGCGCATCAGGCGCAGTTCCTCGCGGGTATGGCCGCCCTCCTCCACCGCATCGATCTGCGGCAACACGTTGAAGGCGATCTGGCGGCTGTAGGCCTGGGGCTTGATCTCACGGAAGCTCAGCAGGTCCGCGGTCTGCCGGCCCAGTTCCTCCACCGCCTCGCGCCCGCTGCCGGATACGGCCTGGTAGGTCGAGACATTGACCCGCTCGATGCCGGCGGCATCCCGCAGCGGCTTCAGCGCCAGGGCCAGCAGCGTCACCGTGCAGGTGGGGTTGGCCACGATACCGCGCACGTCATGCCGCGCCAGGTCCTGCGGATTGACCTCCGGCACCACCAGGGGCACCTCGGGATCGAGCCGGAACTGCGTGCTGTTGTCGATCACCACGCAGCCCTCGACCGCAGCCTTCGGCGCGTATTCGGCCGCCACGGCGGCACCGGCGGAGAACAGCGCGAGCTGCACCTGCGAGAAGTCGAAGCGCGCCACGTCACCCACCGGCAGCTCGCGGCGACCGAAGCTGGCCGTGCCGCCCGCGGCTTCGGCCACGTCGAGCGGGAAGATCCGGCCGACCGGAAAGTCGCGCTCGTGCAGGATCTCGAGCATCGCCGCGCCGACCAGACCGCTGACGCCGACCACCGCGATGTCGAACTTCCTTGTCATGGGACCCCCTGAAAAATCGAGCGGCGAAGTGTAGAGCGTATCCGTGGGCAAAACCCATGGCCGCCTGGAAAATCTTCTGTTGGTGGCCCGGGAACGCAGGCCTATAATTGAGAATCAATAACAATTAGAACCTGTACTAGGATTCGCACATGGACGTTCCCACCCTTTCCGCCCCTGCCCTCCGTTCCCGCAGCGCCGCCCTGAGTGCGGCAACCGATGATCTGCACGAAGCCCTGCACGACGTCGTGGCGGCTGCCGCCCCCTTCGCCAGCCGCGGGCACTTCACCCGCTGGGTGACGGTGCAGCATCGCTTCCAGCGCGAGATCGAGCCGCTGTACCGCATCGCCGGGCTGCAGGACTGGCTGCCCGACCTGGCCAACCGCGGCCGCCTCGGCGCCACCGCCGCCGATCTGGCCGACCTAGGCGCCGCGCTGCCCGCGGGCGAGCCGCCGGCGCACGACACCCGCGACCACGTCGCGGCACTCGGCTGGCTGTTCGTCTCCGAGGGCTCCACGCTCGGCGCCGCCATGCTGTTCAAGAAGGCGCAAACCCTGGGGCTGTCGGAACACTTCGGGGCCCGGCACCTCGCCGCCGCGCCGGAGGGACGCGCGCGCCACTGGAAGCAGTTCACCGAGGCCCTGGACCGCCTCGAACTGTCCGCGCCCGACGACGCACGCATGCGCGAGGCGGCACGCGCCGCGTTCCGCCGCTTCGACGTACTGCTGCGGGAAGCCTTTGCCTTGCCGGCATGAACCCTGTGTCAGCCGACCGCTCCCGCCGCACCCGCTCAGGCCTGCGTCGACTCTCGACGCCCGGATGCCGCCGCCTTGTGCGAGCATGGCAGCATGATGCTGTCCATGGCGAGACTTCACTTCCCGATTTGCCGCCCGGGCGGCCGCTCGCCGCCGCCCGTGATCCGCGGGCGATGACCTTCGACCATCACCGAAGCCCATGGGATCATCCCCACACGCGGCTCGCGACGGCATGAGCGAGCCCGCCTCCCCTGCAGCCCGGCCCGCGCTAGCGGCACCGCTGCGCTATCTGCTGATGACCTTCGCTGCGCTGTGCGTGGCGCTGGGGGTGATCGGCATCTTCGTGCCCGGGCTGCCGACCACGGTCTTCATCCTGATGGCCGGCTGGGCCGCGGCGCGCAGTTCGCCGCGCTTCTCGGCCTGGCTGGAAGGCCATCGCCTGTTCGGGCCGATGATCCGCAACTGGCGGGAGACCCGCAGCGTCAGCCGCCGCGCCAAGTGGAGCGCCACGGTGATGATGGCGATCTGCGCCCTGGTCCTGTTCCTCACCGCCAGGAAGCCCTGGCTGGCCGAGGCCATCACCGGACTGATGGCCCTGGTGCTGGCCTGGCTCTGGCATCGGCCCGAGCCGCCGCGGGCCTCCTGAAAACGGCAGGGGCCCCGCCGGTCCGCACCGGCGGGGCCCCTGGGCCCGCAAACCCCTCAGAGCTTGCCGAGCACGATCCTCAGCATGCGGCGCAGCGGTTCCGCGGCACCCCACAGCAGCTGGTCGCCGATCACGAAGGCCGACACGTATTCGGGGCCGAGGTTGAGCTTGCGCACGCGGCCCACGCCCACTTTCAGCCCGCCGGTGATCGAGGCCGGGGTCAGCTCCTTGACGGTGACCGGCTTGTCGTTCGGCACCCACTTCACCCAGTCGTTGCCGCTCTTGATGATCGACTCGATCTCGGCCAGCGGCAGGTCGCGCTTGAGCTTGAGGGTCAGCGCCAGGCTGTGGCAGCGCATCGCGCCGATGCGCACGCAGAGGCCGTCCACCGGGATCGGCTTGTCGTTGCCGAGGATCTTGTTGACCTCCGCCTGGCCCTTCCATTCCTCCTTGGACTGGCCGTTGTCGAGCTGGGAGTCGATCCAGGGGATCAGGCCGCCGGCCAGCGGCGCGCCGAAGAACTCGGTGGGCACGTCGCTGCGGATGGACTGCGCCACCTTGCGGTCGATGTCGAGGATCGCCGAAGCCGGGGTCGCCAGTTCCTCGGCCACGGCGGCGTTGATCACGCCCATGCCCTTGAGCAGCTCGCGCATGTGGTTGGCGCCGCCGCCGGAAGCCGCCTGGTAGGTCATCGAGCTGACCCACTCCACCAGTCCCTCGCGGAACAGGCCGCCCACGCCCATCAGCAGGATGCTGTTGGTGCAGTTGCCGCCGATGTAGTTCTTCACGCCCTGGGCCAGCGCCGCATCGATCACGCCGCGGTTCACCGGATCCAGGATGATGACGGCGTCGTCCTTCATGCGCAGCGCCGAGGCCGCGTCGATCCAGTAGCCGTCCCAGCCGCTGGCGCGCAGCTTCGGGTAGATCTCGTTGGTGTAGTCACCGCCCTGGCAGGTGATGATCACGTCCATCGCCTTGAGCGCCTCGATGCTGTTGGCATCCTTCAGCGGCGGAGTGTCCTTGCCGCCCACCTTCGGGCCCGGCCCGCCGGCGCTCGAGGTGCTGAAGAAATGCGACTCCACCAGCGCGAAGTCGTTCTCTTCCTGCATGCGCTGCATCAGCACCGAGCCGACCATGCCGCGCCAACCCACCATACCCAGCTTCTTCATCTCACAATCCTCAATCCGTTGCTATCCCCCTCGCGCTTGCGGGAGAGGGTGGCCCGACAGGGCCGGGAGAGGGTTTCCGTAAAACCTTCAGGAATTACAGAAACCTTCTCCCCTGCCTCTCTCCCGCACGCGGGAGAGGTTCTGTTGGTTGTTACTTCTTCAGCGCGGCCACGACCGCGTCGCCCATTTCCTTCGTGCCGATGATCCTCTCGCCCGGCTGCGCGATGTCGCCGGTACGCTTGCCCTGCCGCAGCACCTGCTTCACCGCGGCATCGATGCGATCGGCGAGGTCGGCACGGTTGAACGTGTAGCGGAACATCATGCCCACCGACAGGATCGTCGCCAGCGGGTTGGCCTTGCCCTGCCCGGCGATGTCCGGCGCGCTGCCGTGGATCGGCTCGTACAGCCCCTTGTTGTTCACGTCCAGAGATGCCGAGGGCAGCATGCCGATGGAACCCGCCAGCATCGAGGCCTCGTCCGACAGGATGTCGCCGAAGATGTTGCCGGTGACGATCACGTCGAACTGCTTGGGATTCTTCACCAGCTGCATCGCGGCGTTGTCCACGTACATGTGGCTCAGCGCGACGTCCGGGTACTGCTTGCCCACCTCGATCACCACCTCGCGCCACAGGCGCGAGGTCTCCAGCACGTTCTCCTTGTCCACCGAGCAAAGGCGCTTGTTGCGCTTCTGCGCCGCCTGGAACGCGACATGCGCGATGCGCTCCACCTCCGGGCGGCTGTAGTGCATCGTGTCGTAGCCTTCCTCGGCGCCCTCGGCGTTGCTGCGGCGGCCGCGCGGCTGGCCGAAGTAGATGTCGCCGGTCAGTTCGCGCAGGATCAGGATGTCCAGCCCGGCGATGACCTCGGGCTTGAACGAGGATGCGGCCGCCAGTTCCTCATAGGCCAACGCGGGACGCAGGTTGGCGAACAGGCCGAGATCCTTGCGGATGCCCAGGATGCCCTGCTCCGGGCGCACGGCGCGCGGCAGGCTGTCGTACTTGGGGCCGCCGACGGCGCCCATCAGGATGGCATCGGCCTCGCAGGCCGCCTTCTGGGTGGACGGCGGATACGGATGGCCCTCCGCATCATAGGCGGCACCGCCGAGATGGCCGAAGGACCATTCGATCTTCTCGCCCTCGGCCTTCAGCAGCTCCAGCACCTTCACGGCTTCCGCCATGATCTCGGTGCCGATGTAGTCGCCAGGGAGAATCAGGATCTTCTTGTTCATTTCTCTCTATTCGCTATGTTCACGGCCATCTCAGACCGTTCGTGGTGAGCCTGGCGAACCATGAATGGTCCATTGGCCACCGTTCACCCTTCGATCCTTCGACAAGCTCAGGATCAGGGCGAACGGTGCGGGCTTCAGTTGAACAGCCAGGGCGCTTCCGCGCGGCGCTTCGCCTCGTAGGCCCTGATCGCATCGGCCTGCTGCAGCGTCAGGCCGATCTCGTCCAGGCCGTTGACCATGTTGTGCTTGTGGTGAGGATTGATCTGGAAGCGGAACACGCGGCCGTCCGGCAGGCGCACTTCCTGCGCCGGCAGGTCGATGGTGACCTTGGCCGCCGCATCCGCCGCCACCGCCTCGAAGATCGCCTGCACTTCCTCGGCCTGCAGCGTCACCGGCAGGACGCCGTTCTTGAAGCAGTTGGAGAAGAAGATATCGGCGAAGCTCGGCGCGATCACGGCGCGGAAGCCGTAGTCGTCCAGCGCCCATACCGCGTGCTCGCGCGAGGAGCCGCAGCCGAAGTTGTCGCGCGCGATCAGCACCTGCGCGCCGGCATGCTTCGGCTCGTTGAGCACGAACTCCGGGTTCGGGCGGCGCGTCGCCGGGTCCACTTCCAGCGTGCCCGGATCCAGGTAGCGCCAGTCGTCGAACAGGAAGGGGCCGAAGCCCGTGCGCCGGATCGACTTCAGGTACTGCTTGGGGATGATCGCATCGGTGTCCACGTTGGGACGGTCCAGCGGCGCCACGTGAGAAATGACCTGCGTAAATGCCTTCATGTCTGTCTTCCTTACAACTTCATTTCCAGGCGCCGGCAATCCGGCACCGGTGAACGTGCACGGTCGCCGCGGAAGCGGCGCTCGCGCACGAACCTGAATCCGATTCCCTCGTACAGCTTCTGGGCGCGGGGATTGGTCACCGCCACGTCCAGTGCATAGAGCTGAAAGCCGCGCTGGCGCGCCTGCGCCATCTGGAAATTCAGCATCCTCGCGCCGATACCCTGGCCGCGGCATTCCGGCGCCACGCCGAAATTCGCCACGTACAGCATCTCCGGCGTCAGCGGTTTCATCATCGGCGACAGTTCCAGGCCGCGCCGGATCACGCCGAAGGCCGCCGGCAGCGGGTAGAACGACAGCACCTGCCGCATCAATCCCAGCGTCAGCCGTCCTTCGTCGCGCTGCCCGTAGAAGGCGCCCACGCCCACCACGCGCCCTTCCCGCTCCGCCACCCAGTGGTTGCGATGGCCCTGGAACCCGCCGCCCTGGGCAAAGGCATAGCGCAGGAAATCCAGCGCCCCGCGCCCCGCCGCACGCAGCATGTAGTCGAAGGCCTCGGGCCCGGCGCTGTACACCAGCGGCGCCGCGGCCTCCGCGTCCTCCGCCCGCGCCGGCCTGAAACCCAGGCTCATCGTGCCGCTTCCATGCCTACAGCGAGCGCACGTCGACGAAGTGGCCGGCGATACCCGCCGCCGCCGCCATCGCCGGGCTCACCAGGTGGGTACGCCCTCCCTGCCCCTGGCGGCTTTCGAAGTTGCGGTTGCTGGTCGAGGCGCAGCGCTCGCCCGGCTCCAGCCGGTCGGCGTTCATCGCCAGGCACATGGAGCAGCCCGGCTCGCGCCACTCGAAGCCCGCCTCGGTGAAGACCTTGTCCAGGCCTTCGCTTTCGGCCTGCGCCTTCACCAGGCCTGAGCCCGGCACCACCAGCGCCAGCTTCACGTTCGCGGCCTTGCGCTTGCCCTTCACGACCGCGGCAGCGGCGCGCAGGTCCTCGATGCGCGAGTTGGTGCAGGAGCCGATGAACACCTTGTCGATGCTGATCTGCTCGATCGGCGTGTTGGCAGCCAGGCCCATGTAGGCCAGCGCCTTCTCCATGCCGTTGCGCTTGACCGGATCGGCTTCCTTCGCCGGATCGGGGACGCGCGCCGAGACCGGGCCCACCATCTCGGGCGAAGTGCCCCAGCTGACCTGCGGCTCGATGCTCCTGGCGTCCAGCTCCACCACGGCGTCGAACTTCGCGCCCGGGTCGCTGCGCAGCTGCTTCCAGTTGGCCACGGCGGCGTCCCATTGCTCCGGCTTCGGCGCGTAGGGGCGGCCCTTGACGTAGGCGATGGTCTTGTCGTCCACGGCCACCAGGCCGGCGCGCGCGCCGCCCTCGATCGCCATGTTGCACAGGGTCATGCGGCCTTCCATGCTCAGGTCCTCGATCGCCTCGCCGGCGTACTCGATGACATGGCCGGTGCCGCCGGCGGTGCCGATGCGGCCGATGATCGCCAGCGTGATGTCCTTGGCCGTGACGCCCGGGCCCACATGGCCGTTGACGCGGATCAGCATGGTCTTGGCCTTCTTCAGTACCAGCGTCTGCGTGGCCAGCGTGTGCTCGACCTCGGAGGTCCCGATGCCGAAGGCCAGCGCGCCGAAGGCACCGTGCGTGGAGGTGTGCGAGTCGCCGCAGACCACGGTCATGCCCGGCAGGGTGGCGCCCTGCTCCGGGCCCACCACGTGGACGATGCCCTGGCGGTGATCGGTCATGCGGAATTCGGTGATGCCGTACTCCGCGCAGTTGGCGTCCAGCGCATCGACCTGGGCGCGCGAGATCGGGTCCTTGATGCCCTGCACGCGGTCGGCGGTGGTCGGCACGTTGTGATCGGCCACGGCCAGGTTGGCATTCAGGCGCCAGGGCTTGCGGCGGTTCATGCGCAGGCCGTCGAAGGCCTGTGGGCTGGTCACCTCGTGCACCAGGTGGCGGTCGATGTAGATCAGGGCGGAGTTGTCGCCCTGGTCGGCGACCACATGGGCGTCCCAAATCTTTTCGTACAGGGTTTTTGCCATGGCTGGACCTCAAATTCCCGAAGCTTGGTCTTGCGAATGGCGCGCATTCTAGGAGCGTGTTATCAATAACTCCAATGAATCGTTTTCATCCAGTCCATTCCATATGGGAATTCGACCATGGACACCCAGAACCTCACCACCTTCATCGCCGTCGCCGAGTCCGGCTCCTTCACCCAAGCCGCCGAAGCCCTGCACCTGTCCCAGCCGGCGGTGAGCAAGCGCATCACCGCCCTGGAGGAACAGGTCGGCCAGCCCCTGTTCGACCGCGTGGGCCGACAGGTGAGCCTGACCGACGCCGGCCGCACCCTGCTCCCCTACGCGAAGAAGGTGCTGCAAGACCTTGAAGATGGGAGGCGGGCGCTCTCCCACCTGCATGAGAAGGTGGCCGGGCGCCTGTCGATCGGCACCAGCCACCACATCGGCCTGCACCGCCTGCCGCCGGTACTGCGCGCTTTCACCCAGCAGTACCCGGAAGTGGACCTGGACATCCATTTCATGGACTCCGAGGTGGCCTGCCAGGCCGTGCTGGCGGGCAAGCTGGAGCTGGGCATCGTCACCCTGCCCACCCAGCCGCTGCCGCACTTGCAGCAGCGCGCCGTCTGGGACGACCCCTTGTCGGTCGTGGTCGCTCCCGGCCACCCCCTGCTGGACAAGCCCCGCGCCCGCCTGCAGGACCTCGCCGGCCACCCGGCAGTGCTGCCGGACGAGGCCACCTATACCCACCGCATCGTCACCCGCGCCCTGCAGCAGCACGGCCTGGTGCCGCGCATCCGCCTGGCCACCAATTACCTGGAAACCCTGAAGATGCTGGTGGGCATCGGCCTGGGCTGGAGCGTGCTGCCGGACTCGATGATCGACGGCAGCATCCGCCGCCTGCCGATCCCGCAGCTGGCCCTGCATCGTGAACTGGGCGCCGTCTGGCACGAGCGCCGCACCCTGTCCGGCGCGGGCCTGGCCCTGCTGGGCAGCCTGGAATCCGACATACGGGGCCGTATGGCCCCCTGAACAGTTGTTTACTGTTCCTGCGGCCAATGTCTCCCGGGTCAATGGGTGTTCAGAATACGCCCACTTATTTAGCTCGGTGACGAGGACTTTCCATGCCTGCCTACAAAGCTCCGCTGCGCGACATGCGCTTCCTGATGAACGAGGTGTTCGACTACCCCGCTCACTACGCCGGCCTCTCCAACGGCAAGGATGCAGACCCCGAGACCTGCGACGCGATCCTGGGCGAAGCCGCCAAGTTCTGCGAAGAGGTGCTGGCCCCGCTGAACCTCTCCGGCGACCAGGAAGGCTGCCACTTCGAGAACGGCAAGGTCACCACGCCCAAGGGCTTCAAGGAGGCCTACGAGCAGTTCGTGCAGGGCGGCTGGCAGGGCCTGTCGCACCCGACCGAGTTCGGCGGCCAGGGCATGCCGATGTCGCTGGGCCTGCTGAAGTCCGAGATGATGGGTACGGCCAACTGGTCGTTCACCATGTACCCGGGCCTTTCGCTGGGCGCCATGAACACCGTCATGCAGCACGCCTCCGAGGAGCTGAAGGCGATCTACATGCCGCCGCTGACCGAGGGCCGCTGGACCGGCACCATGTGCCTCACCGAGCCGCAGTGCGGCACCGACCTCGGCCAGGTCAAGACCAAGGCCGAGCCGCAGCTGGACGGCAGCTACAAGATCACCGGCACCAAGATCTTCATCTCCGCCGGCGAGCATGACCTGACCGAGAACATCATCCACATCGTGCTGGCGCGCCTGCCGGACGCGCCCCCGGGCACCAAGGGCATCTCGCTGTTCATCGTGCCCAAGATGAACGTCAACGCCGACGGCAGCGTCGGCGAGCACAACAACGTGGTCTGCAGCGCCATCGAGCACAAGATGGGCATCAAGGCCTCCGCCACGGCCGTGATCAACTTCGAGCAGTCCACCGGCTACATGATCGCCAAGCCCAACAAGGGCCTGGAAGCCATGTTCACCTTCATGAACACCGCCCGCATCGGTACCGCCGTGCAGGGCATCTGCCACGCCGAGGCCTCGTTCCAGGGAGCGCTGGCCTACGCCAAGGACCGCCGCTCGATGCGCGCCCTGCGCGGCAAGCAGGAGCCGGACAAGGTCGCCGACGCGCTGATCCATCATGCCGACGTGCGCCGCATGCTGCTGACGCAGAAGTGCTTCGCCGAAGGCGGCCGCGCGATGATCTACTTCGCCGCGCAGCTGGCGGACCACATGACCAACGGCATCATCGAGAACGACCAGGCCAAGTACCACGAGTGGGACGACAAGCTGGGCTTCTTCACGCCGATCCTCAAGGGCTTCCTGACCGAGATGGGCCTGGAAGCGGCCAACCAGGGCATCCAGGTGTTCGGCGGCCATGGCTACATCAAGGAACACGGCATGGAGCAGATCGCCCGCGACGCGCGCATCTCCACGCTGTACGAAGGCACCACCGGCATCCAGGCCCTGGACCTGCTGGGCCGCAAGGTGCTGCTGCAGACCCGCGGCAAGGCCGTGCGCGAGTTCACCGGCCAGATCGCCAAGTTCGCGGTGGACAACCTGCGCGACGCCCGCCTGCGCAACTTCGCCACCACCCTGGCCAAGTACGCCGCCGAGTGGAACGTGCTGACCATGCGCGTGATGCTGATGGCCCGCAAGGACCGCGAAGTGGTCAGCTCCGCCAGCCATCACTTCCTGATGTACTCGGGCTACGTGACCATGGCCTACTTCTGGGCCCTGCAGGCCGCGGTGGCCAGCGACAAGCTCTCCAAGGGCGGCGCCGAGGAGCCGGCGTTCTACAAGGCCAAGATCGCCACGGCGAAGTTCTACTTCGACCACATCCTGCCGCGCGCCAAGGGCCACGCCCAGTCGATGACTAAGCCCAGCAAATCCATGCTGCGACTGCCGGTGGAGAGCTTTGTTTTTGAGTAAAGCAACGAACGGCGTGGAGGGGCCCCACGCATTGCGTGGGGATCCTTAGCGTCGCGAGTCTGCGGGTTGAGTTGACTGACCCCGCCCTAACCCGGCGGGGTTTTTCTTTGCGTGGCTCCACGCATCGCATGGGAATCCTCAGCCTCGTGAATTTGCAGGCTTGAGTGACCGGCTCTGCCCTGACCCGGCAGGGCCTTATCCGTTGGGGAGCCACTTTCCCACACCCCACCCCGCCATTTTCTCTATCCAGCCCCGTCCCGCTCCCGCCGCTAGCCTCACCAGATTGCAACGAGGCCGCCCGCCATGGACATCCGTCGCAGTACCCTGCTCGCCGCGCTCGCCAGCCTGACTACCGGACCGCTGGCCTACACCCACAACTACTCCTGGACCCTGCTCTCGGCCACCTGGCGCAGCACGGGCCTGCGCCAGGAAGACCTGCGCGAGCTGCTGCGCTACTGCGTCGGAGAAGGCTACATGGAGCTGCACGGCGACGAGATCGAGGCCAGCTATCGCATGACCACCGCGGGCCAGGCGGCCATCGCCGAATCGCGCTGGTTCCCCTGGACCCGCTGGCGCGACAACCGCACCCTGGCCCAACTGCGCATGCGCGCCCGCATCCCGTCCAAGGACGGCAGCAACCGCCGCGACTCCGACCCCATGCCGGCGCCGGCTCACTGACCGGCCGCGCTCAGCCGGCGCGGATCGCCGCGTCGAACTGGTCCATGCTGGCATAACCCGGCTGCGCGGCGGTGCGCGCCAGCCAGGCCCGCACGGCCGGATAGGCCGCCAGATCAAACCCTCCCTCGTGCGCCACGTGCGTGTAGGCATACAGCGCGATGTCCGCGATGCTGTAGGCCTCGCCGACGAACCAGTCGCGGTCCGCCAGATGCCGCTCCATGACCGCCAGTGCGGCATGGCCGCCGGGATGACGCTCCTGCAGGCGCGCCTCCTGCTCCGGCGGACGGCCGAGATAGCGGATGATGTAGCGCGATGTGGCGATGTAGGGCTCGTGGCTGTACTGCTCGAAGAACATCCACTGCAGCACCCGGGCATGGTCCAGGCGGTCGGCGGGCAGCAACGGCGTGCCCTCGGCCAGGTAGTGCAGGATGGCGTTGGACTCCGCCAGGAACACGCCGCCCGGCAGCTCCAGTACCGGCACCCGGCCGTTGGGATTCCGGGCCAGGAATTCCGGGGTGCGGGTTTCCTTCTTCAGGATGTCCAGGTGTACCCAGTCATGAGCGATGCCGAGCTGCGTCAGCAGCAGCTTCTGCTTGTAGCAATTGCCCGAATAGATGTCGCCGTAGACCTTCAGCACGCCACGCTCCAGGTTATGCACCCCATCGCGCGATATTTTGTCCCTGTTGCGCCGCCCCTGTCAGCCGTATCTTGAAGCCGTCTCCACCGGAGCCGCGTCATGCGCATCAGCCCGACCGTCCTGAGTCTCGCCCTGGCCCGCCAGCTCTCCGGACCGCTGCGCTACACCGACGACTATTCGCCGCAGGTGCTGGAACTGGTCTGGCGCCGCACCGGCCTGCGCCAGCGTGACCTCGCCCTGGCCCTGGGAGACTTCTGCGAGCGCGGATGGCTCAAGCCATACCGGCGCGAAGGCCGCGAGCGCTATCACCTGACCATCGAAGGCGGCATCCAGCTGCACGGACAGCGCGAGCCCTACTGGAAGCACTGGCGCGAGGATTGGCTGCTGCAGCGGCTGCGCCAGCGCCGCCGCGATCCGCAGGCGGTCGGACCTGTACAGCGGCGCGCCGGGGACCTGGCGCCCGCCTGAGGCTACTCCCGGATGTCGCGCAGCCCGCGCCAGGCGATCAGCCAGGCCAGCAACGCCACGCCCGTCGATACCAGCCACAGCAGGTCCGGATGCAGGACCTCCCACAGCAGGCCGCTGCCGAAGCCGCCGATGGCCCCGCCGACGCCGTAGCTGAGGCCGGTGTAGATCGCCTGTCCGCGCCCCTGCATCGCCCCCGGGAAGAGCTGCTGGATCAGGCTCACGGCGGCGAAATGGTAGAGCGCGAAGCTCACCGCGTGCAGCGCCTGCACCGCGGTCATCCAGGGCATGTTGTCGATGAAGGTCATCTGCAGGAACCAGCGCAGCGCCGTGCCGGCCAGGGCCCAGAGCATCATGCTGCGCAGGCTCCAGAAGCGGCGCAGGCGGTGCATGACGAAGAAGATGCCGACCTCCGCCACCACGCCGAAGGCCCACAGGAAGCCGATCTCGAACTTGTTGTAGCCGTGGTCCTTCAGCCAGATGCTGAAGAAGTTGTAGTAGGGGCCGAAGCTCATCTGCGACAGCAGGCAGGCCACCAGCAGGGCGATGACCTCCGGCCGGCGCATCACGCCCATCACCGATTCCGCCGCGCCGGAACGCGGCCCGATGGGCGCCTCGGGGATGCGCAGCCCGGTCAGCCAGCACAGCGCGAACAGGCCGGCGACGGTCAGCGGCATCCAGCCCACGCCGATGCGCTCGAACAGCGGCCCCATCGCCATCACGGTAACGACGAATCCGATGGAGCCCCACAGGCGGATGCGGCCGTAGCGGTCGGCATTGGCGCCGAGGTGGTTGAAGGTCACCACCTCGAACTGCGGCATGGTGCCGTTGTTGAACATGCCGTAGACGAAGAAGCACAGCGCCAGCAAGGCGAACCCCGGCGCGAGCTGCGCCGCAGCGAAGGCCAGCAAACCCATGCCCAGGGTGATGCGGATGGCCGCCATGCGGCGGGCGTCACGGTCGGCGTACTGCCCCCAGAGATAGGGCGAGACGATGCGGGTCAGCGCCATCAGGCCGCCGATGGCGCCGATCTGCGCCGGCGTGCAGCCCCGCTCCTGCAGGAACAGGCCGGTGAAGGGCATCAGCGTGCCGATCGCGGCGAAGTACCAGAAGTAGAAGCCTGCCAGCCGCTTGGCCGGGACGTGCGCGCTCATGGCAGGAGGGGATGCATGGGGGCGGCATTGTACGCCGCCCCCGGGGACGACAGGCTCACCCCGTTGCGGCAGCCCTGGCGGCCGCGACCAGGTCGCCCAGTCCGCGCGATTCGGCCAGGCCGGCGAGCTTGCGGACCAGTTCCGGCCGCTGGCCGGCGATGCGCCGCACCGTGTCCGCCAGCGCCGCACGGCCCTCGGTGGGAATCGCCCGGGCCACCTCGAACAAGGGCTCCCAGAGACCCGCCTGGTCCACTTCCTCGGCAAAGCGCTCCTGCAGCTCGGCGGGCATCGCGGCGGCGATGGTGGCCATCCAGGAGCGCTCCTCGGGGCTGAACTGATCGACCAGGCCCAGCAGCTTCGGCACCAGGTGGGCCTGTTCGGCGGCCCGGAACAGCCGCAGCAGCTTCTGCGGGTCGGCGGCGCGAGCCGTCTGCGCCATCTCGCCCTCGGTCATGCCGGCCACCAGCGGCAGCATCAGGCGCCAGAGGTTGTCCTCCTCCGCGGTGCGGAACAGGCTCTGGAGCACCTGCGGATCGGCCAGCGCATCCAGGTGCACCAGGCGCGATTGCTTCTCCGGGCTCATCTGCGCGATCACCGGCAGGATCGAACCCCAGAGATCCTGCTCCTGGCTGCGCTGCAGCAGCCGCGTCAGCGCGGCATCGCCTTCGTCCGCCATCATGTCGCCGAGCTTGCGCATCATGCCGCCATCGGCATAGGCCATCAGCGACAGGGCCTCGGCCCACAGGTTCTTGCCCTCGTCCTGCGCCAGCTTGAGGAAGCGCGGAAAACGCTCGTCGGGCACCATGCGCATCAGCTTGGGCACCTGGTCCTTGGCCTCGATGAACAGACCGATGCGCAGCAGGTGCTCTTCGTCCGTGATCGCCGCCATCACCCGGCGGATGGCCTCGTCGGTGAGGTAGCCGACGAACAGGCCCATGGTGATGTACTCGCGGCGGCGGATCAGCTCCATCGCCACGTCGCGCACGATCTCCACCGGCATCTGGCGGATGATGTCGCCCACGCGGCGCGGGTCCAGCTCCAGCGTCACGTCGGCCAGGAACGGAATCTCCATGCGCTGCGCGATCTCCACCGCGCGGTCCGTCGGCATCTCGCCGGCGATGCGCGCGATGAACACCGGCGCGAAGGCCTTCTGGCCGATGAAGGCCGTCAGCTTGCCAGGCAGCAGCTTGGTGGTGGCCGCCAGCTTCTGGAACAGCGAGCGGCCGCGGTTGAACAGGTACTCGTGCGTGGTTTCGCGCAGGTGGCGGATATCGGTGGCCGGTGTGTGGCTGAGGAATTCCAGCTGCTCGGGCTTCAGGCCCAGCACGCGGGAGAGCTTGATGATCTCGGCGCGGATTTCGAGGGTGGACATGGCTACGCGACCAGCGTGGAGGGGCCCCACGTCAGTGGGGATCTTGGCGTCGGGAGTCGGAGCAGTAATGAGGCGCCCCGGAAATCAGCAGAGATCAGCATGGGTAGTCGCCTCATTACTTGATCCCCAGCACTTTCTTGACCGGGCCGCGCAGCAGCATCGGGATATGGCCCAGCGCATCCTCGATGGCCTTGGCCAGCGCCTCGCGCTGGCGCTGCTGGGTCTGCGCCACGGCATTGGACAGCAGGTCGATCTGCGCGGGCGGCAGGCTGGCCAGGGCCTGGAACTCGGAGGACGGCCGGCCCAGCGATTCGGCCAGGCGCTGCAATGAGGCTTCAGAGGACATGGTTCTCCTGCGATCTTGTTCTGGCAATGCGCGGGATCATGCCATCGGCCCGCAAATCCCGGCCTTGGCGCTGCGGACAGGGGTGGCGGCGCAGGCGCCAGTACCCCCTGCGAACCGTTCACATCGAGTAGCGCGGCGGAGCGGCGCGTATCGAGATGCCGCAGTGATTGGCCTCGATACGCACGCGAGGCTACTCGGCACGAACGGACAGGGGAATCAGCCCGGAATCCGCGGCGTCGCCGGCACCACGTCCGCATTCTGCGCGCGGTGCCTGAGATAGTGGTCCATCAGCACCAGCGCCAGCATCGCCTCGGCGATGGGCGTCGCGCGCAGGCCCACGCAGGGGTCGTGGCGGCCGGTGGTGCGCATGTCCACGGCATTGCCGTCCTGGTCGATCGACTTGCCCGGCGTGGTGATGCTCGACGTGGGCTTGATGGCGTAGCGCGCGTAGATGGTCTGGCCGGTGGAGATGCCGCCGGCGACGCCGCCGGAATGGTTGGCGAGGAAGCCCTGCGGCGTCATCTCGTCGCGGTGCTCGGTGCCGCGCATGCCGGCCACGCGCATGCCGTCACCGATCTCCACGCCCTTGACGGCGTTGATCGACATCAGCGCGAAGGCGATGTCGGCGTCCAGGCGGTCGTAGACCGGCTCGCCCAGGCCCGGCGGCACGCCGGTGGCTTCCACGTAGAGCTTGGCGCCGATGGAGTCGCCCTCGCCGCGCAAGCCTTCCACCAGCGTTTCCAGCTGGGGAATCTTGCCGGGGTCGGCGCAGAAGAAGGGGTTGTCGTACACCGCGGACCAGTCGCGGATCTCGCAGTGGATGTCGCCCACCTGCTCGGTGCAGCCGCGGACCTGGATGCCCAGGCGCTGCTTCAGGTATTTCTTGGCGATGGCGCCGGCGGCCACGCGAACGGCGGTCTCGCGCGCCGAGGAGCGCCCGCCGCCGCGGTGGTCGCGGATGCCGTACTTCTGGATGTAGGCGTAGTCCGCATGGTTGGGGCGGAACACCTGCTGGATCTTGGCGTAGTCGTAGGAGCGCTGGTCGGTGTTGCGGATCAGCAGCGCGATCGGCGTGCCGGTGGTCTTGCCCTCGAACACGCCGGACAGGATCTCGACCTTGTCCTCTTCCTTGCGCTGTGTGACGAACTTGCTGGTGCCGGGCTTGCGGCGGTCCAGTTCCGGCTGGATGTCGGCCTCGCTCAGCTCCAGGCCCGGCGGGCAGCCGTCGACCACGCAGCCGATGCCGGCGCCATGGCTCTCGCCGAAGGAGGTCACGCAGAACAGCTTGCCGAAGGTATTTCCAGACATGTTCTTGTCTTAAAGATGCTCGATCAGGTCTTCACGCGAGATGATGAACACGCCGTCGCCGCCGCGTTCGAACTCCACCCAGGTCACCGGCAGGCGCGGCCAGCGCGCCTCGAACTCGGGCACGCTGCCGCCGACCTCGCAGACCAGCCAGCCGCCCTCGACCAGGCGCGAGGGTGCCTCGGCCAGGATGCGCGCCACCAGGTCCATGCCGTCCTTGCCGGCGGCCAGGGCCATGCGCGGTTCCTGGTGGAACTCCTCGGGCAGGGCCTTCCACTCGGCGACGGGCACATAGGGCGGATTGCTGACGATCAGGTCGTAGCGCATCTCGCCCAGGCCGCTGAACAGGTCGGACTTCAGCGCACGCACCTGCTCCCCGCAGTCATGCCGCTCGATGTTGGCCTTGCACACGGCCAGCGCACCGGGCGACAGCTCGGCCAGGTCCACCTGGGCGTCCGGGAAGGCGTGGGCGCAGGCGATGCCGATGCAGCCGCTGCCGGCGCAGAGGTCCAGGATGGTCTGCGGTTCCTGCTGCAGCCAGGGCGCGAAGCGGCGCTCGATCAGTTCGCCGATCGGCGAGCGCGGCACCAGCACGCGCTCGTCCACCGTGAACGGCAGGCCGCAGAACTGGATTTCGCCGATCAGGTAGGCCGCCGGCTGGCGGGTCTTGATGCGCTGCTGCAGCAGCTTGAGGACGGCGGCTCGCTCGGCGTCGGTCACCACGGCTTCCAGGTACACCGTCGGCAGGTCCGCCGGCAGGTGCAGGGCATGGAGCACCAGGTGGAACGCCTCGTCCAGCGCGTTGTCCGTACCGTGCCCGAAGTACAGGCCGTTCGCCTTGAACTGGCTCGCCCCCCAACGCACGAGGTCGCGCACGCTGCGCAGCACGGAAGTCTGGGTGGACGGGGAAGGCATGGGCGGCGGGCTGTGGGATAATCCGGGAAAGTCGCGAATTATACGCGCCGCGTCCTCATAACACCCTGAAATCATGGCCAACGCCCATAAATCCGTCCTGTACGGCATGATCGCCGCCCTCGCCGCCGTGCTGGGCGTGGTGGTCGCCGTGACCCTCTCCCAGCCCCGCGGCACGGCCGAACTGCAGTCCGGCACCCTGCTGCCGCAGCCGCGCGCCCTGCCCGCCTTCACCCTGACCGACCAGGACGGCCAGCCCTTCACGGCCGCCAGCCTGGCCGGCCGCTGGACCTTGCTGTTCCCCGGCTTCACCTACTGCCCGGACGTCTGCCCCACCACCCTGGCCCTGCTCAAGCAGGTCAAGGCCGGCCTCGGCCCCGAGCAGCCGCTGCACGTGGTATTCCTGTCGGTGGATCCGGAGCGCGATACCCCGGCACGGCTGAAGAGCTACATCGCCCAGTTCGACCCGGCCTTCGTCGGCGTCACCGTGGGCGAGCCGCAGCTGGCCGACGTCACCCGCGCGCTCGGCATCGCCTACGCCAAGGTGCCGGGCGCCTCGCCGGAGAGCTACCAGATGGATCACTCGGCCTCGATGATCCTGCTCAATCCGCAGGGCCAGATCGTCGCCTACCTGACGCCTCCCTTCGAGGCGGGCAGGCTGGTGGCCGACCTCAAGCCCCTGGTGGCCCCCTGATGCGTACCGTCCTTCTGGCCCTGCTGCCGCTGCTGGCCCTGGCCGCCTGCCGGCAGCCGCCGGGCGAGCTGCGGCTCGGCGATGCCTGGATCCGCGAGGCGCCGTCCGAAGGCCCCATGGCCGGCTATGTGCGCATCGACAACGGCCTGCCCGAGGCCCTGCGCTGCGACGGCGCCACCAGCCCGGACTTCGGCGCCATCGAGATCCACCGCAGCGCGCTGGAAAACGGCATGTCGCGCATGCTGCGCGACCAGGTCGTCGAGGTGCCCGCGCGCGGCCAAGCCCTGCTGCAACCCGGCGACTATCACCTGATGCTGTTCCGCCCGCAGCGCGCGCTGAAGGCCGGCGACCACGCCACCATCACCCTGCTGTGCGGCACCCGGCACGCCAGCGCCGAATTCACCATCCGAGCCCCCTGATGAAACTCCGCGGCAAACCCCACACCGACGCCAGCCATGGCGACCTGCTGTTCGCCCGCCTGCAGCTGATCCTGCCGACGCGCTTCCTGTCCTGGCTGATCTACCTGGTGACGCGCATCGAGCAGCGCACCTTCAAGAACCTCTTCATCCGCCAGTTCATGAAGCTGTACCGCATCAACCTGACCGAGGCGCAGCACGTCCAGGCCGAGAACTACGCCAGCTTCAACGACTTCTTCACGCGCGCCCTCAAGTCCGGCGCCCGCGTGCTGGACCCGGATGCACAGACGCTGCTGAGCCCGGTGGACGGCACGGTCAGCCAGGCCGGCGACATCCCGGACGGCCGCATCTTCCAGGCCAAGGGCCACGAGTACAGCGCCGCCGAGCTGCTCGGCAGCGAGGAACTGGCCGCGCCCTTCAACGGCGGCAAGTTCACCACCATCTACCTGGCACCGTACAACTACCACCGCATCCACATGCCGCTGGCCGGCACGCTGCGCCATTGGGTCTATGTCCCCGGACGGCTGTTCAGCGTCAACCCGGCCACCGCCCGCGCCATGCCGGGGGTCTTCGCCCGCAACGAACGCGTCTGCGCCGTGTTCGATACCGAACGCGGCCCCTTCGCCCTGGTCATGGTCGGCGCGCTGTTCGTCGGCTCCATGGAGACGGTCTGGGCCGGCCGCATCAGCCCGCCGCACAAGCGCTCCGGCATCGAGCACTTCCACCCAATCCACCCGGTGACGCTGGATCGCGGGGCCGAAATGGGACGCTTCAACATGGGCTCCACAGTGATCCTGCTGACCCCTCCGGGCATGCTGGACTGGCAACCGGTCATGGCGCCGGGCAATCCCCTGCGCATGGGTCAGCGCATCGCCCGGTTCAGGGCCTGATCCGGAGTCCGGCCCGGGGGCTGAACCAAAGCACGCGGGCCGCGTCCAAGCGGCTACACTGCCGTCATCGCCCTGGCAACGCCGCCGCATGAAGAAAACGCTCCTGAGCTGCCTCACCGCCGCCGCCCTCCTGGCGGCCGCCGCCACGCAGGCCGAATCGCCGGCGGCGCTGGACCTGCCGCAGATCGGCGAGCCGGCGGACAATGCGCTTTCGCCCTCGGAGGAGAAGGCCCTGGGCGGCCGGGTGGTGGCGCAGCTCTACGGCGCCAACTACATGCTGGAAGACCCGGAGCTGAAGGACTACATCTCGACGCTCGGCTGGCGGTTGGCCTCGGCCAGCCAGACGAAGCCGCCGAACCTGACGTTCTTCATGATCCGCGACCCGCGCATCAACGCCTTCGCCCTGCCCGGCGGCTACATCGGCGTCAATGCCGGCCTGATGCTCGCCGCCAGCAACGAAAGCGAGGTGGCCGGCGTGCTGGGCCACGAACTGGCCCACGTCACCCAGCGTCACATCGCGCGCACCCAGGAAGACACGCAGGCCGCGACCGTCGCAACCTGGCTGGCGGTGATCGCCGCCATCATCGCCGGCTCCGCCGATCCCGACGTGGTGGTGGGCGCGCTCTCGGTCGGCCAGGCGATGAACTACCAGCGCCAGGTCAACTACACCCGTGCGCATGAACTCGAGGCCGACCGCATCGGCATCCAGACCATGGCGCGCGCCGGCTTCGACCCGGCCGGCATGTCCGGCTTCTTCTCCAAGCTGGAGCAGCAGACCCGCCTCTACGGCAGCGGCCTGCCGGAGATACTGCGCACCCATCCGCTGACCACCAACCGTATCGCCGAGGCGCGCAGCCGCGCCGCGGAGATGCCCAGGGTCTCGCTGAAGGAATCGATCGAGTTCGGCCTGATGCAGGCCCGCGCCCGCGTGCTCTCCGCCGAGCGCCCCAGCGAGGCAATGGATCACTACAGCAACGAGCTGGCCGCCGGCCATGACACGCCGACCAACCGCTACGGCCTGGCGCTGGCGCTGTCGGTGCAGGGCCAGGCCGACAGCGCCGCCGGCGTGCTCGCGCCGCTGCTGGAGAAGTACCCGCGCCATGTGACGCTGAACCTGCTGCAGGCGCGCATCCTGGCGCTGCAGCAGAAGAACGACGCCGCGCTGGCCGTGCTGTCGCGCACCACGCAGCTCTATCCGCGCTATGCCCCGGCGCTGCTGGAGTACGCCGACACCCTGATGGCCGCCGGCAAGCCTGCCGAGGCACGCCAGCTGCTGATCACGCGCGAACAGACCCTGGGCACGCAGCTGGAAACCTACAACCTGCTGGCGCAGGCCGCGCGCGAGCTCGACAACCTGCCCGAGGCCTCCTACCAGACCGGCGTCTACCTGTTCCTGCGCGGCGACGCCGGCAACGCCATCGCCCAGCTCGACGCCGGCCTGCGCCTGCCCGACCTGACGCCGCAGGAACGTGCGCGCCTGGCCGCCAAGCGACAGGAAGTGCGCGACACGCTGCCGGAGAACTGGCGGCCGCCGCGCGAGCAACGCGACCGGATGTAAAAAAACGGACCTCCAGGGTCCGTTTCTTCCTTCAGCGGGGTGCTTTCTTCAGCAACCCCGCCGTCAGCATCCAGTCGTAGCAATCCTTGAGCATGGCGTCCATCTGCTGCGGCTTGTAGCCCAGCTCGTTCTGCGCCTTGCGGCTGCTGCAGTAGATGTTCTGCGACAGCAGCACCACCGTCTCGGCGGTGATCTCCGGCTCGCGCCGGAACAGCGGGGCAAAGACCTCTTCCAGCTTGGCGTAGCCGTGCATCAGCCGCGGGTGCAGCGGGTAGAAGCGGCGGCGCAGGCCCATCACCCGGCTCACGTCCCGCGCCAGCCCCAGGTAGCTCGACTGCGCCCCGCCCAGCAGGTAGTTCTGCGCCACCGCGCCGCGCTCCGCCGCGGCCACGTGGGCGCGGGCCACCTCGCGGGCATGGCAGAAGCTGCCGCCGCCGGCGGGCACGCCCGGCAGCCGGCCCTGCTGGATCAGGCGGAACATGCGCGACCAGTTGGCGGTGTCGTAGCGGCCCAGGATGTTGGAGGGATTGATCATCACCGCCTGCAGCCCGTTGGCGATGCCCTTGTGCACCTCGCGCTCCGCCAGCGCCTTGCTGCGGATGTAGTTGACCGGCGCGGCGCTGCCGCGGGTGGGCGTGTCCTCGGTGACGATGCCGCCGTGCAGGCCGTAGGCCACCACGCTGGAGGTATGCACGAAGCGCTTGGCGCCGGATTCCAGCGAGGCGCGCACCATGTTGCGGGTGCCGCGGACATTCACCTTGATCTGCTCGGCATGCGAGCGCGACCACAGGCTGGTATTGCCGGCCACGTGGAAGACGCAGTCCACGTGCCGCGGCACGAGGCCCTTGAGCGTGCGGGAATCGGTGACGTCGCCGCAGACACGCTCGATCTGCGGGTAGCGCTGCAGGGGCGAGATGTCGGACTGGCTCCGATGCATGGCAATGACGTCCCAGCCCTGGTCGATCAGTTCCTCGACCAGGTTCAGCCCGACAAAGCCCGTCGCGCCCGTGACGAATGCCGTCCTTGCCACCCGCTCTCCTCCGCGCCTTTGCGGCGACTATGATCGCCCAACGGTGACAGAAGTAAGACGCAGAGTCAAAAACGCCCGTTTTATTAGCAGGATACGGAAGTTACTTCGCGTGAAGAACCGGCGTTGAAACCGTCACTCGCCGAAATCCTGAAGAGGCCGTCGCGAGCAAGGCCGAGGTTGCGGCCGCGACGCACAGCCGTACAGAAGTACGGCGAGCATCGCGGATGCAAGATCGGCCCGCACGGCAGGCCTATTCAGGATTTCAGGACGTCGTCGATGGGGGTGGTGGTCGCCCACTGCTTGCAGCTGGGGCATTGCCAGAACAGCTGGCGCGGGCTGAAGCCGCAGTGGCTGCAACGGTAGCGCGGCGTGGTTTCCATCAGCTTGCGGATGGCGCTGCGCAGGCTCGCGGCCGGCTTGTCCAGGCCCGCGGCAACCACGCCCGGCTGGTGCTCCAGCACCTCCAGGAATTCCGCCAGCACGGCGCGCCCGGGGCGCGTCTCCAGGCCCTGCGCCAGGTAGTCCGCCACCTCCAGGCCCTCCTGGCGCATCAGGTGTGCCTCGGCCAGGATCGGCAGGCTGCTGGGCGACATCTCCTTGGCGTCCTGCAGGAACAGCAGGTAGGCCTCCGCGTCGCCGGTCTTCTCGGCGCAGCGGCGCAGCGGTTCGATCACCTCCGGCAGGAAGCGGGGATCGCGCTCGAAGGCCAGGCGATAGTGCTTGGCGGCCTCCGCTCCCTCGCCCGCTGCCTCCTGCAGCGCGCCAAGCAGCAGCTGCGCCCGGATGCAGGACGGATCCTCGCTCGCGGCACGTTCGGCCAGGTCCAGTGCCGCCGCGGCATCCTTGCGGGCCCGTGCCTCTTCGGCCAGCTCGCAATAGTACTGCGCGATCACCTCGCGCTTGGACTCGCCCTTGGCGGACTCGATGCGCCGCGAGATCCGGATCGCCTGCTCCCAGTCACGACCCTGCTCGTAGATCGTGCGCACCAGCTCCAGCGACGGCACGGTGTACTGACCCTCCGCTGCCAGCGCCAGCGAGATTTCCTCGGCGCGGTCCATGAGGCCGGCCTTGTGGTAGTCCTGGGCCAGCTCGAAGCGGGCCTGGTTGCGCAGTTCCGGCGGCAGGTTGGGCCGCGCCAGCAGGTCCTCGTGGATGTGCAGCGCCCGGTCCACCTCGCCGCGCTTGCGGAACAGGTTGCCCAGCGTCAGGTGCATCTCGGCCGCGGAGCTGTCCATCTCGGCGGCCTCGCTCAGCGCCGCCAGCGTCTCGTCCGGGTTGTCGCTGACCAGGTGCGTCACCAGGCCGCCGAGCTTCTCCGGCGTGATCGCCCGTCCCTGGTGCGGGTAGCCGCGCGACAGGGCCCAGCCGAGGGCGAATCCCAGCGGCAGCAGCAGCCAGGAGAACAGGGCATCGATCACGTCAGGGAACCTTGGGCGGAGCGGCCAGCGGTGCGGCGGGGCTGGCAGGCGGCGCCGACAGGGCGCGCAGGTTGCGCAGCTCGGTCTCGCTGTCGCGCAGCTGCTTGCGCAGGCGGCGGATCTCGGCCTTGAGCCCGAACACGCGCAGGAAGCTCGCCCCCAGCGTCAGCAGCGCCACCAGCACGAACTCGGCGATCAGCAGCGCGATCAGCGGCAGCTCGACCATGCCGAACAGGTAGTTGAACTCGACCTTCTGGCTGTTGAAGAAGCCGATGGTGGTGCCAAGCACGAACACCGGCAGGATCACCACGAAGAAGAACAGCGAGGCCGGCGGCTTGAACGCCACGATCAGCCCTGGCCGTCGGCGGCCGCCTGGGCGGCCTTCGCCGCAGCCGCCGCGGCTTCAGCCTCGGCCTGCGCATTGGCGTTGACGCGCTCGCGCATCTCCTTGCCCGGCTTGAAGTGCGGCACGCGCTTCGGCGGGATCTCCACCGGCTCGCCGGTCTTGGGATTGCGCCCGACGCGCGCCGGCCGGTGATGCAGGGCAAAGCTGCCGAAGCCACGGATTTCCACGCGGTCATCCTTGGCCAGCGCCATGCTGATCTGGTCCAGCACCAGTTTGACCGCCAGCTCCACATCCTTCTGCATCAGGTGGGTCTGCTTGGAAGCCAGCCGCTCGATCAGTTCGGATTTGGTCATAGGGCTCATGGATTCGTTCTAATTGATTGAACCTTATAGAAAAAAAACAGGGCATGCAAGAGTCCCGTTTCCACTCCCCTCTCCCGCCCCGCTGGAGAGGGGCCGGGTGGGAGGTTTCGTGGAGCCCGCCGGCATCGGCAGGCCGCGGGAGCCGCGGAAGGCCTCGCCCATCGCTCCGCCGCCCTGCGCAGAGAGCGGTTCGGGACAGGCCCCGTGCCAAAAAGAAAAGGGGCCGCATGGCGGCCCCTTTTCCGGGTGCTGCGAGGGACAGCTTAGCGGTCGTTGCCGCCGCCGATCTGTTCCTTGAGCAGGTCGCCCAGGCTGGTGCGGCCGGTGCTGGCGTTGCGGCTGCCGTACTCCGCCATGACCTCCTGCTCTTCCTGGATTTCCTTCTCGCGGACGGACAGCTGCACGATGCGGTTCTTGCGATCCACGCCGACGAAGCGCGATTCCAGCGTGTCGCCTTCCTTGAGCACCTTGGTCGCGTCCTCGACGCGCTCGCGGGCCAGGTCGTTGGCACGGATGTAGCCCTCGACGCCGTTGCCCAGGTCGATGAAGGCGCCGCGCGCGTCGACCGTCTTCACCAGGCCCTTGACGACGGTGCCCTTCGGGGTGTCGGCGATGAACTGCGACAGCGGATCCTGCTGGACCTGCTTGACGCCCAGCGAGATGCGCTCGCGGGCCGCGTCGATGGCCAGAACCACGGCATCCAGCTCCTGGCCCTTCTGGTAGCGGCGCACGGCGGTTTCGCCGGCTTCGTTCCAGTCGAGGTCGGAGAGGTGCACCAGGCCGTCGATGCCGCCGTCCAGGCCGATGAAGATGCCGAAGTCGGTGATCGACTTGATGGCACCGCGCACGCGGTCGCCCTTCTGGTGGTTCTGGGCGAACTCTTCCCAGGGGTTCGGGCGGCACTGCTTCATGCCCAGCGAGATGCGGCGGCGCTCGCCGTCGATGTCGAGGATCATGACCTCGACCTCGTCGCCGACCTGCACGACCTTGCCCGGGTTGACGTTCTTGTTGGTCCAGTCCATCTCGGACACGTGGACCAGGCCCTCGACGCCCGGCTCGATCTCGACGAACGAACCGTAGTCGGTGATGTTGGTGACCTTGCCGAACAGGCGGGTCTTCTCGGGGTAGCGACGCTCGATGTCCATCCACGGATCGGCGCCCAGCTGCTTGAGGCCGAGGCTGACGCGGCGACGCTCGCGGTCGTACTTGAGGACCTTGACTTCGATTTCCTGGCCGACGGTGACGACTTCGGCCGGATCCTTGACGCGCTTCCACGTCATGTCGGTGATGTGCAGCAGGCCGTCGATGCCGCCGAGGTCGACGAACGCGCCGTACTCGACCAGGTTCTTGACCACGCCGCGGAGGACCACGCCTTCCTGCAGGTTGGCCAGGAGGGTGTCACGCTCGGCGCTGTACTCGGCCTCGAGCACTTCGCGGCGCGAGACGACGACGTTGTTGCGCAGCTTGTCGAGCTTGATGACCTTGAACTCGAGCGGCTTGCCCTCGAGGTAGGAGGTGTCGCGCACCGGGCGGACATCCACCAGCGAACCGGGGAGGAAGGCGCGCACGGTGCCGATGTCGACCGTGAAACCGCCCTTGACCTTGCCCGTGATGATGCCGATGACGGTTTCCTTGCCCTCGAAGGCCTTCGCCAGGCGCTCCCAGGTCTTGATCCGCTCGGCCTTCTCCTTGGAGAACTTCGTCTCGCCGAAGCCGTCCTCGACGGTCTCCAGCGCCACTTCCACGTCATCGCCGGCCGCGACCTTGATCTCGCCGTCGATCATGAATTCCTGGATGGGGATCACGCCTTCGGACTTGAGGCCCGCGTCGACGATCACGACATCCGGCTTAACAGCCAGCACCTTGGCATTGACGATGGTGCCCGACTGCATGGACTGGCCGCCCTTGAGGCTGGCCTCGAACAACTCAGCAAAACTTTCGCTCATTACAAAACACTCGGTTGGAGGTTGAACATCCGCCGCGTCCCTGCGAGCGGTCCTGGTAAATGAAAAACGGCCCACTTCCTGTGGACCGGCGGTCTGCGGGGAGATCAGAGCCCGATGCGACGCAGCAGGGTTTCCACTTTTCCGAGCACTTCGGCAGGGGAAAGTCCCGTTGTATCAACCACTTCGGCCCCTTCGGCCGGCTTGAGCGGGGCGATGGGACGGTTGCGGTCGCGCGCGTCGCGGGCGCGAATCTCTTCGCAGAGACTGTCGAGCGTAGCAGGTATTCCCTTATCGCTCAACTGCTTGTAGCGCCGGGCGGCCCTTTCGTCGGGGCTGGCATCCATGAAGATCTTGAGGGGGGCATCCGGGAAGACCACGGTCCCCATGTCGCGGCCGTCGGCGATCAGGCCCGGCGCCCGGCGGAAGTCTTTCTGCAGCTGCAGCAGGGCGGCGCGGACTTCCGGCAGGGCGGCGATGCGGGAGGCCAGGGCCCCGGAGGTCTCGGCCCGCACGGTATCGGCCCAGTTTTCGCCGTCGACCAGGATCGCCTCGTCCTGCTCGGTATCGCCGGTGAACTCGATGCGCAGGCCCGGCACCAGCGCCGCCACGGCGGGGCCGTCGCTGTCCGGCACCCCTGCCCTCTGGGCCGCCAGGGCCAGGATGCGGTACAGCGCACCGCTGTCCAGGCGGTGCCAGCCGCCCAGGCGCTGGCTCAGCCAGCGCGTGACCAGGCCCTTGCCGACGCCGCTGGGGCCGTCGACGGTGATGACCGGCACGGGAGAGTCTGGGGAGTTGCGGGACGACATATCGGTTCAGCCGGAGGTGGTCAGCGCGGCAAGCCGCGCAAAGTAATCGGGGAAAGTCTTGGCGACGCAGCCCGGATCGTTGATGCGCACGGGGATGCCGCCGCAGGCCGCCAGCGAGAAGCTCATCGCGATGCGGTGGTCGTCGTAGGTGTCGATGGCCGCGGTGCGCAGCGCCGCGGGCGGCGTGACGCGCAGCCAGTCGGGGCCGGCTTCCACGGCGGCACCGAGCTTGGCCAGCTCGGCCGCCATGGCGGCGATGCGGTCGGTTTCCTTCACGCGCCAGCTGCCGATGTTGCGCAGCAGGCTGGGGCCGTCGGCGAACAGCGCCACCACCGCCACGGTCATCGCCGCGTCGGGGATATGGTTGAAGTCGGCGTCGATGGCCTTCGGGCGGAAGCCGGACGCCAGCCCGGGTGAACGCACCTCGGTCCAGTCCTCGCCCTGCGAAACCTCGGCGCCCATCGCAGACATGACCTCGGCGAAGCGCACGTCCCCCTGCAGGCTGGCGCTACCCATGCCCTGCACGCGCACCGGCCCGCCGGCCAGTGCGCCGAGTGCCAGGAAATAGGACGCGGAGGAGGCATCACCCTCGACGGCGAACGCGCCCGGTGCGCGATAGCGGGAGCCGGCCGCCACCGTGAAGCGCGGCGTGCCGGCAGCCGTCGTGCCGCGCTGGACCTCGACGCCGAAGCGGCGCATCAGGGCGATGCTCAGGTCGATGTAGGGCCTGGAGATCAGCTCGCCCTCTACCTCCACCACCAGCTCGCGCTCCTGCGCCAGCAGCGGGGCGGACTGCAGGATGCCGGTCAGGAACTGGCTGGAGGCGTCACCGCGCACGCGCACCGGCTGCGCCGCGCGCGCCCGGGCCGGCTCGATCAGCAGCGGCGGGAAACCCTCCTTCTGCTGGTAGCCGATGCGTGCGCCCAGCGGGCGCAGGGCATCGACCAGGTCGCCGATCGGCCGCTCGTGCATGCGCGGGATGCCGGACAGGCGGTAGCGGCCGTCCATGAAGGCCAGCACCGCCACCAGCGTACGGATCGAAAGGCCCGAATTGCCGACGAAGATGTCGGCCTCGCGCCGCGGCAGGCGCGCGGCGCCGCGCACGCGCCAGCCGGCCTCGCCGAGGTCCTCCAGCGGCACGCCGCAGGCCTTCAGCGCCTCGCGCATCACGCGCGTGTCGTCGGAGTCGAGCAGGCCCGTCAGCCGCGTCTCGCCTTCCGACAATGCCGCCAGCAGCAGCGCGCGGATCGACACGCTCTTGGAGCCGGGCAGGCGCATCCGGCCGCGCGCCGAGCGGATCGGCGCCAGGTCCAGGAACTCGATGGCAGAACTCATGGTTTCTTCGCGGCGGCCGGTCTTTCGACCAGTTCCAGGTAGCGTTCGCGGGCATCGCGGGCGCGGGTGTAGATCTCGAGGATGGCGGGGCCATCATCCTGCGTGATGGCATCGCGCAGCTTGTGCAACTCGCCTAGGTAGCCGTCCAGCGCACCCAGCACCGCCGAGCGGTTGGCCCGGGTGATGTCCTGCCACATCTTCGGGCTGCTGGAGGCGATGCGGGTGAAGTCGCGGAAGCCGCCGGCGGCGTAGGCGAAGATTTCCTTGCGCGAATCCAGGGTGTTGAGGAAATCCACCAGGGCGAAGGCCAGCACATGCGGCAGGTGGCTGGTTGCGGCCAGCACCTCGTCGTGGTGCTCGGCGCTCATCTCGCAGACCAGGCTGCCGGCCGCCTCCCAGAGGCCGCGGACCGTGGCCAGGGCGGCCGGGTCCTGGTGCGCGTGCGGCGTCAGGATGCAGCGGCGCCCCTGGAACAGCTCGGCGAAGGAAGCCTCCACCCCGCTCTTCTCGTTGCCGGCCACCGGGTGGCCGCCGACGAAGCGGGCGGGCAGCGCGCCGAACACGGCGGCGACGTCCTGCTCCACCGAGACCTTGGTGCTGCCCACGTCGGTGAGGATCGCATCCGGGCGCAGGTAGGAGGCGAGCTGCGACAGCACCTCGCGGGTCTGCAGCACCGGCACCGACAGCAGCACCACGTCGGCCTCGCGCACGGCCTCCTCGAGCGAGGCGGCGGCGACCGTGGCCACGCCCAACTCCAGGGCCGCGGCAACGCGCGCCGGGTCGGCGTCGTAGCCCACCACCTCGCGCACGGCACCGGCCTTGCGCACGGCGCGCGCGAACGAGCCGCCGATGAGGCCGAGCCCGATGACGGCGAGTCGCTGCACGCTCACGACGCCAGGATCTCCTTCAGGGCCGCCACCAGGCGGTCGTTCTCGGCTTCCGTGCCGATGCTGAAGCGCAGGAACTGCGGCATCTGGTACGAGGCCACCGGGCGCACGATCACGCCGCGCTGCATCAGCGCCTGGTTGATCGGCGCCGCGTCGCGGCCGAAGCCCACGGCGATGAAATTGGCCTGCGAGGGCAGCACGGTCAGGCCCATGCCGCGCAGCGTCGCCGTGAGGCGCCCGCGCTCGCGGTTGTTCAGCTCCACCGAGCGGGCGACGTGCGCCGGATCGCCCAGCGCGGCCTCCGCCGCCAGCAGGGCCAGGCTGTTGTTGTTGAAGGGCTGGCGCACGCGGTTCAGCAGGTCCGCCAGCTCGGGGCTGGACAGCGAGTAGCCCACGCGCAGGCCGGCCAGGCCATAGGCCTTGGAGAAGGTGTGGAACAGCACCAGGTTCGGATACTGCTCCAGCCACTCGCGCGAGGGGCTGCGCAGGGCCGGCTCCATGTACTCGTCATAGGCCAGGTCCAGGGCCACCACCACATGCGCGGGTACCTGGCGGATGAAGGCCTCGATCTCCGCCGGCGACAACCAGGTGCCGGTGGGATTGTTGGGGTTGGCGATGAATACCAGCGACACGTCGGGATTGGCCTTCAGGGCCGCAGCGAAGGCCGGCATGTCATGGCCCAGGGGCTGGGCATCGTCGGCGGCGCGCGCCGGCACCACCACGGCGCGCGCGCCCTGCGCCTGGGTGATGATCGGGTAGACCGCGAAGGCATGCTGCGAGAACAGCGCCGCCCGGCCGGGGCCCAGGAACACGCGGCCCAGCAGCTCGATGATGTCGTTGGAACCGTTGCCCAGGGTGACGCGCTCGGGCGCGATGCCGCGGAAGGCGCCGATGGCCTTCTTCAGGCGGAAGCCGCCGCCGTCCGGATACAAGGCCAGGTTGCCGCCGGCCACCGAGTCGGCGATGGCCGCCTTCACCGCCGGGCTGGGGCCCAGCGGGTTCTCGTTGGAAGCCAGCTTGATCGCGTCGGCGATGCCGAGGCGGCGCTGCAGTTCTTCCAGCGGCATGCCCGGGGCATAGGCCTCCAGGCTCAGCACGCCGGTGGCGGCGTTTTTCAGCAGGGGTGAGGTCACGGTCGCTCTCGGGGCGGACTCAGAAGGGGGCGGTCGGGTAGGACCCGAGCACCTTGAAATAGGCGGCGGCCGCACGGACCTCTCCCAGCACCGATTCGATGCGCGGATCCAGCGCGTGGCCGCGGAAGTCGATGAAGAAATAGTAGTCGCGCACCGCCGCGCCCTTGACCGGCCGCGACTCGATGCGCGTCAGGTCGATGTTCTCGCGGGCGAAGGGCTGCAGCAGCTTGAACAGCGCCCCCGGCGTATTGCGCTGGGCCGTCAGCACCACGGAGGTGACGTCGTCGCCGGTGGGCGAAGGGTCGTGCTTGCCGATGATCAGGAAGCGCGTGGTGTTGTTGGGGTCGTCCTCGATGTTCGAGGCCAGGATGTTCATGCCGTAGAGCTTGGCGGCCTGCTGGCCGGCGATGGCCGCCCCGCCCTTCTCCCGGGCGATCAGCACCGCCTGGGCGTTGCTGGCCACGGTTTCCTTCTCGGCCCGGGGCAGGCGCGCATCCAGCCACTTGCGGCACTGCGCGAAGGACTGCTGGTGCGAGTAGATGTGGCGGATCGCCTCCACCGAGGTCTCGGTGGACAGCAGGCAATGGTGGATCGGCAGGGTCACCTCGCCGCAGATGCGCAGCGTGGTCTGGGCGAGTTCGTCCAGCGTATGGCTGACGATGCCGCCCAGGGAGTTCTCCACCGGGACCACGCCGTAGTCGGCATTGCCCGTCTCCACGTCGCGGAAGATCTCGTCGATGGCGGCCGCCGGGCGCGCCGTGACGCTGTCGCCGAAGTGCTTCTGCACCGCCGCCTGGGTATAGGTCCCCTCGGGCCCCAGGTAGGCGATCTTCAGCGGCGACTCCAGCGACAGGCAGGCCGACATGATCTCGCGCATCAGGCGCGCCACCGTCTCGTCGGTCAGCGGGCCGGTGTTGCGCTCCATGGCGCGGCGCAGCACCTCCGCCTCGCGGGACGGGCGGTAGTGGTTGCCGGTGCTGTCGCCCATCCGTTCCTTGATATGGGCGACTTCCTGGGCGATGCGCGCGCGCTGGGAGATCAGCGTCTGGATCTGCTCGTCCAGCGCGTCGATCCGGATGCGGGCCTGGGCCAGTTCGTTGTTCATGGCTGCCAAATGAAAACAGGGAGCGCGATTGTACGCGCTCCCTGTTCCGTCCCCTAGGGCCTGTTAACGCTACCAGGCCCCGGGGCCTCGACGGGCCTCAGCGGGCCGGGATGCAGCGCACCGACAGCACGCCCTGGATGGCCTGGATCTCCTCCACCACGTCCTGGGCGCAGCCGGAATCGACGTCCACGATGGTGTAGGCCAGGTCGCCGCGCGACTTGTTGAGCAGGTCGGCGATGTTGAGGTTGCGCTTGGCCAGGGTCGTGGAGATCTGGCCGACCATGTTCGGCACGTTCTCGTTGACGATGCACAGGCGGGTCTTGCCCGGCAGCAGGGCCATGACGGCCTCGGGGAAGTTCACCGAGTTGCGCACGTTGCCCAGTTCCAGGAACTCGCGCAGCTGGTCGGCCACCATCACGGCGCAGTTGTCCTCGGCTTCGCCGGTGCTGGCGCCCAGGTGCGGGGTGGCGATGACGCGCGGGTGGCCCTTGAGGGCGTTGCTGGGGAAGTCGCAGACGTAGGCATGCAGGCCGCCGGCGTCCAGGGACTCGATCACGGCCTTCTCGTCGACGATGGCTTCGCGGGCGAAGTTCAGGATCACTCCCTTCTTCGGCATCAGCTTCAGTCGCTCGGCGTTGATCAGGCCGCGGGTGGCATCCAGCAGCGGCACGTGCACCGAGATGAACTGGCTCTTGGAGACCAGGTCGTCCACCGACAGGGCCTGGCGCACGCCGGAGTTCAGCTGCCAGGCGTTCTGCACCGTCATGGCGGGGTCGTAGCCGTAGACCGTCATGCCCAGCTCCAGGGCGGCATTGGCCACCTTGACGCCGATGGCCCCCAGGCCGATCACGCCCAGGGTGCGGCCCGGCAGCTCGAAGCCGACGAACTTCTTCTTGCCGTCCTCGACCGCGACGTGCATGGCCTTGTCGTCACCTTCGAGCTTCTTCACGAAGTCCAGGGACTGCGGGATGTTGCGGGCGGCCAGGAACATGCCGGCCAGCACCAGCTCCTTCACGGCGTTGGAATTGGCGCCCGGGGCGTTGAACACCGCGACGCCGCGCTTGGACAGGGCGGCCACCGGGATGTTGTTGGTGCCGGCACCGGCGCGGCCGATGGCCTTCACCGAGGCCGGGATGTCCAGCTTGTGCATGTCGGCCGAGCGCACCAGCACGGCGTCGGGGCTGGAGATCTCGGAGGCGACTTCGTAGCGCTCGCGCGGCAGGCGCTCGAGGCCGTGGACGGAGATGTTGTTGAGGGTCTGGACCTTGAACATGGGTGAATTCCTTTAGATTTCGGCGACAGGCATCCATGCCGCGACATTAATTGACTTTTCCCGGCCCCGGCCCGGCCATCCATGGCCGGGCGGCAAGCCGGGCCGAGCGCCCATTCCAGGCACCCGGCTGATTCCGGCTTACCCCTTGGTACGGGCGAATTCCTTCATGTATTCGATCAGCGCGTTGACGCCTTCCTGCGTCATCGCGTTGTAGATGCTGGCGCGCATGCCACCCACCGAGCGGTGACCCTTGAGACCCGACAGGCCGGCGGCCTTGGCGCCCTTCAGGAAGTCGGCATCCAGCTCGGCGTTGGCCAGCGTGAACGGGATGTTCATGCGCGAGCGGTCGGCCTTGGCCACCGGGTTGCGGTAGAAATCCTGGCTGTCGATGTAGTCGTACAGCGCCGCGGCCTTGCGGGCGTTGCGCTCGCCGATGCCGGCCAGGCCGCCGTTCTCCTTGATCCACTTGAACACCAGGCCCGACACGTACCACGAGAAGCAGGGCGGCGTGTTCAGCATCGACTCGTTGTCGGCCATCTGCTTGTAGTCGAAGATGCCCGGGGTGCTCGGCACGGCCTGGCCGATCAGGTCCTCGCGCACGATCACGATGGTGATGCCCGAGGGGCCGATGTTCTTCTGCGCGCCGGCATAGATCAGGCCGTACTTCGAAATGTCGATGGGACGCGACAGGATGTTCGACGACATGTCGGCCACCAGCGGCACGCCGTTGGTCTCCGGCTCCTGGTGGAACTCGACGCCGTGGATGGTCTCGTTGGGCGTGATGTGCACATAGGCGGCGTTCGGGTCCAGCTTCCAGGTCTTCACGTCCGGGATGCGGGTGAACTTGTCGGCCTCGCTGCTGGCGGCGATGTTGACCTTGCCGTACTTGCCCGCTTCCTTGGCGGCCTTCTTGCCCCAGTCGCCGGTGAGCACGTAGTCGAAGCCGGTCTTGCCGCGCAGCAGGTTCATCGGCAGGAACGTGAACTGGCCGGTGGCGCCGCCCTGCAGGAACAGCACCTTGTAGTTGGCCGGAATGCCCGCGATCTCGCGCAGGTCCTTCTCGGCGTCCTGGGCGATGCTCATGAATTCCTTGTCGCGGTGCGACATTTCCATGACCGACATGCCCGAGCCGCGCCAGTCCAGCAGCTCAGCCTGCACCTGCTCGAGGACGGCCAGCGGGAGGGTCGCGGGGCCGGCGCTGAAATTCACGATTCTTTTCATGTCTGAGTCCTGGGCAATGATGGATAACTGTTCTTTACTGCTATACCGTGCATTCTTTGGCGGAAGCAACGCAATTCGCGATCTTTTCGGGCAGATCGCGACTTGCGTCGCTCCCACAACAACATCCGTTACAGCCATCCATGGCGAGACTTCAGTTCCCGATTGAGCCCTGGGCCGGCCATCCTTGGCCGGCTGCCTGCCCGGGACCGAGTGCCATGCAGGGCACTCGGTCAATTCCCGGTCAGGCCCACTTCTCCACATCGAGATTCGGCACGCTCGCAAACGCCTGCGGCCGGTCCGTCACCAGCACCAGCTGGTGGGACAGCGCCGTGGCCGCCACCAGCAGGTCGTAGGCGCCGATCTTCTCGTCCATCTGCTGCGCATAGGCCGCCAGCGTCACCGCCTGCTGGGTTTCCGCCGCGTCGAAGGCGATCACCTTCACGTTGGCAAGGAATTCCTTCAGCAGCTTGGCGTAGCGCGCCTGGGCCCTCGGCTGCGCCCTCAGCGCCGCCTCGGCCTCCATGCGGCTCACCGCCGCCACCGCGATGTCGCTGGGCTTGAGCTGCGACAGCTTCAGCACCACCGGCAGGCGGCCCTTGATGGCGCCCGCGATCACGTTGGCGTCCAGCAGGTACTTCACCAGCGCGGTTCCGCCGGGCCGCCAAGATGCTCGCGCCAGGCCTGGAAATCCAGGGTGTCCTGCGCCAGTTCCGGAGCCGGGTTGCGGAAATGCGCCAGCAGGGTCTCCGGCCAGTCCTTTTCCTCGTTCCGCGCCAGCCATTCCTGCACCGCCATGGAAATCAGGCGGTTGCGCGTGACGCCCGCCCGCTCGACCGCCTTGTTGAGGCGATCTACCGTGGCATCGTCGAAATGGACGCTGAAATTCATGGACTTAGTATATCACCTAACAGGACATGTTAGTCAATGATGCAAACCTGATCCGGCCATGGCCATACCCGCGAAGGCTGGTATCCGGAGGCGGGGAGTGATCATCGCCGGGACGGGAGCCGGCTTTGGCCGGCTTGAAGACCTCCCGCGCCGGCCCGGGCTGAGCCCCCTAAGCCGGCAGCTGCAGCTGCTCCACCATGCTGCGGGCAATCTCGCGCTCGCCCATGACGATGAAGCTGGCGCCGCGCTTTCGCAGGTAGTCCACCTCGGCGTCGGAGTGGGCGCGAGCATAGATCGGCAGCTCGGGTTGCACCTCCCTCGCCTGCTGGATCACCTGCCCGGCCTCGAAGGCATTGGGCACGGCCAGGATCAGGGTCCGAGCCTTGGTCAGCTGCGCGGCCTTGAGGGTGGCCGGATGCGCGGCATTGCCGACCAGCACCGGGATGCCCGCCTCGCGCAGGCGCTGCACCCGCTCGTCGTTCTCCTCGATCACCAGGAAGGTCTGTCCCTGCGCCTGCAGCGACTCGACCACGGCGCTGCCGACGCGGCCGTAGCCGACCAGCACCACGTGGTCGGAAATGACCGGCGTGAAGGCGCCGACCGCGCGCACCTGGCCCCAGCGCCGCTCGAGGCGGTCCGAGACGATGAAGAAGAAGGGGTTGGCGATGATCGAGAAGATCGCGCCGGCCAGGATCACGTCGCGCGCCTGCTCGGTCAGCAGGCCCAGGTCCACGCCCAGCGTGGCCAGGATGAAGGAGAACTCGCCGATCTGCGCGAGGCTCGCGGCAATGGTCAGCGCGGTGCCGCGGGGATACCTGAAGGCCAGCACGATCAGCATGGCGGCAACGGACTTGCCCAGCACGATGATCAGGAAGGCGGCCAGCACCAGCCAGGGCTGGGCGAGCAGGATGTTCGGGTTGAACAGCATGCCCACGGACACGAAGAACAGCACGGCGAAGGCATCGCGCAGCGGCAGGGTTTCCTGGGCCGCTTCCGAGCTCAGCTCCGATTCGCTGAGCACCATGCCGGCGAAGAAGGCTCCGAGCGCGAAGGACACGCCGAACAGTTGCGCGGAGCCGAAGGCCACACCCAGGGCCACCGCCAGCACCGCAAGACGAAACAATTCCTTGGAGCCGGTGCGTGCAATGACGTGCAGCACGCCCGGAATCAGCCGGCGCCCGACGATCAGCATGAAGGCGACGAATCCGGCCACCTTGGCCAGGGTCAGCAGGATCGCGCCGAGCACGCTGGTTTCGCCGCCGCTCGGCGAGGCCTCGGCCTGGCCGCCGAGCACGCCGGCAAGGGCCGGCAGCAGCACCAGTGCCAGCACCATCGCCAGGTCCTCGACGATCAGCCAGCCGACCGCGATGCGCCCGCGCGTGGTCTCGATCTGGCGTCTCTCTTCCAGGGCGCGCAGTAGCACCACCGTACTGGCGACCGACAAGGCCAGGCCGAAGACGAAGCCCTGGCCCAGCGGCCAGCCCACGGCCCAGGCCAGAGCGATGCCCAGCAGCGTCGCCACGGCCATCTGCACGATGGCGCCGGGAATGGCGATGCGCTTGACCGCCATCAGGTCGTCCAGCGAGAAATGCAGGCCGACGCCGAACATCAGCAGGATCACGCCGATCTCCGCCAGCTCGGTGGCCAGTCCGGGATCGGCGACGAAGCCCGGCGTGAAGGGCCCCACGACGATGCCGGCGAGCAGGTAACCGGCCAGCGGCGGCAGGCGCAGGCGGTTGGCCAGGGCACCGAACACGAAGGCCAGTACCAGACCCATGACGATAGTGGCGATCAGGGGCGTATGGTGCGGCACAGCATGGGTCCCTTGTTTAGGTGGAGCCCCGGGGATCGCCCGGAGCCCGCTGGATTCGTCGGAGCCCGTCGGGCGCCGCCCCTGCTCCCTCTGATCGCAAAACCGGCACCAAGTTCGGTGCCGGTTTCACAGGACCGCTTTACTCGCCCGCGTCGGCGGGCGCGTCGGGCGACGCCTCCGGCGCGGAGGCGCCGTCCGGCAGAGCCGCGACGACTTCGTCGTCCTCGGCCACGTAGCGGTCCACGCCCACCAGGCGGTCGCCATCCACCGGGCGCATGATGCGCACGCCCTGCGTGTTGCGGCCGGCGATGCGGACTTCCGAGGCCCGTGTGCGGATCAGGTTGCCGGACTCGGAGATCAGCATCAGCTCGTGACGGTCGTCCACGGTCACGGCGCCGATCAGGCGGCCGGTCTTCTCGGTCAGCGCCTGGCCGATGACGCCCTGGCCGCCGCGGCCGCGCTTGGGGAACTGGTCGATCGGCGTGCGCTTGCCGAAGCCGAACTCCGACACGGTCAGAATGTCGCCGGTCTCGGGCACGATCAGCGCGATCACGCGCGCGCCCTCGCCGCCGTCGGCGGCCTCGTCGGCCGCATCGTCGGCGTCGGCGGCAGCCGCGGCGTCGTCGCCCTCCTCCTCGGAGCCGGCGAAGGCCTTGAGCAGGCGCATGCCGCGCACGCCGGTGGCACCGCGGCCCATCGAGCGCACGTCGCCCTCGTTGAAGCGGATCGCGCGACCGGAATCGGAGATCAGGATGATGTCGTCCTGGCCGGAGGTCAGCGCCACGCCGACCAGTTCGTCGTCGACCCGCAGGTCCACGGCGATGAGGCCGTTGCTGCGCACGTTGGCGAAAGCCGAGAGCGGGGTCTTCTTCACGGTGCCGCGGCGCGTGGCCATGAAGATGTAGCGGCCCTCGCCCTCCGGCTGTTCCGCTTCGGCGGAGACGCTGCCGAAGGATTCGACCGGCAGCACCGCGTTGATCTTCTCGCCGGCTTCCAGCGGCAGCAGGTTGTTGAAGGGCTTGCCGCGCGACCCGCGAGAGCCGGAAGGCAGCTCGAACACGCGCAGCTTGTAGCACTTGCCGGCGCTGGAGAAGCACAGCAGCGTGTCATGCGAGTGCGCCACCCACAGGCGGTCGACGAAGTCCTCATCCTTGGTGGACGCCGCCAGCTTGCCCCGGCCGCCGCGGCGCTGCGCCTGGTACTCGTCCATGGCCACGGTCTTGACGTAGCCCTCGTGCGAGAGCGTCACCACCATGTCCTGCGGCGCGATCAGGTCCTCGTGCGCGATGTTCAGCGCAGCATTGGTGATCTCGGTGCGGCGCTCGTCGCCGTAGGCTTCCTTGACCTCCAGCAGCTCGCCGCGGATCACCGACAGCAGGCGCGTCTCGGAGCCGAGGATGTCGAGGTAGTCCAGGATCGACTCCAGCAACTCGCGGAACTCGCCGTGGATCTTGTCCTGCTCCAGCCCGGTCAGGCGGTGCAGCCGCAGGTCCAGGATCGCCTGGGCCTGGGCCTCGGACAGGCGGTAGCCGCCGTCGACGATGCCGAACTCGGCCGCCAGGTCTTCCGGGCGCGAGGCCGTGGAACCGGCGCGCTCGAGCATGGCGGTCACCGGGCCCGGTTTCCAGGCACGGCCCATCAGGCCGGCCTTGGCTTCCGCGGGGCTGGGGCTGCGGCGGATCAGCTCGATGATCTCGTCGATGTTGGCCAGCGCCACGGCCAGGCCTTCCAGCACATGGGCGCGCTCGCGCGCCTTGCGCAGCAGGTAGCGGGTGCGGCGGGTCACCACCTCGCGGCGATGGCGGATGAAGATCTCGAGCAGCGCCTTGAGCGACAGCAGCTTGGGCTGTCCGCCCTCCAGCGCCACCATGTTCAGGCTGAACACGATCTGCAGCTGGGTCTGCTGGTACAGGTTGTTGAGCACCACCTCGGCGTTCTCGCCGCGGCGCAGCTCGATCACCATGCGCGTGCCGTCCTTGTCGGACTCGTCGCGCAGCTCGGTGATGCCTTCGATCTTCTTTTCCTTGACCAGCTCGGCGATGCGCTCGAGCAGGCGCGCCTTGTTGACCTGGTAGGGCAACTCGGTGGTGATGATCGCCTGCTTGTCGTTGCCGATGTCCTCGAAATGCGTGCGCGCACGGATGACGATGCGGCCGCGACCGGTGCTGTAGGCGTCGACCAGGCCGTGGGCGTCCAGGATCAGGCCGCGCGTCGGGAAGTCCGGCGCGGGGATGTGGCGCATCAGGTCGCGCACTTCCAGTTCGGGGTTGTCGATCAACGCGACGCAGCCGTCGATCACCTCGGAGAGATTGTGCGGCGGGATGTTGGTGGCCATGCCCACGGCGATGCCGGAGCTGCCGTTGACCAGCAGGTTCGGGATCTTGGTGGGCAGCACCGTCGGCTCGCTTTCGGAGCCGTCGTAGTTCGGCTGGAAATCGACGGTTTCCTTGTCGATGTCGGCCAGCAGCTCGTGCGCGATGCGCGTCATGCGGATTTCGGTGTAGCGCATCGCCGCCGGAGCGTCGCCGTCCACCGAACCGAAGTTGCCCTGTCCATCCACCAGCAGGTAGCGCAGCGAGAAGGGCTGCGCCATGCGCACGATCGTGTCGTAGATCGCGCTGTCGCCGTGCGGATGGTACTTACCCATCACGTCACCGACGATGCGCGCCGACTTCTTGAAGGGCTTGTTGTAGTCGTTGTTCTGCTCATGCATCGCGTACAGCGAGCGGCGATGCACCGGCTTGAGGCCGTCGCGGGCATCCGGCAGGGCGCGGCCCACGATCACGCTCATGGCGTAATCGAGGTAACTCCGGCGCATTTCGTCTTCCAGATTTACCGACAGAACTTCTTTAGCAAAATCAGTCATATGCGAGCCTGCGTCCGCCTTGCGCGGAGCCGCGATTTATGTCTAGGAATTTGTCGATAGATTCTAACATAAACCGGGGGTGCATAGGGTCCGCGGACAGGGGCGATCCGCACCCTGCCCGCAGGCCCGAAAACCGCACAAATGCCCCGCCCTAGCGGCCCTGGCGCCGCAGGCGGATGGCCAGCCCGAACAGGGCCGCCAGCAGGCCCAGCAGGGCCCCCGCGCTGAGCACGGCATCGCGCCAGGCCTTGCCCAGGAAATCCAGCAGCTGCCATTTGTGCAGGCTGGAGAACGTCCACTGCTCGGCCACGTCCAGCGGCCTCACCTGCGCCGCCAACTGCCCGAACGCGGTATCGACGAAGGCCAGCCCCTGCGGCTGCTCCACGCGCCAGACCGGCAGGCGCTTGTTGGCGAATCCGTACTCGGCGGAGAACCCGGCCTGCAAGGCGGCGGTCCCGGCCGCGCCCACCCCGGCCAGCCGCCGCGCCAGCTCCGCATCGCCGCCCGCCAGGCGGGCGCCGCTGCGGGCGTCGTACAACGCCAGGCTCTGCGGGCCGAAGCGGGCACGCCAGACCGCCGCGCCCTGCCCCAGCGGCAGCAGGGTCAGCGACCGGGCCCCCTCCAGTTCCGCCGGCCAGGCCAGCGCCCCCCGCACCGACCGGGAGACGGCCGGCGGCGTCTCCTGCAACAGCGGCGACAGCCGCAGCAGGTGGAACAGGCCGCTGACCGAGAACATCAGCACCGGCAGCCAGGCCGCCCAGGCCAGCAGCCGGTGCCGGCGCCGCAAGGCGGGGGCGCCGGGACGGCCGCGCCGGCCCAGCAGCAGGCCGATGCCCAGCATCGCCGCCGCCAGCACGCTGCCGACCGCCGCCAGGACCAGGCCCAGCCGCAGGCCTTCCACGCCCTCCAGGAAATCCAGGGTGTGCACGGTCTGGAACAAGGCCAGGAGAACACGCTTGCGCCGGTCGGTCAGCGAAGCCAGGCGGTCCTCCCCGGTATGGACGTAGGCCGTCAGGCCGCGCTCATCGGTGAATTCCACGCGCCATACCGGCAGCAGGCGGTTCACCGCCGGATACTCCCGATCGAACGCGAGAATGTGCCGGACTTCGCCGAGCGGCTCCGCCTGCAGGCCGGTGTAGTGGCGCGCCAGCTGCACGGCGCGCACCCGATCGGCGTCCGGCAGTTCCTCGCCGGTCCGCGCATCGACATAGCGCAGCTGCTGCCGGTCGGGCGAAGCAAGCTGCCACAGCGTCCTCCCGCCCTGCGACAGAAGGCGCACGATGCCGGCGGGCTCCGCGGCCAGCGCCGGGGGCGGCTGCGCCGGCAGCGCCAGCGGCTCCCCGACCGGCGGCGCGAAGGCGGCCGGCCGGGGATTGGTCCAGGCCATCAGCGGATGCAGCAGGCCCGAGGAGGCCCACAGCAGCAGCGCGACACCGGCCAGCAGCGACAGCCGCCGGTGCCAGCGCGTCAGCCTGGCCAGCATCACCAGGCCCAGCGCAGTCCGCCGTACACCGCCCGCCCCTCACCGGGGTAGAAGATGTTGCGGCTGGTCGCCGTGCTGTAGTTGGTGGTGGCGGAGACGCTGCTGATGTAGCGCTCGTCGGACAGGTTGCGCCCCTCGATGAACAGGCTGACGCCATGCGGCAGGTCCACGCCGCCGCCGAGGTTCCAGGTGGTGTAGCCCGGGGTCTCCTGCGTGTTGGCGTAATCCACCGTCAGGCCCGAGGGCGAACGCTCGATGCCGGCCTCGACATGGAACCCCGCCGGGTGCTCATAGCGCAGTTCGGCGATGTAGTAGTGGCGCGGCTGGCCGGCCAGGCGGTTGCTGCCGTACTGCGCGTCGCCGTCGAAATGGAAATCCGCGTAGTTGTAGACCTGCTGCAGCGTCAGCGAATCGCCGGCCCGCGCGAAGTCCCTGAGCAGCTTGTAGGCCAGGCCGGCCTCGACGCCCTGGTGGACCGTCTTGTCGGCGTTGAACTGGATCGACGTGGTCGGCGAACAGGCCTGCTGCAGCACCTCGTCGCGCAGCTCGGCGCGGTAGAGCGACAGGTCCCAGGCCCAGCGGCCCTGCGTGCCGCGCGTGCCCAGCTCAGCGGTCCAGGCCTTCTGCGCCTCCAGGTCGGCAAAGCCGCCGACGGTGCTGGAGCAGCCTGCCGGGGCGTTCTGGTTCAGGTCGGAGAAGATCGGCGGCTCGTAGCTGCGGCTGAGGTTGGCGAACCATTGCGCGTGCTCGGCCAGCGTGAACAGCAGGCCGAGCTTGGGGTTGAGCCCCTTGTATTCGCGGTCCGCGGACTCGGCCGGGTTGACGTGGTCCTGGAAGTCGCGCACCGCCAGCACGCCCTGCAGGCCGCCGACCAGCGCCAGGGACGGCGTCAGCCACAGGCGGTTCTCGGCGTAGAGGTTGTACTCGGACGCTTCCTCGTCGGCATTGCCGGTCTGCGTGCCGCGCCGCCCGGCGGCATTGGTGAAGACGCGCGCATCGTTGTGACCGGCGCCGACGCGGCTGCCCAGCGTCAGCTCGTTGCGCCGGCCCAGCAGCACACCTTCGCCGGCCCATTGCGCGAAGGCGCCGAAGAAGTCGCCCTGCTGGTCGACGACGATGCCGGTGATGGGATGGAACAGCTTCTTGCGGAACCAGTAGCCGCCGACCTCCAGCTGCCCGCCGGCCAACGGCAGGCTACTGCGGTTGGCCAGGCGCGTGGACTCGATATTGCGGCCGGTATCGAAGCTGTTGGCCATGGGCAGCACGCTGTCCGGATCCTTCAGCGCCGCGTCGTAGCCGAGGGTTCCCGGGATCTCCTGGTTGATGTCGTTGACGTTGAGGTAGAAGCGCGTCTCGGCGCCGTCGCCGAGGCGGTAGCCGACGTTGCCGTTGAAGCGGCGGTTGTCGGTGTTGCTCTGGTCGCGGAAGCCGTCGGACTGGCTGGCGGTGACGCCGGCGTAGACGTCCCACTTGTCGCCGGCACGTGCCACCGCGGCATGCTCGCGGAAGCTGCCGAAGCTGCCGCCTTCCAGGCGCAGCAGGTTCTGCTGCGCGGCGGTGCGGCCGGTGGGCGTCGCCACGTTGATGGCACCGCCCAGGGCGGAGCTGCCGTAGCGCAGGCCGTTGCCGCCCTTGTAGACCTCGACGTAGCGCAGGTTCAGCGGATCCACCTCCTGGAAGTCGCCGAAGCCGTCCGGCAGGTTCACCGGCACGCCGTCCTGCAGCAGCAGGATGCCGCGCAGGTGGTTGCTGCGGCTCAGGCCGGAACCGCGGATGGAAATGCGGACTTCCTCGGCGAAGCGGGTCTGGGCGAACACGCCCGGGGTATCGCGCAGCATGTCGCGCAGGTTGACGGCGTAGCGGTCCTGGAACTCCTCGCTGGAAACCAGGTCGACCCCGCCCGGCGTCTGTTCGATGCGGTCATGGGCCTCGCGCACGCTGGGCGCGGTGGGCGAGCCGGCGCGCTCGCCGGTGACGATCACCGGTTCCAGCGTGACGCTGCCCGGCTCGGATACTTCATGGGCGGATACGGCAAGGGGAAGCAGCAAGGCGAGCGCGGCCAGCGGCCGGGCTTGCGGGCAAGGCAGGGACATCTCGATCACTCCTGGAACACGGCCACGGACGGCCGCATGAGTCGGGGTTCCGCGGCGCAGGGACCGCGGCAGCAGGGTCGACTTCAGGAATAGGAGGGAGGCCCGCGGGCGGAGGTTCCGCGCTCCCGCCAGGAAACGATGGCTGGCTGTGGCTGGACGGAGACAGAGACGGATGCGGCGGCCAGCGCCAGTGCCGCCGTTGCAGGACCGGTGGCCGCTGCCATGCCCAGCGCGAGCCCGAAGGCGCAGTGCTCGCCGCCGGCATGCTGGCCGCCGCCGATGGCGTCGCCGGCCTGCCACAGCGTCTTGGGACCCTGCGGCGTACACAGCACGATGCCGACGCCGCCGGCACCGAACTGCGGCATGAAGCCCGGGGCCACCAGGCCGCGGGCGAACAGCGCCGCCAGCAACAGCCACAGCAGCAGGTAGCGGCGCGGGGCGCGCAGCTGGTGCAGGCTGGGGGCGGTGTCGGCGGTCATGGCCGGCGATTGTAGGCCAGAAACCGGGCCCCGCAGCGGCCTGGGACAATTATTCCTAGCTTATGCAGCCGCCCCGGGAATCAGGACAGCAGCTTGCGGATCGCCGCCTCGCTCACCGGGCTGATCACGCCGCGTTCGCAGACGATGGCGTCGATCAGCTCGGCCGGGGTGACGTCGAACACCGGGTTGAAGGCATCGTAGCCCAGGGGCGCCACCGGCTCGCCGCGGAACTCGGTCAGCTCGCGCGGGGTGCGCTCCTCGATGGGAATCGCCTGTCCGCTCGGACAGGACAGGTCGAAGGTGCCGCTGGGCGCGGCCACCATGAACTTCACGCCATGGCGCCTGGCCGCCACGGCCAGGGCATAGGTGCCGATCTTGTTGGCGGTATCGCCGTTGGCGGCGATGCGGTCGGCGCCCACGATCACCCAGTCGATCTTCTCGCGCGTCATCAGGTGGGCCACGGCGCCGTCGGCCACCAGCTTGGCGGGAATGCCCTCCTCGTGCAGCTCCCAGGCTGTGAGGCGCGCGCCCTGCAGCCAGGGGCGGGTCTCGGTGTTGAAGACCTGTGCCAGGTGGCCGGCGGCCCAGGCGCTGCGGATCACGCCCAGCGCAGTGCCATGGCCGCCGGTGGCGAGCGCGCCGGTATTGCAATGGGTGACCACCTTGGCGCCCTGCCCCAGCAGCTCGGCGCCGTAGCGGCCGATCTTCAGGTTCTGCGCCAGGTCTTCCTCGTGGATGGCGATGGCCTCCGCCAGCAGCGCAGCGGCATCCGGGCGGCGGCGCCAGACCTCGCGCATCCGCTCCAGCGCCCAGCGCAGGTTCACCGCGGTCGGCCGCGAGTCGCCCAGCACCCGGAAGGCCGCGTCGAAGGACTGGGGATCGCGGCGCACGGCCAGCACCAGGCCATAGGCCGCGGCGATGCCGATCGCCGGCGCCCCGCGCACGGCCATGCCATGGATCGCGCTGGCCACGTCCTCTGCACTCTGGCAGTCGAGATAGGACAGCTCGTGCGGCAGGACGCGCTGGTCCAGCAGGCGCAGGACCGGGTCGGCCCAGACGATGGGAAGTACGGCACCGGACATCGGAAGGCTCCGCTGGCAAGGTAGAATGGGCGGCGATTCTACCCCTTCCCCATTGCGAGTCCGCTATGCAGACAGCCGACCTGCTGGTCTTTCCCCGCTGGCTGGTGACCGTCGAACCCTCCGGCACCGTGCTGGAGCGTCATGCCCTGGTGATCCGCGACGGCCGCATCGCGCAGATCCTGCCGGCCGCCGAGGCCCGCGGCATCGCTGCCACCGAGGTGCTGGAACTGCCGCGGCATGCCGTCATGCCGGGCCTGGTCAACCTCCACACCCACTCGGCCATGACGCTGCTGCGCGGCATCGCCGACGACCTGCCGCTGATGGACTGGCTGCAGAACCACATCTGGCCAGCCGAGGGCGCCCACGCCAACCGCCAGTTCTGCGTCGACGGCCTGCGCCTGGCCTGCTGCGAGATGATCCGCGGCGGCACCACGGCCTTCAACGACATGTATTTCTTCCCCGACGCCAGCGCCCAGGTGGCGGCGGAGTCGGGGATGCGGGCCACCATCGGCCTGATCATGATCGACTTCCCAACCGCCTGGGCCAGCGGCCCGGACGAGTACCTGCACAAGGGCCTTGAGGTGCACGACTCGGTGCGCGGCAACCCGCTGCTGCGCACGGTGTTTGCACCGCATGCGCCCTACACCGTGTCGGACAAGCCGCTGCTGGAGGTGCGCAAGTACGCCACCGAACTGGGCACCGGCATCCACATGCACGTGCACGAGACCGCCGGCGAAGTCGAGATGGCCGTGCAGGCCGGCGGCAAGCGCCCCTGGCAGCGCCTGAAGGAACTGGAGTTGCTGGGCCCGGATTTCATCGCCGTGCACATGACCCAGCTCAGCGACCAGGAGATCGCCGAGGCCGCGGAGTTCGGCGTGCACGTGGCGCATTGCCCGGAATCCAACCTCAAGCTGGCCAGCGGTTTCGCGCCGGTGGGCAAGCTGCTGGCGGCCGGCGTCAACGTCGGCATCGGCACCGACGGCGCTGCCAGCAACAACGACCTGGACCTGCTGGGCGAACTGCGCACCGCGGCGCTGCTGGCCAAGGCCGTGTCCGGTGACGCCCGCACCCTGGCCGCGCCGCAGGCCCTGCACATGGCGACCCTGGGCGGGGCCCGGGCCCTGGGCATCGACGGCATCACCGGCTCGCTGGCGCCGGGCAAGTCGGCGGACTTCATCGCTGTGGACCTGTCCGCCGCCGCCACCCAGCCGGTCTACAACGTCCTGTCGCAGCTGGCCTACGCCGCCGGCCGCGACCAGGTCACCCACAGCTATGTCGCCGGCCGCGCCCTGATGCGCGAGCGGCAGCTCCTGGCGCTGGACGAGGCCGCGATCCTCGCCCGCGCCCAGGAATGGAGGGAGAAGATCAAGCCATGAATACCAATGTCGACCGGCGCGAGATCGCCAACTTCGACCGACTGGCCTCGCGCTGGTGGGACCCGCGCGGCGAGATGGGCGCGCTGCACCACATCAACCCGCCGCGGCTGCGCTACATCGAGGCCTGCGCGGGCGGCCTCAAGGGCAAGCGCGCGGTCGACGTGGGCTGCGGCGGCGGCCTGCTGACCGAGGGCCTGGCCCAGCGCGGCGCCGAGGTGCTCGGCATCGACATGGCCGAGGAGGCGCTGGAAGTGGCGCGCCTGCACGGCCTGGAATCCGGCGTGAAGGCGGAATACCGCCGCGTGCCGGCCGAGGAGCTGGCGCGCGAGCTGCCGGAGAGCTTCGACCTGGTCTGCTGCATGGAGATGCTGGAGCACGTGCCTTCGCCGGAGTCGGTGATCGCCGCCTGCGCGCGCCTGTGCAAGCCCGGCGGCACGCTGGTGTTCTCCACCATCAACCGCAACCCCAAGTCCTTCGCGCTGGCCATCGTCGGTGCCGAATACCTGCTCAACCTGGTGCCGCGCGGCACGCACGACTACGCCAAGTTCATCCGCCCCTCCGAGCTCGACGCCTGGGCGCGTGCCGCCGGGCTGGAGACGCGCGAGATCAAGGGCATGCGCTACAACCCGCTGCTCAAGACCGCGACGATGGGCAACGACATCGACGTCAACTACTTCATGTATTGCGTGAAGCCGGCATGAAACTGCGCTGCATGCTGTTCGACCTCGACGGCACCCTCGTCGACACGGCGCCCGACCTCGGCCATGCGGCCAACTTCGTGCGCGGCTCGCTGGGCCTGGCGCCCCTGCCCCTGGCCGACTACCGGCCGGTGGCCTCGGCCGGCGCCCGCGGCCTGCTCGGCAAGGCGCTGGGCATCGCCGCCGACCATGCGGATTTCCCGAAGCACCGCGACGCCTTCCTCGAATACTACCGGGCCAACCTCAGCCATGAGTCACGCCTGTTTCCGGAGATGGACGAAGCCCTGCGCGCCATGGAGCGTGCCGGGGTGCGCTGGGGCGTGGTGACCAACAAGCCGGCCTGGCTGACGCGGCCGCTGATGGCCGAGCTGGGCCTGGACAGCCGCGCCGCCGTATCGGTCAGCGCCGACGAGGTCGCCCGGCCCAAGCCGGCGCCGGATTCGATCTACAAGGCCTGCGAAATCCTCGGCCTGGCGCCGGCCGACTGCGTCTATGTGGGCGACGACCGGCGCGACATCGACGCCGGCCGGGCGGCCGGAATGCGGACGATCGCCGCCGATTGGGGTTATCTTGGCGAGGGTGGCCCGATCGAGGGCTGGGGGGCGGACGCGATCCTGCGCTCGCCAGGAGAACTTCAGGGCTGGCTATGAACACGCCGCAGAACCGACCGCTGGGACAGGACAGGCGCCTCGAAGGCCTGAACGCCGCCGCCGGCCTGCTGCGCAGCAAGACCAACCGCTACGCCTGGTATGGCCTGGGCATTGCCCTGCTGGCCATCGCCGCGGCCACGCTGCTGGCGGCCCGCGCCGCCTACGGCGGCATCACCTGGGAGCAGCTGCTGCGCGCGCATGCGGAGAATCCCGCGCTGTGGCTGCTCGACGCCATGCCCCTGCTGTTCCTGGTCTGGGGCCAGTACATCGGCACCGTGCTGTCCTACCAGGCCAGCGCCATGCTGATCGACGAGACCACGGCGCTGCGCGAGCAGACCACGATCCTGCAGCACGAGCTGGAACGCTCGCCGGTGGAGGGCCATACCCTGGGCCTGCCCAACCGCCACGCCTTCATCAGCCTGATCGGGCGCGCGCTGACGCGCCGCCGCGTGCATGGACTGCCGGTGGCGGTGATGACGCTGGCCAGCGAGCAGTACCACGAAACCGAGCAGTCGCAGGGGCGCGATGCCTCCTATGCCTTGGTGAACCAGCTCACCGAGCGGCTCAAGAGCGTGCTCGGCGAGAATGACGTGCTGGCCCATTTCGGCCACGACGACTTCGGCATCCTGCTGCCCCAGGTCAGCGACGAATCCGAGGCGCGGCGCTTCGCCAGCCGCCTGCAGTTCGCGCTGGACACGCCGATCACCGTCGGACGACAGAGCGTGGGCCTGCGCGTCAGCGTCGGCATCGCGCTGGCGCCGGAGCACGGCGAGGACGCCGAGACGCTGATCCGCCATGCCGAGATTGCCAAGTACGCCGCCGCCGGCGACCAGCGCGACTACCGCGTCTACGAAGCCGATCTGGACGAGTCCCGCAACGCCAGGCCCCGCCGCATCGCCGAGCTGCATGCCGCGCTGTACAACGACGGCCTGGCGGACGACTACATGCTGCAGCAGCCGCTGCAGGCGGAATTGCCGCCGCGCGTGCGCCTGGTGCCCTACTGGAACCACCCGCGCCAGGGCCGCCTCGAAGAAGCCGAATTCCTCAACCTGCCGGACCGCCTGAGCCTGGTGCACTCGCTGACGCTCTGGCAGTTCCGCGAGGGCCTGGCGCGCCTGGCGCAGTGGCGCGGCCAGGGACGCCCCGGCCTCGGACTGGTCATCCGCGTCCCCGATGCGGCACTGCGCCAGCTGGCGCTGGCCGACATGGTGACGCGCCTGCTGGGCTCGCACGACCTGCCGCCGGCGGCGCTGACGCTGGAAGTGACCGAGGCCGCCCTGGTCGGCGGCGGTGACCACGCCCGCGGCCAGGTGGCGACGCTGCGCGGTGCCGGGGTCGGCTTCTGCGTCACCGGCGCCGGACAACCCGGCAGCTCCGCACTGACCTCGCTGTACTTCCCGGTCAACGAAGTGCGCCTGTCGCCGCTGCCGCTGCAGCGCGCGCTGACCGAAACGCCGATGCGCGAGGCTTTCGACGCCCTGTTGAGCGTGCTGCGGCACCTGCGCCAGGGCATCACGCTCGGCGGGGTCGACAGCCCCGAGCTGCTGGCGCTGGCCAGGGCCCGCGAGGTCGCCTACCTCGAAGGCCAGGCAGTGCGCGCGCGCATGCGCCCCGAGGATGTCGAGCGCTGGCTCGGCGAGAGCTGAGCCTCATCCCTCTTTCTTCTTCATCACGATTCTTCAATGCTGCCTGAAAACTATCAGCCCGCCGCGGGCCTGCTGAAAGACCGCGTCATTCTCGTCACCGGCGCCGGCGACGGCCTGGGCAAGGCCGCCGCGCGGGCCTTCGCCCGCCATGGCGCCACCGTCGTGCTGCTCGGCCGCACGGTAAAGAAGCTGGAAGCGACCTACGACACCATCGAACAGGCCGGCGGCCCGGTCCCGGCGATCTACCCGATGAACCTCGGCGGCGCCAGCTGGAACGACCACGGCGAGCTTGCCGCCACGCTGGGCCGCGAGTTCGGCCGGCTCGACGGCATCCTGCACTGCGCCGCCCATTTCAAGGCCTTCGCGCGCATGCAGGACGTGGAGCCGCGCGAGTGGATCGAGAACCTGCAGGTGAACCTGACCGCGGCCTTCGCCATCACCAGCCAGTGCCTGCCGCTGCTGGAGCAGAGCGCGGATGCCTCGGTGGTCTTCTGCAGCGACCGCGCCGGCCGCGAGGCCAAGCCCTTCCACGGCGCCTATGGCGTGGCCAAGGCCGGCCTGGAGAACCTGTCGCGCGCCTGGGCCCTGGAGACCGCGGACCGGCCGCAGCTGCGCTTCAACAGCTACTGCCCGCCGCCGCTGCGGACCGGCCTGCGCCAGAAGGGCTATCCGGGCGAGGTGCTGGACAGCCTGCCGCCGGCGGACAGCGTGACGCCGCAGCTGCTGTGGCTGCTGGGACCCGACAGCCGTGGACAGAGCGGCAAGGCGTTCTAGGGAAACTCTGAGAAAGTCGGTTCGTGCTGAAGTCCAGAGCCTGTCGAAGGATCGAAGCATCGGCGGACTTTCCCCGCCGTTGGCCAACGAGGTACCGTCCACCCCTTCGACAGGCTCAGGGCGAACGGTAACTTCTTCAGATCTTCCCCAAGGATTCTTTCGTGGGACCGACGCAAGCCGCGATCCTTGAAGCGCCTGAAAGGATCGCGGCCAGAGCCAACCCCAGAGCAGCATCGCCACACCGGCTTTCGCCGGCATGACGGACATTTGGATCCGGACTCCCAGCGAACGCCAGGCGCCTAGCGCGAAGGCTTGCGGACTCCGCCCGGCTTCTTCGCCGCGAACTTGCCCGCAGGCTTCTTCGACACCGTGGGCTTGCCGGTGGGGCGCGCATCACGCGAGGAAGGTTGCGCCGCCCAGGAATGCTTCTTCTTGTGGTCCAGGCGCGACAGCTTCTTGGCCCGGAACGGCACGTCGGACTCCTCGCGGGCGCGCTCGCGGCGCTCGGCACGGTTCCCCTTCTCCGGCCTGGGCAGCTCCAGCTCCACGCAGTCGAACAGCGCGCGCAGCTCCTCGGGAGTGGCCTCGCGATAACCGCCGCTGCGGATGCCCCGACCCAGTTCGATCGGACCATAGGACACGCGGATCAGGCGGCTGACCTGCAGGTCCTGCGACTCGAACAGGCGCCGCACCTCGCGGTTGCGGCCCTCGCGCAGCATCACTTCATACCACTGGTTGGCGCGCTCGCCGTCCTCGTTGACGCCGGGCACGATCGACTCGAAATGTGCCTCGCCGTCCTCCAGCTTCACGCCCTTGCGCAGGCGCTGCAGCTTGTCGTCGGTCATCTCGCCGAGCACGCGCACCGCATAGCGCCGGGGCACCTCGAAGCTGGGATGGGTCAGGCGGCGCGCCAGTTCACCGTGGTTGGTGAGCAGCAGCAGGCCGGAGGTATTGATGTCCAGGCGCCCCACCGCGATCCAGCGGCCGCTGTCCAGCTCCGGCAGCTTGCGGAAGATGGTCTTGCGCCCCTCGGGATCCTCGCGCGTCACCAGCTCGCCGGTGCGCTTCTTGTAGAACAGCACGCGCGGCACTTCGGCCCTGGCCGATAGGCGCACCGGCCGGCCGTCCACCGTAATGCGATCCTCCGGCGAAACCTGCTGGCCGGTCGTGGCCGGCTTGCCGTTCACCTGGATGCGGCCGTCCGCCACCATGGATTCGATCTCGCGGCGCGAGGCCACGCCGGCGGTGGCGAGGGCTTTCTGGATGCGTTCAGTCATTTTCCGTTTAGTCCCCTCTCCCCCCGGGAGAGGGGTTGGGGGTGAGGGAACACGCGTCGCCACCATTGGCCACCCTTGTTCCCTCACCCTGGCCTCTCCCGGAGGGAGAGGGTTAAGAAATCAAGATGCCTTCGGCTCGTCGTCCGACGCTTCGTTGGGCGGCTCATCGCCGAGCGCATCCGGCTCGTCGGCCTCGACCTGCGCGTCGGCAACCGGCCCTTCCGCCGCCGCAGGCTGCGCTTCAGCGGTTTCATCCTCGGCAGCCGCTGCGGCGGGCACACCTTCCGCCGGAGCTTCCCCGGCAGCCTCGCCCTCGCCGTCCCCGCCCTCCGGCGCCGGCAGCGCCGCGGCGCCCGGCAGGCCTTCGCCCAGGCGCGACAGGGCCGCTTCGAGCTGGGCCGGATCCTTGATCTCGGGCAGGCTCGGCAGCTCGTCCAGCGAGCGGATGTTGAGATCGTCCAGCATCTGGTGCGTGGTGCCGAACAGCGACGGCCGGCCCGGCACTTCCTTGACGCCCACCTCGCGGATCCAACCGCGCTCCAGCAGGGTGCGGATGATGTTCGGCGACAGCGCCACGCCGCGGATTTCCTCGACCTCGCCGCGCGTCACGGGCTGGCGGTAGCAGATGATCGCCAGCGTCTCCAGCAGCGCGCGCGACATGCGCGGCGGCTTCTCCTGCCACAGCTTGCTGACCCACTCCGCATAGTTCTGGCGTACCTGGATGCGAAAGCCGCTGGCCACCTCCGAGAGCTCGCAGGCGCGGCCCTGCAGCGACTCGGACAGGGCATCCAGGCCGGCGCGGACATCCTTCTTGCCCAGCCCCAGCTCCGCGCCCAGCAGCCGGTGCAGCTGTTCCAGCGACAGCGGCAGTTCCGAGGCCAGCAGCAGGGCCTCCAGGATGTTGACCAGCTGCGCGGCCGAATCGCTGGCCAGCAGGGCCGGCTGCTCGGGTTCGGCGACTTCGATTTCCGTGGTTTCTTCGTTCATGCGTCTTCCCCGGCGTCGGCCGCGCCGAGCGCCTCTTGTTCTTCATCGTCTTCCAGCGAGGGCCGCGGCTTGGCGGGCTCCACCATCAGCGGCGAGAACGGCCCGTCCTGCACGATGTCGAGCATCGCGGACTTGGTCAGTTCCAGGATCGCCAGGAAGCAGACCACCACGCCGAGCCGCCCCTCTTCGGGATCGACCAGTTCCTCCAGCCGCATGGGCCCGCCGCGCACGCGCGACAGGATGTGGGACATGCGCTCGCGCACCGACAGCGGCTCGCGCGAGATCTGGTGATGGGTGAACAGCTTGGCCCGGTCCATCACGTCGCGGAAGGCCATCAACAGGTCGCGCAGCGTCGGCATCGGCAGGCGCGAGACCTGCGGGATCACCTCGGGGCGGGCCTGGGCCATGAACAGGTCTCGGCCGACGCGCGGCAGCTTCTCCAGGTTCTCGCCGGCGCTCTTGAAGCGCTCGTACTCCTGCAGGCGGCGCACCAGCTCCATGCGCGGATCGCCTTCTTCCTCCGCCTCGTCCGGCGGTGGCCGCGGCAGCAGGATGCGCGACTTGATCTCGGCCAGCAGCGCGGCCATGACCAGGTACTCCGCCGCCAGCTCCAGCTTCATCTCGCGCATCAGGCCGATGTAGCGGATGTACTGCTGCGTGATCTGCAGCACCGGGATGTCGAGGATATTGAGGTTCTGGCGCCGGATCAGGTACAGCAGCAGGTCCAGCGGCCCTTCGAAGGCGTCGAGGAACACCTCCAGCGCATCGGGGGGAATGTAGAGATCCTCCGGCAGCTTCTCCAACGGCTGGCCGTGGATCTTCGGCATCTTCAGCGCCTCGGCCTCGGCCAGCGCCGTTGCCGGAAGCTCCTCGCCGGCGACCTTCTCGCCTTCGGTCTCGTTCTCGCTCATTCCGGAATGAACCCCAGCACGTCATGTACCTTCTGCAGCGTGGCGTCGGCCCGCTTCGACGCGGCCTCGGCGCCGGCGCGCAGCACGCGGCGCAGGCCCTCGGTGTCCTCGCGCACGGCGGCATAGCGCTCCTGCACGGGCCTGAGGCATTCCACTACCGCCTCGGCGACCTCGGTCTTGAAATGGCCGTAGCCCTTGCCGACGTAGCGCGCCTCGATATCGGCGAAGGACTCGCCGCGGATCGCGGACAGGATCGACATCAGGTTGGACACGCCGGGCTTCTCCGCGATGTCGTGGCGGATTTCGCTGCCCAGGTCGGTGACGGCGCGCTTGATCTTGCGCGTGATCACGTCGGGGCCGTCCAGCAGGTAGATGGCGTCGGTCTCGGCGTCGCCGGACTTGCTCATCTTGGCGGTGGGCGTCTGCAGGCCCATGATGCGCGCGCCCACCGGCGGGATCATCGGCTCCGGCACGGTGAAGACCTCGCCATAGAGGTTGTTGAAGCGCATGGCGACGTCGCGCGTCAACTCCAGGTGCTGCTTCTGGTCGTCCCCCACCGGCACGGCCTTGGCCTGGTACAGCAGGATGTCGGCCGCCATCAGCACCGGGTAGTCGAACAGGCCGGCATTGATGTTGTCCGCATGCTTGGCCGACTTGTCCTTGAACTGCGTCATGCGGTTGAGTTCGCCCATCTGCGTATAGCAGTTGAGGATCCAGCCCAGGCGGGCATGCGCGGAAACGTGGCTCTGCACGAACAGCGTGTTCTTCGCCGGGTCCAGGCCGCAGGCGATGTACAGCGCCAGGAACTCCTGGCAACGCTCGCGCAACACCTTGGGTTCTTGGCGCACGGTGATCGCGTGCAGGTCCACCAGCATGTAGTAGCAGTCGTACCGGTCCGACAGCGTCACCCAGTTCTTCAGCGCGCCGAGATAGTTGCCGAGCGTCAGGCGGCCGGAAGGCTGGATGCCGGAGAGGACGATGGATTTGGAGGCGGTCACGGTCAGTAGAGCAAGGAGGAGTTGAGGCCCAGCAGCCGGTACAGGAAGTACTCGGACAGCGTCAGCGGCCAGTACATGATCTTCGACAACAAGCCGGTGGCCAGCAGCACGACCACGATCACCAGCCCATAGGGTTCCAGCCGGGCATAACGCATCGCCAGCGGCAAGGGCAGCAGGCCTGCGAGGATGCGGCCGCCGTCCAGCGGTGGCAAGGGCAGCAGGTTCAGCACCATCAGCACCAGGTTGATGACGATCCCCGCCACGGCCATGTAGCGCAGGCCCAGCCACAGCCCCTCGTCGGCATTCATCGCCAGCGCCAGCTTCAGCAGCAGGCCCCAGCCGATGGCCATGGCCAGGTTGGCCAGGGGGCCTGCGGCGGCCACCAGGGCCATGTCGCGGCGCGGGTTGCGCAGCCGGCGATAGTCCACCGGTACCGGCTTGGCCCAGCCGAACAGGAAGCCACCGCCCACCAGCTTGCTCAGCAGCAGCAGGACCACCGGCACCGCGATGGTGCCGACCGGGTCCACATGCTTGATCGGATTGAGGCTCAGGCGGCCCAGCATGGCGGCCGTGGGGTCGCCCAGGCGCCGCGCGGCATAGCCGTGGGCCACCTCGTGCAGCGTGATCGCGAAAAGGACCGGGAGGGCCCAGATGGCGACGGTCTGGACCAGGCTGAATTCGACAGGCATCGCCGGATTATACGGGAAGGAGTCTTATGAACCAGCGTTCATAATCCCAGGCGGGAGACATCGCCCCGGCCCTGGCGCACCAGCTGGATGGCGCCCTCGCTGAGGTCCAGCACCGTGGTCGGCTCGGTACCGCAGTTGCCGGCATCCAGCACCAGGTCCACCTCGCGGGTCAGGCGCTGGCGCATCTCCTGGGGATCGCTGAGCGGGCCGTCCTCACCGGGGAACTGCAGGGTGCAGGAGATCAGCGGTTCGCCCAGGGCCTCCAGCAGCGCATGGGCCACCGGGTGTTCCGGCACGCGGATGCCGACGGTCTTGCGCTTTTCATGGGCGATGCGCTTGGGCAGTTCCTTGGTCGCCTGCAGGATGAAGGTATACGGCCCCGGGGTCAGGCTCTTCAGCAGGCGGAACTGTTGGTTGTCCACCCGGGCATAGGTGGCGATCTCGGACAGGTCGCGGCAGACCAGGGTGAACTGGTGGTGGCGGTCGAAGTCGCGGATGCGGCGCAGCCGCTCGGCGGCGTCGCGGTCGTCCAGGTGACAGCCCAGGGCGTAGCAGGAATCCGTGGGCCAGGCGATCACCGCGCCCTCGCGCAGGCGCTGCACCGCCAGCGCCAGCAGGCGCTTCTGCGGATTGACGGGGTGGACCTCGAGCCATTGCGCGGACATGAAGGGATTTTAGTTCATTTCCCGAATCGATCACCCCGAGTAGCCTCGCGAAGCGTGCGTATCGAGGGGCGTTCCGAGAGCTGCCTCGATACGCACGCTCGCTACGCTCACGAGGCTACTCGGCATGAACGGACCGCATGTAGCGCCGTCCAAGGCGCAGACAGCTACAATGGCCGCATGAAATTCCTGCTCGACTCCCTGCCCGCGCTGGTGTTCCTCGGCGCCTACTTCCTCTACGACGTCTACACCGCGACGATCGCGCTGATCGTCTCGCTGTTCGGACTGGTGGCCTTCTACTGGTTCGCCGAAAAGAAGCTGCACAAGGCTCATTTCGTCACCGCGCTGGTGGCGCTGGCCTTGGGCGGCCTGACGATCTACCTGCACAACGAGACCTTCATCCAGTACAAGCCCACCCTGGTCTACGGCATCTTCGCGCTGGCGCTGGCCGCCAGCCACCTGATCGGCGACAAGGTGCTGCTGCAGCGCATGGGCGAAAAGTCCGTGCCGCTGCCCGAGCCGGTCTGGCGCAAGGTCAACATCGCCTGGGTCGGCTACTTCGCCTTCAGCGCCGTGCTCAACGTCTGGGTAGCGAAGACCTTCAGCTACGACACCTGGATGCTGTTCAAATTCCCAGGCACGCTGGTGCTGATGTTCGTGTTCCTGCTGGCGCATGCCCCGTTCCTGGGACGCTACCTGCAGGACGCGCAGCAGGACCAGGGGCAGAACTGATGCTCTACGCCATCTGGGGCGTGGACACGCCCGACAGCCTCGCCGGCCGCCAGGCCACCCGCCCCGCCCATGTCGAACGCCTCAAGGCCCTGCTGGCCGAAGGCCGCCTGGTACTGGCCGGCCCGCGTCCGAAGGCGGACGCCGCCGACGCGCCGCAGGCCGGCTTCCACGGCAGCCTGATCGTGGCGGAGTTCCCGAGCCTGGAGGCCGCGCGCGCCTGGGCCGACGCCGACCCCTATCTCGCCGCCGGCGTCTACGCGCGCGTCGAGGTCACGCCCTTCGTCCAGGCGCTGCCGTGAGCCGCATCGAGCGCATCCGCGACCGCCTGGCGCAGGCCTTCGCGCCGGTGGAGTTGGCGGTGGAGGACGAAGGCCACCTGCATGCCGGCCACGCCGGCGCCGCCACCGGGCGCGGGCATTTCCGCGTCAGGATCGTGTCGGAAGCCTTCGCTGGACAGAGCCCGGTGGCGCGTCACCGGCAGGTGTACACAGCTCTGGGCGAGATGATGCAGACCGACATCCACGCACTGGCGATCAGCGCGCGGACGCCCGGGGAAGCGACTGTCTCTGGCTGAGGCCTGCCGTCCCTAGCCTTCGGCAGGCCTTGGCGCCAGCGCGCCGTCGGGCAGCGAGCGGATGTAGACATCCTGCTGCGGGAACGACACCTCGACGTTGGCCTGCTTGAAGGCCGCGACGATGGCAAAACGCAGGTCGCTGGCCACGCTGCCCTTGGCATCGCTGTCGATGATCGGTGCGGACAGCAAGCGTAGGGTGGGCTTTAGCCCACGCGAAGGCTACTCTCCAAACTTCTTGGCAGAGCCGGGATCAATGCCACCCCAGTCGGGCGCCAACATTCCCTGGCGAACATATCGATGAAAGCTTGAATGTGGCCAATCGGCCACCTTGGCAACCAAGCCATGCTTGACGGGATTGTAGTGAATGTAGTCGACGTGACGCTTCAAGTCTTCGGCATCGCGTATCTGATGTTCCCAGAACCGGCGCTGCCAGATGCCCTTCTCGCGCTTGCCTTGCTTGCTGTCGCTGCGGTTGGAAGAGATGGGCAGATGCCTGGAGAACCCGCTCTTGATCGCGCTCCAGCGAAGCGAATAGTCAGCGTCGTCGGGAGGCAGTTCCCAAATCGCATGCAGGTGATCCGGCAATACGCAGATCGCAATGGTCTTGAACGGTATGCGTAGGGAGACGGACCGATAGGAGGCGCGAAGGTTTTCAACTTGACTCGCTAACAGGGCGCTGTCTCGCTGAGCGAGCGTTACCGTGAAGAAGAAAGTGCCACCTGCGACTTTGGCGCGTCGATATCGAGACATGGCCTCATTGTGCGATGTCCCGCGTGGGCACGCTACGCTCTGCCCACCCTACGCTTGCTGGGTTTCGATGCGTGCCAGGGCGGCTTCGATTGGCTCCTGGTACAAGGCAAGTGCATCTGCGGCCTCCAGCGCGGCGGCGATCTGGCGCAGCTGGTTGGCGGCGAGGACGACGGCGCGGGTGCGCTCGGCCTGCTCGGGGGAGACGGCGGCCTCGGGGGCGCGGCGGGGCTTGGGCGGCGGGGCGCCATCCAGGGCCAGGCGCCGCAGCCAGGCGGCGACCGGCTCGTCGCCGGCACGCGCACGCACGGCCTCCAGCTCGTCTGGCGACAGACGCAGCTTGAGGACGTGGGCGCGTGGGTCGGCCATGCGTCAGCGGGCCGATGCTTTCGGAGGTGTCGGAGGCGCAGCCTCTGACGCACCTGGCGAGGGCCCGGGAGGGCCCTGGCCTATGGTGCCTGTCGGCGCAAGACGACGGGCCGGGTCTGCACCGACAGCGACCCGTTCCGAGCGCCAGCGAGCCGGCCGGGCCGGGATGCCGGGGCGCGCGAGCGGCAGGAAGCCAAGGCCAGGGGACAGGTACAGGACCGCGGCGCCAGGCGGCGCGGCGGGCAGCAGACCAGGCGGCGGCTGAGAAGTGGCCGCACAACAGCAGGCAAGAGAGACGGTGTCGCCCATACGTCCTCCGGTGAGGGGCGACACCTACTCTATGACACGACTATCTCCCGATGCGCGAATGCAGCGCGGCAGCAAAACCCGACTGCCCGCCAGACCGAATCAGAGGCGCCCGGGAACGAAAAACCCCCGCCGGGGCGGGGGTTTAGGGAGTCAATATCGAACGCTATCTAGCTTCAGTGCTTGCGTACAAAGTCACCCTGTGCATCTGAGGTCGGCGTCCCAAGCTCCTGGATGAAGCTGTCTCGAATCTTCTGCAACGACTCGGCCACATTGGTCGAATACCCAGATTCCAAGGCTTTGGCTACATGCCTCGCCACGTCGGCGAGAATCGTTCCCCAAGCCTTCTCTTCGGACACCTTCATCGTTTCGCGATACATGCCTACTTTCATCGAGCAGTGAAGGCCTCTTTCTGCGATCCAGACGCGAAGCATTTCGACCGCGTCCTCATCGCGGAGCGCAGCCTCGGGTATCGGTCGCTGTTTCAACTGAATCTCTTTATCGCTCATGGTGGGGTGATTCCTTTACTGGGCCAGTGCTTCGGGGCAACTTCATTGCGCTTATTGTCGAGATTATTAACACCACCCCTGTCGTTGATCGCCTGCTGCTCTTTTGCTCGGCGTGTATCACGATCGCCCTTGGGGTAGGTATCGACCACCTCTGCTCCCTCACGGTCTCGTCCATCAGACTTGTCGCGCTGTCGATTCCCCAGGTTGTCGGTCGATCCAACATAGTCCTTGCCAGAGCCCGTTTTGTCGCCTTTGACACAATAGATGCAGCCTTCTTCGCCTGCGACATCTGCTTCATCGCTCTCGCCGGCCTCATTCATCATCCAACATTTGCCGTAGCTCGGCGAATCCGGCATCTCGCACTCGGGAGCATCCAATGACGGCGTGTACAAAAGGCAAGCAGCCGCGATGGAGTATGGTGAGACCGCCATGGCTCTCCGGACGATGTTCTTCACCGTCGTCGACATTCCCGACGACTCCGCTGCGGATGCCGCCGCCGCTGCCGCTGTAGCGGTCTGCAGCCCTAGCGGATCGATGTAGTTGCCAGGACTGCTTCCAGCGTAGGCATAGGTGTTGATGCCACCAGCAAGTCCGATTGGGTCAGATTGGATGTATCTGCCGAGGCTCGGGTGGTAATCCCGGAAATAGTTCTGATGCAGCCCCGTCTCTGAGTCGTAGTACTGCCCCGGAAATCGCAGGTTGTAGACAAAGGGCGTGCCGGTCGCCAGCGGATCCTCATCCGGCGTCGAGTTGCCGAAGGTGATCGTGTCCCACACCCACACCGGATCGCCGGCCTGGTCGTTGATCTGCCGGGGGGTGTTCAGGTGGTCGGCATGCACGTAGTAGGTGCCGGAGCCCTTGACCACGGCAATGGGCGTATCGCCCATCCAGACCGTCTCCTGGATCGGGTTGCCGGTGGCGGCGTCGTACTCCCCCACCAGGTGGCCGGCCTCGTCGTAGGCGTAGACGGTGCCGGTTCCTGACGCGGTCTTGCTGACCCGCTGGCCCAGGCCGTTGTAGGCGTAGGCGGTGCTGCCGTCGACGCTGCTGAGCCGTCCGGTCTTGTCGTAGCCGTAGGTATGGCTGCCGTCGGCGGTCAGGCTGCCGTTGGCGTCGTAGCTGAAGCCCTGGGTGGTGACGCCGTCGGTCAGGCTGTCCAGGCGGTTGCTGGTGGGGCTGGTCGTGTAGTCGGTGGTACCCGCCGTGCCGGTCTGCTGGCTGCGGTTGCCGTTGGCGTCGTAGCCGTAGCCGATGTTGAAGCT
>NZ_PSNW01000017.1 GCF_002930645.1 Solimonas fluminis | reverse complement strand
AGCCCTGCGCTACATCCCCGCCCTGAACGACGAGCCGGCCCACATCGCCGCCCTGGAGGCCCTGGTGCGCCGCGAGCTGCAGGGCTGGGACTACCCCGCCGAAGGCGCAGCGGAGCGGCAGGCACAGATCCCGGACAAGCGGAACCCCTGAGCGGCGCTAGGGTTGCCCTCCGTTCTGCCGGATGGCATGAGCCTTGATTGCAATCCTCTGCTTGCGAAGAGCCGGGAGGCCGTCCAGGTGGCGAAGCTGCATGCGCATGCGCGGGTTCTCCCGAAGCAGCGCCTCGTGCCGCATCAGGAAATCCCAGTAAAGCACGGTGAAGGGGCACGCGCGGTCGCCCTCCGCCTCACGCGGCGAATAGCGGCAGTTCCGGCAATAGGGGCTCATGCGATCGATATAGGCGCCGCTGGCGGCGTAAGGCTTGCTGGCCATCAGGCCGCCGTCGGCGTACTGGCTCATGCCCAGGGTATTGGGCAACTCGACCCATTCGACGGCATCGACGTATACGGAGAGATACCAACCATGCACGGCCTTGGGATCAACCCCGAGGAGCAGCGCATAGAGCCCGGTCACCATCAGTCTCTGGATATGGTGGGCATATCCCAGGCGGAGAGTCTGTCCGATCGCGTCGCGCAGGCAGGCCATTTCCGTATTTCCGTTCCAGTACCAGTCAGGAAGCGGCTGCCGCGCCTCGAGCGCATTGCGGTCGATATATCCCGGCATCCGAGTCCAGTAGATGCCGCGCACATACTCCCTCCAACCCAGGATCTGCCGGATGAAGCCTTCCGCCGCGGGGAGCGGTGCCTTGCCATCCTTCCAGGCCTGCTCGGCGGCACCGATGACCTCGCGCGGGTCGAGCAGCTTGAGATTCAATGCGGCCGACAACTGCGAATGGAATAGCCAGGGCTCCCGCGGCCACATGGCGTCCTGATAGCGGCCGAAATCCGGCAACCGGTTTTCAATGAAGCAATCCAGCGCCCGGAGGGCCTGGCGGCGGGTGACAGGCCAGCCGAACGAGTCGAGCGTGCCGGGATGATCCGGGAAATGATCCAGGACAAGCTCGATCACTTCGCGAGTGATGGCATCCGCCTCGAACTGCGGCGGAGAACTTATCTCGGGCGGACCCGCGCGTCCGAACGCGGCCCGGTTCTGCGCGTCGAAGTTCCACACTCCTCCGGCAGGCATGCCATCGACCATCAGCACATGATGCCGCCGGCGCATCTCCCGGTAGAAGTACTCCAACCGCAACCGCGGATGCGCCTCGGCATACCGGCGAAATTCCCGAACGCTGTTGTAGAAATGCCGGTCGTCGCGGACTTCCAGGGGCAAACCCTGCCGCCGTGCCTCGGCGCGAATGGCCTGCAGAACCCGCCAATCGCCGGGCGCGGTCATCAGCAGCCGCTCCGGCCTATGCCGCGCGATAGCCCGGCCAAGACTTTCCGCGAGGCTGTCCGCGGACCCGGGCTCGCCGAGCTTCTGGTAGCTCAGCGGCAGCCCCTGCTCCTGAAGCTGCCATGCGAAGTGGCGCATCGCCGAGAGAAACAGGGCGATGCGCTGCTTGGACGACCACACGTGGGTGGATTCCTCCCGGATTTCCGCCATCCAGACCCGGTCATGGCGGATCTCGAATCCATCAAAAGCCGATGCATTCGCATCCAGTTGATCGCCCAGGATCAGGACCAGGTTCCTGCACATGCTGTTCTCCCGCGAGCCTTCGTGGCAGGCATGCAAAGCCGGCGAGCGCCGCAACAGGCCGCTCAACCGAGTCTGATGATCGCGCCGCCTGCCCTTCTGTCGGCGCACGACTCTCTCTACGAGAGCCCGCCATGAGTCGGATGAGCCCTGGCGCTCCGCAGCCCTGCGCCTGGGGCAACTCAGCCGTGAACAGCCTGGCGGCAAATGCCTCGGCCCTGCTTCGACGGGCAGGCGGCGCTCTCGGGCAGGCAGCGGCATCGGCGGCGAGGCTGGCCGCCAAGAGCGGCAGGATCCTCTACGCAGCGGCGACGTCCAGCATTTCCGAAGCGCTCCGGGCGACGGGCTTCCTGGCTGAAACCGAATCCCGGAGACCCGCGTACAGGCATGGTGCTCCGTTGTAGCGTTACCGCCGGACAAGCCGCTGCGATCCGGGCACGGATAGCCAAGCCCTCATGATTCCATGGACCATATTCGAAGACTCGAGAAGCTCCCGCAGGCCGAGCTCCAGCGCCTGGTGCTCGAGCTGAAGCTACGCGGATACCGCGAGGTCCAGAAATCCGAGGGCACGCCGCTCCTGCCCAAGCAGTTCTTTCGTCAACGGTCGGGGCCGATGGGCCCGAGTCCGGATGAAACGGAATACTGGGTCATTGTCTGGCTCGAACCGCTCGTGGAGTAGCCCCGTGGGTCCTTAGGGCCGCTCACGGCGGATGGCCTTCCATCCTTGGGTCCCGAAGTCGTCCCGACTCAGTCGGATGCGCGCAGGCGCCTTGAAAATTCCTTCAGGGTCTCGGCGAAAACCGAAGAATTGACCGTTTCCAATCGCCGGGCCTTGAGCGCGGCGACATGCTCGAACTCCAGCGGATTCTGCCGCACCAGGCCCATGGACCATTCGCGGAAGATGGCGTCCGACGCTTGCGTGACGTGGATGACCCGGGGGTCCGAGTGGCGGCTGTCGTCGATGATTTTTGCGTATAGCCGAAAGACGGAGTGCTCGGGCCCCTCGAGGAGTTGCATGTACCAGCCGCCGCCGTAGATCAGCACGCCGGTCACGGCCAGTGCCGGATTGTTCCGGCGTGCGGCGCCCAGGATTTCCTCGAGCTCTTCATCGGCCGCCAACTTGGCCTGGCTCAGATAAAGCAATCGAATCAAGAAGCACCTCCGAACCTATTCATCGTTGCAAGCCGGTGCCCTGCCTTAGATGGACAAGGAATCTAGCCCTTCTGCGCTTGGAAGAAGCTCAAGGCCTTCGCTGCTCGTGCGGTTGCCTCCTTCCCGATGCAGATGTCCACCAACGCCAACCCATCGATAACGGCAATGACCGCCGAGGCGACGGCCGCGCGGTCTGCTCCTGCGGGGAGCTGCAGCCTCGCATCTACCCATTGCCTGAACCCGGCCATGATCTGCTCTGCGATTTCACCGAATGGCCGCTCTCCCCGGGCAGCCGCTGCGACGACCTCGACCCACAGTCGCATGAAGCGGCGCATCTCCGGTTGCGTGGTGGATGCTCCCGCGAGCTGAACCAGTTCCGCCGGCGGCCATCTCCTGCCCTCCGGCAAGGCGGTGGACAACACTCCAGCAAGCTCCTCGGCAACCCTGGCCATGGCCGCGGCCAGCGCTTCCGCCTTGTCCGCAAAGTAATAAAGGAGCATTCGATCGCTGATGCCAGCCGCAGCAGCGAGTTGCCTGAGACTGGTCTGCGCCAGTCCCGTCTGCAGAAGGTGGGCAGCCAGGAGGGTCACGGCCCTATCCCGCTGTTCGTCCTTTACACCCATATCCGATTGCCTTGTAGCATCCGCTACATTCCATTAGTATGTAGCAAGTGCTACAGGAGCCGCCCATGCCGCCTTCCATGTACTCGATTGCCCCGCTGGTGGCAGCCGCCGCCTTCCTGATCGTCCTGGGATTTGTGAGTGGGAGGGGTTCCGAATCACGTTCAGCCTGGACCCTTACGGCGGCGCTGGCTGCGATTTTCGCAGCGTGGTCGATCCATGCCGTACTGGAACACGGCTTGAAAGCGGTATGGGACGAGCATATCCGCAACGCCTGGGCCAACCAAATCTGGTTCGATCTGCTCTTGGCGATCGGGACCGCCTATGCGCTGCTGCTGCCGCGCGCCAGAGCTTCGGGAATGCGTGCTTTCCCCTGGCTCCTACTGATTGCCTGCACGGGCAGCATCGGCCTGCTGGCCATGCTCGCCCGCTGCCAGTTCCTCGAAAGCAACCGCCGGACTCGCGGAGAAGCATGATGACGGTGTTCAAGATTTTTCTGGTCGGATGTCTGCTCGCCATCGTGAGCTATACCTCGGTAACGGTCGCTACGCAGGGCTGGAACCTGCTCCCGGTTTTCTTCGGCGATATGGCTGAGATGGGATGGCCGGGACAGTTCAATCTGGACTTCTTTACACTCCTTCTGCTGTCGGGATTCTGGGTCGCCTGGAGGCATCAATTCAGCATCTCCGGCTGGACGCTCGGATTGCTGGCGGTGTTCGGGGGCATGCTCTTCCTGTCGATCTACCTGCTGGTCCACAGCTACAAGACGGGAGGTGATGTCAGGGCCCTTCTCGTTGGACAGCGTGCCTGATCGCGTCGGCCTGGCGACGGGCCCGAAAGTATCAACGTCCGATCTTGCGCATGCCGATGCCCGCCACGAAGGGAGGACCGATGGAGCGCCTGCAGCACTGCGTCTTCCTGATTGCCTTCTCCCTGGTCAACGCGCATGAGCTGGACGCGATGACCCAATCGGAGTGGCGGCTGCTCTACATCCTGAGAAGCCTTCCCGATCCGGTCGCCGAACAATATTTCGTTCTTCTGCATGTTCCGCTGATGGCGGTTCTCCTGCATCTGTGCTTCAGCCATGACCGCATCGTGTCGCTCCGGACCCGGGCCTTGGTCTGCGCCTTCGGGCCGATTCACGCGCTGCTGCACGGGTCTCTTTCGGGCCATCCGCAGTACAGCTTCGATTCCCCGCTCTCGCTCGGACTTATCGCCGGATACGCGGTCGCCGGCATGTCCTACCTGCTGCTGAGGGCCCTCGTCCGCGAGCGGTCGGGGAACCAGGCCGCGCGGACCGGCGTTCAGCCGTAGCCTGCCGTAGGACAGCGGGCGGTCACGGCGATGGAAACGCCGCCGGCGACGGCAGCAGCGATTCAGCTAGTCCAGCGTCCGCGCCTTCGCCTGGAACTCCATGCGGTCGCGCCCCTTTGCCTTGGCGGCATAGAGCGCGGCGTCCGCTCGTGCCAGCATGCCGAGGATATCGTCCTCGACGCCATCGTTCCGAAGCACGCTGACTCCGATCGAGGCCGTAATCCTCACGCCAGGATTGCCCGGCACGGAGATGACCGCCTGTCGCAATCTCTGCAGTATTCGATCTCCCAGTTCCCGGGCTCCATCGGCATTGCTGTCCGTGCACAGAACAGCGAACTCCTCGCCGCCCAAGCGGGCCGTGGCGTCCTGAACGCGAACCTCGTCCTGGAAGATGCCCGAGGCGATGCGCAGGACTTCGTCTCCCGCCGCATGGCCATGACGATCGTTGATGGCCTTGAAATGGTCCAGGTCGATCATCAAGAGCGACAGGGGCGCCCCGGTTCGACGAGAGCGCCGGACTTCACGCTCGGCCTGCTCCATGAAGTGCCGGCGATTCGGCAAGCCTGTCAGCGAATCGTGACGCGCCTGGCGGTCCAGCTCCTCGAGCAATCTCCTGCGCTCGCTGATGTCGATGAAGGACATGATAAACCGGGTCACTTGCGCTGATGCGTCAAGCTCCGGGAACCCATATACCAAGACCCAGCGCGGCTCGCCGCCTTCCTCGGTAATCACCCCCAACTCGCAACCACCCAATGGAGCTTTCGTTTCGCGGACGCGGTTGACGGGAAACTCTTCCGGGGGCATCGCGGTACCGTCAGGTCGGACGAAGCGCCAGTGCATGCCGATCGCCTGCCGTCCCAGGATTTGATCCTTGGTCAACCCCAGGATCTCCAGCGCCGCCGGATTGGCGTAGCGAACACCGGTGTCCGGGCCATGGACGACCACGGCGGTGCCAAGATGCTCCAGCAGCCGGCGCATCTCTTCCTCGGTGAGCCGCCGCTGCTCTTCCAGCTGCCTTCTCAGGGTAATGTCCTGGATCTGGGCGATGAAGTGGAGCGGGGCTCCTTCGGGATCCCGCAGGAGCCCGACATCCAGCTGCACATGCACGAGGCGTCCTTCACTGGCGACGTAGCGCTTCTCCATCTGGTAGCACTCGCGGCGACCGCTCAGCAGATCATCGACATTGTTCAGGTCGGCGCTCAGATCGTCCGGGTGAGTGATGCCCTGGAAATCCATCTGCTGCAACTGTTCTTCCCGATAGCCGAGCAGAGTACAGAGCGATGCGTTGGCCCTGGCGAAATGCCCGTTCAACTCCACCAGTGCCATGCCGATGGGGCTTTGATGGAATGTAAGCCGGAAGCGCTGCTCGCTGCGGGCCAGTTCCTCGGTTCGCATCTGCAGGCTATGCACGGTTTGCGACAGCTGCTGGTTCAGCTCAGCCAGCTCCGCGCGCGCCCGGATGTTGAATCGCAGCGTGTCGTTCAACCGGGGCATTACCCACCATAGCGAAATGGCAGTCACCGCCGATATGGCTGCGGTTACCAGCATCACGGCTGCGTCCAGCCGGTAAACCGGCCGCCACAGATTGACGACATCGATGACGTGCGTCGTGCCGCAGGCGAAGATGAAGGCGCCGAACACCGTGGCCAGCCAGCCGTAGCGGAGATCAGGGTTACGGTGGCGAAACCACAGCAGCGCTATCGGAATGGAGTAATAGGAGGCCGCGACGATGAGGTTTCCGGCCACCAATGCGGCGACCAGTTCAGGCCGCCAGGCAAGGCAATACCCATGGGGCAGGAACCCGCCAGCAGAAGCCGCTTCAGCCAGACTGTCGAGCACCGGGCACCCTTCCTGCGTAGGTGCGGAAGGTAGCGGCAACGGCCGCTCAGACCGCAGCGACTTTTTGTCGGGGCGATCTGTTGATAAGCCCGGAGCACTCTTCTCCCGATCCCCCATGGGCGGGCGCTTCACTTTCGCGATGCCTCATCGGAAGCGCCGGATGCGCATGCGTGCTCACCGCGAGATTCCCGTGGCGGGCTACCGGCCGTCATGACACAAGCTGTCGCTGCACCAGATAGACGAAGAGTCGCATCGCCCCATACAGCACCAGGGCCAACAGAAGGAACGCCAGCAGCAAGGTACCCGCCCCTACCGAGGCCAGTTTGCGATTGCGCTTTTCTCCGTTGCTGATCCCCAGGGCGATGGTCACGATGTAGAGCGCCGCCTGGAATGCGTTCATCGGCTTGTCGGCAGGCTTGCCGGAATGGTTCATGGACTCCTCTCCAGAGGAACACGGATTCGCGCGAGGGCGCGGAAAAGAGCGGGAGGACGGCGGCAGGACGCCCTGGGCGTCTGCGCCGGTCGGGGTGCCAGGCGTTCGTTATCATCTGATTCGCATTGCATGCTACTATTTCCCAATGGAATCAAAGACCGCCCGCCTGACGCTGCTGATCGACCCGGACAAGAAGAAGGCGTTCGAGGAGCTCTGCGCCCGGCAGGACCTCACTCCGTCCCAGGTCGTTCGCCAGATGATCCGCGAGTACCTCGCCAAGCACGGCGTGACGTACGGCCCGCAGGCGGCGGCCGACCGGTAGTTCGCGCCCCTGCCCGGCCGGCCCGCGGGCCTGCATCCCGGGTTCACCGCCATCCCTCGATGCTGCAGTTGCGCTGCAGCCGCCGCGCAAAAGCGGGGAAGTTGAGCCGGTGGGCGTCCTCCAGCGTCTCGGCCTGCTGCCTCAGCGCCTGCCAGTCCGGGGCAACACAGCCCTCGTTGAAGGCAAACAGCAGGTGGTTGCCGCCTTCCGGAACGCTCATCGCGATGTGCCGCCCGCCGAAGGCCCGGGTGACGCCCGCGACCGCGGCGGTCTTGCGGTGATCACGCCCGATCAGGTTCAGCACCATCAGCCCGCCGGGCCGCAGCCGGGCGCGCAGCTTCACGTAGAAATCCGCATCGCAGAAGGTGGTCGCCGTCCCCCAGCGGTCGCAGCCGTCGATCAGCACGACGTCGGCCATGTCATCCGTCGTCGCGAAGTACTCCGCCGCATCGGCATGGACCAGCTGCGAGCGGCCATCGCCGCCGGGAAAGCCAAAGAAGTCCGACATGGCGATGACGTCTTCGTCGATCTCGACGGTGGTGACGCGCGTCTCCGGCAATTGTCGATGGCAGAACCGCGTCATCGATCCGCCGCCCAGGCCCACCACGACGACGTGCTCCGGCCGGGGATGGAACAGCAGGAACGCCATCATCCGCCGCGTATAGGCGAAATTCAGTTCGAGCGGATCGCCGATCGTCATTTCGCTCTGGATGGAATTGAAGTCGAAGTGCAGCCGGCGGGTCACGCCGTCGTCCAGCACGAACGGCCGCCGGTAGGTCCCCTGGCGCAGGGATTCCAGCAGTTCCGAGAGGTCTGCTCCCGGCGCGGCGCGCAGCCAGAGGACGCCGTACTGGGAGACGAGCTCCCCCGGCACTTCGAACCAATGGTCCTCGGCCGCCGCTCTCCTTGCCCCGCCGGCCGGCTTCCTGAGCGCAGACCAGCCGACCCGGCGCGGCTCGCAGGCCGCGGCCGGGCTGCCGCCTCCGCTCATGCCCGGGGGCCGGCGGCGACGATCTTCTCTGCCGCCTTGAACTTGCGGATGTTGTCCTGGAACATCTTCGCCAGTTGCCGCGCCGCGGCGTCATAGGCTTCCGCGTTGCTCCAGGCGCTGCGGGGATTGAGGAATTTTGCGTCCACGCCCGGCACCGCCTTGGGGATGTCGAGGTTGAGGATGTCCAGGTGCTCCGTCTCGCCCTCCAGCAGCACGCCGCTCTGGCAGGCGGCGACGATGGCGCGGGTCACCGGGATCGGGAAGCGCTTGCCCTCGCCTCCGGGACCGCCGCTGCCGCCGGTCCAGCCGGTGTTGACCAGATAGACGCGGGAATTGAAGCCTTCGATGCGCTGCATCAGGAGTTCCGCGTACTCGCTGGCCGGCCTGGGCATGAAGGGCGCGCCGAAGCAGGTGGAGAATGTCGGCTGGATGCCGGCAGCCGCCCCGACCTCGGTGGACCCCACCCGCGCCGTGTAGCCGCTGAGGAAGTGGAAGGCCGCGGCCTCCTTGGACAGCAGCGCCACCGGCGGCAGCACGCCGGAGACATCGCAGGTGAGGAAGACCACCACCTTGGGTTCACCGGCCGCGTTCTGCGGCACCCGCTTCTGCACGTGCTCCAGCGGATAGGAGCAGCGGCCGTTCTCCGACAGCGAGGTGTCGTCGTAGTCCGCCTGCCGGCTGTCGGGAGACACCAGGACATTCTCGACGATGGCGCCGAAGCGGATGGCGTCCCAGATGACCGGCTCGTTCTTCCTCGACAGGTTGATGGTCTTGGCGTAGCAGCCGCCCTCGATGTTGAACACCGCGCCCGGGGCCCAGGCATGCTCGTCGTCGCCGATCAGGTAACGGGTCGGATCCGCCGACAGGGTGGTCTTGCCGGTGCCCGACAGGCCGAAGAACAGGCAGGTGTCGCCGTCTTCCCCGACGTTGGCCGAGCAATGCATCGGCAGGACGCCGCTTTCGGGAAGCAGATAGTTCTGCACCGAGAACAGGGCCTTCTTCATCTCGCCGGCATAGCGCAGGCCCGCGAGCAGGACGCGGCGGTTTCCGATATCGATGATCGCCGCCGCCTCGGAGTTCGTGCCGTCCCGGGCCGGGTCGCAGGGGAAGCCCGGCACGTTCAGCACGCGCCACTCGGCCTTGCCCTTGGGGTTGTAGGCTCCGGGACGGATGAACATGTTGTGCGCGAACAGCGCATGCCAGGCCGTTTCCGTCTCGACATGGACCGGCAGGTAGTGCTCGCCGTGGGCACCGACATGGAGATGCGAGGAGAAGCGCTCCCTCGACAGCAGCCAGGACTGGGCCAGGGACCACAGCTTTTCGAAGCGCGCCGGGTCGAAGGCCTGGTTCACCGCGCCCCAGTCCACGGTCCCCTCGGTGATCGCGTCGCACACGATGTAGCGATCCTTGGGCGAGCGTCCCGTGCGCTTGCCGGTGGCCACCGACAGGGCGCCGGTATCCGTCAGGCTGCCCTCGCCCCGCTGCAAGGCCAGTTCCACCAGGCGAGCCGCCTGGAGCCCCTCGAAAATCCCTGCATCCGGAATCGGCAATGCTGCGCTCATGGATGGTCTCCAGTAGTTCCTGAGTTTGAAAACGGAAAAGTGATGCCTAGCGCCCGGTGCCGGGCAGCGCTTGATCGCCTGCAGCCGCGGCGTGTCCGTCGCAGGCGCCCAGCGCCTCGTGGAAGTCCCGGTAGTAGCGGGGCGGGTCGTCGCTCTTGCGCACCAGGCCCGCCCGCACCAGCCGTCGCAGGACGTTCGGCCGGGCGTCGCACAGCAGGACCCGGACGCCGCGGCGCTGCAGGTTCTGGGTCGCTTCTTCCAGGGCCTGGATGCCGGTGATGTCCACGAAGGGGACCCGGTTCAGGCGGATGACGATGCAACGGGGATCGGTGTGGGTCTGGGCGAGTGCCTGCTCCAGGTTCTCGACCGCGCCGAAGAAGAAGGGGCCGTCGATGGAGTACACCAGCACGTCGGGCGGCAGCTTCGAGCGGCCGTTGCCCTGGAGCTCCGCCTGCAGCGCGCCCTCGTCGATGCGCAGCACCTCCACGGCCGTCGACATGCGGCGCAGGAACAGCAGCATCGCCAGGATCACGCCGACGTTGACCGCCACCACCAGGTCCGCGAACACCGTGAGCAGGAAGGTGATCAGCAGGATGAAGACGTCGGTGCGCGGAGCCGTCTTCACCATCTGCAGGAAATGCCGCGCCTCGCTCATGTTCCAGGACACCATGAACAGGATCGCCGCCAGGGCGCAGAGCGGCACCTGCGCCGCCAGGGGCGCCAGCAGCAGCAGGATCAGCACCAGCGTCAGCGCATGCACCACGCCCGCCAGCGGGCTGTTGGCGCCGTTGCGGAAGTTGGTGGCGGTACGGGCAATGGCGCCGGTCGCCGCGAACCCGCCGAACAGCGGCAGCACCAGGTTCGCCACGCCCTGCCCGATCAGTTCCTGGTTCGAGTCGTGCCGGGTGCCGGCCATGCCGTCGGCCACCACGGCGGACAGCAGCGACTCGATGGCGCCGAGCATGGCGATGGTGAACGCGGCCGGCACCAGCGTGATCAGGCGCTCGAAGCTGACCGCCGGAAGGCTCAGTGGCGGCAGGCCCCGCGGAATGCCGCCGAAGGTGCTGGCGATGGTCGCCACGCCGTCGAAGCCCACGGCGGCCTGGATCGCGGTCGCGGCCACCATGGCGACCAGCGGGCCGGGCACGCGCGCCAGGCCGGGAATGCGCGGGCCGTAGACCGCCAGCGCCAGGCTCAGCAGCGCCAGCCCCGTGGTGGCCAGGTGCAGCCCCGGGAGCGACCCCAGCAACTGCAGCAGCTTCTCGTGGAAGTGCGTACCGGCGGGCGCGGGCAGGCCGAAGAAATCCTTCCACTGCCCGACCCAGATGATGACGGCGATTCCCGCCGTGAACCCCACGATCACCGGATCGGGAATGAAGCGCAGGACCCCGCCGAACCTGGCGGCTCCCAGCAGGATGAGGATCACCCCGGCCATGGCGGTCGCCAGCAGCAGGCCGTCGATGCCGTGCTGGGCCGTCACCCCGGCCAGGATCACGATGAAGGCGCCGGTGGGGCCGGCGATCTGGATGCGGCTGCCGCCGAACAGCGAGACCACCAGGCCGCCGATGATCGCGGTGTAGATGCCCTGCTCGGGCTTGACGCCCGAGGCGATCGCGAAGGCCATGGCCAGGGGCAGGGCGACCACGCCGACCACGACGCCGGCGACGACATTGCGACCCCAGTGCTCGCGCTTGAACAGCCCGGCCCGCGCCGCTTCGACCACCGCGATCATCGGTCAGCCCCAGGCAGTTCGCATGTGTATGACATTAACATATAATATACATGCAAGGCGCCTGCCATGCACCTCCCCCCCTGCCCGGCCCTCCCCATGACCTACCTGATCCGCCCCATGACCCCGCAGGACCTCCCGGCTTGCCTGGAACTGTGGTGCGACACGGAGGGAGTCGTTCTGCGCGAGGAATCCGACAGCCCGGAGGCGCTCACGCGATTCCTGGCGCGCAACCCGGGCCTGAGCTTCGTGGCCATGGACCAGGGCGCGATGGTGGGCAGCATCCTCTGCGGCCACGACGGACGCCGGGCGCAGCTGTATCACCTGGCCGTGCGGTCCGAGCAGCGCCGGACGCGATGCGCCACGGCCCTGCTGGAAGCCGCCCTGCAGGCCCTGGCGGCGGAGGGGATCACGCGCTGCAACGCCTATATCCGGGTGCGGAATCTCGCGGCACGGGGCTTCTGGAGCAGCGCGGGCGCGACGCTGCGGCGCGACATCGACGTGATGACGCTCGCGGTCGGAACCCGTCCGGCAGGACGCAGCGGCATCTCCTGAGCGGCGCTCCCGTGCCGCCCCCCGCCACCGGCCAACTCAGCTGCGGCGGGGATCAGGCTCCATCGCGAGGCGACGGCGGCGGCTGCCAGTAGCCGGGATCGCCGTAGGCCGCCTTGAGGAAGTCGATCCACAGGCGCAGGCGCAGCGGCAGGTGCTTGCGCTGGGCGAAGACGGCATAGATGCCGTTGGGCGGCGCGGCATAGTCGTCGAGCACGCTGACCAGGCGGCCGGCGCGCAGGTCGGCTTCCACTTCCCACCAGGAGCGCCAGGCCAGGCCCAGGCCTTCCAGGCACCAGGCGTGCAGCACCTGGCCGTCGGAGCAGTCCAGCCGGGACGAGGGGCGCAGGTGCGTCGTGCGGTCGTCGAGGCGGAAGATCCAGCCGCGGGTCTGGCTGGCCTCGGAGCTGAGCGTCAGGCAGTCGTGGCGAATGATGTCCTCGGGCTGCTGGGGCCGGCCGCGGCGCGCGAGGTACGCGGGGCTGGCGACGCAGAGGCGGCGGTTCTCGGCCAGGCGCACGCTGATCAGCGAGGAGTCCGGCAGGTCGCCGACGCGCACGGCGCAGTCGAAGCCCTCGTTGACCAGGTCCACCAGGCGGTCCGACAGGTTCAGCGACAGCGACACCTCCGGGTGCAGGTCCACGAAGCGCGGCACCAGCGGGGCCACGTGGCGGCGGCCGAAACCGGCCGGCGCGGTGATGCGCAAGTGGCCGCTGGCCTGGGCGCCGCCGGCGCTGACGCCGGCCTCGGCGTTGGCCAGGTCCGCCAGCACCCGCTGGGCGTCTTCCAGGAAGGCGCTGCCCTCGTTGGTGAGGCTGATGCGCCGGGTGGTGCGCACCAGCAGGCGCACGCCCAGCCGCTCCTCCAGGGCGTCGATGCGGCGGCCGATCACGGCCGGGGCGATGCCCTCGGCGGCGGCCGCCGCCGTGAGGCTGCCCTTGTTGGCCACGGCGACGAAGGTCTCGATCTGGCGGAAGCGATCCATGGGCCGATTATTGCAAAAAAGTCACTAATCATTAAGTAAACAGGCAATTAATCGGCAGTTTGGTATCGAATACACTGGCGTCCGCCAAAAACGGCCCTGCCGTTTCCCCTCAAACCTGCCGGGATCTCCCATGACCGCACGCACCACCGTCCATAGCCTGCAAGTGGCCACCGAGCTGTACCGTTTCGTCGAGGACAAGGTGCTGCCCGGCACCGGCGTCGACAGCGCCCAGTTCTGGGCCGGCTTCGACCGCATCGTCAACGACCTGGCGCCGAAGAATGCGGCGCTGCTGGCCGAGCGCGACCGCATCCAGGCCGAGATGGACCGCTGGCACAGCGCCAACCCGGGCCCGATCAAGGACATGGCCGCCTACCGCGCGCACCTGGAGAAGATCGGCTACCTGGTGCCGGTGCCGGCCAGCGTGCAGACCACCACCGCCAACGTGGACGCGGAGCTGGCGACGCAGGCCGGCCCGCAGCTGGTGGTGCCGATCCTGAACGCCCGCTACGCGCTGAACGCCGCCAACGCGCGCTGGGGCTCGCTGTATGACGCGCTCTACGGCACCGACGCGATCCCGGAAACCGACGGCGCCGTGAAGGGCCCGGGCTACAACGAGATCCGCGGCAACAAGGTGATCGCCTTCGCCCGCAACTTCCTGGACCAGTCCGCGCCGCTGGACGGCGGCTCGCACAAGGACGCCAGCGCCTACCGCGTGGAAGGCGGCAAGCTGGTGGTGGCCCTGGCCGGCGGCAAGGCCGCGGGCCTGAAGAACCCGGCGCAGTTCGTCGGCTTCCAGGGTGACGCCGCCGCGCCGTCGAGCGTGCTGCTGATCAACAACGGCCTGCACATCGACATCCAGATCGACCGCGCGACGCCGATCGGCAAGACCGACGCCGCCGGGGTGGCCGACGTGATCCTGGAGTCCGCGCTGTCGACGATCCTCGACCTCGAGGACTCCGTGGCCGCGGTGGATGCCGAGGACAAGGTGCTGGGCTACAGCAACTGGCTGGGCATCCAGCTTGGCACGCTGGCCGAGGAAGTGGCCAAGGGCAGCAAGACCTTCACCCGCACGCTGAACGGCGACCGCGTCTACACCGGCGCCAACGGCGGCAGCGTGAAGCTGCACGGCCGCTCGCTGATGTTCGTGCGCAACGTGGGCCACCTGATGACCAACCCGGCGATCCTCTGGGGCGCCGAGGGCAAGGAGATCCCCGAGGGCATCATGGATGCGGTGGTCACCACCACCATCGCCCTGCACGACCTGCAGCGCCACGGCCAGAACGGCATCGTCAACTCGCGCAGCGGCAGCGTGTACATCGTGAAGCCGAAGATGCACGGCCCGGCCGAGGTCGCCTTCGCCGCCGAGCTGTTCAGCCGCGTGGAGCAGCTGCTGGGCCTGCCGGACAGCACCGTGAAGCTGGGCATCATGGACGAGGAGCGCCGCACCTCGGTGAACCTCACCGCCTGCATCGCGGCCGCCAGCAGCCGCGTGGCCTTCATCAACACCGGCTTCCTCGACCGCACCGGCGACGAGATGCACACCGCGATGCTGGCCGGCCCGATGATGCGCAAGGGCGACATCAAGGGCAGCGCCTGGATCGCCGCCTACGAGCGCCGCAACGTGCTGATCGGCCTGCAGTGCGGCCTCAAGGGCCGCGCGCAGATCGGCAAGGGCATGTGGGCCATGCCGGACCTGATGGCCGCGATGATGGAACAGAAGATCGCCCACCCGAAGGCCGGCGCCAACACCGCCTGGGTTCCCTCGCCGACCGCGGCGACGCTGCACGCGCTGCACTACCACCAGGTCAGCGTGCCCGCCGTGCAGGCCGAGATCGAGAAGTCCGGCGAGGACGCCGGCTCGCTGATGGACAAGCTGCTGACCATCCCCGCGGTGGAGCAGGCCAACTGGTCCGAGGCCGAGAAGCAGCAGGAGCTGGACAACAACATCCAGGGCATCCTCGGCTACGTGGTGCGCTGGGTGGACCAGGGCGTGGGCTGCTCCAAGGTGCCGGACATCCACAACGTGGGCCTGATGGAAGACCGCGCGACGCTGCGCATCTCCAGCCAGCACGTGGCCAACTGGCTGCACCACGGCGTGGTGACCGAGGCGCAGGTGCGCGAGACCTTCACGCGCATGGCCGCGGTGGTGGACAAGCAGAACGCCGCCGACCGCCTGTACCTGCCGATGGTCTCCAACCCCAACGGCTGCGCCTTCCAGGCCGCGCTGGACCTGGTGTTCAAGGGCAAGGAGCAGCCGAGCGGCTACACCGAGCCGCTGCTGCACAGCTGGCGCCAGAAGTTCAAGGCGGGCTGAGCGTAGCCCGCGATACCGCAAACCCCGCCGGAGTGATCCGGCGGGGTTTTTCATTTCCTGCGGCGGATGGGGGCTGACCGCGCGCGGAGTGAGGCCGGGCACAAAGCCCTGTGCGCAAAGAGACAGCCCCCTGAAACGCGGGATGCAGGCGCAACGCCTGCAGGGGCCAAGCTCGAACCGCCTCTGCCCGCGGAGTCAAGGAACTGTCGTTGAAAGAGGAGGCTTCGTCCTGCGGCGAATGCGCTCCGGCGACGGCAAGCCGTCACCGCGCGCAGGGCATCCCCCCCACGGAGGGGTTTCGCGTGGCGGGATGGAAAACGAATACTCGACTCCAGGACAAGTGCTGTATCCGGACGCGCGAATTCCGCCGCATTTCGTGAGTGCTTCGCTTCAATCATGGACGCCCGCAGAGCAGAAACCCGCAGCCTTCCGGCGACAGCCACCGCGGCATTGCTCGCGGACCTGAAGGCGAATGGCGAGCGGCAGCGCGAAGCGCTGGCCCTGTTGTACCGCAGCGCCGCCCCGCGGCTGGCGGCCTGGTACCAGAGCCAGGGCGCGGATCGGGCGATGGCGGACGATTGGGTGCAGGACACCTTCCTGCGCGTGATGCGCGGCGTGGGCTCGCTGGAAGCGGATGCGGCCTTTGCCGGCTGGATGTGGGCGATTGCCCGCAACGTGATGATCGACGCGCGGCGGCGCAGGGACAGCCAGATGGCTTCGCTGGACGAGGCCGACGACAGCGGCCTGTCGCTGCGCGAGACGGTGGCCTGCGGCGCGGCGGGGCCCGAGGAGGAGCTGGAGAGCCAGCAGCACCGGGCCCTGGTGAGCCGGCAGTTCGCGGCCTTCCGCCGCGACTTCCCCGACCGGGCCCGCGGGCTCGCCTGGGCCAGCCGCGGCGACATGAGCATGAGCGACATCGCGGTCGCCCTCGGACGCAGCGTGGGCGCGACGCGCGAGTACGTCTCGCAGTGCCGCAAGAAGGCGCGGGTGTATTTCCAGCCTTGCCTGGAGGCGGCGTGAAGCGGGTGGCGGGGATGAGGATGGCGGCGCGGCCGGTTCCCGGACGCGCGTCCCTCACCCCCAACCCCTCTCCCGGAGGGAGAGGGGCTTGAACAGATTTTCTGGCGCGGGACTGTTCCGCGTCATTCCGTCTGAAGGCGGGTGGGCTCCCCAAAAGATCCATCGGCCCTCGGGTATCGGCCTAAGCCGGTACCGATCCTGTGTTGTTCCAACCCAAGTGGAGTATCTATGAAGACCTACGTGAAGCCCGTTCTGGTGAAGCTCGGCACCCTGGCCCTGATCAAGTCCAACTCGACGGGCCCGAGCTCCGACGGCAAGCAGTACGCCGGCTTCTTCAAGTAAGAAGCAGCAAGGGACTGCCCCGGCAACCCCGGGGCAGTCCTTGACTGCATGACACGGCCTGGCGTCTCCCCCATGGCCGGACAACACGGCGGGCAAGACCTCAACCGACCCGCCCTTTCCTGATTCCAGAATGTTCGAGCGCTTCGAGAAGCTGGTGGACGTGACGGCCCCGCCTCCGCGGGAGCAGCCGCCGCAGTCGCTACGCGCGCTCTACCGATACTTTCTCTCCGAGCACAGGCGCCTGTTCCTGGCGCTGATGCTCATCGGCAGCGGCGTGGCGATCGCCGACGCGATGGTGCCGGTCTTCATCGGCTGGATCGTCACGCTGGTGGGCGCCACCGACCGCCAGGCCGCATTCACCGCCGCGCTGCCGACGCTGGGCCTGATGGCGGCGGTGTTCCTGCTGCTGCGGCCGGCGCTGCTGCTGCTGGACCTGATGCTGCGCAACAGCCTGCTGGTGCCGCGCGTGACCTCGCGCATCCGCTGGGTGAGCCACTGGCACCTGATCCGCAAGCCCTGGGCCTTCTTCCAGAACGACCAGGCGGGGCGCATCGCCAGCCGGGTGATGCACCTGCCGGGCGCGCTGCGCGAAAGCGTGGAGGCCGGCATCCGCGCGGTGTGGTACATCGCGATCTACGGCGGCACCTCGCTGCTGCTGCTGTGCCAGGCAGACTGGCGGCTGGCGCTGCCGGTGCTGGCCTGGTTCCTGGGCTACGGGCTGCTGCTGCGCCGCTACGTGCCGCGGCTGCGCGTGCTGGCCGGCGCCAACGCGCAGGCCTACTCCGCGCTGATGGGCCGCATCGTGGACAGCTACAGCAACATCCTGATGGTGAAGCTCTTCGCCCGGCAGGACAGCGAGGACGCCTACGCGCGCGAGGCGCTGGAGGCGCATGACCTGGCGCAGCGCCGGCACATGCGCATGATCACGAGCTTCATCTTCGGCCTGGCGCTGCTCAACACCGCGCTGCTGGCGGGCACGGCGGGCATCGGCATCCATCTGTGGCTGCAGGGACTGGTGGGCGCGGGCGCGCTGGCGATGGCCCTGCCGCTGTGCTGGCAGATGGCGAGCACCGCCGGCTGGGTGGCCTGGGAAATCGCCGGCATCTTCGAGAACGTGGCGGGAGTGAAGGACGGCATGCAGTCCATCGCCGCGCCCAGTACGCTCACCGACCTGCCGCAGGCGAAGCTGCTGGCGGTGACGCGCGGCGAGATCCGCTTCGAGGACGTGCGCTTCGGCTACGAGGGACGGCCGGAGGTGTTCAGCGGCTTCAACCTGACGATACGGCCCGGCGAGCAGGTGGGCATCGTGGGGCGCAGCGGCGCGGGCAAGTCCACGCTGGTGTACTTGCTGCTGCGGCTGTTCGACGCCCGCGAGGGTCGCATCCTGGTGGACGGACAGGACATCCGCGAGGTGACGCAGGAGAGCCTGCGCGCCGCGATCGGCGTGGTGACGCAGGACGTGGCGCTGATGAACCGGTCCATCCTGGACAACATCCGCTACGGCCAGCCCGGCGCGCCGCCGGCGGACGTGGCTTGTGCCGCGCGGCAGGCACAGGCGGACGGCTTCATCCGTGCGTTGCGCGACGAGGACGGGCGCGAGGGCTATGCGGCGATCGTGGGCGAGCGCGGCGTGAAGCTGTCCGGCGGGCAGAGGCAGCGCATCGCGATGGCGCGCGCGATCCTGAAGGACGCGCCCATCATGATCATGGACGAGCCCACCGCGGCGCTGGACAGCGAGGCGGAGCAGGCCATACAGGCGGAACTGCAGGCGCTGGGCCGCGGCCGCACGATGATCACGATTGCGCACCGCCTCTCCACACTGATGCGCATGGACCGCATCCTGGTACTGGACGGCGGTCGGCTGGCCGAGCAAGGCACGCATCGGGAACTGCTGGAGCGCGGCGGCCTCTACGCCAGCCTCTGGCGCCACCAGGCGGACGCGCTGGAGCCGGGGCATTCCCTCTTCCGCCAGGAACCCGAACAGGCGGTCGCCTGAGGCGTCGCCCTGCATCACTGACTCAAGCATCCAGGAACGACGATGAACGCATCCCCGCAGACACCCGCCTTCAAGGCCAGCCTGGCCAAGGGCGTGACCCTGACCCGCATCGAGGGCAAGTCCGTGCTGTTTTCCACGCGCACGGGGGAGTCCTATGGCCTCAACGATATCGGCGCGGAGATGCTGGCCAAGCTGTTTGCCGCGGACTCGCTGCAGGCCGCGAAGCAGATCGGCGCGGAGTACAACGCGCCGGAGGCGGAAATCCACCAGGACCTGGCGGAGCTGGTGGGGGAGTTGGCGGGGTTGAAGCTGGTGGAGGTGAGGAAGTAGCTCAACGCTGAGCGGGTTCGCCCAGGCACTTGAAGAAGTCCGTTCGTGCTGAAGTCCTGAGCCTGTCGAAGGATCGAAGTACGGGCGGACTTCCGCCAGCCGAGGTTAGTCGGTTTCCGCCCACCCTTCGATCCTTCGACAAGCTCAGGACTTCAGGGCGAACGGAAACTCCATCCGAGATCCTTCGCCTCTTCAGGGTTCAGATCAAACCCACCCCGGATACTCCGCCACCACCGTGAAGTCCTCGAGCCCCGGCGTGGTCACGAAGACCTGGGGGCCGTTGACCACCCAGGCGTGGCCGCTGACCGGGGAGAGCTTCATGCCCACGCGCAGCGCGGCGGCATGGCCGCGCAGGTTGAGCAGGTACCAGGTGACGATGGCCTGATCCAGGCACTCGATGGGGAACGGCAGGAAGCGCAGGCCGCGCTGGACGCCGGCGGCGATGTCCGCCGCCGGCTTGGCGCGGAACAGGGGGCGGAAGCGCCGGCCGAGGCCGGAGACCAGGCGGACGGTGCGGTCCAGGCCGAGGAACTTGGTGCCGAGGAAGGACAGGACGAGCAACACGGCGTTCATGGATATGACGAACATGCAGATGGGGTTTCCTCAACAGTCGCAGCAGGGCGCGGAATGTCAGGCCGAAACCGGCGAGGTCTTCCTGGTGCAGGGCAGTGCGGAGCCGCGCTGGCGCGCGGGCCCCGGCACCCGGCGGGCGGCCGACGCGCAGGGCGCGTTGCTGGTGGAGGGAGCGATCTTCCGCATCGACGGGCAGCGCGTGGCGGCGCCGGTGCAGGCGCTGCTGGCGCGCCTGCGCGAGCGGGGGCCGGAGGCCTTCACCGAGGTGACGGGCGACTTCGTGGCCTGCTACGTCACGCAGGAGGCGGTGCATGGCTTCAAGAGCCTGACCGGCCAGCACCAGCTCTACTACCGCGAGGAGCCGGCGCTGTTCGGCAACCGGCTGTTCCCCTTCCACGCCGGACCGCCCGGCGCGCAGTGGGACGAGGAATACTTTGGCCGGCACACGCTGATCGTGCCCGGCTCGCAGTTCCACGCCGAGTGCACGCCGCTGGCGGGCGTGCGGCGCGTGTTGCCGGGTGAGCTGGTGACGCTGGGGCGCCGCGTGGCCAGGCGCGCGCTGGTGACGCGCAGCTACCAGTACCAGCTGGACCCGCAGCAGCGCCGCGAGGACGTGGCGCCGGAGATCCTGCGGCTGCTGCGCGAGTCCGTGCAGGACCACCTGCATGCGGCGCCGGGCGCGGACGTGTGCATCGAGATCTCCGGCGGGCTGGATTCGTCCTTCGTGGCCTGCCTGGTGGGCGAGGTGACCACCGGGGCCAAGGGGGTGATGTTCTCGCAGCCCAACGTGCCCTCCCACCACGTCAGCGAGGGCTACGCGCGGGAGGTGGCGGAGCGCTACGGGATAGACCTGCGGGTGATCCCGCCGGACGAGCTGCCGGCGGTGCCGCAGATGGAGCCGGCCTACAGCGACGAGCCCAGCGACTTCTTCTGGTTTGGCGAGCTGTTCTCCGAGGCGGTGGCGCGCATGACGCGGCCGGGCGGGCTGGTGTTCACCGGCTTTGGCGCGGACCAGCTCTTCCTGCGGTCTCCGGCCATGCTGCCCTACCTGCTGCAGCGGCGGCAGTGGGGCGCGTTCCTCAACGCGCTGCGGCCGGCGGCGCGGCTGATGAGCCGCAGCCCGGTGAGTCTGGCCGTGCAGAGCCTGGTCTCGCAGATACCGCGAGAGCTGTACTACCGCATGGCGCGGCACACGGCGAAGTGGAAGTGGGACCCGCTGGACGTCTGCGACGTGAACCAGGACCGCCTGCTGCACGCGCCGGTGACCTGGCTGCGGGCCAACGACCGGCGCGCGGAGTACGAGGACCAGCGGCGGCAGCGCGAGCGCGAGCTGCTGGGCGACGGCATCATCTGCGACAACTGGGGCTACTTTGCCGCCACGCGCGCCGTGACCGCGCCGCACTTTGCGCGCCGCGGCCTCAAGGATGCCTCGCCGTTCTGCGACCTGCGGCTGATCGACTACGTGTACGACCACGTCAGCGCGCTGCTGGTGCACGACTTCAACGGCCGCTACAAGGAGCTGCTGCGCGAGGCCCAGAAGGGCGTGGTGCCGGAGAGCCTGCGCGCCCGGGCCAACGACACCTTCGTGTTCAACTCCTTCCAGCTGCGCTACTTCAACCAGGCGCGGGAGTACTTCCACGCCCTGGTGGACGACTGCCCGGCGGGATGGATACACGCGCCGAGCGTGCGCGCCGAGATCGAAGCGCTGCAGTTTGGCCTGATGAATGCGTCCACGCGGTCCGTGGTGGCGCTGATGGGATACCTGAGCTGGCAGCGGGCCTTCCTGCGCCACGCCGCCGGGGAATGGGCGGCGCTGGAGCGCCTGCCCTGGAATGGATGGACCCGCGGGCCCGGCTGACGCCGCCGATGCCCACCCCGCTAGGAGAGGTGGAGACCGCCGTTTACGTCTGCCTACGAGATGCCGAGGCCGCTCCGTCGGCTGACCGCTAGCCCCTTAGTCCGGAAAGCAGGTAGACAGAGCCGTGAGATTGCATCAAAATGTCATATATGACATTGCTGACCGCCACCCAGCAGGCGCTGATCGATTGCCTCAAGGCCGAGGGCGGCCGGGTGGATAGCGTCTATGACCTGGCGGCGAAGCTTGGGCGACCGTATCGGCGGGTGTTTGACCAAGTGAAAAAGCTGGCGGCGGAGGGCTACCTGACTCTGAGCCCAGGCGAGCAAGGCGGGCGACGGAAGACGGGCATCGCCTTGGCCGCCACAACCGCAGGCGCGCCGGAGTTGTCCTTCAACCGCATCTGGAGCGCCGCTCCGGAAGCACTGCCGGAAACCACCCTGATTGCCAGCGTGCTGGCGCAGCCTTCCTTCGAGGATGTGCTGCGTCTGGTGCTGCACTATGGCCTGCCGAAGGTGCGCAAGGTCTTCCAGGCGATGGCGAGCGCCGGCGACCTGCAGGATTGGAGCCTGAAGGAATCTGCCCGGACGTTGGCGAACGTGGAGATCGGCCTTGCGCGGGCTGCCTGACAAGACCCGGGGTCTGTTCGAGCGGCTGCGCGTCTTTCCTGCGATGGCTGACTACGTGCTGGTGGGCGGCACCGCACTGGCGATGCGCCTGGAACACCGGCTAAGCGAAGACCTGGACTTTCTGGCAGCCGGCACGATCGACAAGCACCAGATCTTCGCGATGCTGGCACAGCTACGAGACCAGGGCTTGAAGGTGAGCCGGCGCGTGGACATGGAGGCGGCGTTGGAACGCGGCCCCGGCGACCCAGACCCCGAACTCTACAGCCTGCGCTGGACAGTGGATGGAGTGAAGCTCGACTTCTTTACGAAGCGAGTCTATCCGGATGGCAAGCTGCTGGATGCCGCGACACTGGTGAGCGCAGCACCTGTGAAAGACCTGGACTCCGGGCATATCCGCGTGGCATCCGAAGACAGCATCTTCCTGTTGAAGGCGCAGTTGCCAGAGGAGCGCATCGCGGCGCGGGACTTCTTTGACCTGCGCGTGCTGCTGCGAGACCAGCGCGGGATTCCCGAATTGCTGCAGGCCGCCGAGACGATGGGCGCGGGCGGCGAGTTGATCAAGCAGCGGATCCTGTATGGCCGGCGCCGGGCCGATGATCCGCCGGTCACATCCCTGCTGGATATCCCCTCGGACTTCGAGTCCTGCAGGGCGTGGCTCACGGAGATGTTCAATGAGCACGAGCGGGAACTGGCACGGCGAGCGGCTGGCAAATAAATCTGTCCACGAGCGTTCCCTCTGGAATGGATGGACCCGCGGGCCCGGCTGACGCCACCCGCTAGAATCCGGGAGGCAGGAAGCGCAAGGCCCCTGCCCCGTCAAAAACCTGCTCCGCCGGGCCGACTCCGGAGAGATGGCGCTCTCGACCCTCTGGGAGTTCCAACCGCCAACTCACGACGCTAAGGATCCCCAGCGCCTGTGCGCTGGGGGCCCTCCACGCTGTTCGTGGCTTTGCCCTGACCTTGCGGCCAGCCGTTGTCTCCGCGGGCGCCTCGTCCAGGCACGCCCGTCGCGCTGCGCGGGCTCCCCTGGTGGAGACGGCCCGGCGGGCAGCAATACCGTGTTGTTAATGAGCACCGACAGCAGGCGGACCCGGGACTCGTTCGCGGATGCGCTAGCAGAGCCCTACTGGGTTAGCCCGGCAATCGTTCTACTGCGGGAAGTTGTGGAGCCGTGAGGGCATGGGCCGGGTGGGTGAGATCGATCCCGGTATGCGCTGGGCCTCGGTCGTTGGGGGTTCCAGCGTGAGGCCTGGCTCGATGGGAATAGGTTACGCCGGAGGGAGCGGAAGTCATAACGGAGTTCCGTTTTTCTTTAGTCCAATACTCAACTAGTCGACCAGGCCCCCTGTGGTGTCCACAGCCTCCTTGACCCAGAATGATAGAAAATCTGTGAGGACCATCTCAGCAATGGATTCGCCGAACCAGCCTCTGACAGCCACCTCTCCATCTCGTGCTTGGTATGGAGCGCCTATATCTGAGTTCCTGCAGACACCCCAGAACATCATCGTAGGTCAGCTCACCATTGGCGGTCGGGGAGTGGATGACGCGCAATTGGTCTCTTGGTCATACCAAATTCACTTCCTCCAGTCCGAGTTGCGCGGTTTCGCTGGCCATGTCTACTTTGAGTTCAGCATTCCGCGCATGGGCCGAAGAGTCGATGTGATTCTACTCATCGGCCCCGCTATTTTCGTCGTTGAATTTAAGGTCGGCGCCAGCCAGTTCGACCAAACGGCTCTCAATCAGGTCTGGGACTACGCCTTAGACCTAAAGAACTTTCACGCGACCAGTCATCGGGCAACCCTTGTCCCGATGCTCATCGCCTCGGGCGCCACCACTTCCAAAGCAGTCGCATTGACGGCCGATCACGACTCGGTCTACCGACCCATTGCAGTACACCCGAATGGGTTCAAGGCGGCCTTGGAAGCCGCCCTCGCTGCCATTTCCGCCGAGAGCATGAACGCCAAATCTTGGGCTTCGGGCTCCTATCTGCCGACGCCGACGATCATCGAAGCGGCACGCTCCCTATACGCCCGGCACTCGGTTGAGAACATTGCGCGAAATGATGCGGGCGCGAAGAATCTTCAATTCACCTCCAAAAAAATTGACGACCTCGTGGAAGAAGCGAGGGCGAACAACTACAAGATTATTTGCTTTGTGACGGGCGTCCCTGGCGCCGGGAAAACCTTGGTGGGCCTTAATGTCGCCACACAGCATCGCGACAAAGACCTTCCGACTCATGCTGTTTTCCTATCCGGTAATGGCCCTCTCGTGGCAGTCCTCAGGGAAGCCCTCACAAGAGACGAGTTCGCTCGCCAGAAAAGCGACAACAGCAAGGCTCGAAAGGGAGTGATCAGAGAAAGCATCAAAGCCTTCATCCAGAACGTTCATCATTTTCGGGATGACTGTCTGGACGATACCGGGGCCCCCGTCGAGCACGTCGTCATCTTTGATGAAGCCCAACGAGCATGGAACCTCAAGCAGACAGCTAGCTTCATGAGCAGGAAGAAGGGACGCCCTGACTTCTCGCAGTCAGAACCGGAGTTCCTCATCTCCTGTATGGATCGCCATAAAGATTGGGCGGTTATCGTCTGCTTGGTGGGTGGCGGCCAGGAAATAAACACCGGAGAGGCCGGAATTGACGCATGGATCGAAGCAATCAACTCCAAATTCCCCGGCTGGCATATGTACGTATCGTCCAAACTGGACGACAGCGAATATGCTGCAGGCATGGCCCTGGAGCAGTGCCGCCAACGACCTTTCACTCACTTCGACGCATGTCTGCACCTGGGCGTATCAATGCGCTCCTTCCGAGCGGAGAATGTCTCAGGCTTCGTGAAAGCCCTTCTCGACTGCGAGCGGGAGGGGGCACGCAAATCGCTGGCCGAACTCATTACGCGCTACCCCATCGCGGTAACCCGCGATCTATCTGTAGCTAAGCAATGGATACGCAAGCGCGCCCGCGGGTCTGAGCGATATGGCCTCCTTGCCTCCTCGAAGGCTCAGCGCCTCAAACCTCATGCTATCGACATCCGCGTTGAGATCGACCCTGTCCATTGGTTTCTGAATGAAAGTAACGACACGCGGTCGAGCTACTATCTAGAGGACGCAGCAACAGAGTTCCAAGTGCAAGGCCTGGAGCTAGACTGGACCTGCGTTACCTGGGACGGTGATCTCCGATTCAACGGAGAGGGCTGGGGACATCACGACTTCCGTGGAAGCCAGTGGTGCAACATCCATCAACGAGAAAGCCGCCTCTACCTACGAAACGCATACAGAGTCTTGCTAACCCGCGCCCGCCAGGGAATGGTGATTTTTGTCCCCCCGGGGGATCCAGAGGACGCCACTCGATCTCCTGCTTTCTATGACCCAACCTTTGAGTACCTTGTCGACTTGGGCATACCTGCGGCCACGCCGTAGGTACGCCGTGCTAGGGCTTAAACAAGAAGAAATATCTCCTCTCTGATCTGGTCGTTCCTCGACGCTCCTTCAGTAGAGGCCTCAACGCAGCCAATACCCAGAGCGCCACCTGATTCAGGTGAGGTGGCCTTCGCAGAAGCATTTAGCTTCGCATTCCACATGCTAGAGGAGCACATCTAATAGAACTCCGTGATCAAGGCGCACGTCACTGTACCTTGGCTTGAGCCATTCACCTTTGGATCCTTCGACAGGATATCAGGAGAACGGTGCCACCCTGACCCTCCCCCCGCACGCGGGGAGAGGTGCTCGGACCTCTCAGCGGCCGCTCACCTTGCCAAGCTTGGCAAGGTTCAGCATGAGCGTCATCGGCTCAATGGGCGATTCCACGAAGCCATGGTGCAGATAGAACTCTCGTGCACTATCGTTGATGGCGTGACATAGCAAGGCACGCACGCCAACTTCCTCGGACAGGCGCTTTGAACGCAGGACGGCGTCTTTTAGCAAACCAGCCCCGATACCCCTGCCCGCCCAATCCGCATGCACGGCCAAGCGTCCTAGCGCCACCACGGGAATGGGCTCCGGCATGTTGCGGCGGATGTTGCCTGGCACTTGGGTGTGCAAAACGGCGCCGGCGGCTAGGGCGTAGTAGCCGACCACAGTCGAGCCATCACAGACCACGAAGCAGCGAGACGCACCCTCCGCGTGATTGCGGCGCGCGCGCTGCTCCAGCCAGCTTTCCAGTTCGGGCTCAGCACAGCGGAAGGCGTCGAGGACGTGGCTTTCATCCAGCGGCGCGGGCGCCGACAGGCTCACTCCCAGGGGGCCTTGCGCTGCAGCAGCTTCTTGACTGCCTTGGGTTGGGCGAGAGGGGCCTCCAGCAGGCGGGTGAATTCGGCGAAGCGCTCGGCGTCGAGCGCGAACACGGTGCGGTCCAGCAATACCTGTTGGGCTTTTTCGGAAGCGGCGTCCAGCATGAAATCCGTGCGGCTCTTGCCCAAGGCTTCGGCGGCTTGGTCGATCAGGGCGCGGCGCGCGGCGGGAGCGCGCAGGTTGATGGTGGTTCCGCGGGCGGTGTTGGCGGCCATGGGGGAGGCCTCGTGTATACAGTGTGTATACACACTATACACCCTGGAGGAAGAGTTTTGCACCGGGGGTGGAGAGGCCAACCAGGGCGTCAATCACCCTGAAATCCTTCGACAGGATCAGAACTGCAGGTGAAGGAGGCAGCGGGGTTGAGCACATTGGCCAGCGTCCCTCACCCCTAGCCCCTCTCCCGGTGGGAGAGGGGAATTAGAGATCGGCTCAATCGCGTGGATGTGCGTCCAGCATGGCTTTGGCCGCCTGCGGCAGCGCCGACGTGGGGCCGGTTGAGCCCAGGCTGAGCAGGCTCATGTAGGCGCCGTCCATCAGCAGGAACAGCCCTCGCGCCAAGGCATCCGGATTCTTGTAGCCGGCCTGGGCGCAGAGGGCGGTGATGCGGGCCAGCTTCTCTTTGTTGAACTCGGTGACGACCTGGCGGGCGGGGTGGTCCGGCTCGGTGAGTTCCACGCTGGCGTTGCCGATGGCGCAGCCGCGGGTGTCGCAGGTGCAGGCCTTGTTGGCCTGGCTGTCGAAGAGGGTCTGCAGGGCGGCGCGGGGGTCGCCGGGGTGCCTGGCGACGATCTCGTCAAACCAGTCCCAGTATTCACGGACGGATTCACGCAGGTATTCGGTGACCAGCTCGTCCTTGCAGGAGAACGAGCGGTAGAGGCTCATCTTGGTGGTCTGGGCCTCGCTGGCGATGCTCTCCACGCCCACGGCGCGGATGCCGTTCTTGTAGAAAAGCTGCCGGGCGGCGTTGAAGATGCGGTCTCGCGCGCTCGGGCGGGGGGCCGCCGGCGCATGACATTCCTTTTCCTTTGAAACACTTGCAGTGGACATGGTCCGCTCCAGGTACAATACGCTTGAAATGAGACCGACCGGTCACTACCATGGCTTCACGGTGATACCGAACGGTCTCGTAACATCATTGTTGAGGGCGCCTCCCCCAGAGTCAAGGCGAACCCGACAGATGGACGGCTCCACGGGCTCACCCCCCGCTAGACCATTTTGGGAGCCGTTCATGACTACAACAATCCCCCTCTTTCGCGGCGCTTTTGCCCGCCGCGCGGTGCTGACGCTGGGCCTGGCCTCCGCCGCGGTGCTGTTGAACGCCTGCGGCATCTCCGAGGCGCAGGAGCAGGCGGCCGCGGCGCCGGCCACGCCGGTGCAGGTGGCGGCGGTGCCGGTGCGCACGATCAGCGACTGGCGCGATTTCACCGGCGAGATCGAGGCGCAGGAGCGCGTGGACGTGCGCCCGCGCGTCTCGGGCTATATCCAGCAGGTGGCCTTCTCCGAGGGCGCGCTGGTGAAGAAGGGACAGCTCCTCTTCCAGATCGACCCCAGCCCGTTCGCGGCCCAGGTGGAGCGCCTGCGGGCGGACCTGGAACGGGCGCAGGCGGACGCGGCGCTGGCGGCCTCGCGCAAGCAGCGCGCGGTGGCCCTGCTGGCGGAGAACGCGATCTCGCAGGAGGAGGCGGACCAGTTGGTGGCGTCGGCGGCGGGCTCGTCCGCGGCGCTGGCGTCCGCCCGCGCGGCGCTGAAGGCGGCGGAGCTGGATCTCTCCTGGACGCGGGTGACGGCGCCGATCGACGGGCGCGTGTCGCGCGCGCTGATCACGGCGGGCAACCTGGTGGACGGCGGCAAGGTGCTGACGACGCTGGTGAGCGTGGACCCGGTGTACGTGAGCTTTGACGTGGACGAGGCGACCTACCTGGATGCGCTGGGCCAGGGCGATGGCGCGCGGGTGTTCGCCGGCCGCATGACGGACGAGGGCACGCCGCACGAGGCGAAGCTGGATTTCGTGGACAACGTCTCGCGGGACGGCGTGGTGCGGCTGCGGGCGACGCTGGACAACTCCACGGGCAATTTCACGCCGGGGCTGTTCGCGCGGGTGCGGCTGGTGGCCGGGCAGCGCTACGAGGCGGCGCTGGTGGATGACAAGGCGATCGGCACGGACCTGAACAAGAAGTTCGTGCTGGTGGTGACGCCGGCCAATGTCGCGGAGTACCGCGGCGTGGAGATCGGCTCGCGGCTGGACGGCCTGCGGGTGATCCGCTCCGGGCTGAAGGCGGGTGACGTGATCGTGGTGAACGGGCTGCAGCATGTGAAGCCGGGGAGCGCGGTGGCGCCGACCCTGGTGGCGATGGGTGGCGAGGGTGCGGCGTCGGCGGAGTTGGTGGGTTCGGTTGGGACCGAGGGGCCTGGGCCGTCCACCCTTCGATCCCTCGACACGCTTGGGACTTCGGGCGAACGGGGGGAGGTCGATGGGTCTGCGGGGAAATCCGTGAACACGTCGATGACCGAAGGAAATCCCCGTGGGACAGGCTCAGTGCGAACGGATTCTGCGGAGCGCAGCTCTACCGGTAAGGAGCGGACGGATTCCGAGGGTTCGGCCAGGCAGGACCGGCGGCAGTTGAGCGTCCGTGCGCCGCAGGCTCGGCCGGAGGCGGTGGCATTGCAGGTGGCCCAGGCGGATCTCGAGGAGCTTTCCACTCCGCTGGGGCGTTTGCCGAAGACCGTCTCGCCGGTTGCAGGCGTGGCGGATTCCGCGACCCGGGGTCCCTCGCCCCAACCCCTCTCCCGGGGGGAGAGGGGCTCCAATACCGATGAGCGGAGCGGCAAGTGAACTTCGCGCAATTCTTCATCAGCCGGCCGATCTTCGCGGCGGTGCTGTCGGCGCTGATCGTGATCGCGGGCGCCCTTTCGCTGGGGCGGCTGCCGATCAGTGAGTACCCGGAAGTGACGCCGCCCACGGTGGTGGTGCGCGCCAGCTATCCGGGCGCCAACCCGAAGGTGATCGCGGAGACGGTGGCGAGCCCGCTGGAGCAGAGCATCAACGGCGTGGAAGGCATGCAGTACATGTTCAGCCAGTCCACGGCCGACGGCGCCATCACGCTGACCATCACCTTTGCGCTGGGCACGGACGTGGACAAGGCGCAGGTGCTGGTGCAGAACCGGGTGGCGCAGGCGCTGCCGCAGCTGCCGCCGGAGGTGCAGCGCCTGGGCGTGACCACCAACAAGTCCAGCCCGGACCTGACGATGGTGGTGCACCTGCTCTCGCCGGACAACCGCTATGACGCGCTCTACATCTCCAACTACGGCCGCCTGCGCGTGAAGGACGAGCTGGCGCGCCTGGACGGCGTGGGCGACGTGCAGATTTTCGGTGCCGGGCCCTATTCCATGCGCGTGTGGCTGGACCCGGAGAAGGTGGCCAGCCGCGGGCTCACGGCCAGCGAGATCGTGACGGCGATCCGCGAGCAGAACCAGCAGGTGGCGGCGGGTACCCTCGCCGCGCCGCCGGCGCCGAACGCGGCGGAGTTCCAGCTCAGCATCGACTCCGCCGGGCGCCTGGTGACGGAGGAGGAGTTCGGCAACATCATCGTGCGCGTGGCGGAAGACGGCGCGGTGACGCGCCTGCGCGACGTGGCGCGGGTGGAACTGGGCAGCAGCAGCTATGCGCTGCGCTCGCTGCTGGACAACAAGCCAGCGGTGGCCATCCCGATCTTCCAGCGGCCGGGCTCCAATGCCATCCAGATTTCGGACGACGTCCGCGCGACCATGGAGCGGCTGAAGAAGGATTTCCCGCAGGGCCTCGACTACCAGATCGTCTACGACCCGACGGTGTTCGTGCGCGGCTCGATCAAGGCGGTGGTGCACACGCTGTTCGAGGCGATGCTGCTGGTGGTGCTGGTGGTGATCCTGTTCCTGCAGAACTGGCGCGCCAGCCTGATCCCGCTGGCGGCGGTGCCGGTGTCCCTGGTGGGCACCTTCGCGGTGATGCATGCCATCGGCTTCTCGCTGAACACGCTGACGCTGTTCGGCTTCGTGCTGGCGATCGGCATCGTGGTGGATGACGCGATCGTGGTGGTGGAGAACGTGGAGCGCAACATCGAGCAGGGCAAGTCGCCGCTGGAGGCGACGCGCCAGGCGATGCGCGAGGTGACGGGGCCGATCATTTCCACGGCCCTGGTGCTGAGCGCGGTGTTCGTGCCCACGGCCTTCATCAGCGGCCTGACGGGGCAGTTCTACAAGCAGTTCGCCCTGACGGTGGTGATCAGCACGCTGATCTCGGCCTTCAACTCCCTGACGCTGTCCCCTGCCCTGTCGGCGGTGCTGCTGCAGGAGCATGGCGCGCCCAAGGACCGGCTGCAGCGCGGCATCGACGCCGCGCTGGGCTGGCTGTTCCGGCCGTTCAACCGCTTCTTCGGCGCGGCCTCGGAGCGCTATGTGGGCGGCGTGCGGCGGCTGACGCGGGGCTCGGCGATCGTGCTCGCGGTGTACGCGGGGCTGCTGGGGCTGACGGCGCTGGGCTTCAAGGCGGTGCCGGAGGGCTTCGTGCCGCAGCAGGACAAGCAGTACCTGGTGGCCTTTGCCAACCTGCCCGAGGCGGCGACGCTGGACCGCAGCGAGGAGGTGATGCGCCGCATGGGCGAGATCATGATGAAGCAGCCGGGCATCCAGTCCGCGGTGGGCTTCCCGGGCCTGTCGATCAACGGCTTCACCAATGCGCCCAATGCCGGCATCGTGTTCGCCACGCTCACCGACTTCAGCGAGCGCAAGAGCCCGGAGCTCAGCGGCAACGCGATCGCGGACCAGCTCAACGAGCAGTTCAAGGGCATCCCGGAGGCGTTCATCGCGGTGTTCCCGCCGCCGCCGGTGCCGGGCCTGGGCACCATCGGCGGCTTCAAGATCCAGCTGGAGGACCGCGGCGGGCTCGGCTTCGAGGAGCTGTCCGCGGTCACGAACAAGATCCTGGAGCGGGCGCGGCAGGAGCCGGGGCTGGCGAACCTGTTCAGCAGCTACCAGATCAACGTGCCTCAGCTCTTTGCCGACATCGACCGCGACAAGGCCAAGGCGCAGGGCGTGAGCGTGCAGGCGATCAACGAGACGCTGCAGATCTACCTGGGCTCGCTGTACGTGAACGACTTCAACCGCTTCGGGCGCACCTACCAGGTGAACGCGCAGGCGGACATGGATTTCCGCCTGCAGCCGGAGGACGTGGCGCGGCTGAAGATCCGCAACAGCCGCGGCGAGATGGTGCCGCTGTCCACCTTCATCACGCTGCGCCAGACGGCGGGGCCGGACCGGGTGATGCACTACAACGGCTACGTCACCGCCGAGATCAACGGCGGCCCGGCGGCGGGCACCTCCAGCGGGCAGGCGCAGAAGCTGATCGAGAAGATCGTGCAGGAGGAGCTGCCCAACGGCATGGCCTACGAGTGGACGGAGCTGGCCTACCAGGAGCTGATCGCGGGCAACACGGCGCTGCTGATCTTCCCGCTGTGCGTGCTGCTGGCCTTCCTGGTGCTGGCGGCGCAGTACGAGAGCTGGAGCCTGCCCTTCGTGGTGATCCTGATCCTGCCGATGGTGCTGTTCAGCGCCATTGCCGGCGTCTGGCTGTGGGGCGGCGACAACAACGTGTTCACGCAGATCGGCCTGATCGTGCTGGTGGGCCTGGCCTGCAAGAACGCGATCCTGATCGTGGAGTTCGCCAAGGAGGCGGAGGAGCGCGGCCTGCCGCTGATGGACGCGATCCTGGAGGCCTGCCGCCTGCGCCTGCGGCCGATCCTGATGACCTCGCTGGCCTTCATCATGGGCGTGGTGCCGCTGGTGTTCAGCAGCGGCGCCGGCGCCGAGATGCGCCAGGCGATGGGCGTGGCGGTGTTCGCGGGCATGATCGGCGTGACGCTGTTCGGCCTGGCGATGACGCCGGTGTTCTACTGGCTGGTGCGGCGCTTCGTGCATGCGCGCAGCAACCGGCCGATGGCCTTGCCGGCGCCGCCCGACCTGGGCGCGCGCCTGGATCATGGAGTGGTGTCATGAACCTGGAAACTTCGATCGCCGTGGGCGGGCGCGGATCGGCCTGGGAGGCCTGGATGAAGCTGCTGGTGCCGATGCTGGCGGCAGTGGCCCTGGCGGGCTGCGCGGTGGGGCCGGACTACCGGGCCCCGGAGACGGCGCCGGCCGCGTTCCACAACGCCGATGCGGCGGTGGTGACGGGCGAGGGCTACGAGGCGCGCTGGTGGAAGCTGCTGGGCGACGAGACGCTGAGCGCGCTGGTGGAGCAGGCGCTGGCGGCCAACCGCGACATCGAGGTGGCGGTGGCCCGCGTGCAGCAGGCCCGTGCGCTGTTCCGCGACCAGAAGCTGGACCAGTTCCCGGTGGTGACGGCCAACGGCCAGCTCAACCACGGCCGCGAGCCGCTGACGCCGGCGGCGCAGCCGGGCTACACCGGCCCGCGCACCGACGTGGAGAACGCGCGCTTCGGCTTCAACGCCGCCTGGGAGCTGGACCTGTTCGGGCGCGTGCGCCGCGGCGTGGAAGCGGCGCGGGCGGATGCGGACGGCGCGGCGGCCGGGCTGCGCGAGGCGCAGGTGGTGGTGGCCTCCGAGGTGGCGCTGCGCTACTTCGAATGGCGCGGCGCGGCTGAGCAGCTGGACGTGGCGCGGCGCAACCGCGACACGCAGGCGGAGACGCTGCGCCTGACCGAGGTGCGCCGCCGGCTGGGCCGCGGCACGGAGCTGGAGAGCGCCAGCGCGACGGCGCGCCTGGAGGTGACGCAGGCGGCGATCGCGGACCTGGAGATCCTGCAGAAGCGCGCGGAGCACCGCCTGGCGGTGCTGCTGGGCCAGCGCCCGGGCGCCTGGCAGCCGCCGGCGCTGACGCGGACCGAGGCCATCACGCGGGCGCTGCCGGTGGGCGACGCGGGCCTGCTGCTGCAGCGCCGGCCGGATGTCGCGCGCGCCGAGGCGGCCCTGCATGCGGCGACGGCGCGCATCGGCGTGGCCAAGGCGGACTATTTCCCGCGGCTGTCGGTGAACGGCTTTGCCGGCATCGTGGTGGGCAGCTTCAGCGACCTGGGCGAGAGCGCGCATCGCGCCTGGACGCTGAGCCCGCAGATTTCCTGGGCGGCCTTCGACCTGGGCAGCGTGGCGGCGCGGGTGGACGCGGCGGATGCGGCCACGCGCGCGGCGGCGGCGGCCTACGAGCAGGCGGTGCTGGTGGCGCTGGAAGAGGTGGAGAACGCCTTCGTGGGCGTGGGCCGCTCGCGCCAGCGGCTGGAGCACACCCTGGCGCAGGCGGCGGCGGCGCGGCGCGCGGCGGAGCTGGCGCGCATCCAGTACAAGGCGGGGTCCACGGACTTCCTGGTGCTGCTGGACGCGGAACGCACGCTGCTGGCGGCGGAGGATGCGGTGGCGCGGGCGGAGACGTCGGTGAACACCGCGGCGGTGGCGGTGTACAAGTCCCTGGGCGGCGGCTGGGATCAGGGGCAGGCGGTGGCGGCGCGCTGAGGGGTTTGCCCCTGAAGGTGGCGGGAGAAGACCCCGGATCATCCGGGATGGAGAGAGAGATCCGCCTTGCCGTTCGCCCCCGGGCCTGCGCAAGGGTGAACGGCTCCCGGGCTTGGCTACCCGGTTGCCGCCCGTCCTTCGACAGGCTCAGCACGAGCGGCAACTCTGGCCAGGAGCCTCTTCGCGGCGACGGCTCTTGCGTTGCCTGGCTCGGGATCACCCTCTCCGCCCTCCCTCGCGCAACGGGAGGGGACGAAGCTGATGGCCGGCAGCTGCATTTTCCTCCATTACAACAGCTTGGAGCGGCGCCGGGCCCGCCGGGATACGGGCATCCGACCGGCGGCGTGGCCAAAGCAGGCGCGTTCCCGTATGCTGTGTGGGCAAGCTTCAAGCAGTGTTATCAGCAGTTCCTCCGCGTTTCGCGCGGTTTGAAATTCTCGATGCGTTCCTTGTTGTTGCAGCCTCGCGGGCGGCCAGCCCGTTTTCACCTAAAGGAATGTATCCATGAGCAACACCTCCACCGGCACCGTCAAGTGGTTCAATGAAGCCAAGGGCTTCGGCTTCATCACGCCTGCGGGCGGCGGCGAAGACCTCTTTGCCCACTTCAAGGAAATCCAGGGCACGGGTTTCAAGACGCTGACCGAAGGCCAGCAGGTCGAGTACGTCGCGGCCCGCGGCCCCAAGGGCATGCAGGCGACGCGTATTCGCCCGCTCTGATCCGGTCTTCCGGGTTGGCACAAAGAACCGCGCCCCTGGCGCGGTTTTTTTATGCCCGCGCCGCAGGTTGCGGCCGCGCATGGCAGACCTGCCCGGAAAAGCGCACACTGGCTTCACGTCCGGCGCACAGGCGCCGCACGCTTCCGACCGCTCCCAGCCTTGCGACCTGGCCGCTTATCGCCGCCCTCGCATCGTTCCGGAGCACTCCGTGGCTCTCCAGCTCAATCTTCTGCTCAGCGCCCTCAGCGGCGGTGGGCGTACCACACGTCATGGCGATCTGATCGTGGTGACGATGCCGGCGTCGGCCTTCGCGACCACGGCGCAGGAATTCCAGCAGGTGCAGACCTGGGCGCGGGCGCGAGCCTCTCTCGGCAACTCCCACCGCGACCGCGAGGCTTTCGTCGGCCGGTTCCAGACCGTGCTGGCCCGCAGCGGCAGCGGCATCGCCACGCGGGGTTCACGCCCCGTACTGGCCCGCCTGCTCGCCGGCCTGTCGCAGGCGGGGATGCAGCCGGGGGAATGGTCGGTGCCGCACGACATCCACGAGAGCATGGAGGTGAAGCGCCGCCCGCGGAAGGTGGATCCTGCCGATGCGCCGCGCACCGAAGCCGATGCTGGTGCCGCCGACAGCGAGCCGGCGGACCCGCCTTGAGTTTCCGCCCTTGCATGCCTGGCGCATGGGCAGGCGCACGGGAAACGCCTGCGTCGAATAGGGCGTATAGTGGGTCACCGTGCTCTTGCGGCGATCACCGGGTTTGCCCATGGCACGCGTCACCGTCGAGGACTGCCTCGAGCAGATTCCCAATCCCTTTCTCCTGATCCAGGTGGCCGCGAAGCGGGCCCGCCAGTTGGCGCGCGGCGCCGATGCGCGGGTGTCCTGGAGCGACCACAAGTCCACCGTGGTGGCGCTGCAGGAAATCGCCGCCGGGCACATCTCCGAAGCGGTGCTGCAGGAGGCGGAACTGCCGCCGCTGCGCAAGGAAGCGCCGGAGTTCATGCCGCTGGACGACCACGGCCACTGAGGGCGCCGGGCAGCGCCCTGGCAGGCCTCGCCAGGGCGGGCATGCCGCGCCGTGAACAGGGCGGCGGCACCCTCACTCAGGGGCCGCGCCCGCGCAGCCCTGCCTGCGCCGAACCCATCCAAGGACGAGCAATCGTGAGCGACATCTATCGCGTGTGGCTGATCCACCGTGGCCGCGAGAAGGACTATTTCGACTTCTCGCGGCGCGGCCGCCGATCGGGGGCCGACGGCAAGCCGCTGCAGGCGGCGGAACTGGGCTTTGAGCTGCGCTTGCCGGCGCCGGGCCCGGAGCAGGCGATCGCGGCGGCGCGCCGCAAGCATCCGGGCCTGCAGGTGGACGTGGAGCGCGTGGAGCGCCTAGACGCCGACGGCTAGGGCGACCGGAAGCGGCGGCGGGGACTCCTGCACGCGGGGCGGCGGCAGATGGTCCCGCACGGACTTGGGGATGAGCCAGGCGGCGATGTCCATGCCGCTGTCCTGCATCTGCCGGGCCAGGCGCGACAGGGCGTCCGGGGCGCCGCGCGTGGCGGCGCTGCCGTCGGCGCGCGCGATCAGGGTGTGCAGCTGCTTGAGCAGTTCGTCACGATCCTGCTGCTCGTTGCCGCTGCTGTTGCGGGCGCGGCCCCAGCGCTGCAGCTGCTGCATCTCGTCCCGGGAGGTAACCAGGGCGACGCCGGGCAGCGTGAGAATCGCCATGGTGCCGAAGCGGCGGATCGTGCCGCCGCCCATGGCGATGGTGAACAGGTCCGGGATGTAGCTGTTCCTGGTTTTGCTGGCGCTGGTGCTCGGGGGCGGGCTCGGGCTCATGCGGCAAGCCTGGCCGGCCAGCCCTGCGGCCGCCAGGCCTGTTCTTGCAGGAAATGCCGCCCCTGGATTTCGGGATCGCTGATGAACCGGTTGGCATCCGGCGCCAGGATGGCGTCGAAGCCTTCGCAGGGGATCGCCGCGTCGGCAAGCTCGTCGACGAAACCCAGCCCAGCCATGGCGATGAGCACTTCCGTGAAATGCTGGATGCCGAAGGTGCGCGCCCAGCGGTAGACGATGCCCGCTTCGTTGCGGATGCCCAGGCGCAGGCTGCATCCGGGGTGTCGCGTTCCATGGAGGGAGAGTTCGCGCTTGATCGATTCATCCGAGCGGGAGACGGCGGCGCCGCCGATCAGTCCTGTCTGCGTGGTCACAGGTTTACCTCGGAGGGCCCTGCCCTCTCATGCGGCGCGGCCGCGAAGCTTTCGCCGGCCGGTTGCGAAGGGGAAGCTCCCGCAAGCTCGCAAGGGACCACTATACGCCTCGGGGGTCGCGGCGGCGCGGGCATTTGGCCCGAATGGCGGGCGCAATGCCCGACGGGGCGCGTGGAGGCTTGTTTCCCTTGGGATTCGGCAGGGGACGACATCGAGGCGCCGCCGAACTCCACTCGTGTCCCTCACCCCCAAGCTGTCTCCTCGAGGGAGAGAGAGGAGCGTGGCCCCCGATGCTCGGGGAGAACCAACAAAAAGGCAGCCATGAGGCCGCCCTTCTTGCAGCCGAGGCTCCGCCTACTTCTTCGGCAGCTCGATCTCGGCCTTGGCGGTGGCCAGCACCGTGCCGAGCTGGTTGGCCATCTTGCAGTCCACCTGCACGATGGGACGGTTCTGCTCGTCCAGGCGCTTGTCGATGATGCTGGCGGTCATGATGGTGATGTCGCCGCTGAAGGCGGGGCCGCGGTAGGCGGCGTTGGAGTGGAGCACGCGGCCCCACTCGCCGGCCCAGCCGGCGAAGTAGTCGATGATCCAGGCACCCATGGAGGCGCCGTAGCCGTAGGCGCGCGGCATGCCGATGGTGCGGGCCCATTCGGGGAACAGGTGGCCGCGCGAGGGGCCGTAGTAGGCGCCGTCGGTCAGTTCCGGATTCTGGCGCTCCATCACCGGGTCGTTCTCGTGGCCGGCCATGTCCTTGGTGAAGCCCAGGGCTTCCAGGTCCAGGTCGGTGCGGCGGTGCATGCTGCCCCAGATGGTGAAGAGGTAGGCGCGCCACTCGGTGGTGAAGCTGGCGATGCTGTGCGGGCCGAAGATGCGCACCGGCAGGGCGTCGCCGACGCTGACGTCGTCCCACCAACGCTTGCCGTGGCCGAGATCGTGCAGGGTCTGCACGTATTCGAACTTCCTGGCCTCCAGTTCCTCGATCTGCTCGCGCGTCCAGACGGGGTCGTCGGTGGCCTGCAGCGAGCCCATCTCGCGGGCCAGGTCGGCACGGTAGCGGATGCTGGTGGAGCGCTGAGTGGCGATCTTGTCGCCGCGGTCGTTGTAGTAGACGTTGTCGCCGCGCTGGAAGCAGGTGGGGCCGGCGAACTTGGTTTCCTTGACGACGTAGTCCAGCGGCACGCGCTCGTTGCGGACGAGGTCGCCGGCGAAGATGCGCGGGCCGTGGAACCACCACTCGTCGCCGCCGAAGATCAGGTGGGAGTCGGGGATGGTGCCGACGCAGCAGGGCGCGGCGCCGTGGCCGTCGTCCGTGGCCACGGGGAAGGACTGCGGCGCGACGAGGCGGCCGTAGCGGCTCTCCAGGGCGAAGTCGTCGTCGTAGTGCAGGCGGTTGGGGTAATGCATGCCCTGCGCCCAGCGGCGGATGTCGTTGGGGGCGACGGGATCGCGCGTGCGGCCCGGCTGCATCGGCTTGCCGAGGTAGCGGTCGATATCGGAACAGTCGAGGGTCTTGTCGGTCATGGGCTGCGCGCTCGCGCGTTCCGGTGTCTTAGTTGGAGTAGCGGCCGCCGTTGACGCTGAGCGTGTGGCCGGTGATGTAGCCGGCCTCGTCGGAGGCGAGGAAGGCGATGGCGGCGGCCATGTCCTCCGGCTTGCCGGCGCGCTTCATCGGCGAGGCGGCGGCGATCATGTCGACCTTGTCCTTGAGGCTTTCGCGCAGCATCGGCGTGTCGACGAAGCCGGGCGGGACGTTGTTGACGGTGATGCCGGTGGGCGCCAGCTCCTGCGCCAGCGACTTGGTGAAGGCGATGACGCCGCCCTTGGAGGCGGAGTAGTGGACCATGGTGGCGGCGCCGGACTGCGCGCTGGACGAGGACACGTTGACGATGCGGCCCCACTTGGCGGCGAGCATGTCGGGCAGCACGGCCTGGGTGCAGAGCAGCACGCTCTTGAGGTTGACCGTCATGATGCGGTCCCAGAGTTCCTCGGTGATGTCCATGAACGGCGTGAACGCGGACATGCCGGCGTTGTTGACCAGGATGCCGATGGGGCCGAGCTGCTCGCGCGCGAGCTGGGTCGCGGCGTCCACGTCGGCGCGCCTGGACACGTCCACGCGCGAGGCGATGGCGCGGTGGCCCTGCTTCACCAGGTCGGCGGCGGCGGCCTGGGCGCCGGCCTCGTTGAGGTCCCAGATGGCGACGGCGGCGCCGGCCTGGGCCAGGCGGCGGGCGGCGGCCAGGCCGATGCCCGATGCCGCGCCGGTGACGATGGCGACTTTGCCTGCAAGTGACATGGCGACCCGCTCCTCCGCGTTCTGGTTCTGTCAGCGCGCAGAAGCTACCCCAGCGAGGGATTTATCGTCAACAGTGTTGTTGATTTTTGATTGGGGCGGCAGTGCGGGAGGGACTGGGCGGGCAGGAAGCCAGGGACGGCGCCTTGCGCCACCGCCCCGGTTGCGTTCGCTGTCCGACCCTTGGACGAGCCCAGGCGTCGGTGTGAACGGAACTCTGCGAGCAGGGCTGCCCCGCGAAGCGCAGCGGCGCTCGACGCGGGGATGCGGCCCCTCTCCCTGCCCTCGCCCCGCGGGCGGGGCGAGGGAGTTTCGCCGCCGGACGAATCGGGCGAACCACGTACCGCCGTGCGCTACTCGTCGCAGTTGGGATGGCCGCAGGCGCTGCTGCACTGTTGGTGGGCGCGGGCGAAGTCGTCCACCTCGTTGCAGGCGTAGATGCGGGTGAATTCCTTCTTGGCGGCGAGGCAGCCCTGGGTGCGGTAGGGAATGGAGATGTTGATGGCGGTGCCGCTGGGGCAGCTGCCGCTCATCTGGTACTGCTGCAGCGCGGGCTTGGCGGAGGCGGTGCCGGCGCCGCCGCTGGCGCCCGGCGCGCGGCTGGCGCTCATGCCCTGCAGGTTGCTCATGCCCTGGGCGCCGGGGGCGCTGTCGGCGACCATGCGGGTCATCACGTCGAGCTGGGTGGCGGCGTCCACGTCGGCGATGCCGGCGGCCAGGGCCCCCACGCCCATGGCGGCGAGCTTGCCCCACTGGAAGCCGCTGTCGCTCTTCTGCGCGGCGGCCTGCTGGGCGCGCAGCTGTTCCTGGCGCTGGCGCTCGGCCGCGGCGGCGGCCTCGGCGCGGGCCTTGGCTTCGGCTTCCGCCTGGAGCTTGGCCATGGCGTCCGCATGGCGGCGGCCGTCGAGCTTGGCCTGCTCCTGGCGCGCGAGCCAGATCGCGTCCACGCGTTCGCCGGCGGCCCAGCTGCAGGGCTCGGCGAATTCGGCGCCGGTGTCCCGGCAACTGCCCTCGCCGTCCGGCGACAGGCCGGAGAATCCGCCGGAGAAGACGACGTGCCCGCCGCGCAGCAGTTCGCCCGGGCCTTCCACGGCGGGGACGCGGTCACGCGTGAAGGCGCTGGCGCGCCAGGACTGCGCGACGGTGCCGGGCAGCATGGGGTTGAACTGCTCCAGCAGGGTCTTCTCGCCCTCCGAGAAGGTCATGCGATAGCGGCCGTCCACGGACCAGGCCTGCAGGCGCGTGGGCTGGCTCTCGCAGCCCGGAGAGAAGGCGAGCCAGCCCTGCGGCACCGGCGCCTGGTAGGGGCAGGCGGCGAAGCGGCCGGCGTGCTGGGCGAGCGTGCCGGGCTCCGGCTGCGCCAGCGGCGGCAGGGCACCGGGCTGCAGGATGCCGGCCCAGAGGTACTTGCCGGCAGGGCCGAGCGCGGTTTCCGCGCGGGTTTCGATGCGCAGCGTGCCGCCGAGATAGAGATAGGACTCCGTGGCACGGGGGCGCATCAGCGTGCCGGCCGGCTTGTCGCCGTGGAGGAGCTTGCCGGTGACACGGTAGCTGCCGTCCTGCGCGACGAAGCTGGCCTCCTGGTCGGCCACGGGGAAGCCGCCGGTCATCTGCGCCTGGATGTGGCCGATGCCGGGCCAGCTCCACTGGCCGGGGATGGGGCCCTGCTGGTAGAGCGACTTGTCGAAGGTGTTGATGACCAGGGCGTAGTTGGGACGCCAGACGGCGCGCGCGATGAACTGGTTGCCCAGGTCGGCGCGCACGTCGCCGAGGAACACGGAACCGTCGGGCTCGATGCGCACGGCCTCGCCGGCGGCGCGCACGCGCAGGTTGCGGCGTGCGACGGCGATGTTGCCGATCATGATGGCGTAGCCCTTGGGCGTGGCGATCTTGTAGATGCCGCGCATGCTGCCGCTCTTCTGTGCGGCGCAGTCCGCGCCCTTGCCGCGGAAGGCGGCGAGCCACTGGGTGGCTTCCTTCCAGTGGATGTAGCTGACCTCGACCGGGCCGGCGTGGTCTTCGCAGAACAGCTTGCCGGGAATCTCGTCGATGCCGCGGCCGTCGGCGAGCTGCACGGCGCCCTGGATGCCGGCGAGCGAGGCGGCGGGCGCCCAGCCTTCGGCGGTGAGCTCCTGGTACAGCGCGCGGGCGGCGGCGAACTGCGGGATGGACGCAATGTCCGGCATCGCCGGGAAGGCCGGCCAGACGATGTTGGCCTTGCGCTCCGCCTCGGCTTCTGCGGCGCTGAGGAGGCGCACGGTGGTGGTGGTGGAGATGCCCAGGGTCTGGCCGCGGTACTCGGCCTTGCCGGGTGACACCATGGCGACCTGCATGGGGAACTTCATCAGCCCCTTCCGGGCCAGCTTCACCGAGCCGTCGGGCTCGACGCCGCCGTACCAGGAGCCCATGGCGTTGGTGTAGACCAGGCTGCCGGGAGTGTCGCCGGGCACGATGGTGGCGCTGGAGGCGACGACGCCGGTCTGCGGGTGCTTCCATTCCTCGATGATCGACTTGCCGCGCTCCTTCCAGCGCACGGAGATGGCATAGCGGTCTTCTTCCACAGTCTTGACGGTGCTGTCGGCCAGCGTGGCGTAGACGCCCCAGGTGGCGGCGTCGACCGGCGCGGCGGCCTCGGCGGCGGGCGGCGTCCGGACCTCCGGCTCTTGCGCGCGGGCGCCGGCAACGGCGGACAGCAGCAGTGCGGCGAACACGCCGGCGCGGCGCGTGCGGGATGGAACAAGGCTCATGGCTTCCCCGGAAAGGATGAAGGGCGAATCTTCCGCGCGGGAACCCCTTCCCTGTCGCGGACCGCGGAATGATCGGAATTTTTGGCCTGCGGCGCAAAGCTGACGGACGCTTCAGCCGGCGCTAGCATCCGGGCGAACTGCACGAGCCCGCGCCATGATCGCCCGCCTTCTCTGCCTGCTCACCCTGTTCTTCTCCGGCGCGGCGCTTGCCGCCTCCGGCGTGAACGGGCGCTATGTGCTCGCGGGCAGCCATTACGCGGTGGACGCGGAGTTCACGCCGGGGCAGCTGACGCTGCGCGAGATCTACAAGACCTCGGTCTACCGCGAGGAGCGTCCGGGCTACTACGTCTTCGTCAACGAGAACAACCGCAACATCCGCTATGCCATGGAGGTCGTGGACGCGTACACGCTGAAGGCCAGCAAGCCGGACAGCAGCGATCCGCCGACCTACCTGAAGCGCGAGCCGGGGCCGGAGGATGCGCCGGCCGAAGCGAGCCCGGAGCCGGCGCCGCTCGCGGTGCCGCCGAAGACGGTGCTGGGCCCGCCGCCGGTGAACCCGGTGGCGCAGGACGAGGAGCAGCGCCGCTACGCGGCGCTGGCGGAGGAGTACCAGCGCCGTTCGCAAAGCGAACCCGTCAACGCGCAGGCCTGGACCGCCTGCGCGGCCGTGGCCTTCGAGCGCGCGCACCGGCCGGAGGAAGCGGCGGACCGCTACGCGCGCAAGGCGGCGGAGATCCTGAAGATGCTGGACGCGAAGGCCTCGCCCTGCCCGGAGGTGATCCCGGAGTGGTAGGGGCGGGCCGCCTCCCTGGCCCGGCGCGCTTCCGTAGGCGAGAGCGCCTTGGCCGTCTGCTACAGGTGCCGCACTTCCTTCGGTGCGTGCCACCAGTCATTGTCACGGCCATTGCAATAGGTCACCGGTGATTCCGCCAGCACGGCCGGATCGAGATCGTCCAGGCAGGCGAGATTGATGGAGACGAAGGCGCCGCCCAGCTCCGGTATGTCGCCGCGGCCGAAGGGCCGCATGCCGCAGCTGCCGCAGAACAGGTGATGCATGCTGCGGCTGTTGAACTGGTAGTCGCGCAGGGCGTCTTCACCCGAGAGCAGGCGGAAGGCCTCGGGCTTGACCGAGGTGCCCCAGTGGCGGGCCTTGCTGCAGATGGAGCAGTTGCACTTGCTGGTGCCGGCGGCAAGGTCGATGTCGGCCTCGTAGCGGACGGCCCCGCAGTGGCAGGAGCCGTGGTAGGTGGTGGTGGGCATGGCGTGTGGGTTCCGGTGGGGGCCGTTCATGCTTCGACAGGCTCGGCACGAACGGCGGGAAGGCCTGGGAGATGATTCAAGCGGCCTGCTGCTGGGCGAGCAGGCGGGCGTCGAACTCGGCGGCGCGCTTCAGCGCGGGACGCTCGCAGACGCGGGCGGCGTAGGTCTCGAAGACCGGAAGCCTGGGAACGGCGCCGAACATCATGGTCCAGCGCAGCGCGGTGCCCCAGAGCACGTCGGCGGCGGTGAAGCGCTCGCCCAGCAGCCAGGGGCCTCTCTCCAACTGCGCGGCCAGGGTATCGATCACGGTGTCGTAGTCGCCATAGGGCGAGGAGCTGGCCGAAGGCGGGGTGTTGCCGTTGATCCGGTCCGCGATGGCCGGCTCGAAGCAGCCGGCGTAGAAGGCCAGCCAGCGCAGGTAGGGGCCGCGCAGCGGGTCGCCGATGGCGGGCGCCAGGCCCTTTTCCGGGTAGAGATCGGCCATGTAGACGGTGATGGCGACGCGCTCGGTGACCAGGACGCCGTCGTGGACGATGGCGGGGACCTTGCCCATGGGATTGACGGCGAGGTACTGCGGGCCGCGCTGCTCGTTCTTCTTCAGGTCCAGCACCTTCAGCTCGTAGTCGGCGCCCAGCTCTTCCAGGAGCGCGAGGGTGGAGCCGGAGCGGGACTGGGTGGCGTGGAAGAACGTGATCTTGCGATTGCTCATGTGAAGCCTCCTTGGCGTGACTGCCGTGTTTGGACCACGGACGGAAGCCTAATGCCAATTGCGGACAGATTCGGCCCTCGATAGGCTGGCCCCTTCTTTCTCGCAGGGGGATCGGGCGATGGCGCAGGGCGGATCGTGCTGGGCGGGCTGGAGAGGGCCCGATGGCCGGAACCATCGGGCGATCGAAGCGCAAGTCGGGCGCGATACGAACCAGCCGGCGCCGATTCGGCCGACGAAGTCGGCGGCCCTGTGAGCAGCAAGGGCCTCGCGTGTTGACTGCGTCTTCCCGCCTGCTGCGCCTGATCGCCCTGCTGCAGAGCCGCCGCTACTGGTCCGGGCGCGAACTGAGCGAGCGCCTGGAGATCGACCCGCGCACGCTGCGGCGCGACGTGGAGCGGCTGCGCGAACTGGGCTACCCGGTGCAGGCCTCGGCCGGCGTGGGCGGCGGCTACCAGATGGGAGGCGGCGCGGAGTTGCCGCCGATGCTGCTGGACGACGACGAGGCGGTGGCCGTGGCGGTGTCGCTGCGCGCGGCGGCGGCCAGCGTGGGCGGCATCGAGGAGACGGCGATGCGGCTGCTGGCGAAGATGGACCAGCTGCTGCCGGCGCGGCTGCGGCGGCGCGCCAGCGCGCTGCATGCGGTGACGATCTCGCTGCGCAGCGGCGAGCCGATGGCGGATGCCGACCTGCTGACGCGCAGCGCGGCGGCCTGCCGCGACCAGCAGTGCCTGCGCTTTGGCTACCGCGACCGCGGCGGGCGCGTGACGCAGCGCCGCGTGGAGCCGATGCGCCTGGCCAACGCCGGGCGGCGCTGGTACCTGGTGGCCTGGGACCTGCAGCGCGGCGACTGGCGCACCTTCCGCAGCGACCGCATGAGCGGGCCGCTGCAGGCGGGGCCGCGCTTCACGCCGCGCACGCCGCCGATGGACCTGGCGGAGTACGTGAAGCAGGCCATCTCGTTCTCTCCCTTCGAGTACCAGCTGCGCATCCGCCTGCGCGGCTCGATGCAGGAGCTGTCGAAGAAGCTGCCGCCCTGGGCGGGCATGCTGGAGCACGAGGGCCCGGCGAGCTGCATCCTGTCCACCGGCGCGGACAGCGTGGAGGCGATGGCGGCGCAGCTGATGTTCGCCGGCGACTTCGAGCTGGTGGAGCGGCCGGCCTGGCTGCCGCAGCTGCAGGAGGCCATTGCGGTGCTCGGCAAGCGAGTGACCGTGTAGCTTTATGGTGCAGCCCACCGCGCGATGGGCCGGCCACACTTCCGTCAGGAATCAGCGGTATCAACGGGCCGACCGGCGGCGGCGCCTGCCGCTCTCCCGCGGGGCCAATCGCCATAAACGTGGCACATGGGTTGCTAAATAAATCCCGCATCGCGCCGTAGGCGTGCAGAGTCGATCGGGGGACTCTCTTCACCGTTGCCTTCACGCTCGGCAACTCCCTGTCGTTCAAGAGCGTAATCAACCTGCGAATGGAGTCGTGACATGGCAATTCAGGAACTGAGCCGCGAAGAGGTTTCCATGGTTTCGGGCGGTGCCGATCTGGTGAGCGGTCTGTTGGGTGGGGTGCTGACGGTGGTCGGGAAACTGCTGACGACGCCGCTGGTGACCAACCTCCTCAGCACGCTGACGAAGCTGACCGGCGGCCTTCTGGGCGCACTGAAGCGGTAGCGGCGAGTGGCGCAGAGGGAAGGCGGGCTGAGGTGACCCGACCTTCCCGAGCGACATTCCTGCCCTTGTCGCGGGGCGCGTGCCGGGTCCGGCCGCGGCCTTCTTCCATGTGATGCGAAAACTCCCGCCGCGTCCTCCGGGATGCCGATGAAGGGCGACGGCCTGCGGCCAAAGGTGTGCGATGTCTTCCCTCTATCGCAAGGCGGCGCTGGATGCGCAGGCGGTCACGCCGCTGGGCAAGATCATCCTGGTGCAGCCGCCTTCGTATCGCCTGCTGACGGCGATGTGCGCGGCCTTCGCCGGCATCGTGCTGGCGTTCTTCCTCCTCGGCAGCTACACGCGGCACAGTACCGTGACGGGACAGCTGCTGCCCGACGCGGGCCTCATCAAGCTGTATTCGCCTCGCCCCGGCGTGGTGCTGGAGCGGCGGGTACGCGAGAACCAGCGGGTCAGGGCCGGCGATGTGCTGTTCGTGGTGTCGGGCGACCGGCCCGGCGGCCTGGGTGGCGAGCGCCGGCTGCTGGTATCCAAGGCGGAGGAGCTGCGCCGCCAGCTCGATATCCTCGGCGAGCAGATCGGCAACCAACAGAGCCGTCTGGAGCTCAGCCGCCGGACGCTGCGCTCCTACCAGGACCTGCTGGCGCGGCGTTACATCTCCGCCGAGCAGTTGCAGCAGAAGCAGGAAGACCTGCTGGACCAGCAGGCGCGGCTGCAGGCGCTGGAGCGCGAACGCGTGGCGCTGACGCATGAGCTGGGCGCGCAATACCTGGTGATCACCGCGACCCAGTCGGGCACGGCCACGGCGCTGAACGCGGACGTGGGCCAGGGCATCGACGGGCAGCGGCCGCTGCTGTCCATCGTGCCGGACCACTCGCTGCTGGAGGCCCACCTGTTCGCGCCGAGCCGCGCGGTGGGCTTCGTGCGCGCGGGCGACCGTGTGCTGCTGCGCTACCAGGCCTATCCGTACCAGAAGTTCGGCCACTACGGCGGCGTGGTGTCCTGGATCTCGCGGACGGCGGTGTCGCCCGCGGAGATCGCGGCGCTGAATCCGGCTCCGCAGGGCGGCGAGCCGTTGTACGAGATCCGCGTGAAGCTCGACGGGCAGACGGTGACGGCCTATGGCCGCCGCCAGCCGCTGCAGTCGGGCATGGTGGTGGAGGCGGACATCCTGCAGGAGCGCCGGCGCCTCTACGAGTGGGTGCTGGACCCGCTGTTCACGCTGTCCGGAAAGGTCTGATGCTCGACGGCCTCTCCTTCGGCTTCGGGCGGCGGCTGCCGCTGATCCTGCAGACGGAGGCGGCCGAATGCGGGCTGGCCTGCCTGGGCATGGTGGCGGGCTATCACGGCCTGCGCACGGACCTGCAGACGCTGCGGCAGCGCTACTCCGTGTCGCTCAAGGGCGCGCGGCTGGCGGACATGATGCAGGCGGCCGGCGGGCTGGGCCTGTCGAGCCGCGCGGTGAAGCTGGACCTGGAGGATGTGCCGCAGCTGCGGCTGCCCTGCATCCTGCACTGGAACTTCAACCACTTCGTGGTGCTGCAGAAGGTCCGCGGGCGCCACGTGACGATCTTCGACCCGGCCGTCGGCATCCGGCGCCTGCCGATGGACGAGCTGTCGGAGGCCTTCACCGGCGTGGCGCTGGAGCTGTGGCCGGGGGCGGACTTCGTGCGCGCCGAGGCGCGGCAGAAGATCAGCCTGCGCCGGCTCACCGGCGACATCGCGGGCCTCTATCCGGCGCTGGGACAGGCGCTGCTGCTGGCGCTGGTGCTGGAGCTGTTCTTCATCGCCAGCCCCTTCCTGCTGCAGTGGGTGGCGGACGAGGTGCTGGTGTCCTCCGACCGCGACCTGCTGAACGTCCTGGCGCTGGGCTTCGGGCTGATGCTGCTGATGCAGCAGGTGACGACGCTGGTGCGCGGCTGGGTGCTGATGTTCCTGGGCACCCGCCTGAAGGTGCAGTGGAACGCCAACGCCTTCACGCACCTGCTGCGCCTGCCGGCGGCGTATTTCGAGAAGCGCCACCTGGGCGACGTGGTATCGCGCTTCGGTTCGATCGAGACGATCCAGCGGACGCTGACCACGTCCTTCCTGGAGGCGATCCTCGACGGCCTGATGGCGGCGGTGACGCTGCTGCTGATGGCGCTCTACAGCCTGAAGCTCTGCGCGGTGGCGGCGGCGGCGATGGCGCTCTATGCGCTGGGCCGCTGGCTGTGGTTCTCGCCGCTGCGCCGCGCGACGGAGGAGCAGATCGTCCACGCGGCGAAGCAGCAGGGCCACTTCCTGGAGACGATGCGCGGCATCAAGGCGATCAAGCTTTTCCAGCGCCAGGAGGAGCGCCGCTCGCGCTGGCTGGGACTGATGGTGGAGCAGGTCAACGCGGAGCTGCGCTCCAGCAGGATCACGCTGCTGGTGCAGGCGCTGAACGGGCTGCTGTTCGGCATCGAGCACATCCTGGTGATCTGGCTGGGAGCGCGGCTGGTGATGGAGCAGGACTTCACCATCGGCATGCTGCTGGCGTTCATCGCCTACAAGGCGCAATTCGACACCCGCGTCAGCGCGCTGATCGACAAGCTGATCGAGCTGCGCATGCTGCGCCTGCAGGGCGAGCGCCTGGCCGACATCCTGCTGTCGGCGGCGGAGACCACCCGCGGCCTGGCGCCCGGAAGCACGCCGGAGCTGGAGCCGTCGCTGGAGGTACGGAACCTGCGGCTGCGCTATGCCGATCAGGAGCCCTGGGTGCTGGATGATGTGTCGTTCCGCATCGCGCCCGGGGAATGCGTGGCCATCGTGGGGCCCTCGGGCAGCGGCAAGACTTCGCTGCTGCACGTGCTGCTGGGGCTGATGCCGCCCTCGGAAGGGCAGGTGCTGGTCGGCGGCCGCAGCCTGGAGCAGGCGGGGCTGGACGAGCTGCGCCGCATCACCGGCTCGGTGCTGCAGGACGACGTGCTGTTCGCCGGCTCCATCGCCGACAACATCTGCTTCTTCGACACGCGGCCGGATCGCGCCTGGATGGAGGAATGCGCGCGGATCGCCGCGATCGACGAGGACATCCAGGCCATGCCCATGGGCTACAACAGCATGATCGGCGACATGGGCGCGGCGCTCTCCGGCGGGCAGAAGCAGCGGGTGCTGCTGGCCCGCGCGCTGTACAAGCGCCCGAAGATCCTGGTGCTGGACGAGGCGACCAGCCATCTCGACGTGGACCGGGAGCGGCAGGTGAACGAGGCGGTGCGCGCGTTGCGCATCACGCGCATCATCGTGGCGCACCGGCCGCAGACCATCGCCTCGGCCGGCCGGGTGATCGCGCTGGCGCAGGGGCGGCTGTTGCAGGACGCGGCAATGCCGCCGCCCGGCGAGCCGCGGATGGCGGCGCATGGCTGAGCGGCGCCGCAGGCGATGGATCGCGCTGGCGGTGCTCTGCGTCGGGGCGCTGCAGGGCACCGCCGCAGCCGACCTGGGCGAGGACCCGCTGTCCACCGCGCGCCGGCTGCCGCTGCCGGTGAGCGAGCGCCTGGCCAGCCTGGAACTGCCCTGCGCCGACGCGCTGCCGCAGCCCCTGACGCCGCTGGATGCGGTGCGCCAGGCGCTCTGCCGCCATCCCCAGACCCGCCAGGCCTGGGCGGCGGTGGAGGCGCAGGCGGCGGCGGTAGGCCTGGGCCAGTCCGCATACTGGCCGGGCCTCAGCGCCACGGCCAGCTTCAGCCGGGTGCGGGTGGAGAGCGAGTACCCGGACCAGCCGGAGCTGGATTCCTCCTTCGACGGCCGCAGCAGCGGTCAGTCGCTGGGCCTGGAGTGGGTGCTCTACGACTTCGGCCTGCGCGCGGCCAACCTGCGCCGCGAGCGCGCGCTGTTCGTGGCCGCCTGCGCCTCGCAGAACGAGACGATCCTCGCCGTGTTCCTGGACACCGCGCGGGCCTACTTTGCCGCGGAGCAGGCGCAGGCCTCGCTGGCCACGGAGACGCAGGCCGAGGAGGCGGCGCGGCGCAGCGCCGAGGTGGCGCAGGCCAAGGTCGCGGCGGGCGTGGGACTGGAGGCGGACCGGCTGCAGGCGCAGACCGCCCATGCGCAGGCCAGCCTGAACCGCATCCGCGCACAGGAAAGGCTCGACAGCGCGATGGGTACGGTCGCCTCGGCGATGGGGCTGCGGCCCGGCACGCCGATCCTGCTGCCGGAGGCCGGCAGCGCGATGGCCGATGGCCCCGAGGCCGCGGCGCAGATCGACGGGCTGATGGAACGCGCCCAGCAGTTGCACCCGCGGATCGCGGCGGCGCGGGCGCAGCTGCAGGCGGCGCAGGACGCGGTCACCGCGGCACGGGCGGGCGGGCGCCCCAGCCTGGCGTTGTCGGCCTTCACCGAGCGCAGCGATACGCCGATCGACCGCGTGTCGAGCCGGCAGCAGATCGAGTCGTCCAGCCTGGGGCTGCGCCTGAGCGCGCCGCTGTTCGAGGGCTTTGGCCGGACCTACCGCATCCGCCAGGCGGAGGCGCTGCGGGAGGGACGCGAGGCGGCGCTGCTGGCCGCGCGCCAGGACGTGGCGCAGGCCGTGTGGGACAGCTACGTCGCCGTGCGCGGCGGCGCCGAAGCGCGCCGCGCCAGCCGCCGCCTGCTGGACAGCGCGCGCCAGTCCTACGAGCTGGCGTCGGGACGCTACCAGGCGGGCGTGGGCAACATCCTGGAGCTGCTGCGGGCGCAGTCCGACCTGGCGACCGCGCAGCAGCAGGAGGTGCTGGCGCGCACGCGCTGGCGGCTGGCCCGGCTGGAACTGGCGGCCAGTCTCGGGCAGATCGACTTCTGGATGCTGCGGGAGCGCGATCCGGCGCGCCCGGGCGATGACTGAAGGCCGCCCGCCGGGGATGGCGTCATCGCGGGCCTTCCCTCTCCGCTTGCGGGAGAGCGGGCACGAGCGGCACGCCATCCATGCTTGCACCCGCCCTTCTTCCCCGCCCCGCTCCCGCAGGGCGCGCGGAGAACAGCCCGCGCGCTATTGCGTGCGCGGCCGCATCTTGAATCCCGCCGCCGCCTGCTCGCGCAGTTCTTCCGGCCAGCGCGCTACCTCGATGCTGACCTCGTACGCCGCGGCGGCGATGATCTGGGCGATGCGGGCGGCGCTGGATTCCAGCTCGGCCTCGGCGGCCTCGTCCAGCCCTGGAGCCTGCTGGCGAGCCATGCTCAGGCCGCCAGCGGCAGTTCGCGCGGCGACTCGGCGTCGTTGGCCGGCACGGCGGCGCCCGTGGCCGGCTTGCGGCGTCCGGGCAGCGACAGCCTGGCGATGCGCTTCCAGGTGCTGAGGGTCTGCCGGAGGAACGAACCGGTGTTGTACGGCAGGCCGTACTTGCGGCAGATGGCCTGCACCTCCGGCGAGATTTCCTGGTAGCGGTGCGCCGGCAGGTCCGGGAACAGGTGGTGCTCGATCTGGAAGCTGAGGTTGCCGCTCATGATGTGCATGAGCTTGCCGCCGCTGAAGTTGGCCGAGCCGAGCAGCTGGCGCACGTACCACTGGCCGCGGGTCTCGTTCTCGATCACCGACTCGGGGAACTGCTCGACGTCTTCCGGGAAGTGGCCGTTGAAGATCACCGCGCAGGCCCAGACGTTGCGGGTGAGGTTGGCGGCGACGTTGCCGACGAACACCAGCGGCGCCAGCGGGCCGGCCAGCAGCGGGAAGAACACGTAGTCCTTGGCCAGCTGCTTGCGCATCTTCTTCCACACCGGCTTGAACTCCTCGCGCAGCTGCGCGCCGGTCTTGGTCTTGTAGACCAGGTAGTTCTCCAGCTTGAGGTTCTGCACGGCGACGAAGTGCTGGAAGAAGGTGTGCAGGATCACCGTCAGCGGCAGGTTGGCGAGGAAGCGCGGCTCCCAGGCCTGGTCCTCGGACATGCGCAGCAGGCCGTAGCCCACGTCGTGGTCGCGGTTGAGCACGTTGGTGTAGGTGTGGTGCTCGTAGTTGTGCGTGTGCTTCCAGTTCCGGGCGGTGTCGCTGGTGTCCCAGTCGAACTTCTGCGAGTTCAGCGCGGGATCGCCCATGAAGTCGTACTGGCCGTGCATGACGTTGTGGCCGATCTCCATGTTGTCCAGGATCTTGGACGCGCCCAGCGCGGCGACGCCCAGCGGCCAGGCCGGCGGGATCATCAGCATCACGCGGCCGGCGACTTCCAGCTGGCGCTGGCGCTTGACCAGGCCGCGGATGTAGCGGGCGTCGCGCTCGCCCAGGTCGGCGAGCACGCGGTTGCGGATGGCGTCCAGCTCGGTGCCGATGGCTTCGAACTGTTCCGGAGTCAGCTTCTGAAAGATGCCCATGGTGTCTGTCCTTCTCGTGTTCGTTCTCAAATATCCAGGGTGACGGTGCCCACGGGCACGCTCACGCAGATCTGGATGTCCTGTTCGCCGGCTTCGCTCAGCTCGCCGGTGCGCGCGTCGCGCACGACGCCGTGGGTCTTGCGGCAGGTGCAGGCCTTGCAGATGCCCATGCGGCAGCCGGACTCGGGACGCAGGCCGGCGGCCTCGGCCTGGTCCAGCAGGGTGGCGCCGCTGTTCACGGCCAGGCGCTCGCTGCGGGCGAAGCGCACCTCGCCCTCGGCGCTGCCGCCGTCGATCACCAGCGGGGCGGCGGTGAAGCGCTCCAGGTGCAGGCGGTCGCCCAGGCCGTCCTCGGCCCAGACCTTCTCGACGGCGGCCATCATCGCGGGCGGACCGCAGAGGAAGGCGGTGGCCTCGGCATAGTCCGGCACGGCGGCCCGCAGCTGCTCGCGGCTGAAGAAGCCCTGCAGTTCGCCGCCCTGCTCCGGCTGCGCGTAGCAGCGGATCAGCTCGACGTTGGCGTGCTGCGCGGCGATCAGCGCCAGCTCGCTGGCGTAGATCATGTCCAGCGCGGTGTTGCAGTAGTGCAGGAAGGTGATGCGGCCCTGGTGCTTCTCGTCGAGCAGGGTGCGCAGCATGGACATCACCGGGGTGATGCCCGAGCCGCCGCTGATCAGCAGCACGCGATCCGGACGCTGGTCCGGCAGCGCGAAGACGCCGTCGGCCTGCGACAGGGTCACCACGGTGCCGGGCTGCAGGCCCTGCTTCAGGTGCTTCGAGACGAAGCCGGTGGCGTGAGCCTTGGCGGTGAGCTCGATCAGGCCGTCGGCGGCGTGCACGGAGTTGGCCGGCGAGTAGCAGCGCATGCGGCGCACGCCGTTGATCTCGACCGTGAGGCGCAGGAACTGGCCGGCGCGGAAGCCCTGCCAGTTGCCGTTGGGACGCAGTGTCAGGGTGACGCTGTCGGCGGTGCCGTGCTTCACGGCGACCACCTCGGCACGCACCTCGTGCACGGACCAGGTGGGATTGAACAGCTCCAGGTAGCGGTCCACGCCGTGCGGCGTGGTCAGCGTCTCGGCCAGGCGCGAGCTGAGTACGCGGCGCAGGCCGGACTTCAGGAAGCTGTTGCTGTTGTTGGCGGTGTTCATCGGCAGCCCTGTTGGTGAACAAGTGTGTACCATCTTGTTCCCTAAGACACGCCGTGTCAACAGTTGTTCACTGAATTTGCGTAATTAAATGTTTTTTAAAGGAATTAAGTAAAATATTTCAGTGAACATTTTAGCACAACGCCAAGGATATGTCCTTGGCTGCCGCGATTCCGGGGCGCTCTGGATGAACATTTCCGCCGGCGCCAGGCGGCTTTGCGCGTCCGCTTGCGGGAGCGGGCGCTACTTCAGCAGGCGCGCCGCGGTCCGGTCGTCCGCCAGCAGCTTCACGGCGACGTAGACGCCGGGCTCCACCAGCCGCGTGAGCTGGCCGGCGCCGTTGTTGCGCAGCTCGTCGGTGAGGCGCGCGAGCAGGCCGGCGACGAGGAACACGGGCACGAATTCCGGCAGCGGCGGCAGGCCGGGCTGCTCGCGGCGGATGCGCTCGGCGATGCGCCGGAACAGCTGGATGTAGGGCTGCGCGGCGCGCTGGTGCTGCAGGGCGGCGTCGCCGCCGGCCAGCGGCAGTTCCAGCAGCCAGGCGCGCGCCAGCCCGGGACGCTCCTCCCACCAGCGCAGCCAGGCGGTGAGGCCGCGGCGGATGCCCTCGATCCAGTCCTGTTCCAGGCCGAAGGTCTCCATGGTGGTGAAGACGTCGGCGGCGGCTTCCTCGGCGGCGGCGAGGAAGCACTCCTGCTTGTCCTGGAAGAATGCGTAGAAGGCGTTGCGGGAGACGCGCGCGGCCGCCACCACCGCCGGCACCGTGGTGGCGGCATAGCCCTGCTCCGCCACCAGCGCCAGCATGGCCTTGACCACGCGCTCGCGCTGCGAGGCGCGCACGAATTCGCTGGAGAGGCCGTGCCGGCCTCGCGGCAGGGGGGCGCCGCTGAAGGGGGGCTTGCGCTTTGAGGACATGCGCGTATTATAAATTTCATCAGGAGACGCTTGCGTCTCCAAATCAGGACCCACCGAATTCCGCCGGCAGGCAGTGCCCCTGGGGCACTTCCGCACGGCGGGGAGCCGCAGCCTCCCAGTGCACAAGCCGCGGCCGGTCCTGTCTGCGGTGCTCGGCGGCGATGCCGCCGCCGGCGTGATTCCACCCTGCCTGGGTTCGAGGGATCCGGCGGCCTTCACCGGCCGCCCGCTTCTTTGCGCAGGGCCAACGGAAAAGGGCGGGAGCGGCCTGCGCCGCCCCCGCCCCGTGGCTGCCGTTCCCTCAGTACTTTTCCAGCAGCTTGCGGCTCGCCGCGGCGTCGACCGGGTCCTTGCCCTTGATGTCGCTCACCACCAGTTCTTCGAGCTTGCCGCCCACCAGCGGGATCTTGACCGAGACGTCCCAGTCGAAGGTCTTGGTGGCGCTGCCGCCGGATTCGGCCAGCGAGGTGGCGCAGCGGATCTTGCCCGGCAGGCCCTTGGGCTCGACGATGACCTCGCCCTTCCTGGTGGAACGGTCCCAACGCTCGGTCTGGGTGACGGCGGTGGTCTCGCCCAGCACCTTCTTGGCGAAGCCCGGCAGCGGCGCGGAGGACTTCACCTCGTAGCTGATCTTGATCATGAAGCGGGTGCCGTCGTCGCTGTGCTCGACCTGGCGGTAGCCGGTGGCGCCCAGGGCTTCCTGCAGGGCCTTGTGGTAGGCCGGGTCGCAGAACATCTTCAGTACGGTGGCGGCGTCCTTGGGGAAGGTCTGCTTGTACGAGAACTGCATGCGGGCTCTCCTCTGTTTCTGGTCTGTATGGCGTTTGTCGCGGGCGCACTGTGCGTCAGCGCGCCGGGGCTGTCCTCACTCCGGAAGACTACCCTAGTGGCGGAATTCGCTGGGGCTGATGCCGGTCCAGCGCTTGAAGGCCCGGCGGAAGCTGCGCACGTCGGCGTAGCCGGACTGCTCGGCGACGCGTTCGATCGGCAGCTCGGGGTTGGCCAGCAGGCTCATCACGCGGGTGCGGCGCACGTTGTTGAGCAGGGTCTCGAAGCTCAGGCCCTGGTCGCCCAGGCGGCGGCGCAGGGTGCGGCCGCTCATGTTGAGCTCGCCGGCGATGCTCTCCAGGCTGGGGCCCTGGGTGAGGGTCTTCTCGATGGCGCGTTCGATGGTCGCGGCCAGGTCCATCTTCTGGCGCACCTGGGCGTTCTCGGCCTCCAGCAGCGCCAGGGCCTGCTTCAACGCGAGGGGGTTGTGGTTGGGCAACTCGTGCAGCAGCCAGCGCGCTTCGATGACGCAGCGGTTCTGCGCGGCGCCGAAGCTCACCGGGGCGCCGAACAGGGCCTGGTACTGCGCGGCCCAGGAAGGCGCCGGATAGGCCAGTTCCACGCGCAGCGGCGCGAAGTGCGCACCCACCAGGCTGCGGCCGTAGACCAGCAGGCTGGCGAACAGCTCCTCCACGACGAAGACCTGGATCTCGGCATCGGGAAAGCGGAAGCCGGCCTCCACCCACAGCTCCGGGCCGGACAGGCGCAGGCTGGTCTGGGTGATGCCGCCGGCGGTGACCTGGTAGCGCAGGCCGATGTCGAAGGCATCGCCCAGGGTGCGGCACAGCGAGACGGCGTGGCCCAGCAGGCCCAGGGTGCCCAGCACGTTGCGGTTGCCCACGGCCAGGCCCAGGGCGTCGCCCGGCACCATCTGCAGGGCGCGGCGGATCATCAGGCTGGCCTGGCGGTAGGAGACGCGGAAGCCGGGATCGTCGAGGTCCTCGGGACCGAAGCCCAGGCCGCGGCACAGGGCCTGCGGCTCGACGCCGCGCTGGCCGGCGACCTGCGCCAGGGTCTGCAGCAGGAACACCGGGAAGATGGCGGCTTCGTAGCGCGGATCTTCGGCGGGGCTGGGCGTGCTGGCGGCGGGGGCCTGGGTCATGGCGGATACGATGCCACAACCCGGATGCGGGCTCGTAGGGCCGGCCCAGGCTGCCGCCGCGGCGGCGACAGGCTCCGGTCCCCGACCCCGACGGCTCCGCGCGGGGACCGCCCGCTCAATGCTCGAGGGCGGACTGCCTCAGCATGAACAGCAGGCTCTGGCGGTTCTGCACTTCGCGGCGGCCGGTGCGGGCCTCTTCCACGGTGATGTTGCGCGCGCAGAGGTAGACGTCGCGGCTCAGTTCGTCGGCCTGCGGGCAGCCGATGCGCGCCAGTTCGGCGCGCAGCAGCTTGAGGAAGGGCTGGCCCAGTGGCTCGAACTCCTCGGCATAGCGGGTGCCCTCGGCGGCCTGCACTGCGGCGGTGCGCTGGTCGCGGCGGGCGAAGCAGGCGTCCCAGTAGACCTGCATGGCGCGTGTCAGGCGCGTGAGGCTGGGCTCGCCGCTCATCTGCCCCACCACCTCGCTCAGGACCTGGCGCAGGAAGTCGCGGTAGGCCGGCAGGGCCTGCTCCGGCATCAGCTGCATCGTGTTCATGGTGTTCCTCCCCGGGTCCCGTTGTCTTGGAGTGTCCTGCACGAATCACGCCGGGCGTGAGGACCGCAGCGACGCGGCAGGGGGACCATGGCGGACAGCATACCGTGTCCGCGGCGGCCGGCATGGTCCGGACGAGACAGTTTGTCGGTGATGCCCCGACGGGAACCATGGCGGCATAATGCCGCCATGGTTCCCGAACTCAGCCGCGCACAGGCCGCTTTCATCCAGGGCCCGGTGTCGATCTCGCTCGCCGCACGCGACGACGCGCGGCGCACGACGATCGCGCGCGGCCTGGCCTGCCGCGTGTCCGAGGCGCGCGACCAGATCGCGATCCTGGTCTGCGCATCGCGCGCGGCGCCGCTGGTGGCGGAGCTGCGCGCCGAGGGCTGGGTGGCGGCGAGCTATTCCCTGCCGGCGACGCACGAGACGCTGCAGGTGAAGGGCCGCGACGCCCGCGTGGAGCCGGCGCTGCCCGGCGACGAGGCGCGGGCGGCGGCGCACCGGGCGGCGTTCGCCACGCAGATCGCGGTGGCCGGCTTCACGGCGGAGTTCACCGAGGCGCTGCTGCATCACGAGCCCGGTCAGCTCTGTTGGGTGCGCTTCACGCCGGCGGCGGTCTACATGCAGACGCCCGGTCCGCGCGCCGGCGAGCGGCTGAGGCCCGGCGCCTGATGCTCAGCGTCGATCACATCCGCGACTGCCTGGAGGGCGGCGTGCCGAGCCTGATCGCCACCTGCGACGCGGAGGGCATGCCCAACCTCACCTATGTCTCGCAGGTCCACTACGTGGACCCGGAGCACGTGGCGCTGAGCTTCCAGTTCTTCAACAAGACCCGCGAGAACATCCTGCGCGACCCGCGCGCCACCGTGCGCGTGGCCAATGCCGAGACGGCGGTGGAGTACCGGCTGGACGTGGAATACCTGCGCACGGAGCCGGAGGGGCCGCTGTTCGAGCGCATGAAGGCGAAGCTGGCCGGCGTGGCCTCGCATACCGGCATGGCCGGTGTCTTCAAGCTGCTGGGGGCCGACGTCTACCGCGTCAGGAACATCGAGCAGCTGCCGGGGCCGGTACTGGCGCTGGAGCGCCCCCACCCGCCCCTGCTGCCGCCGCTGCGCCGCATGGGCGAGCGGATCGCCGCCTGCGGCGGCCTGGACGAGTTGCTGGACCGTACGCTGGCGGGGCTGGAAGAGCTGTTCGGCATCCGGCACTCGATGCTGCTGATGCTCGACGAGGGCGGCCGCCGGCTCTATACCGTGGCCAGCCGCGGCTACGGCGCCTCGGGCGTGGGCTCGGAGATCGCGCTGGGCCATGGCGTGATCGGCGTGTCGGCGGAGCAGCGCACGCCGATCCGCCTGTCCTACGCCAGCATGGATTACATCTACGGCGCGGCGGCTTCGGGCACGGCGGCGGAGATTCCCTGGCCGGGGCTGCGCGAGCCGCAGAGCCAGCTGGCGGTGCCGATCGCCAGCGGCGGCCGCCTGCAGGGCGTGCTCTACGTGGAAAGCCTGGAGGAGATGGCCTTCTGCTACGAGCACGAGGATGCGCTGGCGGCGCTGGCGGTGACGCTGGGCTTTGCCATGCAGGCGCTGGCGCAGGACGGCGACGCGGAGCCCGACGGGCCCGCCGCGGCGGCCGACGCGGCGCCGGCGGACAAGGCCGCGCTGCAGGTGCGCTACTACCCGGAGGACGACAGCGTCTTCCTGGGCGAGGACTACCTGATCAAGGGCGTGGCCGGGGCGATCTTCTGGAAGCTGCTGCGCGACTACCAGCGTGACGGCCGCACCGAGTTCAGCAACCGCGAGCTGCGCCTGGACCCCAGCATCCCGCTGCCGGACATCGCCGACAACCTGGAGGCGCGCCTGCTGCTGCTGCACCGGCGCCTGCAGGAGCGCAGCAGCCTGCTGGGGCTGGAGAAGACCGGACGCGGGCGCTTCCGCCTCTGCGTGCGACAGCCGCTGAAGCTGGTGGAGGTTGCCGGCGCCTAGCACCGGCAACCCCGCTACAGGGCCCAGGCTCAGGCCGCCTTCGCCATCTCCGCCGGCTGCGCCAGGGCGTCCTGCAGGCGCGTCCAGTCGCGCGGCGTGAGCAGCGGCTGCAGCATGCCCAGAACCCCGGCGAAGACCTCGGCCGGTGCGCCGGCGCGCATGCCCATCAGCAGGGCGCAGCGCTCGCCATGGCTGGCGCTGGGCAGCATCCAGCGCAGGGTGAGCATCATCTCCGGCGGCGGGATCGAGGCCACCAGGGCCTGCTCGATGGCCAGGATCTCGGCGTCGCCGTAGGCGGCCCAGAGCGCGGCGTTGTTGCGCACCTCCTCGATGTCCATGTGCTCGTGGTTCTCGGCCACGAACATCGCCAGGGCCAGGTACAGGGCGTAGCCCAGCTCCGCGCGGCGCGCACCGCGGGCGGCTTCCAGTGCGCCGGCGCGCGCCAGCAGGGTGTCGATGGCGCGGACATGCTCGCCATGGTCGCCCTGCGTCTGGCCGCTGGAACCCGGGCGGCGGGCTTCCATCGCGGGGTGGATGAAGTCGTTCTCGTGCGCAAGATGGCTGCGGCAGACCGCCAGCAGGCTGCGCAGCTCGGCCAGCGCGGCGGCGCTGTCCTCGGCGTCGAGCCAGTCGGCGCGGCCCAGCGCCTGCAGCGTGTGGGCCATCCATGCGCGCAGGCCTTTGTGGATCACGGCGTAGATGTTGTAGCGGGGCGCGAAAGCTTCCATTGCAGCAGTCTCCAGAGCAGGTTTTCCGAGGGCGAAACAGGCTTCGCCGATGGCTGTGCAGACTACGCGGGACACCCTCGGCGCGTTGTTAAATCCTGCTTAAGAAAACCCTCAAAATTCCTTAAGCGGAGCCCCCGTGTGAACGGCGTCACGCCCCCTGGGAGGCCCCCAGGGGCGTTCCCTCAGAACGCCCAGGGAAAGCCCTGCGTGAAATAACACTCGCGCGCCGCGCAATTTTCGTGTAAATCTCACACCCGCACGCTCTGCGCCGCAGAGCGATCTCAAGTCCAGGATAGAGAGGAGCAGGAGAATGGCTGTTAAGAAGGCTGCGAAGAAACCGGCTGCCAAGAAGGCCCCCGCCAAGAAGGCTGCGGCTAAGAAGGCTCCGGCGAAGAAGGCTGCTGCGAAGAAGGCCCCCGCCAAGAAGGCCGCCCCGAAGAAGGCTGCTGCGAAGAAGGCCGCCCCGAAGGCCAAGAAGCCCCGCGCTGCCGGCGGCGGCATTGCCCAGCCGGTCGCCCTGAGCGCCGATCTCGCCGGTATCGTCGGCGCGACCTCGCTGAGCCGCGGCGAGCTGACCAAGCGCATTTGGGACTACATCAAGAAGAACGGTCTGCAGGACCAGAAGAACCGTCGCCAGATCAACGCCGACGCCAAGCTGAAGGTCATCTTCGGCGGCAAGAACCAGGTGTCGATGTTCGAGATGACGAAGCTGGTCAACAAGCACGTCAAGTAAGCTTGTTGCCGTAGCCGCTGTACCCGAACCCGCCGGCGCCGAGAGGCTGCCGGCGGGTTTTTTCTTGCCTGCGCCCAGCGCGTGCTGCAGCGCTCCGGGACCGTCGCCATCAGGCGGCGCGGGGCCAAGGGGCGAGCAGAGGGCGCGCCATGGACGGCGACCCCGCCTCGATACGCACGCTCGCCAAGCTCACGAGGCTGCTCGGCACGAACGGTTGGGAACTCCGCCTAGCCGCCGCGACAACGCTCGGAGATCGCCGCCATCAGGCGGCCCAGGGTGATCAGGTGGGTGCCGAGCAGGGCCTTGCCGGTGGTCAGCAGGGCGCAGGAGATCTCGCGCTGGGGGTCCGCCCAGCCGAGGATGTTCATGAAGCCCAGGTGGCCGTAGGCGTGGCGCGTCATGGGGCCGTAGAGGCCCGCGGGGTTGGCGCCCAGCATCATGCCCTCGCTGTAGCGCATGGGGATCATCAGCGAGCCGTCCAGGGCGATGCGCCACTTGGGCTTGACGGCGCGCCTGAGCGTCTCCGGCTGCAGCAGGCGGCGGCCCTGCCAGACGCCGCCGTCCAGCAGCATCTGGAAGAAGCGCGACAGCTCCTCGGCGGTGGCGTAGAGGTTGCCCGCCGGGATCACGGCCTCCATGAAGGCCTCGGAATTGGCGGACTCCACCACCTGCTCGAAGGGCACGATCAGCACCTTCTCGATGATCGCCGACAGCGGGAAGCGCACCGGCTGTCCGGCGGCATAGTTGAGCGCGGCCGCGGGGCGGTGCTCGCGCGGCACGCCGAAGCGGAAGTGCTTCAGCCCCATCGGCTCGCGGAAGCGCGTGTCGAGGTAGGACTGCACGGAGGCGCCGGTGACGCGCTGGATCAGCTCGGCCAGGATGAAGCCGCCGCTGATGGCGTGGTAGGCCATGCGCCGCGGGTGGGTCGGCGGCGCGCGGCAGATGCGCTCGATCACGCCGTCCCAGTCCAGCAGCACCTCCACCTGGCGCTCGCGCCGGGGCACCTTGATCTGCGGGAAGCCGCCGCGGTGCGCCAGCACCTCGGCCACGGTGGTGTCCTTCTTGCCGTGCTGCCCGAAGGCGGGGATGTAGTGGCTGACGCGCTGGTCCAGGTCCAGCCCGCCTTCCTCGGCGAGCTTGTGCACCAGCACCGCCGTCACCGCCTTGGAGGCGGAGAACAGGCAGATCGGGGTATCCAGCTCCAGCACCTGCTTCGGCGCGTGCGCCAGGTCCCAGGGGCCGTTGCCGCGGGCGTGGCCGAGCGTGCGGTGCAGCAGCAGCTCGCCGCGGCGGCGCAGGCAGAAGGCCACGCCGGGATAGGCGCGGCTGCGGTAGAGGTCCTGCACGGCGCTCCAGATCGCCTCGACGTCGCCGGGGCGCAGGCCGCCGCGGGCGGCGGAGCCTTCGGCAGGATCGATGCGGGTGACGGTTTCGATCCTTTCCGGGAGGCGGACCTTGTAGTTCTTCAGCAGACCGGCGTCCTGTGCGGCCTTGATGATCATGGAACGCTCCCCACGGCGTTGTCGGGAATCGCATGTTCACACGGACGTCATGCGATGTCACAGAATGGGCGCATGCTCACGATCCGCACCACCCTCGCCGCCGCCGTCCTGCCCCTGCTGGCGGCCTGCGGCAGCAGCAGCGATTCCGCCGCCACGCCTCCCGGGCCCGCCCCCGAGGTGAACTGCGCGCCGGGCCTGCCGGCGCTGGAGATCCGCGGCGGCGCCGGCGCGGCCGATGCCAAGACCTACCGCGAGCTGCCCTTCGTGGTCGGCACCGGGACCGGGCGCATCGAGCTGTCCTACGGCTGGACCGAGCGCTCGCCGCTGCCCTCCACGCCGCTCACCGCCACCACGCTGGACCTGGGCCTCTGGGACGAGCATGGCTACCGCAGCGCGACGGGCTTCCGCGGCTGGTCGGGCTCGCGCCAGGGCCGCCTCGACAACGGCCAGGCGCCGGTCTTCGTGGAGGCGGCAAGCGCCGAGCGCGGCTACCGCCCCGGACCGATCCGGCCGGGCACCTGGTACGCCGACCTCGGCATCGCCGCGGTGGGCCCCGGCGGCGCGGACTGGGTGGTGAAGGTGGAATGCAAGGCGGCCTCCGGCGCGACCCCGGCCGACGATCCGGTGGACCGCCATCACGTGGCGCGCGACGCCGCCGGCTGGTACCACGGCGACTTCCACATGCACGGCTACCACTCCAACGCCAACGCCCCCGGGGACGAGGATTTCGTGGCCCAGGCGCGCGCCGCGAAGCTCGACTTCCTGATGGTCACCGAGTACGTCACCGGCGAGCACTGGCGCCGACTGGGCGCGATGCAGCGCGCCAACCCGGACCTGGTGATCTGGCCCGGCCGCGAGATCATCACCTACCACGGCCATGCGATGACGCATGGCGAGACGCCGGGCGTGCTGGAGTACCGCCATGGCTTCGAGGACGTGACGCTCGGCCAGATCCAGCGCCTGGCCAAGCAGGAGGATGCGCTGTTCCAGGTGAACCACCCGACGACCTTCCCGGGTCCGCTGTTCGCCAATTTCTGCCGCGGCTGCGCCTTCGAGCTGGAGGACGCCATCGACTGGGCGCAGGTGGACACCATCGAGATCCTCAACGGGCCGCTGATCACCGAGCTGGGCGACCTGGGCCTGCCGCTGCCCCTGCCGCTGGGCATCGAGAACCCCTTCATGCAGACCGCGATCGACCTGTGGGAACGCAAGCTCGCCGAGGGCTACCGCATCACCGGCGTCAGCGGCTCCGACTCCAAGGGCGTGGACGCGGAGGACGAACGCGAGCGCAAGGGCTACGGCAGCTCGGCCACCGCGGTCTACGCCACGCAGCTGTCACGCCCGGCGCTGAAGAGCGCGATCCAGGCCGGCCATGCCTACGTACGCACGCGCGGCGTGGCGCACAGCCCGGCGCTGGTGTTCGAAGCGCAGGCGGCCGATGGCCAACGCGGCATCTTCGGCGACACGCTGCGGGTAGGCGAAGCCGAGAAGGTGACGCTGCGCGCGACCGTCACCGGCGGCGGCGGGCAGACGCTGCGCTATTTCCGCAACGGCCGGCTGTTCCGCAGCGTGAACATCAATGCCGATCCCTTCGAGCATGAGCTGGAGGTGCAGCGGCAGCCGGGCAGCGAGGGGCCGCTGGGGACGTTCTGGCGCATCGAGACGAAGGATGCGCAGGCGCGCACCGCGATCGGGAACCCGGTGTTCCTGAAGGCGCGGTAGGACCGAATCATGAGGCGTCCACCCCATGATCACCTGGCCGCTCATGCCGAGTAGCCTCATGAGCGCAGCGAGCGTGCGTATCGGGGCACGCAGCCGGGGCACCTCGATACGCGACGCCTCGCGGCGCTACTCGGTGTGAACGGTTCGGTTGGAAGCCCAGGGGCTTACCACTCCACCCAAATCCTTCCATCCGTGAACACCCGGCCCTCCGCCTTCAACCCCGTGTCCCCATTGTCGATGCGCCGGTGCACGTTCACCGACGGCGCGACCACCGCATCGCGGCCCTTGGTGAAACTCTGCTCGCGCACCGTCAGCAGGTAGGCCTTGTTCAGCGCCAGCGCGCGTTCGCGCGAGGGGCGCAGCAGTATTCCCAGGTCCTTGCCGTCACGCCGCGCGGCGGCCTCGTCCAGCACGCCCCCGGGGAAGTAGCGGTGCAGCATCTCGTCATTGGCGCGGAACTCGTCGGCGCCGCCGACGCGGCGCAGGTAGCGCAGCGTCTCCGGCTCGCGGCTGCCGGCCTGCGGGCGGTCCGGCAGACCGGCGATGCTGTGCTCGGCCCAGCCGGCGGCGCCGGGCAGCTTGCGCGGGAAGGCGAAGCTCTGGTCGGCGGTGACGCCGATGGTGCTGTGGCAGCCCATGCAGAACAGCTGCTCCTCGTAGGTCTGCAGGCGCAGACGCCCCTGCGCATCCTCGATGAAGGCCTGAAGCTGCCAGCCGAAGGGGTTGATCAGGCCCACCGCGGCATCGCCCGGGTAGTAGGGCAGCGCGCCGGCGGCCTTCTCGGCGTTCTCCTCGGCGTAGGCATGGTCCAGCGCCGGATCCTCCAGCCACAGGCGCTTGATGGAGTAGCGCAGTTCCTTGAGCCGCGGCGAGCGCGCATCGGCGGCATCCGGGTCGACGTAGCGCAGGCTGTGCAGGAACTCGGTGCCCACGGGATAGAGCCCGCGCGCGACCGGCACCGCCGCCGCAGCGCCGGCATAGCGCCTGGGCAGGCCGCGGATGCGCTCGATGCGGCCGCCGACACGGCCGTTGCCGTCGAGATCGGCGCCGGCCAGCGCCTCGTCCACCGGTTCGACGCGGCGGCGCAGCGCGGCATCGGCCACGCGCGCGTCCACCGTCATCGCCGCCTCCAGGATCGCCAGGTTCAGGCGATAGGCCTCGCGCGAGTCGGCGCCCCCGGCGTCGCGGCGGAACTCGGGAGGCAGCCGGATGAAGACGTCGTCGCTGCTGCCGTTGGTGGGCCAGAAGGTGCCGGGAAAGGGCTGGTAGCGGATCGCACGCCAGCCGGAGCCGTCCCTGGCGAAGCCCTCGGCGTCGAAGCCGGCGGCGAGGTCCAGGTCCGGGCGCCAGCCCAGGTAGTTGTCGCGCATCCGCAGCTGCTCACGCAGCGCGGCGTAGTTGTCCTGGCGGATCCAGGCCAGGATCTCGGCGTCCGGGATCGCGGCGATCTGCGCGCGGCGGTCGCGGAACAGGTTGGTCCAGTGGTTGGTCCCGCCCACCGCGCTGAAGGCGTATTCCTCCTGCAGGCGGGCATCGTCCATGCGGTTGCGGCCGTTGGCGGGCACGTGGCAGGTCCAGCAGGGGTTGGCGAGGCCGCCGGTCTTGGTATAGCACTGCGGCGGCACCACGGCCTCGCGGTTGTCCACCCGCTTGCCGGCCGCCAGGGCCTGGGCCAGCGGGTCGAAGGCGGCGGGCGCCGCGGACGGGGGCGGCGCGGGGGCCTTGCCGCAGGCGGCGAGCAGCAGGACGGCGGCGAGTAAGGCGGGGCGCATGGCGGCATAATACCCAGCGCATGAGTACGATCCGCTACCGCATCCAGCCCAGCCACCCGCGCGAGCACTACTTCACCGTGCAATGCCGGCTGGACTCCCCCGATCCGCAGGGCCAGGTGTTCCGCCTGCCCTCCTGGATCCGCGGCAGCTACCTGGTGCGCGACTTCGCCAAGCATGTGCAGGAGCTGCACGCCAGCGCCGGCGGCGAGCCGGTGGCGATCGAACGGCTCGACAAGCGCAGCTTCCGCTGCGCGCCCTGCGCCGGCCCGCTGACGCTGGACTACCGCGTCCATGCCTTCGACGAATCCGTGCGCAAGGCCTTCCTCGACACGCGCCGCGGCTTCTTCAACGCCAGCTCGCTGTGCTACCGCGCGGAGGGCGCCGGCGACATCGAGATCGACATCGAGGCGCCGCAGGACGAAGCCTGCGCGGGCTGGCGGCTGGCCACCACGCTGGAGCCGCTGCAGGTCGGCGCCGAGGGCTTCGGCCGCTACCGTGCGGCGGACTACGAGGAGCTGATCGACCACCCGGTGGAGATGGGCCGCTACACCCGGCTGGACTTCGACGTGGACGGCATCCCCCATGCGGTGGTGCTGTCGGGGCGCCATGCCGTGGACGGCGCGCGCCTGACGCGCGACCTGACGCGCATCTGCCACGTGCAGCGCGAGCTGTTCGGCCAGGAGCCGGCGCTGCGTGAGTACCTGTTCCTGACCTACGTCATGGGCAACGGCTATGGCGGCCTGGAGCACCGCAGCTCCACGGCCCTGGTCTGCTCGCGCAAGGACCTGCCGGCGCCGGGGGACGCGCGCTTCACCAAGGATTACCGCGGCTTCCTCGGGCTGTGCAGCCACGAGTACTTCCACCTCTGGAACGTCAAGCGCATCACCGCCGCGCGCTTCCTGGAATCCGATCTCGCCGCCGAGGCCTACAGCCGCGACCTCTGGCACTACGAGGGCCTGACCTCGTACTACGATGACCTGTTCCTGCTGCGCGCCGGCGTGCTCGACGCCGCCGCCTACCTGGACCTGGTGGCGGAGAACGCCACGCGCCTGCAGCGCACGCCGGGGCGCCTGGTGCAGACGCTGGCGGACTCCAGCTACGAGACCTGGATCAAGTACTACCAGCCGGACGAGAACACGCCCAATGCCGGCGTGAGCTACTACATCAAGGGCGGCCTGGCGTCGCTGTGCCTGGACCTGCAGCTGCGCCTGCATTCGCAGGTCACGCTGGACGATGTGCTGCGCACGCTGTGGCGGCGCTACGGCGCGCCGGGCATCGGCGTGCCGGAGGGCGGCCTGGAGCGGGTGGCACAGGAGCTGTCGGGGCTGGACCTGCGCGAGTTCTTCGACGAGCTGCTGCGATCCACCGAGGAGCTGCCGCTGGCCGAACTGCTGGCGGCCTTCGGCGTGGAGTCGAAGCAGCGCGCGGCGGTGTCCGATGCCGACGCCGGCGGCCGCGTCAGCGGCGAGGCGCCGCCCGCCTGGGCCGGCCTCAAGCTGCGCGGCGGCGAAACCCGCATCGCCTACATCCAGGCCGGCAGCCCGGCCGCGCTGGCGGGCCTGTCGGTCAACGACCAGCTCGTCGCCCTCGACGGCCTGCGCGTGGCGCCCGGCAACTGGGGCGCGCTGCTGGCGGCGCTGCCGCCGGGGCAGGATGCCAGCCTGCACTACTTCCGCGGCGACGAGCTGCTGGAAACCCGCCTGGCGCCGATCGCGCCGCCGTCGGACACCTGGACGCTGACCCTGATCGCGGCCGAGGGCGAGGTGCTGGCGCGCCGCCAGGCCTGGCTGGGCCTGTAAGAGACCCCACATGATCGAAGCGCTCGCCAAGTTCCTGCTCGCCTACCTCGCCGGCACCGTCATGGGCGGGCAGATCGTCGGCAAGCTGCGCGGCGGCGTGGACCTGCGCCAGCACGGCAGCGGCAACGTCGGGGCCACCAACGCACTGCGCACGCAGGGCAAGGGCTTTGCGCTGGCCGTGCTGCTGATCGACGTGCTCAAGGGCGTGCTCGCGGTGCTGCTGATCCCCAGGCTGCCCTGGCCGCTGGCGGAGGCCCAGCCCTGGCCGCCGGACTGGCAGGCCTATGCCTGCGGCGTAGGCGTGGCCCTGGGCCACTGCTACCCCGCCTGGTACCGCTTCCAGGGCGGCAAGGGCGTGGCGACGCTGGCCGGCGTCTTCGCCACCCTGCTGCCGGCGGCGCTGCCCTGGCTGCTGGGCGGCTTCATCGCCGTGACCATCCTGTCGGGCTACGTCGCGCTGGCCTCGGTCAGCGCCGCGGTGCTGGCGCTGTTCTACATCGCCTGCATCGACGCCCGCGGCCTGTTTTCCGCGGCCGGCGCCTTCACCGGCGCGATGGTGCTGCTGGTGGTATGGAAGCACCGCCGCAACCTGATCAACCTGGCCCGCGGCCAGGAAAACCGATTCGAGAAGGCGAGGCTCCTGCACCGATGGCTCAGCCGCTGATCGAGGCCGAGCGCCTCAAGCTCGTCGACGCCCTGGCCGACGGCGAGTGGCATTCCGGCGAGGACCTTGCCGCCGCCGAGGGCATCTCGCGCGCCGCGCTGGCCAAGCGCATCGAGAAGCTGCGCGACTGGGGCCTGGACGTGGAAGCGCGCCAGGGCCTGGGCTACCGGCTGCCGCAGCCGCTGGAACGGCTGCGGCCGGAACGCATCGGAGCAAAGCTGGCCTTCGAGGTCCTCACCGCGACCGATTCCACCAACACGCGCCTGCTCGAGAGCGACCCGGCGCGTGACCCGCAGGCCCTGCTGGCGGAGTACCAGACCGCCGGCCGCGGCCGGCGCGGGCGCGAGTGGCGCTCCCCCTTCGCCGCCAACCTCTATCTCTCGCTGGCCTGGTCCTTCCCGAGCTGGCCGGCCACGCTCAGCGCGCTGCCGCTGGCGGTGGGCGTGATCTGCGCGCAGGCCCTGCAGGCGCAGGGCGCCGCGGACATCGGACTGAAGTGGCCCAACGACCTGTATGCCCGCGGCCGCAAGCTCGGCGGCATCCTGATCGAACATCGCGGCGAGGCCGGCGGCAACTGCCGCGTGGTGATCGGCATCGGCATCAACGTGTCCATGAGCCTGCAGCAGGCCGAAGGCATCGCCCAGCCCTGGATCCCGCTGGCCGAGCTCACCGCCGCCCCGCCCTCGCGCAACGGGCTGGCGGCCGCGCTGCTGCAGCGCCTGGCCGAGGGCATCGCGCGCTTCGAGGCCCAGGGCTTCGGCGCCTTCGCCGCGGAATGGGCGGCGCTGGATCTCGCCAACGGCCGCCCGGTGCGCGTGCTGCAGGGCGAGCGCGAATACGAAGGCATCGGCCGCGGCGTGGACGCGCAGGGCGCACTGATCGTGGAGGCCCTGGGCCAGTACCAGACACTGCATTCGGGCGAGATCAGCCTGCGGCTCGCATGATCCTGCTGCTCGACATCGGCAACAGCCGCATCAAGGCCGCGCTGGCCGGCAGTTCCGGCATCGAGGCGGTGACCGCGATCGCCCACGACGGCGATCCCGCCGCCGCGCTGCTGCAACTGCCCGAGGAGCGCCCGGAGCGCATCGCCGTGGCCAACGTCACCGGCGCGGCGCACGAGCGGCAGATCGAATCGGCGCTGCGCGAGCGCCATGGCATCGTTCCCTCGTTCGCGCGGACGCAGGGCGAATGCAACGGCCTGACACTGGCCTATGCCCAGCCGCAACGCCTCGGCGTGGACCGCTGGCTGATGATGCTGGCGCTGTGGAGCGAAACCCGCGAGGCCTTCGGCGTCGCCGGCGCCGGCACCGCGCTGACCTATGACGCGGTGGATGCCTCGGGCCGGCACCTGGGCGGCTTCATCGCCGCCGGCCTGTCCGCGCACCTGCAGGCCGTGCTGGGCGCCACGCGCTTCGGCGCCGGCCCGCTCGGCGAGCAGTACAGCGACGGCCTGGGCCAGGACACCGAGGCCTGCGTGCGCCAGGGCGCCTTCCTGGCCTGCCTGGGGGCACTGGAGCATGCCGCCCGCCGCCATCCCGCGCCGCGCCAGGTCCTCAGCGGCGGCGACGGCCCCCTGCTGCAGCCCTGGCTGCCGGACTGGTCGGCGCGGCCGCAGCTGGTGCTGGAAGGCCTGCTGGCCTGGGCAAAACTCGAATCCTGAGCCGAAAAACAAGAAAGCCCGCGGATTCGCGGGCTTTTTGTTGGAAATGGTGCCGAGTGAGGGATTTGAACCCCCGACCAACGGTTTACAAAACCGCTGCACTACCGCTGTGCTAACCCGGCAGGGTCGGGCAGTGTAGGCAGTCTTCTGCGCCCCCGCAAACCTGGCGTAGCCGGAGCCCAAGCCTCTCCCGCGCGCTATGCAACGGGCAAGAAAAAACCCCCGCAGCTCTCGCTACGGGGGTTTGTCCTTCTTTAAGAGCCTGGCAGTGTCCTACTCTCACATGGCTATTGCCACACTATCATCGGCGCTGTGTCGTTTCACTTCCGTG
>NZ_PSNW01000016.1 GCF_002930645.1 Solimonas fluminis | reverse complement strand
GCATTCGGACAGCCTGTGGCCGGAGGTTCCGGAGTACCTGTACAAGAGCATCCGGCATCTCACCGATGCGCAGATCGACAAGGTCACGCACGGCAACGCGATGCGCTTCTTCAACTTCGACCCATTCAAGCACCACCGTCGCGAGGACCTGACGGTGGGGGCGCTGCGGGCGAGGGCCAAGGCCGACGGGGTGGACACCACGCCGGTGTCCAGCGGCGGCGCCAAGCCGCTGGCGGAGGGCGAGCAGGCCCGCCCGATCACCTCCGGCGACCTCATGAAGATGTTCTCCCACCATTCCAAGGCCGCCTGAGGGCGGGGCGGGCATGATCGGCCCCGATCCGCTGGATCTCGGCGGACAGGTCGCCTTCGTCAGCGGGGCGGGCCAGGGCGCCGGCCGCGCCATCGCCCTGGCGCTGGCGCGGCACGGGGCCGGCGGCGTCGCCGTGAACGACTACCTGCCGGAGCGCGCGGAAGCCGTCGCCGCGGAAATCCGCGCGCTGGGCGTGCCGGCCGCCGCGGCGCCCGCGGACGTCGGCGACCATGCCGCCGTGCAGGCCGCCATGGCCCGCGCCGCCACGCTGGGACCGGTCACGATCCTGGTCAACAATGCCGGCAATACCGGGCCCGGCCGCAGCATGCGGCCCACCGGCCTGTTCTGGGAAACCGGGCCCGCGGACTGGGATCGTTTCCTGCGCACCAACCTGCAGGGCGTCATGAACTGCTGCCACGCCGCCCTGCCGGGCATGGTGGCGCAGGAGCGCGGGCGCATCGTCACGGTCATTTCCGACGCCGGCCGCATCGGCGAGGCGCGCCTGGCGGTCTATGCCGCCGCCAAGGCCGGCGCGGCCGGCTTCATGCGCTCCATCGCCCGCGAGGCCGGGCGCCACGGCATCACCGCCAACTGCATCTCCCTGTCCACGCTGGAACCCGCGCTGGAAGAACCGCAGAAGAGCGAATTCCTGGCCAGCGAACAGGCCAAGGCCCTGCTCGCGCGCTATGCCATCCGCCGCTTCGGCCAGCCCGACGATGTGGCCGCCATGGCCCTGTTCCTCTGTTCGGAAGGGGCAGGCTGGATCACCGGCCAGACCTATCCCGTCAATGGCGGCTACAGCTTCGCGGTCTAGTGCCATCGTTCCCTCTCCCGCAAGCGGGAGAGGGGAGCATTTCTTGCTCCGCCACGGCCTGCCCCTTGACTGAATCAACAACACTGTTGACTTGAGTTGACCCGCGCGCTAGCGTGGGGGAATAACCGGGCCGCGCCCGGTCGCCCCATTCGCCGTCCGCCAAAATCCAGGGTCCCGCATGTCCGCATCCGCGCAATCGAATCTCGCCTCCGTCCCCACGGTTCCCCACTGGATCGGCGGCAAGGCCGTGGCCACCCAGGGTCGCAGCGGCGATGTCTACAACCCGAGCACGGGCCTGGTCACCGCCAGGGTGCCCTTCGCCTCGGCCGAGGAGCTGGACCAGTGCGTGCAGGTGGCCAGGGCCGCATTCCCCGGCTGGGCCAACACCCCGCCGCTGCGCCGCGCCCGCGTGCTGTTCAAGTTCCGCCAGTTGCTGGAAGCCGCCAGCGACGAATTGGCCCATGCCATCTCCGCCGAGCACGGCAAGACCGTCAGCGACGCACGCGGCGAAGTCGTGCGCGGCCTCGAAGTGGTCGAGTTCGCCTGCGGCATCCCGGACCTGATCAAGGGCGAGTACAACGAGAACGTCGGCACCGGCGTGGATGCCTACAGCATCCGCCAGCCGCTGGGCGTGGTCGCCGGCATCACCCCGTTCAACTTCCCGGCGATGGTGCCGCTGTGGATGTTCCCGGTGGCCCTGGCCTGCGGCAACAGCTTCATCCTCAAGCCCTCGGAGCGCGATCCCTCCGCCTCCATCATCCTGGCGCGCCTGCTCGCCGAGGCCGGCCTGCCGGCAGGCGTGTTCAACGTGCTGCAGGGCGACCGCACCGCCGTCGACGGCCTGCTGCAGCATCCGGACGTCGCCGCCATCAGCTTCGTCGGCTCCACGCCGGTCGCCCGCCACGTGCACCAGCAGGGCACCCTGCAGGGCAAGCGCGTGCAGGCCCTGGGGGGGGCCAAGAACCACATGGTCATCATGCCGGACGCCGACATCGACGATGCCGTCGAGGCCCTGCTCGGCGCCGCCTACGGCTCCGCCGGCGAGCGCTGCATGGCCATCTCCGTCGCCGTTGCCGTCGGCGACGAATGCGCCGACCGCCTGATCGAGAAGCTCTCGCCCAGGGTTCGGGCGCTCAAGGTCGGCCTGCCCACCGACAACGCCACCGAGATGGGCCCGCTGATCACCGGCGAGCACCGCAACAAGGTGGCCGACTACATCTCCACCGGCATCGGCGAGGGCGCCAAGCTGCTGATCGACGGTCGCCCCGGCTTCCTCGACAAGCCCGGCTTCTTCCTCGGCGGCTCGCTGTTCGACGGTGTGCAGCCGCAGATGCGCATCTACAAGGAAGAGATCTTCGGGCCGGTGCTCGGCATCCTGCGCGTGCCCGACCTGGACGCGGCCATCAAGCTGATCAACGCCCATCCCTACGCCAACGGCACGGCCATCTTCACCCGCAACGGCGCTGCCGCACGCGCGTTCACCTCCGCCATCGAGGTCGGCATGGTCGGCGTCAACGTGCCGCTGCCGGTTCCCGTCGCCTTCCACAGCTTCGGCGGCTGGCGCAGCTCGCTGTTCGGCGACCACCACATCTACGGCCGCGAGGGCGTGCGCTTCTACACCCGCCTCAAGGCCATCACCCAGCGCTGGCCGCGCGAGCTGGAGAGCCGCGCCGAGTTCTCGATGCCGACGATGAAGTAACCTGCGCCCGACCATCCCGATCAGGAGCGAAACGATGTCGAGCGAAGACCTCAGGAAGGGCCTGGAGCGCCGTACCCGGCTGCTGGGCGAGGCCTACGTGGCCAATGCCATGCACAACGCGCCGGAGTTCAACCGCGACATCCAGGAGTACGTGACCGAAGCGGTCTGGGGCAAGGTCTGGAGCGGCGGAGAGCTGCCGATCCGCGAGCGCACCCTCATCACCGTCGCCCTGGTCAGCGCCATGGGCCGCAGCAACGAGATGAAGGTGCACATCCGCAATGCCCTGCGCAATGGCATCAAGCCGGAGGAGCTGAAGGCCCTGTTCTTCCATGTCACCGGCTACTGCGGCGCGCCGGCCGGGCTGGAATGCCACCGCGCCTACCACGAAGTGGTGGCGGCAATGGCGGCCGAGGGCCCGCAGGCCTCCTCCTGAGCCGCGATGCGCCCGCGGTGGACGAGATCGAGAGCCTGCGGTTCCGCGGCTCGGGCCTGACGCTGGCGGCCGATGGCGCCGGGCCCGCCGGCGGCCCCGTCATCCTGTTCCTGCATGGCAGCGGCCAGACGCGCCAGAGCTGGCGGCGCGCACTGGCCGAAGCCGCGGCCCGCGGCTACCGCGGCATCGCGCTGGACCTGCGCGGCCACGGCGACAGCGACTGGTCGCCCGACGGCCGCTACGGCCTGCCGCTGTTCGCCGCCGACCTGCGCGAGGTCATCGCGCAGTTGCCGCGCCCGCCCGTCCTGGTCGGGGCTTCCCTCGGCGGGCTGGTCAGCATCCTGGTCTGCGGCGAGCTTCCGGCGCCGGCCTCCGCCCTGGTGCTGGTGGATATCGCCCCGCGGGTCGAGGAGCGCGGCGCCCGCGAGGTGATCGCCTTCATGGACAGCGCGCCCGACGGCTTCGCCTCGCTGGAGGAGGCCGCCGACGCGGTGTCCGCCTACCTGCCGCACCGCGAGCGCCCGCGCGATACCCGCGGCCTGCAGCGCAACCTGCGCCTGCGCAACGGCCGCTGGTACTGGCATTGGGACCCGGCCTTCATGCAGATGGGCCGCGACGCCGGCGCCAAGCACCGCTTCGACGGGCCCAATCCCTTCGAGCAGCCGGCCCGCTCGCTGCGCCTGCCCACCCTCCTGCTGAGGGGAGGGCGCAGCCAGATCGTCAGCGAGGCATCCGTGCGCGAGTTCCACGAGTGGGTGCCCCACGCGGAATACATCGATATCGCCGGTGCCCACCACATGGTGGCCGGCGATGCCAACGACGCCTTCAACGACGCCGTGTTCGGCTTCATCGACCGCCAGGGCGGGGCGGCCTGAGCCCCGAGCGGGTAGGCTTGGCGCATGCACAGCGCACTCCCGGCATGAGCCTCCCCGATCCCAGCCCCGCCGCCCGCTCCGCCGCCTCGCGTCCGCGCCGGTTCGCGTCGCCATGACCGCTCCCGTCGACAGCCCCTCGTCCCGCGGCTGGGCCGCCTTCGAGCCGCTGCGCGAGCGCAGCTTCCTCATCATCTGGTCGGCCAGCCTGCTGTCCAACCTCGGCCAGCTGATCCAGGGCGTCGGTGCCGCCTGGGAGATGACCCGGCTCACCCCCTCGCCGGGCATGGTGGCCCTGGTGCAGACCGCGCTGATGCTGCCGCTGATGCTGGTCGCGGTTCCGGCCGGCGCCATCGCCGACATGTTCGACCGCCGCAAGGTCGCCATGGCGGGCCTCGGCTTCGCCACCTGCTGCGCCGCCACGCTGACGGTCATCGCCGGGCTGGGCCTCACCACGCCCTGGCTGCTGCTGGCGTTCTGCTTCCTGATCGGCTCGGGCGTCGCGCTCTACGGCCCCGCCTGGCAGGCCTCCGTGATCGAGCAGGTGAAGCCGGAAACCCTGCCGGCCGCCGTGGCGCTGTCCTCGGTCAGCTACAACATCGCGCGCAGCTTCGGTCCCGCCATCGGCGGCCTGCTGGTGGTGGCGGCCGGCGCCATGGCCACCTTCGCGGTCAATGCCGTGTTCTACCTGCCGCTGCTGCTGGCCTTCTACCTCTGGCAGCGCAAGCACGTACCGCCGCGCCTGCCGCCGGAGCGCCTGCACCGCGCCATCATCTCCGGCGCGCGCTACGCCATCCATTCGCCGCCGGTGCGCAGCGTGATGATCCGCGGCTTCGCCACCGGCTTCGCCGGCGCCTCGCTGTCGGCGCTGACGCCGCTGGTGGCGCGCGACCTGCTGCAAGGCGATGCCAGCACCTACGGCCTGCTGCTCGGCGCCATGGGTATCGGCGCCATCGCCGGCGCGCTGGCGGTCAGCGCCGTGCGCGAACGTCTCCAGGCGGAAATGGCGGTCAGCCTCTGCTCCGTGCTGGCGGGCCTGATGGTGATCCTGCTGGGCCTCAGCCACAGCCTGCTGCTGAGCGTGCTGGTGATGGCCGTGGCCGGCGTGTTCTACCTGCTGCAGACCACGCTGCTGAGCGTCGGCGTGCAGCTGTCCGCGCCGCGCTGGGTCGCCGCCCGGGCCCTGTCGTGGTTCCAGTCCGCCCTCACCGGCGGCATCGCCCTGGGCGCCTGGATCTGGGGCCTGCTGACGGCGGAGTGGGGGCTGCAGGGCACGCTGATGGCGTCCGGCCTGATGCTGGCGCTGACCCCGCTGATCGGCCGGCTATGGCCAATGCCGCCGCTGAAGCCGGCCGGCACCGAGCCCTTCGAGATCTCCAACGAGCCGGAGGTGGCGCTGCCCATCACCGCGCGCAGCGGCCCCATCGTCATCGAGATCGAGTACCGCGTGGACCCCGGGCAGGCGCGGCAGTTCTACCAGGTCATGCAGGAGCTGCAGGGCATGCGCCTGCGCAACGGCGCCTTCGACTGGTCGCTGGCCCGCGACATCGCCGACGCCGAGCTCTGGACCGAGCGCTACCACTGTCCTACCTGGGGCGACTACCTGCGCCAGCGCAGCCGCTTCACCCAGGCCGACCGCGACCTGCAGCTCAAGGCCGACAGCTTCCATACCCCCGGCAGCGGCCCCCGCGTGCACCGCCGCCTGGAGCGCCCCCACGGCTCCGTGCGCTGGCACGCCGACACGCCGGACAACCGCGGCGACCATCCGCCTCTGTTCACGCCTTGAGAGCCGTCATGCCGGCGAAAGCCGGTATCCAGTCGTTTCCACGGCAGCTCCCGTCTGGGGCTGGATACCGCCTTTCGCCGGCACCACGTCCCATATAAATAGGCAACACTGTCGACTAATACCCGGAAGCCGCCCTATACTGCCCCAAAGCCACAAGCCCCGGAGCGCTTCCGACGTGCGCCCGCCAAGGAGAACAGAATGACCGAAGCCCTGATCATCGACGCCGTGCGCACGCCGCGCGGCCTCGGCAAGCCCGGCAAGGGCGCGCTGGTGAACCTGCACCCGCAGCATCTCGCCGCCACCGTGCTGTCCGCGCTGCAGCAGCGCAACAGCCTGGATACCGCCGAGATCGACGACGTCATCTGGGGCACCAGCGCGCAGAAGGGCATGCAGGGCGGCGACATGGGCCGCATGGCGGCCCTGGACGCCGGCTTCGACGTGCGCGTCAGCGGCGTCACGCTGGACCGCTTCTGCGGCAGCGGCATCACCGCCGCCAGCCTGGCCGCGGCGCAGATCCGCTCCGGCATGGAAGACCTGGTGATTGCCGGCGGCACCGAGATGATGTCGCTGATCACCACGATCTCCGAGCAGGAGCGTGCGGCAGGCTTCAAGTCGCTGATGATGGGCTCCGGCAACGCGCGCCTCGCTGCGCGGCACCCGCAGTCGCACCAGGGCGTCTGCGCGGATGCCATCGCCTCGCTGGAAGGCATCGGCCGCGAGGCTCTGGACGCCTTCTCGCTGGAGAGCCAGCAACGCGCGGCGCGCGCCATCAGGGAAGGCCGCTTCGCGCGCTCCACCGTGCCGGTCGTCGGCGACGACGGACAGGTGATCCTGGACCGCGAGGAGTATCCGCGCCCCGACACCACGCTGGCCGACCTGGCCGGCCTCAAGCCCAGCTTCGCGCAGATCGCCGACATGCCGATCGACGCCAAGGGCACCACCTTCCGCAAGCTCATCAACCTGCGCTACCCGGACCTGAAGATCGAGCCCGTGCACCACGCCGGCAGTTCCTCCGGCGTCGTGGATGGCGCCGCCGCGCTGCTGCTGGCCTCGGAGGGCTACGCCCGGAAGCGCGGCCTCAAGCCGCGCGCCCGCGTGGTGGCCACGGCCAATCTCGGAGACGATCCGACGCTGATGCTCAACGCCCCGGTGCCGGCGGCGCGCAAGGTGCTGGCCAAGGCCGGCCTCACGATCAGGGACATCGACCTCTTCGAGGTCAACGAGGCCTTCGCCGTGGTGGTGGAGAAATTCATCCGCGATCTCGGCATCGACCGCGAGAGGATCAACGTCAACGGCGGCGCCATCGCGCTGGGCCACCCCATCGGCGCCACCGGTGCCGTGCTGATCGGCACCGTGCTGGACGAACTGGAGCGCCGCGATGCCAAGCGTGCCCTCGTCACCATGTGCGCCGCCGGCGGCATGGCTCCCGCCATCATCATCGAGCGCGTATGAGCAACCTCAATAACCTGCTACCCTGGCCGGCCGACGACCTTTCGTCCTACGGCCCGGTGGAAGCCAAGCCGCTGGGCAAGACCCAGCAGTACGTCGCGCGGGCCATGCACCGCAACTGGGTGTCCATCCCGCATGTCACGCATCATGACGACGCCGACATCACCGTGTTCGAGCAGCGCCGCAAGGCCTGGAACGCCGCGCACCCCGAGCACAAGCGCTCGCTGCTGTCCGCCCTGGTCAAGGCCTCGGTGGCAGCCCTGCAGCGCTACCCGCGTTTCAACAGCGCGCTGAGTGCCGACGGCACCACGCTGACCTCGCGCCAGTACTTCCACATCGGCATCGCCGTGGACGTGCCCGCCGGCCTGCTGGTGCCGGTGCTGCGCGACTGCGACAGCAAGGGCATCGACGCCATCGGCGAGGAAGTGGCGCGCATCTCCGAGAAGGCGCGCAGCAAGGGCCTGTCGATGGCCGAGATGTCCGGCGGCTGCTTCACGCTGTCCTCGCTCGGCCACATCGGCGGCACCGGCTTCACGCCGATCATCAACGCGCCCGAGGTCGCCATCCTCGGCATCTGCCGCACGCAGGACCGTTTCCTGCCGGACGGGGAGGGCAAGCCCGTGCTGCGCCAGTTGCTGCCGCTGTCGCTGAGCTATGACCACCGCGTCATCAACGGCGCGGACGCAGCCCGCTTCGTGCGGGCCATCGCCGAGTGGCTGGAGGCCTACGAATTCGCCTGAGCCGCCCCGCGTCGCGATGAACACCTTCCTAATATAGACAACATCGTTGTATATGAAGCCGCTAAAAGCGGCTAAAATTGGCCAAAGGACAGGGAGTTAGACAAAATGTTCGACGGGGCAATCGCGACAGGGACAGGAAAGAAAATGCAAAGGCGCAAGCGGGACCCGGAAGGCACGAGGCTGGCGATCCTGGAGGCCGCGGGCACGCTGCTGGCCAAGGACGGTCCCGAGGGCCTGAGCGTGTCCCAGGTGGCGCAGCTTGCCGGCGTCAACCGCGGCACCGCCTACCAGCACTTCCCGACCCGCGAACAGCTCCTGGAAGCCACCACCGCCTGGATGTCCGAGCGCCTGCGCCAAGCCGTGTTCGGCGGCGGCAACCCGGAAAAGGGCGAGATGCCCAATGCCCAGGACGTAGCCGAGCACATGGCCGAGTTCGCCATGGAGAACCCCGAGCTGGGCCGCGTCTGGCTGTTCGAGGTGCTCAGCTCCAACCGCCCCGCCAGCGATCCCTTCTGGAACGAATACCGCGCCCACTTCGAGCGCTTCGCCCAATCCGACATGGCCCAGCCCGGCATCGACGCGGAAGTGCATTCCGTGATGATGCTGATCAGCACCTTCCTCTGGCCGGTGTTCGCCCGCGCCCATGCCCGCACCGCCAAGGAGCGCCAGGCCATGGCCAAGCGCTTCTCCAGCGAGATGCTGCGCCTGAGCCTGCACGGCACCATGCGCCCCGAGAAATTCCCGGACCTGGACGCCCGCATCACCAAGCAGGTGGGCGCGAGCGTGAAGAAGCGCTCCAAGTAAGGTCTGATGCAAATCCAGCCGCCGCTGCCCCAAGGCAACGGCGGCTTTTTTTATGGGGGAAGGGACGTTCTGGCCAGTTGCCGTTCGCCCTGAGCCTGTCGAAGGGTGGGCGGCAGCTCGTTGATCGACGGCGGGAGCATTTCCCTCGGCCTTCCGCAGGTTCTGTGCGAAAGGGTTCTGCAGGGAGCTCCGGACTTCTCCGTCCTCACCCGCTCCCCACCGTCGGCACCACCACCAGCCGATGCAGGATCTCCGCGATCTGCTCGGTGGAGACCTCGTCCGGCCGGCGCAGCCACCAGGCCAGGATCTCCACCGTGGCCCCCACGCCGAACACCGCGCCCAGCTCCACCGGCAGCCAGCTCAGCGTCTTGATGTGGGCCGCGCCCTGGACCGACATGCGGATGAAGGTCTCGCGCATCGCCCCCGAGGCGCCCCCGGTCAGCAGGGCGGACCAGATCGCGCGGTTCGCATGGACGTACTCCGCCAGCGCCCGGCAGCCCGCCTTCGTATCGGTGGACTCCATCAGCGGCAGCGTGCGCGCCATCAGCTGCGCGATCTGCTCCGCCGCCACGTCGTCCAGCAGGTCCGCCTTGGAGCCGTGATGGCGGAAGAAGGTGGCGTAGCCGATGCCGGCCTCCGCCGCGATGTCCCGGATCGTGATCTCGTCCAGCTGCTTGCGCTCGATCAGCGCGAGCAGGGCCTCGCGCAGGGCCTTGCGGGTCCTGAGCATCCGGGCATCCGTCACGACGCCCGCCGGGGCGAGATTTTCCTTGATATGATCCATTGTGTATCTTATGATTCAATATATATCATAAATGTTCCGAGCCGCGGAGCAAGCCTCCTGGGCCCCGTCCCCCTCGAATCTCAGTGGAAGTGAACCGAATCATGGCGAAGATCGTCTTCATCGAGCACAACGGCACCCAGCGCGACGTGGAGGCGGGAGTGGGCAGCACCGTCATGCAGGCCGCGCTCGACAACCTCGTGCCGGGCATCGTCGGCGACTGCGGCGGCGCCTGCAGCTGTGCCACCTGCCACACCTACGTGGACGCGGCCTGGCTGGCCAAGCTGCCGCCCATGTCGGAGGAAGAGAAGATGCTGCTGGAAGGCTCGCTCTCCGTGGAGGAGAACAGCCGCCTCTGCTGCCAGATCAGGATCACCGGCGAACTCGACGGCCTGGTCCTGCGCACGCCGGCCAGCCAGTTCTAGCTTCACCGCCGCGGGCCAGGGTCCGCCGCAAGAGCACTGGGAGGCTCTCCTCGTCGAGTCTCCTATCATTGGGCGGAACGGTCCTGCCGTTCCGCCTTTTTCTATGCGTTGCCGTCCCCCTTCCGCCTGCGGGAGAGGGTGGCCGAAGGCCGGGAGAGGGTTTCCGTAACACCCGCCAATTTCCGGCATGCCACGCCAGGAGGAATCCCCATGCACCAGCAGCCCATCGAAACCACCGAGAACGGCCAGCGCCACATCCACCAGTTCTTCCTCGACGAAACCCTGCAGGGCCCGCGCCCCGGCGTGCTGGTCTTCCCCGAGGCCTTCGGCCTGGGTGACCACGCCCTGCAGCGGGCCCGGCGCCTCGCCGAGTTGGGCTACGCCGCGCTGGCCGTGGATATCCACGGCGAAGGCCGCGAGTTCCAGGACCTGGCCCAGGTCCGCCCCGCGATCCTCGCCCTGTTCGGCGACCGCGCCGCCTGGCGTGCGCGCCTGCAGGCCGCCCATGAATTGCTGCGGGCGCAGCCGCAGGTGGATGCCGCCCGCACCGCTGCCATCGGCTTCTGCTTCGGCGGCGCCTGCAGCCTGGAACTCGCGCGCAGCGGCGCTCCCTTGTCCGCCATCGTCACCTTCCACGCCGGCCTGCAGCCGCCGCTGGAGGCCGACGCCGGCAAGATCAAGGCCAAGGTCCTCGTCTGCCACGGCGCCGAAGACCCCCTGATGAAGCCCGAGCCCCTGGCCGCCATCCTCGCCGAACTGACCCGCGACAAGGTGGACTGGCAACTCCTCAGCCACGGCAACGTCGTCCACAGCTTCACCAACCCGGACGCCGACGCGCGCGGCGCTCCCGGATTCGCCTACAACGCCGGCGCCGACCGCCGTTCCTGGGCGGCGATGCAGGGCCTGTTCGCCGAAGTGTTCGCTTAAGACGGGTAGGGACACCCACCAAGCCTCGAAGTCCGTTCGTGCTGCCAGAAGTAGGCGCCTCCAGGCGAGCCTGTCGAAGTACGGGCGGACTCCCCACCGCAGCTTCGACCGGAGACAGGCCAGTCGTTGGTAGGGTGGGCTTCAGCCCACGCGTTTTCGCTTCCCTCCCGCTTGCGGGAGAGGGGTAGGGGACGAGGGCATGGATGCCCGAGGTAGGGCAACGCAGGAGCAGCTGCCGAGAGGGCTTCTGTAGATCCTTCTGGCGCCAGCTACGCCTAAAAGTTGCCGTTCGCCCTGAGCCTGTCGAAGGGTGGGCGGCAACTCGTCGACCGCCGATGGAAAGTCGTAGGGTGGGCTTCAGCCCACGCGCATCTGTTTTGACCCCACCCCGCGCCTGCCCCGCATAATAGGGATATGAACTCCCCGCAGTCCGTCACCCGGGTCATCCACATCCTGGAAGCCCTCTGCGCCAGCCCCGAGCCCATGGGCCTGGCGCAGCTGAGCCGCGTGCTGCAGGCTCCCAAGACCAGCATCGCCGCCCTGCTGCGCGGCCTGGTGGAGGAGGGCATCGTGGACCTGGCGGAAGGCAGCTACCGGCTCGGCCCCCGCGCCTTCGGCCTCGGCAGCGCCCTGCTCGAAGCCCGCCGCCGCTTCCAGTCCTCCGATCTCGTCCGCGCCGGCATGCGCCGCCTGGCCGAGCGCTCCGGCGAAACCGTCCTGTTCGCCGTGCGCGATGCCGACAGCGGCATGCTCACCTACGTGGACGCCATCGAGAGCCGCAAGGTCGTCCGCTTCACCGTCTCGGTCGGCGACCGCCGCCCCCTCTACTGCACTGCGGGCGGCCGCGTCCTGCTGGCCGCGGAGCCCGAGGAAGAAGTGAAGGACTACCTGCGCCAACTCAAGCCGCAGTCGCTCACCGCCAGCACGGAAGTCGACAAGCAGAAGCTTGCGGAGATCATTGCCGCTGCGCGCGAGGCTGGCGTGGCGCAGACCATGGATCAGGCGGCGGATGGGGCCAGCGGTACCGCCGCTGTCGTACGCGACGCTACCGGCACGGCCATCGGCGCCCTGATCGTTGCGGCGCCCAGTTCACGCCAGCAATCGCGCGGAGACGAACTGGCTGTGATGGTTGGGCAAGAAGCGGCGGCGATTTCGGCCAGCCTCGGCTATCGCGCTCCGCAGCAGCGGACGAGCTTGCTGTAAGGCATCGCCCGCGGAGAAAAAGGCGATCGAGGAAGGCCGCACCGTTTCTCATGCCGAGGCCAAGAAGCGCATGGCAAGATGGCTCAAGTAATCTGGACTGAGCCGGCGTTGAGCGATCTTGACGCCATTGCCGACTACATTACGTTGGAGAATCCCGAAGCGGCGCGGGAGTTGGTGCAGAAGGCGTTCCGGGATGTAGAGCAGTTGGCCCAGCATCCCAAGCGCGGCCCGAAGCCCCCTGAACTCAAGGGCTGGCGTTATCGTCAGCTCATTGAGTCGCCTTGCCGCATCTCCTACAGGGAGGACGGCGAGCTTGTATATATCCTGTATGCCATGCGGGCAGAGCGGTTGGTGAAGCCCGGGCGACTGTCCGTCAAGGCGGGCGGCGTCAAGGCTGCAGACCCGGCTGGTGGTGCCAAGGGTCGCCGCGCGGGCGCCCCTGAGTCGGAGCGCTCAGCTCGCTGCTTTTTCCGCCACCATCGCGAGTCCATACTCCTCCAGCACCTCTCCCGTATGTTCCCCCAACTCGGGCGCGGGGCCGGCGATTCGCCCCGGCGTCTGCGAGAACCACGTCGGCACGCCTGGAAACCGCACCGGCCCATGCTGTGAATCCACCGTCTCGAAGAACCCGGTGGCATTCAGGTGCTCGTTGTCGAACAGCTCCGCCGGCGTGCGCAGCGGCGCCGCGGGGATGCCCAGTTCGCCCAGCAGGTCCAGCCACTCCTGCGTCGTGCGTTCCTTGAAGGTCTCCGCCAGCAGGCCGTACACCTTGTCGATCTGCTGGGCGCGCTGCTTCAGCGTGGCCATGCTGTCATCCACCCAGGCCGGCTGCACCGCCTTCACGAACAGGCTCCAGTGCTTGTCGTTGTAGATCAGCGCCGCGATCTGGCCGTCCTTCGTGCGATAGGGCCGGCGGTTGCGCGCCACGGCGCGCGGGTAGAAGGCCTCGCCCAGCGGCGGGCTGAACATGGCGCCATTGGCATGCTCCACCAGCATGAAGGAGGCCATGGTCTCGAACATGCCCACTTCCACTTCCTGGCCCTCGCCCGTGCGCGCCTTGTGGAACAGCGCCATCGTCGTGGCGTAGAGCACGGTGAGGCCTGCCACCTTGTCGGCGGCGATGGTGCCGACGAAGCTGGCCTCGCCGGTCAGCATCTGCTGTACGGCGGTCAGGCCGCACTCGGCCTGAATGGTGTCGTCATAGGCGGGTTGGTCGCCCGCCGGGCCGCGGCGGCTGTAGCCGTAGGCATTGGTGTAGACGATGCCGGGATTGCGCCGGGCCACTTCGCCGTAGCTGAAGCCGAGCTTGGCGATGGCCTTGGAGCGCATGGTGTGGATGAAGACGTCGGCCTGCTCCACCAGGGTCCATAGCGCGGCCTTGCCGGCCTCCGTGCGCAGATCGAGGATCACGCTGCGCTTGCCGCGGTTCACGTTGGCGAAGACGCCGCCCATGGTCGGGGAGGGGCCCACGGAGATGTAGCGCGTGCCGTCGCCCTCCGGCGGCTCCACCTTGATCACGTCGGCGCCGAGGTCCGCCATGATCTGCGTGCAATAGGGCCCCATGACCATCGCCGTGAGATCAACCACCTTCACGCCCGCCAGCGGACCGCTGCGCTTCAAGGAACTGCCCATGGACCCTGATCCTCCTCGTGCCATGGCGGGATTCTTTCATGAAGGCCGTACGCATTCCAGTACAATGAGCTAATATCAGTACATAAGCCGAAGCCCCGGGGAGGGGCGCCGGCTGTCCTGGATAGCCACTATCGGGTTGAAAATCATGGACTTCTCACTGACGCCGGACCAGCAGAACATCCGCGACACGATCCTGAAGCACTGTCAGCAGTTCTCTCCGGAGTACTGGCTGCAGCACGACCATGACGGCGTGTTCCCCCAGGAGTTCTTCCGGTCGATGGTGGAGGGCGGCTGGCTGGGCATGGCCATGCCCTCGGAATACGGAGGCTCCGGCCTGGGCATCACCGAGGCGGCGGTGATGATGCAGGCGGTGGCCGAGTCCGGCGCCGGCATGAGCGGCGCCTCCAGCATCCATATCCCGGTATTCAGCGTGCAGCCGGTGGTGCTGTTCGGCAACGAGCAGCAGAAGAAGCGCATCCTGCCGCGCGTGGTCGGCGGCGAGGACCGCGTCTGCTTCGCCGTCACCGAGCCCAATGCGGGCCTGAACACCACCGAGATCAAGACCCGCGCCGAGAAACGCGAGGGCGGCTACCTCGTCAACGGCGAGAAGATCTGGATCTCCACCGCGCAGGTCTCCAACAAGATGCTGCTGCTGGCGCGCACCACGCCGCTGGAGCAGGTCAAGAAGAAGACCGAAGGCCTGTCGCTGTTCTATACCGACCTGGACCGCGCCAAGGTCGAGGTGCGCCTCATCCACAAGATGGGCCGCCACGCGGTGGACTCCAACATGCTGTTCATCAACGATCTCTTCGTGCCGGAAGAGGACCGCATCGGCGAGGAAGGGCAGGGCTTCAAGATCCTGCTGCATGGCCTGAACCCGGAGCGCGTGCTGGTGGCCGCCGAGGCCATCGGCATCGGCCGCGCCGCCATCTTCCGCGCCGCGCGCTACGCCCGCGAGCGCATCGTGTTCGGCCGCCCCATCGGCATGAACCAGGGCATCCAGCACCCGCTGGCCAAGTGCTGGGCGCAGCTGGAGGCCGCCAACCTCATGGTGATGAAGGCCGCCACGCTGTTCGACAAGGGGCAGGAATGCGGCGTCGAGGCCAACACCGGCAAGTACCTGGCCGGCGAGTTCGCCTTCGAGGCCTGCCACACCGCGATGCTCACGCTGGGCGGCATGGGTTACGCGCAGGAGTACCACATCGAGCGCCTGCTGCGGGAGGTGCTGATCCCGCGCACCGCGCCGGTGAGCCCGCACATGATCCTGAACTTCCTCGCCGAGAAGGTGCTGGAGCTTCCCAAGTCTTACTGAGCTTGAAAAAGGCTCTCTGCCATGGCTTGCACGGATGCACGCGGATCGGGATCGGTTCACGTCTTGCCTCTCCTCCGGGAGAGGTCGCGCCGCAGGCGCGGGTGAGGGACGGTGCGTGAAGCAAGCAAGGCCGTCACCTTGTCCCGCGTCCCTCGCCCCAGCCCCTCTCCTGGCGGGAGAAGGGTTCCGGCTCGGCAGTTCCCTCCGCATTCCTACGCGGCAAAACGACTTTCTTGAGATCGAGACAGCACCATGACCCAAGCCCAGGAACTCTTCGGCGCCCGCTCCTGGCTGTTCGCCCCCGGCGACAGCGAGAAGAAGATGGAAAAGGCCGCCGCCAGCGCGGCCGACGTCGCGCTGTTCGATCTGGAAGACGCCGTGGCGGAGGCCGAGAAGCCCCGCGCCCGCGCCCTGGTGCGCGCCTTCCTGGAGAGGGCGGATCCCGCCGCGCGCTCGCGTCTCTGGGTGCGCATCAATCCGCTGCAGGGCCCGCATGCCCTCACCGATCTCGCCGCCGTCATGCCCGGCAAGCCCGGCGGCGTCATGGTGCCGAAGACCCGCGGCGGCCATGACCTCGTCGTGCTGGATCACTACCTCTCCGCGCTGGAAGCCGCCAACGGCATCGAGCCCGGCAGCACCAGGGTCTTCCCCCTGGTCACCGAAACCGCCGAGGGCATGCTCAACACCGGCAGCTACATCGGCGCGCCGCGCCTGGTCGCCATGACCTGGGGGGCGGAAGACCTCGCCGACGAACTGGGCGCCAGCGAGAACAAGAACGCCGACGGCAGCTACGGCTTCACCTACGAGCTGGCGCGAAGCCTCTGCCTGGTTGGCGCCGCCGCCGCCCGCGTGGCGGCCATCGATACCATCCAGGGCGATTTCCGCGACCTGGACGGCCTGCGCCGGCGCGCCACGCAGTGCCGCCGTGCCGGCTTCCGCGGCATGCTCGCCATCCACCCGGCCCAGGTGGAGGTCATCAACGAGGCCTTCATGCCCAGCGCGCAGGAGATCGCGCAGGCACAGGAGATCGTGGACCTGTTCGCCGCCAACCTGGGCCTGGGCACCATCGGCTACAAGGGTGCGATGCTGGACCGGCCCTACCTCGCCCGCGCGCAGCAGCTGCTCAAGCTCGCGGGCCGCGCATGAGACTCGTCACCGACGCGGCCCGGCTGGACCTCGGCCGCTTCCTGCGGCGTGGCGACCGCATCGTCTGGGGCCAGGCCTGCGGCGAGCCGCAGACCCTGGTGGAGGCCCTGATCGCACAGGCCGAGGGCATTGGCGATCTCGCCGCCTTCACCGCCACCAGCTTCTCCAGCCTGCTGACGCCGGAGGCCGTCCGCGGCTTCTCGCTCAGCAGCATGGGCGCCATCGGCACGCTGCGCGCGCTGACCGCCGCCGGCAGGCTGGGCATCGTGCCCTGCCATGTCAGCCAGGTCGGACCCATGATCGAGCAGGGCATCATTCCCTGCGATGTCGCCTTCGTGCAGGTCAGCCCGGCCGATGAAGACGGCAACCACAGCTTCGGCCTCATAAGCGACCACGTGCAGGCCATGGTGAACAAGGCCCGCGTGGTCATCGCCGAGGTCAACGAGCAGGTGCCGCAGACCCTGGGCGAGAAGTTGCCGGCGTCGCGCATCGACTGCGCCGTAGGCGTCTCGCGCATGCCGGTGGAAGTGGCCGCCGCGAAGATCGGCCCCACGGACGAGGCCATCGCGAGGCACGCCGCCGCCTACATCGGCGACGGCGCCGTGCTGCAGACCGGCGTCGGTGCCGTGCCCGACGCCATCCTGCGCCTGCTGCGGGATCGCCGCGACCTGGGCGTGCATTCGGGCATGCTCGGCGACGGCCTGGTGGAGCTGGTCGAGGCCGGCGTGGTCACCAATGCCCGCAAGGCCATCGACACCGGGGTCTCCATCAACGGCGCGCTGATCGGCACGCGCCGCCTCTACCGGTGGGCGCACCAGAACCCGCAGATCCGCATGTGCGCGACCGCCTACACCCACGATGCCGCCGTTCTGGCGAGACTGGAGCGGCTGGTCACGATCAATTCCGCGCTGGAGGTGGACCTCAGCGGCCAGGTCAATGCCGAGCAGAGCGGCAGCGCGTATCTGGGCGGCACCGGCGGGCAGGTGGACTTCGTCCGCGCCGGTTCGCGCTCCCCGGGCGGCCGCTCGATCATCGCGCTGGCCGCCACCGCCAAGGGCGGCACGCTGAGCAAGATCGTGCCGGCCCTGTCCGGCCCCGTCACCACCGCGCGCAGCGACGTGGACGTGATCGTCACCGAGTTCGGTGCCGCCGAACTCAAGGGCCAGACCCTGGCCGAGCGCGCCCGCCGCCTGATCGCCATCGCCCATCCGGATTTCCGCGAGAGCCTGGAGCGTGCCGCGCACGACATCTTCAGGCGCGGCTTCTGACGGAAAAAGGTGCGGCGGGGTGGAGCAGAGCGTGGGAACCCTGCAGAGTTGCCGTTCGCCCTGCCAGAAGTAGGCGCCTCCAGGCGAGCTTGTCGAAGGGTGGGCGGCAACTTGTTGACCGACGGTTGGGAAAGTCCGCCCGGGCTTCGATCCTTCGACAGGCTCAGGACTTCAGCACGAACGCACTTTTTCGCAGCAGTAGGAGATTCAAAAAATGACCGACGCCGTCCTCTTCGATGCCCGTGAAGACGGCATCGCCATCCTGACCATCAACCGACCGGATACGCGCAACGCGCTGAGCCGGGAGGTAAGGGAGGGCCTGTTTGCGGCCTGGGAGCGCTTCGAGCGCGATGAGAAGCTGCGCATCGCGATCCTCACCGGCAGTGGCGACAAGGCTTTCTGCGCGGGCGGGGATCTCAAGGAGATGGTCGAGCGCGGCCTGCGCGTGCCGCCGCGCGACATGTTCCCGATGCCCTACGACAACATCGAACTGTCCAAGCCCACCATCGCCGCCGTGAACGGCCTGGCCTTCGCCGGCGGCTGGATGATCGCCCAGGCCTGCGACCTCTGCGTGGCCAGCACGACGGCGAAGTTCGCCATCACCGAGGTCAAGGTCGGTCGCGGCTCGCCCTGGGCCGCGCCGCTGATCCACATGATCCCCCAGCGCATCATGATGGAGATCATCCTCACCGGCAGGCCGATCAGTGCCCAGCGCGCCTACGAGATCGGCCTGGTGAACCGGCTGGCCGAACCCGCCACCCTGCTGGACACCGCCATCGAGTTGGCGAAGGAAGTCCTCGAAGGGGCTCCGCTGTCGGTCAAGGCCGGCCGCGAGACCGTGATGCTGGCCACCGAGATGGGCCGCTCCGCCGCCCTGCAGGCCGCGCGCGCCGCGCACGAGCACACCTACTGCAGCAAGGACGCCCAGGAAGGCCCGCGGGCGTTCGCGGAGAAGCGGAAGCCGGAATGGAAGGGGCGCTGAGATGAAATGGTAGCGGGGGCAGGATTTGAACCTGCAACGCTCAGGCCGCAGGTTCGGGTTCCTGCCGGACCTTGGGCACTGCGATGAAATGGCCACGTCATACCGGCGAAAGCCGCTATCCAGTCATGGCCGTGGCCACTCAGGTCGGGGACTGGATGCCGCTTTTGCCGGCATGACGTCGCTGTTTGCAGGGCGCGTGTCGTGCACCTCCAGCCTCAATCCAGGTACGAAACCCCCGTCAGCCTCGCCGAAACCTCCCACAGCCGCCTCGCCAGTTCCGGATCCTTGCTGCTGGCCTTGCGCCGTGCCTGGGTCGGGTAGCCGCGCAGCCCGGCGAAACCATCCGGCCCCCAGTAGTCGTCCGGCTTCACGTCCGGCATGGTCGCCGCATACAGCGTCGGCAGGGCACCGGCCGCCGCCGTGTTGATCAGCCAGCGCCGCGCGATGGGTGCGATCACCGCGTCCTCGAAGCGCTGCTTGAAGGTATCGGTGCGCGGCTTGATCGTGGTGTCGGCGCCGCCCGGATGCCCCGCCGCGGCGATCACGCCCGAGCCCTTGGCCGCCAGGCGCCGCGCCAGTTCCGTGACGAAGAGAAGGTTGGCCTGCTTGCTGTTGGCATAGCCGGCGAAAGGCACATAGGGTGTCCGCTCGAAATGGAGGTCGTCCAGGTCCAGCTTGCCGCGCCAGTGGCCGAGGCTGCCCACGGTGATGACGCGTGCTCCCGGCGTCGCCAGGATCGGGTCGATCAGCAGCCCCGTCAGCGCGAAGTGCCCGAGGTGGTTCGTACCCATGTGGTTCTCGAAACCATCCGCGGTATGCCCCAGCGGCACGCCGAGGATGCCGGCATTGTTGACCAGCAGGTCCAGCCGCGGATGCTGGGCCTTGAATTGCTCCGCGAAGGTCCGCACCGAGGCCAGGCTGGACAGGTCCAGCGTCATCAGCGCCGCGTCTGCGTTCGGTACGCGCTCGCGGACCTTCTCCAGGGCGGCGGCGGCCTTCGCCGGATTGCGGCAGGCCATGATCACCCTGGCTCCGGCGGCGGCCAGCGCGATCGCCGTCTCCAGGCCGAGCCCGCTGTTGGCGCCGGTCACGATGGCGGTGCGGCCTGCCTGTGACGGCATCCTTGCCGTCGTCCACTTCTGCGTCACGGATTTCTCCCCAGGACGGCGTTTTCGAGCGCCACCAGTTCGTCTTCGAGATAGTCGAGCAGGCGCTGCACCTGCGGCACCGACTTCCGGCAGGCGATCACGCCGAAGTCCACGTAGTCGTGGCGGCTGATCACGGTGATGTTGAGGGCCAGGCCGTCGAACAGCAGCGAGGCGGGGTAGAGGCCCGCGAGGCGTGCGCCCTGCCAGTAGATGTCCTCGCGCGGACCCGGCACATGGGACACCACCACGCTGCCCAGCGTGCTGCTGCCCGAGCGGTCCAGCAGCATGCCGAGCGCGCCGGGCATCAGCATCATCGCGGCATAGGCCATGACCTGCGCCGGCGAGAAGTCCAGCAGGCGCTCCTTGTTCTTGTCCATGCAGCGCTTGATCGCCTGCAGTCGCTCCACCGGGTCTTCCAGGTTCGTGGCGAGGTGGGCGATGGTGAAGGCCACCTCGTTGCCCGACATGGTGTCGTCGCGGCGGATGGAGATCGGCACGCCGGCGATCAGCGGCTTTTCCGGCAGCTGGTTCAGGGAGATCAGGTAGCGGCGCAGCGCGCCGCCGCACATGGCCAGGACCACGTCGTTGAGCGTGCCTCCGGCAGCCTTGCCCACGGCACGCATGCGCGCGGTGGAATACTGCTGCGCGGCAAAGCGCCGCGTGGCGCTGACCTTGCTGTTGAGCACGCAGCGCGGCGCCTCGCCGGCCAGGGCGATATCGCTGTTGCCCTTGCGGTGCTCGCGCAGCGTTTCACGCACGCGGCGGATCACCGGCATCGCGGAATTCAGGCCCTCGCGCGCCATCAGCTTCAGCGCGTTGAAGCTCTCCACCATCGGCACCGGCACCGGCATGGCCTGCATCTTCTGCTTGGTCGCGCCGATCTCCCAGGGCGGTCGCATCAGGACCGATTCCGCCATGTTCTTCGACATGGAGGCCATCAGCATGCGGATGCCACCCACGCCATCCACCACGGAGTGGTGGATCTTCAGGTACACCGCGATGCGCCCGTCCTCGAGCCCTTCGATCAGGTACAGGCGCCACAGCGGGTAGGCGCGGTCCAGGTGAACCGAATGCACGCGGGACACCACGGAAAGCAGCTCGCGGATGCGTCCGGGCTTGGGCAGAGACATGTGCACGAAATGGTGGGCGAGGTCGAAATCGTCGTCCTCCACCCAGTAATGCATGCCGCGGCGGCGCTCCAGGCGCTGGTTGAAGGGCGGCACCGCCAGCGTCGACTGCCGCAGCTTCTCGGCCAGCTTCGCGGCGAAATCCGGCGGGGCGTCCGCCGGCGGCTCGAACAGCATCAGCATGCCGATATGCAGCGGCTGGCGCCGGCTCTCCAGGCGCAGGAAGGTGTCGTCCACCAGGGATAGCTTGCTCAAGCGTGTACCTCTTGTGTTCTTCTGCTCCCGGGCGTCCCACCCGCCCGGGTCTCCTGGCTTCATGATCGTAGAAAAGCCCAGGGTGCGGAATCTGCGGCGTTGACTGGGCAAGATGAATCATTGTTCTATGGCGGCAACCGCTCCGGGGCTGCGTTGACAGCGCCTCGGCCTTCCACCAGCTTGGCCCCGAAGGATCCATTGTCCCGGGTCCCGGACCTCTCCCGATGACCTCCGACACGAACTCCCCGGCCGGCGCCCTGATCGCCAGTGCCCGCAGCCACCGCCTCGCCGATCTGCTGTGGCGCAGCGCCGCCCGCTTTCCGCGCAAGACGGCCCTGGTCTATGGCGGACTGCGCCAGACCTACGCCGAACTCGACGAGACCGTGAACCGCACGGCCAACGCCATCGCGGCCCGCGGCATCGCCAGGGGCGACCACGTGGCCCTGCTGTCGCGCAACAACCACGCCTTCGTCGTGGTCCGCTTCGCGCTGGCGCGCCTGGGCGCCGTGACGGTGCCGGTCAATTTCATGCTCAACGCCGCCGAGGTGGGCTACATCCTCGGCAATGCCGAGGTCCGCGGCGTGATCGCCGAGGACGCACTGGCCGGTGTCGCCGACGCCGCCATCGCCGAGTCCGGCATATCCCCGAAGCTGCGTGGGGCCATCCGGGACAAGGGCGGCGAGGTTTCCCCGGGCTGGGAATGGGTGCAGGACTGGATGACCCACGCCGATGCCACGGCACCGGACGTCCCGGTCGGCGACGACGAGCCGGTGCAGATGCTCTACACCAGCGGTACCGAGTCGCGCCCCAAGGGTGCCCTGCTGTCGGCGCGCTGCCTGTATTCCCACTACGGCAGCTGCATCGCCGACGGCGAGATGGCCGCCGACGACATCGAGGTCCATTCCCTGCCGCTGTTCCACTGCGCCCAGCTCGATGCCTTCCTGACGCCCGGCCTCTACCTGGGCGCGACCAACATCGTGCTGCCGGGCCCCGATCCGGCGGCGATGCTGGCCGCCATCCAGCGCGAGCGCGCCACCAAGCTGTTCTGCCCGCCCACGGTCTGGATCGCGCTGCTGCGCCATGCCGACTTCGACCGCAGCGACCTGTCCTCGCTGCGCAAGGGCTACTACGGCGCCTCGATCATGCCGGGCGAGATCATCAAGGAGATCACCACGCGCCTGCCGCAGCTGCGGCTGTTCAACTTCTACGGCCAGACCGAAATGTCGCCGGTGGCCACGGTGCTGCGTCCCGAGGACCAGTTGCGCAAGCTCGGCTCCGCCGGCCGCCCCGCGATCAACGTCGAGACCCGCGTGGTGGATGACGACGACCGTCCGGTGCCGCCCGGCACGGTCGGCGAGATCGTGCACCGTGGCCCGCATGTCACGCTCGGCTACTGGAAGAACCCGGAGAAGACCGCCGAGGCCTTCCGTAACGGCTGGTTCCACAGCGGCGATCTGGGCGTGATGGACGAGGAGGGCTACCTCACCGTCGTCGACCGCAAGAAGGACATGATCAAGACCGGCGGCGAGAACGTCGCCAGCCGCGAGGTGGAGGAGGTCATCTTCGCCCACCCGGCGGTGTCCGAGGTCGCCGTGTTCGGCGTGCCGCATCCGCGCTGGATCGAGGCCGTGATGGCCGTGGTGGTGCCGCGCCCAGGGCAGTCGGTGGGGGGCGACGACATCATCCGCCACTGCCGCGAGCGCCTGGCCGGCTTCAAGACACCCAAGCTGGTGGAGGTGGTGCCGCAGCTACCCAAGAACGCCAGCGGAAAGATTCTCAAGCGTGAATTGCGAGAGCGCTTCGCCGGCCGAGGCCAATCCTTGTAGGAGCGGTAGCTGGCCGCCAACGGTGCGGTCGCGGCCAACAGCCGCTCCTGCGGGTGTTGACCCAGGGGGCGTCCTTCGCGGGCTAGCTGTTCGCCGCGGCGGCATGAGCGATCTTGCCGTCCCCACGCGGCACGCGTCCCAGGAACTCCAGGATCTGCGGTCGCAGCCGCTCCGGCCTGGTGCGCAGCTCGATCAGCGAGCGGGCCACCAGCACCTCGGCATTGGGCATGTGGCGACGCATGGCGCGGGCATCGGCCAGCGCATGCATCGGGTCCCCGGCGTGGCCGATCACCAGCACCGGCTGCTGGATATGCCGGCGCCGGCGCTGCGAGGGCACGATCGGCCCGATCAGCACGCCGTGCAGGATCGCGCGGATTTCCTCGGGTTCGGCCCGTCCGGCGATGACGGCGCTGTTGAGCAGGGGATAGGGCGTCTCCGGAATCCGCTTCATCACGCGGCTCAGCAGCCGCCAGGCCGGGCGGGCGTAGTGCACCGTCAGCATCAGCGGAATCAGGAAGATCGCCGCCGCCGGCACGCCGCTCTCGGCCACCGGCATCTCCAGCATCAGGGCCTGCACCCGATGCGGCGCGAGGCAGGCCACGGTGAGCATGGTCACCGCGCCCAGCGACAGGCCGCCGAGGATCGCGCGCTCCAGGCCCAGGTGATCCATCAGGCCCAGCACCTGCTCGGCGTAGAAGTCCACGCGGTGCTCCGCCGCCTTCAGCGGCTTGTCGCTGCGGCCATGCCCGAGCAGGTCGAGCAGGATCACGCGATAGCCTTCCGCGGACAGCCAGGCGGCGACGTCGCGGTTGCAGTGCGTGTTCAGCAGGATGCCATGCACCAGGATCACGGGTGCGCCATCCTCGGGGCCATAGACCTCGTAGGCCAGGCGGTACGGACCGTGGAAGTAGAAGCCTTCCTGTTCGGGGGTGGAACGGCTCGGTGGACTCATGCGGTTCTCGGTCAGGTCAAGTATCCGATCACCTGCAGGACCCGTGCCGCGTCAACTGCCCTTCCGCGCCATCTCGAAGCTGCGGCGGATGTGATCGATCTGGCCCGAAGGTACCACCGACAGCACCCAGGGCTCGCCACCCTGCCGGATCGACTCGATCCTCTCGCCCACCTGCTCCACGGACCAGGACGGCTGGTACACGCCGGGGCTTTCGGCAAGGTACATGCGCGAGACACGGCCGGCCATGGAGCTGAGAATCTCGCCTGTGACGGAGCAGGATTCGTGCGACAGCCAGGCTACCACGGGAGCGACCAGTTCCGGACCCATCGGCGGGTACTGCGAGGTGTCGAGGCCTTCGGCCATCCGCGTCACCGCCCCGGGCGCGATGATATTGCACTTCACGCCCTCCGCGGCGCCTTCCAGCGCCGCGACATTGCAGAGACCCACCATGCCGGTCTTGGACATGGCGTAGTTCACGACGTTGACGTTGCCGTAGAGGCCACTGACCGACGAGGTCAGCACGATGCGGCCATAGCCTTGTCCGCACATCAGCGGAAAGGCGGGGCGGACCACGTTGAAGGCTCCGCGCAGGTGCACGTCCAGCACGGCGTCGAAGTCCTCGTAGCTCATCTCCTTGAGCGAACCGCGCCGCACGTTGCCGGCGTTGTGGATCAGGATGTCGATGCGGCCGAAGGCATCGAGCGCCGCCTGGATGATGGCCTTGCCACCCTCGACGGTCGCCACCGAGTCCGTGCAGGCCACGGCTTCGCCGCCGGCCGCCCTGATCTCGTTCGCCACTTCCTGCGCCGGTCCGGCATCGGCACCATGGCCCTGCAGGCTGCCGCCGACGTCATTGACCACGACCTTGCAGCCGCGCGAGGCCAGCTCCAGGGCATAGGCCCGGCCCAGGCCGCGGCCGGCGCCGGTGATGACGGCAACGCGATTATCGAAACGGAGGTTGTTCATGAGCTGCCTCTCTCTTCTGGTCCCCTCTCCCGCAAGCGGGAGAGGGGACTGATCGTGTTCTACGGCGCCGCCGGTGCCGGTTCCAGCATGGCCTTGGTCTCGACGTATTCATGGAAGCCGAACTCGCCCCATTCGCGGCCGTTGCCGCTTTTCTTGATGCCGCCGAAGGGTGCGTTGAAGTCGAAGCCGCCGTTGATCGACACCCAGCCGGTGCGCAGGCGCCGCGCCACGGCCAGGCACTGCTGCGGATCGGCACCGTTGACGTAGCCGGCCAGGCCGAACTCGGAGTCGTTGGCGATCTCCACCGCCTCGTCGAGGCTGTCGTAGCCAATGATCACCAGGACCGGTCCGAAGATCTCCTCGCGGGCGATGCGCATGTCGTTGCGCACGTTGGCGAACACCGTCGGCTTCACGAAGCAGCCCCTGGTCAGGCCGTCGGGGCGGCCGGGGCCGCCGGCGACGAGCGTCGCGCCCTCGGCGAGACCGATCTCGATGTAGCGCTGGATCTCGTTGTACTGCCCCTTGGACACCACCGGCCCCATCGCGACCTCGGTAGTGGGGTCGCCGACCGTCACCTCGGACGCCGCCTTCTCCGCCGCCGCGATGGCCTCGGCCATGCGGGCCTTGGGAACCAGCAGGCGCGAGCCGGCGCTGCAGGTCTGGCCGGAGTTCACCATCATGCCGCCGGTGGCGCCGGCGACGTTGGCGGCGAGGTTGGCATCGTCGAGCACGATGTTGGCGCTCTTGCCGCCCAGCTCCTGGCAGACGCGCTTGACCGTCGGCGCGGCGGCCTTGGCGATCTCCACGCCGGCGAATTCCGAGCCGGTGAAGGACACCAGGTCCACCAGCGGGTGCGTCGACAGCGCGTTGCCCACCACCGAGCCGGCGCCCTGGATCAGGTTGAACACGCCCTTCGGCAGGCCCGCCGCATGCAGCACCTCCGCGAAGATCTGCGCGGAGTAGGGCGCCAGCTGGGGCGGCTTCAGCACCATGGTGTTGCCGGTGGCAAGGGCGGGGAAGACCTTCACCGCGATCTGGTTCATCGGCCAGTTCCAGGGCGTGATCAGTGCGCAGACGCCGATCGGGTCCCTGGCCAGCAGGGTATGGCCGCGACGTTCCTCGAACTTGAACTCCTTGAGGATCTCGATCGCGGTGGCCAGGTGGCCAGCCCCCAGTTGCACGTGGAAGCCGTTGGCCAGCGCCGCCGGTGCGCCCATCTCCTCGGTGATCGCCGCGCCGATGTCCGCCTGGCGCTTGTCGTACTCCGACTGGATTGCGCGCATCAGGTCGAGGCGCTGCTCGCGGCGCGTCTGCGACCAGCTGGCGAAGGCCTTGCGCGCGGCCTTCACCGCCAGGTCCACGTCGGCGGCGGAGCCCATGGAGATGCGTCCCGAGACCTGGTCGGTCGCCGGGTTGATGACTTCCGAGGTCTTCGGCTCCAGCGGGTGGGCCCACTGGCCGTCGATGTAGAACTTCAGGTACTCGCGCATGGGGCTCCTTTATTTTCTTCCCTCTCCCGCTTGCGGGAGAGGGGGAGGGGAGAGGGTGCCTGTAAAAGTTGAAGGATCTACAGAAACGCTCTCCCTGGCCCTCTCCCGTAGACCGGAGAGGAACTATGTGCGTCTCTTACTGCTGACCTTCGGCATACCAGGTGCGGAACCGGGCGTAGTTCGGCGTATCCAGGTTCTGGTTGCCGCCGTGGTTGATGACGGGGTCGATCGGCACGTGGATGACGGTCGGCTTGCCGCTGGCGAAGGCCGCGGTCACCGCCGCCCCCAGGTCTTCGCCCTTGTCGACGTAGACGCCCTCGCAGCCGAGGCCCTTGGCGATCTGGTCGAAGCGCACGTCCTTGCTCCAGTGCACCCCCGGCTCGGTGGTATTGCCGTGGCCGAAGGTGCGCTTGTAGACGCCCACCTCCAGGCCCCAGGCGTTGTCCACGGCCACGACGATGACCATCGGCAGCTTGAAGCGCTGGACCACCTCCAGGTCGCCGATGTGGTACAGGAACGAGGAATCGCTGGTGGTCAGCAGGACCGGACGCTTGCCGCCGTCGGCAATCGAGGCGCCGATGGCATAGCCCAGGCCGGTGCCCAGGCAGCCGAAGTTCTGGTTCCAGACCACGTCGTGCGGCTTCGACTGCAGGTAGGTCCAGGTGAAGACCACGGTACAGCCGCCGTCGCGCGCGTGGATCGCGTTCTTCGGCATGGCCTTGGTGGCTTCCACGACCCACTGGCCGGTATGGACACGGCCGCTGGGAGTCTTGAAGTCCTGCTTGGCGAGGGACTGCAGGCGCTCCTTGTCTTCCTTGATCCATCGCTGGAGGTCGGGGTGCTCCTTGCGCGGGCTGCCCTTGAGCGCGGCGCAGAGCTGCGGCACGACGGTGCGCAGGTCGCCCACCAGCGGCACGTCGATCGGGCGGTTCTGGCCGATCGCTTCCGGGTCCAGTTCGACATAGATCCACTTGCGATCGGTCCTGCCGTTGGCCCAGAGGTAGCCGCGGCCGTAGTGCACCGGCTCGCCGATCTCGGTGCCGATGGCGACGACGACGTCGGATTTGGCGACGATGTCGTCACCCACCTCGGAGAACAGGTACGGGAAACTGCGATCCTCGACACCCTCGATGAAGGCGTTGCCGCCGGAGGTCTGCAGGATCGGGCAGCCCATCAGCTCGGCCAGTTCCCGGACCTTCTGCCCGGCGCGGGTGCACTGCACCGCGTGGCCGACCAGCAGCACCGGGCATTCGGCGTTCCGGATCAGTTCGGCGGCCTTGGCCACCATGTTGCCGTCGGCGCCGGGCTCTACCAGGCGATAGGACGACGGCGGCAGTGCCGGCGGCACGTCCAGCTCCTGCTGGATGATGTGCGACGGATACTCGATGTAGACCGGGCCCGGCGTGCCGGACTGGCAGACGCGCAGGGCGTGGCGGATGATCTCGTCGGTCTGGTCGGCATACTCGATGCTGGCGCTCCACTTCACCGAGTTTTCGAACAGCGCCTCCTGCTGGATGAACTGGATGCGGCCGCGGCGCACGCGTTGCTCCGTGATGCGGGCGCGCTGGCCGCCCAGGTAGATGACCGGGGTGTTCTCGACCAGCGACGTCATCATCGAGCCGGAGGCCAGGGCAACGCCTGGGCCCAGCGTGGCGATGCACAGTGCCGGCTTGCCGGTCATGCGGGCGTAGCCCTCCGCCATGAAGCCGGCGGAAAGTTCGTGGTGCGGGGTGACGACATTCCAGCCGCGCTTTTCGGCGGCGACGAAAAGATGGACGAAGTTGGGATCCGGAATGCCGAAGACGGTGTTGATGCCCTCGGCCTCCAGGAGGTCGAGGATTCGCTCGTAAACTTTGACGCCCATGGTCGTTCTCTCTTTGATGTCTTATCGCTGATGACGCTTGATGTGGTCGGGGGCGTCACCGCACCCGGAAGATGTTCATTTGTCCAGCAGATGCAGGTGGCCGGCGCCCATCACGTCCGCCAGGACACGATGGAAGTTGGTGACCTTGCGCTCCTGGTGAGGATTCGGCAGCGTGCCGCGGAAGCCGCGCGAGTGCATGCCGCGCTGCACGGCGGCCATGTTGGAGAAGTCCTGCGACAGCACCAGGCCCCACTTCTCGCGGGTGGCCTCGGCATAGACCCACTCGGTCTTCGGTTCCTCGCCCGGCGGGAAGCGCTCGATGGCATAGGCCTCGAAGATGCACTTGTCGGGGTCGTCGCCATAGGGACGCGCGCGGTAGCACAGCGCAAACGTAATCCCCTGCAATATCGACATGTTGGGGAACACGCTCCAGGCCAGCCCGGCCTTGCCCTGCTGCTCCGGCGTGATGTTGGGCCAGATCACCCCGCGGGCGGCATCGTCGGCGCGGGCGCTGGCCAGCCAGTGCCTGATGACCTCCGGCGCCGGCGTGCCTTCCGGAAGTTCGTCGACCAGGCGCTTGGCGGCGTTGACCAGTGTCAGCGTGGTGCTGGCGTTGTTGACCGTTTCGTAGATTTCCTTCTGCAGCTCGTAGGTCGAGACGCGTGGGTCCTTGCCGGCCTTGCCGGTGCGGGTCACCGAGCTGGCTTCCTTCTCGCTGCTGGCGCCGGCGGTCTTGCGTACGTCGAAGCCGGAGACACCGTGGATACCGTGGGCGGCGCTGTAGGCGTAGTAATCGCCGTTGGCCAGCATCTGCGAGTGCGTGCCGGTGACGTGGTAAGGCTCCATGAAAGCCTCGATCGCCGTCTTCCAGTTGCAGTCGAAGATCACCCACTGGCGCCACTTGTAGCGCATGTTCTGCAGCTCGAAGGGATCGAGGATGTCCGCGGCTTCGCCCAGGAACTCACGCAGCGGCTGGGCCCCCGGGTCCATGTTGACGAACAGCCAGCCGCCCCAGGTATCGACCTGGACCTCGCCGAGTTTCGTGCGCTCCGCGTTCAGCGCGCCCTTCCAGTCCGGCTCGTCGTGCTTGTAGGTGCACTCGCCCTCGATGTTGTAGCGCCAGGCATGGAAGCCGCAGACGAAGCCCTTCCTGTTGCCGCAGACACCGTTGCTGCCCGGCGGCGTGTCGATCAGCTGGCGCGCGCGGTGCGAGCAGACGTTGTAGTAGGCCTTGATCTTGTCCTTCGCCGTGCGGATCACGATGATCGATTCGCGGCCGATCTCGTAGGTGACGAAGTCGCCGACGTTGGGAATTTCCTCGACCCGCCCGGCATGCTGCCAGGTACGCGGCCACAGCCGTTCGCGCTCGGCACGGGCGTAGTCCGGGCAGATGTAGGCCTCCACCGGGAAAGTAAGGGGCTCGGTGAGGTTCTCGATGCGAAAGCTCTCGGCCTTGTTCATGCCATCCTCCTCCTCAGGCTGCGTGGCTCAGGCCGCCGCACCGGCGGCCATCGGCTCCGTGTCCATCCCTTCAAAGGCGCCCTTGTCGCGCCAGTCCTTCAGCAACTGCTCGAAGGCCGTGAAGCCGGCCAGGTAGAACTCGCCGAGGTAGTAGCGGAACTTGCCGGACTCGTTGTTCAGGTAGCTCGGCGGGCACTCGCTCTGCAGGTACTGCGAGAAGGCCGTGGACGGTGCCATCACCTGGCACCAGGCGTCCTGCGCCTCCTGCGTCGGCTCCACCGCCGCGATGCCGCGCTTCAGCGCCTCGCTGATGATCCAGGCGATGTGATGGCCCTGGCGGTTGAACTGCTCCACCGTGGTCGCATACAGCCCGCCCTGGATATAGCCGGTGAAGAACTGGTTGGGGAAGCCGCGCGAAACCACGCCGTGCAGCGTCTTGTAGCCCTCGGCCCAGTGGTCGTAGAGCGAGACGCCGCCGCGCCCGCTGATCTCGTCGATGCCCCAGCGCTGGTCCAGGTCGCTGGTCACCTCGAAGCCGCTGGCGCAGACCAGCAGGTCGATGGGGTATTCCCGCCCCTCGTGCACGAAGCCGTTCGCCGTCAGCCGCTCCACGCCCTTGGTGGCCGACACGTCGATCAGCTTGACGTTGGGCCGGTTGAAGCTCGGGTAGTAGCTGTCGCTGGACAGCGGGCGCTTGCAGTGGAAGCGGAACCAGGGCTTCAAGGCCTCGGCGGTGGGCTTGTCCTGCACGATCTCGTCGATGCGGCGGCGGAAGCGCTCCATGACATGGAAATCCTCCTCCTCCCGCATCGCCATGAAGGTCTCCGGCGTGATCTCCGGCCAGCCCTGCGCGGCGAGCCGCGCCGCCACGTTGCGGTTGATCTCGGTCCAGAAGTCGCAGACCTGGTCCACGTCGCCCGGGCGGAATCCCTCCATCGCGCCGCGGTGGAAGTTTTCCTGGCGCTGCTTCTGCCAGCCCGGCTGCAGGGTCCTGGCCCAGTCCGGATCGGTCGGCGGGTTGGGGCGTGCGTCCACGCTGGGCGGCGTGCGCTGCAGCACGTAGAGTTCCTTCGCGTACTGCGCCAGGTAGGGCACGATCTGGATCGCCGTGGCACCGGTGCCGACCACCGCCACGCGCTTGTCGGCCAGCTTGTCCAGCACCGGGTTTTCCCAGCTGCCGCCGGTATAGCCGTAGTCCCAGCGTGCCGAGTGGAACACGCGGCCCTTGAACTCCTGCAGCCCCGGGATGCCCGGGAGCTTGGGGCGGTTCAGCGGACCGCCGGCCATGATCACGAAGCGCGCCCGGATCTGGTCGCCCCGGTCGGTGCGGACCTGCCAGCGCCGGCCCGCCTCGTCCCAGCGCAGGCCGGTGACGCGGGTATGGAACAGGGCGCGGTCATAGAGCCCGAACTGGCGGGCGATGCGCACGCAGTGTCCCTGGATCTCCGTGCCGTCGCTGAAGCGCTTGCTGGGGATGAAGCCGGTCTCCTCCAGCAGTGGCAGGTAGCAGTACGATTCGTTGTCGCACTGGATGCCGGGGTAGCGGTTCCAGTACCAGACGCCGCCGAAGTCGCCGGCGTGCTCGATGTTGCGGAAGCTGGTGACGCCGGCCTTGCGCAGCTGCACGGCGGCGAGGATGCCGGTGAAGCCGCCGCCCAGGACCGCCACGTCGATCTCCTCCGACAGCGGCGCGCGCGGTGCCACCGGCAGGTAGGGGTCCACCAGCGTATCGCCGCGTTCGCCGCTCTTCGGGCGCAGGTACTGCTTCTGCCCCTCGCTGCGGTAGCGCCGCTCGCGCTCCAGGCGGTACTTCTCCCTCAGGGCCGGGATGTCGATGTCGCCAGGGGTCTGGGTCGGCGTGCACTTCATGTAGGGCTTTCCGTCGAAGGGGAGGCGGCCGGCACGAGTTGCGGCGGCGGCGCGCCGAGGCTCAGCAGCGCGAGCGCGCTGATCAGCATCAGCGCAATGTCCAGGGTCATGAACGGGGCGTAGCTGCCATAGCGGTCATAGATCGCGCCGGCCGACAGCGGGCCGAAGGAGGTGCCCAGGGACAGCGCCATCACCATCGCGCCGTAGAGCGCCCCGAAGTTCTTCAGGCCGAAATACTTCGCCGCAAGGTAGGCGATCACGTCCACCTCCGCCCCCAGCGTCAGGCCGATGGAGGCGGCGGCCATCATCTGGTAGGCCGGGTTGGCGCCGTCCGTCAGCAGCAGGCCCAGGCCCAGCACCGGCAGCATGAAGGCCACCGCACCCACGTGCTGGGCGCGGAAGCGGTCCAGCAGGAAGCCGGTGCCCAGGCGCCCGATGATCGAGAACAGGCCGATCAGCGAGGCGATGCCCGCGGCCTCCAGCCGCGGCACCCCCGCGCCGGTCAGGATCGGCACGAAATGCACCAGCGTGCCCACCGCCGTGAAGGAGAACAGGCCGGCGGCCATCAGCAGCTTGTACAGCGTCGGCGAGCGCAGGCCCTCGGCCAGCGTCAGGCCGCTCAGCAGCCGGGCGGGTTCAGGTACGGCGGCCGTGGCGGCGCGCCGGTCCTGCGCGCCGCGGAACAGCAGGAACAGGAAGGGGAACACCACCGCGATCCACAGGCCGGCCAGTCCGTTGAAGCCGAAGCGCCAGCCGTACTTCCCGATCAGCCAGGTCGCCAGTACCGGGAACAGGGCGGCACTGAGCGACGCGCCGGACAGCGTGATCGCCAGCGCCAGGCCGCGCGATCTCTCGAAGCGGCTGGTCACCGCGCTGGTCCAGACCGTGGCCTGAACGCCGACGGTGCCGACGGCGATCAGGGTCCACAGCAAGGCCCAGTTGGCCTTGCTGCCGGTGGCCGTGCCCAGCAGGGCGTAGGCGCCTGCCATCAGCAGCACGCCGACCAGGCCGATGCGGCGCGGGCCGATGCGGTCCACCAGCATGCCCAGCGGGATGCAGAACACCGCGCTGACGAAGCTGGCGATGGTCAGGCCCAGGGAAATCTGCGCGCGTCCCCAGCCGAACTCGGCCTGCAGGGGCTCGATGAACGGCCCGATCGAATAGACGTGGATCACCGATGTGGCGTAACCCAGCGCCGCGACCAGCGGCAGGTACCAGTACCCGCGCCACTCCTCCGCTGCGCCTCGTGCTGCGTTCATCCGCCTCTCCTCCGAATCCCGTGGACGCGACCGGTCTGCGCCGGTTGTCAGGCGAACGCTTCTTCGCCCTGCAGCTTGGTGCGGTGCAGCCGGCGCCCGGCATTGGGGTCATAGGGCGTCGCGCGGTGCATGGTGCCGGTGTTGTCCCACATCACCATGTCCCCCACGGTCCATTTGTGGCGGTAGAAGAACTGCGGCTGCGTGGCCCAGTCGCGCAGGCGCACCAGCAGCTCGGCGCTCTTCTTGTACTCCATGTCCACCACGTGGCGCGCGGTGGCGCCGATCACCAGCGATTTGCGGCCGGAACGGTGCTTCCACACCAGCGGCAATTCCTGGTCGCCGATCTGCATCATGCCGCGCAGCAGGCGCGGATCCGGCTCGGGGTCGTAGTAGAACAGCGTGTTCCAGGCCGAGTGCATCACGCGCAGCTTCTCGAACTCCGCCTTGTCCGCGTCGGACAGGTCGTCGTAGGCCGCATAGGTGTTGCAGAACTCGGTTTCGCCGCCGACCTCGGTCAGCACCTTGGCGCAGAGGATCGAGGCCAGCACCGGCACCTGGTTCATGGTTCCGTCGATATGCCAGTACCAGGAGCCCTTGAGGTAGTCGGCCTTGGCGTTCACCTTGGTGTCCAGCGTGACCTTGTAGATGATCTCGCCGTCGTGCTCGGGCGCGAAGGTGCCGAGGGTCTTGGTGAAGGCCACCTGCTCGTCGTCGTTGAAGTCGATCTTCGGGAACACCAGCACGCCGCGCTGTTCCAGCAGCTCCCGGATCTTCGAGGCGTACTCGCCGCTCAGCAGCTCCTGCTTGCTGGCGCGGATCTCCGTCGCGATGCGGGGCGTCAGGTCCCGGGTTTCGAATGCCATTGCAGCTCTCCTCTTGAATCCTTGTTTGCGGCAGATATTCGGGGGATCGGACGCCGGCTCAGCGCTGGATCGCCGCGCGGAATTCCTCGTTCTTGAGGAACAGCGAGGTGTTGTCGGCGCCCAGGTGGGTCCATTTCAGGTTCAGGCCGCCGTCCACCAGCAGCGTCTGGCCGGTCACGTAGCCGGACAGCTCCGACAGCAGGAACAGGATCGCGCCGGCCTGCTCCTCGGGACGGCCGCGGCGGCCCATGGCGATGGCGCGGCGGTCGCGCTCCTCGTCCTTGTCGATGAAGGTGCCGGAGGCCGGCGTCTCGGTCGGACCCGGAGCCACCGCATTGACGCGGATGTTGTCCAGCGCCAGTTCCACCGCCAGCGTGCGGGTCGCCGCGGCCAGGGCCGCCTTCGCCGTGCCGTAGGCGATGTGGTAGGGCGCCGTGTTCAGGCCGCTGATCGACGAGATCGAGACGATCGAGCCCGGCAGCTTCTTCTCGCGCAATTCGGCCGCCACCGCCTGGCTCATGAAGAACATGGTCTCCAGGTTCTGCGTGAACAGCGCGCGCCAGTCGGTGCGGCTCACGCGGGTGGCGCGCATCCAGGTGGCGGGCGGGGCGCTGCCGGCCACGTTGACCAGGCCGTAGAGCGTGCCGGGCGTGGCCCGCAGCTTCTCCATGGTGGCGGCGATGCCCTCGTCGGTGGAGGCGTCGGCCTGCACCGGCACCACCTTGAGCCCGCGCGCCGCCAGGGGCGCCAGGTGCTTCGCGATGTTGTCCGCCGAGCGGCTCACGGCCACCACCGTGGCGCCGGCCTCCGCCAGCATGCGGGTGAGCGTCGTCCCGATCCCTCCGCCCGCGGCGCCGGACACCACGACGATGCGGCCCTCGAACTGCAGAAGGTTTTGGTTCATGACTCGCTCGCGGCCGGGTTCGTTGGAGTGGTATGGCGGGCTTCCGACAGGATCAAAAGTCCACCCCCGAAGGTTCCGGCCACATTACCGCGCGGCGAAGTTAATAGTCAACAGCGATGTACACTAACGAGCATGGACTCCTGTCTGGGCGCGCAGTGCCGCGCATCGCCCCGAAATTCCTTGCGCAACACGGGGATGGAGCGGGCACGCGGCGCGGGCAAGCACGGGGCGGGGCGCCTGTGTCCGCCCGGCATTTGGCCGTATCATTGCCGGGAACAAACCATCGGCAAGAAGCCAAGACTTCATGGCGGCCAGGATCAAGACCCCGGGGGCCAAGAACCCCCACGCCGCCGCGCTCGACGCGGCTCTCGAACAGAGCACGGTGCCCGCGGTATCGCGGGCGGCGGCCATCCTGCGCCTGCTCGGGCGCTCGGACGAGCCGCAGGGCGTGCAGGCCATCGCCCGGGCGCTGAACATCATCCCCAGCACCTGCCTGCATATCCTGCGCACGCTGGTGGCCGAGGAACTGGTCGCGGTGGACCCGGCCACCAAGCTGTACTCCCTCAACGCCGGCGTCCTGATGCTGGCGCGCCAGTGGCTGGGGCAGAACCGCTTCGCCGACGTCGCCCAGCCGGCCCTGGACCGCATCGCCCGCGAGCACGGCGTCACCGCCATGGGCGTGCACGTCGTCGGTATCGAGCACATGATCGTCGTCGCCATGGCGCGGTCCGAGACCATGATCCAGCTGCATGCCCAGATCGGCAGCCGCTTTCCCGCCACCATCAGCGCCACCGGCCGCTGCATCGCCGCCTTCGGCGAGCACGACCGCGACGAACTGCACCGCCGCTTCAAGGGCCTGCGCTGGGACAACGCACCGACCCTGGCCGAGTGGGAGCGCCAGGTGGCGGAGACCAAGGCCAATGGCTACGCCATCGACCAGGGCAACTACATGGCCGGCGTCACCGTGGTCGCCGCCCCGGTCTTCGGCATCAGCCGGCAGGTGACCCATTGCCTGGTCGTCGTCGGCATCAGCGAGCAGTTGCGCGGCCAGGCCCTGGCCCGCATCGGGCGCGAACTGCGCGAAAGCGCCGCCCAGGTTTCCCGCCAGCTCGGCTCCGCCTGATCCGGCAGAAAGCCCCCATCCCTCCAGCAGAGGGGCTGGGGGGAGGTCGCGGCGTTGCGGTCAGGGCGGCAGCCTACACCTGCATCCGCGAGCCGAAGGCATATACCAGCAGCATCACCCCCACGATCCCCCACAGGAAACCATCGGCCCCCCGCCGCACCCGCAGCGGCGCATGCCGCAGCTCCATGAACTCCCAGACGATCATCCGCAGCTTGATCGCCGCCATCAGGATCACCGCTAGGCTCAGCGCGGCATCCGGCGAAAACGCCTGACGATCATCGCCGGCGCCCAGCCACCAGGACAGCAGCGTCACCCCGGTCAGCAGGGCAAAGACCAGCGCCAGCCGCCTGTCGGTTTCATGGCTCATGCTTCACCTCATCAGGTACAGCAGGGCAAAGATCATCACCCAGAGGAAATCCACCATGTGCCAGAAGATCGCACCGGCCTCGATCACCGGCTGCGAACGCCGCCGCGGACCGCCCAGCTGGTACAGCACCACGCCGAGGAAGACGAAGCCGAACAGCACGTGGACCACGTGGATGCCGGTGAGGAAGTAGTAGAACGAGAAGAAGCGGTTGGTGGAGAACTCGAACCCCGCCTGGATCTTCAGTGACCATTCCAGCAGCTTGGACCCCACGAACAGCAGCCCGAGGCCCATCGCCATCCACACCTGCTTGCCGGCCGCCTCGTGGCGCCCCTCGCGCGCCGCCTGCACGCCCCTGGCCACCAGCCAGGAACTGATCAGCAGGATCACGGTATTGAGCACCCCGAGGTTCTGGTTCAACTGCTGCTGCGATTGCAGGAACAAGTCCGGATTCCAGCTCCGGTACAGCAGGTAGACCACGAAGTAGCTGCTGAACACCAGCGCCTCGAAACCCACGAGGTACCAGATGTCCGCCTGGCCGGGCAGCCCATGGCACCCCTCTCCCCTGCTGGGAGAGCGGTGGGGGGAGAGGGGGAGGCTCGAAGCACCCATGACGCTAAGCCCTCCCCGCCGAAGGCGCCGCCAGGTCCGGCAACACCCCCTCGCCGAAATCCTCCCGCAGCACCAGTCGGCGCAGCAGCGTGATGAATGCCGCCGTGTAGACCACGAACACCAGCGTATCCACCCAGAAGGTGATCACCCCGTTCCAGGCGAAGGGCCCCTCCTGGAAGATCCATACCGGTGCCACCACCACCTCGGTCAGCAGGTTGCAGATGTTCAGGTAGCCGAACCACAGCGGGAACACGCGGTTCCGGTCCAGCAGGATCGCCAGCATCCAGATCGCCGTTCCCACCAGGAACACCCCCATGGTGCCGACGAAGGTCATGAACGCCGCATCGTAGATCCAGCTCAGGATCGCCGGATCGCGATCCGGGCGCATCGCTCCCACCGTCAGCAGGATCGCGGCCAGCAGCATGCCCGGCAGCGTGCTGAGCGAATAGATCGCGATGTAGGCGTAGGGAAAGGCGCGGCTCACCGACATGCGCCGCATCGAGTAGCCGATCAGCGCATTGCAGGACGCCACCAGCCCGGAGATCAGGAAGCAGATGCCGAAGCCCCAGAGCAGGCCGTCGTGGTTGTCGCTGAACCACTGCACGATGCGGGCCTGGCCCCACCAGGGCTTGGGCGGCGGCATCACCCGCGTCATCAGCGCGAACACGACGCCGAAGAGCTGGTAGAAGCAGAACATCGCCCACCACATGATCCACAGCTCGATCTTGGGATCGTGCCGCCAGTGCCAGCCCAGGCGCGCCCAGCGCCCCGCCGGCCGCGGCGGCGGGGCGGTCGGTACGGCGCTCATGCCGCTGCCTCCTCGCCGCGTTGCCGGTACAGCGTCCGGCCCATCACCCCGGTCATCACCACCAGCCACAGGCCGATGGCGCCGTTGCGCACCCAGAACGACAGCAGCCCGTTCCAGGCCAGCGGGCCCTCCAGCGCGGTCGCCACGAACGCCGCCGGGGCGATCGCCAGCGCCACCGCCAGGTTGAAGTGCGCCACCCAGGCCGGGAAGACCGGCTTGTGCTGGCGGTCCAGGAAGATCGCCAGCGCCAGGAACACGCACTGTCCCACCATGAAGCCCACCTGCCCCGTGAAGGAAATCCAGGCCAGGTCGTTGAACAGCAGCGTCAGCTGCGGATCGCGCTCTGGCCGGAAGGCTGCCAGCAGCCAGAACAGGTCCGCGATGAAGAACAGCACCGGGCCACCGGTGGAACAGCCCAGGTAGCAGTAGGCCAGGACCGGCGTGCGGTGCGCCATGCGGCGCATCTGCATCATGATCAGCGTCAGGAAGGCCACGATGCCGATGCCGAACCAGTTGAACACGATCAGGCTGTAGCGGATGCGCGGAAGGTTCTGCGGATCGCGGTAGAACGCCGCCACCTCCTCGGCCGACATCGTCGGCGACATCGGCGGCGAGAAGCCCGGAAAGAACAGGAACACCAGCAGCCAGCTCAGGGCCAGGAAGGGCAGGGTCCAGAACAGGATGATTTCACCGTCGATCTTGCGCATGCCTAGCGCCCCCACTCATAGCTCAGGTTCAGGCCGATGACCCGCGGCTCCGACCAGATCGAACTCTGGAAGTAGGTCAGGTTCCACTGGTTGCTGTTGGAGATGCGGTACAGCTCGTTGGTCAGGTTGGTGCCGAAGAGCTGCGCGCTGAGCGAGGAACCGAAGATGCGGCTCCAGCCCAGGCTCGCGTTGAGCAGCCCCACGGAGGGCAGCCAGGCGCCCGGCTCCGCCTCCGGCGGCGAGGACTGCCCGCTGTACTTGCGCGCCGTGTAGGCGTAGGTCATCGAGGCTTCCATCTCGCCCAGGGATTCGTCGAGCGGCAGACGGTAGCGGCCGGACAGGCTGAACTGGTGCTTCGGGATGTCCTGGAAGGGGATGCAGGCGAAATCCACCGTATTGCCGCGCGTGATCTCCTGGCCCGTGCAATCCAGCTGCGGCGTCGCGCCGTTGTAGCCGAAGCGGAACTCCTCGTACTCCGCCTCGGTATAGCCATAGGTGCCCAGCAGCGTCAGGTTCTCCGAGGCCTGTAGCGTCAGGTCCATCTCGAAGCCCGCCACCCAGGCGCTGCCCACGTTGAAGATCGCCTGGCCCAGCTGCGGAACCGGGCTGGGATTGGACGGATCCACGTAGGCGTCGATGCCCGCCTTCTGCAGTCCCGTGTAGTCGGTGTAGTAGATCGCCGTGTTGAGCCGCAGCGGTACCCCGCCCAGCTCGAAGTCCGCCTTCTGGCCGAGTTCGTAGTTGGTGACGTATTCCGGCTCGTAGGTGTAGTGATCCGGGTTGACCGCGATCGGCGCGACACCGCCGGTCTTGTAGCCGCGGCTGATCTTGCCGTAGACCAACTGGTTGTCAAGCTTGTAGTCCAGCCCCACCGTCCAGGTCCATTCGGAATTGCGCACCGTCGCCGAGAAGTCCTTGTCGACCAGCGGCACCAGTCCCAGCGCCAGCTGGCGGATGGAGGCGTTCACCCGCGTATCGTCCGTCGTGTGCCGCGCGCCCAGCGTCAGGCTCAGCCCCGAAAGCGAATCCGACAGCCCGCCCAGGTCATAGCTGCCCTGCACGAAGGGCGCGAAGGACGTCTTCTCCTGCTCGTAGCGCTGGTCCACGTCGACGAAGATCAGGGATTTCGCCACGATCCAGCCGGCCGCATCGGTGGTCTCGTAGTAGCCGCCCGCCACGAAATCCAGCCGGCCGTCCAGCGCCTCGCCCTGGAGTTGCAGCTCCTCGGTCACCGTCTTCACGTCCGCCTGCAGCACGTCCTGCGGGTTGATGAACTCGTTGAGTGCCGCACGCGAACCGTCCAGGTCCCAGCGGTAGGAATGCTCCAGCCTCGACCAGCTCGCGATGTTCACCAGCGTCAGCGCGTCGCTGAGCCGGAAGCTGAACTTGTCCACCACCGCGCCCGTCTGCAGGACGTCGTTGGGGTCGCCGCTGAGCTGCACGTGGCGCACGTCGCGCGCCGCCTGCTCGTCCACGATGTCCTGCCCGCAGTTGCGCGAGGGGCCGAACACGTTCAGCGTCAGGCAACCCAGGTTGGCCACCTGGGTGAGGTCGATACCCGGCAGGATCGTCGCCAGCACGCCCAGCCCCACCGCGCCGGGAATCGCCCGGTTCAGCCCCTCGCGGTTGATGCGCTCGATCACCGTCGCCGTGCCATGGTCGTCGCTGTCGGACCAGTACCCCATCAGGTAGTTCTCCACCCGCTCCGAGGCGCGCCACAGCAGGCCAAGGCGGGCGGTCCAGTAGTTCTTGCTGTCGTAGTCCTTGCCCGTGACCACGTCGTGGGTGAAGCCGTCGCGCCGGTAGATCTGCCCGCCGGCACGGGCCAGCAGCGTATCGCCGGCGATCGGCGCATTGAGCACCGCCTCGTAGGTCTGGCCGTTGAGGCCTCCTTCGCCGGAGAGCGACATCGCTCCGGCACGCAGCAGGCCGGAGAAACCCTCCTGGGGCTTCTGCGGCTCCAGCAGCAGCGCGCCGCCGGTCGTGTTGCGGCCGAACAGCGTGCCCTGCGAGCCCTTCAGCACCTGCACATTGCCCAGGTCGAAGAACTTGCCGGCACCACCCTGGTAGTTCGCCACCGGGTCCGAGGGCAGGGGCACCTCGCCCAGGTAGATCACCACGCCCGGACTGGCGCCGAACTGTGCGCCCTGGCCGCGGATCGTCGGCGTCTCGGTATTGCGCATCTGGCTGCCCGCGCCCACCAGCAGCGAGGGCACGCGCCCCTGCAGGTCCTGGGGGCTGTTGATCGCCTCGCGCCGCAGGTCGTCGGAGGACATCGCCGAGATCGCGATCGGCACGTCCTGCTGGCTTTCCGCCGTGCGACGTGCCGTCACCACCACCTCCTCGATGGTGCGCGGCGCGCGCTTCTCCGCCGGCGCTGGCGGCAGTTCCGCGGGTTTCCCGGGCAGGGGAATGACCTCCAGCGGCTCCACGGCCTGCGCTGCTTCAGGAGCGGCGGCTGGGGCCGCAGCAGGGGACTCGGCGGCGGCTGCCGTCGCCGCGCTCGCCGGTTCCGCGCTCGCCGGCTCCCCGATCAGCTCGAACAGCGCATCGTCCGCCGGCGGCGTGTCGGCCGATGCGGCGTTGTCCCCGGCCTGTGCCAGCGCCAGGCCCGGAACGGCCAGCAGCGCCAGCGCCCAGGCCTTGTGGCGGCTTCTCCTCATCGCTCTCCCCTCCGAAGGAAAACGCGTGCCGGAGTGGTTCTCCGGATCATGCCGCCAAGCTATTTCGGGGAGGGGCGCCCGTCTACGCTGGAGTCGGGCCCGCGCGTTGAAATCGGGACATGGCGCAACGCGAGACTGCCGTCGTGACCGTCATGCCGGCGGAAGCCGGCACCCGGTCGTTGCCGCTAGCCCTTGAGCTGCACCGCCAGCAGTTCGCCGGTAGCGCAGACCTCCGCGCCATCGAGCAGCGCCAGTTCCACCGTTACCCTTCGCCCTTCGATGGATCGCAGGCTGCCGCGGAGTCTCAGCTCCACCCCCAGCGGCGTCGGCCGCTTGTAGTCCACCTTCAGCGAGCCGGTGACGAAGCGCGGCAGCGGCTCGCCGCCCTCCAGCGTCTTGCCCTGCGCCTGATGGAAGAAGGCGGCTGCGGCGGCAATGCCGTGGCAGTCCAGCAGGGAGGCCACGATGCCTCCATAGGCATAGTCGGGAAAGCCGCCGCTGTACTGGCGGTCGATGGTGAACAGGGCCTCTGCGTGACTGCCATGGAAATGGCTCTTCAACCGGTACCCCTGGGCATTGCGGGTACCGCAGCCGAAGCAGTGCGACATCTCGGGGGCGTAGTAGTCCTGGATGGCTTTCATGGGGGATTCCTGTGGGCGGAGTGTCCGCTGCCGGCCGGCCTGCTCCGGCACCGCGGATTCGAATGGATGGGCCAGCATGAGCCGGTGGGCCTGCGGCTGGCAAACACCGGCAGGGGGCCGCCCTTGGCCCTTGGCACCCTACAGGGCATGTCAGACGCTTGCTACTGCAGCTATGCCCGCTGGGCGATATAGTCTCCCGGATAGCGACCCATAAAAGAATTACGGAGAGGAGAAATGGCGCAGCTTCGTCTGAAGGCGGCATTGGCGACCCTGGTGCTCACCCTGATCGCCGGTTGCGGCAGCAGCGAGGCGCCGGAGGCGGAGGTGCCGGAGAACGGCACCGCCCTCGCAGCCTGCGGCCCCGGCTCGCAGCCCGAGACCGGCCTGCAGGGGCAGGTGCCGCTGGCCGATCGCCAGAGCGGCCGCAACCTGCTCGGCTACAAGTGCAATCTCGAAGTGGTCGGCCAGTACCAGGGCAAGGGCGCCAGCGTCGTCAGCCCCTCGTACGACAAGTGCGCCTACATGTCCACCAGCGGCGTGCTGCTGGATCCGCTGCAGTTGCTCGAGAGCACTCCCGGCGTGCACGTGGTGGACGCCAGCAACCCCGAGCAGCCGGTCCTGTCGGCCAACCTCACCGGCCCCTCGATGGCCATCGGCACCTGGGAGTCGCTCAAGGTCAACGAGCCGCGCAAGCTGCTCGGCGGCGTCGCGGTGGGCCCCCTGGCGGGCGCGGCCTTCTTCGACGTCTACGACATCTCCGACTGCAGGAACCCCGTCCATCTCAACGGCATCGCCGGCACCGGCCTGGAGTTTCCCGCCAACGTCCTCGGCCACGAGGGCAACTGGGCTCCGGACGGCATGACCTACTGGGCCACCGGCCTGCTCGCCGGATCGATCACCGCCATCGACACCACCGACCCGGCCTCGCCGCGGATCATCTATACCGGCCTGAAGGGCTTCCCGGCGAACCACGGTGCCGAGTTCAGTGCCGACGGCAACACCCTGTACCTCGCCACCTGCCTGCCGGGCGGCGTCACCATCCTCGACGTCAGCGACGTGCAGGGCCGCAAGTCCGCGCCGCAGGTGCGCCAGCTCGGCTCCGTCACCTGGAATCCCCTGAGCTGCGGCCAGCACGCCATCCCGGTGAGCTGGCAGGGCAAGCCGCACCTGATCGTGCCGGACGAATTCGACTCCGAGGGCATCCACTTCGTCGACATCACCGACCCCACCGAACCCAAGGTGGTCAAGCAGATCCAGCTGGAGATCCAGCGGATCGAGAACGCCCCCACGCGGGTGGCGGACGTCGCCGGCAACGGCGCCTTCGGCTACGAGTCGCACTACTGCACGGTGGATCGCCTGGAGAACCCCACCGCCCTGGCCTGCGGCTACTTCCAGTCCGGCATCCGCGTATTCGACATCCGCGATCCGGAGCGGGTCCGCGAGATCGCCTACTACAACCCGCCCGCCCAGACCGGCAAGGGCCTAGCGCTGCAGCATTCCCTGCATGCCTGGATCGGCGGCCTGCTGCCGACGATCTCCGACCTCAACAGTTCCGGTTCCTCCCTGCCGGAAACGGCCCTGCGCGACCTGGCCTCGGTGGTGGCCTTCGTCGCCTCCCTGCCGGGCCTGCTCGACGACCTCGGCACCGGCCCCGTCTCGGGCAACCTCAGCGCCGACTGGTGCAGCTCCCCGCCGCGCTTCGTCGGCGACAAGCTCTGGGTCACCTGCATGGACAACGGCTTCCTGATCCTCGGGTTCCAGAACGGCGTCTACCCGATCCGGTGAACCGGCACCGCCTCCTCATGGCCCTGCTGCTGGCCGGCGGCGCCGCGCTGCTGGCCGCCGCCGGCTATGCCCTGGGCTTGCGCGCCGCGCCGCCGAACGCCGCCGCGCCCAGCGCCGTCGACATCGGCTTCGCCCAGTTCATGCGCGGCCACCACGACCAGGCCATCGTCATGACCGAAATCCTGCTGTCGGACCGCAGCAGCAAGCTGGCCGGGCTGGCCAGCGCCATGCAGGCGGCGCAGCTGATCGAGATCGGCCAGATGAAAGGCTGGCTGCAGCTCTGGGAGAAGCCCCTGCTGCCGGCGAGCGACAGCATGGACTGGATGCTGCTGGGCAAGGAGCCCCCCGACGAAGCCCTCAGCCGCTACCTGATCGCATGCCGCAACTCGCCCGGCGGCATGCCGGGCCTGGCCACCGTCGAGGAGCTGCAGCGCCTGCGCACGCTGCGCGGCGAGGAGCGTGACCGGCTGTTCCTGCAGCTCATGCTGAAGCATCACCAGGGCGGCCTGCCGATGGCGCAGTTCGCCGCCTACAACGCCCGCACGCCGGCGGTACGCACGATGGCGGCGCAGATGGTGGTCGAGCAGACGCAGGAGCTCGCGACCATGGCCGTGCTGGCCAGGCGATAGGCCGCTGCCTCCCGGGTTCCGGCTAGCGCTCAATGTCCGGATCGAACAACTGACGTCCGCCCTGAGCATTTGAAGCCGCCGCGCGAGTTCCTAATGTGCGCGGGGGCGTTCCCCCAGTCGCCATTTCTGCCGAGCTTCGGATGACGCCCTTGTCGTCCTGGCCGGTCATCACGGAGGAGATCAGATGGAAAGGAATCACAGGAACCGGGCGGCAGCCGCCCTCTTGGGCGCGGGCGTCCTGCTGGGCGCCATGCCGGCCTACGCCTTGAATACGACGTACTACGTCGATGCCAGCGCCGGTGCAGACGGCAATCCCGGCACGAGCCAGGCAGCGCCCTGGAAGACGCTGGCCAAGGTCAACACGATCACCTTCGGCGCCGGGGACAAGATCCTGCTGCGCGCCGGCCAGCAGTGGGTGGAGCAGCTCAAGCCGAAAGGCTCGGGCGTGAGCGGCAACCCGATCACCATCGGCGCCTACGGCGACGGCCCCCGGCCCATCGTCGACGGCCGCAACGTGGCGGGCGGCGGCGCGGGCGGGGCGGCGGTGCTGCTGCACAACGTTTCGCACTGGACGGTGACCGGACTGGAGGTCGTCAACGACACCGGTACCAACAACGTGGGCACGACCTCGGCCCGGGGCGCCAACCGCAGCGGCATCATGGCCTACAACAGCAGCGGCACCGGCAAGCACGGCATCGTCATCCGCGACAATTACGTCCACGACGTCAACGGCTGCTTCGAGTGCTCCGGCGCCAACGCGCAGACCAATGGCGGCATCGCCGTGGTGGCCGACACGATGAACGGGCTCTCCAACGGCGCCAGCAGCTACGACGGCGTGCAGATCCTCGACAACGTCGTCGAGCGCGTCGGCCGGACCGGCATTGTCTTCAACGACAATTCCACGGGCTTCCTGTTCTACCTCGTCGCCCAGGACGCGCTGAGCAAGAACGTCACGATCGCCGGCAACCGCCTGAAGGACATCGACGGCGACGGCATCATCCTCGCCGGCTCGGTCAACAACCTCATCGAGCGCAACCGCATCGACACGGCCGGCTTGGTCACCGTTTCGGGTTCGACCCAGCCGGGTACCGTCGGCATGTTCATCGCCAAGACGATCAACAGCACGATGCAGTTCAACGAGGTTTCCGGCGTTCGCTTCAACGTCGTCGACGGCCAGGCCTATGATGTCGACCTGCTGACCAGCAACTCCGTGGTGCAGTACAACTACAGCCACGACAACGAAGGCGGCATGATCCTGCTGATGGGCGGCCTGTTCTCCGGCACCAACGCCACCGTGCGCTACAACCTCAGCGTCAACGATGCCTTCGTCGCCAACGGTGTCTTCACGCTCTCCAGCGGCCTCATGTCCGGCGCGAAGATCTACAACAACACCGCCTACATCGCGCCGGGCCTGTCGTCGCGTCCCACCTACCAGTCCGGCTGGGACGGCGACAACCACAACCCCTGGAGCTTCCGCAACAACGTGATCGTCAACCACGGCACCGGCACCTGGGAGCAGCCCAAGGGCAACGGCACCACGATCAGCCACAACCTGATCTTCGGCAACCATACCGCGGGCGAGCCGGCCGACGCCTACAAGATCACCGCCGACCCGCAGATGATCGCCCCGCTGGCCGTGGCGCCGGAGGGCCTCGGCGCGGTGGCGGGCTACGGCCTGGCACTGACCTCTCCGGCGGTGGGCACGGGTGCCGTCATCAGCGGCAGCGGCGACCGCGACTACTTCGGCAACCCCGTGTCGCCGGCCGTCGCGCCCACGCGCGGGTTCCACCAGCCGAACTGAGTCCGTCCTCTCCCGTCTCCCGACCGCGGATGCTGCAACGCAGCATCCGCGGTGGCGGAGCAATGTCCGGAATTAGCAAGGGACGTCCTCCGCGAGCATTTGAAGGGCGCCTCGGAATTCTTAACCTGCGCGGATTCGCAGCGACTTGTTCTGAGGACAGCATCCCGGATGGGAATCTCTTTGGCCGCCGACCGGTTTTCCCGATACGAGATCTGCCCGGTCTACGAGGATGGGCAGAACGGCCTGGTCGAGCGCTGCGCCAGCCGCGACGCGGCGCTGAGGATGGCCTTCGGCAGCCGGGGCCGGGCTTTCTGGCGCCTCTTCGGCTGGACTCCCGGCGGCCCGGCGGTCGCCGTGGGAGACTTCTTCTCCTTTGAGGACGCATCGAAGGTCTACCAGCTCATCACCGGCGTCCCGGCCCCGGAAGAAGATGCGGCGGCCATACCTCCGCCGCGCGTCCGGCCGCCGCTGCAGCCGGCGCGAGCGCGCCGGCCCCTTCCGGTGGCGCTCGGCAGCCATCCGCCGCCCCCTTGAAGAGGGTGCATCCCGTGTTCGCCGCCTTGTCCTTCAGGGGCCGTCGAGGCACCGCTTGAGTTCAGCACTGCCCCGGAGGCATCGTCCACTCCGGCAGCGGACCGAACCACCCGCAGGCCGCAGGCCGCGGGAACGAAAATAAAAGAGGGGGAGAGAAGACCATGGTGGGTATGGGCAAGCAGCGGCGCCGCCTGGCGTTCGCCTTGGGGTTCCTGACGCTGGTCATGGCCGGATGTTCCAGCCAGAGATCGGAGGAGCCGGAGGCCGGCGACACGAATGCGGAGATCTACTACGCCAACGCCTTCGGAACATACCGCAGCCTGGTCTACATCCCGGGTTCGGTCAGGCCCGACAAGCCGGCTCCGATGGTGGTGGTGCTGCACGGCGCCAATACCACGGCCGAACAGCAGCGTGCGGCGAACCTCTACGACGTGGTCGCGGCGCGCGAGCGCTTCATCGTCATGTATCCGGACCACGAGACCGACACCGCGCTCGGCCAGCATCCGCTGCAGGCCTGGCATTTCTACAATCCCGCGGAAATGCAGCGTGACGTGGGGGATGCGCAGGCCATCGCGGAACTCACGCGCCAGGCCATGGCCACCTGGAACGTCGACCCGGAGCGCGTCTACATCGTCGGCATGTCGGCCGGCGGCTGGATGACCAGCATCATGGGAGCGACCTATCCGGACCTGTATGCCGCCATCGGCCTGGTGGAATCCGGCGCCTACGGCATCGGGCTGGCCGGTATCGGCCAGCCCCTGGGGCCCCTGCTGCTGCGTCCCGAATTGCTCGCGATGGCGGCTTACCAGGCGATGGGCTCGCATGCGCGCATCCTGCCGGTGATCAACATCCAGGGCGACAAGGACGCGGCTGCCACGCCCGCGAGCGGCGCGCATGCCGTCCGGCAATGGCTGATGACGAACAACCTGGTGGCCTCGGGCAACCTGAACGCCCCCTTCCCGCTGTCACCCACGGAAACGGTCGATATCACGCCGAAGTCCGGGTATCCCTATCATGTGGATACCTACAAGGACGAGGACGGGTGCCGGATTCTCGAGCAGGTACGCATCGAGGAGATGGAGCATTTCTGGCCGGGCGGTTCCGACGATCCCAAGCTGCGCGGCTTCACCGACCCCCAGGCCCCCAGCGGCGCCGAATTGACCTGGGCCTTCCTCAAGCGCTTCCGCCGGTCCGATACCGCGCTGCCCTGCGCGGAATTCCGGCCCTGAGCGCCGCGGCCCGGCACGGGCGAAGCGGGCTTCGAGGCTAGCGCTGGGCGGAGCGCCAGTCGCGCGGCGCCCGTCCGGTCCAGCGCTTGAAGGCGTTGGTGAAGCTGGATACCTCGCTGTAGCCCAGGCGGGCAGCGACTTCCTTCACGCTGAACTTGCCGAGCCCCAGCAGCTCTTCCGCCAGCGTCTGGCGAACCTCGTCCGCCAGGCTCCTGAACGAGGTGTTCTCCGCCTCCAGCATGCGGCGCAGGTTGCGCGAGGTCATGCGCAGCTCGGCCGCCACCGCCTCCATGTCGGGGCCCATGTCCGGATGGCGCAGCAGCATGTCGCGCACCCTGCCCGCGGTGCCGCCCCAGGTCTTGCGCCGGCTCACGATGGCCTGCAGCTGGGCCTGGCAATGCCGCAGCATGGCGGCATTGGCCTGTGGCATCGGAATCTTCCTGAACTCGGCATCGACGACGATCTGGTGCGCCGGCGCATTGAACTCGGGCTCGAAGCCGAGGAGCTCGGCGTAGCGCCTGGCATGCGGCGGGGGCGGGAAGGCGAAGCGCACGGCGCGTTTCGGCATCGGGCGCGAGAACACCTCCTCCATGACCCGGGGCAGGGCGAACAGGTCCCGCTCCACGACGAGCTGGCGCAGCGGGGCGGGAATATGGCGGTCGCCGAAGGTGAAGACCAGGTCCTTGCCGACGATCTGCTGGTGCTTCTCCACCAGCGTGAAGCTCAACTCGTGGTAGCTCAGGCCCAGGTCCACAGCGTCACCGGTCGTCGCGCAGCTGCACATGGCGAATGTCAGGACACCATAGACCGGCATGTGGAATCGCGCCGCCATGCGCAGGCCCAGCGCCGGCACCTGCGGCAGGCCGCGCATGATATTGGCGATGACGGCGAACTCCTGCTGCGGATGGACCTGCAGTTCCAGCTGAAGCAACTGCTCCGGCTCGATGTCCGAATTCGCCAGGCAGGCGCTCGTCGGCATGCCGAGTTCGGTGGCCACGTCCACCATTTGCACGATGCTGTAGATACTTCGGGAAATCTGCATGTCCTGTCACCGCGATCCGTCGCAGGCTGGTCTGGAGTGTCCGAATATAGCAACCACGCCTGTTCACCGAACGGCCAGGAGAAGGTCTGTCCTTTTTGGTGACATCCGCGGCTAAGCTTCCATGCCCACGCTGATTTTACAGAAGTCATCTTTACCCCCGCATGCAAACTCCTGTAAGTGCCGTCCCCGCGGCATTTCCGGAAATCACATGAATCGTCCGGAAGGACATCTTGTGAAGAAGAATCCGCGGCCAGGACAATGGTTCGAGGAGATTCCGTTCATGAGAGGCGCTGCGCAGCGGCCGGATGTTGCCTTTCCGGCATTCCGATAGGCCGCGCGAGAACGGGAATGAAATGACAATGAGAGAAATGAACGCGGGCGCCCGGCCGCGGATGAAGCACGGCCCGGCGCTGCTGGCCCTGTGCATGGCGGTGCTGCTGCCCGCCTGCCACGACTCGCCGGATGTGTCCGGTGCCGGCACCAAGGGCGAAACCGTGGAAATCCGCCACGGCAGCGGCGCCGCCGAGTACCGGGCGCTGGTCTACATCCCCTCGAGCTACAGGCCGGGGTCTCCGGTGCCCGTCGTGGTCAACGTCCATGGCTGTACGCTCACCCCGGAACTGATGCAGGCCGGCTCCCTGTTCGACGGGATCGCCGAGCGTGAGAGGTTCATCGTCGTCTACCCCGGCTTCGTGGACCAGGCCAGCCACCCCCTGAAGTGCTGGCGTTTCTACCTGCCGACGGAGTGGAGTCGCGGGCAAGGGGATGCCGCGGGCGTCGTCGAACTGACGCGCATGGTGATGGAGCGATGGTCCGTCGATCCGGAGCGGGTCTACCTCATGGGAGGGTCGTCGGGAGCCTTTCTCGTCAGCATCCTGGGCGCGACCTTTCCCGACCTGTACGCAGCGATGGTGAATCTCGCCGGCGGTCCCTACGCCTCGACGTTCCTCGATGCGGCCAATCCGACGATCCCGGCACTGGAGAACCCCGCAGTGCAGGCACAACTCGCCTTCCTGGCCATGGGGCCGCGTGCGCGGGTGGTGCCGCTGCTGGAAATCCATGGCGACGCGGATACCACCATCTATCCGCAGAACGGCGAAAACGCCGTGCAGCAGTGGCTGATGACCAACAACCTCGTCGTCTCGGGATCGCGCGCGGGGCCGTTCCCGCTCAGTCCCACGCAAACCCGATCCTACGCCCAGGAGGAGGACTTCCCCTACGAGATCGACGACTACCGCGATGGGGAAGGCTGCCTCGTGGTCCGGCATATCCGGATACACGGCCTGCAGCATCTCTACCCCGGCGGCTCCGATGACCCGGACCTGCCGGCCTTCGTCGAACCCCGGGCGGTAAGCGCCTCGGAAGCCGCCTGGGACTTCTTCAGGCGCTACCGGAAATCCGGCACCGCTCCTCCCTGCGTCGAAGGCCGCCCCTGATGCGGGGAGCGGTGGGCATGGCCTTCGTCCGACATGGGGCGAGCCTGCCTGCTGGCTGGAGGCTTGCGCGAGGCGGCGGTTGAGCCCGAGCCCGCCGAAGGGCTCGGCCACGCTCAATGCCCGCTGCGCGCCGCCGCCTCCGGCGTGAACATCGACAACGGGAACTTCTGGTTGAGCCGCCACCAGCCCTTGCCGGCCTCGTTCACCAGGTACGTCGCCTCATAGGCGCCGGAGTTGAGGTCGTGGTACACCGTCACGCCGCGGTGGAAGGTGCTCGACTCCTGCGAGTAGAACCAGTTGACGAAGCTGGTGCGCCAGAACTCGCCGCGCGAGCCGTAATGGTCGGCCCACAGCGGCAGCCAGGTGTCCTCGTCGGCGTAGATCACCCGCCGCCCATAAACGTGGCGCAGGCCGGCGCGCAGCCTGCCTTCCACCACCCACACGCGGTGCAGCTCGTAGCGCACATAGTCCGGGTTGAGCGTGGAGGGCTTGACCAGGTCCTTGAGCTTCAGCGCCGGGTCGTTGACTCGGAAGTTGTGGTAGGGAACGTAGAGCTCCTTCTTGCCGGCCAGCTTCCACTCGTAGCGCTCCGGCGAGCCGTTCCACAGCGTGTCCTCGTCCGAGGTGTGCATGCCCGCCGGCGGTACCGGGTAGTCAAAGCCCACCTCCGGCGCCTGGCGCACGCGGCGCGTGCCCGGCGAATAGGCCCAGGCCTGCAGCGAGCCCGTGGAGAAATCCAGCGGCGAGAAGCCCACCGAGGTGTTGCCCTTGTCGCGCTCCGGCAGCAGGTAGGTGATGTAGAAGTACGCCGCCACCTTCTCCTGCAGCGACATGCTCTTGCGGGAGTCGCCATAGGGATACATGTCCACGAACCGGCTCTTGCCCCAGGTGATGCCGCCGTTGGCATAGACCGTCGCCGAATGGGCCGTCACCGACTCGCTCCAGGCGCGCCGCGCCAGCGCGATGTTCCAGATGCCCTCGAGCCCGTTCTGCGGAACGGGGAAGGGCACCGCGCCGCCGAAGCCGCTGACGCCCTTGCCCTCATGCACCACCTCGGCCACGGCGGCGTTCTTCTTCGCCACCGCGCAGGCCTCGTCGTCCAGCCGGAAATCGCGGTGGCTGGGATACACGAGCATGCGGTAGGCCTGCGGATACTTCTTCAGCAGCTCCTGCTGGCCCTGCGTGAGCCGCGCCGCATGCTGCGCCAGGTTCTGCGCGGTGATGGTGAGCAGCGGCTTCTCGTCCGCGTAGGGGCCGGGCTCGTAGCCATGGGGCTGCTTCATCCCGGGCCAGCTGCCCAGGTACTTGCCGGTATAGGGCGCCACGCCGCCGGGCGAGCCGGCGCGCTCCGCGCCCATGCAGGTCAGGCGCGGTCCGTCGAGCTCGGCGGCCATTTCGGGAGGGACCTTGGCCAGCGCCGCGAGCGGCGCGGCCAGCAGGAGCAGGAGGAGGCGCAGGAAGGTGGTCATCAGCCATTGGAAGGCGAAACCGGCACCAGCGTCCTCCCCATTTCGGATGGGATGGCAAGGGCCAGGAGGAAGCAGCCCGGCCCGCATGGACCGCCATTCACCGATGCGCGGAAGGGCGAGCACCCACGGATGCCGATCAAGACCTGACTCAATCGTCAGCTTGAAACGCCGCAGCATGCCGGGCAGATTGCCGGGAAGCTGGGCGTTCGCACTCCCGGGATGAAGTCCCGGCCGGCACCTTGGAGGATTCATGCACAGATACTTGAAGCTGTTCGGGCTCGCGGCACTCGCACTTCTGGTGAGTGGATGCATCCGGACGGTGCAGCACTACGCCGGTCCCGCCAGGCCCGAGAACGAGACGGCCAGGATCAGCACGTTCAAGCTCAATATCCATTCCATCAATGGCGAGGTCTTCACGGCCAAGAAGAACGCCATGACCTACTTTGTCGATGTCGTTCCTGGGGACTACACCATTGTCGCCTCGACCAGCTGGGATACCGCAGCCGGCTCCACGGTGACGCACAGGGAATCAGCAGCCAGGAGCATCAGCTTCACCGCAAGGCCCGGCATGATCTACGCGCTGTCTCCCAAAGAGGGACCTTTCTATACCTTCCTGGGAATCGGCCTCGTCGAGCAAGCAAAGTGAATCAGGCCTGCAGGCGGATCATTGATTGGCCCTGGGTGACTCGGTCGTGAATGCCGAGGGGCGGCTACCAGCCCGAAGCGGAAGTCGTGGCGATTCGAATGTCAGCCGCAAAGCGGACATTCCTATAGCTCAAGGCTTGCGCTGTGGGCCATATCAGGCGACCTGATTCACTCGTCAGGTATAGCGCCCATGGACATCACCTGGCATCGCGCGCTGTCTTGTGGAGCCAAGCCGAGAGGCGGCATAGTTAGGACCGAATAAGGCCTCAGATATTGCGCCCGGGCTAACAATCTCTTTAACGGACAGGCGTCCGTCTATTGCTGTTGGACGACACAATCGAATGGATGAAATTTCCAGACAGCGAGTGAAAAGGGCCTTGTGTCTTGATGGGCCTGAACAATTACAGGCTATTGAATCGCTATCGTCATCAGAACAACTTCATCAATTCCTTCTCAACTACAACATCAACGATGGCTACCTGCCGGTTCGAGCGATAGTTAACCACAAAGCCTGTGATAAGGGATCGGCGCTTTACGTGTACTGGCAGTTCCCGCCCGAGTTGCGCATAACCAATGAAACTGCAGAACCAGACTACGATGCGGCCGGTCTTCTAAACGACATTAGGCGCCGCCTTGATGCTGATAGTTTTGGCTCAGCCGAATACTATTACGACCCATCGGCAGAATTTACCGCCGTGCAGCTATACAAGCTCAGAAAATCTGGCAATACGGCGCATCTAGAAAGCGTCGGGAGCAGGAAGCTGGAGAGGGAATGGCTTCCGTGAATGGTGTCGTCCAACGAATGCTTCCAGTAGATGCCCTCGCCTTCGTCGAGGTCGCTACTGAAACGGGGCGTTAGCTCGTTAGTGGGGGGAAACATGACTTCTGGTTGGCTTGAAGTTGCAAGAGAGGCAGCAAAGCTGCCCGCTCTACTGTCCGACATCTACGGTGATCTGCTAAAGCCTGGCGTTAGGCAGGTTGGCAAAGCCTTGGAAACGGTAATCGGCCTTGGCAATACAGCCCTATGGCCAATCGCCCTTGCCAACGAACGCGCAAGAATTTCGCTTGAGCGAAATTTTGAGAAGTACCGAGAGCAGATGAACGATGTTCCTGAAGAGAAAGTCTCGCCTATCCCACCAGAAATAGGCGTACCTGTAGCGGAGAAATTGGCCTATGTATCTGACGAAGAACTAAGCCAGCTCTATGTCAACCTTCTTGCAAAAGCATCAACGGTTGACACAGCTCATTTCGCACATCCTAGCTTCGTTAATGTTATTAACAATTTGTGCCCAGACGAAGCCATTATTCTTAAAGCACTGCACAGAACAACGTCTGTTCCGTTTATCACCGCCAATCTTTATCAGAAGGACAAAAAGAACCAGTTCACGACCATAGGCGACCTTCTAACCGGACTTGAGACAAGGCAGAAACTGGCTTTCCCGAGGAACACCGTTGCGTATATGAGCAACTTTGAAGGGCTTGGACTAATTCAAATTCGACGGGACGTGCATCTGGCTGATGCTGCCATCTACACCAGCTTAGAGAATCTCTATAGACCGTCCTTCTTGGGCCTTGAAGGTCAGGACAATCTAGAGATCAAATTCAAGAAGGGAAAAATAGAAGTAACGCCTTTCGGTTCTTTATTTATCAATGCTTGCTTAACGAAACTTGCTAAGCGGGGCTAACAGCAGGTTCTAGTAGGGGCGTTCTCGCTTTCGGTGAGGACGCCCCTGAACCTTAGCGTTAGCCTAAAGGGGAGTTTTTATGCGCATAATTGATATTTCTCAGTTTGAGAACTCGCTGGTCATCCACTTTGATACGGATGACACTCGCATCAATGCGTACACGCTCGCATCTACGCTTATCGCTTTTGCCGATGCAGCTAAGGCAGCAAACACAACGCTTAACGCCGGTTCCGAGATTGAGATTGTTGTTGAAGCCCTTGGACCTGGAAGCTTTAGAGCACTGGTTCGCGCCCTGTACTCCAGCTCCAGAAATCTCTTCGCCAATCAGGTCGTTGTTGGCTTAGTTCTGGGCGTTGTTGGTAACTACATTTACGAACGCACCCTTGCCGTTGATGACAAAGTCATCGTCGAAGTCAAGACAGATGAGGTAGTCATCCAGAAAGGTGATGATCGAGTCATTGTTCCGCGAAACGTCTACGACGCTACCCGCCGCGTCGAGAAGAACCCTCAGTTCGTCAAAGCGGTTACAAGAACGTTTGAGGCGGCGTCGGCTGACGATAAGGTAAAAGGAATAGGCTTGGTCGCAGAAATGGATGCGCCGCCACCTGCAATACCGATCCCCCGCTCAACTCTAATTGCTGTTGCCGCACAACCGCTACCACAAGACTCCGATACGAGAGCCATCACGGAGCAAGCGGAACTGCAGATAGTTAAGGCAATCCTCAAGAAGTCGAGCCGCAAGTGGGAGTTCGTGTGGCGGGGGGTAACAATATCAGCGCCAGTTGTGCACGAACGCTTTTATGTTGATTTCTTCGCGCACGAAATTACTATTGCGCCCGGAGATACCTTGAACGTCACACTCGCTATAAAGCAGTCAAAAGATCCAGATACAGGCATCTTCACCAACGTCGCGTATGAAGTCGTCGAGGTGCATGGGCATGTCCCCAAAATTCGACAGATGCCGCTCACTGAAGATGGCATTTAGGCTGACAACAGGTTCCAGGCGACGTCCTCGCCTTCGGCGAGGCCATCCCTGAACCTGGGCGTTAAGGGTCCCACTAGCGGTCATTCGTGACCGGCAGCTCCTGGCGCATCAGCGACTGTCGCTGAACAGCCCTTAGCTGCCAATTTGATAGTTCAATGTATTGCCCCAAAGCAGTCAGTCAAATGGCTCCTCAAGCTGTTGAGTAAAGACACGTCGACAAGGCTGCCACCAATCTGCTTCGATGCTTGGAAAGTTGGCTCGGGGCCTAAAATGCGGCGAGGGCCACGAGTTGAAGTCCAGAGTGCTCATGGTCGCTTCGTGCTCACGCCGATATTTCACATGATCTACCCCTGTGCTCGCGATAAATGCGGAGCACATAGTCGCAGCCGGGATGATTCTTCCAACGATTAAGCCAATGTTGCCAGCCAGGCGGACGTGGCTCCGGAGTCGGAACCGGAAACTCGGGCGGTAAGCAGGTTGCTTGGAGGACGGCAGCGGCCGTCAAGTCGGCAATGCTGAAGCGGCTGCCGACGAGGTATCCAGTCTTCCCGGATTGTCGGGCGACGAAGTCGAGCGCCTCCGCCGTCACGGTCAACCCCTGCTTAGCGCCAGCCTCGCTGATCCCCATATCGGCGCGCATGATCGCTCGGATAGCGGGGAATGCCCGCACATATAGTCTCTGACTCCACTCTGGTTGCCCGAAAGCAAACCTTCGCGCGCTGTATTCGGTATCGGTCAGCCACTCGAAGAACACCGCGCGGTGCAACGGCGGACCGACCTCAGCATCGAATCGCTGTTGGATCTCAAGTGCCTGGGCGCACTCCGATTTGTCAGAGGGGTAGAGCGGTGGATTAGGGAAGGCCTGCTCGATGTAGTCGACCACCGCGGCCGATGTCTTCAGGACGCTCCCATTGTGGCGCAGGATCGGCATGGCCTTCTGCCCGAAGCGGGGAAGCAGTTGTGCCGCGTGCGGACCCGGCAATAGCGAGTGGCGCACATGTGGGACGCCCTTGTAGTCCAGCGCCCAGCGGGCTTTCTCAGGATACATGGAAAAGCGGAACTGCCAGAGTTCGGGAGGGCTCATCACGATTCTCGTGTTCGGGATAGCGTGCTGCCGTTGGGGCGGTCAGCCGGATGGGAAGCCAGCTGCCGCTCTGAGGGTGTCGGGTTGTCAGCAGCCAAGGCATTCCACCAGTTGTTGATGGCTTCACTGAATTCAGAAGGCGCATCAGATTGCAGGAAATGGCCAGCGCCGCGCAGTACCTTCGTGGAATGGTTTTGAAAGATGGCTTCGCAGCGCTCACGATACTTCTCAGTGAAGATCGGGTCCTTGTCAGCCCATAGGATCAGCGTAGGAAGATCTTTGATCGAATCGAGTCGGGTGGCCAGGTCCGTGAAGAACCTATGAGCACCGATGAGTTCCCGGGGAAGTATGGCGCAAGGGTAGCGACGCTCCGGTGTCGGCATCGCCTCGCGGTAGTGACGCATCTCTCCTTGAGACAGCTTCCGCCGCTTGTGCGCGGACGGGATGAAGTAGTCGATCAATAGATTGAAGTGGCTGACCATCGCTCGTCCGATCGACCCACCCATGCCGCGGGAGAAGATCTCGCTGCTGAGATCACCGTTCAGCGGCCATGCCCACGTATTGGTCAAGATGAAGCGCTCGAACCTATGCGGTTGCTGCTGTGCCGCATATAAACCAAAAGGTCCTCCCCAGTTGTGGGCCACCAGAGTAATCCCATTGAGTTCGAGGCGATCAAGAAAGGTCACAAGCAGCCGTGCGTGGTCCTCGGCCAGGTAGGTATAGCCGGGGGCGCCGGTGGACAATCCGAATCCTGGAAAGTCGAGGGCAATGCATCGGAACCGGTCCCTCAAAGCGAGGATCACTTCTCGCCATACAAAGGACCAGACCGGGTTGCCGTGCAGCATCAGCAAAACCGGCCCCGACCCCTCGTCGACGTAATGCACGAGGTTACCGTCCACTTCAACAAAGCGGCTTTTGAAGGGGAACAACTCGCTATCTACCCATGCCGGACGTTCGCTCGCGGTCGTCATGCCGCCCCCTGCCGTGTTTGCTCGCCATCCACAATACACTTTATTTTGAAGTTAACAATAGAAAGTGAAGTATGATTGGACGGCATCGCTAATCCGCCGCGGCTAAGGCTAAGGGACTAATGGAGACTAAACGGTCGTACGGGCAGTACTGCGGATTGGCGCGGGCTCTCGATATCGTTAGCAGCCGGTGGAGCCTGCTGATCGTGCGCGAGCTGTTGATTGGCCCAGCCAGATACGGCCAGCTACAGGCCGGCTTGCCGCGAATTTCCACCAATCTGCTCGCAGAGCGCCTGCGGGAATTGGAAGAAGCCGGTGTCGTACAACGTCAACTCGATACCCACACCAATGGCGTTGCCTATGCGCTCACCCCTTGGGGGAGTGAACTTCGCGGCGCGATAGCAGCGCTGGTGAACTGGAGCAGGCCCCTCATGGTGTCGGGTCCGAAGGGAGATAGCTTTCAGCCGCATTGGTTGGTGGTAGCCGTCGAATCACTGTTACTCGGAAGGCGGTTCGAGGAACCGGCCGTTGCGGGCCTGGAAGTCGACGGTGCAGTCCTCACTGTAAAAGTCGACGAAATGGGGAGCCGAGTCGTGCTCAATGAGAGCCAGAAACCCGAGTCGGTATTTCGCGCGGAGGCTAGGGTCATTTTGGGACTTGCTGCAGGAATGCTAACGATCGATCAAGCCATTTCTATGGGGGAATTGCGCGGCCAAAAGCGAGATCTTGCTGCGATATTTTCCGCACGGTGATGGAGCGCGGAGGCAGCATTGCCGCCTGAGCGTTATCGGGCGGGGCTCGGCGAGGCCGCCCCTGAACCTGGGCGTTAAGCGTCCCGGAAGTGGTCGTTCGTGATCGGTGAGAATTGGCACAAGGCGGTCAGTGAAATCGCCGGGTTCTATCCCAACACGGCCTCCAAGCTTTCGAAGGAAAGTCGTCCGGCCAGACGACGTCCTCACCCCGAGCAGCGGCATACCCTGCCGTCACAAGACCCGTAGAGCCGGTGGGGACCGTCCGATGACCCAAGCCAACGCCAAGCTGCAGGACCGCATCGCACTCGAAGACCTCGCCATCGAGTACGCCAATGCGATCGATGCCCGCCAGTGGGACAGGCTCGACAGCGTGTTCCTGCCCGACGCGCGGATCGACTACAGCGCCACGGGCGGCATCGACGCGCCCTACGCCGAGATAAAGCCCTGGCTGGCGAAGTCCCTGTCGTTCTTCCGGAGCCACATGCATCTCATGGGGAACTTCCGTTTCGAGATCGCTGGCGACCAGGCCACCGGGCAGGTGGCCTGCTACAACCCGATGGTGATCCGGAACCTGCTGGGGGTCGGTACCCGGACGGTGGTGTTCGGCATCTGGTACCACGACCGCTACGTCCGGGGCGAGCAGGGGTGGCGCATCGCGAGCCGGCGTCAGGAGCTGTGCTACACGCTTGGCATGCCGCTGTGGATGCGCATCGGCCGCTACCTGTACGCGAAGCTCCAGGCCAGGCAGCGGCGAGGCTAGGGCAGCGAGGCCGATCCCCTCCCGGCGTCCCGCGGGCTGGGGGCGCAGTAACCGAGGAGTCCCGCCGGGAGGAGCCTCGGGATGACCATCGTCACTACCGCCTTTGACCGCCCTGGTTCGACCGGCGTCGAGCGCCTACTCCGCATTGGCTCCCAGCCGGTACTTCTTCAGCTTGTACCAGATCGAGCGCTCGCTGATCCTCAGCAGCTGCGCAGCCCGGGTCTTGTTGCCGCCGGACTGGGCCAGGGCTTCGCCGATCATGCGCATTTCCAGGTCCTGGACCGCGGCCTCCAGATCCAGGCTGGCCGGCAGGGTGGCGCTGTCCGGGGCATTGGGCAGGGCATCGGTCCCCGCTTCATCCAGCGGGAAATGCGCCAGGTCCAGGGGGCCGCCGCCGCTCAGGATATTGGCGCGCTCCACCATGTTGCCCAGTTCGCGGATGTTGCCGGGCCAGCGGTACTGCTGCAGGTACTCCAGGGCCTGGGTGGTGATCCCGGGGTGAGGGCGGGCTCCCCGGTGGAGGCCGTCCAGGAAATGGCGAACCAGGGCCGCCAGGTCCTCCAGGCGGTCGCGCAGCGGCGGCAGTTCGATGCTGAAGACGTTGAGGCGGTAGTACAGGTCTTCCCGCATCAGCCCCTCGCGTACCGCCTGGCGCGGTACGCGGTTGGTGGCCGCGATCACCCGCAGGTCCAGTTCGATCGGGGTATTGCCTCCCAGCCGCTCGATCACGCCCTCCTGCAGCACCCGCAGCAGCTTGGCCTGCAGCGCGATCGGCATCTCCGTGATCTCGTCCAGGAAGACCGTGCCGCCCTGGGCCAGCTCGAACTTGCCGACGCGGTCCTTCAGCGCACCGGTGAAGGCGCCCTTCTCATGGCCGAACAGCTCGCTTTCCAGGATGTCGGCCGGTATCGCGGCACAGTTGATCGGAACGAACAGGCCTTCCCCGCGCGGCGACGCGCGGTGGATCGCCCGCGCGACCACCTCCTTGCCGGTGCCGGTCTCGCCGGTCAGCAGCACGCTGGCGCGGGTGGGGGCCACCTGCGCGATCTGCTGGCGCACGCGCTGCATCGCAGCTCCCGTGCCGACCAGGCCGTCCCAGCCGCGGTCCACCTCGCCGCGCAGGAACTGGTTCTGCTGCTGCATCTCGTGCACCGCGAATACGCGCCCGATGGCGAGATCCAGGGCCTCGTTGTCGAAGGGGCGCAGCAGGTAGTCGCAGGCACCCAGGCGCATGGCCTCCACGGCGCTCTCGATGCTGCCCTGGGCCGTGATGATGATCAGGGGCAGGTCGTTGCCGGCCGCGCGCAGTTCGCGCAGCAGCTCGATGCCGTTCATGCCGGGCATGCGCAGGTCGCTGATCACCAGGTCGACCGGGTGCGCCTGCGCCATCGCGAGCGCCTGGCGGCCGTCCTCGGCGCTGAGCGTGCGGTAGCCGCGGCGCGACAGCATGATCTCCAGCACGCGCCGCATGTTGGCTTCGTCGTCCACGACCAGGACGCGTCTCTTGTTCATGGGATACGGGTTCCTTGAAGCGGCAGCCAGAAGCGGAAGCAGGCACCGCCGAGGCGGCTCTCGCCGGCGGAGATGTCCCCGCCGTGCTGGCGCAGGATCTGCCGGACCACCGCCAGGCCCAGGCCCAGTCCGCCTTCGCGCTTGAAGACGAAGGGGTCGAAGATGCGGCCGCGGTCGGCCGCCGCGATGCCCGGGCCGTCGTCCGATACCTCCACCAGCAGGCGCCCGGGCTCGTTGCGGCTGGCGATCTCGATGCGTCCCTCCGGCGGCAGGATCTGCAGCGCGTTCATCGTCAGGTTCAGCAGCACCTGCGTCAGCTGCTCGCCGTCGGCGTCGAGCATGCTCTGGCTCGCCTGGAGATCGAGCTCGAAGCGGATGCGGCGGTCACGCAGCTGCGTATTCAGCAAGGTCGCCGCGTGGCGCGCCAGCGCATGCAGGTCCACCGCCGCGAACTGCGGGCTGCGCGTGCGCGCGCTGTCGAGCAGCGAGCTGACCAGGCGGTTCAGGCGTCCGGTCTCGCTGTCGATGATCTGCAGCAGTTCCCTGGCCTCGGGGCCCAGGCCTTCTTCCTGGCGCAGCGTCTGGGCGGAGCTGCGCAGGATGCCAAGCGGTGTCCGCACCTCGTGCGCCAGCAAGGCCGTCACTTCGCCCACGGCCGCCAGCTTCGAGGCCTGCGCCAGGGTCTGCTGCGAGTGCGCCAGGTCATCCACCAGCCTGACGAAGCTGCGTCCCAGTTCGCCGATCTCGGCGGGGCCGCCCTCCGGCAATTGCGGCCGTTCGCTGGGTTGCGCATAGCGCCGCGTGAAGTCGGTCAATGCCAGGACCGGCCGGGCGATCTTGCCGGCCACCAGCAGCGAGGCCAGGATGGTGACCAGTGCCGTGACCGCGAGCAGCCCGGCGAAGGCCCAGGCCATGCGCTGCACCGGCGCCAGCGCCACCTGCCTCGACTGCAGCATCAGGTAGGACCATCCCAGTCCGGGGAAGCGGCCGAGGCCGGGCGAACGGGCGTGGCCGACGATCACGGCGCCTTCCGCATAGGGATGTCCATCGCGGTCGAAGGCATGCAGGCCCCCGGGCGGCGGCCACCAGCCGGCGGGCAGCGAGCGGTCCCGGTCGATCTGCGGCAACAGGCCCGACGAGGCCCCCAGGGGCAGGCCCCCGGTATCCACCAGCAGCAGTTGCCGGGTGGCGTCGGACGCATGGTCCAGCACGGCCTGCATCGCCGCCCAGTCGAATTCCAGCAGCAGGTCGCCGGCGTCGCCATCCTCGAACTGGGATGGAATCGCCACCCTCAGCAGCATGATCCGGCCCTCGGCCTCTTTGCGCGGCCGTTCCACGCGCACCAGTCCGCCGGGCAGCGCCGCCTGGGCCCAGGGCCTCGGCGCGGCATGGACCTGGCCGATGCGCGCGGCATCGCTGCTGGCGACGATGCGGCCCTGGGCGTCGACGGCATGGAGCGCGCGGTAGGTGCCGCCATAGCGGAGCTTCATCTCCGACAGGAAGGAGGACAGGCGCTTGTCGACGTCGTCGATCCGCAGGTCCTGCATGACTTCCAGGTGATTCCAGGTCGTGGCGTTGAGCAGCCGCTCGTAGAGCAGCTGGTCCGCCTCGGCCGAAACCGCCGCGGTACTGCGCATGACGCCTTGCTCGATCTCGCCCAGCATCGCCGCGCGGCTGCGGTCGAAGGCGAGGCGCGTCAACGCTACCGCCGGCAGCAGGCTGACCAGCAGGAAGGCGAACAACAGGATTCGGCGAATCGTCACGGTGCGCTAGAGTAAGTCTTTCCCGGGTTTGAGCGGCAGTCCTCGATGCTGAACAGGTTTGATTCGCTTTTGCGTGCGGCGGCATGGTCGCTGGCCTTCGCCTGTCCGGCCGTCCTGGCGCAGGCCGTTGAAGAACAGGCCGCGGCCGTGCAGGGGAATCCGGCGCCGGGCTATCGCCTCGGCCAGGGGATCGTGCTGGGCGACAGCGGCTTCACCGCGGGTGGCTACGCGGTGATGGCCTACGACGGTACCGGCGGCGCGCCGGGCGATCCTGACTGGCGCGCAGGTCTGGACGCGCTGAGCGGATTCCTGTGGTGGGACGGCGGCGGGCGCTGGCAATTCTTCACCGAGGTCGAGCTGGAGGATGGCTTCCTGGCCACCTCCGACGAGATCACCGTGGACGACGCCTATCTCGGCCTGGAGCGCTTCTACTTCGACTACCGCTACAGCGACTCGCTCAAGCTGCGGCTCGGCAAGTTCCTGACGCCCGTCGGCCACTGGAACCTGATCCATGCGGCGCCGCTGGTCTGGACCACCTCGCGTCCCTTGATCACCGAGGCCACGTTCCCGGTGAACGCCACCGGCGCGATGCTCACCGGTGTGCTGCCCTGGCTGCCGCGGGGCCTGGAGTATTCGATCTACGGCTCGCCCGGCCAGGAGCTGTTTCCCAATCCCGAACTCGATACCTTCGAAGAAGCCTACGGCCTCCATCTGTCCACGGAAATCCTGCCGCAGCTCAGCGTCGGCCTGTCCTTCGTCGACTTCGAGCTGGACAGCAGCGCCGACCAGCGCCGTCGCCTCTACGGTGCCGACTTCCAGTGGAACTGGCAGCGCTACGAACTGACAGGCGAGTTCGCCTACCGGATCACCAGCCTGACCAATGCCGAGCGCGACGAGCAGGGCGGCTACCTGCAGCTGGCGGCCCCGCTGGGCGAGCGCCTGTTCGCCGTCGCCCGCTACGAGACCTTCCGCGACACCGCCGCCACGCGCGATCTCAATGTCTACCTGGGCGGCCTGAACTACCGTCCGCGTCCGGGGCTGGTGTTCAAGGCCGAATACAGCCGGGCCACCGACAACGACATCGACGCCCGCGACGGACTGCTGGCGTCGTTCGCGGTGCTCTTCTGATGCGCCTGTTCCTGCTGGTGCTGCTGGCCGCCGTCGCCGTCTTCGCGCAGGCGGCCGAGCCGGTGATCGCCGTGATCGTCCCGGCGGACCGCCAGGCCGCATCGCTGGACCTGGACGATGTCTCGCTGATCTACAAGCGCAAGAAGCTGCTCTGGCCCGATGGCCGGCGTATCGAGCCGGTGAATCTGCCGGCCGACCATCCCCTGCGTCGCCGCTTCACCGAATCGGTATTGCGCCTGACGCCCGAGGCGATGGAGGGCTACTGGAACGAGCAGTACTTTCATGGCGTGCGCCCGCCGCATGTGCTGGCTTCCGAGGCGGCCGTGCTGCGCTTCGTGGCCGCCACGGGCAACGCCATGGGCTACCTGGCGTACTGCGCGATGGACGAGCGCGTGCGGGCGGTGGTGCTCGTGGATGCCGAAGGGCGGCTGCTGCCGCCGGATACTCCCGTCGACTGCAGCCGCTGACCCTGCAAGATTTGTCGGACGGATCTTGCGGTCCCGACAAGTCCTGCCGGCCATGGGGCCGGCCGCCGTGGCCGGGAATTCATCTGGAAACCGTTATCTAACAATCGCTTGAGGCAGTGGTGCCGGGCTGGCACCGCCGTTGCTCCCCTTCTGGCATGGCCCACCACGGGTCCAGACCAGGAAGCGAGTTTCATGTTCTCCCATGCTCCAACCGCAGGCGATGCCCGCACGGGCGCGGCCCCTGTCGAAGGCGCTCCGGCGTCCGCTGTCCGGCTCTGCCTGGCCGAGCGCGAGGAACGCCTCCTGCTCGAGCGCTTCATCGCCGAGCGCTTCGCGGACGCCTATGGCGCCGAGCTGCGGCGCTTCATGCCGCGACTGTTCGGCACCTACGACGCCGGCGGTCGGCTGCATGCGGCCTTCGGCATGCGCTCCGCCGCGGAGGAGCGCCTGTTCCTCGAGTGCTACCTCGACGAGCCGGTGGAGCAGCTGGTCTCCCGGCGCGCCGGGGAAGCCGTTTCACGCCGGCATATCGCCGAGGTCGGGAACCTGGCCGGCGCCACGCCGGGTGCGCTGCGCGAACTGATCCCCCTGCTGACGCGGCTGCTGCATCGCCAGTCCTTCCACTGGGTGGTCTTCACCGGTGCGGCGCGGCTGTGCAACGGCTTCAGCCGGCTGGGCCTGCCGCTCAGCGTCATGGCTCCCGCGCCGATCGGGCGTCTTCCCGAAACGGAGCGGGCCTACTGGGGCAGCTACTACCGCCACTCTCCCTCCGTGATGCTGGGAGACGTGCGCAACGGCTGGAGCCAGCTCGAGGAGATGGCGTCGTCACCGCGCGCGCTCGCCGCCGCGCTGGCGCCGGTCGCCCGGGTGGGGGCGCCGTGAGCCGGGTCCTCGATGCGATCCGGGAGCATGCCCGCCGCCAACCCGCGGCGCTGGCGCTGCATGGCTGCGAAGCACGCCTGAGCTACGCGGAACTGGCCGATGCCATCGAACGCCTGGCGGCGCAGCTCGCGTCGCGCGGCCTGCGCGTGGTCGGCCTGCTGGCCGACAACGGCCTGGGCTGGGCGCTGGCCGACCTGGCGGCCCTGCGCGCCGGCATACGCCTCGTACCCCTGCCGCCGTTCTTCTCGCCGCAGCAGATGGCCCATGCCCTGCGCAGCGCCGGTGCCCAGGCCGTGCTGGCCGATCCGGCCCTGGCCGCCACGGGTCCCTTCGCCGGGCTGCCGGTGGAGGCGCTGGAACTGGGCCTGGGGCCGGCCGTGCTGAGCCTGCTCCGCCTGCCTCCGCAGCCCCCGGCGCAAATCCCGGACGGTACCGCCAAGATCACCTACACCTCCGGCACCACCGGGGAACCCAAGGGAGTCTGTCTCGCCCAGGAGCAGATGGAACGCGTCGCCCAGGCGCTGGCCGAGGCCAGCGGCGCGGCCCCGGGTGATCGCCACCTTTGCGTGCTGCCGCTGGCGACGCTGCTGGAAAACCTTGGCGGACTGTACGCGCCGCTGCTGGCAGGTGCCGCTGCCTGCCTGTGGCCGATGTCGGAGATCGGCCTGCGCGGGGCTTCCGGATTCAATCCCCGGCTGCTGCTCGAAGCGCTGGAACTGGCACGGGCCAGCACGGCGATCCTCGTGCCGCAGATCCTGCAGGGGCTGGTCGAGGCGATCGAGGCCGGTCTGCCGCGCCCCTCGCAGCTGCGATTCGTCGCGGTGGGCGGAGCGCCGGTGGCGCCGCGGCTGCTGGAGCGCGCGCGAGCCTCGGGCTTGCCGGTCCACGAGGGCTACGGCCTGTCGGAGTGCTCTTCCGTCGTGGCGCTCAATACCGCCGCCGCGGACCGTCCCGGCAGCGCCGGCCGCCCGCTGCCGCACGTGCGCGTCTCCTTCGCGCCCGACGGCGAGGTCCTGGTGTCGGGCAATGCCTTCCTCGGCTACGTCAACGAGCGGCCCCGCGCGGCGGACGAGCCGGTGGCCACCGGCGATATCGGCCATCTCGACGCCGACGGCTACCTCTGGCTGACCGGCCGCAAGAAAAACATGTTCATCACCGCCTTCGGGCGCAACGTGGCGCCGGAGTGGGTCGAGCGCGAGCTCTGCCTGCAGCCGGCGATTGCGCAGGCCGCCGTATTCGGCGAAGCCCGTCCCTGGAATGCCGCGCTGATCGTGCCGCGGCCGGGCGCGACCCCGGATGCGGTCGATGCAGCCCTGGCCGAGGTCAACGCCATGCTGCCGGACTATGCGCGAGTGCGTCACTGGCTGGCGGCCCGGCAGGCCTTCACGCCGCAGAACGGGCAGCTCACCCCCAACGGCCGCCTGCGGCGCGCCAGCCTGCTGGCGCAGTACGGCGCCGCACTCGACTCCCTCTACCAGGAACCCCAGCATGAGTTTCTATGATGCCTTGCAGGACGCCACGGCGGCCGATCGCGCCGAACTGCTCGGCCTGCCGCTGTTCGCCGATGCCCTGGCCGGCCGCGTCACCCGGCCCCTGTACATCGCCTTCCTCTCGCAGGCCTATCACCACGTCAAGCACACCGTGCCGCTGATGATGGCCTGCGGCGGTCGCCTGACCGACGACTACGAATGGCTGCGCGGCAAGATCGTGCACTACATCGAGGAGGAGTACGGCCACCATGAGTGGGTTCTGAACGACATCCGCGCCGCGGGGGGCGACCCCGATCGGGTGCGCTACGGCCGCCCGGCGGTGCCCACCGAGCTGATGGTGTCCTACGCCTACGACACGGTGATGCGCGGCAATCCCGTGGGCTTCTTCGGCATGGTGCATGTGCTCGAAGGGACCAGCACCGCGCTGGCGACACAGGCGGCCCGGCAGATTGCCCAGGCCGTGCAGTTGCCCAGCAGCGCCTTCAGCTATCTCGCCAGCCATGGCGCGCTGGACGTGGGCCACGTCGATTTCTTCCGCGAGCTGGTGGACCGGCTCGCCGAGCCGCGCGATCAGGACGCGGTGATCCACGCCTCGCGCATGTTCTACCGCCTCTACGGCGACATCTTCCGCCATCTTCACCAGGAGCATTCCTCATGCATCTCCAAGACCGCTGCATCCTTCTGACCGGCGCCACCGGCGGCATCGGCCGGGCCGCGGCCCTGCAACTGGCCGCGCGCGGCGCGCGGCTCTGGCTCAGCGGCCGCCGCGAGGAAGAGCTGCTGGCCCTGGCCGCGCAGATTCGCCGCGAGGGTGGGCGGGCCGAGGTGCTGGCGGCCGACCTGACCGCGCCGGGCGCGGCGCGCGACCTGGTCGCACGCCTGCGCGGTTTCGAGGTGCGGCTGGACATGGTCATCAACTGCGCCGGCGCGATGCACTTCGGCTACTTCGAGTCGACGCCGCCCGAGGCCATCGAGCAGCTCTGGCGCACCAATGTCCTGGCGCCGATGCAGCTGGTGCAGGCGGCGCTGCCCATGCTGCGCCAGGGCGGCGGACTGGTCGTCAACGTCGGTTCCATCTTCGGATCCATCGCCTTCCCCTGCTTCGCGACCTATTCCAGCACCAAGTTCGCCCTGCGCGGCTTTTCCGAGGCCCTGCGCCGGGAACTGTCGGGCAGCGGCGTGGAGGTGCTGTATTTCGCCCCGCGCTACACCCGCACCGCCCTGAACAGCGGGGCGGTCAGCGACATGGCCAGCGCCCTGGCGATGAATCAGGACGAGCCCGAGGCCGTCGGCTCCGCACTGGTGGAAGCCATCGAGCGCAACCGCAAGGAGCGCTACCTCGGCTGGCCCGAGAAGCTGTTCGTCCGCATCAACGCCTGGTTTCCCCGCCTGGTCGATGCCGCGCTGCGCAAGCAGGGACAGCAGATGCGGCCCTATGCGCTGCGTCAGCTGCCCTGAGTCCCATTTCGCCTTCCAGGAGAAAACATCATGATCCGCAAGCTGTTCCTGGGGCTGCTGCTCGGCAGCCTCGCACTATCCTTCGCCGCCCGGGCCGAAACCGTGGAAGAAGGCCTGCCGGCGCTGCAGCATGGCTGGGCCGAGGCGTACTACGTCACGGCTGCCGCCGACAAGGAGAAGCAGTTCGAAAGGCTGGGCGCCCGGGCCGCGCAACTCGCGGCCGCCAACCCGGGACGCGCCGAGCCGCTGGTATGGCAGGCCATCATCCTGAGCAGCCATGCCAAGTTCGAGGGAGGCCTGGGAGCGCTCGGCAAGATCAAGACCGCGCGGGAACTCCTGCTGCAGGCGGAAAAGATCCAGCCGGCCGTGCTGGACGGCTCGATCTACACCTCGCTGGGCAGCCTCTACGCCAAGGCGCCGGGCTGGCCGATCGCCTATGGCGACAGGAAGAAGGCGGCCGAGTACCTGCAGCGAGCGCTGCAGATCAATCCCAACGGGATCGATCCCAACTACTTCTATGGCGACCTGCTGCTGGAGCAGGGCAACCGCGCCGAGGGAGAAAAGTACCTGCGCAAGGCGCTGGCTGCGCCGCCGCGTCCGGGACGGGAGGATGCCGACACCGGCCGCCGGGCCGAGATCGCAGCCTTGCTCGGCAAGTGACCGGCGCCCCGGGCGGTTCCATCCGGAACCGCCCGGGGCGACTCCGTGGCGGGCCGCGGGGCCGGCGGATTCCCGCCGGGTACCGGACGGAAAGCGAGGTCCGCCCCGCGGCGGGTCACGGCCTCCCGCCGCATCGCCGCCCGGACCTTGCTCAGGAGTTCGCCAGCGCCGCCGGCCGCGGAAAGCGCACGTGCTGGATCGCCCGGAACGAGGGCAGGGCCTGGCGGTATTGCCCTGGCGTCAGCCCGGTGGCGCGGCGGAAGGCGTAGCAGAAGTTCGAGGACGACGAGAAACCCAGGGTGCCGGCGATCGAGGCCACGCTCTCGTCGGCGGCCAGCAGCCGCTTGGCATGCCCGATCTGGCGGTCGGCCACGTGCTGGCCTACCGAGCAGCCGCGCGCCACGCGGAAGGCGCGCGTCAGCTGGCGCACGGACAAGCCGCAGAGTCCGGCCAGCTCCTGCAGGCCCGGCGCCTCGCGCACCTCATATAGCCGTTCCTCGATGCGCCGCAGCTGCCAGGGCGCGAGTCCGCCCTGCACGCTGCGCTCGGGCAAGGCCATGCCGTAGCGCAGCAGGTCCACGCTGACCTGCGCAGCGATCGATTCCACCAGGATCTGGCTGGCGAAGCCCGGGTGTCGCGCCTCGTCGGCCAGGCGCAGCAGGCCCTGGCGCACCTGGGCATCCCGCACGTCGAGGCCCAGCAGCAGGAAGCGCTCGCTCATCTCCGGCAGACGGTCGAACAGCGCCAGCACCGGTGCCAGTTCCAGCAGGCAGATCACCGAGGACAGCGGGCGGTCCTCGTCGCTGCGCGCGGCCATCTCGATGGTGGGCGGTACCACGAAGACCTCGCCGATGCGCTCGTAGCGGCTGCTCTGCCAGCCCGCGAAGCAGGCGCGCGCGCTGCGGTGGCGGGTGTTCAGGCAGAGTTCCACGCGGATCTTGTCGTCCATGGAGACGACGCTCTCGGGCGGCTCGCCGAAGCGGTAGTGCACGAGCTGCACCTGCGCGCTGGGAGTCTCCAGCGCCGCCTTTACCTCCATCGTCGCCCGCGCGCCCTGTTTCATCGTCAGCATCATCGACCGATGCAGCCCTGGTGGAGCCGATTATGCACCCGCGAACGGCGGTGGCGATGTCGCCGCGAAGGCCTGCGGCAACAGCTTTGCCATCCCGGACAATCGGCAGTTCTTGTCGGGATGTTTTACTAATACAACAATTATTGCACATTGACAACAACAGTCAGCGTCTGTTCTGATGCCTCCGGCGCGAGGGGAGACCAGCGCCCGGCATACATTCCCAGAGGGAGCAGATGAGCAAGCTGACGGACTACAGCCGCTACGCCGACGCGCAGCAGCACTACTCGATGGAGGCGGTCTGGGCCCTGTTCGACGGGGACAAGCAGTCCTTCAACATCGCCCACGAGTGCATCGACCGTCACGCCGCCGACGCCCGGCGCATCGCCGTCCGCGTCGCCCATGCCGACGGCCGCGACGAGATCATCGGGTTCCGGGAGCTGTCGCAGTGGTCCAGCCGTTTCGCCCACTGGCTGCTGGCCCAGGGCGTCAGGCCGGGCGATCGCGTCGCCTTCATGCTCGACCCCTCGCTGGCCTTCTACACCGCCATGTTCGGCGCCATGAAGACCGGCGCCATCAGCGTGCCGCTGTTCACCCTGTTCGGGCCGGAAGGCCTGCAACTGCGCGTGGCGGACTGCACGCCGGTGATCCTGGTCACCAATACCGAGAAGGCCGGGATGGCCAAGGCCTCGGCCAATACCCGCGTGGTGGTGGCGGACGACAGCCTGTTCGAGGAGCTGAAGGCCTACCCGGATACCTTCAAGGTCGACACGAAGGCCGATGACCTCGCCGCCTTCCAGTACACCTCGGGGACCACGCGCGAGCTGCCGGCGGCGGTCAGGCACACCCACCGCTCCATCGTCGTGCTGGCCCTGGCGGCGCTGTACGGCACCGGCGTGCGCCCCGGAGACGACTTCTTCTGCCCCTCGTCGCCGGCCTGGGGCCATGGCATGTGGCATGGCACGCTGGCGCCGCTGTCGCTGGGCGTGACCACCGGCACCATGTCCGGCAAGTTCGCGGCGCTGCGCCTGCTGCAGGCCCTGCAGGACTATGGCATCACCAACCTGTCCGCGGCGGCCACGCACTACCGCATGATGAAGGCGACCGGGGAGGCGGAGAAATTCCGCTTCAGGCTGCAGAAGCTGTCCTATACCGGCGAGCCCATCGACCCCGCCACCCTGGAATACACCGAGAAACTGTTCGGCCGCCCGGTCTGCAGCATGTACGGCACCACCGAGGTCGGCGTCGTGCTGGTCAACTACCCCGGCGCGCCGGACTTCACGGTCAAGCCCGGCTCGCTGGGCAAGGCCATCCCCGGCCAGACCGTGCAGGTGCAGGACGCCGGCGGCAAGCCCTGTGCCCCGCGCCAGATCGGCGAGCTCAAGCTGCTGCGCCGCGGCGAGTGGGTGCCCACCAAGGATCTCGGCTGGATCGACGAGGACGGCCACTTCTACCACGGCGGCCGCGCCGACGACGTCATCATCTCCGCCGGCTGGACCATGAGCGCCGTCGAGATCGAGAACGTCCTGCTCAAGCACCCGGACGTGCGCGAGGCCGCCGTCATCGGCGTCAGGGACTCGCTGCGCGGGCAGGTGGTCAAGGCCTTCGTCGTCAGCCCGCGCAGCCAGAGCGAGGCCTTCGTCCGCGAACTGCAGGACTTCACCCGCGAGCGCCTCAGCCAGCATGAATTCCCGCGCCAGATCGCCCTGGTCGAAGAGCTGCCCAAGACCCCTGCCGGCAAGGTCAACCGCAAGGTCCTGCGTGACCGCGAGAACGCGGCCGCCGCCTGACCCCCCATTACCGATTCCGGATTCAAGAACCTGAAGGAGAGATAGAGATGCCCAACGACATGTCCGCCGCGTTCCCCAAGATCACCGAAAAGGGCCTGGATGAACTGCGCCAGCGTATCGGCGTGCCCATTACCGACACCGTCGAGCCCTGGAACTACGAGGCCACCCGCGACGCCATCCGTCACTATGCCCACGGCATCGGCGACGACAACCCGCTGTGGTGCGATCCGGACTACGCCGCCCGGTCGCGCTTCGGCGGCATCGTGGCGCTGCCCAGCTTCATGTTCACCACCAGCCGCATCGTCTCCGGTTACGTCGGCGGGCTGTCGGGCGTGCATGCCATGTGGGCCGGTGCCAACTGGCAGTGGCACAAGCCGGTGCTGCGCAACGACACCATCCGCACCGAGGCCAAGCTCAAGGACCTGATCGAGCACCAGACCCGCTTCGCCGGCCGCTCCTTCCAGCAGATCTACAACGTCAGGTTCTACAACCAGAGCGGCGACTTCGTCGCCGAGGCCGACAGCTGGTGCTTCCGCACCGACCGCGACGTGGCGCGCGAGAAGGGCACCAAGTACACCGAAGTGAAGGCCCGCGAGCCCAAGAAGTACACCGACGACGAACTGTCGAAGATCTTCGAGCTCTATGCCAAGGAAGAAGTGCGCGGCGCCACCCCGCGCTACTGGAAGGACGTGAACGTCGGCGACAAGCTGCCCACCATGGTCAAGGGTCCGATGACCGTCACCGGCTTCATCTGCTACGCGCAAGGCTGGGGCGGCCTCTACATCCGCGCCAACAAGCTGGCCTGGGCGCAGCACCACAAGCACCCGGGCCTGGGCATCAAGAACCGCTTCAACATCCCGGACTGCCCCGAGCGCGTGCACTGGGAAGAGGAGTTCGCCCTCAAGGTCGGCACGCCGGGCGCCTACGACTACGGCCCGGAGCGCTGCTCCTGGCTGACCCACCACCTGACCAACTGGCAGGGCGATGCCGGCTTCCTGCGCAGCGCCCACTGCCAGATCCGCCGCCACAACCCCGAGGGCGACACCGTCTTCATCAACGGCGAAGTCATCCGCAAGTTCGAGGAAGGCGGCCGCAAGCTGGTGGAGATCAAGCAGATCGCCACCACGCAGACCGGCGAGACCTCCGCCTTCGGCGGCGGCGTGGTCGAGCTGCCCTGATGTGACCGCCACGGCCTGCGCTGCGGAGTGCCGCGGCGCAGGCCGTCCGAAAGGCCGATTCGCGATTCTCCCGCGGGAGCCAGAATCGCAGAAAACCGGCCACTTCCTGCATGCAGGGACAAGAGGGCTGCCGCTGTGGTGTCTGGCGGCTCGACAGCCTGCCGTCTATCGTGGGATGCGTGGTCCTGAAGCCGTAGAGGAAGTGAAGGGAGCCCGATGCCGACGCAGCGGAGGGCCCCGGGGCCGGGTTGGTCGTGTGCGAATCAACTGCGCGGAGGAGACGAGATCATGGAGTCGCTTGCTTCGGTTGCCCCGCGGGCGACGGCAAGATCCTGGGCCGCCCAGCCGGCTCGCGCCGCGTCCCATGCTGCGGTGCATCGTCCGGCGCGTCCTCGCCACGCGAGACACCCTGCCGGCGCAGACCATGCGCACTGCAGCAGCAGCAAACTCGTTTGTCGCACCGGATCAAGGCAGGCGCGCCGCGCTATGTCAGGCTCCGGTCATCGCTATTCAAGCCCCTGATTCCGGTCGGGGCGTCCGCGGCGGAACAGACGCGGGTTCGAACATAACAGTGGCACGGATTGAAGGTGAGAGAGTCATGGAGGAAGGGAAGATGAAGGCAGTCATGGTGGCCGCCGCGCTGACGGCGGCCGCAGGCCTTGCTTACGGTCCTGCGGCCCTGGCCCAGGAGCCGGCCCAGGAGCCCGCACCGGCCGCCGCTCCTTCGGGCGGCACCAGCGAGCTCGACGACCTGTTCGACCTCGAAGGCGTCGAGCCGGAGCCCGCGCCGCCGCCGGCCCCCGCTGCCGCCGCCGCGGCTCCCTCCACCGAACCGGCAGCTGCTGCCGCCGCGGCTCCTTCCACCGAGCCGGCCCCCGCCACCGCCGAAGCCGCCCCTGCGGCCGCCCCGCCGGCTCCCGATACCACCGGCCTGGACCTGGACGTGATCCCCCTCCCGCAGAAGGAGGCCGCCGTGCCGGAGTCCGCGCCGACGCCGCGCGCGCGCCGCCCGATGATCGAGGAGGTCGTCGTGACCGCCCAGCGCCGCGAGGAAAGCGCGCAGGACGTGCCCATCTCCATCACCGTGTTCGACGGCAAGCAGCTCGCCAACGCCAACATCACCAACTCGGCGGACCTGGCGGTCTACACGCCCTCGCTGTCCACCAACAACCGCTTCGGCGCCGACAACGCCACCTTCTCCATCCGCGGCTTCACCCAGGAGCTGCGCACCACCGCGTCCGTGGCCACCTACATGGCCGAAGTCGTGGCCCCGCGCGGACAGAGCTCGCAGACCTCCGGCGACGGCGCCGGCCCTGGCGTGATGTTCGACCTGGCCAACGTCCAGGTGCTGAAGGGTCCGCAGGGCACCCTGTTCGGCCGCAACACCACCGGCGGCGCCGTGCTGCTGGTGCCCAACCGTCCGAAGGACGAGTTCGAGGGCTACGTCGAGCTGTCCGGCGGCGAGTGGGGCATGTTCCGCCAGCAGGGCGTCGTCAACCTGCCGGTGACGGAGAATTTCAAGGTCCGCCTCGGCATCGACCGCAACGAGCGCGACGGACATCTCAACAACATCACCCGTATCGGCACCGATGCGCTGGGCAGCGTGGACTACATCTCCGGCCGCCTCAGCACGCTGTGGAACATCAGCGACAGCGTCGAGAATTACACGATCCTGTCCTACATCGACTCGCAGAGCACCGGCTACAGCGCCCAGCTCTACGCCTGCAACGCCGACTACCTCACCGGCGACTTCTTCGGGGCATTCTCCGGCCTGCTGCACTACCCGGCCTGCGCGGACCAGCTCGCCCGCCAGAAAGCCACGGGTCAGGACGGCTTCTACGACGTGGTCAGCACGATCGCCTCGCCGATGACCAACATCAAGGAAAAGCGCCTGATCAATACGCTGACCTGGGATATCTCGGATGACGTTACGCTGAAGAATATCCTGGCCTACGCGCACCTCCACACGGAGAACGGCTCGGACATCTTCGGTACCCAGTTCCGCTACAACGTCCCCCTCCTCAACATCCCCCGCAATCCGCTCACCGAACTGCTGGGCATCGCGGGTCCGGTTTCGCTCGATCCCAATCCGAACCGCGAGTTCAAGACCGGCGTGTCGGTGCCCAACCCGGATATCCCGGTCACCAGCCAGGAGACCTACGTCGGGGAACTGCAGCTGCAGGGCAATTCCTTCGAGGGCGCGCTGGAATGGCAGGGCGGCGTGTACTGGGAAAACAGCCGTCCCGACGGCTACTCCGGCAACAACTCCGCCGGCCTGATCTCCTGCAACATGGCCAGCCTGGAAGGCGATCCCTCCGGCTTCGACTGCTATGACCCCTTGTTCGGTGCCGTTGGCGGCGTGCTGGTGCAGCAGTACAAGACCGAGTACCTGAACCGCGCCGTGTACACGCAGGGCACCTGGCACTTCAATGACCAGTGGAGCGCTACCGGCGGCCTGCGCTACACCTGGGATCACACCGAGGGCTACGGCATCAAGACCAGCTACCGCTGGCTGCTGGCGGCGCCGCTGGGTGCGAACGAGCAGATCGTCACGCCGGAGGTCAGCAGCAAGGCACCCACCGGCCTGCTGGAGGTCGACTGGAAGCCCTTCGAGGGCCAGATGGTCTACGCCAAGTACGTGCGTGGCTACCGCCAGGGCAGCGTCATCCTGGCCGCCGATCCGGGCGTCGATACCTTCGAGCCCGAGAAGGTCGACACCTACGAGCTCGGCATCAAGACCCAGTTCGGCGGACCGGTGCCGGGCCGCTTCAACCTGTCGGTGTTCTACAACGATTTCACCAATCAGCAGCTGCAGCTCGGCTACATCTCGCGCGACTCGCTGCAGACCACCACCATCGTCAACGCCGGCAAGTCGCGCATCGCCGGCATCGAGGGTGAAGCCTTCTTCCAGCCGCATGACCGCGTGACCTTCGCGCTGTCCTTCTCGCTGCTCGACACCGAGCTGCTGGAGCAGGAGGATCTGACCGAGAAGGTCCGGGCGGCGGGCGGCGAACTGGCGGGCGCCTCGGTGACGCCGATCGCCGAGGTCGGCGACGAACTGCCGTACGCACCGGACCAGACCTACGTCGGCTCGCTGAACTGGCGCCTGCCGGTGTCGGAAAGCCTCGGCGAGATGGACCTGGGCGCGACCTACTCCTACATCGGCCAGCAGCGCTCGGCGGCTTCCAGCTCCGGCCCCTACGGCATGCTCGATGCGTTCAGCCTGCTGAACCTGAACTTCACCTGGGGCCGCATCTTCAACAGCCCGATGGACCTGGTGGTGTTCGGCACCAACGTGCTCGACGAGGAATACGTGACCTACACCAGCGGCACCTACAAGCTGCTGGCCTACGAGTCGCGCATGCTCGGCATGCCGCGCATGGTCGGCGCCCGCCTGAAGTACAACTTCGGCGCCGCCGCGCAGTAGGCCGCAGGCGTCACCCGAAAAGCCCAGCCTCCGGCTGGGCTTTTCTTGTTTGGTTCTTCCCTCTGCGGGAAAAACCAAGGCGGCAGAACCCCTCTCCTTCCGGGAGAGGGGCAGGGGTGAGGGACAAGGGCCAAACATGAGCAGTCACTTGTTTCACGCGCGCCCCTCACCCGCGCCCGCGGCGCGACCTCCCCCGGAGGGAGAGGCAACACGCGCGCGAGCAAGATGATCCCGGCAAACACGGGGGAGGGGTTTTCCGTAGTCGTGAAGTGACTAGCCAAGCGTTCGCCTGAGCCTGTCGAAGGGGGTGAGCCGGGGCTGTCGTGGAGTGCCTTGAATGGCACTCCACGCCGGCGAACGCCCGGCCATGGATGGCCGGGCTGGGGCTCGATCCGGAAGTGAAGTCCCGCCACGGACGGCGCCCCAAAAAAAAACGGAACTCCGTTATGACTTCCGCTCCCTCCGGCGTAACCTATTCCCATCGAGCCAGGCCTCACGCTGGAACCCCCAGCGACCGAGGCCTGCCGCATACCGGGATCGATCTCACCCACCCGGCCCATGCCTCTCACGGCTCCAAAATCTCCCCGCAGTAGAACGATTGCCGGGCTAACCCAGTAGGGCTCTGCTAGCGCATCCGCGAACGAGTCCCGGGTCCGCCTGCTGTCGGTGCTCATTAACAACACGGTATTGCTGCCCGCCGGGCCGTCTCCACCAGGGGAGCCCGCGCAGCGCGACGGGCGTGCCTGGACGAGGCGCCCGCGGAGACAACGGCTGGCCGCAAGGCCAGGACTGGCACGTGGCGAGCGCCATCTCTCCGGAGACGGCCCGGCGGAGCAGGTTTTTGGGTTGACAGGGCATCGCCCATGCCCTGTAATGATCAAGATATGAAACACTGTGTTTCATGAATTCAAGGCATCGCGCCGGGGGCGCGACGCCGCATATCGAAGGGAAGGGGACGGCCTGCAGCCACCCTTCCAGCAGGGACGTCATGACAGTTCAAGCCGGAATCATCGGGGGCGGCCGGCGCCCCCTGTCCATCCTCCTCGCCATGCTCGGTCCGGTCCTGCTGTCCGCCTGCGGCGGCGAGGCCGAGCCGCCCGCGGCCCCGCAGCCGGTGCTCACCGTGGAGGTGATTTCGCCGCAGCGCGAGACCTGGCCGGACGCACTGGTCGCCAGCGGCGAGGTCGCCGCCTGGCAGGAGGCGGTGATCGGGGCCGAGGTGGGCGGCGTGCGTCTCGACGAGGTGCTGGTGAACGTCGGCGACAGCGTCCGCAAGGGGCAGTTGCTGGCCCGCTTCAGCGAGGACAGCCTGCGCGCCGACCTGGCGCGGCTCGATGCGATGGTGGCCGAGGCCTCGGCCAATCTCGAGAAGGCCAGGGCCGACGCCGCTCGCGCCGACCGCCTCGAATCGCTGGACGCCATGGCCAAGCAGACCGGCCAGATGTACCGCACGCAGGCCAGGGTCGCCGAGGCGCAACTGGCCTCGGCCCAGGCGCAGCATCGCGCGCAGGCGCTGAAGCTGCGCTACGCCCGCGTGGTCGCGCCGGACGACGGCGTGATCTCGGGGCGAGCCGCCACGGTGGGGGCCGTCAGCCCGATGGGGACCGAGCTGTTCCGCATGGTGCGCCGCAACCGCCTGGAATGGCGCGCCGAGGTCACGGCCAATGCCATGCAGCGGCTGCAGCCCGGAGCCTCGGCCACGCTCACCACCCTCGACGGCCGGACGGTAGCGGGCAAGCTGCGGCAGCTGTCGCCGACCGTGGACTCCGGTACGCGCAACGGCCTGGCCTACGTCGATCTGCCCGCCGATAGCGGGCTGGCCGCCGGCATGTACCTGACCGGCCGCTTCGCCCTTCCGGCGCGCGAGGCCCTGACGGTGCCGGAGGCGGCGATCGTGCAGCGCGACGGCAACCAGTACCTGATGCAGGTCGATGGGCAGAGCCGCGTGCACCTGGTCAAGGTCGGGACCGGCCGCCGCCAGGGCGAGTCCATCGAGCTGCAGGGCAGGGTCGATCCCGCGGCGCGCTACGTGAAGTCCGGCGGCGCCTTCCTCTCCGAAGGCGTCCTGGTGCAGGTGGTGCCCGCCGGTCCCGCGCCATGAACTTCTCGTCCTGGGCGATCAACAAGCCCACGCCGTCGATCCTGCTGTTCATCATGCTGACGGTCGCGGGCCTGGTCGCCTTCCGCGGCCTGGGCATCCAGTACCTGCCCGACATGGCCTTCCCGTCGGTGACGGTGCAGGCGGCCATGCCGGGCGCCTCGCCGGTGCAGCTGGAGGCCGAGGTCGCGCGGCCGATCGAGGACTCCATCTCCAGCATCGGCGCGGTGCGCCACGTCACCACCACCATCAACGATGGCATGGTGCTGCTCATGGTCGAGTTCGCCTACGAGAAGAACCTGACCGAGGCGGTGACCGACGTGCGCGATGCCATCACGCGCATCCGCACCAAGTTGCCGGACGAGATGCAGGAGCCGGTGGTGGCGCGCGTCGACGTCGCCGGCATGCCGCTGCTGACCTATGCCGTCATCGCGCCGACGATGGACGAGACCGATCTGTCCTGGTTCATCGACGATGTCGTGGCCAAGGCCCTGCTGCACGTGCGCGGCGTGGCGCAGGTCAATCGCAAGGGCGGCGTCACGCGCGAGGTGCAGGTGGAACTGGACCCGGCACGCCTGCAGTCCCTGGGCGTGACGGCCGGCGAGATCAGCGCGCAGCTGCGCAGCATGCAGCAGGAAGCGCCCGGCGGCCGCGGCAGCCTCGGCGGGCTGGAACAGACCGTGCGCGCCCTGGGTACGGTCGGCAGCGCCGAGGAACTGGCGGCCCTGTCGCTGCCGCTGGCCGACGGCCGGCGCCTGCGCCTGGCCGACGTGGCCCGGGTCAGCGACACCATCGCCGAGCGCAGCCAGATCGCCCTGCTGGACGGCAAGCGCGTGGTCAGCTTCGAGGTCATGCGCGCGCAGGGCATGGACGAGGTGACCGCGGCGCGCGGCGCGCGGGCCGAGGTGGCAAGGCTGCTGCGGTCGCATCCCGCCGTGCAGATGGTGGAGGTCTCGAACTCGGTCGACTTCACCGAGCAGGAGTACGGCCACGCCATGGGCGCGCTGATCGAGGGCACCGTCCTCGCCGTGCTGGTGGTCTGGCTGTTCCTGCGCGATTGGCGCGCCACCTTCGTCTCCGCCGTGGCGCTGCCGCTGTCGATCATCCCGACCTTCCTGGCGCTGCAGTGGTTCGGTTTCACCCTGAACGTGCTGTCGCTGCTGGCGCTGACGCTGGTCATTGGCGTCCTGGTCGACGATGCCATCGTCGAGGTGGAGAACATCATGCGCCACCTGCAGATGGGCAAGCCGCCCAGGCAGGCGGCGATGGAGGCCGCCGACGAGATCGGCCTGGCGGTGATCGCAACCACCTTGACCCTGGTCGCGGTGTTCCTGCCCACCGCCTTCGTCCCCGGCCTGACCGGCGACCTGTTCCGCCAGTTCGGCTGGACCGCGGCGGCGGCGGTGCTGTTTTCGCTGCTGGTGGCGCGCCTGCTGACGCCGATGATGTCGGCCTACATGCTGCGGCCGGCGGCGCATACCTGGACCGACGGGCCGCTGATGAGGCGCTACCTGGTCACCGTGCGCTGGTGCCTGGAGCATCCCTGGGCCACGGTCCTGGCGGCGGGTGCCTTTTTCCTGATGTCCCTGGTGCTGATCAGCCAGCTGCCCACCGCCTTCATCGCGGGCCAGGACGAGAGCACCGAGTTCGTGATCCTGGAGGGGCCGCCGGGCAGCTCGCTCGACCAGACCACGGCGCTGGCCGAGCGCGCCCGCCTGCTGCTGGCCGACGTGCCCGAGATCAGCGCGGTGCTCACGGTCGTGGGCGGCGGCGTGAAGACCGGCGCGATGCGCGCCGACATGGCGGCCGCCGAGGTGCGCACCGCCCAGCTCACCCTGCGCCTGCTCAACATCGGGAAGACCGGGCGCAAGCTGCCCGAGGTCCGCGCCGACATCAGCAAGCGCCTCGCCGCGCTGCCCGGCGCCCGCACCAGCCTCGGCCGCGGCACGCCGGGCGAGAAGATGACGCTGATGCTCACCGGCGACGACCCGGCGGCGACACTGAAGGCCGCGCGCTCGCTGGAGAGCGAGCTGCGCAGCCTGCCCGGCATCGGCGCCGTGACCTCCACCGCCAGCCTGCTGCGGCCCGAGATCGTGATCCGCCCGGACTTCGCGCGGGCGGCGGAAATGGGCATCACCTCGGCGGCCATCGCCCAGGCCGTGCGCGTCGCCACCAGCGGCGACTACGACTTCAACCTGCCGCGGCTGAACCTGCCGGGGCGCCAGGTCTACGTGCGCGTGGCGCTGGACCCGGAGTCGCGCCGCGATCCCGACCTGGTGGCGCAGCTGCGCGTGCGCGGCAACAACGGCGCGGCGGTCCCGCTGGGCAACATCGCCGACATCCATGTCACCGGCGGTCCCGCGCAGATCGACCGCTACGACCGCCAGCGCGTCGTGCAGCTGGCGGTGGACCTCAACGGCCAGCCGGTGGGCGACGTGCTGAAGCGCGCGAAGAACCTGCCGACGCTCAAGCAGCTGCCGGCGGGGGTGGAACTGGTGCTCTCGGGCGACATCGAATACATGTCCGAGATGTTCGGCGGCTTCGCACTGGCGATGCTCGCCGGCATCTTCTGCGTCTATGCCGTCATGGTCCTGCTGTTCCACGACTTCGGCCAGCCGCTGACGGTGCTGGCCGCGCTGCCGCTGGCCTCCACCGGCGCGCTGGGCCTGATGTGGTTCTTCGGCTACGACCTGTCGATGTCCTCGCTGATCGGCCTGCTGATGCTGGTCGGCATCGTCACCAAGAACTCCATCCTGCTGGTGGACTACGCGATCATGGCGCGCCGCGACCTGGGCATGGACCGCATCGACGCGCTGGTCGACGCCTGCCACAAGCGCGCCCGGCCGATCGTGATGACCACCGTGGCGATGACCGCCGGCATGATCCCGATCGCGGTGGACCTCGGCGGCGGCAGCAGCTTCCGCCAGCCGATGGCGGTGGTGGTCATCGGCGGCCTGATCACCTCCACCGTGCTGAGCCTGCTGGTGGTGCCGGTGGTGTTCGAGATCATCGACGAGGTGAAGCTGCGGCTGTCCCCGCGCCGCCATGAGAGCGCCGCCGCGGAAGCCTAGGAAGCCCCGAAAGAGTTACCGTTCGCCCTGAGCTTGTCGAAGGGTGAACGGTAACCAGCCGACCCGTGCTGAAGGGACGGCCTGTGCTGCTACCCTGGGCTGATGGCAGCCCTGGCGCTCAGCCCTTCAGCAACCGCGGCGCCCCCGTACCCATGTAGCGCGCCAGGTTCAGGTGCAGGTTGGCGATGGCGCGTTCGCGGTACGGGTTCGGCTGCGTCCCCCGGAAGCCCGCCGACTTCATGCCCTGCTGCACCGCCGCCATGTTGGAGAAGTCCTGCGGCAGCACCGTGCGCCAGCGGGGGTCGCCCACCGGCGTGTATTCCCATTCCGTCTTCGGCTCCGCGCCCTTGGGAAACAATTCGTAGACGGCCACCTCGAAGATGCACTGGTTCGGGTTGTAGCCGTGGGGCTTGAAGTTGTAGCAGAGCGCGTTGTTCACGGCATGACCGATCTGGAAGCTCGGGAAGATCTGCCAGGCCGTGCCGCTCCTGCCGACATGCGCCGGGTCGATCGTCGGCCAGACCACGCCGCGCGCCGCATCGGCCTCGCGCGCCGACTTGAGCCAGTGCATCAGAACCTCGCCCGGCGGCGTGCCCTCCGGCAGTTCGTCGGCCAGCCGGTTGGCCGCATCCACCAGGGTCTGCGTGGTATTGGTGTTGACCTGCGTCCAGGTGAAGTTCTGCATCTGCGCCGTGGACAGGCGGGCATCCCCGGTGCCGATGCGCAGCTTGGCCTGCTGGTTGGCGTCGACGTTCTTCGGCGCGTCGTAGCCGATGTTGCTGTGCAGGCCCTGGGAGCGCGCCCAGCCGCGGAACTCGCCGAACTGCTTGAACTCCGGGTGGGTGACGTCGACGTGGTAGATCTCGTTGAAGGCCTCGGCCGCCACCTTCCAGTTGCAGTCGAACACCACCCAGCGGCGCCAGCGCACCCGCATGTTCTCCAGCTGGAAGGGGTCGAGCATCGACGCCGCCGGCTCCAGGTATTCGCGCAGCGGCACGCAGTCCGGGTCGAGGTTGATCCAGATCCAGCCGCCCCAGGTATCCAGCTTCACCCCGGCCAGCCGCGTGTTCTCCGGCGTGAGCTGGTCCTGCCAGTCTTCCCGGTCGCGGATGTGCGTGCAGTCGCCCTGCAGGTTGAAGGTCCAGCCGTGGAAGGGGCAGACCAGCGCCTTGCGGTTGCCGCAGGCGTGGTGGGCGCCGGCCGGCGTGTCCACCAGCCTGCGGCCGCGGTGCGTGCAGACGTTGTGGAAGGCCTGGATGCGGTCTGCGGCGGTGCGGATGATCACCACCGAGTCATCGAGGATCTCGTAGGTGATGTGGCTGCCGACCTCGGGAATCTCCTCGACGCGGCCCGCCTGCAGCCAGACCCGGCGCCACAGTCGGTCGCGCTCGGCGCGGACATAGTCCTCGGAGATGTAGGCCTCGGCGCCGATCGTGACCGGCCGGTCGAGGTCCTCGTGCTTCAGGGCGCTCATGGCGGAGTCTCCCGGTTCAGGGGCGGGGACGCAGGGCCAGCACGCTGCCCTCGGCATCGCCCGACAGGTAGATCGTTCCGTCCGGCCCTGCGGCCAGCCCGGCGAAGGGCCCCATGGGACCCGAGAGCACGCCCACCGCCTTCAGCGTCTTGGGGACGACCCCGGCCGGCGCGCCCACCGGCAGGCCGGAGGCGAGGCTGCGGCGCGACCCCTTGCCCAGGTCGATCTCGATCAGTTCCTGGGCCCCGGCATCCAGCACCAGCAGCGAGGGGCCGCGCAGCAGCAGGCCTTCCGGCTGCCGCAGTCCGTCGATGAGGGTCTGCGTCTTGCCGCCGGAAATCTTCACCACGCGGCCGCCGCCGGATTCGCTGACGTAGCAGCTGCCGTCGGCGCCGAGCGCCACGCCCTTGGGCTGGCGCAGGCCGCTGGCCAGGGTTTCCACGTGGCGGCCGGCGGCCGCCAGCACGCGGCCGGTGCCGAACTCGGCGAAGGCCACGGCACTGCCGTGCGCGGCCACGCCGTAGAGCTGGTCGAAGCCCTCGGCGATGACCTCGCTCCATTGCTGCGCCGGCCGGTAGCGGGCGACGGCACCGTTGGCGGTGGTGACGATGAATTCGCCCTGGCCGCTGGCGGCGACGCCGCGCGAGTAGCCGGGGTAGCCGGGGTGGAACAACATGCCGGCGAGTTGGCGCTCCCGGCCCGGCGGCAGGGTGTAGGAGAAGGCGCCATCGGCAACGTAGAGCAGGCCCTGCGGATCGGCGGCCAGGCCCAGCGGCCAGTTGAAGCCATCGGCCACCAGCTCGCGGGTCTTGCCGTCCTTGAGCAGTTCCACGATGTAGCCCGAGATGTTCGATACGAACAGCCGCTCGCCGACGAAGCTCAGGTTGTCCAGGCCGGGCGTCAGTTGCGCCAGCACCGTGCGCTCGCCGTTGCGCGGGTCGATGCGCAGCACCTGGCCGCTGGCGACCTGGGTGGAGACGATGAAGCCCTGCGAGTCGAACTTCACCGAGTCGGGCAGGCCGAGATCGCCCGCGACCCTCTCCGGCGTGCCGCCGGCCAGGTCCACGCGCCAGATCTCGTTGGCGCCCATCACCGGGAAGTACAGCTTGCCGTCCGGTCCCACCGAGAAGGCATTGGGCATCGGCACGTCGCTGGCGATGATCCGCGGCGCGCCGCCGTTGCGGTCCAGCTCCATGATGCGGCCGCCGGGGCGGCACTCGCCCGCGATCAGCCGGCCCTGGTGGAAGGTGATCGGATTGGCCACCGGGAGGTCGCCGTACAGCACGCGCGTGGCGCCGTTGGGGGCGCGCACGCTGACGCGGCCCTCGGTGATCTCGGTGGCGTAGAGATTGCCATCGTCGTCGAACACCAGGTCGTCGGGCGCGACGATGTCGCCGCCCTTGGCGCTGATGACCTCGATGGCGCCGCTGTCCACGTCGATGGCGCTGACCTGGCTGCCGCTGACCTGGGCGACGTAGAGGCGTCCGTCGGGGCCGGTACGCAGGCCGTTGGCGCCGAACAGGCGGCTGGGCGGCGTCAGGCGTTCCAGCGTCCAGCCCTCGGCGATGCGGGCGGGGGCGGCGGTATAGCGTCCGGCTTGCGGCGGCATGGAGGCTCCGGGAATGTGGGGTTCAGGTCGCGCAGGGCGAGGCCTGGGCCGGGCGGCGCCGCTGGTGCTTGCGCAGCTGGCGCGGCGAGGCGGAGAACCAGCGCTGGCAGCTGCGCGTCAGCACCGAGGTCTCCGAGTAGCCCAGGATCTCGGTCATGCGGACCAGCGAGACGTCGGACTGGCCGAGATGGCGCAGCGCCACGTCGCGCCGCACCCGGTCCTTGATCGCCTCGAAGCTTTCCCCCTCCTCGCGCAGGCGGCGCTGCAGCGTGCGGGGATGCAGGCCGAGCGCGGCCGAGACGCGGTCGTGCGTGCAGCCGCCGGCGGCGAGCAGGTGGGTGACGATGATGCGGACGCGCGTGCCCATGCGCGGCGGCAGGGCGGGGAACTGCTGGCCGATCCGGCGCATGGCCGCGTCGTAGCCTTGCGCGTCCTGCCCCGGCAGGGGCTGGTCGAGGTCGCGCGGGTCGAAGACCAGGCCGTCCATGCCCTGGCCGAAGCGCAGCGCCGCGCCGAACTGCGCCCGGTAGGACGACAGCGGCGCCAGTGCCTCGTGACTGAACCAGGCCTCGCAGGGCCGCAACTGGCCGCCGCTGATCGCGGCGACCGTGCGGCTGATCGTCGCCAGCGCCTGTTCGGTCGCGGGGGCTTTCCCGGCGAGGCTGCCGGCTGCCGGTTCCAGCAGCAGGAAGCGGCGGCCGTCGTCCGGCAGGGTTTCGAGGCACAGATGCAGTCCGCCCATCCAGGCCTGGGCGTGGGCGGCGAGGCTGCGCAGGGCGGCGTGCAGGTGGGGCGCCATGGCGATCGCTTCACCCAGGACGCCCAGGTCACGGGCCTGCCGGGGCCCGTGCTCGAGCGGGCGGAAGCTCGTCGGCAAATCGGCCGAACCCATGCGCGTTCTCCTCGTGGCCTGCACGTTATTATTCAACACTGGTGTTGATTTTGTCGCAGGACCGGGCGCCTGTAAAGACGCAAGGATTCATTGCCCGCCGGGGCAAAAAAGCCTGCTCCTTCAGTCTTTAAGGCTGGCGCGTAGCTGGTGCTTCAGGACCTTGCCGGCATCGTTCTTGGGCAGGGACTCGCGGATCACGACCTGTTCGGGCGCCTTGAACGAGGCGACGCCCAGGGCCTTGAGGTAGTCGCGCAGCCCGGAGACGTCCGGGCCGGGCCCGGTCCGGGGCACGATCACCGCGCAGGCGCGCTCGCCGGTGCGGGCGTCGGGCAGGCCGACGATGGCGATCTCGGCGATCTGCGGATGGCCGACGAGGAGATCCTCGACTTCCTTGGGCGAGATGTTCTCGCCGTTGCGGATGATGATGTCCTTGGCCCGGCCGGTGACCACCAGCCAGGTATCGTCCGCCAGGCGCGCGAGATCGCCGGTGCGGAAATAGCCTTCGGTGTCGAAGGCGCCATCCTCGTCCTCGGGGTGCAGGTAGCCCACCAGCATCTGCGGGCCGCGCGCATGCACCTCGCCTTCGCCCGCCGGGGCCGAGCCGTGGCTGACCAGCTTGAGTTCGGCGTAGCCGCCGCGGCCGTCGGTGTCGGCCGCGAAGCCGGTCTCGCCCGGCCGCGTCGCGCCCACCGTGGTCACCGGCACCTCGGTGGAACCGTAGACGCGCGTGACGATGGCCTGGTCGAAATATTCGGTGGCCTGCCGGATCAGCGAGGGCGGCACCGAGGCGCCGCCGCAGATGAAGACCTTGAGACGGGGCAGCCGCGTGCCGGCGCGCTTCGCCGCGGCCAGCAACTGCTCCAGGAAGGGCGTGGCCCCGGCCATGTGGGTGCAGCCCTCGGCCTGCATCCGCTGCACGGCCTCGTCGGCATCCCAGCGTTCCATCAGCACCGCGGTGCTGCCCAGCAGCAGCGGCGCCTCGAAGACGTAGATCGAGCCGCCGATGTGGCCGATGGGCGAGGGCACCAGGAAACGGTCGCCCGGCGCGATGTGCCAGTGCTCGCCGAGCTGGCAGGCCAGGGCATGCAGCGTGTTGTGCGTATGCAGCACGCCCTTGGGCCGGCCGGTGGTGCCGGAGGTGTAGAGGATCATGCGCACGGCGTCCGGATCGACCGCCGGCAGCGGCGCCCGGCCCGGATGCCGCAGCAGGGCCTCATAGGGCGTATGCGCCCCGGCATCGCCGCGCAGCACCACCACCTCGGGTGGATTGTCGATCTGGGCGACCACGCGGCCGAGCATCGCGACATGGTCCTGCTGGCGGAAGCTGGCCGGGATGAAGACCAGGCGGCTGTCGACATCCTGGAGGATGAACTGCAGCTCACGGTCGCGCAGCGAGGGCAGGATCGGGTTGACCGCCATGCCGGCCAGGGTCGCGCCCAGGTAGATGACGGCAGCCTCGTGCCAGTTCGGCAGCATGAAGGAGACGACGCTGCCGGGACTTGTCCTGGCGAGCAGTGCCTGGGCCAGCGCGCTGGCCTGCCTGTGCAGGCTGCGGCAATCGATGCGCTGTTCGCCGTCGACCAGCAGCACGCGTTCCGGCGTCTGCCGGGCGGCCTGCTGCAGGGCATCGGCCAGCGTCTGCCGCACCCAGCGTCCGTCCGCGTAGGCGCGCGCGGCGCGCGCCGGGTCCCAGCGGATCCAGCGTCCGGACACCAGCTTGCGGTTCGGCTGACTCGACATTGAGGAAGGGCTCCTGGGCGGAGTCTCTACCCTAGGTTGTCCAGGGTCGCAGGGTCTTGATGCCGGGCGACAGGCTGTCGCAGGAAGTCAATACGAGCGCCGGCCGACTGACTAGATTCGATTCCATTCCATCGTGGGTGAAGAGTGTTCCTATGCAGGTAGCCATCGTTACGGGTGCGAGCAGCGGCATCGGCTTCGGTACCGCGGTCAAGCTGGCGGGGATGGGCATGGCGGTGCTGGGAGTCGGCCGCGACGAGAAACGGCTCGGCGAGCTGGCCCAGGCCATCGGCGAGCCGGCGCGCGCCGCCACGCTGGCCGTGGACCTCACGCTCGACGCCGCGCCGAAGCAGGTGGTGGACCTGGCGCTGTCGCGCTGGGGCCGCATCGACTTCCTGATCAACAACGCCGGCGTCGGCAGCCCCAAGCCGCTGCACGAGACCGACGACCAGACCCTGGATCATTTCCTCGGGCTGATGCTGCGCTCGCCCTTCCGCATGGCGCGCGAGGCCATCGCGCACATGAAGCAGGATGCGGCGATCATCAACGTCACCTCCACCTTCGCCCATGTCGGCGGCCTGCGCGGCGGCGCCTATTCCGCGGCCAAGGCCGGCCTGACCGGCCTGACCCAGCACATCGCCTGCCAGTACGGCGCCTCCGGCATCCGCTGCAACGCGGTGGCCCCCGGCGTCACGGTCACGCCGATGACCGAGGGCCGCCTGCAGGACGAGCGCTTCCGCCGCATGAACGTGGAAATGACGCCGCATACCCGGCTGGGCCGTGTCGAGGACGTCGCCAGCACCATCGCCTTCCTCTGCTCGCCCGGCGGCAGTTTCATCAACGGCCAGACCATCGTCGTCGACGGCGGCTGGAGTTCGACGAAGTATCTTTCCGACTTCGCCCTGACCTCGGCCTGGACCGCCCGCTAGCATGAAACCGATTCCCGAGAGAGTTGCGCCGCTGCTGCCTCCCGACTGGGACGAGGCGGCGAAGCAGGCGGTCGATGCCTTCCCCGCGGTGCGCGATTTCCTGATCGCCGCCTGGAAGCGCGGCAGCGACCAGCGCGGCATGAACGGCGTCGGGGCGATGCTGCGCCACGCGGCGGCGACCCAGGCCTTCCTGGGCTTCAACAACTACGTCGCCACGGCCAGCACCCTGTCCAGGCGCATCCGCGAACTGCTGATCCTGCGCATCAGCTGGCTGCGCCGGGCCGAGTACGAGTTCACGCAGCACGTGATCCTGGGCCTGCGCGCGGGCCTGACCGAGGCGGAGGTGGAGCGCATCCCGTCCGGCCCGGAGGCCGCCGGCTGGGATCCGGTGGACGCCGACCTGGTGCGCGCGGTGGACGAGCTGCATGCCGACGCCTGCATCGGCGACGCCACCTGGGCGCGCCTGTCGCGGCACTTCAGCCAGGAGCAGATGATCGACATCGTCTACGCCGTCGGCTGCTACGAGATCAACGCCATGCTCTTCAAGAGCCTGGGTGTCCAGTACGAAGCGGGGACCGCACCGATGAATCCGGAGCTGCGCGCCAGGATGTTCGCGGAGAACAAAGCATGAGCAATGATTCCATCATCCGCGGCAAGCCGCTGGCCGAGGAAGCCCTCGGCGCCCTGACCCTGGGCGGCTTCCTGCGCGAGGTCTGCGCCGCCAACGGCCCGAAGGAGGCGCTGGTCTACCACCTGCCGGACGGCGGGGTGGTCCGCAAGACCTATGCCCAGGTCTGGGACGAGGCCTTCACGGTGGCGCGGGCGCTGGTGGCGCGCGGCGTGACCCGCGAGACGCGCGTCGGCTTGCTGGTCACCAACCGGCCGGAGTGGATCACGTCGATGTTCGGCATTGCCCTGTCCGGCGGCACCTGCGTGGCGCTGAGCACCTTCGCCAAGGGGCCGGAGCTGGACTACGCCCTGCGCGTGGCCGGCGTTTCCACGCTGATCTTCGAACGCTCGATCCTGAACCGCGACTTCGCCGCCGAACTGGTCGAGCTCTGCCCGGACCTGGCAACGGCCAGGGGCGAGATGCAGTCGCCGCGCCTGCCCTTGCTGCGGCGCGCGGTCTGCATCGGCGACACCCCGAAGGGAGCCTTCGAAGGCTGGAACGATTTCCTGAAGGGGCCGCAGGCCGCCCCGGAATTGGTCGAGGCCATCGGCGCCGAGATCATGCCGACCGACCGTGGGCTGATCTTCTTCTCCTCGGGCTCCACCGCCAAGCCCAAGGCGATCATGCACACGCACCGCGCCGCGGCGATCCAGTCCTGGCGCTGGAGCCGCATCTACAACGTCGATCCGGACGTGCGCAGCTGGGCCGCCAACGGCCTGTTCTGGTCCGGCAACTTCGCCATGGCGCTGGGCACCACCTTCTCGGCCGGCGGCTGCATGGTGCTGCAGAGCGCCTTCCATCCCGGCGAGGCGCTGCGCCTGATGCAGGCCGAGCGCGTGACCCTGCCGATCGCCTGGCCGCACCAGTGGGCCAAGCTGGTGGAGGACCCGGCCTACCAGGACGCGGACCTGGGCAGCCTGCGCTATGTCGGCGAGACCTCGCCGCTGCGCTCGCATCCGACGGTGAACTGCGACTGGCAGGAGCCGATGTCCTCCTACGGCAACACCGAGACCTTCACGCTGGTCACGGTGCATCCCAGCGGGACGCCGTCCCGGATCGCCGACGGCAACCACGGCTACGCGCTGCCCGGCAACACCGTGCGCATCGTCGATCCGCTGAGCGGCAAGGTGCTGCCGCAGGGGCAGGCCGGCGAGATCGCCGTGAAGGGGCCGACGCTGATGCTGGGCTACATCGGCGTGGCCTCCGAGGATACCTTCGACGAGGAAGGCTTCCTGCGCACCGGCGACGGCGGCTTCATCGACGAACAGGGACGCCTGCACTGGCAGGGCCGCATCAACGACATCATCAAGACCGGCGGCGCCAATGTCTCGCCGCTGGAGATCAATGCCGTGCTGCAGCAGTGCCCGGGCGTGAAGATCGCCGCGACCGTCGGCGTGCCGCACGACACCCTGGGGGAGATCGTGGTGGCCTGCGTGGTGCCGGAGGAGGGTGCGAAGCTCGACGAGGCTTCCGTGCGAGCCTTCGCCGCGCAGCAGCTGTCGAGCTACAAGCTGCCGCGGCGCGTGCTGCTGCTGCAGGAATCGGACCTGGCGTTGACCTCGTCCAACAAGATCAAGACCGCGGACCTGCGCGCGCTGGCGGCGCAGCGCCTGGCCGGCTGAGCGGAGTGCGGACATGAGGACGCGACCCTATCGCGTGGTGCAATGGGCCACCGGCAATGTCGGCACACGGTCCCTGCGCTGCGTCATCGAGCATCCGCGCCTGCAGCTGGTGGGCCTGCACGTCCACTCCGAGGCCAAGGCCGGCCGCGATGCCGGCGAGCTCTGCGGCCTGGCGCCGGTCGGGGTGCAGGCCACGCGCAGCATCGAGGACATCCTGGCGCTGAAGCCGGACTGCGTGCTGTACATGCAGCAGGGCGCGAACTTCGACGACATCTGCCGCCTGCTGTCGGCCGGCATCAACATCGTCACCACGCGTACCGAGTTCAACCATCCTGCGAGCCTGGACCCGGTGCTGAGGGCCCGGGTTGAGGATGCCTGCGTCAGGGGTGCCAGTTCGATCCACGCCACCGGCAGCAGCCCCGGCTTCATCACCGAGGCCCTGCCGCTGGTGCTGGGCTCGCTGCAGCGGCGGCTGGACATGCTGCGCATCAGCGAGTTCGCCAACCTCGCGCCGCGCAACTCCCCCGAACTGCTGTTCCAGGTCATGGGCTTCGGCCAGGCGCCGGACCCGCGCCGCGATGCCGGCCGCGCGCATCACCTGCGCCAGGCCTTCGCGCCCTCGCTGCAACTGGTGGCCGAGGCGCTGGGGCTGGGCTTCGACAGCGTGGAGGCCAGCGGCGACGTGGCGCTGGCCCGCCGCGACACCCGGATCGCGGCCGGCGAATTGAAGGCCGGCACCGTGGCGGCGCAGCGTGCGACGGTCACGGGGCTGTACCGCGGCAAGCCGCTGATGCGCTTCAAGGCGACCTGGTACTGCGGGACCGACATCGACGCGGACTGGGACCTGCGCGGCGACGGCTGGCATGTCGAGGTGGACGGCGACGTGCCGCTGGACCTCGCGATCCGCTTCCCGGTGACGCCCGAGCAATGGCCCCGGGTGTCGCCGGGCCTGACCGCACACCGCGCGGTCAACGCCGTGCCCTACATCTGCGCGGCCGCGCCCGGCATCCGCACCACCGTGGATCTGCCGCAGGTCGTCAGCGACCTTGGGCCCTGAGGCAATGGCCTCGGCCTTCGACGAGGTAACCGACTTCGTCGTCGTCGGCAGCGGCGGCGGCTCGATGTGCGCGGCCCTGGTCCTGCGCACCGCCGGCAAGAGCGTGCTGATCCTGGAGAAGACCGATCTGGTCGGCGGCACCACCGCGCGTTCCGGCGGCGTGATGTGGCTGCCCGACAATCCCTTCATGAAGCGCGACCGCGTCGAGGACAGCTTCGAGAAGGCGGCGCTATACCTCGAATCCCTGATGGGGGGCCAGCGCGACGCGCCCGGATCGACGCCGCAGCGGCGCGCCCGCTACCTGCGCGAGGCGCCGCGGATGATCGATTTCCTGCTGGGGCAGGGCGTGCGCCTGGATCGCGTCCGGGAGTGGCCGGACTACTACGACGAACTGCCGGGCGGCTCGGTGCCCGGGCGCACCGTGGTGGCGGAGCTCTTCAACCTCAATGAACTGGGACCCTGGGCGGCGAAGCTGCGGCCCAGCTTCGTGCAGATCCCGCTGCCGGCCTCGCTGGAGGAGATGCTGGAACTGCCGGCGATGAAGCGCTCCTGGCGCGTGAAGGGGCTGCTGCTGAAGCTGGTGTTCCGCGCGATCCTGGCGCGGCTCACCGGCAAGCGCTGGGTCGCGGGCGGTGCGGCGCTGCAGGGCCGCATGCTGCAGGCGGCCCTGCGGGCCGGTGCCGACATCCGCACGGAGTCGCCGGTGAGCGGGCTGATCGTGGAGCAGGGCGCCGTCACCGGCGTGCGCACGATCAAGGATGGAAAGCCCTGGCGCGTGGGCGCGCGCCTGGGCGTGCTGGTGAATGCCGGCGGCTTTGCCCGCAACCAGGCGATGCGCGACCGCTGGCTGCCCGGTACCTCGGCCAAGTGGAGCCTGGCCGCGCCCTGCGATACCGGCGAGATGATCGAGGAGATGATGCGCCACGGTGCCGCGGTGGCGCAGATGGACGAGCGGGTCGGCAACCAGGTCACGATCCCGCCCGGGGCCGAGGACAGCGAGATCAAGCCGACGGCGCAGTCGATGACCGCGGCGCCGCATTGCATCCTGGTGGACCAGGGCGGATCGCGCTACCTGAACGAGGGTGGGTCCTACATGGCCTATGCCAAGGCCATGCTGGAACGGAACCGGACCGTGCCGGCGGTGCCGAGCTGGGCGGTGTTCGACAGCCAGTACCTGGCCAAGTTCATGCTGGCCGGCACCATGCCGGGCAGCCGCAAGCCGGCGTCCTGGTACGAGCAGGGCTACCTGAAGAAGGCGGACACGGTCGAGGCGCTGGCCGGCCTGCTGCAGATGCCGCCGGCGTCGCTGCGGGCGACGGTGGACCGCTTCAACGGCTTCGTGGATCGCAACCGCGACGAGGATTTCCAGCGCGGCGAGCGTGCCTACGACCGCTGGCTGGGCGACGAACTGCAGCAGCCGTCGCCCGCTCTCGGCCGCATCGACCGCCCGCCGTACTACGCCGTGCCGGTGTACCCGGGCGACGTCGGCACCTACGGCGGTGTCGTCACCGACACGGACGCAAGGGTGCTGCGCGAGGACGGCTCGGTCATTCCGGGCCTCTACGCCACCGGCGTGTCGACGGCCTCGGTGATGGGGCGCTTCTATCCCGGCGCCGGCGGCAGTGTCGGGCCGTCCTTCGTCTGGGGCTATGTCGCGGCGCGGCATGCCGCCGAGCTGGCGGCATCCGGAAACTGAAGAGCGGAACGCGGGTCGGAAGCCGGTAGCGATATTCTTGGGCTTCCAGCAGGAGCGAGCGAGTGAAGATGCGGATCGGCTTGGCGGTGATGGCTTTGGTGACGGCGGGCCTGGCTCCAGCGCAGGAGCCGGCGCCTCCGTCGGCCGTGGCCGCCGGCTGGACGATCTCCTTCTCCTGGTCCCCCGAATTCTGCAAGCGCAACCTGGGCTCCAAGGAACTGCAGTGCCTGCAGGAGCACTACTTCGTGCTGTCCGGACTGGCGCCGCGCTTCGAGGGGTTGGCGCCGGCATGCCAGGACGACAGCCTGCCGCGGGAGCTGCTGCCGCGCGCGCTGGACGTGATGCACAACGAAGTTCGCCTCAAGAAAGCCTGGCGGACCCAGGGTGCCTGCTCCGGCCTCGGCGCGGCGGAATATGTGCTGCAGCTGGAGCGCGCCCAGCGCCGGGTGTCGATGCCGGACCTGTTCCGGCAGACGCCCCGCGAGGGCCTGCAGCTCCCGCAGGACGAGTTCCGCAAGGCCCTGCTCAGGGACAATCCGGGCCTGCGGGCCGACGCCGTGGCCCTGCAGTGCCGCGGAGACTGGCTGGAATCCATCGACGTCTGCGTGGACGGCGGTTTCGGCTTCCAGGCCTGCCCGGCCCCGCAGCGGAGCGACTGCCCGGACCGGCTGCGGCTGCGCCCGATCCGCCCGATCCTGCGTTCCGGCCAGGGCGATTGACGGGACCGACAGCGTGCCGGGAGTCCGGCCTCCCCGGGGCGGGAGGCGATTGGCCGGTCTCAAACTATTGTCAGAATTGGGTTTTTGCTGGGGCTCTCCGGAATTTCCAAATTAAACAATCGGTTGGGGGATGTCGTATTTTATGGTTTAGTTTTATTTGTTGTATCGCTAAGAATTCGTCAATTGTTGCGCTGCAGCATCTGCACTACCTTGTTCATACCCCCAAAGAACAAGTGGTGCAGCAATGTTCGGAACGATCGTAGCGATGACCGTGGTGCTGATCCTGGCGGCGATGGCCGTGCTGGAATTCGTGGATACCGCCGTTGACCAGCGTCGCCTGGCCCTGGGTCCCGCCCGCCGGGCCGCCAAGCCGGCCGCTCCCCGTGCGGCCACGCCGGAACCGGCCCATCCGGCCGAGCCGATGGTCCTGCCGAAGGCCGCCTGAGGCCGGAGAGGCCGAAAAAGGGGCGGTCTTCCGCCCCGTTGCCTGGCTTCAGACCGAGGGCCGCGATTTTCGCGGCCCTTTTGTTTTGCCCGCCGCCCGGGGACCCCGGATGTCCGCCGCGGCTTCCTGCAGCAGCCATTGGCGGAAGGCGATGACCTCCGGGCGCTCCGCCGAACTGGGATTGACGATGGCGTAGTAGGCGCGGTCCAGCGTGATGGAGAGGGGGAAGGCCACGGCGATCTCGCCCCGTGCCATCTTCTCCCGCGCGAAGGCCGGGGTTGCCAGCGTGACGCCCAGTCCGTCGGAGGCCGCGTCCAGGGCCAGCGTGGAGTGGTCGAACTGCAGGCCGCGGCGCGGGTCCACCTCGGTCACGCCGGCCTGCCGCAGCCAGCGCGCCCAGATCGAGCGCGAGCGATCCTCGATGCCGCTGTCGCCGTGCAGCAGGGGGTGGTAGCGCAGGTCCGCCGGGGCCTTCAGCGGGTGCGGCGGCTCCACCAGCAGGCGCGGATGGCACATCGGCACCACGTCCACGGGGAACAGCAGGTCGACGTGGTTGCCGGGCGGCGGTCCCTGCGTGAAGCGGATGTCGATATCGGGATCCTGCGGCGCCTTGCCGCCTTCGCTCGCGCCCGGGGGCGGGTCCTGCGGCGCGAACAGGTTGCCGCCCAGCACGCGCACGTCGATATCCTGGTACAGCGCCAGGAAATGGCGCAGCCGCGGCATCATCCAGCGCGAGGTGAAGGTGGGGCTGGCCCGCACGGTCAGCCGCGGCGTATGGCCGAACTGGCGCAGCTCGTTGACGCTGCGGGCCATCAGCTCGAAGGCCTTCTGCAGCACCGGCAGGGCGGATTGCGCGGCGGGCGTCAGTTCCACGCGCCGGGGCAGGCGGCGGAACAGCTCCACCCCCAGCTGCTCCTCCAGCAGGCGGACCTGGTGGGTCACCGCGGCCGGGGTCACGAACAGCTCGGCCGCCGCCTTGCGGAAGCTGCGGTGACGCGCCACCGCCTCGAAGGTGCGGAGGGCATTCAGCGGCGGCAGGCGGCTATACGACACGGCTTCGGGTCTGGCGGCGGAGGCGGAGGGGTCCAGGCGCCACTATCCCGCTTTTCCGCTCTTATATAAAGCAACAACGTTGTTGATTATAATGACGGGGAGGCCGTCCTCCCGGATGGCCTCCCAGGACAGGCAAACGGTCGGGGTGATTCCAATGAGAGGACATGAAGCGGCGGGAGCGCGGCCGGCCTGGCCGGCCTCGATGCCGGCGGAACGGCTGACTTCCCGAGAGAGGCAGGTGATGGATTGCGTGGCCAGCGGCCTGACCGACCGCGGCGTGGCGGCGCAGCTGGGCCTGTCGCACAACACGGTCAAGTTCCACCTGAAGAACGTCTACGCCAAGTTCGGTGTGGCGCAGCGGGCCAAGGCCATCGAGAAGCACGTGGGCGCGGGGCTGCGCGAGCAGCCCTGAAGCCGGCGGGCCGCTCAGCCCAGCGTGCGCAGCCGCAGGAAGTTGAGCGAGCCGACGGCGACGCCGGCGGCCGAGATCAGCATGAACAGGCGGTAGGTCTCGGTCTGCGCGAGCGTGATGCTGAGCAACGCAGCACCGAAGGCCATCGCCGCGCCGACGCTGCCCAGCAGCAGGCCCAGCACGGTGCTGTAGATCTCCAGCGGGAAGTAGCGCGCGGCGAGGTAGGTGAGGATGTCGCCCTCCACGCCGAAGGACATTCCCAGCAGCAGGACGGCGAAGCCGATCAGAACGAGGTCCGCCGTGCTGGAGGCCAGGATCAGCAGGCCGAACAGCGGCAGGCCCATGCCGACCGCCGCCACCAGCCAGGCCGGCCAGCGGTCCAGCGCCAGGCCCGAAACGATGCGCGCCACGATCACGCCGGCAGCGAACACCGACACCATGAAGCCGGCCTGGGTCGAGCTGAGCGCCCGGTCCGACAGCATCAGCTTGAGCTGCGAGGCGGACAATGCATGCGGCAGGCTGCAGAGCAGCGAGCTGGCCGCGATGATCCAGAAGGGCCGCGAGCGGACGATGGCGCCGTAGTCCTTGCCGGCGCGGCGCGTTTCGCGGCCCTGTGCGGCGACGGCCGGGCGGCGGGGCGGAATCAGCAGCAGCGCCGCCAGGCCCAGCAGGGCGCAGAACGCGGAGATCGCCAGGTAGCCGCTGCGCCATCCCAGGGCGTCGATCAGGGCCGTGAGCAGCGGGCTGCCGATGGCGCCGACCACCGCCGGTCCCGCGGCGATCAGCCCCAGGGCCAGCCCGCGGTGAACCTGGAAGTTCTCGGCGATGAGGCGGCTGTAGACCGTGGCCGAGGTGGTGGTGCAGAGCAGGGCCTGCACCGCGAGCATGGCGAAGTACAGGCGGATGTCGCCCTGCATGGCCGACAGCACCAGGAAACTGGCGGGGAAGACCACGATGCCCACGGCCGCGACGCGGCGCACGCCGAACAGGTCGGTGCAGCGGCCCGCCAGGGGAATGCAGAGGATCGTCAGCAGGGTCACGGTGCTGGCCAGGGCGAACTGGCTGCGCGACCAGCCGAAGTCCGCCAGCAGGTAGGGTGCCACCACGCTGTTGATGTAGCCGATCAGGCCGATGCCGGCGCTCATGCCCAGCGTGGCGGCGAGCAGCGCCCGCCCGTTCTTCCGCAGCTCGTGCCGATCCATGTCCGGGTTGCCCTCAGCCCAGTGCCGGCCAGGCCACGCCGGTCAGCGCCTGCGATTCCTGCCAGAGGCGGGCGGCCACGGCGGCATCCCGTGCTTTCCTCGCGGGCCTGACCAGCCCCGGCCTGCCGCGCGCCTGCATGAAGCCGGTAGGGCCGTAGTACCCGCCGGGGGCGATGTCCGCGCCGGCGGCGGCCAGCACCAGGGGGCGTGCCCCGTCCGCCGCGCCCTGCCCGACGAGGCGCATCAGCGTGTCGTAGCCGAAGACCTCGAAGCGGTCCATCAGCCGGCGCCGGTTCTCGCTCTTCCAGCCTGCCGCGATCGGCGTGCTGGAGATGCCCGGATGCGCGGCCACGCTGAGCAGCCCCAGTCCCGCGGCATCGGAGCGGCGCTGCAGTTCCATGGCGAACATCAGGCAGGCCAGCTTGGAATTGGTGTAGGCCTGCGAGGACTGGTAGTTCCGCTCGAGCTGCAGGTCGGCGAAATCGAGGCGGCCGCCGGGATGGGAGTTGCTGGACACGCTGACGACGCGCGGCGCGGAGCTGCGCAGCAGCGCCGGCATCAGCCGCGCGGTCAGCGCGTAGTGCCCCAGGTAGGCCACGCCGAAAGCCCGTTCGAAGCCGTCGGCCGTGGTTGCTCGGCGCATGGGCGGCAGCAGGCCGGCGTTGTTGATCAGCGCGTCCAGCGGCTGCTCGCGCGCCAGTTCCTCGTCGGCGAAGGCACGGATGTGAGAGAGATCGCCGAGATCCAGTGCGCGGAACTCGGCCTGGCCTCCCGACTGGCGGATCTGCGCCGCCGCGGCTTCGCCGGCGGCGACGTTGCGGTCGGCGAGGACCAGCCGGTGGCCGGATGCGGCGAGTTGCAGCGCGGCCTGCAGGCCGATGCCGCTGGCGCTGCCGGTGATCAGGATGCGGCGTGAATTCGAAGGAGTCATGGAAATGTCGGCGTACGGTCCGTGACGATGGTGCGGTGAATGCGGCCTCGACGCAGATGGCTTTCCGCGGAAATGCCTGCGGGGGCAAGAGCGGCTGCGGATGCAGCCTAGCCCGGCTTGAACGGCGCGGGGATCGGCCGGTGCATGCCCCGGCGGATTTCCCCGGGCCGGCGTCGCCGGCCGGTTCAGAGCCCGTTCAGCGGCCGGGGCGTTTGCTTCTTCTTCCACGCAAGGAGAGTGTCATGGACGACCACCCGACCCGGCGGTGCCTCTCGCCATCCGGCCTGCAGCCATGAGCCCTGCCGCCGGTCCCGCCGCGCGCGCGGGCGGCGCGCTGGGCCTCTACAACGCCAAGCGTGATTTCCGTGTCACCACGGAACCCCGCGGCGCCAAGGCCAGGAGCAAGGGGCGCAGCTTCGTCATCCAGCAGCACGATGCCACGCGCATGCACTACGATTTCCGCCTGGAGCTGGGCGGCGTATTGCTGAGCTGGGCCGTTCCCAAGGGGCCGAGCCTGGACCCGAAGGACAAGCGCCTGGCCGTGCAGACGGAGGACCATCCCGTCACCTACCGCAACTTCGAGGGCAACATCCCCGAAGGGGAGTACGGCGGCGGTCCCGTCATCGTCTGGGACCGGGGCAGCTGGGAGCCGGAGGGCGATCCGCGTGAGGGCCTGAGAAAGGGCCATCTCGGCTTTTCGCTCGCAGGGGAAAAGCTCCGCGGCCGCTATTCGCTCGTGCGCCTGCGCGGTGCCGTCGCCGAAGGGCCCCGGAGCCAGTGGCTGCTGATCAAGCATGCCGACGAGCATGCCCGCAAGGGCAAGGCTGCCGAGATCACCCGCTTGAGGCCCGAGAGCGTCATCACCGGGCGAACCGTCGGGCAGGTCGAGGCCGTCCAGCCGGTTGCGGCCAGGGCCAGGCCGGCGCGGAAGACGGCGAAGGCGGCGCCGATGCCCCCGCTCGATGGCCTCGAGCCGCAATTGGCCACGCTGGTCGATCGTCCGCCCGGCGATGACGGCTGGGTCTACGAGGTCAAGTTCGACGGTTACCGCCTGCTGGCTTCGGTGGAGAACGGCCGCGTGCAGCTGCGCTCGCGCAATGGCCTGGACTGGACCGCCACGCTCCCTCGCATTCGCGACGCCCTGGGCAAGCTCAAGCTGAAGCAGGCGATCCTCGATGGCGAACTCTGCTACATCGACGAGCGCGGCCTCTCCAGCTTCCAGAAGCTGCAGAATGCCTTGCCACGCGGCACGGGCGAGCCCCGGGATGCGGGGCGGCTGTTCCTGTATCTCTTCGACATCCTCTTTCACGATGGTGCCGACGTGCGCGGCGAGCCCCTGCTGGAACGCAAGCACCGCTTGCGCCTGGCCCTGGGCAAGCGTCCGCCCGCGGCGCTGCGCTACAGCGACCATCTTGAAAGCGACGGCCGCACGGCTTTGCTCCAGGCCTGTTCGTCGCAGCTCGAGGGCCTGATCGCCAAGCGCAGCGATGCGCCCTATCGCAGCGGCCGCAGCCGCGACTGGCTCAAGCTCAAATGCCAGAAGCGCCAGGAGTTCGTGATCGCCGGCATGATCAAGGCCAGCGGTAGCCGCGAGGGCTTCCGGTCCCTGGTGCTCGCCACCCGGACGGGCCGCGAGCTGCGCTACGCCGGCCGTGTCGGCACCGGCTTCACGCAGCAGTCGCTGCGCGATCTCGCCGCCCGCCTGGCCTCGCGCGTCACCGAAAAGCCCACGCTGGACGAACATCCGCGCCTTCCCGGCGTGGTCTGGGTCAGGCCCGATCTGGTCTGCGAGGTGGAGTACACCGAGATCACCGCCGAAGGCTCCCTGCGCCATCCCTCCTTCCAGGGGCTGCGCGAAGACAAGCCGGCCCGCCAGGTGAAGCTGGAGAAGCCCCTGCGGCTGGAGAAGGCCATGAGCCCGGAGAAGGCCCCGGATGATGGGGGCGACACCGTCGGAGGCGTGCGCATTTCCAGCCCCGGCCGCGTCATGGACGAGAAATCCGGCATCACCAAGCTGGAGCTGGCGCGCTATCACGATGCCGTCTCGGGCTGGTTCATGCCCTACGCCGCGAACCGACCGCTGGCGCTGGTGCGCTGCCCGCAGGGCAATGCCGAGCAGTGCTTCTTCCAGAAGCACCGGATGCAGGGTGTCGGCCCTCATGTCGGGCAGGCGCGTGCGGGTGACCAGCAGGTCCTGCACGTCGACGATGTCACCGGCGTCCTGGAACTGGTGCAGTTCAACGTGGTGGAATTCCATGCCTGGGGTGCATCCATGCGGGCACTGGAGCGCCCGGACTGGCTGGTGATCGATCTGGACCCGGACACTGCGCTCGGCTTCGCCCGGGTGGTGGAGGCGGCGCTCGAGGTGCGTGACGCGCTGGCGCGGCTCAAGCTGAAGTCCTGGGTCAAGACCACGGGGGGCAAGGGGCTGCATGTCTGCGTGCCCTTGAAGCCCCGCGCCGGCTGGGCCACGGTCAAGGCGTTCGCGCATGCCCTGGCGCAGTCGCTGGCGCAGCAGGATCCCGACCGCTACGTCGCCACCCTGTCCAAGGCCAAGCGTGCCGGAAAGATATTCATCGACTACCTGCGAAACGGCGAGGGCGCCACCGCCGTGCTGCCTTATTCGCCCCGCAGCCGGCCGGGAATGACCGTGGCCATGCCGGTCGCATGGAAGGACCTGAAGCACGTCCGTCCGCAGGAATTCACGCTGCAGACCGTGCCGGGAATCCTCGCGAAGCGCCGCAGCGATCCCTGGAAGGATTTCCTGGCTTCGCCCCAGTCATTGCCCGCATAGCAGGCTGCGGACCGTCCGTGGCCTGCAGAGCTGCGGCCGGCATCCTGCAAGGCGAGATGCCGTAGTCCATGCAGGCTGCGGCCCGTTGCGCGGGTCTCCGCCCTGCTTGCGGAGGGAGCCTGCGCTGGCACGATTCGCGCTCCCTGGTCATGTCCGCAGGCCGCGGACCATTCTCACGGAGAGGTGCATATGAAAAGGATATCCATGCTGCTGGCGGCAACGCTCTGCGCTTTCGGTGCATTTGCCGCCGATCCGCTGGCCCAGGCGCCCGATCAGGAGTTCTTCGACAAGGCGGCCGTCGCCGGCATGTTCGAGGTCCAGTCCAGCGAGATTGCCCTGCAGCTCGGCAGCGACCCTGCCATCAAGTCCTTTGCCCAGATGATGGTCACCGACCACAGTGCCGCCAACGCCAAGCTCAAGTCCCTGGCCCTGGCCAAGGGAGTGATGCTGCCCACCGGACTCGACAAGGACCACCAGGCAAAGCTGGAGAAGCTCAAGGCCGCCAAGCCCGGCAAGGAATTCGACGAGACCTATGCCGACCTGATGGAGGATGGGCACGACGACGCCGTGCAGCTTTTCGAGAAGGCCAGCAAGAAGGCCAAGGACAAGGATGTGCAGAAGCTGGCGGCCGAGACGCTGCCTACGCTCAAGCATCACAGCGAGAAGGCCGAGAAGCTCGACAAGAAAAGGGTGGCGCCCTGAACAGGCCGCTTCCCGGTGCCGCCTCATGAAAAAGCCCCGCCATCCGGCGGGGCTTTCGTTTCGATGACCGTTCGCGGGCGCGCTGGGCCTGTCGAGGACGCCGCGTCGGTTCGCCGCTTGGGAGCCGGCGATCGGCGCCGCTGCCCTCGACGGGCCCAGACAGCGGTCGCCGATGGACGTGTCAGTGCAGCGTATCGTGCCGCCGCCGGGCGGCCGCGGCTTTCGCCCCCTCCTTGCCCAGCGCACGCCGGGTCCTCGGGGGCAGGTCGGCGACCGTGCGGTCGCGCTTGGCGGCGCTGATCGCCTTGCGGATGTTGCGCCGGGCGGCATTGCGCTGGGCAATGGTGGTCATGGGTTGCTCCTGCAGATGGAAGGGTTCCGGCATCAATGCCAGTAGGGCGGGGTGTTGTAGAACTCGTAGATCGTCGTGGCCCACTGCGTGTCGGCCATGGACGGCCAGTGCTCCTTGTCGAACCCCGGGGCCTGCTTCAGGCGCTCCTTGTCGATGTCGAGCACGAAGCTGTGGTCGTCGGCGTCCATCACCAGGGCCGACCAGGGCACGGCGAACAGCTTGTCGCCGATGCCGGCAAGGCCGCCGACGGAGAGCACCGCGTAGGCCACGCGGCCGCTGGGCACGTCGATCATGATGTCGCGGATCTTGCCCAGGGTTTCGCCGGCCGTGTTGACCACGCGATCGCCTTCCAGCGTATCGGCAGCCATGACCGTCGGGCCCGGGCCCTTGCCCGGGTGGCCGCCGATGATGGGGGTTTTCGGTGTGCTGAGGTTTTCCATGTGTGAAGCTCCTTCTTGCTGATGGATTGACAGGCTCCGCGTTCAGTGGCGTGCGCTGCTGGCGGCGTCCTTGCCGCGGCTGCGCTCGGCATCGTCGGCGGGCGTGCTGCCAGAGCCCTGCGCCGCCTCGCTGCGCTCCACGCGGATGCGGTTCTCCACGTCGTTCACGCCGATGCAACGATCGCAGATGTCCTCGATGCGATGCTTCATGCCGCGCTCGGGCACGCTGCCTTCCAGCGTGATCGTGCCGCCTTTCACTTCGACGCTGACGTTGCCCACGTCCACGTCACGCGAGTGGTACAGCTGCTCGCAGACGTCGTCGCGGATGCGCTCGTCGGATCGGGTATAGCCCTTGGGCGTGCGGCGCTGCGCCTGCCGGGATTCCTGGCGCCAGTCGTCCGGCTGGTAGCCGCCGGAGAACTGCCCGTAGCCTGCATCGCGTCCGCCCTGGCTGGCCTGGCCGGCCCAGTGGCCGGACTGCGGGTAATGCCCTTCGGGGCGCGTGCCCCAATGATCCGGATTCTGCAGGTGCCGGCCTTCCTGGCGGGCAAAATCCTGGGGCCAGCGGTGGGGCTCCGGCATCCAGCTGCCCGCCTGGCCCTCGCCGAAGCGGAAGCTCCGCTGCTCCCAGGGATCCTGGGCGAAACGGCCCTCCGGCCGGTAACCGCTACGGGCACGGTTCATCTCGCGGCCGTAGCTGGTGGCCTCGGGATAGCCGTAGCGGTCTTCTTCCCACTGAGCCGGCTCGTTGCGATAGGGGGAAGGACTGCCCTGCTGGCGATCGTCGTCCATCGCGCTGAAATAGTCGTCGCGCGCTCCCCAGTTGCCCTCGCTGCCGGATTGGCGGCCCTGCTGCGCGCGTTCTGTGGGATTGCGATATCCCGGAGGGCGCTGCCCCTGGAATGTCTGGTTTCTGGCCATCGTGGTCCTCGCGGATGAGTTCGGGAATGAAGCGACCGGCGATGATCCTCTGGCCGGTCGCCTGCGAGGGGGCAAGCCCCATGCCCGCGGCTACCACGGGGCGAATGGAGGAAAGGTCGTGCAAAAGCGCCGCTTCCGCGGCGCGCAGCTTGCAGCCTGCCTGCCGCGTGGCGGCCTTCGATGATGATCCAACGGGCTGTTCCGCCGGTGACGCACGCGGCATGCCTATTGCGTTCCATCAGGCTCCCAGGCAGGAGGACCTCCGATGACGGCCATGATAAGCATGGGCCTGCGGCAGAATCTGTCGCTTTCGCCGCAACTGCAGCAGGCGATGCAGATGCTCCAGATGTCCACTCTCGACTTCGAGCAGCTGCTGCGGGAGTCGGCGTCGAGCAACCCTTTCCTCGAGATCGACGAGGCAGAGGCCGATACGCCGGAGGCCGCCGACCAGGGCTTCGCCTTCGAGAGGGTGCCGGCGACGGCCGCGGCTTTCGACGGCGATCCGATGGAGCGCCTGCCGGAGCCCGGCGGCCTCGGCGCCGTTCTGCGCCGCCAGCTCTATGGAAGCCGGTGCACGGCGCGCGAGCTGGCTGCCGCGGAAGCAGTGATCGATTCGCTGGACGAAGATGGCTACCTGCGAGACGACGTACCCGCCGGCGTCGCCGAGCCGCCGCTGCGGGACGAGGAAATCGCGGCGGCGATCGACCTCGTGCGCAGCTTCGAACCCGCCGGCGTCGGTGCCCGCAACCTGGTCGATTGCCTTCTGCTGCAACTCGACGCGGAGCCGCGGCCCGCTACCGCCCATGTCCTGGCCCGAGCGATCCTGCGCGAGCACCTGCCGCTGCTGGAGAAGCGCGAATTCCACCTGATCGAGCGTCGGCTGCAATGCGCGGAGGGCGACCTGCGCCGTGCCCTGCAGCTCATCCGCCACCTCGATCCCGCGCCTGCGCACCGTTACGCCGCTCCGGCCTCCCAGTACATCGTCCCGGACGTGATGGCGGTGCGGCGGGGCAGACACTTTGTCGCCCGCCTCAATCCCACCCTGCATTCCGGTGTCCGCCTGAACCAGGGCTGCATTGATCTGTTCCGCCGCAACTGCCGCCGCGGCGAGCATCCACAACTGTCCGGGCAATTGCGCGATGCGCGCTGGCTCCTGCGCAACGCCTGCCGCCGCGGCGAAACCATCCTGCGCCTGGCCAGCCACATCGTCGACCACCAGCAGGCCTTCTTCCTGGCGGGCGACGTCGGGCTGCAGCCCATGACGGCGCGGGATATCGCCGCGAAGCTGGGCCTGCACGAGTCCACCGTGTCCCGTGCCGCGGCGCACAAGTTCATCGCCACTCCGCGCGGCTGCTTCGAGCTGCGCCATTTCCTCACGCGCGAGTTGGCGGGAGAGCAGGGGTCCTGCAGTGCCGGTGCCGCGCGTAGCCTGATCCGCACGATGATCGAATCCGAATCCCCCGGCTCGCCGCTGTCCGACATCAGCATCGCGCGGGCACTGCAGTCCGGCGGCATGAACATCGCGCGCCGCACCGTCACCAAGTACCGCAACATGCTCAAGCTTCCCGCGGTCGAGTTCCGCCGCAGCAGCGCCCGGCCGGGCGAATGATCATGCCTTGCGCCGGGACTCCGGTCCGGCCTGCGGGGGTGGCTGACCGATGCGCCGTCCGAGGCGGTACAGCCCCGCTCCCAGCCTTGCCAGTCCATGAAGGCCTCCAATGGCGATGAACAGCAAGCAGGTCGCGATGAAGGGCAGGCTGTCCGGCGTCTCGGAGGGCCGGGGTTCACTCGCTGGGGCGGTCGTGTCGTTCATGGCGGGCGCAGGTGATGGAGGGTGGCCGGATGAGCGCAAGCCCCATGCCCGGGCACGGGATTTGCTCCCTGTGCTTGTCATCCCGATGGAGAGGACGCTGGCCATGGAACACTCCGCTCGAGCAATCATTCCCTGGAGGGGAGCCGCCCTGGGGCATCGCATGGTGCAGGCGCTGGCCACGGTGGCGAAGGGACGCCCCTCGAGATCCGCGGCCGGGGTGGAGGCTCTCCGCCCGCTGCGGCGCTGCCCGCTTTGCCATCGGCCCATGCGGCCTGTCGTGATGGGGGCGGAAGAGGATCGCTTCACCGGCGAACCGGTCACCCGGCATGCCTGGCAATGCGCTCATTGCGAGAGCGGCAGCCACGCGGCGCCGCCCGCGGGCTGAGGCCTTTCCATGGCAAGACCGATCTGGACAGGCGCCATCTCCTTCGGGCTGCTCAACATCCCGGTGCAGCTGATGCCAGCCGAAAGGCGGGTGGATCTGCAGCTGCACCTGCTCGACAGCCGCGATCACCATCGCATCCGCTACGAGCGCGTCAACGCCGACACCGGCGAAGAAGTGCCCTGGAAGGACGTGGTCAAGGCCTACGAGTACCAGAAGGGCAGCTTCGTGGTCCTGGAGGAGGAAGACATCGCCAAGGCCGCGCCCGAGAGCAAGGAATCGGTCGATATCGAATCCTTCGTCGAGCTGGGCCGGATCGCCCCCCGGTATTTCGAGAAGCCCTACTACCTGGTGCCCGCGAAGAAGGCCGAGAAGGGCTACGTGCTGCTGCGCGACACGCTGGCCCGGTCAGGGAAAGCCGGGCTGGCGCGCGTGGTCATCCGCACGCGTGAGTACCTGGCCCTGGTGCTGCCCGAGGGCGAGGCCCTGATGCTGCTCCTGCTGCGGTTCCACCAGGAACTGATTGCTGCCGACGAGTACCGCTTTCCCGCCCAGGGCGGCCGGGGTTTCAGGATTGCCCCGCGCGAGCGCGAGATGGCCGAGCAACTGGTCGAATCCATGACCGTGGAATGGCAGCCCGAAAAGCATCGCGACGAATTCCGCGAGCGCCTGCACAAGGTGGTGCAGGCCCGCGTCAGGCAGAAGGGCAGCCGCAGGAAAGTCACGGCCGAGGCGCCCGGCGAGCGCCTGCCCGACGATACCTCCACCAACGTGGTCGATTTCATGGCCCTGCTCAAGAAGAGCCTCGCCGAGAACAAGCGCACGCCGGCCAGGAGCCGCCGCGCCGCTCCTCCCCGCCGCCGTCGCCGGGGCTGAGCCCGTCGCGGAGGGTGCGACGTTTCATTGAGCCGTAGAGTGCCGGCGAAGCATTCCCGCGCGTTATCCATGCTTGATGCCCTGACCCGTTCTCCTCATTGGGTTCTCCGTCATGAGACTGGGCATCCTGCTGGCGGCGCATCTGTTCTTCCTGGATGCGGTGGGCATGGCGATGTGCATCGTGCTGACGCAACAACCCCGGCAAACGACTGATGTCAGAAATGGCCGCCGATCCGTCGGGGGAATTCACCCGGAAAACTGCCGACGATCACCAGCTTTAGTCCGCTTGTCGTTCAGCTGACGCCGGTAGTCATTTGACAGTCGATACAACCTACCGTGTTTGCGACCATTTTCCGTGCTTCTTCAAGCGCGGGCCCAGGGGTGCGTCCGCGTTCATCAGGCGGGATCACGGGTGCCGGTAGCGGACCTTTCCTGCGTGCCGCTGAATCCGGACCGACGCTGGGCTGGGGGTTCTGCCGGCTTGGCCGATCAACGCAACGAGGGGCGGAAACGGATGCGGCAGCAACAGGACTGAATCAGGCATGCCCGACAGGGTGGACGCCAGCCGCGTCCGGCCCGGGCATCTGCTCCATGTAATCCATAACGAGGGCGCCAAGAGCTGCCCCGCGGGGGATGTCGTTGCTGGTGGGCCAGGGTTGGCAGGCGGTGGCCCGACCAGGATCGCTTCTTCAATTGATGCACTTCACGGAAAAAGGATAATCAGATGAACGCTCTTGGAAGGGTAGCTTTGGGCAGGGCCGGCAGGCTCCTCGCCGTATTGGGAGTCCTGGCGACGGCGGCCTGCGGTGGCGGCGGCGCCAGCAGCCCCGATTTCTCGGCCGGTCTGGAGTCGATCAGCGTCAGCCCCGCGAGCAGCTCGGCGGCGCTGGGCGAGTCGCGGCAGTTCCGCGCCTACGGGCACTACACGGCACCGCCGGGCGCGACCGGCGAAACCAGGGAACTCACCTCGGTGGTGTCCTGGGAAGCCGCCGATCCGGCCATTGCCTCGGTCAGTGCCGCGGGCGTGGCGCTGAGCAAGGGCGTCGGCAATACCAACATCACGGCCCGCCTCTCGGGCTTCTCCGGCTCCTCGGCCCTGACGGTGGGTGCGCCGGCGGTGCGCCAGCTCATCGTGCGCGGACCGGGAGGCACTTCGCAGGAGTCGCTGTCGCTGGGGCAGAGCGCGCTGTTCACCGCCTATGGCTTGTACACGGACGGCCAGGAGCGCCTGATCGAGAGCTCCCTGAACCAGGTGAAGTGGACCACGGGGCCGGCGCTGGAGATCGACCCCGCGGTGGGCCCGACCACGACGGCGACGGCGACGGCGCTGTCCAGCGGCACGCCGCTCAAGGCCGACCTGTTCAGCGCCGACGGCGCCACGGCAGTCACCTACAACGGCCTGCCGGTCAGCGGCGTGGCCACGGTGGTGGTCTCGGCGGCATCCGTGACGAGCCTGAAGCAGCTGCAGTGGTCCGACGATCCGGTCCCGGGCGCTTCCGACACGCCGCCCGCGACGCCGCTCGACGTGGTGGAGAACGCCAGCCGCAAGGCGGTGGCGATCGGTATCTTCACGGACGGCTCGGTCGGCGTGGTGGCGGACAGCCTGCTGAACTGGACCCTCACCCCGGCGGGCAGCCCGCTGGCGACGGTGGATGCGGCCGGCAACGTGGCCGGCAAGCAGGAAGGCAGCCTGACGCTGAACGCGGCGCTGAAGAGCAACGCCGCGGTCACCGCTTCCCGCGCGCTGCGCGTGAACGACGAGGCCTGCCCGGTTCCGGCCCGCGAGGATCGCTTCGTCTCGACCGGCTGGTTCGTGCCGGTGCTGTGCCTGATCTGCTCGGCGAACGAGGCGGCGAACGTGGTCGATGCGGACAGCAGCAACTACGCGACGCTGACCAACAACGTCGCGCTGCTGGGCGGCGAGACCGCGATCAACGTGTCGCTGAAGCCGGAACAGGCCGCGATCAACACCGGCGCGGCACCGCAGCCGGTCAGCTTCCTGATCGCGATCGACCCGGGCACCTTCCCGGTGCTGAACCTGGGCCTGTTCAACCAGCTCTACGTGTCGCTGCATTCCGATGCCGACGGCGTGTCGTCGGTGACAGGCCGGGTGGCGGCTTCCGGCCTGGGCGACGGCGGCAGCAACGCGCTGGAGCTGACGCTGCTCGGCCTGCACCTGGTGCCGGGCCTGGATACGGTGAAGGTGTCCTTCACCCCGCCGGCCGGCGTGGAGTATCGCCGCCTGCGTCTGGGCAACAACGCCGGCGTGCTGCAGGCGAACCTCTCCAAGTCGGTGCGCGTGAGCGCGGCCTGCCTGGGCGAGTAAGGGTTTCGGGGGACATGGGGCGCTACGGCGCCCCATGTCCTTTCATCACGATTCGCAGCGAAGCGCCCTCCGCGGGTGGCTTCGACGGAGACAAGACATGAAGACAACGAGATGGATCGCCCTGGCGGCGCTGCTGGGTGCCGGCGTGGCATCCGCGCAGGACGCGGGCAAATACGACCAGCGGTGGTACGTATCGCCGTCGATCGGCGGCGTGTTCGCGGACAAGGAGAACCTGGACAACGGCGTTGCCGGGTCGGTGAGCGTGGGCCGCGCGCTGGGCCGGTACACGGGTTTCGAGCTGGAAGGCGGCTACAGCAGCCTGACGGTGTCGGACCTGCCGGCGGAGAACGACTACGAGCGGCTGACGCTGGGCGCCAACCTGCTGCAGTATTTCGCCAACGACAAGGCCGGGATCCGGCCGTTTGTGATCGGCAGCATCAACGCGCACCAGATCGACTTCCTGGGCGAGGAACTCAGCGGCGCCGGCGTCGGCCTGGGCCTGGGCTCGATGTTCCAGATGTCGCCGTGGTGGGACCTGCGCCTGCAG
>NZ_PSNW01000015.1 GCF_002930645.1 Solimonas fluminis | reverse complement strand
CATCTACCTGCTGTCGCGCATCTGCGAGGAATTCCACGCGCAGGACGGCGACTGGGGCCGCACCAACGTGGCGGCGCTGACCACCACCGGCAAGGCGATCATGTTCACCGCCTCGATCATGGTCATCGGCATCCTGCCCTGGTACTTCATGTCGGGCCTGAAGTTCATGGCCGACATGGGCCTGCTGCTGGTGCTGATCATGCTGATCAACATGGTCCTGGCCCTGGTCGTGCTGCCGCTGATCGTCTGGCTGCTCAAGCCCACCTTCGTCACCCGCGACGACCTGCTCGTCGGCGAGGGCGCCGACCTGTCGCTCTATACGGTGCAGGACCCACCGCCCGCCAATGCATGAAAAACCAACACCTTCCCATGCCGGCTGCACCGAGCACGGCAAGCGTACCGCCAACGACTGAGTGAGGAGATCCGAGATGACGTTCCGCATCAAGAAGTACGACTTCGACTATGGCCGCCGCATGCTGCTGCAGAAGTCCGCCGTGGGTGCCGCCGCGGGTGTGCTGGCGCCGCTGTGGCCGACCATCGCCGACTCCGCGGATGACACCAGCAAGGCCTACCCCGAGGAGCTTCTGCACATCGAGGCCTACACCAAGGGCAAGATCAAGCCGGGCGACGTGGTGACCAAGGACAACGTCGAGGCAGTGAAGGACCTGCTGGATCCGGTGGCCTACATGCATGTGAAGACCATGGGTCGCCGCATCCATATCGTGGAATCCACCAAGGATGTGACCAAGCTCAGTCCGCATCCCTTCCTGCAAGGCACCCTGCGCAACAAGGGCAAGGCCAAGATGGGCGCCGACGGCAACGTCTACGACCAGGCCGGCAATCCCTGGGGCGCGGGCCTGCCCTTCCCGGACCCGAAGAACGGTATCGAAGCCACCGCCAACATTACGCTGAGCTGGGGCCGCCACGACTACTCGCAGTACGCGGTGCGCGACTGGGACATCGCCCCGGACGGCAGCCTGGCCTACCAGTACGACTTCGTCTGGGCCGAGCTGAACACCACCGCCCGCAACGACGACAAGGTCTGGAACGGCAAGAAGGACCTGCTGCGCTACCAGTCGGTGTGGTTCACGGCGCCGAACGACACGGCCGGCAGCTCCTTCCTCAACATCTGGAGCTACGACCAGCGCAAGTTCCCGGAACTGTACGGCTACCTGCCGGCGTTCCGCCGCGTGCGCCAGTTCCCCACCAACCAGCGCTTCGAGCCGCTGGTGCCGGGCATCACGCTGTTCCTGTCCGACGCCTGGTCCGCGGGCGATCCCATGCTGACCTGGGGCAACTACAAGATCGTGGAGCGCAAGCCGATGCTCGGCGCGGTCGGCAGCCGCAACTTCATGGGCGGCCGCGGCGGCACGATGAACAACTACGAGCGTCCGGTGCACGGCGGCCCCAAGGGCCAGACCTTCCATGACGTGTGGATGGAGCTGATTCCGGAATGCCTCGTCGTCGATGCCGAGCCCACCGGCTACCCGCGTGCGCCGGTCGGCAAGAAGCGCACCTGGATCGACGTCCGCAACGGCCTGTTCATCGCCTACAACACCTACGACCGCCGCGGCGAGATCTGGAAGACCTTCGAGCCGCAGTTCGCGCAGTACTCGAACGAGAAGCTGACGATCAAGGACGACAGCGGCCAGCCGGCCTGGTCCTGGGTGGGCGTGCACAGCCATGACCTGCAGGCCAACCGCATGAGCCGCTTCGTGCAGGCGCGCGAGGTGACCGGCGGCTACAAGAGCGGCTACGACAACGCGATCATGAAGGGCGAGGACGTCTACAACAAGTACCTCACGGTGCAGGCGATCACGCGCCTGGGCACGGCTTGAGGCTGCCATGAAGCACACCCGCTTGCTCATGACGATCGGCGCAAGCCTCCTGGCCGGCGCCGTATCCGCCTCCGCCCCTCCGGCGGAGCCGAAGAGCCCGCTGCAGCCGGTGCTGACCGGCACGGTCCACCAGGCGCTGTTCGCCATCGACTTCGGCGGCGCGCTGGGCGTGGCGGTGGGCGCGGGCGGCGAGGTGCAGGAGTCCAGCGACAGCGGCGCCACCTGGAAGATGGTGCAGGCGCCGACGCAGCTTTCGCTGCTGGGCGTGGGCGTGGCCGACGGCAAGGCGGTGGCGGTGGGCCAGAGCGGCCTGGTGCTGACGCGCGGTGCCGACGGCAAGTGGACCGAGGGGCAGAGCGGCAGCAAGCAGCGCCTGCTGGCGGTGGAGATCAACGCGGCGGGGCGTGCGCTGGCGGTGGGTGCCTTCGGCACCGTGCTGCTGTCGGACGACGCCGGAAAGACCTGGCGCAGCGTGGCGCCGGGCTGGGCGGAGTTCGCCGCCGACGGCATGGAGCCGCACATGTACGCGGCGCACGTGGCGGCCGACGGCACGCTGACGATTGCCGGCGAGTTCGGGCTGATCCTGCGCAGCGGCGATGCGGGAGCCAGCTGGACGGCCCTGCACAAGGGCGAAGCCTCGCTGTTCGCGCTGCAGCTGCGCGAGGACGGCGTGGGCTACGCGGTGGGACAGAGCGGCGCGATCCTGCGCAGCGCCGACGGCGGCGCCACCTGGGAGGAGCGGCCTTCGGGAACCGGCGCGCTGCTGCTGGGCGTGCACGCGGCAGCAGATGGCCGGGTCCTGGTGACGGGCATGCGCGACATGCTGGTCAGCCGCGACGGCGGACAGAGCTTCAGCCAGGTGCAGGGCGGCGGGGTGAACAGCCTGTGGTTCGTGGGAGTGGCGCAGGCTTCGGCCAGCGCACCGGTGCTGGCCGTGGGCCAGGCCGGACAGATCGTGCGGCTGGTCCCCTGAGGCGCCGAAGGCAGCGAGCCCGAAGCCGGGCGCTATCGCGGTATTGCGGAAGAACGAAAGGTCTCTGAGGAGAGAACACGATGCGCAAGACAAGCGTGATGGGGGTGGTGGCGGCAGCCTGCGGTCTGGCTTCGCCGCTGGCACAGGCGGGCTGGTTCGACGAGGTCAGCATGAATATCGGCGGCTTCATCCGTCCGGAGTTCAGCTACTCGACGAGCAGCGACGATAACCCTGCCAACCAGCTGGGCAACTACTACAACGGCGTCTCGGTGCCGCGGCAGGCCTACTCGCCACCCGCCCTGGTGCCGGGGCTGCTCGAAAGCCTCGGCCTGCCGCCGCTGCTGGGTGGCCAGGTCGGCACCTGGACCACCTTGCCACTGCCGCCGCTGCCCTTGCTGGCCACTGACACGACATCGCCGGGCCTGCGCGGCGTCAACAGCGCCACCGGCGGCGGCACGCCGATGAAGCGCGTGGACAACGACATCAACTACGCCATCGTCCGCTCGGAAGTGGAACTGGGCGTGCGCTTCACCCAGAGCCTCAACCTGATCGCCCGCCTGCGCGGCATCTGGGACCCGAAGATGTACGACGAGTTCGACGCCCGCCGCTACCGCGACGTGCAGGGCGGCATCTCCGGTGGCGACCAGGTGCTGTACGGCGGCAAGCCGAACTATTTCGAGTACCGCGTGGAGGGCGACGACAGCCCGAACCCGCTGGAATGGGCCGGCGACGACTACCTGATCTACTTCCCGACCCTGGTGCTGGAGTACAACAACGGACCCGTCACCGCGCGCGTGGGCAACCAGCAGATCGCCTGGGGCCAGGCGCTGTTCTTCCGCGTGTTCGACGTGGTGGATGGCCTGGACCTGCGCCGCCACTCGGTGCTGGACTACGCGCAGGAAGAGTATTCCGACAAGCGCGTGCCGGCGCTGGGCGCGCGCCTGGGCTACCAGCTCAACGAGGAACTGCTGGTCGATGGCTACGTGCAGAAGTTCCAGCCGACGATCTACGGCAACCCGAATACGCAGTACAACGTGATCCCGGCGCAGTTCACCGTGCATGACCGCTACGTGGAAGGCGGCTGGGACGACAAGCTCAGCTACGGCATGCGCCTGAAGGGCAACTACGGCCAGTGGGGCTTCCAGGCCATGGCGGTGCAGCGCTACAACCCGGATGGCGTGTTCCGCTGGACGCAGTCGGGACACAACAAGGATCTGCCGACCCAGCCCGGCTCCACCGGCCAGTTGGTCAACACGGTGCTGGCGCTGCAGGGGCGGGATTCCGGTGAGCTTCTGGCCCAGACCGCCTTCGAGGCCTCGCCCGGCGGCGTGTATTCGGCGCAGGAGTGGTTCAGGTACGCCGGTTTCGCCCGCCTGAACGCGATGAGCGGCCTCAACTCGTCGATCACGGAGTTCCCGGCGGCGGCGGACCTGTTCGCCACCACGGTGAGCACGGAAGAGGAAGCCAACAACCTGTTGAACACCTTCTTCATCGCGGCCGGCGGCAGCCTGCGCGGCCATATCGCCCGCGAGTATGCGCAGGAAGAGGTGTTCGGCCTGGGTGCCAGCTACGTGACGGAAGGCGAGCCCGGCAGCCTGCTGGACCAGCTGATCATCAACTTCGAGGTCAGCTACACGCCGGACCGCACCTTCACCAACACCTCGCTGAGCCGCAACTACATCGAGGAGGATTCGGTGACCACGGCGCTGGTGCTGGAGAAGTACCACCGCTTCAGCCAGGCCTTCCCGGCAACCTACCTGGTGTTCCAGCACATGTACCGCAGCGTGGACGACCTGTTCGGCCGCCACCTGTCGGGCTACGGCGGCACGGAAAGCAAACCGGCCGACGGCGTGAACGGAGCGCACTACCTCGCCTTTGCCTTCCAGCAGCCGTTCCCGCAGGACATCTATCGCATCGGCTTCGCCACGCTGTACGACCCGCGCGGCAGCATCCTGGTGCAGCCGGGCATCAAGTGGAAGCCCCGCGGCGCGCTGACGGTGGAGGCCTTCTACAGCTACATCGACGGTTCGCTGGGCGGCGCCAATCCCAACGACACGCTGCTGTCCACGGTGGACTACGCCGACGAGGTCACGGTGCGCCTGACGTATCAGTTCTGAGGCTCCCTGCGGAATACGCTGCCTCATTCCCTCCTCCCAGGCAGCGAGGATGCCGACGGCGCAGGCCGTCGGCGATTTTTACGGAGGCTACCCAAGTGGGCGGGGTCTGCGATCCGCCCCTGGCTTACGGTTTCCATGCAGCAGGGCCGCCTTTCGGGTGACCAGCATTCGCAGCGAATCCATTCGGGCGTTCGGCAGCAACAGGCAAGACGGAATCCATTGACATGAAAAGCAAGCAATCAGCGGCCGCCATCAAGATTTCTCAAGTCCACGACGTCGAGCCGGCCGCCGCCAAGGCCGGCAAGCTGATCAATATCGACAACGGCGGAACGCTCACCGACATCTGCGTGATCGACGGCGGCCGTGTCTGGCGCACGAAGACCGTCACCACGCCGCACGACCTGTCCAAGTGCCTGCTCGATGGACTGGTGAAGGCTTCGCGCACGATCTACGGCAGGGACGACCTGCTGTCCTTGCTGCTGTCGACGGAGTACATCCGCTACTCCACCACGCAGGGCACCAATGCCCTGGTGGAGCGCAAGGGCCCGCGCCTGGGGCTGATCCTCGGCGGCACGCTCAAGGCGGCGGAACTGCAGGGTACGGCCCAACAGACCGATCTGCTGGCGAGCCTGGTCGGCGTGCGCATCGAAACGCTCGACCCGTCGCTGGCAGGCGACGCCCTGGAGACGGCGGCGGTACGCGCGGTCAACGGCCTGTCGTCCGCGGGCGCCAACCGCATCGTCGTGGCCTTTGGGGGGAGCGCCCGCAGCAGCGGCGAGGCGGACCTGAAGAAACTGCTGCTGCGCAAGTTCCCCCCGCATTTGCTGGGAGCCATCCCCATCCTCTACTCGCACGAGGTCGTCGACGATGCCGAAGATGCGCGCAGGGCCTGGACTGCGATGTTCAACGCCTTCCTGCACCCGGCGATGGAGCGCTTCCTCTACAACGCCGAGCACAAGCTGCGCCAGTACCGCACCCGCAATCCCTTGCTGATCTTCCGCAACGACGGACACTCGGCCCGGGTTTCCCGTACCATCGCGCTGAAAACCTACAGTTCCGGTCCGCGCGGCGGCGCGGAGGGCAGCAAGGCCCTGGCCAGCCATTACGGTTTCCGGCGCCTGCTGTCGATGGACGTCGGCGGCACCACCACCGACATCAGCCTGGTCGAGGACGGTGTGGTGCGTGCGCACCGCCGCGGGCAGGTGGAAGGCGTCGAAACCTCGTTCCCGTTGTGCGATGTCGTCAGTGCCGGCGTCGGCGGCAGCTCGATCATCCGTGCGGAAGGCCGGGCCATCAGGGTCGGCCCCGAGAGCGTCGGCGGCGCGCCCGGACCAGCCTGCTTCGGCCTGGGCGGCAAGGAGGCGACGATGACGGACGCCTTCCTGCTGGGCGGCTTGCTCGATCCTGCGTCCTATTTCGGCGGCGAGTTGAGGATCGACGTGGAGCGCGCGCGCGCGGCCATCGGCGAAAAGGTTGCCTTGCCCCTGGGCCTGACGCCTGAGAAGGCCGCGCAAGCCATGGAGGAGGCCTGGGTCGGCAAGATCGCCGCCAGCCTCAGGGACTATGCCCCGATCACGCCGGACACGGTGCTGGCCGCCTTCGGCGGTGCCGGTCCCTTCGTGGTCTGCAAGGTGGCAGAGGCCCTGGGCATCCGGCGCATCATCATTCCGGGGCTGGCGGCGGTGTTCTCCGCCTTCGGCATCGGGTTCTCCGACGTTGCGCATTCCTTCGAGATGCCGCTGGCCAGCAACGATGCGGCCGGGCTGCAGGCGGCGAGCGAGCTGCTGCTTCTGCAGGCGCGCCGGGCCATGTTCGGCGAGGGCGCCGAGCTGGAGCAGTGCCGCATCGAGCAATCGCTGCGGGTGATCGACCCCGCGGGCGAGCGCAGCATCGCTCTGGGCGAGGGCGAGCCTGTCATCCCTGCCCAGGCCCGCGTCAGCCTGGTCCTGCAGGCGGTGAAACCCATCAGCCATGCGAAGCTCGCCGGCGAATTCGGCAAGGCCACGTGCGGCGCGGTCAGCACGGCAAAGCGCCGCACCCTGTCCGGTGAGTTGCCGCTGTACCGCGTCGAGGAGCAGCCGGCCGGCTCCACCGCCGCAGGGCCGGCGGTGCTGGAAGAGGCTTTTTTTACCTGCCGCATCGAGCCCGGCTGGCGCTTCGAGATCAACCAGGCGGGGGACATCCTGCTCAGCCGGTCCTGAGGGCACCAGAGTGGCTGCACTGATCGAGCGCCTCGCGGACGGTGGCCGAGGCCTGTGGCTGGACTACGGTGCTTATGCCTCGCGTCTGCTGGCGGGTGGCCACGTGCCCTGGACGGACGCGGATGCGGCCATCGGCTGGCTGCGAAAGGCCCAGGGTCTGCTCGGGTCGGATGTCGTCACCTTGCCGGTTCGTGAGGTGGCTGCCGCCTGGCTGCAGATGCGCCCGGAACTGAGTGGGGCCATGGCGGCCAGGCCGCGCGCCGCACATGCGCTGAAGACCCTGCTGGCCGACGAAGTCTTGCGTGCGCAGCTCGCGTCGCTGGCGACAGCCCTGCGATCCAGCTTCGGTGCCCAGGCACTCGTGCTGGCGCTGCCCTCGCCGTGCCACTGGGTGGCCCTGGCCCATGGGCAGGCCCATCCTGGCGCCAGCGTGGAGGTGGATGCGGACGCGGTGGACGACGCGGCGGTCCACATCGCCGACTTCCTGCGCCGCTTCGCCGATTGCGGGCTGGACGGCGTGCTGCTCGAGGAGAGCCGCGAGTCCGCTTCGGCCCTGGCCGAATCCCTGCCGCTGTACCAGCCGCTGCTCAATGTTGCCGCCCACTACCGCTGGGATGCCGGCCTGCTGATGCCGGCGGATGCATCCGTCGCGGGCGTCGAGGGGCTGGACTTCCTGGTCGCCTCGGAGCCGGCGGCCGGCAGCGTGCCGGGTCTCAGGATTCCGGACAGCTTCTGGCAGGGCGGCCAGGCGCCGCCGCGCCCGGACGGAGGATTCCGCTACGCGGAAATCCCGGGCAAGGCTCATCCGGAAAGCGTTCTCGAACGCCTGGCCAGCCTGCGTTGAACGGTAGTCGAACGGTATGGGTGATCAGGAGAAATCCATGGTGAAGGAAGGCGAGTTGCTGTGGACCCCGCGGCCCGAGTTTGCGGCCCGCTCGAACCTGGCGCAGTACATGCGGTGGCTGTATGGCAATCGCGGGCTGGACTTCAAGGACTACGAATCGCTCTGGCAGTGGTCGGTCACGGACATCGAAGCGTTCTGGGCCAGCATCTGGGATTACTTCCAGGTATGTTCGGACCAGCCCTACACACGCGTGCTGAGCCAGCGCGTCATGCCGGGGGCGAACTGGTTCGAGGGCTCGCGGGTAAATTACGCCGAGCACCTGTTGCGCGCCGAGGCGGAGCGCGGAGAGGCGCCGGTGTTCCATCATCTCTCCGAGAATCGCCCGCTGGCGCGCATGAGCTGGAACGAACTCGGCCGTCAGGTGCGCATCCTGGCCACGCAGCTGCGCGCGCTGGGCATCGGTCCGGGCGACCGCGTGGTGTCCTACATGCCCAACGTGCCGGAGACCGCCATTGCCATGATGGCTGCCGTCGCCATCGGCGCGGTGTGGTCCTCGGCAGCCCCGGAGTTCGGCGTCAAGACGGTGATCGAGCGCTTCGCGCAGATCCAGCCCAAGCTGCTGTTCGCCGCCGACGGCTACCGCTTCGGCGGCAAGGACTTCGCACGCGAGGGCGAAGTGCGCCAGATCGTCGAGGCGCTGCCCTCGCTCGAGCGCGTGGTCTGGCTGCCGTACCTGGAGCCGCAGGGCGGTCTGCCGGCGCTGCCCGGCGTGCTGTCCTGGGGCAACCTGCTGGATCGCCAGGACGTCCCGGGGGAGAGCTTCCGCTTCGAGCGGGTCGAGCATGACCATCCGCTGTGGATCGTGTTCTCCTCCGGAACCACCGGCCTGCCCAAGGCCATCGTGCACAGCCATGTCGGCGCGCTGGCCGAGCACCTGAAGCTGACGCACTTCCATTTCGGCCTGTCGGCCGACTCGGTGATGTTCTTCTACAGCACCACCGGCTGGATGATGTGGAACCTGCTGCTGGCCGCCCTGCTGACCGGTGCGGGCGTGGTGCTGTACGACGGCAATCCGGCCTATCCCTCGCTGGACCTGCTGTGGCGGCTCGCGGCGGATACCGGCGTGACCTCCTTCGGCGCCAGCCCGACCTACGTGCAGATGATGGAGAAGGCCAGGCTGCAGCCCAAGGAGCGATTCGACCTGTCGCGGCTGGAATCGGTCATCGTCGCCGGCGCTCCTTCCACGCCGGAGACCTTCGACTGGTTCTACAAGGCGGTGAAGCAGGACCTGTGGGTCACCTCGCAGTCCGGCGGCACCGAGGCCTGCAGCGGCTTCGTCGGGGCCGCTCCGCTGCTGCCCGTCCATGCCGGCGAAATCCAGACACGCATGCTGGGCATGGATGTGCATGCCTGGAGCGAGGATGGCCAGGAACTGATCGACCAGGTCGGCGAGCTGGTGGTGACCAGCCCCTTCCCCTCCATGCCGATCCACTTCTGGAACGACACGGGCGGAAAGCGCTATCGCGAGTCCTATTTCGAGGTCTATCCCGGCATCTGGCGCCACGGCGACTTCATCAAGATCAACGCACGCGGCGGCTGCTACATCTACGGACGCTCCGACTCCACGCTCAACCGCTACGGCGTGCGTATCGGCACCGCCGAAATCTACCGCGCGGTGGAGCAGGTGGAGGAAGTGGCCGACAGCCTCGTGGTGTGCTGCGAATTGCCTGGCGGCCAGTTCTTCATGCCGCTGTTCCTCAAGCTCAAGCCCGGCGTGGAACTGGACGATGGCTTGCGCGAGCGCATCGCCGCGCGCCTGCGCCAGGATTGCAGCCCCCGCCATGTGCCGGATCGGATGTATGCCGTGGACGCCGTGCCCTACACGCTGACCGGCAAGAAAATGGAAGTGCCCGTCCGCAAGATCCTGATGGGATGGCCGCTGGAGAAGGCTGCCAGCCGCGATGCCATGATGAACCCGGAGACGATCGATTGGTTCCTGCGCTTTGCCCAGGAGTCCACCGACTACCGGTGGCGGACGGCAGAGTGAGGGCCCGGGGGGGCTGCATGATCGTGATCGACAGGCGCTGGATCGGCCATGAGCTGCCGCCGTACGAAGTGGCGCTGGAGCGTGGGCGGCTGCGCGCTTTCGCGGCAGCCATCGGCGAGACCGACCCCGTCTACACCGACGTCGGCGCGGCGCGTGCGGCAGGGTTCAGGGACCTGCCGGCTCCGCCGACCTTCCTGTTCGGCGCGGGACTCGAGGCCGGGAGCCTGATGCAGGTTCTGGGCGAGATGGGAGTCCCGCTCTCGAAGCTTCTGCATGCCGCGCAAGGCTTCACCTATCACCGCGCGGTCTGCGCCGGCGATGTCGTCGCCGTTCGATCGTGGATATCGGACATATACGACAGGAAGGCTGGAGCCCTGCAGTTCGTGGTCGAAAGCACGGAGGTGCGGGATTCCTCGGGCCAGCTCGCGGCTGAACTGCGTGCGACCCTGGTGTGCAGGAACCAGCCGCCGGCCTGAACAGGACTCCAAGTGAACAACTCCGCAGAGGGCCTCAAGCCTGGCGACGAACTTCCGCCGCTGGCGATCCTTCCCGTCGACCGCATGATGCTGGCGCGTTTCGGCTGTGCGTCCGGCGACTTCAATCCGATCCACCTGGACCTGGATTTCGCGCGCAGGGCCGGCATGCCGGATGTCTTCGCCCACGGCATGCTGGGCATGGCCTGGCTCGGCCGCATGCTCACGGCCTGGATTCCGCAGGGCCGACTGCGCCGCTTCGATGTCCGTTTCCAGGGCGTCACGCACCTGGGCAATGCCATCACCTGCCGCGGCAGGATTGTGGATGTCCCGATCGTCGAGGGCGAGCGCTGTGCGCGCATCGAGGTGAGCAATACCAACCAGTTCGGACAGATCAAGATCCTGGGCGAGGCGCTCGTCTCGTTGGATGGGGGCTGCCCGGCATGAGCAAGGACATCAACGTGTCAAGGAAACTCGAAGGCAAGGTGGCCCTGGTTACCGGCTCCGGTCGCGGCATCGGACGGTCGATCGCACTCAAGCTGGCCAGCGAAGGCGCGCGGGTAGTCGTCAACGACCTCGACCCTGAACCGGCGGCCGAGGTGCTGGACACCATCCGCGCTGCGGGAGGAGAAGCGGTGGCCTGCCTGGGCAGCGTCACCGCGCCGGACTTCGCCGAGCGCTTCGTCGGGGCCGCGACCGGTCAGTTCAAGGGCCTGGACATCATCGTCAACAACGCCGGCTACACCTGGGACACGGTGATCCAGAAGATGACCGACGAACAGTGGTACGCCATGATCGATGTGCACCTGACGGCACCATTCCGGATTCTCCGCGCCGCGCAGCCGGTGATCCGCTCCCTGGCCAGCAAGGAGGGCGAGGAGGGCCGCCGGGTCGTACGCAGGATCGTGAACATCTCCTCGGTGGCGGGGCTGTTCGGAAACCCGGGCCAGGTCAACTACTCCAGCGCCAAGGCAGGCATTACCGGCATGACGATGACGCTGGCCAAGGAATGGGGACGCCTGAACACGACGGTCAACTGCGTCGCGTTCGGCCTGATCCAGACCCGTCTGACGGCGGCCGCGGCCGGCGCCGGCACCACCGCCAGTATCGACGGCCGGCAGATCAAGGTTGGCGTGAGTTCCGACCTGATGGCGACGATGGAGCGAGGGATCCCGCTGGGCCGGAGCGGCACGCCCGAAGAGGCGGCGGGGGCGGTCTACATGTTCTGCATCCCCGAAAGCGACTATGTCAGCGGACAGACCCTGCTCTGCAGCGGCGGACTTACCGGAATCTGACCGGCCGGCTGGCGGCCTTCCGCAGGCGCCGCCGATCAGGCAGGGGATTCATGACTCCGCGCCGCGCGACCGCTCCTCCTTGCCGCTCTCCGGCTCGGGCGTTGGATCAGCCGGGGCCAGGGTCTCTGCACGACCTGCGGCCGGGGGGGCGACGGGAGGGCGTGGAATTCCTCCGCCGCGCGCAACGGCGCGATGAGTTCGTGCCGGAAGCCCTTGAATATCGGGCAAGAGGCCCATTGCCGGAGCCGTGTCGCCCGGGTCCTGCCCGCCCGGCCCCGAACCCGCTTGCGGCCACAGCCTGAACAACCGGATACTCAGGAACCGGCGGGAGACCGGTGAGCGGCCGCCATGCAGCGGCCGCCAATGCAGTGAGGGCGGGGTCCCAGTATGCGAATCGAACATTGCCGGACCGGGCGGGGCAGGGAGCGGGCCACGGGCCTGCCTGCCGGACTGCTGCCGGTCCGTTGCTCCGGGGCCACGACGACCCGATGAGCAAGAGCAGTCTCCCCGGCGACCCCAAGTCCGCCGTTCCGCCCTCCCTGCTGCAGGCCGACCACCTCAAGCGCCTGGGTCTGGCCGCGGCAGAAGAACTGCGCAAGACCGTCCGCAGCAACCTGACCGACCTGTTCGCGGCCTTCGTGCAGCGGCTGCCGGCCGACTTCACCGAAATGGCCTTTGCCGCCAGCGACCTGCAGGCCCAGCATGCCTTCGGCGAGCTGGCGATGCTGGTGGCGGAGAAGGGTGCGGGTTGGCTCGAATCCTATGTGCAGCGTGTCGATGCCGCCATCACCGGCGGCGAAGTGGCGCGCCGCGAGGTTCCCGGCCAGCCGCAGAACTCCGAGGCCTCGGCAGCGTCCGCCAATGCCGAACTGCGGGCCGAAAGCCTGCACCGCCGCACGGTGGGCGAGCTCGACGCGCGCGTCGACCGGCTGCGCCTGATGCTGTACATCCCCATCTATACCCGTGCCCTGGCCCCGGCCAGCCTGGTGCGCACCCTGCAGGAAACCGCCACCGAGATCGGCTGGCCGGCCGGGCAGCGCCAGGTCCTGTTCCAGCGCTTCGACGAGGCGGTGGTGCCGCAGCTGGGCTCGATGTACGACTCGCTGATCGCCTCGATCAAGGTGATCAGCACCGCGGCCACCCGGGCGACCCAGGAAGGGCCCGCGCCGGTGACGGCTCCGGCCGTCGCGCCGCCGCCCCCGCCGCCAGTGAGCGTTCCTTCGGTGACGCCGCCGGTGATGCGGCGCGAGCCGGCTCCGCCGCCCCAGGTCGATCAGAGCACGGTGTCGATGCTGCAGAACTTCGCCGGCAAGGCGGTCGACGGTACCTACAACGACGGCTCGCTGGCTGCCGACCTGCTGAGCCTCACCGGTCCGCACGTCCTGCCCGGCGTGGCCGACGACCAGCGCTGGGTGCCGCTGCAGCGCATGTCCCTGGCCGGCCGCTTCATCAACGAGGCCATTGCCGACGCCCTGGTCCCCGAGGAACTCCGCGCCCAGCACGAATCGGTGCGATTCCCGGTGGTGAAGTCCGCGCTGGCGGATTCCACCCTGTTCACGGCCGCCACGCACCCGATCAACAGCCTGGTCAATGACCTGATGCTCAAGTCCGCCAGCGCCCGCCTGACCGGCAACGCCGAGGCGCGCCGAGCGGTGGAGCGCCTGCAGCAAGTGCTGGTGCAGTTCGACCTGTCGCCGGAGTTCGTGCGCGAGGCCATGCTGACCCAGGCGCCGATCGACGAGGCGCAGATCCAGCGCTTCTTCGAGTGGAAGAAGGAAGAGGCCGAGGCGCGCCGCCAGGCCATCATCAACGAAGTGCGCCGCCTGGTGATGCGCCAGGTCGAGATGGCCACCTTCGGCCGCAACGTACCCGAGCCGGCCATGAAGTTCCTGACCTCGGCCTGGGGCCCCCTGCTGATGAAGCGCCTGGCCAACCACGGCGCCGACCACGAGCAGTGGAAGGAAGGCCTGAGGTTGATGGAGGAGCTGATCGACGAGGTCGACCAGCCCTTCCCGGACCAGGACACGGAGCCCTGGGATCGCCTGATGAAGACCCTGGCCGAGGGCCTGGCCTCCGTGGGCATGGCGGCCGAGCGGGTCGCCGCGTCGATCGCCGGCCTGCAGGCCGCGCGCCCGGCGCACTGAGTCGCTGCAGTCAAAAAGCGCCCGTAGCTCAGTTGGGTGAGGACGGATCAGCGAGAGTCCGGTGGACTCTCGCCCGGCCGAACGCCCGGCCATGGAAGGCCGGGCCGGACTGCAGCGCCATGGATGGCTCAGGTAGTAAAGGTGGAATCAAAAAGCGCCCGTAGCTCAGTTGGATAGAGCATCTGGCTTCGAACCAGAGGGCCGGGAGTTCGAGTCTCTCCGGGCGCACCAGAATCTGCGACAATCCGCCCCCGGCGGGGATTCGCCGGAGGGCGGATGCTCTGCCTGGCCGCCTTTGTCCCTGGATATGGGGGCACAGGCGGGCGGCAAAAGCACCTCCGGCCGGTTTTCCGCAAAAAAACGTTTGGACTCTGGAATAGTTCTGGTATGATTCGCGGCCCTGAGTTTCCCCGGGGTTGGGAAGCTCACCGATGGTGGGCGTAGCTCAGTTGGTTAGAGTCCCAGATTGTGATTCTGGTTGTCGGGGGTTCGAGTCCCCTCGTCCACCCCATTTTTAAAAGTGTATGGGTTGCTAGCTCAATGGTAGAGCAGCTGACTCTTAATCAGTAGGTTCGGGGTTCGAGTCCCTGGCAACCCACCATACGCATACGACAAAGCCCGGCTCTGACCGGGCTTTGGCGTTTTCAGGCCACCGCACCGCTTAAGAGAGTTGAGGAAACCATGCTTCAACAGATCCGTGACCGCACCAGCGGCATCGTCGCCGGCTTCATCGTCGCCCTGCTGATCGTGCCGTTCGCCTTCTTCGGCATCGAGACGTTCAGCGGCGGTGGCGGCGATCCCGTGGTGGCCAAGGTGGGCAAGCAGAAGATCCACCAGTCGCAGTTCCAGAACACCTACGACCAGCGCTATCGCCAGTACGTCTCCCTGATGGGCGACAACTTCAAGCCGGAAGACTTCAAGGCCGACGACTTCCGCAAGCTGGTGCTGGACGACATGACGCAGGAGGCCATGCTGCGCCAGTTCGCCGACAAGGCCGGCTACCGCGCCAACGACGCGGTGGTGTTCGACTACCTCAGCCGCATCCCGGCCTTCCAGAAGGAAGGCAAGTTCGACACCGAGACCTACCGGGCCGTGCTGGCGCGCCAGGGCCTGGAGCCCACGCGCTTCGAAGAGCAGGTGCGCAACTCCATCGCCATCGAGCAGATGCGCGGCGGCGTGCTGGAAACCGCCTTCATCACCGACGCCGACGTGCAGCAGGCCTGGCGCCTGGCGATGCAGGACCGCGTGGTGGAGTACGCCCTGTTCGACAGCAGCAAATACCTGGCCCAGGCCAGCGTCAGCGACGAGCAGGTCAAGGCCCGCTACGAGCAGAAGAAGGCCCAGCTGATGGCGCCGGAGCGCATCCGCCTGGCCTATGTCGAACTGTCGCAGGCCCAGCTGGCCCAGGCTTCGCTGCCCGGCCAGGACGTGCTCAAGACCATCTACGATGCCGAGAAGGCTGCGCGCTTCACCACGCAGGAACAGCGCAAGGCGAGCCACATCCTGGTCAACTTCGGCGCCGACAAGGCCGTCGCCAGGAAGAAGGCCGAGGCCCTGGCGGCGCAGCTCAAGGGCGGCTCCGACTTCGCCGCGCTGGCCCGCGCCAACTCGGACGACACCGGCTCCAAGGAGCAGGGCGGCGACCTGGGCTGGATCAAGCGCGGCCAGATGCCCGAGAGCTTCGAGAAGGAACTGTTCGACCTGAAGACCGGCGAAGTCGCCGGCCCCATCGAGACCGAGTTCGGCTGGCAGCTGATCCGTCTCGACGAGCTCAAGCCCTCGGTCACGCGCGCCCTGGCCGACGCCGACGTGCAGCAGGAGCTGATCTCGCTCTACCAGAACCGCGAGCTGGCCAAGCGCTTCCAGGAACAGTCCGAGAAGCTCGAGCAGCTGGCCTTCGAGAACAACGCCTCGCTGGAGCCGGTGGCCAAGGAACTGGGCCTGCAGGTGCAGACCACCGACTGGTTCACGCGCGAGGCCGGCAGCGGCATCGCCGCCAATCCTGCCGTGCTGCAGGCCGCCTTCTCGCCGGAAGTGCGCGACGACAACGAGAACAGCAAGCCGATCACCGTGGGCGAGAGCCTGGTGGTGATCCGCAAGGCCGAATACGAAGCCCCGCGCCAGCGGCCGCTCGCCGAGGTGGCCGACGCCCTGCGCGAGGAGCTGCGCGCCGAGTCGGCCAAGACCCAGGCCCAGGCCGAGGCCAAGAAGCTGCTGGCCGAACTGCGTGCCGGCAAGCCGCTCGCCGAGGCCGTGGCGGCCACCGGTGCCGAGCTGCGCCAGCCGGGGGCGCTCAAGCGCGTCCAGCAGGGCGAGGAGCCGCAGCTGCTGCGTGCGGTGTTCAAGCTGCCGCGCCCTGCCGCCGGCAAGCCGCAGCTCTCCGAGCTGAGCCTGGACAACGGCAACGTCGCCGTCCTGGCCCTCACCGAAGTGCGCGATCCGGTTCCGGCCAGCGCCGCGGAGATCGCCCAGCTGCGCCCGCGCCTGCGCGAGATGCAGGCCGGCGCCGAGTTCACGGCCTACCAGAAGGTCATCGGCGAGAAGGTCAAGGTCAAGCTGGTGAATCCGCCGGCCCAGGCCGCCTCGCCCGAAGAGGAATAGGCCGCGCATTGCGCGACCAGCCGTCCGTAGGCCACCCTACGGACGGTTTTCTCTTTTGGGGCACCCGATGAAGCTGCACTGGCAGATCGCGATCGCGCTGGCGCTGGCCCTGGCTGCCGGCATCACGCTGGGCGAAGCCCCCTGGTTCCTGCAGGCCTGCAGCTTCGTCGGCACCCTGTTCCTCAACGCGCTGAAGATGCTGATCGTGCCGCTGATCGTCTCGGCGATCATCTGCGGCCTGGCCGGCATCGCCGATGCCGGCACGCTGGGGCGGCTGGGCTGGCGCACGCTGGTGTTCTACATGGCCAGCGGCCTGCTCGCGATCCTGACCGGCCTGCTGATGGTCAACCTGCTGGCCCCCGGCATCGTCGACGGCCAGCCGGCGGCGCAGCGCCTGGGCCTGGCGGCGGATACCGAACAGGTCGTTTCCGGCGTGCGCGAGCGCGGCACCGGCGACCTGGTGGCCGTGCTGCAGCGCCTGGTGCCGGCCAATCCCATCGGCGCCGCGGCCGAGGCCGACATGCTCGGCGTGGTCACCTTTGCGCTGCTGTTCGCCTGGGCCCTGGCGCAGTTGCCGGAGGGCACGCGGCGCACGCAGCAGGAGTTCTGGCAGGGCGTCTATCAGGCGATGCTGCGCATCGCCGACCTGGTCATGCGCTTCGCGCCGCTGGGCGTGTTCGCCCTGGTGGGCGGCGTGGTGGCCAAGACCGGCCTGGAAGCCCTGCGGCCCCTGGCGGTGTTCTTCCTGGCCGTGGTGGCGGGCCTGCTGACCCATGCGCTGCTGACGCTGCCGCTGCTGCTGCGCCTGGTGGCCCGGGTCTCGCCGATGGCGCACTACCGCGCCGTGGGCCCGGCGCTGCTGACGGCTTTCTCGACCAGCTCCTCGGCCGCGACCTTGCCGCTGACGCTGTCCTGCCTGCGCGAGCGCGCCGGCGTGTCCGAGCGCGTCACCGGCTTCGTGCTGCCGATCGGCGCCAACGTCAACACCGACGGTACCGCCCTCTACGAGTGCGCCGCGGCGCTGTTCATTGCCCAGGCCTACGGCCTGGAACTGGGCTTCGCCACGCAGTTTACGATCGTACTGATGGCGCTGCTGACCTCGGTCGGCGTCGCCGGCATTCCCTCGGCCAGCCTGGTGGCGATCGCGCTGATCCTGGGCACCATCGGCCTGCCGCTGGAAGGGGTGGGCCTGATCCTGGCGGTGGACCGGGTGCTCGACATGTGCCGCACCGCCGTCAACGTGCTGGGCGATACCGTGGCCACCGTGACGGTGGCGCGGATGGAAGGGGAAGAGATCCTGCAGCGCTAGGGCGGGCAGGGGATCGACGCCCTTCTCGCAGGAGCGGCCATTGGCCGCGAGCGCCGACGGCGATGGAGACGAGCTTCGCGGCCAACGGCCGCTCCTACGGGATTCCCGTGCATGTGGTCAGGCCTGCCGGCCTAGTGCGGCGAACCCACGCGCTGCCGTAGCAGCTCCACGAACACCTCGAAGTCCTGCGGCCGTTCGAAGAACGATGCCGGCACCAGGTAGAAGCCGCTCTTCACCGGATACAGCAGCACCACGCGGCGGCTGCCGCGCCAGCGTCCCAGCTGCTCCCAGCGCAACTGCTGCTCGCGCCCGCCGCGGTCGAAGCGCAGGCCCTGCTCGTCGATCGACAGAGCCATCGGTGCCGCGATCGACGGGCTGGCTCGGTAGCGTCGGCGCGCGCGCCAGGGCATCACCAGCAAGCCGTAGGTGGCCAGCACGGCCAGCGTGCTCAACAGCACCGGCGAGCGTGTCAGGGCCAGCGCCAGCACCGCGGCGCCCAGGGCCAGGCCCAGCAGGCTCAGCACCATCGGCGGCGGGCGCAGGTGCAGGAACTGCGCGGCGACATAGTCGACCTCGCCGATCCGCCCCTGCGCCCGCAGCGGCAGCACCGTGGCCGATTCGCTCACTCGCCGATGCTCATGCCCATGACGTTGTAGCCGGCATCCACGTAGAGGATCTCGCCGGTGATGCCGGAGGCCAGGTCGGAGCTGAGGAAGGCGGCGGCGTTGCCCACTTCCTCGATGCTGACGTTGCGCTTCAGCGCCGAGGCCTTCTCGGCCGCCGACAGCATGCCGCGGAAGCCGGTGATGCCGGCCGCGGCCAGCGTCTTGATCGGGCCGGCGGAAATGCCGTTGACGCGGATGCCCTGCTCGCCCAGGTCCGCCGCCATGAAGCGCACGTTGGCTTCCAGCGAGGCCTTGGCCGGGCCCATGACGTTGTACATCGGCACCGCGCGCACGGCGCCCAGGTAGGTCAGCGTCAGCAGCGAGGCCTTGCGGCCCTGCATCAGCGGGCGCGCCGCCTTGCCCAGCGCCGCGAAGGAGTAGGCCGAGATGTCGTGCGAGATGCGGAAGCCCTCGCGCGTCACCGCGTCCAGGTAGCGGCCCTGCAGCTGCTCGCGCGGCGCGAAGCCGATCGAGTGGATCAGCACGTCCAGGCCGCCCCACTGCTTTTGCAGCTCGGACATGACCTCGTCGATCTGCGCGTCTTCCACCACGTCCAGCGGCAGCACGATCTTGCTGCCCAGGCTGGCGGCGAATTCCTCGACGCGGCCCTTCAGCCGCTCGCCCTGGTAGGTGAAGGCCAGCTCTGCGCCCTCGCGGTGGAAGGCCTCGGCGATGCCGGTGGCGATGGAACGGTCGCTGGCGACGCCGGTGATCAGCGCCTTCTTGCCGGAAAGAAAACCCATGGCTAATCCTGCTCTGGTGTCCTGGAGGGGAGCCCAATGATAAACGGGGGTGGCCTGGTCATGGCCACCCCCGTCGGGACTACAGGAACACAGTCGTTCGCCGGACCCCGGCGCCGGCTCAGGTCGGCGGATACAGAACGATCGGATAGTTCGGATACGTGAACGGCGGGACATCCTTGGCCCCGAAGTTCATCGACAGCACGCGCTGGATGATCTTGCGCTCGAAATCTGGGTCGTTGAAGGTGCTCGACACCAGCTTGCAGTCCGTGACCTGGCCGCTCGGCGCGATCGTCAGGCTGACGATGATCTTGCCGCCCTGCTCCAGGGCCGGCGATTCCATCATCGCGCGCTTGTAGATCGAGGTGAACGAGCCCTTGTTGCGGTCGAACACCAGCTGGATCTCGTCCAGCGAACGGCCGGAGAAGATCTTGTCGCCGCCCTGGCCGGGCTTGGTCTTGTCCGGACCGGTGCCGATCGGGCTCTCCACCACCGTGGTGCGGCGGGTGCCGATGCCGGCGCCGCTCTGGCGGCGCTGCTCGCCGCTGCCGCTGGCGCCGATGCCGGAGCTGCCGCTGGCGGCGGCGCGCTCGAAGGCCGCCGAGGAGCCGGCGCCGGTGGCGCCGGTGCCCGCCTGGGCCTCGATCCGGCTCAGCGGACGCGGCGCGTCGAAGCCCTGCAGCGACTGGCTGTTGAGCTCCGAGAGCTGCTGCTGCATCGCCAGGATGCCGCTGCGGGACGCGGTCTCGCGCGCCTTCTGCACGACCTGTTCCTGCGTCGGCTGCGGCGGCGTCACCTTCTCCTCGCGCTTGGGCTCGGGCGGCTTGTCCTGCTTCCTGGTCTCGGCCTTGGGCTGTTCCGGCTTGGGCTTGTCCTCCGGTGCCGGCGCCGGTTCCTCGACCTGCTTGGCGATCTCGGCGTCCGGGATCAGGCTGACGTAGCGCTGCTCGGTGGTGTCGCCGCCGCCTTCCTTGAGGCCCTGCAGCTTCAGGTAGGGAATGACGATGCCGACGATGACGAACAGCAGCAGCGAGATGCCGACGATGCGGTTGAAGCGCCGGTCGGTCTCATCCGGAAGCTGCCAGCTGTCCGGGGTGGCGTACCAGAGGCCGCTCATGGCGTGCCCCCGGCGCCGTGCTTCTCGATCACGGCCAGCGAGATCTTGGCGAAGCGCGTTTCGGTGCAGGTGGCCATCACCTTCTTCAGGATCTGATAGGGGATCGCCTTGTCGGCCATGATGTTGACCTCGCCGCGCGTGACCATGCCGGCGGCGGCGCCGGGGGTCTGCATCAGCGGGGCGGTCATCAGCTCGGCCTTCAGGCCCGGCAGGATGTTGCCTTCGGCGGCGGCGGCCTCGGCCACGCTCATGACGCGGCGGTTGTTGACCAGCACGTCGTCGAGCGTCACCTGCACCAGGGTGTTCTCGCGCGGCTCTTCCTGGATCACCGACTCCGGCAGCTTCAGCGCCTTGGGATTGGGCAGGATCTCCACCACCAGGGCGTTGACCAGCAGGTAGAACACCAGGATCGCGAAGATGTCGATCAGCGAGACGATGTTCATCTCGGTGTCGCGGCCCTGCTGGCGCGCCAGGCGTTGCAGGCGCTTGACGATGCGTTCCTTCCTCATGGGGCCACCGCCGGCGCCGCGGCGCCTTCCAGCGGCGCGTCGCCGATGGAAATCTGCGGGAACAGCTCGTGCGGCAGGCCGGAAGCACGGGCCTCGGCCGGCGTGATGCGGGACGCGTCCATGACCTTCACCAGGTCGTCATAGGGCGTGTCCGGTTCCAGCAGCACGTTGATGCTCTGCTCCGAGGGGTCGGACTTCTTCACTTCCACCAGCAGGTCGGACAGCGCCTGGATGTTGTAGCCCTGCGGCGTGTTGGCCAGGTTGCGGGTGACGCCGCCGGAGCTGACCACCAGCTCGGTCTTGCGCAGGGTCACGGTCAGCGGCTGCTTTTCCTGCTGCTGGGGCGTGACCGTGCGGTCCGGAGACGGCAGGTTGAGGCTGATGACGTTGAGGCGGGCGGCGGCCAGCGAGGAGCTGACCAGCAGGAAGAACACCAGCACCGCGAACACGTCGATCAGCGAGACGATGTTGAGATGCACGGCGCGCGCACGCTGCTTGTGGTGCCGCTGCAGACGCCGGATTCGCTGGGACATCGGAATCTCGCGTGAGGACTGCGAAGGGGGCTTAGCGGCGGCGGCTGCTGAGCGCGTTGACGAACTTGCCGGCCACGGCCTCGAGGCCGTCGATCAGTTCGGTCGTGCGGCTCTGCAGGTAGGAGTGCAGCAGCAGGGACGGGATCGCCACCATCAGGCCGAAGGCGGTGCAGTTCATGGCCTCCGAGATGCCCTTGGAGAGCAGGTCGGCCTTCTCGGCCGGGTCGGCGGCGCCCAGGGCGGCGAAGGACCCGATCAGGCCGATGACCGTGCCCAGCAGGCCCAGCAGGGTCGACATGTTGGAGAAGGTGCCCAGGTAGTGGGTGCGCTTCTCGATCGCCGGCAGCACTTCCATCAGGCCTTCCTCGGCGGCGACTTCGATCTCGCTGCGCTTGTTCTCGATGCGGGCCTGGGTGATGCCGTTGCTGATGATGCGGGCGATGGCGGTGTCGGAGCCCTCGGTCACGCGGGCGGCGGAGTCCAGGTCACCCTGGGCGATCAGCGGGGCCACTTCGGCCCAGAGCACGGCGTTCTCCTTCTGCACGCGGCGCAGGAAGAACCAGCGCTCGATCGTGATCGCGATGGCGCAGACCGCGACCAGCGCGATGGGGTACATGAAGAGGCCGCCCTGCTGGAAGAAATGCAGAATGGTGGCGAAGAAATCCATGATTGAATCCTCTAGTGTCGCAATGCGTCTGAAATCGGGAAAACGAAAACGGCCGGCCTAGTTGCGTTCCTGCGGCGTGACCAGGCCCTTGCTCTTCAGCGCGCCCGAGAGCGCGTCGTAGTACTCCAGCTGGCGCTCGAACACCACGCGGTCCACCGGCAGCACCTGCTCCTGCAGCAGCCGCGCCGGGCGGTCGATGTCGCGCTCGGCCGGCGACTCGCGCCAGGGCATGATGTAGAGCCCGATCGGCGATTCCTTTTCGCCGGCGAAGATGTTCGTGCCCACCGTCTGTTCCTTGACCGCCGGCCCCTTGGGCGCGGCCTGGGAGGGGGCGGGGGCCACCGGCTGGCCGGCGCCTATCGCAGGCAACTCGTCCTGGGCCTGGGCGGCGCAGGACATTGCCAGAATCAGGGCGGGAAATAAAGCTTTCACGGTCCTCATTTTGCTTGCTCCGCGGCGCGCGGTCGCGCCTGTGCGGCACCGCTCTTCGGCTGCGGCGGGCCGGCCGGCGCCACCCGGGGCGCCGAAGGGGCCACGGCCGGGGCCGCGGGCGGCGCGGCCTTGGCCAGGCTGGCCTCGATCTCGGCGACCCAGGCGATCACCTTGAGGTCCTGCTTGCCGGACAGCCGCTGGTAGTCCTTGTAGTGGGGCAGGGCGTCGGCCGGGCGCTTGAGGTACTCGTCCAGCAGGATCGCCAGGTTGTAGTGCACCAGGGCGTTGTCCGGCTCGAGCTTCAGTGCCTTTTCGTAGGCCATCTGGGCGCGGGGGTAGTCCCGGGACTCGCGCGCCAGCATGCCGAGGTAGTTGAAGGCCACCGCGTTGTCCTGGTTCAGCACCGCCGCCTTGTTGAAGGCCGCGGCCGCCGGGCCCTTGCGGTTGGAGTTGAAGTAGATGATGCCCAGGTTGGTCCAGGGACCGGAGTACTCCGGGAAGTCCTTGGTCAGCGCCACCAGCGCCTCCTCGGCCTCCTGGAACTGCTTGCCCTTGAGCTGCTCCAGCGCCGCGGAGAAGCGCGCCTTCGGGTCGCCCTTGTCGGGCGGCTTGGGCGCGGTGGCCTCGGGGCCGGGGCGGTCCGGCGGCGCCGGCCGCTCCGGCGAGGTCTTGCACGCGGATACGGCCGCGCCCAGCGCCAGCACCAGCGCCAGCTGCAGCTTACTTGAGGCTTTCATAACGATCCTCGCCCTTCTCACGCTTGCCGTACTTGGCCGGCGCGATCGCGGCCAGCGCCTTGGCGCTTTTCGCGACCCATTCGTCGTAGACCCCCTGCGGGATGCGCTTGAGGTTGGCTTCCCAGGCGGCGATGGCCTTCTCCTCGAACGGCAGGGCCTGTTCTTCCAGCAGCAGGTTGTACTGCTCCAGCTCCAGGTCCTTGAGGTTGCGCGGACGCTCCGACTCCATCAGCGCCTTGCCGAAGTCCTGCTGCAGCGTGCCCAGTTCGTAGGTCGCGGCGGTGGTGATCTCGGCAAAGCCGTAGCTGACCGCCTTGTTCAGGGCCAGCACCGCGGTTTCCATCGCCTGCTTCTTGGCCGGCAGCGTCTTCTCCACCGGCGCGGTCAGGCGCAGCGACCGGGCCTGCGCCGCGCTCATGCGGCCCAGCGCCAGGCTGGCCTGGGCGGCCAGCGAGCGGGTGCGGTCGGTGCGTTCGGCGCCGGCGGTGTCGTCGGCCTGCACGATCTCGCGCAGCCACAGCGTCTCGGCGGCGCTGTCGCCGCGCACGCGGGCCAGTTCCACCAGGCGCTGGCGGGCGTCCACCGCGCGGGCCAGCGGCCGCGGGAACTGGCGCACGTAGGTCTCGTAGCCCTGGGCCGTCTCGGCCGGCATCTTGGCCTCGTCGTACAGCGTGGCGGACAGCCAGGCGGCCTCCATGCGCGTATCCACCGCCTCGGTGGCGCGCATCGAGATGCGGCGGTAGGCGGCGGCGGCCTGCGCCGGCTTGTTGTCCTTGTGGTAGGCCACGGCCAGCTTCTTGTCCACGTCGGCTTCCAGGGCATGGCCCGGGAACATGCCGCGGAAGCCCTCCAGCACCTGGGCGGCCTTGGGCCAGTCCTCCAGCTGCATCAGCGCGGCGGCGGCGTCGTAGTCGGCGGTGGCGCGGATCTTGGCCCGCGGCGTGACCTGGCCGACGCGCAGGAACTGGTTGGCGGCGGTGCGCAGGTCCTTGGCCTCGCGCGCGGCCTCGCCCTGCTTGTAGATCGACGCGGCCAGCTGCTCGGTCACCTCGGCGTGGGCCGGGCTGTTCGGCGCGGTGAGCCTGAGCTCCTCGGAGAAGGCCTTCTCGGCGTCCGGGTAGCGCTTCTGGGCGAAATGCGAGTCGCCGGTCACGCTCCAGGCGGTGCGGCGCAGGTCCTGCGCCACGTTGCCCGGGGCCTTGATCACGCGATCGGCCACCTTGATGGCCTCGTCGTAGGCCTTGAGCTCGTACAGGTCCAGCGCGGACTGCGTCAGCACCGGCAGCGTCCTGGGATGGCCCGGGAAGGTATCGGCCATCTTCAGGCTGGCGTCGATCGCTTGGCGCAGCGCGCCGCCGGCGCGGTCGGCCGCCGGCACTTCCTTGGCGTACTTCTGGTAGGCCAGCACGCCGGCGTAGGCCGCCTCGCCGGACTTGGTGTGCGGCGGGTAGTCGTAGGCGGTCTTGCTGTATTCCTTCGCCGCTTCCAGCGTCTGGCCACCGTCGAGCAGCGCGTCGCCGAGCAGGAAGTTGATGTCGGTGATGCGCGGGTCCTTGGGGTAGACCTCGATGATGCGCTTGTACCACTTGGCCGCCACCAGGAACGACGGCTTCTGCGCGGCCGGGTCCTTCTGCGCCAGGGCGTGGTAGTGCTTGGCCAGGTCCTCCATGTGCGAGCGCAGCTCGGTCAGCACTTCCTGCGTCGCCGGCTGGCCGCCCCAGTAGGGCGCGGCCGGGTCGTAGGTGACCGCGTAGCGTTCCTTCTCGCGCACCACGATGTCACGGAAGCCGCCCTCGGAATAGGCCTTGATCACGCGGGTCTGGAAGGCCGGCGCGCGCGGCGAGCGCGGATAGCGCTCGATGAAGGCGCTGTAGGTCTCGGCGGCGTCGGTGTAGCGCTCCTTCTCCAGCAGCGTCTCGCCCAGGGCGGCGTAGACCAGCGGGTAGAAACGCGGATCGCCGTGCTGGGCCAGGTAGTCGTTCAGCGCCTTGCCGCCGCCCAGCTGCACGAAGGACAGTGTCACGACGCGCAGCGAGTCCTTGGCCATGTCGTACTTGCCCTTGTCGACGCCGGACAGCGCCTTGTCGGTCTCGTACTGTTCGCCGGCCGGCAGCTCGCGATCCAGGATCGCGAAGAAGGTGCCCACGGCTTCCTCGAACTTGGCCTGCTTGTACTGGCTCCAGCCGTACTTGTACTGCGCGTGCTGGAAGAACTGGGTCTGGTCGCCCAGGTCCATCACCGTCTTGTACTCCACCTCCGACTCGGCGTAGCGCTTGGTCAGGAATAGCAGCTCGGCCCGGCGGAAATGCGCGTCGCCGGCCAGCTCGGAATCCGGGTGGCGCTCGGTCAGGCGGCGCAGGGTGTCGATCGCCGCGTTGACGTCGCCCACGTTCTGGTAGGCGCGGGCCAGCTGGTAGAAGACGCGGTCGTTGTTCTTGTCCTCGGGGCGGTCGTTCAGCAGTTCGTTGTAGAACTTGATCGACTCCTTGAGGGCCTGGTTGCTCTCGCCGGTGTTGCCCTTGCCGTCCTCGATCTGCACGGTGAGGTCGGCCAGGCGGCGCTTGGCCTCGGCCTTGGTGTCGAGGTCGGGCTGCAGGTCCAGCAGCGCGCGGTAGTTGTCCGCGGCCTTCTGCGGGTCCGTGGCGATCGGCTCGGAGGTGATGATCGGCAGCTTTTCCTGGGTCGGCTCGTCGAGCTTGCCGATGGCCTTGCCGATGCGCGGCGAAGCCCCCTTGATCGGCTGCTGGGAGCAGGCCGCCAGCGCCAGCGCGATCGCGGTGAGCGCGAAGGGCAACATCCTGTTATTCATTTGTCGAGCTCACCTTTCTGCGCGCGGTCGTACAGGCGCGCGAGGGCAAAACGGGCTTCGATCAGGTACTTCTCGATCTGGCGCTGCTGGCCGGCCAGCTCGCGCACCGCGATGGCCTTGAGCAGGGCGTCCTGCTCGGTGCTGATCTGCTCGGCCAGGCCGCGCAGCGTGTCCATGCGCTTCTTCAGGCCCTGGGCGCGCTCGTAGGGGCCGTTGAAGCCGCCGGCCGGCGTGGCGGCCACCGCCAGCGGCGCCGCCGTCGCCGGGGCCGGCGCGGCCAGCTTGCCGCTGTAGGCGCCGGGGGCCGAGAGCTTGGTCTCGGCGCGCAGCTGGATCTTCAGGCCGGCGAAGGGATTGTCGCTGTCCTGCTTGGCGCGCGACAGCAGCTCCGGGATCACCGCCGGCTCGCGCTCGACGCTGGTCCAGCTCTTGTCGGCCAGGTCGATGCGACCGCGCCAGGCGTCGATGTTGCGCGACAGCATGCGCATGTCGCGGTAGTTCTTCAGCGCTTCCTGGAAGCGGTGCTCGGCCAACAGCGACTGCAGGAAATAGGTTTCCGGCGCGTCCGGCAGGTCCTTGAGCTTCCACTCCCAGCCGGCCTCGGAGTCGATGTCGCGGCGCACGATGGTTTCCACCATGCGGCCCTTGCGGATCGAGTCCATGGCCACGTCCATGCGCTTGCGGCCCTTCTCCAGCTCGCCGATGGCCTGCTCGTAGAACTTCAGCGCCTGCGTGTGCGCGCCCAGGCGGTCCAGCGTGAAGGGAATGGCCAGCCAGGCTTCCTGCACGGCCGGGTCCATGGGATCGCGCGAGATCAGCTCCACCCAGGGCACCAGCGCCTTGCGCAGGGCCTCCTCCTCGTCCTTGCGCGCCTTGGACAGGCGGAAGTTGCGCAGGTTGGCGCGGGTGAAGATGTCGTCCTCCAGGAAGCCGGGGCGCAGCAGCACGCCCAGCGTCGAGAAGTTGGAGAACGGGCTCTCCTCCTTGGTCTGGTCGCCCACCTCGACGCGGCGCGTCTTTTCGCCGGTGGGGGCCAGTTCCGCCCAGCCCAGGCCCAGCAGGGCGCGGTTGGAGAACGGGCCTTCCAGGCGGATGCGCGAGAACACCGGCTTGGCGGTGCCGCCCTGCTTGTTCTGCAGGAACCAGTAGCCCAGCGTCAGGTTGGCGCGGTCGCGCAGCGCCAGGTCCTCGGCCGTGACCGGGCGCATGCGGCCGACCTTGTCGAGGATCGTGACGCCCTGCGCGGCGCGGCCGTCGTTGATCAGCGCCACGCCCAGGTTGTAGCGGGTGTACTCCGACAGCTTGCCGGCGTTGTCCTCGGCGGTCAGGGCCTCGGCGGCCTCGCTGTAGCGGCCTTCGGCCATCAGCACGCGGGTGTAGAGGTCCTGCCAGTCCTCGACCAGGGTCTTGGGCAGCTTCTCCTTCATGCGCAGCAGCGTGGCGCGGGCCTCGGCGTTGTAGCCGCGCTGGTAGTCGAATTCGGCCAGCTTCAGGCGGGCCTTGGCCAGCACCAGCGGGTCGGGCGTGCCGGTGGCCAGGTTGCGGTAGATCGCCTCGGCCTCGTCGCGCATGCCGAAGGAGAGATAGCTCTCCGCCAGGCGCCACTGGAAATCGGCCGGCATGCGCGCCGGGTCCTTGCCGCGGCTGCCCGACAGCAACTCCACCAGCGCGGAGAAGTAGCGGCCGTCGGCGTCCAGGAACATCGCGCTGCGGACCAGCGGGTCGGTCCTGGTGCCGGCGACGTAGGGTTCGGCGGCGCCGGCGGCGCCGGCCGCCAGCACGGCCGCGGCAGCCAGGCCGCCGCAGAGGAGTTTGCGCGGGGATTTCACTTCTTGGGCCTCCACTGCGTCATGGAGATGCCGGCCTTGGACAGGCGCGTGCGGCGCGCGATGCTGAATTCGAGGTTGGTCTCACGCTGGTCCTTGTCGAACACGGCCTCGTAGCTGTCGCCCACCGGCGGCGCGTCGGGCTTGGCATCGGCCATCTGGCCGCTGTAGCTGATGCGGATGCGGTGCGCGCCCGCGCCCACGGCGGTGCGCAGCACGCGCTGCATGTGGCCCTCGGAGAGCATCGCCTTGGCATCGCGGTCGGTATAGGCGAAGGTCTGGGGCGCGTTGCCGTCCACCGTCACGCTGACCTCCTTGAGCAGCAGGCCCGGCACCTTGACCGACAGGTAGACGGACAGGCGGGCATGCGGCGGGAACAGCACCTCGTCCTCCACGCCCTGGGCCTCGGTGTTGAACTCCAGGGCTTCTTTCTTGAAGGCCTGCACCGCCTGGTCGAGCTTGAGCGTCTGCTCCTCGAGTTCGGCGGCGCTGGGGCTGGCGGCGTTCGCCGGCAGGGCCAGTGCGAGCAGCGCAACGGGCAATGCAACGAGCATCAGGCCTGCGGACTTGCGGCAGTCGGAGAGGGGCATCGGGGATTGGCTTGGAGTCTGAATCTGGTCGGAGTGTAGCAAAAGGTTCGAGCGGTCAACCCTGCCCGCAATCACGCTGTGACCACGGATGGGGCCCCATGTTCCAACGGCTGGCGAACGGGCGTGCGCTCGTTCGTCGGGCCCGCGCGCTCCCCGGTCGGACAGAGTGGATTTTCCTACACGCCTTTTGCCCTGAAAGCCGCATGGCGCAAGGCTTTGCGGGCGATCGGCGGTTTTGTTGACCGCCTCGCAGGGCGCTTGTTATAAAGCGCCGGACCTGGGCCCCTGCATCCCTGCGGGCTTCGTCGCCGTCACGGCAAAGTCACATCCGGCCCGGGAAAATCCGCATTCAGCACCAGTCGGCCGCCAGGCCGTATCAAATAATCCGTCTGCGAGGGAATGAGTCAATGAACAAGACCGATCTGATCAACGCGGTTGCCGACAAGGCCGACCTGTCGAAGGCCGATGCCGGCCGCGCGATCGATTCGCTGTTTGAAGTGGTGGCCAAGGCGCTCAAGAAGCGCGACAAGGTTTCGCTGGTCGGTTTCGGCACCTTCCAGGTGCGCGAGCGCAAGGCCCGTACCGGCCGCAACCCCAAGACCGGCGCCCCCCTGAAGATCAAGGCCAGCAAAACTCCGAGCTTCAAGGCTGGTAAAGCGCTCAAAGACGCTGTAAAGTAGCGGGCTCTCCTGGGGCGTTCGGTACCGGATTGCCAAGTTTCGAGAAGTTTTCGAGGGTGCTTAGCTCAGCTGGTAGAGCGTCGCCCTTACAAGGCGAATGTCGGCGGTTCGATCCCGTCAGCACCCACCAAGAGATAAAGTGGAGCGGTAGTTCAGTTGGTTAGAATACCGGCCTGTCACGCCGGGGGTCGCGGGTTCGAGCCCCGTCCGCTCCGCCACTTATTGAAGCAGAAGCCGGGCCCCGCAAGGGGCCCGGTTTTTTTGTGCCTGTCGTTCCGCGCCAGGAGAAAGAAAAAGGCGGCCTTGCGGCCGCCTCTCTCGTCTCCTCCAGGCTCTCGCCCTTGTTGTCCTATGCCGACGCTGCCGCTTCTGCGGCCTTCCTGGCCTCGAACTTCTTCTTGCCCGGCAGGATGTTCATCATCTTGCAGATGATGCCCAGCATCACCTCGTCGGCGCCGCCGCCGATCGAGATCAGGCGGGTATCGCGGTAGGCGCGGGAGATGTTGTTGTCCCACATGAAGCCCTGGCCGCCCCAGTACTGCAGGCAGGCGTCGGTCACCTCGCGCGAGACGCGGCCGATCTTGAGCTTGCACATGGAGGCCAGCATGGCCACCTCCTGCGGCGCCTTCTTGCCCAGCACGTATTCCTCGGTGGTCTGGTAGATCAGCGCCTTGAGCGACTCCACCTCGGTGCGCAGCTCGGCCAGGCGGAAGTGCACCGACTGGTTGTCCAGCAGCGACTGGCCGAAGGCCTGGCGCTGGCCGGTGTAGTCGATGGTCTCCTTGATCAGGTTGAACAGGCCGTCGATGCCCGACGCGGCGCCGAACAGGCGCTCCTCCTGGAACTGCATCATCTGGATCGTGAAGCCCATGCCCTCGCTGCCGATCAGGTTGCGGCGCGGCACGCGCACGTTGTCCAGGAAGATCATGGCCGTGTCGGAGGAGCGCATGCCCAGCTTGTCCAGCTTGGTCCGGCGGTCGATGCCCTTGGCGTCCATCGGCACCACGATCAGCGACTTGTTCATGTGCGGCTTGCCCTCGCCGGTGTTCACCAGCATGCAGGCCCAGTCGGACTGGGTGCCGTTGGTGATCCACATCTTGGAGCCGTTGATCACGTAGTCGTCGCCTTCGCGCCGGGCCGTGGTCTTGATGCTGGCCACGTCGGAGCCGGCGGAGGCCTCGGACACGGCGATGGACACCACCATCTCGCCGCGGATCGCCGGGTCCAGGTATTCCTTGCGCAGCGCCGGCGAGCCGAAGCGGGCGAGGGCCGGGGTGGCCATGTCGGTCTGCACGCCGATGCCCATCGGCACGCCGCCGCAGATGCAGTTGCCCAGGGCCTGGGCGAAGATCATCTGGTAGGAGTAGTCGAGCCCGAGGCCGCCGTTCTCCACCGGCTTGTTGATGCCCAGCAGGCCAAGATCGCCCATGCGCTTGAGCACCTCGTGCGCCGGCCAGATGCCGGCCTTCTCCCACTCCGGAACCTGCGGGTTCAGCTCTTCCTCGACGAAGCGCTTGGTGGTGCGGTACAGCTCCTGGTGCTCGTGGGTAAGTTGCATTACCAAAACTCCGATGAATAGCGATGAATCCACTATACATCTGCGCCCCCGCGAAAGGCTACGCCTTCAGCTGGCGTGTCGGTAATGATCGTTACTGATCGATGCTTCCGGCGGCCGCCGGAGCCGGAGCGGCAGGCCAGTCCACGCGCAACCCGAACATCCGCGGCCACCATTTTCCGGTGACATATAAAAGGTCATGCTCGGCATCGTAGGCCAGCCCGTTGAGCACGGCCTCCTGCGGCAGCTCCCGCCCTTGCGGCAGTCGTTGGCGCAGCGGCTTGAGATCGAGCCAGCCGCCGAGGCGGCCGTCGGCCGGGTTCACCAGCGCCACCTGGTCGCTGTACCAGAGATTGGCCAGCAGCCAGCCCCGCGCAAACTCCAGCTCGTTGAGCTGGGCGATCGGGCGGTCGCCGTGATGCACTTGCACGCGGCGCAGGTCGCGGTGCGTTTCCGGATCCATGAAGGTCAGCCAGGATGAGCCGTCGCTGCGTACCAGCTGCCGGCCGTCGCTTGCCAACCCCCAGCCTTCGCCTTCGAAACGGAATTCGCTCAGCAACTGCAGGTCCAGGCCGAACACGAAGCCGCGCTGTTCGCGCCAGCTCAGCAGATGCAGCCGCTCGCCATGCAAGGCCAGGCCTTCGGCGAAAACCTGGCGGGGCAAAGCCACCTGGTTCAGGGTCTGCTGGTCGCTCAAACGGGTTTCGAACAGCGCAGATTGCGCGTAGAGGCCGCTGCTCTCGAACATCCGTCCTTCGCGAAAAGCAAGGCCCTGAGTGAAGCGTTTCGAGTCGTGCGGCAGCTCGCGCAGCACTTCGTACGAAACCGCTGAAACGCTGTATCCATCAGCGTTTGCGGGCATTCCGCACGCAAGAAATTGAACGACCAAAACGCAAAGTGCAGCAAATTTTTTCATGCGATCCGGCGGGTGTGAAAAAGTCGCTCCAGATAAAGGCGTTGCTTTTTTATTTATTTTTAAGTAAATATTCACAACAGGGAAATGCGCGTTGCATCTCCTGCTCATGCGGAAAGCGTTCCGCAAACCGTCTAGATCGGAGGATTGTGACATGGCAACCACTGCGAAGAAGGCTGTAAAGAAGGCTGCGAAGAAGCCGGCTGCGAAGAAGGCTGTGAAGAAGGCTGCCGCCAAGAAGCCGGCCGCCAAGAAGGCCGTGAAGAAGGCTGCGGCCAAGAAGAAGCCGGCCGCCAAGAAGGCCGTGAAGAAGGCCGTCAAGAAGGCCAAGGCTGCTGCCAAGGCCTAAGCTGTCCCGCTTCAAGGCTCGGGCGGACATGCGCCGCCCGCGCAGCTTCACCATTCACGCATGACCGAAGTCGCCACGCCGGGTTTCCTAGCGTGGCGATTCTTTTTTCCGGGCGCCGGTACAATGTCCGCCTTCATTCCTGACGACGGACACCTCACATGATCCGCAGCATGACGGGCTACGCCCGCGCGGAAGTGCAGAAGCCCTGGGGCCGGCTCAGCTGGGAGCTGCGCTCGGTCAATCACCGCTATCTCGACCTGCAGCTGAAGATGCCCGAGGAATTCCGGGCCATCGAGAACGAGCTGCGCGTGCTGGCCGGCGCCCGACTGGGCCGCGGCAAGGTCGAATGCGGCCTGCGCTACAACCGCGAGGCCCAGGCCGACGAGAAGCTGCAGCTGGACCTGGGCCGGCTGCGGCAGCTGCGCGAGGCCATGGACGTGGTGGGCCATGAATGCGGCCCGCTGACCGCCACCGACCCGGTGCGCCTGCTGTCCTTCCCCGGCGTGCTGCGCCAGGAGCAGGCCGACTTCGCCCCCATGCTGGCCGAGGCCCGAGCCCTGTTCGAACGGGCCCTGGAAGACTTCACCGCCACCCGCGGCCGCGAGGGCGAGCGCCTGGGGCAGTTCCTGGCCGAGCGGACCGTGGCCCTGGCCGAGCTGGTGGCCAAGGTGCGCGAGCGTCATCCGCTGGTGCGCGACCAGTGGCTGCAGAAGCTGAAGGCCCGCTGTGCCGAGCTGGGCGTGGAGATCGAACCGCAGCGCCTCGCCCAGGAAATGGCCCTGGCCGCCACCCGCCTGGACGTGGAAGAGGAAATGTCGCGCCTGCTCAGCCACCTGGAAGAGGTGAAGCAGGCCTGCGCCCGCGGCGAATCGGTCGGCCGCCGCCTGGATTTCCTGATGCAGGAACTCAATCGCGAGGCCAATACCCTGTCGTCCAAGTCGCAGGACGCCGAGATCACCCGCTGCGCCGTCGAGATGAAGGTCATCATCGAGCAGATGCGCGAGCAGGTCCAGAACATCGAGTAGGCGGCGCATGACGGCATCCGGCACGGCGGCGGGCACGCTGTTCATCGTTTCCGCCCCCTCGGGCGGCGGCAAGACCAGCCTGACCCGGGCCCTGGTCCCGCACCTGTCCGCCCAGGGCATCCCGGCGGACATCTCGGTGTCCTATACCACCCGGGCCCCGCGGCCGGGGGAGGTGGACGGCACGCACTACCACTTCGTCAGCCGCGAGACTTTCGCCGGAATGGCCGAGCGCGGCGAATTCTTCGAGCATGCCGAGGTCTTCGGCAATCTCTACGGCACCGGCCGGGCCAGGACCGAGGCGCTGCTTACGGCCGGGCACGACGTGATCCTGGACATCGACTGGCAGGGCGCCCGGCAGGTGCGGGCCCAGACCGACGAGGCCGTGGGCATCTTCATCCTGCCGCCGTCGCTGGCCGAGCTGGAGCGGCGCCTGCGCGGCCGCAGCCAGGACAGCGACGAGGTCATCGCCCGCCGCATGGCCCAGGCCCACGACGAGATGTCCCATCATGACGAGTACGACTACCTGATCGTCAACGAGGACTTCGACCGGGCCCTGCGGGAGCTGTCGGCGGTTTTCGTGGCCCACCGGCTCCTCATAGAAGGGCAGGCCCGGCGCCACCGGGACCGGATCCGGGGCTTGCTGGCTTAAAGGCGCCCGATCCGGTACCATGCCGCCCTTGTTTTTGCCAGAGTCCTGCTGCCATGGCCCGTGTAACCGTTGAAGACTGCCTCGCCCGCATCCCCAACCAGTTCGACCTGACCCTGGTCGCCGCCAAGCGCGCGCGCCAGCTCGCCCGCGGTGCCGACGCCCGCCTGCCCTGGGGCAACCACAAGTCCACGGTCCTGTCCCTGCGCGAGATCGCCGAGGGCTACATCGACCGCAGCGTGCTCGAAGAGATCGACCTGCCGGCCGTGCAGCAGCCGAAGGTGGAGCTGGAAGCGCTGGATCCGTCTTTCGACGCCTAAGCAGGACACGCGGCGCCAGGCCGCGGACTTCCAGAGAAAATTCAAGGCCCGCGCAAGCGGGCCTTTTTTGTTGGGGGCGCCCTCCATGGCCACCCGTGATCCGCCGCAGGCGATGACATCGAATCATCGCCCCGCGCAGGCGGGTCCTTTTCGTTGGGGTCTTGTTAGGTGCCCCGGCGGGCACAACATATACTCCAGCCATGGAACTGCCCGTCATCCAGCGCATCAGCACCGTCATCCGTACCCAGCGCGCCGAGCGCGAGTACGGCATCGACGCGCTGGCCAAGGTGCTGGAGGGCTATCTCACCGACGAGCAGATCGCCGAGGTGCGCCGCGCGGCGGAGTTCGCCGGCAATGCCCACAAGGACCAGCGCCGCACCTCCGGCGAGCCCTACGTCTACCATCCCCTGGCGGTGGCGCGCATCCTGGCCGAGATGCGGCTGGACCACACCACGCTGATCGCGGCGATCCTGCACGACGTCATCGAGGACACCGGCATCTCCAAGGACTCCCTGGCCCTGGAGTACGGCAAGGACGTGGCGGAGCTGGTCGACGGCGTCAGCAAGATCGGCAAGATCGAAGGCATGAGCCGCCAGGAGCGGCAGGCCGAGAGCTTCCGCAAGCTGCTCCTGGCCATGACCCAGGACCTGCGCGTGATCCTGGTGAAGCTGGCCGACCGCCTGCACAACATGCGCACCATGACCCACGTGGCGCCCGACAAGCGCCGCCGCGTGGCCCAGGAAACCCTGGACATCTACGCCCCCATCGCCCAGCGCCTGGGCATCCACACGATCCGCACCGAGCTGGAGGACCTCGCTTTCGAGGCGATCTACCCGCGGCGCTACTTCGTGCTGGCGGCCGCCATCCGCGAGCAGATGGGCGACACCCGCAACGTCATCAAGGAAGTCGAGCAGAAGCTCTCGGCGGCACTGAAGAACGAGGGCATCGGCGCCACCGTGGTCGGGCGCGAGAAGAACATCTACAGCGTCTACCAGAAGATGCAGCGCAAGAAGCTCAAGTTCCTGAAGGTCATGGACCTGCTGGGCTTCCGCGTGATCGTCTCCAAGGTCGACGATGCCTACCGGACGCTGGGCGTGGTGCACCACGTGTTCAAGCCGGTGCCGGGCGAGTTCGACGACTACATCGCCAACGCCAAGTCCAACGGCTACCAGTCGCTGCACACTGCCTGCGTCGGCCCCGGCGGCCACAAGGTCGAGGTGCAGATCCGCACCCGCGACATGCACCACGTCGCGGAAAGCGGCATCGCCGCCCACTGGCAGTACAAGCTCGGCGCCCGCGACGGCACCGCCGCGCCCCAGGCCCGTGCCCGCGAATGGCTGCGCGGCTTGTTCGACACGCTCAACAACGCCAACTCCATGGATTTCCTGGAGAGCGTCAAGGTCGACCTGTTCCCGGACGAGGTCTACGTCTTCACGCCGCGCGGCGACATCCGCCGCCTGCCGCGCGGGGCCACGCCGGTGGATTTCGCCTTCGCCGTGCATTCGGAGCTGGGCGAGCACTGCGTGGCGGCCCGCGTCGACGGCCAGCTGGAGCCGCTGAACTCGCCGCTGAAGAACGGCCAGACCGTGCAGATCATCACGGCCCGCCATGCGCGGCCCAACGCCGCCTGGCTCAACTTCGTCAAGACCGCCAAGGCCCGCACCTCGATCCGCAGCTACCTCAAGAACCAGCGCGAGGACGAGGCCATCCGCCTGGGCCGGCGCCTGCTGGAGATCGCCATGCGCGAGCTGCAGGTGCCCGTGGCGGCGCTCAAGGACGAGAAGCGCTATGCCCCGGTACTGAAGGCCTATGCGCTCAACGACATCGAGGACCTGTTCGTGTCCATCGGCACCGGCAGCCGGCTGGCGCCGCTGGTGGCGCGCCAGCTCCTGCCCGAGCACGAGATCGACAAGCCCGCGCCCGGTGCCGCGCAGTCGCTGGCCATCGAGGGTACCGAGGGCCTGGTGCTGGACTATGCGCGCTGCTGCTATCCGGTGCCGGGCGACGAGATCCGCGGCAACGTCAGCGTCGGCCGCGGCATCGTGGTGCACCGCACCGACTGCAAGCACGTCAAGGCGCGCCCGGAAGACTGGGTGCCGCTGACCTGGGCCGACCAGGTGCAGGGCGACTACCTGGCGGAAATTCGCGTGAAGGCACAGAACCAGCGCGGCCTGCTGGCGCGCGTCACCACCGAGATCGCCGAGGCCGGCTCCTCGATCGAGAACGTGCAGATTCCCGATCGCGGCGGCGGCGAGGGCCTGGAAATGCGCTTTCTGATCACGGTGCGCGACCGCGTCCACCTGGCGCGCGTGATCCGCCGCATCCGCCGGCTCGACTCCGTGGAGCGCGTCATCCGGGCCTGAGGCCCGCAGGCTGTGCCTTGCTCGCGGGGGCGTTTGGATTATCCTTCGCCATCTTTGAAGGACGTTCCCCGGACATGACTCGCGAAATCATCCAGACGGACGCGGCCCCGGCCGCCATCGGCACCTATTCGCAGGCGGTGAAATGCGGCAACACGGTCTACCTCTCGGGCCAGATTCCCCTGGATCCCCAGACCATGACCCTGCTCAACGCCACGATCGAGGACGAGATCCACCAGGTGTTCAGGAACCTGGCCGCGGTGGCCCAGGCCAGCGGCGGCTCGCTGGCGGACATCGCCAAGCTCAACGTCTTCCTGACCGACCTGGCGCACTTCGCCAAGGTCAACGAGATCATGGGCCAGTACATCAAGCCGCCGTACCCGGCGCGCGCCGCCATCGGCGTCGCCAGCCTGCCGCGCGGCGCGCGCGTCGAGGCCGATGCGATCCTGGTGCTTGGATAAGGCCATTCCCCCCGAACCGTTCACCCTTGCCATGAACGGGCGCGGGGGAATCCAGGCGAGGGCATTGCCGTGAGCAAGGGCTCCGATGCTCCCCGCAAGCCGGCCTCCGCCCCCACCCTCGCCACCGAGGTCAAATACCTCAAGGGTGCCGGGCCGGCGGTGGCGCAACGCCTGCGCGCCCTCGGCATCGAGCAGGTCCGCGAGCTGCTGTTCCACCTGCCGCTGCGCTACGAGGACCGCCGCCGCATCACGCCGGTGACGAAGCTGCGCGACGGCGAGGAGGCCCAGGTCTGGGCCCGCGTGCTGCATGCCGAGGTGCGCTATGCCGGGCGCCGCAGCCTGCGCGTGCTGGTCGACGACGGCGAAGCCAGCCTGCTGCTGCGCTTCTTCCACTTCAACGAGGCCCAGCGCCAGGCCTTCCAGCCGGATCGCTGGATCCAGGCCTACGGCCCGGTGCGCCACGGCGCGCAGGGCTGGGAGATGGTGCACCCCGAATACCGCCTGGCCGACCGGCCCGAGGACCTGCGCACCGAGGACCGGCTGACGCCGATCTACCCGCTGACCACCGGCATCACGCAGGCGCGACTGCGCGCGCTGGCGCAGCAGGCGCTGAAGATCGCCGAGGGCGACGGCGGCCTCGCCACGCCGCTGCCGGAACTGGGCGAGCCGGGCACGCTGGCGGCGCTGCGCACTCTGCACCAGCCGCCGGGCGATGCCGATACCGACGCCCTGCTGGCCTGCGCCCATCCGGCGCAGCGGCGCCTGGTGCGCGAGGAACTGCTGGCGCACCAGCTGTCGATGCGCCTGCTGCGCAACCGCGTCAAGGCCGGCGCCGCGCCGAAGATCGGCGGGCTGGCGGCGGCGAGGAAGGAGCTGCAGGCCGGGCTGCCGTTCTCGCTGACCGGCGCGCAGCAGCGCGTGATCGGCGAGATCGCCAGGGACCTGGACAGCGCGCGGCCGATGCTGCGCCTGGTGCAGGGCGACGTCGGCTCCGGCAAGACCCTGGTGGCTGCCGCCGCGATGCTCACGGCCGTGCGCGCCGGCTGGCAGGCGGCGCTGATGGCCCCCACCGAACTGCTGGCCGAGCAGCACGCGCGCAACTTCCGCCAGTGGCTGGAGCCGCTGGGCGTGGAGGTGCAATTGCTGGCCTCCAAGCTGAAGAAATCCGCCAAGGACGCCGTGCTGGCGCGCATCGCCGGCGGCGGTGCCGGCATCGTCATCGGCACCCACGCGGTGTTCCAGTCGGCGGTGAGCTTCCACCGCCTGGGCCTGGTGGTGGTGGACGAGCAGCACCGCTTCGGCGTGCAGCAGCGCCTGGCGCTGCGCGACAAGGGGCGGGGACGGCTGTCGCCGCACCAGCTGATCATGTCGGCCACGCCGATCCCGCGCACGCTGGCGCAGACCGTCTACGCCGACCTCGACGTCAGCATCATCGACGAGCTGCCGCCGGGCCGCTCGCCGGTGGTCACCGGGGCCATGTCCAACGAGAAGCGCGGCGAGGTGCTGGCGCGCATCGGCGAGGTCTGCGCGCAGGGGCGCCAGGCCTATTGGGTCTGCACGCTGGTGGAGGAGTCCGAGCAGGTGGAGGCCCAGGCCGCCGAGGACACGGCGCTGCAGCTGCGCGCCGAGCTGCCGGGCCTGCGCGTGGGCCTGGTCCACGGCCGCCTCAAGCCGGAGGAGAAGGACCTGCAGATGCGCGCCTTCAAGGAAGGCCTGACGCAGCTGCTGGTGGCCACCACGGTGATCGAGGTGGGCGTGGACGTGCCCAACGCCAGCATCATGATCATCGAGAACGCCGAGCGGCTGGGCCTGTCGCAGCTGCACCAGCTGCGCGGCCGCGTCGGCCGCGGCGCGGTGGAGAGCCAGTGCCTGCTGCTGTACAAGCCGCCGCTGTCGGAGATGGCGCGGCAGCGCCTGGCGGTGATGCGCGAGACCAACGACGGCTTCCGCGTGGCGCAGAAGGACCTGGAGCTGCGCGGGCCGGGTGAATTGTTCGGCCGCCGCCAGACCGGCGTGATCGGCATGAAGCTGGCCGACCCGCTGCGCGACGCCGACCTGGTGGCGCCGCTGCAGGCGCTGGCGGACCGATGGCTGCAGCAGCAGCCGGGCCGGGCGGAGCTGCTGATCGGGCGCTGGATCGGGGATGTGGGCAAGTACGCCCAGGTTTGAGGATGCGAACAGACCTGCTGCGCGGTCCGATCTCGCGCGCGCGGTGCTCGCTGTACTTCGGTACAGCTCCGCGCCTAACGCGCAACCTGGGGCCGCTCGCTACGGTTTCTTCACATCCCCGGAGAGCTTGGGGAACAAGCCCTAAGACTTCTGCTGCGGCAACTGCTCCAGCACATGCGCCAGCACGTCGCCCAGGTTCTGCTTGATCGCCTTCTCCATCGCGCGCGCCACCTCGGCGTCCACGGCGATGTCGGCCACCGGACGCAGCTTCCAGATGGTTTCGGCCAGGCGCGGCACTTCGCTGGCCGGCGGCAGCCTGCCCTGCATGTAGGGCGCGAAGACGTGGTCCACGATCAGCTGCACGATGCCGTTGGCGGCGCGCTCGACGTTGCCGCGCAGCATGCGCACGATGTCGAGCAGCTCCGACAGCGGGATGCCCATGGCGACCAGCTCGCCGGCGGCATGGATCAGTTGCGGGCGCGGCGCGCGGAAGCGCAGGCCTTCGGACTGCAGGATGTCCAGTTCCACGGCCTTGCGCAGCACCGGCGCGATCTCGGAGGCCTTGATGCCCTTGCCGAGCAGCTTCACCAGTTCCGGCATCGTGAAGTAGGCCGGCAGTTCCTCGGACCAGGGCGTGGTCAGCGCGGACTCCAGGCCCAGCAGCTGGCGCAGGTCCTGGCCCTGTTCCCAGGCGCCGATCAGCTCGGCGATGTTGGCCAGCGTGTAGCCGCGGTCCAGCAGCTGGCCGATCAGGCGCAGGCGTGCCAGGTGGGCGGCGGTGTAGATGCCGGTACGCCCGCGCTTCTCCGGCGCCGGCAGCAGGCCGCGGTCCTGGTAGGCGCGCACGTTGCGCACCGTGGTATCCGCAGCGCGCGCGAGCTCGTCCACCGTGTACTCGGAGGCGTCCCGCAGGCTGGTTTTTGGCGCTCCGCGCCGCGTGCGCGGGGCGGGCGGCGACTCCGCACCTGATTTCCTTTTCATGCCAAGATGATAGCGCAGCCGCGCGACTTTTTTACCCATCCCCTGGCATGTACCCGAAACTGACAGACTATGCCCGCCTGATGCGCCTGGACCGGCCCATCGGCATCTACCTGCTGCTCTGGCCCACGCTCTGGGCCCTGTGGTTCGCCGCCGGCGGCCCGCCGCCCCTGCCGGTCTTCGTCGTTTTCGTCCTCGGCACGGTGCTGATGCGCTCGGCCGGCTGTGCCATCAATGACTTCGCGGACAGGGACTTCGACCCGCACGTGGCCCGCACCCGGGAGCGGCCCCTGGCGGCCGGCCGGGTCCGTCCGCGCGAGGCCCTGGCCCTGTTCGCCGGTGTCTGCCTGCTGGCCCTGGCCCTGCTGCTGTCGCTGCGCAACCTCCCGGTGGTGCTGTGGTCGGTGCCGGCGGTGATGCTGGCGGCGGCCTATCCGTTCATGAAGCGCTGGATCTCGATCCCCCAGGCGGTGCTGGGCCTGGCCTTCTCCTGGGGCATCCCGATGGCCTTCGCCGCGGTGCGGCCCGAGGTGGACTGGGCCCTGGCCCTGCCGCTGATGGCCGCCAACGTCGCCTGGGTCATTGCCTACGACACCTGGTACGCGATGGTGGACCGGCAGGACGACCTGCGCATCGGCGTGAAGTCCAGCGCCATCCTGTTCGGCCGGCACGACCGGCTGGTCATCGCGCTGCTGCAGGGCGGGGCGCTGCTGCTGCTGATCCAACTCGGGTTCAATACCGGCCGCGGCCTGTTCTACGAGGCCGGCATCGCCGTGGCGGCGATGCTGATGGTGTACCAGCAACGGATCACGCGCGGGCGCGAGCCGGCGCGATGCTTCCAGGCCTTCCTCAACAATCACTGGTTCGGCGCGGCCATCTTCATCGGATTGGCGCTGGATTACGTAGTGGGGGCATGAAGACGAAACTCCTGACCCTGGCGCTGGCCCTGCTGCTGGCCGGTTGCGCCACCCATACCGGGCTCGCCGGCTCCCCGAAAACCACACCGGAGATGGATGTGGGCTACGCCGTCCAGAAGGATATGCGCTACACCCCGGACGGCTGGCCGGCGGAACTGCGCGCCGACCTCTGGCGGCCCGCCATCGGCGGGGCCAAGCCGGCGGTGCTGCTGATCCACGGCGGCGGCTGGGTCGGCGGCAAGCGCCAGCACATGGACGGCATCGCCCGGCGCCTGGCGCGCCGCGGCTACGTCGTGATGAACATCAGCTACCGCTTCGCGCCGCAGTCCCGCCATCCGGCGCAGTTCGAGGATGCACGCCAGGCCCTGCGCTGGCTGCGGGCCAACCACGCGGCCCTGCAGGTGGATCCGCAGCGTGTCGCGGCCTGGGGCTACTCCGCCGGGGCGCACCTGGCATCGCTGCTCGGCGCCGCCGACACGTCTCCGGCGGATCGCGTGCAGGCCGTGGTGGCCGGCGGCATCCCCGCGGACTTCCGCAACTATCCCGACAGCCCGCTGATCGGCAAGCTCATGGGCACGACGCTGGCGGACGACCGGGCCGGCTGGAGCGCTGCCTCGCCGGTGCTCCGCGTCGGCCGCGGCAGCCCGCCGTTCTTCCTCTACCACGGCGGCTGGGACCGCCTGGTGGCCGTGGAGAACGCCGAGGCGATGAAGGCCGCGCTGGATGCGGCCGATGTTCCGGCCGAACTCTATGTCCAGCGCGGGCTGGGACATATCTCCGCCTTCCTGTTCGACGGCGGCGCCGTGCGCGCAGGCACCGCCTTCCTCGACGCGAAAATGTGACGCAGGGCCTTCGCGCGGCATTGCGATCTGCGGTGAGCTGAGGCCTGCGCCGCAGTTTTCATCGCTGATTTCCGCAACTGAGCGCCGCTTCACAGAATCGCTCGGGCGCGCCGCCAGAATCGGTTCCGCAGGCAAGAGGCCTGCTCCGGATCCCGATGACCGGCGTCGGTCGCCCACGACCTCCCAACGACGCCTGTCCGCGACGGCTCCGGCTTTTCCTCAATGGAGTTGAACTGGAGGTTGTCATGAGCATTGAAGCGACTCAATTCACCTCGGCGTCCCTTCCCGAAGCCGAGCGCCGCGAAGCGGGCAGGATCGCCCAGGGCATCACCGCGGCGGTGGTCAAGGGGCTGCTGCACCGCGCCGATCCCAAGGCCTTCGCGATTTCCGCCGATGTCGACACGCTGGAGAACCAGGCCGCCGCGGCCGTGCGCAGCATCGACGCGCAGACCTTCGAGCACATGCGCCCGAAGCTGCAGCAGCTCGCGGCGGACACGGCCAAGGTGCAGAAGCTCACCGGCGTGGCGGTGCCGGAGCTGAAGAAATCCAACGCCATCATCTTCAAGCCCGCCGCGCTGCCCCAGGGCGCCGTGCCGCGCTCCGGTTCGGCGCCGCAGAAGTACCGGCGCCTGGATCTCAACCTGCGCAAGCTGCACTGCGTGGACGAGACCAACGGCGGCGTGTTCTCGCCGGAGGACGGTACCGACGACATGGTGCTGGGCGCCATCCGCATCGGGGCCAGCGGCAACGTCGACTACACCAAGGCCATCGTGGCCGGCGAGTTCGCCCACGACAACACCTACCGCAACTTCGGCGAGCTGCCCTTCGGCTCGGTGAGCCTGCGCACCACGCCGGGCTATCCCAAGACCTTCTACTGGATCTTCCAGCTCGTGGAGTCCGACAGCGACGACGCCGAAGTGGCCGCCGGCATCACCAGCGCGCTGCGCACGGTGGTGACGATGGTGGCGGGCATGGTCGGCGGCGCGGGCATCGGCGCCATCGCCGGCGCGGTGGTGGATGCCATCGGCATGATCATCGGCCTGTTCATCGACGACGACGTGTTCTCGCCTTACGGCGTGGCGATCCGGCTCAACAGCGAGAACGACCTCGGCTCCGACGGCGTGCGCGACGAGCACACCGGCAACATCAGCGCCCACGGCGGCACCTATCGCATCGGCTACCGCCTGCGCCTGGTCTGAACCTTTGCGCTCAATGGGTCACGGGTCGCCGCCGCTGTCGCGGTGCGTTGGGACGTCCTCGGGGCGCCGGCGATCCGTGCCCGCCTTTTCCGGCGCTACCGCAAGGACGCGGTAGCGCCGGTTGCTTCAGCCGTCATAGGCCTCCTGCAGCGCCGCGATGTCGAGCTTCTTCATCTTCAGCATCGTGCTTATCACGCGCGTGCACTGCAGATCCGTGCCTTTCATCCACTCGCCCATCTGCGCCGGCACGATCTGCCAGGAGAGGCCATGGCGGTCCTTGAGCCAGCCGCACTGCTGGGCCTCCGGATCGCCGCCCTCGGAGAGGCTGAGCCAGTAATGGTCGATATCCTCCTGCGTGCGGCAATTCACCTGCAGCGACACCGCCTCGGTGAACTTGAACATCGGGCCGCCATTGAGCGCGGTGAACCTCTGCCCGTCCAGCTCGAACTCCACCGTCATCACGCTGCCGGGTTCCTTCTGGTGGAACTCATGCCCGGCTTCGGTGAAGTGCGCCACCTGCAGGATGCGCGAGTTGGGGAAGATGGAGATGTAGAACTTCGCGGCCTCCTCGCCCTGGTCGTCGAACCACAGGCAGGGGGTGATGGTCTGGATGCGTTCCATGCGTATTGCCTCCTTGCGTCGGTGAAGCTCAGACAATCTCCCGCACGCGGAATTTCCGGCCCTTGATCTTGTTGCTGCGCAGGCCGTCCAGGGCCTTCTTCGCCAGCTTGATGTCGATGGCGAAGTAGGTGCGGGTGTCGTAGGTATTGATCTTGCCGATGGCGCCGTTGGGGATGCCGGCATCGCCGGTCAGGGCGCCGAGCAGGTCGCCGGGGCGCAGCTTGTCGCTGCGGCCGCCGTCGACGCAGAGCGTCACCACCGTGGGCTTCAGGGGCTTGTCGGGAGAGAAGCTGCCGGCGGCCAGGCGCTGCACTTCCACTTTGGTTCCGAGGCGCTGCTCGATGGCCGTCACGCGGGCGTGTTCGCGCCCGCTGAACAGATGCAGGGCCAGGCCGCTGGCGCCGGCACGTCCGGTGCGGCCCACGCGGTGCACGTGAGCGTCGGGGTCGGCCGGCAGCTCGTAGCTGATCACGCAGGCGAGGTTCCTGATGTCCAGGCCGCGCGCCGCGATGTCGGTGGCCACCAGCACGCGCGCGCTGCCGTTGGCGAAGCGCACCAGCATCTCGTCGCGCTCGCGCTGGTCGATGTCGCCGTGCAGGGAGAGTACCGCGAAGCCGCGCTTGCGCAGCTGCGTCTCCACCTCCTGCGCGTCGTTCTTCGTATAGCAGAACACCAGGGCGGACTCGGGCTGCCGCGTGCTCAGCAGGTGGGCCAGCGCGTCGAGGCGGCGCGAGGCATCCACTTCGTAGAACACCTGCTCGACCTGCGCCGGCGCGGCGGCGAGGTCGGTGCGTGCCTCCGCCGGGTCCTTCTGCAGGCGCCGGCTGACGGCGCGCACCGCGTCGGGGAAGGTGGCGGAGAAGAACAGCGTCTGCCGCGTCTTCGGCGACTGCTCGATGATCGCGCGGCTGGCCTGCTCGAAATCGGCGTCGAGCATGCGGTCGGCCTCGTCCAGCACCAGCACGCGCAGCTGGTCGAGCTTCATCGCGCCCTCGGTCAGCAGTTCCTGCACGCGCCCGGCCATGCCCACCACGATATGCGGCGCGTGTTCCAGCGAGGCCAGCTGCGGCCGCTTGGAGATGCCGCCGCCCAGCACCGTCAGCTTGATGTTGGGCAGGCAGCGCGCCAGCCGGCGGATTTCCTTGGCGATCTGGTCCGCCAGTTCGCGGGTCGGGCACAGCACCAGGGCCTGCAGCTGCTTCAGGTCGGGATCGATGCGCGACAGCAGCCCCAGGCCGTAGGCCGCCGTCTTGCCGCTGCCGGTGCGGGCCTGGCCGATCACGTCGCGGCCTTCCAGGATCAGCGGCAGGCTCAGCGCCTGGATCGGCGTCATCTGCCGGTATTCCAGCGAGTCCAGCGCCTGCAGCAGGGCGGGGTGCAGGGGCAGGCGGTTGAAGGGCTGCGAGGGCGGCTGATTGTCCACGGATCACCTTGGGGCGGCCCGCTCCGGACGGCGCGGGGCGCGGATTGTGAGGCCTGGCGGCGCTTTCTGCCTGCTCATGCGGTGCGGGCCACCGCCCAGGCCTCGATCCGGGCGGCCCCGGCCTGCCGGCAGGCCCGGGCCAGTTCGGACAGGGTGGCGCCGGTGGTCATGACGTCGTCCAGCAGGGCCAGGTGCAGGCCGTCGAGCGCACTCCTTATATGGAAGGCGCCGCGCAGGTTGCGGCGGCGCTCCACGGCGGTCAGGCCGATCTGGTCGGGGGTGGCGCGGCGCCGGACGGCCAGGCGCGGGTCCACCGCGATGCCGGTCAGCCGGCCCAGGTGATGGGCCAGTTCCCCGGCCTGGTTGTAGCCCCGCCGGGCCAGGCGCCAGCGGTGCAGGGGCACCGGCAGGATCAGGTCCGGGCGCGAGGGCAGGCGCGGCGCCAGCAGCCGGCCCAGGCGCGCGGCCTCGATCAGCCGCCCCTGGTATTTCAGGCGATGAATTCCTTGCTGGACAGGCACTTCCAGGCGGAAAGCGGTCCAGGCGGCGTCGAAGGGCGGGGGCTTGGCGGCGCAGTGCCCGCAGCGTTCGCCGTGGACCTGGGGGCGGGCGCAGCCGGGGCAGGCCGGGTCGTTCCAGGGCAGGCCGGCCTGGCAGTCCGGGCAGGCGTCGCTGCCGGGGGTGCCGCACCAGGTGCAGACGGCCGGAAACAGGGCCCCCAGCCATCCGTCAATCATGCGGCAGGCCTTTTGGTTGACAACCCCGGGGTCCGCCCCGACACTGCCGCCCACGATTCATAGGGAAGCCTTTCATGAGTACCGATCTGCGCCACGACTGGACCCGCGAAGAGGTCCAGGCCCTGTTCGAGTTGCCGTTCAACGACCTGCTGTTCCGTGCCCAGAGTCTGCACCGCCAGCACTTCGACGCCAACAAGGTGCAGCTGTCGACCCTGCTCTCGATCAAGACCGGCGCCTGTCCGGAGGACTGCGGCTACTGCCCGCAGTCGGTGCGCTTCAACACCGGCCTCAAGAAGGAGCCGCTGATGGACGTGGACGCGGTGCTGGAGGCGGCCCGCGAGGCCAAGGCCAACGGCGCCTCGCGCTTCTGCATGGGCGCCGCCTGGCGCTCCCCGAAGGACCGCGACCTGGCCAAGGTCGAGGACATGGTCAAGGGCGTGAAGGCCATGGGCCTGGAGACCTGCCTGACGCTGGGCATGCTCAAGGAGCACCAGGCGCAGAAGCTGGCCGACGCCGGCCTGGACTACTACAACCACAATCTCGATACCTCGCCGGAGTTCTACGGCAAGATCATCACCACCCGCACCTACCAGGACCGCCTGGATACGCTGCAGCACGTGCGCAGCGCCGGCGTGAAGGTCTGCTGCGGCGGCATCGTCGGCATGGGCGAGGAGAAGCAGGACCGCGCCGAGCTGCTGCGCCAGCTCGCCATCATGACCCCGCACCCGGAGTCGGTGCCCATCAACAACCTGGTGCAGGTCGAGGGTACGCCGCTCAAGGGCGCCGAGGCCCTGCACCCGCTGGAGTTCGTGCGCACCATCGCGGTGGCCCGCGTGCTGATGCCCAAGTCCTACGTGCGCCTCTCCGCCGGCCGCACGGCGATGACCGAGGAGCTGCAGTCGCTGTGCTTCCTGGCCGGCGCCAACTCGATCTTCTACGGCGAGAAGCTGCTGACCACGCAGAATCCGCAGAACGCCAAGGACCGCGCGCTGTTCGCGCGCCTGGGCATCGAGCCGGAAGGCGGCAGCTTCGAGCCCGTTCCCGCTGCCGCAGGGGATGCACACCCGCATGAAGAGGGGCATGGCTGCTGCGGTCACGAGCACCACCATGAGCACGAGGCGCCGCCGGCGATGATGGCCGGGGGCTGCGGCTCGTCGCAGGCGGCCCGCGCCGAGTAAGGCTCCCGCGCTGACCGGGCCGCGACCATGGCGAATCGCTCGCTGAACGCCGCGGCCCTGCTGCTCGCGGCGCTGGCGCTGCTGGAACTGGGCCTGCTGCACCTGGGCGCCGGCCTGGAGCACCGCCTGTCCGACGCCTTCGTGCGCGCGCATGCCGCGCGCCTTGCCCCCGATCCCGGCATCGTCATCGTCGACATCGACGAGGCCAGCCTGGCGCGCCTGCAGGACGACTACGGCCGCTGGCCCTGGCCGCGCGCGATCTACGCCGAGATGCTGCCGGGCCTGCTGGCGCAGCAGCCGGCGGCGGTGGTGTTCGACCTGTCCTTCTCCGAGCGCGACATCGACCGGCCCGACAGCGACCAGGCCCTGGCCGACCTGCTGCGCGACCAGCCGCGCGTCTACGTGCCGAGCCTGCGGCTGTCGGCGCAGGACGACGCGCGGGGCGTGCCGCTGTCGCAGTTCGGCCCGCCGATGGGGGCGCATCCGACGGCCGCGGCGCGGGACGATGCCCGCGCCATGCTGCTGCCGCCGCTGGTGCTGCCGCCGGAGGCCTGGCGCACCGGCCTGATCAACTTCGAGGAAGAGTCCGACGGTGTCGGCCGCGCCTACCTGCTGCGCATGAACGTGCAGGGCTGGGAATTTCCCTCGCTGCCGGTGCGGATCGCCGCCGACCTCGGCTGGGCCGTGCCGCCCGGCGAATCGCTGCTGCTGCACTGGCGCGGGGGTGGCGGCATCGGCTACCGGCATGTCTCGTTTGCCGACCTTCATGCCGACCTGCTGCGGCGCCAGCGGCAGCGGCCTGCCGACGAGTTCCGCGACCGCATCGTCATCATCGGCTCCGCCGCCTCGATGCTGCACGACCTGCGCGTGACGCCGCTGGCCAACCGCTACCCGGGCGTGGAGATCCTGGCCACCGCGCTGGACAACCTCAAGCATGGCCGCTGGATGCAGCGGCCGCCGGCCTGGGCGGCGCCGCTGCTGGCGCTGCTGCTGATCGCGCTGCTGTGGCTGGCCTTCCACCGGCGCGGCCATGCGCTGGCGATCGGCGTCGCGTTCGCCGTGGTCAGCACGGCGCTGCTGGCCGGCGCCTGGGCCGCGGTGCCGCGGCTGTGGCTGCTGCCGGTGCTGCTGCCGCTGGGCTTCGCCTGGGCCTTCTACTTCAGCGCCGCCCTGCTGGAATACCTGCGCGAGCGCCGCGCGCGGCGCCAGGCGGTGCAGCTGTTCGGGCGCTTCCTCAATCCGGTGGTGGTCAACCAGCTGATGGAGCGGGGCGAGACCGTGGAGTCGCTGTCGGGCCGCCAGCACGAGGTCAGCGTGCTGTTCTCGGACATCCGCGGCTTCACCTCGCTGTCGGAGACGCGGCCGCCGCAGGAGATCGTGGAACTGCTGAACCGCTACTTCTCGCGCCAGGTGGCGGTGGTGTTCCGCCATGGCGGAACGCTCGACAAGTTCATCGGCGACTGCATCATGGCCTTCTGGGGGGCGCCGATCCCCGACGCGCAGCATGCGCAGCGGGCCGTGGCCTGCGCCCTGGACATGCAGCGCGAGCTGCTGGCCTTCCGCGAGGAGCTGGGCGCGGCGGCGGGCGATTTCGACGTGGGTATCGGCATCCATTCCGGCACGGCGGTGGTGGGCTTCATCGGCGCCGAGCAGAAGCTGGACTACACGGCCATCGGCGACACCGTGAACCTGGCCAGCCGGGTGGAGGGACTGACCAAGGGAGTGGCCCGCATCCTGGTCTCCAGCGACACCATGGAGGCTTGCGCGACGCAGTTCCGGTTTGCGCCACGGGGTTCGTTTAAGGTGAAGGGCAGGGCGCAGGACGTGCAGCTCTACGAGCCTGCGTACGAGTCTGGAACGGAACCCGGGAAGGGAGAGACCTCATGAAGCGATGGATTGCGGTGCTGCTGGCGGTTTTCGCCGGTGGCGCGTGGGCTGCCGAGAGCGGCGTGCTGGCCAAGGCCGGTCCGCTCAAGCAGGAGCCCTTTGCCGATGCCGCCACGGTGGCGGAACTGCCGGCGGCCGCGCCGCTGGAAGTCCTCGCCCGCCAGGGCGCCTGGATGAAGGTGACGGCCTCCGGGCAGACCGGCTGGGTGCGGCTGCTGTCGGTGCGCCTGGCGGTCGGCGCTCCGGCGCGCGCGGCCGAATCGGGCCTGGCCAAGGCCGCCAACGTGGCGCTGAGCGGGTCCAGCGGCACCGCCGTGGCCACCGGCGTGCGCGGGCTCGACCGCGAGCAGATCGCCAATGCCGCGCCGAACCCGGTGGAGGCCGCCAGGCTCGAAGCCTATGCCGCCAGCGGCGACCGCGCGCGCAGCTTCGCGCAGGCCGGCCCCCTGGCCGAGCAGACCGTCCCCTATCTGCAGTGAGGAGGCCCGCCATGAAGAACATCGCATGCGTGATCGCCGGCTTGCTGCTGTCGGCGCCGGCCTGGGCGGCCGACTGGGGCGGCTTGTTCAACAAGGCACAGGAGGCGGTGAGCACCTACGGCTCCGACGCCGCCGGCATGGTCACCGAGAAGAGCGTCGACGAGGAGCGCGACATCGGCCGGCAATGGGCCGAGACCCTGCTCGGCGCCGCGCCCCTGTGGGGCAACGACAAGGCCCAGCGCTATGTCAACGAGGTCGGCCTGTGGCTGGCGCTGCACAGCGAGCGTCCGCAGCTGGCCTGGCGCTTCGGCGTGCTGGACTCGCCCAACGTCAACGCCTTCGCCACGCCCGGCGGCTACGTCTTCGTCACCCGCGGACTGCTGGGGCGCATGCGCAGCGAGTCCGAGCTCGCCGGCGTGCTGGCGCACGAGATCGCGCACGTGGTGCAGAAGCATCACCTCGACGCGGTGCGCAAGGCGCAGGGCATGAGCCTGGGCGGCAAGCTGCTCAAGCAGTTCGCCATCAAGGACAAGGGCAACGAGCAGGTCAACGAGCGCCTGCTCGGCGGCGTCAAGGAAGTGCTGAACCGCGGCCTCGACAAGGGCGACGAGTACGAGGCCGACCGCATGGGCGTGGTGATCGCCGCGCGCGCCGGCTACGACCCCTATGGCCTGCCGGCCGTGCTGCAGACCCTGCAGGCGATGAGCGCGCAGGACTCCACGCTGTCCCTGATGTTCGCCACGCACCCGGCACCGGATGCGAGGCTCGAGGCCCTGGACAAGTCCATGGGCAGCGCGCTCGATGCGTATGCCGCGCAGCCGCAATTGCAGGCGCGGTTCCAGAAATCGGTAGGAAGGCCTTGAAAGCGAAGTCCCTGAAGCATGTGAAGCCGGATGCAAAGACGGAAAACCCGCTCGACGCGCGCCTGCGCGGCGAGCTGGACCAGCTGCGCGCCCGCGCGCTGTACCGCACGCGCCGCGTGATCGAGGGTGCGCACGGCGTGCGCATCCTGGTCAACGGCCGCGAGTGCCTGAATTTCTGCAGCAACGACTACCTGGGCCTGGCGGCCGACCCGCGCCTGGCGGCGGCGGCCAAGGCGGCGCTCGACGCCGGCGGCACCGGCAGCGGCGCGGCGGCGCTGATCTCCGGCTACAACCGCGAGCACCAGGCACTGGAGGAGGAACTGGCGGACTTCCTCGGGCGCCCGCGGGCGCTGCTGTTCTCCTCCGGCTGGGCGGCGAACCTCGGCGTGATCCGCGCGCTGGCCGGGCGCCGCGATTCGGTGATCGCCGACGAACTCAACCACGCCTCGCTGATCGATGGCGGCCGCCTCAGCGGCGCGCAGTACCTGCGCGCCAACCACGCCGATCTCAACGCCTGGGCCGTGGCCCTGGCGGCGGCCGACGGCGAGCAGCGCCTGGCGGTGACGGACTCGGTGTTCAGCATGGACGGCGACATCGCGCCGCTGCCGCAGCTGGCCGAGCTCTGCGCCACCCGCGATGCCACGCTGATGGTGGACGACGCGCACGGCCTGGGCGTGCTGGGGCCGCACGGCGAGGGCGCCGTGCATGCCGCCGGCCTGGGGGTTCCCGAAGTGCCGGTCTATGTCGCCACGCTGGGCAAGTCGCTGGGCTGCGGCGGCGCCTTCGTCGCCGGCTCGGAAGCCCTGATCGAATACCTGATCCAGCGTGCACGCACCTGGGTCTTCTCCACCGCGCCGCCGCCGGCCATCGCCGCCGCCGCGCGCCGCGCGCTGCGCATCGTGCGCGAGGAGCCCCAGCACCGCGAGCGCCTGCTGGCCAACGTGCGCCGCTTCCGTGCCGGCGCGCGCCAGCTCGGCATCCCGCTGTCGGATTCGGAGACGCCGATCCAGCCGCTGGTGCTGGGCCAGGAGCAGCGCGCCCTGGACCTGTCGCAGGCGCTGTTCGACCGCGGCTACTGGGTGGCGGCCATCCGCCCGCCGACGGTGCCGCACGGCACCTCGCGCCTGCGCATCACCTTCTCCGCCGCGCACACCGCGGAGCAGATCGACGGCCTGCTCGAGGGGCTGGCCACGGGCCTGAAGTAGATGGCCCTGTCCCGCATCGACGCCGGGCGCGCGGCGCGCAACTTCAGTGCCGCCGCCGCCGGCTATGACCGCGCCGCGACGCTGCAGCTGCGCACGCGCGAAGCGCTGCTGGCGGAGCTGGCCGCGCGCGCCGGCGCCCCGCGCCGGCTGCTCGACCTGGGTTGCGGCACCGGTATCGGCGCCCGGCGGCTGCGGGCGCTGTATCCGGGCGCCGAGGTACTGGCGCTGGACCGCGCGCCGGGCATGGTGCGCATTGCGCGCGACGCTGGGCTCGACGCGCTCGTCGGCGACGCGCAGCGCCTGCCGCTGCCGGCGGCCTGCTGCGACGCCATCCTGTCGAACCTGGTGCTGCAATGGTGCCCGCAGCCGGAACTCGCGATGACGGAGGCCTGCAGGGTCCTGCGGCCGGGCGGCTGGCTGTGCCTGAGCCTGCCGGGGCCGGCCACGCTGCGCGAACTGCGGACGGCCTGGCGGCAGGTGGACCAGGCCGAGCACGTGCACCGCTTCGACCCGGCCTCCGCCTGGCTGGCGCGCGCCGAGGCCGCCGGCCTGGAGCTGCACAGCCTGCGTCCGGAGCTGCTGCGCGAGCCGCACGCCGACGTCTTCGCGCTGATGCGTTCCCTGCGCGAGACCGGCGTGGTCAATGCCAGCGCGCAGCGCCGCCGCGGCCTGCTGGGACGATCGGCCCTGGCGGCGCTGGAACGCGCCTATGCGCCCTGGCGTACCGCCGAAGGCATCGTCGCCAGCTGGGAAATCCTCTACCTCGTCCTGCGTCGTCCGACAGAATGCTGACAGAACCCAGATGACTTCCACCCTCTTCGTCACCGCCACCGACACCGGCGCCGGCAAGACCCTGGCGGCCTGCGGACTGCTGCGGGCCCTGCGGGCGCAGGGCTACCGCGCCTGCGGCTTCAAGCCGGTGGCGGCCGGCGGCATGCAGACCCCGCAGGGACTGCGCAACGAGGACGCCCTGGCGCTGCAGGACGCCGGCGGCACGGACGAGCCCTACGAACTGATCAACCCCTGCCTGCTGCGCGAACCGGCGGCGCCGCACCTGGCGGCGGAGCTGGAAGGGCGGCGCATCCGCAGGGCCGATCTGGACGTGGCGCAGCGCGAGCTGGCCTCGCGCCACGAGGTCATCGTGGCCGAGGGAGCCGGCGGCTGGCAGGTGCCGCTGGACGAGGTCTGGACCCTGGGCAGCTGGGTGGCCGAGCGCGAGTGGCCGGTGATCCTGGTGGTGGGCATGCGCCTGGGCTGCCTCAACCATGCCCTGCTCAGCGCCGAGTCCATCACCCGGCGCGCGAAGCTGGCCGGCTGGATCGCCAACGTGCTGCCGCCGCAGATGCCTCTGCTGGAAGGCAACATCGAGACCCTGCGCCGCCGCTTCGCCGCGCCGCTGCTGGGCGTGATTCCCGCCGGCGCCGACGCGGCCGGAGCCGGCCGCGCGCTGGACCTGGCGCCGCTGGAGCGCTTCCTGCGGCCGCCGCCGGCCCCGGAGCCGGACGGGGACGCCTAGCGCCGGCTCCGCCGCGGCAGCCGAAGGGGGCTTCAGGCGGCGCCGGATCGCGCGAAAACGACTGTTCCGGATGCTGAAATCGCCGCTGCGGCCTTTGCGCGGCCCGATTGCGTTGCACTACAATTCCGCGGCTGGACGCCGTCGGATGACTGCCCCCGTCAACACCAGACTGGTTATCGGACCCAATGCTTCCCTGACCCCGCGTCAGGCGGCCGGGTTCATGGCCCTGGTCTCTGTGCCGGGCCTGGGCATCGCGGGGGTGTTCGCCGCCCAGGGGTTCTGGCCCATTTTTCCGTTTGCGGGCCTGGAGTTATCGGCGCTTGGGGCGGCCCTGTGGGTTTCCCTGAGGCGTAACCGTTACCGCGAGGTGCTCAGCTTCGAAGGCGGGCAGCTGGCGGTGGAGTTCGGCTCCCTGGGGAGCGGGGTGGGGCGGCGCCTGGTCTGGCCGCGGACGTGGACGCGGGCGGTGCTGGAACCGGGCCGTCGCCGGAACGATCCGCAGCGGTTGTTGCTGATGTACGCGGGGCGGAGGGTCGAGATCGGCCGCTGCCTCACCGATGACGAGCGTGCGGCGTTGCGCGAGCGCATCAAGGAATTGCTGAGGCCGGTGGCGCCCGAGGGCGCGGCGGCTGCAGTCGGTAGGGGGCCGGAGCCCTCCACCCAAGACTTATGTTCGGGAGAGTAAGGCGATGAAGATGGGACGGCTTGCGCGTATCGCAGCAGGTACCTCACTGGCTCTGGCGGCGTTTGTCGCGCAGGCCTACACGGAAACGAGCGGCGGCTACAACCTGCCGACCGGCGTCACTGACCTGAGCAAGGAGGTGCACAGCCTCCACATGCTGATCTTCTGGATCTGCGTGGCGATCGGCACCGTCGTCTTCGGCCTGATGATCTACTCGATCATCAACCACCGCCGCTCCAAGGGCCACAAGCCGGCCGACTTCCATGAGTCCACCACGGTGGAAATCCTCTGGACCGCCGCGCCCTTCCTGATCCTGATCGGCATGGCCATCCCGGCGGCCGGCACCCTGATCAAGATGGAAGACACCCGCAACGCGGACATGACGGTGAAGATCACCGGCTACCAGTGGAAGTGGGAATACGAGTACATCGGCGAAGACGTGAAGTTCTTCTCCACCCTCGCCGCCGAGTCCAACGCCGCCCGCCAGCACGACGGCAACGGCCTGCTCAGCGGCGCCGCCTGGGCCAAGACCTTCAGCAAGGACGAGCTCGAGAAGCTCAAGAAGGTCGACGGCGGCAACTACCTGGTCAACGTCGATAACGAGCTGGTGCTGCCGGTCGGCAAGAAGGTCCGCTTCCTGGTCACCTCCAACGACGTGATCCACGCCTGGTGGGTGCCCGAGATCGCCGTGAAGAAGGATGCGATCCCCGGCTACGTCAACGAGACCTGGGCCAAGATCAACACGCCGGGCGTCTACCGCGGCGTCTGCGCCGAACTCTGCGGCCGCGACCACGGCTTCATGCCGATCGTGGTCCGCGCCCTGCCGGAGGCCGAGTACCAGGCCTGGCTGGCCAAGCAGAAGGGCGGTGAAGCCGCCGCTGCCGCCCCGGCCGCCGCCGCCCCGGTCGAAGTGGCCGCCGCCGCGACCACCGCCACCGACGCCGCCCCGGCCGCCGCTCCGGTGGAGGTTGCCGCCGCTCCGGCCGCCGCCGCCCCGGCTGCCCCCGCCGCCGCCAAGGACCTGTCCAAGGACGAGCTGATGAAGAAGGGCGAGCAGGTCTACACCGCCAACTGCTCGGCCTGCCACCAGCCCACCGGCAAGGGCCTGCCGCCGAACTTCCCGTCGCTGGTCGGCAGCAAGATCGTCAAGGGCGCCGCCGTCGACCACATCAAGCAGACGCTGAACGGCAAGGGCATGATGCCTCCGTTCAAGCACCTGTCCGATCTCGACGTCGCTGCCGTGGTGACCTATCAGCGCAACTCGTGGGGCAACAGCAGCGGTGTGGTCCAGCCCGCCGCCGTCGCCGCCGCGCGCTAAGAAATTCAGGAGTAGAACATGGCTCATCACGACCACGCCCACGACGATCACGCTCACGATCACGATCACGAGCACCATGGTCCCGAGAAGGGAATCATGCGGTGGATCAAGACCACCAACCACAAGGACCTGGGTACGCTGTACCTGTTCTTCGCGTTCACGATGTTCTTCATCGGCGGCCTGATGTCGCTGGTGATCCGCGCCGAGCTGTTCCACCCCGGCCTGCAGTTCGTCGATCCTGAGTTCTTCAACCAGATGACGACGATGCACGCGCTGGTGATGATCTTCGGCGGCGTGATGCCGGCCTGGGTCGGCCTGGCCAACTGGATGGTGCCGATGATGATCGGCTGCTCCGACCTGGCGCTGCCGCGCATCAACAACTGGGGCTTCTGGATCCTGCCCTTCGCCTTCACCATGCTGCTGGGCACGCTGTTCATGGAAGGCGGCTCCCCCGCGGGCGGCTGGACCATGTATCCGCCGCTGGTGCTGCAGACCGGCAACGCCTTCCCGTTCCTGATCTTCGCCGTGCATCTGATGGGCATCTCGTCGATCACCGGCGCGATCAACGTGGCGGTGACGATCCTGAACATGCGCGCCCCCGGCATGAGCCTGCTGAAGATGCCGCTGTTCGTCTGGACCTGGCTGATCACCGCCTACCTGCTGATCGCGGTCATGCCGGTGCTCGCCGGCGCCGTGACCATGCTGCTGACCGACAAGTACTTCCTCACCAGCTTCTTCACGGCGGCTGGCGGCGGCGACCCGGTCATGTTCCAGCACATCTTCTGGTTCTTCGGCCATCCCGAGGTGTACATCCTGATCCTGCCGGCCTTCGGCATCGTCAGCACGATCATCCCGACCTTCGCCCGCAAGGCGCTGTTCGGCTATGACTCGATGGTGTACGCGGTGGCGTCCATCGCCTTCCTGTCGTTCATCGTCTGGGCTCACCACATGTTCACGGTGGGCATGCCGCTGGCCGGCGAGCTGTTCTTCATGTTCGCCACCATGCTGATCGCCGTGCCCACGGGCGTGAAGGTGTTCAACTGGGTGGCCACGATGTGGAAGGGCTCGATGACCTTCGAGAGCCCGATGCTGTTCGCCCTGGCCTTCGTGTTCCTGTTCACCATCGGCGGCTTCTCGGGCCTGATGCTGGCCATCACCCCGGTGGACTTCCAGTACCACGACACCTACTTCGTCGTCGCCCACTTCCACTACGTGCTGGTGCCGGGCGCGGTGTTCGCGATCCTGGCCGGCGTGTACTACTGGATCCCGAAGTGGACCGGCCGCATGTACAGCGAGAAGTGGGGCAAGATCCACTTCTGGCTCTCGGCGATCTTCATCAACATCACGTTCTTCCCGCAGCACTTCGCAGGCCTCGCCGGCATGCAGCGCCGCGTGCCGGACTACGCCGTGCAGTTCGTCGACTGGAACGTCTGGTCCACGATCGGCGCCTTCGGCTTCTTCCTGGCCCAGTTCATCTTCATCATCAACATGCTCGCCTGCTGCTACGGCTGGTTCGGCCGCAAGCAGGGCCTGCCGGACCGCGTCTGGGAAGGCGCGCATGGCCTGGAGTGGACGGTGCCTTCGCCGGCCCCGTACCACACCTTCGAGGAGCCGCCGGTCGTTTCCGACAACGAACTGACCGCCGCGCATGACTCGGTCGATGCGCTGGATCACCACAAGCTGAGCTGATGACCATGGGCAGCGTCGATCTTCGCGCCCGGGCGCGCCGCAACAAGATCCTGGGGATCGTGCATCTCCTGATCGCGGTCGGCATCCTGGCGGCCTTCGTCGTCGCGCAGAGCCATCGCTGATGAACACCGGCGCGCGGCGCAGCACCTTCAAGTTCGTGCTCGTCGTGGCCGGCATGTTCGGCTTCGGTTTCGCGCTGGTGCCGATGTACAACGCGCTCTGCGACGCGATCGGCCTGAACGGCAAGGTCAAGATGCAGGCCGCGGTGGCGGAGCCGGTGCAGGTGGACACCAGCCGGACGGTGACGGTGCAGTTCGTCACCACCGTCAACGGCGGCAAGCCCTGGCAGTTCCGGGCCGAGGAGACCAGCGTCAAGGTCCACCCCGGCGAAATGCGCGCGGTGAAGTTCTACGCACGCAACACCGAGAACCGCGACCTGGTCGCGCAGGCCGTGCCCAACGTCGCGCCGATGGAAGCGGCGAAGCACATGCGCAAGACGGATTGCTTCTGCTTCAACCAGCAGCCGTTCGCGGCGGGCGAGGAGAAGCACATGCCGGTGGTATTCATGCTGGACCCCGCCCTGCCCAAGGACGTGGATACCGTCACGCTGTCGTATACGTTTTTTGAAGTCGAGCAGGTGGCCCACCAGGGCGCACCGGCACAACCGAAGATTTGAGACACAGAGGAACTGTCATGGCCGACCACGCCACACCGAATCCCGACCGCTATTTCGTACCCGCTCCCAGCGCCTGGCCGTTCGCGCTGACGGTGGCGCTGGTCGCGATCCTCGGCGGCGTCTCCAGCTACCTGGAAGACAAGCACATCGGCCCGCTGCCCATCTACGCCGGCGGCGCGCTGCTGGTCTACATCCTGTTCCGCTGGTTCCGCGGCGTGGCCCTGGAGAGCGAGGGCGGCTTCTACGGCGCGCAGGTGGACCGCACCTACCGCTGGAGCATGGCCTGGTTCATCTTCTCCGAGGTGATGTTCTTCGGCGCGTTCTTCGGCGCGCTGTACTACGCCCGTCACCTGTCGCTGCCCTGGTTGGGCGGCGAGGGCAGCAAGATCGAGACGAACCTGCAGCTGTGGCCCGGCTTCGAGAACGCCTGGCCGACCAACGGCCCGGCCAAGCTCAACGGCGACTTCGACACCATCCCGGCGTTCGACGTGCCCTTCGTCAACACCCTGCTGCTGCTGACCTCGGGCGTGACCCTGACCTTCGCGCACCACGCGCTCAAGGCCGGCAAGCGTACGCAGACGATCCTGTGGATGTGGGCGACGGTGGCCCTGGGCTGCGCCTTCCTGTTCCTGCAGGCCGAGGAATACATGCATGCCTACGGCGACCTGAACCTGAAGCTGGCTTCCGGCATCTACGGCTCGACCTTCTTCATGCTGACGGGCTTCCACGGCATGCACGTGACCCTGGGCACGATCATGCTGCTGGTGATCACGCTGCGCCTGATGTCCGGCCACTTCAAGCCGGACTCGCACTTCGGCTTCGAGGGCGTGGCCTGGTACTGGCACTTCGTGGACGTGGTCTGGATCGGCCTGTTCATCGTGGTCTACTGGCTCTGATCCGGCCGGCAGGAAACCACGGCTAAAAAAAGAAGGGGCGGCCATCCGGCCGCCCTTTTTCGTATCGGGGTTGGATTACTCAGGGAGCCTGTTGGGCGCTGGCGGCGGGGCGGCCCTGGTAGAGGCCGTGGGGCTTGAGCCAGCCCATGGCGTAGCTGAGGACCAGGAAGAGGATCAGCGTGACCGACAGGGCCACGCGCAGTTTCAGGCTGTTGAGCATGCGGCGGCGGTTGCCGGGGTCCTTCACCAGGAAGGTGCCGCCGGCGATCAGGGCGCCGATGATGGCCAGCAGCAGGACGATGACGATGGTTTTGACGATCATGGGCAGCACATCCGGAGGCGGGAAAGCGGCGACGCAGGGAACGCCTGTGGCCGCGGGCCGGTCATCTTACCGGTCCGCCACCGTGATCGCCCGCCACCCGCTCCCATGAAGTACAGCTTCCGACCGCCCTGGTGGGCCTGGCTGGCCACGGCCGCCCTCTGTGCCCTGATGATCAACCTGGGCCTCTGGCAGTACCACCGCGGCCAGGCCAAGGAAGCGCTGATGCAGGCCTACGCCGAGGCGGCCAGCGGGGCGGCGACGCCCTTCGACCCGGCCGAGCCTCCGCGGGCCGAGGCGATGCTGCGGCGCTCCCTGGCTGGCGAGTACCTGGGCCCGCGCCAGCTGCTGCTGGACAACCAGGGTTCCAGGCGCCGCGCCGGCTACCACGCCTGGACGCCGCTGCGCCTGGCGGACGGGGACCTGGTGATGGTGGACCGCGGCTGGCTGCCGGCCCATCCGGACCGCAGCCGGCTGCCGGTGCTGGACGTCCCGGCCGGCAAGCAGGCCGTCGAGGGTTTCTGGCGGCCGCTGCCGCGGCCGGGCCTGCGCATGGCGAGCGATAATTGCGCCGGGCGGCCTTTCCCGCGCGTGGTGCAGTACCCCACCGCCGAGGACCTGGTCTGCCTGTACCCGGGCGAGCGCGTGGCGCCCGGCCTGCTGCTGCTGGCGCCCGAGGTGCCCGGCGGCTATGAACGCGAATGGAATATCGGCGTCGAAGTGCCGCCGCAAAAGCACTACGGTTATGCCCTGCAGTGGTTCGCCTTCACCGCGACCCTGCTGGTCCTCTTCATCAGGCTCAATCTCAAGCGTCGACCATGAATCCCACCGAGCACCCCGTCGGCCGCGGCCGCGGCCAGTTCCTGCTGCTGGCCACGCTGTTCTTCGCGCCGCTGCTGCTGGCCATCGTCTTCTACTTCTTCGCCCCGGGATGGCAGCCGACCCACAAGACCAACTACGGCCAGCTGGTGACGCCGGCGCGGCCGCTGCCGGAACTGCAGCTGCTGGACGCGGCAGGCCAGCCGAAGGACCGTGAGGCCCTGCGCGGCAAGTGGAGCTTCGTCTACCTGGCCGGTGCCGGCTGCGAGACCGCCTGCCTGCAGAAGCTCTACCAGATCCGCCAGATCCGCACCCTGCTCAACGAGAAGCGCCAGCGCGTGCAGCGCGTGTATCTCGCCCCCGACCTCGCCGGCCTGAAGGCGGGGGAGGAGGCACTGAAGAAGGAGCACCCGGACCTGGTGTTCCTGGCCGCCAGCGGCCGGGGCGAGGACCTGGGCCGCTTCCTGGAAGCGCGTGACCCGCAGGCCCTCTACCTGATCGACCCGCTGGGCAACTGGCTGATGGTCTATCCGGGCGATGCGCAGTCGCCGGGCATCCTGAAGGACATCAAGAAGCTGCTGCGGCTCAGCCAGATCGGGTGATCCGCTGCGCCTTGGCGAGGCCTGGACGGCACCGCCTGCTGCGGATCATGGCGGCCAGGGACGGCCGCCCAGGGGGCGGATCAGGAGGCCAGGTCCCGCCATGGATGGCCCCCCGACGGTTTGCCGCCGCTGGGGCGAAATGCCCAACCGACCCCATCGTCCCGATCCTGTAAAATCCGCCCCCCGAACCCTGCCCCTCGCTGCCCTCCGGCCGCGTCACTAGCCTGCCGCCATGTCCTGGTTCCGCCGCATCAACTTCCTCGCCCTCTGCCTGTGCTTCGGTGTCGTCGTGCTCGGGGCCTTCGTGCGCCTCTCGGATGCCGGCCTGGGCTGCCCCGACTGGCCGGGCTGCTACGGCCACCTCGGCGTGCCGCAGGAAGCGCACGAGATCGCGCGCGCCGAGCAGAACTTCCCGCAGCGCCCGGTGGAGGCGCACAAGGCCTGGAAGGAGATGATCCACCGCTACTTCGCCTCCACGCTGGGCCTGCTGATCTTGGCGCTGGCGTTCATGAGCCTGAAGCTGCGCGAGCAGGGCGTGCCGCGGGTGCTGCCCTGGGCCCTGGTGGCCCTGGTGATCTTCCAGGGCATGCTCGGCATGTGGACCGTCACCGAACTGCTCAAGCCCCTGATCGTGACGGGGCACCTGATCGGCGGCATGACCACGCTGTCGCTGCTGGCCTGGCTGTGGCTGGCCAGCGGCCGCCCCGCCAAGGCCGCCGCCGATGCCGAACCCGCCCGCCACCGCTCCGAGCGCCAGCTGGCCATCGAGCTGCAGCGCGCTCCGGCACAGGAGGGTCCGTCGCCCCTGCCGCTGCCGCCGGCGAAGCTACGCCGCTATGCCCTGGCGGCCCTGCTGCTGGTCTGCCTGCAGATCTTCCTGGGCGGCTGGACCAGCACCAACTACTCGGCCCTGGCCTGCCCGGACCTGCCGACCTGCCACGGCAAGTGGCTGCCGGAGCTGGACGTCAAGACCGCCTTCACCCTGTGGCATGGCCTGGGTATCGACTACGAGCACGGCATCCTCGATGCGCGCGCCCGCGTGACCATCCACTTCTTCCACCGCGTCGGCGCCGTGGCCGTTACCGTGGCGCTGCTGCTGCTCGGCCTGTTCCTGTGGCGCCGCGGCGAGTTCCCGATCTGGCGCGGCTTCGGCGCCGCCGTGATCGCGGCACTGGCTCTGCAGCTGTCCATCGGCCTGTCCATCGTCAAGCTGCAGCTGCCGCTGGGCCTGGCCACGGCGCACAATGCCGGCGCCGCGATCCTCCTGCTGACCCTGGTCAGCCTCAATTTCTTCGCCTGGAAAGCCAGCCGGTAGGCGGCTAACGACATGGCAGCCACGATGGAACAGACCCTGGGCCTGCGGGCACGGCTCAACGAGTACTACGAGCTCACCAAGCCGCGCGTGGTGATGCTGATCGTGTTCACCGCGATCGTCGGCATGTTCCTGGCCGTGCCCGGCCTGCCACCCTGGGGCGGCTTCCTCTGGGGCACCCTCGGCATCGCGCTGCAGGCCGCCTCCGCCGCTGCGGTGAACCAGATCATCGACCGCAACATCGACGCCCGCATGGCCCGTACCTGCGGCCGCCCCCTGGTCACCGGCACCCTGACGATGACCGAATCCATCGCCTTCGCCACGGTGCTGGGCATCGCCGGCTTCGTGCTGCTGTGGTTTCTGGTCAACCCGCTGACGGCGGTGCTGACCCAGTTCACCCTGATCGGCTACGCCGGCATCTACACGCTGTACCTCAAGCGCGCCACGCCGCAGAACATCGTGATCGGCGGCGCCGCCGGCGCCGCGCCGCCGGTGCTGGGCTGGGTGGCGGTGACCGGGGAGGTGCACCCGCACTCCCTGATCCTGTTCCTGATCATCTTCATCTGGACGCCGCCGCATTTCTGGGCGCTGGCGATCGAGCGGCACAAGGAATACGCCGCCGCCGACATCCCGATGCTGCCGGTGACCCACGGCCTGGAGTTCACCCGTACCCAGGTGCTGCTCTACACCGTGCTGCTGACGGCGGTGACGGTGCTGCCTTTCGCCGTGGGCATGTCGGGCTGGCTGTACCTGGCCGGCACGCTGGTCCTCGACGGGCTGTTCCTGTACTACGCCTTCCGGCTCAAGTACGCGCCGGTGGCAGGCCTGCCGATGAAGACCTTCGGCTATTCGATCGTCTACCTGATGGCGATCTTCACCCTGCTGCTGGTGGACCACTACCTGACCCGCCCGGGGATGTGACGCGCGTCCCAACTGGCTGACTCCAAGGGACTTATTGCACTTTTTCGCGGTTCGACAAGCGGCTTTGGACTGTTGTAGAGTCAAAACGCAGTCGCTACAAGCCTGTATTCACCGCGGCCTTACCTCATCGTTCCACGACGGTGCTGTGCAATCCCCCGGCTACACTTGATGGCGGTTGAAGACCCCGCTTTCATCATTGAAATAGTTCAGAAGGAACGTTACATGTCGAATGTCTCCAATGGCACCGTCAAATGGTTCAATGAGGCCAAGGGTTTTGGCTTCATCACTCCGGAAGGCGGCGGTGAAGATCTGTTTGCGCACTTCCGCGAAATCCAGGGCACCGGCTTCAAGACCCTGAAGGAAGGACAGCGTGTCCAATTCGAGGTGCGCCGCGGCCCCAAGGGCCTGCAGGCGGCGGCGATCAAGCCGCTCTGAACGATCATTCCGCGGATCGTTTCACCCTCAGCCGCGGCCCACGCCGCGGCTGATTCTTTTGGGGCTCCCCCTTCTGCCGTGCCGGACCTGCCTTCCGGCCTGCATAGACAATTCATACTGTCGGGCGCCGACCGACGAGGCTTGCGGGCATTTGCCAATGGCCGGAGCCTGTCCAGTGGGCTAAACTGCCCCCTGATCGTGGAATAACCTTAGGCCGCAATCGTCGGCTTGCCTGTCTTTCTGTAGGGAGATGCATCACATGTTCGAGCGATTCCGCGGAGCCGGTACGGTCCTGGCCGGTTCCCTGGCCCTGTTGCTGGCTGCCTGCGGCGGCGGTGGTGGTGGCGGTGGCAGCGGCCCCAACGGCAGCGCAAAGTCCTGCTCCGAGCAGTTCAGCGCCGAGGCCGCCCAGGCCGACAGCACGTCCTGCCAGCCGGAGTACTACACCCAGTGCGACTCGCTCGACCTGCGCCTGCCGGTGAATTCGATGAATCCCTCCGAGTGCACCAAGGACGGCGCCGATGGCGGCGTGGTCGCCGAGAAGGGTAGCGCCGGCGGTACCAGCTACGACATGGTCCGTCCGGCCAACGGCGGCAAGAAGGGCCTGTACGTGGCCCTGCACTGGCGCAGCGGCAACGGCGCCACGATGATCAACAACATGCGCCTGTCCGAGCTGGCCAAGGCCCGCGACCTGACCGTCGTGGCCCCGGACTCGCCGTACAAGATCCTCGCCATCGCGCTGAGCGACTGGGACTATGAAGGCGCCCCCGAGGTGATCTCCGCGGTGATCGCCGACGCCAAGGCCCGCGCGGGCCTGCCCAACGACGTTCCGGTCATCCTGGCGGGCGTCTCCTCCGGCGCCGCGGCGGCCAACCGCTTCTTCTGCGCCGGCAACACCGGCATCAAGGGCCTGCTGCTGGTGGCTTCCGGCAAGATCAGCGAGGCCGAGTCCACCGAGTGCCTGTCCGCCGCCGCGGCAGCGGCCAAGGCCGCCACCGTCTCGCCGGTGGCCGTGGTCCTGGTCGAAGGCAGCAGCGATCCGGCCTACGAGGACACGGTGGTCAACTACGGCCACTTCCGCACGATCAATGGCTGCCCCGGCGCCGGCACCACGGTGGTGCTGAACGAGCAGGTGGACATCAACTACAGCAACAACTGCGGTTCCGGCCACGGCGCGGCGATGGTCACGGTCAAGGACAGCGGCCACAACTGGCCGGGCATGGATCGCCCGATCCCGCCGAACCCGCTGACGGACCTGATCCCCGGCGGCAGCAGCAGCGGCGCGATGAGCATCTTCGGCAAGGTCTCGTATTCGTTCGACGCGACCCTGCAGGGCTATGACCTGGTGCGCTCGCTGGATTGAGGCCTCCCCGGGCTGAAACAAAAAACCGCGGCCTCGTGCCGCGGTTTTTCTTTTGGGGGGCTGCGCAATGCAGGAGTGCGCCGCGCGCGCCCTGCAACATGCCGCTCAGCGCTTGGGCTTGAGCATGGTGCCGCTGCACTCGGGCGCGCCGCAGCGGCAGGCCCAGAGGGCCTTCATCTTCGCGGTCTGGCGCACCGGCAGGCTGATGCCGTAGTCGTAGGTCAGCTCCTCGCCCGCCGCGATCTCGCGCAGCGTCTCGATCAGGATGCGGTCCTTCTTCGGATTGCCGTCGGTGCTTTCCGCCCACACGGCCTGGCAGTTGGGGGCGCAGCTGTGGTTGAGCCAGCGCGCTTCGTTGCCCTCGACATTGGCATCGATGATGTAGCGCTCGTTGAGCGTGAACAGGAAGGTGTGCCCGGTATCGACGCCGCCTTCGTAGAGGCGGTCGGCCTGTGCATGCGTGAGCAGGCGGCCGCGGTACTCGATGAGTTCGTCGCCGGCGGCGAGCTTGCGGGCGGCGAAGACGCCGTTGCCATGGATGGGGGAGCGACGCGTGACGATCTTGCGGGACATGCGGTTGGAGCGGTGAGGGACTCGGCAGATTGTCCGCACGGAGCGTGCCATTGCGATGACGGCTGCCGGCGGGCTGCGCATTGTGGGCAAGTCTTTGTTCCGAGTCACGTTCATGGGGGGTTCAGTCGGGCATGACCATCCTGCTGGCACCGCATGACCGCGGAACGGCGGCCCTGAAGAGGCCGGACGTCACCCCCATGACAGGAGTCACCGACATGAAAACCCTCACTCGAACGCGTCTGCTGATCGCCGCCGGCGCCCTGGCCGCGATGCCCGGCCTGGCCGCCGCCCACAACTACACCTACCTGGAAGGCGGCTTCCTGAACCGCGACTACGGCCCCGACGACGAATCCGGCTTCCGCATCGCCGGATCGGGCGACATCCACCGGAACGTCGCGCTGATCGGCGAATACGCCGATACCGGCGACCTGGAGCAGATCAGCGCCGGTGCGCTGTTCCACACGCCGCTGAACAACATCCTGGACTTCACCGCGGGCGCCACCTACGAGCACATCGAGTTCGGCCCGGCCGACGACAACGGTTTCGGCCTGCGCACGGGCCTGCGCTGGCAGAACGCCGACGGCCGCCTGGAGCTGGCGCCCGAGATCCGCTACGTGGATTTCGGCGATGACGATGACACCTCGCTGCGCGTCTCCGGCCTCTACGGCCTGACGCCGCAGCTCGACCTGGTGGCGGCGGTGCAGGGCGCGGGCGACGACGACCGCCTGGAAGCGGGCCTGCGCTACAACTTCGGTCCGCGCCTCACCGGCCGCTGAGTCCGGTTTGGTGGCCAAAGGCGGCGCCCTCCGGGGCGCCGCCTTTTTTGTGCCCGCCCGCGGCGCTTCCCGCCTTAGGCGGACAGGCCTGTAGGGGTTTTTCGCACGGCTCCGGCCTGGGGCGGGGCGTATGCTCGCGCCGGGGTCCAGGGCTGGGGAGCCCGCTCAGCGGTAGACAAGGAGAGTCTGAAAATGAAAGGCAAAACGATCCTCGGCATGCTCGCCATGCTGGGCATGGCCGGCATCGCACAGGCACAGCAGGCCACGGCCCCCCAACCGATCCGCGGCCTGGTCAGCCAACTGATCCCCGACCAGTACATCGTCGAACTGGCGCCGGACGCGGCCCGCAGCGGGCCGCTGCGGCAGGTCGCCCAGGGCCTGGTGGGCAGTGTCGGCGGCGGCGAGCTGCGGCAGGTCTATACCCACGCGCTCAAGGGCTTCAGCGTGCGCCTGCCGGCCGTCGCGGCCGAGGCCCTGGCGCGCAACCCGCGCGTGCTGCGCATCGAGCAGGATCGCACGCTGTTCCTCAGCGAGACCCAGGTGAACCCGCCGTCCTACGGCCTGGACCGCATCGACCAGGTCGACCTGCCGCTGGACGGGCAGTACAGCTACCCCGCGACCGCCGGCCAGAACGTGCATGTCTACGTGATCGACACCGGCCTCAATGCCGCGCACACCGACTTCGGTACCCGCGTCAGCACCGGGCGAAACTTCGCCGCCAACGGCAGCGAGGGCTTGCTGTGCACGCTGCTGGGCCTGGGCTGCCCGCCCACCGACCCGGCCAACACCACCGACTGCAACGGCCACGGCACGCACGTCTCGGGCACGGCGGTGGGCAGCAGCTTCGGCGTGGCCAAGCGCGCGACCCTGCACCCGGTGCGCGTATTCGGCTGCGGCCGCAGCACCGCCACCTCCACCATCATCGCGGGCGTGGACTGGGTCGCCGCCAACCGGCAGCTGCCGGCGGTGGCCAACCTGTCGCTGGGCGGCGGCGCTTCCGACCTGCTCGACACGGCGGTCAACAACCTGATCGATGCCGGCGTGACGGTGGTGGTCGCGGCGGGCAACGAGACGGCCAACGCCTGCAACGGCTCGCCCAGCCGCGTGCCGCGCGCCATCACGGTCGGCGCCACCACCAACACCGACGCGAGGGCCTCCTACTCGAACTTCGGCGCCTGCCTGGACCTGTTCGCGCCGGGCTCCAGCATCGTGTCGGCGGCCTACAACAGCAGCACCGGCTCCAGCACCCTCAGCGGCACCTCGATGGCCAGCCCGCACGTGGCGGGCGCGGCGGCGCGCTATCTCGCCGCCAACATCGGTGCCAGCCCCGCGGCGGTGGATGCGGCCCTGAAGGCCGCCGCCAGCAGCGGCAAGGTCGGCAGCCCGGGCACGGGTTCGCCCAACCTGCTGCTGCGCCTGGACCCCGTCGCCTACTGAGCAACAGTTCCTCCGCTCGGCGGGCCCATCTGGGCCCGCCTTCTTTTTGCCCGCTTCAGAAGATGCCGCAGGCCAGCCCGGCGGCCAGGGTCTGGCCCAGTTCACGGCAGCGCGACAAGGCGGCCTCGTCGGGCTCGCCCTGCACGATCAGCGCTTCGGCCACGCGGGTCCAGCCGTAGCCGGTGGCGATGCGCTCCAGCGCGCGCACCGCGCCCGTCCCGTCGTTGCCGGCGGACACGAACATGGCCCAGGGCAGCCCCAGCGTCTTGCCCTCGGCCGGGTAGTAGGTGCGATCGAGGAAATCCTTCACCGCGCCGCTGAGGTAGCCGAAGTTCTCGGGCGTGCCGATCAGCAGGCCCTGCGCCCAGAGCAGGTCGTCCAGGCTGGCGTCGAAGGCGCGCAGCACGCGCAGCTCCACGTCATCGGCGAATTCCCCGGCGCCTTGGCGCACCGCCTCCATGAGCCGGGCCGTATGGCCGCTCTGGCTGTGGTAGACGAGCAGCAGGCGCTTCATTCCGCGATCAGGATCTGGGTGCCGCGCCAGGCCTGGCCCGGGGCCAGGCGGACGGGTGCCAGCGTGCTGCCGGCCTCGACGCAAAGCATCCGCAGCCAGCCGTCGGGCTCCATGTCGGCCAGGGTGGCGGTGAGCCCGGCGGCCGGGTTCCACACCACCGTGTCGGTGAAGCCCTCCTGGCGGATGCGCAGGCGCCGCGCGGGTTCCTCCAGCCGCAGTTCGCCCGGGGCATCGACGTAGATGCGGTCGATCCATTCGCCCAGCTGCAGCGGCTCCTGCTGCTGCACGTGGTACTCGCGGTGGCGGACGGCGTCGAGATAGCGGCAGCCCTGCAGGCCATGCAGGCGGGTCTGCCGGATGTCGTCGACCTGCAGGTAGCTGTGCAGCGCCGCGGTGAACTCGAAGGCCGCGCTGCCGGTGTTGAGCACCGTCAGCGCCGCTTCCAGCCGGTTCGCCTGCATGGCGAGGTCGAGCCGCAGTTCGAAGGGATGCGGCCAGAGCGCGAGCGTCTGCGGCGACTCGCGCAGCCGCATGCGGCAGCCCGCCGGGCCCTGCTGCTCCAGCGCCCAGGGCTGCACGCGCGCGAAGCCATGCTTGGGCAGCGGGCCGTGTCCCGAGAACTGGGGGAACACCACCGGGATGCCGCCGCGCACCGAGACGCCGTGGCGGTACTCCGCGGCCGGGCTGAGGAACAGGCGGTTGCCGTGCTCCCCCGCAGGCACCCAGGACAGCAGCTGCGCGCCGTAGGGCAGCAGTTCCAGGCTCGCACCGTCCGCTCCCTGCAGGCGCAGCGGCTGGAACGGGTCGGAACAAGGGGCGGGGGCAGCTTGGCTCATGAGCAGGGCGGATGGTCCGAGGGGTCAATCCAAGCATAGCCTGCCCGTGACAGAATCCGGCATCTCCTTCGGCGCGAGTGACCCATGCCGCACGTCAGGGCCAATGGCCTGCAGATCTGCTACGAAACCTTCGGCAATCCGTCCAATCCGGCGCTGCTGCTGATCATGGGCCTGGGCGCCCAGCTGGTGCACTGGCCCGATGCCTTCTGCGAGGCCCTGGCGGCCGGCGGCTACCATGTGATCCGCTTCGACAACCGCGACATCGGGCTGTCGGAGAAGCTGGACCACCTCGGCAAGCCGGACCTGATGCGCAGCGGCCTGCTGTACACGCTGCGCCTGCCGCAGAAGGCCGGCTACCGGCTGGACGACATGGCCGAGGACGCCGTGGCCCTGCTCGATGCGCTGAAGATCAAGACCGCGCACGTGGTGGGCCTGTCCATGGGCGGCATGATCGCGCAGGTCCTGGGCATCCGGCATGCCAGCCGCGTGCGCAGCCTGACGCTGATCATGACCAGCAGCGGCAACCCCTGGCTCAAGAAGCCCTCTCTGCGCGTGCAGATGCGCATGATGTCCAAGCCCAAGGCGCGCGACCGCGAGAGCCTGCTGCAGTTCGGCATGAACACCTGGCGCATGATCGGCAGCCCGGGCTATCCCTCGCCGGAGCCGGAACTGCGCGAGTACGTGGGCCGCGCGCTGGACCGCAACATCCACCCGCAGGGCCTGGCGCGGCAGATGGTCGCGATCATGGCCTCCGGCAGCCGCGTGAAGCAGCTGTCGCGCATCAAGGCGCCTACGCTGATCATCCACGGCGACAAGGATCCGCTGGTGCCGGTGCCGGCGGCGCATGACCTGAAGAAGCACATTCCCGAGGCGCAGCTGGAGATCATCCACGGCATGGGCCATGACCTGCCCTCGGCGCTGCTGCCCAAGCTCTCGCACCTGATCCTGCACCATGCCAAGCACGCCGAGCGTTCGCACGGACGCAAGCCCGGCACGCCGGCGGGGCGCAGCGCGGCGCGCGCGTGAGCGCCAGCGGCGAGTCGCGCCGCCGCACCGTGATCGCCGTGGGCCTGGGCCAGCTGCTGGCCTGGGGCTCCAGCTACTACCTGCTCGCCACGCTGGCGCGGCCCATGGCCGCGACGCTGGGCCTGGCGCCTCCCACGGTCTACCTGATGTTCTCCGCCGCGCTGCTGCTGGCCGCGGCGCTGGGCCCGGTGGTGGGCGGGCTGATCGACCGCCACGGCGGACGCCGCGTCCTGCTGGCCTCCAACCTGGCGTTTGCCACGGCGCACCTGCTGATGGCCACGGCCCAGGGGCCGCTGCAGCTGGCGCTGGGCTGGCTGCTGCTGGGCGCGGCGATGCCCATGGGCCTCTACGATGCCGCCTTCTCCACCCTGGTCAGCCTGTATCGCGGCGACGCCCGCCGCTCCATCGTCGGCGTGACCCTGCTTGGCGGCTTCTCCAGCACCGTGAGCTGGCCGCTGACCGCGGCGCTGGAGGCGCACTACGGCTGGCGCGTGGCCTGCGCCGTGTGGGCGCTGGCGCACCTGACCATCGGCCTGGGCATCCACGGCTGGCTGGTGCCGCGCGTGGAGCGCCCCCTGGAGATGCATCGCGCCGAGGCCGCCGCGCCCGCCGCGGGCCCTCCGGCGCTCACCATGTGGGTGATCGCCGGGGCCTTCACCTGCTCCGGACTGGTGTTCGCCGGCATGGCCACGCACCTGCCGCGCATCCTGGAGCGGATCGGCTGCACGCCTGCCGTGGCGGTGGCGGCGGCCTCCCTGTTCGGCGTCTCCCAGGTGGCGGGGCGCCTGGCCGAAGCCGGCTACCTCAACCGCTTCCATCCGCTGGTGGCGGCGCGCATCTCGATGTCGCTGCATCCGCTCGGGGTGATGCTGATCATGGCCTTCGGCGCGCCCTTCGCCGCGGTGTTCACGGTGCTGCATGGCATGGGCACCGGCCTGATGACCATCATCAAGGGCACGCTGCCGCTGGCGCTGTTCGGCCCCGCCGGCTTCGGGCGGCGCGCCGGCTGGCTGGAGGCGCCCTCGCGCGTCGCCCAGGCGGCCGCGCCACTGGCGTTCGGCATCGGGGTGGACCGGCTCGGCGGCCATGTGCTGTGGATCTCCGCCGGCATAGGCTTGACCGGCTTGAGCGGGTTGCTGTGGCTGCGGCGCAGTGCTTCCGCGACCAAACATTCTTGAGGAGCAGGACATGACGAAGAAGACCCATCCGCTGGCCGAGGCGCTGCTGGATGCCCACGTGCAGTTCACGCTGGAACAGCTGGAGGGCGAGGAGCTGAAGGCGGTGGTGGCCGAGCTGCTCGACGAGGGCCTGGCCGACGCGGCGAAGCTGAAGCTCTCCGAGGCGGTGACCAAGAAGCAGATCAAGGACACCGCCCATACCTATGCGGCGAACCTGGACCTGGGCGCCGGCATTCCCGAGCTGGTGGGCGAGATCGCGCGCGTCGTGCACGCGCACCCGGCGCTGGACGATACGCGCCTGAGCGCCCTGATGAGCGACCGCCAGTTCGAGGAATTCACCGACCTGGTGCTGGAGCAGAGGTCGGCGCGCGAGGCGATCGTGCGCGGCGTGGTGGCCAGCCCGCTGTACGGCCGCATCGCCTCGGAACTGCTGCTCAGCGGCATCCGCGGCTATCTGTCGCAGTCCAACCTGGGCGAGAACATCCCCGGCGCGCGCTCGATGATGAAGCTGGGCAAGGCCGTGCTGAGCCGCGCCGCCGCCGTGTCGGGCCTCGACGACACCGTCGAGGAGGGCCTGCGCCGCTACATCGCCAAGAGCGTCGGCAGCGCCTCGCAGCGCGCGGTGGAGATGCTGCTGGACGAGGAGGGCGACGAGATCCTGCGCGATGCCGCGCTGCGGGCCTGGAAGGAGCTGAAGAACCTGCGCCTGGGCGAACTGCGCCGCCACATCGACGAGCGCACTCTGGAGGAATTCTTCGTCACCGGCTTCGAGTACTGGCGCGAGCTGCGCAAGGCGCCGATCTACACGCAGCTGATCGACGCCGGCATCGACGCCTTCTTCGAGCGCTATGGCAAGGTCTCGCTCAAGGCCCTGCTGGACGACCTGGGCATCGACCGCGACCTGATGCTGGCCGAGGCCATGCGCCATGCGCCGCACGTGATCCAGGCGCTGAAGAAAAAGAAGATGCTGGAACCCAGCGTGCGGCGCCTGCTGCAGCGCTTCTACCATTCCGGCGCCTTCGAGAAGGCGCTGGCCGCGCACGGCGGCTGAAACGCGGGGCCGGATGCAGGAGCCAGCTTGCCGGCTCCTGCATCGGCAGATCCTGCGGGTTCAATTGAGCGGCGACTGCTGCGGGTAGTCCACGCCCGGGTTCACCTGCGGCAGGGCCGAGCACTCCAGCGCACCCACCACCACCTCCTGCGGCGCCTGGCTGGCCGCGGGCGGCGGCGGGTTGCCGTAGGGCTTCACGCCCTCCTGCAGGCCGCGCGGGGTGTAGTTGCAGACCCAGACCTCGGCCGTCTCGCAGCGTGCGCGGCCGCAGCCCACTTCCTCGGTGGCGCCCCAGATCATCTGCAGATACTGGCCGCATTGCGTGCCGCCCTGCTTGCGGCACTGGTGCAGGTTGTGGTCGTAGTCTCGGCCTTCCTCGTTCCAGCGCGAGACCACCTGCGCCGCGGTACGGCGGTAGCCCTCGTAGGCCTGGCCGGCGGTGGCGCGGAACACGTTCTCGCCGTACTTCTCGCGGCGGGCCATGTCGGGGTTGTAGCGCGCGGCGCAGTTCTCGCGCGCCAGCTGGTCGGCCCAGGACTGGGCCTGCGCCGCGGCCGCGGCCGACCAGCGCAGCGGAGCCTGGCCCACGGCGGCGCGGATGCCGTTGTGGGCGCCCAGCATGCCCTCGAAGCCCGGCGGCTCGGCCTGGGCCTGCAACATGCCCGGCAGCGAGCCCAGGGCCAGCAGCAGTGCGGCGATCAGTCCTGTCTTCATGTCCCTCACCTCGCTCCTGAGCCCGGACACCCGTCCGGGGCTGACACCATGGACCTCAGCGGCCGGCGAAGGATTCCGCCAGGAAGTCCTTCATCATCTCGAAGGCGCGCTTGGCGGCGCGCGGGTCGTACATCGCCTTGCCCGGCTGGTTGGCGTCGGGGTCGGTGAAGGAGTGCACCGCGCCGCCGAAGCGCATCATCTGCCAGTCCACCTTGGCAGCGCGCATCTCGTCGAGGAAGGCGTTGATCTGCGCCACCGGCACGTAGGGGTCGGCGTCGCCGTGCAGCACCAGGATGCGCGCCTTGGGCGGCTGGCTCGGCGCCGGCGCGTCCAGCGAGGGGTTGCCGTGGAAGGACACGACGGCGCTCAGCTCCTCGCCGGTGCGCGCCAGCTCCAGCACGGTGGAGCCGCCGAAGCAGAAGCCGATGGCGGCGATCTTGTCCGGGTTGGCCGGCAGCTTGAGCTTCTTCACCGCGGCCTGGGCCTGCTCCTTGGCGGCCTTCACGCGGGTGCGCAGCACCAGGCGGTTGCCGTAGAGCTGACCCACCAGCTTGCCGGCGGCGTCGGGATTGGCCGGCTGCTGGTCGCGGCCGTACATGTCGGCCAGGAAGACCACGTAGTCGCGCCCCGCGATCTTGCGGGCCTGGCGGCGATTGGCCTCGGAGGTGCCCATCCAGTTGGGCACCATCAGCACCACCGGGCGCTTCTTGGCGCCGGCGGTGTCGTAGTAGACGTAGCCGCGGTAGGCCTGGTCGCCCACCTGGTAGTCCACCACCTTTTCCACGGTCCTGGCCTGCGCTCCGCCGGCGAGGCAAAGCGCCCCGGCAGCCAGCAGTGCCGCGATCCCGTTGCGTATCTTCATGCTCTCGCTCCCTGCGATCTGCCGGCGGCCTCAGGGGCGGCCGAGGAAATCCTGCTTGCCCAGTTCCACGCCGTTGTGGCGCAGGATGTTGTAGGCCGTGGTGGCGTGGAAGTAGGCGTTGGGCAGCACGAAGAACTGAAGGTAGTCGCGGCCGCTGAAATTCATTTCCCCGCGCGGCGACTTGAGCTGGATCGGCCGGTCCTCGCTGCCGTCGATCTGCTCCGGGCGGAATTCCCTGAGGAAGGCCAGCGTCCGGTCGATGCGCGCGATCAGCTCGGCGAACGTGGTCTCGGTGTCCTCGTAGCGCGGCACGTCCACGCCGGCCAGGCGCGCGGCGGCACCCTTGACCATGTCGGTGGCGATCTGGACCTGCCGCGTCAGCGGGAACATGTCCGGGTAGAGGCGGAAGCCGGTGAGGGCCGCCGGGTCCAGCTTGCGCGCCTCGGCATGGGCCGCCGCTTTCTCCAGGATGCCGCGCAGGCTGGCGAGCAGGCGGACGAAGGCCGGCACCGAGGCGGAATACATGGTCAGGCTCATGGAATACCTCGCAGGATCAGGCAGTTCGGATGCCGGATTCTAAGGTTTTGCGGAGCCCTTGGGTTGAATCCCGGTCCGGCGCCCGCGGGCATGGCGCGGGTTCAGATTCGGTTAAGACCGTTGCGCTAGTGTCAGGGCCGTCTACCACGCGATCCGAGGTCGCATATGAAACGCACCATCCTGGGTTTTCTGGCTCTTGCCGGCGCCACCATCGCCAGCCCCACCTTCGCCGGTGACGACCGCGCGGTCGGCGCCGTGATCGGCGGCGTCGCCGGCGGCGCCATCGGCCACTCGGCCGGCGGGTCCGACGGCGCCGTGGTCGGCGCGGTCCTGGGCGCCGTGGTGGGTGCCGCGATCGCGGACGACCGCCACGATCACCGCCACTACCGCTCGTCCTCCTACCGCGAGGACTACTACTATGCGCCGCCTCCGCGCGTGGTCCACTACCGCGAACCGCCCCGCGTGGTGCATCACCACTACCGTGAGCCGGTGCGCCATGTCTACCACCGTGACTACCGCGGCGGCCGCCATGACCACCGCCATGACTGGCGCCACGACCGCCGCCACGACCGCCGCCACGACCGCCGCCATGACCGCGGCGACGGCCGCTGGGACCGTGACGACCGCCGCGGCCACTGGAACGGCCGCCACTGAGGTCATTGCTGCAGGGCACAAAAAGGCGGGCTTCGGCCCGCCTTTTTGCTTATGCTCGCCGCATGGACGAAGAACGCCTGATCGAGCTGGAAATCCGCTTCGCGCACCAGGAGGAAACCCTGCGCGTGCTCAACGACATCGTCACCCGCCAGCAGGACCGTATCGAGCGGCTGGAGCAGATCTGCCGCCAGCTGGCCGAGAAGGCCATGGGGGCGGGGGACGGGGTGTTCAAGGGGACGGCGGCGGACGAGGTGCCGCCGCATTATTGAGTGTTGAAGCTAAGATTCCATTCTGCCTCTGAAATGGGTTCAGAACTCCTTGCACGACCGAATTACATCGGACGAGCTTTTCCACTTTGTTGGCCATGGGCGTCCCGCTGACCATGAAGCTAACTTCGGGGTGTTGAGCAAAGTTCTCAGGACAGGATGCATTTCACATCCGCCACACGATGGAACGGCAGGCAGGATTGGTTATACCGTCACTTGGAACAAGCATCTCGAGGATGAAACACTTATTGTTCCGACGGTTACGTGCTTTGCAGATATACCCAAGAATGCACTTTCAATACACATTAGCAAATATGGCGCGTTTGGCGTCGCATTGTCCCGGAGTTTGTTAGTAGCTCGAGGAGCTAGACCGGTAACTTACATTCCGCTCAGTTCTGGAGATTGGATGTCCCTATCAGGACGAGGATTGTTGCGAGATATAGAGGCTATTCGTAAAGGGTTTAGTATTCGGGTTATCGAACCTTGCAAAGAATGCTTGCCGAAGTCCCGAACGTACGGAAAGGAGCCAAGCACTTTTGAAGAGGCTATTGCTGCAGTTGAGGAAATTCTGGATAAGGAGTTCCTCCCTTTCTTAAAGCCATTCAATTCCGAGCTTTCAGACTGCGATGCCGACAATTTCTATATGGAACGCGAATGGCGGAAATATGGAAATATGAAATTCCGCGCATCTGACGTTACAACTGTAGTGGTAGCGAAAGGCTACGAAGAGCGCCTTCTCGTAGAATTCCCTGAGTATGCTGATCGCATATTGCCTATTTCCATATGATTCGTCGCGATGGGGAGGTCGCATGCTTTCGCTGAGTCCCTCTGAAATGAGTGTTGATCTCGCCTGCCAGGGGCTGTTCCCCTAGCCAGCACGAGGTAAGAAACGTAGGGTGGAAAGGCGTAGCGTGCCTACCTAGTGGGTTTTCCCGGAATGGGCCAAAGCCCGCCCTGCTACCTGCTAAAGTCAATTTCATATGGCATTTAATCCGTTCACCTATCGAACTGACACTATTGCTCCGAGGAGTTCTGTCCGAAAAACCTTGGATTTTTACAACTTAAAATATGATTCTTTCGTCCTGGCTGTATTTTTCTGGAATATTTATATTTTTCTGGCAGCTTTAACTACAAGAAGGTGTCATGCCGCGAGGATCCTCACGCTCTAGTGAAATCTTTAAAGCTGTTCTGGATACAGCTGCGCGTCAACTGCATATCGAATCCGACAGGGCAGCCGCGTTCCAGCATAGGGGAATAAGAGGTGACGAGAGGGCAGCCGCTCTTGCAAATTTTCTTCGCCAGCAGTTGCCCGGCAATATTGGTGTTGCAAAGGGTGAGGCGATCGATTTTCTTGATCGAAGAACGGGACAACTCGACATTCTTATCTACGATGCGGAAATGTCAGCGCCTATAAGCGCTCAATCCGAGAATGTCTTAGTGCCAGCCGAGAGCCTGCTCGCAGTCATAGAGGTAAAGACCACCTTGACCCAAAGCGACCTCGACGATTGTTACAGCGCAGCGCGGAAGTTGCGCGCTCTTCGGCCTTTCAAACGATCCTTTGTTGGCGCAAGAGAAGAGGGTAGAGCGGCCAAAGACGGTAACTTTAGGTGCCTGCACGTAGTCTTCTCATATGGTACCAATTTGATTGCAGAAGGATGGTTGGAGAAGGAGTTTCGACGGTTGATGCTTTCAGCAGAGAAAGTCAAAGGCAAGCCCGGCTTGATCGATGTTGTTTATGTCTTGAGTCGGGGCATGATTCGACCTGCAAATCAGACGGGGAAGATCAATGACGAAGATCAGCTAAATACCTTCCTGGAATTCTATCTGCACTTAGTGAATTTCCTTCGGAGAGAGATGCCACGACGTCCGGCGATGGATTGGCAGGCATACTCGACAAAAACGTCCAAAGGCTGGACGCAACTTGGCAAGTTGGCCTCAGCTCTAGAATCGTAGGAATGCGAGAAGCGGAGGGTCAGCTCTATCCTTTTCTGTTGCAGCTGGTGGGGCATCTCCGCATCCGATTGGCAGCCTTGCGTTGCGGCAGCCTCACCACCGCATCAGCACCGCGCCCCAGGTGAAACCCGAGCCGAAGGCCACGGCGCAGACCAGGTCGCCCTTCTTCACCTTGCCCAGCGCCCGCGCCTCGGAAAGGCACAGCGGGATGGTGGCGGCGGTGGTATTGCCGTACTTCTGGATGTTGTTGTGCACCTTGCTCTCGTCGATCTGGAGCAGCTTGGCCACCATCTCGTTGATGCGCAGGTTGGCCTGGTGCGGGATCAGCATGTCGATGTCGGACACGGCCAGCCCCTGCGCCGACAGCACCTCGTGGATCACCTCGGGCATGCGCTTGACCGCGGTCTTGAAGACCTTCTGGCCTTCCATGTTGGGCCAGATGCGGCCCTCGTCGATGTCCTGCTGGGTGACGAAGGCCTCGCGCCCCGCGGCCATGCCGGGCCACTGCATGGCTAGGCATTCGGCGTCGCTGCCGTCGGAGTGCACGCGGCTGGCGAGGATGCCGCGTTCCGGCTCGTCGCTGGCGCCGATCACGGCCGCGCCGGCGGCATCGCCGAACAGCACGCTGACGGTGCGTCCGCGCGTCGACTTGTCCAGGCCGCGCGAATGCACCTCGCCGCCGATCAGCAGGATCTTCCGGTACTGGCCCGAGCGGATGAAGGCGTCGGCCATCTGCAGGCCGTAGACGAAGCCGGAGCACTGCTGGCGGATGTCGAAGGCCGGCACGTGGCCGATGCCCAGTTCGCGCTGCACCAGCACGCCGCAACCGGGGAAGAAGTAATCCGGCGACAGCGTGGCGTAGATGATGCAGTCGATCTCGCCGGCCTCGCAGCCGGCGTCGGCCAGCGCCGCGCGGGCGGCCTTGACGCCCATGGTGTAGTTGCCGTCCTCGGGCTGCACCCAGTGCCGCTCCTCGATGCCGGAGCGCTCCACGATCCACTCGTGGCTGGTTTCCATGACCTGCACCAGGTCGTGGTTGGTGACGACGCGGGAGGGGACGTAGGTGCCCAAGCCCAGAATACGTGCGCGCGGTGTGGTCACAGGAGTCCCCGGTAGTGAGGCGCCGATAGTAGCGGCCGGACCGGGGAATGGGGAGTGGTGGGCGCTAGCCTGGGCGCAGCACGGTCCTGAAGCCGACGTGCGAGGTCGGCAGGTCCGCTTCCTGCGGATGCCGCGCCGAGGCGCGGTAGCGCACGCAGAAGTTCGCGGCGCAGAGATAGCTGCCGCCCTTGATCACCGCCACCGCGGCGTCGATGGCCGGGCGGGCCAGCGCGGCATCGCCGTGCCCGTGGGGCTGGCGCGGGCCGGCGTATTCGTCGCGGGTCCATTCCCAGACGTTGCCGATGGCGTCGTGCAGGCCGTAGGCATTGGCGGCGTAGCAGCCCACCGGGGCGCGGCCGGCGTAGTGGTCGCGGGCGTCGTCGGTGTAGGGGAAGTTGCCCTGCCAGAAGTTGGCCTTGGGGGCCTCGGCATTGCCGACGGCGAGGTCGGCCTCCGGATTGCCCAGGCCGGCCTTGGCGGCGGCCTCCCACTCCGCTTCGGCGGGCAGGTCGCGGCCCAGCCAGCGGGCGTAGGCCATGGCATCGGCGCGGGTGACCTGGACCACGGGATGGTTGTCGCGCCCCTCGATGCCGCTGGCGGGTCCCTCGGGGTGGCGCCAGTCGGCCCCGGCCTGGTACTTCCACCAGGAGGAGGGGCTGGCCGCGGCGTCCGTGGCCGGGCTGGCGAAGACGGCGCCGCCGCCCTGGCGCTCGGCGTCGGTGACGTATCCGGTGGCGGCGACGAAGGCGGCGAACTGCGCGTTGCTGACCTCGGTGGCGTCGATCCAGAAGCTGCCGATCCGTTCGCGCAGCACGGGACGCTCGTCGGCGTAGCCGCGGTCGGATCCCAGCTCGGCTTCGGCGGCGGCCACGCGGACCATGCCGGCCTTGCGGTCGTCCAGCCAGCCCGGCGGCAGGCCCCCGTAGTGCGCGCAGCGTTCGAAGTTGCCGAGCGCCGCCTGTTCCGGACCGGTGTCCGGGGCGCGCTGCGTCAGCCAGGCGGCGAAGAGCAGCCCCGGCAGGGCCAGCAGGCCGCTCCCGAGCCATGCCGTCCGGCGCCATCCGGGCTTCACGGGAGCTTCTCGCGGGAGTGGGTGCCGAGGGCGGTATTCATGAGGCTTTTGCGGGGAAAGCGTGAATATATAGGCTGGGAGCGGTCAAGCCTGCCGAAAACGATGTTTTTCTAAGCATGTAACGCAATCGCCGGGCCGCCGCGCCTTGAACGGCCCCGTTGCGGTCATACTGGAAGAAGATGCGGCCAGCCGGCCGCACAGCCTGGTGGACGGATCATGATCAGCTCCCTTTTCGGCGGCAGCAGCCTGCGCATCAGCCCCAAGGATTTCCCGGCTCCGGCGGAGGATGCGCCGCTGGCGGCGCGGCCCGGCCGCGCGCTGGCGGTGCTGGCGGGCGGCTGCTTCTGGTGCACGGAGGCGGTATACCTGGAGCTGGACGGCGTGCTGTCGGTGGTGTCGGGCTACTCCGGCGGCACGGCGGAGACGGCGGACTACAAGAGCGTCTGCACGGGCCGCACCGAGCATGCCGAGGTGATCCAGATCGAGTACGACCCCTCGCGCCTGAGCTTCGGCGCGCTGCTGAAGATCTTCTTCGCCGTGGCGCACGACCCGACGCAGCTTGACCGCCAGGGCAATGACGTAGGCACGCAGTACCGTTCCGCGATCTTCTACGCGGACGCGGAGCAGAAGCGCATCGCCGAGGCCTACATCCGCCAGCTCGACGCCGCCCAGGTGTTCTCCTCCAAGATCGTCACGCGGCTGGAGCCGCTGGAGGAGTTCTTCGAAGCCGAGGCCTATCACCAGAACTACGCCGCGCTGAATCCCGGTCAGGGCTACATCCAGGCGGTGGCCATGCCCAAAGTGGAGAAGCTGCGCAAGTACTTCGGCGATCAGCTCAAGGGCTGACGCTCAGGATTCCTCGGGTTTCCACTCGAGCCGCAGCAGCTTCATCAGCGCCCGCGCATCGCGCGGTGCGCAGACCTTGGCATCGTTGTCGAAGTAGCAGTACACGTCGCGTGGCCGGCTGCCGCCGCTCCATTTGCGGATGCGGCGCGCCCAGCGACGCAGCGCTTCGTCGGTATAGCCGCTGGTGTAGAGCTCCTCGTCGCCGTGCAGGCGCAGGTAGACGAAGTCGGCGGTCAGTTCCTCGATGTACGGCCATTTGCCGGCGGTATCGGCGAATACCACGGCCACGTTGTGGCGGCGCAGCTGCCGCAGGAAGGCTTCATCCTCGAAACTCCCGTGCCGCACCTCCAGCGCATGCCGGAAGCGCACCTCCGGCGCCGCCAGCTTCGCGCGTCCGCTCAGCAGGGGGCCGCGGCGGCGTGCCAGCGCCGAGGCGCTGGCGGCATCCCGCGGCAGCAGGGCCAGGAAGTCCTCCAGCAGGCCCTCGTCGTAGCGCAGGCTGGGCGGCAGCTGCCACAGCATCGGGCCCAGCTTGTCGCCGAGCGCGAACAGGCCCGAAGCCAGGAAATTGGAGATTTCCTGGCGTACGCCGCGCAGGCGGCGGATGTGCGTGATGTAGCGGTTGGCCTTGACGCTGAAGACGAAACCCTCGGGTGTGTCGCGATGCCAGCGCGCGTAGCTCCGCGGCTTCTGCAGGGAATAGAAGGAACCGTTGAGCTCGATGCTGGGGAATTGCCGCGAGGCGTACTCGAGTTCGCGCTTCTGTGCGAACTCCTGCGGATAGAAAACGCCGCGCCAGGGCGCATAACGCCAGCCCGAGATGCCGATGCGGATCCTGCCCGTGGTTTTGCCCATGTTCATCTGAGCGGAGCGACCGGCGTTTCGTTCCGGTGGCGTTCAGGCGAGTGTTGCGATGCTGGTCCCCGAGCTTCCAGGACGGAGAAAGACACATGCAACGCAAGGAAGAAATCCTCAGTCGCCTCGATGAACTGCTGACGGCCGAACTGCCGGATGCCGGCGGCGGATTCGACTTCGACGATGACCTGCTGCCGGGACTCAGCCGGGCCGGGCGCGGCGGCGACGACCTTACCCCCGCCACGCTGCTGCGCGAGCACGGCAGCCTGTGGGCCACGCGCCGCGGCGAGGACGACATGGGGCTCGAAGACCCGGATGCCTTCGCGCTGAGCGAGGCCTGGGAACTGGAGTCGCCGCGCCGCCGCCAGTTGCATTGAAGCGTGGCGGCGTTCTGCATGCAGGCCTGTTCGGCCCGTGCAGAACGCCGCCCGATGCCGACCCGGGGAAGGAGAGCCTCCTGTGGAGACTGCAGCCGCTATCGCCGGCCCCCTGCTGATGGGCCTGGTGGCCGTGGGTGTCCTGCTCTCGATCAAGATCGCGCGACGGCGGGAGGCCACGCGCAGCGCGAGTGCCGGCCGGGCGTCCCGCGTGGGCGAGACGGTGCCGGCGCAGCCGCTGTCGCGGCAGGATGCCGCCGCCATGATCCGCCGTTACGTCTGGTCGGCGGCGGCGATCGTAGCGGCCTTGCTGCTGGCGCTGCTGCTGATGGCCTGAGGGACCTTCGGCGACGCGGTCAGGGAACCAGGCCCAGGGCACGGCCCTGCGTCAGGCAACGGGTCCATTCCACCAGGGCATCGAGCTGCCTGCGGATCAGTTCACGGGCCTTTTCGTCCTTCAGATCTCCGGAGGCATCGAAGGCCGCGCTCGCCGGGCCGATCATGATTTCCGGCTTGTTCAGGGGATGCATGTCGAGCGACAGCAGCACCTGGCGCAGATGCGCCTGCGCGCGCGCCGTGCCGAAGCGGCCCGCGGATACCCCCAGCAGGGCCACCGGCTTGCCGCCCCAGGCGCTGTCGCCATAGGGCCGCGAGGCCCAGTCGATGGCGTTCTTCAGCACGCCGGGGATCGAGTAGTTGTACTCCGGCGTGGCGATCAGGATCGCATCGGCGGCGCGGATGCGGCGCTTGAAGTCCGACACGGCCGCCGGCGGCGTCTTCTCCTGATCCTCGCTGAAGGGGGTGATCGGCGACAGGTCGAAGATCTCCAGGCGGACATCCTCGGGCAGCAGTTGCCCGGCCACGCGCAGGGCGGCGCGGTTGTAGGACTTTTCGCGGAGACTGCCGGCGAAACCCAGGATGTTGACGATCGACATGGCGGTTCCTTTGCGGGGATGAATGTGCGAAGCCCCGGAACTTTAGGCCGGTCCGGCGGGGTCTGAAAGATTGGGACAAGGATTGTCCGGAGGAATTTCATGAAGACCGTCAGCATCGTCGCCGTGGCACTCGCGTTCATGAGCGCCGCGGCCATTTCCCAGCAGCCTTCCGGCGCGCCGGGCCGTATCGGCGGCGTGGCTTCCGGCAATCCGGCCGCCGCAGGCGCCTCGGTGGGCGCCACGGCCACGCCGCCGGCGCCTGCCGTGGCGCAGCCCTCGATCAGCGGAGCGCAGACCACCCAGCCCCAGCCCCCGGGCGCCAGCGGCACGGTTCCTGCGGCGCCGGGGCTGTCGTCTCCGGCTGCCGCACCTGCCGCGGGCGTCGGCGGCGCGGTGGGCAGCAACGGCGTGGCCTTCCGCAGCCTGGACGCCAACGGCGATGGACGATTGCTGAGGGGCGAGCTGCAGGACCCGGCGCTGGTATCCAACTTCCGCACCCTGGACATGAACAACGACGGCGTGCTGTCGGAGCAGGAGTACCGCCGCTTCGACACGGACCCCTCGGTCCTGCGTTAAGGCTGCGCTCAGCGCTGCCGGTGTAGCTTCGGCGGTGCCGTCGGCGCCCGCCGGCGGGCATTCATCCCGAACAGGAGCGACACATGAAAAGGAATTTCCTCGTGGGCCTTGGCCTGACTCTTGCCGCGAGCGCGGCCTTTGCCGCCGACAACGGCGTACTGCCCACCGCGAGCCCGGGCTCCGCGCCTTCGTCCGTGCCGGGCGCCGCCGCCGACGTGGGTATCAGCGCGGGCGGCGACTTCGGCAGCCTGGACGCCAATGCCGATGGCAAGCTGACCCGCTCGGAGGTCAAGTCCAACAGCGAGCTCACGGCGCGCTTCAAGGCCCTGGACAAGAACAAGGACGGCAAGCTGTCGTCCGACGAGTACGCCGCGCGCAATACCGACAGCAGCGGCGGCTCGGGCCTGGACAAGCCGATCAACTAGGATCGCGTTCCAGGAAAAAGGGCCGCTCCAAGCGGCCCCTTTTTCTTCATGTCTCCGGCGCATGATGCGGCGGCTTGGACTGGCCGGCGCGCTTGAACGGCCACAGCAACTGTGCCCACCAGCCTTCCGGCAGCGTGTAGCCGAGCACGCCATAGGTGCTGGGCCAGCGGTCCCTCGGCAGGTGCTTGGTGCCGAACAGGGCGTCGATCCACGGGAAGTGCAGGGCGAAGTTCTTGTCCAGCGCCTCCTGTTCCGAGCTGTGGTGCCAGTGGTGGAAGCGCGGCAGCGCGATGACGTGCTCCAGCCAGCCGAAGCGTCCGCCGACGTTGGAATGCAGGAACACGGCATGGAAGGACACGAAGGCGAGATAGGCGTAGACCGCGGGCTGCGCGAAGCCGAGCAGGTACAGCGGCAGGAAGGTGGTGCCGCGCACGATCACGATGTCCAGCAGGTGCAGGCGCGAGCCGGCGATCCAGTCCATGTGCTCCACCGAGTGGTGCACCGCATGGAAGCGCCATAGCCAGGGCGTGGTGTGGAAGGTCCGGTGGATCGCGTACTCGGCGAGGTCCGCGACGATCATCACCTCGATGAACTGCAGCCACAGCGGCTGCGACTGCACCGCGGCCTGCAGCTGCGGGCCGGTGAGCCAGGCGAAGATCACGGTGGCGGGCAGCAGCGTCAGGTAGGTGATGAGCTGCACCAGCAGGTGGCTGACGAAGAAGTGCTGCAGGTCCGTGACCCAGCCGCGGCGGAACACGCTCTGTCCGCGGCGGTAGGGGAAAAGGCGTTCCATCGGCACGAACACCAGCGTCAACACGAGCAGCGTCAGGATGAACCAGTCCAGGCCCAGGTAGAAATGCCGCTCGCTGCCCTGGTATCGCCCCAGCGGCACGTCCGAGCCGCCCAGGGCCACCGCGATCAGCGCCAGCAGGATGCCGGTGACCGCCAGCACCTTCTTGCGCCGCAGCATCGCGCTGAGGAAGGCCAGGAAGAACGACAGGCCGATGGACAGCTCCAGGATCGCGCGCATCAGCGGGATCGGATACTTGCCGCGCAACTCCTCGAACACCAGGTACTCGGGATAGCGGAAGCACAGCACCGCGAAGATCGACAGCGCGCCGAGGAACACCGACAGCGTGCCGCTGATCCAGCCGTAGCCGAATCCGGCCGGTTCATCGCTGGCAAAGGTTTTGGTGACCCACTGTTCCATCGACATCGCGACTCTCCCTGTCCCTGCCTGGCATGTTACGGCGCCGTGACAGGGACGGGGAGGACGGCGATCACAGTCCCTCAGGGGTCGGGGACGAAGCCGGCCGGAAAAGGCTCCGGGCGGCGCGGCGACCCGTCGCGGCGGGGCTTGGGAATCACGCCCCGTTCCACCAGCCTGCGCGGTGAGTCGTACCGGATCGTGATGATTTCCACGGGCTTTTCCGAGCCGCGCTCGAAGGAGGCGAATGCCGCGCCGGACCATTGCCGCTCGCCATGGCCGGTGCCCAGCGGCGCGGCCTGTGCCGCGCGGGACTTCGACTCCGCCGCGGCCGGTGCTCCTGCGCCGTCGGCGCTGGCGCTTTCCTCCCGCTGCGGTTCGCCGCCTCGCCAGCCATGCCAGGGGCGCGGTGCCGGGCGTTCCTCGAACAGGGCGATGCCGATCACGCCGACGTTGTCCGGGCGACCGGTGTGCGCGGCGTAGGAGTCCGGCAAGGCGGTGAAGGTGAAGCGGGCGACTTCGTCGAGGCTCTTGCGCCAGCCGTCCACCTCCAGCGAACCCCAGGACGGCAGGATGTAGCCGCTCTGCGCCGTGGAGGCGGTCTGGCCGCTGATCACGTTGATGCCATCGACGCTGGTCACCGCCAGCAGGCGTTCCCCGCGGCGGCTCTGGAGGTGGATCTCATACTCGTGCCCGCGCTCGCCGGCCACCCAGGCCTGTCCGCGATGGCGGTACAGCGGTAGGTAGCGGCCGTCGCTGCGGTCGTAGACCTGCACCTCGACGCGGCGGCCGGTGAAGGCTTCCTGTGCGGGCGCAGCCAGGGGCAGCAGGGCGGCGAGGAACATCAGGGCAGGCTTGATCATGGACAGGCTCGTTGGGGACCTGAACCTGTAAACGCCGCGGCAAGGCTTTCGGGGTTAATCCACCGGCTTGCGCCGCAGGCTCTTCACGGCGCCGCGCCGCGTCTTGCCTTCCAGGCGCTGCTGGCGCTGGGCGCGGCTGGGCTTGGTGGCCTTGCGGATCTTGGGTGCCACCGCGGCGCGGCGGATCATCGCCGCCAGCCGCTGCAGGGCGGCGTCGCGGTTCATCTCCAGGCTGCGATGCTCCTGGGCCTTGATCACGATGACACCGTCGCGCGTGAGCGGCTGGCCTCCGGCCTGCAGCAGGCGCTGCTTGCAGTCTTCCGGCAGCGAGGAGGCGCCCACGTCGAAGCGCAACTGCGCCGCGTTGGCGGTCTTGTTGATGTTCTGGCCGCCGGCGCCCTGCGCGCGGATCGCGCTGAGATGGACTTCGTCCAGCGGCAGGCAGAGGCGGGGGTTGATGCGGAGTTGCGTCATCCGCGAATCCTGCGCAGCAACGCGCGCAGGCGCAACTCGATGGCGTCGAAGACTCGGGCGGCCGTGCGCGATTCGCGCGCCACCAGTACCGCCGCCAGCCCCACCACCGCCATGCCGGGGCCGGGCGCCGGCATCAGGACCACGCCGGCCAGCATCAGGACCAGGCCCAGCACCAGGCGGCAGGCCCCGAGAAAGGCGCCGCCCCGGCCGTGGCGGTGCTCGTGCCAGTCCTGGAAGCGTCTGCCCGGCTTGCCCCGGCGGAACTCCCGCCAGGATGATTTCAGGCGCGCCAGCGGCATGATCGTTTTCCGTGCAAACCCGGCCTATGACCGCCAGAAAATCACGGAAATTCCCCTGAGCCCTTGCTTTTTGGGCAGTTTTTCCGGTTTCGCTATCGACAAACCGCTCCCGGACGGGTAATGTCGGTCTCGCAGTCGCTTCAAGCATGTAAGCAGCATGGTGGTCTCCGTTGTCACAAACGGCTCCGTAACACCCCGGCTACGTTCCTTGATCGTTTGCACCCTGCGGGCGGGATGGCCCGATTTTCCTCAACGTTTTAAGGAATGTATCAATGAGCAACGTTTCCACCGGCACCGTCAAGTGGTTCAATGAAGCCAAGGGCTTCGGCTTCATCACCCCGGAAGGCGGCGGCGAAGACCTCTTCGCGCACTTCAAGGAAATCCAGGGTTCGGGCTTCCGCACCCTGACCGAAGGCCAGCGCGTCGAGTTCAAGGCGCAGCGCGGCCCGAAGGGCATGCAGGCGACGCAGATTCGCCCGCTCTAAGCCTCACCGCTTGGTCAAAGAACCGCGGCCTCGTGCCGCGGTTTTTTTATGCCCGAATCTTTTCTGCATATCCGCGCGCTAGGCTTGCCGCCATGAAGATCTACGTCGATGCCGACGCCTGCCCAAAGGTGATCAAGGGTGATTCGCCGCGCTTTGGCGATGACTCGATGTCATCGCCTGCGGCGGATCACGGGCGGCCATGGATGGCTGCCCGGGGGCTCAATGGGCGAAGTGAAGTCTCGCCATGGATGGCGCCACCATGAACATCTGGGTCGATGCCGACGCCTGTCCGAAGGTGATCAAGGAAATCCTGTTCCGCGCTGCCCTGCGTAAGCAGCTGGAGTTGGTTCTCGTCGCCAACCAGCCCCTGGCCGTGCCGCGCCAGCCCGGGGTGCGTGCCGTGACCGTGCCGCAGGGATTCGACGTGGCCGACAAGGCGATCGTGGACTGGGCGCAGGCCGGCGATATCGTCATCACCAACGACATCCCGCTGGCCGCGGGGGCGGTGGACAAGGGCGCGGTGGCGATCAGCCCGCGCGGCCAGCTCTGGACGCGCGAGAACGTGCGCCAGGCCCTGGGCCTGCGCAACTTCATGGATGAACTGCGCGGCGCCGGCGTGCAGACCGGCGGCCCCGCGGCGCTGGATCAACGTGACCGGCAAGCCTTCGCGGCGCAGCTCGACCGGCTGCTGGTGAAGGTTCCGGCGAGGAAGCCCATGGCGTGAAAGCCGCCTGCGGGAGTGCCTGCGTCGCCATGGGGGAGCAGCTGCGTCGCTGATCTGGGTGCGGTTCGCCTTCGGCGGGTCCAGGGTGAACGGCAATCTCGCTCCTCCTTGCTGGCCGGTCCATCCGGCCATCGAAACCCCATTCCGATCCGTGTAGGGTTCTAGCCCTCGATCATGGGGAGCCCAGGGCATGAAGCAGGTCACCATCACCGGCCACGGCGGTCCGGACAAGCTGCAGGTCCGCGAGTCGCCGGACCCGGTGCCCGCGGCGGGTGAATTGCGCGTGCGGGTCCGCGCCACCGGGATCAACTTCGCCGACATCCTCGCCCGCCAGGGCCTCTATCCGGACGCGCCGAAGACGCCCTGCGTGGTCGGCTACGAGGTGTCCGGCACGGTCGATGCGGTCGGTCCCGGCGTCGATGGCGGCTGGGTCGGGCAGGACGTGTTCGGCCTGACGCGCTTCGGCGGCTACTCGGACACGGTGGTGGTGCCGCAGGGGCAGATGTTCGCCAAGCCCGCCAGCCTCAGCCACGAGCAGGCGGCGGCCATCCCGGTGAACTACCTGACGGCCTGGCAGCTGCTGGTGGCGGCGGGCTCGCTGTCGGCCGACGAGACGGTGTTGATCCACAACGCCGGCGGCGGGGTCGGCCTGGCGGCGATCGACGTGGCTCGCCATGTCGGCGCCACGATCTATGGCACCGCCAGCGCCGGCAAGCACGCCTTCCTGAAGTCGCGCGGCCTGCACGAGGCCATCGACTACCGCGGCAAGGACTGGACGAGGGAATTGCACAGGCTCACGGGCGGCCGCGGCGTGGAGCTGATCACCGATCCCATCGGCGGCGGCCACTGGAAGAAGAGCTACAAGGCGCTGCGCCACAGCGGGCGGCTGGGCATGTTCGGCATCTCGGTGGTGACCGAATCGGGCCTGCTGGGGCCGCTCAAGCTGCTCAAGGCCGTGAGCGGCATGCCGCTGTTCAATCCCGTGAGCCTGATGAACGACAACCGCGGCGTGTTCGGCGTGAACATGGGCCATATGTGGCACGAGACCGCCAAGATCCGCGGCTGGATGGAGAAGCTGCTGGAAGGCGTGCGCGACGGCTGGGTGCGGCCGCACGTGGACCGGACCTGGCCGCTGGCCCAGGCCGGGGAGGCTCAGGCCTACATCGAATCCCGCGGTAACATCGGCAAGATCATCCTCATTCCCTGATCCATGGATCGCAAGGAACCCTCGCTTGATTCCGCAGACAACCCGCCGCTGCGCGCACAGCGCGGCGCACCCGTAGTGGCCGCCCGTCCTCGCCGCAAAAGCGGCCTGCGCCGCTGGTTCTGGCGGCTGCTGCTGGTCCTGGTGCTGTTCGTGCCGGTGACGCTGCTGCTGATGCGCTGGCTGCCCGTTCCCATCACGGCCTTCATGCTGCAGAGCTCCCAGTGGCCGCTGCAGCACGATTGGGTGCCGGCCTCGCAGATCGCGGATGTGGCACGCAAGGCGGTGGTGGCCTCGGAGGACCAGAAATTCTGGGACCACAACGGCTTCGACCTGGAGGCGATCGACAAGGCGCGCAAGCACAACAAGCGCGGCAAGAAGATCCGTGGTGCGTCCACCATCAGCCAGCAGACCGCCAAGAACCTCTACCTGTGGCCGGGTGGCGGCTACTTCCGCAAGGGCGTGGAGGCGGGCATCACGGTGCTGATGGAGCTGATGTGGCCCAAGGAGCGCATCCTGGAGGTCTACCTCAACATCGCCGAATTCGGCCCCGGCATCTACGGCGTGGAGGCGGCCTCGCAGGCCTACTTCAGGAAGCCGGCTGCCAAGCTCACCGCCAACGAGGCGGCGCGGCTGGCGGCGGTGCTGCCCAGTCCCAGGCGCTGGAGCGCCAAGGCACCGGGCGCCTACGTGCAGAAGCGTGTGCGCTGGATCATGGGCCAGATGGGCTACGGCGCCCGCGTGGCCGAGCCGGAGCCGCCGCCGCCCTTGCCGGGCGAGCCGATGGAGCCCGAGACGGGCGGATTGTTCGGCGGCAGCGATGCCGCGCCTGCGGCGGACGTCCCCGCGGCGACGGATGCGCCAGTGGAGCCGGCGCCCGCGGAGGGCGAGGCGCCTGTGCCGGTGGAAGCTCCGGTGGAGAGTGCGCCGGTGCCTGCGGAGGCGCCGGTGGAGGCCGCGCCGCCCGCAGCGGAGCCTGCCGCGGCGCCGTGAATCCTTCCCTCTTCCGCTGCGGGAGAGGGGAGCAAGGAAGCGTCAGTGTGCGCTCTCCGTCGCCGGGTTCTCCGTCAGCCTGTAGCGCGAGGTGAACAACAGCATCGGCACGGCCAGCACGCTGATCCAGGCGATCAGGATCAGCGCGTCGTTGTAGGTCAGCACGCTGACCTGGCGCTCGATGCGCAGGGCCAGCTCCACCAGCGGCAGCGGCAGGTCCTGCGACCAGCCGCCGTGTTCGGCCACGAAATCCCGCACCGGGTTGCGCGACAGGCTCAGCGATTCCGTGAGATTCTGCTCGTGCACGGCCCGTCGCCAGAAGATGATGGTGTTGATCGAGGCCAGGCCCAAGGCGCCGCCGAGGTTGCGCATCAGGCTGTACATGGCGCTGGCATTCTTCAGTTCCTGCATCGGCAGCGTGCACAGCGACAGCGTGGAGCAGCAGACCAGGGCCAGCATGAAGCCGGCGCCGCGCAGGAACTGCGGCAGCGCCAGTTCGGCGAAGCCGGTGTCGCCGGTGAGGTCGGTCATCATCCAGCTGCCGGATGCGACCAGCAGCGCGCCGAAGGCAAACAGCAGGCGCATGTCGTACTTGCGCGTCAGGCGGGCCGCGAAGGGCGCCGCCAGGAACATCGACAGGCCGCCGACCATCAGGGTGTTGCCGATCTGCTGGGAGGTGAAGTCGCGCAGCTGGCCCAGGAACACCGGCACGATGTAGTTGGTGGCGAACAGCGAGATGCTGAGGAACAGCGCAGCGACGTTGGCCCAGAGGAAGTGGCGGTTGCGGAACGGCCGCAGGCTGACGATGGGATTGTCGTGTGTCGTCACGCGGTGGAAGAACAGCAGGCCGGAGACGGTGCAGACCAGCGCCCAGCTGGCGATGGCCGGGTCATCCAGCCAGTTGTGCCCGGGACCTTCCTCCAGCACCCATTGCATCGAGCCGAGGAACAGGGCCATGTAGGCACTGCCGCGCAGGTCGATGCTGCGCCACAGCGTCCAGTCGGGCCGGTCGATGCGCACCAGCTGCCACACCAGGCCGCCGACGGCCAGGCCGGGCAGCAGGTTGATCAGGAACAGCCAGTGCCAGGACGTGGCGTCGGTGATCCAGCCGCCGATGATCGGGCCCAGCACCGGCGCCGTGCTCATGGTGATGCCGGCCACCACCTGCGGCACCAGGCGCTTCTTCGGCGAGGGGAACAGCGCGTACATCGCGGCGAAGGAGCAGGGGATCATGCCGCCGCCGAGGAAGCCCTGCAGCGCACGGAACAGGATCATCGACTCGATGCTCCAGGCGGTGGCGCAGAGCGCGCTGGCCAGCGTGAAGCCAAGGACGCTGACGGTGTAGTAGAGGCGCGTGGACATCATCCGCGTCAGGTAGCCGGACAGCGGGATCGCGATGACCTCGGCGATCAGGTAGGAGGACTGGATCCAGCCCAGTTCGGTGGGCGTGGCGGACAGGCCGGCCTGGATCTGGTTGAGGCTGCTGGCGACGATCTGGATGTCGAGGAAGGCCATGAACGCGCCGAAGCTCATGGCGACGAAGCCGTACCAGGCGCGCCGCTCCTCCGGCGACAGCGCGCCGCGCGGCTCCTCCTGGGGGAGGCTGGCCGAGTGGGCCGGGACGCTCATGGGCTGCGCGGGATCATCGTGGAGGCAGTATTCCGCCGCGCGCCGGGCGGCGAATCCCCCGATGCGATGAGAAATGGCTTGAGCTCGCCTCTCCCTGCGGGGAGAGGCGTTCCCAAAGGAAAACACCCGGCCGGAGCCGGGTGTCTGAGGGGGCTGAAAGGCGGGAGCCTAGTTGCGGTAGCCCTTCACCTTGACCTTGAAGCTGGTCGCCGGCCCCGGCGTGGGGGCGGTCTTGGTCTTGAGCTCGTAGTGGGGCGGGTCCAGTTCCAGGTCCAGCTTGTGGAACAGGCGCGCCATCGACAGCGCGATCTGCACCTCTGCCAGGCTCTTGCCCAGGCAGGTGTGCGGGCCGCGGCCATAGGGCGAGTAGACGCCGGGCTGCATGTGCTCGGCGCGGGGCTTGGCGTAGCGGTCGATGTCGAACTTCTTGGCGTTGGGCCAGTACTCTTCCATGAAATGCGGCACGCTGGTGGCGATGTAGATCATCTCGCCGGCGTGGATCTGGTGGCCCTCGAACACGAAGTCCTTGGTGGCGGTGCGCATCTGGGCCACGGCGATCGGGTAGAGGCGCATGGTCTCCATGATCGCGCCGTTGAGCGCCGGCAGCTTCTTCAGCAGGCCGTCCTCGTCCACCGTGCCGGCGGCGAACAGCTCGTCCACCTCCTTGAGCACGCGGGCCTTCACGTCCGGGTTCTTCAGCACCGTGTAGGTGATGGCGGCGGTGGTGTTGGCCACGGTGTCCAGGCCGGCGACGTAGGGGCCGGTCAGCGTCACGATCAGGTCGGAGGCCGGCATCACGTCCGGCTGCGTCAGGTGCGCGTGGTAGATGTCGTCGATCAGGTTGCGCTCTTCTTCCTTGATCGTCTTGGAACGGGCCTTGGCCTGGGCGATCATCTTCTCGCCCAGCTCGAACACGCGCGACTTGGCCTTCTTGTACTGCGGGTTCTTCAGCAGGATCTTCGGGCGCTGGCGCGTCACCAGCACGTTGAGGATGTGCAGGATCGTGGTGCGGATGTCCTTGACGTACTCCAGCGGCGCGGCACCGGTCAGGATGGTGCCGAGCTGGTCCACCACCATGTACTGCATCGCCGGCAGCACGCTCACCGACTTGCCCACCGGCCAGTCGCGCTTGAGGGCGCCGTCGGTGATCTGCACCAGCTCGTTGTAGCGGCCCTTGATCGACTCGCGCGAGTAGCCGCTGCGCATGATGTCGCGCAGCTGCTTGTGGGATTCGCCGTCCTCGCCGGTCAGCATGCGGGTGGCGCCGTACTCTTCCACCAGGCCCTGCCAGAACTCCTTGGAGCGCAGGCTTTCCTTGCCCTCGCGGGTGCCCAGGAAGTTGGCGGCCTCGACACCGGCGATCACGCAGTACTTGTTGCCCAGCACGTTGACCCGGAACACCGGGCCGTACTTGCGGTAGTTGTCCACGAAGAACTGGGCCGGGTCCTTGGCCATGCCGAGGACGCTGCCGATCAGGGGCAGGCCGGGGACCTGCGGGGTGGGGCGCAGCTCGAGCGACGGGGTGGCGGTGGACACGGCTTCTTCCTCGAATAGTGGTCATGGGCGGACAGGGGTCCGCCAGGGTGGCGTATTGGTACCAAACCGGGCCCGGGCCGAATTCATCCGGGCGGAGTAGGCGGCGGATCGGCCAAAGGGCCTGTATGCTGTAAAAAAACAAAAAGGAACCGGGATTCAGTCCCGGGGCGCCGGAGGGCGCAGGCCGATGGAGCAGGTCGACGAGCTACACCATGCCCGGCAACACCGGCGCTTCTGGGAACGGTTGCCGCCGGACCTGGAGCGCCAGTTCCGGGAGTCCCAGAGGGGGCGCTACCGCTATCCCCGGGCCATCCTGTTCCTGATTGCCGCGCTGGCCTATGGCCTGGCGCCGGCCTACGAGGACGCCCTGCTGTCGCCCTCGGTGGGCTTCCGCCCGCTGTTCAACCTCATCCAGTTCGGCTTCGTGGTGCCCCTGACCCTGGTCGCCAGCGTCCTGACCCTGGCGCCGGTGCCGCTGGTGGTGCGGCGCTGGGCGCAGGTGGTCGGCGTGGTGGCTTTCGTCGGCGGGGTGCTGCTGCTGCGCTACCACGCCCTGCGCGGCGAGCTGACCTATCCGCCGGAAATGCTGGGCATCGTGGTGATCGCGGTGGCCTTCTTCGGCGGGTTCTCTTCGCGGCGCGTGGCGCTCCTGGGCGGGGGGCTGATGGTGGCCGGCATCTGGGTGGAGTTGAACGCTCCGGATGCCTACACGCCGGCGCTCAATGCCCTGAGCCTGTTCTACATGGCGCTGATCGCGGTGCTCGCGTCGCTGACGCAGGAGTGGCAGGCACGCTCGGCCTGGATCAACCATCGCTACGTCACCGCGCTGGTGCGCACCGACCTGCTCACGGGCCTGTCCAGCCGCAGCGAGTTCAATCACCTGTTCCCGCGACTGCTGGCGATGGGGCGGCGCGAGTTGAAGCCCCTGGCGGTGGTGTTCCTCGACATCGATCACTTCAAGCGCATCAACGACCGCTATGGCCACCTGTTCGGCGACGAAGTGATCCGTCGCGTGGGGCGCTCGCTGGCGGCCCACTATGCGCGCAGGCCCTGGGACCTGTGTGCGCGCTTTGGCGGCGAGGAGTTCGTGCTGGCCTGCTACGACGCAGACCTGAACGCGCTGCCGGGCCAGGTGGCGGACCTGCTGCAGGCGGTCCGCGGCCTTCAGCTGGAGGCGCCGGAAAGCGGTGGGCCGGTGCCGATCAGCGCCAGCGCCGGCGCGCTCTGGGTGCTTCCGATCGAGGAGACGGTGGAACAGGTGCTGGGTGAAGCCGATGCCCTGCTGTACCGAGCCAAGGATCTCGGCCGCAATCGCGGCTGCGTGGCGCGCCATGGCTCCTCGGCGGAGATCATGGAGGTCGCCTGAGCGCGGTTCACCGCTGATTCATGGCAAGGCTGCTAGCGTGTCTCCTTCGATGGGCAGGAAGCCCAGGAGGATGCAACATGCATATGACGAAAGGACTTGTCGCGCTGGCCTTGGCTGCCGGCATCGCCGCGCCGATGGCGCAGGCCGAGATCTATACCAACGAAAAAGGCGAACGCGTGGAGTGCCACGATGAGGTGGTCAACACCGGGCGCAAGGGCGTGAACCCCACCGTGGGCGCCATCGGCGGTGCCGTGGCGGGCGGCGTCCTGGGCCACCAGATCGGCGGCGGCCGCGGCCAGGACATCGCCACTGCGGGCGGCGCCGTGGCCGGCGGCGTGGCCGGCAAGCGCATGGCCGAGAACAGCGGCAGCGGCCAGCAGCAGACCGTCACCCAGCGGGTCTGCCGTCCGCTGGGCTAGCGGGCTCGGCCTCAGTTCACGGCGGGCGGCAGCTTGTCGGCGAGGTCATCCAGGGAGTCGGCTGCCCCGCCCTGCTGCCCCTGCTGGCCGGGAGTGCGGTCGCGCGGCTGCGGCGGCGGAGTATCGCGTGGTTTCGGCGGAACCGGGTCCTTGATCCGGGGTGTCTGAATGCTGCGGCCGTCCTTGTGCTGCGTCATGGTTCTCTCCTTGAGTCCGAACCATTGGGACCGCGCGCAAGGACAGGACGTTCCCATCCATGGAAGGAGAAGACAGATGAGCAGGAAGCAGAAGAAGGTAGCCCTCGTCGGCCAGCACGCCGTCGACGAACTTTTCGACCGGGCGGACGGCCTGGTCACCGAGGGCCTGAGCCTGGTGGAGCAGCAGTTGCGCGGCCGTATCAGACAGGCGCGCCGCCGCGTGGACAGTCTCTATGAACGCTGGCCGGGCGGCAGCGGACGCGCCATCAGCGCCGCGACGCAGTATCTGCGAAATCATCCGGTCCAGGCGGCCGGCATCTGCGTGGGTGCCGGTGTCGTGGCGCTGGCCGTGGCAAACCGCCAGGCGGCACACTAGGCGGCGGCCATGACGGTACGGCCCAGTACGCGCATGCGCGCAGTGCTCGGCATCTACCGGGCGCTGCGCAAGCGGCACGGCAGCGCGCTGGCCCTGGTGACCCTGCAGCAGGAGTGGAAGAAGACCGGCCTGCGGCGCAGCGACCTGGACACGGCACTGGCGGAACTGGTCGCTCGCCAGTTCCTGCTGCGCGGCGAGCCGCCGGCTGCGGCCTACGAACTGAGCTGGCTGGGCGAGCGGGCGATCCATTCGCTGCGCTTCAATACCGGCTTCGGCGCGCTGCGCGACTGGGCCACGCTGCGGCGAGCCCGACGCCGCCGGCTGCAGCCGGCGGAGCCGGGTTCGTCGAGGCGGCGGCGCGACGACCGGCGCTGAGGCAGGCTGCACGGCGGCGGGCGAAACGCCGTTCCGCAGCGATTCAGCGCGGCGGTGGCAACATCGCAGACCAGGCATGGACGCCAGGAGAATGACGATGGAGCAGACCCGCGAGGCACGCCGGCACCCGCGCTCGCCGATGCCGCCGCAGCATCAGGACAAGCCGGGGTTCGAATTCAAGATGGAGCCGCGTCCGCAGTACCAGGCGCCCGGTTATCGCGGCTCCGGCAAGCTGGCGCACCGCGTGGCGCTGATCACCGGCGGCGACAGCGGCATCGGCCGCGCGGTGGCGACGCTGTACGCCCGTGAGGGCGCGGACGTGGCCATCGTGCACCTGCAGGAGGAGAAGCTGGATGCCTCCGAGACGCAGCGTGCGGTGGAAAGCGAGGGCCGTCAGTGCCTGCTGCTGCCCGGCGACGTGCGCGACCCCGGCTTCTGCCGGCGCGCCGTGGAGAACACGGTGGAATGCTTCGGCCGGCTCGATATCCTGGTCAACAATGCCGCGTTCCAGCAGAGCGTGGAGCGCCTGGAGGACCTCAGCGACGAGCAGATCGACCGCACGTTCCGCACCAACATCATCGGCTACATGCAGATGGCGCGCGCGGCGCTGCCGCATCTCAAGCCGGGGTCGGCGATCGTCAACTGCGGCTCCGTCACCGGGCTGGAGGGCAGCCATGCGCTGCTGGACTATTCCGCCACCAAGGGCGCGATCCACGCCTTCACCAAGTCCCTGGCGCAGAACCTGTTGCCGCGCGGCATCCGCGTGAACTGCGTGGCCCCGGGGCCGGTCTGGACGCCGCTGAACGTCGCGGACAAGACGGCAGAGAAAGTGGCGCAGCACGGAGCCAAGACGCCAATGAAGCGGCCGGCCCAGCCGGAGGAGATCGCGCCGGCCTTCGTGTTCTTCGCCTCCAACCTCGACTCCAGCTACATCACCGGCGAGGTGTTGTCGTTGCTGGGCGGAGAGACCACGGCCGCCTAGCCGGCGAACGGCTTTTCGCCGTTCGCCGGACCCTCGGTGCAGCGGCGTGTAAGAAAATTCCCCCATCCGTTCGGTGTAGAGCCGAGGCCGCCGCTTTCCCCCTATGATCGGCACAGGGGAAAGCCGACGTTTGTCATGACGCCGGCTCTATGAGTGCGAACGGGGGAAGCCTTGTCACAGGGAAACAGTGAGCCTGCCGCAAGCGGCCGGGGGCGCAGCGTCTCGCGCCGCGGAGTCATCAAGGGTCTGGGTTCGTTCGCCGCCGCGGCGGCCTGGGCGCCGCTGTTCCGCCTGACGCCGGCCGAGGCTGCCGCCGGCACGCCGCCGGCGGCCTTCCCGGCCGGCTTCGATCTCTACCGCCAGGGCTTCGAGAACTGGGCCGGCGACATCCGCGTGGATGCACTGTGGACCTGCTCGCCGCGCGACCCGCAGGAAGTGGTGACGCTGGCCAACTGGGCCAAGGCCCAGGGCTGGCGCCTGCGTCCGCGCGGCTCGATGCACAACTGGTCGCCGCTGGCGCTGGAGCCGGGCACGTCCTCCGACGCGCGCATCCTGATGGTGGACACCACCGCCCACCTGGCCGACATGCAGATGGTGGCGCCGCTGCCGGAGGCGGCGGTACGCGTGCAGGCCGGAGCGATGCTGGAAGACCTGCTGGGTTTCCTCGAAACCCATGGCTGCGGACTGGCCGCTTCGCCGGCGCCGGGCGACATCACCATCGGCGGCATGCTGGCCATCGGCTGCCATGGCACCGGCCTTCCGGCGCTGGGCGAGGCGCGCAAGCCGGGGCATACCTTCGGCACGCTCAGCAATCTCATCGTCAGCATCACCGCCGTGGTCTGGGACGAAGGCAGCGCCCGCTACGAGCTGCGCACCGTGCCGCGTTCGCACCCCCACTGCAAGGCGCTGATGACGCACCTGGGGCGCAGCTTCGTCACCGAGGTGGTGCTGCGCGCGGGCGCCAATACCAACCTGCGCTGCGTGAGCTACATGAACATACCGGCCAGCGAGATGTTCGCGGCGCCGGGCAGCGGCGGCCGCACGATCGCCAGCTTCGTCCAGCAGGCCGGCCGCATCGAGGCGATCCAGTTCCCGTTCACCTCGAATCCCTGGCTCAAGGTCTGGAGCGTCAGTCCGGCCAAGCCGCTGCTGTCGCGCAAGGTCACGCGCCCCTACAACTACGTATTCGCCGACGCGATCCCGCGCGTGGTCTCCGATCTCGCCGACCAGGTGCTGAGCGGCGTCGGCGCGGCAACCCCGGCCTTTGGCGCCGTCGAATACACCGTGAGCAGCGCCGGGCTGCTGGCGACGCTGTCGCAGGACATCTGGGGTCCGTCGAAGAACCTGATGCTGTACGTGAAACCGACCACGCTGCGCGTCACGGCCAACGGCTATGCCATCCTGACCTCGCGCGCCAACATCCAGCGCGTGATCCACGAATTCAACCAGAAGTACCAGGCCATGATGCAGGCCTACCAGGCCCGCGGGCAGTACCCCGTCAACGGTCCGGTGGAGATCCGCATCACCGGCCTGGACCACCCGGAGCATGTCGGCATCCCCGGTGCCGAGGCCCCGGCGCTTTCGGCCGTGCGCCCACGCCCGGATCACCCGGAATGGGACGTGGCGATCTGGCTGGACCTGCTGACCTTTCCCGGCACGCCCCACGCCAATGAATTCTTCCGCGAGTTCGAGCTCTGGGCCTTCCAGAACTACAGCGGAAGCTACGCGACGATGCGCGTGGAGTGGTCCAAGGGCTGGGGCTACGGCACCGGCGCGGCCTGGACCGATCCGCTGGTGCTGGGCCAGCACATCCCGCAGGGCTTCCGCGCCGCCGCCGGCCCGCAGGAGAACTGGGACTGGGCGCTGCAGAAGCTCGACCAGTTCGACCCGCACCGCATCTTCAGCAGCCCGATGCTGGATCGGCTCATGCCGGCCTAGGGAAGTTCTGGAAAGGCGGTCCGTGCCGCGCCTGTCGAAGCAGTGGCGGTCCCCGCGGCAGGTCAGCGAGTGCCGTCCTCCCTCGACAGGCTCAGGGCGAACGGCGGCTTCTTCAGGGAGACCCTGGCAGTTCGTCGATCCCCCAAACGAAAAAGGCGCCGCGCGGCGCCTTTTTTTTCAGCGTGCGGGTGCCGTGCGGTCCTGGTCGCTTTCCTCGCGCGGGCGCGGCGCGTTCTCGAAGATGCGCGCCACCAGCGACAGGAAGTGCACGCCCATGTCGACCTCTTCGGGCGTCATGTAGTCGATGGCCCAGCGCATCAGCGCCTGGCCGTTGGTCACCATCTGCAGCATGAAGCGCTCACCCTTGGGCGTGAGCTTGATCAGCTTCTCCCGGCCGGAATCCGGGTCTTCCATGATCTGGATCAGCCCCAGCGGCGGCTTGGACATGGCCCTCAGGGCCTTGGAGACCGAGCTGCTGGTGATCTCGAACCAGTCCATCATCGCCTTCTCGACGAACTTGCGGCGCATCAGCTTGCCGTCGACACCCTGCGAGCGGATCAGCCACATGATCACGGTCTGGTGGCGGTTCAGGGCCTTGCCGGACCGCAGCGTGTCCTCGATGGTCATGCCCACCGTGTAGTGGATGGGATAGAACAGTTCCAGCAACTCGTGCGGCCCGTTCAGATGCGGGATGCGGCGGACTTCGGTGGTCCTTGAAACGCCTTTCTTCTGGTTCACGGGGCTCTGGTCGGGCAGGAGGTCTGGTCTTCGCGGCCGAGGCTATACCAAGCCCGCTGCCGGCGGCGGAACTGTTTATATCCTGAAATATAGTATCTTGGAAAACAAGAATAAAAAATAATTATGTCTTGACGGACATAATTAACAAAAGCACACTCTCGCGCCGCCCGCCGGGACCCGGCGGGCGCCTTTTCCATGGCGCGGGAGGACTGCGATGCACGGTGACAACGGGACGAAGGGGGTGGGAACGGGGCTGTCCGGGCTGCTGCAGGCCCAGCAGGCGGCCTATGCAGCGGAGCCGTATCCATCGGCGGAACAGCGCATCGACCGGCTGCGGCGGTTGCTCGCCGTGCTGGAGAGCCATGAGTCGCGCATCGTCGAAGCCCTGAGCGCAGACTTCGGCTACCGCTCGCCGCACCAGACCTGGTTCGCCGAGGTGGTCACCACCGCCAAGCCGCTGCGCCTGGCCATCTCCCGGCTGCGTCACTGGATGCGTCCGGAGCGCCGCAGCCCCGGCCTGCCGTTCAAGCTGCTCGGCGCGCGTGCGGAGGTGCACTACCAGCCGCTGGGCGTGGTCGGTGTGATCAGCCCCTGGAACGTGCCCGTCAATCTGGCGATCGCGCCCCTGGCGGGAATCCTCGCCGCCGGCAACCGGGTGATGATGAAGCCCTCGGAAGCCACGCCGGCGACGGCGGCGCTGCTGCAGGAGATGATCGCCTCCGCTTTCGGCCCCGCGGAGCTGGCCGTGGTCACCGGCGGCGTCGAGGTGGGCCGCGAGTTCAGCGCGCTGCCTTTCGACCACCTGCTGTACACGGGTGGCGAGGTGGTGGCGAAGCACATCATGCGGGCGGCTTCGGAACACCTGACGCCGCTGACCCTGGAATTGGGCGGCAAGTCGCCGACGCTGATCGGCGAGGGCGCCGACCTGGCGTTGGCGGCGCGGCGCATTGCCTTCGGCAAGGTGTTCAACGCCGGCCAGGTCTGCCTGGCGCCGGACTACGTGCTGGTGCCGAATGCGCGCAAGCGCGAACTGGTCGATGCGCTGATCGAAGCCTTCAAGGGCATGCTGCCCGAGTCCTCCGGCAGCCGCGACTTCGTCGCCGCGATCAACGAGCGGCACGCCGGCCGCCTGCGCGGCTACGTGCAGGAGGCCCGCGCTTCGGGCGCGGAAGTGATCGAGTTGGAGTGGACCGGCCGCAGCGAGTTGCCGGGTGCGAGCATGGTGCCGCTGACGATGGTGGTGGAGCCCGCACCGTCCCTGGCGCTGATGCGCGAGGAAATCTTCGGCCCCCTGCTGCCCATCGTGGGCTACGACTGCTTCGAGGACGCCCTGGCATCGATCAATGCCAGGCCGCGCCCGCTGGCCCTGTACTACTTCGGCGACGATCGCCGTCAGGTCCGCGAACTGCTGACGCGCACCGTGTCCGGCGGCGTCACGCTCAACGACGTGATCATGCACTACACGATGGACGACCTGCCCTTCGGCGGCGTGGGCGCCAGCGGCATGGGGGCCTATCACGGCCGCGACGGCTTCAGGCGCTTCTCGCATGCGCGCGCCGTCTACCGCCAGAGCCGCTTCGACGTCGGCGCCATGCTGCGCCCGCCCTACGGTCCGCGCTTCGAGCGCATCGCCCGCGTCCTGCAGAAGCACGGCTGACCCGGTCCCGCCGGCGTATCGCGACATATTGTGTCCTTGACACAATAGTGTCCAAAAGACACAATCAACTAATAACCACATTGAACGTGCGATTGAGGAAAGCCCCGTGAGCCAGACCCGTCTGCCCGACGCAGCCAGCTTCACCGTCGAGTCCCTGAACCGGCCCGAGGTGATCGCCAATCCCTATCCGTACTACGCGCTGCTGCGCGACCGTCCGCCGCAGTTCGGCCTGCGCGACTGGCCTCCGGGGACGGTGCCCGGCCAGGACGTGCCCGAGCCCTCCTGGGTCTTCCTGAAGTACGCCGATGTCGCGGCGGCGGCGAAGAACCACGATGCCTTCTCCTCCCGCGATCCGATGCAGGAGGCGTCCGATGCGCCGACGCTGATGCTGGTCAACCATGACCGGCCGCGGCATACGGTGCTGCGCAACATCGCCAAGCAGGCCTTCACGCCCAAGCGCGTCGAGCACGACGTGGCGCCCTGGGTGGAGCGCACCGTCGCCGGCATGATCGCGGAACTGCCGGACGGCGATGTCGAGTTCATGCACGACTTCGCCGAGGTGCTGCCGGCCCGCGTGATGACCCGGCTGATCGGCACGCCGGAGGGCGACTACGACAAGCTGCGCCGCTGGGCGAGCGCGTTCATGGTGACCTCCGACTTCACGCTGGAGGAGCGCAACCAGTGCAACCGCGAGATCGCGATGTACTACGCGGAGGCCGTGGCCGAGCGCTACCGCGACATCGAGCGCGGCCTGACGCCGCCGGACGACCTGATGACCGCCTTCATCCGCGCCGAGGACGAGGGCGAGAGCCTGACGCGCGACGAGGTCACGCGCTTCTGCCTGACGCTGGTCGTGGCGGGCGCCGAAACCACCGGCTACCTGCTGGGCAACCTGGCCTGCACGCTGGCGCAGGAACCGCAGTTCTTCCCGATGCTGAAACAGGACCGCCGCCTGGTGCGGCCCTTCATCGAGGAGAGCCTGCGCCGCGACGGTCCGCCGCAGCGCCTGTTCCGCGTGGCGACCATGGACGTGGAGATCGGCGGCGCGCAGATCCGCGCCGGCGAGTGGGCGGCGCTGTTCTACGCCGCCGCCAACCGCGATCCGGCGGTATTCGAATCGCCGGACGAGTTCATCCTGAACCGCCCCAACGTCGGCCGCCAGCTCACCTTCGGCCACGGCATCCACCACTGCATGGGCGCCGGCATCGCCCGCCTGGAGGCCGACAAGATGATCAACGGCCTGCTCGACCGCTGCTCGCGCATCGACCCCGGCAGCCAGCCCTTCAAGCGGCAGACCGGCGGCCTGCTGAACTACGGGCTCGACCGCTGCCCGATCGTGCTGGTGCGCTGAGCGCACCGGGAGAAGCCGCACATGTCGCTGCAACTGACGCGCAACGGCGCCGTGGCCGAAATCCTGATGGACCGGGCCGAGCGCATGAACGCGCTCGACACCGCATTCTGGAGCGAACTGCCGCGCCTGCTCGACGAGGTGGATGCCGACCCCTCGATCCGCGTGCTGCTGCTGCAGGGCAGCGGCAAGCACTTCAGCGCCGGCATGGACCTGGATTTCTTCCCGGCGATCCGCGAGCGGGACAACGGCGAGCCTGGCCGCTACCGCGACTGGATCCGCCGCAAGGTGCTGGCCCTGCAGGCGGCGCTGACGCGGCTCGAGACCCTGCGCGTGCCGGTGATCGCAGTGACCCAGGGAGCCTGCATCGGCGGCGCCCTGGACCTGGCCTGCTGCACCAACCTGCGTTTCGCCACGGCCGATGCCTACTTCCGTATCCACGAGATCAACATCGGGATGATGGCTGACCTCGGCGTGCTGCAGCGCTTGCCGCGGCTGCTGCCGGCGGCCCTGGTGCAGGAACTGGCCCTGACCGGCCGGCCGATGAACGCCGCGGAAGCGCTGCAGCGCGGTTTCGTCAACGCGGTGTCCGACAGCCACGAGCAGGCCCTGCAACTGGCGCGCGAGACCGCGGCGCGCATCGCCGCGCTGTCGCCGCTGGCGGTGGTCGGCACCAAGGCGGCGCTGAACCATGCCCGCGACCACCGCGTGGCCGACGGCCTGGAGTTCGCCAGCCTGTGGAATGCCGCCATGTTCGTGTCGGAAGACGTGCCGCTGGCGCTGACGGCGCAGAGGCAGCGCGGCTCCGCGCAATTCCAGGACCTGCTGCCCTGAGGGCAGACCGCTTTTTCAGCGCGTGCCCATGCCAGGGCGCGCCATCGACCGGAACATTCGAAAGTGAAGATCCATGTCATCGACCGGGCCGGCCGCGCCCATGAGTTGGAAGCCGATGCCGGCGAGGCGCTGGTGAATCCGTTGAGCTTCGCCAACCTGGTGGAAGCAACCTGCGGCGGTGCCTGCTCCTGTGCCACCTGCCAGGTCTACGTCGATCCCGGCTGGCTGGAGCGGCTGCCGCCGGCCGTGGGCGACGAGAGCCAGTTGCTGCCGGAGCTGCTGAACACTCAGCCGAACAGCCGCCTGGCCTGCCAGGTACTAATGAGCCCCGCGCTGGACGGCATCCGCCTGACCGTGGCGCCCGAGCAGTAAAGACCATAACCGAGGAGACCCGAGCATGAGCATGAACCCTGTCGAGACGACCCAGGAAATCTTCACGCGCTTCGGCGCCAAGGACGTGCCGGGCATCGTCGAGCTGCTGGACGACGACATCCGCATCGAGTTCTACGGACCGTCGGTGATCCCTTACGCCGGCGATTACCGGGGCAAGGAAGAGGCTCGGCGCTTCTTCGAGACCGTGCTCGGCTCGGTGGACATCCACCAGTTCGATGCCGAGCAGATGCTGCGCGACGGCGACATGGTGACGGTGACCGGCGTGCTGCACCTGACGGCCCGCGCCACCGGGCGTCCCATCCGCTCCGACTTCGCCCATGTCATCACGGTGCGCGACGGCAAGTGGCTGCGGTTCCGCGACTTCATGAACACGGCAGTGGCCGTGGCCGCCTTCTCGCGCTGAGGAGCCGGCCATGTCGATCGATCGCCGCATCGCCGCGGGCGACCTCGGCCTGTTCCTGGCCCTGGCGGTGCCGGGGCTGGGCCCCTGGCTGGTCGAAGCCCTGCTGCAGCTCAACGGGATGCTGGGGCTGCCGGGGCAGGGCGGCATGCAGGGGCTGTCGCCGCTGCTGCTGGGCTTGATGGGCTTGCTGGGTGCCGGCTTCGCCTGGGCGCGCCTGGCGGCGCCGGCGGGCCTGCTGCGCAAGCCCGCCATGCTGGTGAAGGCTGCCGCGGTACTGCTGTTCGTGCTGGCGGTGCTGGGTGGCGCGCCTGCCGTGCTGCTGCTGCTCGCAGCGGCCGATGCCTTTGCGGCAGTCCTGCTGGCGGTGGCCCGTGACCCGCGCTGAAGCGAGTCCGCTGCAGGGGGCGCGGCAAGACATGCCGGGCACGGTGATCGAGGCCTTCACCGCGACCGCGAGGCGCCTGGCCTCGAAGCCGGCGCTGCGCCACAAGCGCGATGGGCGCTGGCATACGCTGAGCTTCCGCGAATATCACGCGGAGGTGATGACCGTTGCGCGCGCCTTCATCCGGCTGGGCCTGCGTCCCGGCGAGACGGTTTCGATCCTGGGCGGCAACAGCCCGCAGTGGCTGATCGCGGACCTGGCGGCTATCGCCGCGGGCGGCGTGGCGGCGGGCATCTATGCCACTTCCAGCGCCGGGCAGTGCCAGTACGTTGCCGAACACAGCGGCTCGGCGATCGTCGTGGTGGAGGATTCGTCCCAGCTGGCCAAGCTGCTGGCCGTGCGCGCCTCGCTGCCCGGACTGCAGGCCATCGTGCTGATGAAGGGAGACAGCGACCTGGCCGGCGTCCACGGCTGGGAGCGCTTGTATGACCTGGCCGAGACCGTCCCCGAGGCGCAGCTGGAGGCCCGGCTGGCGGCCCAGCGCCCGGGCGATCTCGCCACGCTGATCTACACCTCCGGCACCACCGGCACGCCCAAGGCGGTGATGCTGTCCCACGACAACCTGCTGTGGACCGCGCGCGGCGCGGCCGGCCTGCTCCGTGCACGCGAGGGACAGGACTGGCTCAGCTACCTGCCTCTTTCCCACGTTGCGGAGCAGATGCTGACGCTGCACGTGCCCATCCACGTCGGCAGCTGCGTGTGGTTCGCCGAGAGCCTGGAGCGTCTGCCCGCCAACCTTCCCGAAGTGCGTCCGCACAGCTTCCTGGGCGTGCCGCGCGTCTGGGAGAAGATCCAGGCGCGGCTCCAGGGCCTGGAGGCTCAGGCCCCCTTCGCGCGCCGCTGGCTGATGCGATGGGCGCGCGGAGTGGGACGGGCGGCAGCGCGGGCGCAGGAACGCGGCGGCCGGCCGCCGGCGCTCCTGCCGGTGGCGGATCGCCTGGTGCTGTCGAAGTTGCGTGCGGGGCTGGGGCTGGACCGCGCGCACCACTGCGCCACCGGCGCCGCGCCCATCGCCGCCGATACCGCCGCCTTCTTTGCCGGACTGGGCCTGCCGCTCTACGAGATCTACGGCCAGAGCGAATCCACCGGCGCCTGCACCATGGGCGGACCCGGGCGCCATCGCAGCGGCTCCGTCGGCCAGCCGTGGGACGGGCTGCAACTGCGGCTGGATACCGATGGCGAAATCCTGCTGCGCGGGCCCTGCGTGTTCATGGGCTACCTGCACAACGAGCAGGCCACGCGGGAGGCGCTCGACGAATCCGGCTGGCTGCGCACCGGCGATGTCGGCCGCATGGACGCCGAGGGCTTCCTCCACCTCGTCGATCGCAAGAAGGAACTGATCATCACCGCCGGCGGCGAGAACATCTCGCCGGCGCATGTCGAGGGCGAGATGAAATCCATTCCCGCCGTCGGCCAGGTCTGCGTCATCGGCGACCGGCGCAGGTATCTTGTCGCGCTGTTCACCCTGGACCCGCTGCTGCTGCCCGCGGTGGCGCAGGCGGCGGGCAGCCTCGCCACGACCGCGGCGGAGGCCGCCGGGTGCCCCGCCTTCACAGGCTGGTTCGCGGCGCAGGTGGAGCAGGTCAACCGCCGCCTTGCGCGCGTGCAGACGATCAAGCGCTGGGCGCTGCTGCCGGAGCCGTTCTCGCTGCAGAACGGCGAGCTGACGCCGACCATGAAGACGCGCCGCGCCGCGATCCTGCAGCGGCATGCCGCCGTCATCGAGGGCTTGTACGACTGAGCGGGCCGCCTTGCCGGGAGCTCAGGCTCAAAAGCCGTCCAAATGACACAATATTAATATTGACAACATTCAAGCATGGATATAATATTTATGGGACGGTGAGAAGTCATAAGAAGCCGCCGCCGCCGTCGAGGCTGGCGAGCGACAAAGAAGCACATGAGGAGACACATGCCGTTCATCACTCCATCTTCAGTGCCTGTTCCGATTCGCTGCCGGCACCCTTGGCCGGCCGCCGCGCCAGGTGCCTGCCTGACGTAACCGCCGCCGGCCGGAAGGCCCTGCGGCACCGCTGAAAAGCCGTTCGAGTAACGAGGTGGCAGTCGGCCCCGGCCGATCCTGCCGGGATCACTGCGCGCGCTTCGTGCCGCCGGTCCCGCCGGGAGCGGGTGCAGGGTTCGCTGCATGGATCAAGTGGAGGCGCCCTGTCCTGCAACGAAGCGGGGGCGCGTGACCGATATGGAAGGTGCCATGAAGAAGAAACTAAGGAATGCAGCCGTCGTGGGTGTCTGCATCGCGGCGATGGGCGCGCAGGCGCAGGAAGCTTCTGCGCCCGATGCGCTCGATGAACTGCTCGGCTCGGAGCTGTTCACCGACGAGGGCGCCGGATCTGCGCCGGCCGCTGCACCGGCGCCGGCGGATGCAGCGCCCGCCGGGGATTCTGCTGCCGCGGCGGAATCGCAGCCGGCGGCTGCCGCCGGGCCGGCGCCCGCGCAGCCGCAGCCTTCGGCTTCCCAGGACACCGCCAAGGTCTATGACGAGACCATCCCGGTGGCCCAGAAGGAGTCCGAGCCGGCGAATCCCATCAAGGAGCCCAAGAGCCGCCTGGTGGAGGAGATCGTGGTCACCGCGCAGAAGCGCGAGGAAAACCTGCAGGACGTGCCCATCACGATCAACGCCTTCAGCGGGGAGAAGCTGGATGCCTTCGGCGTGGAGTCCACCGCCGACCTGCAGAAGATCACGCCGGGCCTGACCTATACCTACTCCTACGGCTACAGCGTCATCTTCATCCGCGGCGTCGGCACCGATGCCTTCCTGCCCAATGCCGATCCCAGCGTCGCCACCTACATCGACGGCATCAACATCGGACCCAGCCAGGGCAAGCAGGATTCGCTCGGGCCGGTGAAGCGCGTGGAGGTGCTGAAGGGCCCGCAGGGCACGCTGTTCGGCCGCAATGCGACGGCGGGTGCCATCAACATCGTCACCGAGGATCCGCCCGACGAGTTCATGGGCACCTTCAAGACCGAATTCGGCAACTACAACTCGCGCAAGTACCAGCTGTACATCGGCACGCCAGTCACCGAGTCCATCGGCGCCACGCTGGCGCTTTTCAAGGAGGACCAGGACCTCTACGGCCGCAACGAGATTTTCGGCCGGCCCGGCCCGATGCGCGAGGACTACGTCAAAGGCGGTCGCGCGAAGATCAGGATGCAGGCCACCGACGACCTCAGCCTGACCCTGGTCGGCTCCTACAACAAGCAGTTCAACAGCAACTCGCTGTCGCAGGAGAACACCCGCCCGGCGCCGATCCTGGTCGGCGGCGTGCCGCCCGATCCGCTGGACCGGGTCTGGCACAACAACTACCAGGGCGGCAACGAGACCACCAACACCCTCTACGGTGCGACGCTGGAGTGGCTCACCGGATTCTCCGACGTCAAGTTCATCTTCTCGGATAACGAGGCCGTGGTGGACGAGGCGATGTACGACTTCGACTCCACCGCCACCTCGCAGGCCACCTTCTACAGCAACGACCAGTTCAACAAGCAGCGCACCTACGAGCTGCAGTTCGTCTCCAACCAGGAGACTCCGGGGTCGGACAAGATCCAGTGGGCGGCGGGCCTGTACCGTCTGGAGGGCGAGGGCGGCTTCGGCAGCCTCTACCTGACGCTCAATGCCCTGGGCGTGGGCTCGAATGTCCTCGGCCTGCCGCAGTTGCTGGGCCGGGTGGGCGGCCTGCTGGGCCTGAACAACCTGGACTACAACATCAATCAGCTGATCAATGCCTCGAACGACATCGTTCTGGGCAACGGCGGCATCCTGACCACGGAGTCCAATTCGGCCTACCTGCAGGGCACCTGGTTCGCCACCGACTGGCTCGACATCACCCTGGGCGCCCGCTACCAGATGGAAACCCGCGGCATCACCAACAGCTACCTCGAGGTGGTGTTGCCGACGGCGGGCGAACCGCCCAACGACTATTTCGACTCCGGCAGCCGCGCGCAGAACCTGCGCCTGCGCAACTTCCAGGCGCCGGACCTGGACGACAAGACCCTGTCGCCGAAGCTGGCGATCCAGGTCCACCCCTGGGACAACTTCCAGGTCTATGCCTCCGCCCAGCGCGCCTTCAAGAGCCCGACCTACAACATCGTCAACTTCTTCTCCAACCCGGACCCGGTGAAGCGCGAGACCGCCACGTCCTACGAGCTGGGCTTCAAGTCCGACCTGCTGGACGGCGCCCTGCGCTTCAATGCCGCGATCTTCCACACGCGGATCGACGAACTGCTGACCGCCATCGTGTCCGTCACCTCGGGCGGCGTGGTGTCCTTCAGGAATGCGGGCGAGGCGCAGATCAACGGTGCCGAGTTCGACGCCCTGTGGCAGCCCATGCCCAGCCTGAATCCGGGCCTGGCCATTGCCGCGAGCGCGACCTACCTGGACGGCAAGTACACCGACTACAAGGATGGCTCGGGCTTCGACGACACCACCGGCCTCTACTTCGGGAAGGACAGCCTGCTGCTGCTGCCGGCCCGCGATTTCACCGGCAACGATATCGTGCGCACCCCGAAGTTCACCGGCAGCATCTCGGTGAACCAGGCGATTCCGGCGGGCCGCTTCGGCTCCTTCGAATTGGGCGTGGACTACTACTACAACAGTGGATTCAACACCACGCCGCAGAACTCGCCGCTGTACGAGCAGCCGGCCTATGACCTTCTGGGTGGCCGCATTGCCTACTTCTACGAGCCCTGGGGTCTGCAACTCACGGCCTTTGTCGACAACGCGCTCGATGAGCAGTACGCCCAGGCCATCGTGCAGCACGACTTCGGCCGCACCGTGACGCTGGCACCGCCTCGCCTCTACGGCCTGCGCCTCAAATGGGATTTCTGAAGATGAAACAGCAAGGAATGTCGAACATGCCTTCCCGTCATGGCAAGAACAGCCTGGGCCTGCTGGCGGCCGTACTGCTGGTACCCGTTGCCCATGCCGCCTCCCTGCCGGACGTGATCAAGGCAGGTGAAAGCTTCATGGTCGCCCAGGCCGATTCGCAGAAGCGCGTGGACGCACTGGCCGAACAGGGCCGTGACCTGGCCAACGACTACCGCACGACGCTGCGCGAGACCGAAGGCCTGAAGCTGTACCTGCAGCAGCTGCGGGCGCAGCTCAAGAGCCAGGAAGAGGAGATGGCGGTGATCCGCCAGGAATCCTCCGAACTGGAGCGCACCAACATCGAGATCCTGCCGCTGATGCAGCGCATGCTGGGCTCGCTGGAGCAGTTCGTGCAGCTGGACGTCCCGTTTCTCAAGGACGAGCGCGTGGCGCGGGTGGCCAAGCTCAACGAGATGATGCCGCGCGCCGACGTGACCGTCTCGGAGAAATACCGGCGGATCGTCGAGGCCTACCAGATCGAGATGGAATACGGCCGG
>NZ_PSNW01000014.1 GCF_002930645.1 Solimonas fluminis | reverse complement strand
CGCCTCACAACCTGCGACCTCTGTCGCCCGAAGGGCGACTGGATATGAGAACCGCAGGCAACAAAAAAGCCCCGATGAAGGGGCTTTTGAGTGACCGTATCTGGTCGGGGCGACAGGATTCGAACCTGCGACCTCTTGCTCCCGAAGCAAGCGCTCTACCAAACTGAGCTACGCCCCGCGTTCTTTACTGCTCAACTGGCCCGGGACGTGTTGTATCCGGCCAGCTCTATCAGCGCTTTCTTGTAGGGCGAATCGGGAACTTCGCTCAGTGCGCTGATCGCTTCACGGGAGTACCGTTCGGCGAGCGCGCGAGTATAAGGAACCGCACCGGTGGATTCAACGGTTTCGAGCACTTCCTGCAACTTTTCCACCTGTCCGAGCTCGATGGCCTGGCGGATCAGGGCGGCCTGTTCCGGGTTGCCCTGGCGCATGGCGTGGATCAGGGGCAGGGTCGGCTTGCCTTCGGCCAGGTCGGTACCCAGGTTCTTGCCGCTGACGCTGGGGTCGGCGATGTAGTCGAGCAGGTCGTCCACCATCTGGAAGGCCATGCCGAGCTTGTGGCCGTAGAGGCCGATGGCGTCCTGCACGGCCTGGGGCTGGTCGGCGGCGATGGCGCCCAGGCGGCAGCCGGCCTCGAACAGGCGGGCGGTCTTGAGCTCGATGACGCGCAGGTAGCGTTCCTCGGTGACTTCCGGGTCGCCGGCGTTCATCAGCTGCAGCACCTCGCCCTCGGCGATGGCATTGGTGGTGTCGGCCATGACCTTCATCACGGCCATGCGGCCGGTGTCCACCATCATCTGGAAGGCGCGGCTATATAAGAAGTCACCCGACAGCACCGCGCCGGCGTTGCCCCAGACGGCGTTGGCGGTCTTCAGGCCGCGGCGCAGGCCGGACTCGTCCACCACGTCGTCGTGCAGCAGGGTGGCGGTATGGATGAACTCGATGGTCGCCGCCAGCAGCTCGGGCTCTGCGGTACGGCTGCCCAGGGCGCGGCCGGCCAGCAGGACCAGGGCCGGGCGCAGGCGCTTGCCGCCGGCATTGACGATATAGCCCGCGATCTCGTTGATGAGCACCACCTCGGAGCTCAGGCGAGCGCGGATGACGTCATCGACGCGCTGCATGTCGCCGGCAATGGGCGCCAGGATGTTTTTGAGGGTCATGGGAGACAGGAAAAAGGCCGCGAAAGGCTAGGGCGCCCGCCCGCATTCGTCAATCAATATATGGAGATAGGCCGTCCCGGGGCCGTTTTGGCCCCCGGGACCATCCCCGGGGGCGCCCGGATGGTTATAATTTATGGGATAAATGTTGACGAAGGGCGGGGGGATCACTAAAATCCCGCGCTCTTTCAAGGCCGGTTTCCGGCTCAAGACCATATTCTGGAGTATCCGCGATGTACGCCGTCATCAAGACCGGGGGTAAGCAGTACAAGGTCGCCCCGGGCGAAAAGCTGTCCATCGAGAGCCTCGACGCCGAGGTCGGCAGCACTGTCTCCTTCGAGGAAGTGCTGATGGTTTCCAACGGCGACAAGCTCACCGTGGGTGCTCCGCTGGTTGCCGGTGGTGCCGTCAAGGCGGAAGTGCTCGCGCACGGCCGCGGCGACAAGATCCGCATCATCAAGCACCGCCGCCGCAAGCACTATCACAAGGAGCAGGGCCACCGTCAGAACTTCACGGAAGTGAAGATCACGGAAATCCTCGGCGCCTAAGGTTCAAGGAGTACACAAATGGCACACAAGAAGGCAGGCGGCTCTACTCGTAACGGCCGCGACTCGGAAGCCAAGCGACTTGGCGTCAAGAAGTTCGGCGGCGAGAGCGTGATCGCGGGCAACATCATCGTCCGCCAGCGTGGCACGCGGTTCCGCGCGGGCGTTGGCGCCGGCGTCGGCAAGGATCACACGATCTTCGCGCTGACCGACGGCAAGATCCAGTTCAACACCCGCGGTCCGAAGGGCCGTATCCACGTCGATATCGTCGCGGCCTGAACTGTCTGAACGTCTCACCGAAAAGGCCCCGGAAACGGGGCTTTTTTGTTCGTTGAGCCTCAACGCCCCGACCTGGTCCCGCCATGAAATTCGTCGATGAAGCCAATATCCGCGTCGAGGCCGGCGACGGCGGCGCGGGCTGCATCAGCTTCCGCCGCGAAAAGGCGATTCCCTTCGGCGGTCCCGACGGTGGCGACGGCGGCGACGGCGGCAGCGTCTACGCGGTCGGCGACATCAACCTCAACACACTGGCGGATTTCCGCTTCACCCGCCGCTTCCGTGCCGCGCGCGGCGAGGACGGCACCGGCTCCAACCGCACCGGCGCCGGCGCCGACGACCTCGAGGTGCGCATGCCGCTGGGCACGCGCATCTACGACGTCGAGACCAACGAACTGATCGGCGAGCTGACCAGGATCGACCAGCGCATCAAGGTGGCCCAGGGCGGCTTCCACGGCCTGGGCAACGTCCGCTTCAAGTCCTCGGTCAACCGCACGCCCTACAAGTCCACCAAGGGTTACCCCGGCGAGCAGCGCGAGCTGCGCCTGGAGCTGTCGTTGATGGCGGACGTGGGCCTGCTGGGCATGCCCAATGCCGGCAAGTCGACCCTGCTGGCTTCCGTTTCCGCCGCGCGTCCCAAGATCGCGGACTATCCCTTCACCACGCTCTATCCCCAGCCGGGCGTGGTGTCGGTGGGCATGAACCGCTCGTTCGTGATGATGGACATTCCCGGGCTGATCGAAGGCGCCTCCTCCGGCGCGGGCCTGGGCATCCGTTTCCTCAAGCACCTGCAGCGCACGCGTCTGCTGCTGCACCTGGTGGACATCCTGCCGCCCGACGGCAGCGACATCGTCGACAACATCCGCACGATCAACGGCGAGCTGAAGGAATTCGGCGAAGAACTGGCCGGGCGCGAGCAGTGGCTGCTGTTCAACAAGATCGACGTCATGCCGGAAGACGAGTGGCAGGCGCTGATCAAGAAGGCGCTGCGCCGCCTGCGCTGGAAGGGCCGCTGGTTCGCCATCTCCGCCGCCACGCAGCGCGGGCTGGGAGAGCTCAGCGAGGCCGCCATGCAGTGGGTCGAGGCTCATGCCGCGCCCAGGATCATCGAGTCCGACAACAACAACGAGCCTTCACAGGCATAGGCGCACATGGATCGCCACAAGCTCGCCGTCAGCAAGCGCTGGGTCATCAAGGTGGGAAGCTCCCTGGTCACTGCCAAGGGGCAGGGGCTGGACCATGAGGCCATCGCCGACTGGTGCGCCCAGATCGCCGCTCTGCGCCGCCAGGGCAAGCAGATCGTGCTGGTGTCCTCCGGCGCCGTGGCCGAGGGCATGGCCCGGCTGGGCTTCAAGAAGCGTCCGGGCACGCTGCACGAGCTGCAGGCCACCGCCGCCGTGGGCCAGATGGGCCTGGTGCGGGCCTACGAGGACGAGTTCAAGAAGCACGGCCTGCGTGCCGCGCAGGTGCTGCTGACGCATGAGGACGTGGCCGACCGCGGCCGCTACCTCAATGCCCGCAGCACCTTCAACACGCTGCTGGAGTTCGGCGTGGTGCCGGTGGTCAACGAGAACGACACCGTCTCCACCGACGAGATCCGCCTGGGCGACAACGACACCCTGGGCGCGCTGACCGCCAACCTGATCGACGCCAACCTGCTGGTGATCCTCACCGACCAGGAGGGCCTGTTCGACTCCGATCCGCGCCACAACCCGGAGGCGAAGCTGATCTCCGAGGCCGAGCTGTCGGATTCCCGCCTGGCCGGCATGGCCGGCGACAGCAAGGGGGAACTGGGGCGCGGCGGCATGCGCACTAAGCTTTCGGCCGCCCATACGGCCGCCCGCTCCGGCGCCGCCACGGTGATCGCCTTCGGCCGCAAGTCCGACGCGCTGCTGCGCATCGCGCAGGGCGAGACCATCGGCTCGCTGCTCAAGCCTGCCCAGGGCGTCATGGCGGCCCGCAAGCGCTGGATCGCCGGCCAGCTGCAGCTTCGCGGCAAGCTGGTGCTCGACGACGGCGCCGTGCGTGTCCTGCGCGAGCAGGGCCGTAGCCTGCTGCCGGTGGGCGTGAAGCGGGTGGAAGGGGAGTTCGAGCGCGGCGACCTGGTGCAGTGCCTGGATGCCGAGGGTCGCGAGATCGCCCGCGGCCTGTCCAACTATGCGGCGGCCGAGGCCCAGAAGATCGCCGGCGCCCGCAGCGAGGAGCTGGAGGCCCGGCTGGGCTATGTCGGCGAGGTGGAGATCGTCCACCGCGACAACCTGGTGCTGGCCTGAGATCCTCTGTCCCTCTCCGCTTGCGGGAGAGGGTCCCCGAAGGGCGGGAGAGGTTTCTGTAAAGCCGGGTTCAGCGCGGAAGGTTCCACGGAAACCCTCTCCCACGAACCCATGCCGTAGGCGGGCGAGGCGAGCACAGGCAACAAAAAAGCCGGGCGATGCCCGGCTTTTTTGTTTGCGGCTTAGAGACTTAGCCCAGAGCCTTGATGTGCGCGGCCAGGCGCGACTTGTGGCGGGCAGCCTTGTTCTTGTGGATCTGGCCCTTGTCGGCGTAACGGTCCAGGACCGGCACCATTTCCTTGTAGGCGGCTTCGGCCGCGGCCTTGTCCTTGGCATCGACGGCCTTGACGACCTTCTTGATGCTGGTACGGATCATCGAACGCTGCGCCACGTTGTGCTCGCGACGCTTGACGGACTGGCGGGCGCGCTTTTTGGCGCTGGCGATGTTGGCCAAGGTGAAACTCCTGAAGAATTCGGTTCAAACGGACTTTTGAAGGGGGCGAATTCTCCGGGTTGGCGCATTTTTTGTCAACTTTAAGCGCCAGAAAACAAAGCCTTCTGTACACTGCGCGCCCATGTCCAAGTCCCTCCTGAAGTCCTCCGGCATCGTCGGCCTGATGACGCTGCTGTCCCGCGTCCTGGGCTTCGTGCGCGACGTGATGTTCGCCGCCTCCTTCGGTGCCTCCGCCGGCATGGACGCCTTCCTGGTGGCGCTCAAGATCCCCAACTTCGGCCGCCGCATGTTCGCCGAGGGGGCCTTCTCCCAGGCCTTCGTTCCGGTCTTCACCGAGGTCAAGACCACCCGGCCGCATGAGGAGGTCCGCGACCTAGTGGCGGCCACCATGGGCACCCTGGGCGGCGTGCTGGCGATGATCACCCTGGTCGGCTGCCTGGCGGCACCGCTGCTGCTGTGGCTGTTCGCCCCTGGCTTCGGCAGCGATCCGGCCAAGGCGGCGCTGGGTGCCGACCTGCTGCGCTGGACCTTCCCCTACCTGATGTTCATCTCGCTGACGGCCATGGCTTCGGGCGTGCTGAACAGCTATGGCCAGTTCGCCATCCCGGCGATCACGCCGGTGATCCTCAACCTCTGCCTGATCGGCGCCGCCTTCGTCGACAACGACTCGGTGCAGGTGCTGGCCTATGCGGTGTTCGCGGCCGGCATCCTGCAGTTCGCCTTCCAGTGGCCGGCGCTGCGCAAGCTGGGCCTGCTGCCGCGGCCGCGCTGGGGCTGGAAGGACCTGCGCGTGCGCCGCGTGGTGACCCTGATGCTGCCGATCCTGTTCGGCGCCTCGGTGCAGCAGATCAGCCTGTTGCTGGACACCATCCTGGCCTCGCTGCTGGTGACCGGCAGCGTCAGCTGGCTCTACTACGCCGACCGCCTGATGGAATTCCCGCTGGGCATCTTCAGCATCGCCGTGGCGACCGTGATCCTGCCGAGCCTGGCGGCGCAGCACGCCAAGCGTTCGGCCGAGGATTTCTCGGCGACGCTGGACTGGGGCCTGCGCACGATCCTGCTGATCGGCGTGCCCGCGGCCCTGGGTTTGTTCCTGCTGGCCGGGCCGTTGACCACCACGCTGTTCCAGTATCACGCCTTCAATGCCCACGACGTGCGCATGACCACCTGGGCGCTGATGGCCTATGCCTTCGGCTTCATGGGCTTCTCCCTGGTCAAGGTGCTGATCCCGGGCTTCTACGCGCGCCAGGAGACCCGGCTGCCGGTGCGCTTCGGCCTGATCGCCATCGTTTCCGGCATGGTCATGAGCGGCAGTTTCGTGGGGCTGTCGGTGCTGCTGGACTTCGAGGCGCCGCATGCGGGCCTGGCCCTGGCTACCTCGCTGTCGGCCTGGATCAATGCCACCCTGCTGTTCCGCCGCCTGCGCCAGGACGGCATCTACCGCCCCAGGGCGGGCTGGCGCAGCTTCGGTCTGCGGCTGATCGCCGCCAACGGCGCCATGGCGGCCCTGCTGCTGTTGTGCAGCCCGGCGCTGCAGGCCTGGATCGATGCCGGCCTGCGCCAGCGCGGCGTCTGGGTGCTGGGCCTGCTGGCCGGGGCGATGGCCGTGTATTTCGCTACGCTATGGTTCTGCGGCATGCGCCTGGCCCATTTCCGCCGCAGCTGAATCCGGACCCCATGGAACTGATCCGCGGCTACCGAAACCTGCAATCCCGGCACCATGGCTGCGTGCTGACGATCGGCAATTTCGACGGCGTGCACCGGGGCCACCAGGCCCTGATCGCGCGGGCGGGGAGCCTGGGCCGCGAACGGGGCCTGCCGGTGGCGCTGATGACCTTCGAGCCGACCCCGCGCGAGTACTTTGCGCAGGACAACCCGCCGCCGCGCATCAGCACCTTCCGCGGCAAGGTCAAGGTGCTGCGAGAGCTGGGCGTGGACCGCATGATCGTGGAGCGCTTCGGCCGCCGGCTGGCGGCGATGCCGGCCGAGGACTTCGTGCGCGAGGCGCTGGTGCGGGCCGCCGGTGCACGCGCCGTGGTGATCGGGGACGATTTCCGCTTCGGGCACAAGCGCGCTGGCGACCTGGCCCTGCTGCGGGCCATGGGGCGGGAACTGGGCTTCGTCGCCGAGGGCCTGGGGACCGTGGCGGTGGGGCAGGAGCGCTGCAGTTCCACGGCCCTGCGCCAGGCCCTGGCCGAGGCCGACCTGGCCCGTGCCGAGGCCATGCTGGGCCGTCCCTACGAGATGACCGGCCACGTGCGCCGCGGCCTGCAGCTGGCGCGCAAGCTGGGCATGCCCACCACCAATATCTTCCTGCACCGCCCGCCGGCGTTGCGCCTGGGCATCTACGCGGTGCGCGCCCGGGCCAACGGCCGCGACTACGAGGGCGTGGCGGCCCTGGGCGTGCGGCCCACCCTGGGCTTCACCCGCTGCCTGCTGGAGACCCATGTCTTCGGCGAGCCCGGCGAGCTCTACGGCCATGCCATGACCGTGCAGTTCCGCCAGTTCCTGCGTCCCGAGGAGCGTTTCGACTCCCTGGACGACCTGGCGGCACAGATGCAGCGCGACAAGGCCGACGCCATGGCCTTCTTTGCCTCATAATTCGCCTTTCCGCCCAAGCGCTTGGGGCCTCCAGCATTCGTGCCCCGTGGGCCCGCGCCAGCCGTAGTGACACCCCGTGAGCGACAAGAAAGACTACAAGCCGACCATCAACCTGCCGGAGACCCCGTTCCCGATGCAGGCCAACCTCGCCAAGCGTGAGCCGGACTGGCTCGGGCGCTGGGAGGGCGACGGCCTCTATGCCCAGGTCCAGCAGGCCACCGCCGGCCGCCCGCCGTTCTGGCTGGTGGATGGTCCGCCCTACGCCAATGGCGACATCCACATCGGCCACGCCGTCAACAAGGTGCTGAAGGACATCGTCTGCAAGTCCGCGCGCCTGGAGGGCTACCATGCGCCCTTCGTGCCGGGCTGGGACTGCCACGGCCTGCCGATCGAGCTGCAGGTGGAGAAGAAGTTCGGCAAGGTCGGCGAGAAGCTCGACGCCCGCGAGTTCCGCCAGAAGTGCCGCGAATACGCCACCGAGCAGGTGGCGCGCCAGCGCGAGGACTTCAAGCGCCTGGGCGTGCTGGCCGACTGGGACCACCCCTATCTGACGATGGCGCCGTCCTTCGAGGCCGAGCAGCTGCGAGCGCTGTCGCGCATCGTCGCCAACGGCCACGTGGTGCGCGGCTTCAAGCCGGTGCACTGGTGCCTGGACTGCGGCTCCTCGCTGGCCGAGGCCGAGGTGGAGTACGAGGACAAGAAGTCCTTCGCCATCGACGTGAAGTTCGCCGCCGCCGATGCGGCGGATATCGCCCGGCGCTTCGGCGTGGCCGATGCCGCGGGCGCCGCCTTCGTGATCTGGACCACGACGCCCTGGACGCTGCCGGCCAACCAGGCGGTCGCGGCGGGCAAGGACATCGAGTACGTGCTGGCGCAGTTCCCCGAGCAGGGCCGCGTGATCGTGGCGGGTGAACTGCTGGAAGGCATCGCGCGCCGTTACGGCAGCGAGGCCGCCGTCCTGGGCCGCGCCAGCGGCGCCGCGCTGGAAGGGGCCAGGGCGCAGCATCCCTTCGCCGGCCGGCAGGTGCCGGTGATCCTCGGCGAGCACGTCACGCTCGATGCCGGCACCGGCCTGGTCCATACCGCGCCGGCGCACGGCGTGGAGGACTACGTGGTCGGCAAGCTCTACGGCCTGCCGGTGGACAACCCGGTGCAGTCCTCGGGCAAGTTCACGGAGGCCACGCCGCTGGTCGGCGGGCAGCACGTGCGCAAGGCCGACGAGCCGATCATCGCCGCGCTGCGCGAGAGCGGCGCGCTGGCGCACGTCACGCAGATCACGCACAGCTACCCGCACTGCTGGCGCCACAAGACGCCGCTGATCTTCCGCGCCACGCCGCAGTGGTTCATCTCGATGGACGCCAACGGCCTGCGCCCGCAGGCGCTGGAAGCGATCCGCCGCACCAACTGGATTCCGGGCTGGGGCGAGGCGCGCATCCACGAGATGGTCAAGGACCGCCCGGACTGGTGCATCTCGCGCCAGCGCACCTGGGGCGTGCCGCTGGCCGTGTTCGTGGAGCGCGAGACGCAGAGCCTGCACCCGGACAGCGCCGCGCTGCTGCTGAAGATCGCCGACCGCGTGGACGCCGAAGGCCTCGAGGCCTGGTGGGGCAGCACGCCCGCCGCCTGGGACGTGGACGAGGCGCGCTACGAGAAGTGCACGGATACGCTGGATGTCTGGTTCGATTCCGGCGTGGTGCACCAGTGCTTCTTCAGGAGCAACGGCTTCGAGCTGCCTGACTATGCCGCGCTGGACAGCGAGCCGAACCGCGATCCGGCCACCGGCAAGAACGGCGCGAAGTCCACGGTGTTCTACCTGGAGGGTTCCGACCAGCACCGCGGCTGGTTCCATTCCTCGCTGCTGGCGCGCGTCGCCATGGACGGCCATGCCCCGTATACGCACGTGCTGACGCACGGCTTCACGGTGGACGAGCAGGGCCGCAAGATGTCCAAGTCGCTCGGCAACGTCGTGGCGCCGCAGCAGGTGACCAAGACCCTGGGCGCCGACATCCTGCGCCTCTGGGCCTCCAGCTCCGACTACTCCGGCGAGATCGCGATCTCCGACAAGCTGCTGCAGCGCATGGCCGACGCCTACCGCCGCATCCGCAACACCGCGCGCTACCTGCTGGGCAACCTGAACGGCTTCGATCCCGCCGCCGACACGGTGCCGGCGGAGCAGATGCTGGCCATCGACCGCTGGGCCCTGCAGCAGGCCGAGGCCCTGCAGCAGGAAATCCGCGCGGCCTACGGCCGGCGCGAGTTCCATCTCGTCTACCACAAGCTGCACAACTACTGCGTGGTGGACCTCGGCGGCCTGTACCTGGACGTGCTGAAGGATCGCCTCTACACCTCGCAGCCCAAGAGCCTGGCGCGGCGCTCCGCGCAAACCGCGATGTTCCATATCGCCGAGGCCATGCTGCGCTGGATCGCGCCGATCCTGTCCTTCACCGCCGACGAGATATGGGCCGCGCTGCCGGGCGACCGCAGCGGCTCGGTGTTCGCGCAGACCTGGCATGCGCTGCCGCAGGCCAGCGCCTCGGAAGTGGACTGGACCCGGCTCGCCGCGGTGCGCGAGGCGGTGAAGAAGGTGCTGGAAGACCTGCGCGTCGGCGGCCAGATCGGCTCCGGTCTCAACGCCGAGGTCGCGTTGCATGCCGACGGCGCCCTGGCCGGCGCCCTGGCGACGGTGGGCGAGGAACTGCGCTTCTGGTTCATCACCTCCGCCGTGACGCTGCAGCCTGCCGCGGCTCGTCCGCCGGAGGCCGTGGAGAGCACGTTGCCGGGCGGCGAGACCCTGTGGATCGCCGCCAGCGCCAGCGCCCATGCCAAGTGCGAGCGCTGCTGGCACCAGCGCCCGGAGGTCGGCCAGCGCGCCGCGCATCCCGCGCTCTGCGACCGCTGCATCGTCAATGTCGACGGGGCGGGCGAGACGCGCCGCTATATCTAGGAAACCGCCATGTCCTTCCAGTACAAGAACGTCTACTGGCTCTGGCTCTCGGCCGCGATCATCGTGCTGGACCAGATCACCAAGCAGCTGGTGGTGAAGAACTTCGCCGAGTTCGAGCGCCTGGCGCTGACGCCGTTCCTCAACCTCTGCCGTGTCCACAACACCGGCGCGGCGTTCTCCATGATGAGCGAGCTGCCGCCGCTGGCCTTCGTGCTGCTGGGCACCGTGGTCAGCGTCGGCATCCTGGTCTGGATGCGCGCCAACCCCTCCAGCCAGCGCCTGGTCGCCGTGGCCCTGGCGCTGATCCTGGGCGGGGCGCTGGGGAATGTGATCGACCGCGCCACCCGCGGCCATGTCGTTGATTTCATAGATTTCTATGTGGGTACTTGGCATTTTCCGGCGTTCAACGTCGCCGACATCGCCATTACCTTCGGTGCCGGCTTCCTGATCCTGGACATGCTTCTGGACCTGCGGCGCGGCAGAATGGCGGCCACGCCGCAGAAATGAGGTCCTGATGCAGATTCTTCTGGCCAACCCGCGCGGCTTCTGTGCCGGGGTGGATCGCGCGATCGAGATCGTCGAGCGGGCCCTGGAGGTGCTGGGCGCTCCGATCTACGTGCGGCACGAGGTGGTGCACAACCGCTTCGTGGTCGACGACCTGCGCGCCAAGGGCGCCGTGTTCGTCGAGGAGGTGGACGAGATTCCCGAAGGCGCCACCTGCATTTTCTCAGCCCACGGCGTCTCGCAGAAAGTGCGCGAGGATGCCGCCGCCCGCGGCCTCACCGTGTTCGACGCCACCTGCCCGCTAGTGACCAAGGTCCACATCGAGGTCAAGCGCTACTCGCGCGAGGGCCGGGAAGTGGTGCTGATCGGCCATGCCGGCCACCCCGAGGTGGAAGGCACCATGGGCCAGTTCGACGAGTCCCAGGGCGGCCGCATCCTCCTGGTGGAAACGCCGGACGACGTGGCCAGCCTGGACATCCGCAACCCGTCGCACATGGCCTATGTCACGCAGACCACGCTGTCGGTGGACGACACCTCGCGCGTGATCGATGCCCTGCGCCAGCGCTTCCCGCAGATCCACGGCCCGCGCAAGGACGACATCTGCTATGCCACGCAGAACCGCCAGGACTCGATCAAGGACCTGGCCTCCAAGTGCGACGTGGTGCTGGTGGTGGGTTCCAAGAACAGCTCCAACTCCAACCGCCTGCGCGAGCTGGCGGAGTTGCGCGGCGTTCCCTCCTACCTGATCGACGGGCCACAGGACATCGACCCCGCCTGGCTGGCCGACCGCAAGGCCGTGGGCGTCACCGCCGGCGCCTCGGCGCCGGAAATCCTGGTCAAGCAGGTCGTGGCGCGCCTGCGCGAACTGGGCGGCGAAACCGCGCAGGAACTGCCGGGGCGGCAGGAACACATCGTCTTCTCGCTGCCGCAGCCGCTGCGGCGGCCCGCTGCAGGGCCGGCGAGCTAAGCCCCGGGATCGATCATCAACAAAAAGGCGCCTTGCGGCGCCTTTTTTCGAGCGGTCAGCTCAGTGCCTCCTACTTCCAGCAGCGTTCGAGCGTCTGCGAACCGGTGCGGCCGCGCACCCCCGTGCTGGTAATGCTCAGGGTTCCGCACTCATCGCCGGTCATGGGACCCTGTGGCACGGCCTGGAGCGTATAGGAAGTCGCCGTCGCGCCCGCGGCGACCTGGATCGCATAGGCCTGGGTTCCGTTCGCCGGCGTTCGCTTGAGTGCCGCCGGCATCGCGGTACCCGCGCCTACGTAGGTGTTGTTGGCGGCGTAGAAGCGCTGCATGAACTGTGCCGCGTCCAGCAGGGCGGTACGTGCCTCGGCACGCCGGGCCCGATCGATATAGGCGGTGTAGCTCGGCAGGGCGATCGTCGCCAGGATGGAGACGATGCCCACCGTGATCATCAGCTCGAGCAGGGTGAAGCCCTGGTGGGGGTGTCCCTGCCTGGACCGTGCGGCCTGGGTGTTGCGATAGGTCATGGGCATTCCTTATTCCGGTACCTGCTGGATCTGGCGCCACCACCAGCGCTCGCGGGGCGGCAGCTTGACGCAGATGTTGCTGTTGCCGCCGATGGCGCTCTGGACACTAACGAGCTTGGTGCCGTCCTCGCAGCGATTCTCGGGGTCCGGCGGGCAATCGTCCGGATTGAGGCAGGGCTTCTGCGCCAGGACCACGTCGCGCCCGTCCCAGGTGCCGCGGTATCCCGCTACGATCGTGTCGCTGCTGTTGACGTAGCCGTCGCCGTTGGTGTCGAAAAGCGCCGACTGCGGCATGGTGCCGTCGATGGGGTTGATCAGCAGGTTGTAGGCGCCCCCGGTGCCGGTATCGTCGCAGGGGTTCAGGGCCCCCTGCGTCGTCGGCGACATGGTTTCGAATAGCGCAAAGCCGAAGATGAAGCTTGGCGACAGCAGGTTGCGGTGCCCCGCCACGATCGTCAGCGGCAGGGTCCAGCCGCGTTGCGTGGCCCAGTTGAGCGGCGCCGTGGTGAGCCTGTAGTAGATCGCACCATCAGGTCCGTTGATGGTCGTGGAATTGAAGGCATGGTTGGCCAGGGCACTGCTCAGGACCTGGGCATCCGCCGGCGTGATGGTGGCCCACGAAGCGACGCCGCTGCCGTCGACGGTGAGTTGCTGCTTGTCCCAGAGGCCGTAGAGCGCCTGCTGGGTCGTGGTGGCCTGATCGCCCTCGTCATACAGCTTGCCCGTGCCCACCAGCACCATGTAGCCGCCCAGCGGATGGGCGAGATACTGCGGCGCTGCCGTGATCGGCTTGGTGCTGCCGGCCTGGAAGAGGGGAGTGCCGCCGAAGGAAACGCCCCAGCTGCCGCTGCTCGTGGACGCAAGATCGAACTTCCAGACGTTGCCCAGCAGGTCTCCGGCATAGGCGCCCACGATCACCCGATTGGCGTCACGGATCACGCGCACCCCGCCGAGGCCATTGCCGGTCGCCGTGGACGCCTGGATCCTGCTGATCAGGGCCCCGGTCTGCAGGTTGACGATGAACAACTGCGCGGTGCCGCTATTGCTGTTGGGACCGTTGCCGAAGATGGCGGCCCACTGGCCATTCTTCATCAGGCCGATTTCGATAGGCGCCATGACGTAACCCAGCTCGGACTGCGTCGTGGAATCCATTTCCCACAGCACGTTGCCCGCATTCATGGTGCTGGTGCTGGTCACATCCAGAGCAAACACGGCGCGGGCACCGGCGCCCGTGGCTCCCACCAGTACATTCTTCCAACCGCCGCCCAGGTAGGCGTCGCTTTCCGACAGTTGTCCATCCACATAGAAGCGATGCTCGTAGGAGGTGGACGCCAGGGCCGGCAGGTACTGCAGCAGGATGCGGGGAATGAAGCCGAAGATTTCGCGGCCGTCGCTATCGCGGAAGGCATGCAGCATGCCGTCATTGCCGCCGATGAACACCACCCCGGTACGCGCCGCCTTGTCCGTCAGGAATTGTTTGTAGGTCGTGCGACCTGCTGTCCCGTTGGGCAAGAAGTTGTACTGCATGTCGACCAGGCTCTTGACGTAAACCGGCTGCGAATTCACGAAGTCGCCCAGGCGCGAGGCACGCTCCCGGTAAAGGCCGCCCTCATAGGTCGCATCGCCGCGCAGGTAGTTCACCAGGTTTTCCGTTGCGCCCGGCAGATCGGCCTTGACGCCGGCACTCATGCCGCTCCAGGTAAACGTCTCAGCCTTCGGGGTCCCGTTGCGCGTGCCGACGAAAATGTTGCGTGACCCATGCGCCGGAAGCGAGCTGGCGGCATTCCAGATCGGGGAGAGCTGCTGACCGAATTGATCCAGCTCGTAGGCGGTCAAGTTGCCGGTCCAGATCGCAGTCTTGTATTCGGGGACGTACTTGCGGTTGCCAGCTTGCAGGGTAGCGGCCGTAGCAGCCACGCCGCCTTCGCTGGCGTTACGAACCGTGATTTCATTGAGGATCGAGGAAAGCGAGGCGGCGAACTCATCCGGGTCCTTGGCGCTGAGATACTCGCCGCGGCTGTTGACGGCGGCATGCCAGAGGTCGTCGACCGCGGTGGATGTATCGCCGACCGGGACCGGCCAGTTCTTCGTGCCTGCCTGCAGCGCAGCGATATCGTCGGGATAGGTCAGCGTGCCGCCGACGCCCAGGCCCACGGTGAAATTGACCATGTGCTGCCAGAACGCGGGATTCTTGGCATCCGGCTTGACGCGGTTGTCGAGATCTGTCCTCAGGTCGCGGTTCCAGTAGTACATCGCGACGTCCGCCAGGGTGCCGGTGGTGCTGTCGCTGGCGTCCTGGTAGGGCCGTGCCTTGACGTAACGGTAGGACTGGCTGTTCGGGCCGGTGATCGTCGGGCCGGCGACATTGTCCACATTTGAACCGTTGATGGTGCTGGAGGCAGTGTCTCCGTTCCAGAAGCCGTCGGTCATCAGGATGTGGTAGGACTTGCGGCACTGCAGGTGCGTATTGACGGCGACGCCATCGTCCGTGCCCGGAGTGTTGCCCCAAGGCCCTCTGTTGTCAGTTCGCTGGTAGTACTTGCCGACGTCGTCCATGGCGCGGCGCAGCGGCGTACCTCCGGAAGCCGGTACCGTATACAGCCAGTTGAAGAAGGCCGTACGGTCGTTGCCGGTGAAAGTCCTGACACCACGCTGGACGGTGGCGGCGGCCGTGCCGTCAACGCTGGCGCTGGCCTTGTTGATCCGGCCGTAGCCCACGCGCAGTTCAGTGCCCTGCTCGGAGAACGCGCGGCTGGCGGACGCGATCGACAGGTAGTTGCGGGTACGGTAGTAGGTGAACCAGTTGGCGAAATTCTGATACTCCTGCGCCTGGGTGCAGGAGCTGGTGGAGCCCGAGACCGTGCAATCCGTACGGCCGGCGCCACGGGTGAACGTGCTGTAGTCCATGATGCGGATGCGGCGGTAGTTCTGGGCCTCCGACGTGCTGGTGGCACCGCTCACGTACTCGTAGTAGGTCGCCGGCGCGAAAGCCTCATCCGCGCTCCCTGGGTAGCACGCGCTGTTGAGCCAGACGCCACCGAGACGGGTGGTGCAGAAGGTGGCGGTGGCCCAGCGCGAGGAGTTGACGCGGCATTGGCTGCTGGTCCAATTGGCGCTGTCACCGGTCAGCGTGGTGCACTGGGCCTGCGTCGTCGGAGCAGTCAGTCGGCAATAGGTCGAACTGCCGGTGCCGGTGCCATTGTAGGTCGCTGTCGTACCCAGCACGGCGGCAGTGCAGTTTCCCGTGCCGTAGGCGATGGCCGTGCCGACTGGAGCCGTGGAGATGGGGCCACAGGTGGCCGTCTTGTTGCGGTCTGCAGTCAGCGTGGTGTTCGGCGTGGTGGTCGTGGACGAGCGGCAGACGTAGGTCCCGGACGGGATCGGCTGCAGGCCGGTTAGATCGACCGAGTCGGTGGCAACACGATTGTTCGGGTTCAGCCAGGCAGCAGTGGGGGGTGAATTCGGGAACTGCGAACCGTCCGAGTTGTACCAAGGCTGGTAGCGGATTTCCGGGTTGTAATAGACCGTGTTCCATGCCGACGAGCGCATGCGCGCGGAGATCAGATCCAAGGCGCGGCAGTCGGCGAACTGGGTGTCAGGGCTGCAAACCGTGGTCGTGGAACTGGTTCGAAAATTGGGTCGCGTAGCGACCAACTGTACGCCATCGCCGGAACCACCATTGCCGAAGGTGGCGTCGTCAAGCGGGTGGAAAGTCGTCGACCAGCGGACCGCGTTGGTCGTGCTCCAGGAGGCGGCGTCGGGCATGAAGCGCCAGGCCATGGAGCCCGAATCGTCGAAAGTGAACATGACGTTCGGCTTTGCGGGGTTCTCCGAACGGGTCAGCAGCGGTGACTGCGCCGGGTCTGCCCAGGCCGGATTCAGTGCGGCGGCGCCGAAGAATGCGGCCAGTGCCGCTGCCTCTCGCAGTGGTATACGGTTGAGGAAGAGCGAAGCGAGACTGGAGCCGGCCTTCTGCGTGTTCATATGAAGCCTCGGTTGCTGCAAGCGGTGAGCCCCTGTTTGGGCCATGGCCTAGAGAATGGTCCGGATGGTCGATTGGACCCAGGCTTCGGAGCCCGAGATCGATTTGCCGGACGAATTGCGCTGGAATTCGGGACTGAATCCGCGAGCCGTGATCCGGTAGATGAAGACGTTGCCCGGCGGCACTCCGCGGTCTTCGGGGCGGATCGTGGTTTGGTCCATGTTGATGGAGCCATACATCTCGTCGTAGGAAAGCCGCCTGACGATGCATTGCGGTGGTGTCGCGTAGGTGACCGTGCTGCCCAGGAACGAAGAGGGCGTTGTATTGACGCGCGTCGTGTCCGTCCAGTTGCCGGCGACGCGCCACTCGTCCAGCACGGCTCCGTTGTTCAAGGAGAAGACGTTGAGCGTCGCGTTGTTCATCAACTGGCGCTCGCAGTAGCGCAATGCGATCTCTGCGGCCTGCAAGGCGAGGTTCTGCGAGCGGATGTTCTGGCTGACCATGTCGCTGGCGGTGGCGCCGCGCATGGCTACCACCGACGAGACGGTCATGACCACGAGCAGGACCAGGGCGAGTACCAGCACCACGCCGCCGGATCGGCTGCGCCTGCCGTGGAATCCGGGGTGATAACGAATATGGCGTGTGCTGGTCATGGAGGGCATACGGTCAGGGCATGCGGTTGCGAAGGCTGACGGTCGTCACCATGCTTCGCCGGAGCCGGCTGTCGGCGATCGTGGTGCTGGTCCCGTCGCAGTTGACGAAGGCGGTGCCGGTGGTGGGGCCTGCCCCGGGCGCCGTGCGCATGGTGATGCAGACACGCACGGCGGTGACGCCGCACCAAGAGTTGGAAGCTGGCGACAAGCGGGGGCAGGTCGTCAGCAGGGCATCGGCCCTGACGTATCGCACCGTTTGTCCCGCGAAGGTGCCCCGGTCGAAAAGCAGGTCCGAGTTCCCGGCCGCGGCAGCCTGGGCGATGCCGTAGCGCAACTGCAGCGTCTCCACGTTATCGACCAGCATCTGGGGATCGCCGCCGCCGTTGCCGCGGCAGAACAGCGAGGGGTTCCCGCTGGGGCCGGTGGCGATGTAGAAGCGATTGTCGACCCAGCCTGGAGGCGTGGCGCCGGCAGGTACTGCGGCACCCAGGCAATCGAAGCCGGTCGTGCCGCCCTCGTTGGTGTCGTAGCGGACCGCCACGGAGTCGTTACCGGTGCCGGTTGCGCAAGCCAGTGAGCCGAAGGCGGCGGTCACGCTGGAGAATCCGTTGCGGCAGCCGAACAGCATGGGTTGCGTGTTGTGCAGCGAGGAGACCGGAGACGTGGGCTCCCAGAACCCGCCCATGCGCAGTTGGGTGGCGATAAGGTTCAGGGCGATCTGCCCGTCTTCCGACAACTGGGCATGCCCGCTCTGGCGGGTGCCGCTGAGCCCAGTGCCGGAGACGGCCGTCAGCACCGCCCCGATCATCACGGCGCCGATCAGCAGCGAGATCATGATCTCGATCAGCGAGTAGCCGCGCTGACGGGTCCGGTGGGGAGGCATCCGGATGCTGCTCATAGCGCCACCCTCATGGCCAGGCAGTTGGGTTGCGGGGTCGCGGTGATGGTGCCCGGGCAGGTCAGCAGGGTGGATGCCACATTGCCCTCGGGGTCCTGCCAGATGACCCAGACGTTCATGACGGTGGGGTTGGCGGCATCGCGCTCCACTCGCAGGCCGCCGCCGGGAACGGCCAGACGCACGGCATTGCGAATCTCCGCCAGGTCGATCGCCGCGATCTCCGCCGGCGTGCAGACCAGGGTGTTGGAGCAGGCCGGAACGGTCACGGCGGAGGAGGTGGGACTGTAAGTGGCTGTGTAGACGTAGCTGCCGGCCCCGCTGGCGTTGGCCCGCATGCGGTCCCCAAGGTCCAGGGCCAGCTCGGTGGCGATACCGCGGAACTCCGCCATCTTGACGTACTTGAGGGACATGGCATGCATGTTGGCCATGGCCAGCATGGCAAACGAAAGCAGAAGGACCGTGACCAGTACCTCGATCAGGCTCGCGCCGCGCTGGCCCTGGAGTGACGGGGATGGCAGTGGGCTCAGCATGCGCCGGTACCATTGATGAGCCGGGTCGCGCCGCTGTTGGTCACGCAGATGCGCCGGCTGAGCGTGGTATAGCGGGGCGAGCTGGCGTTCACCCTGGGCCTGATCAGGAAGTTGCCATCGGCCCCGGGCGCGATGCCTGCCGGGATGAACGTGATGGCGGCAGTGCCGGTCCGGATGATGCCGTCGGTATTGCTGGAAGCCTGCTGGACCTGGATCAGCGTATCGTTGGCATCCACGGTGCCGCGCGGATTGCGGTCCGCAAACATCAGCCATCCCGAGGACCAGTCGGTGCCGGCTTCACAATTGGGGCTTGCCGCGTTGGCGTTACCGGTACGGCAAAGCGTCACGGGGACACCGCGCTTGAGGGCCTCCGTGCGCGCCAAGCGTATGGCGCCGGCCAGATCGTCGACGTGGCTGCGTACCGCGCGGGAGGCGGAAAAGTCCCGGAAGGATGGAACGCCGATGATGGCCAAGATGGAGACGATCGACACCACGATCATGGCCTCCAGCAGGTTGAACCCCCTGTCGCGGTTCCGGAGCGCCGCGGAAGGCCGGGTACGGCTCCGCCCACCCGTCACTCGGGGCACTTTCCGATCTGATCTGGTCGCAACAAAACCGCGCTTCATCCGTTCCCTCCCCCGGCCAGGGGCAGTGTTTTTCATACTGCCTCTCCAGCATCCCTGAACCGCTCCAAAGCGGTTAGAGAAAACATACTCACAGTCTGGAATGGGCGGTTCTTCGCCGACGGACGGTAGCGACAGACGGTGTGAATTGCCCGACCAGGGTATTGCCAACGGGTTTATGAGGCGTCATTCGGTGACTTTTGAGCCTAATTCGGCCTAAAACGACCATGGCAACGCCCCATAGGCGCGAGCGCCGCGAGGGGAGGGGAAACGTCAGTCCTGAGCCGGAAACAAAAAAGGGGCAGCCGAAGCTGCCCCTTTTTTGTAAAAAGCTTCCGGATCTGCATAACCGGAAACGTACCTAAGTGCTGGTGCCGAAAACAGGAATCGAACCTGCGACCTACTGATTACGAATCAGTCGCTCTACCGACTGAGCTATTTCGGCATGGTAGAAGGGCGCGGATTATAGGCGGAAGCCCCCACCGCAAACAATCGCGTTCTGAAATGGCCCTAGAAGCGCGTGCTCACCAGGCCCATGCGGGCGGCTTCCAGCGTCGCCTCGGCCCGGCTGGAGATATTGAGCTTGCGGTAGATCGACTTGATGAATCCGGCCGCGGTATTGCGCGTCACGCCGAGCTGCTCGGCGACTTCGGGCAGCTTGTAGCCCTTGGCGATCAGCACCAGGGCCTCGCGCTCGCGGCTGGACAGGGGGTTGTCCTGGGCGGCGGTCTCGGCCTGGTCCTGACCGAACACGCGCAGCAGGCGCTGGGCGATCACCGGCGACAGCGGCGGCTCGCCGGAGGCGATGCCGCGCAGCGCCGACACCACGCGCTCCTTGGGCTGGTCCTTCAGCAGGTACCCGGAGGCACCGGAGCGCAGGGCCGGGAACAGGTGCCGGTCGTCGGCGTAGATCGTGGTCACCACGCATTGACAGTGAGGCTGCGACTGCGCGATGTCTCGGATCAGGTCCACCCCGGAGCCGTCCGGCAGGCCCAGATCGATCAGCGCGATGTCGGGGCTGCGCTTCTCCAGGATCGCACGGGCCTCCGCCAGGCTGGACGCGACGTCCACGCGGATGCCGGCGAAGGCTTCCTCCAGCACGGCCGCAAGCCATTGGGCCGGTGCAGGCAGGTCTTCAACGACAAGTCCGGTTTTCAATTCGAGCCTCCATCAGTCAGCGGGAACCGCAACTCCATGCGGAGTCGGTCGGGCGCTGCCTGCTGCCACTGGAGGCTGCCCTTGAGATCCTGCACCCGCATGTCGATATTGCGAATTCCACGCGAAGGGCGCCACCCCGCAACCGGGTGGGTCAGGCCGTCATGCTCGAAAACGCAGACCAGATCGCGGCCCACGATGGTGATCTCCAGCGAAAGCCGGGTGGGCTTCGAATGCCGCAGCGCGTTGCTGACGGCCTCGCGCAGGATACGGGCGGGGTAGCTGCGCTCCACCACGCTCAGGCGCAGCGCCGGCGCCGTAGCCGGTACCGTCACTCGGCAGGCCGTGCCGGCAGCCTCGCCGTGCTCCTCGAACTGCGCGCGCCACTCGTTGAGGCACTCGTCCAGCAGGAATTCGCGGTGGTCCAGAAGGTCGATCAGTGAGCGGACTTCCTCCAGCAGCACGCGGCTGCTGGCGGCTTCGCCGCTGTCGGCCGTGCTGTGCATGCGATTCAGCAGGCGCGCCCCCAGATCCTCGTGCAACTCGCGCCGCAGGCGGCCGCGCTCTTCCTCGGCGCCGCGGGCATAGGCATCCCGTGCCGCCATCGCCTGTCCGAACAACCCGGCCAGGGTCTGGGCCGTCTTCAGGTCGTCGGGGTCGAACAGGCGCTGGCCGCCTTCGGCGCCGAACAGCAGCAGGCTTTCGGTCCCCGGCGCGGGCGGCAGCGCCAGCACGTTACCTTCGTCGAGCAGGGCGATGTCCCGCAGTGCTTCGCCCGCCGCGCGGATCTGCTGCGGCGCGAAGGCCGCCTGCAGCAGCTTCTTCCAGAAGTGGATCGGCACCGTGTCCGGCGCCAGGGTCAGCATCAGGGCCGAGGCCTGGGTATAGCGCTCGATGCGCGAAGCCTGGCGCTCGCGCTGCCGCCACTGCCAGGCGAGACGGCGCAGCGGGTAGTACAACCAGCCCGTCACTGCCAGGGCCACGACGAGTGCGGACTGGGCGGACTGTTCCAGCAGGTGCATCAGCACACCGTCCAGCACCAGGATCGAGCAGGCGGCCGCGAACAGGGCCCAGGCTTCGAACCACCAGCGGTCGAGGTCGAACAGACGGTAGCGGGTCAGGCCCAGCGGCATGCAGAGGTAGCAGGGCAGAAGCAGGCCGAACAGGTAGCCCTGCGGGATCAACGGCCCCAGGCCCAGCATCAGCGGCAGGAACAGCGCGACGATGAACAGGCCGCTGCCGGCCACCCAGGAGAACAGGAACCACTTCAGGGCGGCCCGATCGGCGGGATAGGCCATGGATCGCTGCCACTGGCTCCAGGCCAGCCAGCAGAACCCGAGCATGCCGAACATGACCTGCAGGCGGAAGCCGAGGTCGTGATTGCCGAGCAGCTGTTGGGCGTGCAGGCACCAGATCGCCACGGCGGCACCGGGGAAGAGCCAGGCGACCTGACGGCGGCCCAGCGGGCGCGGATAGTGCCAGAGCATGCTCATCGCGCAGGCCGGGAACAGCAGTCCGCCCAGGTGGTTGAGCAGCGACAGCCGGTGGAACAGCTCACCGTTCAGCGCCAGTTCGCGCGTGCTGTAGATCGCCGCGGTGGCGCAGGTGAGCGACAGCGCCAGGCTGGTGGCCAGGTACCACCAGGTTTCGCGCTGCGGGCGGATCGCCACCACGGCGGCGCCCGCACTGAGCGCGGCTACGGCGAACAGCAGCTGCAGCCAGAACAGGCTGGGCAGGTCGGAAAGATCGCGGGTCGCGGCGCGCGGCAGGGGTGCCCAGCGGCCGTCGGAGCCCAGCGCCTCCAGCTGCGGGTCCTGCAGCAGCCGGTGCAGCTGGCTCTGCCGGGCGAAGAAGGCGCGGTAGTCGGCGTAGGCGTTGAAGTAATCCGGTTCCTCGACCAGGTCGCCGGGCTCCAGGCGCAGTGCCCGGCCGTCGCTGCCACGCAGGGCCAGCAGTCGCAGTCCCACGTGCCGCAACTGCGCCTCGGGGCCGTCGGCGGCGACATTCTCCACCTCCAGGCCCTGGCCATCGGCCGGCACGGCCAGGTCCAGTCCCAGCCAGGGTTGCCGGGTGGCCAGCTGCAGGCTCAGCAGCAACTCCGCCAGCGCCAGCAGCATCACCGCTGCCGCGGCCAGCAGATGGCGCGGCAGCTTCCGGGGCACGGCCGTGGCATCGAGGCGATCGCTGCGGTCCGGGAAGTAGGTGCTCATGAGGGGCTGCCCAGTGCCTGTTTCGGCAGATCCACCATGTCCGCCGGCGCGGCGGATGGACCGGAGGTTCCGGGTTCCACCGGTTCCGGCATCAGCGGCAGGATGCAGGTCTGGCGCACGCTGCCGGGCAGCGGCTCCTGGCAACTGACCTGGCCGCCCAGTGTTTCCACCCGGTAGCGGATGCTCTTCAGCCCCACGCCGGACTTCCAGCCGGAGGGCGGCAGGCGGCAGCCATCGTTCTCGACGCTGAAGGACAGTGCGCCGCCGCTCAGCATGAAGCGCACCTGCAGCACGGTGGGCTTGGCGTGGCGCAGCGCATTGCTGACCAGCTCGCGCAGCAAGCGCTGCAGGTGCAGCAGCGTTTCCGGCTCCAGCTGCAGGTCCAGGCCCGGGCCCTGTTCCGGTTGTTGCCAGCGCAACTGTACCTGCGCCGAGTCGCAGCGCTCATCCACTTCCGCACGCCACTGGCCCAGGGCCTCGCCCAACGAGGCGCCGCCGCTGCTGAGGCAGTTCACGGTCAGGCGCATGTCGTCCAGGGCCTCGCGGATCTGTGGCTGCAGCGTTTCCGGGGCCAGGTGCAGCAGGGTCAGCAGGCGTCCGCCCAGGCTGTCATGCATGTCGCGGGCGATCCGCTGGCGTTCCTGCTCCATGCCCAGGCGGGTGGCTTCGCCGTACGCGAAGATCCGGCCGCAGAGCATCTGCAGGGTGCGTACGGTCTGGACGTCGTGCGGGGAGAACAGGCGCCGGCCATGGTCCGCGTAGCGCAGCCGCAAGGCGGGCAGCAGCCGATCCGCCGGGAGCTCCAGGGTGAGCCCATCATCGGCCAGCCGGTGCTGCGGGGGCGAGGGGGACAGCCGTTCCATCTGCAGCGGCTGGAACAGGCCGCGCAGGGTGTCGCTCCAGGCCTCGGCCGGTCCGCGGTGGGCCGACAGCACCATGTCCTGCATCACCGCGATGGGATCGCGCTTCTGTTCATTGCCGGTGAGGCGGCGCCACAGCCAGGCATGCAGCGGCAGGTATAGCGTGCCGATCACCAGCAGGCTCACCGTCAGCGCCAGTGCCCGGTCGACGTGCAGTACCGCGATCAGGGCCAGATCCAGTGCCACCAGGCTGCCCACGCTGATGACCGTGACCCAGGCCCGGAACCACCACAGGCCCAGGTCAAACAGGCGGTAACGGGCGATGCCGAAGGCGACACCCAGGTAGATCAGCAGGAACAGGGCGAACGACGGCGCCTGTGCGCTGCCGGTGTCGCGCCCCATCAGCGCCGGCACGAAGACCAGCATCAGGAACAGGCCGCTGCCCACGAACCAGGCGAACAGGAACCACTGGAAGGCCGCACGCAGCACCAGGTCCTGGCGCACGCGGGCCCACTGCCAGGCCGCGAGGCCGAGAGTCGCCAGGAAGCCCAGCAGCACCGGTACGCGCAAGGCCGTGTCGAATCCATCGAACAACTGGGCTGCGCTGGCAAGCGACAGCAGGAGGTAGACGCTCACCAGCAGCGGTCCGAGGCTCAGCCGGGTCAGGCGCGTGGGGTAGTGCAGCAACACTGCGGCGAAGGCGCCGCAGAAGAGCATGGTTCCCAGGCCATTGGCCATGTGCAGGGCCCTGAACAGTTCGGATGCCAGCGCCAGCTCGCGGGTACTGTAGACCGCCGCGCTGCCAGCGCTCAGGTACAGGCCCACGCCGGTCAGCGCAAAATAGCGGCTCGCCTGGTCCTGCTGGCGGAAGATCCAGACCAGCCCGCCGACCACCAGGCCTGCCACGGAGACGATCAGCTGCAGCCAGAACTGCCAGGGCAACTGGTCCAGCCGGCGCGGTGCCGGCGCCAGCGTCTGCAGGGAGCCCTGCGTCCCGTACAGAGTCACCTCCGGGGCCTGCAGCAGCGCGGCGATTTCGCCCTGGCGCTGGAGGAAGCGGTTGTAGTCCACATAGGCGGGGAAGGTGGTGTCCGGCTCGGGAGCCAGGTCGTCGCTGCGCAGCTCCATGCGCAGGCCGTCGGCGGTGCCGAGGCCGGCCAGCACCGCCATGACGCTCCCGCCCTGGTGGCGCTGGGGTATCAGCGGAGGTGCCCCGGCCGTATCCGCCATGCCCAGTTCCAAGCCCAGCGAAGGCTGGGACAGGGCCAGCGCCAGCACCGCCGCCGCGGCCGCCGCGGCCACGGCACCGAGCGCTGCAAGCCAGCGAGCGGGTGCGGAATGGGGCGGGCGGAGGTCCATGCTGAAAGCTTAGCGGCTGCCAAAGTGCCGACGCACCCCCTTTATGGTGGTAAAAATCCGTCCAGGGCCAAGGATTTGTAGGTAAAATGCCCATCTCTGGAGAGATGGCAGAGCGGTCTATTGCGGCGGTCTTGAAAACCGCTGACCTTCACGGGTCCGGGGGTTCGAATCCCTCTCTCTCCGCCAGAATCAGCCAGCTTCAAGGATGTGCGGTAAGCGACGGGATGGAAACGGGGATTCGAACCCCCGGACCGTACGGATGAGGGTTCGGGCCCTGCGCGAAGGCGCAGGGCTGCGCGTCCCGGAGGGACGCGGGGCGCAGCCCCGAGCCGCCTCAGGCGGCGAGCCATCCCTCTCTCTCCGCCAGAATCAGCCAGCTTCAAGGATGTGCGGTAAGCGACGGGATGGAAACGGGGATTCGAACCCCCGGACCGTACGGATGAGGGTTCGGGCCCTGCGCGAAGGCGCAGGGCAGCACGGCCGGGGGCAGGCGCCGACCCGGCCATTTCTGCGGAGGACAAGGATGGCCTGGTGGCGATCCTTGCGGGAACGAGGCCGTACCCAAGGTGTCGGAATCTCCGGCGCAATCCCCCGGAATGGCGCGAAAAATTGACTTTCCGTGCCCTATTTCACGTCCCATAGCTGAATTTGCCCGCCTGTTTCTTTAAAATTCGCGCGCCCTGAAACGCAAAGACTTCTCAACTAACGCACCTGACCGCGGAGCTTTTGATTACATGAACGAGAAAACCCTCAACCAGATCGCGCTGGCCATGGTGGCCGACGGCAAGGGCCTGCTGGCCGCCGACGAATCCACCGGCACCATCGAGAAGCGCTTCAAGAGCATCAACGTCGAGAACACCGAGGCCAACCGCCAGGCCTACCGCGACATGCTCTTCACCACCGCCGGTTTCGAGCAGTACACCAGCGGCGTGATCCTGTTCGAGGAAACCCTGTTCCAGAAGGCGCTGGACGGCACGCCGTTCTCCAAGCTCCTGCAGTCCAAGGGCGTGATCCCGGGCATCAAGGTCGACAAGGGTGCCAAGGATCTCGTCGGCGCCCCGGGCGAGCTGGTGACCGAGGGCCTCGACGGCCTGCGCGAGCGCCTGGCCAAGTATCACGAGGCGGGCGCCCGCTTCGCCAAGTGGCGCGCGGTCATCACCATCGGCAACGGCATCCCCTCCGACTACTGCATCCACACCAACGCCCATGCGCTGGCCCGCTACGCCGCCCTGTGCCAGGAAGCCGGCATCGTGCCCATCGTCGAGCCGGAAGTGCTGATGGACGCCGACAACAGCCTGGAAGTCTGCGAAGAGGTCACCAACCGTACGCTGGCCGCCGTGTTCCAGGAACTGAACCTGCAGCGCGTGCTGCTCGAGGGCATGGTGCTCAAGCCCAACATGGTCATCTCGGGCAAGAAGTGCCCGGTGCAGGCCGACCGCAAGACGGTGGCTGCCGCCACGCTGCGCACCCTCAAGCGCCACGTGCCGTCCGCCGTGCCGGGCATCGCCTTCCTCTCCGGCGGCCAGTCCGACGAAGACGCCACCGCGCACCTGGACGAGATGAACAAGCTCGGCCCCAACCCCTGGAAGCTGACCTTCTCCTACGGCCGCGCCCTGCAGGCCGCTGCGCTGAAGGCCTGGGGCGGCAACAACGCCGACGCCGGCCGCAAGGCCCACCTGCACCGCGCCAAGATGAATGGCCTGGCCGCGCTGGGCCAGTGGAGCGCCGCGCTGGAAAAGGCGGCCTGAGCTGTCCGCTGAACGAAAAAGGCCGCCTCGGGGCGGCCTTTTTCGTTGTGGGGACTCTAGGCTGTCGCGAGCAGTTCCAGCACGCGCGCCTCCGCCCAGCTGGTCATCCGCAGGTCCTCGATGAAGCCGCAGTGGCCCCCTTGGTCCGTCGCCAGGAAGGCGCGCACCGCGCCCTCGGCGCGCAGGCCGTCGAAGTAGCGCCAGGGAATGACCGGATCGTCCTTGGCCGTCAGCACCGCCAGCGGGCTGGGCGCCGCCATCAGCATCTCCGGCGTCAGCGTATAGGCGGCCAGGTAGTCGTCCATCGACGGATAGTCGGTGAAACCGGCCACGAAGCGCCGCGTCGACTCGGTGAAGCTGCGGACACCGTCGAAGGCGGAGAAGTCGTGCTCCGGCCAGGCGTTCTTCTTGGCGCGCAGGGTCTTGCGCCACTTGTCCATGAAATACCAGCGGAACATCAGCGGCCCGTATTCGATGGCGTCCAGGGTCGATCCCGGATGGATCGCCGGCGAGATGCCCACCGAAAGCCGGGGGGTGACGCCGGCACGCGGCCCGTGGAGGCCGACACGCAGGGCGAAATTGCCTCCCAGGGAGAATCCGACCACGTAGAGGCGGCCGTCGCCGTCGAGCTGCTGCGCCGCCCGCACCGCGCCCAGCACCTCGTCGATACGGGCCGAATGGAAGGGCTCGCGGTTCAGGCCATGGGTGCCGCCATGGTCGCGCAGGTTGAGGCGGAAGACGTTGTAGCCGGCCGCATACAGCGTGCAGGCCATCGAGTAGAGGTAGGAGGACTCGTGGCTGCCTTCCCATCCATGGATCAGCAGCGCCAGGCCCAGCGGGGGGCTCCCTTCCGGCTGGCGCGAGTGGAAGCCGGCGAGGCGCACGCCGTCGCCGCAGTCCAGTTCATGGCGGCTCGCCACTGCTTCCATGCGGCTGCCGCGCCGGAGCCACAACCTGCGCCGCGGGCTCTTGGTGGCCAGGATCGACTGCAGCTGCGCATGGCGGATCAGCAGCGGCGGGCGGAAGCCCGCGTCGTTCACAGCAACTGCTCCAGCACCTTCTCGTAGATCGCCGACAGGGGCTCCAGGTCGGCGACGCGGACGTGCTCATTGATCTTGTGGATGCTGTCGTTGATAGGACCGATCTCCACCACCTCGGCACCCCAGGGCGAGATGAAGCGCGCATCCGAGGTGCCGCCGCCGGTGAACAGCTCCGGCTTCAGTCCCGTGACCGCGCCGATGGCGGCCTCGGCAGCAGCGATCAGGCCGCCCTGGCGCGTCAGGAAGGGCTCTCCGGAGAGCTGCCAGTCCAGCCTGTAGCGCAGGCCATGGCGTTGCAGCGTGGCCTCCACGCGCTCGCGCAGCGAGGCTGCGGTGGATTCGGTGCAGTAGCGGAAGTTGAACACCACCTGGCACTCGCCGGGCACGACATTGTTCGCGCCGGTGCCGGCGTGGATGTTCGAGACCTGGAAGGAAGTGGGCGGGAAATGCGCGTTGCCCGGATCCCAGGCCGTGCCCACCAGTTCCGCCAGGGCAGGGGCCAGGCGGTGGATGGGGTTCTCGACCTTGTGCGGGTAGGCCACGTGGCCCTGCTTGCCCAGCACGGTGAGGATGCCGTTGAGCGAGCCGCGGCGGCCGATGACGATGCGGTCGCCGAGCTTCTCGTTGCTGGAGGCTTCGCCGACGATGGCGTAGTCCGGCCTCACGCCACGGGCCTCGAGCACCTCCACCACGTGGCGGGTGCCGTGTTGCGCCACACCCTCCTCGTCGCTGGTGATCAGGTAGCCGAGGGTGCCGCGCAGCGGACGGCGCGCCATCAGGCGCTCGGTGGCACAGACCATCGCGGCGATGCCCGACTTCATGTCGGCGGCGCCGCGGCCGTAGAGCAGGCCGTCGCGGACCTGCGGCTGGAACGGGTCGCTGGTCCACTGCTCCAGCGGCCCCGTGGGCACCACGTCGGTATGGCCGGCCAGGATCATCAGCGGGCCGCCGCTGCCGGCGGTGGCCCAGAGGTTGGTGACGCCGCCGGCATCGATGTATTCCAGCGCGAAGCCCAGTTTCTTCAGCCGTTCGCCGATCAGCTCGCAGCAGCCGGCATCGTCCGGCGTCAACGAGCGCCGGGCGATCAGCTGCCGCAGCAAGTCCAGGACCGGAGAGGCGCCGTCTGCCATGGCAGGCTTACAGGTCGCGCAGCAGTGCGTTGATGCCGACCTTCTTGCGCGTCTGCTCGTTGACGCGCTTGACGATCACGGCGCAGTTCAGGCTGTAGCGCTCGCTCTTGGGCAGGGAGCCCGCCACCACGACGCTGCCGGCCGGCACGCGGCCATAGAGGATCTGGTCGTTCTCGCGGTCGTAGATCGGCGTGGACTGGCCGATGAACACACCCATCGAGATCACCGAGCCGCGTTCCACCACCACGCCCTCGACGATCTCCGAGCGGGCGCCGATGAAGCACTCGTCCTCGATGATGGTCGGCGAGGCCTGCAGGGGTTCCAGCACGCCGCCGATACCGACGCCGCCTGACAGGTGCACGTTGCTGCCGATCTGCGCGCAGGACCCGACCGTGGCCCAGGTGTCCACCATGGTGCCGGCGCCGACGTGGGCTCCGATGTTGACGTAGGAAGGCATCAGGATCGCGCCGGGGGCCACGTAGGCACCCTTGCGCACCGCCGCCGGAGGCACCACGCGCACGCCGGCCTTGGCGAACTGCTCCTGCGTCCAGCCGCTGTACTTGAGCGGGACCTTGTCGAAGCCCTGGTGCTCGCCCATCGGGATGACGATGTTGTCGTGCAGGCGGAAGTACAGCAGCACCGCCTTCTTCAGCCAATCGTTGACCTGCCACTGAGAGTTGCCGATCGGCTCGGCCACGCGGGCCTGGCCGCTGTCCAGCAGCTCGATGGCGGCCTGGACGTCGTTGCGCAGGGCGGCGTCGCTCTTGTCGAGGCCGTCACGGGCCTCCCAGGCGGCTTCGATACGGCTCTTGAGTTCTTGGTTGCTCATGATTCTGTCAGGGGCGAAAAAGGAAAAAGGTTCAGGCCGCGTCCGTGCGGTCCAGCGTGCGCGTCAGCACCTCGCGCAGGTCGTCCAGCACGCGCTCGTCGCGGATCGGCCGGTGCATGCGGTCGGTGATGTAGAAGACGTCCTCGGCGCGCTCGCCGATGGTGCCGATCTTGGCGGCGTCCAGCAGGATGCCGCGCTTCTGGAACACGCGGCCGACCATGGACAGCAGGCCCGGCTGGTCGGCGGCCACCAGTTCCATGACCGTGCGGCGGCGCGCCTCGTCCTGGCTGAAGTGGATGTGCGTCGGCGTGTTGAAGTGGCGCAGGCGCTGCGACACGCGGCGGTTGACCTCCACGGTCGACATCTCCGGATCGCTCAGCACCTTGCGCAGCGCGTTGCGGATCTCCTCGAAGCGGATGCCCGGCTGGATCGGCGAATTGTCGCTCTCCATCACGGCATAGGAGTCGAGCACGAAACCGTCGTTGGTGGTGTGCAGGCGGGCGTCGAGGATGTTCAGGCCCAGGCGCGCGAGCACGCCGGCCGACAGGCCGAACAGGTGGTCGCGGTCGCGGGTGTAGACGAACACCGTGGTGCCGCGGTCGCTGAGCGTTTCCACCAGCACCAGCGGCAGGTCGGCTTCCTTGGCCGACACGATCGCCGGCAGGTGCCAGGCCAGTTCCTCGGGCGAGTGGCGCAGGAAGTAGTCGCGGTCGAAGCGCTGCCAGACCTGCGCGGCGGCCTGGGTATCGGTACCGCGCTCGGTCAGCAGCTTGAGGGCGCGCGCGCAGGTTTCCGCCACGCGCTCCTCCGGCACCACCGGGTCGTCCAGGCCGCGCTCCAGGGCGCGGGCGGTGGAGCTGTAGAGGTCCTTCAGCAGGGATTCGCGCCAGGAGTTCCACAGCGCCGGATTGGTGCCGCGGATGTCGGCGCAGGTCAGCAGCAGCAGGTAGTCCAGGCGGTCGCGGTCTCCGACCTTGCGGGCGAAGCTGGCGACCACATTGGGATCCTGCACGTCCTGCTTCTGCGCGGTCAGCGACATCACCAGGTGGTTTTCCACCAGCCATGCCACCACCGCCGCGTCGGCATGCGACAGGCCGTGATCGAGGCAGAACTGCTCGGCCTCCTCGGCACCCAGCGTCGAGTGGTCGCCGCCGCGGCCCTTGGCCATGTCGTGCCAGAACGCGCCCAGGTACAGCAGTTCGGGCTTGGCGATGCGGGTGAAGACCTCGTTGGCAAATGGCAGCTCGTGTTGGAAGCGGCCCATGGCGAAGCGGCGCGCGTTGCGCAGCACGTAGAGCACGTGCTCGTCCACGGTCAGCGTGTGGAACAGGTCGTACTGCATCAGGCCCACGATCTTGCCGAAGGAGGGCAGGTAGCGGCCCAGCACGCCGTAGCGGTTCATGCGGCGCAGGTTGCGCGTCAGGCCGCGGCCTTCGCGGAACATGTCGATGAAGATCGCGCGGGCGCGCACGTCGTTGCGCACGGCGTCGTCGATCAGGCGGCCGTCGCGCATGATCATGCGCAGCGTCTGCGCGCGGATGCCTGCGATCTTCGGGTGCTCCTGCAGCAGGCGGAAGATCTCCAGCAGCGCCCAGGGCTGCTTGCGGAAGACGTCGTCGTCGCGCGCCTCGATGGTCTGGTTGCGGACCTGGAAGCGGGCGTTGAGCACCTCCGGCTCGCCGGCGTCCGGGTGCAGGATCGCCTCGTCGAACAGCTGCAGCAGCATGTCGTTGAGGCAGGACAGCGACTTGATCGTGCGGTAGTACAGCTGCATGAACTGCTCGACCGCGCGGTTCTTGTCGTTGTCCTCGTAGCCGAACAGCGCCGCCACCTTGATCTGGTGGTCGAACAGCAGGCGGTCCTCGCGGCGGTTCGTGATCATGTGCAGGGCGAAGCGCACCCGCCACAGGAAGTCCTGGCCCGCGAACAGCTCGTCGCTTTCCTGCTTGTTGAGGAAGCCGTGCTCGCGCAGCTCGGCCAGCGTCTGCGCGTTGAAGTGGCGCTTGGCGACCCAGCCGATGGTATGGATGTCGCGCAGGCCGCCCGGGCTTTCCTTGACGTTGGGCTCCAGCTTGTAGCCGGTGTCGTCGTACTTGCGGTAGCGCGCCGCCTGCTCGGCCTTCTTGGCTTCGAAGAAGGCCTTGACCGGCCAGACATGTTCCGGCGTCAGGGCCTGCTGCATCTGCTGGTACAGCGCGGCGTCGCCGGTGAGCATGCGCGCCTCCAGCAGGTTGGTCATCACCGTGATGTCCTTGGCCGCCTCGTCGACGCATTCCTGCACGGTGCGCACGCTCTGGCCGACTTCCAGGCCGATGTCCCAGGCGAAGGCGGTCATCTGCTCCAGCGCCTTGCGGTGCTGTTCCAGCGCCTCGCCGGAGTGCAGCAGCAGGATGTCGATGTCCGAGTGCGGCAGCAGCTCGCTGCGGCCATAGCCGCCCACCGCCACCAGGGCCAGGCCGTCGGTCAGTTCCGGCAGGAACTTCTGCCAGGCCGTGCGCAGGACCTCGTCCACCAGGTGGGCGCGGGCGTGCACCAGGGCGTCGGCCGCGGTGCCCTCATGGAACAGGGTGTAGAGCCGCTCGCGGCCCCACTTGAGGGTCTCGCGGAAGGCCGCTACCGGGGAGGCCCCCTGGGCCAGGCGGGAGCGGATGCGGGGTGCGCTGAAGATGGCGGAGGCGTCTTCGTCCGCCAGGTCGAATTCGGCTCCCATCACATCTCCCCGCCGCGCAGGGTCAGCACCTCGTAGCCGGATTCGGTCACCAGCACGGTGTGCTCCCATTGGGCCGACAGGGAATGGTCCTTGGTCACCACGGTCCAGCCGTCCGGCAGCAGCTTCACCTCGGGACGGCCGGCATTGACCATCGGCTCGATGGTGAAGGTCATGCCCGGCACCAGCTCCATGCCGCTACCCGGCTTGCCGTAGTGCAGCACCTGCGGGTCCTCGTGGAAGATGCGGCCGATGCCGTGGCCGCAGTACTCGCGCACGATCGAGAAGCCGCGGGCCTCGGCGTACTTCTGGATGACATGGCCGATGTCGCCCAGGCGGGCGCCGGGGCGCACCAGCCGGATGCCCTCGATCATGGCCTCGTGGGCGGTCTCGGCCAGGCGGCGCGCCAGGATGCTGGGCTCGCCGACATAGAACATCTGGCTCGTGTCGCCGTGGAAGCCGTCCTTGATCACGGTGACGTCGATGTTGATCACGTCACCCTTCTTCAGGACCTTGGGCCCCGGGATGCCGTGGCAGACCACGTGGTTGACCGAGGTGCAGACCGACTTGGGGAACGGCGGCCGGCCGGGGGCGGCACCGTAGCCCAGCGGGGCGGGGACATCGCCGGCCTTGACGATATGGTCGTGACAGATCCGGTTCAGCTCCTCGGTGCTGACGCCGGGCTTCACGTAGGGGGCGATCATTTGCAGGACCTGCGCAGCGGCCTGTCCGGCTTCGCGCATCTTCTGCTGTTCGGCGGGGGTTTTGATGGTGACGCCCATGGGGGCTTGGCTACCGGGAAATCTTTGAAATCAAAGGTTGATTATGGTATAAAGCGCGCCCTTCAAAGGCAATCAACCGGATTCCCCGATTGTAACCCCTTTGAAAATCCACTCGCGCCCCACTTGGGTGAGCTCTCACATAGGGCGCGATTTGCCTAACCCAAGGAGAAGTGTCAATGGCGAACATCACCATGCGCCAGCTGCTGGAAGCCGGTGTCCATTTCGGTCACCGCACCCGCTACTGGAACCCGAAGATGGACGAATTCATCTTCGGCGAACGCAGCCGCATCCACATCATCAACCTCGAGCAGACCCTGCCGCTGCTCAAGGACGCCTGCAATTTCGCCGGCAAGCTGGCCGCCAACGGTGGCCGCATCCTGTTCGTCGGCACCAAGCGCGCCGCCCGTGAGGCCATCGAGGAAGAGGCCAAGCGCTGCGGCATGCCTTTCGTCTCCCAGCGCTGGCTGGGCGGCACCCTGACCAACTTCAAGACCGTCAAGGCCTCGATCAAGCGCCTGGTGGAGATGGAGAAGTCGGTCGAGGACGGCACCATCAACCGCCTGACCAAGAAGGAGCAGCTGACCTTCCAGCGCGAGCTCGAGAAGCTGCGCAAGTCGCTGGGCGGCATCAAGGAAATGCCGACCCTGCCGGACGGCCTGTTCATCATCGACACCGGCTACGAGAAGAACGCCGTGGCCGAGGCCAAGAAGCTCGGCATCCCGGTCATCGCCGTGGTCGACACCAACAATGACCCCTCGGGCATCGAGTGCGTGATCCCGGGCAACGACGACGCCACCCGCGCCATCCGCGTCTACACCCAGTGCGTGGCCGAGGCCATCATCGAGGCCCGCGGCGCCAACCCGATCCCGTTCCGCGAGGCCCCGCCGGAAGTGACCGAGGACCGTTCGGCCCCGAAGAAGCCGCGCCCCCCGCGCAAGCCCGGCGCCGGCGACCGTGACCGCGGTGACCGCGGCCGCGGCGGCCGTGGCCGCGGCGCCCCCCAGGCCGGCGAGTAAGCCGCAGACCCACAGAGAGACCCCATGACCCAGATTACTGCTGCCCAGGTCAAGGAACTGCGCGAGCGCACCGGCGCCGGCATGTCCGACTGCAAGAAAGCCCTGGAAGCCACCGAGGGCAACATCGACGCCGCCGCCGAGAAGCTGCGCCTCGATGGTGCTGCCAAGGCCGACAAGAAGGCCGCCCGCACCGCCGCCGAGGGCGTCATCGCCCTGGCCAGGTCGGACGACGCCGTGGCCCTGGTCGAGCTGAACAGCGAGACCGACTTCGTGGCCAAGGGCGAGGATTTCCGCGCCCTGGCCCGCGAGGCCGCCGAACTGGCCCTGAAGCACCGCCCGGCCGACGTCGAAGCCCTCGGCCAGCTGTCGGCCGGCGGCGAGACCGTGGACCAGAAGCGCCGCGGCCTGGTGGCCAAGATCGGCGAGAACATCACCCTGCGCCGCTTCGAGATCGTCTCCAAGGCCGGCGCCGACCTCGTCACCTACGTGCACCCGGGTGACAAGATCGCCGTGGCCCTGGCCATGGACAAGGGCGATGCCGAGCTGGCCAAGGACCTGGCGATGCACACCGCCGCCATGGCTCCTCGTTACCTGAGCGCCAGCGAGATTCCCGCCGAGGTGATCGAAGCCGAGCGCAAGGTGATCGACGCCACCGTGGCCCAGGAACAGGCCGATGCCAAGGCCGATGCCGACAAGTACGGCGCCGCCCTGAAGGAAATGGACGGCGAGAAGCAGGACGGCACCTATGCCGGCCTGTCCGACGAGGGCAAGAAGGCCTGGGACGAGGAGTACGCGGCGGTCAAGAAGAAGTTCGGCGGCGGTTTCAAGCCGAAGCCCGCCGAGATCCTGGCCAAGATGGTCGACGGCAAGGTCGCCAAGTTCAAGGCCGAGCTGACCCTGCTGGGCCAGCCGTTCGTCAAGGCTGCCAACGGCGAGTCCGTCGAGAAGGTGCTGGCCGACAAGAAGGCTTCCGTGGCCCGTTTCGTCCGCTTCGCCGTGGGCGAGGGCATCGAGAAGAAGAAGGAAGACTTCGCCGCCGAAGTCGCCGCAACCCAGGCCAGCCTCTCCGCCTGATTTGCGCTAAAATCGGCAACAGTTGTGAACGAGACCCCGGCAACGGGGTCTCTTTTTATATAAACTCAGCAAAATCCGCCAGATAGAGCCCACCATGTCCGCCCAGCCTGCGTACAAGAGAATTCTGCTGAAGCTGTCTGGCGAGGCCCTGATGGGCGAACTGGGCTTCGGCATCTCGCCCCCGGTGACCTCCTTCCTGGCCAACGAGATCAAGGCCGTGGTCGAGGCCGGCGTGCAGGTGGCCCTGGTGGTGGGCGGCGGCAACATCTTCCGTGGCGAGCCCCTTGCCAAGGCCGGCATGGACCGCATCACCGGCGACCAGATGGGCATGCTGGCCACGGTCATCAACGCCCTGGCCCTGCAGGACGCGATCGAGCGCAGCACCGGCCTGCAGGCCCGCGTGCAGTCCGCCATCCGCATCAACGAGGTCTGCGAGGACTTCATCCGCCGCAAGGCCGTGCGCCACCTGGAGAAGGGGCGGGTCGTGGTCTTCGCCGCCGGCACCGGCAACCCGTTCTTCACCACCGACTCGGCGGCCGCCCTGCGCGCCATCGAGATCGGCGCCGACCTGATGCTCAAGGCCACCAAGGTGGACGGCATCTACACCGCCGACCCCAAGAAGGACCCTGCCGCGACGCGGTACGACACGGTCACCTATGACGAGGCCCTGAGCCGCCGCCTGGGCGTGATGGACCAGACCGCCATGGTGCTGTGCCGCGACAACAAGATGAAACTCTGTGTCTACGACATGGACCGCCCCGGTGCGCTGATGAAGATCGTCATGGGCGACCGCAGCTTCGGCACCTACGTCGACGCCTGAACCCGACCCGAATTCCGGAGATTGCAATGACTGCCGAAATCAAGAACGACGCCACCAAGCGCATGCAGAAGTGCGTGGACACGCTCAAGACCGAGTTGGCCAAGCTGCGCACGGGCCGTGCCAATGCCGCCATGCTGGATCACGTCCGGGTCGACTACTACGGCTCCGACGTGCCCCTCTCGCAGGTGGCCAGCGTGGTGGTCGAGGACGCCCGCACGATCACCATCACGCCCTGGGAGAAGCCCATGGTCGGGGCCATCGAGAAGGCGATCATGACCTCGGACCTGGGCCTGAACCCGAACACCGCCGGCCAGACCATCCGCATCAACATGCCGCCGTTGACCGAGGAGCGCCGCCGCGACCTCGCCAAGGTGGTCAAGACCGAGGCCGAGGGTGCCAAGGTGGCCATCCGCAACGTGCGCCGCGACGCCAATCAGGCGATCAAGGACCAGGAAAAGGCCAAGAAGATCACCGCCGACGACGTCAAGCGCGGCGAAGCCGAAATCCAGAAGCTGACCGACCAGTTCGTGGCCAAGGTCGACGAGGCTGCCGCGACCAAGGAAAAGGAACTGATGTCGATGTGATCCGGTCTTCCGGATGACCTGATCCCTCCTGTGCCCCGCATGACCCGAGAAGCCCCCCCGCTGCCGCCGCAACCGCTGCCCCGGCATGTCGCCATCATCATGGATGGCAACGGGCGCTGGGCGCAGTCGCGCGGGCAGCCGCGGGCCTTCGGGCATCGCGCCGGCGTCAAGATGGTGCGCCGCGTGCTGCGTGCCGCCCACAAGTCCGGCGTCGAGGCCCTGACCCTGTTCGCGTTCTCGCAGGAGAACTGGAAGCGGCCCGAACTCGAGGTCAAGCTGCTGTTGCAGCTGTTCGTACGGACGCTGGGCCGGGAGCTCGATGCCATGCACCGCAACGGCGTCAGCATCCGCTTCATCGGCGACCGCAGCGGCTTTCCCGAGCTGCTGCGCGCCGAGATGCAGCGCGCCGAAAGGCGCACGGCGGCCAACACCGGCGTGAAGCTGTCCATTGCCGTCGGCTACGGCGGGCAGTGGGATATCGTCCAGGCTGCCCAGGCCCTGGCCGAGGCCGGTCAGCCGATCACCGCCGAGGGCATCGAAGCCCGCCTGCAGACCGCAGGCCTGCCCGAGCCGGACCTGATGATCCGCACCGGCGGCGAGCAGCGCATCAGCAATTTCCTGCTGTGGCAGCTGGCCTATACCGAGCTCTACTTCAGCGACGTGCTGTGGCCGGATTTTGGCGAGGCCGAGTTCCGCGAGGCGCTGGACTGGTACGCCGGGCGCGAGCGCCGTTTCGGGCGCCTGCCCGAGTCGGCCTGAACCGTAGTAGTTTCCTGCCTTAAGTGACAAACTGCGGCATCGCGCCGCGCGCCCAACTTACCGACGCCACCGAACACCGCCCTCCATGCTCGCCCAGCGCGTCGTCACCGCCCTCGTCCTGCTGCCCCTGTTGCTGGCCCTGGTCTGGTACGCCCCCACGCCCGTGCTCTACGGCGTGCTGGCCCTGGTGGGACTGCTGATGGCCTGGGAGTGGACCGGGCTGATGGGCTGGGCGGCCAAGGGCCGCCGCTGGGCCTACACCGCGGCTTGCGGCCTGCTGCTGGCCCTGGCCTGGCTGGCGCCGGGCCGCGACATCCTGCTGCCCGTGCTGCTGGGCGCCGCGGTGCTGTGGTGGATCTTCGCCGTCAGCCTGTTCCCCGGCTTTCCGGACAACCTCAGCCGCCGGCAGACCTCCGGCCTGCCGATGGCCCTGCTGGGGCTGCTGCTGACGGTCTCCACCCTGCTGTCCCTGGCGGCGCTGCATGCGACGGGGCCGCTGAAGCTGCTGTTCTTCCTGTTCATCGTCTTCGCCGCCGACACCGGTGCCTACTTCGCCGGCCGCCGCTTCGGCAAGCGCAAGCTGGCGCCGAACATCTCCCCGGGCAAGACCGTGGAGGGCGCCATCGGCGGCCTGCTGCTCGCGGGCGTATGGGCGCTGCTGGCCGGTATCCCGATCTTTGCCCCCGCCGGAGCCGTACAGGCCGCGCTGCTGCTGCTGCTGACGATGATCGTCGCGGCGGTGTCCATCGTCGGCGACCTGACCGAATCCATGTTCAAGCGCGTGGCCGGCATCAAGGACAGCGGCAACATCCTGCCGGGCCATGGCGGCATCCTGGACCGCGTCGACAGCATCCTCGCCGCCGCGCCGGTGATGGTGCTGGGCCTGCTGGCCACGGGACTCTAGCCTGATGCAGAACCTGGTCGTCCTGGGTGCGACCGGCACCATCGGCCGCAATACGCTCGACGTGGCCGCGCGTCACCCCGACAAGCTGCGGGTGCAGGGGCTTACCGCGCAGCGCGATGTCGAGGGCCTGTTCGAACTCTGCCGCCTGCACCGGCCGCGCTATGCCGTGCTGGTCGAGCCCGCCGCCGCTGCGCGCCTGCGCGATCTGTGCCGGGACGCGGCGCTGGACTGCGAGGTGATGGAGGGCGTGGCCGCGATCTGCGAGCTGGCGGCCCACCCGGAGGCCGGGCAGGTGATGTCCGCCATCGTCGGTGCCGCCGGCCTGCTGCCGACCCTGTCGGCGGTGCGCGCCGGCAAGCGCGTGCTGATCGCCAACAAGGAGCCGCTGGTGATGGCCGGCGCGCTGCTGATGGCCGAATCGGCCCGCCATGGGGCCACGCTGATCCCGATCGACTCCGAGCACAACGCCATCTTCCAGTGCCTGCCGTCGCCGGCACGTTGCGGCGAGCGGCCCAAGGGGGTCCACCGGCTGATCCTGACCGCCTCCGGCGGCCCGTTCCGTGAGACACCGCTGGCACAGCTGGAGGCGGTGACCCCGCAGCAGGCCGTGCGCCATCCCAACTGGGTGATGGGCCAGAAGATTTCCGTCGATTCGGCCACGATGATGAACAAGGGCCTGGAACTGATCGAGGCCGCCGTGCTGTACCGCCTGCCGGCCGACCGCCTGGACGTGGTGATCCACCCCGAGAGCGCGATCCATTCGGTGGTGGAGTACGTCGACGGTTCGATGCTGGCCCAGCTGGGGCAGCCGGACATGCGGGTGCCGATCGCCCATGCCCTGGCCTGGCCGGAGCGCTGGGAGTCGGGCGTCGGCGGCCTGGACCTGGCCGCCCTGGGCCGTTTCCGCTTCGAGGCGCCGGACGAGCGCCGCTTCCCCTGCCTGCGCCTGGCACGGTTTGCGCTGCGGCAGGGCGGGGCGCTGCCGAATGCATTGAACGCGGCGAACGAAGTCGCTGTCGAAGCGTTCCTGCAGCATCGGCTGAACTACCCGGGGATTCCCGCCGTGATCGAAGAGGTGATGGACGCCGCCGCCGGCCGCCAGGCGGGCGATGACCTGGACGGCATCCTGGCGCTGGACGCCTGGGCCCGCGAAGCGGCCGCCGCGGCCGTGGCCGAGCTCGGCCGGAGCCTGCGGCATGCCTGATTTCCTCTGGTCGCTAGGCGGGTTCATCCTTGCCATCGGCATCCTGGTCGCGTTCCACGAATTCGGTCACTACTGGGTCGCCCGCCGCTGCGGCGTCAAGGTGCTGCGCTTCTCCATCGGCTTCGGCCGCCGCATCTGGAGCCGGACTTCCCGCGACGGCGTGGAATGGACGCTGTCGGCCATCCCCCTGGGCGGCTACGTCAAGATGCTGGACGAGCGCGAGGGCCCGGTGCCGGCGGAGCTGCGTTCCCAGGCCTTCAACAACGCCCCGGTGGGCAAGCGCTTCCTGATCGTGGCAGCCGGCCCGGTGTTCAATTTCCTGCTGGCCATCGCCTTCTACTGGCTGGTCCTGCTGATGGGCGTTCAGAGCATCAAGCCCATGATCGCGGCACCCGCCGCCAAGAGCGCCGCCGCCCAGGCCGGCCTGCGCGAGGGCGAGCAGGTCGTCGAGGTGGACGGCGAGGCCACCCCCACCTGGATCGACCTGCGGACCGAGCTGCTGGACAAGGCCCTGGGCGGCGGCAGCCTGCCGCTGCGGGTGCTGGCCGCCGACGGCAGCCAGCGCAGCGTCCGGCTCGACCTCGGCGGGGTCCGCGTGGACCCGGAGTACGTCTTCGCCGATCTGGGCCTGGAGCCCTACGAGCCGCCGATTCCCCCGATCGTGGCCCGGGTGATTCCGGGCGGGGCGGCCGAGGCCGCCGGCCTGAGGGGCGGCGACCATATCGTCAGCCTGGACGGCCAGCCCATTGCCGGCCGCCGCGAGATGATCGCCTGGCTCAGCGCCCGGCCCGAGCAGGTGGTCAAGGTCGGCGTCCGCCGCGGCGCCGAAACCCTTGAACTGCAAGCCATCGTGGCCCGTGTCGAGGAGGGCGGACGGGTCATCGGGCGCATCGGCGTGGAGATAGCAGCCTCCCCCGATCTGTGGCAGGATTTGCGCGCCGAAAGCCGGCGCGGCCCCCTCGAAGCCGTGCCGGGTGCCGTCGAGCAAACCTGGCGCATGTCCGCGCTGACGCTGAAGATGCTGTGGCGCATGGTGCTCGGCGACGTGTCGGTGAAGAACGTCAGCGGTCCCATCCAGATCGCCCAGGTGGCCGGGTATTCCGCCCAGGTCGGTCTCGTATCTTTCCTGAGCTTCCTGGCGGTGGTGAGCGTCAGCCTCGGCGTGCTCAACCTGCTGCCGGTGCCGCTGCTCGATGGCGGACACCTGCTGTTCTATGCAATCGAGGCGGTCAAGGGATCGCCGCTGTCTGAGAGGGCGCAGGAGGCGGGCCAGCGGATGGGCCTGACCTTCCTGGTGATGTTGATGGGGTTGGCGTTCTACAACGACGTGATGCGCCTGCTGAATTGAACTGCGGCACCGACTAAAAAAGAAACCAGATCAGTGAAACCGCTGAGAACGAAGAAAACGGCGCTGGCCAGCGCCATCGCGGCGCTCGTGTTGGCGGGCCAGGCCCATGCCTTCCAGCCCTTCACGATCAAGGAAATCCGGGCCGACGGCCTGGAGCGCCTCGAGATCGGCACGATCCTGACCTACCTGCCGCTGTCGGTCGGCGACGAGCTCAACGACGCCACCTCGCGCCAGGCGATCCGCTCGCTGTACGGTTCCGGCCTGTTCCAGGACGTGCAGCTGCAGCGTGACGGCGACGCCCTGGTGATCGTGATCAAGGAGCGTCCCTCCATCACCAGCTTCACGATCGAAGGCAACGAGAAGATCGGCGGCGACGATCTCAAGAAGTCGCTGAAGGACCTGGGCCTGGCCGAAGGCGAGCTGTTCAAGCGCGAACTGCTCGACGGCGTCGAGCAGGAACTGCGCCGCCAGTACTACGCCAACGGCTACTACGACGTCGATATCAAGGCGGCGGTCACCGAGGAAGAAGGCAACCGCGTCAGCATCAAGATCGACGTGGTCGAAGGCAAGGTCACCCGCATCAAGGACATCAACCTGCTGGGCAACCAGGCCTTCGAGACCAGCGAGCTGCTCAAGCAGTTCGCGCTCGAGGGTACCCACTGGATGCCCTTCCAAAGCAGCGACAAGTACTCCAAGCAGAAGCTGGTCGGCGACCTGGAAAAGCTGCAGTCCTACTACCAGGACCGCGGCTACCTGAAGGCCAACGTCTCCTCCGTGCAGGTGGCGCTGACGCCCGAGAAGGACTCGATCTACATCACCGTCAACCTGGAAGAGGGCGAGATCTACAAGATCAAGGATCGCCGCTTCTCGGGCGAGACCATCCTCAACGAGCAGTTCCTCAACGCCCTGGTCACGACCAAGGCGGGCGACATCTTCTCGCGCAAGGAAGCCACCGACAGCGCCAACCGCATCGAGGCCGCGCTGTCCGACATCGGCTATGCCTTCGCCGAGGTCAACCCGGTGCCGGAAGTGGAGGAGGGCAGCAAGCTCGTCAGCCTCAACTACGTGGTGCAGCCGGGCAAGCGCGCCTACGTGCGCCGCATCGGCTTCAGCGGCAACCTCGGCACCAACGACGAGACCCTGCGCCGCGAAATGCGCCAGCTCGAGGCCGCGCCCTTCTCCAAGAGCGCCGTCGAGCGCTCCCGCGTGCGCCTGGCGCGCCTGCCGTTCATCGAGGACGTCGAGGTCGATACCCGCCCCGTGGCCGGTTCCGACGACCTCGTCGACATCCAGTTCAAGGTCAAGGAGCGCCCGCCCGGATCGGTGCAGTTCGGCGTCGGCTATTCCGGTGCGCAGGGCTTCCTGATCACCGGCAGCCTCACGCATACCAACTTCCTGGGCACCGGCAACCGCGTCGAGGTGTCGGCGGAGAACAACTCGATCTCCAAGGCGTTGAGCCTGTCCTGGACCGATCCCTACTTCACCGCCGACGGCATCAGCCAGACGGTGTCGGCCTTCTACCGCAGTTCCGAGTCGGTGATCCGCTACAGCTCGGGCTTCAACACCAACGTGCTGGGCCTGAACCTGACCTACGGCATCCCGCTGTCGGAGTTCATGACCCTGCGTGCCGGCTTCGGCCTGGACGAGACCTCGATCGAGACCTTCGCCGGCTCCTCGTCGAACGAGATCCTGCAGTTCGTGATCGACAACGGCACGCGCTTCCTGAACTACTCGTTCCGCACCGGCATCACCTACGACACGCGCAACCGCACCTTCTTCGCGGACCGCGGTTCGATGCACTCCCTCAGCCTCGACCTGGGCATGCCGGGCAGCGACATCGAGTTCTACAACCTCAGCTACCGCGGCCAGCAATACGTGCCGATCTACAAGGGCCTGTTCCTGGAAATGAACGGCTCCGTGGGCTTGGTGGACACCTATGCCAACGACCAGGAAGTGCCGCCCTACGAGCACTTCTTTGCCGGCGGCCCGCGCACCGTGCGCGGCTACCGCGACGGCTCGCTCGGTCCGCGCGACACGCCGTTCGATAACCCCTACGGCGGCAAGTTCCGCACCACGGCGCAGAACAACCTGATCATCCCGCTGCCGATCGCCAGCGACGGCAAGTCGACGCGTCTGAACCTGTTCTTCGACATCGGCCAGGTCTTCCCGCAGCCGGGCGACTTCGACACCGCCGACCTGCGCCAGTCCGCCGGCATCGCGTTCTCCTGGTTCACGCCGTTCCTCGGCCTGCTCGACCTGAGCTACGCGTTCCCGCTGAACGAGGAGCAGGGCGACGAGGTGGACCGCTTCCAGATCCGCTTTGGCGGCGGCTTCTGATCCTGCTGCAAATCCGCTTCAATACTCTCCTGTCATCATTACTCCATTCATAGACGGAACACCGAGATCCAACGATGCGTAACCTCACCCGAATCCTCAGCGTCATGGCCCTGGCTTCCGCGGCGCTGCTCGCTGCCCCCGCGATGGCCGCCGACGGCAAGATCGTCAGCATCCGCGCCGCCGAGCTGGTGCAGCAGTCGCCGCAGTTCAAGGCCGGCGCCGACAAGATCAAGGCCGAGTTCGACCGCCGCAAGAACGACCTCGAGGCCGAGGCCAAGCGCTTCGTCGACGACGCCGAGAAGTTCAAGAAGGAGCGCGACATGCTCTCCGCCGCCGACGCCTCCAAGCGCGAGAAGGACCTCACCACGCGCCAGCTCGACCTGCAGTACAAGCAGCGCCAGTTCCAGGAAGACTTCGCCAACCGCGACCGCCAGCTGACCACCGAGATGATGGCCAAGATCAAGGGCGTGATCGTGCAGGTGGCCAAGGAGAAGGGCGCCGACCTGGTGGTGCAGGACCCGATCTACGCTACCGACTCGGTCGACATCACCGCCGAGGTGCTGAAGCGCCTGCAGGCCGGCGGCGGCAAGTAAACGGTTGTTTTTCAAGGACGGCCCGCGGCTCGCCGCGGGCCGTTTTTCGTTGAGGCCTTGCTGACGCCATCGCGTTCGCTGCGGCGGTGCGCGCCCGGATGCAGGGCTGCGCCCCGAGGCGCGCGGCGTACAGCAGTGCGTAAGCGACTCCGAGCGCAGCCCTGTGTCCAGGCGATCCCCCTGCAGGGTTGCCACCGCTTTTCTGCGGACCGATGCGGCGCTTGCAATGCTGCCGACAGGCTTCCGGGGGCGGGACGCAGGCCCGCCGGACCTGCGATAATCGACGCATGACCACGTATAGCCTGGCCGACCTGGCCGCAAGATTCGGTCTGGAACTGAAGGGGGAGGGCGGTACGCTCATCCAGGGCGTCTGCTCGCTGGACCCCGGCAAGCCGGGCTGCATCGGCTTCCTGTCCAACCCCAAGTTCCGCGCCCAACTGGCCGGCACCCGCGCCGCCGCCGTCATCGTCGGCCCGCGCGACGCCGCGACGCTGGCGACCCCGGGCCTTGTCGCCAAGGACCCCTATCTGGCCTATGCCCGCCTGGCCGCCCTGTTCGACCCGGACCGCGAGTTCGCCGCCGGGATTCAGGCCGGTGCCCAGGTGTCCCCGCAGGCCAAGCTCGGCGCCGGCGTGCATGTCGGCTACAACGCCGTGGTGGAGGCCGGGGCCGAACTGGGCGAGGGCGCCTACGTGGGGCCCGGCTGCCTGGTCGGCCGCGATGCCGTGATCGGTGCCGGTACGCGCCTGGTGGCCCAGGTCCACGTCGGCGCGCGCGTGCGCATCGGCCGGCGCTGCACCCTGCAGCCCGGAGCGGTGATCGGTTCGCGCGGCTTCGGCAATGCCCGCGGCCCCAACGGCTGGGAAGAGGTGCCGCAGCTCGGTACCGTCGTGATCGGCGACAACGTCGAGATCGGCTCCAACACCTGCATCGATCGCGGAGCGATCGAGGACACCGTGATCGAGGACGGCGTGCGCCTCGACAACCTGATCCAGATTGCCCACAACTGCCGCATCGGGCAGCACACGGCCATCGCCGCCTGCACCGGCATCGCCGGCAGCACCACCGTCGGGGCACGCTGCCTGATCGGGGGCGCCGTCGGCATGGCCGGCCACATCAGCATTGCCGACGACGTGGTCATCCTCGGCCGCGGCATGGTCACCAATTCAATCACCGAGAAGGGCGTCTATGGCTCCGGCCTGCCGCTCAGCGACGCGCGTGAGTGGCGCAAGACCGTCGCACGCATCCGGCGCCTGGCGCGCCTTGAGGAGCGGTTGCGCGAGGTCGAGCGCCACCTGCAACTCGACCCCCGGGAACAGGACAATGAATCCAGTGAATCTTGATATCCGCGAAATCCTGAAGCTGTTGCCGCACCGCTATCCCTTCCTGCTGGTGGATCGCGTGCTGTCGGTCGACGCCGAAGCCGGACACCTGGTGGCGCTGAAGAACGTCACCTACAACGAGAACTTCTTCCCCGGCCATTTCCCGGGCCTGCCGACCATGCCCGGCGTGCTGCAGCTGGAGGCGATGGCCCAGGCCTGCGGCCTGCTGGCGGTGATGCGCTCCGGGCTGCGCTGCGACTCCGGCTACATCCTGTACTTCGCCGGCATCGACAACTGCCGCTTCAAGCGGCCGGTGGTGCCCGGCGACCAACTGCACTTCCACATCAAGCTCGACAAGCACAAGCGCGACCTGTGGAAGTTCATCGCCCAGGCCAAGGTGGGCGACGACCTGGCCTGCGAGGCCGAAATGATCTGCGTGCTGAAGAACGCCGGCCGCGACACGGGGAGCGACTGATGAGCACACGCATCCATCCCACCGCGATCGTCGACGCCGGCGCGCGGCTGCATCCTACCGTCGAAGTCGGTCCCTACACCGTCATCGGGGCCGACGTCGAGATCGGCGAAAACAGCTGGATCGGTCCGCACGTGGTGCTGCGCGGCCCGATGAAGATCGGCCGCGACAACCGCATCTTCCAGTTCAGCTCCATCGGCGAGATCTCGCAGGACAAGACCGCGCGCTACGACGACGCCACCTCGGTGGAGATCGGCGACGGCAATACCATCCGCGAGTACGTCACGATCCAGCGCGGCACGCTGAAGGACACGGGCGTGACCCGGGTCGGCAACGACAACTGGATCATGGCCAACGTCCACATCGCGCACGACTGCGTGGTGGGCTCGCACACGATCCTGGCCAACGGCACGACCCTCGCCGGGCACATCACGATCGAGGACTACGCCGGCCTCGGCGGCTATACCCTGGTGCACCAGTTCTGCCGCATCGGCGCCCATGCCTTCACCGGCGGCGGCACCGTGGTGCTGCGCGACCTGCCGCCCTTCGTCATCGCCGAAGGGCAGCCGGCCCGCCCGCGCGGCATCAACAGCGAGGGCCTCAAGCGCCGCGGCTTCACGGCCGAGCAGATCGACCAGATCAAGGACGCCTACAAGCTGATCTACATGTCGGGTTCGATCATGGCCGAGGTCAAGGAGAAGCTGGCCGAGATGGCCAGGTCCTCCGAGCATGCCGGCGCGATGCTGCGCTTCATCGAAACCTCCAAGCGCTCCCTGTCGCGCTAGGCTCGGGCGGCCGATGCGCATCGCTCTGGTGGCGGGCGAACTGTCCGGGGACATCCTCGGCGCCGCCATCGTCCGCGCGCTCAAGGCGCGGTACCCTCAGGCGCAGATCTACGGCGTCACCGGCCCGCGCATGGCGGCGGCCGGCTGCGACAGCATCGCCTCCATCGAGCTGCTGTCGGTGATGGGCATCGCCGAGGTGATCCCGGCGCTGCCGCGGCTGTTCCGCCTGCGCGCGGAACTGCTGCGCCGCTTCCTGCAGGATCGCCCGGACGTGGTGATCGGCATCGACGCGCCGGACTTCAACCTGGGCCTGGAGCGCCGGCTGCGCGAGCGCGGCCTGAAGACCGCGCACGTGGTCAGCCCCTCGGTCTGGGCCTGGCGGCAGGGGCGAGTGAAGACCATCGCCTGCTCGGTGGACCGCATGCTCTGCCTGTTCCCCTTCGAGCCGAAGTTCTATGCCGAGCATGGCGTGCCGGCCGACTACATCGGACACCCGCTGGCGGACGAGCTGGACGATTCGGTGACGCCGGCCGCGGCGCGCGCGGAACTGGGCCTGCCGGCCGAGGGCCCGCTGGTGGCGATCCTGCCCGGCAGCCGCGGCTCGGAACTGAAGTACCTGGGCGAGCCCTTCGCGCAGGCGGCGGTCCTGCTGGCGCAACGCCATCCCGGCATCCGATTCGTCACGCCGGTGGCCAAGCCCAAGCTGCGCGGGGGCCTGGAGCGCGTCATCCGCGAGCAGGCCCCGGGCCTGCCCTGGACCGTGGTGGAAGGCCGTTCGCGCGAGTGCATGCGCGCGGCCGACGCCGTGCTGCTGGCCTCGGGCACCGCCACCCTGGAATGCCTGCTGCTGGGCCGGCCGATGGTGGTGGCCTACCGCGGTGCCGCCTTCACGGCCTGGCTGATGCTCAAGGCCGGCCTGCTCAAGACCCGCTACGTCAGCCTGCCCAATCTGCTGTCGGACGAGCCCACCGTGACCGAGCTGCTGCAGGAGGCCGCGACGCCCGGGCGCATCGCCGACGAGGTGAGCCTGCTGCTGGCGGACGACGGGCCGCGCCGGCGCCAGCTGGCGCAGTTCCATGCGGTGCGCGAGGAGCTGCGCCGCGATGCGGCCGGCCGCGCCGCCGAAGCCATCGCCGGCCTGCTGGCCGCCCGCGCCGCTTAGCCCATGCCGCGCCGGGTCGCCATTTCCTCGTACACGCTGTCCTTCGTCGCCGGCGTCGACGAGGCCGGCCGCGGCTGCCTGGCCGGTCCGGTCTATGCCGCGGCGGTGATCCTCGACGCGGGTCACGGCATCCGCGGCCTGGACGATTCCAAGCAGCTCACGGCCCTGCAGCGCGAGAACCTGTTCGACCTGATCCAGCGCCGTGCCGTGGCCTGCGCCATCGCCCGCGCCGAGGTCGAGGAGATCGAGCGGCTCAATATCCTGCATGCCTCGATGCTGGCGATGCAGCGCGCGGTGGAGGCGCTAAGTCCCGCCGCCCGGCATTGCCTGATCGACGGCAATCGCCTGCCCCCCGCATTGCCATGCAGTGCCGAGGCGGTGGTGGAGGGCGATGCCATCCACTCGCCGATCATGGCTGCGTCGATCCTGGCCAAGGTGGCGCGCGACCGCGAGATGCAGCGGCTCGACGCCGAATTCCCGGGCTACGGCTTCGCCAAGCACAAGGGCTACGGCACGTCCGAGCACCTGGCGGCGCTGCGCCGGCAGGGGCCCAGCAGCATCCATCGCATGGGTTTCGCGCCCTGCGCGCAGCCAGACCTCTTCGCGGGCGGGAACGCATGAGCGGTTTCGTCCACCTGCGCGTGCACACCGAGTTCTCGCTGACCGACGGCGTGGTGCGCGTCGAGCCGCCCAAGCGCAAGGGTGGCGGCGTCGGCGCGACACTGACCTCGCGCGCAGCGGAGCTGAAGTTTCCCGCGATCGCCGTCACGGACATCAACAACCTGTTCGCGATGGTGAAGTTCTACAAGGCCGCGGAAGGGGCCGGCATCAAGCCGGTGATCGGCGCCGACATCCGCCTGGAGGAGCGTGTCGCGGGCGAGGCGCCGGAGCGCCTGACCCTGCTGGTGCAGAACGACACGGGCTACCGCAACCTCACCAAGCTGATCTCGCTGGCCTACACCGACGGCCAGCAGCGCGGCACGCCGCTGGTCAAGCGCGAGTGGCTGGCGCCGCATGCCGAGGGCCTGATCGCCCTCACCGGGCGCGACGGCAGCACGTTCCGCGCCGCCGCCGGCGACCAGGTGGAGGCCGCGAAGAGCGCGGTGGCCGAGCTGTCGGCGCTCTACCCGCAGCGCCTGTACCTGGAGATCAGCCGCTGCCAGCGGCCCGGCGACGAGGAATGGGTGCAGGCCGCCTGCGCCCTGTCGCGCCACTTTCAGGTTCCCGTGGTGGCGACCAATGACGTGCGTTTCCTGTCGCGCGAGGAGTTCGACGCGCACGAAGCGCGCGTCTGCATCGCGCAGGGCCGCGTGCTGGGCGACGACAAGCGTCCGCGCGACTACACGCCGGAGCAGTACCTGAAGTCGGCGGACGAGATGCAGGCGCTGTTCGCCGACATCCCCGAGGCGCTGGAGAACACGCTGCAGATCGCGCGGCGCTGCACGCTGACGCTGAAGTTCGCGCCGCCCTACCACTTGCCGAACTTCCCGGTGCCGGAGGGTCACGACACCAACTCCTGGCTGAGGAAGGTCTCGGAGGATGGCCTGGCGCGCCGCTTCACCGAGATCACCCTGGCCAAGCCCGAGGAAGAGTACCGGCAGCGGCTCGACTACGAGCTGGGCATCATCGAGCGGATGGGCTTCGCCGGCTACTTCCTCGTGGTGGCCGACTTCATCCAGTGGGCCAAGCAGAACGGCTGCCCGGTGGGCCCGGGGCGCGGTTCGGGTGCCGGCTCGCTGGTGGCCTATGCCACGCGCATCACCGATCTCGATCCGCTGCCCTACAACCTGCTGTTCGAGCGCTTCCTGAATCCGGAGCGCGTGTCGATGCCGGACTTCGACGTCGACTTCTGCATGGACAACCGCGACCGCGTGATCGAGTACGTCACGCAGAAGTACGGTCGTCCGCACGTGGGCCAGATCATCACCTACGCCACCATGGCGGCGCGCGGCGTGATCCGCGACGTGGCGCGCGTGCTGGGCCATGGCTACGGCTTCGGCGACAGGATTTCCAAGCTGGTGCCGGGCACCCCGGGCGCGACCCTGGTGGACGCGCTGGAGACGGTCCCTGAACTGAAGGGGCTCTACGACACCGACGAGGAAGTGAAGGCGGTGGTGGACCTGGGCCTGGCGCTGGAAGGCACCACGCGCGGGGTCGGCGTGCATGCCGGCGGCGTGGTGATCGCGCCCAGGCCGCTGACGGACTACGCCCCGCTGCTGTGCGAACCCGGCGGCGGCGGCATGCGCACGCAGTTCGACATGAAGGACCTCGAGGTCGTGGGCCTGGTGAAGTTCGACTTCCTGGGCCTGAAGACGCTCACCGTGATCCAGGAGGCGGTCAACACGATCGTGCGCCAGCACGGCCGCCAGCTGGATATGCTGGCCCTGCCGCTGGACGACCAGGAAACCTTCCGCAAGATCTACCAGAGCGGCGAGTCCTCGGCGGTGTTCCAGATGGAATCCCCGGGCATGCAGAAGGCCAGCCGGGATCTCAAGCCCGACTGCTTCGAGGACATCATCGCCCTGGTGTCGCTGTACCGCCCGGGGCCGATGGAGAACATCCCGACCTTCTGCGAGAACAAGCGCGACACCAGCAAGATCGAGTACCTGCATCCGGAGATGGAGGCGGTGCTGCAGCCCACCTACGGCATCTTCGTGTACCAGGAGCAGGTCATGCAGATGTCGCAGCGCATGGCCGGCTACACGCTGGGCGGCGCCGACCTGCTGCGCCGCGCCATGGGCAAGAAGATCCGCGCCGAGATGGAGAAGCAGCGCGAGATCTTCACCACTGGCGCCACCGGCCGCGGCATCGACGGCGAGGTCGCGAGCAAGGTCTTCGACCTGATGGCCAAGTTCGCGGACTACGGCTTCAACAAGTCGCATGCCGCCGCGTACGCGCTGGTGAGCTACCACACCGCCTGGCTCAAGGCGCATTACCCCGCGGAGTTCATGGCGGCGGTGCTGTCCTGCGAAATGCAGCACACCGACTCCGTCGTGCTGATGCGCGACGAATGCCTGCGCATGAAGCTGGAGATGATCCCGCCCGACATCAACCGCAGCTTCTACCGCTTCACCGTGCCCGGCCCGAACCAGATCCTCTACGGCCTGGGCGCGATCAAGGGCGTGGGCGAGGCGGCGCTGGAGGGCATCATCGCCGAGCGCGAGAAGAACGGCAGGTTCAAGGACCTGTTCGACTTCTGCCGCCGCATCGACCTGAAGAAGGCGAACAAGCGCGTGCTCGAGGCGCTGATCTACTCCGGCGCGCTGGACGGATTCGGCCTCAACCGGCCCTCGCTGCTGGCCACCTTGCCCAAGGCCCTGGGGCTGGCGGAAAAGGCGGCGCAGTCCGCCGACAGCGGCCAGGTGGACCTGTTCGGACTGGGAGGCGGCAGCAGTTCCGGCACGATCGAGGAAAAGGTCGAGCCGGAGCTTGCGCAGGATTGGCTCAAGCGGGAGAAGCTGGCGCACGAGCGCGATACCCTGGGCTTCTATCTGTCCGGCCATCCGATCGACGCCTATCGCGACATCATCGAGCAGGTCTGCACCGACCGCATGCGGCCGCTGATCGAGCAGCATGCCAGGCCGCCGGTGGTCGGAGCGGACGGCAAGGTGCAGTTCCAGCCGCGCCAGAAGGTCATGTTCGCGGCCTGGGTGGTGGACATCCGTTTCTTCAAGGGCGACAAGTCGGCGGACGGCAAGAGCGGGCGTGCCAGCTACAAGCTCACCTTCGACGACCAGACCGCCCAGCTTTCCACCTGGATCGACGTGGACGCCTGGCCGCGGCTGCAGCCGGTGGTCAAGCCGGACAGCCTGGTCTTCGTGATCGCCGAGATCGGCGCTTCGCCGCCGCGCGAGGGCCGGGAGTCCGAGCCGCGCATGTACCGTCCGGAGTTCTTCGCCCTGGCCGACGTGCTGAAGGACTATCCGCAGAAGCTCGCCCTGGAATGGTGCAAGCCGGTGGCCGACGTCCAGGCGATGCACAAGGCCCTCAAGCCCTACCAGAAGGGCAATGTCGGAATGGTTGTGCACTACCGCAACGGGCGGCAGGCCTGCGTGCTGGACCTGGCTCCCGAATGGAAGCTGCGCCTGGACGAGAACTGCCTGACCGCAGTGCAGCAGATTGCCGGCCCGGACTGCGTTAAAGTGACGTACAAGCGATATGTGCCCCCCGTGACCGAGCGCCGCTTCGACCGCGCGTTCTCCGGCGGCGGGGGCGGAGACGACGAATAGACGCTTATGAACCTGAACTACCTCGATTTCGAACAGCCCATCGCGGAACTGCAGCAGAAGATCGAAGAGCTGCGTTTCGCCACTTCCGGCAGCGGCGTGAACCTCACCGAGGAGATCGCCCGGCTCGACCTCAAGAGCCGCGAACTGACCGAGCAGATCTTTGCCAACCTGACTCCCTGGCAGGTGGCGCAGCTGGCGCGCCACCCCCAGCGTCCCTATGCCCTGGACTACATCAAGACGCTCTTCACCGAGTGGGAAGAGCTGCACGGCGACCGCCACTACGCCGACGATCCGAGCATCGTCAGCGGTGTCGCCCGGCTGGAGGGCCGCGCGGTCTGCGTGATCGGCCAGCAGAAGGGCCGCGATGCCAAGGAGCGCGTCTACCGCAACTTCGGCATGCCCAAGCCCGAGGGCTACCGCAAGGCGCTGCGCATCATGAAGCTGGCGGAGAAGTTCAACCTGCCGGTGGTCACCTTCATCGACACCCCGGGCGCCTACCCGGGCATCGGCGCCGAGGAGCGCAACCAGTCCGAGGCGATCGCCCGCAACCTGTTCGAGCTGTCGCGCCTGCGCACGCCGGTGATCGCCACGGTGACGGGCGAGGGCGGCTCCGGCGGTGCGCTGGCCATCGGCGTGGCCGACCACGTGATGATGCTCCAGTACAGCATCTACTCGGTGATCTCGCCCGAGGGCTGCGCCTCGATCCTGTTCAAGGACGCCGGCCGTGCGCCGGAGGCCGCCGAGGCCATGCGCATCACCTCGCGCGACCTGTTCCAGCACAAGCTGGTGGACGAGATCGTGAGCGAGCCGCTGGGCGGCGCCCACCGCGACCCGGCCGCGATGATGAACACGCTCAAGCAGAAGCTCATCTCCAACCTCGAGCGCTTGCGCCATACGCCGATGCCGCAGCTGCTGGCCAACCGCTACCAGCGCCTGATGTCCTACGGCGCCCACGACCGCCTGAACTGAGCCGGACGTGAGCCCGCCGCTGCAGCTGCCCGAACTGCCGCAGCTGCCGCGGGGTGCGCGCTTCTGGCTGGCCTACAGCGGCGGCTGCGACTCCACCGTGCTGCTGCAGTGGCTGGCCCAGGCCGCGCCGCGGCGGCTGCGCGCGGTGCACGTCCACCACGGCCTGCAGCCGGCGGCGGATGCCTGGCCGGCCCACTGCCGGCGCGTCTGCCGGCGCCTCGGCGTTCCCCTTACGCTGTGCCGGGTCGAGGTGGATCGCCGGCACCCGGGCGGCCTGGAAGCCGCAGCGCGCGAAGCGCGCTACGAGGCCCTGCGCGGCCTGATGCGGCCCGGCGATTGCCTGGTCACCGCGCATCACCGCGACGACCAGGCCGAGACCCTGCTGCTGCGCCTGCTGCGCGGCACCGGCGTGGCCGGCATGGCCGGCATGCAGCCGCTGCTGCCCTTCGGGCCTGGCAAGCTGTGGCGGCCGCTGCTGGCGCTTTCCCGGCAGGCCTTGCGCGAACAGGCCCTGGCGCAGGGGCTGGAATGGGTGGAAGACCCGCAGAACCGCGACCCGGCCCATGCCCGTTCCTGGCTGCGCCGCGAGGTCATGCCGCGCCTGCAGCAGCGCTGGCCCCAGGCGTCCGAGACCCTGGGGCGCTTCTCGCGCCATGCCGCGGAAGCGGCCGGCCTGCTGGCCGACCTGGCGGAGATCGACCTGCAATCCGCCCGGAAGGACGGGGGGCTGGCGATCCCGGCCCTGCTGGAGTTGCCGGTGGCCCGGCGCAACAACCTGCTGCGCCACTGGCTGGCCCAGGCCGGGCTCCAGGCGCCGCCGGCCGCCCTGCTGGACCGCCTGGAGCGGGAGCTGCTGGCGGCCCGGCCCGACGCCTCGCCCCGCCTGCTGCACGACGGTGCCGAACTGCGGCGCTACCGGGATGTCCTGTACCGGCTGCCGGCCCTGCCGCCCCCGCCCAGGGGCCTGGAGCTGGCCTGGCCGGGGCGCCGCGAGCTGGAACTGCCGCCGGGCTGCGGGCGCCTGCGCCTGGCGCGCCTCCCTGCGGCACCGCTGACCGTGCGTTTTCCCGCCGGGGGCGAGGAACTGCGCCCGGCCGGCGCCAAGCACCGCCGCAGCCTGAAGAACCTGTTCCAGGAGGCCGGCCTGCCGGTCTGGGTGCGGCAGCGCACACCCCTGATCTGGCGCGGCGGCGAACTGCTGGCCGTCGCGGGGTTCTGGCGCGCGGAAGGCGCGCCGCAGGCGGCCTGGCTGCACGACCTGCCCGGTGTCCCGGAGCATCTTTGTCACTCTGATCATTGAGAGGGGGAGGGGCAGCCTGTAAAATCCCGCAAACTTCCTGCCGATGATTCCCATGCCCGACGCGCCGCAGCAGACGCGATTCATTTTTGTAACCGGGGGCGTGGTGTCCTCGCTTGGCAAAGGCATTGCCGCCGCCAGCCTTGGTGCGATCCTCGAATCGCGCGGTCTCAAGGTCCACATGATCAAGCTGGACCCCTACATCAACGTCGATGCGGGGACCATGAGCCCGTTCCAGCACGGCGAGGTCTTCGTCACCGAGGACGGCGCCGAGACGGACCTGGACCTCGGACACTACGAACGCTTCCTGCGTGGCAAGACCACGCGCTATTCCAACCTGACCACCGGCCAGGTCTACCGCAACGTGCTCGAGAAGGAGCGCCGCGGCGACTACCTGGGCAAGACGGTGCAGGTGATCCCGCACATCACCGACGAGATCCAGCAGGGCATCCGCAAGGGCGCGGCCGGCTGCGACATCTGCATCGTCGAGATCGGCGGCACGGTGGGCGACATCGAGTCGCTGCCCTTCATCGAGGCGATCCGCCAGATGGGGCATGAACTGGGCCGCAAGAACGCCATGTACATGCACCTGACCCTGGTGCCGTACGTCAAGGCCTCCGGCGAGCTCAAGACCAAGCCGACGCAGCACTCGGTGAAGGAACTGCGCGGCATCGGTATCCAGCCCGACGTCCTGCTGTGCCGCTCCGAGCGCACGCTGCCGGATTCCGAGCGCCGCAAGATCGCGCTGTTCACCAACGTGCCCTACCAGGCCGTCATCGCCGCGATCGACCTCGACGACATCTACAAGATTCCCGCCTGGCTCAATCAGCAGGGCCTGGACCAGTTGGTGGTCGAGCACTTCGGGCTGGAGCTGCGCAAGCCGGACCTGTCCGCCTGGGACTGGCTGGTCGAAGCCCGCAGCAAGACCGACCTGGACGTGCAGGTGGCCATGGTCGGCAAGTACGTGGACCTCGCCGACGCCTACAAGTCGCTGAACGAGGCCCTGGCCCATGCCGGCCTGCACACCGCGACGCGCGTCAAGATCCGCTACATCGAGTCCGAGGCCATCGAGACCCAGGGCGTGCGCATCCTGCAGGGCATGGACGCGATCCTGGTCCCCGGCGGCTTCGGCGAGCGCGGCGTGGAAGGCAAGATCGCCGCGGCGCGCTACGCCCGCGAGAACAACATTCCCTACCTGGGCATCTGCCTGGGCATGCAGGTGGCCGTCATCGAGTACGCGCGCAACGTCTGCAACCTCGGCAGCGCGCATTCCACGGAGTTCAACCCGCATACCCCGCACCCGGTGATCGGCCTGATCACCGAGTGGCGCGACGCCTCGGGCTCCGTGCACCAGCGCAGCTCGCAGACCGGCAAGGGCGGCACCATGCGCCTGGGCGTGCAGTCCTGCCGCCTCAAGGCCGGCTCCAAGGCGCGCGCGCTGTACAACTCGGAGATCATCTCCGAGCGTCACCGCCACCGCTACGAGTTCAACAACAACTACAAGCAGATCCTGTCCGACAACGGCCTGGACCTGGTGGCCGAGTCGGCCGAGAACGAGCTGGTCGAGATGGTGGAGCTGCCCAACCATCCGTTCTTCCTGGCCTGCCAGTTCCACCCGGAGTTCACCTCCACGCCGCGCGATGGCCATCCGCTGTTCGAGGGCTTCATCCGTGCCGCCCGCGAGCATCACATCGCCAACCAGTCCAGCCAGCCCGGCAGCGTCAGCCCTGCCAAGGTTGCCTGAAGGGGCCGGGTTGCGTTTTCGCCCCTGATTGCGGGGCACTGCGTCACAGAGCGAAGTGCCCGCGGCCGGGTCCGGCCCAGGCGCTCCTCTATACTCGCCGATGTCCGCAACGCCGCCTTCCGGGCGGCGTTGTGCTTTCCAACGTCCACGAACCGGGGGCGGCATGACGTCCAAGTCGATCCACTGGCGCGACCACCTGCGCTATCGCTTCGAGAACACCCTGTCCAAGGGTGCCATCGCCATCATCGGCTGGCTGGCGCTGGTATCCGCCGCCGTCGTGCTCGTCGCCTCGCTGCTGCTGATGCTGTTCGGCGTGGCGCCGGAGGGGGCGGGGCCGGTCGAAGGCCTGTGGCTGAGCCTGATGCATGCCCTGGATACCGGCACGCTGGCCGGCGACCAGGGCTGGGGCCTGCGGGCGGTCATGCTGCTGGTGACGATCTGCGGCCTGTTCGTGGTCAGCATCCTGATCGGCACCATCACCTCGGGCCTGGAATCCCAGCTCACCGAGCTGCGCAAGGGGCGCTCGCGCGTGATCGAGTCCAACCACACCCTGATCCTGGGCTGGTCCAGCAAGGTCTACTCGATCATCGGCGAGCTGCTGATCGCCAACTCCAACCAGAAGGATCCGCGCATCGTGATCCTGGCGGACCGGGACAAGGTGGAGATGGAGGACGACATCAAGGCCAAGTTCCCGGACACCGGCAATACCCGGGTGATCTGCCGCCGCGGCAACCCGCTGGACCTGGACGACCTGGCGGTGGTGGACCCGCACTCGGCGCGGTCCATCGTCGTGCTGGCGCCGGAGTCCGACAACCCGGACATCTACGTCATCAAGTCGGTGCTGGCCATCACCAACAACCCCGCCCGCAAGGCCGAGCCCTACCACATCGTCGGCGAGATCCGCGACGCCAGGAACCTGGAGGCGGCCGCGCTGGTGGGCGGGCAGGAGGCGATCTTCATCCAGGGCGAGGACCTGATCGCGCGGGTCACCGCCCAGACCTGCCGCCAGTCGGGCCTGAGCGTGGTCTACACCGAACTGCTGGACTTCGACGGCGCCGAGATCTATTTCAAGCAGGAGCCGGGCCTCGTCGGCCGGACCTACCGCGAGGCCCTCGGCGCCTACGAGGAGTCCACCGTCATGGGCCTGATGCGCGCCGACGGCGAAGCCCTGGTCAACCCGCCGATGAACACGCGCATCGGCCCGGGCGACCAGGTGATCGCCATCAGCGAGGACGACGATACCGTGGTGCTGTCGGACATCCCGCCGCCGGCACCCAACCTGCGCGCCATCGTCAACGGCGCGCGTCCCGCCGCGGTGCCGGAGCGCACCTTGATCCTGGGCTGGAACGAGAAGGCCGAGGCCATCATCCGCGAGCTGGACAACTATGTGGCGCCCGGCTCCGAGGTGATCGTGCTGTGCCGCCGCGAAGGGGCGCGCGAGACGCTGCTGTCCCTGTCCAAGCGCCTGCAGCGCCAGCGTCTGCGCTTCGCCGGCGGCGACATCACCGATCGGGCCACGCTGGATGCGCTGCGGGTGCCGGAGTTCAACCACATCATCCTGCTCAGCTACAGCGACCTGCCGGTGCAGGAGGCCGATGCCCAGACGCTGATCGCGCTGCTGCACCTGCGCAACATCTCCGAATCCTGCGGCCGCCACCTCTCGATCGTCAGCGAGATGATGGACATGCGCAATCGCGCGCTGGCCCAGGTCGCCCGCGCCGACGACTTCATCGTCAGCGACAAGCTGGTCAGCCTGATGCTGTCGCAGTTGTCGGAAAACAAGCAGCTGGACCGGGTGTTCCGCAGCCTGTTCAGCTCCGAGGGCTCGGAGATCTACATCCGTCCCGTCACCCAGTACCTGCGGCCCGGCCTGCCGGTGGATTTCCACACCGTCCTGGAGGCGGCCGCCCAACGCGGAGAGACCGCCATCGGCTACCGGCTGCACGCCAACGCCAACGACCGCGACAAGGGCTACGGCGTGGTGGTGAACCCGAGGAAGTCGGAGCGGGTGTCTTTCAGCGACCGCGACCAGCTGATCGTGCTGGCCGAGGACTGAAACGCCCCGGAACCCCGCGTGGCGGGCCTTGCGCCCCTCCACTACAATGCCGCCCAAAATCCGTACCACCCGAACTGCCGAGCTTCCATGTCCCACATCGTCCAAGTCACCGCCCTTGAAATCATCGACTCCCGCGGCAATCCGACCGTGGAGGCCGAGGTCGTGCTGGATTCCGGCGCCCGCGGCCGCGCCGCGTCGCCTTCCGGTGCCTCCACCGGCAGCCGCGAGGCGGTGGAACTGCGTGACGGCGCCCCCAAGAAGGGCAAGGCCCGCTACTTGGGCAAGGGCGTGCAGAAGGCCGTGAAGAACGTCGAGGGCGAGATCGCCCAGGCCGTGCTGGGCCTGGATGCGCAGGACCAGGGCCTGGTCGACCGCACGATGATCGAACTCGACGGCACCGAGAACAAGTCGCGCCTGGGCGCCAACGCCATCCTGGCCGTGTCCCTGGCCGCCGCCAAGGCCGCCGCCGCCGAGAACTACCTGCCGCTGTACCGCCACCTGGGCGGCATCTCCAGCGTGACCCTGCCGGTGCCGATGATGAACGTCATCAACGGCGGCGCCCACGCCGACAACAACGTCGACATCCAGGAATTCATGATCCTGCCGGTCGGCGCCAAGAGCTTCTCCGAGGCCATGCAGTGGGGCGCCGAGGTGTTCCACACCCTCAAGGGCGTGCTCAAGGGCCGCAAGCTGAATACCGCGGTGGGCGACGAGGGCGGCTTTGCCCCGGACCTGCCGTCCAACGTCGCGGCCCTGGACGTGCTGCTGCAGGCCATCGAGAAGGCCGGCTACAAGCCGGGCAAGGACATCTACCTGGGCCTGGACGTGGCTTCCACCGAGTTCTACGCCAAGGGCAAGTACACCCTGCACGGCGAGGGCAAGAGCTACACCTCCGAGCAGTTCGCCGACTTCCTGGCCGGCATCTGCGCCAAGTACCCGGTCATCTCGATCGAGGACGGCTGCGCCGAGGGTGACTGGAAGGGCTGGAAGTACCTGACCGAGAAGCTGGGCAACAAGGTGCAGCTGGTGGGCGACGACCTGTTCGTCACCAACACCAAGATCCTGGCCGAGGGCATCATCCGCGGCACCGCCAACTCGATCCTGATCAAGCCCAACCAGATCGGCACCCTGACCGAGACCCTGGAAGCCATCCAGATGGCCACCGACGCCGGCTACTCCAGCGTCGTGTCCCACCGCTCGGGCGAGACCGAGGACGCCACCATCGCCGACATCGCGGTGGGCACCACGGCCACCCAGATCAAGACCGGCTCCCTGTGCCGCTCGGACCGCATGGCCAAGTACAACCAGCTGCTGCGCATCGAGCGCGAGCTGGGCAAGCGGGCCCGCTACCCGGGTGCTGGCGCTTTCCCCGTGGTGCTGTAAGCTAGGGTAATGAACAACCGTGTCGCCATTGCAGTCCTCGCCCTGATGCTGACGGGGCTGCAGTGGCGGCTGTGGGTTGCCGACGGCGGTGTGGCCCACACCCACCGCCTCAAGTCCCAGGTCCAGGCGCAGCAGGAAGAGAACGCCAAGCTGCGGGCGCGCAACGCCGCCCGCGATGCCGAGGTGCGGGACCTGGGCAGCGGTACCGCGGCCATCGAGGCCCGGGCCCGTACCACGCTGGGCATGATCAAGTCGGACGAAACGTTCTACCTCGTGGTCGCCCAGTAGTCGTCGTGGATCCCCGGGTGCGTTACTGGGCCGTGCTTCCCGCCGCCGGCGGGGGTACCCGTATGGGAGCCGCCCGCCCCAAGCAGTATCTCCCCTTGCGCGGCCGCTCCCTGATCGAGTGGAGCCTGGCGCCCTTCATCGAGTCCGAGTGGGTGGACGGCGTGGTGGTGGTGCTGGCCCGCAGCGACACCGAGTTCCAGCGCCTGCCGATCGCCCGGCACCCCAAGATCGTCACCACCACCGGCGGTTCCGCCCGGGCCGAATCGGTGCTGGCGGGACTGGAGGTGGTGGCCCGGCGCAGCGCCGTCTTCGGCGAGGTCTATGCCCTGGTGCACGATGCCGCCCGGCCCTGCGTCGCCTGGAGCGACATCGAGAACCTTTGCGAGGAGGCGGCCGACGAGAACGGCGGCCTGCTGGCCCTGCCGGTCAGCGATACCCTCAAGCAGGCTCGCAAGGGCAAGGTGGCCGGCACCGTGGACCGCGAGTCCGTCTGGCGCGCCCAGACCCCGCAGTTGTTCCGGCTGGACCTGCTGATGCAGTCCCTGCGCGACTGCAGCGAGCGCGGCCTGGCGGTGACCGACGAAGCCAGCGCCATGGAGCGCGCCGGCTACGAGCCGCGCCTGGTGCGGGGCCGCGAGAGCAACATCAAGGTGACCTATCCGGAAGACCTGCCGCTGGCGGAGTTCTGGCTGGCGCAACAGGAGAACAGTCCGTGAAACTCCGTATCGGCCACGGCTTCGATGCCCACCGCATCGAGGCGGGCGAGGGCGTCCATCTTGGTGGCGTCCACATCCCCTGCGCCTGGCGCATCATCGCCCACTCCGACGGCGACGCCATGATCCACGCCCTCTGCGACGCCCTGCTGGGCGCCATCGGCGGCGGCGACATCGGCAAGCTGTTCCCGGACACCGACGCCCGGTTCAAGGGCATCGACAGCCGCCGCCTGCTGGCCGAGGTCATGCGCCGGGTGCGCGAGGCCGGCTACGGCGTGGTCAACGCCGACCTGACCCTGATCGCGCAGGTGCCGCGCGTCTCGCCCCACACCCAGGCCATGCGCGAGACCCTGGCGGCCGACCTGGGCGTGGACATCGCCTGCGTCAACGTCAAGGCGACCACCAACGAGGGCATGGGGCACATCGGCCGCAAGGAAGGCATCGCGGCGCATGCCGTGGTGCTGTTGGCGCAGGCCGCCTGCTGATTCGGACGAAGCATTCTCCGTGGCGATGGCGCTTAAGGCGCCGCGGATCGTCGGAAAAGCGCCTTCGGCGGAACCGTTGCCGCCGGGGCCTCCCAGGCGCCGGCCATCAGAGCCTGTACCTGATCCCGGGTAAGCGCCGCAGAGGACATGAACAGATCGTCGACGCGGCCCGGGAACGACAGGATGAGATCGTTGTAAACCCTCGATACGGGTGTCGAGATGCTCGTCCGGCTGTCTTCCAACCCATTGACGTACAGCACGGCCGTGCTTCCGTCATAGACCACCGCCACATGGGTCCATTGCTGCTCGGGAAGCGCTGATACGCTCCTGACGATCGAGAAGAACGGGCCCGCCGTATTGGGCTGGCAGAGCAGGAATTCGACCCGATCCTCTTTTATCTCCAGCATGAAACTCTGTATGCCCCCTCCCGTGCCACCAAGAATCTGGCGGGAAGAGTCGGGGTCGGGATTGGCGGAAGCGGGTCGCAACCACATGGCGAGAGTGATCGCGTTCTCGGGAAACTCCACAATGACGTCGTCATTGCAGCAGATGTCGAACAGCACATGGCTGCCGGCTTGTGCGGTGAAGTCGACCGCTTGGCCGGAATGGCCCTCGGAGCGCAGAACGCCGATCAACGTGCCGTGGAGTCCATCAAAGCTGCTGTTGCGGGCGATGCTACCCCCTGCTTCGTCGAAGTTGTAGAACACCCGGTCCGAGCCGACCTCCTCTTCCTCCCCGCTTCCTCCTCCGCCTCCGCAGGCTGCCAGGCCGAAGCCAAGCAGGCAGGGCAGGGCAAGTCTTGCGAAAAGGGAGCCAAGCCGGGAAGAGGATGCTTTCATGGGCGATCACAAGCGCGGTGCGGATGGATGGCGAGGAGTTTACTGACGGCGCGCCGGCCTTGATTGGTCTCGACTGAAACGGCCGATTTAATTGAGACCGAAGTCACGATTCGGAAGCCGGACGGCATGGCCGTCGTGATTCAGTGCCGGACGCTTCTGGCAGGCTCCGCCATCCGGGCCTCGACTTCGTAGCGGTTGTCCCAGTAGGCTCGTCCGCCATGGCGCCAGGCCTCCCAGGAGGCCCAGAGGTACAGCAGCGGGAACAGCAGCCCCCAGCGCTCGAACTGCCGCACGTGGACCAGTTCGTGGGCCAGGGTGCGTTCCAGCGTGGCGCTGTCCCTGGCCAGTACGAGGTGGCCGATGGTGATGGCACCGATCCAGCTCCGGGCCAGTATCCGGCCGCTCAGGCCGCCGTGGGCGCACAGGGCTCCCGTACCATCCACCCGGCGCCACTGCCAGCCGCCGCCCAGCAGGGCCGGCAAGGCCAGCAGCAGGCCGGCCAGGGTCCAGGGCAGGGGCCAGGCCAGGCGCAGCAGCCGGCCGCCGGCTCCCTTCACGCCGGGCCGCCGCTGCGGCGGCGCAGCAGCACGTAGACCGCCCCGGTGCCGCCGTCCACCGGGCGTGCCGAGCAGAAGGCCAGCACGTCGCGGCGCTTGCGCAGCCAGCCGTCGAGCAGGCTCTTGATCACCGGGCCGGAGTTCGGCGAGCCGTTGCCCTTGCCATGGATGATGCGCACGCAGCGCAGGTCCTGGTCCAGGCACAGCGCCAGGAAGCGGCTGACGGCCTCGCGGGCGCGGTCGCGGTTCAGGCCATGCAGGTCCAGTTCCCGCTCGATCCGGTACTGGCCGCGGCGCAGCTTGCGGAACACGCCGTCCTGGATGCCCTCGGCCCGATAGGCCAGGGTGTCGCCGCTTTCGAACAGCTCGTCGGGCTCTTCCAGCAGTTCCCGCATCACCTGGCGGTCGTCTGCCTCGCGTGAACGCGGCACCGTCGACAGCCGCCGCCCGCTCAGGGTGACGTGCTCGCTGGGGCCTTTCGGGCGCACGTCCCGGACCGCCTCGCGGAACAGGGCGCTGTCGTCTTCGTCGGGGTGGTGTCCGGGCATGAAAAATCCTTCCAACTCAACCATCATAGCCCCTGAACCGGTAAACTAGGGCCAGCTAATTCGGTTCGCATGAAAATCCTGCTCTCCAACGACGACGGCTGCATGGCGCCGGGCCTGCGCTGCCTGCACGAACACCTCCGCCGCCACCACGAGGTCACCGTGGTGGCCCCGGACCGCAACCGCAGCGGCGCCAGCAACTCGCTGACCCTGCTGAACCCGATCCGCGCCCAATGCCACCCGGACGGCGTCTGGTGCGTCGACGGCACTCCCACCGACAGCGTGCATCTGGCGCTGACCGGCCTGCTCGACACCAAGCCCGACATGGTCGTTTCCGGCATCAATGCCGGCGCCAACCTGGGCGACGACACCCTGTATTCCGGTACCGTGGCCGCCGCGATGGAAGGCCGCCACCTGGGCCTGTCGGCGATCGCGGTGTCCTGCGTTTCGCATACCCCGAAGCATTTCGAGACCGCCGCGCGGGTCACGCTGCGCCTGGTCGAGCGGCTGGCGGAAGATCCGCTGCCGGGCGACACGATCCTCAACGTCAACGTGCCGGACATCCCCTGGGAGCAGCTGCAGGGCTTCGAGGTCACCCGGCTGGGCAACCGGCACCGCGCCGAATCCGTCACCAAGTCAGCCGACCCGCGCGGCCGGCCGATCTACTGGATCGGCGCCGCCGGCGGCGAGGCCGACTGCGGCCCGGGCACCGATTTCCATGCCGTGGCGCAGAACCGCGCCTCGATCACGCCGATCCTGGTGGACCTGACGCGCCACAGCCTGCTGGACCGGCTGGGGCAGTGGGCCAGCCGCCTGTGAGGTACGACCTGCGCAACAAGACGCCGGCCCAGGCTCGTGCCGCGGCCAACGGCGGCGCGGCCGCCATACCGGCGCCGCGCTCGCGCCTGATCGACGAACTGCGCCGCCTGGGCATCAGCGACGAGAAGGTGCTGGCCGCCATGGCCAAGCTGCCGCGGCACGAGTTCGTCTCCGAGGCCCTGAAGACCCGGGCCTACGACAACGACGCCCTGCCCATCGGCCACGCCCAGACCATCTCCCAGCCCTACATCGTGGCGCTGATGACGCAGCTGCTGCTGCAGGGCAAGCGGCTCAAGCGCGTGCTGGAGATCGGCACCGGCAGCGGCTACCAGACCGCGGTCCTGTCCGACCTGGTGGACGTGGTGTTCACGGTGGAGCGCATCAAGCCGCTGTCGGAGGTCGCCCGCAAGCGCCTGACCGGGATCGGCTGCCGCAACGTGCACTTCGGCTACGCCGACGGCATGCAGGGCTGGATGCCTTATGCGCCCTACGACGGCATCCTGGTCACCGCCGGGGCCGAGAGCGTGCCGCCGGCCCTGCTCGCGCAGCTCGACAAGGGCGGCCGCCTGGTGATCCCGGTGGGGCCGCAGGGCGGCCAGGTGCTGCGCGTGATCGACCGCCGCATCACCGGAGCCTTCAAGGAACAGGACGTCACCCCTGTGAGCTTCGTGCCCCTGCTGGCGGGTAAGGCCTGATGGAAGCCTTCGGCCAGTGGCTCAGCGGCATCCTGGCGCACCTCGGCTATGCCGAGATCGTGTTCCTGATGGCGCTGGAATCCAGCCTGTTCCCGGTGCCCTCGGAGCTGGTGATGATCCCGGCCGGCTATCTCGCCGCCAAGGGCCAGCTGAACCCCTTCCTGGCGGTGGCCGCCGGCGGCCTGGGCTCCCTGATCGGCGCCAGCGCCAACTATGCGCTGGGCCGCTACGCCGGCCGGGCCTTCCTGCTGCGCTACGGCAGGTACTTCCTGATCAACGAGCAGAAGTACCACGAGGCGGAAGCGCTGTTCCTGAAGAACGCGAACCTGGCCACCTTCGTCGGACGTCTGCTGCCCGTGATCCGCCACCTGATCTCGCTGCCCGCCGGCGTGTTCGGCATGGCCCTGCTGCCCTTCGCGGTGATCACCACCGTCGGCGCCACGCTGTGGTGCGCGGTCCTGGTGGCGGCCGGGTACTTCTTCGGCGAGCCGGCGATCCAGGCCATCACCGAATACACCCATGAGCTGGGCATCGCCGCCGTGCTGCTGACGGCCGTCTTCGGCCTGTGGTTCCTGCTGCGCCGCCGCTCCGGGGGTGTCGCGTGAGGGCCGTGCTGCGCTCCGCCATGCTGTCGCTCGGCGTCCTGGCGCTGGGGGGCTGCGCGGGCCTGGCTTCCTGGGAAACCGGGGAGCGCACGGTGTACAACGGCAAGAAGGCGGCGCCGGCCGCGGAGGCGCCGGCGCGGCCGGAACGCCCCGTCGGCGCGGACGACCACCTGGTCCAGCGCGGCGACACGGTCTATGCCATCGCCTTCCGCAACAACCTGGACTTCCGCGAACTGGCGCGCTGGAACGGCATCGGGTCCGACTACCTCATCCGCCCCGGCCAGGTGCTGCGGCTGAAGCCGCCCCCGCCGGCACCCCGGCCGCGTTTCACCGAGGGCGACGTCGAAACCACCGCCGCGCCCGAGGCCGACGTGGCCCCGGTCAAGTCCGAGCCGATCACCGCCGATACCCCGCCGCCGCCGCTGGAGCCCCCGGGGGCCGTGGTGGTGGATACCGCCGGTTTCCAATGGACCTGGCCGACCAACGGCACGGTGGCGCGTGGCTATGAGCCGGCGCAGGGCAACAAGGGCCTGGACTTCACCGGCAGCGTGGGCCAGCCGGTGTTCGCCGCCGCCCCGGGGCGGGTGGTGTACAGCGGCAACGCCCTGAAGGGCTACGGCGAGCTGATCATCATCAAGCATGACGAGGTCCACCTGTCGGCCTACGGCTACAACCGCCAGCGCCACGTCAAGGAAGGCGACGTCGTCACCACCGGCCAGCCGATCGGGGAGATGGGCCTGGGGCCGGAGAACAAGCCGCTGCTGCACTTCGAGATCCGCGAGCGCGGCAAGCCGGTGAATCCGGTGGGGTTCCTGCCGGCCAAGTCCAAGCCGGCGGCCAAGCCGGGCTGAGCCCGGCCGGCGGCCGGCTGTGCCGGTCGTTCCTGGGGGCGGCTGTACATTGAACATCCGGCCCGGCGACTTGATAATACGCCCCCTTTTTCCGCCTAACCGCTGGAACTCCCTGTGAAATCCGCCATGAAGGCCTCTTCATGAAGAATGAATTCCCGCGCATCCAGCGGCTGCCACCCTACGTCTTCAACGTCATCGGCGAGTTGAAGAAGGGTGCGCGGGCCCGCGGCGAGGACGTCATCGATTTCTCGATGGGCAATCCCGACCAGGCCACGCCCCGGCACATCATCGACAAGCTGGTCGAGGTGGTGCAGCGCGAAGACCCGGCGGTGTTCCGCTACTCCGTGTCCAAGGGCATCCCGCGCCTGCGCCGCGCGATCGCGCGCTGGTACAAGACCCGCTTCGACGTGGATCTGGACCCCGAGACCGAGGCTGTCGCCACGATCGGTTCAAAGGAAGGCCTGGCGCACCTGATGCTGGCCACGCTGGACCGCGGCGACGTGGTCATGGTGCCGAACCCGGCTTACCCGATCCATCCCTACGGCGCGGTCATCGCCGGTGCCGACGTGCGCCATGTGCGCCTGACGCCGGGCACCGACTTCTTCGCCGAGCTGGAACGGGCGATCAAGGAATGCTGGCCGCGTCCGAAGTTCCTGATCCTGAACTTCCCCGGCAACCCCACCGCCGAGTGCGTGGAGCTGGACTTCTTCGAGCGCGTCGTGCAGATGGCCAAGGAGTACGACTTCTGGGTGATCCACGACATCGCCTACGCCGACATCGTGTTCGATGGCTGGAAGGCGCCGTCGTTCCTGCAGGTGCCGGGAGCCAAGGACGTCGGCGTGGAGTTCTTCACGCTGTCCAAGAGCTACAACATGCCGGGCTGGCGCACCGGCTTCATGTGCGGCAACAAGGAGCTGTGCTACGCGCTCAGCCGCATGAAGAGCTACCTGGACTACGGCACCTTCACGCCGGTGCAGGTCGCCTCCATCGCCGCGCTGGAAGGCCCGCAGGACTGCGTCAGGGACATCGCGCAGATGTACCAGGAGCGCCGCGACGTGCTCTGCGAAGGTCTGCATTCGGCCGGCTGGAACGTGCAGATTCCCAAGGCCAGCATGTTCATCTGGGCCAAGATCCCGGAGCCCTTCGCCAAGCTCGGCAGCCTGGAGTTCTCCAAGCTGATGATGAACGAGGCCAAGGTCGCCGTGTCGCCGGGCATCGGCTTCGGCGAGTACGGCGACGACCACGTGCGCTTCGCGCTGATCGAAAACGAGCACCGCACGCGCCAAGCTGTCCGCGGCATCAAGAAGATGTTGAAAGAATCGAGAGTATGAAACCCATCAGAGTCGGTCTCATCGGCCTCGGCACCGTCGGCCAGGGCGTCATCAAGGTCCTGCGCGAGAATGCGGAGGAAATCACCCGCCGTGTCGGCCGCCCGGTGGTCGTGACGCACGCCAGCGCGCGTGACCTGTCGCGCGAGCGCGGCGTGGACCTGACGGGCGTGCAGCTCACCACCGATTCCATGAGCATCGCCCGCGATGCCGACGTGGACGTCGTCGCCGAGCTGATCGGCGGCCACTCGCCGGCGGCCGAGCTGATCCTGGCCGCCATCGGGCGCGGCAAGTCCGTGGTCACCGCCAACAAGGCGCTGATCGCCCAGGACGGCAACCGCATCTTCGACGCCGCCCGCAAGGCCGGCGTGGCCGTGGCCTTCGAGGCGGCGGTGGCCGGCGGCATTCCCATCATCAAGGCCATCCGCGAGGGCCTGGCCGGCAACCGCATCGAAAGCGTCGCCGGCATCATCAACGGCACCTGCAACTACATCCTCACGCAGATGACCGAGAAGGGCGAGGACTTCGCCGAGGCCCTGGCCGCGGCGCAGAAGCTCGGCTATGCCGAGGCCGATCCGACCTTCGACATCGAGGGCGTGGATGCGGCGCACAAGCTGACCATCCTGGCCTCGATCGCCTTCGGCATCCCGCTGTCCTTCGAGGCCGTGGCCACCGAGGGCATCACTCGCGTGACCTCGCAGGACATCGCCAACGCCCGCCAGCTCGGCTACCGCATCAAGCTGCTGGGCATCGCCAAGCGCAGCGAGGGCGGGGTGGAGCTGCGCGTGCAGCCCACCTTCATCCCCGAGGACAAGCTGCTGGCCAAGGTCGACGGCGTGCTGAACTCGGTGCTGGTCAAGGGCAATGCCGTGGGCCAGGTCGGCTTCTACGGCCGCGGCGCCGGCAGCGAGGCCACCGCCTCCTCGGTGGTCGCCGACATCGTCGACATCGCGCGTGCGCTGACCGGCGAGTCGCGCTACACCGTGCCGGCGCTGGCCTTCCAGCCCGACGCGGTCAAGCCGCTGCCGCTGGTGCCGGCGGCCGACACCGAGTCGGCCAACTACCTGAGCCTGCGGGTGGCCGACGAGCCGGGCGTGCTGTCCAAGATCACCGCGATCCTGGCCGCCCATGACATCAGCGTGGAGGCCATCATCCAGCGCGAGCCGCATGGCGGCGAGGATGCCAAGGTGGCCCTGATCACCTCGGTGGTGTCGGAGCAGCGCCTGGCCACCGCCATGGCCGAGATGCAGACCCTGCCGTTCGTGCGCGAGGGCATCGCACGCTTCCGCGTCGAGAAGTTCGACTAGCCGGCGCTCGCGCCGGCGTTGCCATGAACGCCGAACACTACGCCGCGCTGGCGCGCACGCCGCTGAAGCTGGAGCCGGTCACCCTGGCCGGGCGCCACCTGCGGCTGGAGCCGCTGGCGCTCGGCCACGTGCCGGCGCTGGTCGAGGCCGGGGCCGACCCCGCGGTCTGGGCCTGGTATCCGCAGTCCGCCCAGGGCCCGGAGCGCATGCGCGCCTGGGGCCAGCAGGCGCTGGACTGGCAGGCCAACGGGGTGGCGCTGCCCTTCGTGCAGGTCGACGCCGCCAGCGGCCGGGTCATCGGCAGCACCCGCTTCGCCGCGGTCGATGCCGGCCATCGCCGTGCCGAGATCGGCTGGACCTGGCTGGCCCCGGCCTTCCAGCGCACCGCGGCCAATACCGAATCCAAGTACCTGATGCTGCGCCATGCCTTCGAGACCCTGGGCCTGGTCCGCGTCGAGTTCAAGACCGATTCCCGCAACCAGGCCTCGCGGCGCGCCCTGGCGCGCATCGGGGCAACCGAGGAAGGCATCTTCCGCCGCCACATGATCGTGGAGGGCGGCCGCCTGCGGGATTCGGTGTACTTCAGCATCATCGACAGCGACTGGCCGGCGGTGAAGGCCGGCCTGGAACGCAAACTGGCGTAAAATCCACCTGTTCAAACCCTGCTTCGGCGCCCCTAGAGAATCCGACGTGACCCGCTATACCGGCCTGATCGACCAATACCGCTCCCGCCTGCCGTTTGCCCCCGAGGTCCGTGCGATCTCCCTGGGCGAGGGCCGCACGCCGCTGATCAGGCTCGAGAACATCCCGAAGCTGGTCGGCTTCGAGGGCGAGATCTTCGTGAAGTTCGAGGGCCTGAACCCCACCGGCTCCTTCAAGGACCGCGGCATGACCTCGGCCGTGACCCAGGCCGTGCACGAGGGCTCGCGCGCCATCATCTGCGCCTCCACCGGCAACACCTCGGCCGCCGCCGCCGCCTTCGCCGCGCGCGCCGGCATCACCGCCTTCGTGCTGATCCCGGAAGGCAAGATCGCCCTGGGCAAGCTGGCCCAGGCCGTGGTGCACGGGGCCGTCGTGGTACAGATCCAGGGCAACTTCGACGACGGCATGCGCCTGGTCAAGGAAGTGGCCGAGACCGCGCCGGTGACCATCGTCAACTCGATCAACCCCTTCCGCCTGCAGGGCCAGAAGACCGCGGCCTTCGAGATCGCCGAGGCCCTGGGCCGCGCGCCGGACTACCACTGCCTGCCGGTCGGCAACGCCGGCAACATCACGGCGCACTGGATCGGCTACTCCGAGGTGTCGGGCTTCACCACCGGCGCCAACACCCTGCCGCCGGAACTGCGCAACTATTCCACCGCCCAGATCGTCTCCAACCGCCCGAAGATGGTCGGCTACCAGGCGGCGGGCTCGGCGCCGTTCATGCGCGGCGGCCCGGTGAAGGATCCGGAAACCGTCGCCACCGCCATCCGCATCGGCGACCCGCAGTCCTGGAAGCAGGCCTGGGTCGTGCGCGAGGAGTCGGGCGGCTGGTTCGACGAGTGCGTCGACGAGGAAATCCTGAAGACCCAGCGCTTCCTGGCCGAGAGGGAAGGCGTGTTCTGCGAGCCGGCCTCGGCCGCCTCGCTCTGCGGTGCGCTGCGCGACATCAAGGCCGGCAAGATCGCCCAGGGCAGCACCGTGGTCTGCACGCTGACCGGCAACGGACTCAAGGACCCGGACATCATCGTCAAGGGTGGCCTGCAGGGCCTGATCCAGGTGCCGGCCGAGCGCGCCGCCGTCGAGAAGGCGCTGCTCGATCGCCTCGCCTGAAGCCTGCTTGTGTCGTAGGAGCGGCTGTTAGCCGCGACGCAAGTATCGCGGCTAACAGCCGCTCCTACGACTTGTGCCAAGGGAAGCGTCGATGACCCTGCTGATCCGCCCCCGTCCCGCCGCCGATGCCGTCGGTTTCCCGGACAGCCTGCACCCGGTACTGCGCCGCCTCTACGCAGCGCGCGGCGTGGAAGCGGCGCAACTCTCGCTCGAGCTCAAGCATCTGCTGCCGCCCGCCGGGCTGCGCGGCATCGAGCCGGCGGCGGCACTGCTGGCCGACGCCATCGAGGCAGGAGAGGGCATCGTCATCGCCGGGGACTACGATGCCGACGGCGCCACCGGCACCGCGCTGGGCGTGCTGGGCCTGCGTGCCCTTGGCGCCGCCGAGGTGCACTACGTGGTGCCGGACCGTTTCCGCATGGGCTACGGCCTGTCGCCGGAGCTGGCGGAACTGGCAGCGGCGACCGGTGCCGGCGTGCTGGTGACCGTGGACAACGGCATCGCCAGCCTGGCCGGCGTGAGACACGCCCAGGAACTGGGCCTGAGCGTGGTGGTGACCGACCACCACCTGCCGGGGCCGGAACTGCCCGGCGCCGACGCCATCGTCAATCCCAACCAGCCGGGCTGCGGCTTCGCCTCCAAGGCGCTGGCCGGCGTCGGCGTGATGTTCTACCTGCTGCTGGCCCTGCGCGCCGAGCTGCGCCGCCGCGGCGCCTTCGAGGGACAGCCGGAGCCGAACCTGTCGGAGTGGCTGGACCTGGTGGCGCTGGGCACCGTCGCCGACCTCGCGCGGCTGGACTACAACAACCGCATCCTGGTGGAGAACGGCCTGCGCCGCATCCGCGCCGGCCGCGCACGTCCGGGCCTGCTGGCGCTGCTGAAGCTGGCCGGCCGCGAGCCCTCGCGCGTCGGTTCGGTGGACCTCGGCTTCGCCCTGGGGCCGCGCATCAACGCGGCCGGGCGGCTCGACGACATCCGCACCGGCATCGACTGCCTGCTGGCGGATTCGGAGGAGGCGGCGCAGGGCCTGGCGGCGCAGCTGGACCGCTTCAACCGCGAACGCCGCGAACTGCAGGCGCAGATGAGCGAGGAAGCCTTGCTGCTCAGCGAGGACAGCGAAGCCGTCGGCGTCGTGGTGTTCGAGGAAGACTGGCACGAGGGCATCGTCGGCCTGGTCGCCTCCAAGCTGAAGGAGCGCCTGCACCGTCCCTCCATCGCCTTCGCGCGCGCACAGGAGCCGGGCCTGCTGAAGGGCTCGGCGCGTTCCATTGACGGCCTGCACGTGCGCGACGCCCTGGCGGCGATCGATGCACGCCAGCCTGGCCTGATCGGCCGCTTCGGCGGCCATGCGATGGCGGCCGGGTTGAGCCTGCCCGAGGCCCACCTGGCCGCGTTCGGCCAGGCCTTCGACGCCATCTGCCGCGAGTGGCTCAGCCAGGCCCAGCTGCAGCGCGTGCTGGAGACCGACGGCGAGCTGCTGGCGGAGGAACTCCAGCTGGCCACGGCCCTGCAGCTGGAACATGCCGGGCCCTGGGGGCAGGGGTTTCCCGAGCCGATGTTCGAGGGCCGCTTCGAGGTGCTGGATGCGCGCCTGATCGGCAGCGACGGCCAGCACGCCAAGTACCGCCTGCGCAGCGCCGCCGGCGGCGCGCCGCTGACCGCGGTGGACTTCCACGGCGGCGCACGCCTGCAGTCGCCGCGCAGCCGCCTGCAGGCGGTGTTCACGCTGGCGGTGAACCGCTGGCAGGGCGCGGAGTCGCTGGACCTGCGCATCGAGCACCTGCAACCGCTCTAGCGCTGCCGCGTTTCCTCCAAGCCCCGCCTTCGCGGGGCTTTTTGTTGCGCCGCGGCGTCTGCTCCTGCCTGCTGCAGCCGGCCCGCTTGCCTGGAACGGAAATCGCGCCGATCGGATTCGCCAAATCCGATCCGATTCGCCAAGCCCCTGCGTTTTGCGATGGGGAAAGCTCGGGGCCACGGTAGGACTTCCCGCACAAGGGACGGGGAAGGACCGACCGGCCCATGCGAACCAGAGGCGTAGGAGGAGAAACCATGCGTCCGCCCAGTCCGGCATTTGCGAGAACCTGCACGGCAGTCACCCTGGGGGCCGGTCTTGCGCTGGCTGCCGCACCCGCCCAGGCGGGCACGCGCGACCTGGGCTCCGGCATGTCGCTGGACTACGCGGCCAACCTGACCTACAGCCTGGCGATGCGCACCGACGATGCCGACCCCGAGCTGCTGGCCAACGTCAACGGCGACGACGGCAACCGTGCCTTCGACAAGAATGCCCTGATCAACAACCGTCTCGCGCTGCTGGCCGAGGGCACCTTCCGCTACCGGCAGTACGGCCTGGTCGCGCGAGGCAGCGCCTTCTACGACGACGTCTACTTCCACGACAGCGACAACGATTCGCAGGCCACGCTCAATCGCGGCGGCCGCTCGGACCGCTTCTCCGACGACGCGCGCGATCGCCTCGGCGCCCGGGCACGCATGCTGGACCTCTATGCCTTCGCCGCCGTGCCGGTCGGGAACACCGCGCTCGACATCCGCGCCGGCAACCAGGTGGTGTCCTGGGGGGAGAGCCTGTATTTCCCCAACACCAGCGGCGCGCAGGCGCCGGCCGATGCCACCAAGTCCAACGTGCCGGGTACCGAGGTCAAGGAAATCCTGCTGCCGACCGGCCAGCTGTTCATGCAGTGGGGCGCGACCGACCGCCTGAGCCTGATGGGCTACTGGCAGTGGCAGTGGAAGGGGACCGAGCTGAATCCCTCGGACGCTTTCTTCAGCTCCTCCGATCTCGTCGGGCCGGGAGCGGAGAGCCTGCTGATTCCGGCGTTCGGCCTGGCGCTGCCGCGTGCGGCCGACGACAAGCCGGGGGATGACGGGCAATGGGGCATCGGCACGCGCTACCGCGTCGGCGACGCTACCGAGATCAGCCTTCACTACCTGCGCTACAACGACAAGAATCCGGTCGGCGCCAACGTGCTGACCGCGGGCGGTTTCCCCAGCGGCTACCAGGTGGTCTATACCGACGACATCAAGATGACCTCGGCCTCGCTCAGCACCGAACTGCTGGGCACGGCGGTGGGTGCGGAAGTCAGCTACCGACAGGATGCGGGCGTCAACATCCTGGTCGGCTCGTCTCCCACGCCGGGCCGCGGCGACGTGATCCAGGGCAACTTCAACCTGCTGAAGATCTTCCTGCCGACGCGCTTCTGGGACACGCTGGTCGCGCTGGGCGAGGTGTCCTACCTGCATGTCACCGACACCGAGGCCCTGATCGTGCCCACCGCCGGCGGGCCGGTAGCGGTCGACGACCTGGCCGGCAACCACGACGCCGGCGCCCTGCAATGGTCGCTGCAGGCCGGCTACCAGCAGGTCTGGGCAGGCTGGGACCTGACCTGGATCCTGGTCAACGGCTACGGCCTGGAAGGCACCTCGCCGATCGCCGGCGCGCTCGGCAGCTTCACCGGCAAGGGCGACATCCGCTACAGCTTCGGCCCGACCTTCAAGTATCTCGGCAATCTCGAGGTCGGCCTGGCCTACAACGGCTATGCCGGCGGCGCGAGCCTGGCGCGGCGGCCCCTGGCCGATCGCAGCAACGCCGCCTTCAGCATCAAGTACAGCTTCTAGAGGAGCGACACATGATCAGCAGCAGACGCATCCGGCTCCGGACCCTCGCCGCCGCCGCGATCCCCGCCTTGTTCGCCGCTGCAGCCCAGGGCGCGGTCAGCGCCGACGAGGCCAAGGCGCTGGGCACCACGCTGACGCCGACCGGCGCGGAGATGGCCGGCAATGCCGACGGCAGCATTCCGGCCTGGAGCGGCAAATGGCTGGGCGCGCCCGACCACGTGAAGTACGACGGCAAGCGCAACGCCGATCCCTATCCCGGCGAGAAGCCGCTCTTCACCATCACCGCCGCCAACATGGCGCAGTATTCGGCGAAGCTCAGCGAGGGCCAGAAGGCGCTGTTCAAGAAGTACCCGGACACGTTCCGGATCATCGTCTATCCGACGCACCGCGATTTCCGCCACACCGACCTGGTGAACCAGAACGTCAAGCTGAACGCGACCAGCGCGCAGCTCAGCAACGAGGGCCTGACGCTGAAGGGCGCCTATGGCGGCCCTGCCTTCCCGATCCCGAAGTCCGGCATCGAGGTGGTGTACAACGTCATCACGCTGGTTGGCCCCTGGATCTACGACGCCCCCAACGTCGGCGCCTACGTGCAGCCTGGCGGCGGCATCAGCTGGTCGCGCACCACGCTGTCGGTGTTCAATCCCTACCTGAAGGGCGACAATCGCGCCGGCTGGAAGGACAGCGACATCCAGTCGATGAGCATCACCATCCAGAAGGCCCCGCCGCGCACCAACGGCAAGATGTCGTTCACGGTCAACACGCTCGACTACTTCGGCGCGCCGCGCCAGGCCTGGCAGTACGACCCCGGCACGCGCCGCCTGCGCAAGTCGCCCGACGTCGGCTTTGACTTCCCGATGGATTCGGGGCCGCGCACGGTCGATGAGCAGAACGGCTTCAACGGCTCGCCCGAGCGCTACGACTGGAAGCTGGTGGACCGCCGCGAGGTGTACGTGCCCTTCCACACCAACCGGCTGGAGGACCCCTCCACCAAGTACGCCGAACTGGTGTCCACCAGCGGTCATCCGAAGCCCGACTTCATCCGCTACGAACTGCGCCGCGTATGGGTGGTGGAGGGCACCCTCAAGAAGGGCAGCCGCCATATCTACGGCAAGCGCCGGCTCTACGTCGAGGAAGACAGCTGGCAAGTGCTGCTGGCCGACAACTACGACACGCGCGGCGATCTGTGGCGTGTGGTGGAGAACTGCGCGGCCTACGCCTACGACGGCAAGTTCTACTATCTCAACGCGAGCTTCTACCACGACCTGGTTTCGCGGGCCTACAGCGCCGAGAACATCACCAGCGAGGAACCCACCTCCAACCAGTTCAACCACCGGCAGCCGCTGCCGGGCGAGTTCACCACCGACGGCGTGCGCCGCCGTGGCGGCACCTGAACCGGGAAGCGGCCGGCGCGCAGGCGACTGCGCGCCGTGCTGCTCCCCGCAGCTGCGCTCAGGCGGCCGTGCGGCGCCGGAAGTCGCGGGGGCTCACGCCGGCAATGCGGCGGAATGTATTGGTGAACTGGCTCTGGTCGTAGAAGCCCAGCGACAGCGCCAGATCGGTCAGCGGCATCTCCTCGCGGGCCAGCACGGCCTTGGCATGCTCGATCTTGGCACGGAGCACATACTGGTAGGGTGAGAGGCCGGTGCTGGCGCGGAAGCGCCGGCAGAACGCCGGCACGCTGAGCCCGGTGAGCCGAGCCAGCTCCGGCAGCGAGAGCTTCTGCGACAGCCGCTCTTCCACGCATTCGCGGACACGCCGCAGTTCCGGAGCCGACAGGCCGCGCCCTCCGGCATCGGGAACGTCGGCGGCGCGGCAGTAGTGGCTGACGTAGTGCTGCGTGATGCCGCGCGCGAGATGCCCGGTGAAGAGCTCCGAAGCCGGCGAGGGCTGCAGCAGATCCTGGTACAGGGCCAGCATGCTGTAGCGGATGCGCTCGTCCTGCCGCAGGATCATCTGTCCGCCATTGGGATGGACGAGTCCCCCGCGGCTGTGCTCGCGCAGGACGCTGTCGCCGACCTCGAGCAACACGCAGGCCTGCGACTCCTCGCCATGCCAGAAGCCTTCCCAGACATTGCCGCCCGAGGTCATCGTGATGCTGTCGCCGCCGCGGCATTCGTATTCGCGCGCACGGCGGTCGTAGACCAGCCGGCGGCCGTTGAGCGGCACCCAGAAGGAGAGCCGGTCATGCAGGATGGCGTGGCGCGGGGCATCCGGCTCGAGCTGCACCAGCGAGCAGCGGATGTCCTCCACCTCCCGTTCCAGGACGGTGTGGAACGGGGCTCCCGAAGCCATGGTCGCGGACGTCGTGTACATCGTGGACCTTCCGTGGGTTATCCAGCCGGAACTGCGCCTTTTCCTTCCGGCGCGGAACGACGTTGGCATGGCCCGGATCGAATGGGCAACCGGTTCAGCGGCGGTGTGGACGAACGGTGGCTGCCGCCGGATGGAGGGCGGTGCTTGCTGCACCGCGATCAGCCGTTTGGAGGAGTCAGCCGGAGGCGAAGACCAGGGGGACGGCGCGCGCCAGGGCGTTGCCCTGCAGGTAGTCGGCGCCGATGCGCCGCCACAGTTCCGCCAGGCGCGGATCGTCGAGGTTGTGCACGATCAGGCGGCGCTCCAGCGCACGTGCCAGGCGCAGCGTGGACTCCGCCAGGGCCTGCTCGCCCGGATCGCTGGCGGCGGCGGGGTAGAGCGTGGCATCCACGCGCAGGAATTCGGCGGGCAGCGCGCGCAGCAGGGCCAGTTCGCCCGCGCCGCGGGCGCTGAAGCCGTCGATGGCCAGGCGGCAGCCCATCGAACGCAGCGTGCCGGCAAAATTCGCAGCCGACTGCGGGTGCGCCAGCAGGGCCTTCTGGTCGGCCAGGAAGCAGATCCGGTCCGCGGTCACGGCATTGCTCTGGCCGAGCTGCTCGATCACGCTCTCGATGAAGCGCGGGTCGATCAGCGAAACGCCGGACAGCGGGATGAACAGGAGCCCCAGGTCGCCCAGCGATTCCGGCTGGCGTGCCAGCTGGCCTAGGATGCGCTGCACGGTCCAGCGATCCAGTTCGCCAGCCAGGCGCTGCCGCTCCGCCGCCGGCATGAAGCCCGGCGCCGGCGTCCAGAAGCCTTCCTCGTCCTCCAGCGCCAGCTGCAGCTCCAGCATCTGCCCGCGGCGCGGCTGAGCCTGCTGCAGGGTCTGCGTGGTCAGGTGGAGCAGGCCCTGCTCCAGGCCGTTGCGGATGCGGCGTGCCCAGATCGCGTCATCGACCGGCGCGCGGTGGCGGCTCATGCTCTCGTCGTAGACCTTGATGCTGTTGCGGCCAGCGCGCTTGGCCGCGGCGCAGGCTTCCTCGGCGCGGCGCATCACGTCCAGCGCCCCCTCGGACTGGCCATTGAACTCGGTGATGCCGATGCTCGGCGTCAGGTTGTACTGGCGCGCCTCCCAGGCGAAGCGGGTGGAAGCCACCGTGCGCCGCAGCGCCTCGGCGAAGGTCCGCGCCCGGTCGGCGCTGGAATTGCCCAGCAGGATCGCGAAGCGATCGGCGCCGATGCGGAACAGTTCGCCGGCGCTGCCGGTGAGGTTGGCGAGCAGCTCGGACAGGCGGACCAGCACGGCATCGCCGGCCGCGGTGCCGCCGCTGTCGGCGACGCGCGAGAAATGGTCCAGGTCCAGCCACAGCATGGCGTGGCCGCGCGGCGCCAGCTTGGCGGCGTCGATCAACTCGCGCAGGCGCTGCTCGCAGGCGCCGCGCAGGGGCAGTCCGGTGAGCGGATCCTTGATGCCGGCGACCCGCGCCGATTCGGTGGCCGAGCGGCCTGGCCCGGCCGCGGCCTGCGCGGTGCTGCGCTCGCGCAGGACCACCACCGCGCCGGCGATGCGGTTGCTGCGCGTGCGGATCGGCGTGGCCGTGGCCATCACCGGCCGCTCGGCGCCGCCGCGCGGCACGATCACCATGCTGTCGCCATGCTCGATGCGGGCGCCGCGCTCCATCGCCGCGCGGGCGAGATCGGAGTAGCTGTCGGAGGCGCCGTCGCTGCCGGCGTGGCGGGTGACGCAGACCTCGGCGAAGGCCTGGCCGCGCGCTGCCTTCAGCGGCGTGCCGGTGAGGCGCTCCGCGGCCGGGTTCATGTCCTCGACGCGGCCGTTCTCGTCGGTGCTGATCACGGCCTCGTCCAGGGCCTGCAGGGCCAGCGAGTGGCGCTCCAGCTGGCGCGCCGAGGATTCCTGCAGCTTGCGGCGCTCGCTGGTCTCGGTGGCGAGCTGCGAGTTGATGCTGATGTTGCGGTCGGTGACGTCGCGCAGCTGGCGCACGCGCTCGTTGTGCCAGTGCGCGAACAGTCCCAGTTCGTTGGCGGCGCTGTCGTTGGCGAGCAGGCCCAGGGTGTCGTTGGTGCCGGAGGTTTCCGACATGCGCTCCACCATCTTCGACAGGGGCCCCAGCACCAGCACGCGGAAGCCGAGGTACAGCAGCGCGACCAGGATGACCAGGGCCACCGCGGTCAGTCCCAGCATGCGCAGGAACAGCGCATCGGCGCCGGCGAAACCCTCGCTGGCCGAGGTCACGCGCAGCAGGCGCCAGCCGGGGTAGCCCAGTTCGAAGGCCGAGACGTAGCTGCGGCCGCCCAGCACCGGGTCCGCGCCCAGCCGCACGAAGCCCGGCTCGGCTTCCCACAGCGGGCGATCCTTGCCGCCCATCCACAGCGCCAGCATCGCCGTCTGGGCTTCCTCCGGCGACATCTCGCGGGTATCGGCCTTCAGCTTCTTGGCCGCCGCCGCCAGCGGCGACTGCGCGAACTCGGCCAGCAGTGCCTCGTTGCGTTCGTGCAGGGCCAGCGCCAGCGGGTTGTAGGCGGCGAACTCCTGCGCCAGGCCGGCCAGGTTGAGCGGCTTGTCCTGCGGCAGCTTTTCCGCCAGGGCCGGCGAGGCGGCCAGGATGTTGTTCTCCGCATCCAGCAGCAGGGAGTAGCCGCGCTGGTCGCGGCTGCGGGCGGCGAAGGCTTCCAGAACGGCCGGGATCGGCAGGGCCACGGTGACCACGCCGGCAAAGCGCCCCTCGCGCTGCAGCGGCAGGCTGCAGATGAGGGTGGCCGCCTTGGACAGCGGATCGCGTACGCTCAGGCTCCAGCTGCAGCGCGGCTCCTGCAGCTGGCGCGCCGGCGTGTACCAGCGCTCGCGCCAGTAGGGCACCACGCGCGGATCGTTGTAGTCCTCGCGCTGCTGCAGCCGGCCATCGGCGCCGCGCATCCACAGCAGGCTGGCGCGCTCGGCGTCGCTGCGCAGGGTGTAGGGCTCGGGCCAGATGCCCACCGCGGCATAGCCGGTGCCGGCTGCCAGGGCGGGGACCAGCGTCCTCAGGCTGTCCGGATGGGCATGCGGCACCAATGCGGCGATGCTGCGCGCCAGCTCCTCGGCCTGAGCCGCGTACTGGCCGATCTCCAGCGCCAGGCGGCGGCCGCTCTCCTGCTCGTAGCGGAAGGTTTCGCCGGTCAGTTCATCGTGCACCAGGAACTTGCCGGCGATGGCGGCCGCCACCAGCGCCAGCAGCAGCAGCAGCGTGAGCATCGCGACCAGCTTGAACTGCAGCGTCTCGTGCCAGCGCAGGACCGGCAGGGCGGCGGTTTTCGGGGAGGGGGCCTGAGCATTCATCGGGAAAGCCATGATTGCACAGGGAACCGCGCGGCACAGCCCCCCGAACGTAGAGCAGGTATCGTGTCCGGAGGGCAGAGCGCCTCAGCCGAACAGCCGGACCACCTTGTGCAGTGCAGCAACCAGCTGGTCAACGTCGTCCTCGCCGTTGTAGGCCGCCAGCGAAGCGCGGGCCGTGGCAGGCACGGCGAAACGCTCCATCAGCGGCATCGTGCAGTGGTGGCCGGTGCGGATCGCCACGCCCTCCTGGTCCAGGATGCTGCCGATGTCGTGGGGATGGGCGCCCTGCATGACGAAGGACAGGATGCCGCCCTTGTTGCGGGCGGTGCCGACCAGGCGCAGGCCCGGGACCGCCGCCACGCGCGGCGTGGCGTACTCCAGCAGGGCGTGCTCGTGGGCGGCAATGGCCTGCAGGCCCGCCGATTCGATCCAGTCCAGCGCGGCGGCAAAGCCGATGGCCCCCGCCATGTCCGGCGTGCCGGCCTCGAACTTGTAGGGCACCTCGTTCCAGGTGCTGCCCTCGAAGGCCACGGTACGGATCATGTCGCCGCCACCGTGCCAGGGGGGCATCGCCTCCAGGTGCTCGCGCTTGGCCACCAGGCAACCGAAGCCGGTGGGGCCGTAAGCCTTGTGCGCCGAGCAGACATAGAAGTCCGCGCCCAGGGCAGGGAAGTCCACCGGCAGGTGGGCGATGGCCTGGGCGCCGTCCACCAGCACCGGGATGCCGCGGGCGCGGGCCTCGCGGACGATGTCCTCTACCGGGTTGACCGTGCCCAGGGAGTTGGAGACATGCACCACGCTGATCAGGCGGGTGCGCGGGCCGATCCGCTTCAGCCATTCCTCGAACACCAGTTCGCCGGCATCGTTCACCGGTGCCGCCACGGTCTTCGCGCCGGCCAGCTGCCAGGGCACGATGTTGGAATGGTGCTCCATGCCGGTCAGCAGGACCTCGTCGCCCGGCTGCAGGCGCGGGGCCAGGAAGCTGCGCGCCACCAGGTTGATCGCCTCGGTGGTGCCGCGAGTGAAGACGATCTCCTCGCGCGAGGCCTTGAACCAGCGCGCGATGCGGTCTCGCGCGCCCTCGTAGAGGCCGGTGGCGCGCTCGGCCAGCTCGTGCACGGCACGGTGCACGTTGGCATTGGAGCTGCGGTAGTAGCCGTCCATCGCGCGCAGCACGCTTTCCGGCTTCTGCGTGGTGGCGGCGTTGTCCAGGTAGGCCAGGCGCTTGCCGCGCACCGTCTCGCGCAGGATCGGGAATTCGGCGCGCACCCGCGCCAGGTCGTAGCCGCTCACTGCAGGGCCTCCAGCTGCTCGCTGTTCGGCAGCTGGCGCAGCAGGCGCCGGGTAACGCGGCCGCGCACGTCCTCCTGGTGGATGTGCTGCAGCACCTCGTGGGCAAAGGTCCAGGTCAGCAGGGCGCGGGCCGTGCTCTCGGGCAGGCCGCGCGAGCGCAGGTAGAACAACGCCTCGTCGTCGAGCTGGCCGAAGGTGGCGCCATGTGCGCACTTGACGTCGTCGGCGTAGATTTCCAGCTCGGGCTTGGCATTGATCTCGGCGCCGGGCGACAGGATCAGGTTCGCGATGCGCTGCTCGGAGTCGGTCTTCTGGGCGTCCTTGTGCACGCGGATCATGCCGTTGAACACGCCGCGGGCCTTGTCGCGCGCGATGCCCCGGTACTGCTCGCGGCTGGTGCAATGCGGCGCGCGGTGCTCGATGCGCGTGTGGTTGTCCACGTGGCCTTCGCCGGCGGGGGCGTAGAGGCCGTGCAGGTGGATCGCCGCGCCGGGCTCGGCGAGGTCCACGTTCAGGTCATGGCGCGACAGGCGCCCGCCGAGGTCCACGGTGACTACGTTGGCGCAGGCATCGCGGGCCAGGTGCATGTTGATGCGCGTCAGGCGGTGGGCATCGGCACCGGCGTCGTTGAGGCGCACCAGGTTCAGGCGCGCGCCCGCGTCCAGCCGGATGTCGGCGAACACGGTCTCGAAGGCGCCATCGCCCGAGGTGTTGAGGATCAGCGTCGCCTCGGCGCCGCGCTCCAGGTGCAGGCGGTGGCGCTGGTGCGCGCGGTCTGCCGGGCGGATCGGCTCGTCGCGGCGCGTATCGGCGGCGATGCGCAGTTCCGTGCTGCCGCCGGCGAAGGCGGCATTGAGCGCGTCCAGGGCGTCGGTGAAGCCGATGCCCTCACCGGCTGCCTCGGCTTCCGGCAGCAGGGCTGCCGGGGGCAGGGCGGCCAGCGGGGAGAGGTCGGTGTACTTCCACTCCTCGAGGTCGGTGGAGGGCAGGCCTCCGGCCAGGAAGGCATCCAGGGCCTTGCGGCGCGCGCTGCTGCGCGCCGGTTCGGGCAGCGCCTCGAAGGCACTGCGGAAGGTGGCGAGGTCGAGCATCTCAGGCCGCCTGCTGGATCCAGCCGTAGCCCTTTTCCTCCAGCTCCAGCGCCAGCTCCGGGCCGCCGGACTTGACGATGCGGCCGCCGGCCAGCACGTGCACGAAGTCCGGCTTCACGTAGTCCAGCAGGCGCTGGTAGTGCGTCACCAGCAGCACCGAGCGTTCCTTGGAACGCATCAGGTTGATGCCGTCGGCCACCACCTTGAGCGCGTCGATGTCCAGGCCCGAGTCGGTCTCGTCCAGCACCATCAGCTTGGGTTCCAGCACCAGCATCTGCAGGATCTCGTTGCGCTTCTTCTCGCCGCCCGAGAAGCCCTCGTTGACGCCGCGCGAGAGCATCGCCGGGTTCATCTGCATCTGCTTGACGCGGTGCTTGACCCAGGCCAGGAAGTCGCCGGCATCCAGCTCCTTCTCGCCGCGTGCCTTGCGCTGCGCGTTGAGGGCCGCCTTGAGGAACACCATGTTCGACACGCCGGGGATTTCCACCGGGTACTGGAAGCCCAGGAAGATGCCCTTGGCGGCGCGCAGCTCCGGGGCCAGTTCCAGCAGGTCCTCGCCGAGGAAGCTCACCGAACCTTCGGTGATCGTGTAGTCCTCGTGGCCGGCGAGCAGTTTCGACAGTGTCGACTTGCCCGAGCCATTGGGGCCCATGATGGCGTGGACCTCGCCCGCGCCGAGGCGCAGGTCGACCCCTTTCAGGATGTCCTTGTTTTCAATTCGGGCGTGCAGATTCTTGATTTCAAGCATGGCGTTCTTCTGGCTCGAACCCTGTGGTTCTGGCTATGGCATCGGTCAGCCGACCGACCCCTCGAGTGAAACGGAAAGCAGCTTCTGGGCCTCGACGGCGAATTCCATCGGCAGCTCCTTGAACACGTCCTTGCAGAAGCCGTTGACGATCATCGACACGGCGTCCTCCTCGGCGATGCCGCGCGAACGGGCATAGAACAGCTGGTCTTCGCCGATCTTGGAGGTGGTGGCTTCATGCTCCAGGATCGCGCTGGGATTGCGGATCTCGGTGTAGGGGAAGGTGTGCGCGCCGCACTTGTCGCCGATCAGCAGCGAGTCGCACTGCGTGTAGTTGCGCGCGCCCTCGGCTCCGGGGAGCACGCGCACCAGGCCGCGGTAGGCCTGCTGGCCATGGCCCGCCGCGATGCCCTTGGACACGATGGTGCTCTTGGTGCGCTTGCCGATGTGGATCATCTTGGTGCCGGTGTCGGCCTGCTGGCGGTGGTGCGTCAGCGCCACCGAGTAGAACTCGCCGACCGAATCGTCGCCGCGCAGGATGCAGCTCGGGTATTTCCAGGTGATGGCCGAGCCGGTTTCCACCTGCGTCCAGCTGATCTTGCTGCGCGGGCCGCGGCAGTCGCCGCGCTTGGTCACGAAGTTATAGATGCCGCCGACGCCGTTCTCGTCACCGGGGTACCAGTTCTGCACGGTGGAGTACTTGATCTCGGCGTCGTCCAGCGCCACCAGTTCCACCACGGCGGCGTGCAGCTGGTTCTCGTCGCGCTGCGGGGCGGTGCAGCCTTCCAGGTAGGAGACGTGGCTGCCTTCCTCGGCCACGATCAGCGTCCGCTCGAACTGGCCGGTGTTGCGCTCGTTGATGCGGAAATAGGTGGACAGCTCCATCGGGCAGCGCACGCCCCTGGGGATGAACACGAAGGAGCCGTCGGTGAACACCGCGGAGTTCAGCGCCGCGTAGAAGTTGTCGCCGAAGGGCACCACCGTGCCCAGGTACTTGCGTACCAGCTCCGGGTGCTCGCGCACCGCCTCGGAGATGGAGCAGAAGATCACGCCGGCCTCGGCCAGCTTCTTGCGGAAGGTGGTGCCAACCGAGACGGAGTCGAACACCACGTCCACCGCCACCTGCGGCTGCACGCCGGCCAGCATCTCCTGCTCCTTGAGCGGGATGCCGAGCTTCTTGTAGGTCTCCAGCAGCTTGGGGTCGACCTCGTCCAGCGACTTGGGCGCGTCCTTCATCGACTTGGGCGCCGAGTAGTAGGACACCGCCTGGTAGTCGATGGGCGGGTAGTGCACATGGGCCCACTTGGGCTCGCTCATCTTGAGCCAGCGGCGGTAGGCCTTGAGGCGGAACTCCAGCAGCCACTCGGGCTCCTGCTTGCGCGCCGAGATGGCTCGCACGACGTCTTCGTTCAGGCCGGGCGGCAGCGTCTCGGAATCGACGTCGGTGACGAAGCCGGCGGAGTAGGTGCGGTTGCGCACCAGGGCCTGGATGTCTTCCTGGTTCGTGGACATGGTCATGCCCTCTGGGGGGCGGTAATGAATTGGACCGGCATCTCGGACCGGCGTTGCGGGGCGGCGAGCTGGTCCAGCGTCACGGCCTCCAGGGCCTCGCGGATCGCCGTGTTGATCAGGCGCCAGCCCTGGCGGGTGCCACACTGGGACTCGATGCCGCAGCTGCCCTCGTGGATCGAGCATTCGGTGACCCCGATGGGGCCTTCCAGGGCCCGGATCACCTCGGCCACCGAGACCTGGGCCGGGGCCCGCACCAGCCGGTAGCCGCCATGGGCGCCGCGGATCGACTCCAGCAGGCCGCCTCGGGTCAATGTTTTCAATAGCTTGGCGACCGTCGGGGCGGGAATGTGGCTGCGTTCGGCCAACTCCACCCCGGTATGCACGCGCGCCGGCTCGGCGGCGATGAGACTCATCACCACGGTGGCGTAATCGGCCAGCTTGCTGAGCTTGAGCATGCAATTAAGACCAAAGAAGTCCTGATTGGGGCGCGCATGTTACTGCTGTGCGCCAGCCAGGACAACCCTTGGCCGGTGGAGGGGCCTTTTCACGCGGGAGCGGCCTTGGCCGCGATCTTTCACCGGCTGGAAAGGATCGCGGCCAAGGCCGCTCCCACGGGGAGGCCGGGGTCTAGCGGATCGGCGCCGGGCAGTCGTACGGGTTGGCTTCCAGCACCGCGCGATACCGATCCGGGAAGTTCGTGAACAGGCCGTCCACGCAATAGCCCGCGATGCGCTCCAGGTCCATGGGCTCGTCGACGGTATAGGGATGCATCGCCAGCCCCAGGCCGTGGGCCTGCTGCACCAGGCTGGCACTGACGTCGCTCACCGGCGGGCCGATGCCGAAGCTGTAGCCGGCGATCAGGGCCATGGTGGCGGCATTGGTGGTGAACGGCTGCATCAGCTGGATCAGCGGAATTTCCGGATCCAGCCGGCGCATCTCCAGCAGCACGGTGGGGATGAAGGACTGCACCAGCACCTGGCGGCGCTGCACCGAGCCCTCGCGCAGGCCGTACCGGTTCATCAGGTCCAGCAGGCGCTGCGCCACCGAGGGCGGCGTCAGGTCCAGGCCCGGCTTGATCTCGATGTAGTAGTTGACCTCGCGGCCATAGCGCTGGAACACCTCCTCCAGCGTCGGAATCCTCTGCCCGACGTATTCCGGCCGGGCGCGGTCCGGATGGGTTTCGTTGAACCAGCTGCCCATGTCGCAGGTCTTCAGCTGGGCCAGGGTCTTGCTGCCGACGCTGCCGCTACAGTTCTCCGCCGGGCCGCGCGCGGTGCGGTCCAGCGTGGTGTCGTGCAGGCAGACCAGCACGCCGTCGGCGGTGGAGTAGACGTCCTGCTCGATGTACTCGGCGCCCATTTCCAGGGCCAGGTCGTAGGCGGCGAGGGTGTGTTCCGGGGCATGGCCCGAGGCGCCACGGTGGGCCACGATCACCTGGTCGGTCTTCAGGGGCGGGATGTCCGCGCCGTCGGGCTCGACCGAGGAACCGCAGGCGGCCAGCAGGCCGACGAGGATGAACAGGGCAAGGCGCATTCGATATCCCGGATGTATCCGCACAGGTTAACCTCCGCGTATGACAGAACAAGCAAGGCCGGCACCCGCCTGGGACGTGCAGAACCCCTTCGTCCAGTCCATCACGGTGGGGCCGGAGCACCTCGACGCCTTCGGCCACACCAACAACGTGGTCTACCTGCAATGGCTGGAGAAGGTCGCCTGGGCGCATTCGGTGAGCCTCGGCTTCGGCTTCGAGGACTACGAGCGTACCGGCGTGGGCTGCGTGGCGCGCCGGCACGAGCTGGACTACCTGGCGGCGACCTTCGCCGGTGACGAACTGCTGGCCGCCACCTGGATCCACGAGAACGACGGCAAGCTCAGCATGTGGCGCCGCTACCAGATCATCCGCGCGGCCGACGGCAAGACCGTCCTGCGTGGACAGACCCACTGGGTCTGCATCGACATGAAGACCGGCCGGCCGCGGCGCCAGCCGGAGGCATTCCTCAAGGCCTACGTGCCGGCGCTGCCGATACCGGCCTGAATCGGAGCGGCCTCAGTTGCACTCCTGGCCGTCGGTGCTCTTCTCCTCGACCTCGCCGTCGTCCTCTTCCGCCGGATCGGGGTCCAGGGCGTCGTAGTAGGCGTTGATCTGGTCCACCACGGCCGAGTAGAACGTATTGCGGTCGGTCTCCACGCCGCCGCCCAGCACCAGCACCCGGCCGTTGGTGCGGATCGGTTCGGTGATCAGCATCTTGGCCGAGGTGGCGAAGACGAAGTTGGTGCTGCTGGGCAGCACGTCCACCACCAGCTGGTCGGCGACCTGGATGCCGGCGGTGTAGTCGCTGGCGCCGATCACCACGGTGTTGTCGGCCAGGCCCGACTGCAGGATCAGCTGGCCCAGGTTGGGTACGCCGTCGCCGACCTGGAACTGCGGATTGCCGGCGGCATCGGTGCGGCCGTCGTTCAGCACCGGGCGATCGCCGAGCTTGCGATCGCCGGTCTCGCCCTCGTCGCTGTTGAAGCTGCCCAGGTTGGGGATGACGCGGTTGTCCTCGGTAGCCAGGCGATCCTTGACGCTGTCCAGGCCGGCGTCGGTCACGTCCACGCTCTCGGTGAAGAAGGGCAGGTTCACCAGCGGGTCCAGCTGCACCAGCGTGCCGTCGTTCAGCGTCAGTGAGCCCAGGCGCAGGGTGTTGGCCTCGATGTGCAGGTAGTCGCCGGCCAGCTCCAGCTCGGCCAGGGCCACCGTCGGCGCCTGGAAGTAGGCATTGGGTCGCGCCGAGGCCGGCAGTACGCCGGGCAGGCCGGCACCGATCTGCTCGAGCAGCGCCGGGTCGCCGCTGTACTGCGCCTGGCCATCGCCGACGCGCACCAGGCCGGCGAGGCGGATGGTCTCGCCGGCCACCACGTCCAGCCCGCCGGCGTCGATCAGGGTGCCTTCGTCGCTGATGATGCGGGCGCCTTCGAGCCGCAGCCGGTCGCCGCGTATCACGGTGGCGGCGCCGGTCGTTTCGCGGTCGTCCGCCAACTGCAGCAGGCCGCCGCTGGAGAGATGGACCTGGCCTCCGCCGAGGGTGGCCGCGGAGACGGCCAGGGCCTCGCCGGCGGAGAGCTCCAGCAGCCCGGCTTCGAGGTTGGCGCTCACGAACAGCTCCGGGGCCTCCAGGCGCAGGCGCTGTGCATCCAGTGTCGGCGCGCCCGACGGGGTCACGATCTCCAGGTATTCCCGTCCGGTCAGTGTCGCCTCGCCGATCGCGGAGTCCTGGTTGAAGTAGATGAAGCCGTGGTCGGCCGTGATATTGCGGAAGGCGACGCCGCCGTCGTTGGCGTTGAGCAGCAGGCCGCCGCTGAAGCGCGAGCTGCTCTCCAGATCGGCGACATCGAACAGGCCGACGGACCCGGTCTCGACGATGTCGCCGGCGATGCTGAGCAGGCCGCCGGGCTCGCTGCCGGAGCGTTCCAGCAGGAGGTCGGCGCCGGAGGCGGCGATGCCGCTGTCGCCGAGGACCTCGACCAGGCTGCCCGTGACCGAGACCCGCGGCGCTTCCGCGAGCGGGACCGGGCCTTCCGGTTCCGCGCCGCCGGAGATTTCGAGGTCGCCCTCCGTGGCCGTCAGGTAGGCGAAGCTGCCGTTGAGGAAGGCGCCGTGGGCGCCATCCACGAAGCCGACGGTGCCGGAGACCTGCAGGGGGCCGGCGAGCTGTACGCTGCCGTCGTCGGCGTCGGCCCAGAAGCCGGAGCCGCTGAGGGTCAGGTTGTCGCCGGCGGTGATGCGGGCGATCTCGCCAGTGACGGTGACGGGCCCCAGCAGCCTGACGTCGCCCTGCAGGCTCTTGAAGGAGGCGAAGGCGCCGTAGCCGTAAAGGTCCTGGCCGCCGGTGACCGTGCCCAGCGTGCCGGTCACGCTGACGGGGCCGTCGATCTCGGTGCGGCCTTCCTGGTCGGTGCTGCCGGAGAAGATGAACACTTCGCCGCCGAACAGGCCGCTGGAGTCGCGAGCCTCGTAGCTGCTGACCGAACCCTCGACATCCAGGCCGCCGCCGATGACGAAGGCGCCGTCCGGCAGGCCCTGCAATTCGGCCCCGGAGGCAAACACGTAGTCCTCGCCCTGGACGCGGGCGACGCTGCCGAAGAGGCGGACGTCGCCGTCGATGATCACGTCGTCGTCCACGGTGATCAGCTGCACGTAGGCGCCGTTGACGTAGAGATCGTTGAAGCCGGTGACCTCGCCATTGCTGCTGCCGGCGACATCCAGGTCACCGTCGATCTCCAGCTTGCCGTTGCCGGCGAACACCCCCAGTTCGATGCCGCGCGCGAACAGGCTGGAGCCGGCGCCGACGCCGTTCAGCGTGCCGCTGGCGCCCAGGTTGCCGTGCAGCAGGATGTCGCCCAGCTCCGTGTTGAAGCGGGCGCTGACGGCGTTGACGGTCAGCAGGTCCGATTCCGCCGAGGTGATGGCGCCGATGCTGCCCAGGAGACGGGTATCGCCGGTGACGTCGACGTGGCCGAAGCTGGAGGTCGACAGGTCGAACTCGGTGGCCTGCACGAAGGAGCCGCCGTAGACCTGTACCTCCTGCAGCCGGCCGGCGGCATAGATCGAGGTGCCCTGCAAGGGCACGCCGTCGACCAGGATGCTGCTGTCAGGGGTGATGCCGGTGCCCAGCAGCATGTCGCCCCATGCGGCGCCCATCAGTACCGAGATGCCGTTGACGAAGCTCTGGAAGCCGCCTTCGATGCGTCCGGTGGCATCGCCGCCCAGGACCAGGGCACCCTCCAGGACCAGGGCGGCGCCGTCCTCGGAGTAGGAGCCGTCGACGGCCGTCAGGCCGATTTCGGTGGCGCGCGCGAACAGCCTGTCGCCGGCGCTGACGGTGCCCAGGCTGCCCATGGCGCGGACATCGCCGCCGATCCGGATCCGGTTCAGGAAACCCGCGCCGGAATCGTCCGTGCCGCCCAGGTTCAGGTAGACGCCGTTGACGAAGGCGTCCATGCCGGCCTCGACGCTGTCCACGGAACCGTCCAGCACCACCGGGCCATCGATGCCGAGGCTGCCATCCAGGTAGCTTCGCGCGCTGACGCTCACCGCCCGGGCATAGAGATGGTCCGGCGGCAGGATTCCGCCGTCTCCGTCTTCGAGACCCGCGACGCTGTCGATGCTGCCCCGGACGTCGAGCCCGCCCCGGATCTGCTGGTCGTAGCTCGACGTGAGTGCGAGATAGCTGCCGGAAATCGCCGAGGCGTGGCCGGCCTCGACCATGCCGGTCCCGCCTTCGAGGACGATGTCTCCGGCGATGTCGATGGCCGCGGCGTCGACCAGCACGTCGGCGGCCTCCGCGCTGGTGTCGAAGCCTCCCTTCACCGAGCCGAGCGTGCCCCGCACCTCGATGCCGTCGTCCACGGACGCTTCGGTGCCGGCGGAGAAGAGGCCGCCGCTGCGGATGTCGAGGAAGGCGCCGTTGATGAAACTGGAGTACGCCGCTTCGCTGTAGCCGAGATGGCCTTCGGCGCGGATCGGCCCCGTGACACGGATGGAACCGTAGTCGGCATCCGCGTTCAGCGACACCGCCTGGACGTAGGACTCCCCGCCGACGACGATGCGGCTGGGCTCTGCGCCGGCCTCGGCATTGCCGGTAGCCGCCAGTTCCCCATCGACCGCGATGTCGCCGCCGAGGGCGCTGAGCCGGAGGAAGCTGGCCGAGGCGAAGCTCTGGTAGCCGCCCTCGACCACGCGGTTCTGCCCGGTGAGCCGGATGTCGTCTCCCACCGAGAGGTCCTGCGCCACCACGCGCAGCTCCGCGGCCTGGGCCGCGAGGTAGTCGCCGCCCAGGGTCGTGTCCATGCGGCCGGTGGCGTCGACGCCTCCGTCCAGCGCGATGTTGCCGTAGGCCGCGAAGATGCCGGCATAGGCGCCGTTGACGAAGCTGTCGCTGCCGACCACGACCGTTTCCTGTGTCGTGCCGGCGAGCCTGAGCTGGCCCTGCAGGCGCAGAGTGGCGTCGCCGTCCCCGCTGTCGACCCACTCGCCATCGGCATTCAGCACGGCGCTCGCCGCACGCACGAAGAGTCCATTGGCCGCCGCCTGTTCCGCAGGCGCATCCTCGTTGACCGGGCCGAGGGTGCCGCTGACGTCGACGTCGCCGCCGACGCCCAGCGTATCGTCGGCCTGGATGCTGAGCAGGCTGCCGGAAATCACCGAGTTGTCGCCGGTGACGATGCCGCTGGCGGTGCCGGCCAGGATCACGGACCCGTCGATGGACACCGTGGTCGCATTGATCGCCACGTTGCTGGCTTCCGCCGTCAGCTGGGCCGCGCCGGCGGTGGCGCCCAGGCCGCCGGTGAGGTCGATGCTGCCCGTGGCTGCCGCGGCCAGGGAACCCGGGTCCGCTGGCGCCGCCTGCAGCCTGAAGCGGCCGCCGTAGGCATTGATGCCGAGCGAGCTGCCGCTGACCGTGGCGGGACCGCTGGTGGTCACGGTGCCGGTGGTGCCGCGGAGGCGGATGTCGCCGCCGACATCGACATTGCCCGCGGCCAGCAGATAGCGCGTGCCGGCCTCGTCGGTGTACACGCTGCCGCCGGTCAGCAGCACCTGTGCTGCGGAGGCGCTCAGGCTGTCGGGGGCGCTGGCCGAGAGCAGGGTGCCGGTGGCGACGATGTCGCCGTTCACCGTCAGGTCGCCGTCCGGAGCCTCGAGCTTGAGGAAGACACCGTTGCTGTTGCTGTCGCCGCCGGAGACGACCCGGCTGGTGTCGCCGCTGATGTCCAGGCCGGCGGTGCCGATGCTGCCGCCGCTGGCGGTGATGACCGCGTCGGCGGCGCGGGTCTCGGTGTAGAACGACGCCACCACCTGGCCGCTCTCCAGGCCGTCCTCGTCGATGCCGATGTCGCCGTCGACCGTGACGGGGCCCGCCAGGTCGATGTCGCCGTCGTTCTGCTGCAGGAACAGCGCCGCGCCGTTGACCTCGACGTCGCTGCTGACGTCGGCGCCGGTTGCGCGGCCCCTGACCGTCAGGGCGGCGTCGAGGTCCAGCAGGCCGCCGGAGACCACCATCTCGGCATAGCCGCCACGGACCTTCAGCGCGGTGTGTCCGGTGACCGGCCCGACGCTGCCCTGGATGTCGACCGGGCCCAGCAAATGGGCTGCGGAGAGGTCATCGCCCTGGCCGGGGCCGCCGCTGGCCAGCACCTGGAAGAACGCGCCGATGGCTTCGCTCTCGCTTTCGGCGCCGAAGCGGCCGACCGTGCCCTTCACCGTCACCGGTCCGCCGAGCTTGACCTGGAGGGTGGGCGGCAGGTCTCCGCCGTCGAACTGGCCGATGGCGACCTCGGCGCCGCGGCCGAAGACCCGGGCGGTGGCGCCGCCGTCGGCACCGGCGCTCTCCAGGCTGCCCTCCACCTCGACCGGGCCGCGCAGGTCGACGCTGCCGCCCGCCGCCTCCACGCGCAGCTGGGCACCGATCGCCGACCAGTCGCTGGTGCCGTTCACGGCGCCGACATGGCCATCGAGATCGATCAGGCCCGTCACCGTGATGTCGCCGCCGTCGCTAAAGAGGTCGACCCGGGCGCCGCGCACCGCGAAATCGTCGGCGCCGTCGAAGCCGGCGACCGTGCCCTCGGCCCTGATGCCGCCATTGACGGTGATCGGGCCGCTGCCGCCGTCGAGCGCGATCGCGGCCGCCACGATGCTGTTCAGGCCGCCATCCTCCGCGGTGAGGGCGAGGTTGCCGCGGACCGCCAGGTCGCCGGTGCTGATGCCCTGAGCGGCCTGCATGACGATGAAGTAACCCGCCTCGACCGCGCCGGTGGTGATCGAACCGCTGTCGGTGCCGGAGTAGGCTTCGAAGCCACCGTCGAGCCGGACGCGGTTGGCGGTGTTGGCGAAGCTCACCGAGCCGTCGCTGCCGCGGTCGAACAGGCCGTTGTCGGAATTGATCGTGCCGGCGCCCAGCAGCAGGCTGCCGCCAAGGACGCCGGCGACGGTCGAGCGGCCATCGAGCACGCCGTCGACGATGTTGCCGTCCGCATCCAGGTCGCTCAGGTCCTCGACCCGTACGCCGTCGGCGGAAGCGACGATGTAGCTTTCGCCGACGGCCAGCCGGGACTCCAGGTCGTCCTCGCAGATGTTGGCGTCGCAGCCGCCATTGGCGGAGCCGTTGCCGATCACCAGGGGATTGGCGGCGGGGTCCAGGCGGACACGCCCCCCGGCTCCCACGCGGATGTCGCCATGCACGTAGAGGTCCTGGTAGCCGGATAGTCCTGCCTCGCCGCCGCGCCGGTCGCCGCGGGCATCGATGCCCGCGCCACGCTCGAAGCGCAGCACGCCCTGCGCGAGGGCGCCGACGCGGCCGCCCGCGGCATCCGGACCGCCGCCGATGGTGAGAATCCGCGATCCGTCCAGGATCCGGATGTCCGCATCGCTGTCCATCCGGACTTGCCCGCCGTCCTGGCCGTCCACGCCGGAGGCGTCGATGACGCCGGCATGTGCGATATCGCCGCCCTCTGCCCGCAGGAACACGGCGCCATCATGCTCCTCGATGGACTGCGCCGTGATGCGCCCGCGGTTGTTCACTGCCATGCCGACCAGCCCCTGGGCCAGCTGCGCACTCATCAGCACACGGCCGCCGTTGGCGGTGATCTCGCCGCCATTGTCGGCGCCGGCCGCGGCCCCCAGCGCCGCGCGGTCGATGGAGAAACCGACCAGGCCGCTGCCGTCCAGCGAGAGCGTCATGGCGGTGCCGGAAACCAGGGCCACCTCGCCGAGCTGCGCCGAAACCAGGCCCTCGTTCGAGACTCCGGCAGCGGCCAGCACGACGAAGCCGCCGTCGGCGGCTTCGATGTGCCCATGGTTGACGACGCGGGCCTGGCTGCCGGCGCTGCCGGCGAAGACCAGCCTCCCGGAAAGAAAGTCCTGGTCGGCGATGTCCAGCGTCGTCGCCACCAGCGATGCGGTATCCACCCGCGCGCCGGCGCCGAACATCACGCCCTGCGGATTGATGATGAAGACCCGGCCGTTGGCGGACAGGTTGCCCAGGATCTCCGAGGGCAGGCCGCCGACCACGCGGTTCAGTACCGCGGCCGAGGCGCTGGGCTGCGAGAATTGCACGAACTCGCCCTGCGCGATCGAGAAATCCTGCCAGTTGATGATGGCCGCGGACGAGGTCTGGTCGATGTGCAGCGTGCCCGGCAGGGGACTGCCGATGCTGGCCGCGCCGGCCGTGACGACGCCGCCCGAGGGCGTGGCCAGCGCGAGCCCCGGGGCGAAGCCGGCGGCCGCTGCCAGCCTTGCTATGAGCTGCCTGCGGAATCCCGGCCTCTTTTCTGTCATGACGGCAGCCCCCCGGCTCCCCTGCGTACACTTGCCCGCCATGCTGTCAGCGGACGCCCCCGCCCGTCGTGTGGCGCGTCACATCGCGGCATCATCCAGCCAGACCACGCGGGATTCCTGTCCCAGTTCTGCGGCGACGATCGCATTCTGCCGGTAACGCCGCCCGAGTTCGACGGCTCGTTCAGGGGGCGGATCGATCAGCAGGAAACCCGGTTCATCGGGCCACTGCCCCGACGGATCGCGATGCAGGCTGCGATGCCACGCTTGCGAAAGGGCATGAAGTTCGCCTTCCAACTGATTGTAAAGACGCTGATTGGCAGCCGCGTCAAGGCGTTCCGAACGGGGGTTGCAGGGCGTCAGCAGTGCCCAGTTCCGGCGGCAGCTGCCGCTCCCCGCCAGGCGGCGGTCCGCCTGCGGGTCGGCGGGGCCGACGCGCAGGACCAGTTCGCCGTCCGGCAGCCAGGCCAGGTACAGCGCCTGGCGGTAGGCCTTCTCCAGCCCGGCCCTGTTCACGCCGCCGCGCGCGCCAGCAGGTCGTCGAACAGCAGGGCCAGGGTTTCGAGCTGGTCGTTGAGCGTATGCCCGGAGTCCAGCAGGTGCAGTTCCGCGCGGTTGCGGCGCGCAAAGTCGAGGCCGCGTTCCACCGGCACGATGTCGTCGCTCCAGCCGTGGACCACGCTGCACAGGGCAGGGATGCCCTGCGGCTCCTCGTCCCAGCCCGGGAAGTACAGGGCAGGAGCCATCAGGAACAGGGCGCGCGGGCGCAGGGCCGCGCAGGCCTGCGCCGAGACGTAGCCGCCCATGCTCGAGCCCGCCAGCACCAGGCTCTGCCGCGCCCGCGGTGCCAGGGCGAGCAACTGGGCCACGCGCTCGCGGGCATCGTGGGTGTGACTATAATCCGGGCTGAGGACTTCGTAGCCGCGCTGCCGCGCGGTCACGGCGAGGTGCTGGATCTTGGTGCCCCAGGGGCCGGATTCCTTGCCATGGGCGAAAACCACGAGACGAGCGGGAATGTCTTTCATGTCTGAACGCTGGCTGACGACCGGAGCATTATGAAGCCCGACGAGGACAAGCAGGCGGACGGCGAGCGCCTGAGCCTGGCCGAGCGCCGCCGCAAGCGCCGGCGCGAGCGCAAGCAGCCGCTGGAAGTGCGCATGACCATGCGCTTCAAGTTCGGCGACGAGGCGGACGACGTCATCACCATGATGGACGACCGCTCGATCCCGATGGTCGACAACGTGTTCAAGAACCGCGACAAGATCGTGCGCGGCTTTGTCGGCCTGCTGGTGCGTGCCGGGCTGAAGCAGCCCAAGGTCGCCGGCGAAGTGTTCCCCCTGCTCAAGCTGCTGCGCAACAAGCGTTCATGAAAGGCATACAGATCTTCAATGCCGTCGCCATGGCGACGGCCGCTTCCTTTGCGGCCACCATCGGCGTGGTCACCCTGCTGTATGCCGTCTACCTCGACGCCGAGCCGCGCCTGCGCGAGGACTGGCCGCTGGTGCTGACGACCTTCCTGGTGTTCTGCGTGCTGCTGCTGCTGTCGGCGCTGACGTTCTACGCCCACCGCCGGGAGAAGACCTGGCGCTGGCCGATGGAGGCGGTGCTGTTCCTGGGCATCGCCGCCGGCGGCGGCATCCTGTACCGCGCGCTGCTCTAAGGCATCCGATGCAACTGCCACCGCCGCGGCAGTGGGAGCCCCTCAGCTTCGTGCCGATCCTCGCCGGGCTGTGCTGGCTGCTGCCGGACGCGGGTGGCGGCTGGCTGCTGTGGGCACTGCCGCCCGGCGTGCTGCTGCTGTCCTGCGGCACGGCGCTGCTGCTGTTCCCCGGTGATCCGCGCATCAGCGCCTACATGGCCCTGGCCGGCTTCCTGGGCGTGCTGTTCTTCCTGCCGGCCTGGATCGCGGGCGGCTTCTGGCCGGCGCTGCTGGCGCTGGCCGGCAGCGCCGCGAGCTTCATGGCCGCCGGCCGCGCGGCGCTGACCCGCGAGCCCCAGGGACTGGAGGTGCCGGCGCCGGAGCGCGGTCCCCGGATGGACCTCAAGGTCGGCATGGATGAGGCCGTGCTGGGCTACTTCGTCGGCGGTGCGCGCATGCCGGCCGGGGAGCAGGCGCTGCAGGTCTGTCGGCAGGCCGAGCAGATGCTCGCCGCCATCCGCCAGCGTGGGCTGGACCGGGATCCCGCCGCGCTGCATCCGGAACCGCCGGCTCCGGCACGCGCCTACATCCAGAAGGCCCGCCACCGGGGGCAGGACCATGAAGTCCTGCGCTTCGACAGCGGCTTCGTGCCCGATGCGGGCCTGCCGGGAGCGGCGGCCTGGAACGCCCATGAGCGCAACCGTGAGTGCCATGTGCGCCTGCTGCGCCACCCGGGGCCGCCGCGACCCTGGCTGCTGTGCATCCACGGCTACCGCATGGGCACGCCGTGGCTGGACTTCAGCCTGTTCAGTCCCCGCTGGCTGCATCATCGCCTGGGCTTCAACCTGATCCTGCCGGTACTGCCGCTGCATGGGCCGCGCCGCATCGCCGCCCGCAGCGGCGATCATTACCTGGACGGCGATCCGCTGGACCTGGTCCACGCCCAGTCGCAGGCGCTGTGGGACCTGCGGCGGAGCCTGGCCTGGCTGCGCCAGAACGAGGGCCGGGCGCGGGTCGGGGTCATGGGCTACTCGCTGGGGGGCTACAACGCCGCCTTGCTGGCGTCCTACGAGCGCGAGCTCGACTTCACGCTGGCGGTGATCCCGGTGACGGACTTCGCCTCGGCACTGATGCGCTTCGTGCCACCCGGACACCTGCGCTACTACCGCGAGCATGGCCTGGACGAACAGCGCTACCGCGACATCCTGCAGGTGGTCTCTCCCCTGGCGAGGGCGCCGCTGCTGCCGCGCGAGCGGCTGCACCTGGTCGCCGCCGCCGCCGACCGCATCGTCCTGCCCGACCACCCGCAGAGGCTGGCTCGGCACTGGGGCGTGCCGGTCACCTGGTACCAGGGTTCCCACCTGTCCATCCGCTACGAGCGCGAGCCCGGCCTGGTGCTGCGCCACGCCGCCGCCGCCGCCGGCTGGCCGCTGGCCTGAACCCCGGCCGGGGAAGGCGGGATTTCCCGCCGCCGAGCCGGCCGGCAGGCTAGAATCGGTCCATCACCTTGCCCCCCCATTCTCCCGGATTCCCCCATGAAACGAGTTGCCATCACCGGCACCGGCTTGTTCACTCCGCCGCACAGCATCAGCAACGACGAGCTGGTGGCCTGCTACAACCGCTATGTCGAGCGCTACAACGCCGAGCATGCCGAGGACATCGCCGCCGGCACCGTGCCCGCCCTGGCGCCGTCGTCGTCCGAATTCATCGTCAAGGCCTCCGGTATCAAGTCGCGCTACGTCATGGACAAGGAGGGCGTGCTCGATGTGGATGTGATGCGCCCGCGCTACCGCACCCGCTCGGACGACGAGCCCTCGATCCTGGTGGAGATGGGCCTGGCCGCGGCGCGGCAGGCACTGGAGCGCGCCGGCCGCAAGCCGGAGGACGTGGACTTCGTGCTGGTGGCCTGCTCCAACATGCAGCGCGGCTACCCGGCGATGGCAGTGGAACTGCAGCACCACCTCGGCATCACCGGCTACGGCTACGACATGAACGTGGCCTGCGCCTCGGCGGCCTTCGGCATCCAGGCCGCGGTGGATGCGGTGCGCATGGGCAGCGCCCGCGCGGCGCTGGTGGTGAGCCCGGAGGTCTGCTCGGGCCATCTCAACTTCCGCAACCGCGACTGCCACTTCATCTTCGGCGACGCCTGCACGGCGGTGCTGGTGGAGCCGCTGGAGACGGCGGTGGCGCCGGTGCGCTTCGAGGTGCTGGGCACGCGCCTGCAGACGCAGTTCTCCAACAACATCCGCAACAACTTCGGCTTCCTCAATGCCTGCGAGATACCGCCGCGTCCCTGGGACGACGTGCTGTTCCACCAGGAGGGCCGCAAGGTCTTCAAGGAAGTGGTGCCGATCGCCTCCGAACTGATCGTGAGCCACCTGACCGACCTGGGCCTTGCGCCGGATTCGGTGCGCCGCTTCTTCCTGCACCAGGCCAACCTGGGCATGAACCAGCTGATCTCCAAGCGCGTGCTGGGCCGCGACCCCGGGCCGGACGAGGCCCCGGTGACGCTGGACGAATACGCCAATACCAGTTCCGCCGGTTCGGTGATCGCCTTCCACAAGCATCACGAGGACCTCCGGTCCGGCGATCTGGCCGTGCTCTGCGCCTTCGGAGCCGGCTACTCCGCCGGCTCCGTGGTCATGAAGCGGCTGTGAACCCGGCCCCGCAGCAGCGGTCCAAGCGCCACTTCAGGTCACACAGGCACCCATGAGCGAACAGCAATCCTCCTCGGCCCTCGGCCGCTTCTTCAACCGGCTCTGGAAGGTCGCGGTCATCGTCTACCGCGCCCTGTTCATCCTCAGCCTGGCGATCGGCCTGTTCGTGATGTTCACCTTCTTCAGCGGCGGCACGCCGCCGAAGATCGAGGACAACGTGGCGCTGATCCTGGCGCCCAGCGGAGCCCTGGTCGAGCAGATCGACCAGGACCCGGGCCAGCACCTGGTGGAGAACCTGCGCGGCGAGCCGCCCTCGCAGACGCTGCTGCGCGACCTGATCGACGCCCTGGACCTGGCCCGCGACGACTCGCGCATCGCCTTCGCCGTGCTCAAGCTCGACGCCCTGGCCGACGCCGGCCTGCCGCAGCTCGAGGAACTGGGCGCCGCGATCAAGCGCTTCCAGGCCGCCGGCAAGAAGGTCATTGCCTACAGCCCGTGGTACGAGCAGGCGCCGTACTTCGCCGCCGCGCTGGCCGACGAGGTGGTGGTGGACCCGCAGGGCATGGTCCACATCGAGGGCTTCAGCGTCTACCAGAACTACTTCAAGGACGCGCTCGACAAGCTGGGCGTGCGCATCAACGTGTTCCGCGTCGGCGAGTACAAGTCGGCGGTGGAGCCGTTCACGCGCAACGACATGTCCGAGGATGCGCGGCAGGCCAACATCGCCTGGCTGGGCGATCTCTGGACCGACTACGCCCAGGGCGTGGGCGGTGCGCGCAAGCTGCCCGAGAACGGCGTGGTGAACTATGTCAGCGGCATGCGCCAGGCGCTGGAAGCCGGTGGCGGCGACACCGCGGCCTATGCAAGGAAGGCCGGGCTGGTCACGCACGTCGAGACGCTCAAGCAGTTCCGCCAGCGCATGGGCGCGATCGTCGGCATCGACGACGACCACGGCAGCTTCCGCCAGGTGCACTTCAGCGAGTACCTGCGCGCCATGCAGCATGCCAAGATGCCGTCCGCAACCGGCAAGGCCGGCAAGGTCGCGCTGGTGGTGGTGCAGGGCGAGATCGTCGATGGCCCGGGCGACGTCGGCCAGGCGGGTGGCGACACCATTTCCGACCTGCTGGACCAGGCGCGCCGCGACAAGGATGTGGCCGCCGTCGTGCTGCGCGTGGACTCCCCGGGCGGCAGCGTCTGGGCCTCCGAGCAGATCCGCCGCGAGGTGGAGGCGCTCAAGGCCGAGGGCAAGCCGGTGGTGGCCTCGATGTCCACCGTCGCCGCCAGCGGCGGCTACTGGATCTCGATGGATGCCAACCAGATCTGGGCGCACAGCACCACGATCACCGGCTCCATCGGCATCTTCGGCCTGATCCCGACCATCGACCAGGCGCTGGGCAAGGTCGGCGTGCATACCGACGGCGTCGGCACCACGCCTCTCGCCGGCAGCCTGCGGCTGGACCGCCCGCTGTCGCCGGAAATCTCCAGCATCATCCAGTCCCAGATCGACAAGGGCTACCGTGACTTCATCGGCGGCGTCTCCAAGGCGCGCAAGCTGCCGCTGGAGAAGGTGGACGAGATCGCTCGCGGCCGTGTCTGGAGCGGCGGCGACGCCAAGGCCCTGGGGCTGGTCGATCAGCTCGGCGGCCTGGAGGACGCGGCGGATGCCGCGGCCAAGCTCGCCAGCCTCGATCCGGAAAGCTACCAGCTGGAGGAGTACAGCCCCGACCGCGGCTTCCCCTTCGACTTCCTTCTGCCGTTCTCCGGCAGCATCAGGCTTGATTTCCTGCCGGCCGGCACCACGCGCTGGCTGGCGACCCTGCTGCAGCGCACCGACGCCGAACGCGCCCTGCGCAGCCTCAACGACCCGCGTGGCATGTACGCCAACTGCTATTGCACGCCGAGCATGGGCGGCAGCATCATGGGACGCTGATGGCTGATGCCTCCCTCTGCGCACCGCCGGCTCTGCCGGCGGTCCCCCTCTCTCCCGCTGGGAGGGAGCGGGGAGGCGGAGCTTCGCCGCATGCCTAGGATCGGCATCGGCGACATCGACGTCCACTACGTCGAGGCGGGCGCCGGTGACCCGCTGGTGCTGGTTCATGGGCTCGGCGGTTCCTGGGCCGACTGGGACTACCAGATCCGCGCCTTCGGCGAGCACTACCGCGTGCTGGCGCCGGACCTGCGCGGCTTCGGCGACACGCCGATCGGCGAGCGGGGGCCGGGGGTCGCGCAGTTCGTGGACGACCTGCGCCGCTTCCTGGATGCCGTCGGCGTCGAAAGCTGCCTGCTGGTCGGCCACAGCATGGGCGGCGCGGTCTGCCTGCAGTTCGCGCTGCAGCATCCGCAGCGGGTGCGGCGCCTGGTGATCGCCAACAGCGTGCCGGGCTTCCGCCCGCGTACCTCGCGCCAGTACTTCGAGATCGGCTACCGCCTGCTGGTGATGGGCCTGCTGGGGCCGGCGCGCCTGTCGCGCATCAGTGCCCGGCGCATGTTCCCGGGGCCGGAGAACGAAGGCCTGCGGGCCAAGGTGATCGCGCGTGGCGCCCGCAACACGCGCCGTGCCTACCTGGGCTCCCTCTGCCGGCTGGTGCAGTGGTCGGTGATCGACCGTCTGCCGGAGCTGAAGATGCCGACCCTGGTGGTGGGGGCCGGGCAGGACTACTTCGATCATGACGACGTCGTGAAGTTTGCCCATGCGCTGCCGCGCGGCTATCTCCACTGGTTTGCCGAAGGACGCCACGGCCTGCCGTCCGAAGCACCGGAGGCCTTCAATCCGGTCCTGCTGAAATTCTTCCGCCGCAAGGTGGCCCCGTGAGCGCCGCTCCGATAGGCGTCTTCGACTCCGGCGTCGGCGGCATTTCGGTGCTGCGCGAGATCCGGCGCCTGCTGCCCGGCGAGAATCTCGTCTACTACGCCGACAGCGGCCACTGCCCCTATGGCGGCAAGACCCGCGAGCAGATCCAGGCGCGGGCCGTGGCGATCACCGAGTACCTGATGGCGCGGGGCGCCAAGCTGATCGTGGTGGCCTGCAACACCGCCACCATCGCGGCGGTGGAGCAGCTGCGCGCCACCTACCCGATGCCCTTCGTCGGCATGGAGCCGGCGGTGAAGCCGGCGGCGGCGCAGACCCGCAGCGGCGTGGTCGGCGTGCTGGCCACCGGCGCGGCCCTGGCCGGCGACAAGTTCCACAAGCTGGTCGCCGACCATGCCCGCGGCGTGCGCGTGATCACCCAGCCCTGTCCAGGGCTGGTGGAGCAGGTCGAGGCCGGCCTGCTGGATACGCCGGAGACCCGTGCGCTGGTCGAGCGCTATACCGCGCCGCTGCTGCAGCAGGGCGCCGACGTGATGGTGCTGGGCTGCACCCATTATCCCTTCCTGCGCCCGCTGATCCAGGACGTGGTGGGCAAGGACGTGAGCCTGATCGACACCGGCGCCGCGGTGGCGCGGCAGGCCCAGCGCCTGCTGGAGCGGGAAGGGCTGGTCAACGATGCCGGGACGGCCGGCAGCATCGAATGGCAGGGCAGCGGCGATGCCGTGCAGCTGGAAAAGCTGCGGCGGCTGCTGATGCCGGACGGCTCATAAGCGACGCACGAGCGGCCGTTGGCCGCGAAAGCAGGTCGAGATGATGACCGCGCTTCGCGGCCAACGGCCGCTCCTGCGACAAAGCCGGAATGCGATAGCCCTCAGGCAAACCGCATCGACAGGTCCAGCGCCCGGATGTGCTTGGTGATGCCGCCGATGGCGATGCGGTCCACGCCGCACTCGGCGTAGCCGCGCACGTTCTGCAGCGTCGCGCCGCCGGAGTACTCGATCACCGTCCTGCCGCCGCGGTCGCGGTGCTCGCGCACCAGGCGCACGGCCTCGCGCAGATCGGGCAGGCTGAAATCGTCCACCAGCAGCAGGTCCACGTCGGCGTCCAGCGCGGCGCGGGCTTCCGCCATCGTCTCCGCCTCGGTCATCAGCGGCACGCCGGCCTGCAGGGCGCGGGCATTGGCGATGGCCTGGCGGATGCCGCCGGCGGCAGCGATGTGGTTTTCCTTGATCAGGATGCCGTCATAGAGGCCGATGCGGTGGTTGATGCCGCCGCCGCAAAGCACGGCGTACTTCTGCGCGTTGCGCAGGCCCGGCAGGGTCTTGCGTGTATCGGCGATGCGTGCCCCGGTGCCGGCCACGGCGTCCACGTACTGGCGCACCGCGGTGGCGGTGCCCGACAGCGTCTGCAGGAAGTTGAGCGCCGGGCGTTCGCCGGTCAGCAGCGCGCGGGCAGGGCCCCGGAGTTCGTACAGGCGCTGGTCCGGGGCAACCCGCTGGCCTTCCTGCACCAGCCATTTCACCTCGATGTTGCCGTCGAGCTGTCGGAACACCTCGTCCACCCAGGGGCGGCCGCAGACCACGGCGGCCTCGCGGGCGATCACGTAGGCCTGGCCCCGCTCCTCGGCCGGCACCAGGCGGGCGGTGACGTCGCCGCCGCCGACGTCCTCGGACAGCGCATGGGCGACGACTGCTTTCAGGTCGGTTACGTAGGCCGGGAGGGTCATGGCCTTACTTCGCTGCCGGCGTCATGCCGAGCAGGAACTCCACCAGTGCCATCTGCGCCCACAGGCGGTTCTCGGCCTCGTCGTAGATCACCGACTGCGGGCCGTCGATCACCGAGGCGCTGACTTCCTCGCCGCGGTGCGCCGGCAGGCAGTGCAGGAAGATCGCTTCCGGCTTGGCCAGCGCCATCATGGCGTCGTCCACCTGGTAGCCGGCGAAGGCCTTCAGGCGGCGCTGGGTTTCCTCTTCCTGGCCCATGCTGGTCCAGGTATCGGTCACCACCAGGTCGGCGCCGGCCACGGCGGCCTTCGGGTCGTGGGTGACCTCGATCAGGTTGCCGCCGTGGCGCACGATTTCCTGCGCCGGCTCATAGCCCACCGGGGCGGCGATGCGCAGCTTGAAGTCGAACAGCTTCGCCGCCTCGATGAAGGAATGGCAGACGTTGTTGCCGTCGCCGACCCAGGCCGCGGTCTTGCCCCTGGGGTTGCCGCGGTGCTCGGTCCAGACCTGCATGTCCGCCAGCAGCTGGCAGGGGTGGTGCAGGTTGGACAGGCCGTTGATCACCGGCACGCGCGAGTGGCGCGCCAGTTCTTCCTGGTCGGCCTGGGAATCGTTGCGGATCATGATCGCGTCGCACATGCGCGACAGCACCTGGGCGGTGTCGCTGAGCGGCTCGTCGCGGCCCATCTGGGTGGCGCTGGCGCTGAGGAACAGGGCATGCCCGCCGAACTTCACCATGCCGGACTCGAAGCTGACGCGGGTGCGCGTCGAGTTCTTGGTGAACAGCATCGCCAGCGTCTTGCCCACGAAGGGGCGGTACGACGGGTCACGGCTGTTCTTGAGCGCGATGGCGCGCGCCACGATCGCCTGCGCTTCGTCAGCGCTCAGATCGGACAGCTTCAGCAGGTGCCGGGTCATGACGACTTTCTATCCCTTTAAAAAAGCAAAAGGGCCGTTCGCGATGGAACGGCCCCGTTGCGGTATGGCTAAAGCCTAGCCGAGATTGCTCTCGACGAACTGCCAGTTCACCAGAGCCCAGAAGTGCTCGAGGAAGCTGGCGCGGGCGTTGCGGTAGTCGACGTAGTAGGCGTGCTCCCAGACGTCGGCGGTGAGCAGGGGCTTCTGACCGGCGGTCAGCGGGCAGCCGGCATTGGAGGTGCTGACCAGGGCAAGGCTGCCGTCGGCGTTCTGCACCAGCCAGGCCCAGCCCGAGCCGAAGGTGTTCATCGCCACCTCGGTGAACTGCTTCTTGAAGTCCTCAACGCCGCCGAACTGCTTGACCAGCGCGTCGGTGAGCTTCTTGCCCGGCGGGGTCTGCTTCGGGGTCAGGCAGTTCCAGAAGAAGGTGTGGTTCCAGACCTGGGCGGCGTTGTTGAAGATCTTGCCGGAGGACTTCCGGACGATGTCCTCGAGCGCCATGTTCTCGAACTCGGTGCCGGCGATCAGCTTGTTGCCGTTGTCCACGTAGGCCTTGTGGTGCTTGCCGTAGTGGAAGTCCAGCGTCTCGGCCGACATGTGGGGGGCGAGGGCGTCGCGGGCGTAGGGAAGTTCAGGGAGCGTCAGAGCCATTGATTTGATTCCTTTTGTTGCTAAGCGGCGCCGGGGATGCGCCGGCCGGCTGCAAGTGGGGCCGACAAAATAGGCGAGCGGGGGCGCAAATTCAATACCGCACATGGACTTGGACCGGAATTTGCAGAGGTTCATTCCCGGGGCAGTGCGCGTATAATCCGCGCCCGCCGTACCCTTACCAGCAGCCGGAGAAGGCAAAATGGACGCGCTGGAGCGCATCAAGAAGCAGGTCACCGACAACCCCATCATGATCTACATGAAGGGCTCGCCGGATTTTCCGCAGTGTGGTTTTTCCGCCCGTGCGGTCCAGGCCCTCAAGGCCTGCAACGTGCCGTTCGCCTACGTCAACATCTTCGAAGACGAGGAGGTCTACCGCGCCCTGCCCAAGTACGCCAACTGGCCGACGTTCCCGCAGCTCTACGTCAAGGGCGAGCTGGTGGGCGGCTGCGACATCACGCTGGACCTCTACCAGTCCGGCGAGCTGCAGAAAATGCTGCAGGAAGCGGTCGCGGACAAGAAAGCGGCCTGATTTTCCGGCCCGGAACAAGAAAACGCCCGCGCAAGCGGGCGTTTTTCGTTGCAGCCCCGCAAGGGGCTCAGGCCGCGAGCAGCCCCTGGGCGACCGAGCGGCGCTTTTCCGCCCCGCAAAGCACCTCCACCAGTTCCAGGCCGAAGGCGACGGCGCTGGCCGGGCCCTGGCCGGTGACGCAATGACCGTCCACCACCACCGGCAGATCGACGTAGTGCAGCAGCTGGTCGCGGAAGGAGGGGTAGCAGGTGGCTTTCTTGCCGTCGAGCAGGCCATGGGCCGACAGGACCAGGGCCGGGGAGGCGCAGATCGCCCCGGTCCATCGGTGGGCCTGGCGCTGGGTCCGGAGCTTGCCGACCAGGCCGGCATGGGCCGCGAGGGCTCGCGCTCCCTGTTCGCCGCCCGGCAGGGCGATCAGGTCGAACTCCCGGCCCTCCACCTCGGGCCATAGCGCGTCCGCCGTCAGCGTCAGGCCGCGGCTGCCCTCGACCGTCCTGCTCGATTCGATGCTGGCGATGGTGACCTCCACCTCCGCCCGCCGCAGCACGTTGACGAGGGTGACGGCTTCCAGGGATTCCGAACCGTGGGCGATGACTACCAGGGCATTCATATGGGGATCTCCTCTTGTTGTGTTGGGAACCGCGCACAGGGCACGGTGCTAGAATGCCACAGCCCTTTTCGCTTCCGCCCTGATTCAAAAAATTAATACCGGAGAACGAAAGATGTCCGCCTACCGTCACATCAGGATCCCGACGACCGGAGAAAAGGTGAGCGTCAGGAACGGCCAGGTGCACGTTCCCGACCAGCCGATCCTCGGGTACGTCGAAGGTGACGGCATCGGCCCGGACATCACCAGGGCCTGCCTGCGCATCTGGGACGCGGCGGTGGAGAAGGCCTACGGCGGCAAGCGCAAGATCCACTGGTGCGAGGTCTACCTGGGCGAGAAGGCCGCCGGCCTCTACGACGGCAACTACTGCCCGGACGAGACGATCAAGGCCCTGGCCGACCTGGTGGTGTCCATCAAGGGGCCGCTCACCACTCCGGTGGGCGGCGGCTTCCGCTCCCTCAACGTCGCCCTGCGCCAGGACCTGGACCTCTACGCCTGCGTGCGCCCCGTGCGCCACTACGCCGGCGTGCCCAGCCCGCTGAAGAATCCGGGCAAGGTCGACGTGGTGATCTTCCGCGAGAACACCGAGGACGTGTACACCGGCATCGAGTACAAGGCCGGCTCGCCCGAGAACGAGAAGCTGGCCCGGTTCCTGCGCGAGGAGATGAAGGCCAGGTTCTTCGACGGTGCCGGCCTCGGCGTCAAGCCGATCTCCTCGTTCGGCAGCAAGCGCCTGGTGCGCAAGGCCATCCAGTACGCGATCGACAACGGCCGCGAGTCGGTGACCCTGGTGCACAAGGGCAACATCATGAAGTTCACGGAAGGCGCCTTCCGGAACTGGGGCTATGAAGTGGCCCGCGAGGAGTTCGGCGCCGTCACGATCACCGAGGAGCAGCTCTACGCCGAGTACAAGGGCAAGCAGCCGGAAGGCAAGATCGTCATCAAGGACCGCATCGCCGACATCATGTTCCAGATGATGCTGCTGCGTCCGGAAGAGTTCGACGTGCTGGCCACCATGAACCTCAACGGCGACTACCTGTCCGATGCCATCGCGGCGGAGGTGGGCGGCGTCGGCATCGCCCCGGGGGCCAACATCGGCGACCACGTCGCCGTGTTCGAGGCCACCCACGGCACCGCGCCCAAGTACGCCAACCAGAACAAGGTGAACCCGGGCTCGCTGCTGTTCTCCGGCGTGATGATGCTGGAGTACCTGGGCTGGAAGGAAGCCGCCGACCTGATCACCCTGGTCTATCCGGAAGTGGTCAGCGACGGCATCGTGACCTACGACTTCGCGCGCCAGATCGACGGTGCCACCGAGGTCGGCACCAGCCAGTTCGCCGACGCGCTGATCGAGCGCATCCGCGGCGGCGTGGACCTGGAAGCCAAGCGCAAGGCCCAGCAGGAGCAGCTCGCCAGGGAGCGCAAGCAGCGCGAGATCCGTCGCCTGCTGCAGCCGATGGAAGAGATGCTGGACTCCGGCCGCGTGCCGCAGACCGTGGCCGACCTGATGACCCGCTCGCTGATCACCTGCACCGACGACGAGACGGTGGAGAGCGCCATGCACCTGATGACGGACAGCGACGTCAGTTCGCTGGTGGTGGAGCCCAATGCCAGGGGCGAGTGGGGCATTCTCACGCGCCGCGACATCGTCGCCAAGATCGTGCGCGGCGGGAGGAATCCGGCCACCACCAAGGTGCGCGACGTTGCCACCCGCCCGGTGGTGTCGGTGCCGGCCGAGACCAGCATCCGCGAGGCCGCCAGCAAGATCGCCGATTCCAGCTTCAGCCGCCTCACCGTGGCGCAGGGCAGCAAGCTGATCGGCATCGTGACCGAGACCGACATCTTCAATGCGGTGGACAAGTTCGGCTGGGCCGGCGACGTGGTCTGAAGCCGCGCGGCTGTCTTCGAGTCATGGGGCGGCGCAGGCCGCCCCTTCTGTTTGGACCGTGGAGGGTGGGACATGAGTCTGGGGCTGTTCGTGATCGGCGACGAAATCCTGTCGGGCAAGCGGCAGGACAAGCACCTGGCCCGGGTCATCGGCCTGCTGGCGGAGCGGGGCATGGCGCTGGACTGGGCGCAGTTTCTGGGCGACGACCAGGATCGCATCGCCGCCGCCATCGCCGCGGCCGCCGGGCGTGGCGATACCGTGCTGTCCTGCGGCGGGATCGGCGCCACGCCGGACGACTGCACCCGCCAGGCGGCGGCCCAGGCCTTCGGCCGGCCCATCGTGCGGCATCCGGAGGGCGAGGCCCTGATCCTGGCCCAGTACGGCGAGCAGGCGCTGCCCAACCGCGTGCTGATGGCGGATTTCCCGGCCGGGGCGGAGCTGATCCCCAACCCGGTGAACCGGGTGGCGGGCTTTTCGGTGGGCGGCTGCTACTTCGTCCCCGGCTTCCCGGAGATGGCCTGGCCCATGCTGGAGTGGGTCCTGGACCAGCGCCTGCGCCACCTGCACCAGGCCGAGCCTGCAGTGGAGTACTCCTTCAACGCCATCGGCCCGGTGACCGAGGGCGACCTGCTGCCGCTGATGCAGGCCACGCTGGCGCGGTTTCCCTCGATCAAGCTGTCGAGCCTGCCGTTTCGCGGTTCGCCCGAGCGGCCCCGGCAGATCGAGTTCGGCTTCAAGGGGCCCCGTGCGGATGCGGCGGCGGCCTATGCCAGCTTTCGCGAGGGGCTGAAGGCCTGGCCGCAGATCGAGGTCGAGGAGCTGAGCCGGCCCTGATCGGGGTGGCGGCCGCTCCTGCAAGAGCCTTCACGCCTCTGCCGCCGGCGTCCGCTTCCAGCCCACCAGCGCGCAGGTCGCCACCACCAGCAGCATGCCCAGGGCCGACCAGCCGTCGAGATTCTCGTCCCAGATCCACCAGGCGAGCAGGGCGGAGAACACCACCGAGGTGTAGGTGAAGGGGCCGACCAGGGCGGCCGGTGCCCAGGCATAGGCGCGGGTCAGGTTGAGTTGCCCTGCCGTGGCGGTGACGCCGGCCCCGACCAGCAGGGCCAGGGTGCCCCAGCCCGGGGTCTGCCAGGCCCAGAGCAGGGGAACGGCCGAGATCGCCGTGGCCAGGATCATGAAGTACAGGACGATGCGCTGGGCCGGCTCCGTATCGGAAATCCGGCGGATGCTGACCATGGCGCAGCCGGCCAGAATCCCGGAGGCCACGCCCACGATCCCCGCCAGCCAGTCGATCCGGGCATGTCCCGGCTTGACGATGAAGGCGATGCCGATCAGGCCCAGCAGGGCGGCCGGGAAAGCCACGGCCGGGGGGCGTTCGCCGATCCAGGCCCAGGCGATGAAGGGCACCCACAGGGGTGTGGAGTAGGTCAGCAGCATGGCCTCGGCCAGGGGCAGCCGGCCGATGGCGTAGAAAAAGGCATACATCGCCGCCACGCCGAAGGCGGCCCGCCACAGATGCCCGCCGACCCGCTGCGAGCGCAGGCTGTCGGCGCCCTGGCGCAGGACCCAGGGCATCAGGACCAGCAGGCTGACCAGGCAGCGGAAGAACACCACGACCTCGTTCGGCGCGTGGGCGCTGGCCGCCTTGACGCAGACACCGGTCAGCGAAAAGGCCGCCGCCGCGTAGATGGCGTGGGCGGCGCCGCGCTTGAGGTCGTTCTGCATGATGGAAGGATGGGGGGGAGCGATGGAAGGGCGGGAAACGGTATAAACAATCCAAGGAAAGCCCCCATTTCCACTGCTAAATTTTACCGTATCGTATGGAGTGCCGAGGATGGCCATGATCGACAGCGAGGGAGCGCCGGTATCCGCGGGAGCGGATGGCCGCGAGTACGTGCTGATGCTGGTGGAGGACAGCCCGGCCGATGTGCGGCTGGCCCAGGAGGTCTTCCGCGACGCCGGCTTCCGCCATCGCCTGCATGTTGCACGGGACGGGGAACAGGCATTGCGCATGCTCCGCCGGGAGGGCGAGCATGCCCGCCTGCCGCTGCCGGACCTGGTCCTGCTGGACCTGAACCTGCCGCGCCGCGACGGCCGCGAAGTGCTGCGCGAGGTCAAGGCCGACCCCCGGCTGCGCCAGATCCCGGTCCTGATCCTCAGCACGTCCAAGGCCGAGCGCGACGTCGTCGAGTGCTACCAGTCGCATGCCAATGCCTACCTGGTGAAGCCGGTGGACCTCGAGGAATTCGAGCGCCTGGCCAGCATGATCCGCGACTGCTGGCTGGGCATGATCCAGTTGCCGCCCCGCATGGAGTGATGGAGTCGCCGTGTCCGCCGCCCCGCAGCCACCCGTCGTCGCCCCGTTCTCGATCCTCGCGGTCGAGGATTCGCCGGCCGACGCGCGCCTGCTGAAGGAGTCGCTGCGCGAGGCCATCGACCGCGGCGAGCTGGTGCTCAAGACCGTGCGCAGCATCGCCGATGCCGAGGAGGAGCTGCGCCGCAGCCACCACGATTGCGCCCTGCTGGACCTGGGCCTGCCGGACGGCCAGGGCCTGGCCAATGTCGAACGCCTGCGCAGCCTGCAGCCGCAGCTGGCGGTGATCGTGCTGACCGGCCTGGACTGCGAGAGCTCGGCGATCCGCGCCCTGCAGCTCGGCGCCCAGGAGTACGTGGTCAAGGGCCAGTACGAAGGCGAGCGCCTGCTGAAGGTGGTGCGCCATGCCCTGGAACGCAACCGCCAGGTCCATGAACTGGAGGAGCGCAGCGCGCGCCAGTTCGAGCTGGCCAGCCATGACCCGGTGACCGGGCTGATCAACCGCAAGCTGTTCGAGGAACGCGCGCGCCAACACCTGGCCGCCGCCGCGGACCGGCGTTTTGCCATCTGTTTCCTGGACCTGGACCGCTTCAAGGCGGTCAATGACCGGCACGGCCATGCCGTGGGCGACGCCCTGCTGCTGCGCATCGCCCAGATCCTGCGGGAATCGGTGCGCGACAGCGATACCCTGGCTCGCATCGGCGGCGACGAGTTCGCGATCCTGCTGGCATCCATCGGCGAACTGGCGCGTGCCCGCGAGGTGGCGGAGCGCATCGTCGAGCGCATCCGCGGCATCGAGAGCATCGAGGGCCGGCCGGTCTCGGTCGGCTGCAGCGTCGGCATCGCGCTGTATCCGGAGCACGGCGAGACGCTGGAGGAGCTGCTGCACCACTCCGACGCCGCCATGTACCGCGCCAAGGGCAGCGGCGGCGGCGTCCTGTCGCTGCGCGACGACTTCACCGCCGGGGACGGCGAGCTGGCGCGTCAGCTCGCGACCGACGCGGCCAGGGCGGTGGCCGACGGCGGTTTCGAGATCCATTTCCAGCCCTGGCTGCACTACGGCACCGGCGAGGTCGCCGGCATCGAGGCCTTGCTGCGCTGGCGCCGGCCGGAGGGCCTGCTGTTGCCGGCCGAATTCCTGCCCCTGCTCGAGCGCGGGGGACGCATGCCCGACATCGGCCTGGAACTGGCGCGCCTGGCGGTGCGGGACTGGCGCCGCTGGCGGGAAGAAGGCCTGGCGCCGGGGATGCTGGCGCTGAACCTGTCCGGCGCCGAACTGCAGGCGCCGCAGCAGGCCGAGCGCCTGGTGGCGCTGCTGGCCCAGGAAGGCATCAGCCCCGGCCAGGTCCAGCTGGAGGTGGATGCCGCGGCCATGGGCACCTCCGACGGCCGCCTGGCGGTGCCCGTGGAGCGCTTCCGCGAGGCCGGCTTCACGATGGTGCTGGAAGGTTTCCTGCCGGGCAATGGCGACCTGCATGCGCTGGCCTCGCCGGCGATCACCGGCGTCAAGCTGGACCGCCGGCTGCTGCGCTCCGCCGCGCGCGACGGCCGCAACAGCACCCCGCACCGCTTTCTGCTGGGCCTGCTGGCGGCCGCTTCGGCGCTGCAGCTGCAGGTCTTCTTCACCGGCATCGAGTCCGGAGAGGAACTGGAAGGCTTTGCCGGCCTGGACTTCCGCTACGTGCAGGGCTTCTGGCCCTGTCCGCCGCTGGCGCCCGCGGCGCTGGCCGATTACCTTCGAGGGGATGCCGGCCGACGCCGGACCGATTCCCGGACTGCCGACTTCGAGGTATGAACTTGCTGACCTGGCTGGACCCCACGCCGCTGATGCCGCATGCCTTCTGCTTTGTCGGCCGCAAGGACCTGATCCTGCTGCACGTCCTGAGCGACCTGACCATCGCGCTGGCGTACTTCATGATTCCGGTGACCATGCTGTACTTCCTGCGGCGCTACCAGAACCGCATCAGCTTCAACTGGGCGATCGGGCTGTTCGCGGCCTTCATCACGCTCTGCGGCATCACCCATGTCTTCGGCATCATCACGATCTGGCAGCCGGTCTACTACCTGCAGGGCTGGATCAAGGTCCTGACCGCCCTGGTATCGCTGGCCACCGCGCTGGCGATCATCCCGCTGGTGCCCCGGCTGCTGGCGATGCGCTCCGCGCAGGAGCTGCAGGAATCCAACCACCGCCTGCAGGAGGAAATCCTGCTGCGCGAGTCCGCCGAGCGCAACCTGCGCAAGTCCCTGGGCGAGCAGAAGCGCGCCGCGGCGGAGCTGGAGCAGTTCGCCTACATCACCTCGCACGACCTGCAGGCGCCGCTGCGCAACATCTCCGGCTTCTCGCGCCTGCTGTCGCAGCGCTACAAGAGCAAGCTCGACGGCGATGCCCTGGAGTTCCTCGAGTTCATCGAGCAGGGCACCCGGCAGATGCAGACCCTGATCAACGACCTGCTGGCGCTGTCGCGCGTCGGCCGCACCGATTCCCCGTTCGAGAAGAAGCCGCTCGGCGACACGCTGGACAAGGTGCGCAAGGCGCTGGAGAGCGAGTTCGAACGCTCCGGGGCCACGCTGATCGCGGAAGACCTGCCGGAGATCACCGCCGACCACAACCTGCTGCTGCAGCTGTTCCAGAACCTGATCGGCAATGCCATCAAGTTCCAGCCCCAGGGCGGCAAGCCGGTGATCGAGGTCTACTGCGATCGCCGCAAGGACGACTGGCACATCACCGTGATCGACAACGGCATCGGCATCCCGGCCGACCAGCTCGAGAACGTGTTCGCGGTGTTCCGCCGGCTGCACGGACCCGAGGAATACGAGGGTACCGGCATCGGCCTGGCCATCTGCCGCAAGATCGTGGCCTACCACGGCGGCCAGATCTGGGCGGAAAGCCGCTCCAGGGGCGCCGAGTTCCACATCCAGCTGCCGGTCCAGCCCGCCACCCTGAAGCCGGCCCGCAGCATCCCGCCGGATGTGCGCTAGGCGCGCCACCCCTTGAAAAGCACCGGCCCGACCCTATAGCCTCCGCGCCCGTTGCCGTTTTTTGCCGATTCACCGAGGTTGCCATGCCGATTTACGAGTACGTTTGCCAGGATTGCGGGGTCGAGACCGAGATCATGCAGCGCATTTCCGATGCGCCGGAGACCGTTTGCCCCTCCTGCGGCAAGTCGGCCCTGACCAAGGTGGTGTCGGCGGCCGGCTTCCGCCTCAGCGGCGGCGGCTGGTACGAGACCGACTTCAAGTCCGGCAACAAGAAGAACCTCACGGCCGACTCCAAGGCCGACAGCGGCGCTTCGGCGGGCGCGGCCTGTACCCCGTCAGGCTGCGACAAGCCGGGCTGCGCCGCGGCCTGAACGGCCGGGCAGGGACCTGAAACGGCGCCTTCGGGCGCCGTTTTTCGTTTCAGGCGCCGGGAGTTGGCTCCGGCGCCCGGGGGGCGGTTACACTACGCGGCCCGTCGTTCCGGCCGCGATTGTTCGGCCCGGCGTAAACCTCAAAGATTCCAACATGATGCGTTCCCACTACTGCGGCCAGGTCACCGAAGAGCTGACCGGCCAGACCGTTACCGTTTCCGGCTGGGTCCACCGCCGCCGCGACCATGGCGGTGTGATCTTCATCGACCTTCGCGATCGCGAAGGCCTGCTGCAGTGCGTGTTCGACCCGGATACCCCGGAGGCCTTCGCCCTGGCCGACAAGCTGCGCTCCGAGTACGTGGTCAAGATCACCGGCCGCGTGCGGCCGCGTCCCACCGGCACCGAGAATGCGGGGCTGACCACCGGCAAGATCGAGCTGCTGGCCAAGGAGCTGGAACTGCTGAACAAGGCGGAAACCCCGCCGTTCCACCCGGACGACGAGACCGCCGGCGAGGACATCCGCCTCAAGTACCGCTACATCGACCTGCGCCGTACGCAGATGCAGAAGAACCTGCGCCTGCGCCACGAAGTGGTGCGGCGCATGCGCAACTACATGGATGCCAACGGCTTCGTCGACGTCGAGACGCCGATCCTGACCAAGGCCACGCCCGAGGGCGCCCGCGACTACCTGGTGCCCAGCCGCACCCATCCGGGCCAGTTCTTCGCGCTGCCGCAGTCGCCGCAGCTGTTCAAGCAGCTGCTGATGATGTCGGGCCTGGACCGCTACTACCAGATCGCGCGCTGCTTCCGCGACGAGGACCTGCGCGCCGACCGCCAGCCGGAGTTCACCCAGCTCGACGTCGAGACCTCCTTCCTGACGCAGGAGGAGATCATGGCCCTGATCGAGGGCCTGGTGAAGGAGCTGTTCCAGGAAGTGCTGGGCGTGGACCTGGGCACCCTGCCGCACATGAGCTACGCCGAGGCGATGACGCGCTACGGCTCCGACAAGCCGGACCTGCGCAACCCGCTGGAACTGGTGGACGTGGCCGACCTGGTCAAGGACGTGGACTTCAAGGTCTTCGCCGGCCCGGCCAACGACCCCAAGTGCCGCGTCACCGCGCTGCGCGTGCCCGGCGGCCGCGAGCGCCTGTCGCGCGGCGAGATCGACAAGTACACCGAGTTCGTCAAGATCTACGGCGCCAAGGGCCTGGCCTACATCGTCGTCAACGACAAGGCCAAGGGCCGCGACGGCCTGCAGTCGCCGATCGTCAAGAACCTGCATGACGCGGCGCTGGCCGGCATCCTGGAACGCACCGGCGCGCAGGACGGCGACGTGCTGTTCTTCGGTGCCGACAAGCGCGGCGTGGTGTCCGACGCGCTCGGCGCCCTGCGCCTGAAGGTGGGCAACGATCTCGGCTTCACTGCCCAGGGCTGGAAGGCCCTGTGGGTGGTGGATTGGCCGATGTTCGAGTGGGACGACCGCGAGGGCGGCCGCTGGGCCTCCCTGCATCACCCGTTCACCGCCCCCAAGCAGTTCGACGCGGCCGAGATCCGGAACAATCCGGGCACGATCCTGTCCCAGGGCTACGACATCGTGCTGAACGGCATCGAGCTGGGCGGCGGTTCGGTGCGTATCCACCGTGCGGACATCCAGCAGGCCGTGTTCGACCTGCTGGGCATCGGCGCGGAGGAGCAGCAGGAGAAGTTCGGCTTCCTGCTGGAGGCGCTCTCGTTCGGCGCGCCTCCGCATGGCGGCCTGGCCATCGGCGTGGATCGCCTGGTCATGCTGATGGCGGGCGGGCAGAGCATCCGCGAGGTGATCGCCTTCCCCAAGACGCAGACCGCGCATTGCCCGCTGACCAATGCGCCCAGCCCGGTGGACGCCAAGCAGCTGAGGGAACTCAGCATTCGCAGCACCGTGCAGCCCAAGGAGCCGGCGAAGCCGGCCTGAAGAATCGAGGATCGCTGAAGATGGGAATCAAGCAGGGCGGAATCGCGGCGATGCTGGCCGCGTCGGTGCTGGTGCTCGCGGGCTGCGACGGCGTGGGTGACGGCAGCGCGCCGGACCCGGATACGGCGCGCATCCAGAAGGTCGGCGGCACCACCGCCTTCGGGGAGAACAAGCTCTTCACCTGCGTGCCGCAGCAGCTCCTGTACTCCATCGGCTTCAGCAACGGCGGCCAGGAGAACTTCAACGACCGCTCCAGGTGGGAGTCGAGCAACCCCAGCATCGCGATCGTCACCAACCGGGGCGATCCGGTCGACCCTGCCGAGTTCGACGAGGATGGCAAGCCGCTGGTCTACACGGTGTCGGGCCTGGTCCTGCCCCGCGCGCCGGGCGACGTCGTCATCAAGGCGACCGCCCTGGGGCGGATCCAGAAGGAATTCCCGATGACGGTGAAGAACCCGGACGGCAACTTCCGCATCAAGGCCACCGGCTACGGCGACCAGGCCGCCACCGCCATCAAGATGAGCCCCAACACCATCCAGCAGCTGCAGCTGGTGGGGACGCTGGAGGGCTACGAGACCGACCTGGCCTCGGCGCTGAGCGGGATGTCCTTCACGGACCCGGACGACGACGACGAGGCGGCCGCCAACTTCGTGGTCGTCAGCGGCCAGGCCACCACCATCGTCCAGGCGGTCAAGGACCTCACCGGCAAGATTCCGACCCGCACGGTCCTGCCGACGCTGATCGCCTGCAAGGGCGATGATCCTGCGCTGCCGGCCGCGACCAAGGCCTTGTTCGCCGATGCGAAGCTCGACGTCACCGTGGCACAGCCTACCGGCCTGCTGATCCAGCGCGAACTCGAAAGCCCGGTCAACGGCAACGTGCTGGCCGTGATCCCGGATTCCACGACCACCACGGCCACCCAGTCCCAGACCACCGAGGTGCTGCGCACCTACGCCACGTTCGCGGACGTCACCGGGCCGGCACAGGATCTCTCGTCCCAGGTCCTGGCGTCGTCCAGCAAGCCGGAAGTCATCACGACGAGCGTCTTCCTGACCAACACCAGCGGTGGCGTCAGCCTGGTGCCGACGGCGGTCCGAGCGCTGGCCACCGGTACCGGCACCACGACGCCGCAGCTGAGCGAGGACGTGACCATCACCTACTGCCAGCCCGAGCCGGTTCCCGATCCGCGCCCGACCGACTACGTGTCCAAGTGCTGGGAGGGCAAGCCGACCAAGGCGACGATCGTGTTCAAGGCCCGCAAGTCGACGCTGACCGGCATTGCGGTCAAGCCGGATGATGGTGACGCTCCGGTGATCGAGGCCTACAAGAGCCTTCAGTTCCGCGCGGTCGGCACCTTCGACGAGGGCTTCCAGCAGGACATCACCCGCCAGGTCGCCTGGACGGTCTTCGCCAACGACGGCACCACCAGCTCCACCAAGGTGGCCATCGGCGGCCTGAACAGCGTGATCTCGGGCACCGCGATCTCCGCCTTCCAGGTGAATACCGACACCGACGACAGCAACGGCACGCCGCTGCAGGACCGCACGGTCAAGATCAAGGCCACCAACGAGCGCGCCAGCACCACCAAGACCCAGACGGTCACGGCGACGATCTCCAAGTGATTCCGTCCCGGCCCCCGTACCACTGGTAGTGGTCGGGGGCCGGGCGCGCTACAATGTCTGGCTACTGACGGGCATTTTCAGGCCTGGAGGCCGACATGGCTGCCGCGCTCAAGATCGAGCATTTCAACCTGCTGGACGACGGCGAATGCGACGCACGCATCGTCGCCGCCAAGAAGCTGCTGGGCAAACGCCTGTGCATCCTCGGGCATCATTACCAGCGCAACGAAGTCTTCAAACACGCTGATTTCACAGGGGATTCCCTGAAGCTGTCACAGCTGGCCTCGAAGACCGACGCCGAATTCATCGTGTTCTGCGGCGTGCACTTCATGGCCGAGGTGGCGGACATCCTCACCGACGGCCAGCGCTCCGTGATCCTGCCGGACCTCGCGGCCGGCTGCTCCATGGCCGATATGGCCAACCTGGTGAAGGTCAACAAGTGCTGGGCGGAGCTGTCCGAGATTCTTGATCCGGATCAGATGGTTACGCCGGTAACCTACATCAACTCCGCGGCCGACCTGAAGGCTTTCTGCGGCAACCACGGCGGCATCGTCTGCACCTCCAGCAACGCCCGCGCGGTACTGGAGTGGAGCTTCGCCCGCCGCGAGAAGGTGCTGTTCTTCCCCGACCAGCACCTGGGCCGCAATACCGCCAAGAACATGGGCATCGGCCTGGACCAGATGATCGTCTGGGACTTCAACAAGCCCCTGGGCGGCAATACGCCCGAGGCGATCCGGGCGGCCAGGATGATCCTGTGGAAGGGCTTCTGCTCGGTCCACCAGATGTTCCAGCCGGCGCACATCGACAATTTCCGCAGCCGTCACCCGGAAGGCAAGGTCATCAGCCATCCGGAGAATGCCCTGCAGGTCTGCGAGAAGAGCGACTTCGTCGGCAGCACCGAGTACATCCTGCGCACCGTGCGCGCCTCGCAGCCGGGTGACCACTGGCTGGTGGGCACCGAGCTGAACCTGGTGAACCGCCTGGCCGACGAGATGAAGCCCAAGGGCGTCAAGGTGGAGTTCATGTCGCCCACCGTGTGCATGTGCTCCACCATGTTCCGCACCGACCCCCAGCACCTGGCCTGGACCCTGGACAACCTGGTCGCCGGCAAGGTGGTCAACCAGATCCGCGTCCCGGCGGACATCGCCAGGCCCGCCAAGGCGGCGCTGGAGCTGATGCTCGAAGTCGTCGACTGATGCGCCGGACAGGGTAGCCCTGTCCGTTTTCATTTCACCTTTTCACCGTAGCCAGACCAAGCCATGTGGACCAACGCCCCGAGCCTCGCCCAATACGACCCTGAGCTGCACGCCGCGATCCAGAAGGAAGCGGGGCGGCAGGAAGCGCACATCGAGCTGATCGCCTCGGAGAACTACGCCAGCCCGGCGGTGAT
>NZ_PSNW01000013.1 GCF_002930645.1 Solimonas fluminis | reverse complement strand
CGTGCGCGTCGTGGTCGGTGATCTGCGTGACCTGCCCCAGGGCGTTGGTCACCTGACTCAGGTTGTTCTGGCCGTCATAGGCGAAGCTGCTGATGTCGCCGACGTCGGTGCGAGGACCGTTGATCGTGGCCAGCTGCTTGTTGCCGGCGTGGTAGCTGTAGGTGGTGATGCGGGAGCCAGCCGTGGTGGTGGTGACCCGGGCATCCACCAATTGGCCCAGGCTGTTGCGGGAGTAGGTCGTGGTACGGCCGGGCTGGGTGATCGTGGCGACCGTATCCCAGCTGCTGGTCCAACTGGTGGAGATGGTCCGGGCCAGCGGCGTGCCGGAGGCCTCGGTGCGGCTGGTCTGGCGGTTGCCGCTGGTGGTGTAGGTGGTGACGACGCCGCGGCGGTCGGTATGGGACGTCAGGCCGCCGGAGCTGTTGTAGCTGTAGCTCTCGGTAGCGGTGGTGAGGCCGCAGTCCGGGCAGGCGCCGTACTGGATCGCGGTGATGCGCGCGCCCTGGGTGCCGAAGACGGCGTGGCTGATCAGTTCCTCGGTGTAGCGGCTGGCGTCCTGGTAGGTCCGGACCCGGGTACTGGTGGGGCTGAGATATTCGAAGGTGGTGCGGCCGGCACCGCCGGCGTGCTCGCTGAGCGTCACCCGGCCCTGGGCGTCATAGGCGTAGGTGGCGTAGCGGTCGCCGTTCTCGTCGAGGATGCCGGTCAAAGCCCGGGGTGTCGGCTCGTTTTCATAGAGGTAGGTCCGGACGGGGTTGTCGTCAGGATCTTCCGGGGTGTCATCGGGATGGGTGACGGTCCTCAGACGGCCCATGGCGTCCCAGTGATACAGGGTGGTCTGCCCTGCCGGGTCGGTGAAGGCGCGGATGCGCCCCAGAGGGTCTTCGGCATAGCCGTAGCTGCGGCCGTTCGGGGTCTGCCATTGCTCGGTGACACCGCCCCAGGCATTGCCGGGGAAGCGGCTGATCGCGGTCTGGCGCCCGTCCGGCTCGGTGATCAGCACCACCAGGCCCTGGCCATCGAAGCTGTAGCGGCGCCCGGAGGCTTCCCGGAAGACATTCTGGCCGCCGATCACTTCCAGCTTGCCGTCGTCCGTGCGGTTGCTGGTCCAGTTGGTCTGGCCGGTCTGGCGGATGAAGGCGCGGCGCCAGGGGCCATAGGTGAAGATGGCGACGTCGTAGATCAGCGTCTGGCTGACGCTCAGCCGCGGAACCGCGAAGCGCCAGTCCATCTCCGCCGGCAGGCCCCGGCCGTCGAAGCTGCGCCGCCAGTCGAAGTCGGCGCCTTGGTAGTCGGTTTCGTCCTGGATCTTGCTGCCGTCGCTGCAGTCCACCGGATTGCTGCGCAGCCGCGACGGCCCAGCCGCCGGCAGCCCGCCGGTGCTGCTCTGGCGCGGGCAGCCCTGGCTGCTGCCCGGTGTCTGGCGCTCCTGACGGTCCGGGGCGGGCCATGGACACTGCGGGGTGTTCAGCGGACCGGTTCGGTAGATGACCAGCGTGTCGCCTGCGTACTTGTAGTTCGGGGTATTGGCAGGGGGACAGTAGAAAAACTTGCCGTTGTAGTAGGGGCTTCCCGAGCCTGGGCCGGCGTGATCCAGCCAGCCGGCACCGATTACATACTGGCCCTCGACGGTCCCGCCGAATGAGCACCAAGGCGGATGGGTGTAGTTGTGCGGGGTTATGAATTCGATGCAGGCCAGCAGTGCTTCGCCCTCATCGGCGCATTGCCCGCTGACGGCAAAGTGGATACTCGATGGCTGAGACTCGGTGATGACACAGGCGGCGGCGTCCGGCGCGTATGCCAGACTCGCCCAGGCGACCAGCAGAAGGCTGAACAACCGCAGCACCGGATGCGGGGCACGCAGGCGCATGAGCACACTCCGAGACAAATGAAGATGACCCGGAGTGAACAAGAGCCCATGCCAGCCCGGCAATCGGATTCAGTCGTCAGCTGAGACTTTGTTGGCAGTCCGGACGCACTAAATTTTCCGGCCCGCACGAAACGTGGTTCCATGCCGCCAACTCCCCTGGAGGGCGAGCTTGGGGAGAACACAACAACAATGCCCGCCGGCCGGCGGGCATTGTTGTCACAACGTCATGACCCTGTTCAATGGTCCAAGCAAGATTCTAGGGCTTGCCCAGGCGAGCCCTCTCGCCCTTCACCACCCGCAGTTCCGGCTTGCCGCGCGGCAGATCCACGACGGTACCCAGGCTCTCCAGCTTTTCCATGCACTGGTCCAGCGTCTGGCTGATGAGGCTCTGGTTGCGGATCATCTCGATGCGCGGCCAGGTGGCGCGCTCGCCCTCCAGCATGAAGCGCTTGATCGATTCCATCGTCGGGTTGGCGGTGACGTTGGCGTAACGCCAGATGCTCACCTCGGGGAAGATGTTGATGTGGCCGCGGTAGTCCTGGTCCAGGATCGAGCTGGCGGTGTCCAGCGGCGTGCGCAGGACGCCGTTGGGCATGTTGGAACGCGCCAGGTCGAGAATGCTGCGAGCCTGGCCGCTGATGGAAGAGAAGGCGTAATTGCGCGCGGCGCGCAGCAGGCCGCGGGTATTGGGCTCGTGCCGCGAGACGAACGGCAGCACGTGCGGGTTGGTCTGGCTGACGATGAAGTGGTTGACGTTGTGCAGGCGGCGCAGGCGCAGCGTCGGCAGGTCGGACTTCAGGGAGCCGTCGTTCCAGCGCAGCAGCGGCATGTAGGGCACGCGCTCGCCGTTCTCGTCCTGCGTCATCAGCATGACCGGCGGGAACAGGATGGGCACGGCACAGGAGGCCAGCACGGCCTCGCGCATGTACAGGTACGGGAAGGTCAGGTAGTTGAGCAGCCGCGGCTGCTGGTTCACGCCGGCCGGCGAGACGGTGATGTTGGTGATGCGGCCCGAGAGCCTGGCAGCTTCTTCGAAGGTCAGGTCCTTGACGTTCTTGGCGATGGCGCGCTTGAGTTGGCTCTGGTCCATCACGGCGCCGCGGCGCAGCATGTGGCGGATCGGCAGGATGCGCCAGAAGTGGTAGTAGGCGCTCTCCGGGTCCATCAGCTCTTCGACTTCATGCGGCGCGCGCGTGCCAACCGTGGCGGCGACGACGGAGCCGGCGCTGGAGCCGGACATCACGGTGGGCACCAACCCCTCGCGGAACAGCGCCTTGACCACGCCGACATGGAACAGGCCCAGCGTGGCACCGCCGGAGAGCATCAGCGCGGAGCGGCCGTAGGACTTGGCCACCTCCTCGAAGAACTTGAGCTTCACCGCATGCGGGAATTCCGGCAGCTCCAGATCGCAGAGCTCGTTGAGCGCCGAAGCCACCTCGGTGATGTAGTCGCGGATCAGGTGCTTGGTGCTGACGCGGCAGATGCCATAGAGCTCTGGATTGCCGGTGTTGCCGAGGTTCCAGTGCAGACCCTGGCGCAGGTGGTGGATCAGCTTGATCCAGGCACGGTCCTCGCGGTACTGGCGGATCTGGCGCAGGCGGGAGCGGATCAGGCGCCAGTCATAGTCATCGGAGGTGTCGTCCTCCTTCCACTCGGTGAGGCCGTCTCGGCGGTCCAGCTCGTCGGCGGCCTCGTACCAGGTACGGTAGTCGGTCGCATGCGCCAGTTCGCGGTTCAGTTCGCGGCTGTATCGGTCCACCTGTGCTCCGGCGTGCGGGTATTGAAGCCGGTATGGTGGCCCAGTTCCGGCGGGGTCGCAAACCCTGCCCGGAGGCCCCGGGCGGGCCGAAACTGCCGTTCATCCACGAGCCACCGCCAGGCGTATACACTGGGGCATCCAGACCCTCCAGAACCGATGACCTCCGCCATCCAGCCAGCGCTCGACGCGCTCAACCAGATCATCCTCGGCAAGCACAACCAGATCCGCCTGGCCACCGCCTGCCTGCTCGCCCGCGGCCACCTGTTGATCGAGGACATTCCCGGCGTGGGCAAGACCACGCTGGCGCTGAGTCTGGCCAAGGTCCTGGGCCTGGGTTTCCAGCGCGTCCAGTTCACCAGCGACCTGTTGCCGGCCGACATCATCGGCGTGTCGATCTACGAGCCGCAGGCTGCCGGCTTCCGCTTCCACCCGGGGCCGATCTTCTCGCAGCTGGTCCTGGCCGACGAGGTCAACCGCGCCAGCCCCAAGACGCAGTCAGCCCTGCTGGAGGCGATGGAGGAGCGCCAGGTAACAGCCGAGGGCGAGACGCGCCCCCTGCCCGATCCATTCTTCGTGATCGCCACGCAGAATCCGGCACAGCAGATCGGCACGTTCCCGCTGCCGGAATCGCAGCTGGACCGCTTCCTGATGCGCATTTCCATGGGCTACCCGGCCGCGGAGGCCGAAAAGGCCCTGCTGCTGGAGCGCGAGCGCCGCGACCTGCTGACCGAGGTTCAACCCGCCCTGTCCTCTCAGCAGTTGATGGACCTGCAGACCCAGGTCAAGGCCGTGCGCGTGATGCCGGCACTGGTGGACTACATCCTGGCGCTGGTGCGCTTCACTCGCGAGCACAACGGCTTGCGGCAGGGCCTGTCGCCGCGTGCGGCGCTGGCGCTGAAGCGAGCGGCGCAAGCCTGGGCGCTGCTGTCCAATCGCCAGGGCGTGATCCCTGAGGACGTGCAGGCGGTATTCGCCGCCGTGGTCAATCATCGTCTGATCGCCGCCAGCGAGCGCGAGGGCGGCGCACCCACGGCCGACGATATCCTCGCACGCGTTGCCATCCCCTGAGCGGCGGGCGATGCGCCTCTGGCTGGTGTTCAAGCTCCTGCTGCACCCGATCCGGTTTGCTCAGGCCCGTATCGACGCCTGGGTGATGGCGCGTGTCAAGCGCCAGCCCGGTCCGATACCAGTACCGAGGACGCGCGTCTATATCGTGCCTACGCGCTTCGGCTACGGCTATGCGTTCATGGGCCTGGTGATGCTGCTGGGCTCGATGAACTACTCGAACAGCATGGGCTTCCTGCTGACCTTCCTGCTGGGTGCCCTCGGGCTTGTGTGCATGCACCACACCCATGGCAACCTGGTGAACGTGCAGCTGCGGTCCGGCAAGACAGCGCCCGTGTTCGCAGGGGAAGTCGCGCATTTTGAGATTCTGGTAGACAACCCTGCTCCTGCCCAGCGCTACAGCTTCTCCCTGGCCTGGCCCAAGGAGACCCAACCACCCGTCATGGCCGACGTCCCGGCGCGGGGCACGGCAACCCTGCGTATCGCGCTGCCTGCCGAACGCCGTGGCTGGTTGCCTGCGCGGGTATTCAGCCTGTCCACCGAGTTTCCGCTCGGGTTGTTTCACGCCTGGACCTGGGCGGAACTGGACATGGCCTGCCTGGTATATCCAAAGCCGGCTACCGCCGGCCGAATGCCGCCCTCCGCCTCGGGCGCCATCGGCCAGATGCCCAGCAACATCGCGGGCCAGGACGAGTTCGCTGGCCTGCGCAACTACCATCGTGGCGACCCGATGAAGTCCGTGCACTGGAAAAGCCTGCCGAAATCGCCCGGTGCCCCCATGGTCAAGCAGTTCACCGAGTTGCTGGACCAGGAACTGTGGCTGGAATGGGACAGCTTGGGCGATCTCGATCCCGAGTCGCGCCTCTCACAGCTCACCCGCTGGGTACTGGATATGGAAGACCGGCAGCATGCCTATGGCCTGCGCCTGCCAGGTATCGAGCTGAAGCCAGGCCGTGGCGAGATACACCAGAACGACTGCCTGCGCGAATTGGCGCTGTACAAGCCGGGCTGATCCTTCCGTCGCTCCCATGAAAGCCGCAATCCCCTCAGACTACCTCAATCAAACCTCGCTGCTACGCCTGATCGCTGTGCTGGCGCTGGTGCTGGTGGTCCACTTGCCCAGCTTGCCTGCCTGGGAGTCCGCGCTCGTGGCCGCCGGTCTGGGATGGAGGCTGCTGATCGCGCTGCGCCAATGGAAACTACCACCTCCCTGGCTTCGCACCTGCCTCGCTGTGCTGTCCTTCGCAGGCATCTACGCCAGCTATGGCCGCATCCACGGTCAACTTCCCGGCATCGCCCTGCTGATGATCATGTCGGTGCTCAAGCTGCTGGAGATGCGCTCCCGCCGCGACGTCATGGTTACCGTGTTCCTGATGTACTTCATCCTGTTGACGCACTTCCTGAACTCCCAGGAAATCTGGACCGCCGGCTATCTGCTGCTCTGCGCCTCCGCGATCACCGCCTTGCTGATCGACGTCAATCACCCCGCGGAAGCGCTGCCGCTGAGGAATATCCTGGTCAGCGGCAGCCGCATGGTGGCGATATCACTGCCGATCACCCTGCTGTTCTTCCTGCTGTTTCCGCGAATTCCGGGCCCGCTCTGGGGCATTCCGTCGGATGCCGGCGCTGCGCTCAGCGGTATGTCGAACGAAATGGCGCCCGGTGATATCTCCAGCCTGATCATGTCCAACCGCCAGGCTTTCTCGGTCCGGTTCTTCGACCGTGAGCCGCCGCCCCGCGAACGCTACTGGCGCGGGCCGGTCTTCGACAGCTTCGACGGACGGGCTTGGAAGGCCAGCAGCCTCTCGCTGCGCATCCAGACCCCGGAGGCGGAGCTGCTGCCGCCCGCGGTACGCTACGAGATCATCGTCGAACCCCATCGTGGCCCTTGGCTGTTCGCGCTCGACGTCCCCGACCCCACCACGCGGCCCGACAAGAGTTTCATCGCCTCCGAGTACCAACTCATGAAGGGGCGTGACGTCATCACGCGCGAACTCTACGTACTGACCTCCCACCCGAATCACGTGCTGCAGAAAGAGCTCCCGGAGTCGGTCCGAAGAGTCAATCTCTCGCTGCCGCGCGGGTTCAATCCGCGCACGGTGGCTCTTGCCCAGCAGTTGCAGGCGGAGCACGCCGCCCCGGAGGCCGTCATCCGGGCTGCGCTGCGGATGTTCCGCCAACAGCCGTTCGTCTACACCCTGCAGCCACCGCCATTGGGCCGGAACAGCGTGGATGACTTCCTCTTCGAAACGCGCCGCGGGTTCTGCGAGCATTACTCCAGCGCCTTCACCTTCCTGATGCGCGCTGCCGGAATCCCCGCACGCGTCGTGACCGGCTACCAGGGTGGCGAGAGGAACGAACTGGGCGACTTCTTTCGCGTCAGCGATGCCGATGCCCATGCCTGGAGCGAGGTCTGGCTGGAAAGCAAGGGCTGGGTGCGCGTGGATCCTACTGCGGCCGTAGCGCCCAATCGCATCGAGCTCGGCTTGTCCGAAGCGATGCAGGCCAGCGGCGAATTGCCCGGCTTCCTGCAACGCGGTGGGTGGAACTGGATCCGGGACAATCTGACCGCACAGTGGGACTGGATGAACACCCAGTGGAACCGCTGGGTGCTGGCCTATGGTCCGGAGGTACAAATGGACCTCATGCGTCGCATCGGCATCCAGGACTGGCGCAGCATGGTCATCGTGCTGACCGTTACCGCGAGCCTGATCCTGGGAATCATCGGCCTGCTGCTGCTGCGGCAGTTCACGCCGGCGCGCAATCAGGAAGTGGCGGTCAGGCTCTGGGCACAGCTGCAGAGGCGCCTGCTGCGCGCCGGCATCGCGCAGCGGCCTGCTGAGGGTGCCGGTAGCTTTGCCGAGCGTGTAGCCCTGGAAACACCGGAGTTGGGCAGCGCCGTGCGCCGCGCGGCCGGGATCTACCAGCAGCTTCGCTACCTGGAAGGCGCTACACCTGCACTGCAGAAAGAGTTGGCGCAGGTCATCAAGGCGATACGGACCTGAAAGCGATGGCGCATACCGAACGTTTCATCGTGGAGGCCGGCCCCTCGGTGCCACGGGCGCCGAATGCCTTCCGCTACTGGGTGGGCCGCAGCATCCTGACGCTGACCGGCTGGAGCGTGGACGTGCGCCTGCCCGACGAACCCAAGCTGATCATCATCGCCGCCCCGCACAGCTCCAACTGGGACTTCGTCTATGGCTTGGCGGCGATTTTCGTCACGCAGTTGCACTTCAATTTCTTCGGCAAGCACACCCTGTTCAAGGGTCCACTGGGTGGATTGTTCCGCCGTGTGGGCGGCATTCCGGTGGACCGTACGGCCCCCGGCGGGCTGGTCGCCGAGACGGTGCGTATCTTCGAGTCGCGGCCACAACTGCTGCTGGCGCTGACGCCGGAAGGCACACGCTCGCGCGTCACCGTCTGGAAGCGCGGCTTCTGGCACATGGCCCAGGCTGCGAACGTGCCGGTGGCGGTGGCTTATATCGACTACAAGCGCAAGAAGGCCGGCATCGAGTGGCTGTTCCGCCCCACGGGAAACTGGGAGGCCGACATGCGCCCGGTGTTCGAGTTCTACAGGACGGTCGGCGCCAAACGGCCGGACAATTTTGCGGTTGAGCAGCCGTAGCGCCGACAGTGCTGAGTGCTAAGGACTGAGTGCTTAGTAAAAGCTGGATGCGGCTAGTGGGCCGGCATTCTTTTACTGAGCACTCAGTCCTTAGCCCTTAGCACTATCTCCCTACAGAGCGGCTTTCAGGCCCCTGAACCTTGCTCAGCAGCCAAGCTCCCAGCACGAAGAACGGCAGCAGCGTCAGGATCGGCAGGCGCTGGTTGTCCACCAGCAGCGCCGTCTGGCCCACGACGATCGGCCCCAGCACCGCGGCGAACTTGCCCAGCATGTTGTAGAAGCCGAAGAACTGGCCAGCCTGGTCGGGCGGGATCAGCTTGGCGTAATAGGAGCGCGACAGCGATTGGATGCCACCCTGCACCGTCGCGATGGCCGCGGCCATCCAGTAGAACTGCGCCTCGGTCTGCAGGGTGTAGGCCCAGCAGGTCACGCCGATGTAGATGCCGATGGCGACGTACAGCATGGTCTTGGTGCCGAAGCGGTCCGCCAGCCAACCGTAGGCCACGGCGGCGGGAAAGCCGAGGAACTGCACCAGCAGCAGCGCCTTGATCAGCGCCCCGGGGTCGAAGCCCAGCTTCACGCCGTAATCCACCGCCATGCGGATGATGGTGTCCACCGCGTCGATATAGAGCCAGTAGGCCGCCAGGAAGTACAGCACCGGCTTCATCGTCAGGATCTGGCGGAAGGTCGCCTTGAGCTGCTGCCAGTCGTCGCCGGCAGCGGGTTGCGGATGCTCCTGCACGTTGCGGAACAGCGGCAGCGAGAACAGCACCCACCAGATGCCTACCATCAGGAAGGACAGCAGGATCGCCTCCGCGCCGTTCTCCAGGCCGAAGCTCTGAGGCTTCTGGAACATGAACACGTTGAGTGCGAACAGCAGGCCGCCGCCGAGATAGCCCAGTCCGTATCCCAGCGCCGAGGTCCGGTCCATGTCCGCCTCGGAGGAGACGTTGACGATCAGCGAGTCGTAGAACGAAGTGCCGGCGAAGAAGCCGATGGACGCCAGCGTGAACAGCAGCAGCGCCGTGCTCCAGTCGCCCTGGGCCACCCCGTACATCGCAGCGGTGGAACAGGCTCCGAGCAGGGTCGTGGCAAACAGGAAACGCTTCTTGTAGCCGCGCCGGTCCGCCAGGCCGCCCAGCAGCGGCGCCAGGATCATCACCACGATGCTGGAGACCGAGCTGGCGACGCCCAGCCAGAAGGTGCGCTCCCCGGCCGCCAGGCCACCAGCCCAGTACTGGGCGAAGAACAGCGGGAAGAAGCCCGCCATCACGGTGGTGGCGAAGGCGGAGTTGGCCCAGTCGTAGAACGCCCAGGAAATCCTCTGCTTGCGGCTGCCCGGCACACTGCCCATCGCACCGCTCCCTTCGTCAGTTCCGGATCAGGCCAGGTCCAGCCCCAGCACCAGCGCGTCCTCGCGCCCGCCGTCGGCCGGGTAGTAGTTCTTGCGCAGCCCCAGCCGCTTGAAGCCGAACTGCTCGTAGAGCCGCTGGGCCGGCCGGTTGGACACGCGCACTTCCAGCAGCACCAGCGTCACGTTGCCGGCGCGCGCCACCATCAGCAGGTGACGCATCAGGAACTGCGCGATGCCGCGGCGCTGGTGTTCCGGGCTGACGCAGAGATTGAGGATGTGGGCCTCGCCCACCGCCATGCTCATCAGCGCGTAGCCCAGCACCTCGCCCAGCGTATTGGTGACCACCCAGGAGCTGTAGCCCACGCGCAGGCAGTCATGGAAGATGCCCTCGCTCCAGGGAAAGGAATACACGCGATGCTCGATCTCCAGCACCTGCCTGAGGTGCGAGGGATGCATCGGCGCCAAGCGCCAGAGTTCCTGCGGCTGGGCGCTCACGCGAACACCCTCACGACAGCGAACCCGTACGCAGGAAGCGGTGCACCTTCTTCAGGTCTTCCCAGCTCTTGGCCTTCTCGCGCGGGCTGCGCAGCAAGTAAGCCGGGTGATAGGTGATCAGCAACGGCGTCCTGTCGGGACCGTAGTGGTACAGCGGCCCTCGCAGGCGCGACAGCGGCGCATCGGTGTTGAGCAGGCGCTGAGCGGCAATGCGGCCGAGGCCGACGATCAACTTCGGCTTCACCAGGCGGATCTGCTGCTCCAGGTAGGGACGGCAGGACTCCACCTCGTCGGTCTCCGGATCACGATTGCCCGGCGGACGGCACTTCACCACGTTGGCGATGTAGGTGTTCTCGCGGCGCGAATGGCCGATGGCCTTGAGCATTTCGTCCAGCAGCTTGCCGGCGCGGCCGACGAAAGGTTCGCCCTGCGCATCCTCGTCGGCGCCAGGCCCTTCGCCCACCACCATCAGCGGCGCCGTCTCGATGCCCACGCCGAACACGGTCTGGGTACGGGTCTGGCAGAGCTTGCACTGGCGGCAGTCCTTGACCACGGCGCGCAGGCCATCCCAGTCCGCCGGAACCTCGGCCAGCGGCGCCGGAACCGGCGCCGCCCGGACGGCCGGCGCGGTGGGCGGACGCGGGTTGGCCTGCGGGATCAGGGAGGCGCGCGGCGCGCTGGGTGCCGGCGGCGGCGCGGCGGGCTCCCGGGACGGCGGAGGAAGCACTGCCGCCTCCACCTCCGGCGCTCCCGGGACTTCAGCCGCCTCGCCGCCCGCACGAAGCTGCCAGCGCTCGATCCCGAGCGCATCGAGCACCTGCTGGCGGCGGGACGAATGCATGGGGGGATTGTACCTGCCGCGGAGAAGATGTCGCCCTGTCCGGGGCAGCGGGAAGCCAGTCCCCTCTCCCGCATGCGGGAGAGGGGAAAGCCTCCGCGTCAGGCCGCGCGCTGGGCGCCGGCCCGCTGGGCCAGGGCGCGGTTCACGCCGGACAGGATGGCTTTCAGCGACGCGGTGACGATGTTGGCATCGCGGCCTACGCCGAACAGGGTCTTGCCGCTACCCAGCTTCAGCTCGATGTAGCTGACCGCCGCCGCATCGGCACCCGCGCCGATGGCGTGCTCGTGGTAATCCTGGACCGTCAGGCGCTCGCCCACGACCTTGGACATGGCGTTGATGAAGGCGTCGATCGGGCCATTGCCCTGGCCGGCGATGCGCTGGGACTTGCCGTCCACCGTGATCTCCGTCGACAGCTCCACGGAATCGCGCGTGGAGTCTTCCACCAGGTGGTGCGCCACGTAGCCGTAGGGGCTCCGCGCCTCCAGGTAGCTGCGGCGGAAGACCGACTCGATGTCGGCGGCGGTGACTTCCTTGCCGGTGGTGTCCGTCACTTCCTGCACGATCTGGCTGAACTCGATCTGCAGGCGGCGCGGCAGCACCAGGCCGTACTCGTGCTCCAGCAGGTAGGAGATGCCGCCCTTGCCGGACTGGGAATTCACGCGGATCACCGCCTCGTAGCTGCGGCCCAGGTCCTTGGGGTCGATCGGCAGGTAGGGCATCTCCCAGATGTCGCCCTCCTTGCGCGCCGAGAAGGCCTTCTTGATGGCGTCCTGGTGCGAACCGGAGAACGAGGTGAAGACCAGGTCGCCGACATACGGATGGCGCGGATGCACCGGCAGCTGGTTGCTGTACTCGACGGTCTTGCGGACCTCGTCGATGTCGGAGAAATCCAGGTTCGGGTGCACGCCCTGGGTATACATGTTCAGCGCCAGGTTGACGATGTCGACATTGCCGGTGCGCTCGCCGTTGCCGAACAGGCAGCCCTCGACGCGGTCCGCGCCGGCCATCATGGCGAACTCGGCGGCGGCCGTGCCGGTGCCGCGGTCGTTGTGCGGATGCACCGACAGGACGATCGCCTCGCGCCGCGCCAGGTTGCGGTGCATCCACTCGATCATGTCGGCGAAGATGTTCGGCGTGGAGTGCTCGACCGTGGACGGCAGGTTGATGATGACCGGCTTTTCCTTCGTGCCGCCCAGGGCGTCCACCACGGCGTCGACCACGCGCTTGGAAAAGTCCAGCTCGGTGCCGGAGAACATCTCGGGCGAGTACTCGAAGACCCACTCGGTCTCCGGACGCTCGTCGGCCAGCTGGCGGATCAGGCGGGCATGGGTCACGGCCAGTTCGTCCAGCACCTGGTCCTGGCTCATGTTGAACACCACGCGGCGCATGATCGGGGCCGTGGCGTTGTAGAAGTGCACGATGGCGCGCTTGGCGCCCTTCAGGGCCTCGAAGCTGCGGCGGATCAGCGGTTCGCGCGCCGGCGTCAGGATCTGGACGGTGACGTCGTCCGGGATCAGGTTCTTCTCGATCAGGTGGCGCAGGAAGGCGAACTCGGTTTCCGAGGCGCTGGGGAAGCCGACCTCGATCTCCTTGAAGCCGATCTTGATCAGCTGGTTGAACATCGCCAGCTTGCGATCGTGGTTCATCGGCTCGATCAGCGACTGGTTGCCGTCGCGCAGGTCGGTGGACAGCCAGACCGGGGGCTTGGTGATGACGGCGTCCGGCCAGCGGCGGTCACGCAGGTGCACGGGGGCGAAAGGACGATACTTCGTCTCGGGATTCTTCAACATGGTCATGGGGTTACCTCGCATGAGGTGCCGTCAGGAGAATCCATCGATTCTACTCCCGGCGGCGGGAAATTTGGGTGCTTCGGTGGTTTTGCACGGTTTGGGCCCCGTGCGGGCGCGCGCTTTATGTTCTGTCTTACGACAGAAGAAGGAGGCTAAGAAGCGCGCGCGCAAACGGCCGTGCGCCCTGGGGCGCAGCGGGAACAGCGAAATGGCCGTTTGCGGATGACATGTCCGGAATATTAGAGCATCTACAGGCCGGCTTTCAAACCACCCGTCCCGCGGATCATGCCGCCGGTACGGGCTTGCGCCGCAGCCGGCGCCACAGCACCACCGCCGGACCGGACAGGGCGTAGGCGAAGAACAGCATGAACAGGATGCGCGGCGGATCGATCAGCACCAGGGCCAGCACGCCGACCACCGAGGCGAAGGACAGGAACTTCAGGCGCGCCGTCAGGTTGAGCTTCTTGAAGCTGTTGTAGCGGAAGCTCGACACCATCGACAGCGCCGTGGCCAGGGTCAGCGGCGCCGCCATGACCAGGGCGTCATGCCCGTGGATGGGCACGTGGCCGGCCACCCAGGCGAACAGCGAGTGGCTGTCGTCCACGCAGCTCCAGACGAAGAAGGTCACCACCGCCGCCGCCGCCGGGCTCGGCACGCCGTAGAAATCCTTGTTGGAACTGGCGATGGCCGCCAGCACGTTGAAGCGGGCCAGGCGCAGGGCCGCGCAGGCGGCATAGGTGAAGGCGATCACCCAACCCAGCTTGCCGCCGATCCAGCGGTAGTCCGCCAGGCCATTGAGGGAGTAGGCATAGATCAGGATGGCCGGGGCGATGCCGAAGGCCACCATGTCGCAGAGCGAATCGAACTCCTTGCCGAAGTCGCTCTGGGTATTGGTCCAGCGCGCCACGCGGCCGTCCAGGCCGTCGGCGATCATGGCCGCCAGGATGCCGTAGACGGCATTCTCGAAGCGCCCGTCCATGGCCATGACGATGGCGTAGAAGCCGCCGAACAGGGTGCCGGTGGTGAACAGGTTGGGCAGCAGGTAGATGCCCTTGCGGCGCTTCTTGGCCGTGACGCCGTCGTCCATGGACCGTTCCTCGGGATTTTCGCGCATCTTACTGTTTGCCAGGGGCAAATCCAAAAAGAAAAGGGGACCGCCTTGCGGCGGCCCCCTGAGATCTACCACCGCGCTCTCGCGCTTCTCGTTTCTTCTTAATTCTTGGACTTGTCGACCAGCTTGTTCTTGCCGATCCAGGGCATCATCGCGCGCAGCTGGCCGCCGACGACTTCGATCGGGTGCGCGGCGTTGAGGCGGCGCATCGCGGTCATCTCGGGGTAGCCCAGCTTGCCCTCGGACACGAAAGCCTTGGCGTACTTGCCGGTCTGGATGTCGAGCAGGGCCTGCTTCATGGCCTTGCGCGATTCGTCGTTGATGACCTTCGGGCCGGTCACGTACTCGCCGTACTCGGCGTTGTTCGAGATCGAGTAGTTCATCGTGGCGATGCCGCCTTCGTACATCAGGTCGACGATCAGCTTCAGCTCGTGCAGGCACTCGAAGTAGGCCATCTCGGGGGCGTAGCCGGCGTCCACCAGCGTCTCGAAGCCGGCCTTCACCAGTTCCACGGCGCCGCCGCAAAGCACGGCCTGCTCGCCGAACAGGTCGGTCTCGCACTCATCCTTGAAGGTGGTCTCGATGATGCCCGAGCGGCCGCCGCCGATGGCGGAGGCGTAGGACAGGGCGAGCTTCTTGGCGCTGCCGCTGGCGTCCTGGTAGACGGCGATCAGGTCCGGAATGCCGCCGCCCTTGGTGTACTCGTTGCGGACCGTGTGGCCCGGGGCCTTCGGCGCGACCATGATCACGTCGAGGTCGGCGCGCGGCACGACCTGGTTGAAGTGGATCGCGAAGCCGTGGGCGAAGGCCAGCGCCGCGCCCTTCTTGATGTTCGGCTCGATCTCGTTCTTGTACAGCTCGGACTGGAACTCGTCCGGCGTCAGCACCATGACCACGTCGGCCCAGGCGCAGGCTTCCGCCACGCTCTTGACCTTGAGGCCGCCAGCCTCGACCTTCTTGGCGGTGGCCGAGCCCGGACGCAGGGCGACGACGACATCAACGCCGCTGTCCTTGAGGTTCAGGGCATGGGCATGGCCCTGCGAGCCGTAGCCGACGATGGCGACCTTCTTCGACTGGATGATGGAAAGGTCGGCGTCCTTGTCGTAGTAGACGTTGATGCTCACGGTTGACTCCAGGGTGCTGATGTAATGACACGGCACGTGGCCGCTGTCGGATGAGTTTGTCGGTCCAGGTCAGACGGCGGCGGCCACGACCTGTCGGCCGCGGGCCATGGCGGCGACGCCGCTGCGGTCCACTTCCAGGATGCTGGTGATCCTGCCCAGTTCGGCGACCAGGGCATCGATCTCCTGGCCGGTGCCGGCCAGCTGGATCATGCGGGTATCGTCGGTCTCGTCGAGGACCAGGGCACGGTGCTCGCGCACGCACTCCACGACCTTGCGGGCCGCGGCATCGCTGTCCACGGCCACCTTGGCCATCAGCAGCTCGCACTCGATGTGGTCGGTGCTGGACAGGTCGGCGATCTCGACCACGTCGATCAGCTTGCGGGTCTGCTTGATGATCTGTTCGATGACGTTGTCGCTGCCCGCGGTGACCAGGGTCAGCCGCGAAACGGTCGGATCGTGGGTCGGAGCCACCGACAGCGAGTCGATGTTGTAGCCGCGGGCCGCGAACATGTTGGCCACGCGCGCGAGCGCGCCGGCCTCGTTCTGCAGCAGGATCGTGATGATGTGACGCATAGGGGCGCGCACATTAGCTGTGTCGCCATGCAAAATCAATCTTTTGGGCGCTTTGCAAGCCCCCGCGGCGGCCCCTGGCCGCGCCCTGCGTGAGCTACCATTCGGCGGCGGAATCCGCCCTCGAAACAACCAGCAGGAACAGGGGGTTCAGGATGCAGGGCCCCAGCCTCGTCAAGGCTGCTATCGGCGTTCTTTTCGTGGTTCTCTGAGTGCCGTCGGCCTGACCGCCTGGTCCGGGCGCGAAAAGACCCAAATTCCGGGCCCCACCCACCTGGGCCAGGACAGCGAAAAGCCCATCTGGACCATCGCCAATGCCTCGCTCTACCCGCTGGATCCGGACGGCCGGCTGCGCCGCTGGACCGCGGACCCGTTGCCGATCCCCGGAATGGTCCGGGCTGGCGGGGTACGACCGGGGCAGGTCCTGATCGCGCGGCGCCCCCGCGCATCGCCATGCCCGCCGCCCCGGTCCCGGACGGCGGGCGACGGGCCAGGATCCTGGGCCTGGTCTTTGCGGGGCTGGGGCAGATGCAGCAGCGCCGGATCGCAGCCGGCATCGCCTTCCTGGGTGCCGGGCTGCGGCTGGGCTGGGACGCCTTCATGACCTGGCATGCCTGCCTGAACAAGACCACCGGGATGCCGCATCTGCTGCCCTGGCGGACGCTGGCCCTGCTGGCGGTCATCTGGTTCGGCGCCTGGATGGATGTCCGCCGAGGAGGACCGGAGGCCCGTTGACCCCACGGACCTCCCGGAGTACCCCCCTCGCATGTTATAAAGCGCGCTTGTCTTTTTTGGCTGCCGACTACCCATGAATGCCGTGCTGAAACCCGCCCCCCACCCCCTCGCAGGCAAGACCATGACCGGCGCGGAAATCGTCGTCCAGCTCCTGGCCGATGAAGGGACCGGCGCGGTCTTCGGCTACAGCGGCGGCGCCATCCTGCCGACCTACGACGCCATCTTCCGCTTCAACCGCGAGAACCGCAGCGAAAGCGGCGGGGAGAAGATGCCCCTGATCGTGCCGGCCAACGAGCAGGCGGCCGGCTTCATGGCCGCCGGCTACGCCCGCGCCTCCGGCAAGGTCGGCGTCTGCCTGGTGACCTCCGGCCCGGGCGCCACCAACACCGTGACCCCGGTGCGCGACTGCATGGCGGACTCGATCCCCATCGTGGTGATCTGCGGCCAGGTGCCGACCAGCGCCGTGGGTACCGACGCCTTCCAGGAAGCCCCGATCAGCACCATCATGGGCTCGGCGGCCAAGCACGTGTTCCTGGTGACGGACCCCTCCAAGCTGGAAGCCACGGTCCGCACCGCCTTCGAGATCGCCCGTACCGGCCGCCCCGGCCCGGTGGTCGTGGACATCCCCAAGGACGTGCAGAACTGGAGCGGCCGCTTCAAGGGCGAGGGCGTGCTGCCGATCCCCGGCTACCGCGCCCGCCTGAAGCAGGTCTACGAGAACCGCCTCTCCGTCGAGCAGCTGGAGAAGTTCCACGAGATGATCAAGGCTGCCAGGCGGCCCCTGATCTACGCCGGCGGCGGGGTGATCCACGGCGAAGCCTCGGCCTCGCTGCGCAGCTTCGCCAAGTCCTTCGGCATCCCGGTGACCACCACCCTGATGGGCATCGGCGCCTACGACACCACCGACCCGCTGGCACTGGAAATGCTGGGCATGCACGGCACTGCCTTCGCCAACTACGCGGTGGACGACTGCGACTTCCTGATCGCCGTGGGCGCGCGCTTCGACGACCGCGTGGCCGGTGTGCCGTCCAAGTTCGCCAAGGGCGCCAAGGGCATTGCCCATTTCGACATCGACCCCTCCGAGATCAACAAGGTCAAGCGCGTGCAGTGGCACCACGTGGGCGAACTGAACCACGCCCTGGCCCGCGTCGAAGCCCACCTGACGGAAAAGGGCTTCAAGCCCGACTACGGCGCCTGGCACGCCCACGTCGCCGAGCTGAAGCAGAAGCACCCGATGAACTACGAGCGTGGCGGCGAGCACATCCAGCCGCATGCCGTGATCGAGGAGATCAACAAGATCACCAAGGGCGAAGCCATCGTCGCCACCGGCGTGGGCCAGCACCAGATGTGGGCCGCGCAGTACTTCGACTTCAAGCAGCCGCGCCTCTGGCTGACCTCCGGCTCCATGGGCACGATGGGCTTCGGCCTGCCGGCCGCGCTGGGCGCGCAGTTCGCCTGCCCCGACAAGATCGTGATCGACATCGACGGCGACGCCTCGATCCGCATGAACCTGGGCGAGCTGGAAACCGCCACCACCTACGGCACCCCGGTGAAGGTGGTCGTGCTGAACAACTTCGGCGACGGCATGGTGAAGCAGTGGCAGCGCCTGTTCTTCGACAGCCGCTACGCCGGCTCCGACAAGAGCCTGCACCAGAAGGACTTCATCAAGGCCGCGGAGGCCGATGGCTACCGCTACGCCGTGCGCGTCAGCAACAAGGCCGACCTGCCCCGCGTGGTGAAGGAATTCATCGAGTTCAAGGGTCCGGCCTTCCTGGAAGTGATCATCGACCCGATGGCCTCGGTCTACCCCATGGTCGGTCCGGGCATGTCCTACGAGCAGATGATCACCGGCGACTGGATTGCCTCCCGCAGCGCCGCACCGGTGTCCGACGACGTCAAGAACACCCAGATGTTCTGATGGGGCCACCGGCGCCACGGGCCTGGCCCGGGCGCCGGTGAATCCAAAACGAACGGTCCGGAAGGACCCGGTCGCGGCTATGATGGGGACCTTATGAGGCTCCTTAAGCCATGAACGACGCCCTGGACCCGCTGGCCATCGCGCGCCAGCCCACGCAGCAGCGCGCCCGGGACCGCTTCGACCGTATCCTGGCCGAGGCCGAGAAGCTGCTGATGGAAGCCGGCCTGTCCGGCTTTTCCGTGCCGGTCCTGGCGGAGCGGCTGGGCTATACCCGGGGCAGCATCTACGCCTACTTCCCCACTCCCTACGCCATCCTGAACGAACTGGTGGCGCGGTACCTGGTCGAGATCGAGAGCCAGTTCCTGGCGCGCGCCGACGAACTGCGCGGCATGACGCTGCGCGAAGCCATCGCCGCCGTGGTGGATCACTCCGTGAGCTTCTACGAGGCCAACCCGGTGGCGCGCCTGCTGATCCTGGGCGGTGCCGTCACCGACGACAGCTTCCGGGCGCAGGAGATGACCATCAAGCATCTGGGCGATCTGGGGCGCGCGGTATGGAAGGACAAGGGAGTCCGGCTGCCGAAGGGACAACCGGACGTGACCACGCTGTCGGTGGATATCGCCACCGCCTGCTTCCGCCGCTCCTATTTCGACCATGGCTCGATCACGCCGGCCTACCGCGACGCCGCCGTGGCCGCGATGATCGGCTTCCTGATGCCCTACGTGGACACGGCATCCGCATCACCGGCTGTGAAGACAAGTAAAAGCAAACCGAGGAGGAAAGCATGAGCAAGACCAACGACGCCCGCACGCCGCTGGCCTGCCTGTATCACTGGGAGAAGACCACTCCCGACACCATCCACCTGACCCAGCCCGTCGGCGGCGGCAAGGTGGTGGACTACACCTGGAAGCAGGCCATGGACGAGGCCCGCCGCATGGCGGCGCATCTGCAGTCGCTGAACCTGCCGCCGAAGAGCCAGATCGCGATCCTGGGCAAGAACAGCGCGCACTGGATGCTGGCCGACTGGGCCATCATGATGTCCGGCCATGTCAGCGTGCCGCTGTACCCCACGCTGAACGCCGAGACGGTGCGCTACATCCTGGATCACAGCGAATCGAAGCTGCTGTTCATCGGCAAGCTCGACGAATGGGAGCAGATGAAGTCCGGCGTGCCGGCCAGCCTGCCGGCCATCACGCTGCCGCTGGCGCCGGCGAGCGCACAGGGCAGCAAGTGGGAGGACATCGTCGCCAGGACCGCGCCGCTGCAGGGCAACCCGGACCGGCCGCTCGACGAGATCGCCACCATCGTCTACACCTCGGGCAGCACCGGCCAGCCCAAGGGCGTGATGCAGACCTTCCGGTCCTTCAACGTCTGCGGCACCATGATGCGCGACGTCATCCCGGCCAACCAGAATGACCGCATGCTCTCCTACCTGCCGCTGGCGCACGTCGCCGAACGCCTGGTGGTGGAGAACAACTCGACCTATCACGGCTTCCACGTGTTCTTCGCCGAATCGCTGGAAACCTTCGTGGCCGACCTGCGCCGCGCCCGCCCGACGATCTTCTTCTCGGTGCCGCGCCTGTGGACCAAGTTCCAGCTCGGCGTGCTCGACAAGCTGCCGCTGAAGAAGCAGAAGGTCCTGTTCAGCATCCCCTTCCTCGGCAAGAAGGTGAAGCGCAAGATCCTCGAGCAACTGGGCCTGGACTCGGTGCGCGTGGCCTTCACCGGCGCCGCTCCGCTGCCGCCGCCCACCGTCTCCTGGTACCGCAGCCTGGGGCTGGAATTGCTGGAGGCCTACGGCATGAGCGAGAACTTCGCCTACTCCCACTTCACCCGCCCGGGCAACGCCCGCGTAGGCTACGTCGGCCCCACCAATCTCGGCGTTTCCTGCCGTATCGGCGACAACGGCGAGATCCTGGTGAAGAGCCCGGCGCAGATGCTGGGCTACTACAAGGAGCCGGAGAAGACCGCCGAATGCTACACCGAGGACGGCTTCTTCAAGACCGGCGACATGGGCGAGATCGACGAGCAGGGCCGCCTGCGCATCACCGGCCGCGTCAAGGAACTGTTCAAGACCAGCAAGGGCAAGTACGTGGCGCCCGTGCCCATCGAGAACAAGCTGGGCAGCCATCCGAAGATCGAGGCGGTCTGCATCGGCGGCGCCAACCAGCCGGCCACCTTCGCCCTGGTGCTGCTGTCGGAGGATGCGCGCAAGCACATCGCCGCCGGCGGCGACCGCGCCGAGATCGGCTCCGAGCTGACTTCGCTGATGGAGCAGGTCAACGAGACGCTGGACCCGCACGAGCAGATCCAGTTCGCCGTGGTGGTGAAGGACACCTGGAACATCGACAACGGCTTCCTCACGCCCACGATGAAGATCCGCCGCAACATCATCGAGAAGCGCTACGAGCCCAGCGTCGACCAGTGGTTCGGCTCGCGCAAGACGGTGATCTGGGAGTAAGGCCCTGCGCAGCGGAGGGCCCCGCGCGGAGGGTGGAATCCCGGCGTCGCGAGGGGGCGGAGAACGGCAACCGCTCCTCCGGTCAGTCCGAAAGCCCAGGAACCCGAAGCCCGGCCCCGCGCCGGGCTTTTTCCTTGCTGGACATCGCCGCTCCAACTGATATATTGACAAAAGTCAAATAAAGGCCACACGCGCGGAGAGACGCGATGTCCGGCTATTTCCTGCCGAGCTACACCCTGAAGGGCGCGGCCGAGCTGATCGCCGAACTCGGAGGCGACCCGCTGGCCGTGGCCCGGCGGGCGGCGATCCCGGCGGCGGCGCTGCGCCAGCCCGACATTCCCCTGCAGGCCCGTTGCGTGGGCGCCTTCTTCGAGCACGCCGCCGCAGCCTGCGGGTGCCGCGGCTTCGGCCTGCGCATGGCCGAGCGCAGCAGCATGGCCGTGCTGGGCGCGCTCTGGGTGCTGCTGCGCAACGCCGGCACCGTGCGGCAGATGCTGGAGGACTTCGCGGCGAACTATGCGCTGTTCACCAGCGCCGCCAGCGTTTCGCTGCGGCGTTCCGGCGGCGGCCTGTTCGTCTGCTGGGACCCGGCGATGGCGCCGGCCGGCGGCTCGGTGCAGTCGGTGGAATACGTGCTGGCGGTGATCTGCAGCGAGCTGCGCGGCTTCTGCCCGCCGGCATGGCAGCCGGCAGGCGCGCTGTTCCGCCATGCGGCGCCGGCGCAGGCCGACGACCACCAGCGGGTCTTCGGTCCGCAGCTGCTGTTCAACCAGGACTGCAATGCGCTGTTCCTGGACAACGCCACCCTGGATCTGCCGGTGAACCTGCGCGGCAGCGGTTCGCGGCGGCTGACGGCGGCGGCGTTGAGGCTCGAGGGCGGTCCTCCGGACAGCGCGGTGGCGACCCGCGTGGAGGGCATCGTGCGTGCGCTGCTGGCCTTCGCCCCCTGCACGCTCGAGGATGTGGGCCGCATCCTGGGCATGGCGCCACGCACCCTGCAGGACCACCTCAAGGCCGGCGGCCGCTCGTTCAAACAGATCAAGGACGCGGTGCGTGCCGACCTGGCGCTGAAGTACGTGCAGCAATCGGCGTTGAGCCTGTCCGAGATCGCGGACATCCTCGGCTATGCCGAACTGAGCAACTTCAGCCGTTCCTTCCGCCGCTGGCACGGCCGGACGGCGACCGCGCTGCGCGCCTGAGCCCGGCCATCCGCCGACGAAGAGAAGAAAGGCCCCGAAGGGCCCTTCCCGATCGGTTCCGTCAGGAGTAGTTGGGATTGTTGAAGTACGGGATCTCGATATTGAGCGGCTGGCCCTCGCCCAGGTACCACATGGCGCCCTGGCGGAGGATTTCGTCGAAGGCCCAGTAGAACGAGTTCGAGCCGGGGATGTAGAGCCCTGCCTCCTTCATCCTCACGAAGTAAGGCCAGGCCACCGCCAGCATCTGGTCCTGCCCCGGGTGGCGCGGGATGTCCAGCCAGCCGGCAATCTGGTCACCGAGGAAGTAGCGCGTCAGCGACTCCAGCAGGGGCCGGCTGAAAGCGCCGCCGTCGACTTCGGCGGCGAGGTCCAGCAGCATCTGCGCCAGCTTCACGCCCTCCGGGGTCGGCGCCAGGACGGGATCGAGGATTTCGGGCGCCTGCGCATCGGCCGCCGCCCAGGTGGCCGGGATGTATTCGTCCCGCACGCCCAGCATGTGCGCCGCGATCTGCCAGGAATGCAGGAAGGCGTCGGCCTCCGCCGCCGGGACCTTCACGCCCCATTTCCTCAGCGAACGCATCACCGAGGTCGGCAGGCTGTGCCAGGTCACCAGGATGTCGCGCTGGCTGATCGGCTTGGGCTGGTCGGCATCGCCGCGCCAATGGGGCGATTGTGGCAGCAGGTGCCGCACGCCGGCATGCGCCAGGCGGGTCTTCACCGACGTGACGATCATCTCGCCATTGGGATCGTGGAAGCCCCCCAGCGAGCCGATGTCGTAGCCGAACTTCGCCGTGCGCGAGATCCGGCGCTTCATGTCGGCCCCGCCCTTTGAGTAGTAGACCGCGCGCGCCTCGTGGGGAATCACCGTGCTCATCATGCCGCTGACGAACCCGTAGGCCACGCCCAGGTAGGTGCCGCGCTTCTTGTTGAACTCGACCGCCAGCTTGAGCTGGCTGGTGTCGGCCCAGGCCGGAAGCTGCCGGGCCCGTTCGATGAACTGGTGCAGGTAGGCCGGCAGGCCCGGCGGCAGCGCCTGGCCATTCCTGGTCCAGCCGCGCAGCAGCGCGTTGACGGCCGGCACCTCGCCGCTGTCGATCAGCGCCGCCACGACCGGGTCGGCCTCATCGTCCCAGGCCAGCCAGGGAGGCGTGGTTCCGCCGATTCCGGCCACCGACTGGGTACCGGCCCAGGACCAGCTCGGCATGCACAGTCCGGCCCCGAGCGCCGCGCCCGCACCGATAAACCCGCGCCGGCTCATCCTGCCGGCCGTCGACTCCGTCTCGCTCATGGTTCTCCTCTCCTTGTCACCGTTGTTGGCCGGCCCCGGGACTCGCGGCGGCGACTTGGGCCGACCGTCCATCCGATGCCACGGGACGCATCTTCACGGCGCTGCGGGGGCATGGCTTGTCATTACACGCGGGCCACTTGGCTTCAGGCGCGGCCAGGGACCGGCTCCCTCGCCCCGGGGGACAGGCCACATCGCGGCTACAATCGCCCCCGATGAAGTTCCGCCGACTGCCACCGCTGCACACGCTCGAGGCCTTCGAGGCCGCGGCGCGGCGCCTGTCGTTCAAACTGGCGGCGGCGGAGCTGCACCTGACGCCATCGGCCATCAGCCACCAGATCAAGGCGCTCGAGGCTTTCCTCGGCTTCGAGCTGTTCCGCCGCGGCAACCGCTCGCTGGAACTGTCCGACGGCGGCAAGGCCTACCTGGCCGTGGTGCGCGACACCCTGCAGCGCCTGCGCGATGGCAGCCATCGCGTCATGCAGCGCCATGCCCGCGCCAGCCTGAAGGTCAGCATGGGGCCTTTCATTGCCAGCGAACTGATCCTGCCGGCCCTGCCCTCGTTCCAGGAGGCGCACCCCGATATCGACGTCCGCATCGATACCGACCTGCGCCCGGTGGACCTTCTGCACGAGGACCTGGACCTGGCCCTGCGCTTCGGCAACGGCCACTGGCCTCAGCTAACCGCCGAACACCTGCTGACGATGTGGGCCGTACCGGTCTGCACGCCCAGCCTGGCCCGCAGCCTGCGCAAGCGCGACCCCGGCCATCTCGGCGACGTGGCGGTGATCCATTCCTCGCCGATGCCGGAAGGCTGGGCGATGTGGGCGCAGGCCGCCGGAGTCGCGCTGGGCAAGGGCAAGCGCGACATCTGGCTGGACAGCTACCTGGCGATCCTGCGCGCCGCCGAGCAGGGCCTGGGCCTGGCGCTGGGCCTGTTGCCGATGGTGGAACCCCTGCTGAAGCGCCGGCAGCTCTCGATGCCCTGGCCGGAGCTCAAGATCCAGGTTCCGCAGGGTTACTACCTGCTGCACCGGGCCAGCGACGGCGACCGCCCGGAAGTCCTCGCCTTCCGCGACTGGCTGCGCGAGCTGATGGCCTCCGGCAGGCTCTTCAAGTGAGCTGAATTCACCCGAAAGCCTTCCCGATTTCGTTTGTCGCCCCGCGCGCGCAGGCCTAGCCTGAAGCCTCGATCCTTGAGGAGCGCGACATGCGCGAAATCCACACCACCCTGGAGTCGCGCGACGGCCACCCGCTCGCGGCGACACTCTACGAACCCGAAGACACCCCGCGCGCCGCCGTGCAGGTCAATGCCGCCACCGGCGTGCCGCGGCGCTACTACGCGGCCTACGCGAAGTTCCTGGCGGAACGCGGGTTCGCGGTGCTGACCTACGACTACCGCGGCATCGGCCAGAGCGTCTGGCCGCAGCAGGTCAGCGGCGCCTCGCTACGCATGCGCCACTGGGGCGAGCGCGACCTGGCCGCGACGCTGGACTGGCTGCAGGCGCGCTATCCCGGCCTGCCGGTCGCCGCCGTAGGGCATTCCGCCGGCGGCCAGATGCTGGGCCTGGCGGACAACAACCACCTGGCCAGGGCGGCCCTGTCCATTGCCTCGCAGAGCGGCTACTGGGGCCACTGGCCTCAGCGCCTGCGCCCGCTGATGGCGGCGCTGTGGCACGTGGTGTTGCCGGGTTCGGTGGCGCTGTTCGGCAAGGTGCCGGCCGCGGTGATGGGTGCGGAACTGCCGGCCGGCGTGGCGCTGCAGTGGGCCAGCTGGTGCCGCCACCCCGACTACATCACCCACCGCAGCGGCCAGCCGATCCGCCAGCACTTCGCCGCCTACCGCGGCCCGATGCGCTTCTACGCCATCGCCGACGACGTGTTCTATGCACCGCTCAATGCGGTGCAGGCGCTCGCCGGCTTCTACCGCAATGCCCGCACCGAAGTGCGCGTGCTGCAGCCGGCCGACCATGGCCTGCGGCAGATCAGCCACTTCGGCTTCTTCCGTCCCAGCATGCCCGGCGCCGCCTGGCAGGAGACGGCGGACTGGCTGGTCCAGGCGCTGCGCCTGCCGGCAACCCATCCCCCTGTCCCTTGAGAGTCCCATGACCCCACTGTCCCAGACCTTCTCGCGCCTGCGGCGCTATCCCCTTGGCCGCAGCCTGTTCTCGCGTGCCGTGACTTGGCGCGCACCCTACTTCGCCTCGATCTCGCCGACCTTCCGCGAACTCAAGCCCGGACTGGCCGAGGTCTTCATCCGCAACCGGCGCAAGGTGCACAACCACCTGGGCTCGGTGAATGCCATCGCGATGTGCGCGATGGCGGAACTGGCCGCCGGCACGATGATGGAAACCTCCCTGCCCCGGGGCCTGCGCTGGATCCCGCGCGGCATGACCGTGCGCTACGTCAAGCAGGGCAGCACTGACCTCGTCGCCCGCGCCGAATTGCCCCAACCGCTGGCGCCGGATTTCACCGGCGACGTCGTGGTACCGGTGCGGGTGCGCGACAGCGCGCAGGAAGTGGTGATGGAGGCCGATATCGCCATGTACATCTCCGCGAAGAAATCGAAGGGCTGATTTCTCTCGCGCGGTCCGGCGGTTCGTACTGAGCCTGTCGATGCATGAACGGTCGGCGCGCGGACCATTCATGCATCGACAGGCTCGGCGCGAACGGCTGGAAACATGTAGGGCGCTCATCGTGTCGCGGGTATTGCAGGCCTACCGCGTCCGGGCTCGGTTCAGGGTACGGCCTCGGGCACGATCGCCGGCCCCGCGGTGCGGCGGATTTCGCTGCAGCCGGCGCAGGCCGGCGGTATGCGGCCCACGGCCAGGGAGGCGCGCAACTCGGCGGCGGAGCGGAAAGACGCGGTGTCCTTGATGAAGCAGCAGGGCAGTTCGACGCCGTCGAGCGAGTAGTAGCTCGTGATATCCCCCTCCAGGTACTTGCATTGCAGCGCAAACGGCAGCTCGGCAGGCAGTTCACGCGGCGGGGGCTTGTAGCGATAGCTGCGCACGTAGTCCGCCTTGCCTTGCAGCGGCTGCACCACGTGCTTGCCAAAACCCTTGGCTCGCACCCATTCGCGGATCGCATCGAGCGGCTGCCCGAAGTTCACCGTGTGCAGCACGATGCGCTGTGCTCCCATCGCCCCGATCAGGCGGTCCACGCCCTTGAGCGCGCGGTGCAGCCTGATGCGGCCGATGGATTCGGCCAGTTCCGCGTCCAGCGTGTCGATCGAGATGCCGATGAAGGGAAAGGCCTGCGCGAACCACTGCGGATCGCGGATCAGGCTGGCGTTGGTGATGGTGTAGGGCTCCAGGCCACGCTGCCGCACCGCGGCCACCATGTCGCGAAAGCGGTTGTGCGACGTAGGCTCACCCTCGCCTTGCAGCGATACCTGGCGCACGCTCGGCGGCAGCCTCTCCAGGATGCCGAGGAACTGCTCCATCGGCATGTGCCGCTGCGGCATGTCGCGCCCGGCGCAATAGAAGCAGCGGTAGTTGCAGATCGTGGTGATCTCGATCTGGGCGAAGGGCGGTGCGCGCACTGGCGTCATGGCGAAGAGGCAATCCCATGCAAGGAGCCCAGCCTAGCAGCAGAGACTCAAGGACCGGAAGGACGCCCCCGCGCCCGCCGGCTTTGCGGGGCTCAGTACACGTCCCGCCGGTAGCGTCCCTGCTCCAGCAGGCGCTCCACGGTCCCGGCGCCGAGCACGTCGGCCAGCACGCGTCCCACCGCCGGCGCCATGCCCTCCAGGCTGCCGCAGACATAGATCGCAGCGCCCTCGTCCACCCAGGCCTTCAGCTCCGTGGCGGCCTCACGGAGGCGGTCCTGCACATAGACACGCGGCTCCTGCTCGCGCGAGAACGCGAGGTCCAGCCGCTCGAGGTGACCGGCCTTCAGCCAGCCCTCGATCTCTTCGCGGTGGAAGTAGTCCCTGTCGCGGCTGCGCTCGCCGAAGACCAGCCAGTTGCGCCGATGCCCCGCGGCGATGCGCGCCTTGAGATGGGCGCGCAGGCCGGCCAGCCCCGTGCCGTTGCCGACCAGGATCAGCGGCCGCGCATCCGCAGGCGCCTGGAAGCCGGGATTCTCGCGGATGCGCAGGGCCACCTCCTCGCCCACCGCCACGTGCGCGGTGAGCCAGCCGGAGCCCAGGCCCAGGCTGCCGTCGGGCTGCCGCATCTGCCGCAGCAGCAGTTCCAGACGACCGTCGGCGGGAATGGACGCAATGCTGTACTCGCGATGCGGCAGGGGCCGGAGGCTTTCGGCGAGCTGCCGTGCCGTCCGGCCGCGCAGGTCGGCCAGGTCCGGTGGCAGCAGGCTGCGCGCCAGCCAGGCCGACAGGGCTTCACCGTCGGGCATCGGCGTGGCGGGCGGCAGTCCGACGGCTTGCAGTGCATCCGCGACACGCCGTGGAGCATTGCGCGGACCGATCTCGGCGATGTCGCCCGCGCGCCACTGGGGGATGCCCTCCAGCGGCTGCAGCGCGAGATGGTAGGCAGGCCCGCCCAGGCTACCCGGGTTCAGCAGGCGGCGCTCGACCAGGCGCCAGCGCTGGTACTCCGGCACGCTCCAGTCCGGCAGGGGCGCGCCGCCGCCCAGCAACTCCAGGTGATGCTGCCAGTGGCGCAGCGCACCCTCGTCGGCATTGTCCACCTCCACCGGGTCGAACAGGGGCTGGGCGCCGTGCCGGCGCAGCCAGCGCTCCAGTTCATGGCCGAAGCCGCAGAAGTTCCGGTATTCGCGGTCGCCCAGGGCCAGCAGGCCGTAGTGCAGGCCTTGCAGCTCGGCATCGGCGCGCATGACCCGGCGCACGAAGGGAATGCAGGTGTCCGGCGGGTCGCCCTCGCCCGTGGTGCTGGCCACGAACAGCACGCGTCCCGCGGACTGCAGCATGGCGGCGGTGACTTCCCCCAGCGGCAGCAATTGCACGGGCGCCCCGCTGGCCTGCAGCGACTGCGCGGTCTGCAGCGCCAGGCGCTGCGCGAAGCCGGTCTGGCTGGCGTAGGCCACCAGGATCGGGCTGCTGCCGGCCGGCGCCGTCATCCGCAGCCGCCGGCGTGCAAGCGCGCGCGACCCGGCAATGAACGCGCAGAACAGCAGCCAGGCGAGCACGACGGCGGACGCCTTCAGGACGCGCATGCCTTCGGCGGTGGCGATCCACTCAATCACGGGCCAGGGCCTCGAAAGCCGGAGTCGTGCGCTCCTCCAATCCCGCCGCGCCGCGAACGACGAACTGCGCGGCAAAGTTGCGCCGGGCGGCGAAGTCGTAGGCCTCGTCCGGTGCCAGCACGCCCAGCACCGTGGCCAGTGCATCGGCCTGCATGCACTCGGGGTGCAGCACCGTGACCGAGGCCAAGGCATGCGTCACCGGCCAGCCGCTGCGCGGGTCCAGCGTGTGGGCATAGCGCCGGCCGCCGTGCTCGAAGTAGCGGCGGTAGTCGCCCGAGGTGGCCACGGCCAGGCCGTGCAGGGCCAGCACGGTGCGCGGCAGTTCCTCGCCCACGCGCTCCAGCTCCACCCACCAGGGCTGGCCGTCGGGCTTGCAGCCTTGCCCGCGCAACTCGCCGCCCACCTCCACCAGCCAGTGATCGACGCCGGCGCGGCCCAGGTAGCGCGCCAGCTGGTCCACCGCGTAGCCCTTGGCGATGGAGGAGAAATCCAGTTGCAGGCCGCCGGGCTGCAGCAGGCGCTGCCCGGCCTCGTCCAGCCGCAGCTGCCGCCAGCCGACCCGTGCCCGCGCCGCCTCGATCTCCTGCGTGCCGGGCGGCGCATCGCGGACCGGCGCGGGGCCGAAGCCCCAGGTGTCCACCAGCGGGCCGATCGTGGGATCGAAGGCGCCGTCGCTGGCCTGCGCGTACGCCAGCGAGGCCTCCAGCACCTCCAGGAACTCGGCCGGCAAGCGGTGCCAGCTGCCGGCAGGCGCCACGTTGTAGCGGCAGAGGTCGGAGTCCGGCTCCCAGTGGCTCATCTGCGCCACCACGCGATCCAGTTCCTGCTGCACCCCGGCGCCGAGCCAGCGCAGGTCTTCCGCCGGGCAGACCATCAGCACGGACCAGGCGGTACCCATGCTGCGTCCCTTGAGCGCATGCAGGCTCGCGCCGTCCGGATGCGGCGGCAGCGATTCGGGGCTCAGGGTGTGGGGGACGAGGACGCGGTTCATGCGGGGCGCCGGAACGCAGACGACGCCCGCCACCCCGGCCGGGGCAACGGGCGTCGCGCATGCGGGCTCAGGGCGACAGGACCTCGAAGCTCGCGGTGTAGCTGCTGCGCCGCTCGGTGGCGGGCTCGTCGGCCTTCTTGTCCTGCACCGAGGCGCTGAGCCAATACAGGCCGGGCTGCGGCCATTCGATGGTGAAGCGGCCGTCCTTGCCGGTCTTCAGCTCGATCTCGCCCACCTCGTTGCGGTAGCGCGTGCCGTCGGCGATCACCTCCACCTCCACGTCCGCCGCCGGCTTGCCGTCGAGCAGGAACTGGAAGGTGGCGGGTTCGCCGGTGTAGAGGTCGTTGAAGCCCGTGACCGGCACCAGCTCCAGGCCCTTGCCGGTGGGCTTGAGCGCGGTGTCGCTGGGCTTGCCGGCGGTGACGAAGGTCTCCAGGCGGCCGATCGACTGCGTGACCTTGAGGTCCTTGGCCTTCTTCGGCACTTCCTGGGCGAAGCCTTCCGGGGTGAACGGCGTGCCGCGCGGCGGCCAGCGCTTGGTCTGGCCGTTGTCGTCCCAGCTGGCCGCGATACCGGTGTTGACCACCGCGATCTTGTAGGTGCCCGGCTGCTTGAGCTGCAGGTCGAAGCTGGCGCGCAGCTTGCCGGCCGAGGGATTCTCGGGCGGCACGGTGCTGCCGTCCGGCGCGGTGATGACCAGGTTGTCCAGGCGCGCGGCGTTGTGGTCGCGCACGAAGGGATCGGTGGAACTGGCGGCGTCGAAGGTGACCCAGCCGTCCACGTTGAGCACGGTCTTGGACGGGGCGATCCACTGCTTGTGCGCCAGCGCGGTCAGCGGCAGGCAGGCGGCGGCGAGGACCAGCGGCTTGATGAGGTTCTTCATGTCGTTGCTCCGTCGGGAATCAGGGCTTGACGCTGAGGGAGATGGCGCCGAGCTCTCGCGAACCCTTGGCCTTCAGCGACACCGCATCCTTGACCGGCACCTGGAAGGGGATGTCGACCAGTTCGCGGCCACCCTCTTCGCGCGCCGCTTCCACCACCAGCTTGTAGCTGCCGGCCGGCAGGTCGGCCAGGTTGATGCTCAGGGCATGCTCGCCCGGGGCACGGGTGGCACCGGTGACGCCATCGACCGGCAGCGCCAGTTCACGGCCGCTGCGGCGCCACCACTGGCGCAGGTCGGGCAGCCACTTGGTGCCGCCCTGGTTGCCGGCCACGCCCTGCATGCCGCTCTGCGGCGCGCCGGCGGCGGCAGCGGGAGCGGCAGGAGCCGCCTGGGCCGGCCCGCCCTTCTTGGGCTGCTGGTACCACACCGCCAGGTTGGCGGCGACGCTCTTGTCCTCGCGCTCCAGCCAGACCGCGACAAAGGGGCGGTGGTACTCCGCCACGTCCAGGCGCGGCAGCTCGATCGACAGGTCCAGGTTTGCGGCCAGTGCGGTGCCCGGCAGCAGGCTGCACAGTGCGAGGGGAATGCGGTGACGCATGTGGGGGCCTCGGAAGTCTTAGTGGATGAACAGGATCGCCAGTACCAGGGGAATCACCAGTCCCAGCCCGACGATCGGCCAGGTGGCGGGCCGGTTCCCCGCATGGATCTGCAGCAGGAACAGGCCGGTGATGCAAAAGACCAGGCAGGCCACCGCGAACACGTCGATGAACCAGCCCCAGGCCGCGCCCGCATTGCGGCCCTTGTGCAAATCGTTGAAGTACGAAACCCAGCCGCGGTCGGTGCGCTCGTACTCGACCGCGCCGTCCTCCAGTTCGATGCTGACCCAGGCATCCCCGCCCGGCCGCGGCAGCGAGAGGTAGATCTCGCCGTCGTTCCACTCCGGTTCGCGGGCTCCCGGCTCCAGCGCCAGCGTCTGCTGCAGCCAGGCGGCCACCGCCGCCGGCAGCGGACCCTTGCCGTCCGCCTCCGCGGCGGCTTCCAGCTCCGCACGCAGCGGCTCCGGCAGCTGGGCCTTCTGCGTCACCACCTCGGCCTTCGCCTCGATCTGCGAGGCATGGTTGAGGGTGATGCCGGTGGCGGCGAACAGGATCATGCCGACCAGGCACAGCGCGGAGCTGATCCAGTGCCACTGGTGCAGATGCTTGAGCCAGAACGCCCGGCGCTTCTGATCCTGCTTGGCTTCCATCCCCTTCCTCAGACCTCGACCCAGCGGCGCAGCAGGTTGTGGTACACCCCGGTCAGCTGGACAACGGACGGGTGGTCCGCCGCGTTGACAGCCAGGCGCTGGATCGCGGTATCCATGTCGAACAGCAGGCTGCGTTGCGAGTCCTCGCGCACCAGGCTCTGGATCCAGAAGAACGAGGCCAGGCGGGTACCCTGGGTCACCGGATTGACCCGGTGCAGGCTGGTTCCCGGGTACAGCACCATGTCGCCGGCCGCGAACTTGATGCTCTGCGCGCCATAGGTGTCCTCGACGACCAGTTCGCCGCCTTCGTACTCGTCCGGCTCCACCAGGAACAAGGTCGCGGAGATGTCCGTGCGCACGCGGTGCGGGGTCCCGCGGACATCGCGGACCGCATTGTCGACATGCACGCCGAAATTGCCGCCGCCGGAATAGCGGTTGAACAGCGGCGGGTAGATCTTGGCCGGCAGGGCGGCGGAGCGGAACAGCATGTTGCGCACCAGCGCCTGCGAGATGACCTCGCCCCACTGCCGCGCCACCGGGTGATCCTCCGGCAGCTGCTGGTTGTTCTTGACCCGACCCGACTGGTGCCCCGCGGTCACGCGGCCGTCGACCCACTCGGCCTGCTCCAGGGCGGCACGGCACTCCGCCACCTGTTCGGCCGTCAGTACCTGGGGAATCTTCAGCAGCATGCAGCGTTCCTCTGAAAAGCAAAAACCCCACCCAATATACCGGGCGGGGTTGTTGCCGGGTTACCGGCTCAGAACTCGTAGTTCGCCGTCACCACGGCCTGGCGGCCCTCGCCCGGGGTCGCCCAGCCGGTGCCACGCACGCGGGTGTAGTACTCCTCGTCCGTGAGGTTGTTGAGGTTCAGGCGCAGGTTGAAGTTGCGGTTGGCCTGCCAGCCCAGCGAGGCCTTGTGGACCCAGTAGCCGTCCACCCGGACATCGTTCGGCGCGGCAGCCGAGTTGTTCGGGAGCACGCTGCCCTGGTACTGCGCGCCGTAGCCCACTTCCAGGCGCAGCGGCAGCTTGTAGGTGGTCCAGAGGTTGAAGCCGTTCCGGGGCGTGTTGGGGAGGTCCTTGCCCTTCTGCGTATCGATAGCGGTGGCGCCGTCGGCGAGGTTCTGCTTCACCTCGCTGTCGAGGTAGGCATAGCTGCCGAACACCGACCACTTCTGCGTGATCAGGCCGGTGGCGCCCAGCTCGAAGCCCTTGACGCGGCTCTCGCCGTCGAGCTGCTGCTCCGGCTCCGTCGGATCCACCGAGGCCACGCGGTAGTTGGTACGCTCGATGCGGAAGATCGCGCCGGTGAGCTGCAGCCTGGCGTCGAACAGGTCCCACTTGGCGCCGATCTCGTAGCTGACGGCTTCTTCCGGATCGACGTTGCAGTTGGCGTTGCTCTGCGGCGGGGTCGGAGGGGGATTGGTCACCGGCGTGCAGCTGCCGTTGACCGAGGCCTTGGACGGGGTCTCCGAGTTGCCGTAGTTGACGTAGATGCTGGCCGTCTCCACCGGCTTGTAGACCACGCCGGCGCGGTAGGAGAACAGGGTGTCCTCGTTCTCGGCCGGATCGCCCTTGGCGGTGATGCTGCCGAGGTTGCTGTTGTCCGGGGTCGGGTTGTTGTCGTTCGGAGCCGTATAGGTCTTGACGGTATAGGCCGTGGAGCTGCCTTCGTTGCGTTCGACGCGCAGGCCGGCAGTCAGCGCCCACTGCTTGGTCAGGTCCAGGGTATCGAAGGCATAGACGGCCAGGTTCTTCTGCTCGCCCTCGCTCTTGCTGGTACGGAAGTAGTTCACCGGACCGGTGTAGAGGTTGTCGGGATCGTAGATGTCCATCACCGGCAGGGTCGCCGGGCTGCCGTTGGCATTGCGCAGCTTGTTGCCGCCCGTCAGTTCGAAGGTCTCGCGCGTCACCTGCACGCCGGTCACCAGCGCATTGGACATGCCGCCCAGCGTCGTGCGCCAGGTCAGGTCGGTCTGGTTGGACACGATCTCGTTGGTGGTGTCGCGGATGTTGCCGCGAGGGCCGGAAGGCGTATAGCCCACTGCCGTGCAGTTGTTGCCGGAGGTCGCTCCGAGCGGGCGCTGGCCGACCTCGACGCAGACGTTGCCCTGCGGCGGGTCGACGACCAGGAACTGGGTGGTGCGGCCCACGCGCGTCAGGTTGCGCAGGCTCAGGGCATCGCTGAACTTGTGATCGAGAATGCCCGTGGCGGTGCTGTTCTCGATCTGCTGGACGTCGATGTTGCTGTAGCCGTAGTAGTTGTTGCGGTCGACGCCCGGCACCTTGCGGTTGTTGCGGAACAGCACGCCGTACTGCGGGGTGTTGTCGTCTTCCTGGTGGAACAGGGCCAGCGAGAACTGCGTGTCGCCGCCCAGGCCGAAGGCCACGGACGGGGCGATGCCCCAGCGGTCGAACTTCTCGACGTCGCGGCCCGGTACGTCGTTCTCGTGCTTCATCGCGTTGAGGCGCAGCGCGATGCTGTCGGACACCGGCTGGTTCGTGTCGATGGTGGCGCGGTCGTAGCTGTCGGAACCCAGGCCCAGGCTGACGCGGGTGAAGCGCTCCGCCTTGGGCGTCTTGCTGACCAGGTTGATGTTGCCGCCCACGGCACCGGCGCCCGAGTTGGCCGAGTTGGCGCCCTTCACCACCTCGACGGACTCGAGGTTGAAGGGATCGGAACGCGTGTACTGGCCGCTGTCGCGGACGCCATCGACGGTGACGTCGTTGCTGCCGGCATAGCCGCGGATGCTGATGCTGTCGCCATAGCCGCCGCCGCCTTCGCCGGCACCGAAGGTGATGCCCGGCACGTTGCCGAGGATGTCGCGCAGCGTCAGGACGTTCTGGTCCTCGATGACCTTCTTGGAGATGACCGTGATGTTCTGCGGGGTGTCCAGCAGCGGCTTGACGTACTTCGGCGACTGGAGGGTCTCGACCTTGTATTCGTTGACCTGGCGGTCCTGCACCTTCACGGCCGGCAGCTGGACCTTCTCGGCTTCGGCCGGCGCGGCGGCAGGCTCGGCCGCGGCGGGGGCGCTCTCCACGGCCGGCGTGGCGGCCGGAGCATCCTCCGCCATCGCAATGGACGGGACGGCGAACATCGCGGTCAGCGCGGCCGCGACGGGCGTCATACGGAATTTCATCTGAAACACTCCCAGGAAGACTCTCGAATGTATGGGCGGGCCCCGTCTCCCGGCGGCTTTCGCCGTCCCCACCCCTGTGTTCGCGCGGCCGGAACGAATCCCGATTCTGCGGTCAGGTCTCATTCTACATGAGAATCATTGCTATTCAAACTATCAGTCTGGACTTCTGCCCGCCAAGCTGCGATTTGCAAACCGCCCTCGGACGCCAGGGCCCTAGCGGGCAGGGACCGCCATCGGCGGCAGCAGCGTCTGCGGATCGACGCGGGAACGGAACCAGCCGATGCCCCAGTGCAGGTGCGGGCCGGTGGCGCGGCCGGTCTTGCCGGACAGCGCCACGACCTGCCCCTGCCGGACCGGGTCTCCCACCGCCACCTTGAGCGACGACAGGTGCACCATGATCGAGTGCAGGCCATGCCCGTGGTCGATCATCAGGGTGCCGCCGGTGAAGTAGAGATCCGGTTCCGCCAGGCTCACGACGCCGTCGGCCGGCGCCCGGATCGGCGTGCCGACCGGCACCGCGACATCGACGCCGTAGTGCGGCTGCTTGGGAATGCCGTTGAGGATGCGCTGGTTGCCGAAGACGCCGGAGATGCGCCCGGTGGCGGCCCAGGCGAAACGCTGGCGCCAGCCCTGCCCTTCGGTATCGCGGTCGCGCGCGGCGTTGAGCAGGGCCTGTTCGCGCTCGATGCGCGCCATCACTGCCGCCGGCGGCTCGACCTTGTCCTGCGGCAGACCGTCGATGCGCTGGATCTTCCAGGGCCGCGGCGCCACGGGATGGCGCCGCGATTGCGGCGCGGCGTCGCCCGGCTCCTGCCAGCGCAGCTCGACCTCGGGCGGCTCGTCACGGTCCAGCCCGAAGACGAAATCGCCCTGGGGAGACACCCGCAGGGCGCGATCCTGGAACCAGACCTGCGAGCCGGGCGCCGCCTGGCCATGGACCAGGCTGCCCTGCTGCCAGGAGCCCTCCAGTTCCAGCGCGGACGCCGGCAGGGCCAGCAGGCCGCTGAGCAGCGCCGCCAACGCGCGGCGCATCAGGCCTTGAGGCGGGCGATGGCGTCGGCCAGCGGCAGGGTTTCCTGCCTTTCCTCGCCGCGGAAGCGCAGGGTCACGGTGCGCTCCTCGGCCTCCTTGCGGCCGACGACGACGATCACCGGGATCTTCTGGGTGGCGTGCTCGCGGATCTTGTAGTTGATCTTCTCGTTGCGCAGGTCGGTCTGCGCCCGCAGGCCGGCGTCCTTCAGCGCCCCGCAGACCTCGCTGGCGTAGGCGTCGGCGTCGGAGACGATCGGCGCCACCACGGCCTGCACCGGCGACAGCCACAGCGGCAGCGCGCCGGCATGATGCTCGATCAGGATGCCGATGAAGCGCTCCATGGAGCCGACGATGGCGCGGTGGAGCATGATCGGGCGGCGGCGCTGGGAGTTCTCGTCGATGTAGGAGGCATCGAGGCGCTCCGGCATCATCGGATCGTACTGGATGGTGCCCACCTGCCAGGAACGGCCGATCGAGTCCTTCAGGTGGTACTCGATCTTGGGACCGTAGAAGGCGCCCTCGCCCGGCAGTTCCTGCCACTCCACGCCCGCCGCGCGCAGCGCGGCGCGCAGGGCGTTCTCGGCGCGGTCCCAGGCCTCTTCGGTGCCCAGGCGCTTGTCGGGGCGCAGCGCCAGCTTCACGGCCAGATCGGTGAAGCCGAAGTCGGCATAGACCTGCATGGCCTGCTGGTGGAAGGCGGTGACCTCGGCCTCCACCTGCTCCTCGGTGCAGAAGATGTGGCCGTCGTCCTGGGTGAACGCGCGCACGCGCATGATGCCGTGCAGCGCGCCCGAGGGCTCGTTGCGGTGGCAGCCGCCGAACTCGGCGTAGCGGATCGGCAGGTCGCGGTAGGAATGCAGGCCGGCGTTGTAGATCTGCACGTGGCCCGGACAGTTCATCGGCTTGATCGCGTAGCTGCGCTTCTCGCTCTCGGTGAAGAACATGTTGTCCTGGTAGTTGTCCCAGTGACCGGATTTCTTCCAGAGGCTCACGTCCATGATCTGCGGGCCGCGCACTTCCTGGTAGCCGCCCTTGCGGAAGACGCCGCGCACGTACTGCTCCACGGCCTGCCAGATGGCCCAGCCCTTGGGGTGCCAGAACACCATGCCCGGCGCCTCTTCCTGCTGGTGGAACAGGTCGAGCTGGCGGGCCAGCTTGCGGTGGTCGCGCTTCTCGGCCTCCTCCACCTGCTTGAGGTAGGCCTTGAGCTCATCCTCGGTGGCGAAGGCCACGCCGTAGATGCGCTGCAGCTGCGCGTTGTTGGCATCGCCGCGCCAGTAGACGCCGCCGACGCGGATCAGCTTGAAGGCATTGCCCAGCTTGCCGGTGGACGGCAGGTGCGGCCCCAGGCACATGTCCAGCCACTTGTCGCCCTGGCGGTAGATGGTCAGCTCTTCGTCGGCCTTGATGCCCTCGCGGATCCACTCGGCCTTGAAGGTTTCGCCGGCGGCCTCGAAGTGCTTCACCGCGGCGTCGTGCTCCCAGACCTCTCGGGTGATCGGCAGGTCGCGCTTGACGATCTCGCGCATCCTGGCCTCGATCTGCTCGAGGTCGGCCTCGCTGAAGGCCTGCTCGCGGGCGAAGTCGTAGTAGAAGCCGACCTCGGTGGCCGGGCCGAAGGTGATCTGGGTGCCGGGGAAGAGCTCCTGCACCGCCTGCGCCAGCACGTGCGCCGCGTCGTGGCGGATGACCTCCAGGGCCTCCGGCTTGTCGCGGGTGATGATGCTGATGCTGGCATCGCGGTCGATGGGGCGGGTCAGGTCCCAGAGCTCGCCGTTGACGCTGACCAGGGCGGCCTTCTTTGCAAGGCCCGGGGAAATGCCCTGCGCGATCGCAAGACCGCTGACAGGCGCATCGAACGACTTCTTGTTGCCGTCCGGAAAGGTGATTTCGATTGCCATGTTGCTTCTGCCGAAATGGGGACTAGGACTTGTTCTGCACGTACGCGACGGCGGCCTTGAGCCGCGCGAGCGTTCGGTCACGTCCCAGCAGGAACAGGGTCTGGTCGATCGGCGGCGAGATCGCCATGCCGACCACGGCGACGCGGATCGGCTGGGCGACCTTGCCCAGCCCCAGGCCGCGGCCTTCCGCGAAGCCGTTGACCGCCACATGCAGCGCCGGCGCGGTCCACTCCGGCAGCGCCTCCAGCGCGGCGGCCAGCTCGGTCAGCAGGGCGGCGCCCTCGGCGGTGAGGTGCTTGGCGGCGTCCTTCTCGTTGTAGCCGTCCAGTTCGGCGTAGAAGAACTTCGACTTCTCCGCCATCTCCACCAGGGTGCGGCAGCGCTCGCGCTGCTGCTCGATCACCGGCGCCAGTGCCGGGCCGCTGGCCGGGTCCACGCCGAGGCGGCGCAGGTGCCAGTCGAACTCCGGCACGACGATGGCCGGATCGGTGATCTTCAGGTACTGGTGGTTGACCCAGTAGGCCTTCTCCATGTCGAAACGCGCCGGCGAGGCGGAGACGTGGTCGAAGTCGAACTTCTCGATCATCTCCTGGCGGGTGAACAGCTCCTGGTCGCCGTGGCTCCAGCCCAGGCGCACGAGGTAGTTCAGCAGGGCCTCGGGCATGAAGCCCATGGCACGGTACTCGGTGACCGACAGCGCGCCGTGGCGCTTGGACAGCTTGGCACCGTCGGCGCCCAGGATCATCGAGACGTGCGCATACTCCGGCGGCGTCGCGCCCAGTGCCTTGAGGATATTGATCTGGCGCGGGGTGTTGTTGACGTGGTCGTCGCCGCGGATGACGTGGGTGATGCCCATGTCCCAGTCGTCCACCACCACGCAGAAGTTGTAGGTGGGCACGCCGTCGGCGCGGGCGATGATCAGATCGTCGAGTTCCTTGTTGTCGAACACGATCTCGCCCTTGATCAGGTCCTTCAGCACCACCTGCCCGTCGGGCGGGTTGCGGAAGCGCACCACCGGCTGCACGCCCTCCGGCGGCGCCGGCAGGACCTTGTCGCGCTCCGGGCGCCAGCGGCCGTCGTAGCGCGGCTTTTCCTTGCGCGCCATCTGCTCGGCGCGCATCTGGTCCAGCTCTTCCTTGCTGGCGTAGCAGTAATAGGCGGTGCCCGCGGCCAGCATCTGCTGGACCACTTCCCTGTAGCGGTCGAAGCGCTGGGTCTGGTAGATCTCGGCGAAATCCGACTTCAGGCCCAGCCAGGCCATCCCCTCGAAGATCGCGTCCACCGCCTCCTGGGTCGAGCGCTCGCGGTCGGTGTCCTCGATGCGCAGCAGGAACTTGCCGCCGAAGCGCTTGGCGTACAGGTAGGAGAACAGCGCGGTGCGGGCACCGCCGATGTGGAGGTAGCCGGTGGGGCTGGGGGCAAAGCGGGTAACGACGCTGCTCATGGAGGCGTTTGCAGTGATTCTTCGGGCGAAATCAGGATTTTAGCAGGAACATACGGCGCCGGACGGGTACAATGGCGGCATGATTCGCCTGTTCGTCGAGCAACTGACCGTACTGGATTGCGCTTTCCTGGACCCCCTGCGCGGGCTGGTGGGCGAAAGCTGGATCGTGGACGTGGAACTGGCCGGCGACCTGGACCAGCAGTCCATGGTGCTGGACTTCGGCGAGGTCAAGAAGCGCCTGAAGAAGGTCATCGACGGCATCGGCGACCACAAGCTGCTGGTGCCCCATCGCCATGCTGGCCTGAAGCTCCAGCACAACGGCCATGGCAGCGAGCTGTTCTTCAGCGGCCCGGCCGACGGCCCCATCGAGCACCGGTCCCCCGCCGACGCGGTCTGCGTGATCGACGCGCCGGCCGTGACCACCGAAAGCCTGACCGCCCACCTGCAGCCCCTGGTGGCGCAGCAGGTGCCCTCCAACGTCGCCGAAGTCCGCCTGACACTGCGACACGAGGTGGTGGACGGCGCCTACTACCATTACGCGCATGGCCTGAAGAAGCACACCGGCCACTGCCAGCGCATTGCCCACGGCCACCGCTCGCGCATCGAGATCCGCCTGGACGACCGGCGCGAGCCCGCGCTGGAACAGGCCTGGGCCGGGCGCTGGAAGGACATCTACCTGGGCACCCAGGAGGACATCGTGGTGGATGGCGCCGAGCGCGTGCGCTTCGAGTACACCTCGGTGGACGGCGATTTCGCCCTGGAGCTGCCGGCGCAGCGCTGTGAACTGCTGGACGGCGACACCACGGTGGAAAAGCTGGCCCGCTACATTGCCCAGGCGGTCCATGCCGAGCACCCGGGTCGCCAGGTCGAGGTGCGCGCCTACGAGGGCGTGCTGAAGGGCGCCGTCGCCCGCGCCGGCTAGGCCGCCGGCCGGCGACCGCTCGTCGGCTTCGCCTCGCAAAACGCAGGAATGGCCCCATTCATTCCGGATTAATGCCCGCCGCGCGAAAGTGGCGGCGTCCACCACCGGAAACGACCATGCGCCTGCTCCCTGCCGTCCTTGTCCTGCCGAGCCTGATGCTCGCAGGCTGCGTCGCCACGGGGCCGTACTACCCGCAGGAGGTCGGCCGCGTCTACGGCTACGACAGCTATTCCTACGACCCCTACCCCGGCTACTACTACGGCCCGGACATCTACTACTACTCGTACCGGCCGGGACCGGACTACTACTACCGCCCCGGCTACGGCTACTACCGCCCGCAGGCCTACCCGGTCCGCCCGAGCCGGCCGGACCGGGATCACGACCATGATCATGACCACGGACGTCCCGACCACGCCGGCCATGATCACGGCAGCCCCAGGCCGCCGCGCCCCGACCCGCGTCCAGATACGCGGCCGGATCGTCCCGACCGCCCCGGCGGCGGGCTCTGGGGCGGCATCGGGCGGGACGACGACCGGCCTCCGCAGCCCCAGCGGCCCTCCCGCCCCGAGCGTCCGGACCGCCCGGCCCAGCCGGACCGCGGCCCAGGCCTGGGCTGGGGCGGCTCGCGGCGCCCGGACGCGGCTCCGTCCCGGCCCTCGCGCCCCCTGGCGGAGTCGATCCGTCCGCCGAGGCAGGAACGCCCCCAGGAGGACGCCTCCGGCCGGGGTGACGGCAATCGCCGGCGCGGCTGGGGCCGGTCCGATGGCTGAGCCGTGAGGCAATTGCAGGCGCGGGCGCCTATAATGCCGCCCGCTTTTTCAGGTTCACCGGAACAAACATGTCCTTTTCCGATATCCGCTTCTTCCCCCGCGTCACGATCGAACAGGTCGAGGAAGGCAACGAGCTCGCCCCGAAGTTCGACGAGCACGGCCTGATCCCCTGCGTCACGACCGCCTCCCACAACGGCGAGGTGCTGATGCTGGGCTACATGAACGCCGAGGCGCTGAAGAAGACGATCCTGACCGGCGAGGCGCATTACTGGTCGCGCTCGCGCAAGGTGATCTGGCACAAGGGCGCCACCAGCGGCCTGACCCAGAAGGTGGTGTCCCTGCGCATCGACGACGACCAGGACGCCATCTGGCTCAGCGTCAACGTCATCGGCGACGCCAGCTGCCACGTCGGCTACCGCTCCTGCTTCTACCGCTCGGTGCCCACCGGCGAGGGCCCGGATGTGCGCGTGCTGAACTACGAGGAGAAGGAAAAGACCTTCGACCCCAAGGCGGTCTACGGCGACGCGCCGAACCCGACCATCCTCTGAACTGGTTTTCCCTTGAAAATCCCCGCCTTGAGCGGGGATTTTCATTTATCTCCCGAGGTCCGGTTCAGGGCTCCGCCGGAGCATTCCACCAGCGGCCGGCCAGGCGGCGCCAGCGCTCCGGCGGCCGGTCCGCCAACTCCGGCAGTTCCAGGCGGATCATGCCCTCGACGCCGGTGATCCACTGCCGGGCGCCCGCCCCGGCGTAACGCTCCACCACCTCCGGCCGCGGATGGCCGAAGGAACTGCGCCAGGCCGCCGGATGGATCACCAGCCGGGGCCGCACCGCCGCGACGAAGTCGGGGGTGGACGAGGTGCGGCTGCCGTGGTGCGGCGACAGCAGGACATCCGCCCGCAGGCGTCCGCGGTGGCGCCGCAGCAGATCCTGCTCGGCGGCCCGCTCGATGTCGCCGGTCAGCAGGGCCACCTGCCCGCCCGCCTCGATGCGCAGCACGCAGGAGCGGTTGTTGTCCGAGCCGCCGACCTCCGCCTGCGGCGGATGCAGGATCTCGAAGCTCACGCCATCCCAGGTCCAGCGCCGGCCGTCGGCGCAGGGTGCCCCTCCCGGCGTGCCGTATTGCTCCGACACGGACAGGCGCCGCAGCACGGCCGCCACGCCGCCGGCATGGTCGTTGTCCTGGTGCGACAGCAGCAGCCGGTCCAGGCGATGGATGCCCCGGCCCAGCAGGTACGGCACGACCACCGACTCGCCGGCATCGAAACCCTCGTCGAAGGCCGGACCGGCGTCGTACAGCAGGCTGTGATTCGCGGTGCGCACGACCACCGCCAGCCCCTGACCCACATCCAGGGCCGCCAGTTCGAATCGCCCTGCCTGCGGGGCCTGCGAGGGTGGAAAGGCCAGCGGCAGGAAACACAGCAGCGCCAGCGGACGCAGCGGCAGGCCGTGCGGGGCAAACAGCAGCACGGCCCCGAGCAGGGCCAGCAGCAGCGCCGGCCAGGCTGGGCTCCAGGCGATCCAGGCCTGGGGCCACTGGGCCGCCGCCTCCAGGCCCAGCCGCAGCCATTGCAGGGCATCCGCGCTCCAGCCCAGCAGCGGCAGGCCCGCCGCGGGCCACAACGCCGCGAGCAGCATGGCCAGCAGCAGCAGGGGTGTCAGCAGGGCGAAGGCCGGGACGGCCAGCAGGTTCACCAGGGGCGCCGGCCAGGACAGGCCATGGAAGAAGTGCAGGGTCAGCGGCAGCAGCACCACCGTCAGCATCAGTTGCAGCATCACCAGGGCGCGCAGCCCGCGCGGCGGCGCCAGGCGCCCGCCGCCGACGTAGAAGATCGCCGCGACGGCGCCGAAGGACAGCCACAACCCGGGGCTGCTGATCGACAGCGGATCGGACAGCAGCACGGCGAACCAGGCCAGGGCCAGCACCCGCGACGGCTGTCCAAGGCGATTGGCGAAGCCGGCGACGATCACGAACAGGGCCATCAGGGTCGCCCGCGCCACCGGCGCCTCGAAACCGGCCACCGCGCCATAGGCCACGGCAGACAGGCCCGAGACGAGCCAGCCGGCCTTCTGCGCCGGCAGGCGCAGCAGCAGTGGCGGCCACAGCGTCCACAGCCAGCGGCCCAGGAAGAAGCCCAGCGCAGCGACGATGGCGATGTTGAAACCCGAGATCGCGACCAGATGGCTGGTGCCCGTCAGCCTGAAGATTTCCCAATCGCCATCGCGCAGGCCGGACTGGTCGCCCAGCGTCAGCGCCGCCACCATCGGCGCGGCCGGATGGCCCGGCAGCCAGGCTTCGATGGCATCGCGCAGGCGCTGGCGCAGGGCCAGCAGGCCTCCGCCCTCGCCGCAGCGGGAGGCATCGCGCACCGTGGCCGCGGCGCCGATGCCCTCGCGCAGCAGCCAGCCCTCGTAGTCGAAGCCCCCGGGGTTCATCGAGCCGCGCGGCGTGCGCAGCTTCAGTTCCAGCCGCCAGCACTCGCCGGCGCGTACGGATTCCTGCGTGCGATACCAGCTGACGCGCAGATGCCGCGGCAGGCCCTCGGCCGCCTCCGGGTCGAAGCGGAAGCGCCAGACCTTCTGCTCCGGCTCGCGCGGGTCGTGGCCAGCCTCCGGCAGCGAGGACACCCGCCCCTGCACGGTCAGCACCTCGCCATGCCGCGCGGCCGGCCAACGCTCATCCAGTGCGCGCTGGGCCTGCCACAGCGTCAGGCCCAGGCCGAGGGCCAGGAACAGGCCATGCCAGCGGTAGCGCCAGCGCGGCAATGCCGCCAGCAGCAGCGGCGCCAGCACCGGCCAGGGCGGCAGCTCACGCAGGGCGTGCAGGCTCAGCACGCCCAGCGTGAAGCAGAGGATCAGGACGCGGAGGTCGGCACCAGCCGGCCGCTGTCCAGGGTCCATATCCGGTCCATGCGCGCGGCCAGCCGCAGGTCGTGGGTCACCACCACGAGGCTGGTACCCAGCTCGCGGTTCAGCTCCAGCATCAGCTCGAAGACGCGCTCGGCGGTCTTGGTGTCGAGGTTGCCGGTGGGCTCGTCGGCCAGCACGCAGGCCGGCCGCGTGACCAGCGCGCGTGCCACCGCGGCGCGCTGGCGCTCGCCACCGGACAGCTCGCCCGGCTTGTGCTGCAGGCGATCTCCCAGGCCCACGCGCTTGAGCAGGCTCGCGGCCTGGTCATAGGCCTCGGACTCCTTCGCGCGGCGGATCAGCAGCGGCATCGCCACGTTCTCCAGCGCGGTGAATTCCGGCAGCAGGTGATGGAACTGGTAGACGAAGCCCAGCGCCTGGTTGCGCAGGCGCCCACGCGCCGCGTCCGTCAGCGAGGACATGCGCTCGCCCGCGACCCAGACCTCGCCGGTGCTGGGCTCGTCCAGCCCGCCCAGGCAGTGCAGCAGCGTGGACTTGCCGGTGCCGCTGGCGCCGACGATGGCGACACGCTCGCCGCGCGCGACTTCGAAATCGATGCCGGCCCAGACGTCCAGCCGCAGGCGGCCATCGTCGAAGGTTTTCGAGAGATTGGTGGCCTTGAGGATGCTCATTGTCTTGCCCCCCCTCTCCCCTCGGGAGAGGGGTCGGGGGTGAGGGACAGGCCCAGCTGCTGGACACGCAGCATGAGGTCCTCCAGCACACTCTCAGTCTGCTTCAGCACTTCGTCATTCCAGTAACGCGCGACCTGGATGCCACGACGCGCCAACTCCGCGCTTCGTGTCTTGTCACGCTTCACATTGTTGCCTTCATTGTGTTGCCCGCCATCCAGCTCTACCGCGAGGCTTAGCTCCTGGCAGAAGAAATCCAGCACATAAGGCTGCACTGGATGCTGCCGCCGGAACTTCAAACCGAAGAATCGCCGATCGCGCAGCAGGTACCACATTGCCGATTCCACATCGGTCTGCGATCCCCGCAGCTCTCGCGCAAAGGTCTTCAAGCCGGCCGGCAGCGGGACTTTGACCGCCCGTCCCTCACCCCCGGCCCCTCTCCCGGAGGGAGAGGGGAGCAAAGCGCTTTGGCTACTCATAGCGCAGCGCCTCTGCCGGCTGCACGCGCGAGGCGCGCCAGGCCGGGTAGATCGTGGACAGCAGGCCCAGGCTCAGCGACAGGATGCTGATCTTGGTGACGTCGCTCCACTTGAGCTCGGACGGCAGGTCGCTGATGTAGTAGACGTCCGGCGCCAGCACCGGGCCGCCCATCAGCAGCTCCAGCAGCGGCACCAGGCGTTCGACGTTGAGCGCCAGGGCAACGCCGCCGACCACGCCCAGCAGGGTGCCGACGATGCCGATGATCGAGCCCTGCACCATGAAGATGGCCATGATCGAGCGCGGGCTGGCACCGAGCGTGCGCAGGATGGCGATGTCGGCCTGCTTGTCCTGCACCACCATCACCAGGGTGGAGACGATGTTGAAGGCGGCGACGCCCACGATCAGCGACAGGATGATGAACATCACCATCTTCTCGGTCTTCACGGCACGGAAGAAGTTGGCGTGGCTGCGGGTCCAGTCGGAGACGAAGTAGATGCCGGCCATGTCCTGGGCCAGCTCGTGCGACACCCGCGGCGCCTCGAACAGGTCGTGCAGCTTCAGGCGCACGCCGGTGACGTCGTCGCCCATGCGCAGCAGGGCCTGGGCGTCCTGCAGGTTGATCAGGACCATGCCGCGGTCGTACTCGTACATGCCCACCCGGAACACGCCGGCCACGGTGAAGCGGCGGAAACGCGGCAGCACCCCGGCCGGCGTGACGCTGGCCTGCGGGATCATCAGGTCCACCTTGTCGCCGAGTCCGACGCCCATGGCCTGGGCGATCTCGTAGCCCAGCACGATCCGGTACTCGCCGGCCTTGAGGTCGGCGAGCTGGCCGGCCTTCATGTGCTGGGCCACCTCGTTGACGCGGGATTCCCGCTCCGGGTCGATGCCGCGCAGCAGGGTGCCGGACAGCTGGCCGCCGACCCGGATCATGCCCTCGCCCTCGATGTAGGGCGCCACGGCGACGATCTCCTTGTGGGCCTCGGCCTTCTTCGCCGCCTCCTGCCAGCCGGACAGGCCGCCCTCGAAGGCGGAGATGGTGGCGTGGGAGGCCATGCCGAGGATGCGGGTGCGCAGTTCCCGCTCGAAGCCGTTCATCACCGACAGCACGGTGATCAGGGCCATGGCACCCACGGCGATGCCGGCCATGGAGGCAGCGGAAATGAAGGAAATGAAATGGTTACGCCGCTTGGCCCGCGTGTAGCGCAGCCCCGCGTAAAGCTCGAATGGATTTCGCATTTCTGGGTCTTCTGGCCCCGGTATTACAGCATGGACGCCGTCCGGCCGGCAGCTTGGCAGACCGCGCCGGCACCGCGGCGTTCCCTGCGGAGGGTTCGCGGGCCGGCCATCTGTTGCCGCCATCCCGCAGGGTGCTATAGTGCGGCAAAACTGATCGGGGTCAGTGAGTTATGCGCACAACTTTGCTTGCTTTCGCAGTTGCGCTCGGCGCCTTCGCCGGTGCCGCCCAGGCCGACGTGCTGGCAATGCCGGAGAGTGCCTCGGCTGCCACGGTCAGCGTGCCGGCTCGCGGCAGCTCCATGGCCACGGTCAGCCAGCAGTTCGGCGAACCTTCCACCAAGCACCCGGCCAAGGGCGGCGGCTCCGCCAAGCACCCGCCGATCACGCGCTGGGACTACCCGGCCTTCTCGGTGTTCTTCGAACGCAGCACGGTAATCGACGTGGTGGTCAAGGGCGTGCCGATGCCGATACAGAACAAGGATGAATTGCAACCCGCGAGCCCCTAGAATCGCGGGCCGCTGTACCGTACCAAGGGGGCGCGCAAGCGCCCCTTTCTCGTTCTGGAGATGCCGATGTCCGTGATCCTGCCCGCCGAGTGGGCCCCGCAATCCGCCGTGCAGCTGACCTGGCCGCGCCCGGACGGCGATTTCGCCGAGCGCTTCGAGGCGGTGGAGGACAATTTCCTGCGCCTGGCCGCGGCCATCACCCGCTTCCAGGACCTGATCGTGGCCTGCGGCGAGGACGTGGAAGGCCTGCGCGCGCGCCTGCTGGCTGCGGGCTGCCCGGGCGCGCGCCTGCGCCTGTACGCGGTGCCGGCGGACGACGTCTGGGCCCGCGACCATGGTCCGATCACCGTATTCCGCAACGGCAAGCCCATCCACCTGGACTTCGTCTTCAACGGCTGGGGCGGCAAGTTCGACGCCACCCTGGACAACGAGGTGACGCAGCAGCTCGCCCGCAAGGGGGCCTGGAACACGCTGGTGGAGTCGATCGGCTTCGTACTGGAAGGCGGCGGCATCGAAAGCGACGGCCAGGGCACGCTGCTGACCACCGAGCGCTGCCTGCTGGCGCCGACTCGCAATCCCGCATTCGACAAGGCCCACATCGAGGCCAAGCTCAAGGCCTGGTTCGGCCTGGGGCGCGTGCTGTGGCTGAAGCATGGCGACCTGCTGGGCGACGACACCGACGGCCACATCGACACCATCGCCCGCTTCTGCGACGCCTCCACCATCGCCTACCAGGCCTGCGACGATGCCTCGGACGCGCACTACGAGGACCTGAAGGCCATGGAGGCGGAACTCCAGGCCCTGCGCCAGGCCAACGGCGAGCCCTACCGGCTGGTGCCGCTGCCGCTGCCGACAGCGATCTTCGACGAGACCGGCAAGCGCCTGCCGGCCGGCTATCCGAACTTCCTGATCATGAACGGTGCCGTACTGGTGCCGACCTATGGCGTGGAGACCGATGCCGAGGCCCTGCGCCGCCTGGTGCCCTGCTTCCCGGGGCGCGAGGTGATCGGCGTGGATTGCCGCACCCTGATCCACCAGTACGGCAGCCTGCATTGCGTGACCATGCAGATTCCCTCCGCCGCGGCCTGAAGCGCCGCCTGAACAGGAGCCCCCGATGACCGCCAAGACCCAGACTCTCCGCGTCGGCCTGGTGCAGCAGAGCTGCAGCGGCGAACGCGAGCCCACCGTGAAGACCACCGAGCAGGGCATCCGCGAGGCCGCCGCACGCGGCGCGCAGCTGGTGCTGCTGCAGGAACTGCACACCGGCCTGTACTTCTGCCAGCACGAGGACACCAGGCTGTTCGACCTGGCCGAGACCATCCCCGGCCCGTCCACCGCGCAGTTCGGCGCGCTGGCCGAGGAGCTGGGGATCGTGCTGGTGACCTCGCTGTTCGAGAAGCGCGCGCCGGGCCTGTACCACAACACCGCCGTCGTCTTCGACCGCAGCCGGCAGATCGCGGGCACCTACCGCAAGATGCACATCCCGGACGACCCGGGCTACTACGAGAAGTACTACTTCACCCCCGGTGACCTTGGATTCACGCCGATCCAGACCAGCGTCGGCAAGCTCGGCGTGCTGGTCTGCTGGGACCAGTGGTATCCCGAGGGCGCGCGCCTGATGGCGCTGGCCGGCGCCGACCTGCTGCTCTACCCCACCGCCATCGGCTGGAATCCGCAGGACCCTATCGAAGAGCAGGGGCGCCAGCGCGATGCCTGGGTCACAATCCAGCGGGCCCACGCGGTGGCCAATGGCCTGCCGGTGCTGGTGGCCAACCGCGTCGGTTTCGAGCCGGACCCCACGGGGCAGTGGCCGGGCTCGCGCTTCTGGGGCCACAGCTTCGTCGCCGGACCGCAGGGCGAGTTCCTGGCCAAGGCCGGTGAGGAGGCGGAGGTGCTGGTGGTGGACGTGGACCTGGCGCGCAGCGAGAACGTGCGCCGCTGGTGGCCCTTCCTGCGCGACCGCCGGATCGACGCCTACGGCGACCTGGTGAAGCGCTACATTGGCTGATGCGGCCCTGACAGGCCGCGACGGAGCGGCATGCAGTCGATAGAAGTCGTCCTGGCAATGTTGCTGGCGGTGCTCGCCAGCGGCTACCTCGTGCGCCTGCTGCCCTTCTCACTGCCCCTGCCGCTGGTGCAGATCGGCCTGGGCGCCGTGATTTCCGGGGTGTTCAACCAGGGCGTGGTGCTGAACCCCGAGGTGTTCTTCCTGCTGTTCCTGCCGCCGCTGCTGTTCCTGGACGGCTGGCGCATTCCCAAGAGCGGCCTGTTCCGCGACCGCGGGGTGATCCTGCAGCTGGCCCTGGGCCTGGTGCTGTTCACCGTGGTCGGCGCCGGCTTCATGATCCACTGGCTGATTCCCACGATTCCCTTGCCGGTGGCCTTCGCGCTGGCGGCGATCATCTCGCCCACCGACCCGGTGGCGGTTTCGTCGATCGCGGCGCGCGCGCCGATCCCCAAGCGGATCATGCACATCCTGGAAGGCGAGTCGCTGCTCAACGATGCCTCGGGCCTGGTCTGCTTCCGCTTCGCGGTGGCCGCGGCGATGACCGGCGGCTTCTCGCTGGCCTCCGCCTCCCTGACCTTCCTGTGGCTGGCGCTGGCCGGCCTGGCCATCGGCGTGCTCGTCACCCTGGGCATCTCGCGGGCGCAGAACTGGCTGTCGCGCCACGTCGGCGAGGAGAGCGGCTCGCCGATCCTGGTCAGCCTGCTGACACCCTTCGGCGCCTACCTGCTGGCCGAGCACCTGGAGGCCTCCGGCATCCTCGCCGCCGTGGCGGCCGGCATCACCATGAGCCGTGTAGAGCTCAGCGGCCGCGCGCTGCCCACCACCCGGGTACAGCGGGCGGCCGTCTGGGACACCGTGCAGTTCGCCCTCAACGGCATCATGTTCGTGCTGCTCGGCGAGCAGTTGCCCGGCATCCTGCGCGACGCCGCGGACTCGGTGCAGGAAGCCGGACACCTCGACCCCTGGTGGCTGGCGATCTACGCACTGGCGATCAGCGCGGGCCTGGCCCTCCTGCGCCTGGCCTGGGTCTGGGGTTCGCTGCACTGGAGCCTGCTGAGGGCGCGGCAGCGTGGCGAACGCCCGGAGCGGCCGCACTGGCGCCTGGTGGCCGCGATGTCGCTGGCCGGCGTGCGCGGCGCCATCACCCTGGCAGGCGTGCTGACCCTGCCCCTGCTGCTGCCGGACGGCAGCCCCTTCCCGGCCCGGGACCTGGTGGTCTTCCTGGCGGCGGCGGTGATCCTGCTGTCGCTGGTCATGGCGAGCCTGGTGCTGCCCCGGGTCCTGCAGGGGCTGGAGCTGCCGCCCGAATCGACCGAGCACCAGGAAGAAGACCATGCCCGCATGGCCGCCGCGCGCAAGGCGGTCCGGGCCATCGAACGGGCCCAGCGCGAGCTGCCCACCGAGGTCGGCGAGGCCGAGGCCTACGCCAGCGCCGCGGCACGGCTGCTGGCGCTGTACCAGAAGCGGCTGCATGATGTCGTCCCCACCGGCACCGACCCGGCGCAGCTGCGGCTGGCCGACAAGGCGGAACGCGCCCTGCGCCTGGCCGCCCTGCAGGCGGAGCGCGAGGCGATCTTCGCGCTGGCCCGGAACCGGATGATTTCCGACGAGATTTCCAGAAAGCTGGTGCGCGAGATCGACCTGCTCGAATCGCGCTACCGCTGAACCGCCCGAGAGCCGCCATGCGCAAGATCCTGCTGCTGAGCCTGAGCCTGATGTCCCTGCCCGCGCTGGCCGCCAAGCCCGCGGAGGAAGAAGCCCTGCGCGTCACCCAGTTCAAGTGGCTGAGCGGCTGCTGGGGCTTCGACACCGCCGACGGCGTCTACGAGGAACAGTGGACCACGCCCACCGGCAACAGCATGCAGGGCCTGTCGCGCCGCATCGGCGAGGGCTATACCCGCGAGTGGGACTTCATGCGCCTGGTCACCAGCGGCGGCGGCGGATTCGACTTCACCTCGCAGCAGTACGGCGGCGAGGAGAGCCGCTACAACTCGGTGGGCGTCGCGGCCAATCGCGTGGTGTTCGAGAACCCGGACCGCCCCTTCCCGCGCAAGATCTCCTACGAATACGCCGCGCCCGACAAGCTGACCATGCGCCTGGAGGGCACCAGCGAAGGCCGCCCGATGGGCCTGAGCTTCCCGATGAAGCGCAGGACCTGCCCCTGATCCCGATTCCATTCACCCTTGAGTACAGGAAACACCGTGAGCAATGAACTGGAGCTGTTCCGCGACAACGTCCGCCGCTTCTTCGCCGACGAGGTCGAACCGCACTACGAGAAGTGGGAGAAGGACGGCATCCTGCCCAAGTCCCTCTACCTGAAGATGGGCGAGGCCGGCCTGCTGTGCGTGGACCAGCCGGAGGAGTACGGCGGCATCGGCGCCCCCTTCGAGTTCTCCTGCGTGATCGTGGAGGAAGCGGCGCGCATGGGCTTCCTGGCGCTGGCCTCGAACCTCACCGTGCACTCCGACATCGCCGCGCCCTACATCCTGCACCTGGGCACCGAGGAGCAGAAGCGCAAGTACCTGCCGCGCATGGCTTCCGGCGAATGCATCGGCGCCATCGGCATGACCGAACCTGGCGCCGGCTCCGACCTGCAGGGCATGAAGACCAGCGCCCTGCTGGAGGGCGACACCTACGTCCTCAACGGCTCCAAGACCTTCATCACCAACGGCCAGAACGCCGGCGTCGTGGTGCTGGCCGCCAAGACCGATCCCAAGGCCGGCGGCAAGGGCACCACGCTGTTCACCGTGGATACCGACCTGCCGGGCTTCAAGCGCGGCCGCAACCTGGAGAAGATCGGCCTGCATTCGGCCGATACCTCGGAACTGTTCTTCGACAACGTGCGCCTGCCGGCCTCCGCCGTGCTGGGCCGCATCGGCGGCGGCTTCGGCCACCTGATCGACGAACTGCCGCGCGAGCGCCTGGTGCTGGCGGTCAGCGCCATCGGCCACGCCCAGGGCGCGATGGAGAAGACCATCGAGTACGTCACCACGCGCAAGGCCTTCGGCCAGACCATCGCCAGCTTCCAGAACACCCGCTTCGAGCTGGCCAAGATCAAGACCGACATCGAGGTGCATCGCGCCTTCACCGAGAAGTGCGTGGCGCAGTACGCCGACCAGAAGCTCGACGTTCCGACCGCGGCGATGATCAAGCTCGCCACCACCGAGATGGAGGGCCGCGTCACCGACGCCTGCCTGCAGCTGTTCGGCGGCTACGGCTTCATGGCCGAGTACCCGATCTCGCGCTACTGGGCCGATGCGCGCATCCAGCGCATCTACGGCGGCACCTCGGAAATCATGAAGGAAGTGATTGCGCGTTCGCTGGTCGGACGCTGATCCAGGGGCACCCAAAAGGGGGCGCGGCGATGCCGCGCCCCCTTTTTTTGTGAACGGCTTCCCGCTTGTCGCTTGCGCGTCACCCGGCATGGCGTAGCATGCGGACACACCACAACGAGTCAGGGAATCGACCATGTCCGACGCTGCTTTCCGCAAGGTTTCCGCCGGCCGCGGCCTGGCCTGGATCTCCGATGGCTTCGCGCTGTTCAAGCAGGCGCCGCTGCTGTGGATCGGCATCCTGGTGCTCTGGGTGGTGGCGGCGATGCTGCTGTCGCTGATCCCGGTGATCGGCTCGCTGGCCATCAACCTCTGCATGGCGATGGTGCTCGGCGGCGTCCTGCTGGGCGCCCGCGAGCAAAGCCAGGGTCGCCCGCTGAGCCTCGACAGCCTCCTCTCCGGCTTCAAGGCGCCGCTGCGCGAGCCCCTGCTGATGCTCGGCGTGGCCTACCTGCTGATCGCCATCGTCATGGGCCTGGCGGTGGCACTGATGATGATCCTGGCCTTCGGCACGGCCGTCATGTCCGGCGACATGCAGGACCTGAGTTTCGGCATCGGCACCATCGTCACGGGCCTGCTGATGCTGGCGATGATCGTGGTCTTCTCGCTGGCCACCTGGTTCGCGCCGGGGCTGGTGGTGTTCCGCGGCGCCAAGGTGGTGGAGGCGCTCAAGCTCAGCTTCGCCGCCGGCACGGCCAACCTCGGCGCCCTGGCGGTCTACGGCATCGTCGCCATGGTCCTGGCCCTGGTGGCGATGATCCCCCTGGGCCTGGGCCTGCTGGTACTGACGCCGATCCTGATGGCCTCCACCTGGTGCTGCTTCCGCGACGTGTTCGGCGACCCGTCGCAAGGCGCCGGCTCGCTGGAGTCCTCGGTCCCGTAAGCGGCACCGCGCACGGCGGTTTCCTCCGCCGCCGCGCTCGTGCAAGATGTCCCCCGCGCCGCAGGGATGCCGGTGCCGGAGGCATGCATGGACTTCCTGGTCAACCTCGATGTCGACGACCTCGGCAGGGCCGAGCGCTTCTATTCGCGGGTCTTCGGCCTGAAGCCTGGGCGCCGCCTGGGCGATGGCAGCCTGGAAATGCTGGGCGGCCCGACGCCGATCTGGCTGCTTCAGAAACCGGCCGGGTCCCCCGCTTCGGGTACCATGGGCGAAACGCGGCGCTACGGCCGCCACTGGACGCCGGTTCACCTGGACTTCGTCACCGCAGACATCGATGCCGCGGTGGCGACGGCCCTGGAAGCCGGCGCTGCGCTGGAGCAACCGGTTTCCACGCATGCATGGGGGCGACTGGCGCTGATGGCCGATCCGTTCGGGCATGGCTACTGCTTCCTGCAGTTCCTCGGGCGGGGTTATGACGAAATTGCGGAGTAGACAGACTTGATCGACGCCAGGGAAGCCCTGAGACGCCTGCAGGAAGGCAACCACCGCTTCGTCTGCGGCGACCGCAGCATGGATGCGGCCGCGGAGGCCGCGAGGCGCAACCAGCTGGCCAATGGCCAGGAACCCTTCGCGATCATCCTCGGCTGCTCGGATTCGCGGGTGCCGGCGGAGATCGTCTTCGACCAGGGCCTGGGCGATCTTTTCGTGATCCGCGTGGCGGGCAACATCGTGGCGCCGACGCAGATCGGCAGCGTGGAGTTCGCCGCAGCCAAGTTCCGCACGCGGCTGGTGGTGGTACTGGGGCACACCTGCTGCGGCGCCGTGGAAGCGACGGTGGACGAACTCACCCGCCCGGAGAGCACGCAGTCGCTCAACCTGCGCACCATCGTCGATCGCATCCGTCCGTCTGTCTCGCCGCTGATGGATTCGCCGCTGCGCCAGGACCGCACGGCACTGCTGCGCGAGGCCGTGCGCGCCAACGTGCGGGTGTCCGTCAGCCAGTTGCGGCAGGGCTCGGAGATCCTGGAGAGCCTGGTCCGCAACGATGGCCTTCTGGTGGTGGGCGCCGAGTACTCCCTGGAAACCGGCAAGGTCGATTTCTTCGACGGCCTTCCGCCGCCCTAGGCAAGGGACCGGCCATGCTGATCCGCGCCTATCGTCCCGGTGAAGAGGGGGCATTGCGCGAGGTCTTCCACTCCTCGGTGCACCAGCGCGCGAAACGAAACTACTCGGCGGAACAACTGGACGCCTGGGCGCCGCGCGAATACGACCACGACTGGTGGAGCAATCGCATCCGGGGCAACCGGCCCTTTGTCGCCGAGGTCGAAGGCCGCATCGCCGGCTACGCCGACCTGCAGGACTCCGGCTACATCGACCAGTTCTTCGTCGCCGGCGGGCACACCGGCCAGGGCGTAGGCAGTGCCCTGATGCGTCACCTGCTGGCCGAAGCGGCACGCCGCCGCATCGGCGTCCTGTTCGCCGATGTCAGTCTCACCGCGGAACCCTTCTTCGCCCGCCATGGCTTCGTCGTGGAAGCCCGGCGGCAGGTGATGGTGCGCGGGATCACCCTGGCCAATGCCCGCATGCGCTGCGTGCCTGCGGATCCTCCGGTCGCGCGCAGCGGCCAGTACCAGCAGAACGAGGAGAATCCGGCGTGAGCCACCAGGGCGGCGGTCACTGCGGCGCGGTCCGCTACCGGGTGCAGGGGACGTTCGGGCGCTCCAGGGCCTGCTGACGCCACCAGGATCGCCGCGATGCCCGGGCGTGGACCTGGTTTCGGCAAGCGATTGTCCTCCGCTGCACGGTCGCGCGGGCCAGGCGCCATGGCATGATGCGCGCGGTTTCCCGAGGAAGGGCTGCGAGCCGATGCGAACCCTGCTGTCCCTGATGCTGATCGCCGGCGCCGCCGCGGCGCAACCGCTCGTGCCTGCCCCCGTCCCTGCCGCTGCAGCGGCGGTACCGGCTGCCCCCGTCAACGTCGCTCCGGTCTACCCGGAGGCAGAACGGCTGGCCGGTCATGAAGGGCGCGTGATCCTCGACGTGCAGGTGCTGGTGGACGGCAGCGCCGGGTCGGTCACGGTGTTCCAGGGCTCCGGCTACCCCGCCCTGGACCAATCCGCGCTGGAAGCCGTGCGCCAGTGGCAGTTCAAGCCCAAGCCGGGCCCCGACGGCCGGCCCGTCACCTCCCTGCTGCGCCTGCCGGTGGACTTCCGCCTGGCCCAGCCCCCCACCGCGAGCAGCACCGCCCTTCAGTCCCTGATGCAGCAGCCCTGCTCCGCCCTGAACGCGGAAGTGGCGGCCTTCCGCGCGGCCACGCCGGAGCGCAGCCTCGGCGAATTGCCGGTCTTCCGCACCAGCGGCGACCTGGTATTCGCCGCGGCCAGCCGCAAGAGCGCCGAAGTGAAGGCGCGCGTGCTGCGCACCCTGCCGCAGCTCTACGAGCAGGTCGCGCTGGACTGCGCGACGACCCCGGACGCCATCTACGAGAACGTCCTGGCGGACGCCGCGCGGCGGCTGATGAGGTAGCTCAGGGCGGCGGAGCCGAAGCTTCGGCATCGGCGGCGGCAAGCGTCGGCTGCAGCGCCCAGAGCTCGCGCGCCAGGCGGGCGAAGGCTTCGCCGGCCAACTGGCTCACGGCGGCGACATAGGCCTCCGGTGCCGCATCCGCGGGCAAGGGCCGCTCGCCCTCCAGGACAAGGCTGCGCAGCGGGCGTCCGTCCCGGTCGTTGATCAGGAACTCCAGGGACAACACGGCGCGGCGCACTCCCTCGGTCTGCAGTTCCAGCTGGCGGATCGCCGGCTGCACCGACACATCGCCGCGCACGCGGTTGCCCGCGGTGTACACCTCGGCCGCGCCGGCCGCCCGCAGGCTGTCCACCAGGGCCCCGTGCAGTTCCAGGCCGGGCGACTCCGCCCAGAAGTGGCGGTAGTACTGGCGCAGCGCCGGCCCCCGCGCCCACAGCAGCGGACGCTCGGCATAGACGCCGGGGGCGCTGAACGGCATCACCACGACGCGCGGCGCGAAGGCGCCCAGCGCGGCCGGCGGCGGCGGCTCCAGGCGGTAGTAGACCTCCTGGGGCGGAGTCGGCACCGAGAGACAGCCGGCGAGCAGGGCCGCCAGGGCGATCGGCAGGAGCATCCTCATGGTTTCACCTCGGGCGGCGGGCCGTCTTCACGCGGCGGTTCGGGCGCGCGCAGCAGGGTGCCCGGGCTGCGGCGGATCTGGCGGCTGAATTCCTGCAGGTTGCGCGTGCTGCTCTCGACGTTCTGCGCGATCGACTCGGAGCGCCGCGACAGGCTCTCCAGCGTCAGGCGCAGCTCGCGCAGCGCGGCCAGGGCATCGGGCGTCGCCTGCTCGAGCTGCTGGCTGCCGCTGCGCAGGCTCGCCAGGGTCCGGTCGGCGTTGTCGATCGTACGGCCCAGCGCCTCGACACGCTGCGGCGACAGCATGTTTTCCGTGCGCCGGCTGACGCGCTCCAGGTTGCCGAGGATCTGCGGCACCTGGGTCGCCGCCGCCGCCATGACCTTGTTGCTGTTCTGCGCCAGCGGCCGGATGTCCTCCTGCAGGATCGTGCCCAGGACGGTCACCTGCTGGTTGAGGTTCTTCAGCAGCGGCAGCAGGGCCTCGTCGGTCAGTTCGTCGACATTGCCGGCCAGCCCCTCCACCGTGGACATCAGCCCGCCCGCGCCGCCGCCGGTGATCGTGGCCCCCGGCGACAGGGGCTGGGGACTGGCGCCGGCGGAGATCTCGATGGTCTGCGGCGCCAGCACGCCGCTGGCGGTGGAGCGTGCGATGCTGTCGCTGGGAATCTTCCAGCCCTCGATCACCGACAGGCGCACACGGAAGCGCATCTGTCCCTGATGCTCGAAGGGCTCGATCTCTTCCACCTGGCCCACGGGGTAACCCTCGAACAGGACCTTGGAGCCGAACTTGAGACCGGTGACGTTGGAGTAGAGCGTGTAGTAGGTGTCGGTACTGCCGGTGCGTCCGGCCAGCAGCGCCAGCGTCAGCACCAGGCTGGCCAGCGCCAGCAGCACAAAGCCGCCGACCAGGGTCAGGTTCCACTTGCTGTTGATCATGCCGTCGCTCCGCCGCTCACCGGAACACCGGTGAGGCGCTTCAGGTATTCCTCGGGGTTGAGTTCCAGCGGCTGGATACGCCGGTTGAGCAGGGCCTGCACGCGCTCGCTGGAGCTGGCACGGACTTCGGCCACGCTGCCGCAGACCAGGATGTCACCATGGTCCAGCACGGCAATGCGGTCGGCGATCTTCAAGGCACTGTCCAGCTCGTGCGTCACCACCACCAGGCTCATGCCGGTGGCGTCGCGCAGCTTCAGGATCAGCTCGTCGAGCGAGGCCGCCACCACCGGGTCCAGGCCGGCACTGGGTTCGTCCAGGAACAGCAGTCGCGGGTCCATGATGATGGCGCGAGCCATGGCCGCACGCTTGATCATGCCGCCCGAAAGCTGCGCCGGCATCAGGTTCTCGCAGCCCGCCAGGTTCACGATGTCGAGCTTGAGCCGCATCATGATCTGCATGGTCGACTCGTCCAGCCGCGTGTGCTCGCGCAGCGGCAGCATGACGTTCTCGCCGACGGTCATGGAGCTGAACAGCGCGCCGCCCTGGAAGGCCACGCCCATCTTTCGGCGCAGCTCCACCAGCCGTTGCGGGGGGATGGCATTGATGTCCTCGCCCAGCAGGCGCACCTGCCCGGAGTACGGGGCCTGCAGGCCCAGCAGGTGGCGCAGCAGCGTGCTCTTGCCGGAACCCGAACCGCCCATGATCACCATGATCTCGCCAGCCTGCACCTGCAGGTCGATACCCTTGAGCACGGTGTGCTCGCCGTAGCGGGCCACCAGCCGCTCCACCTCGATCACGGCGCTCATGGTGTCATCGCGAAGGTGCTGATAAGCATGGTCTTCACCTTTATCGTGTCATCACGAAGGTGCTGATAATCATGGTCTTCACCTTTATCGTGTCATCACGAAGGTGAAGACCATGTCCGTGATCACGATGGCCGAGATCGCGTGCACCACCGAGCGCGTGGTCATGCGCCCCACGCCCTCGGCACCGCCGGTGACACCCAGGCCGTTCACCACCCCGACCAGCGTGATCAGCATGCCGAACAGCACGCTCTTGCCGATGCCGTGCAGGATGTCGTGGTTGTCGAGGTACAGGCGCAGTTCGCCGAGGTAGGCGGTGAAGGAGATGCCCAGCTCCAGCGAGACGTAGATGCCGGCACCGAGCAGCGCGACCAAGTCGGCATACCAGGTGAGCAGCGGCACCATCATCACCATCGCCAGCAGGGAGGGAGCGACGAGGTAGCGCACCGGGTTGATGCCGATCACGGTCAACGCGCTGATCTCCTCGTTGATCTTCATGGTACCCAGGCGCGCCGCCAGCGCCGAGCCGGAGCGGCCCGCCACCAGGATGCCGGTGATCAACGGGGCGAATTCGCGGGTGACCGACAGCGCGATGCCCAGCGTGACCTGGCTTTCGGCACCGAAGATGCTGAGGGTATGGATGCCCTGGATCGCCACCATGGCGCCGATGGCGAAGCTCAGCACGGTGACGATCGGCAGCGCCCGCAGGCCGATGTCCATGCACTGCGCCAGTACCGCGGAAAGGCGCACCGGCTGGCGCCGCCGGCCGCCGGCCAGTATCCAGCCCAGGCTCTCCAGCAGCAGCACGGCGGCCAGCCCCAGCTCGGCGATGCCGGCCAGCGTGTTGCGCCCGATCGTCTCCGCTGCGTTGCGCATCAGGTCACCGGTTTCCGCGATTCCGGAAGTGTCGCGGCTGGCAGCGGGTGGAAGCAACCCGGCGGCGCGAACGGCGCCTCAGAGGATGCGGAAAACCTTGTCGAGGCGCGCCAGGGCCAGCACCTTCTGCACCGTGCCGCCCACGCGCACCAGGGAAAACTCGTGGCCCGCCGATTTCGCCTTCTGGAAAGCCTCCACCAGGCTGGCGATGCCGGAGGAGTCCATGTAGCCGACCCCGCCCATGTCCACCACCACGGGCATTCCCTTGTCCACCGCCGCCAGCAGCGTCTGGCGCGCCAGCGGCGAGGTCTCCAGGTCGATGTCGCCGGTCAGGAATACCGTGGCGGCACCGCCGTCCTCGCTGATGCGGAAATTCATTCCCCTGCTCCCTCCCGCTTGCCGGCCAGGCGCTTGCTCAGCGCCAGGCGGTTGCCCGCGCCGCGCGGCGGCCGCAGGTACCTCATGCTGTCGGTCAGGGCCGACATGAAGAAGGTCCCCAGCCCGCCGGGCCGCAGATCTTCCAGCGGCCGTCCCTTGCATTCATCCTGTTTGACCGGCGGCGCGAAGTCCACCAGTTCCACCGTCAGGCGCCCGGCCACGCGGCGCATGCTGAGGTCGATCCGGCCGCCGGCGTGCCCGCGATAGCCGTGCCGGATGATGTTCTGGCAGGCCTCGTCCACCGCCAGGACCAGCTCCTGGGCTGCTTCGGCCGCCATGCCCGCCCTGCCGGCGATATCCGCCACCAGGTGACGGATCACCTTGAGCTGGGTCGCCTCGGCCGGGAAGGACTGGCGCAGCAGCAGGTCGCGGCGGGCCCGCCGCGGCGCACGCCCTTCGACCACCAGCAAGGTGATGTCGTCGCGCAGGTCGGCGCCGTCCGGCGCCAGGGAATCGGCCAGGGCCTGGACCCGCTCGGCCAACGGCAGGCTGGCATAGCGCCCGATCAGGGCCTGGATGCCTTCGGCGCCGCGCATGGCGCCGTGCTCGTCGCGGCTTTCGGTGCAGCCGTCGGTGTAGAGATAGAGGCTGCCGCCGTCCAGGCGCAGCAGCGTTTCCGGATAGACGCCGTTCTCCGGAGCGACGATGCCCAGCGGCGGCTCTTCCGCCGCAAAGGAGTGGTACTGGCCCTGCCGATCCCGCCAGACCGGCGGCTCGTGCCCGGCGTTGGCGAAGCGCACCGTGTAGGTCCGGGGATCGTAGATGCCCACGACCATGGTCACGAACATGCCCCGCGCCATGGTTTCCGCCAGCTCGCTGCCGATGCGGGCCAGCAGCTTGCCGGGCTTGCGCATCTGCCGCGCCTCGCTGCGGAACAGCGTGGCCGCCTTGACCGCCACCAGGGCGGCATTCATGCCCTTGCCGGAGACATCGGCCAGGGCAAAGGCGATGCTGCCGCCGGGCAGCGGCAGCACGTCGTAGAAATCGCCGGAGACGCCGCGGGCCGGCAGGTTCACGCCCCGCACCCAGTCGCTGGCGGTACCGTCGCGCGGCAGCAGGGCACGCTGCACGCTGGCGGCCAGTTCCAGCTCGCGCCGGGTGCGGGCCTGCTCCACCTGCTGCTGCATCAGGCGTGCATTCACCAGGGCCAGCGCCGCGGCATTGGCCAGGGTCGCCAGCGCCTCGCAGTCGCGCTCGGAGAACAGGTTGTCGCAGTCGCGCCGGTTGACCACCTCCACCGCCCCGAGGCGCTGCCCCTTGACGCTCAGCGGGGCGCAGATCAGCGAACGGATCTGGTAGTCCATCTGCACCGAGGGCGCCACGAAATCCGGGTCCTGGCGCGTATCCGCCACCAGCTGCGGCTCGTCCCGCAGCACGGCGCGGCCGACGATGCCGGTGCCGACGGGCAGCGACAGGCCCGTGATGTCGCTGGGTCCGACGCAGGCCTGGCACACCAGCCGGGCCCGGGGATCGTCGTGGTCACCCTCCAGCAGGAACAGCGAGGCAGACTCGGCGTTCATCGCCTCGGCGATCCGCCCCAGGGCCCGCCGCACCATGGACAGCTCGATGTCGAGGCTGGCGAAATCCTCCAGCAGCTCGGCGAACAGCGAGAGGTAGTCGGTGCCCGGGGCCGCCCCGGCGGACGTCCCCGGGAGCACGGTCAGGCCTTCCCGTCCTGTTCGCCCTGTCCGTCCGCGGAGGCCTCGGGGGCATCCTTGCCCTTGGGCTTGGCGATGTCGTCGGGATTCGCCAGCTTGGCGGCCTTCAGTTCCGGCGGCAGCATCCAGTCGTCCATGCCGTGGCCGGCGCCGCGCATGGCCTTCACCAGCTTGTACAGCTGGCGGTCGTTGCCCTTGGTGCCCAGAAAGCTGCCCGGCCGCGCCACCATATGGCTGAACTGGTCCAGGAAACGCCCCCGGTCGGTCACCATGTTGCCGGAGCTGAGCTTCGACTGGGCCCATTTGTGGGCCACGATGTACTCGTCCATGGCGACGATCAGCGCCCCGCCGCCATCGAGGACGATCATGGCGATGTCGCCCTGCTTGACGACGCGCGCCCGGTAGGCGAAGGCGTCGAAAAGGGTTTTCTGCTTCATCACCATGCGATTTTCCGGCTCCAGGGGGGCTGACCCGCCCGATATTGACCCGCCGCCGGGGAAAAGGCCATCTGCCCGGCGGACCGGGTAGAATCACGGCCTTTCCAGCGAACACCCCACCATGTCCCAGTACGTCTACACCATGAACCGGGTCGGCAAGATCGTGCCGCCCAAGAAGGAAATCCTTCGCGACATCTCCCTGTCCTTCTTCCCGGGAGCCAAGATCGGCGTGCTGGGCTACAACGGCGCCGGCAAGTCCACGCTGCTGAAGATCATGGCTGGCATCGACAAGGACATCGTCGGCGAAGCCCGGCCGATGCCGGGGCTCAAGGTCGGCTACCTGCCGCAGGAGCCCAAGCTGGACCCGACCAAGAACGTCCGCGGCAACGTCGAGGAAGCGCTGGGCGAATTGCTCAAGCTCAAGTCGGACCTGGAGGCGGTCTACGCCGCCTACGCCGAGGAAGGCGCGGACTTCGACAAGCTGGCCGCCCGCCAGGCCGAGCTGGAGGCGCAGATCGCCGCCGCCGACGCCGAGAACATCGACGTGATCCTGGACAAGGCCGCCGAGGCCCTGAACCTGCCGCCCTGGGACGCCGACGTCACCAAGCTCTCCGGCGGCGAACGCCGCCGCGTGGCCCTGTGCCGCCTGCTGCTGTCCAAGCCGGACATGATCCTGCTGGACGAGCCCACCAACCACCTCGACGCCGAGTCGGTGGCCTGGCTGGAGAAGTTCCTGAAGGACTTCCCGGGCACCATCATCGCGGTCACGCATGACCGCTACTTCCTGGACAACGTCGCCGGCTGGATCCTGGAACTGGACCGCGGCCACGGTATCCCCTGGCAGGGCAACTACTCGTCCTGGCTGGAGCAGAAGGACAAGCGCCTGGAAACCGAGCAGAAGCAGGAAGACGCCCGCTCCAAGGCGATGAAGGAAGAGCTGGAGTGGGTGCGCAAGAACCCCAAGGGCCGCCAGGCCAAGAGCAAGGCGCGCATCAAGGCCTTCGAGGAACTGGCGTCGCAGGAATACCAGAAGCGCAGCGAGACCAAGGAGCTCTACATCCCGCCGGGCCCGCGCCTGGGCGACGTGGTGGTTGAGGTCAGTAACCTGGGCAAGAAGTTCGGCGATCGCACGCTGTACGAAGGCGTCAACTTCAACGTGCCGCGCGGCGCCATCGTCGGCATCATCGGTGCCAACGGCATGGGCAAGACCACGCTGTTCCGCATCCTTACCGGCCAGGACAAGGATTACCAGGGTTCGGTGAAGATCGGCGAAACCGTGCAGTTCGCCTATGTCGACCAGAGCCGCGACGACCTGAACGGCGACAACACCGTGTTCAAGGAGATCTCCGGCGGCCAGGACATCCTGCGCGTCGGCAACTTCGAGATGCCCTCGCGCGCCTACATCGGCCGCTTCAACTTCAAGGGCGAGTCGCAGCAGAAGCGCGTCAAGGAGCTGTCGGGCGGCGAACGCAACCGCCTGCACCTGGCCAAGATGCTGCTGCAGGGTGGCAACGTGCTGCTGCTGGACGAACCCACCAACGACCTCGACGTGGAAACCCTGCGTGCGCTGGAGGAGGCGCTGCTCGACTTCCCGGGTTGCGCCATGGTGATCTCGCATGACCGCTGGTTCCTGGACCGCGTGGCCACCCATATCCTGGCCTTCGAGGACTCGGGGGAGGTGGTGTGGCACGAGGGCAACTACCGCGAGTACGAGGACGACTTCCGCCGCCGCACCGGCTCGGAGCCGGGCGTCAACCGCCGCGCGCGCCACAAGAAACTGGCCTGAGCGAGATGGAAGCTGGCCTGGCCGAGATGGATGACGGCTGACGGATGGTAGATAGTCGTGGAAAGGACTGGGCCCGCTTCGGCGGGCCTTGTTTTTCCCTACTATCCGCAGACAACCCGCCGCTTCAACGGAATCCCATGAGCCCGACCTCCGCCCCCCTGCCCCCCGCCCTGGCCTATCGCTGGCGCCATGGCGCCCTGCAGCCACTGGAGTTCGTGCAGCAGCTGCCGCCGGACCAGCTCCTGGCGGTGGACCGGCAGAAACAGCTGCTGATGCGCAACACCGAGCGCTTCGTGCGCGGCCTGCCGGCCAACCACGCCCTGCTCACCGGCGCCCGCGGCACCGGCAAGTCCTCCATGGTCAAGGCCATGCTGACGGCCTACGCCGGCGAGGGCCTGCGCCTGGTGGAGGTCCCCCCTCACGACCTGGTCGACCTGCCGGAGATCGTGGCGCCGCTGCGCGACCACCGCGAGCGCTATGTCCTCTACGTGGACGATTTCTCGGTGGCCGCCAGCGACCCGGCCCTGACGGCCCTGAAGACCGCCCTGGACGGCGGCGTGGAAGAAGCCCCCGAGAACGTGCTGATCTACGCCACCAGCAACCGCCGCCACCTGATGCCGGAGTCGCGCCGCGACAACCAGGAGTACCACTGGGTGGACGACGAGTTGCACCCCGGCGAGTCCACCGAGGAGAAGATCGCCCTGTCGGAGCGCTTCGGACTATGGCTGTCCTTCCTGCCCTTCAACCAGGACCAGTACTTGGACCTGGTGCGCCTGCACCTGGGCAACCTCGGCCATGCGGCCTGGGACGAGGAAACCGAGAAGGCCGCCCTGCGCTGGGCACTGAACCGCGCCTCGCGTTCGGGCCGCGTGGCCCGGCAATTCGCACGGGACTGGGCGGGCGCCGGGCCGCAGGCGGCGACAGCCTAAGAAATATCTGTTAAGCGCCTAAAAACTGGCTAGAATCCGCCCCATCAGGGGCCAGCGTCGCCGCACTTCATAAGCGGCATTCATCAATCAGGCCCCGCGCGGTTATCTTTGATGAGGAGATTCGAATGGCGTCAGCCCCCCTGCGGCGCGCGGCATTGCCCGCCCTTGCCTTGTCCGGCCTGCTGGCCGCCACCCCGACCTTGGCCCTCAACCTGAGCCTGTTCGACGGCCAGGTGGAAGGTGTCCTCAACACCGCCATCACCGTCGGCGGCGCCTGGCGCATGCAGGATCGCAGCGACGACCTGGTGGGCAAGTCGAACCTGGACCCGGATCTCTGCAACAAGCAGTACCAGCAATGCCAGTCGCTGTTCCGCGACCAGCTCTACCCGTCGCAGCGCCTGGCCAACGCGCCCGGCCAGTACAGCATGCGCAACGACGACGGCAACCTGAACTACGACAAGGGCGACATCGTCCAGGGCGTGGCCAAGGTCACGCAGGACATCAACCTGACCTGGGGCGAGTTCGGCTTCTTCGCCCGCTGGCTGGCGTTCTACGACTTCGTCAACAACGATTTCACCGAGTACCACCCGAACCGCATCACCAGGGAGAACGTCGCGGAGGTCGGTTACGCGGGCGACGACGAGATCTCCAACCGCTACTTCGCCAACAAGCGGGTCTACGGCCCCGGCGGCGTGGTGCGCAACAAGCGCAACGACGGCGAAGCGCTGCGCCAGATCGGCACCGACCTGCAGTGGCTGGACGCCAACATCTACGGCCGCCTGCCGGTCTGGGGCGACAAGGAGATCAGCTTCAAGATCGGCCGCCAGACCATCAACTGGGGTGAATCCACGCTGCTGGTGATCGGCTCGATCAACCAGGCCCAGCCGGTCAATGCCAACAACCTCTACCGCGTCGGCTTCCAGGTGGAAGAGGTGTTCACGCCGATCGCCTCGGTATTCGCCAGCATGGACCTGTTCGAGAACGCCACGCTCGAGGCCTACTACCAGCTCGAATGGCAGCCGGTGGAGGCGCCCGCGCCGGGCAGCTACTTCGGCTTCGCCGACATCGGCACCAACAACGCCGTGATGAACGCCAACCTGAGCTTCGGCGGCTCCGCCGAGGACCCGGACCGCGCCTATCGCGGCGACAGCGCCGCGACGCAGACCGGCTACCTCGACAACCCGCTGACGCTGGTGACGCCGACCTCCGCCACGGTGCTGCGCAACAAGGACAAGGAAGCCCGCGACAGCGGCCAGTACGGCGTCGCCTTCAAGTACTACGCCGAGAACTTCAACGCCGGTACGGAGTTCGGCTTCTACTTCATGAACTACCACTCGAAGCTGCCCTATGTCAGCTTCATGTCCACCGACGCCTCCTGCGCGCGCCGCGAGGGCAATGCCCGCGGCATCGACGTCACCAACACCCTGCAGTACATCGAGGCCTGCGCGGACAACCCGGTCTTCACCAATGGCCTGGCCATCGTCGACCCGGAGTCGCCGGCTACCCAGCTGCTCAACGATGCGCTGCCCCTGTTCGCGAGGCCGGGCATCCTCAACGACCTGGGCCTGACGCAGAACCCGGTCGGCGGCCTCGTCGACCTGCTGCGCGCCCTGCCGACCTTCCTGCTCGGCGGCGACCCCAATGCCACCGGCACCAGCCGCTCGGCCGTGGCGCTGGATACCGCCCGCATCTTCTTCGAGTACCCCGAAGACCTGAAGATGTACGGCATCAGCTTCAACACCACCGTGGGCGACTACTCGATCCAGGGTGAGGTGGCCTACCGCCCCGACCAGCCGCTGCAGGTCGCCATCGCCGACCTGTCGCTGGCCGCCGCCGGCCCGACGCTGACGCGCTGCCACGACCCGAACCTGAACTGCGCCGGCTCCACCGCGGGCGGCCAGGGCTATGACGAGAACGGCGATCAAATCCACTACAACCCCAGCGACTTCCTCGACCAGAACGGCAACAACCCCTACCACGACACCGTCAACATCCTGCTGGGCCACGGCCCGGGCTCGGCCCGCGCCTTCCCCAACTTCGTGATCCCCTACCGCGGCGGCGTGGTCGGCGAGAACGCGCCGAACAGCTACATCCGCGGCTACGAAGAATTCGACACCTTCCAGTTCAACCTGGGCTTCACACAGGTGCTGGGCGCCACCGACAACCCGATCGGCGCCGACCAGGTGCAGCTGGTGGGCGAATTCGGCGCGGTCTGGATTCCCGACCTGCCGGCCCTGGACCAGCTGCAGATCGAAGCCCCCGGCGTCTTCACCAGCGCCACCGCCGGCGCCGACGGCTCCGGCTTCGTGCTGAAGGACCCGTCCCTGCCCCACAACGCCCAGACCAACCCCTGGGTGCCGGTGGGCGGCCAGCAGCAGGCCTGCTCGACCAACCCGACCTGCAGCTACGGTCCGGACGGCCTGCGCTTCAACCCGCACCAGGCCGACCTGGACGACTTCGTCGACAAGTTCTCCTGGGGGTATCGCATCATCAGCATCATCAAGTACGAAAGCGTCGCGCCGGGCATCAGCCTGCAGCCCTTCATCATCTGGAGCCACGACGTGAACGGCACTGGCCCGGGCCCGGCGGAAAACTTCGTCAAGGGCCGCAAGTCGGTGCTGGCCAACCTGGAAACCCGCTACAAGGAAGCCATCTCCTTCACCGTGGGCTACGGCTGGTTCTTCGGCGGCGGCGACAACAACCTGTACAGCGACCGCGATTTCGCCCAGGCCTTCGTGCGCTACCAGTTCTAACGCCCCGAGCAGCGTGGAGGGCCCCCATGCGGAAGCATGGGGATCCTGGCGTAGCGAGTCGGCGGATTGGAGCGCCTGACAGGCTGCCATCCGACTCACGGTTCAGTACAAAAGCCCGCCTCACGGCGGGCTTTTCTTTTGGACGGCAGGCATCGCGTAAGATACCGGCAACGACGACCGGACCCCATGAAGGGCCTGGCGCGAGAACTGACGAGGATTACCCCCATGAAGAACAGCCGCTGCCGGTTGAACCGCTCCGTTGCCGCGCTGCTGGCGCTGGCCTGCGCCGCCCCCGCCCACGCCCTCACCTTCGACTTCGCCGACGGCCAGGTCACCGGCGTGCTCAATACGGCGATCACCGCCGGCGCGGCCTGGCGCATGCAGGACCGCGCCTCGGACCTGGTGGGCAAGGCCAACCTGGATCCGGACCTCTGCGGCGGGCGCTACCAGTCCTGCCAGGGCCTGTTCAAGGAGCAGACCTATCCGGCGCAGCACCTCGCCGATGCCCCGGGCCAGTTCAGCATGCGCAACGACGACGGCAACCTGAACTACGACCAGGGCGACATGTTCCAGGGCGTGGCCAAGGTCACCCAGGACCTGACGCTGAACTGGAACGGCTTCGGCTTCTTCGCCCGCTGGCTCGCGTTCTACGACTTCGTCAACAACGACTTCACCGAAGTCCACCCCAACATGATCACGCCGGAGAACGTGGAGCGTGTCGCCACCACCGGCAGCGCGGAATCCAACCGGTTCTTCACCCGCGTCTACGGCAAGGGCGAGGCGGTACGCAGCAAGCGACGCGACGGCGAGGTGCTGCGCCAGGTGGGCAGCGACCTGCAGTGGCTCGACGCCAACATCTCCGGACGCCTGCCGATCTGGGGCGACAAGGAAGTGGCCTTCAAGCTCGGTCGACAGACCGTCAACTGGGGCGAGTCCACCCTGCTGGTGATCGGCTCGGTCAACCAGGCCCAGCCGGTGGACGCCAACAACCTCTACCGCGTCGGCTACCAGGTGGAGGAAGTGTTCACGCCCATCGCCTCGCTGTTCGCCAGCATGGACGTGTTCGAGAACGCCACCGTCGAGGCCTACTACCAGTTCGAGTGGAAGCCCGTGATAGCCCCGGCGCCCGGCAGCTACTTCGGCTTCAACGACATCGGCAGCAATAACGCCGTCGACAGCCTCAACCTCACCTTCGGCACCTCGCCGGACGACCCCGACCGCGCCTATGCCGGTGCCACCGCGCGCCAGCAGCTCGGCTATGCCGACAACCCGCTGACGCTGATCACGCCGACCACGACCACCTTCCTGCGCGGCAAGGACCGCGAGGCCAGCGACCAGGGCCAGTTCGGCATCGCCTTCAAGTACTACGCCGAGACCCTCAACAACGGCACCGAGCTGGGCTTCTACTTCATGAACTACCACTCGAAGCTGCCCTACGTCAGCTTCAAGTCGTCGGCGGCCTCCTGCGCCCGTGCCGAGGGCAATCCGCTGGGGATCAACGCCACCAACACCAGCACGTTCCTGCAGGCCTGCCCGAACGTGCCCGTCACCACCAACCTCGGGGCGACGCTGCGCCTCACCGGCGACGCCCTGCTGCTGGGCCTGGCAAATCCGGCCATCCTCGCCGACCTGGGCCTGGCCAACCTCGCCGGCCTCAGCGAGCTGCTGACCGGCCAGCCGGGCCAGCCGCATTCCAACGCCATCGCGCTGGACTCGCCGCAGCCCTTCTTCGAGTACCCCGAGAACCTGAAGATGCTGGGCTTCAGCTTCAATACCACCCTCGGCGACTACTCGCTTCAGGGCGAGGTGGCCTACCGCCCGGACCAGCCGCTGCAGGTCGCCGTCACCGACCTGGCCTTCGCCGCGCTGGGCCCGACGCTGACGCGCTGCCATGACCAGAGCCTGGGCTGCTACGGCTCGCGCGGCGGCAGCGGCTTCAACCAGAACGGCCAGTTCGTACCCAATGAGTACGGCAGCAGCGACTTCACCGACGCCAATGGCAACATCGTCTACCGCGACACCATCAACCTGCTGGTGGGCCACGTGCCGGGCTCGGCGCGCGCCTTCCCCAGCTTCGTCATTCCCTACCGCGGCGGCGTGATCGGCGAGAACCCGGCGAACAGCTATATCCGCGGCTACGAGGAATTCGACACCCTGCAGTTCAACCTCGGCTTCACCCGCGTGCTGGGCGCCACCGAGAACCCCTTCGCGGCCGACCAGATCCAGCTGGTGGGCGAGTTCGGCGCCGTCTGGGTGCCGGACCTGCCGCCGCTGGACCAGCTGCAGATCGAGGCGCCCGGCGTCTACACCCACGCCAGCGCCGGCGCCGACGGCAGTGGCGCCGACGGTTCGCGCCAGGCCTGCTCCACCAACCCGAGCTGCACGGTCAACTACGACCGCAACGGCGACGGCATCTACGACGTCGACGCCGGCGACGTCTACGGCGACGGCCTGCGCTTCAACCCGCACCAGGCGAACCTGGACGACTACGTCGACAAGTTCTCCTGGGGCTACCGCCTGATCACCATCGTGAAGTACGAGAGCGTGGCGCCCGGCATCAGCCTGCAGCCCTTCATCGTGTGGATGCACGACGTCAACGGCACCGCCCCGGGCCCCGCGGAAAACTTCGTCAAGGGCCGCAAGCAGGTCCTGGCCAACCTGGAGACGCGCTACAAGGAGGCGCTGTCGTTCACCGTGGGCTACGGCTGGTTCTTCGGCGGCGGCGACAACAACCTGTACCGCGATCGCGATTTTGCGCAGGCGTTCGTGCGGTACCAGTTCTGACGCCTCTCTCCCGCGCGCGGGAAGAGAGACAAGAAAGGCGGCCAATGGCCGCCTTTCTTGTTTTCCGAACCAGTGTGTCGATGGATAGGACAGACAACTCGCGACGCCCACTCGCGACACCAGGATCCCCAACTTCGTTGGGGCCCCTCCACGCTGCTCTTCGTTTTCTGGACCAGCGGTATCGATGGCAGGGGCGGTCAACTCCCCCCGCCCACTCGCGACGCTAGGATCCCCAACTTCGTTGGGGCCCCTCCACGCTGCTCTTCGTTTTCTGGACCAGCGGTATCGATGGCAGGGGCGGTCAACTCCCCCGCCCACTCGCGACGCTAGGATCCCCAACTTCGTTGGGGCCCCTCCACGCTGCTCTTCGTTTTCTGGACCAGCGGTATCGATGGCAGGGGCGGTCAACTCCCCCGCCCACTCGCGACGCTAGGATCCCCAACTTCGTTGGGGCCCCTCCACGCTGCTCTTCGTTTTCTGGACCAGCGGTATCGATGGCAGGGGCGGTCAACTCCCCCGCCCACTCGCGACGCTAGGATCCCCAACTTCGTTGGGGCCCCTCCACGCTGCTCTTCGTTTTCTGGACCAGCGGTATCGATGGCAGGGGCGGTCAACTCCCCCCGCCCACTCGCGACGCTAGGATCCCCAACTTCGTTGGGGCCCCTCCACGCTGCTCGGGGCTTTACTTATGCGTCTTCAACAGCGAAGCCACCTTGTCGATGTATTGCTGCATGGCCTTGTCGGCACCGGTGCCCTTGAGCTTGGCCCAGGCGTCGTACTTGGCGCGGCCGACCATGTCGAGCATGCCGGGACGGCTGCCCTTCACGTCACCCTCGTTGGCCTGCTTGAACAGCGAGTACAGGGCCAGGAAATCATCGTTGCTGGGACGCTTGGTGATGGTCTTGACGTCGATCTGGGCCTGGGCGAAGGCGGCCTTGAGGTCTGCCATGGAGTTCTCCGTATAGTTGTGGAATGACGCGCGTCTTATAGCAGTTCAGACCGCGCCGGCAAAGAAACGGGCGCCGCCGTCATCGCCGACCGGAATGGCCACTCCCGCCTCGACCTCGACGTTGACGAACCAGCTCAGGCGCAGCCTCAAGGCGGCGCCGACGCTGGTGTAGACCCGGCCGAGGGTGAAATCCTGGGGCCGCTCGAACACGTTGCCCGCCTCGGCGATCAGTACCCAGCGCAGCCAGCGCCAATGCAGGGGGCGGGCGAACTCCGCCGCGACACGGTAGACCGCGTCGCCCTCGACGAACTCCTTGTCGTAGCCGCGCAGCAGGCTGTCGCCGCCGAGATAGTAGGCGTCCTCGTCCGGAGGTCCGTCCAGCCGGGCGCCCAGCTCGGCGAAGAAATGCAGGGTCTGGTGGTCGGCCTGTCCGACATGCAGGTAGCGGGCGTAGCGGCCGTTGTAGCTGACGAAGCCGTAGTCCGAGGCCCAGTCCTTGGCCGAGGCCTGCAGCGAGCTGCGGAAGACCACGCCTTCCTCGCTGTAGATCCGCAGGCGCAGGTCACGGTAGTTGACGCTGGCGAAGGGCGCCGTGGCGGAGCCGTACGGCTCGGGTGCGCCGGGGCCCGTGGTCTCCTGATTGAACCAGCCCAGGCCCGCGCCGATGCTCCAGCCCTGGCTGCGAGGCCCCTCCGACAGGTTGCGGGTGAGGCCCAGGCTCAGGTACTGCAGGGTCTCCTCGTAGGTGCCCCCGCCGCCGGGCAGGTCGGTGGGGCGCACGATCTCGCTGGCCGACACGCCGACGCCGTAGCGGCTGTCGAACACCTGCGGCGCGCTGTAGCTGAAGGCATGGTTGGTCTGCAGGCCGACGCCGGCTTCCTTGTTGTCCTCCCGTTCCCAGATCACGCGCAAGGTATGGTCCAGGCCCCAGAGGTTGTTCCAGACGACCTGGGCGCCGTAGCTGTACTCGCCTCCGGCCTTGGCATCGACGCGCGGCGTGGGCAGGACGTACCAGCGCTCGCGGACCCTGAACACCAGCCGTACCCCGCCGTCGATGGGCTCCTGGCGGACGCTCACTTCCTTGAACAGGCCCAGGTCCTGCACGGCCTGGCGGCTGCGCTCCACCTTCTCCGGATCGGCCGGATCGCCCACGGTCACGACCATCTCGCGTAGCATGGTGCGCGGCCGGGTCGTGTCATTGCCCTCGAAGGCGATTTCGCGGATGGCCGGAACTCCCTGCTCCGCCTGGGCCCAGGCACTGGCCAGCAACAGCAGCCAGGGCAGGCGCCTCATCGCCTGTCGTAGCAGACGAAGCTGTAGGCGCAGGCATGCTGCGCATCCGCCGGATGGTCCTCGCGCCAGGACTCGCGCCAGGCGGCGGCATCGAATTCGGGGAACCAGGCGTCCCCCTCGAAACGCCCATGCACCTCGGTCAGGTACATGCGCTGCACCCGCGACAGGGCCTGCCGGTAGAGTTCGGCACCACCGATCACCACCAGTTCGCGCTCTCCGGCCGCGGCGAAGGCTTCGCCGACGTCATGGAACACGCGGGCGCCGGCTGGAGCAAAGGCGCGGTCGCGCGTCAGCACCCAGTTCTCGCGCTGCGGCAGCGGCCGGCCCAGCGAATCCCAGGTCTTGCGCCCCATCAGCACGATCTTGTCCAGCGTGCTGCGCTTGAAGAACTTCAGGTCGTTGGGCAGGCGCCAGGGCAGCGCGTTGTCGCGGCCGATCAGGCGGTTGTCGTCCAGCGCCGCGATCAGGGAGATCATCGGCTCAAACGGCTACGGGCGCCTTGATGTGCGGATGCGGATCGTAGTCCGACAGCACGAAGTCCTCGAAGCGGAAGGCGAAGATGTCCTTCACGTGCGGGTTCAGCGTCATCTTCGGCAGCGGGCGCGGCGCACGGGCAAGCTGCTCGCGGGTCTGTTCCAGGTGGTTGCTGTACAGGTGGCAGTCGCCGCCGGTCCAGACGAACTCGCCCGGCTCCAGGTCCGTCACCTGCGCCACCATCAGCAGCAGCAGCGCATAGGACGCGATGTTGAAGGGCACGCCCAGGAAGATGTCGGCGCTGCGCTGGTAGAGCTGGCAGGACAGGCGGCCGTTGGCGACATAGAACTGGAAGAAGGCATGGCAGGGCATCAGCGCCATCTTGTCCAGCTCGCCGACATTCCAGGCGGAGACGATCAGGCGGCGCGAATCCGGGTTCTTGCGGATTTGCGCGATCACCTCGCTGATCTGGTCGATATGGCGCCCGTCCGGGGCGACCCAGTCGCGCCACTGCTTGCCGTAGACCGGCCCCAGCTCGCCCTCGGGGCTGGCCCACTCGTCCCAGATGGAGACGCCGTTTTCCTTGAGGTAGGCGATGTTGGTCTCGCCCTTCAGGAACCAGAGCAGCTCATGCAGGATCGAGCGCAGGTGCAGCTTCTTGGTGGTCAGCAGGGGGAAGCCCTGCGCCAGGTCGAAGCGCATCTGGTAGCCGAACACCGAGCGCGTGCCGGTGCCCGTTCGGTCCGACTTCTCGGCACCGTGTTCCAGCACATGCCGCATCAGGTCCTGGTATTGCTTCATGGTCTCAGCGCTTCCGTCCGTAGGCGATCGCCAGCATCACCGCGCCGGCCGCGATCATGGGGAAGCTCAGCACCATGCCCATGGTCAGCCAGCCGGTACCGTAAAGGTAACCGATGTGGGCGTCCGGCAGGCGCACGAACTCGACCGAGGTCCGGAACACGCCGTAGCCGACCAGGAACAGCGCCGAGACCGCCATGCGCGGCCGCGGCCTGGCCGCGAACCACCACAACAGGGCGCAGAGCACCAGGCCCTCCAGCACGGCCTCGTAGAGCATGGACGGATGGCGCGGTTCCGGCCCGGCGCCGCGGAACACCATGCCCCAGGGCAGCGTCGTGGGCGCCCCCCAGAGCTCGCCGTTGATGAAGTTGCCGATGCGGCCGGTGAACAGGCCTACCGGCACCAGCGGCGCGGCGAAGTCGGCGATGTCGAAGACGTTGAGCTTCTTCTTCCAGGCGAACAGGAAATACGCGGTGATGACGCCCAGCAGGCCGCCATGGAAGGACATGCCGCCTTCCCACATGCGGAAGATCACCAGCGGCTCGTGGATGAAGCCGGAGAAGTTGTAGAACAGGGTGTAGCCGATGCGGCCGCCCAGGATCACGCCCATCACGATGTAGAACAGCAGGTCCGAAACGTCGTCGCGCGACCAGTTGATGTGCTTCTGCCGGGCGCGGATGGTGCCGAGGTACCAGGCGCCCCAGAAACCCAGCAGGTACATCAGGCCGTACCAGTGGATGGACAGGGGGCCGAGCTTGATCGCGATCGGGTCGATGTTGGGATGGACGAGCATGGGGAGCCTGGAGGTGATGCCCTATTGTCGCGGATCGGGGCGCCGCCGCACAGGCCGCCCTGAATCCTGGCTCAGGCCGCCAGCACGCGGCAATAGAAGCCCTTGAGATAGCGCGTCTCGGGAATCGCCGGGTGCACCGGGTGGTCCGCGGACTGGGCGCCCTGCTCCAGGATCTGCAGTCGCCGGCCGGCGTGACGCGACTCGCGCAGCAGGATGCGCTGAAGCGCCTCGGCCTCGAGGTGGTGCGAGCAGGAACAGGAAATCAGGATGCCGTCCGCCGGCAGCAGGTGCAGGGCGGCCCGGTTCAGCGCGGCGTAGTGCTCCAGGCCGGCCTCGTAGTCCTTCTTGCGCTTGATCAGGGCCGGCGGGTCCACCACCACGACGTCGAACTGGCGCTGGTCGCGGCGCAGGGCCTTGAGGGCGTCCAGGGCTTCGTCGCGGAGGGTCTCGATCTCGAATCCGTTCAGCGCGGCGCTGCGCCGGGCGGCGTCCAGGGCCGTCTGGGAGCTGTCGATGCAGGTCACGGCGCTGGCCCCGAAGGCGGCGGAGCGGATCGCCCAGCCGCCGACGTAGGAGAACACGTCGAGCACCCGGGCGCCGCGGACGTAGCGCGCCAGGCGGTCGCGGTTGTCGTGCTGGTCGTAGAACCAGCCGGTCTTCTGCCCGGCGCGCAGCGGCGCCAGGAAGCGCACGCCGCTTTCCAGCAGCTCGACCTCGTCCGGCACCTCGCCGACCGCTTCCACGTAGGCCGGCAGCCCTTCGAGCTCGCGCAGGCCGCCGTCGTTGCGCAGCAGGATGCCGCGTGGCCGGAGCACGGACTGCAGGCCGGCGATGACCTGCGCCTTGAGGTTTTCCATGCCGGCCGTGCCGAGCTGGACCACGCACCAGTCACCGTAGCGGTCCACCACCAGGCCCGGCAGTCCGTCGGACTCGCCGTGTACCAGGCGGTAGTACGGCGCGTCGTAGAGGCGCTGGCGCAGGGCCAGGGCGGCCTCGATGCGCCGGGCGAACCAGTCGGCATCGATCGCCGTCTCGGCGTTGCCGGCCAGGATGCGCACCGCCAGCAGGGCGTGCGGATTGACGTAGCCGGTGCCCAGGGGCTTGCCGCGGTCGTCGCTGACGCGGCACAGGCTGCCGGGCGCGATGCCGCGGAACGCGGGATCGGTCTGCAGCTCGTTGGAGTAGACCCAGAGATGCCCGGCGCGCAGGCGCCGGTCCTCGCGGGGCTTCAGCTTCAGCTCGATCATGCGAAGTCGTAGCGGAATTCTTCGCGGAAACGCTCGCGGAACTCGTCCAGGGTGAAGCGGTGGTTCTGGGTTCCCGGGCGCTCGATGTTGTAGGCGCCCATCAGCGAGGCGATGCGGCCGGTGGTCTCCCAGTCCTTGCCGCTCTGCAGGCCGTACAGCAGGCCGGCACGGAAAGCGTCGCCGCAGCCGGTGGGATCGGTCAGCGAGCCGGCCTCGGCGCAGGGAATCTCGTACTGCTTCTTCGGCGTAATGATGTGGGAGCCCTTGCCGCCGCGGGTCACGATCAGGGCATCGAGATGGCCGGCGATCTGGCGCAGCGTCCAGCCGGTACGCTCCATCAGCAGCTCGGCCTCGTAGTCATTGACGGCGACATAGGACGCCTTGGCGATGAAGTCACGCAGTTCCTCGCCGCCGAACATCGGCAGGCCCTGGCCGGGATCGAAGATGAAGGGGATGCCGGCCTCCGCGAACTGGCGGGCATGCAGCAGCATGCCGTCGCGTCCGTCCGGAGAGACCGTGCCGATCTTCACGCCGGCGGGCACGTCCTGGGTGTGCGAGAAGTTCATCGCTCCCGGATGGAAGGCCGTGATCTGGTTGTCGTCCAGGTCGGTGGTGATGTAGGCCTGTGCGGTATAGGCGTCCGGGACCAGCTTGACGTAGTCGCGGCAGACGCCGTTCTGGTCCATCCAGGCCGCATAGCGCTCGAAATCGTTGCCGACCGTGCCCATCGGCAGCGGCTCGCCGCCCAGCAGCTTGAGGTTGTAGGCGATGTTGCCGGCGCAGCCGCCGAACTCGCGGCGCATCTGCGGCACCAGGAAGGACACATTCAGGATGTGAACCTTGTCCGGCAGGATTTCGTTCTTGAAGTGGCCGGGGAACACCATGATGGTGTCGTAGGCGAAGGAGCCGCAGATCAGGGCAGACATTGTCGTGGTTCTTCTGTGTTCAGCCGAAGCAGACCAGGCCCCAGACCACGGGAACCTGGACCAGGGAGAGATGGACCGCCGCGGAGCCTAGATCCTTGGCGCGTCCGGACAGCGGGTGCCGCTCGGTGCCGATGCGGTCGACGACGACCTCCACCGCGGTGTTCAGCAGCTCGGTGATCAGCACCAGGAACAGGCTCATGATCATGATCGCCCGTTCCACGCCGCTCTGCCCCAGCCACAGGGCGGCCGGCACCAGCAGCAGGCAGAGCGCGGCCTCGATGCGGAAGGCCTCTTCCTCGCGGATCGCCCAGCCCAACCCCCAGTACGACACCTTGGTGGCTCGCAGCAGGCGCGGCCAGCCCTTGATTCCGTCGGCCATCTCAGGCCGCCGGCTGCCAGCGCAGGTCGAGCTGGCGCGCGGCCCGCACGTCGTCGAGGCGGCGCACCGGCATGGTGTAGGGCGCACCCTTGACGTAGGCGATGTCGGCCCTGGCCTCTTCCCAGATGCGCGCCAGCGTCTCGACGAAGGCGTCCAGGGTTTCGCGGTCCTCGGTCTCGGTGGGCTCGATCAGCAGGCACTCCGGCACCAGCAGCGGGAAGTAGATCGTCGGCGCGTGGTAGCCATAGTCCAGCAGGCGCTTGGCCACGTCGGTCGCCGTGAGATCGATCTGCTGCTTCTGCCTCTTCAGCGTGATGATGAACTCGTGGCTGGCGCGGCGATCCGGGAAGGCCAGGTCGAAGCCCTTGTCGCGCAGGCGCGCCGCCAGGTAGTTGGCGTTGAGCGTGGCGAACTCGGCAACCCGGTGCATGCCCTCGCGGCCCAGCAGGCGCGCATAGATGTAGGCGCGCATCAGCACCCCGGCATTGCCCATCCAGGCCGACAGCCGGCCGATGGTCTGCGGCAGGTCACGCTCGTCCAGCCAGCGGTAGCGGCCGTTGTCCTTGCCCACGACCGGGATCGGCAGGAAGGGCTTCAGGCGCTCGGACACGCCCACCGCTCCCGCGCCGGGACCGCCGCCGCCATGAGGCGTGGAGAAGGTCTTGTGCAGGTTCATGTGGATCACGTCGAAGCCCATGTCGCCGGGACGAACCTTGCCGAGGATGGCGTTGAGGTTGGCGCCGTCGTAGTACAACAGTCCGCCGGCTTCGTGGACGATCCCGGCGATCTCCTTGATGCGGCGCTCGAACACGCCGAAAGTCGAGGGATTGGTCAGCATGATGCCCGCGGTCTGCGGGCCTACGGCCGCCTTCAGCGCCTCGACGTCGACGTCGCCGTCGGCGTTGGTCTTGATCTCTCGCACGGTGCAGCCGAGCATCGCCGCCGTCGCCGGATTGGTGCCATGGGCCGCGTCGGGGACCAGGATCTCGGTGCGGGCCGTATCGCCGCGGGCACGGTGGTAGGCCTGGATCATCGCCACGCCCGCGAATTCACCCTGGGCACCGGCCATCGGCGTCAGCGAAACACCCGCCATGCCGGTGACGGCCTCGAGGATTTCCTGCAGCTCGTACATGCAGGCCAGGAAACCCTGGCTGCGCGAATCCGGCGCCAGCGGGTGGCGCTGCAGGAATTCCGGGATCGATGCCAGCGTGTTGCAGGCCCGGGGGTTGTACTTCATCGTGCACGAACCCAGCGGGTAGAAGTGCGTGTCGATCGAGAAGTTCTTCTGGGACAGGCGCGTGAAGTGGCGCACCGCCTGCAGCTCGGAAACCTCCGGCAGCAGCGGCTTGTCCTTGCGGCGCAGCGCCTCGGGAATGCCGGCAAGATCGACGTCGCCGCCGGGGTTCTGCGCGGCGGCCTCGCGGCCGGGGCGCGAATGTTCGAAGATCAGCTTTTCACTCATGTGTCGCTCAGAGCACGGCCAGGGCCGCGTCATAGTTGGGTTCGTTGGCGATTTCCGGCACCAGCTCGCTGTGCAGCACGCGGTTTTCCTCGTCCAGCACCACCACCGCGCGGGCCGTGAGGCCCGCCAGCGGACCGGTCTCGATCAGCAGGCCGTAATCCCTGGCGAACTGGCGGCCGCGCATCAGCGACAGCATTTCGACGTTGGCGATGCCCTCGGCGCCGCAGAAGCGGCCCTGCGCGAACGGCAGGTCGACGGAAATGCACAGCACCACCGTGTTGTTCAAGCCGGCGGCGCGCTGGTTGAACTGGCGCACCGACATGGCGCAGGTCGGAGTGTCCACCGAGGGGAAGATGTTCAGCACCTTGCGCTTGCCGACATAGTCGTGCAGCGACACGTCCTTGAGGTCCTTGCCGACCAGGCGGAAACCCAGGGCCTCGGTGCCGACCTTGGGAAGGTCGCCGCTGGTCTGTACCGGGTTGCCCTTCAGGGTGATCGTAGCCATGCGATGTCTCTCCTTGAGTTCTTTAGTCTTGGTTCAGGCAAGCGCCGTGGTCAGCGCGTCCGCAAACTGCTGCAGTTGTTCGGTCGTCTTGGTTTCGGTGGCGCAGACCAGCACGGCGTTGCCCAGCTCCGGGTAGTGCCGCGACAGGTCGAAGCCGCCGAGGATGCCCTGCCCCGCCAGCTGCGCCAGCACCGGCGCCGCCGGCTTCGGAAGGCGGATCACGGCCTCGTGGAAATGCGCACCGGCGAAGGCCGGGCTCACGCCGGGCACGGCCGCCAGCTTCTTCAGCAGCTGGCGCGCGTTGGCCAGCGAGGCCGATGCCACCTTGGCCAGCCCCTGCGGGCCGACGATGCTCATGTAGATCGTCGCGGCGGTGACGAGCAGGCCCTGGTTGGTGCAGATGTTGGACTTGGCCTTGGCACGGCGGATGTGCTGCTCGCGCGCCTGCAGCGTCAGCGTGAAGCCGGGCTTGCCCTCCAGGTCCACGGTGCGGCCGACGATGCGGCCCGGCATCTCGCGCACGAATTCCATCTTCGTCGTCAGGAAGCCGAAGTAGGGGCCGCCGGAGGCCAGCGGCGCGCCCAGGGGCTGGCCATCGCCGCAGACGATGTCGGCACCCTTGGCCCCCCAGGAACCCGGCGCCTTGAGGACGGCCAGCGAGGTCGGGTTGACCACCGCCACCACCAGGGCCCCCTGGGCATGCGCCCAGTCGGTGATGGCGTCCACGTCCTCCAGCGTGCCGAAGAAGTTCGGCTGCGCGATCACCACCGCCGTCGGCGCGCTGCCCTCATGGGCCTTGAGCGCCGCCAGCGGCGTCTGCCCGCTGGCCGGATCGTAGTCCACCAGCACCTGCTGCACGCCCTGGGCCGAAGCCGTGGAAGCCACCACGTCGCGGTAGTACGGATGCACGGCGCGCGGCATCAGCACCTTGCCCGAGCCGTTGGCCTTGTTGGCGCGCACCGCCATCAGCAGGGCCTCGCCCAGCGCCGAGGCGCCGTCGTACATCGAGGCATTGCTGACCTGCATGCCGGTGAGGCCGCAGATCATGGTCTGGTACTCGTAGAGCACCTGCAGCGTGCCCTGGCTGGCCTCGGCCTGGTACGGCGTATAGGCGGAGTAGAACTCGCCGCGGGTGGTGATCTCCCACACCGCCGCCGGGATGTGATGTTCGTAGGCGCCGGCGCCGATGAAGTTCAGCGCCGAACCGTCCTGCGCGGCGCGGGCATGCATCAGCTGCGCCACGCGCATCTCGGGAAGGCCTTCTGGCACTTGGCTGAGGCTGCCGCAGCGCAGGTTCTCGGGAATCTCGTCGAACAGCGCCTCGATCTTCGGCGCGCCGATGACGGCCAGCATTTCGCGGACGTCGGTCTCGGTGTGGGGTATGAACGGCATGTCGCTTCCGCTTAGAGGGTCTTGATGAAGCTCTCGTACCCGGCGGCGTCCAGCAGGCCGGCCAGCGCCCCGGCATCGGCCGGCTTGATGCGGAACAGCCAACCCTCGCCGTAGGGGTCGGAATTGAGCAGTTCCGGCGCGTTGCCGAGCTTGTCATTGGCCGCGATCACTTCACCGGCGATCGGCGCATAGACGTCGGAAGCCGCCTTGACCGATTCCACCACCGAGCAGGCCTCGTCCGCGGCCACCTTGCGGCCGGGCTTGGGCACCTCGACGAACACCAGGTCGCCCAGGGAGTTCTGCGCGTAGTCGGTGATGCCGATCGTGATGCTGCCGTCGGCCTCGGCACGCAGCCACTCGTGGGTCTTCACGTACTTCAGGTTGGCGGGAATGTTGCTCATGCGTCTTCCTCGATGAATGTCGTTGATGTCAAACCAGGATCTTGCCGTTGCGGACGAAAGGCGGCTTCACCACGCGTGCCGCCACCCATTGTCCGCGGATCTCCACTTCGCAGGCGCCGGAGGCTCCAGCCTCGACGCGAGCCAGCGCGATGGATTGCTTCATGCTCGGCGCGAAGCCGCCGCTGGTGGTCTCGCCGATCGCCCCGGAGGCGAAGCGGACCTTCATGTGGGCTCGGGCAATGCCCCGCCCTTCGAGCACCAGGCCGACGAACTGGCGCGGCGACTTTCCGCGCAGGGGCTCCAATGCGGCACGGCCGATGAAATCGCGCCCGGCGGGCTCCCAGGCCACGGTCCAGCCCAGGCCGGACTCCAGCGGCTGCGTGGTCTCGTCCATGTCCTGCCCGTAGAGGTTCATGCCCGCCTCCAGGCGCAGGGTGTCGCGGGCACCGAGTCCGCAGGGGCGCACGCCGGCTTCGAGCAGGCGCCGCCACAGGTCGACCAGATCGGCATGGGGCAGGACCAGCTCGAAGCCGTCCTCGCCGGTGTAGCCGGTGCGGGCGACGAAAGCCTCGCCGTCCCAGGCGGCCTGGAAGGCCTGCAGGCCCTCGACCGAGGAACGCAGGCCGGCCGGCAGCAACGGCAGCAGCCGGGCACGGGCCTGGGGGCCCTGCACGGCCAGGATGCCGAGGTCGGCCCGGCGCCGCACTTCGACGCCGTGGCCCTGGGCATGCCGCTCCAGCCAGGCCAGGTCCTTGTCGGCCGTGCCGGCGTTGACCACCAGGCGGAACCTGTCTTCCCGCAGGAAGTAGGCGATCAGGTCGTCGAGGATGCCGGCATCCTCGCGCAGAAGGCAGGAATACAGGGCCTTGCCCGGCAGCGTCAGGCGGGCCACGTCGTTGGCCAGGACATGGCGCAGGAATCCGCGGACCCCGGGGCCGTGCAGGTCGACCGCGGCCATGTGCGCCACGTCGAACATGCCGGCTTCCTGGCGCACGGCATGGTGCTCGTCGAGCTGGGACTGGTACTGGATCGGCATTTCCCAGCCGGCGAAATCCACCAGGCGCGCACCGAGGCGGACGTGTTCGGGGTGTAGGGCTGTCTTCTTCAGCATGCGGTCCTGTGAATCCGTTTTTGTCGGCAAGAACCGCCCCAACTCTGTCCTTGGACCTGAAAGTTCGGGGACGTTGCCGTCCCTGCCTCGTCGGTGGTCCGCCGCGGGGCGAACGCTCTCCAGAGTACGCTTGAAAACCGTCCGCTCCTGGGTGCCTGAGCGATTCCGGGCGGATTTGCGCCTTCGGCGCCACCGGCAGGCGGTGGTCTCTCGCGGACGGGGATGATGCGTGGCGGCATGATACCGGTGCCCGCCGGCCTTGGCGAGACCCGCCGGCCGCCACCGTTCCGGCGAGGCGACTGTGAAGCTCGACACAGTTGGAAGGAAATCCTACAAGGCATTGAAAGAACTGCGTCACGCCGGCGCCTCGTACCACCTTGCTGCGTGGTTGGAACCCCCCTCCCCATGGGCTATAGTCGATTTCGCATCGACGGCGGCGCCGCCGCAGCATTTTCGGGGGAATAATGAGCGCATCAACCATCGGACCGCGGTCCGCCCTTCTGGCTTCGGGCTGCCTGCTGGCCTGCTTCGGCGCCCAGGCGCAGATCACCCCGGGGCAGGTCGGCGACACGCTGAAGAAGCCGATCGAGCTGCAGCCGGCCAAGCCGGCGCCCACCATCCAGACCCAGACCCAGGAAGCCCCTCCGGCGGCGGCCAGCAACAAGACGCTGACGCTCAAGCAGTTCGAGTTCGCCGGCAACACCCTGTTCAGCGGTGCCGAACTGTCGGAACTGGTCAAGGGCTACCTCGACCGTCCCGTGACGCTGCTGGAGGTCTTCGAGGCGGCCGACAAGGTCGCGGACTTCTACGTGTCCAAGGGCTATACCCTGGCCTCGGTCAACGTGCCGCCGCAGAAGATCGAGCAAGGCACCGTGCGCCTGCTGGTGAGCGAGGGACGCATCGCCCGCATCACGGCCGAGGACAACAAGCTCTATACCACCGAACAGATCACCGACTATCTCGGCGAGGTACGCACCGGTACCGTCTACCAGGGCAGCACGCTGTCCGAGCGGGTACGCAACCTCAACACCCTGCCCGGCCTGCAGGCCAAGGCCGTCGTCCGCCCCGGCGAGCGCTACGGCACCAGCGATCTGGTGATCAAGACGGTTGAAGACCCGATCAGCGGCTCGCTGATCGTCGACAACTTCGGCCGCGAGAGCATCGGCGAAGTCCGCTTCTCCGCCTTCGCTCAGATCAACAACCCACTGAAGGTGGGAGACCAGCTGCAGCTGCTGCTGCTGCGTTCCGAGGAAAACCTACTGCGCTACGGTTATGTCGCCTACAGCCTGCCGGTGAACTTCAGCGGGACCCGCGTGACGGCCTCCGCCGGCGCCGCGGAGTTCGACGTCAAGGATGCTCCGCTGGTCGACGGCAAGAACCAGAGCGGCCGACTGACCGTGAGCCATCCCCTGATGATCACGCCGAACAGCCGCCTCAGCGTCAACGTCGGCGGCTCGCGCACCATCGCCAACTCCGATTTCGGCGGCACCACCTTCAACGAAACCTCGATCTCGCTGCTGGAGCTCGGAGCGGACTACTCCTACAGCCACGCCAACCTGGCGGTGAGCCAAGTGGTACTGAACCTGTCGAGCAACTTCAAGGAACTGGAGCGCTCCGACCTGACCACGCTGGCATTGGGCGAGCGGCTCTCCGCCGGCCAGCGGCTGCGCGCGGAACTGGACCTGCAGCACCTGCGTCCGCTGGTGAAGGGCTTCCAGCTCTACCTGCACGTCAACGGCGTCTACTCACCCGACCCGCTGTCCGACATCACCGCGTACTCGCTCGGCGGTCCCAACGGCGTCCGCGGCTATCCGGCTTCCGAGGTGCGCGGCGATCGCGGCTATTTCGGCCAGCTGGGCGTCAACTTCCCGGTGGCGATCGCCGGCGCCCGCATCACCCCGCGCGTCTTCGCCGACTCCGGCAAGGTCTTCGCCGTGGATCCCGCCCCGGCAACTCCCGGCGAGAAGAGCCTGACCAGCGTCGGCTTCGGCGCCGACCTGCAGTACCAGCGCATCACCGCGAAGTTCGACTGGTCGTTCCCGCGCGAGGACCGCACCTCCAGCGACGGCGAGGACGACCGCGTCTTCGGCTCGCTGGCCGTTTCATTCTGAGGCCCCCTGTCATGTTCAAGTTCAAGCTTCGCCCGCTGGCCGCTGTCCTGCACAGTCGGCGCTGGTCCCTGGCCCTCGCCGGCGCGGTCGTACCCGGCCTGGCGCTCGCAGCCCCCAGCGGCGGCGTGGTCGTCGGTGGCCAGGCCAGCATCGGAGGTACCGGCGGCAACGTGGTGGTCAACCAGACCTCGAATGCCGCGATCATCAACTGGCAGCAGTTCTCGGTCGGCAGCAATGAGTACGTGCTGTTCAACCAGCCCTCCGCCTCGGCCGCGGTCCTGAACCGCGTGGTCGGCGGCAATGCCTCGGAAATCCTCGGCAACATCTCCTCCAACGGCCGTGTCTTCCTGATCAACCCCAACGGCGTGATGTTCGGCCAGGGTGCCAAGGTGGACGTCGGCGGCCTGGTGGCCTCCACGCTGAACATCAGCGACAGCGACTTCATGCAGGGCCGCTACGCCCTGGCGGGCCCGCCTTCCGGCACGGCCGGAGTCAGCAATGCCGGCCGCATCACCGCCGCGGATGGCGGCTTCGTGGTGCTGGCAGGCAGCAAGGTCGACAACAGCGGCCTGATCCAGGCGCGCCTGGGAACGGTCGCGTTGGCGTCCGGCTCGGCCGTGACGATCGGCCTGGACGCACAGGGCCTGGTGGACTTCAGCGTCGACGCCGCGGCCCTTTCGGCAGCCGCCGGAGTCGACAACCTCGGCAGCCTCGTCGCCGACGGCGGCAGCGTCATCCTGAGCGCGCAGACGGCACGCGACCTGATCGGCAACGCGGTGAACAACCGCGGCACCGTGCAGGCGCGCTCCATCGGCGAGCACGAAGGTTCCGTCTACCTGCTCGCCGAAGGCGGCGACATCCTGCAGGACGGACTCATCGACGCCTCCGGAGCCGGCGGCACCGATGCCGGCAAGGTCCGCATCGAGGGCGACGGCGATATCCTGCTCTCGGGCAACTCGCGCATCGTCGCCACCGGCGACAGCGGCGGCGACGTACGCGCCATCGCCGCCGGCACGCTGACCTATGCCCAGGGCTCCAGCCTGGACGTCTCGCGCAAGAGCACGGCCGGTGCCGGCGGCTTCGCCGAACTCTCCGGCCATGGGCACCTGCGCGTGGATGACCTGGTCAACGTCGGCAGCAAGGGCCACCTGCTTTTCGATCCCGACGCGATCACCATCGGCGCCGGCGAAGGCGCCATGATGACCGAACAGGCCCTGGAGAGTCAGCTGCGCTTCATGGGTGCCGGCAGCGTCTTCACGCTGTCCGCAAACAAATCCATCACCTTCTCCAAGTTCACCGACGGCGTGCTGGACGGCACCAATCCGCAGCAGGCCGGCTACGGCGGCGGCCTCCAGCTGCTGGTGACCGGCTCGGACTCGACCAATTTCATCAAGTTCGATGATGTTGCAGACACCATCAAGGTGAAGGGCGATATCCGTGTCGACGCCGAGTACGGTGGCACGGTCCGGCTCGGCAAGCTGATCAGCGACGGCGACGTCGCCATCGACGCCAATGGCCTGATCGAGGTGGCCGGCATCACCGCGGGCGGCAGCATCGGCATCGGCAGCGAGACCGGCGGCGTCACGGTGATCCCGCTGACACAGAATGGCAGCACCACCCGCGGCAAGCTGAGCAGCGGCAGCAGCCTGGACATCGATGCCCAGGGCAACATCACGCTCGGCGATGCCGAGGTCCGCAACGGCTCGCTGCGCCTCGACAGCGAGGGCGGCCGCATCGATACCGGCAAGCTCAGCCTGACCCTGCTGACGTCGGAACTGAACAGCGAGGGTGCGCCGCTGGTCTACGAAGGCATCGCACTGAATGCCTTCGACGGCATCAAGACCGGCGACATCTCCCTGACGATGACGGCCGACCAGGATTTCGGCTCGCCCACCGCCCTGAATGGCTACATCTTCCTCAACGCCAACGCCTCGCCGACGGCGAACGACACGACGCCGTCGAACCTGGAAACCGGGAAGATCAATGTCACGATAGGCCCGGCGACGGGCGTCGAGACCGGGCTGGTGACCTCGGCCGATGTCTTCCTCACCAACGGCACCACCGCGCAGGGCGAAGGCAGCCCGACCGCCGATGCTTCCGGCGGCGACATCAAGACCGGCAGCATCACCATCAAGACCCGCGGCAACTCGGAAGCCGAGTTCTGCTACGGCGACTATTGCTACACCGAGGATGCGGCTTCGTCGCAGCTGATCCTCGCCGCCAAGGGCAGGATCGACCTGCAGGGCAACAAGGTCACGGTGGAGTCCGCCAGCGCCGACGGCAGCGACAGCTCGCTGGCCCAGTTCATCAGCTACTTCGACAGCGTGGCGCTCGGCGACATCGCCATGGCCGGCGCCACCACCTCGCTGTCGGCTGTCGCCGCTCCGCTGCTGAACCCGACGGATCCCCAGCCGCGGGCAACCACCCAGAGCCCGGCCGACGTGACCGTGGGATACCTGGAGGGCGTGGACGACCTCTACCTCTACGCCAGCCGCGACGTGACCGTGAACGCCGGCACGCGGGCGCTGCGCCTGGGCACGACGTCGGGTCTCAGCGCGGGTGGCCAGATCAAGCTGAAGGGCAGCGACATCGAGCTGGCCGGCAGCCTCGAAGCCAGGCGGCTGGTGATCGAGGCGACCGGTGAAGTGTCCACCGCAGCCGTCGAGGGCACCACGTACATCGACGTCGGCGGCATCAGCATCGATGCGAGATACATCGATCTCGAAGAGGCCGACATCTACGTCGGCAGCGAAAGCATGGACCTGGGCAAGGACGCCAACCTGCTGTCCAAGACTCCCGAGGCCCTGAGGCCCGGCACGGCCGGCCCCAACGCCGCCTTCGTCGCCCGTGATGGCGTGCGGCTGGGCTATCTGTCCCTGGGCGGAGGCTACCTCTTCGTCAAGGCTCCGAGCGTCAGCGCCGTGTCGATCGGCTCGGAGGGCAGGATCTTCTACAACTTCCGACCCTTCGACGACGCCGCCAGCTTCGAGATCCCGGCCAGCAGCGGCCTGCTCTCCGGCAGCCAGGTCACCTATGCGCTCGGCGGCACCGGCTATCGCGGCGACATCACGGTGGTGGACGTCCAGAACACGGCCTCTGCCCTGGTGGACAAGGAACTGAGCGACACGAACTACCTGTTCCTGACGCAGGGCCGTGTCAACGGCAAGGACGCCCTGAGCAACTACACCTCGGGACAGGTCCTGGTGCTCGACAACGGCAGCGGGCCACAGGAGCCGCCCCCGGAGCAGCAGCAGGAGCAGGCCGTGGTGGCTCAGACCGCGGTCAGCCAGATCGAGCTGGTCGAAACGGAGGGCGTGGGCGAGATCGAGGTCGCCGATGCCTCGGAAGTCGAGGAAGTCACGGACTCGCCGGACGAAACCCTGGAGTGCCGCTAATGGGAACCCACGCCATGCACACGAAACTGAGCGGGGCGCTGGCCGCCCTGGGATTGCTGATCGCCATGCCGCAGGCCTGGGCCGCGGCTGCCGCCGGCGAGGTGGCCCTGATCACCGGCCGCGGCACCGCGACCAATCCGGCAACCGGCGGCATCCGCGACCTGGACAAGGGCGCCGAGGTCTACCCGGGCGAGATCGTCAGTTCTGCGGTGAACAGCTACGTGAACATCAAGTTCGCCGACGGCAGCTACATCCTGCTGCGCCCGAACACGCGCTTCCAGATCGAGGCGTTCGAGCTGGCGTCCGCCCCGCCGCCTCCAGCACCGGAGAAGCCCACGGCGGCGCCGAAGAAGCCTGAGAAGGCACCGGCAAAGCCCGCGGCGAAACCGGCCGCCAAGCCCGCCGCGCCTGTCGCGGAAGCGCCGCCCGCGGACGCGCCCCAGCCCGCCTCGCCTCCGGCCACGCCTCCCGTCGCGGCATCGCCCGCGGCACCCGTCCAGGCTGCCGCCGCCCCGGGCTCGCGTGCATTCTTCAAGCTGCTCAAGGGCGGATTCCGCGCCGTGTCCGGCCTGATCGGCAAGGTCGATCGCAACGCCTACCGCATCAGCACGCCCGTGGCCACCATCGGCATCCGCGGAACCGACTACCTGCTGGTGCTCTGCGACGAGAAGTGCCGTACCGATCCGGTGCTCAACGACAGCGTGCCGGAATCCGCGCAGCTGGAGGGCGGCCTGGTCGTCGGCGTGGTCAGCGGCGGCGTGGCGGTGCTCAACAACGAGGGCAAGGAAGCGGCCCTCACGGAGAACCAGTACCTCGTCAACCTGCCTGACGGCACGCAGATCTACCTGCCCTTCGAGCCGCGCTTCCTGCGCGTGGACCCTATCCCGAATCCGACGGCGGTCTGCCCCATCTGACCGACTCTACCGTTTCCCCAGCCCCGCGCATGCGGGGCTTCTTTTTGGCCGGCGCCCGATCGCGAGCCTTGCGGCGCCGCCCCGCAAATGTAATTTTCGCATCCGGAGGGAGGAACGGGATCCATGGCGCTGTCGCTGAAACTGCATTCGCCGCGCGGCTACGGGCCGGTGGTTCCCCTGGAACCCCGGCGCCACGCCGGCATGGGCCTGAAACCGCGCAGCGACCATCGCTGGGCCGCGGGCCTCAACGCCCTGCCGATCAGTGCTTCCGAGTTCTTCAAGGCCGGGCTGGACTACCCCATCGCCTTCGCACGCAAGGAGCGTGAGGGAGAGTTCATCCCCGTCATCGCCACCGGCCTGCGCGAGCACCAGAATCTCTACATCGCGGCCGACGGAAGCTGGCGTCCGCAGACCTACGTCCCGGCCTATGTCAGGCGCTTCCCCTTCTGCATCGCGCCGGTTCCCGGACAGGAGAAGGGCAGCCGGGCGAGACCGCTGGTCTGCGTGCAGGAAGACCAGCTCGAGGCCAACAGCCCGCGACCGCTGTTCGACCCCAGCGGGGCCCCGGCCGCCGCCTGGAAGCCGCTGCAGGAACTGCTCGATGCCGTGGAAGCCGCGCACCAGCAGACCCGCGTGCTGTGCCGGCGCCTGGAAGCCCTGGGCCTGCTGGTTCCCTTCGAGGCGCTGGCCACGCCGCGGCAGGGAGCGCCCTCACGTCTGCAGGGACTGTTCCGCGTGGACGAGCAGAAGCTGGCGAAAATCCCCGGGCGCGATCTGCGCACCATGATGAACAAGGGCGAACTGCGGGCGGTGTACGCCCACCTGAACTCGCTGGAGAACTTCGGCCGCCTGCTGGACCTGGACCAGGCCGGGGCGAGCCGATGAAGCCCGCCGGCCCTGCGGCGGGCAAGCACTTCCATGCGCCTCGAAGTCGGTTCCCGGCATCAGCATTCCGACGCCTGGCGCCGGCACCCTCCACGCCTCCCCAAGCCGCATGAGCCGAATCCTGCTGGCCTGGGAACTGGGCGGAAGCTATGGCCACGTGGCGACCCTGCGCAGCGTGGCGCGGGAGTTGCGCGCGCGCGGCCACGACTGTCTTTTCGCGGTCCGCGATCTGCGTTCCGCCGAGGAGTACTTGCCGGAGCTGGGTCCCCTGCTGCAGGGCCCGCGCCCGCCGGAACGGAGCCGCAGTCCGGTCAAGGTCCAGGCCAGCTATGCCAGCCTGCTGCACAACACCGGCTTCGACGACCCGGTGGAACTGGCCGGGCGGCTGCGGGCCTGGCAGGAGCTCCTGCGGACCCTGCGAGTCGACGCGATGCTGGCCAATCACGCGCCGGTGGCCCTGCTGGCGGCCCGTGCCCTGGGCCTGCCCCGGGCCCAGTTCGGCGCCAGCTTCTGCGTGCCGCCGGTCACGGCACCCTTCCCCAGCTTCCTGCCTGAGGCGTCCGTCCGCGACGCCGTGCTGCGCCACAACGAAGCCAAGGTACTGCAGGCGTTGAATCAGGCCCTCGACCGGCTGCGCCAGGCGCCGCTGGACGGCCTGCAGCAGATCTTCGAGGGCTGCCACAGCCGCATTTTCGGCTACCGCGAACTCGACACCTACGACCCCGCCCTGCGCGAAGCCGGCATCCATCTCGGACTGCCCGACAACTCCCATGGCGATATCCCCCGATGGCCCTCGCATCCCGGACCCCGCGTCTTCTGCTACTTGCGCGCAAGCCAGCAGTTGCAGGCCCTGATGCAGGCCCTGCAGGCCAGCCGTCTCAATCTGCTGGTGCGCATCACCGACCTTCCGCCGGAAAAGCTGCAGCCTTTCGAGCGCCCGGGACTGGCGATCACCGGACAGTCGGTTGATATCCGCCAGGCGGCGGAAAGCTGCGATGCGATGATCCACAACAGCCCGGACGGCACCACCACCGAAATGCTGCTGGCCGGCAAGCCGGGCCTGCTCGTGCCGCTCGACATGGAGAAGTCGCTGCTGGCCTGGCGCTCGCAGCAACTCGGTGCGGCACTGGTTAGCGGCGACACCGATCCGCAACGGATCGGCGGGCTGCTGGAGCAACTGGTGGAGGACGACACGCTGCGCCGCAATGCCCAGGCCTTCTCCGCGCGCTATCGCGGCCAGGACCGCAGCGCAGTCCTTCCCGCCTACGTGGATGACGTGCTGGCCTCGCTATAGGCCTGCCGCCTGGCGCGTCAGCAGCGTCTTCAGGGGCTGCAGGCGCTGCACGGCCTGCATGCCCAGGTCGCGTAGGGCCGGCCAGCCGGGGATGTCCAGGTCGAAGGCGCGCGACAGGCCGTCGGTCACGGCCAGCATGTCGAGGTTGCCGGCCTTGCGCGCGCGCTCGTAGCGCTTGAGGCAGCGCAGGCTGCCATAGTCGCGCCCTGCATCGCGGGCCTCCGCCAGGATGCCGACCAGGGCAGCCGCATCGGAGAAGCCGAGGTTCACCCCCTGCCCGGCCAGCGGATGTACGCTGTGCGCCGCGTCGCCGGCCAGCGCGAAGCTGTCGCGGACGTAGTCCCGCGCATGGCTGAGGCGCAGCGGGAAGCTGGCACGCGCGCTGGTCGCCGTGACCGCGCCATGTTCGTACTGGATCGCGGCCGCCAGTTCGGCGAGGAAGGCTGCATCGTCCAGCGCCAGCAGGCGCTCGGCCTCGGTGCTGGACCAGACGATGGAGCAACGCCCATCGCCCAGAGGCAGGAAGGCCAGCGGCCCGCTGCGCAGGAAGCGCTGCAGGGCAGTCCGGGCATGCGGCCGCGCGGTCTGCACGTTGGCCACGATGGCCCGCTGGCCATAGGACCAGCCGACGGTATCGATGCCGGCCATCTCGCGCAGCCGGGACTCCACGCCATCGGCCGCCACCAGCAGGCGGCACTCCAGGCGGCGCCCGTCCGCCAGGCTCAGCTGCGCCCCGGACTCGCCCAGGGACAGGGCCTCCACCGCGGCGCCGGTGTACAGGCGCGCGGAATCCAGCCGCTGCCAGAGCGCCCACTGCAGCAGGCTGTTCTCGACGATGCTGCCCAGCGCCGGCAGGCGCAGGTCGGCGGCGTCGAAGCTCATGGCCCGCGAGGGATCATCGGACCAGACCTTCATCGCCTGGTAGGGACCCTCGCGCCAGCCGGCGACTCTCTGCCAGGCGCCCAGTCCCTGCAGCCAGCGGATCGAGGCCGGCGACAGCGCATAGACGCGCAGGTCGTCCACCGCGGGATCGAAGGGCCGCGGCGCCTGGCCACGCTCCACCAGGGCAGCGTCGAATCCGGCCTGCTGCAGCGCGCAGACGATGGCGCAGCCGACCAGGCCGGCGCCGGCAACGACGATGTCATGCCGCATCAGCGCCGCTCCTCGCCGCGCGCCATGCGCGGCGCGTGGCCGTAGCCCAGGTTCTGCCACATCACCGCCTGCTTCAGCGGCGGCGTCAGGTCCATGGCCAGCAGTCCCAGGTGGCGCAGCGCCGCAAAGCCCGGCAGCCGGTTGGAAAAGGTGCGCACGAGGCGATCGGTGAACTGCGCAACCCGCTCGCGGTCCGCCTGGCGGGCGTTTTCGTAGTCCCGCAGCAGCGTGGCGGCACCCGGGTCGGTGGCGTCCTGCAATGCCTCGGCGATGGCGGCGACGTCGCGCAGGCCGAGATTGAAGCCCTGTGCCGCGACCGGGTGCAGCGACTGCGCCGCATTGCCGGCGAACAGCACCCGCGGCAGCGTCAGGCGCTCGCTCAGGACTCGCGACAGCGGGTGGGCGTTGCGCCGGCCCAGCACCCGGAAGCGGCCCAGACGCTCGCCGAAGGTGTCTTCCGCCGCCGACAGGAACTCCGCTTCGCTCCAGGCCAGCATCGCACCGGCCTGCCGCGTGGGCACGGTCCAGACCAGCGAGCAGGCGCCGTCCGGCTTGGGCAGCAGCGCGATGGGGCCGTCCGGCGTGAAGCGCTCGTAGGCGCAGCCCTGGTGAGGCCGCGCGGGCCGCACGGCGGTGACGATGGCCGACTGCTCGTAGTCGCGGCTCTCGTGGCCGATGCCGAGCATCGCGCGCACGGCCGAGTGCGCGCCGTCGGCCGCCACCACCAGTCTCGCCGACAAGCGCGCCCCGCCCTCCATTTCCAGTTCTGCGCCCTCGCCCTGCAGTCGCAGCCCGGACAGCCGCGCCGGACACAGCAGCTCCGCCGCCGTGCCCTGCGCCAGGCGCCACAGCGTAGCGCCGAGATGGCGTACCGGGATGTTGTAGCCCAGTGCCGGCAAGCCGGCCTCCGCGGCCGTGAAGCGCGCCACGCCGAAGCGCCCGCGCTCGGAGATATGGGTGGAAAGGATCGGCTCCGCGGCCGGGGCCAGGTCGCCCCAGGCACCCAGCGCCGAGAAGATCGCCTGGCTGGCCGCGTTCAGCGCGATGCAGCGCTCGTCCCAGGAGGGAGCACCTCCGGGCGGTACCGCGGCTTCGAGCAGGGCGACGCGGTGGCGTCCGCCCGACAGCGCCAGCGCAAGGCTGGCGCCGACCAGGCCGCCGCCGATGATGACGACATCGAACTCGCGGACTGCGCTCATGCGCGCATCAGGGCTTCGATGTCCCGCACCGTCTTCGGCACGCCGCCGGTCAGCACTTGCGGTCCCTTGTCGGTGACCAGCACGTCGTCCTCGATGCGGATGCCGATGCCCCAGTACTTCGGATCGACACCCTGGGTTCCAGGGGCGATGTAGAGCCCGGGCTCGATCGTCATCACCATGCCCGGCAGGAATTCGCGCGGCATGCCGTCGATGCGGTAGCGGCCCACGTCATGCACGTCCATGCCCAGCCAGTGGCCGGTGCCGTGCATGAAGAACTGGCGATGGGCGTTGTCCCGCACCAGCTGCTTCGGGTCGCCCTTGAGCAGACCCAGCTCCACCATGCCCTCGGTGAGGATGCGCGTGGCGATCTCGTGCGGCCGCCCGGAGGAAGCACCCGGCTGCAGCGCCTTGATCGCCGCGACGTTGGCCGCCAGCACGACCTCGTAGACCGCCTGCTGCGCCTTGCTGAATTTGCCGTTGACCGGGAAGGTGCGGGTGATGTCGGCGGTGTAGCCCGCCAGTTCACCGCCGGCGTCGATCAGCAGCAGGTCGCCGTCCTGGAGCTGCGCGCTGTTCTCGACGTAGTGCAGGATGCAGGCATTCTCGCCGCCGCCGACGATGCTGCCGTAGCCCGGCTCCATCCGGTGGCGGCCGAAATGGGCATGGATCTCGGCGGCGATCTGCCACTCATACTTGCCCGCCTGCGTGGCCTTCATCGCCAGGCAATGGGCTTCGGCACTGACCTCGGCCGCGCGCTTCATCACCGCGATCTCGGCCGGCGTCTTGACCAGGCGCATCTCGTGCAGCGTGCCTTCCAGCGCCACGAACTCGGTGGGCGCGGCGGCGCCGCGGCGGGACACCTCGCGGATCTCGCGCACGCAGGCGGTGACCTGCGGATCCAGCGCCGGGTGCTCGCCCAGGTTGTAGAACACGCGCGAGCGCCCCCCCAGCAGCTGCGGCAGGCGTGCGGCGAACTCCTCGATGGGCCAGGCCTCGTCGGCCCCGTAGTCCTTCACCGCCCCCTCGGGGCCGGCGCGGCGGCCGTCCCAGATCTCGCGCTCGGGATTGCGCGGACGCACGAACAGGATGAAGGCGCCGCCCTTGCGGCCCGGCGCCAGCACGGCGATGGAGTCCGGCTCCAGGAAACCGGTCAGGTAGCGGAAGTCGCTGTCCTGGCGGAACGGGAAATGGGTGTCGCGCGAGCGCGTCACCTCCCGGGAGCCCGGCACGATCGCCACCGCCCCGGCGCCCATGCGCTTCATCAGCCGCGTGCGGCGGCCGGCGTATTCCTTCAGGGCCTTGGCGTTGGGTTTCAATGCAGTTGCCTCGATTCGGAAGGGTCCGGCAGCGGCCGGGCGCGGAATTCCATGAACACCAGCTGGGCGCCGACCCGGACGTATTCCACCAGCTCGGTGTAGGCGCCCTCCTCCAGTTCCAGGTCCTCCTCGTCGCCTAGCGAGGCCTGGGTGAACTGGCTGAAGTCGCGCAGCACCTCGCGGACCTCCTCGGAACATTTCTTCAGGTCCAGGCCCGGACGGCTGGCCAGGCCGTAGAGGAAGCCCTCGCACCAGGAGGCCAGCTCCTGCACGCGGGGCGCCAGCGCCGCCTCGTCGTCCGGCAGCAGGGGGGCGAAGCCCATGTCCTCGTCCTGCAGGCTGCGCAGGGCCTGGTCGCAGAGGCGGCGCAGCTCGGCCTGGGCCTGTCCATCCGGACGCAAGGCCTGCTCCTCGTCGCCGGCATCGAGCAGGCGGGCCAGGTTGATGTCCTCGGGCGCGCGGACGCAGAGCGTGCCGCAGAGGGTGCCGTGGTATCCGGCGGGACTTTCGCGGCTGCCGATGCGGGCGAAGGTATCGGACAGCGCTTCGTAGGAGACGGAATCTTGCATGCGCGGATTATACGGCGCTCCTCCGCGGGAGCGGACTTCTACCAGGAGGGCTTCTGGTACTGCGTGACGTAGCAGTCGCCGTCGAGGCAGATCATCGGGTCGCGGGTCTTCGGATGGTTGCGCAGTTCCAGGGGATAGGTCGTGGAGCCGCCGTTGACCGAATTCGCCGTGATGCTGACGGCATTGGCCGTCCAGCGGCCGCTGTCGGAGGAGGACGAGGTCGTGCCGCCCCACACGCCCGGGGCGTAGGCGCTCATGCTGCCCTCGCTCTGGTAGCGGTAGCTGCCGTCCGGGCGCAACTCGAAGCAGCGGCTGCTCTGGCTGCCGCCGCCGGCATTGGCGCTGAAGCTGGAGACATAGCACCAGCGGCCCGCCAGCTCCGGGCGGACCCCGGCGGAAGCCCGGGCCTGCGCCGCGGGGGCCGGGGCGGCCTTGCCGGCCTTGCCGCCCCGCTCCAGCTGCACCGGCGCACCCAGGTCGCCGCCGCTGACGGTCATGCGGTTGCCCTGCTGGCTGTAGCTGTAGGCCATGACCTCGCCGCCCTGCTCCAGCAGCAGGGAACCGGCGAAGACCTGCCAGCTGAGCCCCTGGCCGTTGAAGCTGCCGCTGCCATCCGCCCTCAGGACCAGCTCCGCCGGCTGGCCGTTCATGCTGCCCCGCCAGGTCCCGGACAGGTCCGCCGCATCGGCCCAGCCGACCATGCACAGCAGCAGCGCCAGCACCACGAATCCACCGCGCAGACGCGTCATGGCAGCCTCCTGGGGAATGGGGAAAACCAGGTATATCCCGGCCCACCCCGGCCCCGACACCCCCCATTTCCGGCTTGCGCAGCGCCAAGGGGCGGCCAAAACCCGCGAATGCACTATAATTTATGCATGAATCCCGCTGATTTTGTTGCTGCTTTACGCGGTTGTGCGCCCTACGTGCATGCGCACCACGGCCGCGTGTTCGTGATCGCCTTCGAGGGCGAGGCGGCCGATCGGGCGGATTTCGACCAACTGCTCTACGACATCGGCCTGCTGCACAGCCTGGGCGTGAAGCTGGTGCTGGTGCATGGCGCGCGGCCGCAGATCAACCAGCAGCTCCAGTTGCGCGGCCTGGAGCCGCGCTATTCCGGCGGCGTGCGCATCACCGACCGCGCCACGCTGGATGCCGTGAAGGGTGCCGTCGGCAGCCTGCGCATGGATATCGAGGCCCGGCTCTCCACCTCTCTGGCGAGCACGCCGATGGGCGGCGCGCGGATCAAGGTGGCCAGCGGCAACTGGATCACTGCGCGCCCGGTGGGCGTGCGCGATGGCGTGGACCACCAGTTCACCGGCGAGGTGCGCCGCGTGGACGTGGACACCATCCGGCAGGTGCTGGACCAGGACCGCATCGCCCTGCTCTCCCCGGTGGGCTACTCGCCGACCGGCGAGATCTTCAACCTGCGCGCCAAGGACGTCGCCACCTCCGTGGCCGCGGCCCTGGGCGCCGACAAGCTGGTGTTCGTGCTGTCCTCCGACCCCAACCAGTGGAAGCTGGCGGACGACACCGGCGACGCCGGACAGCTGTCCCTGGCCGGTGCCGAGGCCCTGCTGTCCCAGGTCAGCGCCGCCGAGGACCGCGCCTACCTGCAATCGGCCATCAGCGCCGGCCGCGGCGGGGTCCAGCGCGTGCACCTGATTGCCGCCGCGGTGGACGGCGCGCTGCTGCGCGAACTCTACACCCGCGACGGCGAGGGCCTGATGCTCTACGCCGACGCCGACTACGAGGCGATCCGCGACGCCAGCATCGAGGACGTGGGCGGCGTGCTGCAGCTGATCCAGCCGCTGGAGCAGCGCGGCGTGCTGGTGCCGCGCTCGCGCGAGCAGCTGGAACTGGACATCCAGCACTTCAACGTCATCGTGCGCGACGGCCTGGTGATCGCCTGCTGCGCCCTGTTCCCGTACGCCGAAGCAGGCATGGGCGAACTCGCCTGCGTCGCCGTGCATCCCGAGTACCAGCGCAACGGCCATGCCGCGGCGCTGCTCAAGCGCGTGGAGGCAGAAGCACGGCAGCTGGGGCTGAAGAAGCTGTTCAGTCTCACCACGCACTCGCCGCACTGGTTCATCGAGCGCGGCTTTGCCGAGGCCGGCATCGAAGCCCTGCCCATGCAGCGCCAGCAGTTCTACAACTGGCAGCGCAACTCCAAGGTCCTGGTGAAGCCGCTGTGAACAACCAAGAGATGATGCGCCGCTCCCTGGCGCATGTCTGGCATCCCTGCACGCAGATGAAGGATCACGAGTGGCTGCCGCTCGTGCCGATCAAGCGCGCCGAGGGCGCCTGGCTGGAGGACTTCGAGGGCAAGCGCTATCTCGACGCCGTCAGTTCCTGGTGGACCAACATCTTCGGCCACCGCCACCCGGTGATCGTCGAGCAGCTCAAGCAGCAGCTCGACACGCTGGACCACATCATGCTCGGCGGCTTCACGCATGAACCGGTAGTGGAACTTTCCGAGCGCCTGGTACGCCTCGCCCCGCCCGGGCTGACACGCTGCTTCTACGGCGACAACGGCTCCTCGGCGATCGAGATCGCGCTGAAGATGAGCTTCCATTACTGGCAGAACGCCGGCAAGCCCCAGAAGCGGCGCTTCATCGCCCTCACCGGCGGCTACCACGGCGAAACCCTCGGCGCGCTGGCCGTGGGCGGACCCAGCATGTACCGCGACACCTACGCGCCGCTGCTGCTGCAGCCCATCCATGTGCGTTCTCCGGACTGCTACGAGCGCGGTGCCGGCGCCTCCTGGGAAGACCACACGCGCCAGATGTTCCGTCACATGGAGCTGGCGCTGGAGCAGCATGCCCACGAGACCTGCGCGGTGATCGTGGAGCCGCTGGTGCAATGCGCCGGCGGCATGCGCATGTACCACCCGCTGTACCTGACGATGCTGCGCGAGGCCTGCGACCGACACGGCGTGCACCTGATCGCCGACGAGATCGCCGTGGGTTTCGGCCGCACCGGCCGGCTGTTCGCCAGCGACTGGGCGCCGCCGCCGCGCCGCGACCCGGACGCGCAGCCCGGCATCACCCCGGACTTCATGTGCCTGTCCAAGGGACTCACCGGCGGCACCCTGCCGCTGGCGGTGACGCTGACGCGCGAGTCGATCTACGAGGCCTTCTACGACGAATACCAGTCGGGTCGCGCCTTCCTGCATTCGCATTCCTTCACCGGCAACCCGTTGGGCTGCCGCGCCGCGCTGGCGACGCTGGACCTGATCGAGGAGACCCGCGTCCTGGCGACCAACCAGCTGCTGTCCCAGTACATGTGGGCACAGACCGCCGAGATCCGCGGCCATCGCCACGTGGCCGAGGTGCGCCAGCAGGGCATGATCCTGGCGATCGAGCTGGCCAGGGGCGGACGCAAGGAAACGCCCTTCCCCGCCGGAGAGCGCCGCGGCCTGCGCGTCTACCAGCATGGGCTGGAGAAGGGCGTGCTGCTGCGGCCATTGGGTAACGTCATCTACTTCATGCCGCCCTATGTGATCGAGCCGAAGGAAATCGAGCTGATGTGCAAGACCGCTCTCGCGGGCATCGACCAGGCCACTCGCGGATGAACCGCGCATGACGCGCATCCATCTCGATCCGCCGCTGCAGCAAGACAGCGAGGTCCCGCTGCCCGACGAGGCCTTCCGTCACCTGGTGCAGGTGCTGCGCCTGCGCGAGGGCGAGAGCTTCATCGCGTTCTGCGGCGACGGCGCCGAGTACGAAGCCACCCTGACCGCCGTGGCCAAGCGCAGCGCCATGCTGCGGCTGGGCCGGCGCCGCGAGGTGGACCGGGAGTCCCCCCTGCAGCTCACCCTGGCCCAGTGCGTCTCCAAGGGGGATCGCATGGACTACACGCTGCAGAAAGCCGTGGAACTCGGCGTGCAGCGCATCCTGCCGCTGCTGTCCTCCCGCAGCGTGGTGAAGCTGGATGGCGAGCGCTGGGAGAAGAAGCTGGAGCACTGGCGCGGCATCGTCGTTTCGGCCTGCGAGCAGTCGGGCCGCACGCGCATCCCCGAAGTGGCCCCACCGCTGGCGCTGGACCGCTGGCTGCCGGCCTGCGACGAATCCGGCCTGCGCCTGACGCTGGACCCGGCGGCCGCGCAGGGACTCGCCGCGCTGCCGGAGGTCCGTTCCGCCACCCTGCTGATCGGCCCCGAGGGCGGGCTGTCTGACACCGAAATCCGCCAGGCCGCGCAGGCCGGCTTCCAGGGCCTGCGGGTGGGCCCGCGCGTGCTGCGCACCGAAACCGCCGGCGTCGCCGTGCTTGCGGCGCTGCAGGCCCGCTTCGGGGACTGGGCGTGAGCAGCCCGGACAGCCGCAGCCACTGGGGCCGCGAGGAACTGCTGCACCTGCTCTCGGTCTGCGGCACGCTGGCGGGCCTGTCGATCACCATCATCGCCTTCATGCACGGCTTCGATCGCGCGCGCGCCGCCGTCACCGTGGTGGACGACATGCTGGCGCTCTGCGCCGCGCTGTTCCTGACCTGCATCTACCTGATCTTCTGGGCCCTGCGCACGGCGCGGACGCCGCTGATGCAGCGCCTGATCCGCATCATCGACGCCCTGTTCCTGGCGGCGCTGACGACGATGACCATCGCCGCCTTCGTGACCATCTACACCATCTGGTAGGCGCCCAGGGCCCGCCGACCCTAGACCACCAGGTCGATCTGCTGCAGCGTGCCGGCGGCACCGCTCTCGGCCAGGTAGAGACCGCTGCTGCGCACCGCGCCCTGCAGGGCATGGGCGGAGTCCTTGATCTCGAACGGCGTCGCCACCCGATCCAGGTACAGCGCCCCCACGCCGGCCCCGGCCAGCGTCGCCAGCCGGTCCACGCCCTCGGCGTCGCGCGACCACAGGCGCAACTGGCGGTAGTCGGCATCGTTCTCGTCGATCCAGCGGTTGCCGTCGGCATCCAGCGCCGCCAGCTCGGCGAACCCGTCTCCGGTCTTCGCGCCGAACAGCTCGCTGCCATCGTCGATGCGTCCGTTGCCGTTGCGGTCCAGCGCCAGGAAGGCGCTGCCCGAGCCGACGAAGGAGACCTGCTCCGCCCGGCCGTCGGCGTCGAGGTCGAACGCCAGCTTGTCCTGCGTCAGCTGGACCGGGCCGCCGTCCAGGTTCACCACCAGGGGGTCCTTCTTCACCGCGTCGCCGGCACGCAGCGACAGGTGGTTCTCTTCGACGAAGCGCCGGTTCATCTGCAGGTCGAGCTCCAGGCGGATCTCGCGTCCGTCGGCGGTGCGCACCCTGCCCTCGGCATGCAGGGAGGTCTGCTCGGCCTCCTCGCGATACTCGTGGCGCTGGTACTCGATGCCCCAGCCGACGCGGCCGCTCTGCGTACGCTGCCCTGCTGCGGCGAGATCGTCCAGGGCCGCCTCGGTACCGGGCGAGAGCGACAGGTCGGAGGCATCGAACAGGCGGATGCGGCGCCCGGTGAGCGCTTCCAGCATGTCCACCAGGACCTGCAGGCGCGGTTCAAGGGCTTCTTCCTGCGAACCGGCCCCGGTGCTGCGGCAGCGGCCGGCCTCGGAGATATCGACCCGCACGGCCGGCGCCTCGCGGGCCGCCGGTTCCGCAGGGGGATCGCCGCGCCACATCCGCAGCGACTCCTCGACGCGCTCCACCCGGTAGGCCTGGTGCCGGCTGGACAGCTGCAAGCTGGAACTGTCGATCTTCATGTTCCGGCTAGCGGCCGCTCCGATGACGGCTTTAGCCCTATTTTCCGCATTGACGGAAGACTGCCGGGGCTGGCAGCGTGTCGGCATGGAAAAACGACACCAGGACAGGGGCTTGGCGCTGGGACTGGCGGCGCTGCTGGCAGCCTGCAGCGGCGACAGCGGCGAGGCCTCCGCCCCCAGGTCCCTGCACTTCACCGGCTGCGAGGAGCAGACCGCCCTGCTGGTGGTGTCCCCTTCCTCGCTGCCGCCGCTGCCCGAAGGCTTCGCCTACGGCAAGCCGCTGCCGGGCCTGCCGCTGGCCGGCATCCACATCAGCGGCAGCCGCTGCGCCGATCTCGACGGCCAGGGCCCGACGCAGGATCTGCTGGCCTTCGCACTGGTCGAGCCGCCGGAGTCCCTCAAATCCGAGGACGTCACCGCCTATGGGATTCTCCTTGGCGGCTATACCCAGCATGCCTCCACCGCCGCGGCCTTCGCCGCCTGGGGCATGGGCGAGAAGGTACAGCCGGGTACGGTGGACTGGCAGCTCAGCGCGACACCCGTCGCGCGACTCGGCTCGGTCAGCGCCGCCGGCGCCGGCAGCAGCGTCACCACGCGCATCAACGGCCTGGGTCCGCCGATCCAGCCCGGTGGCGGCCTGACCCGTGCCTATCACTTCGCGGGCGACAAGCTCGTGGCCAGCATCGACGCCTTCTACACGCCGCAGACCGGCATGCTGGGCCTGGGCACCGCGCAGCAGCAGGGCGACGGCCCGCTGCCGCTGGGCTTCTCGGTGGCCACCGGCTCGCATGCCTGGGACTACGACCTGGAACTGCGCAACCCGCAGCGCTACCCATGAGCTGGAGCGAAGAACGCGCCGCCCTGGTCGCCAGCGACTGGTTCCGCGAACTGCCGGCGGATGTGGTCACGCAGTTCGCCGCGATGGCGGTGCGCCGGCGCCTTTCCGACGGCGAGCTGCTGTTCGCACAGGGCGATGCCCCCGACGGCCTCTGGAACGTGGTCAGCGGCCGCATTCGCGCCGGCAGCGTCTCGGGCGAAGGCAAGGAGCTGCTGGTGATGCAGTTCGAGCCCGGCGCCTGGTTCGGCGAGATCTCGATGTTCGACGGGCTGCCGCGCACGCACGATTCGCGCGCCGTGGGCCCTACCGAGATGCTGATGCTGCCGCGCGACAAGTTCCTGGCCGTGCTGGCGGCCCAGCCGGAGCTGTATCCCCATTTCGTGAAGATGCTCTGCCGCAAGCTGCGGCTGGCCTTCAGCTACATCGAGGATGCGCAGTTCGCCTCGCTGCCGGCACGGCTGGCGCGGCGCCTGATCGACCTGCTGGCGCTGTACGGCCGCCAGACGCCCGAAGGCATGCTGATCGACCTGCACCTGCCGCAGGACGACCTGGGCCGCATGCTCGGCGCGTCGCGCCAGAGCGTCAGCAAGGAACTCAAGCTGCTGGAAACTTCCGGCGTGGTCGCCGTGGACTATGGCCGCCTGCACATCCGCGACCTGCCAGCCCTGCAGAAGATCGCCGACGCGGGCTAGCGCATTCCCGTGGGTGCGACGAAGTCGCGATCTTTTGCTGCAGACCCCAAAGACCGCGACTTGCGTCGCTCTCACGGCCACAGCACATGCTTGGCGCAGGAGCGGCCGTTGGCCGCGACCAGGTCAGTGGAACACCTTACCCGCCGCGGCCAGCGGCCGCTCCTACAAGGATCTTTTTGCCTGGCGCCCTACACGCCCAGCTTGCGATACACCTTGTCCATCACGAACAGCGGACCGATCAGCAGGAAGCGCAGGTCGTCGACCAGCGAAGGCTTGGCGCCTTCCACCTTGTGGCCGTAGACCTGCACCGCCCAGGCGATCACCCAGGTGGCCAGCGCGATCCACAGCAGGGGGCCGCCGGCCTGCTGGATGGCAACGATCGCCAGGATCGAGATCGCGAACCACACCGTCATGGCCGCGAAGCTGCCGAAGGACAGGCGTAGGTAGAACAGCCCCGTGGGCAGCGCGAAGATGGTCACCGGATTGACCCAGGGGGCGACCTCGGCCGACAGGCCCAGCCAGCGGCCCACCGGGACCAGCCACAGCAGAGCCAGCGTGGAGAAGAAGATCGCCGGCACGCAGACCATATGGATGGCCGAGTTCACGGGGTTCTGGTGGCTGACCTGGTATTCGTTCAGGAACTGCTTGAGCGTGGGCATGTGGGATTCTCCTCGTCTGGTAGACACATCTTGCGCCCCACCCCGCCCCCAAGACTGTCAGCCGCGCGACAGTCGCGGGGGGTAAAAATGCCTCAATCCACTCCTTTCGGATCAGGCCAAGCCCCTGAAGCCCCTCTAGTTTCAAGCCATACCGAAAGCGAGGAGACAGCATGAGCAAGCCCATCCGGGTGGTCCAGTGGAGCACCGGCGTGGTCGGCAAGCCGGCCCTGAAGGCCATCGTCGCGCATCCGCTGCTGGAACTGGTGGGCTGCTGGTGCCACTCCCCGGACAAGGAGGGCCAGGACGCCGGCACGCTCTGCGGGCTGCCGCCGCTGGGCGTCCGCGCCACTCGCGACATCGACGCCCTGCTGGCGACCAAGCCGGACGTGGTCTGCTACATGCCGCAGTTCCCCAAGATCGACGAGATGGTGAAGATCCTGGAGGCCGGCTGCGACATCGTCTCCACCGCCTACTTCATCACCGGCACGCAGTTCGGACCGGAGGCCAAGGCACGCCTGGAGGCCGCCGCGCAGAAGGGCGGCTCCTCGATCTACGGCGGCGGCGTCAACCCGGGCCATGCGAACATCATCGCCCTGGTCGCCTCGGCCGGCTGCGCGCGCATCGACAAGATCTCGGTGCTGGAATCGGTGGATGCCACGCCCTACGAATCCGCCGGCACCTGGGAGGCCATCGGCTTCGGCCTGAAGGTGGACGACCCCGCCGCGCCGCCGCTGGCCGAGCGCGCCATGCCCTCCTTCAAGGAGGCCGTGGAGATGATGGCCGAGGCGCTGAAGATCGCAGTGGACCAGATCCGCTTCGACGTGGAGTACGCCGCTGCCACCGAGGACGTGGACCTGGGCTACATGAAGATCGGCAAGGGCTGCATCAGCGGCCTGCGCTGCTGCTGGTCGGCGCGGGTCAATGGCAAGGCCGTGATCGAGCTGAAAGTGGCCTGGAAGCTGGGAACGAAGCTGGAGCCGAACTGGCCGGTGGAAGACGGCTGGCTGGTGGAGATCCAGGGCCAGCCCAACATCCGCTGCCTCTACCAGCAGACCGGCGGCACGCGCGCCTTCGACCCGGCCACGCTGACCGCGATGCCGATGATCCACGCCATCCCGCAGGTGTTCGCGGCACCGCCGGGCATCATCCGGGCGCATCAGCTGCCGCTGATCGCAGGAGCGTACACCGTCAATACATAGAACACCGTCATGCCGGCGGAAGCCGGCATGACGATCTACTCGCCCGCTCGCGCCCGCCGCAGCTCCCGCAGCAGCGCTTCGCCGCTCCACTGCCGCTGCCCGCCATGCTCCACCTGGTGGACCAGCGACATCAGGCGCGCGTTGACCGGCGCCTGCCGTCCCTGGGCATGGGCCAGCTTCACCACCTCGCCGTTGAGGAAGTCGACCTCGGTCTTGCGTCCGGCCTGCAGGTCTTCCCACATGGAGGAGCGCGCCAGCGGGTCGATCTCCAGCATCTGGCTGGCGAGGCGGCGGAACAGGAAGTCCGGCACGCCGAGCAGCTTCGGAATCCAGTGAGGCGGCAGCGGCGTCAGCTTCGCGGGCGTCACGCCGGCCGTGTCCAGCAGGCCCAGCAGTTCCTCCTGCGCCATCGCCACGCAGCGGCGATAGGCACGCTGGGAGAGCTCTTCCTTCAGTGGCAGGTCGGACAGCGCGTTGACGGCATTGTTGAGATTGAGCAGGAGCTTGGCCCAGAGCACCGGCAGCATCTGCGCATGCAGTTCCAGCGGCAGGCCGGCCTTTGCGAAGGCCGGCAGGAAACGCTCCAGCGCCGGGTGCTCCTCGGCCTCGAGCCTGCCCTCGGAGCCATGGTGGAAGGCACCCCCACCCCGGTTGAGCACGTTGAACGGCACCATGCCGGTGAGCACGGTGCGGCCCGGCAGGCGCTGGCGCAGCAGCTCGGCGTTGTGCAGGCCGTTCTGGAAGCTCACCACCACGGCGCCGGGCTTGAGCACGGTGGCCAGTTCGGCCCCCGCCTCGTCGGTGGCGGCGGACTTGACCGCGACCAGCACCAGGTCGGCATCGGCCGCCGCCTGCGGCGTGGTGGCGAAGTGCAGCTCCGCCGCGGGCACGCGCAGGTCGGCCCCCTCCCAGTCCGTCAGCCGCAGGCCGGTCGCGGACAGTTCCCGGGCCAGCCGCGGGCGGCCGATGAACTGCACGGCACAGCCCGTGGCCGCCAGCCGGCCGCCGACATAGCAGCCGATGCTGCCGGCGCCGAACACGCAGATTTTCGCTTGCTCCGCCATGGCGTCTCCCGATCGCATCCTGCCGCCGCCTAGAACCCGAAGCCGGCGCCGAGCCGGCGCAGCACATCCAGCTCCTGCAGGTGACTGACCAGGCGCAGCAGCGGTTCGTCCAGGCCCGGGATCGGCGGCAGCTGGATCTGCTCCGGCAGCGGCACCACCGGCAACTCCGGCAGCGGAAGCGGCGCCTCCAGCCCGGCCAGGTGCAGGATCGTCGCCAGCGGCAGGCAAAGCCCCCCGAAGGGCCCGTCCGGCACATCGAATGCCGGCGCGGCAGGGTTCGGCGCGGCGGAGAAGTCCAGCGCATGCGCCAGGTTGGCCGAACCGGCGCGCGCACCCAGCGGCTCGAAGCCGAAACGCCAGGCGATCATGTTGAGGATCGAGTTGGGATCGAACTGCCGGTGCTCGACATGCCCGCGCCTCGCGCGCGGCCCGATGATGACGCAGGGCACGCGGCCGCCGAGGCGGCCGTCGTTGCCCAGCGCGGCCTCCTCCGGCGTGACCGGCGCGAACGGCGGCGGCACATGGTCGTAGAAGCCACCCCATTCGTCGTAGTTGATCACCAGCAGCGTGCGCTCCCAGGCCGGGCCCTGGCGCAGGATGTCGTAGACCTCGTTGAGGAAGGCCTGCCCGTCACGGACGTCGGCGACCGGATGATCGTCGCGCGACAGGCTGCCGCCCTCGTTGAGCGTGGAGCCGACGTTGTCGATGTAGGTCAGGTTCGCCAGGCGGCCCTCCATCACGTCGGACTGCAGCCGGCTCCTGGTGTAGCGGTTGGAGAAGCCGGTGTACTTGCTGCCCCAGAACGACAGGTAGGACACGTCCTGGTAGTAGTAGGCGACGCTGCGGCCCTTCTCGATCATGCGGTCCCAGACCGTCGGCAGGCTGGAGATCTCCACCGAATTCACGATCCGGTCCGTCTGTCCAGCATGCATGTAGATGCGGTTGGGCGTGGTCAGGCCGAGCATGCTGCTGAAGTAGCGGTCGCAGATCGTCCAGTGCTGCGCACAGCCCTTGTAGAACGGCAGGCTGTCGGCCGTGTAGTAGCCGATGGCGAAGTCGTCGCCGACCGGCTGCGTCAGCAGGAAGCCGTCCATCTTGCCGCCGTTGACGTGGATGCGGCCGCCGTCATAGCTGTGGTCCGGGTCGGCCAGCTGGCAGTTCTGGAAGTTCGGGGCCAGGTTGCGGGACTGGCGGGTGTTGCCGGCCGCGTCCTTGAGGCTGACACCTGCCTGGATGCCGTCGGCGCCCGGGACCCAGCCCAGGAAATGATCGAAGGAGCGGTTCTCCATCATCAGCACGACGATATGGTCGATGCCGGATTCCTCGGGCGGCGGCAGCCCTCCCGATCCTCCGGCCTGCGTGCTGCTGCCGCATCCGGGCAGGATCAGGCTGCCGGTGGCCGCGGCCACGCCATGGATGAAGTCGCGGCGCGTCAGTCCGGACCTTGCAGCGGGCTTTTCTTTCTTCATGTGGCCCCTCCTCTGCGTCTAGGTCTACATCACCTTGAGCCTCCGCGCAAAGGCGGTGTACGCGGTCAGGGGCAGGAAGCGCTTGAAGTAGACCGCGATCGCCTCCTTGCCGGCGATCATGACCTCGTAGCGGTCCTGCTCCACCGCCTGCCAGATGCGCTCGGCGCAGACCGCCGGGTCCATGCCGCCGCCGATCTCCTTGTCGACCTGTCCCCAGGGCTTGCCGTCCGGCCCCAGGGCATTGGCCGAGACATTCGTGCGCACGAAACCCGGGCAGACCAGGGTGAAGCGGACGCCCTGCTGCCCCAGCTCGATGCGGGCGCTGTCGTAGAAGCCGTGCAGCGCGTGCTTGGCAGCCGCGTAGGCCGTACGCCGCGCCATCGCGATGTGGCCGAACACGCTGCTGACCGTCACCACGTGGCCCGATCCCCGCGCCACCATGCCCGGCAGCAGGGCCTTGGTCAGCGCCACCGGGGCGAAGAAGTCCACCTCCATGATCTGGCGGTAGGCCGCCATCGGCGTCTCCAGCGCGGTGGTGCGCTGCGAGATGCCGGCGTTGTTGGCCAGCACGTCCACCGGGCCGAAGAAGGCGGCGGCGCGGCGCGCCGCGTCCTCGGGGTCCACCAGGCATGACAGGTCCAGCGGCAGCAGCGCCACGTCCTGCGGCCGCGGCAGGGCCCGGCGCACGCGCTCCAGCTCCGCCTCGCGCCGCGAGCTGAGCACCAGCTTCGCCCCGCGCTGCGAGGCCTGCTGCGCCAGGCCCTCGCCGATGCCGCTGGAGGCACCGGTGATCCACACGATCTTCCCTGCAAGCTGCGTCATGTCTGCCACTCCTTCAAGGTTTGCAATGACCCGCCGGCGGCGGCACCAGCGCCTCCAGCGGCACGGCTTCGGCCAGCGCGGCGAAACCGACGGAATTCGGGTGCAGCAGGTCCGGAAAGTACAGCGCCGCGTTCGGCAGCGAGGGCATGCCCGGCAGCGACAGCGCTGCCTCGAAATCGGCCAGGGCGTCGAAGGACCCGTCGGCGCGGATCAGCTCGTTCAGGCGCTGGCGCTGCGGCTCCATGCTGCCGGGCTCCCATCCGAGCGCCACGTCCATGCGCGGCGGGATGGTGCCCACGACGACGCAGAGCCCGGCGTCCCGGGCGCGCCGCGCGAGCTGCCGGATCGCGGCGTGGATCTCCTCGGCCGGGACGCCGGAAGCCAGGTCGTTGGTCCCTTCGAAGATCACCACCGAGCGCACGCCGTCGCGGCCGAGGACATCGCGGTCGAAGCGGTCCACCGCGGGCGGGCCGGCAAAGCCGTCGCGCGCGCGCGTGACCGTGTTGCTGTTGATGCCCTGGTTGAGCACCGCCATCCCGACGCCCGCGGCTCGCAGGCGCGCGGCGAACCAATCGGTCCATCGCGTATGGGTTTCGGGCACCGAGTAGGCACCGTCGGTGATCGAATCGCCGATGGCCACGATGGCGCCCGGGGACTGCGGCGCCAGCACGTCGACCCCGCTGAGGAAGAACCAGCCCAGCGTCGGCTGCGGAAAGCTCAATCCCGCCGGATCGGCCGTGCTGTCGCCGAGATACGGCAGGCCGACGTAGTTCAGCGCGAAGGACACCGCATGCCAGGTGATCGGGCCGCTCTCGCCGATCACCTGGAAGGACACCGCCAGGTCGGTGCCGACGGCATAGGCGAAGTCCACGGCATCGCTGACTGCCTCGGCGCCGGGCTCGATGATCACCTCGGGCTGGCCGCCGAACAGCACGGGACGATCGCTGCCCGGCACCAGCGCGGGACCCGCCAGGCGCCGGGCGACGCGCACCGGGCCGATGCGCAGCGGCCGGTCCCCGACGAGGTTCGACAGGCGCAGCCGCAGGCGCTCACCGCCCAGCGTGGGCCGCACCACCATGCGGAAGCTCTGGTCCACCGCCTGGTTGCCCGGCAGCAGGCTCGGAACCGGCGGCAGGGGCAGTGCCGGCGGCAGGGGCACCGGCAGCAGGTCGCTCAGCGGCCCCAGCGGGTAAGGCCCGTAAGGAGCCGCGGACCAGGCTCCGACCCAGGCCTGCCGCTCCACGGCCGCCGGCGCCTCGAGCGGCCCGCTGCCGCCGCAGGCGGTCAGCAACAGGCACAGGACCAGCGGCATCAGCCGGCGCAGGACCATCTTCTCTCCTCGATCTTGTCGTTATGCGCACAGTCTGCCCCGGCGAGGCCGGGGCAGACTGTCGGCAGCACGACAATCCAGGGGAGAAATTCAGCCCATCCGGAAGCCTCAGGGGCAGTCCGAAACCGGTGCGCCGACCTTGAACGGGCTGGAGATGCCGGTGTAGCTGGCCCTGGGCAGCACCAGCGTCTGCGCCGCTCCCTCCAGGCGCAGGCGATAGGTGCCGGCCGGCGTGTTCCTGGGAATCTGCCAGACCGCCTCGGCCGTGGAGGACAGACCGCTGCCCATCACCGGCAGGTCCACCGGCAGCACCTGCGGCACCGCGGGCTTCCAGACGAACAGCAGCTCCGGATCGCGATCCTGGGCCACCACCTCCCAGCTTCCGTCGGCCTTCTGGCGTTCGGCGTAGACGTAGCTCCGCTGCGTGCGCAGGTCGTTGCGCGGATGGCCGGCCTGGAAGGCGGCGGTCACCGTCTCGCCCGGCGTCGCCGTCGCTGGCGCGTCCGTCACCAGCGTGCCGAAGGCGCGCGGCAGCGGCAGATCGGCAGGGACATAGGGCGTGCGCAGCAGCACCGGGTTGCCCTCGACGTAGGCCGGCCCCTCCGGAGCCGGCTGGCCGTCGCGCATCGTCAGCGCCAGGCGGCGCAGTTCCTGCTGCACCGCCGCCAGCGTCCAGGGGCCGAAGATGTTCGAGGCGCCCTCGTACTGCTGCGCGGCATACTCCTCGCGCGTCGGCAGGTAATGCACGAAGTCGTTGGTCAGCGGCGCCACCACCACGGTATCCACGCCCACCGGCGCCAGTACCTCCAGCATCTGCTTGCGGATGCGCCGCGCCGACATGGTCGGCACCTCCCAGGGCAGGCCGACCAGCGCGAGATTGCCGAGGCGGATCACCTGGAACGGAAGCACCAGCGGCTCGGCCGGTATGCCGGCGGCGGACAGCGGCAGCGCCACCGGCTTCTCGGCCTGGCAGGAGAAATCGCCCAGCACCGGCGTGGGCGGCAGGTACTGCAGGTTGCAGAGCAAGGCCGTGGACACAAGATTCAGCGGCAGGATCGCGGGAGGCAGCCCGACCGCCTCCGGCGGGCGGATGGCGAGCAGGGTCTGGAAATCCGCCACGGCGGCCGCCAGCACGTCGAAACCCGCCGCGCAGCTGACGCCCTCCACCGCCGGACCCGGGCCATCCTCGGCGCCCGCCGCGAACGAAGGGCCCAGCGCCGGCGAGCAGGTGCGCTTGACTTCCGCGTCCAGCTCCTCCGGGTGCCGGAGGCTGGCCAGCACTACCGGGTCGGTCACTTCGACCTCGTCCATCCTCACATGGAACAGGCGGTAGTCCACCGGACCCGACAAGGCCGCGCCGCGGGCGTACAGCTCCAGCGCCTTGGCCAGGTGCTTGGTGCCGGAGATGGCGTTGGACTCGGCATCGTCGGCACCGCCGCCGCGCGTCGGGTCCGGGTGCGGCCGCTCCAGGATGAAGAGATTGGGCGAGGCGTCGCCCTGATCGGCCTGCGCAAAGGCGGCGACGAAGCTGTCCGTGCCCGGCTCGGCGTCGTAGCGTGTCTTCATGATGCGCTCGAAGCCCAGCGCCGCGTAGCCCTTGTTGTCGGAGCTGACCAGGTGTTGCGTCGGCCCCATCACGGTGGCATGCACGCCAAACCAGTTGAGGATGCCGACCGCGGAGCCGTCGCCGCGCACCAGGTTGAGCTGCACCATGCGCTTGTTGTTGCGCACCTCCTCGCCGCGCGCGTTGAGGAATTCGCGGCGCTCGGCCTCGGCGTTCATCTCGTACGCGGAAGCGGAGCGCTGGATGCTGGCGTCGAGCAGCTCGCCCGAGGACAGGCCGATGGACGCCGTCTCCGGATGCGCCTGCAGGTTGGCGTCGGCGCGCTTCACGGCCTCGAACATGCCGCCGGCAATGGCCTGGAAGGTGGTCGCGTCGAAGCCGAAGTGCAGCAGGTTGTGCGCCAGATGGTGCGAGTAGCCCGCCGGCCCCTGGTGGGTATGCGTGGCCGACAGCATCAGGTTGTCGGCACCGTAACGCGAGGCCAGCCCGGGATCGGCGGCGATGGCAGCCAGCACCTGCGTGCGCAGGGCACCGGTCATGATGCCGATATCGGCCACCACCACCATCACACGCCTGCCGTTGCAGGGCGATTCGATGGCGAAGGCGCGCGCGTACTGGCGCTGGTGCAGGCCGGCGAAGACTTGCGCCGGGTTCTCCCAGCCCATGCCGCTGGTGTTGGCCACCACGCCGGTGATGTCGTGCAGGCCGGAGCCGAAGCGGAACTGCCGGTTGCCCTTGCAGATGGCCGGCTCGCCGACGCGCGGCACCGCCACGTCCAGGCGGCCCGGGGCGTCCAGGCCTGCCCCCACCTTCAGGTAGGGGCTCTTCGTCACGCAGGCCGCGCGCTGCGGATCTGCCAGGGGGGCGGAGCGCATCGAGCCACCTTCCGGCTCTGAACTGCGGCCGCCGCAGCCGGCCAGCGCGGCCGCCAGCAGCAGGGCCGCGGCGGAGGCAATGTCGATTCTCATGGAGACCCTCTCCCTGTACGCCGGTTCTGCCGGCTTGGATTTGTCATGGTGAACCGCGGCCGCTGCGGCGGCCCTAGGCCAGCACCGGCCACTGCTCGACGATGCGCCCGCCGCGGACGGCAAGCAAGTCCCCGAACTCCAGCAGCACCGCCTCGGACTGTTGCGGTCGCAGGAAGACATGGTCATCCACGGACAGGCCGGTGCCGGGGGACGCGGTAACGTTCTCCTGGTTGGAGCTTTGGCCATAGAGCCCGTTGCGGCGCAGCCCCCGCGGCGACTCGTAGTCCGCCCTCCAGTTGCCGCCGTAGACGAAGAACATCTCGCGCGCATTCGGGTCCCAGGCGCGCGCCAGGCGCGACAGGCCGTCCAGCGCCGGCAGGCTCAGCGGCCCCACGGCCTTCAGCACCGGCGTGGCGATGAAGGCGGCGGGCACGTGCTCCGCCAGCGTGTCGATGTCGAAATGCGTGGGCTTGAGCAGGGCCGAGCCGACGGAGATGTCGTTGCAGAGGTTCTCCTGCTCGTGCAGCTTGTAGGTGGGGCTTCCGGCGGTGTTGAGCGTCAGCCCTTCGTGCCACAGCGCCGGATGCTGGCGACGCAGGAAGTCCACGCGCTCGCCGTAGCGGCGCATCGCGTCGGCGAACAGTTCCTCGCGCGAGCCGGCGAAGCACGGCAGCGCGGTGACGTGCGGGTCGTAGCCCATGAAGCCGGCGAACTCCAGCCGCTGCGGCTGCGCCTCGACCAGCGCCAGCATGCCTGCCAGCGTGCCGTCGTCGGCCACGCCGCCGCGGTGCAGGCCGACGTCGATCTCGATGTTGATCCGCAGCCTCGTCCCCAGGCCCTGCGCCAGCTCCAGGTACTGCCGCAGGCGCTCCGGCGTATCGACCAGCCACTGCATCTGCCGGGCCGGATCGAAGGATCCCTGCAGCTCGCGGTAGAAGCGCTCTGCCGAACGCACCGGCAGGGGCTTGCCGGCCAGGATGTCACAGGCCGGGAACAGGCGGGCGTCGGCGTTGGCGAAGGGCTGGTGGAAGGACATCAGCCGGTTCGTGCCGGCCTTGCCCATGATGTACTCCAGCAGCTTCGGGCTGGGCAACGACTTTTCCACCACGCGGTAATGCCTGGGCGCGCGCACCGAGGCCATGACCGCGGCGATGTTGCGATCCAGGCGGTCCAGGTCGATCAGCAGGCAGGGCCGCGCAGGACCGTTGCGGCGCAGTTCCTGGTTGAGCGCGCGGAAGTAGTCGTCATGCGGCTGGGCCTCCGCGCGCGGACGCAGCGCCAGCGCCGCCCCGGCGCCCAGCGCGGCCGCACCGATCACGAAATGGCGGCGTTTCATCCTTGCTCACCTCCCTGCCTGGCCTGCCGTTCGCCCTGCGCCTGCCGACGGGTGAACGGCAGTGGCCGCCGGTGGGGCCGCCCGTGCTGCGACAGGTTCGGCATGAACGTCCGGGCGGCCCGGCGGTTCATGCCACGCCCAATATGGACCGCAGATGCGCATTCAGGAAGCGCCCCTGCGGATCCAGCGCCTGCCGCACCTCGGTGAACTCCTTCCAGCGCGGATAGAGCTTCTGCAGCTGGCGCGCGTTCAACGAGTGCAGCTTGCCCCAGTGCGGACGGCCGCCATGCTTCCAGAAGATCGGCTCGATCTCGGCGAAGTAGTTGTGATAGTCCATCGTGTAGTGCTGGTGGATCGAGATGGCGCAGCGCTCGCCGCCCTCGAACATCGAGATCGGCAGCTCATCGCCCTGGATGTAGCGGTATTCGATGGGGAACCAGGTCGGCAGGCGTTTCTTGTCGATCAGCGCCAGGATTTCGCGCAGGCAGGCCGGGCCCGCCTCGGACGGCACCGAATATTCCATCTCGTTGAAGCGTACGTTGCGCACATTGGCGAACACCTCGTAGGACTCGCCCACGCGCTCCTCGAAGCCGGCGGTGGAAGCCACCAGGTTCAGCAGTGCGCGGCGCGCGGCCGGCCAGTCGCTGCCGTACTTGTCGAGCCGCGCGATCCACTTGATATATTCGTTGCCGCCCTCCGCCTCCGGGTCGGCCGGCGGCGGACTCGGCGCATCCGTGGTCTCGTTCAGCGATACCGCGGCGGCGTAGTCGGAGTGCGTGAGCACGTGCATCTCCCAGTGCCGGTTGCCGCGGCGGTGCTCGTCGATGCCTTCCAGGATTTCCTCGGTCTTCTGGATCCACATCTTCTCGCGCAGGCGGAAAGCCGGGCGGTTCTGCAACTTCACCCGCGTGACGAAGCCCAGGGCGCCGAGCGAAACGCGCGCGGCGTTGAAGACCTCGGGGCGGTTCCGCGCGTCGCAATCCAGCATCTCGCCGGAAGCCGTGACCAGCCGCAGGCCCGCGACCTGCGTGGAGTAGGAGCCGAAGCCGACGCCGGTCCCATGGGTGGCGGTGGCGATGGCGCCGGCCAGGCTCTGGTAGTCGATGTCCGCCATGTTGGTCAGCGCCAGGCCCGCCGCCTTCAGCGGCGCGCCCATCTGCGACATCGGCGTACCGCCCCACCACTCCGACTGCTGCTTCGCCGCATCCTGCCCGATCATGCCGCTGAGGCGCGCCAGCGAAACCAGGGTGCCGTCGGTGGGCACCAGGGCGCTGAAGGAATGCCCCGCTCCCACCGGACGGACGACGTCGCGGCTGGCGCGCAGCAGTTCGGCCAGGGCTGCCTCGCTGGCCGGCCCCAGGCGCGCTGCCGGAATGCAGCTCTGCGCACCGGACCAGTTGCGCCAGACGATGGTGCGGTTGCGCCGCGCCGCGGCGGCGAGCCCCGGCAAGCCCATGGCGCCGGCAGCGCCCACCAGGGCCAGGCCCTTGATCAGTTCACGTCGGGACAGGCTCATCGGGCGCTCAGTCGAAAGTGGTGCCGGACATCAGCTCGATCAGCTCCTCGAACTGTTCTTCCGTGCAGTCCATGCAGGCGCCCATCGGCGGCATGGCGTTGTAGCCGCCGATGGTGTGGTCCAGCAGGGTATCGATGCCCTGCGCCACCCGTGGCGCCCAGGCCTGGGCGTTGCCGCTCAGAGGCGCGCCGGTACCCGGCACGGCATGGCAAGCCTTGCAGCTGCGGTCGTAGAGCGCCTGCAACTCGGCGCTGGCCGTGGCGGGAACAGAAGCCGCCGGGGCGGGCGCCGACGGCGCCTCGGTCTTGCCGCAGGCGGCCAGCAGCAGGAGCAGCGCGGGCATCAAGGCCCGGCCCGCCGATTCGATGCGCATGAGGTCCCCTCCGACCCGGATATCGTGGCGAGCATGCTAGGCCCCCGCCCTCGCCGTCACGAGCACCGCGGCGGACGCCCAGGGGGTTCGCCGCGGACGGCTGTGACGCAGTCCTCCCGGCGCGGCCGCAGGGCACAGTAAGCTCCGCAACCTGACCGACCTGGCGAGTTCCCGCACCATGAAGCCTGCTTCCCCGCGCGTCGTCCTGATCACCGGCGCCTCCTCCGGCATCGGCAAGGCCTGCGCCGAGTACCTGCAGGGACTCGGCTACCGCGTCTACGGCACCAGCCGCCGCGCGGCAGCGCTGCCGCCGGAACCCGGCCCTGGCCTGCGACTGATCGCGATGGACGTCACCTCGGAGGAGTCGGTGCGGCGGGCCGTGGAGCTGGTGCTGGCCCGCGAAGGCCGCATCGACGTGGTCGTGAACAATGCGGGCTGGGGCATCGCCGGCTCGGTGGAGGACACCAGCATCGCCGAGGCCCAGGAACAGCTGGACGCCAATTTCTTCGGCGTGCTTCGCGTCTGCCAGGCCGTGCTACCCACGCTGCGGCGCCAAGGCTCCGGCTGCATCGTCAACATCAGCTCGATGGGCGGGCTGGTGTCGATCCCCTTCCAGGGACTCTACAGCGCCAGCAAGTTCGCGGTGGAGGGCATGACCGAATCCCTGCGCATGGAACTGCGCCCCCTCGGCATCCGGGTGGCGATGATCGAGCCCGGCGACTTCCGCACCGGCTTCACCGCCGAACGCCGCATGGCCGCCGCCGCGGCCCAGGGCCCCTACCACAAGGCCCTGTGCACCGCCGTGGAGGTGATGGAAAAGGATGAACAGGGCGGCGCCACGCCGGAGGCCATCGCCTGGCGGCTGGAGAAGATCATCGAGGCGCGCGATCCGAAGCTGCGGCACCTCGTCGGACCGCTGGCACAGCGCTTCGCCGTGGGCGTGCTGAGGAAGCTGCTGCCGCAGCGCTGGTTCGAGCGGATGATCGCGGGGTACTACGGCATTGCCTGATGCCCTCTCGGTCCCCTCTCCCGCATGCGGGAGAGGGGTTGGAGGAACGGGTGCCTGTGAAGCTTGCCAACCCTGCGTATCTTGCGGCGGAGGGAGTCAAGCGGTAGCGTCATCCGTGGCGGGACCTCGACTCCCGATCTGGCCCCTGGGCATGTTTGGCTTACTTCGGCATGACATTAAGTCATGCCTCAGCGAGGCCAAACATTCCATGGCCGCCCGTGATTCTTCGCAGGCGATGACATTTAGTCATCGCCGGGATGCGGGGATGCCATCCATGGCGGGACTTCGCCTCTCGATCTGGCCCCTGGGCATGTTTGACTTACTTCGGCATGACATTAAGTCATGCCTCAGCGAGGCCAAACATTCCATGGCCGCCCGTGATTCTTCGCAGGCGATGACATTTAGTCATCGCCGGGATGCGGGGATGCCATCCATGGCGGGACTTCGCCTCTCGATCTGGCCCCTGGGCATGTTTGACTTACTTCGGCATGACATTAAGTCATGCCTCAGCGAGGCCAAACATTCCATGGCCGCCCGTGATTCTTCGCAGGCGATGACATTTAGTCATCGCCGGGATGCGGGGATGCCATCCATGGCGGGTCTTCGCCTCTCAATCTGGCCCCTGGGCGGCCATCCATGGCCGCCCGTGATTCTTCGCAGGCGATGACATTTAGTCATCGCCAAAGCGCGAAGAATCACCCCCGCTTCACCACGCGGCGGAAGGGGAAGGTCCAGGCGATGAAGGCGCCGACCTTGCGCGTCTGGATCCAGACCCGGCCGCGGCCGGAGAAACGGCAGACCAGTCCCTCGCCGGAGAAGAACAGCGACTTGTAGCCGCCCACCTTGGTGATGCGGTACTCCAGGCCGTCGGTGAAGGCGACGATGTTGCCCGTGTCCACGACATAGTCGCCGTCCACGTCCACCTCGATCACGCCGCCGTAGCTGGAGAACCAGAGGTCGCCCTTGCCGGAGCAGCGGATCAGGAACAGGCTCTCGCCGGAGAAGAACCCCTTGGTCAGTCCCTGCCACTTGCTCTCCACCGCCACACCGGAGGTGGAGGCGACATAGCCCGAGTTCTGCAGGTAGATGATCTGGCCGTCGAGGTAGATGTGGCGCATGTCGCCGGGCGCGCCGGCGGCGATGCCGATCTCGCCCGGCGCGTTCTGCGCGGTGAACTCGTTGATGAAGATCGACTCGCCGGTGACGAAGCGGCTGAGGCCGCCGCCGAGCTTGGTCTTCATGGTGATGTGAGTGTCCATCGTCGCCATCGCGGAGGCCTCGACCTTCAGCGTTTCGCCGGCCGGGACCTTCACGGTGAGGAAGGCGAAGTCCGGCTCGCCCTCGATGCGGAACGGAAGGCCGGGCTGAGGCACGGCGGCGGACCGGGGCACCGGTGGCGGCGGCGGCGTAGCACCGTTGGGCCGCGGCGGCGGCACGGCGGCGGCCGGTGCCGGAACGGGCGGAGGCGGCGGCTCGACTGCCTGTGCGGCGGCGACGGCGCCCATCTGGCGCACCTGCTCGACGATGCGCTGCGCCGTGGCGGCGTCCACGCCCCGCTTGATCACCACCGGTCGGCCGCTGAACAGGCCTTCCGCCTGCGCCGGCTGCAGGCCGAACTTGGCACCGAACAGGGCGACGACCCGGCCGCGCTCGGCACCGGGCACCAGCTCGCCGGTCAGCATCACGTTGTATTGCGGTTCGCTCATGGTCCTGTCCTCACTGGCGGCGCGGCTTGAGGGTTGGCGTCAGCGCACGGCCGAAGCTGCCCGGGTTGTGCGACTGGCACCAGACCGTGCCCCGCCCCTTGAACTTGCAGACCAGGCCCTCGCCGCCCAGGATCGAGTGCAGCCAGCTCTTGCCGGCCTTGCTGAGCTCGAATTTCAGCGTCTCGTTGAAGGCGACGATGTGACCGCTGTCGACGACGTACTCGCCGTCCACCTCCACCGGGTAGATCGCGCCGAAGGAGCTGAGCAGCACTTGCCCGCTGCCCTTGAGGTTGAGCCAGAAGACGTGCTCGCCGGACAGCAGGGACTTGAAGCCCTGCCAGCCCATGCCGACCTCGACGCCCTCCTCGCTCGCCACCCAGGAGCCCCCCTGGACGATCAGGCTCTCGTTGTCGAGCCGGTGGACCAGCATGTCACCGGCCAGCTGCGTCCCCAGCCAGACCTCGGCGCCGTTGCGCGGCGAGGTGAAGTGGTTGAGGAACAGCGATTCGCCGCCGAACATGCGCTTGAGGCTCTTCAGCAGCGAGCCGGAGCCCTTCTTGTGCGTGGTGGTCGTGATGTCCATGTCGCCGCTCATGGCGATCATCGCGCCGCCCTCGGCGGTCAGCGTCTCGCCCTGCGCCAGCTTCACCTTGGCCGCGGTATTCCCCGGGCGGTGTACCAGTTCGATGTCCATGCGTTCAGCCCCAGAGCTTCGGGTTGATCCAGCCGCTGAGGCCGCTGAGGCTGCGGGTCTGGATGACATACTTGCCCTTGCCGGACAGCCGTGTCACCAGGCCTTCGCCGCCGAAGATGCTGGAGAAGATGCCGCCGGCCAGCTGCAGGCGCAGCTGCACGCCCGGCTCGTAGGCCACCAGATGGCTGGTATCGACGATGGTCTCGCCGTCGAGCGCGCGCTCCAGCAGGGCGCCGTAGGCACCGTACCAGACCCGGCCCGGGCCGGTTACCGCCATCTTGAACAGACCCTCGCGGGCGATCCAGGACACCAGGCCCGCCCACTTCAGGCCGAGGGTCACCGACTCGTCGGCGGCCAGGAAGGCACCCGGCTGCAGGTAATAGGTCTCGCCCGCGGCCAACTCGCGGCAGAGGATGTCGCCGGGCGTCGGCTGCACCAGTGTCAGCGTGCGCGGCTGCTGGGTGGCGTTGCTGAAGCGGTTGATGAAAAGCGACTCCCCGCCCAGGTACTTGCGCGCCAGGCCGCGCCAGAAGCCGCCGTTGAGTCGGGTGCGCAGGTCCAGCTCGGCCGACATGCTGGCCATGGCATCGGACTCCGCGACGATGGATTCGCCGGGCTCCAGCGTCAGCTGCAGGTAGGCGAACGCCGGCCTGCCCTCAATCCTGGTTTTCATCTTCCTTCCCTTCCTCTTCCTTGTTGTCCTGTGCCACGAACGTCCGGACCTGCTCCTGCAGCCGCAGGAAGTCCGCGTCCAGGTTCACGTAGGGCCCCGGCTGCTTCGCCGCCATCTTGCGGATCGCCTCGATGCGGTCCTGGGTCTGCGGATGCGTGCTGAGGAACCTGGACGCTCCCTCCAGCACGTCCGCCGTGCGGTCGCCGGTGCTCTTGCGGATTTTTTCCTGGCGCTTCTTCTCCTCGGCCTGGACCAGCTCGAAGAAGCGCACCATGCCCAGCGGGTCGATGCGCGCACGTTGCAGCAGCTCGACGCCGCGCTTGTCGGCCTGCTTCTCGAAGCTGCGCGAATAGCTCTGGTTGAGCAGCAGCGGTGCGGCCGAGGCCAGCGTGGCCGCCAGCCCTGCGACATCGCCCAGCAGCGCCTGCGCGATCAGCAGCACGCCGGCGGAGGTGATCACGGAGCGCATGCCGTGCTGCTCGGTGACGTGCGACATCTCGTGGGCCACCACGCCCAGCAGCTCGTCGGCGGTGCGCGCGCGCAGGATCAGCTCCGAATTGATCACCACATAGCCGCCCGGCAGGGCGAAGGCGTTGATCTGGCTGTCCTTGGCGATATGGAAGCGGAAGGGATAGCGCGGCTTCTCGATCTGCCGCTCCAGCGGATCGGTCAGCTTCTTCAGCTGCGCCGCCATCGCCTTGTCCTCGACCAGCTGCGCGCCGATCTCGTACTGGGCGAAGACGCGCTTGCCCAGGCCCTCCTCCCATTCCGCCGGGATGCGCTTGGCGGCCATGCCGGCGAGGATGTCGATGTTGAACAGCAGGGCCAGCGGCAGGCCGAGCAGCAGCAGGGCGATCGCCAGCGTCGCCAGCCAGCCGCCGGCACGCTTGCGCCGCATGCCGGACAGGGCCGGCTGCAGTTCGGGCTGCTGCGCCAGCAGCGGATCGGCGATCAGGCCGCGGTCGTCGGTGTAGACCGACCAGCCCGGCCGGGCGGGATGGCTGACGAAGACCAGGCGGTCGGAAGCGCCGCCCAGGCGCAGTTCCGCGCCGCGGAACGGAATGTCCACCGCGCCGGCGGCACAGCGGAACTGGAAGCCCGCCGCAGTGACCCGCAGCTCCCCGGAACTGCGGCCATTGGGAAGGCTGTCATGGAAGGCGTGCGCGGAGTAGCGTGACGACGACAAGCGGCTCTCCCCGAAGAGTCGGTTCGGTCTGTGCGGAGCCGTGAATCTACTGGACCGCTTCGTTCCTCACAACGTGGTTCAGTCGTCAGGTCCGCAGCCCCGGATGCTAGAGTGCCGCCGTTACGGTCCGGCGAGGGGCAAAGCATGATCCGGGGAAGCTGTCTGTGCGGCGGCGTGCGCTATGAATACGACGGCAGCATCGACGAAATCTCGATCTGCCATTGCTCGCAATGCCGCAAGGCACAGGGCTCGGCCTTCGTCGCGGTGGCCCCGGTCCGCAGCGACCGCTTCCGCATCATCGCCGGCGCGGAGCTGCTGAAGGAATACCGCGCGATCCCGCAGAAGGCCCGGGTGTTCTGCTCCCGCTGCGGCAGCCCGATCTACAGCGCCCGCGACGACCTGCCAGGAGTCCGCCGGCTGCGCCTGGGTACGGTGGAAACGCCGGTGGAGTGCGCCAACGCCTACCACATCTTCACCGGCTCGAAAGCGTCCTGGTATGCCATCACCGACGAGCTCCCCCAGTACGAAGGAGCCAAGCCGGCAAGCGCCTAGGCGGCCTGCACCGCCGCGCTCTCCACCTTCACGCGGATGCCATTGAGCGCCGCGTTGCCCGACAGCGCGTCCAGCGCCTGGTCGTCGGTCAGGTCGTTGGCGCTCTGCCCCGGATGCGCCTGGGCGATGCGCAGTTTCACGCCCGGACGGGCATGCCCCCAGCCGTGCGGCAGCGAGACCACGCCGGGCATGATGTCCTCGGTGGCCTGCATCTCCACCTCCACGCTGCCCACGCGCGAACTCACCCTGACCTTCTGACCGTCGGACAGGCCGCGCTCAGCCAGGTCTTGCGGATGCATGAACAGCTGGTGGCGCGGCTTGCCCTTCACCAGGCGCTGCGAGTTGTGCATCCAGGAATTGTTGCTGCGCACGTGGCGGCGGCCGATCAGCCACAGCTCTCCCGGCCGCGGCGCCGCAGCCTCCTGGGACAGCAGTTCGCGCTCGAAGCGCTGCAGGTCGGCCAGTACCGCGGCCGGCGCGGCGGCGATGCGCTTGGCCTTGCCGTGCAGGCGCTGCGGCAGCGCCGGACGCAGGGGGCCCAGGTCGATGCCCTGCGGATGGGCCTTGAGCTTGGCCAGGCTCAGCTTCTGCGGCGACTTGCGGCCGTAGGGCCCCAGGCGCAGGCCCAGGTCGAGGATGCGATGCGGCGGCGCGCGCAACAGGAATTCGTCCTTGAGCCGGATGCCGAGACGCTGCAGCAGCGATCCGCGCGGCCGCTCGTCCAGGCGCTCGCGCAGGCGGCGGCCCAGCTTCACGAAGATCTCCCAGTCGTGCAGGCTGCCCTTGGGCTTGGGAAAGATCGCCGGACTGTACTTGGCGGTATTGCGCACGGCCAGGTGATGGAACACCAGGTCGTAGTGGTCGTGTTCCAGCCCCCCGGTGGGCGGCAGGATGAAGTGCGCATGCCGCGTGGTTTCGTTGAGGTAGGTGTCCACGCAAACCATTAGCTCCAGGCGGCCCAGGGCCTCGTCGAGCTGGCGGCCGTTGGGCGTGGACAGCACCGGGTTGCCGGCGATGGTCACCAGCGCGCGGACCTGTCCCTCGCCCGGCGTCAGGATTTCCTCGGCCAATGCCGAGACCGGCAGCTCTCCGCCGAACTCCGGCAGGCCGCGCACGCGGGTCTTCCAGGCCGCGTAGTGCCCGGGCTTGGAGTTGCCGCCCTTGATCAGGTCCACCGCCGGATGCGGCAGCATCACGCCGCCTTCCCGGTCGAGGTTGCCTGTCGCGATGTTGAGCAACTGGATGGCCCACTGGCAGAGCGTGCCGAAAGCCTGGGTGGACACCCCCATGCGCCCGTAGACCGCCGCCGCGGGCGCTGCCGCCAGCTCGCGGGCGATGCGGCGGATGTCGCCGGCGGCAATGCCGGTGACGGTCGCAGCACGCTCCGGCGTGTAATCCCGGACCGCCGCCGCGGCCTGCTCCAGGCCGTCGGTGAAGTCCGCCAGGCGCCCGGGTTTCGCCAGACCCTCGTTCAGCACCACGTTGAGCAAGGCCAGCAGCAGGGCGGCATCGCTGCCCGGCCGGATGAAATGGTGCTCGTCCGCGACTTCGGCCGTCTCGGTGCGGCGAGGATCGATCAGTACCAGGCGGCCACCGCGGGCCTGCATCGCCTTCAGGCGGTTGCGGAAGTCCGGCACGGTCCACAGGCTGCCGTTGGAAGCCATGGGATTGGCGCCGAGCATCAGGATGTACTGGCTACGGTCGATGTCCGGAACCGGGAGCAGCAGCTGATGCCCATAGAGCCAGTAGGCCACCAGCTGGTGCGGCAGCTGGTCCACCGAGGTGGCGGAATAGCGGCTGCGGGTCTTCAGCGGACCGAACAGGGCCGCGCTATGGGTGAGATTGCCCCAGTTGTGCACGCTGGGGTTGCCCAGGTAGGCGGCGACGCTGTTCGTCCCATGCTGGCGCTGGATCGCCACCAGCCGGTCGGCGATCTCGTCCAGGGCCTGGTCCCAGCTCACCTCCTCCCAGCGCTCGCCGACACGCTTCAGCGGCCGGCGCAGACGGTCGGGGTCCTCGTGCAGGTCCTGCAGGGCCACGGCCTTGGGACAGATATGGCCTCGGGAGAGGGGGTCCCGGTCATCGCCCCGGATCGAGACGACGTGGCCGTCGCGCACCCGGAATTCCAGGCCGCAGATCGCCTCGCAGAGATTGCAGGCGCCGTAGTGGACTTCTTCGCTCATGGATCTCCTCGCTCGCGACAGGCTGGCTCCGGTCTGGCGCCGGAACCCCATCATAGCGAGGCCGGGCCGCCCTCACACGGCAGCCCGGCGTGGCCCGAAAGGCGCTAGGTACACTGCAGGCTGCCATCGGCCTCCGTGGGCGCGGACTCGTACTCGACCTCGCCCGTACCGAAACTCGAGGCTTCGCTTTCGGGATCCTGGATTTCCAGTTCGTCTCCCGGCAGGTCGGGCATGAACTCGTCGTTCAGGGGGACCGGATTCTCGTCGGACACCACGGCCGTGCCGTTGAGGACCACCACGCTGCCGTTGGTGACCAGACTGCTGAGGCCGAAGATCTGGCCATCGGTCATGAAGACGAAGTTGCTCTGCCGCGGCAGCAGGGATACCGCCCCGTTCTCGCCGATGTAGATGTCGCCGGCATAACCCACGCCGCCAATCGCAAAGGTCGTGCCGGGAAAGACGTTGAAGTGCTCGTCGCGGTTCAGGTTGATCTGCCTTGCCAGGGATGCCGCAGCCTCGATCCCCAGATCGGCGCCCGCCGTCATCGGGCTGAAGTGCACGAACAGGTCCAGCGGGGCATCGATGCTGCCGCCCAGCAGGACCTCGTCCGCCGAGATGTAGAGGTAGTCGCCGGCAAGGTCCAGGTTGCCCAGCTGGACACGGCTGGCGATGAAGCTGGCATTGGGCCCTTGCGAAGCCGGCAGCAGTTCCGGATTCTTGCCCTGAAGGGCCGACAGCAGGGCCGCGTCTCCGCCGAGGGCGGCGAGGCCGCTGCCCACCACGATGCTGCTGTTGCCCAGCGCGATCTCGCCCGCGGAGATACCCAGCGCCGCCACGTCGAAGACCGCGCCGCCCTCGCCCGCATCCTGTACCAGGCCCTCGGCGCTGATCGTGTAGCGGCCGCCCTGCAGCTGCGCATTGTTCAGGGTGACATTGCCGCCGGACGTCAAGCTGGCCTCGCCCACGACGAAGCTCGCCCCCTCGGCCTGGATGTCCGAGGCATTCACCGTCAGCGTATCCAGATCGAACAGCGCACCGCCGAACGAGACCGCGGCCTGCGCCGTGAACGTGGCCGACGCCAGCGACAGGCCGGTGCCGATCTCGATGTCCTGCGCCTGCACGACCAGCGAGTTGCCGCCGAGCACACCCGCTCCGCCGAGGATGAAATCACCACCGGCCGTGATCTGACTGCTGGCGATCGTGGAATCCTGACCGAGGCTGATCGTGATGTTTTGTCCGCCGAGGTTGCCGAACTGCACGCTGCCGGACGCGGTGAGGTCGATATCCTGGGCCACCGTCACGTTGCCGATCACGATATCGCCCCCAGCGACCGTGATATCCACCGCTTGGGCATTGATGTCGCCGAAGACCGCGTCGGTATTGCTGAGATCGGCAAACAGGGTGCCGGCCAGCGTCAGCGTGCCGGTATCCAGGCTGGTGCCGAAGTCGAAATCCACGTCGCCGCCGGCGCTGACCGTGCCGACGGTGATCGCCCCGTCCGGAGCGCTGAAATGGGCCTCCGAGGCCGTCACGTCACCGACGTCGATATCCCCGCCGGCAGCCGCCAGTTCGACACCGTTGGCCGTGATGCCGCCGGCCTCCAGGTTGCCGGCCTGCGCCGTCGCCGACAGGTCGCCGCCCGTCACCGTGATCGCGCCGCTGTCGATGGACGTGGCCATCAGGCTCGCGCCACCTGCCCCGGCCTGGAGGCCCAGCGTGGTCAGGCTGCCGCCCGCGGTCAGGGAGAGCGTATTGGCCGTGATGCCGCCGGTCTCGATATCGCCGCTGGCCATCAGCGTCACGACGTCGCCGCTGACCGCGTCCGCCAGGAGGTCGCCTCCCGTGGCAGTGCCGGTGATGTCGCCGCCCCCCGTCGCCGTGAGCTTGCCGGTGGCAATGCTGCCCGCCAGGGCCGTGATGCCCCCGGCGCCTGCGCCGATGTCTCCGGCATCGAGTAATCCCGAGGCGGTGAGCTTCACCGTACCGCCGCTGACGGCCGCCGCCGTGATGGTGTCGCCCTGCAGGACCACCAGTGCGGTGCCGCCGTCGAGGTTGCCCACCAGGGTCAGCGCGCCGCTGGCCGAGAGGTCGGCGCCGTTGCCGGACAGGCTCGCGCCTTCCAGGCGCAGCGTGCCACCCGTGGCCGTCACGTCCAGCACGCCGGTC
>NZ_PSNW01000012.1 GCF_002930645.1 Solimonas fluminis | reverse complement strand
CGACTGGAACAACGCGGCGGAGGCTTTCCGCACGGCCCTGAAGTCGCGCAACCTCGACAAGCCCGCCGATGCGCACATGGCGCTGGGCACCGCGCTGTTCAATGCCAACAAGTTCGCCGAGGCGCGCACACAGTTCGTAGCGGCGGCACAGTCCCCGGCGCTGGCCGAAGCCGCCGGCAACTGGATCAGGTTCGTCGACCAGGAACTCGCGCGCCGCGAAGCGGTCCGCGCGATGTAGGCGCAGTCTTCCTCCTCCTCCACCGTATCTCTCCCTCGTCTTGGGTGGAGGACTTCAACCCCTTCCGGGCTGACGAAGGGGTTTCTTTTTTCAGGCATTCGGAACGGCAGATGACGGAGCAGAGTGACATCGTGGTGATCGGCGCCGGGCAGGCTGGCGCGGAGCTATGCCTGGAGTTGCGACGGCGCGGCCATGCCGGTCGTGTCGTGCTCCTGGGAGATGAGGCCTGGCCGCCGTACAAGCGCCCGCCGCTGTCCAAGGCCTATCTCACCGGGGCGGCGGACGAGGCGGCTCTCTATGCGGTGCCGCCCGCGCAGTGGCAGCGGCATGCCATCGAGTTCATCGGCGGCACCGCAGCCGTTCGCCTCGATCGGCAGCGCCGGGAGGTGGAACTGGCCGATGGCCGCCGCATCGGCTACCGCGGCCTGGCCTTGACCACCGGGGGGCGTGCCAGGCCGCTGCCGGTGCCGGGTGCGGGCCTGCGGGGCGTGCAGCTGCTGCGCACGATGGATGACGCGCGCGCCCTGCGCCCAGCCCTGCGGGAGGGATGCCGGCTGGTGATCGTCGGCGGCGGGTTCATCGGTCTGGAGGCCGCCGCTGCCGCGGCCAGGGCCGGCGCGAGGGTCACGCTGCTGGAAGGCCTCGACAGGGTGCTGGCGCGCGTCACGGCGCCGGAGATTTCCCGCTTCTTCGAGCGCGTGCATCGCGAGGCGGGCGTGAATCTGGTCACCGGGGCGCAGCTTGCCGCCGTGCGAGGCCGGGAAACGGTGGAGGCGGTGCAACTGTCGGACGGCCGGCTCATGGCGGCAGATCACGTCCTGGCCGGTATCGGGCTGCTGCCCAATGTCGAGCTGGCGCAGCGGGCCGGTCTGGAAGTCGACGATGGCATCGTCGTGGATGAATGCGCCCGCAGCTCGGACCCGCACATCGTCTCCGCGGGCGACTGCGCGAACCATCCAAGCCGCTTCGCCGGCCGGCGGTTGCGCCTGGAGTCGGTGCAGAACGCGCTGGAACAGGCCCGGACCGCGGCGGCGACGCTGCTCGGGGCCGATCAGCCCTACCGCGCCGTGCCGTGGTTCTGGTCGGACCAGTACGACCTGAAGCTGCAGATGGTGGGGCTTTCGCAGGGGCATGATCGCCTGGTGGTCCGCGGTGACCTGCAGAAGTCGCGGGATTTCTCCGCGTTCTATCTGCGCGAGGGCCGCCTGATCGCTGCCGACGTCGTGAATCGTCCGCAGGAGTTCCTGCTGGCGAAGAAACTGGTGGCCGCCGGCGCCATGCCGGACCCGGCGCGGCTGGCCGATGGCGACCTGCCGTTGAGATCCCTGCTGGCGTGCTGAACGCTGGCTGCCCCGCCGCCGCAGGCCGGCGGCGGGGCGGGCGGCCTCAGGCCGCTTCCAGCAGCACCACGCTGCCCTGGCCGCCGTCGGCGCAGATGCTGACGATGGCCAGCGTGCCGCTGGGCATGGCGGCGAGTTCCTTCACCGCCTGGCTGAGGATGCGCGCGCCGGTGGCCCCGAAGGGATGGCCGATGGCGACGCTGCCGCCGTTGGGGTTCACGCGCTCGCGCGGGAATGTGCCCATCACCGCCTTGACGCCGGCCTTCTCGCGCAGGAAGGCCACGTCCTCCATCGCCTTGATGTGGAACAGCACCTGGGCCGAGAAGGCCTCGTGGATTTCCCACAGGCCGATGTCGTTGTAGGTCAGGCCCTGGCGTTCCAGCAGGCGCGGAATCGCGAAGGCCGGCGCCATCAGCAGGCCCTCGTGGCGGAAGTCGATGGCGGCGATCTCCCAGTCCACCAGCTTCACGCGCGGCGTGTCCCTGGGCAGCTTCGACAGGCCCGCCTCCGTGCCGACCCAGATCGCGGCGGCGCCGTCGGTCAGCGGCGACGAGTTGCCGGCGCTGAGCGTGCCCTTGCCGCTGCTGCGGTCGAAGGCGGGCGGCAGCTTGCCGAGCTTCTCCAGCGTGGTGTCCTTGCGCGGAATGCCGTCACGCTTCGCCTCGCCCAGCGGAATCACCAGGTCGTCGAAGAAGCCGCGCTCCCAGGCCGCCACGGAGTTCTTGTGGCTGGACAGGGCGCTTTCGTCCTGCGCGGCGCGCGGGATGTTCCACTCCTTGGCGGTGATCTCGGTGTGCTCGCCCATGCTCTTGCCGGTGGTGCGGTTGGTCACCGAGGGGATGTAGAGGCCGACATCCGCGAGCTTGAGGCTGGCGATGTGCTGCAGCTTCTCGCCGGTGGTCTTGGTCTTCTGGAACTTGCGCAGCCAATCGGACAGTGTCTGCCCCAGGCCGATCTGCACGCGGCTCATGCTCTCCACGCCGCCGACCAGGGCGAGCTGGCGGCTGCTGTCGTTGAGCATGCCTGCGGCCTCGATCGCCCCGATCATGCTGGTGGAGCAGGCCATGACGGTGGAGAAGGCGGTGATGGTCGCCGGCGCGCCGGCTTCCATCAGCACCTCGCGGGCGAGGTTGCTCCAGGTGAGGTTGGGCACCACGCTGCCCCAGACGGCGAAGTCCGGCGCGGCGCCGTCCAGGCGCTGCAGCATCGCCTGCACCACCGGGACCGACAGGCCGATGGCGTCGTGGCCGGCGAGCGCGCCGTCCACCTTGGCGAAGGGCGTGCGGACGCCCGAGGCGATCCAGGGCTGGGGAGGGGTGTTCTTCTTGGTCATGGCGTTCTTCCTTGGTGCGCAGCGGGGTTCAGGCAATGCCGCGCAGGCCGCGCAAGGCGGACCTGCCCAGCAGGACGAAGGCGACCAGCAACAGGCCCTGGGCGATCATGAAGCCCGGCGACTTGTCCGTGGGCGCCAGCGCGTTCAGCGCCGGGATCTTCTGCAGAGCCTGCACCACGGCGACGAACGCGTCCAGATACACGGCGATCGCCAGGGTGGCGCCGTAGACCGTCAGCCAGCGGCCGGCCAGGCCCTTGCCCCAGCGCGCCACCACGGTGGCCGCCAGCAGGATCAGGGACAGGATGCCGAAGGCATGCGAGGGCAGGAACTTGATGAAGGGAAACATGAATCCGGTGATGCTGGTGGCGAGCAGCAGCACGAGGGTGGCGGTGGCCAGGCCGGGCTGCGCCTTTCCGCCGCGCCAGGCGAGCAGCAAGGCGATGCCGGCGACCAGCGCCAGCAGGCTGATGACGACGTGGAGGAGGGTGAAGGTCTTGAGATCGAACATGACAGGCTCCCTGGTGATGACGTTGGGTGGCGACTAGGACGTTACCGTGATGCCGTAGCGGGCGGCGGGACGAGCGTGCGAAAGATGCGGGCCCAGGGCCAGGCGCTGGGCGGTGTAGGCGTCCCAGTCGGCGGCGTCGGGCAGCGAAGGGATGGTGACCGTCTCGCCCTGGTCCAGGCCGGCCAGGGCGGCGTCCACCATGTCGCCGGCTTCCATCACCATCTCCGGCGGGATCGCCCCGGCCGGCAGGCCGGAGTGCTCCCAGATCGGCGTGCGGGTCACGCCGGGCAGCACCGCCTGCACGCGCACGCCGCGCGGCGCCAGTTCCTGCGCCAGGGCCTGGCTCAGCGTCAGCAGGTAGGCCTTGGTGGCGGCGTAGACGCCGTTGAAGCGCTCCGGCAGCAGCGAGGTCACCGAGCCGATGTTGACGATGGCGCCATGCCCCTGGGCGGCAAAGGCCTCGGCGGCGGCCAGGGCCAGGCGGGTGGCGGCCACGCTGTTGAGCTGGATCATGGCCTCCAGCTTGCCGGTGTCCGCCTCCAGCAGCGGGCCGTTGACGGCGACGCCGGCATTGTTGACCAGCAGGCCGATGCGCTCGTCGCCGCGCAACTGGGTCTCGACGGCGGCCAGGTCCTCGCGCCGGTTGAGGTCGGCGACGACGATCTCGACCTGCACGCCGGTCTCGCGGCGCAGGCGCTGGGCCAGGGCCTCCAGGCGGGGACGGTCGCGGGCGACCAGGACCAGGTCATGGCCGCGGCGGGCCAGGCGTTCGGCATAGGTGGCGCCGATGCCGGAGGAGGCGCCGGTGATGAGGGCGGCACCGGAAATCTTCGGGATGTTCATGGTGGCTTCCTTCTTCCGTGGGGCTCAGCGCGGCAGCGCGTCGAGCAGTTCGGCGGTGCTCAGCGCCGCGTGCGCGTAGGACGGCGCGTTGATCTCGTGGGCGGCGCGCATCGCTTCGGCGCTGAAGGCGGCGGTGGCGTCGCGCACCAGGGTGACGTGGTAGCCCAGTTCGTTGGCGAATCGGCCCGTGCACTCGATGCAGGTGTTGGCGATCAGCCCCACCAGGATCACGTGGCTGACGCGGCGCTGCTTCAGCAGCATGTCGAGGTCGGTGTTGGCGAAGCCGCTGGCGCCCCAGTGCTCCTTGACGATGGTGTCGCCGGGCTGCGGTGCAAAGTCCGGATGCCATTCGCCGCCCCAGCTGCCCTTGGCGAACACCTGCACCTTGGCCGCGCCGAGCTGGTAGGGCGTCGGGTGGTCCCAGTTGCGGAAGTCGTCCGGCTCGGCACGATGATGCGGCACGATGAACACCGGGATGCCGGCGGCGCGGACCGCCGCGCCGATGCGGCGAAGGTTGTCGTGCAGGCCGACGGCACGGGCGACCTCGGCGACGCGCGGCCACAGCTTGCCGCCCTCGGAGAGAAAGTCATTGTAGGGGTCGACGAACAGCAGGGCGGTACGGCCGGCGTCGTAGATGGCAGGGGTATTCATGACAGTCTCTCCGGGGCGGCGGCGGTTCAGGACTTGATGAAGTCCAGCAGGTCGGCGTTGAAGCGGTCCTGGTGGGTCACGGTCAGGCCGTGGTCGGCCCCCTTGTAGACCTTCAGCGTCGAGTTCTTGACGATCTTCGAGGCCAGCAGCGCGGAGGCGCCGATCGGCACGATCTGGTCGTCGTCGCCATGGATGAACAGCGTCGGCACGTCGATCTTCTTCAGGTCCGGCGTGTAGTCCACCTCGGAGAACTCGCGGATGCAGTCGAGCTGGCCCTTGATGCCGCCCATCATGCCCTGCAGCCAGAAGGACTGGCGCACGCCTTCGGAGATCCTGGCACCGGCGCGGTTGTAGCCGTAGAAGGGCATCGTCAGGTTGCGGAAGAACTGCGAGCGGTCGTCGTAGGTGCCCTTGCGGATGCCGTCGAAGACCTCCAGCGGCAGGCCGCCGGGATTGGCGGCGGTCTTGAGCATCAGCGGCGGCACTGCGCCGACCAGCACGGCCTTGGCGATGCGCCGGGTGCCGTGGCGGCCCATGTAGTGGGTGATCTCGCCGCCGCCGGTGGAGTGGCCGACCAGCACGAGGTTCTTCAGGTCCAGGGCCTCGATCAGCGCATGCAGGTCGTCGGCATAGCTGTCCATGTGGTTGCCGTCCCAGGTCTGGTCGGAGCGGCCATGGCTGCGGCGGTCATGGGCGATCACGCGGTAGCCCTTCTGGCCCAGGAACACCATCTGGGCATCCCAGGCGTCGGCCGTCAGCGGCCAGCCGTGGCTGAACAGCACCGGCTGCCCCTTGCCCCAGTCCTTGTAGAAGATGCGGGCGCCGTCCTTGGCGGTGACGAAGCCGGTCCCCGGGGCGCCGGCCTTGGCCGGGCCGGCGGCCTGGGCTGCGGCCGGCAGGCCCGCGGCGGCGGCGGCGACGGCGCCGATGCCGGCGGCCAGGATTTCGCGGCGGGTGGCCAGCGGGGCGGTGGTGCTGTTCATGTCGGTTCTCCCTCGTTCGATCGGATGGCGGGACGATGTGTCCGGCCTGGGCACAGATTGCGTCCTGGCCCGGCCGGGCGGAATCGCCGTCGCCGCAAGGCCGCTTTGCAGGTTTGCAAGGCCGGCCCGGGTTTCCGCCGCTTCCGTTGCCTGTCCCAGCAGGCAAACCCAGGCTATGCCCTGGGCTGCGGCGGGTCATTCAGATCAAGGTATGGCGGCGCTCGCCAGTTGGTATACGCAGGGATAGCTGCGGTCCGGCCCTCTGCCTGCGCTAACATCCAGTCAACGATCGAGGCTGAAGGGGGAATCGATGGGCGAGACCGCTGTCGTTCATATCGTGGACGACGATGCTTCCCTGCGCATGGCGCTGGAGAGCCTGTTCCGCTCCGTGCAGCTCGGCTGCCGCCTGTACGGTTCGGCGCACGAGTTCTTCACCGCGCAGCGCCCCGAGTTGCCCAGCTGCCTGCTGCTCGACATCCGCCTGCCCGGCCTCAGCGGCCTGGATTTCCAGCAGCAGCTGATCCAGGCGCAGGTGCAGATTCCGGTGGTGCTGATGACCGGGCATGGCGACATCCCGATGAGCGTGCGCGGCATGAAGGCTGGCGCCATCGACTTCCTGACCAAGCCCTTCCGCGACCAGGACCTGCTCGACGCCGTGGGCATGGCCATCGAGAAGGATCGCCAGCGTCGCGCCGACGCCGGCGATGCCGCGCGCCTGCGCGCGGTCTACGAGACCCTGTCCGCGCGCGAGCGCGAGGTGATGGCCTCGGTGGTTTCCGGCCGGCTCAACAAGCAGATCGCCGCCGACCTCAACCTGGCCGAGATCACCGTCAAGATCCACCGCGGTGCCGCCATGAGGAAGATGGGCGCCCGCTCGTTGGCCGACCTGGTGCGCATGGCCGAGTCGTTGCAGCTGAAAAAAGGCAGCGGCCGATAGCCGCCATCCTGGTTGTCCCGCTTCAGTTCAATGTGCCCTGGGCAGGCGGAAGCGCGACAGCGTCCAGCGTCGCGTCTCTTCCTCCCACTCATCGCCTTCGCGCGCGGTCAGCGCTAGTGACAGGTTGGCCACAACCATCCATGCGCCGGACACGGCGCTGCCGGCGGGAAACAGCAGGCCGCGCGGCGCGCCGTCGCCGTCATGGCCCTGGAACTCGCCGGCCTGCACGCGGATGCGGCCGTTCTCGTCCAGCCCCAGCACGCGGTCGGCCTGGTTGGCGGACACCCACAGCAGGCCGTCGTGGAACAGCAGGCCATCGGCCCCGTGGATGCTCTCCGCCAGCACCTCCAGCGCACCGCCGGCCAGCGGCCAGCGCAGCACGCGGCCATCGCCCGCATTGTTGATATAGAGCAGGCGCTCGCTCGCGTCGAAGGCCAGGCCGTTGGCGCCGAAGGGCAGCGGGCCGGCGGTGGCCAGCAACGGATCATGCAGCACGGTCTGCACACGGCAGGGCATGCAGCTCGTGGCCCGTTCGATACGGTAGATCGCGCCCTGGAAGGAATCGGAGACGTAGAGATTGCCGGCGCGGTCGAACACCATGCCGTTGATGGCCGGGAAGCCCGCCGCGCCGAACTGGATGCGGTCCTGGCTGCCATCCGGGTTGTCGATGCGCCGCTCGCCGGGTGCCGGCGGCAGCAGCGCTCCGAAGCTCGCGACGTCCTCCACCGGCGTATCCGAGCCGAAGCCGGCCGCGATCCGCTGCAGCCTGGAAGCGCCGAAGTTGAGGATGTAGACCTGGCCGTCCCTGTACGCCAGGCCGGTCAGCGGCGTGGTGCCGAAGCGGCGCCGTCCCAGCAGCTTGCCGTCCGGCGAGTAGCGCAGCAGCTGGTTGTTGCGGCTGGACTCCGGCATGCGTGCGTCGAAGCTGCCGACGTAGATTTCGCCTGTTGCCGGGTCCGCGGTGATGCCTTCCGGCTGGCGCACATCGGCGGGCAGCTGCACGAAGCGCTCCACGGCGATCCGCAGCGGGCCTTCCGCCGCCTGCGGCTGCAGGGGCAAAAGCAGCGCCAGCGGCAGGGCGATCAGGGACATGCGCTTGTTCATGGAGGTCTCCGGCCTTAGCGAACGGCGAACGCCGGCCGGTCGATCCGCTCGGATTGTCCGCCGAACAGGCTGCCGGCACTGCCGGCTACCACGTCATGGGGAAAGCCCAGTGCGATGGCGCTGGCGGAATCCAGTCGCTGCAGCTGATCGGGCGACAGCTTCACCGCGAGGGCGGCGAGATTATCGGCCAACTGCTCCGGTGTGCGCGGGCCGAGGATCGGCAGCGTGCCCTTGGCCAGCACCCAGGCCATCGCGACCTGGCCGGGCGTCACGTCCAGCTCGCCGGCAACGGCCAGGACCGCATCGAGCGTCGCCGTCTTGCGCGGATCGTTCTCGGCATGGATCACGGCACCCAGGCCCTGCGCGCGGCCGGTTTCGCCTCTGCGGTACTTGCCGGTGAGCAGCCCGCCCCCGAGCGGCGACCAGATGACCGTGCCCAGGTTGAAGGCCGCCGCCATCGGCAGCAGTTCGCGCTCGGCCGTGCGCTCCACCAGGCTGTACTCGAGCTGCACCGCGGCCAGCGGCAGGCTGCCGCGCTGCTCGGCCAGCGTCGCCGCGGTGGCCACGCGCCAGGCCGGGAAGTCCGACAGGCCGCCGTAGAGGATCTTGCCGGCGCGGGCGAGGTCGTCGAAGCCGCGCAGTATTTCGTCGACCGGGGTGACGCCGTCCGGCATGTGCACCCACAGCAGGTCGACGCGGTCGGTACGCAGGCGTCGCAGGCTGGCCTCCACCGACTGCTGCATCGACTTGCGGCTGTTGCCGCTGCGCTGCAGGCCGGCCTGCGGGCTGTCGCCGAGGGAGAACTTGGTGGCGATCACCAGATCCTCGCGCTCGCCGGCGGCGAGCTCGCCGATCAGCGTCTCCGACTGGCCGAACTGGTACTGGTCGGCCGTGTCGATGAAGTTGCCGCCCGCTTCGCGGTAGGCGCGGTAGATGGCCTCGGCATCGCCGCGGTCGGAGCCATAGCCCCAGCCCTTGCCGAAGTTGCCGGTGCCGAGGGCGAACGAGGAAACACGCAGGCCGGTGCGGCCGAAGATGCGGTAGCGCATGGGAATCTCCAGGTCGGGTGGGAGTCAGCGGCTCGTGCGGGCCAGGAAGCGCGAGATGTACTCGGCCGACAGCTCGGGGTACTGGTGCTGCGGGCCGTGGCCGGACTCCGGGTAGACGATCAGCTGGGCATTGGGCAACTGGCCGACCAGCGGGAACCAGTTCTGGCCGGGCGTGCTGGTGTCGTTGTCGCCGCAGAGGATCAGCAGCGGAGTACGCGAGCGGGCCAGTTGATCGCGTCGCCCGGCTTCATCCTCGCGGAAGACCGAGGCCGCCTTGAAGTACACCTGGAACTCTTCCATGGTATCCGGAATCCTCGACACCACGTCGGGACGGGCGTAGATGCGCTCTCGCGAGGCCTTGGCGGCGGCGCGGCTGAAGGCCGACTTCGGTTCGAAGAACAGCACCTCCTCATCGGCCAAATCGTTCACCGGCTTGATGGCCCGCTCGATGAAGACCTGCTGGATCGGCAGCTGCCCCGGCCCCGGAGGGTTGGTGCCGACCAGGATCGCGTGGGTGACGCGCTGTGGCTCCTGGAGCAGCAGCGTCTGGGAAGCGAAGCCGCCCCAGGACCAGCCCAGCATGGCGAAGCGCTCCAGTTTCAGCGCGTCGGCAAAGTCGCGCAGGAAGCCGGCCACCTGGGCCATGTCGTCCGGCAGCCGGCCGCTGGAGTAGCCCACGCCGGGATAATCCACCGTGATCACGCGGTGCTGCCGGGCCAGCGTATCGAGGAACAGCGGGTCCCAGGTGTCCAGCGTCCCGCGCATGCGATTGGCAAACAGGATCGGGCTGCCCTGTCCGAAGCTGCGGTAGGCGATGCGGTCGCCGTTCACCGTGACGTAGTGCGTCTGGGCATGGGCGGCGGAGGCGGCCTCGGCCCGGACTGGCAGCAGGCTGACCGCCAGCAGCAGGCTGGCGAGCCACGGCAGCAGGGTCCGGCGGATGGCGAGGCGCGGGCGAAGGCGGCGGATGTTGAACGGCAGCATGGCGGTCTCCCTGGATGATTCGCTGCGAGCAATCGGTGCTCGCCGCCATCATCGGAGGGCCCTGGCCGCCCGCCAATTGTCCCTAGGGTTCTGCCGGGACAAACCTTGGTATGGGACTCAGCCCGCGGCGGGCAGCGGCAGCGTCACCGCGAAGCGTGCCCCGCCGCCTTCGCGGTTGCCCGCGGCGATCCGCCCGCCATGGGCCTCGATGATCGAGCGGCACACCGGCAGCCCCAGGCCCATGCCGTTGGGCTTGGTGGAGAAGAAGCTCTCGAACAGCTTGTCGAAATGTTCGCCGGGAATGCCGGGGCCGCTGTCGAGAACCGCCAGCTCGATCTCGCGGTCGGCGGTCAGACGCGTTTCGATCTGCAGTTCGCGGCGGGGGACATCGGCCTGCGCCATGGCCTGCAGGGCATTCACCACCAGGTTGACGACCACCTGCTGCAGCTGCACGCGGTCGCCCTGCGCCAGCGGCAATGCCGGGGCCAACTGCAGGAGCAACTGGGCCTGCTGCGCGCGCAGCTCATGCTGCAGGAACTGCACCGCCTCCTGCACCAGGGCATTGAGCCCCAGCGGAACCGGCTCCGGAGGGCGGCGCAGCGACATCGCGCGGATGCGGGCGATGATCTCGGCGGCGCGGCGGGCGTCCGCGATCATCCGCTGCATCAGCGTACGGGCTTCCTCCACGTCCGGCACCGCGCGGCCCAGCCAGCGCAGGCCGGCCTCGCCGTTGGTGGCGATCGCGGCCAGCGGCTGGTTGACCTCGTGCGCGATGGAAGCGGTCAACTCGCCGAGCATGGTCACGCGTCCGGCATGCGCCAGCTCGACCTGCATCTGGCGCACGGCGGCACGCGCCGCCACCTGCTCGGAGATGTCGATGTTGCCGACCAGAACGATGCCGTTGTCACGCATCTCCGGAGGCGCGGTGACGAAGAACAGCACGTCGATCTCGCGACCGTCGACGGTGCGCTTGCGGGTTTCCGCCTGGAAGCCGGCCTCGCGGCGGAAGCCCGCCTCGATACTGCCGCGAAAGGCGTCGTAATGGCCGGGAATCCAGTACTTGGTCACCGGCCCCAGCAGCTCGTTCCGGTCCTTGGCGCCCAGCAACTTCAGGGAGCGCTCGTTGACGTCGATCACGACCGATGCCTCCATCGCCTTCTCCAGGAACTCCGGGTGCTGGTCGATGTAGGGATGCAGGTCGGTGACGCCCTGCGCACGCAACTCGGCAAAGAGCTTGTTCAGCCCGCTGGAATCCAGCTGCAGGAAAGATACCGCCATGGCCTGGAACAGGTTGCGGTAGCGCGACTCGCTGCGCTCCAGCTCGGCGTAGGCCCGCTTGCGTTCGGAGATGTCGATCACGCCGATCAGCAGCTTGCCGCGCCCCACCGCCTCCGGTGCGAAGCAGGCCGTGAACAGGCCGTCGAACTCGCTGCCGTCGATGCGGCGCAGCCGCGTCTCCGCCACGTAATGCGGCTGGCCGGTGACGGCCGCGATCACGCTTTCGGCATAGGTATGGTTGCTGCTCTCGGCCCAGAAGGGCTCGACGTTGTCCATCAGGCCGGCGCGGTCGCCGAGGCCGAACAGCGTCACGGTCTGCTCGTTCACGTCGAGGATGCGGGTGGCGCGCATCATCTCGCGCACCAGTCCCGGGTTGGCGGCGAAGTGGGCGCGCAGGTCGGTGACGCCGGCCTTGCGCAGACGCTGCAGCATGGCGCCCACGGCGCTGAAATCCAGCTCCCAGAAGGAGGCAGCCATGGCCTGGAAGAGGTTGCGGTAGCGGTACTCGCTGTGGCGCAGGGCGCGCTCGGTCCGGCGCTGCTCGCTCAGGTCCCGCGCGGTCTCCACCACCTGCAGGGGGGCGCCAGCGGCGTCACGCAGCAGCGAGCAGCGCAGATCGATATGGAGCTCGCGGCCGGCGGCGTCGCGCCGCTGCACTTCGCCGCGCCAGCTGCCGGTCTCGCGCAGGATCGCGTCGATCTCGGATACCGGTTGCGGGTACTGCGAGCCCAGCAGTTCGGCTTCCGGTCGCCCCAGGGCTTGCTCGCTGGCGATACCGTAGAGCCGCGCCGAAGCCTGGTTCCAGGCCAGGATGCCTCCGGCAGGGTCGCGCACCACGATGCTTTCCTGCACCAGGTCGAACCACTGCGCCACGCCGGGCTGAGGCTGCTCGCTCACGATCCCCCCAAGATGTTCCCTGACAGCTTAGCTGACGGGCGGCAGGGCCTGCTCGATGCAGCGCATCAGGGTCTGCGGGTCGAAGGGCTTGGGCAGCAGGCAGCGTGCGCCGGCATCGCGGGCGCGCTGCTCCAGGCCAGGGAGCATGCGCGCCGTGATCAGCACCGCAGGCACCTTGTTGCCGTCCGCGCGCAACCGCTGCAGCAGTTCGATCCCGCCGAGTCCCGGCATGTGCAGGTCGGTCACCAGGCAGGCGCACTGGCCGGCGTCGCCGGAAGCCAGGAAATCCTCTGCGCTGGCGTGTCCGCGGCCTTCGTAGCCGAAGGAGCGCACCAGCCCCACCAGGGCCAGCTTGAGCGATTCATCGTCGTCGACGATCGAGATCAGGGGTGCGGCTTGTGACACGGTGCGGTTTCTTCCTGCTCCAGGTTTCCAGGACTCCTTTGTCGCACAAAGCGGCCGCCACGGGAATCATACGAACGGTTCTGCGCCCCTGGAGATTTCATACCGGCGTCCGACCGGCAGCGGTGTTTCCGCCGCCGGGATTCCCTCGTCGCTCCTCCACGGTGCTCCGAGGACCTATACCTTCGTATAGGTCCGCATGACGCTACACTGGTCCGACCAGCCGCGCGCCCGCGCGGGCCCGAACTCCGCGACCGCATGAGCACCCCGAACCTCGATTGGAACGACATCCCGCTGCTGCTGGCGCTGGCCCGGGCCGGTAGCATGAGCTCGGCGGCACGCGACTTGGGCGTGGACGTCTCCACCATCAGCCGCCGCGTCGCGGCGGTGGAGGCAGCCATGGGCACGCGCCTGTTCATCCGCAGCAACCGCGGCTACGAGCCGACCGATGCCGGTACGGTGTTCATCGCCCATGCGGAGCGTGCCCTGGGCCAGGTGCAGGCCCTGCAGGCCGAGACCCGGGCGGAGGGCGAGGGCATCAGCGGCCGCGTGCGCCTCACCGCGGTCAACGTGCTGTTCGATCACTGGCTGCTGGAGCACCTGCCGGCGCTGCTGCAGCGGCACCCGAAGCTGGATGTGCAGCTGCTGACCGACAACAGCAACCTGTCCTTCACCCGCCGCGAGGCCGACTTTGCGCTGCGCCTGGCGCAGCCGACGCAGGACGCGGCGATCCTGATGCGCAAGGTCGGCGAGATCGGCTTCACGGTGTTCGGCGCCGGACCCTATGCCGCGCTGCCCCCGGAACAGTGGGACACGCAGCCCTGGCTGAGCTACGGCGAGGAGCTCGATGCCCTGCCGGAGATGCGCTGGCTGGCGCAGCGGCAGGGCCTGCGGCGCGTGCTGCGCGTCAGCAACGTGACGACCCTGGCTCATGCCTGCGCCATGGGCATGGGCCTGGCGGTGCTGCCCTGCATCGTCGGTTCACGCCAGGGGCTGCGGCCGCTGTGCGCGCCGGTGCTCACGCGCGAGCTGTGGCTGCTGAGCCATCGCGATGCGGCGCGCATCAAGCGCTTCCGCGCGGTGGCGGACTGGCTGGGGGAACTGTTCGAGAGCGAAGCGGCGGTGCTCCGCGGGGACGTCGACAGGCCCTAGGGTTTTCCGGAAAGGCTGCCGAGCCGGCGCCAGATGTCCTGGCCGGCGCGGTCGAAGCGGCGCACGGTCTCGACGAAGGCGTGGCGGGCGTCGGCGTCCACCAGCGGCGCCGGCAGCAGCGGGTCGTAGACCACGTGGCGGATGGCGTTGCTGCCCAGCAGGTAGGACTCGCGCGCGGCGGCCTCCAGCTCCAGCCTGTCGGCGCGCGCCAGCCAGTCCTCCAGCTGAGCGCGCAGCTTGCGGTAACTCGCGTTGAGCGCCTTGCCGTCCCAGAGCTTGCGGATGGCGGCCTCGCGGGCTGCGTCGAACTCGCCGGCCACGAATACCGGCGCCTGCTTCTCCAGCCCCAGCGTATGCAGGCGCCTGCGTACCGCCTCCACGCTGTCCTCGATGTTGTCCGGGCGCAGGTGCAGCCCGCCGTCCAGCTCGCGGAAGCCGAGCATGGCCAGTGCGCGCGTGCGGCGGCGCAGGGCCACGCGGTCGCTGCGGCCCAGGCCGGCGCAGTGCACCGCCAGCCAGCCGCCCTGCCAGGGACGGATGCGCTGCTCGGCGCTGCGCCAGGTGGCGACGTCGTCGGCCAGCTCGTGGGCGCTGGCGCTCAGGCGGTAGCTGCCGCGTTCCGTGGCCTCGATCAGGCCGTCGGCTGACAGGCGCACCAGGGCGACGCGCACGCTGTTGGCGCTGATGCCGAACAGGCCGCAGCCGGCGATGGCGTCGCGCACCGACAGGGCCTGGCCTTCGGCGGCGAGCAGCAGGCCCAGGATCAGGCGTCTTGGCTTGGGGATCATGCGCGCATGGTAAGGCAGCGTTTGCCAGTGCACCGCAACATTACATAGACTTTCATCTACTGTCACTGGAAGTAACAAAAATGGATGAAGTCCTGGTCGAGCGGCGTCCGCCGCTGCTGTGGGTCACCCTCAACCGGCCGCAGGCGCGCAATGCCGTGGACGGCGTCACCGCCGCGCAACTGGCTGCCGCCTTCCGCGAGTTCGATGCCGATCCGGAGCTGTCGGTGGCGATCCTGTCCGGTGCCGGCGAGCACTTCTGCGCCGGTGCCGACCTGAAGGCCGTGGCCGGCGGCGACCCGGCGCGCGCCAACCGCATCGACACCGCGGGCGACGGGCCGATGGGCCCCTCCCGCATGCAGCTCTCCAAGCCGGTGATCGCGGCGGTGTCCGGCTACTGCGTGGCCGGCGGCATCGAACTGGCCCTGTGGTGCGACCTGCGCGTGGCCGACGAGACCGCGGTGTTCGGCGTGTTCTGCCGCCGTTTCGGCGTGCCGCTGATCGACGGCGGCACGGTGCGCCTGCCGCGCGCCATCGGCATGAGCCGCGCGATGGACATGATCCTCACCGGCCGTCCGGTGGCTGCGCAGGAGGCGCTGTCCTTCGGGCTGGCCAACCGCGTGGTGCCGCGGGGGCGGCTGCAGGACGAGACCGAGAAGCTGGCGCTGCAGCTCGCCGCCTTTCCTCAGCAATGCCTGCGCGGTGATCGCCGCAGCGCCTACGAGCAATGGGGGATGGCCGAGCAGGAAGCCCTCGACAACGAGTTCCGTCATGGCCTGAAGACACTCAGGAGCGGTGAAACGGTGGCGGGCGCGGCGCGGTTCAGCGGCGGCGTGGGAAGGGGCGGGAAGTTCTAGCCGAGCCTTGCAGCCATGGTAGGAGCCGGCTTGCTGGCGACTTCACGGCTCGATGTCGCCAGCAAGCCGGCTCCTATAAGAAGACCTGTTTGGAGAAGATCATGGACACCCTCAAAACGATGACCTACGCCGTCACCGGCCGCATCGCCCGCATCACGCTCGACCGCCCCGCGCGCGGCAACGGCATCACCATGGACCTGCCGCGCGAGCTGGCGCAGTGCGTGGAACGTGCCAACATCGACCCGGCGGTGCATGTCGTCGCCCTGTCCGGCAACGGCACCGGCTTCTGCGGCGGCTACGACCTGGTCGACAGTGCCGAGGCCATGGCCATCGGCGAGGAGAGCGAACACCGCCCGAAGGGCTCGGTGCTGGATCCGCGCGTGCAGATGCAGAACCATGTGCCGGGCTCCCTGTGGGACCCGATGACCGACTACGCCATGATGAGCCGCAACGTGAAGGGCTTCATGAGCCTGTTCCACAGCGAGAAGCCGGTGGTCTGCAAGGTCCACGGCTTCTGCGTGGCCGGCGGCACCGACATGGCGCTCTGCTCCGACCTGCTGGTGATCGCCGACGACGCCAAGATCGGCTACCCGCCGGCGCGCGTGTGGGGCTCGCCCACCACCTCCATCTGGTTCCACCGCATCGGCCTGGAGAAATCCAAGCGCCTGCTGTTCACCGGCGACTGCCTGTCGGGCAAGGAAGCGAAGGAGTGGGGCCTGGCGATCGAGTCGGCTCCGCCGGAGCAGCTGGATGAGCGTTTCGAGATCCTGCTGGAGCGCATCGCGCGCATGCCGGTGAACCAGCTGGTGATGATGAAGCTGCTGCTCAACCAGAGCGTCATGTCGCAGGGCCTGCACAGCACCCAGATCCTGGGCACGGTGTTCGACGGCATCACCCGGCACACGAAGGAGGGCTATGCCTTCCAGCAGCGGGCGGCCGAGGCCGGCTTCCGCACTGCGGTACGGGAGCGGGACGAGCCGTTCGGGGATTTCGGGTTGTCTACCTTCAAAGGTTAGAACAGTCCCGCTTTCCAGCCGTTCGCCCTGCCAGAAGTAGGCGCCTCCAGGCGAGTTTGTCGAAGGGCGAACGGCTATTGACCGTGGGCGCGGCCGTTCGTGCTTCGACAGGCTCAGCACGAACGGTGGCAGGGTAGGGTGGGGTAGGCTCAAATCACCCATTTGAAGGGCGATTCTTGCCTTCCGATCTCGCTACCGTGAGCCTTCCCATGATCCAGTCGCCCCGCCCCTTCCGCTTCGAGTTCCCGCCCTCCGCGGTGGCGGAACTGCGCCAGCGCCTGGCGCTGACCCGCTGGCCGGACGAACTGGAGGACGAGGGCGCCGCCGCCGGCCTGCCGCTGGCTCAGGCCCGCGCTCTGGTCGAGTACTGGCAAGGCGGTTTCGACTTCGCCGCCGCCGAGGCCCGCCTCAACCGCTACCCGCAGTACCTGATCGACATCGACGGCCTGGACCTGCACTACGTGCACATCCGCTCGCCGCATGCCCATGCCCGGCCGCTGCTGCTGACGCATGGCTGGCCCGGTTCGGTGCTGGAATTCTTCGAGGCCGCCCCGCGGCTGACCGAGCCGGAGCGCTACGGCGGCAAGGCCGAGGATGCGTTCCACCTCGTGCTGCCCTCGCTGCAGGGCTACGGCGGCTCGCCGCCGGCGAAGAAGACCGGCATGAGCCCGCGTCGGATCGGCCGGCGCCAGGCGCGCCTGATGGCCGAGCTGGGCTACGGACGCTACATCGTCCAGGGCGGCGACTGGGGCTCGGTGGTCTCGCACTACATGGCGGTGGATGATGTCGCCCACGTCGATGCCCTGCACCTGAACCTGGTGACCATCGCGCCGCCGCGCGACCTGGCCGCGGCGATGAAGGACGTGCAGCCGCACGAACTGGCCCGCGTGGCCGCCGCCGAGAAGCATCGCCGCGAGGGCATGGGCTACTACCGCCAGCAGAGCACGCGGCCGCAGACCCTGGCCTATGCGCTGACCGACTCTCCCGCCGGCTGGTGTGCCTGGATCGGCGAGAAGTACGGCGGCTGGAGCCAGGAGGCCGCCGTGGATCGCGACACCCTGCTGACGCAGGTCTCGCTGTACTGGTTCACCGGCACCATCGCCTCCGGTCTCCGGCTGTACCGCGAGTTCTCGCAGAGCCTGCAGCGCAAGGAAGGGCCCGGCCAGGTGACGGTGCCCACCGGTTTCGCCGACTACCCCAACGAGATCGTGCGCATGCCCCGTGCCTGGTGCGAGCGCGCCTATCCGCTGATCCACTGGAACGAGCAGCCGCGCGGCGGCCATTTCGCCGCCCTGGAGCAGCCGCAACTGTTTGCCGAAGACCTCTGGGCGTTCGCGCGCAAGCTGCGCGCCCACGAAGCGCAATGATGGAGGAGAAACCCATGTCCAGCCTGCAGCTCGATCCCTACGACCATGCCTTCCACTGGGATCCGTACCCCACCTACAAGGCCCTGCGCGAGCAGGACCCGGTGCACTACAACGAGAAGCTGGACCTCTGGTTCCTGACCCGGTGGGACGACGTGTTCAACGCCTTCCGCGACTTCAGGAGCTTCGTCAACACCGGGGCCACTTCGCTGGAGAAGGGCTCCACCGAGGCGCTGCCCTATCCGATGTTCATCTTCAGCGATCCGCCCGAGCACACGCGCGTGCGCAACCTGTTCATGCCCCTGATGACGCCCTCGGCGGTGCAGGCGCTGGAGCAGTACATCCGCGACAAGACCGTGCGCCTGCTGGAGAAGCACCTCAAGGCCGGGAAGTTCGACTTCGTCGACGACCTGGGCTGCTTCCTGCCGATGGACGTCATCTCCACGCTCACCAGCGTGCCGCCCGAGGACCAGGACAAGGTGCGCGGCTGGGCCGACGACCTGATCGCGCGCGAGGACAAGCAGCACGCGCTGTCCGAGCGCAACATCAACGGCTTCATCAACATGGCCACCTACTTCGAGACGCACTCGGCGAAGTACGAGGCCACCGGAGACGCCTCAGGCATGGTGGAGATCATGCTGCGAGCCGAGAAGGCCGGCACCATGAACCGCAAGCAGACCGTGGGCACGCTGATCCTGCTGGCCATCGCCGGCAACGAGACCACCACCAAGCTGATCGGCAACATGGCCTACCGCCTGTGGCAGCACAAGGACCAGCGCGCGCTGCTGGCGCGCGATCCCTCGCTGATGGCCAACGCCGTGGAGGAGACCCTGCGCTTCGACGGCTCCTCGCAGATCATCGTGCGCCGCGCCGGCAAGGACGTGACCCTGCGCGGCAAGACCATCCCGGAGGGCGCGCGCGTGGGTCTCTGCATCATTTCCGCCAACCGCGACGCCGACAAGTACCCGGACCCGGACCGCTACGACATCACCCGCGGCGCCCGCGACCACATGGCCTTCGGCATGGGCATCCACGCCTGTCTCGGCTCCGCGCTGGCCCGCCTGGAGGCCAAGGTGGTTTTCGAGGAGATCCTCAAGCGCATCCCCGACTACGAGATCGATGAATCGGGGCTCAGGCGCGCCCACAATCCCAACGTCCGCGGCTTCACCCACGTACCCGCCAGCTTCCCGGTGCGCTAAGCTCCGCTCTGCGGGCGGGGGCCCGCGGAACATTGGGGCTGCACATGCGTCACATCCTGCTCGGGACCGTCCTCGCCACCATGGCGACGCCCGCTCTGCCGGCCAAGGCCTGCGAGGAACTGGGGGCGGAGATTTCCGCCAAGATCGAAGCCAAGGGCATTCGCGGCTATTCCCTGAGGCTGGTGCCGGCCGCGCAGGTCGGCGACCAGACCGTGGTGGGCAGCTGCGAGAGCGGCGCGATGAAGCTGGTCTACCGCCGGCAGTGAGCCGGCGCACAGGGAACAGGGAGCGTACTCACATGAAGCGGATCATCCTCGCGGCATTGCTGACCTTGCCGACCCTGGCCGCCGCGGCCAAGCCCTGCGACGAGCTCAAGGGCGAGATCGCCGCCAAGCTCGACGGCAAAGGGGTCAAGACCTACTCGCTCGACGTGGTGCCGGCCGCCGAGGCCAAGGGCAAGGTCGTCGGCAGCTGCGACGCCGGCGCCAAGCGCATCGTCTACCGGCGCGCTCAGAGCCTCTAGGCCCATCCCCGGGAGCCCGGGTTATGCTTCGCGCATGACCCTTGCCGAGCCGTCCCGCAAAACCTCCGTGCTGTCGGTCCGGGCGCTGCACAAGCGCTACGGCGAACTCGTGGCGGTCGAGGAGCTGTCCTTCGAGGTCGGCCGGGGCGAGATCGTCGGCCTGCTGGGGCCCAACGGCGCCGGCAAGACCACCACCATCAACATGGTGCTCGGCGTGCTGCAGCCCAGTGCGGGACAGGTGCTGGTGGACGGCATCGACGTGGCGCGGCGGCGCGAGGCCGCGCTGGCGCGCACCAACTTCGCCGCGGTCTACGCGCCGCTGCCGGGCAATCTCACGGTCTGGCAGAACCTGCGCTACTTCGGCCTGATCTACGGTGTGCGCGGGCTGCCGGCACGCATCGAGGCGCTGCTGCGGCAGTTCTCGCTGGAGCGCTTCCGCGACACCCGCTGTGGCCTGCTGTCCTCTGGCGAACAGACTCGCGTCTGCCTGGCCAAGGCCATGCTCAACCGCCCGCCGCTGCTGCTGCTGGACGAGCCCACCGCCTCGCTGGACCCGGCCACCGCGCAGGACATCCGCCAGCTGATCCGCCGGCTGGCGCGGGAGGAAGGCGGCGGCATCCTCTGGACCTCGCACAACATGGGCGAGGTGGAAGAGGTCTGCGACCGCGTGCTGCTGATGTCGCGCGGCCGCCTGCTGCTGCAGGGCGACCCGCGCACGCTGCCGCGGGAGCACGGCGCCGGCTCGCTGGAGGAATTGTTCATCCGCGTGGCGCGCGAGCCGCTGCAGTTCGGAGCCGGCCGATGAAATGGCGCGCCGTCGCCGGCGTGGTGCTGCGCCAGGTGTACCTGATGCGCAGCAGCCCCACGCGCGTGCTGCCGCTGTTCGCCTGGGTGGCGGTGGACATCGTGCTCTGGGGCTTCTTCACGCGCTGGCTCAACCAGGCCGGTCCGTCGGGAATCGACTTCGTGCCGCAGCTGCTGGGCGCCGTGCTGCTATGGGATTTCTTCGGCCGCGTGATGCAGGGCGTGACCACGGCCTTTTTCGAGGACCTGTGGTCGCGCAACTTCCTCAATGTCTTCGCCACGCCGCTGACCATCTCCGAGTATGTCAGTGGCCTGGTGGTCACCAGCACCGCCGCGAGCCTGGTGGGCCTGCTGGCGATGCTGCTGCTGGCCAGCGCCGGCTTCGGCCTGTCGTTCTTCGCCTACGGCATCCTGCTGCTGCCTTTCCTGCTGGTGCTGTTCCTGTTCGGCATCGCGCTCGGCATCGTCGCCAGCGCCATCGTGCTGCGCTACGGCCCCGCCTCGGAGTGGCTGGTGTGGCCGCTGCCCGCCGTGCTGTCGCCCTTCGCCGCCGTGTTCTATCCGCTGGCGACGCTGCCGGAATGGATGCAGGCAGTGAGCCGGCTGATGCCGCCGTCCTACGTCTTCGAGGGGATGCGTGCGGTGGTGGCGGGACGGGGGGTGTCCTGGCCGATGCTGATGGGCGGCCTGGCGCTGGCGCTGCTGCAGGTCTTCCTGGCCGGCTGGTTGTTCGCGCGGGTGCATCGCCATGCGGTGAACAGCGGCTTGCTGGCGCGCTACAGCGCGGAGAGCTTGAACTGAAGCAGCGCTCTCTGCCGCTGGCGGGAGAGGATAGTGGAGCGGGTTTCCGCAGGGCGCGGATGTGTTGGCCCAATCATTCGCCCCGAGCGCGTCGGAGGGTGAACGCGTTCGAGTCGCCATCCCCGGCAAGCACGACCGCGCTGCAGCGCTCAAAGCCCCTTCTGCAGCATCCCGATCAACCGCTGCTTCGTCGGCACCACCCACTGCTGCTTCAACTGCGCCGACAGCAGCCCCGCCTGCTCCAGCTCATCGCAGAGATGCATCTGGTGCGCCAGGTCGAAGAGATCGAGCTGGTAGGTGAACAGGCCGTCGTCACCCACGGTGATGAACGACACGCCCGGCGTCTGGTACCAGCTGCCGTCGGCACGCCGTCCCGGGCCGCGGTTCCACCAGTGGGTGATGATCTGGTTGCCGTGGGTGGTGTAGCGTTCGATGGGAAAGCTCCAGCCTTCCCAGCCCACCATCATGTCGCGGCCGTAGTGCGTGGCACGGATCTCGTCGCGGCTCCTGGCATGCACGCGCATCGTCCCGGCGTACTCGCAGAGGTACTCGCAGTCCGGCGCGTAGAACTCGTCGGCGATCCAGGCCCATTGGTTGCGGCGGGCGGCCTCGACGAAGGCATCCTGCATCGCGCGGGCGCGGGCTTCCACCTGCTGGGGGCTGATGGCCATCGGCTGTCTCCTCGTGGTTGTGCGGCCATCCTGCGCGCCGCGACGGGGCATGACCTCACCCGATCGGGCGAGTGCGGCTGGCCGCGGCCCGGGGCGGGAGGTAAAGTCCGCGCCATGCCGATGCAGAAAACCCCTCCCGCTGCGAATCCGGACGCCTACGTCGCCGCCCTGGACGGCTGGCAGCGGGCGCAGGTGGTGAAGCTGCGCAAGGCCGTGCGCGGCGCGGCGGAACTGGAGGAAGTGGTGAAGTGGGGTCACCTGGTCTACTTCTCCGACGGTCCGGTGCTGCTGATCCGCGCCGAGCCGGCGCGCGTGCTGTTCGGCTTCTGGCGCGGCAAGCGTCTCGGAGCCATCGAGCCGCGCCTCAAGCCCGGCGGCCAGTACGAGCTGGCGACGATGGAACTGCGCGAGGACACGGTGATCAGCCCGGCGAAAGCGAGCGAACTGGTGCGCGAGGCGGTGGCACTGAACCGGTCGCTCGGCAACCCGGCCGTGCCGGCGAAGAAGACCGCGGCAGGCAAGGCACTGGCGAAGAAGCCTGCCGCGAAGAAGACCACGACGAAATCCAAGACCCCATGACCACGATCTTCGAACGCATCATCTCCGGCGAGCTGGCGGCCAGCTTCGTGCACCAGGACTCGCGCTGCGTCGCCTTCATGGACATCAACCCGATCACGCGCGGCCACGTGCTGGTGGTGCCGCGCCGCGCGGTGGCGACGCTGGACCGGCTCGACGCGATCACGCGCGCGCACCTCTGGGAGACGGCCAACCGCATCGGCCGCGCGCAGCGCCAGGGCCTGGGCAGCCTCGCGCAGCACCTGCTGGTCAATGACGGCAAGGACGCGAGCCAGAGCGTGCCGCACGTGCACATCCACGTCATTCCGCGCTACGGCGGCGATACGCTGCACACCCTGGCGCGGCTGGCCTGGCACATCACCACGCTGACCGTGCCACGGCGCGAGACGCCGGCGCGGCGCGGCAGGCTGGAGGCCGCGGCAGCGGCGATCCGCGACGCCCTATAGCGGCTCGCCGGGGATCGACTGGGCGGTCTGCCGGCGCAGCGCGGTCGCCAGCTTCTCGGCAGCGGGATCGGCGTCCAGCACCCGCAGCACGTCGGCGACGTGCTCGCGCGCCACGGCGTGGATGAACTCGGGCTCGCGGCTCTGGGCCATCAGGCCCATGATGAGGCCTTCGAGCACGGTGAGGCGGGCGTGAATCTGGTCGGTCAGCATCGGGTTCTCGGGGGGATTGCGTAACGCAGCCGTCAGTCTTCCGGCGGCTGCTCTCGGCGCAGGCCGTCCATGCGGCGGCGCGCTTCTTCCTCGGCGGCGGCGTCACGTTCCTTCTGCTCGCGCGTGCGGCCGAAGCGCACGCGGTTCTCGGCCGCCTGCCGCTCCGCATCCTCGCGGGCCTTGCGCTTGCGCGCCTTGTTCAGGTTGATGATTTCGGCCATGACGTTTCTCCGCCGGGGTGCCGATAATAGGCCGCCCTCGCGGGCGAGGCGAGCCTGAACCCTGCTTCCTTGCGATTGCGGTAGTGTTGGCAACCCCCTAGGAGAACCCAGAATGAAAACCCGCGCCGCCGTGGCCTTCGAGGCCGGCAAGCCCCTGAGCCTGGAGATGGTGGACCTGGAAGGTCCGCGCGAGGGCGAGGTACTGGTGGAGATCAAGGCCACCGGTATCTGCCACACCGACAAGTACACGCTCTCCGGCGCCGATCCCGAGGGCCTGTTCCCGGCGATCCTCGGCCACGAGGGCGCCGGCGTGGTGGTGGATGTGGGGCCGGGCGTGAAGTCGCTGAAGAAGGGCGACCATGTGATCCCGCTGTACACGCCGGAATGCCGCGAGTGCGAGTACTGCACTTCGCAGAAGACCAACCTCTGCCAGAAGATCCGCGGCACGCAGGGCCGTGGCCTGATGCCCGACGGCAGCAGCCGCTTCTCGCTCGGCGGCAAGCCGATCCTGCACTACATGGGCTGCTCCACCTTCTCCAACTACACCGTGCTGCCGGAGATCGCGCTGGCCAAGGTGCGCGAGGACGCGCCCTTCGACAAGATCTGCTACATCGGCTGCGGTGTCACCACCGGCATCGGCGCGGTGATCTTCACCGCCAAGGTGGAGGCGGGTGCCAACTGCGTGGTCTTCGGCCTCGGCGGCATCGGCCTCAACGTGATCCAGGGCCTGAAGATGGTCGGCGCCAACATGATCGTCGGCGTGGACATGAACCCGGAGCGCGAGGCCATCGCGCGGCGCTTCGGCATGACGCACTTCGTCAATCCCAAGGACGTGCAGGGCGACCTGGTTTCGCACCTGGTGGAGCTGACCCGCGGCGGCGCCGACTACAGCTTCGAGTGCATCGGCAGCGTACAGGTCATGCGCCAGGCCCTGGAGTGCTGCCACAAGGGCTGGGGCGTCTCCACCATCATCGGCGTGGCGCCGGCCGGCGCGGAGATTTCCACGCGGCCGTTCCAGCTCGTCACCGGCCGCCGCTGGATCGGCTCGGCCTTCGGCGGCGCCCGCGGCCGCACCGACGTGCCGAAGATCGTCGACTGGTACATGGACAAGCGCATCAACATCGACGACCTCATCACGCACGTCCTGCCCTTCGAGAAGATCAACGAAGGCTTCGACCTGATGACGCGCGGCGAGTCGATCCGCAGCGTGGTGGTGTACGGATGAAGGAACTCTCGCGCCAGCGCTGCCATGGCGGCTGGCAATGCGTCTACAGCCATGCCTCGGAGTCCACCGGCACCGAGATGCGCTTCTCCGCCTACCTGCCGCCGCAGGCCGGCCACGCGAAGGTGCCGGCGCTGTACTTCCTGGCGGGGCTGACCTGCACGGAAGAGACCTTCATGATCAAGGCCGGCGCGCAGCGCCTGGCTGCCGAGCTGGGCCTGATGCTGGTGGCCTGCGACACCTCGCCGCGCGGGCTCGACCTGCCGGGTGACGCGGAGCACTGGGACTTCGGCGTCGGCGCCGGCTTCTATCTCGACGCCACCGAAGCCCCCTGGGCGCCGCACTACCGCATGGGCCGCTACATCGGCGAGGAACTGCCCGCGCTGGTGGAGGCGCAGCTGCCCGCCGCCGCCGACCGCCGCGGCATCTTCGGGCATTCCATGGGCGGGCACGGCGCGCTGGTCACGGCGCTGCGCCAGCCACAGCGCTGGCAGTCGGTGTCGGCCTTCGCGCCCATCGCCAACCCCGTCGCCGTGCCCTGGGGACAGAAGGCCTTCAGCCGCTACCTCGGTGCCGACACGTCGCGCTGGGGCGAATGGGACGCGAGCCTGCTGATGGAACGCCGGCCCTATCCGGGCACGATCCTGGTCGACCAGGGCCTGGCCGACGCCTTCCTGGAACGGGAACTGCATCCGCGGGCCTTGCAGGATGCGGCAGGGCGCTCGGGGCAGTCGCTGCAGCTGCGCCTGCACGAGGGCTACGATCACTCCTACTGGTTCATCCAGAGCTTCATCGCCGACCACCTGCGGCATCACGCCGGGCAGCTGGCAGCCTGAGAGCCCCCTGTGTCCTACGCGCGCTGTCGGCAGCGTCTGACACGTGGGAGGGGGCTGGCTCCGATTTGGCAGCCGGCCCGGCTGCCGGACAATCGTTCCAAGCATTGGAGATTCGTCCGCCATGTCCGATATGAGCACCGTCATCGTTCCCTCGCGTCCCGCCAGCCAGTGGCCGGTCGGTGCGCGCCTGCGCTTCCTGCCCGACGCGGAGCTGAACCCGCGCCACGAGCAGCTGCGCGGCACGATGGCCCTGGTGCTTGGCGAGATGCAGCTGATCGGACCCTCGAACGGACGGTATTCCTGGCGGCAGCAGATCCTGTCGCTCAGTACCTGCAGGGTGGGTTGGGCGCGGCCGGACCAGTTGGGCCTGCCGCTGGACGGGGAGGACGCGGAGGCGGGCTAGGATTCGGCCAGACCTTCGCGGGCGTCAAAAAAGGGCCAACTTGGGTTGGCCCTTTTTCTTTTGCCTCCTCTCCAGCCTGCGGGCCCCGCTAGCCACGCTCCCCGCTCCCTTCGGGAGAGGGGTTGGGGGAGGGACTCCGTGCGCCGACCTCTACCGCGGGGAGCGGCAGGACGGCGAGCCGAATCCTGGAGCGTCACGGCAAATCGGCGAAGTGCGCCTTGCCGGCATCGTTCCCGATTCCGGCACGTGGCGTCGCGACCGCCCGCAAGGGATCAGGCGGCGGCTTCCACCTTCGCGGCGAAGCCCTCGATGCCTTCCAGGAAGTGGCGGTTGTCGTCGTCCCAGGGATGGAAGCCCGGACGGAAGTAGTCGAACCAGGCGCCGATGCGCTTGCGCAGGAAGCCCACGCGGCCGAAGCCGTGCTGGTAGAACTCGCCCCAGCCCTTCAGGTCCGCCAGGCGGCCTTCCGAGCGCAGCACCGCCAGGTAGGCGGGGAAGATCATGCTCCAGAAGATCACCGTGGCCAGCACCAGGCCGCCGGCGCGCTCGACATAGGCGCGCGGGCCGCGGCCCATCACGGTTTCCCAGACGTCGAAGGCCACCGCCTTGTGCTCGGTCTCCTCCAGCGCATGCCAGTTCCACAGCGCGGCGAAGCGCGGATCGGCCTTCTCCAGCACCTCCGGCTGCTTCAGCAGGCCGTCGGCCAGGATCGCCGTGAAGTGCTCCAGCGCGATGGTGGCGGACAGCTGCGAGGACTTGGGGGCATAGCGCTGGATCGCGCCCAGCAGGCCGGCCACGATCTTCTCGAAGCGCGCGGCGGCGGGCACCCGGGCGAACAGGGCCTCGTTGTACTCCTCGTGTTCGCGGCCGTGCATGGCCTCCTGGCCGATGAAGGCGGTGACGGCCTTCTTCAGCTCGGGATCGGTGATGCGGTCGCGGTAGTTGCGCACGCTCTGGATGAAGAAGCGCTCGCCCACCGGAAACACGATCGACAGCGTGTTCATGAACTGCGAGATGTGGACGCTGCCGCCGTTCCAGTCGGAGATCTTCCCGGCCGGCAGCCGGAACCGAAGGTCGCGGCGGGTCGGCAGGATCGGCGTCTTGGTCTTGCTGCGGCGGCGGGTGGTCTTCGGCTTGCTGCTCATCTTCGATGCTCCGTCGGGGCGACGAACCCCGGAAGAGGTATACAATCGTCTACGGCCAAGGTAGACGACTGTAGACATCAATGTCAACGCGCGATGATACAGTTCTGCTTGTATAGATAGGCAAGGGACTGATATGAAAAAGGATTCTGGCGAAGAAAAGCCGCGGGCAAGGGCGCCGTCGCCGCTTGCCAGCGGTCGCCAGCGCCTGATGGAAGCGGCCCTGCAACTGGCCGCGACCACCCGCAGCCTGGCCTCGCTGGGACTGCGAGAAGTAGCGCGGCAGGCCGGCCTGAATCCCAATACCTTCTACCGGCACTTCGCCGATTTCGACGAACTGGGCCTGGCGGTCATCGACCAGCTCAGCGGCCAGCTGCGCGAGGGGCTGCGCGAGCGGCGCCGGCGGCCGGCGGAAGCGGGGCTGAAGCTGGACGATCCGGCGGACCCGGTCGAGGCCTGGCGCAAGGCGCAGGACGTGGTGCGCGAGTCGGTCGCGCTGGTGCTGGATTTCGTCACCGAGCACCGCACCGCCTACGTGGTGGGCATCCGCGAGATGCATGGCAGCTCGCCGGTGCTGCGCAAGGCCCTGCGCCAGGTGCTGGATGACATCGGCCAGGACATGACCGAGGACGTGCTCGGCGCGCTGCAGTTGCCGTTGCTGCAGAGGGAGGACGTGGCGGAGATCTCGCAGCTGGTGATCCGGCAGATGACCTTCTTCTCGCTGGACTACCTGGAGCATCCCGAGCAGCGCGAGCAGATCCGACGGCAGGCGGAGCGCTTCGTGCTGCTGCTGTTCTGGGGCGCCATCGCGGCCAAGGCGCCGCAGGAGCTGGCGGCTTCGGGGCTCAGGTTCCCCGGATAGGGCGATCGGGGCGGAACCTGCTCATGGCTGCGGAGGAATCAGCCACCAGCAGGCTCGCCCGTACGCGAAAACTCAGGCGAACAGCGAGAACAGCGCGTCCAGCAGCGTGCGGTGGTGCAGGGCGACGATGCCGGCCATGGCCAGGATCATGCCTGTGTTCACGAAGCCGTCCGGCAGGCCATAGTGCATCGCCGGGTTCTCCACCGGCGCCTGTGCGGCCTTGCGCCGGGCGGCACTGCGCCGGTGGCGGCTGTCCACGCCCATCGTGGCCTCGGCGGCGAGGCGGGTGCGGCGGCGGGCCGGGGACTGGGTTGCTGCGGCAGTTGCGAGGCTCATATACTGTTTACCTGACAAGTACTGTTCAAACGAACAGTAGTCCTTTCCGGAACAGGATGCAAGCCCCATGGCCAATCTGACGCCCCGCCAGACCGAGATCCTGCAGTTCATCGAGCAGCGCCTGCGCCAGGAGGGTTATCCGCCGTCGCAGCGCGATATCGCCGAGCACTTCGGCTTTGCCCAGAACGCCGCCCGCGACCACCTGCAGGCCCTGGCGCGCAAGGGGGAGATCGAGATTTCGCCCAACGATGCCCGCGGCATCCGCCTGCTGCGCGAGCAGACCCCGCCGGGCCTGCCGCTGCTGGGCCGCATCGCCGCCGGTGCGCCCGTCACCGCGCCCTCCAATGCCGAGCACTGGCTGGAGATCGACCCCGGGCTGTTCCAGCCGCGCGCCGACTTCCTGCACCGGGTGGACGGCGACTCGATGATCGACGCCGGCATCCTGCCGGGCGACTTGGTGGGCATCCACGCGCAGTCCGGGGCCGAGAACGGCCAGATCATCGCCGCCTGCCTCTACGAGCCGCGCGGCGGCTTCGAGCGCATCACGCTCAAGCGTTACCGCCGCAAGGGCAGCGTGGTCACGCTGCATGCCGAGAACCCGCGCTACGAGCCGATCGTGATCGACCTGTCGCAGCCGGCGGAAGACCAGGAGGCCGCGCCGTTCCGCATCGCCGGCATCATGGGCGGGCTGTTGAGGACCGGCGCGCCGCGCTAGCGCAGGGGCCGTCACCCGTACCCCCGCCATGCCGGCTTCCGCCGGCATGACGAAAAGGACGATCCGCCGATCCGCGATGCGGCGACGCACATCTGATCTATCCTTGCCGGAAGCCTCGTTCCGGAAGGATTCGTCCATGAAGCTGTTCCGCGCACTGTTCTGCGCCCTGACCCTTTCCCTGGCTGCGCCGGCGCAGGCCGAACCCGCTCAGGCGCCGCCCTGGTCGCTGAAGACCCCGGAGGGCAAGACGGTGAACTACCCGGCGGATGCCGGGGGGCGGCCCACGGTGCTGCTGTTCTGGCCATCCTGGTGTCCCTTCAGCCGCGCGCTGCAGCCCTACGTGGACGACATCTGGAAGGACTACCGCGGCGCCGGCGTGAACGTCTGGACCATCAATATCCTGGAGAACCGCGGCGGCGATCCGGTGCAGGCCATGAAGGATCGCGGCCTGGGGTTTCCGCTGCTGCTCGATGGCGATCCGCTGATCGGCCCCTATGGCATCTCGCGCACGCCCTGGTTCCTGGTGATCGACGGCAAGGGCCGCATCGTCTACTCGCGTCCGGACAACGTGCCCTCGCCGGTCGACGTGGCGAAGAAGGCGCGCGAGACCCTCAACGGCCTGCTCGGCGCGCGGGCGGTGCCGCTGCCCGCGAGCTATCCGCCGCCCTACGACCTGCACCTGCGCAAGCCCGGCGGGCCGCAGTCCTCGCGGCTGGAATCCGCCGCCGCGCCGGATGCGGACTGGCGGCCCTGGGCGCAGCGCTACCTCGACTCCGTGCCGGCGGACGAAAGCGCGGCGGGCATCGCCCCGCAGGGACCGGTGGACGACGGCAAGGCGGCGATCCGCATCGCGCGCGAGCTGTGGACCCAGCGCTGGGGCGCGGAGCAGACCTCGATCCAGGCGCCGTACCGCTCCTACCGCCGGAACAACCGCTGGCTGGTGCTGGGCAGCGCCAAGTCGGGCCAACTCGGCCAGGGCTGGGTGCTGGTGCTGGAGGCCGACAGCGGCAGGGTGATCCGCCTGTCGCAGGGCGACACGGTGCCTTGAAGCGCCGGCCCGCTTCCGCCGCGCCGCTGGAAATTCCGGCGTCGCCGCTGCGCAAGCTGGACCGCGCGTTCTACGACCGCGATGCCCAGCTCGTGGCGCGCGACCTGCTGGGCCGCTACCTCGTGCACCGCGTCGGCGGCCTCGAGCGCGTGGGCCGCATCGTCGAAGTGGAGGCCTATCTGGGGCCGCACGACCTCGCCGCGCATTCCTCCAAGGGCCTCACGCCCCGCACACGCGTCATGTTCGGTGCTCCCGGGCATGCCTACGTGTACCTGATCTACGGCATGCACCACTGCGTCAACGTCGTCACCGAGGCCGAGGGCAGGGCATCGGCGGTGCTGCTGCGGGCGCTGGAACCGGTGAGCCACCTGGAGGGCCGCACCCAGGGGCCGGGCCTGCTGTGCAAGGCGATGGGACTGGACCTGCGCCACAACGGCGCCGACCTGCTGGGCGATGACCTGTACGTGGCAGAAGCATTGCCGATGCCGCCCCTGCGCATCGTGCGGCGCCCGCGCATCGGCGTGGACTACGCCGGCCATTGGGCGCGGCGCCTGCTGCGCTTCTACATCAGGGACAACCGCTGGGTGTCGAAACCCTAGTTGAGGTAGCGCGGTGCGTTCTGGTGCATGGCCCGGCTTTCGTAGCTGCGCCGGCCGTTGCCGCCGGGTGCGGCGGGCAACTGCCGCTGGCGGATGCGCGGCAGCAGCACGCCGTGCAGGTACTGGCCCCAGGGCATGCCTTCCGGCCCGCTGAGCGAGCGGGCGCCGGATTCGCCGGCCGGAGTCAGCGACAGCAGGGTATCGCCGTCCTGGTCGTCGATGCCCAGCTGCCCGGTGGCGGACAGGCGCACGATGGCATCGAGCAGGTCGCCGCGGCGCAGCGTGGTGATGCTCCAGAGCTGCTCCACCTGCAGCAGCGGAAGCCGGCGTCCGGCCGTCAGGCCACGGGCGTGGAACAGGTGCAGCAGCGTGTTCTGCAGGTCGGTGACGGCGGGGCTCATGGCGGGCTCCTGGAGCGGTTTTCCGAGACTGCGGCGGCGCCGGTACGGCGTCCAGCAGACAAGATCTACCGGGGGCTGTGGCTAACCCTGTTCCAGCCGGGTGACGCGAAGCGCCGCCTATCGCGCCCGGCCGGTCTCGTAGCCGCGGCGGCCGCGCCCGCCCTCGGACGCAGGGACCTGGCGCTGCCGCTGGCCCGGCAGCAGCGTCTTGTGCAGATGCTCGCCCCAAGCCAGGTCGCCGGGAGCACGCGCCGCGCGCGCCGCGATGACGCCGGGCACGGTGAGCGACAGCCGCGTATCGCCGTCATGGTCCGCGATGCTCAGGTGGCCAATGGCCGACAGGCGCACGATGGCGTCGAGCAGGTCGCCGCGGCGCAGCGTGGTCTCCGCCCAGACTTCCGCCACCAGGTTCAGCGAGATGTTGCGTGCGCCGACGGGGCCGCGTTCGAAGAGCAGTTGCAGCAGGGTGTTCTGCGTTTCTTCCGGGGTCAGCTTCACGGCGGCGCTCCTTGCGTGGTGTCCCGGAAGAATGAGGCCGGGGCCGGCCCGCGCACAGCCGCGAGGACATCCCCGGGGCTGTGAATAAGTTTCAGCCCGCCGCCATCCAGGCATGCCGCCGCGCCCAATCCAGCTTGGCCGGCCGCTTCAGCTTCTTCAGGGCGCTCTCCGCCTTGAGGGCGGCGCTGCGGCTGTCGCAGGCCGCGGCGGCCAGGATGCGGCGCGGCGGATTGATGCGGGTAAAGGCGGCACCGCGGCCGCTGCAGTGCTTGCCGAAGCGCTGCTCCACGTCCGGCGTGATGCCCGTATAGAGACGGTCGCCCGCGCATTCGAGCATGTAGACGTACCAGCAGGAGGTCGCGGAGTCGGCCATGCCCATCATGGTAACGCTGAACGGCGACTGAGCGGCCCGCTCAGGAGCGGTTCAGCGCGCCGCGCTAGGTTGGCCTCACCGGGCGCTGATCGCGCTCAACGCGAAGAGGACAGGACGTCATGAACAATCTCACTGCGGGTATCGTCGGCGGCGTCGCCGCGGCGGTGGTCGGCATGTCGGCGATGGTGTTCGCCACCCGTTCCGAGCAAGGCGATGCCGCCGACAAGGACCAGGTGGCGGCCACGCGCACCGAGTGCCGTACCGAGCGCGTGGTGACACGCAAGGAGTGGGGTGCCAAGTCGGTCGGCGGCACCGTGCTGGGCGCGGCCGCCGGCGGCGCCATCGGCCACCAGTTCGGCAGCGGCCGCGGCCAGGACGCGGCCACGGTCGCCGGCGCCCTGGGCGGGGCCTACGTCGGCAACAAGGTGGCCAAGGAAAACTTCCCGGACCAGGAAGTGAGCTACCGCGAGCGCTGCCGCGAGGTGCCGGCGAACTCTTGAGCGCTGTGCTGCAGCTTGCACGAGGCGGGCCCCCGGGCCCGCCTTTTCCATGATCGGGGGGCATGGCACCCCGTTTCATTCCGCCCGGGCATGACCGGTCGGCGGCGCATCGCGACCACTCGTGCGGAGCGGTACATTTTGTCTACTTACGCTGGATAACCTCGCCGTTACGGTGCTCCCATTGGCACCCCCATGAGCCCCCGATCATGCGCTTGAAGACTCGCGGCCCCCGCGCCGCCAGCCTGCTGCTGTCCCTTTGCGCCGCCCTGGGCAGCGCTCCGGCCTCGGCCCTCGATCTCAGCACCCGGCTGGGCGCCCTCGCGCCGGCCGACCAGGCGATCGACGACAGCGTGCAGACCCCGGTGGCCCTGGAAGCGTCCACGCAGCTGGACGGCGAATTCGTGGTCGACCTGGTGATCAGCGACGCCCTGTCGATGCTGGGCACCGACTACCAGCTGGGCGCCACCGACGACGGCAAGGTGGACTGCTCCTCGCTGGTACAGCGCATCTTCCGCGTGATCGGCCTGGACGTGCCGCGCACCACGCGCCAGCAGGTGGGCTACGGCGAGCCGGTGGAACTGTCGGACCTGCGCAAGGGCGACCTGCTGTTCTACCGCTGGCAGCCGCGCAACCTGCACGTGGCGGTCTACATGGACGACGGCTACATCCTGCATGCCTCGCCCGGCCAGGGCCGCGTGGTGGTCACGCGCCTGACGCCGAGCTGGGAGCGCCGCCTGGTGGCGGCGCGCCGGGTGATCTAGAGCCTGACCAGCTCGTAGCTGTTGCGCCCCGCGTCCTTGACCCGGTACAGCGCCTCGTCGGCGGCGCGGTAGGCCTCCGACAGCCGCGCCTCCGCCGGCACCGCGGCCGCGCCGATGCTGACGGTGATGATGCCCAGCGTCGCGCCGCGGTTCTCGATCTGCAGCCCCGACACCGTTTCCAGCAGCGCCGCCAGGCGCTCGCGTCCCGCCGCCTCGTCGCAGTCGTACAGCAGCAGGGCGAATTCCTCGCCGCCCATGCGCGCGGCCATGTCCAGCGGGCGGCGCGCGAAGCCGGACAGCGCCACCGCGATCTCGATCAGCACGCCGTCGCCGTACTCGTGGCCATGGAGGTCGTTGACCTTCTTGAAATGGTCCAGGTCGATCACCGCCAGCACCATGCGGCCACTGCGGCTGCCGCGCGCCATCGCGCGGCTCATGGCCTCGTAGTGCTTTTCCAGCGCGCGCCGGTTGGGCAGGCCGGTGAGCGGGTCGCGGTGCGCCATCACCCGCAGCAGCAGGGCGGCGGCCCACTGGCGGCGCAGCGCCAGCTTGCTGGAGGCGGAGGCCAGCACCACCAGGGCCGGCAGCAGCCACTTGATGATCCAGGAACTGGCGGCATGCGGATTCGGCGCTTCCTGCCAGATCCAGGCCTGGCTGAGCGTGATGCCGGCGAAGGCTCCCAGCAGCATCAGCGTGCGGCTGAAGCGCGGGCGTGCCATCAGGATCACCGCGATCGGCACCAGCACGCCCACCGACGGATCCACCGGGAAGCCGCTGGCATCGCTGTGGTGCCGCATGGTCTCGATCACCAGCATCTCGATGCAGTACGCGGCCAGCATCAGCCACTCGGTGCTGTCGCGCTCGCCGCGCTTCCACAGCAGCCACAACACCACCGCGAACAGCGGCGTCACCACCAGCAGTTCCATCGCCAGCACGAAGCCGCTGCTGGACGGCGCCGAGCCGAGCAGTGCCGGTGCCCACAGCGCCGCGGAGGCAAAGGACAGCAGCGTGATGACCGCCAGGATGATGCGTGCGTTGCGGCTGGAAGCGCGGTTGAAGGCCTGGAAATCCTCTTCCAGGCGCGGCGGGAAGCGGAAGCGGCGCGTCCGCGCGGCGACGATGTCCGCCACGTCCTGGGCCTCCTGCGGCGTCAGGTCGTACTCCGGCAGGTCGCGCAGGGCCGCGATGGCCTTGCGCGGGGCCAGCACTTCCTCCTGTGCACTGCGGTCGCTGGACATGCGGCGGCTCTGGATGGCGGGCTTCCGACCCTTGTTGTACCCGGCAGCCTAGCAGGCCGTGGCCGGGGTGCCGACCCCGCAAGGCAACTGCTACGGCGATTCAGTGCGGCCAGAACAGCAGGGTGAGCAGCAGCAGGCCGCTGTACATGCCGATCTCCAGCGTCTCACTGATCGGCTGGATGCCCTGCACCGCGCCGCGCACGTGCACCGCCACCATCAGCACGCCCACCAGCGCCAGCACCTCGAAGGTGAATTGCAGGCCGACGCCGGTGAGCCCCGCGCGCAGCATCAGGCACTCCACGATCAGGATGAAGGCGCCCAGGCAGCGGCCGAAGTAGATCGCCAGGTCCGTATCGGCCGGGATGCGCCAGCCGAAGCGCCGCGCCCAGTGCAACGGGGCCAGGAAGATCGGCAGCGCGAAGACCAGCGTGGTGGTGGCGGCGATGACCAGCAGAAAGAGGCGGGCGTGCTCGCCCCAGAGTCCCAGCATGGTGTTCTCCCGGAAAGGGGCAAGCCTAGGCCGGCTCGCCTCCCGGTCGCAACGGGAGTAATGGAATCAGTTACTTGAGCACCGCTTCCGGCTTTGCAGGCATCGGATTATCCACAGGGGGCACGGGGTTTTCGCCACTGTTGCAGTGCAGCAAGAAACTTGAAGATGCCGTCATCCATTCAGGGGCGCACATGAAAACCTCGATGACGGCGATGCTGCTCGCGATGGCGCTGATCGCGACCCCGGCGGCGCAGGCGGCCAAGGCCGCACCGTCCGCGCCGAAGCTCCGCCAGGCCGCGCCGCTGCGTCACTACGCCTACAGCCCGCAGCAGGCGACTGCCATCGTGCTGCCGCGCCCGGCCATCGCCGGCATTCCACCCGCCCCGGCCACGGCATCCGGGGCCGAACTCGAACGCATCGCCGCGCTGATGCAGCGGTGCGAGTCGGCGATGCCCGGCGCGCATCCCTGGCGCGCGGCACAGGCCCAGCGCGAGCTGTTCCAGCTCAAGGTCAGCATGTCCTATCGCGCCGCGGCGGACCGTCTCAGCCCGCAGGAGGTCGCGAGCGCGGCCGCCATCGAGGCGCGCGCCTACGGCAATCTCGCCGCTACCTGCGCGCCGCTGCTGGTCTGATCCCTCCCCCTGTCCCGACCCGGGACATTCCATGGCCCCGCTCCGCGGGGCCATTTTTTTTCAGTGCCGGCGCGGATGGGGCCGGAGCTGCCCCAGGGTCGACCGGGGCGGCTCCAGACGCAGCAGCGCGATCAGCGTCAACAGCGCCAGCAGCCACTCCGACGGAGCCCCGCCACCGCTGCCGCCGGAGGGAACGCTGTCGCCACGGCGGGTGGCCGGAGCGGCCCGCTGGGCCGGACCCGGCCCGTCGAAGACGGTCTTGGCCGGGTCCCAGGGGCTCTCGCCCCAGCCGCGCTCCAGCAACTGGATGTTGTCGCCCTGCACCTCGATGTAGGCATAGGACAGGTTGTCGTCGTCGTGCGCCTCGAGCACGTGGTTGTTGGCATCGACGCGGGACTGCACCACGTAGCGGCCGTTGGGCATGCCGTCGAACTCCACGTACATGCCCGGGCGCTGCCAGCGGTAGACGTCACCCCAGCCGATCGACAGGCCGATCACGCCGTCGTTGGGCGAGAAGCAGCTGCCCAGCGCGGTGTCGCCGCCCGGCACTTCATAGCCCTGGTTGAACTGCGTCCAGTCGGCGAACAACTGGTCGGCCGGGCAGAAGCCCGACTTGGTGCCCTCGCCGACGCGTGCCATCGTGCCGCGCGCCGCATCGCTGACGGCGAACAGTTCGAAGGACAGCACGTAGTCGTCGTGGAAATGCGCGTGGATCGGGTGGAAGCTGTAGGTGCCCGCCGTGATCTCCTGGGTGCTGCCGTCGGAGTAGTGGATCACCTGCTGCATCGGGCCCACCACGATGCGCGACAGTGCCTCCTGCAGGTTGAGCTGCGCGTTGCCCGCGATGAAATCCTCGATCAGGCGGAAGCGCATGTCGTAGATGCCCGGCCCGAGGTTCATCGGGCCGGAGGTGAAGCGCAGGCATCGCCTGGCGCCGCCGCCGCCCAGCGCCACCGGCGCGGCCTCGTCCACCGTGCAGGAGATCGGATGGATGTCGCCGACGGCCAGCGGCGGATTGATGGTGTCAGGCGGGTAGACGCCATTGAGCGGATTGGCCGGCGCGATGAAGGTGAACTCGTAGGGTGGCACCGTGCGCAGGTTGGGCAGCAGAGCGCGCTTCGCGCCCTGGGCCAACAGGTCTTCCGGCAACACCGACTCCAGCTTGGCGCGCAGGCGGAACGAAGCCTGGGTGACGCTTTCAGGACGCACGCGGACGGTCCATTCGCCGGGTTCCGGATCTGTCACCAGGGCTTCGGAATTGAACTGGTTGGAGTTGCTGTCGCTGGCCGCGACCGCGCCATGCGGGTCGATCAGGTCCAGCGCGAAGGTATCGCTGCGCTCCGGCGTGTCCAGGCCCACGCGTAGGCGGCGTCCGCCCGGAGCGATGACGATCTTCCAGCTCGGGCATGGGCCGAGCCGGTCGCAAAGTGCGGCGTTGCCGACGCGTCCGGAGGCAATGGTTCCGCCATCCCAGAATGTCGACTCGTCCAGGCCCAGCGCGGCGGCGGGTCCCGTGGCCTTGGCGCCATGCGCGAACGCGCAGGCCGGTGACAGCAGCAGAGCGGCCAGCAGGGCACGCGAGGAAGGCAGCATCGGCATGTATGGATTCCCCCGGATGGCGGCGTTGCACCACGCCGGCGCGGCGGGGCTTGCGGCGGCGCCATCCAGGGTGGCAGGAGCAACGGCCGTGCCAGGGCCGCCGGCGCGCCGCAGGGGGTGTGGATTTACCAGTGCCGTCCAGGGTGGCGGCTCACAATATTGACATGGTGTAAACAAAGCGCCTTTAATGTGCCGCGGGCCGTGTTCCGTCACGGCCGGGGAGAGCGCATGAACGACAGCCTGAGGATCCTGGTGGCGATGCCCTGCGCGGCGGATGCGCCGCGCCCGGCTGCGGTTGTCGAACAGTGCGCGCGGCCGTGATCTCCCGCTTCCTCGATGCCCTCAGCCGCCTGCAGCAGCGCCATGCCCTGCTGCTGTTCCTGGCCCTGGGCGCAGTGCTGTTCGCGGCGGATTCCCTGCGTCTCCGGCAGGCGCCGCTGTCGCCACCCGAGGTGGCGGCAGAGGGACAGAGCGCGGAGCAATGGCTGGAGGACGAGGTGCTGTATCGCGAGGCGCTGGCGCGCGGGCTGGGCGAGGGCGACCTGATCGTGCGCCGTCGCCTGGTGCAGAAGATGCGACTGATGCTGGAGACCGGCGTCGATGTCGCAGAGCCCTCGCCGGCGGAGCTGCGCCAATGGATCGATCGCCACGCCAGCCGCTACGGCGGCCTGGAGCGCCTCAGTTTCGACCATGTCTTCCTGTCGCGCGGCCTGCGCGATGCGCATCTGGCGGCGGATGCCGCCCGGATGGCCGCCATCCTGCAGCAGCCGCCGCCCGGGCTGGCCGCGCTGAGCGATCCGCATCCGGGCGGCACCCAGGTGGTGGCCTTGAGCCAGCGCCAGATCGTGGGCCTGTTCGGATCGGCCTTCGTGGCCCAGCTCGCCGAGCTGCCGCTGGAGAGCTGGCAGGGTCCCCTGCCTTCGGCCACCGGCCTGCACTTCGTGCGCCTCCACGAGCGACGCAGCGGGCGGCCGGACTACGAGGCCGTGCGCGAGCGCGCCCAGCGTGACTATCTGCTGGAACACCGCCGCGAGCAGACCCGGCTGGCGCTGGCCCAGCTCAAGGCCCGCTATGGCCTGGACGCCGGCACGCCCTGATGCGCGCGCTCCTCGCCGCCCTGGTCCTGCTGCTCGCCGCGCCCGCCGCCTGGGCGCATGCGATGAGCAGTGCCCAATGGCGCGTGACGCAGGCCGATGCCCAGACCTGGGACAGCCGCCTGCGCCTGCCGGAGGATTTCGAGGGCAAGCTGCTGTCGCTGCAGCCGCAGTGGCCGGCGAGCTGCACCCAGGACGGCGCAACCCGCAGCCAGCCGGCCGACGAGGGCGTGGTGCTGCATTGGCGCCTGCATTGTCCGCAGGGGCTGGACGGCCGCCTCGGACTGAGCGGCTTCAGCGTGCAACTGCCGGACGCCGTGCTGCTGGTGCAGCCGCTGCAGGGAGAAGGGCAGTACAGCGTGCTGTCCGCCGCGCGGCCGCATTGGCAGCCGGGCCTGCAGGCCGGCACGCCGCCGGTGGCCCATTACTTCGTGCTGGGCGTGGACCACATCCTGCTTGGCCTCGATCACCTGCTGTTCGTGGTCGGCCTGTTCGCGCTGTGGCAGCGCGGCGGCCGCGGCATCGCTGCGCTGGTGGGCACGCTCACCGCGTTCACGCTGGCGCACTCGATCACGCTGGCCGGGGCGATGCTGCGCGGCTGGACGCTGCCCTCCGGCGCCGTGGAAGCCTGCATCGCCGCTTCGATCCTGCTGCTGGCGGTGGAGCTGGCGACCGGCGCGCAGGGCCTGGCGCAGCGGCGTCCGGCATCGGTGGCCTTCGCCTTCGGGCTGCTGCACGGCTTCGGCTTTGCCGGGGCGCTGGCCGAGACCGGCCTGCCCGAGCAGGCGCGGGGCTGGGCCCTGGCGGCCTTCAACCTCGGCGTGGAAGCGGGACAACTGCTGTTCGTAGTGGGCCTGCTGGCCCTGCTGCGCCTGTTGCAGCCGCAGCGGCGCTGGGCGCCGCTGGCCTTGTGTGCGTATGGCGCGCTGTCGGCGTACTGGCTGATCGGGCGCAGCGCGGCGGTACTGGGATGAGGAGACACATGAAAGCAGCGATGCGGCATACGATGTGCGGGCTGGTTCTCGCCCTTGCCGCCTGCGGCCGCTCCGAGGCGCCGCAGGTCGCCGAACCGCCGGTGGAGAACCCGCCGGGCACCATCCAGGGCGAGTGCGGGCCGATCCTGCCCGGGCGCAAGCAGGCCCTGTACGGCGACCTGCACGTGCATACCAGCTTTTCCTTCGACACCTACTTCTTCAACTCCATCAACGGGCCGCGCGAGGCGATCCGTTTCGCCAAGGGCGAGCCCGCGGGCTACCCGGCGGGCGACGACGACCCCGACACCCCGGTGACCTACGAGACGCTGGACCGGCCGCTGGACTTCGTGGCGCTCACCGACCACGCCGAATTCCTCGGCGCCTTCGAGCTGATCTGCGAGGCCGGCGGCACGCTGCCGCCGGGCACCAACCCGGTCTGCAACATCATCGGCAACAACATCCGCGGCAACATTCGCGCCTTCGTCGAAGGCACGACCACGCCGTTCCAGATCCTGATCCAGACCCTGCTGGCCGAGAGCCCCACCGACCGTACCGCCTGGGCGCAGGAGCGCGCCATCACCGACGAGGAGTACCAGCCCTGCAGCTTCACCACGATGCACGGCTACGAGTTCAGCTCCAACAAGCGCGGCCAGATGCTGCACCGGAACATCATCTTCCGCGGCCCCGCCGGCGAGGTGCCGGACACGGTGTTCTCCTCGGTATCGCTGACCAGCGGCATCGACGACCGCAACGTCAACGACGAGTGGATGCTGTTCGACCACCTGCAGGCCGAGTGCGGCGGCGTGCCCGGCTGCAAGGCCCTGACGATTCCCCACAGCGCCAATCTGTCCGACGGCCGCTTCTTCATGCCACGCGACTTCGCCACCGGCCTGCCGCCGGGCCGCGACGGCGTGGCACTGACGCGCGGCGATGCCGAGCTGCGCCGCAGCTACGACCGCGTGTTCGAGATCTACCAGCACAAGGGCGGTTCCGAGTGCGCCGTGGGCCTGGAGGGCAACTACCTGAGCGGCGAGGAGGGCAGCTGCGACTTCGAGCTGGCCAAGAACGTCTGCGCCGGCCTGCCGGACGACCCGCCGTCCTGCGCCCGGTACTGCACCGGCGATCCCTCGCGCGATCCCAGCTTCTGCTCGCTGCGGCAGGAGCCCACCTATCTCACGCGCGTCTGCGAGACCGCCGGCCCCAACGGCGCTTCCGGTCCCGCGGCCAACTGCACCACGCCGCTGGACTACTTCCGCAACATCATGGCCGAGGGCCTGAGCCTGCGCAGCGTGCTGGGCATCAATCCCTACCGCCAGGGCATCATCGCCTCCTCCGACACGCACAACGGCACGCCCGGCATGGTGCGCGAGAAGATGTACCCCGGCCACGGCGGCGTGCTGGAGGACGAGCCCAAGGATCACCTCGGTGTCTGGGCCTGCGACAACAACAATGAAGACCCCAATGACCCGGAGAACTGCACCAACCGCGTCTTCACCGACCGCGCGCGCGGCTTCGGCAGCGGCGGCCTGGCCGGCGTCTGGTCCGCCGAGAACACCCGCGGCCAGGTCTGGGACGCCCTGCACCGCGGCGAGACCTTCGGCACCTCCGGGCCGCGCATCCGCATCCGCATGCAGGCCAGCTGGACCCCGCCACCCGCCGACATCTGCGCCCGGCTGGCGCAGGGCGGGGAGAGTGTCACTGCCGCCACCGGCGCGGTCATGGGCGGCGACCTGCCGCCGAAGCCGCAGGGCGCCACTGCGCCCTGGATCACCGTCTGGGCCATGCAGGATCCGGGCGGCAGCGAGCCCAGCCTGCCCCTGCAGGCGATCGACATCGTCAAGGGTACGCTGGACGCCGGCGGCGCACCGAAGGTGCAGGCCTACGACAACGTGGTGAAGACCACGCACCCCGTGGATCGCCCGGCGCCGGACTGCTCGGTGCATGCCGGCCGGCACCCGGACCAGCTCTGCGTCACCTGGCAGGACCCGGATTTCCACGGCGAGCGCGATGCCTACTGGTATGCGCGCACCCGCGAGATTCCCAGCTGCCGCTGGAGCACGCAGCTCTGCGTCAGCCGGGGCGTGGACTGTGCGGCGCTGAGCGCTGCCAACGGCACCTTTCCCGCGGAAACCGGCTGGCAGGGCTACGAAGGCTGCTGCCGCATGGAAGGCGGCCCCGGCACGTTCCGCGGCCGCAACATCTTCGCCACCCTCGAGGAGCGCGCCTGGGCCTCGCCGGTCTGGTACGAGTCGCCGGCCGCGACGCTCAGGGCCAGGGTGAAATGAACCGCGCCATCCGTTCGTGCTGAGCCTGTCGCAGCATGAACGGACGCGCCACGCCTACCGACCATCAAACCGCTGCAGCCAGGATGCACCCATGATCAAGGATTTCAGGAACAAGCTCTGCGTCATCACCGGCGGCTCCAGCGGCATCGGCCTGGCCGTGGCCGAGGAACTGGCGCGCCGCGGCGCGCGCCTTCTGCTGGTGGCGCGCGGCGCCGAGCAGCTTGAGAAGGCCGCCGCATCGCTGCGCGCGCTCGGCGCCGCCGAGGTGCAGACCCTCAGCGCCGACGTGGCGCGAGACGAGGACGTGGCGCGCCTGCCCGCGGCCATCGCCGCGATGGCCCCGGCCGCGGACGTGGTGGTGAACAGCGCCGGCATCGTCAGCGGCGGCCTGTTGCATGAACTGCCGATGGACGAGTGGCGCCGCCTGCACGAGGTCAACGTGCTGGGCGTGGTGCGCGTGCTCAATGCCGTGCTGCCGGCCATGCTGCTGCGCTCCGCGCGCGGCGAGGGCGGCGGCCATGTCGTCAACATCGCGTCCGGCGCCGGCCTGGTGGGTTTCACCGGCCTGGGCGGCTACGTCGCCACCAAGGCGGCCGTGGTCGGCTTCACCGAGAGCCTGCGCAGCGAACTGGCGGCCTCCGGCATCGGCGTCACCGCCGTCTGCCCCGGCTTCGTGCAGACGCCCATCGCCTCCAAGGTGCAGCTGTTCGGGCGCATGGACACGCCGCGCACGCAGGCCTTCATCCAGAACTGGTTCAAGACCAACAACCTCCAGGCGGAGACGGTGGCGCGGCGCACGCTCGACGGCATCCGCCGCAACCGCGCCATCGTGGTGGTGGGCCGCGACGCCGTGTCCGGCTACTGGACCAAGCGCGTGGCGCCCTGGCTGCTGGACCGTTTCCTGAAGCAGTCGGCGCGTCCGCTGACGGCGCGCAAGAAGGCGGCCTAGATCGCTGCTTATTTTCCCCCTTCCCGGTGGGAGAGGGGCTTTGCCGATGCCGGAGCACAGACCGTGAAAAAACTCCTCCTTCTCATTGTCGTCCTGCTCGCGGCCGCGTTCGCTGCCTTCCAGGTGCCCGCCGTGCAGGACCGCCTGGTCGGCGCCGTCATGAAGCGCAACATGGACAACCGCGACCGCCAGGCGCTGTTCGCCGACGACGCCCTGCGCCTGCTGGTCTGCGGCAGTTCCTCGCCGTTTCCCTCCGAGGATCGCGCGCGCCCCTGCCTTGCGGTGATCGCCGGAGGCAAGTACTACGTGGTGGATACCGGCCCCGGCTCCTGGAACCGCATGGCCCTGCTGCGCATGCCCGGCGAGCGCATCGGCGCCGTGCTGCTGACGCATTTCCACTCCGATCACATCGGCGACCTCGGCGAGTTCGACATGCAGACCTGGGTCGCCGGCCGCCCCGGCCCCCTGCCGGTCTACGGACCGCAGGGCGTGGAGAAGGTGGTGGCCGGCTTCAACCAGGCCTACGGGCTGGATCACGGCTACCGCGTGGCTCACCACGGCGCGGAGATGCTGAAACCCGAAAGCGGCGTCATGAAGCCCATCACCGCCGGGATCGGGGAAGGACTTCAGCCGCTGTTCACGGACGGTGACCTGCGCGTAAGCATCTTTGCCGTGTCGCACGCGCCGATCCATCCCGCCGTCGGCTACCGCTTCGACTACAAGGGCCGTTCCATCGTCATCAGCGGCGATACGGTGAAGGACGCTCGCGTGATCGCCGCCTCCAGGGGCGTGGACCTGCTGGCGCACGAAGCCCAGAACCAGGACATGGTCGCGCGCCTGGCCGCCACCGCCGGGTCGCTGGACCGCCCCCGCCTGCGCAAGATCTTCCACGACATCCCCGACTACCACACCAGCCCGGTCGAAGCCGCCGAGGTCGCCAACGAGGCCGGCGTGAAGCTGCTGCTGATGTACCACCTGACCCCGCCGCCGCCCAAGGCCCTGGAGCGCCGCTTCCTCGCCGGCGTCAGCGACATCCGCCCCAGGGGCGTCGCCCTGGCGCGCGATGGCATGCTCGTGGAGTTGCCGCTGGCCGGCGGCGAGCCGGTGGTGAGCCGGTTGCGCTGACGCGCCCCTGTTCCCTGTCCCCGCACGCGTCGGGCAGGCTTGGGGTGAGGGGCGCGGCTCCCGCGCCCGGGCTGGGTAAAGGACGCATCCGCGCCCGCTTTCTGGAAGAATTCGCGCGACGTCCTCCACCTCGCCTGCCGCGATGCGCCTTCACCGCTCCTCCGACGACACCCTGGCCACCCTGTTCCAGCCCCTGGCCGACGGCCTGCTGGACTGGCCGGCCGAGGGCGGCGCGCTGTTCCTGCGCGCGCGCGACGGTGCCGAGCTGCGCCAGGCGCCGCGTCCGGGCCTGATCTGCGAGCAGGAGTTCAAGCCTGCCGCCGACGCCCTGGCGCAGGCGGGCTGGCATACGGTGGACCTCGCATCCCTGGACCCCGCGCGCCGCTTCGCCCTGGTGCTGCTGCTGCCGCCACGCCAGCGCCAGGAAGCGCGCGCGCTGTTTGCGCAGGCGGTCGCGCGCTGCGCACCGGGCGGGCGGGTGCTGGCCAGCATGCGCAACGACGAGGGCGCCCGCAGCGGCGAGGATGACCTCGCCCGCCTCGCCGGCGGGGTCAGCAACCTGTCCAGGCGCAAATGCCGCGTCTTCTGGACCGAGCCGCTGCAGGGCCCGGCCGACGCGGCGCTGGCTGGTGAGTGGGCGGACCTGGATGCGCCGCGCCCGATCCTGGGCGGCCGCTTCACCAGCCGCCCCGGCGTGTTCGCCTGGGACCGCGCCGACCCGGCCTCGGCGCTGCTCGCGGCCCATCTGCCATCGGACCTTTCGGGCCGCGCCGCCGATCTCGGGGCCGGCTACGGCTATCTCAGCGCCGAACTGCTGGCGCGCTGCCCGCAGGTCACCGCGCTCGATCTCTACGAGGCCCAGTCGCGCGCACTGGCCATGGCGAGGATCAACCTGCGGTCCGCGCGCCTGCCGCCGGAGTTCTTCTGGCACGACGTCACCGCCGGCTTGCCGCGACGCTACGACAGCATCGTCAGCAATCCGCCCTTCCATGCCCAGGGCGGCGAAGACCGCCCCGACATCGGCCGCCGCTTCATCGCCGTGGCCGCGCAGTCGCTGAACCCCGGCGGCCGCTTCTGGATGGTCGCCAACCGCCACCTGCCTTACGAGCAGGCGCTGGACGAATGCTTCGGCGAGGTCCGCAGCGTTGCCCAGGACGGCGGATTCAAGGTGGTCGAGGCCCGCAAGCCGAGGCTGCGCGCATGAGGCTGGTCCGGTTGATCGCCAACCTCGGCTACGGCAGCCGCAAGGACGTCATGGCCCTGTTCCGCCAGGGCCGCATCACCGACGCCGACGGCGAGGTGCTGTATGCCGACGACCAGGCCGCGCATGCCGTGATCCGCATCGACGGCGAGCCGCTGGACCCGCCCGCCGGCCTGACCCTGATGCTGCACAAGCCCACCGGCTACACCTGCTCCACCAAGGACCCCGGCCGCCTGGTCTACGACCTGCTGCCGCCGCGCTTCCGCCAGCGCTCGCCGCTGCTGTCGACGGTGGGCCGCCTGGACCGCGACACCAGCGGCCTGCTGCTGATGACCGACGATGGTGCCCTGCTGCACCGCATCGTCTCGCCCAAGTCCGGACTCCACAAGATCTACGAGGCGAGCCTGGCCCGGGACCTGCGCGGCGACGAGGCCGCGACCTTCGCCAGCGGCGGACTGATGCTGGAATCCGAGCAGACCCCGCTGGCCCCGGCGCGGATGGAAGCGCTGGGGCTGCGCCACGCGCGCCTGATCCTCACCGAGGGCCGCTACCACCAGGTCCGCCGCATGTTCGCCGCCGTCGGCAACCACGTGAACAGCCTCCATCGCCCGCAGATCGGAGGCCTGTCCCTGCAGGACCTGCCCAGCGGCCAGTGGCGCCCGCTGGGCTCCGCCGACCTGGAGATGCTGTTCGGGCGCCGAGACGGCGGTAGCTCCGAGGGACCATGAGCGGAGAAGCCTCTGGTCTGCTTCCCCCGCGGGCGGGGGGAGGGCCGGGGGCGGTCACGCGCGCGGCCGAAGGCGGAAGAGTCCCCTGCCTCAGCCTTCCTCCTCGCGGGAGGAGGCCGAAGGGCGGAGACGGGGAGCTGGAAGCCATGGACCCGTCCCAATCCGGCTCCGCTCGTAAATGAGCGCATCAAGCTGAGACACCCGCCTCAACATCCTGCAGCCCGCAGGCCTAGAATCGCCCGACACCCCGACACCCGAGCGGCGCCTCGAGACATGCCCGATTCCCCGCCGCCCCCGAAACCCCTCGACGCATTGCCCGGTCCCCGCGGCTGGCCGCTGCTCGGCAACCTGCCGCAGCTCGGGCAGGGGCGCATGCACCAGGTGCTGGAGCGCTGGGTGCATGAGCACGGCCCGCTGTACCGGCTGCGCTTCGTCAACAAGCCGGTCATGGTGATCGCCGACATCGAACTCTGCCGCCGCGTGCTGCGCGAGCGCCCCGAGAACTTCGGACGCTTCCCCGCCTTCCACCGCATCATCTCCGACATGGGCCTCACCTCGCTGTTCTCCTCCGAGGGCGAGACCTGGCGGCGCCAGCGCCGCGTGTTCATGCGTGCGCTCAACATCCACCAGATGGCACCCTTCATGCCCCGGCTGGACGCGATCACCGCGCGCCTGCAGGGCTTGTGGGTGCGCGCCGCCGGGGCCGGCCAGCCTGTGGCGGTGCTGGACGACATCATGCGCTACACGCTGGACGTCACCACGCGCTTCGCCTTTGGCTACGACGCCAACGCCCTGGAGACGCACGAGGACCCGATCCAGAAGCACCTGAGCCGCATCCTGCCGCAGGTCAGCCGCCGTGCCCGCATCCCCGTGCCCTACTGGCGCTGGTTCAAGCTCAAGGCAGACCGCCAGCTCGACGCCGATCTCGCCGGCGTGCGCGGCTACATCGAGGGCCTGATCGCCGAGGCGCGCGCCCGCATCGCCGCCGATCCGGCGCTGGCCGAAAGGCCCACCAACCTGATCGAGGCCCTGCTCGCCACGCGCGACGAGGACGGCTCCGTGTTCAGCGACCATGACATCTTCAGCAACGCCCTGGGCACGCTGGTGGCCGGCGAGGACACCACTGCCATGACCCTGGCCTGGATGATGTATTTCCTCGCGCAGAATCCCGGCGCACAGGAGCGCTTGCATGCGGAGGCCATGCAGGGCGGGGCGGAGCGCCCCTATCTGGATGCGGTCATGAGCGAGACCTTCCGCCTCAAGCCCGTCGCCCCGGTGTTCTTCCTGCACGCGAACGTCGACGTGGAACTGGGCGGGTACGCCGTGCCTGCCGGCACCGACCTCGTGCTGGTCACGCGGCCCGCCGCCAACGACACCGCCGAATTCCCGGGCGAGCCGGGCTTCCATCCGGAACGCTGGCTTTCACCCCAGCCCAGCTATATCACCAGGGCCCCGCTTGCCTTCGGCCACGGCCCGCGCCTCTGTCCCGGCCGCAACCTGGCGCAACTGGAGATCCGTGCCGTGGCCACCATGCTCGCGCGCGAGTTCCGGATATCGCTGCCCGATCAGCGGCCGGTGGAGGAGTACTTCGCGTTCACGATGGCGCCGAAGGAACTGAGGCTGAGGTTCGATCGGCGCAACTAGCCGAACAGCATCGCCCGGTGCGCCGAAGCTCCCGCCTGCGCGCCATCCCCCACCGCCAGCGCCACGTTGCCCGCCATGCGCGCGGCGTCGCCGCAGGCGAAGACGCCGGGCACCGTGGTCTGCTTCAGCGCGTCGGTGCGGATGTAGCGCCCCATCGGGCTTTCGTCGAGCTCGCAGCCCAGCTGTTCCGCCAGCGGACTCGCCATCGTCATGTGCGTGGCGGTGAACAGTCCGTCCAGCACCACGCGCGTGCCGTCCTCCAGTTCCACCGTCGCGGTATCGGCCAGGCGCAGCACGCGCCGTGGCTCGATGCGGACACCGCGCGCCCGCAGTTCCGCGCGCTGTGCGTCATCAGGTTCGAGGGCACCATTGGTGAAGAAGGTCACCTGTCCCCAATGCGGCAGCATCAGCGCGTGATGCAGCGAATGCGGACCCGCCGCCAGCACGCCGATGCGGCCCTCGTTCAGCTCGTAGCCGTGGCAATAGGGGCAGTGGAACACGCTGCGGCCCCAGCGCTGCGCCAGCCCCTCGATAGAGGGGAGTTCGTCCTTCACGCCGGTGGCCAGCACCAGATATGGGGCTGCAAGGCGGGTATCCGCCAGCGACACGCTGAAGCCCCTGTCATCGTGACGGGCGTCCGTGGCCATGCCGTCCCGCCATTGCACGTTGGGGTAGGCCAGCAACTGCTCGCGGGCCTCCGCCACGATGGCGCCCGGCTCGCGGCCGTCCTGGCCCAGGAAACCGTGGGAGGCGAGGGCAAAGCGGTTGCGGCGGATGCCGGCATCGATCACCAGCAGCCGGCGTCGCGCGCGGGCCAGCTGCAGGGCGGCGGAAAGGCCGGCGTAGCTGCCGCCGATCACGATGGCGTCGTAGCGGGCAGGGCATTCAGTGTGCATGGGGAGCCTTCCTGCGCGGATGCGCCTGGTAGCGCCGGTTGAAGTCGGCGGAGAGATCGGCCAGCGTGACGCCGGACAATCGCCTGATCAGCAGCGCCTCGGCTTCCCGGAAGGCCTGGTCCAGCGCCCCGTTGACGGCCTGCTCCACCAGGCATTGCGGGTTCTCCTCGCGATGGCCCATGGCGAAGACGCCGGGCGAGCCCACGGCGTCGTAGATGTCGCGCAGCGTCACCTGCGCCAGGTCGCAGTCCAGCGTCCAGCCGCCGCCGGGGCCTTTCACGGCCTCGACATAGCCCAGCTCGCGCAGGCCGGCCAGCGTGCGCCGCACGACCACCGGATTGGTCTGCAGGTAGCCGGAGAGTTCGTCCGAGGTGAGCGGCCGGTCGCTGTGCGCCATGTGCAGCAGCACGTGCAGGACCGAGGAGAGCTTGCTGTCCTTTTTCATGTAACAAACAATGATACATATTGGCCCGCCTGTCGAGGGCGGCAGGCGGGCAGGGCAGCGATCCTGCTGATTTCCGGCGGAATATGGCCTCCCTGAACTCGGCCGGGGAGCGCCGGTCTATACGCTGGGCCTGCAATCGGCAGGTACTTCCCATTCACCAGGAGTTCAAGGATGAGCGCCAACAAGATCGTCGAAACCGTCAAGGATGCTGTCGTCGAGGCCAAGGGGAAGGTGGAGCTGATCGGCGCCCATGGCAAGGACGTGATCCAGACCGGCGCGCAGACCCTCCAGGCCGCCAGGAGCGTCGTCGTGGAGGGTGGGCACCAGACCGCCCAGGTGCTGGCCAACACCAAGGAGGAATTGCAGCGCACGCTGAAGGACGGCGTGGCTCAGATCGGCCACAAGCTCTCGAACCTGACCACGCCCACGCACAAGGAGCAGGCCGCCGCGCGCAAGGCCGAGGTCAAGGACAAGAAGCAGCGCCGCCGCGGCAACGGCGCCGCCACGCAGGTCGGCGCCTAGCCGCAGGAGCGCCTGCAAGGGCCTGAATTTCTGCGATAAGCTCTCGAAGCTGGCCGCCCCGCGGCCGGCATCCCGATCCTGCACAGAACAGAGTCCGCCCATGAAGACCATCGGATACGCGGCCCAGGCCGCCACCACGCCCCTGGCCCCGTTCAGCTTCGAGCGCCGCGAACTGCGGTCCAACGATGTGGCGATGGAAGTCCTCTACTGCGGCGTCTGCCACTCCGACCTGCATACGGCGCGTAACGACTGGGGCTGGAGCACCTATCCGTCGGTGCCGGGGCACGAGATCGTCGGCCGCGTGACCGCGGTGGGCAGCGGCGTCACGCGCTACAAGCCCGGCGACTCCGTGGCGGTGGGCTGCATGGTGGACAGCTGCCAGAAATGCGACCAGTGCCAGAAGGGGGAGGAGCAGCTCTGCCGCCTGGGCAACACCCAGACCTACAACGGCAAGGACCGCGTCACCGGCGAGCCCACTTTCGGCGGCTACGCCAAGCATCTGGTCGTGCGCGAGGAGTTCGTGCTGCGCGTGCCGGCGGGCCTGGACCCGGCGCGCACCGGTCCGCTGCTCTGTGCCGGCATCACCACCTATGCGCCGCTGCGCCACTGGAACGTCGGTCCGGGTACCCGCGTGGGCGTGCTGGGGCTCGGCGGTCTCGGGCACATGGCGGTGAAGCTCGCCGTGGGGCTGGGGGCGGATGTGACGGTGCTGAGCCGCAGGCCCGACAAGCAGGCCGATGCGCTGGCGCTGGGCGCGCACCGCCTGCTGGTGTCCGCGGACAAGGACGCCATGAAGAAGGCCAAGGCCAGCTTCGACGTCATCATCGACACCGTGCCGGTGAAGCATGACGTCACGCCCTACATGCCGCTGCTCGACATCGACGGCACCTTCGTCATCGTCGGCCAGCTCGGCCCGCTGGCCGAGATTTCCAGCATGCCGATGGTCTCCGGCCGCCGCCGCATCACCGGTTCGCTGATCGGGGGCATCGCGCAGACCCAGGAGCTGCTGGATTTCTGCGCGGCCAAGAACATCCTGCCGGACTGCGAGATGATCCGCATGGACCAGATCAACGAGGCCTTCGAGCGCATGGAGAAGGCCGACGTGCGCTATCGCTTCGTGATCGACATGGCCTCGCTGTCGCCGGCAGGCGCCGGCTGAAGGCCCTGCTGGCCCGTCTGGCCGCCTGGTGGCGCGGGCGGGTCCTGCGCCTGCCCGCGGCCGGGGCCGCCGCGCTGGCGCCGCCCGGTCCGCCGCGGATCTTCATCGACGCGCTCAACCTGGCCTACTGGAACGGCCATCCGCCGTCCCTGCGCGCGCCGCTGGCGCTGCTGGCGCAACTGCTGGCCCAGGGGCGCGAGGTGCAGCTGTACTTCGACGCCAACACGCGCTACCGGCTGGGTGACGAGAGGGCGCTGTACGAGCGCCTGCTGGAACATTCCCGTTTCTGCGTGGAGGTGCCCTCGGGCAAGCGCGCCGACGGCCTGATGCTGCGCGCGGCCACCGCTGCCGGCGGCCTCGTGGTGAGCCGCGACAAGTACCGCGACTTCCGCAAGCGCTATCGCCGCCTCATCGACGATCCGGCGCGGTTGCTGGCCGGCAGCGCCGGTGGAGGGCGGCTGCGGGTGCCCGGCCTCGGGCTGGACCTGCCGTTGCCCGTTTCCGCGGAAACGGCCTGGGCGGAACTTGCGCCCCTGCTGGGGACCGGCACCACGCCGCTCCGATAGGGCCGCCAAACTGCCGACCCGGTCACGCTTTCGGGCGTCCTGCATCGCCATTCGTGAAGATGAAACCTGATTCATCCGTCTTGTTTTCTTTTCTCTTTTCAGTCGCTTGCGGTTCTGGAACACTGCTCATGAAGATGCGGTGCGGAACCTGCGCCGCATCGCGGATTCGTCGGGGCACGGGCAGGAGCGGGGCCGACCAGGGAACGGCGCCGTGTCCGGCCAACAGGGAAGCGTGCCGCGCCGGCTTCGCCGACATCATCCGTCCGTAGCGTTTTCCTTTGGGGGAAGTCCGTGTCTCAATCTTTCGGCGTGCTCGGCTGGCGCGCGGTGCTGTGCAGCCTGATGCTCCTGGTGCTCTCGGCCTGCGGCGGTGGCGGCGGCGGCGGTTCCAAGACGTCCATCTCGCTGTCCACCAAGTCGATGAGTTTCGATGTCGGTACCGGCCAGGGTGAAACGAGCAAGCCTGTCCTGGTGCAGTTCGAGGGCTCGGGTGTCGTGGTGGGCTATGCCCCCAATGTCGCTCCGGTGAGCTGGGCGACGGCAGTGCAGACCGGGATGCCCAGTGGCGACCGGATGTCTTTCGAAATCCGAGTCGATCCCTCGGGCATGGCACCGGGCACCTATCGCACGTCCCTGCGCTTCCTCACCGGCATCGTGCCGTCCGGCGGATACCTGGAAGACGCCCGAGACATCAGCTACACGGACCTGTCGATCACCATGGTGGTGGTCAGGTTCGACACCTCGCCCGTCGCGGTCACCGTCAACATGGTGCAGGGGGCGCCGCCGTCGAGCGGCAGCTTCTCGCTGAACACGTCGAACAATGCGCAGTGGACCGCGGCGTCCGGCTACTCCTGGCTGAGCCTGGACAAGACCAGCGGCACGGGATCGCAGCTGATCGGCTACTCGGTTTCCACGGCCGGGCTGGCCGAGGGCTTTCACTACGGCAGCATCACGCTGACCGACAGCGAAGGGCGCCGGGCGATCTTCGGCGTGAACCTGTTCATTTCGGCGCCGCAGCTTTCGGTGACTCCCTACTCGACGACCGTGCGGTCCGTCGCCGGTTCGACCGCGTCCGTCAGCGGCAGCTTCTCGGTGGACACGTCCTCCTTCGTGGAATGGACGGCTTCGTCCGGCGAGTCCTGGCTCAGCACTTCCAGCAGCGGCAGCGGAGCGGGCACCGTCGGCTATTCGGTTTCGGCCGCCGGCCTGTCGCCGGGTGGCTACTACGGTACGGTCCTGGTCACCTACACCGGAGGGCGCCAGCAGGGACACACGGTGTATTTCGAGGTGACGCGCCCGCAGCTGACGCTGACGCCCGAGTCGCTGCAGTTCGATATCGGCAGCGACCTCTCCGCGGCGGCGCGCACGCGCAAGCTGATCGTGTCCGACGATCTCGGCGGCACGATGCCGTCGAGCGCCATCTCATGGAGAGTCGGTTACATCAATGCATTCTGGCTCACGGCCTCGCCGGGCAGCGGCACCACCGCTCCGCCCAAGGAAATCTCGGTGGTCATTCCCGCCGAATCGCTGGCGAGCATGCCCAATGGCACGCACCAGGCCAGCATCGTCCTGTACCAGGACACCGACTACTATCCCTACAGCAACAGCTGGACGATTCCGGTGACGCTGAACCTGAACTCGCCGGTCACCGCGCTGACGGTGCGGCGCGACGACGGCGGACAGGCGCCGATCGCCGGCGGTCCGATGCTGCGCTTCAACAGCTTTGCCACCTACGCGCACGGCTACGAGGAGACCGTCACTTCCGAGGTCACCTGGAGCTCGCCGGATCCGGCTGTGCTGGAATTCAGCAGCGACGACGCGGGTCTCGCGCGGCCGCTCGCACCGGGCAACACCAGCGTTCGCGCGGTTTTGGCCCGTGCCAGCAAGCAGGCGGCCCTGGAGGTCCGGGTGGGAGCGGCCACGGCGGTCGCCTATGCGGTCCGCGACTACGATTTCCCGGGCATCTACCAGTTCATCGCCGGAGAAGATGGCCGCCTGCAGCCGATGTCCACCCCGCTGGTCCAGACGGCCTTCCGTCCCAGCGACCTCACTTTCACTCCGGATGGGAAATTCGCCTACCTGGTTCACCAGGATTCCGTGGGGTCGGGGCAGTACGCCATCTCCCAGTTCAAGGTCGATTCCGGCGGATCGCTGGTGCCGCTGGAGCCCAACTACGTGACGATCGGCAGCTACTATCCGCAAGGTGCAGCTGTGGAACCGCAGGGGCGGCAGCTCTATGTGGCGACCGGCTATCCCACCCGGGTGGTGCGCCTGGCCATCGGTACCGACGGCAAGCTGACGCTGGATGCCAAGCCCCCGACGGACGTTGGCAACTCCTCCTCCTCGGCCTATTCCATACTGGCTCACCCGACTGAGCCCTATCTCTACGTCCCCGACTTCAACGCGAATCTGGTACGTAGCCTGGAGATCAACGCGGATGCTTCGCTGACGGTGCAACCGAGCACTCCGGCCACGGGTGAAAACCCCCAGTACGCGGTGGCGCATCCCTCGGGACAGTACGTGTACGTCACCAACGCCGGCTATGGTTACTCCTCCACGGCGGCCGTGTCGCAGTACATCGTGAGCGCCGACGGTCAGCTCGTGCCGATGGCGACGCCGATGGCGCTGGAAGGCAAGCGTGGCCGCGGCCTGTCGCTGGCTCCCTCCGGAAAGTCGGCGTTCCTGAGCTTCGTGGCGCCGAACGGCTACAGCTCCTATGACGGCGAGCCGGGCATCGCCACCTTTGCCATCGACGAGACCGGCTCCCTGGTGCATCAGTACAGCTATGCCGTCGCTGCGCTGGGCGATGTCGCCGTGAACCCGAACGAAGCCTGGCTCTATGCCGCCACGGGCTTTAATACCATCCTGCAGTACAAGATCGGTGCCGACGGCACGCTGGTGCGGGACAGCTATGAGGTTGGCGTTCCGACGCCGAGGAAGCTCATCGTGCGGCAGCCGCCCTCCACCATGACGGCACCGAAGAAGCGGTAGGGCGGGGCGCGGGTGGCGGCGGGGCCGCCGCCTGCGCAACCACGGTGCGGACAACGGGGGCCTCTCAGGCCCCCGTTACCTTTTGCAGCATCCAGAGCCGGTCCTGGCCCCAGGTGGTGAAGCCGCCGGCACGGAAGCTCGGCACGCCCCAGAGCCCCGCCGCGAACAGTGCGTCGCGGTTGTCCTCGGCGTATTTCGTGTCGATGCCGCGCGCCAGCTTCTGCTGCGCGGGCGCCCAGTCCAGCCCGCAGCGCTGGTAGATGCTCCGCAGCACTTCGTCGCGGCCTGCATCCAGGCCCTCGGCCCAGACGCTCTGGCCGGCAATGGCGCAGTAGCGCAGCTGCGTGTCCGCGTCCGCCTGCGCCGGGAACACGGTCAGCAGGCGCAGCGCCGGATCGCCCACCGGATCGTGGATGCGGCCGAAGGGGATGCCCTGCGCATCGGCGCAGCGCTTCACGTCGCGCACGATGTACAGGCGCTTGATCGAGGGCACCGGCAGGCCCCGCATCACCATGGGCAGCACCGGGCGCACCTGCAGCGGCGTCCGGTGGCCGGCCTCGCGCCGGCGCAGCAGCTCCACGGCGGCCAGATAGGAATACGGGCTGCGGAAGCTGAACCAGAATTCCAGCGGCGTGCCGTCGTCCGCAGGGGCATCCGGCAACTGCGAGGGGTCCGCCCGCGACAACGGCGCGGCGTCGCGCAGCACCCCGTCGGCTTGCAATCTCGCCTGGAGGAATCCCAGGCGGTCCAGCGCCCAGAACCACTCGCCGCGGTACTGCCACATCGCCGGCAGGTAGTGCGCCAGCTTGCGGCGCCGCTCCGCGTTGGCCCGCAGCAGTCCGGCGACGGCCGCAGGGCTCGCCGCAGGGCCGGAAGGCGGCCTGCCGCCTCCCATCTCGCGCAGCGCGGCCTGCTCGGCGGCGAGGAAGTCCGCGCCCTCCCCGGCGGCCGCCAGGCGTGCCTGCAGCAGATGGGCTTGTTCGGCAGAGAGCGGCAGCGGCGCGGGCAGTCCGTGGCAGGGCGCCAGGCGCGCCGCGTCGGCGGCGGCGAAGGCGCGCTGGCGCGCTTCCTCGGGGTAGGTTTCGGCGCTGGGGGTGGGCACCAGCCGTATGCGCAGGGGGACGTCCAGGCGCGGCAGCAGGCGACGGGCCAGGGCGGCGCAGAGCTGCGAGTGCGGATCGCCCGCCTCGTAGTACAGCTCCAGCTCGCGGCCGGCGCGCAGCCTGGCCAGCAGGTCCTGCGAGCCGGCGATGCGCTCGGTGACCCGCGATTTGAGGCTGGGCGGCAGCCCGGCATGCGGCAGGTGGGTGCTGTTCATGGGGCCGATGGTCTCCAGGGTCCTTGACCGTGTCCAGTCGTGTAGTTTACATAGTGTAAATATCAATGGAAGGCCGCCCGAGCGGCCTCGACCGGATCCGGGAGAGCGGGGACATGAACAAGCCCTATGTGCTGCATGGCTGGCACCTGTCGTACTTCAGCGGGAAGACCCGCGCCTACCTGCGCTACAAGGGCGTGCCGTTCGAGGACCGCCCGGTCGATGCGCTGACGCTGATGTGGAAGATCCCGCGCAAGACCGGCGCGGCGGTGATGCCGGTGGTGGTGACGCCTGACGGGCAGTGGCTGCAGGACACCAAGGACATCGCCGCGGCCATCGAGCAGCGTTTTCCGGAGGCGCCGGTCACGCCGGCCACGCCGCGCCAGCGCATCGCGGCGCTGCTGCTGGAGGCCTGGGCGGACGAATGGTGGATTCCCCATGCGATGCACTACCGCTGGATCTATCCGGAGAACTACCGGCTGTTCCAGGCCGACAGCGGCGACGGCCTGCTGCCCTGGTTCCCGCGCCCGGTGAAGAACCGCCTGGCCGCCTATGTCGCCGACAAGATGCGCGGCTACCTGCCGGCGGTGGGCGTGATTCCGGAGCAGCGCGCCGTGATGGAAAGCTGGACCGAGGCCATGCTCGACGCGCTGGAGCGGCACTTCGCCGCCATGCCCTTCCTGTTCGGCACGCGGCCCTCGGTGGCGGACTTCGGCCTGATCGGCCCGCTGTACGGACACCTGGGCCGCGACCCCTGGCCGAAGAAGCACCTGGTGGAGCCGCGCCCGCATCTCAAGGCCTGGATCGCGCGCATGAACGCACCTCGGGTGCGCGGCGGAGACTTCCTGCCGGACGACGCGATCCCGGAGACCCTGGCGCCGCTGCTGCATGCCGTGTTCCACGAGTTCTATCCGATGCTGGAAGGCATCCGTGACGAGGTCCGTGCCTCGCTCAAGACGCTGAAGCCGGGCCGCGCACGCCTGCCGCGCGCCCTGGGCATGATCGAATTCCCGATGGCGCAGGGGCGCTTCCGCCGCGCGGCGATGCCCTACACGCTGTGGATGATGCAGCGGGTGCTCGATGCCTATGGCGCGCTGGATGCCGCCGGCCGTGCCAGCGTCGATGCCTGGACCGCCGCGCAGGGCGCGCCGGAGGCCATGCGCTTCGACATCGGCGTCAGGTTGAAGCGGGTGGGGCTGCATGTGAAGGTGGAGGGGTGAGGTCCCGGCAGGTCGCAGAGTTGCCGTTCGCCCTGAGCCTGTCGAAAGGTGGGCGGCAACCAGGTGACTGCGGGCGGGGCAGCACGCCCGGGCTTCGACAGGCTCAGCGCGAACGGACTTTCCGCGCAGCCTCTGCAAGCTCATGACCCGCTATCGCGTCTACCTCTCCGACGTCTCCTACTTCAGCGGCAAGCTGGAATGCGCGCTGCGTGCCAAGCGCATCGCCTACGGGCGCGTGCCGGTGTCCACCGACACTCTGCTGAACGAGGTGTTGCCGAACACCGGCTGGATGAAGGTGCCGGCGCTGTGCCGCGACGACGGCCTGTGGCTCTACGACAGCACGCCGCTGCTGCGCTGGCTCGATGCCGAGCACCCGCAGCGTCCGCTGTTGCCGGCGGACCCCTGTCGGGCCTTCCTCTCCGCCCTGGTGGAGGACTACTGCGACGAATGGCAGTGGCGCCCGGCCATGTTCTGGCGCTGGGCCTGGCCGGACAACGCGCGCTACCTCGGTAGCCGCCTGGGCGAGGAACTGTCGCGCGGGACCGTCCATCCTGCCGCCGGCATGGCCCTGTACTTCCGCATGCGCCAGCAGCGCATCTTCCTGCGCGGCGACGGCGTGCGGCGCGGCAACTTCGACGCTATCGCCGCGCTGTATCCGCAGGCGCTGGGCTGGCTGGAGGCCCTTCTGGAGAAGCGACGCTACCTGCTCGGCGACCGGCCCAGCCTGGTCGATATCGCCTGGTGCGGGCCGATGCTGCGGCACTACGCGCAGGACCCGCGACCCGCCGCGCTGATGGCAGCCCAGGCGCCGAGGGTCTGGGCCTGGGTTTCGCGTGTCTGGAATTCGGGGAGTGAGGACTGGAGTTCCGCGGAACTCGACGATTTCTCCGACCCCGCCTGGGATGGCGTTTTCGCCGATATCGGCACCGCCTACCTGCCCTACCTGCATGACAACGCCGCCGCCGTCGCGGCGGGCCGCAGGCGCTTCTCGGGCGAGTACGGCGGCATCGCCTACCCGGAGTTGCCGGCGGTGCGCTACCGCGCGCGCTGCCTGGCCACGCTGCAGCGCGACTACGCGGCGCTGGCGCCCGAGGCCCGGCAGCGGGTGGACCGCCGCCTGGGCCCCGCCATCGGCGGCCTGCTGCGGCGCCGCAGCGCGTCGGACCTGCCGCCCATCGACTCCGCCCTGGCCCGGCCGCGAACGGTGACGGCGGCACAGCGCCTGCGCTACTACTTCAGCGGAACACCCTGGGACTCCGAATGACCTACACGATCTACGGCGGCAATCCTTCGCCCTATTCGCGCAAGCTGCGCGCCATCCTGCGCTACCGCCGCCTGCCGCACATCTGGAAAGCCGGCACGCCGGAAACCCTGCCGGAGATCGCGCAGGTCAAGCCCCGGCTGATCCCGGTGCTGAAGCTGCCGGAGACCGGCGAGTTCCGTGTGGACTCCACGCCCACCGCCCACCTGCTGGAGCAGCGCCACGCCGGGCGCTCCATCCTCCCGCCGGACGCAGCCGATGCCTTCGTCTGCCACCTGATCGAGGACATGGCCGACGAGTGGCTGACCAAGCTGATGTTCCATTACCGCTGGCACGAGGATGCCACCGCCCTCTGGGCCAGCCACTGGATCGTGCGCGACGCGCTGCCCGCCGCCACGGGCAAGGCCCATGACCAGGCCGCCAGGATGTTCCACGATCGCCAGCGCGGCCGCATGGCCATGGTCGGCTGCACGCCGCAGAACGCCCCGGTGATCGAATCCAGCTACGCGCGACTGCTCGACATTCTCGGTCCCCATGTCGGCGGCCAGCAGTATCTGTTCGGCAGCCGTCCCTCGCTGGCGGACTTCGGCCTCTACGGCCAGCTCTCGCAGCTCACTACCGACCCCTGGCCGCAGCGAATCTGCCGCGAGCGCGCACCGGCAGTGGAGTCCTGGGTGATCACGATGGACGATGCCTCCGGCGTGGAGGGCGAATGGAAGCCGGAGCGCGGTGCCGCCGTGCGCGAGGCCCTGCTGGAGATGGCCGGCGCCGAATACCTGCCGTTCCTGCGCGCCAACGCCGCGGCGCTGGAGAAGGGCGAGCCGGAACTGCGGGTTTCGATCCGCGGGCGCGAGTACGCGCAGCAGCCCTTCGCCTACCAGGCCAAGTGCTACGGCCAGGTCCGCAGCCTGTGGGCGGCACTGCCGGCGGAGGCGCGGGCGGAGCTGGAGCCGGTGATGCAGCGCACCGGGTGCATCGAATATCTCAGCTGAGCGTTGTCCCCTCTCCCGCGAGAGGGGAGCAAACCACGGTTGCAGGCTCAATCCGGTAGCGCCGGCAAGCCTCAGAAAACCTTCGCCACATACACCGACACGTTGTCGCGGTCCCGCAGCCGGTGATGCGTACCGCCGCCGGTGAAGACCTGGTAGCTGATGCCCGCGGTCCAGTCGTCCTCGAACTCCGCCATCAGGCTGCTGACCAGCACCTTGCGTCCCTCGATGAAATTGATGATCGGTGCCGGCGAGATGCCCTTCACGTCGTGCAGCCACAGGAAGGTCGGGTAGAGCGCGACGTTGCCCGGCAGCTCGTTGTAGGTAAAGCGCAGCAGGCTGCGGTAGCCCCAGGCGAAGTCGTCGCCGAAGCCGCTGCGCATCTGCGTCGGGTTGATGTGCCGGGTATCGGGCTGCCCGTCCGGCGTGCCGCTGCCGTCGGCACCCGCGGAGGGATGCGTACGGTCGCCCGCTCCCTCGAAGTACAGCTCCCCCCGCTCCGGCATGTCGTGCACCATCAGCGCGGCGCCCTCGATCACCCAGAACACCTGCGCGGCGCCGAAGGGGTTGTCGGCAAAGCTGCGGATGCCGGTCAGGGAGAGCTGCGAGACCTTCTGTCGCTCGTAGCCGGCCACGTAGTCGCCGGGCTCGATGCTGACGCCGCGGTAGCGCGAGAGATAGTCCGGCACGGCATTGTCCTCGCCGGGGAGCGTGAACAGCGCCCCGGCCGGCAGCAGGGCGCCCAGGCCCGCCTGCAGTCCCTGCAGCGCCGGTGCCAGCGCCGACGGCAGCCCGGCCAGCAGGCTGGGGTCCGACAGCGTCGCGGCGCCGATGGGAATGTCCTCAGCCGGGAAGGCGGTGCCCAGCACCGTGAACAGCACGTCGGACTGCAGTACCTGCAACGGCTGGTTGGGGCGGAAGCTGTACTCGCCCGAGAAGGCCCAGTCGCCGACATTGGTATTGAAGCTGATGCCGAACAGGTCGATGTCCTCGGGGTAGTCCAGGAACAGGCGCGCGGTATCCACCGGCAGCGGCTCGCGGCCCAGCGGATTGATCGGCGCATTGAAGCCCAGGCAGGCCAGGAAGGCCCCGGCGAAGCCGCCGCCCGGCGAATCGCGCGTGCAGCTCGCGTCGGCGGCGTAGCCGCTCAGCAAGGGATAGCGGCTGTGGTAGCGCAGGTAGTGGAAGGCCAGTTCGGTGCCGTTGTTGAGCCAGTCGGCGAGATAGTTCAGGCGCAGGCCGTACTGCCCGTCGTCGCGCGGCGCGCCGAAGTCGGCATCGGGGATGCGGATGGTGCGGGTGGACTGCGACACCAGCGATACCAGGCCGGCGGGGGAGAACTGCTTGTCCGGGTCCTCGCTGAAGTTGCCGAAGCCGGTGATGGCGTAATCGCCGCCGCCGGCGATGTCGCTGAAGGACAGCAGGCTGCCGCTGGCCGGCAGCTTGGCGCCGCGCCAGCGCAGCTGGTACACCGCCTCCAGCGCCAGCGACTCGGTCAGCGTGAGAGAGGCCACCGCCAGCGGCACCGCCAGCTGCAGCTGGCTGGGCTCCGAGCCCGGCATGCCCAGCACCGGCGCATCCAGCGGGCTGATCTCCGCCAGCGTATTGAACTGTACCAGGTTGGCCTCGCCCCAGTTCAGCACCTGGTTGCCGATCTTGACCAGCAGCTCCTGCTCTCCCAGCTCGAAGCTGCGCGACACGAACAGGTTGCCCAGGCGGTAGCCGCTGGCAAAGAGCTCCTCCACGTCGCCGTTGCGCCGCGAGTGGCGCGGCTGGAAGCGCGTGTCGTTGTGGGTTTCATCGAAGCCGCTGTTGACGGCATCGTGGAAGAACAGCGCCGAGGCCTGGAACTGCCAGTCGTCCCAGACCACCTCCAGCTTGGGACGCAGCTGGAAGATGGCGGCGGTGAAGTCGCCCTGGTCGTAGTTGAGGTTGCCGTTGTCCTCGTTGACGCCGGAGAAGCTGCCGCGCGCGTCCACCAGGCGCTGGTTGGGCGCGGGGTCGCCGCTGGCGGACTGGCAGTCGTCCGCCACGCAGAGGTCCTGCTGGCCGGGCACGTTGAGCTTGCCCAGGACGCGCTCGTCGCGGTCCTGCACGCGCAGGGCGGCGCCGAAGGACAGGCGGGTGTTGAGCGCGCCGCTGACCGGCCCCCACTCGAAGTCCACCGCCTGCGCGGGCAGCGCCAGGCACAGCGCCGCCAGGAATGCCGTTTGCCTCATCCGTCTCCTCCCTCGGGCGCCGGCGGCAGGTCTGCCGCAGCCCCGGTGGACCGGGGTCTTGACGCGAGATTTACACGGTGTAAAGTTTACACCATGTCAATACAGGCGCAAGCCATGCGCCGCGGCGGGCTTGGGGGAGACATGCGGCGAATCCGTACGACGTTGGGGGCGGGAATGCTGGCGCTGTGGCCGGCGCTGGCGGGGGCGGGCGTACCGGAGGCGGAGGCGGCGAAGCTGGGGAGCGTGCTGACCCCCGCAGGGGCGGAAGCCGCCGCCAATGCCTCCGGCACGATCCCGGCCTGGGAGGGCAGCAAGCGCTTCCGTCCCGAGCAGCTCAAGCTCACCTACGACGACCTGCAGCGCCTGCGCCGGACCGATCCGGCGGCGCTGGCCCGCGCGCTGGCACCCAACGGCGCGGCCGACAAGCCCAGCTTCGTCATCACCAAGGCCAACCTCGCGCAGCACGCCGACAAGCTCAGTGCCGGACACAAGGCGATGTTCGAGCGCTACCCCACCTGGCAGATGCGCGTGTTCCCCAGCGTCCGCGGGGCCTTCCTGCCGGCGGCGGTGGAGGCCGCGACGAAGCTCAATGCCGTGCAGGCCAGGCTGGAGGGCAGCGACAAGGTCAGCGGCGCGAAGCTGGGCGTGCCCTTCCCGCTCCCGCGCAGCGGCGCCGAGGTGATCTGGAACCACAAGCTGAAGTTCCGCGGCTCCGCGGTGCGGCGCTTCAACAACGAGGTCATCGTCGCCCAGGACGGCAGCTACCAGCTGGCGCGCATCGTCGAGGACGTGAAGTTCAAGTACGGCGATCCCAAGGCCCCGAGCCCGATCGAGGACGGCATCATCCTGTACTACCTGCAGGAAGTGCTGACGCCCAAGCGCATCGCCGGACAGATGCTGCTGGTGCACGAGACCACCGACCAGACCGAGGGCGGCCGCAGCGCCTGGATCTTCAATCCGGGTCTCGGCCGCACGCGGCGCGCGCCCAACGTCGGCTACGACAACCCCAAGGCTTCCGCCGATGGCCTGATGTTCAACGACCAGACCGACATGTACAACGGCGCACTGGATCGCTACAACTGGAAGCTGCTGGGCAAGCGCGAGGCCTACATCCCCTACAACTCCACGCCGGTGCTCGGTGCCGGCGTCAGCTACGACAAGCTGATCCGCAAGGGGCATATCAACCCGGAGCTGGCGCACTACGAGCTGCACCGCGTCTGGGTGGTGGAAGCCACGCTCAAGCCCGGACTGCGCCACGCCTTCCGCCGCCGCGTGTTCTACCTCGACGAGGACAGCTGGAGCGTGTCGATGGTGGACTGCTACGACGACCGCGACCAGCTCTGGCGCTTCCAGGAAGCGCATCTCACCAGCTTCCCGTTCGTGCCCGTCACCAGCGGCAGCCCCGAGGTGCACCATGACCTGCAGAGCGGCCGCTACTTCGTCACCGCCAGCTTCTCGGGCGATGACTACCCGGACTTCAGCCTGCAGCTGGAGGACAACTACTTCCGTCCGCAGACCCTGGCGAGCCGCAAGCTGCGGAAGTAAGCCCGGCAAGCACAGCGAGAGTGGCAGGGGTTCCGGGGAGAGCGGCGCCGGGAGCGGCGCGCGGCCCTCATCCGGCGCTTCGCGCCACCTTCTCCCGGAGGGAGAAGGAGAAGAATCTCAGCTCTTCACCACGCGTTCCATGAAGCCGTTGAACAGCTTCACGCCGCGTGCCCGGCTGAGTTCACCGTCGCGCACCAGCTGCCGCATGCCCCAGAACGCCAGGATCGACATCCAGGCATAGGCCCTGGCGTCCGCCTCGTTCATGCCCAGCTCCTTGCGCACCACCGGCGTCCAGATGCCGCTGATCAGCTTGCGGATGCCCTGGCGGATCTCCTCCAGCTCCGGCGTGCTGCCGGCAGTGCCGGCGATCAGCTGCCACAGCGCATCGCCGCGGCCCGTCGGCAGGTCCAGCGAGAAGGCCTCGGCGGACTTGATCGCCTCGGTCAGGTTGCCGGGATTGGCGGCCACCGAATCGGTCGTGCCCTTGGCCACTTCCATGAAGATGTGCCAGGCGGTGTCGGCCAGCAGTTTCTCCATGCTGGGGAAATGCTGGTAGATCAGCTGGCGGCTGGTGCCGCCGCGCTCGGCGAGCGCGCTCATGTTCAGCGCGGCCCAGCCCTGCGTCTCCACGATCCCGGCGGCCACCTCCAGCAGCGTCTGGCGGCGCAGGTCGCGGCTGAGATAGGGCCGCTTGGTCTCCGCGGTCTTGGCGGTGGAGCGCTTGCGTGGCCTGGCCGGCGGCTTGGTCACCATTCTCATCCCTGAAATGTTACGGAGTGACAATATTTTCCGTTACGCACACCCTTGGTGTCGATAGGCATCAGCCTACAAGCCCGCCTGGGGCGGGGTGTCACCGGAACCATGCAGCAAACGAATGGCCTCCCATCGAAAACGCGCATTTCCCGCCTTGTCCGCGAGCCGCTAGCCTGCGCGGCATGAACGACCTGACGCTGCAGGACCGCTACATCCCCACCGTGCTGGGCCGCCTGCGCCTGCGCGTGGCCGGGCAGGGGCCGGCGATCCTGTTCTGGCCCAGCCTGCTGATGGACGGCTCCATGTGGCTGGCCCAGGCACGGCACTTCGCGCCGAGCCACACCGTCATCCTGGTGGATTCGCCGGGCCACGGCGGCAGCGAGCCCTTGACGCGCCTGTTCACGTTCGAGGAATGCGCGCAATGCATCGTCCAGGTGCTGGACGCCCTGGGCATCGACCGGACCCATCTGGTCGGCAATTCCTGGGGCGGCATGATCGGCGGCACCTTCGCCGCGCTGTACCCGCAGCGCATCGGTGCCGCCGTGCTGATGAACGCCACGGCCTCTCGCGCGCCGCTGCGCCAGCGCCTGGAGTTCCGCCTCCTCACGGAGATCGTCCGCCTGCTGGGCAGCTTCCGGGGTCCCTTCGTGGGCAAGGCGATCAAGGCCTTCGTCGGCCCCACCACCGCGCGCGAGCGGCCGCAGGTGGCCGAGCAGATCCGTGCCGCGCTGCGCCGCATCGATGCGCAATCGGTCTACTGGGCGGTGAACAGCGTCGTGCCGGCGCGTCCGGACCAGCGCGCCCTGTTCGGTCGCATCCGCACGCCGGTGCTGGTGCTGGCCGGCATCGAGGACCCCACCTTCCCCGTGCCGGAGACCACCGAGATGGCCCAGGCCATCCCGGGCGCCGAATTCCTGGTGATGGACGGCACCGGCCATCTCGCCGGCCTGGAGCGGCCGGAAGAGGTCAACGCCATCGTCGAGTCCTTCCTGCAGCGCAGCGGCGCCTGAGCGGCGCGAACGGCGGCTCACGGTTTCGTGCCGGCGTTGGAGCATTGCAGCCGGCATGCAGCCCTCCGATACTGCGCGCCATCACGCATCCGGAGTCACCCATGCCGCGCCATATCCTCGACGAATCCCGCATTCACCCCGCCGTGCGCGAGGCCGTCGCGCAGAACCATCGCGACATCGTGGAAGAGGTCTCCGCCGCGGTGGATGCCCATGACATCGTCGTGGTCGGCATGGCGCAGAATCCGAGCCCGAAGAAGGCGCGCAAGCTGCTCGACGCCGCGGGGCTGAAGTACCAGTACCTGGAGTACGGCAGCTACTTCAACACCTGGCGCCGCCGCAACGCGCTGAAGCTGTGGACCGGCTGGCCCACCTTCCCCATGGTCTTCGTCAAGCGCCAGCTCGTCGGCGGTGCCAGCGACCTGGAAAAGCTCGTGGCGTCCGGTGAGCTCAAGAAGCTACTTGGTCGGGGGTAAGTAAACGGGTGTCGGCGTAAAGCTGTAGCCGCCGGCTCCGCCGATGGCCGAGACCGGAGGGCTGAATTCGTTCACATCCACGGATTCGCTCTGCAGCCGTGCATACTTCTTCTGTGCCAGTGCCCAGTCCCTTTCGAAAGGCTGGGAGTAGTCGACGCTCGCTGAGGTGACGACGAGTCCTCGGTTGGCAAGCTCCGTGAAGTGAAAGTTGCCGATGTAGGTGATCCTGCCGGGCTGGATACTGAACCTCAACGAGAAATGCGATGCGGGTCCTGCATGAGCAGAGCCCCCCACCACGTTCCAACTGAAAAATTCATACTCGCCTGGGGGCAGTTCCACCGCGAAGAGATCGCCCTTCATGCCGAGCGAGGTGAAGTCCTGATGGGCATAGCAACTCGGCTCCATTATCGAATCGCAGCCGGTCTCAACGAATTCGAATCCCTTCTCCTGCCCCAAAGGTCGATATAGCACCCGGTAGGCAGACAACCGCCCATCACGCGTGATGGAGCCGAGCATCAAACCCTTGTCCGTCGTCTGCTCATAGTCCGCCCGGATGTTCCTTGCAGCGCAGCCGGAAATCAGTAGGCAGCAGGCCAGTAGCGCCAGCCAAAGCGTCGGGGAGAGCCTCATTGAAGTTGCGTCCAGGATCATGGCTTTGGAGCTTAGCGCAACGGAAACGAACGCCGCCTACCGCTCCTCGTACCGCGGCTCCCGCCGCTCCCGGAACGCCGCCACCGCCTCCCGGTGATCCGCCGTCTCCGTCAGGATGATCTGCTGGCGGTTCTCGATCATCAGCGCGGCCTCCAGGCTCGGCGCGTCGATCAGGACATTGAGCGTTTCCTTGGTCATGCGCAGTCCCAGCGGCGAGGCGCGCAGCATGTCGGCGGCCATCGCCAGCGCGGTGTCCAGCAACTGCTCTGCCGGCACCACCTCGCCGACCAGGCCCATGCGCAGGGCGCGCGGCGCATCGATGAAGCGGCCGCTGAGCAGGAACTCCGAGGCGGCGGCCAGGCCTACCAGGCGCGGCAGCAGGTAGCCGGAGCCCAGGTCGCAGCCGCCCAGGCCGATGCGCAGGTAGGCCGCGTTCATCTTCGCCTCCGGCGAGGCATAGCGGATGTCCGCGGCCAGCAGCAGCGAGAAGCCCGCGCCGCAGGCGGCCCCCTGCACCAGGCAGATCACCGGCTGCGGGCAGCTGCGCATCAGGCGGATCACGCGGGCATAGCGCTGCTGGATCTCCGTCTGCCGGTGCGCCCGTCCGCTGCCGCCCTCGGCGAAGGCCTGGGAGCCCAGGTCGGCACCGGCGCAGAAGGCGCGGCCGTTCGCGCGCAGGATCGTCACGCGCACCGCGCTGCGGCGATGCAGGCCGTTGTAATAGTCCGCCAGTTCGTCGATCGCCTCGGGGGTGAGGACATTGAGTGCCTCCGGCCGGTCCAGGCTCAGGATCTCGACGGCGCCGCGCGCCTCCACGGTGATCGTGCGGTACTCGCTCATGGTTCTCCCCGCAAACTGCATGGTCCCGGGCCGATTACAGCACGGTTGCGAACGGGCCAACTCCTGCATACCGGGTAGGGGAACTTCGCCGTTCGCGGCCGGGTCGCAATCACCCCTGCGACACAAGCCATGGAGGGCATCATGTCCGCAAGACTGGAAGGCAAGCGTGTGGCCATTCTCGCCACAGACGGGTTCGAGCAATCGGAACTGCTGGAACCGCTCAAGGCGCTGCGCGAGGCCGGTGCCCGCGCCGACGTCATCTCGCCGAAATCGGGAAGGATCCGCGGCTGGCAGCACACCGACTGGGGCCAGGAGATCGACGTCGACATCGAGCTGGCGTCTGCCGACGCCGACGACTACGACGCCCTGGTGCTGCCGGGCGGCGTCATGAATCCCGACCACCTGCGCGCCAACCGTAGCGCCGTGCAGTTCGTGAAGGACTTCGCCGACGCCAGGAAGCCCATCGCCGCGATCTGCCATGGCCCCTGGACGCTGATCGAGGCCGGCGCGGTGAAAGGCCGCCAGCTCACGTCCTGGCCCTCGCTGCGCACCGACCTGATCAACGCCGGCGCACGCTGGGTGGACGAGGCCGTGGTGACCGACCAGGGCCTGGTCACCAGCCGCAAGCCGGACGACCTGCCGGCGTTCTGCCGCAAGATGATCGAGGAGATCGCCGAGGGGCCGCACGAACGCGACCCGGCGAAGATCAGGGCCGGCAAGCAGGAGCCGCGCGCGGCGCGCCACTGACCGCGTGGAAGGGCAGGCGCCGCCCGCCCTTTCCGCCGGCGGGCCTCAGGCCTTCTTCAGGTACTGCGCCTTCAGCATGATGCTCATGCCGTCGACCTTGCAGTCCACCTCGTGGTCACCCGACACCAGGCGGATGCCGCGGATCTTGGTGCCGCCCTTGATCACGGTGGAGGAGCCCTTGAGCCGCAGGTCCTTGACCAGCACCACGCTGTCGCCGTCGGCCAGAAGGTTGCCGTGCGCGTCCTTCACCACCAGGCGATCATCGTCGTCCACCACGGCCTGGGCGGGCGCATCGGCAGACCACTCGTGCCCGCAGTCCGGGCAGATCAGCAGCCCGCCATCGGGATAGGTGTTCTCCTGCCGGCAGGCAGGGCAGGGCGGCAGCTCGGTCATGGCAGTCCTCCGGGTGGGGGCGCGATTCTAAGGCAGCTCGAGCGGAAAGGGGCCCCGGCGGCCCCTTCCTGCATCCGCGGGTTCAGCCGCGCGCCGCCAGTGCCAGCGGGTTGGGCGTGGGCTCGGCGATGCGGGCCAGCGTGTTGCGGTCGGTGTGGTGGAAGGGCTCGGACTGGCCCTTGATCATCATCACCGTATCCTCGTCGTAGGACCAGCTGCCGTCGTCGTTGATCGTCACCTTCATGCGGAACTCCACCGTGCGGAAGGCGTGCTCCAGGAAGGGAGCGGAGCGGATGCCGAAGGACACCGAGTCCGCCGTGGCCACCACCTCGAAGCTCTTCGCGTCGGCGCTGGCCTGGCCATACGCCATCACCACCTGGCCGCGCGGGATCGTCAGCGTATGGATGATGCCGCCGGTGGCCGGCTCCCACAGCCAGTAGCCGACCTGGTCATGGTAGGTCTTCACGTTGTTCGGCTTGGTGATGAAGGTGTGGTAGCGCAGGCCGTACATCAGCTGGGGGCCATTGGTGGCCGGGTCGATGGGCTGCAGCTCGATGCGCTCGACATAGGCCTGCTTGCGCGGGCCGTCGGCCTTGGGTTTCACGTCGAGCCCGCGCGTGCCCTCCCAGATGCCGGCGAGGCCGGCCAGGGGGCCGAGGTTCTTCAGGGTGTCGACATCGATATCGGAGGGTTCGGTGTAGATGTCGGACGGGAAATCACTCATGGATGCGCTCTGGGTCGTTCTGGATGGCGGGCGCGATTATGCCTGCTGCCGCTGGCCCGCCGCTGTAGGTGAATCTTCCCGGCAGGCAGCCTCCGCGGGCTTCGCTACACTGACCCCAGAACGATAAGCGCCCCAGGGCGCCATGGAGGAGACCATGAAGACCCCCCTGCTGGTGGCCGCAGCGGCCGTGCTCCTGCTGGCCGGCTGCAGCCGGTCCGACGAGCGCAGCGACGGCGGCGGCCCGGCCACCCCGCCGGCCGATCTGGTGCTCAAGGCCGAGACGGCCCTGCCGCCCGGCCAGTCCGGCTTCGTCTCCCTGGCCGGCCAGTTGCGCGGCCTGCTCACCGGCAACCCCGGCGACTACGGCGAACATGTCGACGACCAGCGCCTGCTGTACTGGAGCTTCGACGCCAAGCCCGGGGTTCTCGGCACCCGGCCGGGCACCCCGTTGGTGCCCAGGCAGGGCGTGGAGATCTATCGCGATGCCTACGGCGTGCCGATCGTCTACGCCGGCAACGTGCGCGACGGCTGGTATGGCGTGGGCTACGCCGTGGCGCAGGACCGCCTGTTCCTGATGGACGCCGTGCGCCGCATGGGCGTGGGCAACTTCTCCGAGCTGACCGGCTGCGGCAGCGTGCCGGCCGACATCCAGCAGCGCACCCTCACCTACACCGATGCCGAGTACCAGGCGATGTTCGAGGCCGGCTCGCAGGATTCGAAGGACGCGGTGCTGGGCTACGTCGACGGAGCCAACGCCTGGCGCGAGCAGGCCCTGGCCAACCCGGCACTGCTGCCGGCCGAGTACGCACTGCTGACCACGCTGCCGGCCGAGTTCACCGTGCGCGACGTGCTGGCCGCCGGCGTCTACATCACGCGCTTCGTCGCCAGCGAGGGCGGCAACGAGTTCCTCAACATCCGCATGCTGCGGCAGCTGGAAGCCGAGTACGGCTCCCGCGACGAGGCCTACAAGGCCTTCCAGGACATGACCTGGCTGGAAGATCCCAAGGCCGTCACCACCGTGCCGCGCGGCTCGGGCACCTTCTCCAACCAGGCCGAACCCGCCGCCGGCCGCGAGGCCGTGTTCCGCCAGATGGCCGACTGGGCGCTGACGCTGCCCGAGACGCTGTGGAAGGGGCCGGGCACCGGGCATGCCGCCACGCCCTTTCCCTGCGCGCTGCCGCTGGCGCCGCCGAGCCTGCCCGGCGGCCTCGGCGCCTCCGGCAAGGTGGTGTATCCGAAGGCCGGCGCCAGGCCGGCGAAGCTCACGGCGGCGCAGAAGAACAAGGCCGCCGCCGCCCGTGCCGTCACCCGCAAGGTGATCGCCTCCCTGCAGGAGCTGCGCGCCCACCTGCACGGCGGCAGCATGGCCTACGCGCTGGCGCCCTCGCGCACCCGCGACGGCGGCACGCTGATGGTCAGCGGCCCGCAGCTCGGCTACACCTACCCGACGCTGCTGGTGGAATTCGAGCTGCATGCCGGCGACTACCACTCGCGCGGCTCCTCGGTGCCGCTGCTGCCGGCGGTGGGCATCGGCTACAGCGAGCATGCCGCCTGGGGCCTGACTACCGGCTACAGCAAGACCATCGACTCCTTCATCGAGACCACCTGCTCCACCGCGCAGCAGGCCGCCGGCACCTGCAAGGCCGACCAGTACTTCCACGACGGCCAGTGGAAGGACCTGAGTTGCCGCGACGAAACCGTGCGCTACCGCGCCGCGGCGCAGGGCATTCCCGCGGGTCCGGCGATCCTCAGCGCGCCGGCCCGCATCTGCCGCAGCGTCCATGGTCCCATCGTGGCGCGCGACGACGCGGCGGGGCTGGCGCGCAGCGTCCAGTACGCCATGGCCGGCCGCGAGATCGAGACCATCGAGGGAGTCACCCAATGGTCCCGCGCCAGGAGCTTCGCCGAGTTCAAGGCCGCCACCGCCAAGGTCACCTGGAACGAAAACGTCACCGTCGCCACGCGCGACGGCCACATCGCCTACTTCCATCCCGGCCTGTTCCCGCGCCGCCATCCGGACACCGACATGCGCCTGCCGACGCCCGGCACCGGCGCCTACGACTTCGGCGCCAACCTCGCCTTCTCCGAACTGCCCCAGGTGGTGGACCCGCCCCAGGGCTATCTCGCCAACTGGAACAACAAGCCCGCCTTCGGCTGGCTCGACGGCGAGGGCCTGGGCAGCACCTCGCGCCCTGGCGGCGCCGGCCAGCGCGTCACCAGCATCCTGGAACTGCTCGCCACGCGCAGCGACTGGAGCTACGCGGACCTGCGCGGCATCGACCGTCACCACGGCATCCGCGACCACCGCGCGCGCGAGTACCTGCCGCTGCTGGCCAGCTTCCGCAGCACCGCCGCCGCGCAGCTCAGCGACGCGCAGAAGGCCGTACTCGACCAGGTGCTGGCCTGGAACGGCGACGCCTTCGGTCCGACGCAGGACGTGGAGTCGGCGGACGCGCGCGACGGCGTGCCGCAGACCCTGTTCGGCGAGATCGTCACCGGTCTGCGCGACGAGCTGTTCGGCGGCCTGCGCGACAACATCCTCGACACCGGCGTGCCGGACCCCGATCCGAACAACCCGGATGCCGAGGCCGGCCTGACGGTCTACGGCCGCGTCGCCGGCGTCGGCAGCCACGTCTTCGACCAGAGCGTGATGGACAACCTCGTGCTGCGCGTGCTGAAGCCGGAAAGCTCGGGGCTTGCGCTGCGCCGCGACTACACCGGCGGCCGCGGGCGCGATGCGGTGATGCTGGCGGCGCTGGACCGCGCCATGGCGGCGCTGGCCGCGCAGTACAACGGCGGCATGCCGCTGGCCGTGGCCGACCTGCCCAAGTGCACGCGCATCCATCCGCGCTCGGAAATCTGTTCGCTGTCCGGCGTGATCGGGCCGGGCTCCGACACGATCCCGGGTACGAGCTGCGTGACCATGCCTTACGAGGATCGCGGTTCCTGGGTGCACCGCGTGGGCTACGAGAAGCCCTAGAAGGGCGGCCGAGGCCTAAAGGCCGATCCGCCCGAAGGCTTCGTCCAGCCGCTCCTGCAGGCGCTGCGAGAACTTGCCGCGCAGGATTTCGCGCTCACTGGGCGAATAGCGGAGATAGTCCTGCTGGAACTCCGGCATGCCGGATTCCCAGCCTTTGCAGGGCAGCAGGCCACGCCTGACGACTTCGCCGCTGGCCACGTCGATGCGCAGCACATCGGCGAGCGTATAGGTACAGGAGAACTTGGCGCCGAACACGCTGCGGCGATAGATGCCGTAGCCGGGGATCATATGGCTGGCATGCGGATCGCCGGCGCCCGGCGTGGCGCGGCTGAGCACGACCAGCATGGTGTAGCCCTGCTGCCGCCCCATCTCCCGCAGCGCTGCGACGTCGAGGCCGGCATATTCGGCCCGCGGGCCGGAGTCCCGCTGGTAGCGCGCCTCCACGCCGCCAGCGCCCAGCTTGATCGGGCCGGCGGTGTATCCGCGCTGGCGCAGGGCGGACAGCAGATGCTCGCGACCCTGATCATCCAGACCCCAGTCGGGAACCGGCGCATCGCGGTTTTCGTTGGTGAACACGGTGGCGCCGACGAACACCGTGTGGAGCGTGTCGCCGAGCAGGGAAACCACGCCGACCCGGCTGGCGGAAGGGACGGGTGCTTCCGGTGTGCTGGCGCAGCTGGCCAGCGTGACGACGAGAAGCAGGGTGGCAATCCTGAACCGGCGAGAGATCATGCGAACCTCCAGGGATGGCGGTGGCGGAAGGGCATCCCGCCATCTTAGCGCGCTCGACGGGACCGCCGGCCTCGTATTCGCTGGGGCGGAGCTTGCTCTGCGTGGTCTTTCCAAAGCTCGGAGCTGGCCGGATCGAGCAGGATCGCATGTCCGGATTCCATCCAAGTTCCGCTGCCATCGGCGCCGCCACGCTGCGCGCAACGCATCTGTTGCTGGATGAGGCCCCCTGGGCGCTGGAGGATCGTTTCGCGCTGCGGCTGCCTGGCCTGCCTGGAGGAGGCGCCCTGCGTGGTGCACTGTCCCGCCTGCAGCAGGAGTTCGCGTGGCGCCGGGACAAGGACTAGCAGGTGGGCATCGCCTCGCCGGCCGGTCTGCATTTCATGCCCGCCGACTTCGCGCGGCGGCGGACCGATGCCTGAACCACCGATGATTGTCGGCGACGTCCTACACCGTCTCCGCCATTCCCCGAGCCGGCAGTGTTGTCCTGAGAACTGACGCACACTGCCGCAGGCGGGAAGTAGTTTTTGTCTACTACAAGAACGCGAGCCATTCTCAGCACACTTCCCCATCGACAGGGAACAGGGAGTTCGCCGTGCCAGAGCGTTTGCAGGCCAGCAACGGGATGCAGCACATCGAAGCCGATCTGGAACTGCCGGCGCGTTTGCGCATCCAGGCCTGGCGACGCCTGCTGCTGACGGGCGTCAGCCTGGTTCCACCGCTGCTGATCCTGGCCGGATTGCTGAGCCAGTTCGACCGCCTCGGCTGGAGCCACGGCTTCGCCGTCGCCAGTGGCCTGATCCTGGCCGCGGCCTTCTTCGCCCTGTCGGCGCAGATCCGCAGCCTCGCCTCCATCGAGATCGACGGCGAGGGCCTGTCGCAATCCTTCCTGGGCCTGACGGGTTTCCGCCGCCGGCAGCTGCGCTGGGAAAACGTCCGGCAGGTGTCCTACGAGCGCGGCTGGTACCGCTTCCACGGCAGTGACGGACGGCCGCTGCTGCTCGCCGCGATGCTGCTGCCCGACGCCCAGGTGGCGGTCCATGCCCTGCGCCTGTTCATGCCGCAGCGCCTGCTCGCGCAACTGGGCCTGCACCGGCGCTGAGGGCGGCGGCAACGGTCACCGCTTCGGACGATACCGCAGCGGTGGCGCGGGCCCTAGGCTGTGCGGGAGCACCCGCCCGGGAAACCTCATGTCCGACACCCGCCCGAGTTCCACCGCCCTCGGCGCCGCCATGATGCGTGCCGCGCACCTGCTGCTGGACCAGGCGCCCTGGCTGCTGGAGGACCCGCTGGCGCTGCCCCTGTCCGGCCTGTCCGGCGAGGGGGCCCTGCGCGGTGCCGTGGCCAGGCTGCAGGCGGAGTTCGCCCAGCGCAGCGACGAGGACTTCGCCGCGGTGATCCTGCGCGACCTGCGCGCCACCATCCTGCTGCGCAACCGCTATGCCGAGGACGAACTCGAACGCGCCATGGCGCAGGGCTTGCGCCAGTACGTGATGCTCGGCGCCGGCCTGGATTCCTTCGCGCTGCGCCGGCCCGACCTCGCCGCGCGGCTCGACATCTTCGAGCTGGACCTGCCGGCGACGCAGGATTGGAAGCGCCAGCGCCTGCAGCAGCTCGGCCTCGCGCTGCCGCGCTCGCTGCACTTCGTCCCGGCCGACCTCGAGCGCCGGACGCCGCTGCAGGCCCTGGCCGGCAGCGCCTTCCGTCCGGGTGAACGTGCCTTCTTCTCCTGGCTTGGCGTCACCAGCTACCTGAGCGAAGCCGCCGTGTACGGAACACTGCGCGGCCTGGCTGCCCTCGCGCCGGGCAGCGCCGTGGTCTTCAGCTATGGGCTGCAGGAATCGCTGGTGGGCGAGACCGGGCGACGCATCGGCGCGGTGCTGAAGGCTGGCGTCGCGGCACGCCACGAGTCCGCTGCCCACGACGGCTTCGATCCCGCCGCGCTGTCGGAGCGCCTGCGCGGCCTGGGCTACTCCAGCCTGGAGAGCCTGGACGTCGCGGCGGCCCAGGCGCGCTACTTCAGCCAGCGCCGCGACGGGCTGCAGTCGCCGCCGATGACGCAGATGATGCGGGGCGTGGTGTAGGCCTGCGCGAAATCAGGCCGCCGCGGCGCGCACCAGCGCCCGGGTGTCGATCCACTCCAGGACCGGTCCCATGCAGCGGAGATAGACGTACCCGCCGAGCGAGATGCCCAGCGATGCGTGGAGATGGAAGGCTCCCACCGAATGCCCGAGCGCCAGCGGCAGCGCGATGATTCCGATGCTGCAGTAGAGGAGGAGCACGAGAACCTTGTTGGGCAGGGAGCCCGGCACGGCCGCAGGCCCCTGATGGCGCAGCTGCCGCCAGCAGGTCGCGCTGCAGCCGATGACCAGCGAGCAGAACAGGCCGACGCCGAAGCGCTCGAGGGCCGAAGGGGCTCCCGCGCCCGCCACCGCCAGGGCAATGATGCAGAGAGTGACGTACACCGCGGCGGCGGTGTACTGGAGGATGTTGGGGGCAGGATCGTGGTTCACGTAGGGCTCCGGCAGGCGCATCCGCGCAGCGACATACTGCGCGCGAAACCGGCGGCATGCCAGTGCGCCGCGGGGTCGCCGCCGTCAGCGCTGCTGCGATTTTTGCCAGGCCCGCTGCCGCCGCGCCGCGCGCCGCATGAACGGCGTGAACGCCGCCAGGTCCAGCAGGCGTTCGTTGAGCCAGTGCCAGGGCGGATGGAGCGGGCGCGCGAAGTCCACGAACAGCACCGCGCGCTGGCCGCCGGTGTCGTTCCAGACCTCGTGATTGAAGCTGTCGTCGAAGATCAGCGCCTCGCCTTCGCGCCAATGGCAGATGCGATCCCCGACCCGGATCGAGCAGCGCTCGGCGGGCTCCGGCACCTGCAGCGCCAGGTGCAGGCGCAGCACGCCGTTGTAGGCGCCGCGATGCGGCGGGATGTGCTTGCCCGGGGCCAGGATGCTGAAGAAGGCCGTGCGCAGGCCCGGCACCCCGCGGAGCGCCGCCATCGTCGCCGGGCAGCGCGCGGCGTTCCGGCGGCAGTCCATGCCGGGCGCGGCGAGGAAGAAGGTCTTCCAGCGGCAGTCCCGCTGGATGGTGCGCACTTCCTCCAGGATATCCTGGAAGTTCGGCAGCTCCTGCGCCCCCGACATCACCGCCTCCAGCTCCCGGCGGATGCCGGGCGCCCGTGCCTGCAGGGCCGCCACCCAGGGAAAGTCCGCGTTGTCGTAGACCGCCGGATCACCCTGCCGCGAGACGCGCGCCACGCCGCTTTCCAGCCAGGCCTGAAGCCGGTAGCCGAACGCTCCCAGCCGCGTGCGGGGCGGCACGAGGGTCTGCGCCCGCGTACGCAGCGCGGGATCGGCGGAGTGCCGGACCTGGGTGTCATCCATGACGGTTCCTTCGCGGCTCGAGGGGCCAGCTTCGGCGCCGGCGCCTGAATCGCGGCTGAAGGCCGGCGCGGTGGAGAACTTTGACCCATCCGCTTCTGGCGAACCCGCTCCGGCGCTAACCTGTGGCGGCTGCTGCGAGTCCGGGGAGGGACCGTCATGGGCGAGGCTTCGGGGGGAAGGCTGCAGGGCTGGCCGCTGTTCTGGCTGATCACGGCGGCGTTGACGGCGATGAGCGCCGCCATGCTGGCATTGCAGCCGGGAGAGGAAGGCGTGCGCATGGTGATCCGCGCCACGGCCCGCAGCTCGCTGCTGCTGTTCGCGCTGGCCTTCTCGGCTTCCGCGCTGCGGCGGCTGTGGCCGGGCGGCTTCACCGCCTGGCTGCTGCGCAACCGCCGCTACCTCGGCGTGTCCTTCGCCGCTTCGCATGCCATCCACCTGGCCGCCATCGTCGCCTTCGCGCGCATCGATCCGTCGGAGTTCGGCGAGATCTCGCCGCTGGCCAACCGTATCGTCGCCGGCCTGGCCTACGTCTTCATCCTCGCCATGGCCGCCACCTCCTTCGACCGCATGGTGGCCTGGCTGGGTGCGCGCCGCTGGAAGCTGCTGCACACGGTGGGCGCACACTACGTGTGGCTGATCTTCCTGCTGTCCTTCGCCAAGCGCGTACCACAGGGCAGCGCTTATGCGCTGGGCGCGGCGCTGCTGCTGGGCGTGATGGGCCTGCGCCTGTGGGCGCGCCGCGGCGGCGGGGCCGCGGCCGCCTAGGAACATGGCGCCGGTTCAGTGCCGGGTCGCCCGGCGTTCCCGCTTGACCTCGTACATCTTCGCGTCGGCGCGCTTCAGCAAACCCTCGGGATCGGACTCGCCCGGCTGAGAGCCCACCACGCCGATGCTGGCGCCCGCGTAGTCGATCGGCACGCCGGCGCTGACGTAGCGTCCGCGGATCAGCTCCTGCAACCGTCCCTGCAGGTCGCCGCCGGCCGCCGTGGGCGCCACCACCACGAACTCGTCGCCGCCGTAGCGGGCCACCAGGTCGCTGACGCGGATGCCGTCGGCCAGCCGCCTCGCGACCTGCGACAGGAAGCGGTCGCCCGTCTCGTGGCCGTGCCGGTCGTTGATCGTCTTGAAGCCGTCCAGGTCGATGAAGGCCACCTGCAGCGTCGTGCCCTCGCGCTGGGCCTGTCCCAGGCGGCGCTGCAGCTCCTGCACCAGGGCGCGCCGGTTGGCCACGCCCGTCAGCGGGTCCACCAGCGCGTGGCTGGCCAGCTCCGCGTTGCTGCGGCGCAGCCTGTCCACCAGCCGCTCGCGTTCCATCTGGTGCGAGATCAGCCGCGCGAACATGCCCAGCACCTTCACCGTCTCCGGTGCCACCGCCACCGTGGAGGCGCTGGCGGCGCAGAGCGTGCCGTAGAGCTGCCCGTCGAGCTGGCGCACCGGCTGGCTCAGGTAGGTGCGGATACCCAGGGCGCGCGCCGCATCCGAGTCGCCCCAGCACTCCGCGACGTTGTCGGTGTAGCAGCGCCCCTCGTCGAGCGCGCGCTTGCACAGCGTGTCGCCCCAGGGCACATCCAGGCCCTCCGGAATCTGCATCTGGCGCGTGTTGCGCGCGTAGAGCACATGCTGCACGCCATGGGCTTCATCGACCGTGGTCAGGTAGGTCGACTCCATGCCGGTGATGGTTTCGAGCAGTTCCAGCAGCGGGCGGGTCAGGCTTTCCAGGTCGTTGGCGCCGGAAACCGATTCCGCCAGGCGGTTGAGCAGTTGTTCTTCCATGTCTTCTTGGATTTATGGCACAGCCGCGGACCCGCGGGCAACGGCTGCCGCCGCTCCCCGCCCTCAGTGCACCAGGGCTTCCAGGCCCGCCGCCATATGCGGCAGCGAGGGCATGTCGTGCAGGGCGGCATCCTCCAGGTCCAGCGAGCGCAGGCGCGCCGCCACCACCACCGGCAGCTGCGAAGGCGGGCTGCGGCGCCATTCGAATTCGCCGGCCACCCAGGCTCCCAGCGCCACCAGCGGGCCCAGTTTCGCCTCCCGGCCTTCCGGAGCGCCCTGGGACTCGCGCAGCGCCGCCACCATGGGCGGCGGGAAGTTCCAGCGTTCGGCCAGCGCCGCCGTCACGTCCACGTAGGTGAAGCCCAGCCGGCTGCGCTCGGTGCCGGTGCGCCCCTCGTCGTAGAACGGACAGAGCGAGTCCAGCGCCGCCATTTCCTCGCGCATCACGCTGGCTGCCAGCGGCTCGCCCAGGGCCCGCATCAGGCCCACGGCGAAGGCCGTCTCGGCGTCGGCGCGCGTGGCCCGCGCCAGGTGCCTGGCCGCCACGGCCGAATGCAGGCTGTAGCGCCAGAAGGCCTGCGCCGGAAACTGCGCGGGAAAGCGGATGGCGCCGGACAGGCCCACCGACATCACCAGGTTGCGTGTCGCATGGCTGCCCACGAAGACCACCGCGTCCTGCAGCCGCGTGACCGTCGCCGGCCGGTGGTAGAAGGCGGAATTCGCCAGGCGCAGCAGCTTGGCCGACAGCACCGGGTCCGCGCCCACCAGCCGAGCCACGCGATCCACGTCCGTTTCCGGCTTGTCGAACTCCACCATCAGGTCCCGGATCGCCTTGGGCACGGTGGGCAGGTTGTTGACGTGGTCCAGCAGGCTTTGCGCGTCGGCAATGGCCATGGGCATCTCCGGATTCAGGGCTATCCGGAGGGATAGCGGCGGTTTCTGCCGCGGCTTGAGGGACCGGGGGTTTTTTATCCAGGGCCTGTGCATCCAGACAGCGTCGGCCCATCTTGACGGTATCGCCGCGGCGATGGAGCCTATGGGCGCCTTTCCGGCCGCAAGACAACAACAAGAGTTTCGGGGAGATGGATCATGCGTGGACTGTTCGCCGCGGCAGCCCTGCTGCTGGCGTGGCCCTGCCATGCCGCCTGGGACGACCAGGTGGTGCTCGTGTCCCCCGATCCCGGACAGTGCCGTTTCTGGCAGCTGTCCCGGGCGGCGGACTTCAGCCGCAACGACCTTTCCCTGGACTGGGCCCTGGTCGACGAACTGGCCCTGGACGCGGGCGGCGAGCAGGCCATGGCGATCGCCGTGGACCAGTGGGACCCGGCCCGGGGCGCTCCCACCGCGGGAAGCCGGAACCAGGCGACCGCCGTCTACTGCAGCATCGCCACGCGAGAGCCCGCGCCGCCCGCCAGGCCCAAGGGTGGCCGGAAGGGCAGGGCGGAGGCGGTGCTCCAGGGCGCCCACATCTCCGGGATCGCCTGCTACCGCCGCCAGGGGGCCGGGAAGATCGAGACCGTGTTCGGGCGGCGCAGCCAGCAGGCCGTGCGTGACGGCGCCGTGCGCTACACCCATGAGTGCAGCGAGGGCTGCGGGCAGGCGCCACTCCCGCGCATCCACGAGCTGAGCATGGACGACGGCCCGGAGAACCCGGCCCACGAGAAGGACCTCAACGCCTTCTACCAGGCCTGCCGGCGCCGCTAGCGCGTAGTCCCGCGCTCCAGCGCCGCCGCCATCTGCGCGCCGAACAGGAACACCGCGGCCGAGAAGTACAGCCACATCAGGATCACGGCCAGCGAGCCGGCGGCGCCGAAGGAGTCGGCCGTGCCGGCCCGGGCCAGGTAGAGGCCGAACACCCGCTTGCCCAACGAGAACAGCAGCGCCGCAACGAAGGCGCCGCGCAGCACGCCGTGCCAGGACGGCCGGATGTCCGGCAGTTCCCGCATCAGCACGGCGAAGGCGAGCGTCATCAGGGCCAGCGCGACCAGCGTGCGCAGGACGGCCAGCGCCCCGTAGGAGCCGCCGGCCCGGAGCAGGTCCAGCACAATGCCCAGCGCGGCATCCGCCACCAGCAGCACCAGCAGCAGGAAGCCCAGTCCCATCACCAGGCCGAAGGACAGCAGCCGGGCGCGCAGCAGCGACAACAGGTCCTGCAGCAGCGGGGCATCCGGCTCGCGGATGCTCCAGACCTGGTTCAGCGCCATGCGCAGCTGCGAGAACGTGGCGGAGGCTCCCAGCACGATGGCGCCGAGCGAGGCCAGCGCCACGGCGCCGGAGTTGCCGGTCCTCCAGGCATTGGAGACCATGGTCTGGATGATCGAGGCGCCATCACGGCCCATCAGTCCCGCGATCTCCGCGTACAGCCGGCCTTCGGCCGCCTCCCGCCCGAGCACCGCGCCGGCCACGGCGATGACGATCACCAGGGTCGGAGCCAGCGAGAACGCGGTATAGAAAGCCAAGGCCGCCGCCTGGGTGGCGCTGCGGTCCGCGCTCCAGCGGCCGCCGGCCTCCTTGAGGGCGCCAAGCCATCGCCGCGCCGGTTCCCGCATGGGACTGGCCGGCGCTGCCGGATGCCGTCTAACGGTGCAGCGCGCCGCCTACCGCGACCGGACGCTGCAGCGTCGGCACCGCAGGCGCACGCCGCGGACCGGCCGCTTCGGCGATGACGGAAATCGTCTCCACCAGCTCGCCGCGCAGCACGATGGGTCCATGGCCGTAGTTCATCCAGCCTTCCGCCGCCGTCCAGTCCGCCATCAGCGCCTGCAGCCGCCGCAGGTGCTTGAGCAGGGCCAGGTTCGGCTGGCGCTCGTAGATCTGCCGGCAGATCGCCGCCGCACGCAGCAAGGTCGGCGCTCCCGCGCCCGGCTCGGCCTTGGCGAAGCGGTAGAGTTCCTGGCACAGCGCGAGGGTCGGGTTTTCGTCCATGAAAAACTCCCAGGGGTCAGGCGGGCGGCCCGGATCACCGCCATCCCTGGCGCCGGTGCCGCAGGCCTGCACTGTCGGCCGGTTCCGCTGAACTCCAACTTAACGACCGCGGGTCGGGGCGCTAGGATGCCGGCTTCATGGGAACCCTCCGGCATATCTTCATCGCCCCGGCGCCTGGCGCGCCGATGGTGGAACTGGCGCAGGCCGAGGCCATCGCGGGACGCGGCCTGCGTGGCGACCGCTATGCCGACGAAGCCCACCGGCAGGCGCCGGACGGCCAGCTCACGCTGATCGAGCTGGAAAGCATCGAGGCCTATGCCGAGGCCAGCGGCCAGGCCATGGCCCCGCACGAACCGCGCCGCAACCTCGTCACCCGCGGGGTGCGGCTCAACGAACTCCGCGGCCGGCGGTTCCGCGTCGGCGAACTGGAGCTGGAAGGGGTGGAACTCTGCGAGCCCTGTGCGCTGTTCGGCCAGCGCACGCAGGTCGAGGCCGTCCGCTTCTTCGTGCATCGCGGTGGCCTGCGCTGCCGCATCGTCAAGGGTGGCGTCCTGAAGCGGGGCGATGCGGTGGTGGCCTTGTCGTGAGCGCCGGCCTTGCCGCGCACGCCGGCCTCTTTCTCTCCGCGTTCCTCGCCGCCACGATCCTGCCGGCGCAGTCCGAGGCTGTGCTGGTGGGCCTGCTGCTGGCCGGCTATGCGCCCTGGACACTGCTGCTGGTGGCCACGGCCGGCAACGTGCTGGGTTCGGGCGTCAACTGGCTGCTGGGCCGCGGCCTGGCTGGGGCCTCCTCGCGCTGGGCGCCGCGGCAGGGGCCGATGCTGGAGCGCGCGCAAGGCTGGTACCGCCGTTACGGACGCTGGTCCCTGCTGCTGAGCTGGGTGCCCGTCATCGGGGATCCGCTCACCGTGGCGGCGGGCATGCTGCGCGAGCCGCTGCCGGTGTTCCTGCTGCTGGTCACGGTGGCCAAGCTGGGGCGCTATCTGGTGCTGGCGGCGCTGACGCTCTAGGGCCTGTTAACACTACGGCCGTCGCAGCGACGGCCGTAGTGTTAACAGGCCCTAGGGAAGCTCTGAAAAAGTTGCCGTTCGCCCTGAGCCCGTCGAAGGGTATGCGGTAACGAATGGACTGGCCTTTGGAGAAGGTCCGCCCATGCTTCGACAGGCTCGGCAGGAACGGACTTTTTCAGAAGTTCCCTAGCGCTTGCCGGGCGGCAGCGTCCGGCCCTTCGGGCCGTAAGCGGGCGGCGCGTAGAAATTCAGGGTCCGCAGCAGCGTGCGTCCGGTATTGCGGATCTCGTGCGTATCGCCGTGCTCGATCAGCAGCAGCGATCCGGCCTTGAGCCGCAGGGTCCGCTCACCCACCCGCGCCTTGCCGCTGCCGCTGACCACGTAGAGCCATTGGTCGGCGCCGCGATGGCGGTTGTTCTCGTCGCCTTCGGCATCTCCCGGCGGAATCACCATCTCCGCCGCTTCCGCACGGGCATTGCGGATGGCGACACGGAATCCCTTCCTGAAACGCAGTACCTTGTGCTGGCTGGGCATGGCGTCGTGCTCCTTGAACCCGGAGCTTGATAGCGCAGCGCGCCTGAATCGCGGATTTACGGAGCAGGCCCCCGCGTCTGCGCCGTGATCCTGCGCTCGTCGTAGAACACGAAGAGCCGCGAACTGCCCTCCGTCAGCCGCACGCCGTTGACCACCATTTCCTTGCGTCCGGGCATCCGCAGCGGGTAGAACTCCATCTGTCCGCTGGTGCCGAAGCTGGCCTCCTGCAGCAGTGCCAGTGCAAAGTCCCTCAGGGCCTCGCGCGAGGAGAAGTCCAGGTTGATGCAGTGCCGGTCCGCATCGAAGTGCGCGTGCATGCAGTGCGTCTCGTCCTGCAGCACCGCGGCGGAAGGCGTGGCGCTGTCCCCTTCGCGGAGCACGATGGTTTCGGACTTCCGGGGCATGGCAGCGACCTCCGCGCGTGAACGGGGGGCAGCATACCCGAGTGCCGTCCGCCGGGATCGTCATAGAATTGCCGCATGCTGCTGATCCTCCTTCCCGGGCTGGCCTACCGCCGCGCGGTCCTTTCCGGCCCCGCCGCCGCACACTGGCCCCGGACAGCCGCGATCCATCGCGGCCTGGCATCGCCGCCGCGCGTGGGCCTGCCGGGCCTGGCGCTGATGCTGCGCTACATGGCCTGGAGCCGCGCGCTGTACCAGGCGCTCCGCGAGTCCGGCATGGAGCCGCAGGCCGCGGGGCAGGCCGTGCGCGACGTCAACTGGAGCATCTTCGGCCCGGGCATCGGCGTGGCCTTCAGCATCTCGCGCCTGCGCGGCATCGAGCCCCTGCCGCGCGTGCGCCTGGTGACCGACCTTCTGTTCGCGCTGCTGTTCACGCGTCCCTTCCGGCGCCGTCGGGTGGCCGACGGCGCGAACGTCAGCTTCGAGGTCACCTCGTGTCCGCTGGCGGATTACTTCAAGGCCCAGGGCCTGCCGCAGCTCACGCACCATGCCGCCTGCAGCCTGGATTTCCTGATGGCGCGCGACTGGGGCGTGACGCTGAGCCGCGAGCGCACCATCGCCGGCGGCCATCCGCTCTGTGACTTCCGCTTCCACCCGCCTTAGAGCTTAGAATCCGCCGCTTTTCCACCCGAAGCCCGACATGAGCCTGCCGTCCTTCCTGCAGAAACTGCGCGAATCCCCCGACACCCTGGAGTTCGCCGACACCATCGCCGCCATCGAGGCGACGTATGCCTACACGCCCACCGCCTTCCGCAACGGCGAGGTGGAGAATGCCGCCGGCCAGAACGGCGGCTCCTGCAAGATCTTCTCCTTCGCCAGGCTGCAGGGTTTCAGCGAGGCCGAGACGCTGGCCTGCTTCGGGCGCTACTACCGCGAGGACGTGCTGCAGCACCCGGACGCCGCGGACCACCAGAACATCCGCAACTTCATGCGCAGCGGCTGGGCCGGCGTGTCCTTCGCCGGCGAGGCCCTGAAGCCGCTCTGAGCGGGCCGGGAATCCGTTCGTGCCGGGCCTGCCCAGGCACGGCTGGATTCCCTTCAGCTCCGCAGACCGAAATACCGGCTCGGCGGCGCGCCCAGCGCGCGGCGGAACATGCTGGTGAAGGCGGCCGGGCTGTCGTAGCCCAGGTCCAGCGCCACGGTCGTCACCGCCTCTCCCGCCGCCAGCCGCGGCAGTGCCGCGAACAGGCAGGCCTGCTGCCGCCACGCCGCGAAGCTCATGCCGGTCTGCTCGCGGAACAGCCGCGTGAAGGCGCGGCGGCTCATGTCCATCGACTCCGCCCACTGGTCGATGCTGTCGTGCGGCGTCGGCTGGTCCAGCAGTTGCCGGCAGCGCTTCGCCAGGCGCTGGTCGCGCGGGAAGGGCAGGGACAGCGGCAGCACCGGCAGCCGCGTCATCTCCTGCTGCAGCAAGGCCATCAGCAGTCCGTCGCGGCCCTGCGGATCGTATTCCAGCGGTATGTCGATGGACTCGCGCAGCAGCTCGCGCAAGAGCGGCGACATGCCCAGCACCTGGCAGCGGTCCGGCAGGCCCGGAATCGCATCCGGCCAGACGAAGGCGCTGTGCGTCTCCATCGGGCCCATGGTCATGTGCACGCTGTGCACCTCGCCGGCGGGCAGCCACACCGCCTGCTCCGGCGGCACCACCCAGGCGCCATGCTCGGTCACCACCATCATCACCCCGGTGGCGCCGTACAGCAGCTGCGAGCGCCGGTGCGAATGCGGCTGCACCACGTGGCCCGCCGCGTAGCGGTTGCCGATCGCCACCACGGCGCTGGCCACCTTGTCGTACAGCGGCAGGTAATGGACATCCCACATCTGTTGGCCCGATCTCGATGAAAGCGTGCCCATGCACGCAAGCGGGACAGATCATAGCGCGTAATCTGCCGCGCCATCGTCGGGAGTGCTCCTGCTTCCGGCCCGATACGGAGTTTTCCATGCGTGACATCGCCGCCGCGCCGCCGGCGCAGCCCTCTGCCGAAGGCACCGCCTTCGGCATCATCGCCGCGATCAGCTTCTGCCATCTGCTCAACGACATGATGCAGTCGCTGCTGCCCTCGATCTATCCGATCCTGAAGGACTCGCACGGTCTCACGTTCGGCCAGATCGGCATGCTCACCTTCGTCTACCAGGTCACCGCCTCGCTGCTGCAGCCGATGATCGGCCACTACACCGACCGCAAGCCGCAGCCCTACTCGCTGGTAGTGGGCATGGGCTTCACGCTGGTGGGCCTGCTGGGCCTGGCCTACGCCAGCGGCTTCGCCGCGCTGCTGGTGGCGGCGGCGCTGGTGGGGACCGGCTCCTCGGTGTTCCATCCGGAATCCTCGCGCGTGGCGCGCATGGCCTCGGGCGGCAAGCACGGCCTGGCGCAGTCGCTGTTCCAGGTGGGCGGCAATGCCGGCTCGGCCATCGGCCCGCTGCTGGCCGCCTTCATCGTGCTGCCCTGGGGCCAGCACAGCGTTGCCTGGTTCTCGCTGTTCGCGCTGCTGGGCATGCTGCTGCTGTGGAACGTGGGCCTGTGGACCGTCCGCCACGGCTATGCGCGCCTGAAGCCGCGCGCCGCCCAGGCCGCCGTGGCCCTGGCGCCGCTGCCGCCCGGCCGCGTGATCCTGGCCGTGGGCGTGCTGCTGGCGCTGATCTTCTCCAAGTTCTTCTACATGGCCAGCATCACCAGCTACTACACCTTCTACCTGATCGAGCGTTTCGGCGTGTCGGTGCAGGCGGCGCAGCTGCACTTGTTCCTGTTCCTGGGCGCGGTGGCCGCCGGCACGCTGGCGGGCGGCCCGCTGGGCGACCGCTTCGGCCGCAAGCCGATCATCTGGGTGTCGATCCTGGGCGTGCTGCCCTTCAGCCTGCTGCTGCCGCATGCCAGCCTGTTCTGGACCAGCGTGCTGAGCGTGCCCATCGGCTTCGTGCTGGCCTCCGCCTTCCCGGCCATCGTGGTCTACGCGCAGGAGCTGCTGCCGGGCCGCACCGGCACCGTGGCCGGCCTGTTCTTCGGCTTCGCCTTCGGCATGGGTGGCGTCGGCGCCGCCGTGCTGGGCCTGCTGGCCGACGCCACCAGCATCGGCTTCGTCTACCAGGTCTGCGCGTTCCTGCCGGCCATCGGCCTGCTGACGGTGCTGCTGCCGGACACGCGGGAGGCTCGCGGCTGAGCAGCATCCGGGCGAGCGGGAATTCACTGCCGGGTCCGGTTGCCGCTCGCACGGAGCCTGCCGAAGTGCGGGCGGCAATCCCTGCTGGCCGCCCGTGATCCGGCACAGGCGACGCCATCGGGCAGCGCCAAGGCCTGCCGAGTCACCCGAAACGGTGAGGCAGGCTCACCAGCCGCGCCCTAGGATGCCGGTCATTCATTGACCATCCCCCCGCTCCGACCATGGCCTTCGCAGACTCCAACAGCGCCGAGCTCGCCTCCTGGCGCGACACCGTCACCCGCTTCCTCGCCGACGAGGTGGAGCCCCACTACGAGAAGTGGGAGAAGGCCGGCATCGTGCCGCGCGAGCTCTACGACAAGCTCGGTGCCGCCGGGCTGCTCTGCGTGGACCTGCCGGAGGAGTACGGCGGCAGCGCCGCGCCGCTGGCCTTCTCCTTCGCCATCGCCGAGGAGAGCGCGCGGCTGGGCTACATGTCGCTGACCTCCAACATGATGATGCACTCCGACATCGTCGCGCCCTACATCCTGCACCTGGGCACGGAGGCGCAGAAGCAGAAGTACCTGCCGCGCATGGCCCGCGGCCAATGCTTCGGCGCGCTGGCCATGACCGAGCCCGGCACCGGCTCCGACCTGCAGGCCATCCGCACCAGCGCCGTGCCCGATGGCGACGGCTGGCGCCTCAACGGTTCCAAGACCTTCATCACCAACGGACAGCATGCCGGCGTGGTGATCGTCGCCGCCAAGACCGATGCGAAGGCCGGCGCCAAGGGCATGACCCTGTTCCTGGTGGACACCGGCCAGCCCGGCTTCCGCCGCGGCCGCAACCTGGAAAAGATCGGCATGCATGCCGCCGACACCTCCGAGCTGTTCTTCGACGACGTCCGCCTCGGGCCCGACGCCGTGCTGGGCCGCCTGGGCGGCGGCTTCGGCCACCTGATCGACGAACTGCCGCGCGAGCGCCTGATGCTGGCCGTGGCCGCCGTGGCGCATGCCGAGGGCGCCCTGCAGCGCACCATCGAGTACGTCACCAGCCGCAAGGCCTTCGGCCAGACGGTGGCCAGCTTCCAGAACACCCGCTTCGAGCTGGCGAAGGTCAAGACCGACATCGAGACCACGCGCGCCTTCTACGAGAAGTGCTGCCGCCTGTACGAAGAGGGCAAGCTCGACGTGCCCACCGCCGCCGTGCTCAAGCTCGCCAGCAGCGAGATGGAAGGCCGCGTGGTGGATGCCTGCCTGCAGCTCTTCGGCGGCTACGGCTACATGGCCGAGTACCCGATCTCGCGCTACTGGACCGACGCGCGCGTGCAGCGCATCTATGGCGGCACCAACGAGATCATGAAGGAAGTGATCGCGCGCTCGCTGGTCGGGCGCTGAGCGTCCGGGCGGCAAAGAATGAAGGGGCGGAGCGATCCGCCCCTTTTCTTGTCCTACCCCCGGGGCCGTCGCAGCAGCAGTGCGATCGCCAGCGCGATGCCCAGGATGAACAGGCAAAGGCCCCACATCAGCGCCTGCGCCAGGCCACCCCAACTGGCATAGGTGCCGGCGATGCCGGCGGCCCCCAGCATCAGGCCCTGGCCGCCGTTGCTCACCAGCCCCATTCGCAGCACGCCGCGCGGAAGCTCCCCGCGCCGTGCCTGTTCGATCCCTCCGTAGTAGCCCGCCAGCAGCGCCAGCGTGGAGAGCCCGTACAGCCGCAGGAACAGCATCGTCGGCTGTGGCGGAAAGCCCAGCCACTCGTACACGCTGGCGGGCGTCAGCAGCATCGGCAGCGCCGCCGCCAGGGCCGTGCCGATGATCTTGACCCACAGCAGGCGGATCACGGTGCTCACGCGCGGGCTCCGGCCCGCTGCAGGCGCAGGCGGAAGAAGTCCAGGATCTCGTCACGGGCGGCCACGGTGGGTTGCCCGGCTTCATCGATCAGGTGTGCCGTCACCACGCTGTGCGGGCTGGCCACGATCCTGGCGAAGAAGGGCGGCGGCTCGGGGTGCGCGGCGCCGTCCGGCAGCACGCGGGGCACGAAGCGCGGTCCCAGCGCCTCGCCCAGGGCCGCGAAGCGCTCGGCGCGGCAATGCCGGTCGCCGGCGAAGCGATAGGCCATCACCGTCAGGTCCTCGCGTTCCAGCCGCTCCCGCACCTGCGCCAGGTCCTCCGCCGGGATGTCGAGCGCGGCGGGCGTGTCCATCGGCATCGAGGGCTGGCAGACCACCGGCGCCACGGTGGCCGGTTCCAGCATCAGCGACAGTGCGAAGTTGCCGGTGAAGCACATGCCGATGGCGCCGACACCCGGTCCGCCGCATTCGCCGTGCGCCAGCCGCGCCAGTGCACGCAGCCAGCGCGTCACCGGGCTGCCGCCCGCCGCCAGGCCGCGGAACTCGGCGCTGATGCAGGTGCGGCGGAACACCGCCACGCCTTCCTCGGCGCCGGGCACCGCGCCGTCGCGTCCGAACAGCGAGGGCATGTACACCGTGAAGCCGGCGTCGCACACCCAGCGGGCGAAGCGCGCCACCTGCGGGCTGATCCCCGGCATCTCCGTCATCACGATCACCGCCGGACCGCTGCCGGCGACATGCACGGCCTTCTCCACGCCCTCCAGCGTGACCGGACGGCGCTCGAAGTCGTCCAGCGGATCGTCCACGTCCATCCTGCGTGCCTGGCTCATCCGGTCTCCCTGTGCGGCCGGGGCTGGTCGGCCGGTTTGTATTGCAGCGCCGGCGGGGCCAGAATGACAGTGTCCGATAAGACTCTTTTAAGGCCGAATCCGCCATGCATGATTTCACCGTCCTGGTGCTGGAAGGCGCTTACGCCAGCAGCGTGGCGCTGACGCGGGACATCCTGGCGACCGCGGACGCCGTCGCGGCCCGCGCCCGCGTGCCAGCGCCCCGCTGGCGCTTCTGCTCGCTGGAAGGCGGCATCGTGCGGCTGCAGGGCGGTCTCAGCATCGAGACCGCGCGCCTGCCGCCGCGCGCCCGCGACGACCGCTCCACCTGGGTGCTGCCCGGCCTGGGCATGGATGCTCCGCGCCTCCTGGAGGAGCGCCTGGCCCAGGGCGACGTGCGGCGGATCGCCGATGCCCTCTGGAGGCACGCCGGGTCCGGCGGCGCGGTGGCGGCATCCTGCTCGTCGGTCTTCGTGCTGCAGGCCGCGGGCCTGCTGGACGGGCGCCGCGCGACCACCACCTGGTGGCTGGCGCCGCTGCTGCAGGAACTGGAGCCGCGCTGTACCGTGGATGCGGACCGCATGGTCTGCGCGGACGGCCCCGTCACCACCGCCGGCGCCGCCTTCGCGCAGACCGACCTGATGCTGCACCTGCTGCGCCAGCGCTGCGGCGCCGCGCTGGCGGATGCCGTCTGCCGCGCCCTGCTGATCGACGGCCGCCAGGCGCAGGCGCCCTTCATCGTGCCGGAACTGCTGGCCAGTGGCGACGGCCTGGTCGCCCGGCTGGCCGCGCGCGTCGAGAAGGCCCTGCCGCATCCGCCCAGCGTCGCCGAGCTGGCGGGCGAGTTCTGCATGTCGGAACGCTCGCTGTCGCGCCACGTCCGCCGCGCCACCGGCAAGAGCACCCTGGCGCTGGTGCAGGGCGTGCGCCTGCGCCGCGCCCGCGCGCTGCTGGAAGGCAGCCGCATGAGCGTGGAGCAGGTCGCCGAGGCGGTGGGCTACCAGGACGCCACGGCCCTGCGCCGCTTGATGAAGAAGATCGCCGGTGCCAATCCCAGCCGCTACCGCAACCTGGTGGCGGCCTGACGCGAACTTCCGGCGAGCGCGCGGTCCAAGCGGACATGACAGCAGAACCCGTCCTCGAGGTCATCGCCAGCGGCGAACTCGGCCCGGTGCAGCGCCGGCAGATCCTGGCCCTGTGTTCCGCCGCCTACGATGAAGATTTCTCCGCCTACCTCGAGATGCTGGGGCCTGCCACGCACCTGCTGCTCCACGCCGGCGGCGAACTCGTAAGCCACGGTGCCTGGGTGGAGCGCGAACTGCGTGCCGGGGGATTCGACACGCTGCGCAGCGCCTACGTCGAGGCCATTGCCACCTTGCCCGCGCGGCAGGGCAGGGGCCACGGCAGCCGGGTGCTTTCGCGGATGATCCCGCTGCTCGCCGGCTACGACATCGCGGTGCTGTCGCCGTCGGTGGAGGGGTTCTACCGCCGTCTCGGCTGGGAAGCCTGGCAGGGTCCGCTGTCCTTCCGCAGCCCGGAGGGCGTGGAGGTCGCCACGCCGGAGGAGCGCGTGATGATCCACCGCCTGCCGCGTACTCCGGCGGCGCTGGACCTGCATGCTTCGCTCAGCGTGGACTGGCGGCCGCTGGAAGTCTGGTGAGCCCTCAGCGCCCCACCGGGATGCGCGCCGCCGGCGTCGGGCTGCCTTCGGAGCTGATCAGCAGCGCCTTGCCGTCCGCGGTCCAGGTCACTGCCTCGATCTGCGGATAGTCCGGCAGGTCCAGCGCACGCGGCGATTGCTGCAGCGCCTCGGCCCAGGCCTGGCCGGTGCGGCGCTCGTAGACATAGGCACGGGTCAGCGTCACCAGCGCCAGGCGGGTACCGGAGGGGTCGAAGTCCATCCCCGTCACCCAGTTGATGGCCTCCGGGTTCTGGGCTCCGGCCGGCGCGCGCGGGATCGCGATCTCGCCCAGTGCCTCGGCGATCACCAGCGGCAGCACCGGTTGCAACGGCACGCGGTACAGGCGCGGCACCGCGTCGCGCTTGCTCAGCAGGTAGATGAAGCCTTCCTGCGCATCCACCGTCACGGACTCGCAGTCGCGCGGACCATCCGGGTAAGCCATCAGAATCGTGCGCAGCGCTGCCGCGCGCAGCTCCGCGGTCGCACCGGCCGGCAGAGCGGGCTCCTCGGCGACATGGAGCGTCAGCAGCGGGCGGATGGCGCCGTTGTCGCCCACGTCCGCCAGCAGCAGTCGCGGCGCGCCATCCTCGCTGAAGGAACTCATGTCCTCCCAGTCGAGATTGATCGCGCCGCTGAGTACCAGGCTGCCGCGCAGGCGGCCGCTCTCGTCGAAGGCATAGGCTGCGGCGGGGCCGCCGCTGTCGTTGTGGCTCCAATACAGGCCTGCCTCCCGCTGCGAGCGCGCCAGCCCCGAGGATTCGGTCAGCGCCGGCGCGTCGATCCGGAATTCCCGCAGGGCGCCGCCATCCGCTTCGCTGCCACTCGAGCAGGCGGCGAGGGTGAGCAGCAGAGCCAGGCTGGACAGGCGCAGCGACAGAGTCATGGAGGTTCCCCGACGGAAAGCCCCCCAGGCTAGCGGCGGCGCTTGAATCCCTCGTGACGAACGCCTATTCCGCCCAGTCCGACAAGCTCCAGCCGCAGGCCGTGGCCTCCAGCCGCTGCGTCAGCCCCAGTCTCCGCAGGAAAGCCTCGTCGTGCGAGACCACCACCAGGGTGCCGGGATACTGGCGCAGCATCGCTTCCAGCGCCTGCAGCGCGGGCAGGTCCAGGTGGTTGCCGGGCTCGTCCAGCAACAGCAGGCGGCTGGGGCGCTCGGCATAGAGCAGGCGTGCCAGCGAGGCCTTCATGCGCTCGCCGCCGCTGAGCGAGGCGCTGGGCTGCCGCACCCGGTCCGCGTCGAGGCCCAGCAGGGCCAGGCGCGTCCGCAACTCGCCCTCGGATTGCCGCGGATTGTCGGCCAGCATCTGTTCCAGCAGGGAGGCGCGTGCATCCAGCGTGGAAAAATGCTGGTCCAGGTAGGCCGCCTCCACCTGCAGGACGCGCCGCCCGGCCTGCGTTGGCCGGTGGCCGGCCAAGACCTTCAGCAGCGTGGATTTTCCGCAGCCGTTGGGTCCTGTCAGCGCGACGCGCTGGCCGCGCAGCAGCTTGAGCGACACCTCCCGCAGCGGGCCGCGCAGATGGGGCAGCCGGATGTCGTCCAGCTCCGCCACGCAGGCCGGGGCGGCAAAGGCGTCGGGGGCGAACAGCACGACCGGGACCTCCTCCGCCACCTGCGCTGCGGCTTCGCGCACGCGTTGCGACAGTGCCTCGCGCGCCTCTTCCTGGCGGGCGCGCAGGCGCCCGCTGCTGGCCTGGCTGCGATCCCTCTGCCGGCCCAGCAGGATCGGCGCCTGGTTGGCTTGCGCGGCCTGCTGCGCGCCGCGCGCCAGCCGGTGTTCCAGGCGCTCGCGCTGTTCGGCCAGCGCGCGCTCCTGGCGCCGCCGCTGCGCCTTGCGCTGCTCCAGCAGCGCCTGCGCCTGTTCACGCTCGCGCGCCCGCGCCTCCGCATGGAGGGAGTAGCCTCCGCCGTAGCCCCGCAGGCCCAGGGAAGACAACTCCACGATGCGTTCCATGGGTTCCAGCAACTCGCGGTCATGGCTGACCACGATCAGGCCGCCGCCCCAGCCCTGCAACTGCGCCAGCAGGCCGCGCCGCTGCTCGCGGTCCAGGTGGTTGCTGGGCTCGTCCAGGATCAGCATCTCCGCACCGCTGAGGAAGGCTCCGGCCAGGGCCACGCGCATCGCCTCGCCGCCGCTGAGACGTGCGGCCGGCGTATCCTGCCTCAGGTGTTCCAGGCCAGCGGCGGACAGCGCCCGATGCAGGCGCTCGCGCACATCCCAGCGCTCGCCCACGGCATCGAAATCCTCCTCGCGCGCGCTGCCGCCCTCGATGCGCTCCAGGGCCGCGATGATCCGGTCCAGGCCTGCGAGGCTGCCCACGGACTGGCCCGGCAGCGCTGCGGGCTGCTGTCCCAGGTAGTGCACGCGGCCGCTGCGCAGGCAGCGGCCGGCGCTGGGCTCCAGTCCGCCGGCCAGGATGCGCGCCAGCACGCTCTTGCCGACGCCATTGCGACCGACCAGGCCCGTGCGTCGCCCATCGAAGCTTTCGTTGAGGTTGGAGAACAGCGCCCGGCCGTCGGGCAGATGAAAGCAAACGCCTTGCAGCGTCAGGGAGACGGGATTCGTCATGCGCACTCCAGGAATAACGCCTGAGACTTCCCCGCGATACCTTGCGGGACGGAAGCAGGCCGTCGCGGGGACGGCGGGCGTTACTGGCGCATCGGACGAAAGCTCCGGCGGATGGAAGAAGGCGAAATTCTAGGGCAGGCGCCCTGGACCTGACAGTGGTATCCGACCGGCGGCGGATGACGGCGCGGGCTGCCGGCGCCGTAGCGGGCCGCGCAGAGCAAAGCGCCCTTTTTTGTGACGCCTGCCCTGTGGCCCCCTGCACGGCCGCTGCCGGAGGCGCACACTGCGCCAGGGGATGCCTGCGGCAGGCATCGCGGTCCAGGGAGCATCGGGGAGGCAAGGCCATGGATTACAGCGAACTCAAGAAGAAGCAGCGCGCCACCTGGGCGCTGGGCGAGTACGACCGCATCGCGGACGGACTCACGGTCTCCACCGACCAGACGCTGCGCGTGGCCCGCATCCGGCCGGGGGAACGCGTGCTGGACCTGGCTACCGGCACCGGCATCACCGCCATCGCCGCACGCGAACGCGGCGCCCAGGTGACCGCGGTGGACCTGACGCCGGAACTCCTCGATATCGCCCGTGACAAGGCACGGGCAGAGGGCTACGGGGACATCGACTTTCGCGAGGGCGATGCGGAATCGCTGCCGCTGCCGGACGGAGCCATCGACGTCGTGCTGTCCACCTGCGGCCACATGTTCGCGCCGGACCAGCCCCGGGTGGCCGCGGAACTGGCGCGCGTCACCCGGCCCGGCGGACGCGTGGTGTTCCTGGCCTGGACGCCCGAGGGCGGCCTGGCGGGATGGTTCCGCATCACCAACCGGCACGTGCCGCCGCCGCCGGGAGTCGCCAGCCCTTTCAACTGGGGCGACCCGGCAAAGGTGCGGGAGTTGCTGGGCAGTGCTTTCGGCGAGCCCGCCTTCGTCCATGGCGATTGCCCGCAGTTCGGCGATTCGCCGGAGGACATCTGGAATCTGTTCTCCACGCGATACGGCCCGACGGTGCGTGCCGTCTCCGCGCTGCAGGGGGACGCGCTGCAGGCTTTCCGGCGCGACATGCTCGACTACCTCGCCGGGTACCGCGCCGCGGCCGACGGCAAGATCCGCTGGGGCCGCGAGTACCTGATCACGCGGGCGCTGCGGGCCTGAACGCCGCGCGCCCGGCGCGCGGAAGCACTCCTACCCGCCGGCCTTTTTCCAGGACGGCCGCATCGCGTAGAACACCGGCACTCCCGCCGCGATCAGGGCCAGCCCGATGGCGCTGTCCGCCGGCATGGTCCACAGCGTGTTGGCGATCAGCAGCACCGACACCGCCACGAACAGCAGCGGGACCCAGGGATAGCCCAGCACGCGGTAGGGGCGCGCTAGGTCCGGGCGCCGCCGCCGCATGACGATCACCGCGGCGCAGACCAGGGCGTAGAAGATCCAGGAGGAGAACACCACGTAGTTGGTGAGCTGGTCGAAGCTGCCCAGCGCCGCCATCACGCAGGCGATCACGGCCTGCACCAGGATCGACACCACCGGCACGCGCGTGCGCGCGCTCAGCCGCCCCAGCGGGCGGAAGAACAGTCCGTCCTGCGCCATCGCGTAGGGCACGCGCGCGTTGCTGAGCACCGAGCCGTTCATGGCGCCCAGCGCGGAGATGACGAAGGCGATGGAGACGACGCCCACCGCGGCCGCGCCCATGAAGGTCATCGCCGCCTTGGTGGCCACCGGCAGGGCACCGGGGTTCATGCTGGAATTGGCGCCGAGAACCTCCTGCAGCGGCAGCGCCAGGAAGTAGCCGAGGTTGATCAGGCAATACACCACCATCACCAGCAGCACGCCCAGGATCAGGGACAGCGGCACGTTCCTTTCCGGCTGCTTCACCTCGCCTGCGGCCATCGGCAGGTTGTTCCAGCCGTCATAGGCCCAGAGCGCGGCGAGCATCGCCAGGCCCAGCCCGGAGAGCGTGAAGGCGTGCGCGGAACTGCCCTGGCCGAGGTGGGCGGTGTCCGCCTGCGGGCTGAAGAACAGCACGCCCACGATCAGGCCCAGCATCAGCAGCAGCTTCACGCCGGTGACGAAGGACTGGACACGCCCGCCCACGGTCACCTGCAGGCAGTTGAGCGCGGTGAAGAACAGCACGAAGGCGATCCCCGTTCCGGCCTTGCCGCCGATGAAATGCAGCGGCAGCGCCCCTTCCAGGAAGGTGGCGGCGCCCACGCCGTAGGCGGCGATGGTGCCGGGGCCGGCGATCCAGAAGCGCGTCCAGCCGTTGAGGAAGGCGGTGAGGTCGCCATAGGCCTCGCGCAGGTAGACGTACTCGCCGCCGGCGCGCGGGAACATGGCGCCCAGCTCGGCATAGCTCAGCGCGCCGGCCAGCGACAGCAGCCCCGCCAGCACCCAGGCCAGCAGCACCCAGGGCGGCGAGCCGACCTGCTGGGCCATGATGGCGCTCTTCAGGAACACGCCGGTGCCGATCATGGAGCCCACCACGATGGCGGCGGCATCGACGAAACCCAGGCCGCGGATCAGGCGGTCGCTCATGGCAGTGGCGGCAGTGGAGACGGGCCCATGTTAACCCGGTGCCCGCCCGCGGCGGCGAGTCCTACTGGTCGATCTGCTCCAGGATCAGCGGGCGGATCGCCCGCCACATGTCCACGCCGGTGTCGGTGCCTTCCACCATCCACAGCGCGGCGCTGTAGTCCTTGTCGAAGTCCATCCACGGCGTGGCGCCGAACAGGCCGGGATCGCTCAGTTCCGGCCCGGCGCTGCCCGGATGCGCATCCGCCGCGGAAATCCACCAGCCGTTGCTGTAGCCGTCCAGCCCGCTGTCCGGCGCCACCGGCTTGAACAGCACCGGCCGGGCGCCGATCTGGCTGCCGGTGACGCTGGCCGCGCTCTGTTCGGACAGCACGGTGGCGTCGCCCGCGCGGCCGCCGTCGAGGAACATGCGCGTGATGCGCAGGTAGTCGGACGTGTCCGACAGCGCGCCGCCGCCGATGCGGGGATTGTCGTTGCCCACGTAGCTGAAGCCGGCGAGGCCCAGCGGCGTGCCGATGCGCTGCTGGAAGAGCTGCGTCCAGGGAATGCCCGCGGCCTGCTGGGCGACGAAGCCGGCGAGCTGGTAACCGGCACCGCTGTAGAAGAAGGCCGCGCCCGGCGGGAAGTTGAGCGGCAGGTTCGCGATCTCCTGCGCACAGGCCTGCAGCGTGGTGGTGTCGTCTTCCAGGCAGGCCGAGCCGAAGGGCAGTCCGGAGCTGTGGTTGAGCAGCATGCGCGTCGTGATCGTCGCCTTGTCCAACGGCCACGAGATGGCGCTGCCGATGTAGGTGGAGACCGGCGCGTCCAGGTCCAGCAGGCCCTGGTCGGCCAGCGCCAGGATGGCGGCGGCCGAGGGGGCCTTGCTGGCCGAGGCGATGGGGATCCTCATGCCCTTGCGCAGGTTGCCGCCGGCGCGCTCGAACACCGTGCGCCCACGGATCTCCAGCGCGAAGATGTAGCCGTCCACCTGGCCTTCGCCGCTGCCCAGGTAACTGTCCAGCGCGGCCGACAGCTCCGTCCAATCGTAGCTGACCACCTTCAGCGTGGCTTCCGCCGTGCGCACGCCGCCGGGGCCGGTCGCGGTCAGCCGATAGGTGGTGGTCGCCGTCGGCGACACGCTGAGGCTGCCGCTGGCGGGCTGTGCGCCCAGGCCGGGTTCGATGCGGACCTCCGTCGTCTCGCGGGTGGCCCAGCTCAGCGTGGCCGGTTCGCCCGCCTGCACCGAGGCCAGGCTGAGGCCGAAGCTCGTGATCGCCGGCGGCGGCAGCACGGTCACCGTCACCTCGCGGCTGTCGCTGCCGCCCAGGCCGGTGGCCGTGAGGCGGTAGGTGGTGGTGGTGGCCGGGCTCAGTGTCAGGCTGCCGTCAGCGGGGACCGGCCCTACGCCGTTGTCGATGCTGACCAGCGTTGCGTCGGAGGTGGTCCATTGCAACTCGCTGCTGCCGCCTTCCGCGACCGCCGCGGGATTGGCCGTGAAACTGTCGACGCGAGCGGCCGGCAGCACCGTGACCGTCACCTGCGCGCTCGCGCTGCGCGTGCCGGCACTGTTGGTGGCGGTGAGGGTGTAGGTGGTGGTCAGCAGCGGCCGGACCGTGGCGCTGCCCTGTGCTGCCCGCTCACCGAGGCCGGGTTCGATGCGGACTGAAGTGACGTTGGCGGCGTCCCAGCTCAGCGTTGCGGCGGTTCCAGGTAGCACGCTGGTGGGATTGGCGGCGAAGCTGCGCACCACCGGGGCGGCCGTTGCGGCGCGATCTTCTCCACCGCCGCCGCCCCCGCCTCCACAGGCGCTGATGGTCGTCAGCAGGGCCAGCGCGGCGGCGAAACGGACAGCGGGAATGAGCGGCATCGGGACATCCTTGTTCGATCGGCAGGACGCCGCAGGGCGGCGTTCGTTCGGCCCCGTAGCGGCCGACCGCTGCATGGTGAACGTCCCTGGGGTGCCAGGGATAGGCCGGCTGGACGAGCGGCGGGGATGGCGTGGCTGGCGGTGGGCGGGAGGATGTTTAGTTTTTCTAAACGATCCCACGAGAACATATCAATTGTTGCGCTGCACCAGCTTCCGTAAATTGCACCCATCGGAAGTTTCTTGGAGCGCAAAAGGAGGTACCCATGTTTGCAACGATCATCGTCGCCAGTGTCGCCGCCAGCCTGATGTCGGTCGCCGTCCTGGAAGTCACGGATACCGTTGTGGACCTCCGCCGCGCTGAGGCAAGCAACTGAACTGAAAACCTTTTTCATGCCGCGGTGCGCGGCGCCCGCCCTTCCCCCCAAGGCTCCGCGCACCCCGGCAACGATCTCCTCCAGATCCCGCCATGGGATCTATTCTTCAAGGCCGCAGTCCCCCTCGCGGCCTTTTCTTTTTTTCCGTCGCGCCCTGGGCATTCTTCGCGTCCAGGGCGGCTTCCTCCAGCAGCCATTTGCGGAAGGCCACCACCTCTGGCCGGCTGACCGATGCCGCGGCCGTGATCGCGTAGTACGCCCGGTCCAGGCGGATCGCCTGCGGGATCGCCACCACCAGGTCTCCGCGCGCCAGCTCGTCCGAAGCGAACAGCGGCGTGGCCAGGGTCACGCCCAGGCCGTCCGTGGCCGCGTCCAGCGCCAGCGTGGAGTGGTCGAACTGCAGGCCGCGCCGCGGGTCCACGTCCGTCACCCCGGCATGGCGCAGCCACTGCGCCCAGCCCGAGCGCGTGCGGTCCTCGATATGCGTGTCGCCATGCAGCAGCGCGTGGTAGCGCAGGTCCGCGGCCGTTTTCAGCGGGTGCTCGCCCTGCCTGGTCAGGCGCGGGTGGCACATGGGCACGATATCCACGGCGAACAGCAGGTCCACGTGCTCGCCGGCCGGTCGGCCGTTGCTGAAGCGGATGTCCAGGTCCGGCTCGGACTCCGGCGCTTCCTCCGCACCCGGCGGACGCTCCGTGGGCCGGATCATGTTGCCGCTGGCCAGCACGCGCACGTCGATTCCCTGGTACACCGCCAGGAAGCGATGCAGGCGCGGCATGATCCAGCGCGAGGCGAAGGTCGGCGTGGTCTTCACCGTCAGGTGCGGCGTGCGGCCGTAGTCGCGCAGCTCGCCCACGCCTCGCGTCAGCAGCTCGAAGGCGCGCTGGAACAGGGGCAGCGCCGCCGCCGCGGCCGGCGTCAGCTCCACGCCGCGCGGCAGCCGGCGGAACAGCTCCACGCCCAGTTGCTCCTCCAGAGCCTTGATCTGGTGCGTGACCGCCGCCGGCGTCACGAACAGTTCGTCGGCGGCCTTGCGGAAACTGCGATGGCGCGCCACGGCCTCGAAGGCACGCAGGGCATTGAGCGGGGGAAGGCGGGAAGTGGTCACGGGAGCGGCCGCCGAAGTCAGGGCGGTCTGGATCGGGCCTACAGTGTAGCCGGGAACCGGTGAATGCTGACCCACCCCGGCGTGTAGGGTTTTGCTGATTCAGGAACCGGATTCCTGGTACAGCGCTTCTTCGAGCAATGATTCGTAGACATGCAGTCTCAGCTTGAGTGACTGTGCGAGCAGGCCGCCGACGTACAGGACGAGGATGACGAAGCCAAGCAGCGCTTCGGTGAAATTGATGCCCGGAGGCCATCCCAACTCGAAGTCGCGGAACTGAAGGAAGAGAGCCACAAGCACGGGTAGTGCACCCAGCTTCTCCATGCCGCCCAACAGCAGGCCGGATCGTCTTGAAAATGTTCCCAGTCGGTTCTTTACGAACCGTAGACCGTTGGAAATATCCTGACGGCCGTGGCTGCGTATCCAGCCAACGACCCGTGTCTGGGCCTGGTAATCGGCATCGAGTTCCGCCGCAAAGTCCTGCTTCATTTTCTCCCGATCCATGGAGCGAACCTGGGACAGTACGATGAACACGCCTGCCAGGGTTTCCAGCGCCAAGCCCGACAATGCGACAATTTTCGCCAGCGACGCGGGAAAGAATGGCAATGACGCCAGTGTTATTGCGAACCCAAGCACAAAGGCGAGCCAGGCTTTCGTCTGTGCCGGACTGTCGCGCTCATCAGGGTGCTTTGGGTAATGCTGAGAAATCTGCCGGTTCAGATCCGACAGGTAGAGAGGCCTGAGCTTCGGCGAGTCATCGGTAAAAGGGCAGTCCATGGTGACGTGCTGCAAGGCTTTCGGGCGGTGACGAGACCTTTGCAGCCCTCGACGCGGCACGCAACGTGACGACCGAATCAGGCGGATCCAGGCGGCGCGGGCGGCCGCGACCCTCGCGAGCTTGCCTATCGGACGCCACGAGCCGCAGGCTTCCAGCAATGAACGACCGGCAACCCATCGATCCCCGAGGACGCGTTTCATCCATGGCATGATCTCGATGACCGCCATCGGATTCATCATGGGCGTGGTCCTGGTGAAGACGCAGTCGCGCGTGGTGGCAGGCCTGATGCTGGCCTGGCTGGTCCTCGGCTCCATCCGCCTCTCCCGCATCCGCTGCCCGCAATGCCGCACGCAGGTGGGCGAGCAGGGCAGGGTCTCCGGCATTCCGGTCCTCGGAGCCTTTCCCCGGCGCCATTGCTCGCGCTGCGGAGCCGACCTCGCGCGGCCGGGACCTTAGCGGCTGCAGCGCGGCCGGTTCCAGGCCAGCCGCGCTGCATTGCCGCAGCAGGCCTACCGCGCGAACACCTGGAAGGCCGGAGAAGCCCAGCCCAGGCCCGAGTTCGCGGGCGGTGCGGACATCGGCTTGCCGCCGTAGATCACCGTGTCCGCGGTGCCGTACTGCTGCCAGGGGATCGTCGGCTGCTGGCTGACGCCGGGCTTGCTGTAGTCGCAGACGCCCTCCGGGAACACGGCCTGCAGCTGCGCCCACTGCTCGTCGGTGAAGCCGAAGAGGCCGTAGTTGTCGTTGCGGTCCATCGGCTTGAGCTGGCACTTGTTGGTGTCGGTGGTGATGGCGTCGCCGGCACCGGTGCGCGGCGTGCCGTAGATGCCCACCACCAGTGGACCGCAGACCTGGTCCAGCAGCTTCTGGCCGACGCCGTCGAAGCAGGCGTCCTTCAGGTCCGCCGGCTTGTTGGTGACGATCTTCTGCGCCAGCGGCGCATTGCCGCTGTCCTGCTCCACCGCGGCCAGCCAGCGGTCCATGGCGGCGAAGCTGTTCTGGGCGCAGGAGTTGTCGCCCATGATCAGCACCGGGCCTTCCCAGATCAGCTGGTTGCCGTGGTGGCCGTGGGCGCGGTCCAGGCGCGCGCGCATGGCGTAGGCGCGATAGGCGTCGTGGAAGGCGCCGGGGTCCGGGCCGCGGCAGTCGATGATCGCCACCTGGTCCATGTTGTTGCCCTGGTTGATCATGCCGCTGCGGTAGGCGTTGGCCAGGGCCGGCTGCACGGCGGCCACGCGCTCGGGGATCACGTTGGCGTCCTGGTCGGCGGCGCCGATCTTCACGTTCAGGTCCACGAACTGCGCCGGCAGGATCAAGCCCTGCTGCAGCGCCTTGAGGCCGTACTGCACGCCGATATTGTCGAGCGGGAAGCCGGCGAAGCCGCGGCCGATCTGCTTTTCCATCGGGCTCCACAGCGCCGGCGGGCGCGGGCCCAGCAGGTTGATGGCGGCGTCCTGCACGCTGCAGCGCACGCCGCCAGGGTTGGTTTCCGGATGGTAGCGCTGCTCCTCGCTGACGCCCGCGCAGGCATGCGTGGGCACCGCCACGTGGAACTGCGCGCTGTCGCTCACCTGCGAGTTCACGATGGCCAGATGATCCTGCACATTGGCCATCTGCGTGGGCAGCCAGACCACGCCGGGTGCCCACTTCGAGGGATCGAAGAAGTAGGCCAGCGTCAGGTGGTAGTCCAGGAACTGCGTCGCCGTGCTCCAGGCGTCGGGGAAGGAGCAGGTGGGCAGGATGCCCTGGTAGATGCCGGGATAGGCGTTGGCCACCTGCTGCTGCGTCAGCGAGCCGCCCGAGCAGCCCTGGCCGATGGTGTAGCGCAGCTCGCCGTACTGCTCGATCACGCGTTCCTTGGCCATCACCAGCGATTCGGCCTGCAGGGCGACGTTGCAGTTGTGGCCGGCATGGTCAAGCGCCGTGGACATCACCGCGAAGCCCTTGCCCAGCGCCAGTTCCGTGGCGTCCTTGAGCACCTCCACCGGCAGGCCGAAGGGCAGCAGCTGGCCGCCGACCACGGGAATGTCGGTGCCGCTGCCCGGGATCACCGAGGGGGCCGAGCCGGTCTGGTAGTCGATGCCGCAGGCGAAGCCGTGATTGATCACGAGCTTGTGGTTGAACTGCGGCTGCGGCGCCGTGGCAGTCCAGGGCTGGTCCGGCTGGTAGAGCGTGGCGATCTTGTACTGGTCGCGGTCCTGGTAGCCGGTCTCCACGCGCACGATGAAGGGCACGGTGACGCCCTGGTCCGTGGTGGTGCTGGCCACGTCGTCCGGCGGATTCTCCGGATCATAGGGCTGCAGGCCGTTCATCAACGGCGTGCTGGACTTGTAGAAGAAGGCGTACTCGGGCGGCTGGTTGCACTGCGCGTCCACCGCACCCGGGTTGGTGCAGGTCCAGGGCTGCAGCTGCGGCCCGGCGAACACCGGCCCGCCGTGCGGGTGGTTGGTCAGCGTGAGGCGGGCCGTGCCCAGCCCGGGCAGGCTTGCGCTCACCGTGTTGCGGCCGATGGCCATGCCGCTGACCAACCCGATCACGCGGCCGTCTGCGCGCCGCGCGAAGGCGCTGCTGGCGTCGGTGCCCGCCACCGTCACCTTCAGCTGGCTGGCGTCGGCGTCCGCGGGCAGCTTCACTTCCAGCAGTGCATCGCCGCTGGAGATCAGGTCCGGGCGGTTGGACAGCACGCGCAGTTCCATCGCGCCGCTGTTGTTGCCGCCGCCTTCGCGGGTGTCGCCGGAAGCGGGATCGGAGCGGCTGCAGGAGGCCAGCGAGGCGGCCAGCAGCAGGGTGGCGAAGGACAAGGTCCATGCAGCGGACACGCCGCGGCGGACCTGGCGACAGGCGGAACGGATCAAGACAGCTCTCCCCCGGGGTGATACCCCAGCACATTGCCGGCGTTCTTTGGCGCGCGGCGGTTTCGTTATGCGCTGAGTCTATGCCGGGCCGGAGGGCGCGCCAATGATTGTTTTTATTTATTTAAAATAAGAGAAAAATTATATTAATAAAAATACCAGCAGGCGGATTTCGGCGGTCGCGCTGCAGGGGGGATTCGCTAGCAGCCACATTGAAATGCCCCGGCTTTCGGCGCAGTCTGGAGGCAGCGTCGCTACGGGGAGCAAGCCATGGCCTTCATCGATTGGCGTATGCAGGGGATGCAGATATCCAATTGCAACTGCAATCTCGGATGTCCCTGCCAGTTCAACGCGCTGCCTTCGCACGGCCACTGCCGCGCCTTCGTCTTCATCCAGATCGACAAGGGCCACTTCGGCGACGTGTCGCTGGATGGCCTGCGCTGGGGCGGCTTCTACGAGTGGCCCGGGCCGATCCACCTGGGCAACGGCCGGGCGATGCCGATCATCGACGAGCGTGCCGACGGCCGGCAGCGTGCGGCGCTGGAGGCCATCGCGCATGGCAAGGAGACCGAGCCCGGATCGCTGATCACCCAGGTCTTCAGCACCACGTTGAGCAGCGCCCTGCCCACGCAGTACAGGCCCATCGACCTGAAGATCGACCAGAAGGCCGGCACGGCGCAGGTCAGCATCCAGGGACTGATCGACGCGCATGCCGAGCCGATCCGCAATCCCATCACCGGTGCGCCGCACCGGGCCACCGTGAGCCTGCCCACCGGCTTCGAGTACAGCGAGGCGGAGTTCCTCTCGGGCACGGCCAGGACCCAGGGAGAGATCCGGCTGGAGTTCAACGGCACGCATGCGCACATCGCCAAGGTCCATTGGAGCACGAACGGACTGGTGCGCTGACCGGCGCGCCGCGTGATGCAGGCCAGCCCGGCGGTCGACTCCCCGCTCGAAGTCCTGCTGAAGCGTGACCGCGTCATCGTGCTTGCCGGGCTGGCCGGCGCCTCGGCGCTCTGCTGGCTCTACCTGGCCCTGGCGTCCCGCGACATGTATGGCGCCATGGACGGCTTGTCCGCCTGGATGATGACCGCGGAATGGGACCTGCGGTATGCCCTGCTGATCTTCGGCATGTGGGTGGTGATGATGATCGGCATGATGCTGCCGAGCGCCGCGCCCACGATCCTGCTGTATGTCCGCATCCTGCGCGGCAGCGATCCGGCCGGCGCGCCGCTGGCACGCGCCTATGCCTTCATGGGGGGCTACCTGCTGGCCTGGGCGGCCTTCAGCCTGCTGGCCACCCTGCTGCAGGGCCTGCTGGCGCGGGCCGCGCTGCTGTCGCCGATGATGGATAGCGCGCATGCGCCGTTCAGCGCGGCGCTGCTGTTCGTGGCGGCGCTCTACCAGCTCACGCCGCTGAAACAGACCTGCCTCGACAGTTGCCGCTCGCCGGCCGAGTTCCTGACCCGCCACTGGCGCCCCGGCCTGGGCGGCGCGCTGCGCCTGGGCGCCCATCACGGCCTCTACTGCGTGGGCTGCTGCTGGGCGCTGATGCTGCTGCTGTTTGCCGGCGGCGTGATGAGCCTGCTGTGGATCGGCGGCATCACGCTCTACGTGCTGGCGGAGAAGCTGGCGCCGCTGGGCGCGCGGGGCAGCCGCTACAGCGGCGTGCTGCTGCTCCTGGGCGGGGCCTGGCTGCTGCTGGGCGCCGGCTGAGCGTCGAGGGCTCCGCTACGCGGCGCGGGTAAGGAGCAGCCGGCTCTTCCGGCTGGGACTGCCTGCCACACGGCGGCGTCACCCCGAGGCGTGAATGCTGACGTTTTCCGGCAGCATTCGGGGCTTGGTCGCCGGATCGCGGCGCTAGCCTGTGCGGGTATCCCCGATCCACGGAGCCCGCATGCAGAAGCAACCCCCAACAGTACACATCCACATCGGCAGCCTGACGATCATTCACCCGCAGGCTGGCGAAGCGCCGCGCAAGGCATCGGGCGAACGGATCCTGTCCGCCCTCGTGGCCCTGCTGGAACTGGCGAAGCGGGTCTGGCCGTGGGCCAGCTGAGGTGCTGCGCCGGGCCAGGCCAGACCCATTGCCGCTGCAGACAAAAGCCTGCCGGGCGGTCGTCTGTTCGGACGAGCATGGGCAGGGGGCCAACCCTTTAGGCTCGGCTGAAGAGCCCGCCAAGTCCTGCCCCCCGGAGGATGCGCGCGGAGCCCGGGGGACACCAGAGTCCCCAGCTGCCACACCGCGGAGCATGGCCCGACAGAGGCCGGCCGGCGGCGTCGGCTTCATCCCCGGCGAACACGCCGGGACCGGTGCATGGAGAACAGAGGGGAAAGCATGGCAAGTCGCAGGCGGGCACTCGCGGTCGGGTTGCTGGCGGGGTTTCTTGGTTCCGCAGCGGCCCAGGACAACAACGACGACCTGTGGGAGGCGCTGGAGCAGCTCGACGAGCCCGCGCCGGCCGCGGCGCCCGCCAGCGCCGAGCCTGCCGCGCCGGCAGAGACGCCGCCCCAGGCCGAGGCTCCGGCAAGCCCCGCCGATGCCGCACCGCAGGTCATCGTGGAGCCGGAAGCGCCGCTGCCGACCATCGCGGTGGAGCCGCTGCGCCCCGAGGCGCCGCCGCCCGAAGCGCCGCGCAAGCGCGGCGGCGGGATGCAGCTGGAGGAGATCGTGGTCACGGCGCAGCGCAAGGAAGCCTCGCTGCAGGACACGCCGATCTCGATCGAGGCCTTCGGCGCCGAGAAGCTGGAGCTGCGCGGCATCGGCAGCCTGGAGGACCTGGGCTCCAACGTGCCGAGCATGGTGATCGAGCCGCATCCGCTGTCCAACACCACGCTGCGCATCACCATCCGCGGCGTGGGCATCACCGACTCGCAGGTCACGCAGGACCCCGCCGTGGGCATCTACCTGGACGGCGTCTACCTGGCGCGCTCCGTGGGCCTGGCGCTGGACCTGGCGGACATCGAGCGCATGGAAGTGCTGCGCGGCCCGCAGGGCGTGCTCTACGGGCGCAACTCCACCGGCGGCGCCGTCAACGTCATCACCAGGCGGCCCGATCCGTCCGCCTTCAGCATGAACCACAAGCTGACCATCGGCGACCGCAACCTGCTGGTGGGCAAGAGCTCCTTCAACCTGCCGCTGTCCGACGACTTCGCGGTGAAGCTGGCGCTGCTGGCGCGCCAGAGCGACGGCTTCGTGGAGAACACCGGAGAGGGCGAGGACTTCGGCGACAGCCGCTCGCTGGGCCTGCGCTTCGACGCGCGCTGGCTGGCCAGCGACGGCCTCACGGTGGACTACGGCTACGACTTCACCGACCTGAAGTACGTGAACTACATGTTCCAGAGCGTGCTCAAGCCCGAGACCAACCACGGCCTGGCGGAGTTCTTCAAGCCCTACGCGGTGGCCAACACGGTGTATTCCAGCAGCCGCCTGGAGCGCATGGCGTCCGGCGCGCCCATGGAGGCTTCCACGGCCGAGGTCAGCGGGCACACGCTGACGCTGACGCAGAAGTTCGACAGCTTCGACCTGAAGTACATCGGCGCCTACCGCAAGCTGGAGGACTCGCAGTATCCCGACCTCAGCGGCGGCAAGGGCGACACCGGATACCGCATCGACACCAATGCCTACGACAGCGCCGCGGCGCGCATGGTCAACGGCGGGCAGCCGACGCCGCTGGTGATTCCCACCACCTTCCAGGACCAGTGGTCGCACGAGTTGCAGATCAGCGGCAACGCCTGGGACGAGCGCCTGTCCTATATCGCCGGCCTGTACTACTTCACGGAGGAGGGCGGCGAGGATGGCGGGCCGATGCACCACATCCAGAGCGCCACGGTGGATCCGCAGCAGACGGATTTCATCTTCAGCCTGCTGCCGGCGCCGCTGCGCGCGCTGCTGCAGAACAACGCCCTGCCGAGGCTCTCCGCCTACTGGGACTACCTCTACGGCATCAAGAACAAGGCCTATGCGGCCTACGGGCAGATCAGCTTCCGGCCCGACATGATGGATCGGCGCCTGAACTTCACCGTGGGCCTGCGCGCCTCGCGCGACGAGCGCTACGCCATCAAGGACTTCATCCAGCGCCAGTACCTGGAACTGCGCCTGGCCGACGCCAGCCTGGTGGCGGTGCCGGTGCCGGCGGCGATCGCCGGCAGCTCCGACGACTTCAACGGCGTGGAGGCCAGCGTGGAGTACGACGACCTGTCGCCCTCCGCCAATGTCCAGTTCAACCTCACCGACATGGCCACCGCCTACCTGTCCTACTCCACGGCCTACAAGAGCGGCGGCTTCAATACGCGCGATCCGCAGGTCTCGGCCGCTTCCGGCGCCGCGTCGGACGGCACCAACTACGGCTTCGGCTTCGTGGAGGGATTCAAGCCGGAGCGGGTCAAGTCCTGGGAGCTGGGCCTGAAGAGCGAATGGCTGGAGCGCGCGCTGCGCATCAACGGCGCGGCGTTCTACAGCGACTACACCGACATGCAGACCAACTTCCTGATCTCCGGCACGATCTCCGACACCAAGTCGCGCAATGCCGGCCGGGCGCGCATGACGGGCCTGGAACTGGAGACGGCCTTCATCCCGGCGCAGAACCTGATGCTGGGCCTGCAGTACGCCTACCTGGATGCGCGCGTGCTGGAGGTGATGGACATCGACGGCAACAACGTGGCCCACCTCTATCCCTTCATCTCCGCGCCGCGGCATTCCGGCGTGGTCTTCGCGGACTGGACCGTGGCGCAGCCGTCCTGGGGCGAGCTGCGGGCCTACGCGAGCTGGAACTACATCGGCGACCGCACCGGCTTCGTCATCACCGAAGAGCGCCGCGGCCTGACCGCGATCGACGGCTACGGCCTGTTCAATCTGCGCCTGATGGCCAACAACATCCGCTTCGGCGAGCGCGGCACGCTGGACGTGGCGCTCTGGGGCAAGAACCTGCTGGACAAGGAATACGAGCTGACCGCCATCGACAACCTGCCGCAGGCCGACCGCGCCGTGCTCTGGGGCGATCCGCGCAGCATCGGCATGGACTTCGTCTACCGCTTCGAGTGAGGGGTGGTGCGGCGGGCCTCCCGGCGGGGGAGGCCTGCTTTCCCCGGGGCCGCCATCCACCGGCGCCGGTATCTTTGCTCCATGCAGCACCGCGCGGCCGCGCCGCTAGCCCTGCCGGAATCGATGTTTTCCGGGCGGTGGGTCATGTCGGGATCGGGTGCGGGCCGCGAACGGCGGCGGACGGGGTGGGTCAACCTGCTGCGGCGCGGCCTGTACGGCCTGCTGCTGTGGATCAGCCAGCCGCTCAATGCCATGGCGGCCGGCGACCACCCGGCCGCGGCGGCGGAACCCAAGGCGCGCCGCGCCACGATCGACATCCAGCTGCAGCCGGCCGAAAGCCCCGGCGAGATGCCCGGCTGGCGCGTGGGCTACAGCACCGCGGATCCGCGCATCGCGCCGGCCCTGTCGCCACTGGCCGAGCGCCTGCGCCGGCAGCGCTGGAGCTTTGACCGCAGCCTGCCCAACCTGCGCGCGGGCGTGGGCCTGGATATCGACCTGCCCGAGGCCGGCAATCTCCACCTGAACCTGCTGCCGCCCCGGAGCCAGGCCCCCAACGCGGCCCAGGGGCTGCGCTGGCAGCTCTCCGCCGACGACAGCGGCGACACCGCGCGGATCTGGTCGCTGGGCGGCACGCTGGACCGCGTGAGCAGCGGCGACAAGCCCGGCGAGACGGGCGAGCAGAGGCTGACGGTGACGCCGCAACTGGTGCTCGACGTGGATGCGCTGGCCGGCATGAAGGGCGACGCCCGGATGATGATCCAGCGCGCCCAGTGGCGCGACAGCCAGAGCGGCGAAGACCTGGGCCAGGTATGGCAGGTGAACCTGCGCTGGCGCTTCTAGGGAAGCCCTGAAAAAGTCCGTTCGTGCTGGGCCTGTCGAAGCATGGGCGGGCTTTCCGCCCTGCGGGTCAACGAGTTTCCGTCAGGCCTTCGATCCTTCGACGGGCTCAGGACTTCGGGGCGGACGGCAGCTTCTTCAGAGTTTCCCCGAGGCGCCGCCGGCAGGGCCACCATCGGCCTTTGCCGCCAACCCTTCCGGGAATCCCGGCGCGCAGCGGCTGTCGAAGCGGAAACGGAATGATTCCGCGCCAAGGAGATGCCCATGCACAAGAGCCGCCTGGGGAACATCGTCATCGACGTACAGGGGACGGACCTCTGGGAACACGCCGTGTTCTGGAGCGCGGCCCTGGGCTGCCCCCTGCCCGGCAGGCCAGAGAAAGCGGAGAAGTTCATCCAGCTCCAGACCCGGCCGGGCGAGGTTCAGGTGATCCTCCAGGCGGTGGAGCATCCGCCGCGCGTGCACCTGGATATCGAGACCGACGACATCGTGAAAGAAGTGGCCCGCCTGCAGCGGGCCGGCGCCACAGTGTTCGCGGAGCGCGAGAAATGGGTGGTGATGCAGGCGCCCAGCGGGCATCGCTTCTGCGTGGGCCGGCCATTCCGCGCGGGCTTCGATGCGGGAGCGTCGGCCTGGCGCGACTAGCGCGCAGCAGGGGGGGCGAAGCCGGCATGCTTGCGTTCCACAAAAACCTGCTCCGCCGGGCCGTGTCCGGAGGAATGGCGCAGCGCAGCGTGCCGGACTCGAGAGCCTTCAGCACTGCGCGGGCTCCCCTGGTGGAGACGGCCCGGCGGGCAGCAATACCGTGTTGTTAAGGAGCACCGGCAGCAGGGCATGACCCGGGACTCGTTCGCGGATGCGTCGGCAGAGCCCTACTGGGTTAGCCCGGCAATCCTGACCTGCTGCCGGAAAGGCGGAAGAGCGGAGGGCATGTGCCGGGTGGATGCACTCGATCCCGGTACGCCCTGGGCCCCGGTCGCCGGTGGTTCCGGCGTGAGGCCAGGCTCGATGGAAATAGGCTACGCCTGCAGGAGCGGAACTCATAACGGAGTTCCGTTTTTCTTGAAGCAGAGGGGGATGCTTCCGCGGGGCGCTCGCGAGGGAAGGCGGGTCAAGGCCCGCCCTCCCTGCGCAGGCCGCGCTTCACGCGTCGGGGATTTCCGGGTCGGCGAGCTGCGCGAGCTGGGCCAGCGACTCCTGCCAGCCGAGGTAGCAGCCTTCTTCCGGGATCACGTCCGGGACGCCTGCCTGCACGATGCTGATCTCCGTGCCGCAGGACACCTTCTTGAGAATGATGGTCACGGTCATCTTGCCCGGCAGGTTGGGGTCTTCGAACTGGTCGGTGTGGACGATGCGCTCGTTGGGCACCAGCTCGAGGTATTCGGCGCGGAAGAAGTGGGCGCCGCCGGTGGTGAAGTTGGTGAAGGACATGCGGTAGCCGCCGCCGACCTTGGCCGAGAACTCGTGGATCCGGGCGGTAAAACCGTTGGGCGGCAGCCACTTGCAGAGGGCGTCGGCGTCGGTGAAGGCGCGGTAGACGCGCTCCGGCGGGGCCTTGAGGACGCGGTGCAGGCGGATGGTGCTGGGCATGGTGGGCTCCTGATTCGGGGATAAAGCCGTTGTTGGCATCTATACGTCGAACGGGCGGGGCGGATTTCGACAGGTGGCGGAAAAAGGTCCGCCGGTTTCCTGTACACCAAGGCGGCCTGCGGGCCGGCGGTGGACATGCACCATCCCCGCGCGCCTACACTGCTGCACGGGCCTCACGGAGTACACGACACATGAGCTGGCGGAACACCTCCCTGCGTTATGGCTACCTGCCGGTGGCCCTGCACTGGCTGATGCTGCTGCTGATCGCGGCGACCTATGCCTGCATCGAGCTGCGCGAGATCTACGAGAAGGGCAGCGAGCCGCGCGAGGCGCTCAAGGCTTGGCACTTCAGCCTGGGTTTGGCGGTGTTCGGGCTGGTGTGGCTGCGCCTGCTGCTTCGCGTGGGGGCGCCGACACCGGCAATCGTGCCGCCGCCGCCGCGCTGGCAGCAGCGCCTGGGCGGCCTGATGCACCTGGCGCTGTACGCGTTGATGATCGGCATGCCGCTGGGCGGCTGGCTGGCGCTGAGCGCGGCCGGCAAGCCGGTGCCGTTCTTCGGCCTGGAGCTGCCGCCACTGCTGGGAGAGAACAAGGAGCTGGGCAAGACCGTGAAGGAGATTCACGAGACCGTGGGCCAGGTGGGCTACTGGCTGATCGGCCTGCATGCGGCGGCGGCGCTGGCGCATCACTACCTGCTCCGCGACAACACGCTGCGTCGGATGCTGCCGGGGTCAGGCTCAGCGGCTGGCTGATGTCCCCGCCGCTCTGAGGGCGGTGCCCGGTGGCGGGCGGCAGGAAAACGGCGCCGCTGCCGGATGCGGAATTGCCCTCCTCAGATCGCGCAGCCGGCCGACCGCAGGGCGCGGCGCAGGCTGGCGTAGTCCTTGGCTTGTGACAGCGCGAGCGGCGGCGTGCTCTCCGCCACGCGGCCCATCTCGATCAGCGCCCATTGCACGGCGCGCGGCAGGTTGTCTTCCGGCTGTGCCTGCAGCAGCGACTGCAGGGGCTTCTGCAGGGCCTCCGCCTCTGCGCGGTCCCCCGACAGCGCCGCATCGTGCAGCTTGCGGACCATGCGCGGCACCAGGTTGGCGGTGGTGGAGACGCCGCCGGCAAAGCCTTCCAGCACGAAGGGCATGGCGGCAAGGTCATTGCCGGCATACAGCGCGAAGCCCACCGGCAGGTGCAGCGCCAGCAGCTCGCGCGCCCGGGTGATGTCCGAGGCGCCGTCCACGAAGCCGCTGACCCCTTCGATCCGCGCGAGCGCATCGACGGTGGACGGCGCGATCCGCTCCGCGCGGGAGCGCAGCAGCAGGGGCTGCTTCACGGCCTTGGCGACGGCTTCCACGTAACGCAGCAGCTTGTCCTTGGAGGGAAAGGGCGTAGCCGGCAGCGTGAGCAGCACGGCATCGACCCCCGCCTCGTCGGCGGCCCGTGCGAACTCCAGCGAGGTTTCGAGTTGGTCGGCACTCAGGCCGGCGATGACGGCGATGCGCCCCTCGGCCTGCCAGACCACGCGGCGCCAGAGCTCCAGGCGCTCCTCGGCATCCAGGTCCAGCGCGGCATCGAGCGTGTCGCCCACCAGCAGTGCGGCGCTGCCCTCCACCACATGCCAGTCCACCAGGGCTTCCAGGCTTTCGAACTTGATGGCGCCGTTGGAATCGGCGGGAGTGACCAGCTCGACGATGCTGCCCTTGATCATGGGGAGGTTCCTGGCAGAAGCGAAGGCGCCAGTATAACCACGTGCCGGACACTTTCTGCCCAGGTGCGACCCTGCGGCGGGGAGGCTGGAGATCGAACCCCGGATTGCACAAGAATGGTGCGCCGCCGGCAGGTGGAAAGGCGGCTTTGGCGGAGTAGCTTGTCCGCCCTTGAACCAGGAGAGCCGTGTTCCGATGGCGCGCGCCAGCCAAGCAAAGCGAAATGTCGTGCTGATGTACGGCGAGCCGGACCGGTTCCCGCCGCTGCTGGATGCGGAGCCGGCAGTGCCCGATGCAGGCATCGTGGTAAAGGCCAAGGTCTGGCGCTGGAAGGAGGACTCCGGCTGGCACTTCGCGACGGTGCCCAAGGCGCAGTCCGAACAGATCCGCAGCAAGGCCGCAGGCGCGAAGCGCGGCTGGGGATCGGTGCCGGTGCGGATCCGGATCGGCGAGACGGAATGGGAGACCTCGCTCTTCCCGCAGGGCAAGACCGGCACTTACCTGTTCGCGCTCAAGGCGAGCGTGCGCAAGGCGGAAGGGATCGAGGAGGGGAGGGTGGTGACGGCGACGGTGGTGCTGAGGAAGTAGGGAGCCCGGCATCCGCCCCGCTTACTGCCCGCCCCGGCGCAGCGGCCAAGGATTTGGCCTGCCAGGGTGGCTACATTGGGGTAAACCCACTTCCGGACCGACTCACGCCCATGGCCACCCAGACCAAGACCCGCAAGAAGACCGCCAAGCCCGCCGCCAAGGCCGCGGCTCCAAGGAAGGCCGTTAAGGCTGCGGCGCCGAACACCGTCACCGTGGACGGCAAGCAGCGCTACTACGAGCCGGCGCCCCAGGGTATCGACGTGGAGTCCTTCCGCCAGGTGGTGAGCAGCCGCCGCTCCGTCCGCAAGTTCACCAACAAGCCGATCCCCCAGGCCGTGCTGGATGATTGCCTGGACATGGCGCTGCTGGCGCCCTGTTCCTCCGGGCTGCAGCCCTGGGAGTTCTACGTGGTGAAGTCCGCCGACAAGAAGGCGCGGCTGGTGAAGGCCTGCATGAGCCAGTTGGCCGCCAAGACCGCCGCCGAGCTGATCGTCTGCGTGGCGCGCACGGACCGCGTGCAGGAGTTCTCCCGCAAGATGCTGCGCGAGTGGCCGATGCCGGACGTGCCGGTGCTGGTGAAGCGCTACTACCAGCTGATCCCCTACAACTACGCGCCGGGCCCGCTGAACAGCTTTGCCATGGTGAAGAAGGCCGCCACCGCCGCCGGAGGCCTGCTGGCCGCCGTGCCGCGCGGCCCCTACACCAGCGCGGAGGTGAAGCTCTGGGCCGCCAAGAGCACGGCGCTGGCCTGCGAGAACCTGGTGCTGGCACTACGCGCGCACGGCTACGACAGCTGCATGATGGAAGGCTTTGACGAGGTGCGGGTGCGCAAGCTGCTGAAGCTCGACGATGCGGCGTTCCCGATCATGGTGGTGGGGGCCGGTGAGCGTGCAGCGGATGGGGTGTTTTGGCAGCAATTGCGGTTTGAGCGGGAGCTGTTTGTGCACGAAGTGTAGCGGACAGACTACCGCTGGGCTCTCATGCATTTAGTTCCACCGAAGGGGTTGGAGTAATTTGCTCCGACCCTTAAATCCGCAGGAACAACTGCGGGCCGAGCCGGATAGGGCTGGAGGCGGCTTACCTGGAACTGGGGTTGGCGCTGATGGCGGCTGGGGCGAGGGGGGGCTGAAGGGGGGGCGGCCGGTGGCCGGTAGGGCTGGGTAAATCAATCCGTTCTATTTTCCGGACCTAGGGGCGGTGCTGCTGAGCGGATCATATGGCCCTCAAGGTTCTTTTTTTGTAATGTCTCTGGTAAGGTCAACAGAGCCCTGATATCTGTTCCATGGAGTACTTCTGCATGTCTAAGCCAATACTTTCTGAAGTATCTTTTGGACCTGCAACCATACAAAAACTCAGGCGAATATCGCTGGACTCCAATCTCCTTAGAACGCTTGGCCTGACGGAGGGGGATAGCCTGGAAGTCGCCCTGCTGGTGGAAACGGGCGAAATTCGATTGCGAAAGATGGCCGCCTCGAAGGGGGCAGCGAAGAAAGGCGAGGGCAAATAATGGGACGGCCTTTGCACCCACAACTAGGTTCCGCAGCCAATGAATTGGCACCTATTTCCATAGCGCGCAAACGCGAGTTAGGCGCTTTCTATACTCCCCCTGAAATTGCCAGGGTCCTATGCGATTGGGCTATTCGAGACTCATCCGAGAAAGTACTCGAACCGAGCTTCGGAGGCTGCACGTTTCTGGAGGCTTCCGCGAATCGCATGAAAGCTTTGGGGGCCAGTCCGGGTGAATGTCTATATGGGTGTGACATTGACCCGAATGCATTTAGCTTTCTTCGTGAACGTCTTCCGACGGTAAGTTTGAAGAAGTTCTATCTATGCGACTTCCTTGAGCTAGGATTTGACCGTGTGCCATCCGGTGGGATGTCGGCGGTTATTGGAAATCCTCCGTATGTGAGGTTTAGCAAACTATCAGCGCTTCAAAAAAAAGCAGTCTCCGATTGGGAAAAAAAATACGAGATTAGTCTCAATAGGCGCGCAAGTCTGTGGGCGTATTTCTCATTTCACGCACTCCACTTTCTACAGGAAGGGGGACGGCTAGCATGGGTCCTTCCGGTGAGTTTCTTCACGGCCCAGTACGCAGCGCCACTCAGAAAGAAGCTGTCGCGGAGCTTTCATAAGATTGCATACATAACGCTAACCGAAAGAATTTTCTTGTCTGAGGGGACTGAAGAGCGTGCTGTGATCATCTTGGCAGATGGCTTTGGACAACATCAAGATGAAGCTCACACGACGTTTCAGTGTTTAGAGAAGGCCTCAGATTTGGGAGCAGTAGTTTCTCAATGGCAGCACCACAACATAGAGACAACGGAAAGTGATGGGCTTAATGGGCACGGATTGGTGCCCAAAGAGATTGGACAGATTTTGACCGATCTTCAAGACAGCATTGGCGTTACTCTGTTTGGAGATTTAGCGCATATTGCTATAGGCGTGGTCTCTGGAGACGCTAAGTTCTTTATCCGCACCTCGGAAGATTGGCGCTTAAGCGGTATTTCTGAGACACATTTAAGTTACGTTGCACCTCCGAGCCGCTGGATGCCGGGGATTAGCCTTAGTAAGGCAGATCGTGTGTTGCATGAGAGACAGGGAATTGCTTGCGTGGCTTTAAGCCCTCAGGGAAATCCACGCAGTCTTGCGCTCAAAAACTACCTCGAGTCTTATGATCAGGCAAAGCTGAAAAGAAACGCGACCTTTAAAAAGCGCTCTGAATGGTTTCGCTTCTTGGACGACAACGAACCTGATGCATTCCTGGTCTTTATGACTCATCTTGGACCGCGGCTTGTCGTGAATGCAGCGGCGGCGAACGCGACGAATGCACTGTATCGAGTGAATTTCAAGCGTTCTGGAAAAACGAGAGCGAAGCTCGTTGCGATTGCCATGCAGACAACTTTTACGCAGCTTTCCGCAGAAAAGCTGGGGACCGCCAGAGGCTCTGGAGCGCTGAAACTGGAGCCAAGCGATGTCAAGAAACTGCCCCTTTTCTTGCCGAAGAGGAGCGCCCTTCAGGTTCGCAAGGCCTTTGCAGTGATTGACCAGTACCTGCGGGGAGGGGAAACGGCACTGGCGAGAAGACACGCCGATCAGTTTATCTTTTCGCGCTCGAAGAAGTTCAGGAGTGTGATGGATAGGCTGGAGTCAAGTTTAGAGACTGCCCGCCGGCGTAGGATTCGAAACGGCTTCGAGGGTTAAAGAATGACGAAATCAATAAGAGGTTCGCTTGAGGAAGCTCTGCAAGAAGAGTCCCTCGACTACGCCCGTATCTTAAGTCTTGCGCATGACCTTTCGAAGGAGGACTCCTCGAGGGTGCGATTCTCCGTCGACGCCAGCCACATATCCCGACTAGGCCTTGAGCTTGTTTCAAAGCAAGAAACTGCAATTTCTGAGCTCATAAAGAACGCTTATGACGCGGATGCGGTTACGGTAGACGTTGTATTCAAGGACTCGGACGAGCCAGGTGGAATTCTGGAGATTATAGACTCTGGGAATGGAATGTCCCGCGAGCAGTTGTTAAATGGGTTTATGCGTATCTCCACCACTGACAAGATGTCTGAGCCCAGGTCCCCTGGTTTTGGGCGTCAACGCGCCGGGCGAAAGGGGATTGGTAGATTTGCCGCGCAGCGTCTGGGAAGGCGTCTTCATATCTCTACGCAACAAGCAGGCGCTGGAGATTCCTTGGAGGTAGAGATTGACTGGGACAGATTCTCTGCAGGCGTCGATTTGTACTCTGTATCGAATGAGATACGCGTTTGCCCGGCAAAGGCTTCTGCGGGAACAACGGTAAAAATATTCGACCTCCGCGACTCTTGGTCAGAAGCGCAGATTCGGCGAGCGTACCGATATGTCTCTGACCTGCTTCATCCCTTTCCTATCGAGCGCCGAAAGCGCTTGGTGGATGCCGGCATTCAGATCCCATCTAGTACGGATCCTGGATTTAAGGCTACCTTCTACAAGGAGCAGGAGGGGGACATAGTTTCCATCGCAAGTGATGAGCAGGATATTTTGGGAAATGCTGCCGCCAAATTGACGGCGTATGTCGACGGCAGTGGACGTGTGATGTACGACCTTTCGTCGGGGCGCTACAAGATTGACAAGAAAGCCGTTCCTCTCAGGTTCGAATCAAAGCTTCGCCCGAAAGGAAGTCAGACCTTTGATGCATACAGTCGACTATCTGGCGTCCATTTAACCGCACATTATTTCATCCAAGAGGAGTTACCAGCAGGCACGAGAGGTATGGTTCGTGAGATTTTGAACAGAACTGGGGGCATTCGCGTCTATCGGAATGGTTTTCGGGTTCTTCCTTACGGAGAGAGTTTTGATGATTGGCTTGGGTTGCAGCGATCCAGTGCGCTACGTGAATTGCTTCCGCCGCACTCAAACACCAATTTCATTGGCCTTGTTGAAGTAGATGACATTGATGGAACTAGGTTTCAGGAAACGGCGAGTCGAGAAGGACTTATCGAGAATGAAGCCTTTTTGCAGCTTCAGGACTTTTCTTATAGGGCCCTGATGGCTGCCGTTATAGAAATTGCACGCGCGAGGAATAGAAAGGTTTTCGCGTCTGATGAGAAGCCGACAAAGAAACCATCAGGGGAGCAGAAAGGTGATGGAGAAAGTGTCTCAGAGAAGGCAAAAAATGTAGCGACTAAGTTGCGGTATTTGGCAAAAAATGCCGACTCGGCAGCAGTGGTTGACCCACCGTCTTCATCCCCTGCTCCTGAAGGGCTGGAGTCACCGGACGAGCAGTCAGCTGATACCGCGCAGGCCCTAAAAGCTTTGGCAGATGAAGTTGAGGAGATTGGAGCGGCCTCTCGTGAGGCTCTAGAAGAAATTGGAATGTTGCGCGTGCTGGCCAGCCTCGGTCTCACCATAGGGGAATTTACCCACGAGGTTCGCCATACACTGGCAGCCTTAGCCATTGCGATAGAGGGAATCGGGTCCGGCTCCTCGGTCAATGAAGCTCTTTCGAAAGAATTGACCGAGCACGTGCTACTCCTGCGTGGGTACCTGCGCTACTTCGACGACGCAGTTACACAAAATGCACATCGTCGGCTAGAGGTCCATGAGCTTCGGGATATTGTTAACGAGTTCGTTGAAGTTCTTCGTCCTACGTTAAAGCGTCAGAATGTCAGCGTTGAGGCGAAGTTCAATGGGTATGACCTCTTTACGAAGCCGATGCATAAGTCCGAATGGGCTTCTACCCTTTTAAATCTACTCACAAACTCTCTGAAGGCGATTCAACGTGCGGGAGTTGAAGGCAGGATATTCATCGCCGCTGGAGCAGTGGACGGGAATCTTCAGATTGATTTCTCTGACAATGGAGATGGCATCCCCAAGGAGAATTGGGGGGCAGTCTTTGATGCGTTCTTTACAACGAGCGCTCCTCCGGGAGCCTTGGCGTCGCATTCGGAGCAGCTAGTGGGCACCGGATTGGGGCTGAAAATTGTTAAAGACATTTTTGATGGGGTAGGAGGCGATATCGAGGTGGTTTCCCCTCCGGACGGTTTTTCCACGTGCATGCGCCTTACCATTCCGAGAGCGACTAAGGACCAGATCGGCGATGAGCAATATTGAATACCTCTGCATTGATGATCAGCAAGGCATAACCATCGATCCATTGCTGGGACGTTTATCGGAAAGCGGGACGGTAACATTCCAACGCTCCACTCCACGGGGGCTGGAGGAGCAGCTCCCAGCTATTGAGGCCTTTATTAGGTCAAAGCAGGGTGGGCTGACAGGAATTCTTTTAGATTTGAGGTTGGATGTTGACGCGGATGAAAGCGGAAAGAGGGTTGCATATCGCGGTCCTACGTTGGCTCAGGAGCTAAGAACCCGCATGGCAGAGGGAGGATTGCCGCCATTCCCAATTGTTCTTTGGAGTGTTAACGCAAAGTTCAGGCAATCTTATACAGGTGACGAGTCTTCGCATGATCTTTTCGATGATATTTATGAGAAAGATCGTGAGATTGCTGAGAACCCGGCTCTGGTCTCTAAGAAGCTTGCCGCGCTCGCACACGGATACGCGGCGTTGCGAGGGATTTCTCGCGAAAATGCAATTTCAGTGCTAGGCCTCGATGCAGAGAAAGAGTCTCCGCTCTACCTTCAATTTCTCGCGGAGTACTTGGATGCCGTAACTCGTTCCCCGAGTGAGGTTGGTCACTTCTTACTGAATGATCTGGTCAGGCCGAGCGGTTTGCTTATTACCGAGGAAATGCTTGCGGCGCGCTTGGGAGTCGATATTAGTGCGTCCGGCGATCAATGGGGACAGATTAAGTCTGCGCTTGGACAAGCAAGATATTCAGGCCCGTTTTCAGATGGGTGGCCCCGCTGGTGGTGGTTCAGAGTTGAAGATTGGTGGGCGAGTCTAGGAAAGCAATCGCCGGAAATTCGGCGTCTAGCAGCCGAGGAGCGCGTAGCGTACTTGGGAAAAATGCTTGGTCTAAGTTTGACATCGGCGAAGCCAATTGAAGGCGCGGCGAGCACCAAATATTTCACCCTCTGTGCTGGACTAGGCTTACCTTTGGATCCGTTAGACGGCCTTAAAACTTTTAAACGCACCACGCATGCATGGCATGACGCTTCGTATGTCTCCATTTATGCTGCCTTGGAAAGGATTGCGCGATCGCAGTGGCAGTTGGACCCGCTGGAGCGAGACCGTTTGGCGAGGATCAAGGAAAGCCGGGGCTGAGCCGTGGCGAAAAAGGTAAATCCCGAAGTTGTGCGGCGTACTATCTCAAGCGATCTTATTCAGCTGTCACAGGTTCTAGAGCGGAAGGCCTCTGGAGTAATTCTAAATCCAGAGGTTTTGAAGTCTTCCGCCAACGCAGTGACTCGAAATACGAGTGGATATGTATGGCGCTATGAGATAGCAGGGTTGCAGCTCAGGGTTCAGGTGCCCAGGAATAGTTTGCCGACAAGTTGTGCAGGCACGCTTACCATCGAAGCTGATCTAACTCTGGCTGGGGATTGTAGTGAAGAGTTGCCCGACCAGGTGACCCACTTAATTCTTCAAATACTTATTCGGTCTGATGCGGGTGAGCATGTATGCGCTTGGCATTTTGATCGACATATCGAGGAAGGAAACCCTCCTTTAGAAGCGCATCCTTTGTTCCACTTCCAACATGGTGGTCATGCGATGCACCCGCATGCAGAGAGCCTTGGAAAATCATTGCTTCTGCCCGCTCCAAGGCTGGCATTTCCTCCGATGGATGCAGTAATGACGATTGATTTCATCCTTTCAAACTTTGCTGGAGAATGTTGGAAAGTCCTACGAGAGGAACCTCTCTATGTGCGACTGCTCCGTGAATCGCAAGAGCTTTTCCTTCGGCCATATGTAGAGCGAATAGCGAGCTGGTGGACTCTAGGCCCCAAGCCGGATGAAAAAATTCGTGCCCTTATGCCTCATTTGATATAGCTGAAAGAAAAACTAAAAGGCCGGCGCAGAAGCCGGCCTTTTAGTTTCATTCACTTCTAAGACGAGCGCGCACTCAATCCCAGCTCAGCGCACCACCCGTCTGATACTCCGTCACGCGCGTCTCGAAGAAGTTCTTCTCCTTCTTGAGGTCCAGCACCTCGCTCATCCACGGGAACGGGTTCTCGGCGGCCGGGTAGAGCGGCTTGAGACCGATCTGGGCGCAGCGGCGGTTGGCGATGAACTTCATGTACTCGTTGAACATGCTGGCGTTGAGGCCGAGCACGCCGCGGGGCATGGTGTCATGCGCGTACTTGATCTCCAGCTCAGTGGCCTCGCGGATCATTTCGAGGGCGCTGGCCTGGAACTCGGCGGTCCACAGGTGCGGGTTCTCGACCTTGATCTGGTTGATCACGTCGATGCCGAAGTTCATGTGCATGGCTTCGTCACGCATGATGTACTGGATCTGCTCGGAGACGCCCACCATCTTGTTGCGGCGGCCGAAGCTGAGCAGTTGCACGAAGCCCACGTAGAAGAAGATGCCCTCGAACACGACGTAGAAGGCGATCATGTCGCGCAGGAAGCGCTGGTCGGTCTCCGGGGTGCCGGTGTGGAATTCCTGGTCGGCCAGGGACTGGGTGTACGGCAGGGCCCAGGCGGCCTTGTCGTGGATGCTGGGCACCTCACGGTACATGTTGAAGACCTCGGCCTCGTCCAGGCCCAGGCTCTCGATGCAGTACTGGTAGGCGTGGGTGTGGATCGCTTCTTCAAACGCCTGGCGCAGCAGGTACTGGCGGCACTCAGGATTCGTGAGGTGGCGGTACACGGCCAGCACGAGGTTGTTGGCCACCAGGGAGTCGGCGGTGCTGAAGAAGCCGAGCGAGCGCTTGATGATCATGCGCTCGTCTTCCGTCAGGCCGTTGGGATCCTGCCAGAGCGCGATGTCGGCGCTCATGTTGATCTCCTGCGGCATCCAGTGGTTGTTGCAGGCGTCCAGGTACTTCTTCCAGGCCCATTCGTACTTGAAGGGGACGAGCTGGTTGAGGTCGGCGCGGCAGTTGATGATCTTCTTGTCGTCCACCTGGATGCGGCGGGCGCCCATCTGCAGGTCTTCAAGACCCGTGGCGCCGGCTTCGACATGAGCCTGGGTGGTGGTCAGCTTGAAGTCGCCGGCGGCCGGGATCGGCGGCACCGGGCTGGGGTGCACGTCGGCCACGGCGCCCATGACGACGGCGGCGTGGGCGGCGGAGCGCGGCGCCTGCGGGGCGGCGGGCTTCGGGGTGGGGATGGTCGGTTCGTCGTCCCAGGTCAGCATGATGGATTCGCTCCTTGAGTCTCCGGGTGCCTGGCCCGGGTGCGTGTTTATTCGTCGCGCTTGGCTGCGTTCTTTGGGCCGCTGGTGGCCCCTCCCCCGGTCGCTGTGCGGCATGACTCGCGACATGCTCTGCTTGGACAGCGCCCGGGGAGAAAGATTGCGCCCGGGCGGGGGAGACGTCAAGTGAAAAATACTACAGCTTGTGGCTGTTTTGTGGCCGGGCGCCTATATCTAGTAAACCGCATGGGGTTTATGCCCCGCTTATGGGCGAGTTGCTGACGGCTTATGCACAGGTTTCGGGCGGGTTTGTGCAGTGTTGGGGCCGATTCCGGGCTCCGGGTGGAGCGGGGGCCTCTTTTCGGGCGCGGGAACCGCTTGTCGGGTGGGGGATGGCCAGGATTGTTTAATCTTTTGTCACAGTCCGGGCTTGGAGTCCCGAAACTGCGGGGTTGTGAATTTATATTGTATTTTGAATCTAAAATTAGTTGACGCACACAGATCGGCCCCGGATGTGCCCTGCGCGGCGCCGGGGATCAGACGGGGCCGCCGGTCCCGAGTGCCGGGGGGGCGGTACGAGGTATCGCGGGCGCCGGCAGGCACGGGGCGGTGTGATGAAACATCGAATGAATTGTTTGTGATATTAAATTGGTTATAAATGTCAATTAAAAATAAAAAAACACAGTGAAGGTTCATCAGCGCCGTGCATTGAATCGCCTATGCCCAGCGGCCAGACTGGCGCCCCCAAACCGAGCGGGCAGGTGAACCGGATGAGCACGGCGAAGCACACGGCGGCGAGCTTGCGGGCCATGAAGGCGGTGGCGCGGATCCCGATGCTGACGGCCTACACCACGCCGGTGGCGCGGGCGCTGGAGAAGGCCCGCGTGCCGGTGCTGCTGGTGGGCGACACGGTGGGCATGGTGGAGATGGGTTTCGACAGCACGCGCCAGGTGACGCTGGACCACATGTGCTACCACGTGGGCGCGGTGCGCCGCGGCGCGCCGGCCACGCACATCATTGGCGACCTGCCCTACGAGACCGACGGTGATCCGGAGACGGCGCTGCGCAGCGCGCGTGCGCTGATCACCGCCGGTGCGGACAGCGTGAAGCTGGAGGGGCCGAAGCTGGAGGTCATCCGCCATCTGGTGGCGCAGGGCATCGACGTGGTGGGGCACACGGGGCTGACGCCGCAGACTTCCACGAACTTCAAGCAGGTAGGGCGCGAGGCGCCGGATGCGCAGCGCATCCTGGACGAGGCTCGCGCCATCGCGGGCGCGGGGGCCTTCCTGGTGGTGCTGGAGCACATCCCCGCCGCGCTGGGCGAGGCGGTGACGCGGGCCATCGCGGTGCCGACCATCGGCATTGGCGCGGGCTCCGGCTGCGATGGCCAGGTGCTGGTGATCAACGACGCGATGGGCCTGGGCGAGCGCTGGCCGCCGTTCTCGCGGCAGTACGCGTTCATGGGACAGGCGATCGTGGACGCGGCGGCGACGTACGTGGGACAGGTGACGGGCGGGACGTATTGAGGGGCGCAGCGCGGCCGTTCGCCCTGTGCAGGTTCACCTGGAGGCGTCTGTTTTTGGCGGGGCGACCGGCGGCAACGTCCAGCGCGCGAAGACATACGGCCTATCGATGCGAATCGTCATTGCAGGACGCCGATGCGCCACCGCATTTCCGGCCCAGAACATGCAGGAGCGAATCAATCCGAACTCTGCTGGTCTGAATCCGGATTGATGTGAACTGTCTTGGAGCAAGAATGAGCCTGGCGATAGCGACGCGGAAGTTTCATAAGGAATTTTTGGATATCGACAGCAGAGGGGCGCTTCGAAAGTTCATTCGAGGGCGCGGGCTGCAGAAAACCACCCGTCGTTGCGGTGAAACGCACGATTGGGTCGATACCTATTTCCTGGACGACGGATACCACTCCGTTACCTTGGTGCACAAGCATGATCGAATCAACCGCAAGACATTTCTGAAGAGGAATGCGGCGGCGGTTTCGGTGAAGTCCCGAACGGGCGAGGCCGAGTGGAACAGCCTCGTTTTCATGGAGAAGACGCAGTAGCTGTGCGGAACCCGGAAAAGGCAGAAGAGCCTAGCCCGCGCTCCTCCTGAGCGCCGACGGTGCCTGCCCGAACCAGCGGCGGCAGGAGCGCGTGAAGGCGCTCTGCTCGGAGAAGCCGAGCATGCCGGCGAGCTGGCCCAGGGGGATGCGCGTCTCGCGCAGGTAGCGCAGCGCGGCTTCCTGGCGCAGTTCTTCGCGGATGGCGTCGAAGCCGCTGCCCTCGGCGTCCAGGCGGCGCTGCAGGGTGCGCGGGTGCATGCCCAGCAGTTCCGCGACGGCGTCCTTGCTGCCCTGCGGGGTGCCCAGGGTGCGGCGCAGCACCTGGCGCACGCGCTCGCCCAGGGCCTGGTCCGGCGAGCCGAAATGCGTGGCGAGGTAGTCCACGGCGATCTGGCGCAGCGTGTGGTCCACGGTCTTGAGGTTGCTCTCCAGGGTGCGGCGGCTGACATGCAGTCCGGCGCGCGGCTGGCCGGGGAGCACCGGGGCCCTGAAGACCTGGCGGTAGGTGGACAGCGGCGCGAGCGGACTGTGCGCCAGGGTGACGGCGCGCAGCTCGTAGTGCGGGCCGGCCAGCAGTTGCGAGATATGGTGCAGGTCCGCCAGGCAGAGGTCTTCGGTCTGGCGCCGCACGGCGCCGCCTTCCACCCGCACTTCAATGGAGATTTCGGCGCCGTCGCGGATCACGGGGCTGTTGTCGTGCACGCTGAGCACGATGCCGGTGCTGTGCACGAAGAGGTAGCGGCTGGCGTAGTCCAGGGCGCTTTTCACGGTGGGGGCGTTGCGCAGGACGATGGCCAGCGGGCCGAGCACGCTGATGTCCTGGCTGCGGGACATGCGCAGGCCGAAGTCGGGGGTGCGGGTTTCCGCGGCGCTCAGTTCCAGCAACTGCACGGTGGAGCGCAGCGGCAGCAGGGCGTCGTCGTCATCCAGGGACCTGGCGGGGATGCGGCAGCGGCGCAGCAGGCGCGCGGGGTCGTGCCCCAGCGAGCGCATCAGCTCCCGGTATCCCCTCGCACCGCTGGCCCGCACCAGGGTTCCCATGTCCCGTAATGTCAAATCTCTGTCTCGTGGAGTCAAGTCTTTGGCCGGGAGCGGGGGCAAGATGCCGATGGGTTGCCGAGGGCCGCTCGGTTGCCACGGCAGGGCTTTGCCCCTCACCCCGACCCTCTCCCCGCCAGCGGGGAGAGGGGGTCAGAAAATTTCGAGGAGATTCCCGGTGCAGGACAACCATTACGACGTGCTCATCATCGGCGCCGGCCTGTCCGGCATCGGCGCCGCCTGCCACCTGGCGCGGGAGCTGCCGCAGAAGCGGGTGGGCATCCTGGAGCGGCGGCAGGCCATCGGCGGGACCTGGGACCTGTTCCGCTACCCGGGCATCCGCTCGGACTCGGACATGTGCAGCTTCGGCTACCAGTTCCGCCCCTGGAACGATACGCGCGTGCTGGCGGACGGACCTTCGATCCGCCGCTATGTCACGGAGACGGCGCGCGAGTACGACGTGGAGAGGAAGGTGCGCTTCGGCCTGAAGACCACGCGCGCGGAGTGGAACGGTGCGGCGGGGCTGTGGACGGTGACGGCGCTGGAGGAGGGCAGCGGGCAGGCGCTGGCCTTCACGGCGAAGTTCCTGCTGAACTGCACGGGCTACTACAACTACGACCAGGGCTACCTGCCGGTCTTCCCGGGGGTGGAGACGTTCCGCGGCCTGCGCATCCATCCGCAGCACTGGCCGGAGGGGCTGGACTACCGCGGCAAGCGCGTGGTGGTGATCGGCAGCGGTGCCACGGCGGTGACGCTGGTGCCGAGCATGGCGGCCGAGGCAGGGCACATCACGATGCTGCAGCGCTCGCCGGGCTATGTGTTCTCGCTGCCGGGCGTGGACAAGATGACCGGCGTTCTGCAGAAGCTGATGCCGGTGCAGTGGGCCTACCGGCTGGCGCGCCAGCGCAACATCTTCACGCAGCAGCTGGCGTACAAGGCCTGCCGGCGCTGGCCGGGGCTGATGCGCGGGGTGCTGCTGCGCCGCGTGGCCAGGAGCCTGGGGCCGGGAGCGGACATGAGCCACTTCACGCCGAAGTACCAGCCCTGGGACGAGCGGCTCTGCGCGGTGCCGGACGAGGATCTGTTCAAGGTGATCCGCGAGGGCAAGGCCAGCGTGGTGACGGGGCATATCGAGACCTTCACCGAGCGGGGCATCCGGCTGCAGTCGGGCCAGGAGCTGGAGGCGGACATCGTCATCACGGCCACGGGGCTGCAGGTGCAGGTGGGCGGCGGCATGGAGATCCGCGTGGACGGCAAGCCCCTGCGCATCGGCGACCAGATGACCTACAAGGGCGTGCTGATCGAGGGGGTGCCGAACCTGGGCTGGATCTTCGGCTATACCAATGCGTCGTGGACGCTGAAGTCGGACATCGCGTCGCGTTATCTCTGCCGCCTGCTGAAGCATATGGATGAGAGGGGCGTGGACGTGGCGACGCCGCATGCGCCGGCGGGGCAGAAGCTGGCGGAGTCGGTGTTCGGTGCGCTGCAGGCGGGCTATGTGAAGCGTGACGTCAACGCGATGCCGCGCCAGGGCCGCGACTATCCCTGGCGGGTGCTGCACGACTACAAGCGGGACCGGGTGATGCTGCTGCAGCAGCCGGTGGATGACAGCCTGCTGGAGCTGCGCAAGACTGCGGCCCTCGCACGCGCGGCCTGAGGACAAGGACATGGGCAAGCTGGATATGCAGTCGGTGGATTCTCCCTTTCACAGCCAGGGTACGCGCTGCGCCGGCACGCTGCTGCTGCCGCCGCGGGCGAAGCGGCCGCCGGTGATCGTGATGGCGCATGGCTTCGGGGCGATACGGGCCGCCGGCCTGTATGCGTTCGCGGAGCGCTTCGTGAAGGCGGGCTATGCGGTGTTCCTGTTCGACTATCGCGGCTTCGGCGACAGCGAGGGTGAGCCGCGGCACTGGGTGAGCCCGCGCCGCCACCTGCAGGACTGGAAGGCGGCCCTGGTGCATGTGCGGAAGCTGCCGCAGGTGGATGCCTCGCGCCTGGTCCTGTGGGGCAGTTCGTTCTCCGGCGGGCATGTGCTGCAGACGGCGGCGGAGGACGGCAGCGTGGCGGCGGTGATCGCGCAGGTGCCGCATGTCAGCGGGCTGGCCAGCGTTTCGAAGGTGCCGCTGGCGTCGCTGGTGAAGCTGTCGGTGGCGGCGCTGCGCGACGTGGCGGGCAGCCTGGTGGGCCGGCCCCACTACAGCCGCATCGTCGGCAAGCCCGGCGAACTGGCGGCCATGAGCAGCGCCGAATCCTGGGACGGCTACATGGCGCTGTTCCCGGAGGGGGCGCGCTGGGAGAACAAGGTGCTGTCGCGCATCTTCCTGGAGCTGCCGCTGTACAGCCCGGGGCGCTTCGCCTCGCGGGTGAAGGCGCCGACGCTGGTGGTGGCGGGGCGGCAGGACTCGGTGACGCCGCCCAAGGCGGCGCAGCGCGCGGCGGCCCGGCTGCCGCAGGGCGAGTTCGAACTGCTGGACAGCAACCACTTCCAGCCCTACGTGGATGCGATGTTCGAGAAGAACATCGGGCTGCAGCTGTCGTTCCTGCAGCGCAAGGTGCCGGTCGGGGCGTAGCCGGCCGGCGGGAGTCCGCCCGTGCCGGGCCTGGTGCGGCCTGGGCGGGCTTTCGCGCGGCGCTGGCGGCCGGCTCCCCGTTCGCACTTCGACAGGCCCCGTGCGAACGGGAGCGGAAGGTCCCGCCGGTGGCCGCCGCGCCTTTCCCCTTCGCCGCAAGGGGAAGGGGAAAGCAAAAATGACGCTTGCTGCACTGCGGCGAGCGCGTCGCTTCTTCTGTCTTCATTCGTCCGTTGCACCGCGCTTGCGCATGCGCCGCGCGCATCGCGGCGCACATCTCCCGCGTTATCACATCGCGCGATTCGCGCTGTCCGTCACGTCCTACAAAGCACGCAGTGCAGCAAAGAAGCGCTCATGAAAGATGACGCTTGCTGCATTGCGGTATGTCGTTGATTCGCTGAAGGCAGACGCACGACCCGACGGGTCACTACCCATCGCACGTAGAGAAAACTACCCATTCGTGTAGTGCGGCACTTTCGGCGCGGGCCGTACTTTCCTCCCCGCTGCAAGAAGGACTTCGCGCGCCGTCACCGGTCGACGCGGGGCCAATGAACATAAGAATGAGGAGAGACATGGTGAACGACACCGACCACGGTGCCCGCGCCCCGGGACTTCACACCCCCGCCTTCGATACGGCGTCCCGCGCCGCACGTCCCCTGTACAACTAGAGACGGTGCCGCCGGCGCTGCCGGCGAGTCCGTCCGTGGAGCCCTCATGGACAACCTGCGCTTCCGCATCGCCAAGGCCGTGATCCGCAACAGCGGCATCTCGTGGGCGATCTTCATCGCCATCACGGTGTTCTTCGCCATCGGCATGAAGGACATCGAGCTGAAGACGATCTTCTCGGACCTGCTGCCGAAGGACGATCCCTTCGTGCAGGTCTACAAGGACCACCCGAACTTCGGCAACCCGCTGACCGTGACGCTGATGGTCAAGCGCAAGGACGGCGACATCTACAACCCGGAGACGCTGCAGAAGGTCTGGGACCTGACGCGCGACATCGACCTGGCGCCGGGCGTGGACCACGACCAGATCCTGTCGATCTCCACCGAGAAGGCGCGGTATGCGGAGGCCACGCCCTACGGCATCGACGTCAAGCCGCTGATGGAAGACCACGTGCCCAAGACGCCGGAGGAGATCGCCGAGTTCCGCGGCCGCGTCGACAAGAGCCCGGCGGCGCGCAACTTCCTGATCTCCGGCGACCAGTCGGCCACGCTGATCAACGCCACCTTCATCGAGCAGCGCCTGGACTACGGCGAGGTCTTCAAGTACGCGCAGGGCCTGGTGGAGAAGGCGCGGGACGCCAACCACGAGGTCTACATGGCCGGCCAGCCGGCGCTGACCGGCTGGGTCTACCAGTACCAGAAGCAGATGGTCTGGATCGCCGTCATGACCGTGGGCGCGCTGATCCTGTCGCTGGTCCTGTACATGCGCAACGTCGTGGGCGTGGTCACGCCCATCGTCACCAGCGCCGTGGCTGCGATCTGGGGCTTCGGCTTCGTCGGCTGGCTCAAGTCGCCGATCGAGCCGCTGCTGATGGTGGTG
>NZ_PSNW01000011.1 GCF_002930645.1 Solimonas fluminis | reverse complement strand
AGCTTCAACATCGGCTACGGCTACGACGCCAACGGCAACCGCAGCCAGCAGACCGGCACGGCGGGTACCACCGACTACACGACCAGCCCCACCAGCAACCGCCTGGACAGCCTGACCGACGGCACCACCACCCAAAGCTTCAGCTACGACGCCAACGGCAGCCTGACCGCCGACGGCAGCCATACCTATGGCTACGACAAGACTGGACGGCTGACCAGCGTCGACGGCAGCACCGCCTACGCCTACAACGGCCTGGGCCAGCGGGTCAGCAAGACCGCGTCAGGAACCGGCACGGTCTACGCCTACGACGAGGCCGGCCACCTGGTGGGGGAGTACGACGCCAGCACCGGCACCCCCATCCAGGAGACGGTCTGGATGGGCGATGCGCCCCTGGCGGTGGTCAAGGGCTCCGGCACGTACTACGTGCACGCCGACCACCTGAACACCCCCCGGCAGATCAACGATGCCAGCGGCGATCCGGTGTGGGTGTGGGACACGATCACCTTCGGCAGTTCCAGCCCGGATGAGGATCCGCTGGCGACCGGAACGCCCTTTGTCTACAACCTCCGATTCCCTGGGCAGTACCACGACGCCGAGACGGGGCTGCATCAGAATCATCACAGGGATTACAGCTCAGCGCTGGGGCGGTACATCCAGGTCGATCCCCTGGGGCTCTACGGTGGCAGCTTGTCGCCGTACCTGTATGCCAACCAAAATCCGCTGAGCTTCACTGATCCGCTGGGACTGGCGCCAATGGGGGTGCCGATGGGGGTGTCTGCGGATAGTATTCGCGCGGGTGCCATACAGCGTCAGGCAGCCGCAGCAGCTCAGAGATACCCAGCGCCGCGAACGCCGGACTTCGTTCAGTTCTCCGTAGACATGTACGTGTTTAATGCCGCTGGCACTTTCAACAGAAGTGGAAACTCCTACGCTGGATGGGGAATCACGAGGCAGTACCCGAACATGGCTGATATGGGTGCCAGCATCACAGCGGGGTGGCTGAACCAGTGCGAAAAGCCATCAAACGAACAGGTGGACAACTTCGTTGGCGGCTTTGGTCAAAGCGCGTCGGGATTCGTGGTTGTCGGAGGCGGCATCCTCTATTCACCCGGGAACGGAACAGCAACGATCTTGGGCGTCGGCGGTGGTTGGGGTGTTGGTCCCGGCGGCGTGCAGTATCTGCAAGGCCAGACAGGGCTTGGCTGGTGACCGGCATGGGTTCATCTCCGCCAAGGAAGTCGGTTGTCTGGTTCTCGGCAGTGGCTTTCATGTGGCTCGGCATCTATTTCTCATGGACGGCCCTGAATACAAGAACCTACAGTCAATCCAGCATTTCGGATGTGCAGCGAGAGTTTTCTTCGATAGCGGCTCCTTCAAATTCGCGTCGAGTTAGCGATATTCGGAAGTCCTCGAAGGTAACGGTTCAAGCTGTCTATGCCGATTTCTTGGTGCCGCCGCCCATCGACAGCATTGCTCTTCACTATGAGGAACAACTGCTTGCAACCGGCTGGAGAGAAGTAGCGAGAGGGGATCGCACAAGGAAGTTTTGCAAGGCCGATATGGATGCCGTGATTGAAATTATTGAAACTTCATCGACAGGTGTGCGCTATTACTTCGGTGTGACTAGGGAGAGTGGCCCGGCCAGAAAAACCGGCTGCTAGACACCCTGAACCCAGCGAGCGTAGGGCGGGTCTTGACCCGCCTGTCGCGAACAGTTCCGGCCCGGGTGGGCGAGAAGGCCGCTAATAGATCAAGAAACCTGCTCCGCCGGGCCGTCTCCGGAGAGATGGCGCTCGCCACGTGCCAGTCCTGGCCTTGCGGCCAGCCGTTGTCTCCGCAGGCGCCTCGTCCAGGCACGCCCGTCGCGCTGCGCGGGCTCCCCTGGTGGAGACGGCCCGGCGGGCAGCAATACCGTGTTGTTAATGAGCACCGACAGCAGGCGACCCGGGACTCGTTCGCGGATGCGCTAGCAGAGCCCTACTGGGTTAGCCCGGCAATCGTTCTACTGCGGGGAAGTTCTGGAGCCGTGAGAGGCATGGGCCGGGTGGGTGAGATCGATCCCGGTATGCGGCAGGCCTCGGTCGTTGGGGGTTCCAGCGTGAGGCCTGGCTCGATGGGAATAGGTTACGCCGGAGCGAGCGGAAGTCATAACGGAGTTCCGTTTTTTTTTGGGGCGCCATCCGTGGCGGGACTTCACTTCCGGATCGAGCCCCAGCCCGGCCATCCATGGCCGGGCGTTCGCCGACGTGGAGTGCCATTCAAGGCACTCCACGACAGCCCCGGTTTACCCTTCGACAGGCTCAGGGGGAACGGGCCGGCTGATCATTTCACGTCGCTCCTGGGCCATTGATCCATGCATTGCCTACCCCGCGAGGCCTTCCCCCCCGCCACCTCTCTCCTGCTGCCAAGGGGAGAAGGGTTCTACAGCCGGCTTGCGTAGCGCTGAGAATAAAAAAACGGAGCAAGCCCCCCGGCATGCTCCGTAAAGACGTCGCACCTGATACCCAGTGCAGACGAGGATGATGTTCCGTGCCCCCACAACCGGCAGGGACCCGGTCCGCCCGTACTTCGACAGCCTCAGTACGGACGGACCTCTTCGGGCAGCTACTTCGTCGTCATCTTCTGCACCGAGTTGGCGCTGAAGTAGTCGTCGCTGAAGCAAGCGTAGGGTGGCAAAGCATAGCGTGCCACGCGGGACATTGTGTAATGACGTTCAGAGGCTGGCGCACGCTACGCTTTGCCCACCCTTGCTAGGGAAACCTTCATTTTGGATTTGAGGATTTTAGAGAGCGCATTTTCACGAGCTAAGGATTTGTTGTTCTCAATAGATCAAACCTGACGCAATCGTCACGTTGCAGGCTTTGTGCAACTTCAGATTAACTTCCGGCTGCGTCACCATGGAATGGTGTTCACCATGCGCTATGGTGTGTCTGCAAATCCGCAAGTTGGCACAGTTCGGAGTCTGTGCGGCATGCGGCTCACCCATTCATAAAAATCTCTGCAAGGATTGCTCTACGATGACGACCTTTTCCATCAGCGGCATTGCGCGAAAGGCTAGCCGTGCACTGCTCGTTACTTTGCTCGGCTTCAGTGGTGTCGCTCAGGGCGCGGTGCTGGAGAGTCTGGTTTACTCTCCGACTGGCGCGGCGCCGATCTACGAGAAGTACCCAAGCCGTCTGATTTTGGCAAGCAACGGAGAACTGTGGGGAACGACCAATCGTGGAGGTCCCTACGACAGCGGCACCATATTCAAGATCACGACCGGCGGCGCCTATTCCACCCAGTTCAGCTTTGGATCTGTCAATCCCTACGACGACGGCGGCCGGCCTAGTAGCATCATTGAAGGCGCCTCAGGAGTTTTCTACGGTACGGCCGAAGCGAAAGGTACCTATGGATACGGCGTCATCTTCAGGCTGGATTCGGTCGGTGGATTCCATGTGCTGAAGAGTTTCACGGGAAATGCTGCTGCCGACGGCAGTTTCCCGCGTAAGCTGGCGAAGGCAAACAACAATTTGTTCTATGGCGTCACTGTTGGCGGCTCGGGGTCGATCTTCAAAATCGACTCGGCAGGCAATTTCACGACACTTTATCGTTTCGGCACGCAGCCTTTCGACGGCATGTATCCGAACTCGCTGGTGATGGGAAGCGACGGAAATCTGTACGGGACGACGTACAACGGCGGCCAGTACGGCCAGGGGACCATCTTCAAGTTCGTGCCGTCAACCCAGCAACTCACCGTTCTATATCAGTTCGGCTCGATTGGCGCAGACCTATCGCGCGCCGTATCGCTCATCCAGCAGAGTTCAGGCGTTCTCTACGGCACGAGCTGGGAGGGTGGCAATTTCGGCAAGGGAGGAATCTTCAAGATCACCACCGGTGGCACTTACACCCTTGCCTATCACTGCGGCACGGTTGCCAATGACTGCTACGCCCCACAAGGCCTCGCAGTGGCAGCCAATGGAACCATGTATGGCACTTCGTATAGTAGCGGTGCCAATGCCAAGGGTACGGCTTTCTCGCTGACTCCCGCCCACGTTTTCATGCTGCTCTACTCTTTTGGTGCTACGGTGAGTGATGTGGCGAAGCCCAGTTCAGAGCCGGTGCTCGGTGGCAGCAACCTGCTGTACGGTACCGGCAATGAGGGTGGCGGCGCTGGATTTGGAGCGATCTACAAGATCCAGTATTGAGCGGCACAGACGGTGCTTAGGGTCAGCAGGAGGACAGGGACTATGCCGCAGCGGGCACGCCCCTACCTTCATTTCGGCGACAGAATAGTGAACTGGCCCAAAGCTGTTTGGCGGACCATGCTCGAAAGAGTTCGTGTGGGTGGGCGGCTAAGCCGCCTGGACTTTGCAGTACCGGTTTCGTGCGTCTGTGGTTCGTGCCGTGTGCAGCGAACTCCGAGAAACGAAAGAGCCCGCCATCAGGCGGGCTCTTTCGTTGATGTGACTTACAGCGCGCCGATCCTCTCGCTCTGCGCCTTCAGCGCCGCCAGATCCTGCTGCTGCTTGGCCAGCAGGTCCCGCGTCTGCTGCTGTACGTGCTCGGGCGCCTTGCCGAAGTTGGGATTGGCGACACGCGCTTCGGTCTTGGCCATGTCGCTTTCGAGCTTCGCGATCTGCTTGGCCAGGCGCGCCAGTTCGGCGCCCTTGTCGATCAGGCCGGCCATGGGTACGAGCAGGGTCATCTGGCCGAGCAGGGCGGTGGAGGACTGCGGGGCGGCCTCGCCGGCGGCGAGGAAGCGGGGGGCCTCCACGCGGGCCAGGAACTGGATGGCGTCCTGCAGGCGGGTCACGCGGTCGCGGTCGGCGGTGGACTCGCCCTGCAGCAGCAGGGGCAGGATCTTGCCCGGGGCAATGTCCATCTCGCCGCGGATCTGGCGCACGCCCAGGATGAAGCCCTTGAGCCACTCGATGTCGGCCTCGGCGGCTTCGTCGATCTTCGCGGGGTTGGCCTCCGGGTAGGGCTGCAGCATCAGCGTGGGGCCGGTCTTGCCGGCCAGCGGGGCGATGCGCTGCCAGATTTCCTCGGTGATGAAGGGCATCAGCGGGTGCAGCAGGCGCAGGCTGGTTTCCAGCACGCGCACCAGCACGCGGCGGGTGCCGCGCTGGGCGGCTTCGTCGCCGTTCTGCAGGGCGGGCTTGGACAACTCCAGGTACCAGTCGCAGTACTCGTTCCAGATGAACTGGTAGAGCGCCTGCGAGAGCAGGTCGAAGCGGTAGTTGCGGAAATGTTCGGCCACCTCGGCTTCCAGCTTCTGCAGGCGCGAGACGATCCAGCGGTCGGCGGCGGAGAGGGTGTAGGGCAGGCTCTCGTCCTGGCCGCAATCCTTGCCTTCCGTGTTCATCAGCACGAAGCGGGCAGCGTTCCAGATCTTGTTGCAGAAGTTGCGGTAGCCGCCGGCACGGCTGGCGTCGAAGCGAACGTCGCGGCCGGTGCTGGCCAGGGCCAGGAAGGTGAAGCGCAGCGCGTCCACGCCCACGGGCTCGATGCCCTGGGGGTACTGGCGGCGCGTGGCGGCGTCGATCTTGGCGGCGAGCTGCGGTTGCATCAGGCCGGTGGTGCGCTTGCGCAGCAGGTCTTCCAGGCTGATGCCGTCGACCAGGTCCAGCGGGTCCAGGACGTTGCCCTTGGACTTGGACATCTTGTTGCCCTCGGCGTCCCGCACCAGGCCGGTGATGTAGACCTCGCGGAACGGCACCTCGCCCAGGAAGTGCAGGCCCATCATGGCCATGCGGGCGACCCAGAAGAAGATGATGTCGAAGCCGGTGACCAGCACGCTGGTGGGGTACCAGCGCTGGAGGTCTTCGCTGGGGTTGGGCCAGCCCAGCGTGGAGAACGGCCACAGGGCGGAGGAGAACCAGGTGTCGAAGGTGTCATCGTCCTGCGCCAACTTCACGCTGTCGGCGAGCCGGTACTTTGCGCGCACCTCGGCCTCGCTGCGGCCGACGTAGTGCTGGCCGTCCTCGTCGTACCAGGCGGGGATGCGGTGGCCCCACCAGAGGTTGCGCGAGATGCACCAGTCCTGGATGTTGCCCAGCCACTGGTCGTAGGTGTTGATCCAGTTCTCGGGCACGAACTGCATGCGCCCGTCCTTGGCGGCGGCCAGGGCGCGCTCGGCCAGGCCCTTCATGTTCACGAACCACTGGTCGGTGAGGAAGGGTTCCACCACCACGCCGGTGCGGTCGCCGCGCGGCACCATCAGCTTGTGGTCGTCGATCTTCTCGACCAGGCCCAGCTTCTCCAGGTCCTCCACCACGCGCTTGCGCGCGTCGTAGCGTTCCAGGCCGCGGTAGGCCGCGGGGGCTTCGTCGTTGATGTGGGCAGTGGGGGTGAAGACGTTGATCAGCGGCAGCCTGTGGCGCTGGCCCACGGCGTAGTCGTTGAAGTCATGCGCCGGGGTGATCTTGACCACGCCGGTGCCGAATTCGCGGTCCACGTAATCGTCGCCGATCACCGGGATCTCGCGGTTGCACAGCGGCAGCTTCACGTTGCGGCCGATCAGGTGCTTGTAGCGCTCGTCCTCGGGATGCACGGCCACGGCGCTGTCGCCGAGCATGGTCTCGGGGCGGGTGGTGGCCACCACCAGGTGGCCGGAGCCGTCGGCCAGCGGGTAGCGGAAATGCCAGAGCTTGCCGTTCTCTTCCTTGCTCTCCACTTCCAGGTCGGAGATGGCGGTGAGCAGCACCGGGTCCCAGTTGACCAGACGCTTGCCGCGGTAGACCAGGCCATCCTCATGGAGCTTGACGAACTCCTCGGTGACGGCTTTGTTGAGCATCTCGTCCATCGTGAAGCGCTCGCGCGTCCAGTCGACGGAGTTGCCCATGCGGCGGATCTGGGTGGTGATGGTGTTGCCGGAGTACTCCTTCCACTCCCAGACCTTCTCCAGGAACTTCTCGCGGCCCAGGTCGGTGCGCTTGATGCCCTGCGCGGCGAGCTGGCGCTCCACCACCATCTGGGTGGCGATGCCGGCGTGGTCGGTGCCGGGCAGCCACAGGGTGTCGAAGCCGCGCATGCGGTGGTAGCGCGTCAGCGCGTCCATCACCGAGTGCTGGAAGGCGTGGCCCATGTGCAGCGTGCCGGTGACGTTCGGCGGCGGGATCATGATGCTGTACGGCGGCATCGCGGCGCGGTCGCCGCCGCGGATCCGCGCGACGGTTTCCGGGGTGTACCAGCCGTTCTTTTCCCAGGCCTCGCACCAGCGGGATTCGATGGCGCGGGGTTCGTAGGTCTTGTCCATAGGATTCAGCGTCTTATCGGGGGATTCGCGCGGCGCGCAAAACGGCCGCACAGAGTACAAAAAAACAGCGCGGGCCGCAGTGACCGGAGCGTCCCCGGGCCGGTTGCCGGGCGGACGGGCTAGGGCTTCGGCTCGTAGCCCTTGAAGCCCTCCACGCGCCAAACCTCGTAGCGGCGGCGCAGGCCGGGGTAGGGCTCGGCCTCCAGGTCGGGCAGGCGCTCGAAGTGGCGGAAGCGCACCAGCACCTCGGTGGCAGCCGGTCCCGCCGTCACCCAGAGGAAGGCGCCGGTGTCGCCTTCCCGCAGCGGAATGGCCAGCTCGTAGTGGTTGCGCGGCGGGTGCCCCGGCGGTGCCCAGACCCGCGGTTCCTGCAGGGGCCGGGCGTAGTAGAGCAGGGAGGCGGCCAGCTGGCCCTCGTCGGTCAGCAGGCGCAGGTCGCCGTACTCCTGCATCAGGCGCTGGGCCTGGTAGCCGATCGCGTCCCAGCCGCGGATGCGCTGATAGGCATCGTAGCGCGGCTGCAGCGGTACTCCCGCGGCCTTGAGCGCGGCCGGGTAGTGGTACAGGACCACGCCCAGCGCGGCATTCACTGCCAGCGCCCGGACGATCCACGGGCGCCGCTCGCGGAACAGCGTGGCCACCAGCACCGCGGCGGCCAGGTACAACGGCGCGCCCCAGTCAGCAGGGGCCTGGTACAGGAGGGCGATGCCGCAGATCAGCAGCAGGGGGGCGGCGCAGAAGGCCAGCAGGAAGCGCAGCTCGCGCGTGGCGCGGCGCCACATCGGCAGGCGCGCCAGGCCCAGCAGCAGCAGCGCGAAGCTGATGGGGCCGAAAACGCCGAACTGTGCGCCGAAGAACTCCAGGAAGGCGCGAGGGTGGATCAGCGGGCCGCCGGGCTCGGGGATTTCCGCAGGGCGGCGGAAGCTTGCCAGCTCGTGGTCCAGGCTCCACAGCAGGTTGGGCAGCAGCACCAGCGCGGCGATGCCGGCGGCCGCGTACAGGCGCGGGTTGAGCAGCAGCCGGCGTTCGGCCGGATGGCCCAGGGCAAAGGCCAGCACGCCGAAGGCGAACAAGGCCATGTTGTACCGGGACAGCAGGCCCAGTCCGCAGCAGATGCCCAATAGCAGCCAGTCGCGCCAGCGGTCGTGCTCCAGCGCCGCCCACAGGAACCACAGCGCCCCGGCCCAGAACAGCAGCAGCGGCACGTCCGGGGTGGCCAGCACGGACGACAGGAACAGCGCCGGCATCAGCAGGAACAGCAGCGCGGCATCGCGGCCGGCAGCGGGGTCGTAGAGGCGGCGGCCCAGCGCATAGACCAGCATCGTGGTCAGCGGGTAGAGGACCAGTGGGATGCTCTTCATCACCCACTCGGCATCGCTGCCCCAGAGCCTTTCCGCCAGGTGGATCAGCCAGGCGATCATCGGAGGCTTGGCGTAGTAGCCCCAGGCCGGGGCCTGCGCCCAGGTCCAGTACTGCGCCTCGTCGCCGAGCAGGCTGAGTCCGTCGGCCATGCCCCAGGCGATGTAGCGGTACAGCGATACCGCGACCGCCAGCAGGAACAGCGGCCAGGGGCGTGCCAGGAGTTTCAAGGGCTGGGCGTCAGAGGTTGTGGGTCTTCAGCTCGTAGCCGCGGTCGCGGTAGAACTTGTAGCGCTCTCGCGACTTGGCGCGGGCCTCGGGATTGCCGGAGACCAGCTCCAGCACGCGGTCGAAGCGGCTGAAGTAGCCGGGCACTTCCAGGCCGAGGTTGATCAGGGCGCCGTGATGCGTCTCCGGAGGTTCGCCATCGCCGATCAGCACCGCCGGCAGCGGTTCCTCCAGCGCGCGGCCGAGGTAGCGCTCATGGGAGATGAAGCCGCCCTGCTGGAAGCTCCACAAGGCGCTGTCCAGCTCGTCCGCCAGGCTGGCGCCCGGCGCGTTGACGTAGACGGTCATGCCGGCGCCGGTCGCCTTCTCGCAGAGCTTGCAGGCAGTCAGCACGCTGTTCTCGGTGCTGCCTTCCGGCAGGATGTAGAAGTCGATGCGGGTCATGGCAAAGGGCAGTGGCGGCCGGGGCGGGCGCCCGGCCTGCCGCCGCCGTGTCTCATTCCTCGGTCTTCTTGGCGGCGACGTTGATCAGCCACTGGGTCAGCTGCGGCACCGGACGCCCGCTGGCCTTCTTGCCGACCCAGGCGGTGCCGGCGATGTCCAGGTGCGCCCACTTCATCTTGCGGGTGAAGCGGTGCAGGAAGGTGGCGCCGATGATGGCGCCCGCCTCGCGGCCGCCGCGGGTGGCGATGTTGGCCACGTCGGCAAAGTCGCTGCGGATGTTCTCGTCGTACTCCGGCCACATCGGCAGCTCCCAGGCGCGGTCGCCGATCTGCTCGCCGGCCGCCAGCAGGGCGCGGCCCAGGGCGGAATTGTTGGTGAACAGGCCGGACGCGAAGGAGCCCAGCGCCACGACGCAGGCGCCGGTCAGCGTAGCCATGTCCACGCAGAGACTGGGCTCGTAGAACTTCTCGGCGTAGGTCAGGGCGTCGCAGAGGATCAGGCGGCCTTCCGCGTCGGTGTTGAGCACCTCGATGGTGATGCCGGCCATGCTGGTGACGATGTCGCCCGGCTTGGTGGCCTCGCCATTGATCAGGTTCTCGGTGGCGGGGACGATGCCTACCACGTTCAGCGGCAGCTTCAGGTCGGCGATAGCGGTGAGCGCGCCGAACACCGAGGCGCCGCCGCACATGTCGAACTTCATTTCATCCATCTGCGCGGCGGGCTTGATCGAAATGCCGCCGGCGTCGAAGGTCAGGCCCTTGCCGACCAGGGCAATGGGCTTCTCGTCCTTGGGGCCGTGCAGGTATTCCATCACGATCAGCTTGGGCGGCTGGCTGGAACCGCGGGCCACGGCCAGGAACGAGCCCATGCCCAGCTTTTCCATCTCCGCCGCGTCCAGGATCTTGGTCTTGATGCCGGAGCCGGCCTTGCCCAGCTTCACGGCCTGCTCCGCCAGGTAGGTGGGCGTGCAGAGGTTGCCGGGCAGGTTCGCCAGGTTCTTGGCCAGGTTGACGCCCTTGGCGATGGCCAGGGCTTCGGCCAGGCCCTTCTCGCCGGCCGGCAGGTCGGAGCGGCGCGGCACGTCGAAGGTATAGCGCTCCAGCTTGGAGGCGGGAATCTCCTCGCGCGCCTTTTCGCCGCGGCACTCGTCGAAGCGGTAGTAGGTGTCCTCGGTCACCAGGGCGGCCTGCTGCACGTTCCACTGGTAGTCGCGGCCCTTGATGGGCAGGTGGGTGATGAAGTTCACCGCATCGATGGAGCCGGTGGCGCGCAGCGCCTTGGCGCTGGCGACCATGGCCTTGCGGAAGGCGGCTTCGTCGAAGCTGCGCTCCTTGCCCAGGCCCACCAGCATCACGCGGTCGGCGAAGGTGCCGGGCACGTTGTGCAGCAGCAGGGTCTGGCCCAGCTTGCCGTCCATGTCGCCGCGGCGCATGACGCTGCCGATGATGCCATCGCCGGCGCGGTCGATGGTTTCGGCGGCTTCGGAGGGGGCGCGGCGATCAAAAATGCCAACAATGACGCAGGCAACGCGCTGCTTCTCGGGATTGCCGCTCTTTACGAAATATTCCATGAACTCACCTGACGCCTGCCGGCCGGTGGGGGCCCGGGCCGGGTTCCTGTTGTGGGTGCTCGCTGAGGGGAAAAGCCTGCCGCTGCCGCCCGCGTTGCCGGGGCGCGGCAGGCGGAGGGGCGGCCGGCATTGTATCGGCAATTTTTTTGCCAACCAAGCTATTTTCGTGATTGGCAGCGGCTTTTTGCAGGGCTTTTATTGGCCTCCAGCGGCATCCGGCCTGGAATAGGCCATTTCGGGCCCTTAGTGCACAGTTATCCGCGGGCAGGGGTGACACGGCGGCGGGGATCGGCATAATTGCGGTTTCCCCCTATCGCAGGCCCCCATGCGACTCGGCATTCTCGGACGCTATCTTCTGCGCGAAGCCGCCGGCGCCCTCGTCGCCGTGACGCTGGTGTTGCTGGCGATCATGATTTCCGCGCAGTTCGCCCGCTACCTGGCCCAGGCGGCCGGTGGCACGCTGCCCAAGAACCTGCTGCTCAGCGTGGTGGCCCTGACCAGCCTGCAGTACCTGATGATCCTGATCCCGTTCTCGGCCCTGATGGCGGTGATGCTGACCCTGGGGCGCCTCTACAAGGACCAGGAGATCGCCGCCATGAACGGCTGCGGCGTCGGCGGGGGGCGGCTGTACCGGCCCTTCCTGATGCTGGCCCTGGGCATGGCGCTGCTGGCGGGCGCGTTCAGCTTCCAGATCGGCCCCTGGGCCGGCCGGCAGGCGGATTTCCTGCTCAAGGACGGCCGCTGGCTGGTGCAGTTCAACCCCTTCGAGGCCGGCCGCTTCAAGGAAGTGGGGGACGGCCGCGCGATGTTCTATACCGACCGCGTCGACGACGACGGCAACCAGCTCGGCATGGTCTTCGGCGAGTTGCAGGACGAGGACGGCACCAGCGCGCTGACCGCCCGTTCCGGCCGCTATACCCAGGACGCGGATGGCAGCCGCCACCTGATACTGGAGGATGGCTGGCGCTTCCAGGGGGAGCCCGGCAAGGGCGAGTACGACATCACGCACTACAAGACGCTGACCTCGCGCATCCAGCTGCCCGAGTTCGTCTACAAGTCCGAGGCCCGCAAGGTGCGCCCCACCCTGGAGCTGCTGGCCTCCAGCGACCCTGCCGATCGGGCCGAGTGGCATTGGCGCCTGGCCTCGCCGATCAGCGTGTTCCTGATGATCCTGATCGCGGTGCCGCTGTCGCACATCGCCCCGCGCCAGGGCCGCTACGGCAAGCTGGTGATCGGCATCGTGGTGTACCTGCTGTATTCCAATCTGCTGACCTTCGGCCAGACCTACTTGGCCAAGGGCAAGCTGCCGGAAGCGCTGGGCCTGTGGTGGATCCACGCCCTGGCCGGGGCGCTGGCGCTGGCGCTGATCGCCAAGCGTGAAGGCTGGCTGCGCCGATGACGCTGATCTCCCGTCTGGACCGCTACATCATGGTCCACATCTTCGGGCTCACCGCCATCGCCGCGCTGGCGTTGTCGGCGATCTATACCTTCATCACCTTTGTTTCCGAGTCCGGCGACATCGGCAAGGGCAACTATGGCGTCTGGCAGCTGGCCGGCTACGTGCTCTGGCAGATCCCCACCAGCCTGCAGGTGCTGCTGCCGATCATCGCGCTGCTCGGCACCCTGATGGGCCTGGGTACCCTGGCCGCGCAGAACGAGATCACCGCGATGCGCGCGGCCGGCGTTTCGCTGACCCGCATCGGCCGTGCCACGCTGATGGCAGGGCTGGTGATCGGCGCCTTCAACCTGGTACTGGGCGACTGGCTGGCCCCGCTGGGCAAGCAGAACGCCACCGAGCTGCGCGAGCAGTACCGCCGCGGCCGCGTGCCCGGCACCATCAACCAGCCGGTGTGGCTGCGTGAGGGCAATGTGATCCTGCACGTCGGCCAGGTGAAGACCGAGACCGAGGTGGCGGACATCGTCGCCTACAGCCTGCGGCCGGACGACCTGGGACTGGCGGCCGTGGTGCATGCCGAGGAGGCCAGCTACATCGACGGGCGCTGGCAGGCGCGCAAGGTGCGGCGGACAGACTTCAGCGGGGGCGGCGCCAAGGTGGCGGAACTGCCCGAGATGGTCTGGGAGGGCAACATCTCGCCCGAGGTGCTGCGCCTGGTGATGCTCAAGTCCAATGCCATCTCCATCCGCGGCCTGATGCAGTTGACCAGCTACCTGCAGGCCAACGGCCTGGACGACCGCCAGTACCGGCTGGAGCTGTACCGCAAGCTGATGGCGCCGCTGACGGTGATGGCGATGATGCTGTTCGCCGTGCCCTTCGTGATGGGCTCGCTGCGCGATTCCGGCACGGGGCAGCGCCTGCTGTTCGGCGTCCTGGTGGGGGTGGCCTTCTACATGGCCAACGAGGTCACGGCCAATACCGGCCAGATCGGCGGCTGGCCGCCGATCCTGTCGGCCGGCCTGCCCACCTTCCTGCTCGGCGGCGTGGCCGCCTGGCGGCTGCTGCGGGCGCGCTAGGCCGCTTTCGGCTCGACCACGACCTCGGTCCCGCTGATCCAGTCGTGCGGCGCCCGCCGGCGTGCATCCAGGCGGGACAGCAGCAGCGAGCAGACCAGCACGCTCAGCAGCGCGATGCTGGGGTTGGTCAGGCCCGGATGGGCATTCTCGAAGCGCGGGACGAACAGCAGCAGCATCGACACCGGCAGCCCCAGCCAGACGACGAACATCACGGTGTAGCGGACCGCGGCAATCGGCCAGCGCAGCGCGCGGCCATCTAGGCGGCGTACGCGCAGCTGCCACACGCGCATGCCCAGCGTCTGGCCGCCATGGGTCCAGAACCAGCCGAAGAAGCCCAGGCCGACGCCGAAGAGGCAGATGCCCAGGATGCGGCTGTTCGGCTGGACGCCCAGCGCCCAGCAGCCGATCAGGAAGAAGATGACCGTGGCAAACACCAGTCCGACCATCAGCAGGCCGTCGTAGACGGCGGCGATCAGGCGGCGCCAGAGCGGGGCGGGGAGGACGAGGTCGTTCACGGGCGGGCAGGCTGCGATTCGGGGCGCGCAGCATACCCGCCGGGGCGGGAAAAGGCTCGCCCGGCCTCAGGGCGCCTTGGCCGCCAGTGCAGCCTGGACGGCCTTCACCAGCTCCGCGTCCTCCGGCTTGGTGCGCGAGGAGTAGACCTCGATCGGCTGGCCGTCGCGACCGATCAAGTATTTGTAGAAGTTCCACTTGGGCGAGGTGTCGGTGCTCTTGATCAGGGCGGCGAACAGCGGGTTGGCGCCGCTGCCACGCACGTCGCTCTTGGTGAACATGGGGAAGCTCACGCCATAGTTGAGCTTGCAGAACTTCTGGATTTCCTCGTCGCTGTCCAGCTCCTGTCCGGCGAACTGGTCCGAGGGGAAGCCCAGCACCACCAGGCCCTGGTCCTTGTACTTCCTGTAAAGCGCTTCCAGGCCCTCGTACTGCGGGGTGAAGCCGCACTGGCTGGCGGTGTTCACCACCAGCACCACCTTGCCGCCGTAGGTCTGGCAGAGCTGTTCGGTGGGGCCGAGGAGGCGCTTGGCGCTGGTGTTCAGGGGGCTGCCGGGGGCGCAGGCGGCGTGGGCGGCTTGGGTGCCGGCGGTCAGCAGGGTGAGGGTCAGAAGGAGGGGGCGGATCATGGGGGGCTCCGAAGCTATGTCCGGAGGATACGATGGAAATTGTGTGGCGGAGGCGGTGAATGCACGATCACCGGCGACGGCTTCAAGGCCCCTCTCCCCTTGTGGGAGAGGGGTTGGGGGGAGGGGGCTCAATCGGAGGGAAGGTGCGTAACCGCCGACCGGTGCCCCTCACCCGTCGCTCAAGGGAACACTGGGCAGCTTTGCTGCCACGCTCCGACCTCTCCCGTAGGGAGAGGTACGAAGGGCGGCCCTACCGGGATTGTCAGGCCCATCCATGGGCCTGACCCCTCGGCGGGGCCGAGGGGCTGCTGGCGCAGGCGCCAGCGCGCCGGATGGGGAGCGAACCGTCGGTTGGGTTGCCGTCCATGGCGGGGCATCGGCTGCGGCGGATCACCCTCCGGGTTCTCATCCCGTCCGTCACGCCAACACAGCAACAAAAAAGCCCCACGAGGGGGCTTTTTTGTTGCTGTGTTGGCGCTCCTACCGGGATTCGAACCCGGGTTTAAGCCTTGAGAGGGCTCCGTCCTAGGCCTCTAGACGATAGGAGCAAGTTTCAGGCGACAACAAGGGCGCGTATTATACGCGGCGTTTCGCGCCTCTCAAGGCCCTGATCAAAAAAACATTAGCAGGTACCCACCATCGAACCCCAGCGCATTCCCCGCGCCGAGCACCCGATTTCCCGCTCGCAGCTCTCCAGCGCGGCGCTCAAGACGCTCTACACCCTGAAGGACGCCGGCTACGAGGCCTATGTGGTCGGTGGCGGCGTGCGTGACCTGCTGGCCGGCCTGGAGCCCAAGGACTTCGACATCGCCACGAACGCCCATCCGGAGCAGATCCGGCAGGTGTTCCGCAATTGCCGCCTGGTGGGCCGCCGTTTCCTGATCGCCCACGTGCGCTTCGGCGAGGAGATCCTGGAGGTCACCACCTTCCGCGGTCCCATCACGGACTCGCACGAGCGCGACGAGACCGGCCGCATCCTCTCGGACAACGAGTACGGCACCCTGGAACAGGATGCCTTCCGCCGCGACTTCACCGTCAATGCGCTGTACTACGACATCCGCGATTTCTCGATCGTGGACTTCGCCGGCGGCCTGCAGGACGTCAAGGACGGCGTGATCCGGCTGATCGGCGACCCGGAGCTGCGCTACCGCGAAGACCCGGTGCGCATGCTGCGCGCGATCCGCATCGCCAACAAGCTGAAGTACCGCATCGAGCCGGGCACGGCCGAGCCGATCCGCCGCCTGGCGGCGCTGCTGCAGGAAATTCCGGCGGCGCGCCTGTTCGACGAGGTGCTCAAGCTGCTGCAGAGCACCGAGGGTGTGGCCAATTTCGAAGGCCTGCGCGAGCACGGCCTGTTCGCCCAGCTGTTCCCGTATACCGAATCCATGCTGCGCTATCCGCGCGCGCTGGACTTCGTGAAGCGTGCGCTGGCCAACACGGCCGAGCGCGTGCGCAACGACCTGCCGGTGAGCCCCGCCTTCCTGTACGCGGCGCTGCTGTGGCCGGCGGTGGCGGCGCAGGTCAACACGCTGGTCGGCCGCGACGGCAAGCACCCGAACGTGGCGATCGCCGAGGCCTCCGAGATCGTGCTGGCCCAGGCGATCCAGCGCGTGGCCATCCCCAAGCGCTTCTCCGTGCCGATGCGCGAGATCTGGGCCATGCAGACGCGCTTCGACGGCCGCCGCGGCGGCCGCGCCCAGCGCCTGATGACCCACCCGCGCTTCCGCGCGGCCTATGACTTCCTGCTGCTGCGCGCCGCTGTCGGCGAAGCTCCCCAGGAGCTCGCGGACTGGTGGACCGAGGCCCAGGAGGGCAACGAGTTGCCGCCCGTGCCGGTGGATGAGGACGCAGCGGGGCCGGGCAACGGACCCAAGCGCCGCCGTCGCCGCGGCGGTCGCGGGCGCCGGCGTCCGGCGGCCTCCACGGAATAATGCCGATCGCCTACATCGGCCTGGGCGCCAATCTCGGCCAGCCGGCCGAGCAGGTCCTGCAGGCCCTTGCCGGGCTGTCCGGCTGCGGCCGCGTGCTGGCGCAATCGCCGCTGTACCGCACGGCGCCGCTGGGCGAGCCGGGCCAGCCGGACTACTGCAACGCCGCCTGTGCGATCGACACGCTGCTGACGCCGCAACAGCTCATGAGCCGGCTGCTGGAACTGGAACGTGCCGCCGGCCGCGTGCGCGACGGCCGCCGCTGGGCGGCCCGGCGCCTCGACCTGGACCTGCTGCACTACGAAGGCATCACGCTCGACTCGCCGGAATTGCGCCTGCCGCATCCGCAGATCGGCCTGCGCAACTTCGTGCTGGTGCCCCTGGCCGACGTAGCGCCCGATCTCGAGATTCCCGGTGTCGGCCGCGTGGCCGATGCGGCGCGGGCCATAGGCCGGGCCGGTCTGCAGCCCTGGTAGGACGCCGATGAACTACTACGCCATCGAAGGGCCCATCGGCGCGGGCAAGAGCACGCTTGCCCGCCTGCTGGCGGCGGAACTCGGCTATGACCTGCTGCTGGAGCGCCCGGAGGACAATCCCTTCCTTCCGCGCTTCTACCGCGACCCGGCCAGCGGTGCCCTGCCGGCGCAACTGGCCTTCCTGCTGCAGCGGGCGGGGCAGGCCGAGCAGCTGCAGCAGCCGGACCTGTTCGCGTGCGGCTGCGTGGCGGACTTCCTGTTCGACAAGGACCGGCTGTTTGCCGAACTGACCCTGGCCCACGGCGACTTCGAGCTGTACCTGAAGGTCTTCGAGCGCCTGGCCTGGAACGTGCCGCCGCCCAGGCTCGTGGTCCACCTGACCGCGCCGCCGGAACTGCTGCTGGAGCGCATCGCCCGGCGCGGGCGCGAGTACGAGGTCTCGATCGAGGCGGATTATCTTCTGCGGCTATCGGCGGCCTACCGCCGGTATTTCCGCCAGTACACGCAGGCTCCGGTCATCGAGGTGGATACTTCGCGCTTCGATTTCCTGCGTTCTCCGGCCGACTTTCACGAACTTCTGTCAGCTTTGCGCGAGGCGCGCGGCGGGCTGCGATTGCCGCGGGACCATTTGCTATAGTCGCGCCGCTTTCGGAGCCCCCCATTTTCGGAGCCCGTATGGAACCCGCCAAGACCGTGAACGTTTCCGAGCTGCGCCGCATGCGCGAGGCCGGCGAGAAGATCGCCTGCCTGACCTGCTATGACGCCAGCTTCGCCCTGATCCAGGACCGCGCGGGCGTCGACATGATCCTGGTGGGCGACTCGCTGGGCATGGTGATACACGGCGGCAACACCACCACGCCGGTGACGGTGGCGGACATCGCCTACCACTCCCGCTGTGTCGCGCCGCACCTGAAACGCTCCTTCCTGGTGGCGGACCTGCCGTTCCTGTCCTATGCCACGCTGGAGCGCGCGCTGGATTCCAGCTTGCGCCTGATGCAGGAAGGTGGCGCCAAGATGGTCAAGCTCGAGGGCGGCCGCGAGCAGGCCAGCATCGTCGAGTACCTGTCCGTGCGAGGCGTGCCGGTCTGTGCGCACCTGGGCCTGCGGCCGCAGTTCGTGCACAAGATGGGGGCGTTCAAGGTGCAGGGCAGGGACGAGGCGGCGGCCGAGGAAATGCTCCATGACGCGGAAGTGCTGGCCAAGGCCGGCGCGGACCTGCTGCTGCTGGAGTGCATCCCGGCCGAACTGGGCCGCCGCATCACCGAGGCGTCGCCGGTGCCGGTGATCGGCATCGGTGCCGGCCACGACGTGGACGGGCAGATCCTGGTGCTGCACGACATCCTCAATATCTCGCCGATGGTGACGCTCGGCCGCAAGCCGCGCTTCGTCAAGAACTACATGACCGACGGTGCCGATATCGAAACCGCGATCCGCAACTACGTGGCCGAGGTCAAGAGCGGTGCCTACCCCGCGCCGGAACACTGTTTCCTGAAATAAGATGCCAGCGTGAAGACCGTCCATACCGTTGCCGAACTGCGCGCCCGGATTTCCGAGTGGCGTCGCGCCGGCCAGCGCATCGCCTTTGCGCCGACCATGGGCAACCTGCACGCGGGCCACCTCAAGCTGATCGCCGGCGGGCACAAGCTGGCCGACCGGGTCGTTTCCAGCGTGTTCGTCAACCCGCTTCAGTTCGGGCCTACCGAGGACTTCGGGCGCTATCCGCGCACGCTGCCGGACGACCAGCAGCGGCTGGAGTCGGTGGACTGCGACCTGCTGTTCGCGCCCACCGTCGAGGAGATGTATCCCAACGGGCGCGAGCACCTGTGCAAGGTGACGCTGCCGCACTACTCGACGATCCTGGAAGGGCATTTCCGCCCGGGCCACTTCGATGGCGTGACCACGGTGGTCAACATCCTGTTCAACCAGGTGCAGCCGGACGTGGCGCTGTTCGGCGAGAAGGACTACCAGCAGCTGCTGGTCATCCGGCGCATGGTGTCGGACCTGCACCTGCCGATCGAGATCGTCGGCGTGCCCACCGAACGGGAGGCCGACGGCCTGGCCATGTCCTCGCGAAATCAGTACCTTGGGCCGGAGGAGCGCAAGACCGCGGCGCAGATCCATGCCACCCTGGGCGAGATCGCCGATGCCCTCCGGGCGGGGCGCCGGGACTTCGCGGAGCTGTGCGGCCGGGGCCTGCAGCGGCTGGCCGCGGCCGGCTTCCAGCCGCAGTACCTGGAAGTGCGCAACCCCCTGCTGGACCCGCCGGGCGCCCAGGAGACCTCGTTCGTCGTGCTGTTGGCCGCTTTTCTCGGCAAAACGAGGCTGATCGACAACCTCATCGTGAAGCTTTGATGAACGATCGGAATGGGTTAAACTGGCGCGCCGCTTGTGACCCAGGTCTCAAGCCCGGGCGTATGTCTTAGTGGGCCGCCCGTTTCGACCCAAACCGCGTTTCAGGTGCATGTCTTAGTGGGCCACCGGATTCGCAGACCCTTCAGAGGACATACGCCATGCATCTCCATATGCTCAAGTGCAAGCTGCACCGTGCGCGCGTGACGCACGCCGAGCTGGACTACGACGGTTCCTGCGCCATCGACGGCAAGCTGCTCGATCTCGCCAACATCCTCGAGTTCGAGAAGATCGACATCTACAACATCACCAACGGCGAGCGCTTCACCACCTACGCCATCCGCGCAGAGGAAGGCTCGGGCATCATCTCCGTCAACGGCGCCGCGGCCCACAAGGCCCGCGTCGGCGACCGCGTGATCATCGCCGCCTACGCCCAGATGGACGAGGCCGCAGCCCGCCAGCTCAAGCCGCGCCTGGTCTACCTCGACGAGGAAAACCGCGTGGTCCGCACGGCCAACACCATTCCGGTGCAGATGGCGGCGTAAGCCTCCCTGGCATCGACAGAACGCCCGCCCTGCGCGGGCGTTCTTGTTTAGGCTCTCCGTCATGTCGAACACAAAAGCCTGGTTCCCCACGCTGGTCTACCATGCGCCGCTGCTGCGCGAGGGCCTGCGTGGCTTCAATGCCGACCTGCTGCGCGAGGCCGGCCAGATCCGCGACTACGACGAAGCCGGCCGGCGCTGGTCGGAGAAGAGCTATCCCGGCGGCTATACCAGCTACGGCTCGCTGGACCGGCTGCACCAGTTCTCGTCGGGCTTCGATGGGCTGCGCCGGGCGGTGGACCGCCACGTGAGGGCCTACGCGCGCAAGCTGGAGTGGGACCTGCGCGGCGGGCGGCTGGCCATGAGCGACTGCTGGCTCAACATCATGCCCCGGGGCTGTGCCCACAGCTTCCACCTGCACCCGCATGCCGTGATCAGCGGAACCTACTACCTGCGCGTACCGCGCGGGGCCCCGGGCCTCAAGTTCGAGGATCCGCGCCTGTCGCGGATGATGGCGGCCCCGATGCGCCAGGCCGGCAGCCCGGGGCAGGCCCATATCGTCTACCCGGCCAGGGCCGGTGACGTGATCCTGTTCGAGAGCTGGCTGCGGCATGAAGTGCCCCCCAATCCGGTGGAGCAGGAAAGGGTCAGTGTGAGCTTCAATTACCACTGGGTTTAGCGTCTGTGGGCGGTGCCCGGGTTCAGGGGTAGTTCAGCCGCAGCATGGTGTCGTACGTCTCAGTACCGCGCGCGGGGGCTGAACCCGTGAATTACACTGTCGCCAAAAAGCACGCCCCTACGTACATGACCTCAGTAGCCCAGAGTCCGGCCTGGCGCCGGCTCCATTCCCACGCCCAGCGCCTTCGACAGGAGCGCATCACCTCGCTGTTCGACCGCGACGCGCGCCGGGCCTCCGAGTTCACCGCCGTGCTCGAGGGAATCCGTCTCGACTATTCCAAGCAGCTCATCGACCACGAGGGCATGGAAATGCTCCTGGGCCTGGCGCGCCAGCAGGACCTGTCCGGCTGGATCCAGCGCATGGCCGCCGGCGAGACCCTGAACGCCACCGAGGGACGCGCGGCCGGTCACATGGCGCTGCGCGGCGCTGCCGGCAGCCGCATGGAAGTGCAGGGCGTCGACGTGATGCCCGCAGTGCATGCCGTGCGCCGCCGCATGAATGCCTTCGCGGAGCGCGTGCGCAGCGGTGAATGGCGCGGCTACTCGGGGCAGACCATCCAGGATGTCGTCAACATCGGCATCGGCGGATCGGATTTTGGCCCGCGCATGGTGCGCGAGGCGCTGAAGGACCATGCCGACGGCCCGCGCGTCCATTTCGTGAGCAACGTGGACGGGGCCCAGATCAGCGGCCTGCTGCGCTGGCTGGATCCGGCACGCACGCTGTGGATCGTGACGTCCAAGACCTTCACGACCCAGGAAACGATGACCAACGCCCATACCGCGCGCCGCTGGCTGGTCCAGCATGCGGGCGAGGCCGCCATCTCGCGCCATTTCGTGGCCTGCTCGACCAACCGGGCCGAGATCGAGCGTTTCGGCATCGACGCAGCCAACATGTTCGAGTTCTGGGATTGGGTCGGCGGGCGCTACTCGCTGTGGTCGGCGGTGGGGTTGCCGATCCTGATCAGCGTCGGGCCGGAGCGCTTCGACGAACTGCTGGCCGGTGCGCGGGCCATGGACCAGCATTTCGTGTCGGCGCCCCTGGAGCGAAACCTGCCGGTGCTGCTGGCGCTGCTGGCCATCTGGAACTTCAACTTCCTGGACCATGGGACCCAGGTCGTGGTGCCCTATGCCCAGCGCCTGGAAAAGTTCATCGGCTGGCTGCAGCAGCTGGAGCTGGAGTCGAACGGCAAGGCGGTGACCCGCGACGGGGCCCTGGTGGACTACCGCACCTCGGTGGTCCTCTGGGGCGACGTCGGCAGCAATGCCCAGCATGCGTTCTTCCAGACCCTGCACCAGGGGCCGCGCGTGCATCCGGTGGACTTCATCCTGCCCATGCAGGGCACGCCGGGCCTGGAGCATCATCATTGCATCCTGGTGGCCAACTGCCTGGCGCAGAGCGCGGCCCTGATGAAGGGCAAGACGCCGGAGCAGGTGCGCGAGGAGCTGCGCGGCAAGGGCCTGTCGGGCGAGGCGCTGGAGAGCGCCGTGCCGCATCGGGTCTTTTCCGGCAACCGGCCCAGCAACACCCTGCTGCTGCCGCGGCTGGATGCCTGGCACCTGGGCGCCCTGCTGGCACTCTACGAGCACCGCACCTTCGTCGAGAGCGTGATCTGGGAGATCAACGCCTTCGACCAATGGGGCGTTGAGCTTGGCAAGCAGCTGGCGCAGGATGTCCTCAGGGCGATGGACGGTCAGGATGCCGGGCTGGATCCCTCGACCGTCGCCCTTCTCGAACAGATCAGGCAAGGTAGCCAGGAGCAGGCCTGATCCCCATCCGGTCCCGTTTCACAAGGAGCGTGTCATGAAGCAGTCCAAGTCCACCCAATTCCTGTTGGGCATCCTGTTCGCGGCGCTCGCCGTGGTCGGCATGCCGCTACCGGCGCAGGCCGGCATCGTCGGCAGCGAGCAGCTGCTGCAGTCCGAGCGCAGTACGGTGCAGCGCGAGCAGTTGCAACAGTGGATGGCGCGCGACGACGTGCGCCAGCAGCTCCAGTCGCTGGGGGTGGATGCCGAGCAGGCCGCCGAGCGCATCGATGCGCTGACCGACCAGGAGCTGCAGCAGCTGGCCCTGAACATGGACGCCCAGCCGGCCGGCGGCGACATCATCGGCGTGATCGGCATCGTCTTCGTGGTGCTGCTGATCCTCGAGCTGGTCGGCGTGACCAACATCTTCACGGCGATCTGATGCGGCGTTTCGCAGCGGCCTGCGCCGTCCTGGCGCTGGCTGCCTGCGCCAGCCACGCGCCGCTGCGCTCGCAGTGGCCCGAGACCGTATCGGCCACCGAGCTGGCCGACACGCCGTTCTTCCCGCAGACCCGCTACCAGTGCGGCCCCGCCGCGCTGGCGACGGTGCTGGGCGCCTCCGGCCTGTCGGTGACGCCGGACGAGCTGGCGCCGCAGGTCTTCCTGCCGGGGCGCCGGGGCAGCCTGCAGCTGGAGCTGGTGGCGGCCACGCGCCGCCAGCAGCGGCTGGCTTACGTTCTCAGGCCCGAGCCCGGCGCGCTGTTCGCGGAAGTGGCCTCGGGCCATCCGGTGCTGGTGCTGCAGAATCTCGGGGTCTCGTGGCTGCCGGTGTGGCACTACGCCGTGGTGATCGGTGCCGACCCGGTGGCGGAGACGGTGGTGCTGCGTTCCGGCACCGACCGCCGCCGCGTCATGAGCTACCGCCGCTTCATGGACAGCTGGCAGCGCGCCGACCGCTGGGCCATGGTGGTCACGGCGCCGGACCGGGTGCCGGTCAGCGCCCAGGCGCTGGACTGGCTGACGGCCGCCTCCGCCTTCGAGCAGCTGGGACAAGGGCCGCTGGCCGCCATGGCCTACGAGGCGGCGACGCGGCGCTGGCCGGAGCTGCCGCTGGGCTGGCAGCTGCTGGGCAATATCCGCTACCGGGCCGGCGACAAGGCCGGCGCCCGCGCGGCCTATCGCCAGGCGGCGGCACTCAAGCCCGATGCCGCCAGCTACAACAACCTGGCGCAGGTGGAACTGGAACTGGGTTGCCGCGAGGCGGCGGCGGCGGCGCTGCAGCGGGCCGTCGACCTGCCGGCCGGGCCTGCCGTCGCCTCGGCCTTGCAGGAGACGTCGGCGGAACTGGCGGCGGCACCACCAGCCGCCATCTGCCAGCCCTAGGCCGTGGCATCCCCCGATTGCGGCGATCGGGGAGGGGGCGACAGTCCCTGGCCGCTCGCCTCCTGCCGGTCCAGCGCCCAGCGCACGTGCTCGCGCACGATCTCGTCCGGGTACTCCAGCCTCGAGCGCAGGGCGGCGGCGGCCGCTTCGCTGCGCGGCGCATTGCCGATGGCCACCGCCAGGTTGCGCAGCCAGCGCGGGTAGCCGACGCGGCGCAGTGCCATGCCCTCGGTGCGCTGCAGCCATTCGGCCTCGTCCCAGGAGAACAGCTCCAGCAGGCCCGCGCTGTCCAGCCCGTGGCGCGGCGCGAAGTCCGGCTCCACCGTGGTCTGCGCATAGCGGTTCCAGGGGCAGACCAGCTGGCAGTCGTCGCAGCCGAAGATACGGTTGCCCATCATCGGGCGCAGTTCCTCGGGAATGGCCCCGTGGTGCTCGATGGTGAGGTACGAGATGCAGCGCCGCGCGTCGAGCCGGTAGGGTGCCGTGATGGCCTGCGTCGGGCAGATGCGGATGCAGGCGCTGCAGCGCCCGCACTGCTCGGCCACGGCGGGCCGGTCCTGGGCCGCCAGCGGCAGGTCGGTGTAGATCTCGCCGAGGAAGAACCAGGAGCCGGCGTCGCGGTTGAGCAGCAGGGTGTTCTTGCCGATCCAGCCGAGACGGGCGTTGCGGGCCAGCGCCTTTTCCAGCACCGGGGCGCTGTCGGTCAGCACGCGATAGCCGTGCGGGCCGATCTCGGCCTCGATGCGGCGGCCGAGCTGCAGCAGGCGGCCGCGCATCAGCTTGTGGTAGTCGCGGCCCAGCGCATAGCGCGAGATGTAGGCTCGCTCGCCGTCGCGCAGGACCCGGTCGGCCGCCTCGGCGTCGGGGCGGTAGTCGAGCCGTGCCGAGATCACCCCCAGGGTGCCGGGGCGGAGCCGGGCCGGGTCCCGGCGCAGGCCCGGGTCGCGCGCCATGAACGCCATTCCGCCGTTGCGGCCCTCGTCCAGCCAGCGCTGCAGATGGGCCAGGTCCTCGTCCAGTTCCAGGCTGGCGACGCCGGCATCGGCAAAACCCAGCTCGCGCGCCCACTGCCGGATCTTCTCCGGCAGCTCCGCCGCCAAGGCGGCGGGGGGACTTCCTATACTGGGGGCCATGAACGACATCGCCTGCAGATTGTATTCCGCCGCCCAGGTGCGCGAACTCGACCGGCGCGCGATCGAGCGTCATGGCATTCCCGGCTACACGCTGATGCAGCGTGCCGGCGTGGCCTGCTGGGCGGAAATCCGCCGACGCTGGCCGGCGGCGCGGAAGCTGGCCGTGGTCTGCGGCGGCGGCAACAACGGCGGTGACGGCTACGTGATCGCGCGGCTGGCGCGCGGCGCCGGCCTGTCGGTGACGCTGTACGCCATAGGGCCGGCCGCCACGGCGGGAGATGCGGTGAAGGCACGCGCCGACTGGCTGTCGGGCGGTGGGGCCGAGGCCCTGCTGCTGCCCGGGGGGCTCGACGGCGCCGAGGTGGTGGTGGATGCGCTGTTCGGCATCGGCCTGTCGCGCCCGCTGCAGGGGGCGGCCGCCGCGGCCGTGGACGCGATGCGCTCCGCCCGAGCCGCCGGTGCGGGCGTGCTGGCCGTGGACATCCCCTCCGGGCTGGACGCCGACAACGGCCGCCTCTGGGGCGCGGCGGTGCTGGCGGACGTCACCGTCAGCTTCATCGGCCGCAAGCTCGGGCTGGAAACCGGCGAGGGGCCGGCCTGCAGCGGCGAACGGGTTTTCGACCGGCTGGACCTGCCGCCGGAGGCCTACGAGGGCATCGTACCCATGGCCACGCTGCTGGCGCAGGAACAACTCGCGCACTGGCTGCCGCGACGCGCGCGCGGCGCGCACAAAGGGTCCCACGGGCATGTGCTGGTGGTGGGTGGCGATGCCGGCATGGCCGGGGCGGCGCTGATGGCCGGGCGCGCGGCGCTGCGCAGCGGGGCGGGGCTGGTGACCCTGGCGACCCGCGCGGCCCATGCTGCCGCGCTGACCACGGCGCAGCCGGAGCTCATGTGCCACGGCATCGAGGAGCCGGCACTGCTGCGGCGGCTGATGGAGCGGGCCGACGTGGTGGCCATCGGGCCGGGCCTGGGGCAGGACGAGTGGGGCCTGGGCCTGCTGGCCGAGGTGCTGGACAGCAGCCTGCCGCTGGTGGTGGATGCCGACGCCCTCAACCTGCTGGCCCGGGAGCCGATCCGCCGCGACAACTGGGTGCTGACCCCGCATCCGGGCGAGGCGGCACGGCTGCTCCGCTGCAGCACGGCCGAGGTGCAGCGCGAACGGCCGGTCGCGGCCCAGGCCCTGCCGGCCCGCTATGGCGGGGTCGCCGTGCTGAAGGGGGCCGGCAGCCTGGTGGCCGGCCAGCGCCTGCGGCTCTGCGACCGGGGCAATCCGGGCATGGCCGTGGGTGGCATGGGCGACGTGCTGACCGGTATCATCGCCGCCCTGATCTCGCAGGGCCTGCCCCTGGAGGAAGCGGCTGGCGCCGGCGTGCTGCTGCATGCCCTGGCCGGTGACCTCGCCGCTGCCGGGGGCGAGCGCGGCCTGCTCCCCGGCGACCTGATCGGCCAGCTCCGCCGCGTGGTGAATCCCGTCGTCGCATGAAACCCGAAACCGTCCATTCCCTGCCGGATGCGGCCGCCACCGCCGCGTTGGGCGCCGCCCTGGCCAGGGCCCTGGGGCCGCAGCCTCGCGGCGTCATCTGGCTGCTGGGGGATCTGGGCGTCGGCAAGACCACCCTGGCGCGCGGCCTGCTGGAGGCCCTGGGCGTGACCGGGCGCATCCGCAGCCCCACGTACACGCTGATGGAACCCTACGACCTGGGCGGCAGCAGCGTCCTGCACATGGATCTGTACCGCCTGGCGGACCCGCTGGAACTGCAGAACCTCGGCCTTGCAGACTATCCGCCGCAGCAGCACCTCTGGCTCGTGGAATGGCCGGAGAAGGGGGGCGGCCTGCTGTCCGCGGCCGACCTGAAGGTGGACCTGAAAGTGGCCGGAGAGGGGCGGGAAGCGCACCTGTCCGGCCCAATTTGTGAATTCTTGAAAGTTGAACATTAAGAAGCAAACCTATCCCCCTGGATCGATTGGGGAAAAAGTTGCGTTGTTTAAAAGATCACGGTACATTGCCCATCACTGCCTGTACTGGGGGTCTGCCGTGCGGTCCATCGTCCTGCTGGCCATGTTGCTCGCTGCGCCTGCCGCGCTTGCGGCGGAGTTGCGCGACCTGCGCCTGTGGGAAAGCCCCGAGTCGACCCGCGTCGTGTTCGACCTGAGCACCGACGCCCAGCACAAGGTCTTCACGCTCGCCAATCCCGACCGCATCGTCATCGACATCGGCGGGCTCGCTCCTGCGGCGATGGCGCGCATCAATCGCGTGAGCGGCAAGGGCCTGGTGCGCCGCGTGCGTTCGGGCATCCAGGACGGCGGCGTCCGCGTGGTGCTCGACGTCAGCGAAGCCGTGGATCCCAAGAGCTTCGTGCTCGCTCCCAGCGACGAACACGGCTATCGCCTGGTGCTGGACCTGCCCGGCCGCCCGCGCCCCGCACCCGCTGCCGAGCCGGCACCCGTGGTGACGGCCGCCGCGCCCGCTGCGGCACCGACGCCGGTGATGGCCAGCCCTCCGACGCCGGCAATGCCGCCGATGAAGCTGCAGGAGCGTCCGGTGGTGATCGCGATCGATGCCGGACACGGCGGCGAGGATCCCGGTGCGCGCGGCAAGAGCGGCCTCGAGGAGAAGGAAGTCGCGCTGGCCATTGCCCGCAAGCTGGCCAAGGCGATCAATGCCGAGCCCGGCATGAAGGCCGTGCTGACCCGCGACGGCGACTATTTCCTCAAGCTGCGCGACCGCGTGAACATCGCACGCAAGCACCAGGCCGACCTGTTCGTGTCGGTGCATGCCAATGCCTTCCACAACCGCGACCTGCACGGCACCGCCGTGTACGTGCTGTCGGACAAGGGTGCCACCAACGAGCATGCGCGCTGGCTGGCCCGCAAGGAAAACGAGGCCGACCTGGTGGGCGGCGTCGAGATCCATGGCAAGGACAAGGAACTGGCGGCGGTGCTGATCGACCTGTCGCAGAGCGCCACGATGGAAGCCAGCTTCGACGTCGGCGGCCGCATCCTCAAGTCGATGGGGCGGGTCAACAAGCTGCAGAAGGCCGACGTGCAGCAAGCCGGCTTCATGGTGCTCAAGGCTCCGGACATTCCCTCGGTGCTGGTGGAGACCGCCTTCATCACCAACGAGCGCGAGGAGGCCCTGCTGGCCGACGACGACTATCGCGAGAAGCTCGCACGGTCGATCCTCGAGGGCATCAAGGGCTATTTCGTCAGCTACCGTCCGCAGCAGCAGGTGGTCGAGGCCGTGGCCAACCCGCAGGAAATCAGCCTCAAGTAGGTTCCCTGGTTTACACATAGACCTCTCTGACCGGAGGTATTCAGGCCCTGGCGCTGCTCCCGCCGGGGCCTTTTTCTTCCCGGGGTGCCTACGGTGGCCGGGCGGCCGGCTACCATATGCGGATGCCGATCCAGATTCTCCCCGATGTCCTGGTCAACCAGATCGCCGCCGGCGAGGTGGTCGAGCGCCCCGCCGCCGTGGTCAAGGAACTGGTGGAAAACGCCTTCGACGCCGGCGCCCGGCGTATCGAGATCGAGATCGAGCAGGGCGGGCTGGGCCTGATCCGCATCACCGACGACGGCGGCGGCATCGGTCCCCAGGAACTGGCGCTGGCGATGACGCGCCATGCCACCAGCAAGATTGCCTCGCTGGAGGACCTGGAGCAGGTCGCCAGCTTCGGCTTCCGCGGCGAGGCCCTGCCCAGCATCCTGTCGGTGTCGCGCATGAGCCTGGTGTCGCGTCCCGCCGCGGAGGCCCACGCCTGGCAAGTCGAGGGCGCCGGCGCGCTGGATAGCCCCAGGGCGCAGCCCGCTTCCCATCCGCCGGGCACCAGCGTCGTGGTGCGCGACCTGTTCTTCAATACGCCGGCGCGGCGCAAGTTCATGAAGTCGGAGGCCACCGAGTTCCGGCATATCCAGCAGCTGGTCGGCCGGCTGGCGCTGTCGCGGTTCGCGCATGGCTTCCGGCTGCTGCACAACCGACGCAAGCTGCTGGACCTGCCGCCGGTGGACGACGAGCAGGGCCGCGAGGCCCGCGTCGGCGAAGTCTGCGGAGAGGATTTCCTGCGCCATGCGGTGTTCCTCGACGAGCATCGCGCCGGCCTGCGGCTGTGGGGCTGGGTGGCGCTGCCGGCGTTTGCACGGACCCAGGCCGACCTGCAGTTCCTCTACGTCAACGGCCGCGCGGTGCGCGACAAGCTGATGACGCATGCCCTGCGCCGTGCCTTTGCCGACGCCATGCACTCCACCCATTACCCGGCCTACGTGCTGTACCTGGAGCTGGATCCGGCGCGGGTGGACGTGAACGTGCATCCGCAGAAGGCGGAGGTGCGCTTCCGCGATTCCTCCACCGTGCACGACTTCCTGTTCGGCACGGTGCACCGCGTGCTGCGCGAACTGCGGCCCGATCCCGCGCTGAACCGGCCCGCGCAGTTTGCGCCCCCCGCACCGGCGGTGCCTGCGCCGCAGCAGTCCGGGTTCCGCTATGCCTCGCCGCCTGCCTCCCATCCGGAGGCGCTGCGCGAGGCTCCGGCCCCGGCCTGGACCACGCTGGCCGCCGCGGTGGCGGAACGGGCCCCGCGGGCGGCGGAGCCGGCGGCACCGCTTGCCGCGGATGCGAGTGCGGCGGAGGCGGACGAGCAGCCGCTGGGGCATGCCTTGGCGCAGCTGCAGGGTGTCTACATCCTCGCGCAGAACCGCCATGGCCTGGTGGTGGTGGATGCCCACGCCGCGCACGAGCGGGTGCTCTACGAGCGGCTGAAGCGGCAGCTGGCCGAGGGCGGGGTGCCTTCACAGGCCCTGCTGGTGCCCGAGCGCCTGCAGTTGCCGGAGGATGCGGTGGATGCCCTGGAGGCGCGCCGCGAGGAGCTGTCGCGCTACGGCCTGCAGATCGACCGTGCCGGCCCGTCCTCGGTGCTGCTGCGCGCGGTGCCGCCGCTGCTGTCGCGCGAGGATGTTGCCGCCTTCGTCCGCGGCCTGGTGTCGGACGAGGACCTGCGCGAGACCTCGCATCATCTCGGCGAGGTGCTGGATGCGCAGCATCGCGTGATGGCCGACATGGCCTGCAAGGCGGCCATCAAGGCCAACCGCCGCCTGACGATCCCGGAGATGGATGCGCTGCTGCGGGACATGGAGCGCACCGAACTGGCCGACCAGTGCAATCACGGCCGGCCCACCTGGATCCAGGTGGACATGGCCGGACTGGACCGCTTGTTCCTCAGGGGACGCTGACACGGCCATGCAGCCTGTCGTCCTCCTGATGGGGCCCACCGCCTCGGGCAAGACCCAGCTGTCGCTGGACCTGGCCGAGCGGCTGCCGGTGGAGATCGTCAGCGTCGACTCCGCGCTGGTCTACCGCGGCATGGATATCGGCGCGGCCAAGCCGGATGCGGCGACGCGTGCCGCCGTACCGCATCACCTGATCGACATCCTCGAGCCCAGCGAGATCTATTCCGCCGCGCGCTTCCGCGACGACGCCCTGCGGCTGATCGACGAGATTCGCGGCCGCGGCCGCATCCCGCTGCTGGCGGGCGGCACCATGCTGTACTTCCGCGCGCTGCAGCAGGGCCTGTCCGACCTGCCCTCGGCCAATGCCGAACTGCGCCTGCGCCTGGAGCAGGAGGCCGAGCTGGTGGGCTGGACGGGCATGCATGCGAAGCTGGCGGCGCTGGATCCGGCCACCGCGGCGCGCCTGCACCCGAACGATGCCCAGCGCATCCAGCGGGCGCTGGAGGTGATCGAACTCAGCGGGATGCCGCCCAGCGACTGGTACGCGCGGCCCAGGCCCCGCGGCATCGAAGGGCCGGTGATCAAGCTGGCCCTGAATCCGCCGCAGCGTTCGGAACTGCACCGGCGCATCGAGCTGCGCTTCCGGCAGATGATGGAGCAGGGCTTTCTCGACGAAGTGCGCCGCCTGCGGGCCCGCGGCGACCTGCATGCCGACCTGCCGTCGGTACGGGCCGTCGGCTATCGCCAGCTCTGGGACCATCTGGAGGGGCAGGGGACGCTGGAGGAGGCCGTGGGCCGCGGCATCGCGGCGACGCGCCAGTTCGCCAAGCGCCAGCTGACCTGGCTGCGCAGCGAGCCGGAGCTGCAGTGGCTGAATCCTGCCGAGCCTGAACTTTTGTCCCGGGCGCTGAGTCTGATCGGGGCGCCTGCACTGGACGTGCGCGGGACTTGACAAGTGATACACTCCCCCGGCCGGTGATATCCGGCCGTTGCGGTGTGCGGGAGTTCCAGCCGCGGGACGAACATTAAAAAAGGGAACAGAATCATGTCTAAAGGTCATACGTTACAAGAACCGTTTCTCAATGCCCTGCGCAAGGAACGCATCCCGGTCTCGATCTACCTGGTGAACGGCATCAAGCTGCAGGGCCAGATCGAATCCTTCGACTCCTTCGTCGTCCTGCTGCGCAACAGCGTCAGCCAGATGGTCTACAAGCACGCCATCTCGACCATCGTGCCGGCGCGCGCCGTCCGCATCTTCGATGGCAGCAGCAGCGATGCCGCCGACCATCATGGCCACGAGGGTGGCGCTGCGGAAGCGCCGTCGGCCTGAAGTCGTCGCAGTTTCTCCAGCTTTACCGCGCCACCCATGCCGGCACGAGCCGGCGTGGGTGGCCTTTGCATTTCTGAATCATGTTTGAACGTCCCAAGTCCGGCCAGAAGGCCATCCTCGTCCACCTCGAGTTTCCCGGTGCCGATTTCGATTCGGACCGGCAGGAGTTCGTGGAGCTCTGCGTATCGGCCGGTGCCGACGTGCTCAATGTCATCGGCGGCAGCCGCAAGGACCCCGATCCGGGCCTGTTCGTGGGCAGCGGCAAGGCCCAGGAAGTGGCCGACAGCGTCGCCGCCACCGGCGCCGAACTGGTCATCTTCAACCATCCGCTGTCGCCCAGCCAGGAACGCAACCTGGAGAAGCTGGTCAGTGCCCGCGTGCTCGGCCGCGCCGGCCTGATCCTGGACATCTTCGCCCAGCGTGCCCGTACCCACGAGGGCAAGCTGCAGGTGGAGCTGGCGCAGCTGCAGCACATGTCCACGCGCCTGATCCGCGGCTGGACCCATCTGGAGCGCCAGGGCGGCGGCCGCGGCATCGGCATGACCGGCCCCGGCGAAACCCAGCTGGAACTCGACCGCCGCCTGATCAAGACCCGCATCGCCACGCTCAAGCGGCACCTGGAGACGGTGCGGACCCGGCGCCAGCAGAACCGCGTGGCGCGCATCCGCAACAATGTGCCGACCGTGTCCCTGGTGGGCTACACCAACGCCGGCAAGTCCACCCTGTTCAATGCCCTCACTGGCGACACCACCTTTGCCTCCAGCCAGCTGTTCGCCACGCTCGACACCACGGTGCGCAAGCTGGAGCTGCCGGCCGGCGAGCCGGTGGTGCTGGCGGACACCGTGGGGTTCATCCGCGACCTGCCGCACGACCTGGTGGCGGCCTTCCGTGCCACCCTGGAGGAGGCCCGCGAAGCCGCCCTGCTGCTGCACGTGATCGATGCCGCCGACCCCGAGCGCCTGACCCGCATCAGCCAGGTGGAGGAGGTGCTCAAGGAAATCGGCGCCGCCGACGTGCCGCGGCTGCAGGTGTTCAACAAGATCGACCTGCGCGAGGGCGAGACCCCCCGCATCGAGCGCGACGACGAGGGCATGCCGGTGCGGGCCTTCGTGTCGGCGCGGACCGGAGAGGGGCTGGACGCCCTGCGCGAGGCCATCGCCGAGCGCATCCGGCCGCAGCTGCAGAGCTTCGAGCTGGCGGTGCCGCCCCGTGCGGCGAAGCTGCGCGCCCAGCTCTTCGCCCTCAATGCCATCCTGTCCGAGTCGCTGGACGAGGACGGCAACTTCCACCTCAAGGTCAGCCTGCCCTGGGAGCGCCTGCGGGGGCTCTGCGCCGCCGCCGGGCTGGAACCGCCGCCGGCACCGACGGTCATTGAGGAATGGGAGATGGGGCTTTGAGGGCCTGAGCGCCCCGCGGATCAGGTTGGCGGCCCAGGCCGTCCCTGGCGTGATTTATTGGCGCGTAGGCTCTAAAATCTCGCACTCTAAAATATTGATATACCCCCGATTTTTCGCTTCCCCCGGCTTCGGGAAACACCCTGTCCCCGCTTGTTTTGCAGCAGCAACAATGGCTTGGAGCAAGCCGGACCGGATTCGGGTGTGCCTCGCGGCATCGGTTACGAAAGGAAATACGAATGGCATGGAATGAACCGGGTCCCGGTAAGGACCCCTGGAGCCAGGGGCCCAAGAAGGGCGACGGTCCGCCGGACCTGGACGAAATGCTGAAGCGCTTCAAGTCGCGCTTCGGCGGCGGCTCCGGCCGCACGCCCCCCGGCACCCGCGCGCCGCTGCCCTTCGGGCTGATGGGCCTGATCGCGGCCCTGTTCGCCGTCCTGTGGCTGGTGTCCGGCTTCTACGTGGTGGACGAACAGGAGCGTGCGGTGACGCTGCGCTTCGGCAAGTACGTGGGCACCACGGAACCGGGCCTGCGCTGGCACATTCCGTGGCCGGTGGACAAGGTCGAGATCGTCAATACCACCGGTGTGCGCGAGGCGCGCGACGAGGCCACCATGCTGACGCGCGACGAGAACATCGTCGTGGTCGAGCTGAAGGTCCAGTACCGCGTGTCCAACGTCGAGGACTACGTCTTCAGCGTCAACGACCCGGACCTGACCCTGCGCCAGGCCACGACCTCGGCCGTGCGCGCCGTGGTCGGCCGCAATTCGATGGACTTCGTACTGACCGAGGGCCGCGAGGAGATGGCGGACCGCACCAAGGCGATCCTCCAGGACCTGCTCGACAGCTACAACGTCGGCCTGGTGGTCACGGAAGTGAACCTGCAGCAGGCCCAGCCGCCCGAGCCGGTGCAGGCCGCCTTCGCCGACGCCATCAAGGCGCGCGAAGACCAGCAGCGTGCCCGCAACGAGGCCCTGGCCTACGCCAACGACCGGCTGCCCAAGGCGCGCGGTGCCGCCGCCCGCCAGGTGGAGGAAGCCACCGCCTACCGCGACCAGGTGGTGGCCAAGGCCGAAGGTGATGCGGCGCGCTTCCAGCAGCTGCTGGTGGAGTACCGCAAGTCGCCGCGCGTGACGCGCGAGCGCCTGTACCTCGACACCATGAGCAGCGTGCTGGGCAGCTCCAGCAAGGTGCTGGTGGATGTCGACAAGGGCAGCCCGATGTTCTACCTGCCGCTGGACCAGCTGATGAAGTCGGCCCCGGCGGCGGCGCGCGACAGCGCGTCCGACTACACCACCGCGCCCAGCGCGCTGCCGGGCGCCGGCGGCCTGCAGGGTGGCGATCCTTCGCGCTCGCGCGACCGGGGGCGTTGATCATGAGCAAGAATCCCGTTTTCTGGGCCGCGCTGGCATTCCTGGCGTTGCTCACCGTCACCAACTCCTTCTTCATCGTCGACCAGCGCGAGAAGGCCGTGCTGTTCCAGCTCGGCGAACTCAAGGGCAAGGACTACGCGCCCGGCCTGCACATGAAGACGCCGTTCTTCCAGGCGGTGCAGCGTTTCGACGGCCGCATCCTGACGCTGGACAACCAGACCGAGAACTTCCTGACGGTCGAAAAGAAGAACGTCGAGGTCGACTTCTACGTCAAGTGGCGCATCGCCGACGCCGCGGTGTACTACCGCGCCACCGGCGGCCAGGAGATCGTCGCTTCGGACCGACTGTCCTCGATCCTCAACCGCGGCCTGCGCGACCAGTTCGGCAGCCGCACCATCCAGCAGGCGGTCGCCGACGACCGCGATGCCATGGTCCAGGAAGTGGAGAAGGACGCCGCCTCCAAGGTCAAGGACCTCGGCATCGCGGTGGTGGACATCCGCATCAAGTCGATCAACCTGCCGAAGAACGTCAGCGAATCGGTCTACGACCGCATGCGCGCCGAGCGTACCGGCGTGGCGGCGGACCTGCGCGCACGCGGTGCCGAGGACGCGGAAAAGATCAAGGCCGAGGCCGACCGCACCGCCCAGGTGACCCTGGCCAATGCCTACAAGCAGGCGGAAACGCTCAAGGGCCTCGGCGACGCCCGCGCTGCGGAGATCTACGCCAAGGCCTACGGCCAGGACGCGGAGTTCTACAGCTTCTACCGCACGCTCAACGTCTATCGCGAGAGCATGGGCGGCAACCAGAACCTGATGGTGCTGGAGCCCAAGGGCGAGCTGTTCCGCTACTTCAAGGGCGCCGGCAGTAAGTAGAGCCTATCCGTGGATAAGACACACACGCGTTGCTGCCAGAAATCGCGCCAGGCAAGTCGGCCGACGCGAGGTTTGGTGGTTCCAAGTAAGCGGTGGTCGGCGCAGCATGGCGCGATTTCCGGCGCAACCCAAAGGGACGGGGCCTTTTTTGCGCCCCGCGTTCCCTATCGCCCCTTATGTACGTCGAGTGCACCGCGGGTCGATAGGGCTAGCGGCACACAAGAACGGCACGCCGTCGCGTGCGTGTCTTATTCACGGATAGGCTCTTGATGTGGATTGGAACGAACTGCTGCGCGCGCTGGCGCTGGTCATGGTGATCGAAGGGCTCATGCCGTTCGTGGCTCCGGCTCGCTGGCGGCAGATGATGCTGTCCGTCATGCACCTGGACAGCCGCGCCATCCGCATCATCGGACTGCTGTCGATGCTCGGCGGCGTGATCCTGCTCAACCTGCTTTAGTGGCCTAGTCATGTCGATCAAGAAGTGGATGCTGCCGGAGGGCGTGGAAGAAGCCCTGCCGCCGACCTCCTGGGAACTGGAAGACCTGCGCCGCAAGCTGCTCGACGGCTTCCGCAGGCGCGGCTACGAACTGATCCTGCCGCCGCTGATCGAGCACCTGGACGCCCTGCTGACCGGCACGGCCCAGGACCTCGACGCTCGCACCTTCAAGTTCACCGACCCGGCCAGCGGCCGCCTGCTGGGCCTGCGCTCCGACATGACGCCGCAGGCGGCCCGCATCGCCGCGCGCCGCTTCCGCGACCAGGCAGTGGTGCGCCTCTGCTACCTGGGCACCGTGCTGCGCACGCAGCCGGACGCCCTCGGCGGGCCGCGCTCGCCGCGGCAGGTGGGCTGCGAGATCTTCGGCGAGGCCGGCATCGAGGCCGACCTGGAAGTGATCGACCTGATGCTGCGCACCCTGCGCCTGGCCGGCCTGAAGAAGGCCCACCTGGACCTGGGCCATGTCGGCATCTACCGCGCCATCTCCGGCAAGCTGGCACTGGACCCGGACGACGAGGCGGTGCTGTTCGACATCCTGCAGCGCAAGTCCCAGCCGGACCTTGCCGAGTTCGCCCAGGCCCGCGGCCTCAAGCCGCGCGTGGTGAAGGTCTTCGCCGAGCTGATGGAGCTCAACGGCGACGTCACCGTTCTGCAACGTGCGCGCGAGACGCTGAAGTCCGCGGGAGACCCCGTGCAGGAGGCGCTGGACACGCTGGAGCAGGTGGTGCGCAAGTTGCGCGCCGAGGCTCCGAAGCTGCCGATCCACGTGGACCTGGCGGAGCTGCGCGGCTACAGCTACCACACCGGCATCGTGTTCGCGGCCTTTGCGCCGGGGCACGGCCGCGAGATCGCCCGGGGCGGGCGCTACGACGGCGTCGGCGCCGAGTTCGGCGTGGCGCGGCCGGCCACCGGCTTCTCGGCCGATTTGAACGAGCTGCTGCGCCTGGCGCAGTAGCGGCTTAATGATTCACCTAGAGATACGGATACCATGGGCAAGACAGTTGTCGTAATCGGCGCGCAGTGGGGAGACGAGGGCAAGGGCAAGGTCGTGGACCTGCTCACCGATCGCTGCCAGGCCGTGGTGCGCTTCCAAGGCGGCCACAACGCCGGTCATACGCTGGTGATCAACGGCGTCAAGACGGCGCTGAACCTGATCCCCTCCGGCATCATGCGTCCCGGCGTCGCCTGCCTGATCGGCAACGGCGTGGTGCTGTCGCTGCCGGACCTGATCAAGGAGATCGAGAAGGTCGAGGCCACCGGCGCCTCCGTGCGCGACCGCCTGCGCATCTCCGAGGCCACCCCGCTGGTGCTGCCGGTGCATGCGCGCCTGGACCAGGCCCGCGAGCGCGCCCGCGGCGAGAACAAGATCGGCACCACCGGCAAGGGCATCGGCCCGGCCTATGAGGACAAGGTGGCGCGCCGCGCCGTGCGCGTCGGCGACCTGTTCAGCCGCGAGCTGCTGGCCGCCAAGCTCGGCGAGCTGCTGGCGTACCACAACTTCGTGCTGACCAGCTACTACAAGGAAGAGCCGGTCGATTTCCAGAAGACCCTGGACGACCTGCTGGGCTATGCCGAGATCGTCAAGCCTATGGTGGCCGACGTCACCGAGCTGCTGCGCCTGCACCTGAAGAAGGATGACAACGTCCTGTTCGAGGGCGCCCAGGGTGCGCTGCTGGACGTGGACCACGGCACCTATCCGTTCGTGACCTCGTCCAACACCACCGCCGGCGGCGCCTCCACCGGCACCGGCGTGGGCCCGCGCGAGATCGACTACGTGCTGGGCATCGTCAAGGCCTATGCCACGCGCGTCGGGTCCGGCCCGTTCCCGACCGAGCTGGACAACGACATCGGCCAGCACATCCGCGACAAGGGCGCCGAGTACGGCACCGTCACCAAGCGTCCGCGCCGCTGCGGCTGGTTCGACGCCGTGGCCGCCCGCCGCTCGATCTTCAACAACAGCGTCACCGGCCTGTGCGTCACCAAGCTCGACGTGCTCGACGAGATGGACGTGATCCGCATCTGCACCGGCTACAAGGTCGATGGCCAGCCGGTGGAAGTCCCGCCGGTGGGCGCCGAGGCCTTCGGCAAGGTCGAGGCGATCTACGAGGACTTCCCGGGCTGGAAGAGCAACACCTACGGCGTGACCCGCTACGAGGACCTGCCGGAGGCCGCCAAGCGCTATCTCAAGCGCGTGGAGGAGGTGACCGAGGCCGAGGTGGCGATCATCTCCACGGGGCCGGATCGTGAGCACACGATCGTGCTGAGGAACCCGTTCAACTGATTTCCGCTGTTTCCCGCTTCCAGGGTCCCATCCGCGGCGCCTTCTTGCCCTCCCACCGGGGGGCAGGGGCGCCTGCGGGCGTTGGGGCCGGGGATGTGGAACACTATTGCCGTGTTCAGGCGGGCCCCAAAACAAAAAAACCCGGCCGAAGCCAGGTTGTTTTGTTTGGTGCCCAAGAGAGGACTCGAACCTCCACGGTTTTACCCGCCAGTACCTGAAACTGGTGCGTCTACCAATTCCGCCACCTGGGCAACAGGGGCGCGCATTTTCGCCATGAGGCACCGCTTTGTCAATGAAAAGAAATAAAGAAAATTTCAAAAACCAGAATCCGCCCCGGAAGCAGGGCGGCAAGCCCCCCCGCGGCACCCCCGCCTGGGTGCAGGACGACGCCGAATTCCAGTCGGAGCAGTCGCGCTACGCCGACCCCATCCCCAGCCGTAGCCATATCCTCAAGACCCTGGGCGAGCAGCCGGGGCCCATGACCCTGGACGATCTCGTGGGCGTCTTCGGCCTGCGCAAGCTGTCGCAGCAGGAGGCCCTGAACAAGCGCCTGGTCGCCATGACCCGCGAGGGGCAGGTGGTCCAGAACCGCAATGGCGCCTACGGCCCCGTGGCGCAGATGAACCTGATCGCCGGCAGCGTCCAGGCCCACCGCGACGGCTTCGGCTTCCTGATCCCGGATGCCGGCGGCCCGGACGTGTTCCTGCCGCCGCGCCAGATGCGGGCGCTGATGAACGGCGACCGCGTACTGGTGCGCATCACCGGCACCGACTTCAAGGGCCGCCCGGAGGGCGCGGTGTCGGAGGTGATCGAGCGGGTCAGCCGCACCATCGTCGGCCGCTTCCACATGGACCAGGGCATCTCCTACGTGATCCCGGACAACCCGCGCATCACGCAGGACCTGCTGATCCCGCCGGAAGGCCGCAAGGGTGCCAAGCACGGCATGATGGTGGTGGCGGACATCGTCACCCCGCCGGGCAACCGCACGCTGGCCGTGGGCGAGGTCAAGGAGATCCTGGGCCAGCACCTGGCGCCGGGCATGGAGATCGAGGCCGCGATCCGCGCCCATAGCCTGCCGTTCGAGTTTCCGGACGCGGTGGAGCGCGAGTCCGCCGCCATCCCCGACACCGTGCAGCCGGCGCAGATGGCCGGCCGCGAGGACATCCGCGACCTGCCGCTGGTGACCATCGACGGTGCCGATGCGCGCGACTTCGACGACGCCGTCTACGCCAAGCCGATCAAGAAGGGCCTGCTCAACAAGGGCGGCTGGACGCTGTGGGTGGCCATCGCCGACGTCGCGGCCTACGTCAGGCCGGACAGCCCGCTGGACAAGGAGGCCTCCAAGCGCGCCACCTCGGTGTATTTCCCGCAACGCGTGATCCCGATGCTGCCGGAGAAGCTGTCCAACGGCCTGTGCTCGCTCAATCCCGACGTGGACCGCCTGTGCATGGTCTGCGAGATGCGCGTGATGCCCGACGGCGAGGTGGCCAAGGCGCGCTTCTTCGAGGGCGTGATGCGCTCCAAGGCGCGCCTGATCTACGACGACGTGGCCGAGATCCTGGACAACCCGCAAGGGGAGAAGGCCCGTGCCCGCGCGGCGCTGGTGCCGCACCTGCAGGCGCTCAATGGCGTGTTCGAGGCCCTGTTCCAGGCGCGTGAGCGCCGCGGCGCGATCGACTTCGAGAGTACCGAGACCAAGATCGTGTTCTCGGGCGAGCGCAAGATCGACCGTATCGTGCCGGTGCAGCGCAACCGCGCCCACCGCCTGATCGAGGAGTGCATGATCGCCGCCAACGTCGAGTCTGCGAAGCTGGTCGAGAAGCAGAAGGTGCCGACCCTGTACCGCATCCACGAGCAGCCGGATGCGATGAAGGTCGCGGCGCTGCGCGAGTTCCTGTCGCTGCAGGCGCTCAAGCTGGGCGGCGGCGACAAGCCGGCCGCCATGGACTTCGCCAAGACCCTGGCGGCGGCCAAGGGCCGCCCCGACCAGGGGCTGGTGCAGACCATCATGCTGCGCTCGCTGATGCAGGCGAAGTACAACCCCGTCAACAGCGGCCACTTCGGCCTGGCGCTGACGCACTACGCGCATTTCACCTCGCCGATCCGCCGCTATCCCGACCTGCTGCTGCACCGGGGCATCAAGCACATCCTGCTGAAGAAGAAGGGCCAGCCCTTCCTCTACACGGCGGAGCAGATGGAGGCCTTCGGCACCCATTGCTCGATGGCCGAGCGCCGGGCCGACGAGGCCACGCGAGACGTCAATACCTGGCTCAAGTGCGAGTACATGCGCCACCGCGTCGGCGAGGACTTCAACGGCACCGTCTCCAGCGTCGCCGCCTTCGGCCTGTTCGTGGAACTCGATGGCCTGTACGTGGATGGCCTGGTCCATGTCAGCAACCTCAAGAACGACTACTACGAGTACGACAACCGTGCCCACCGCCTGGTGGGAAAGGCCACCCGCATGACCTACACGCTGGGCACCAAGGTGCGCGTAAAAGTCGTGCGCGTGGACCTGGATGAGCGCAAAATCGACCTCGAGCTGCTGGGCTCCGGCAAGGGTCACCCCGGCCCGGGCAAGGGGCAGCGCCAGCAGGGCCGGCCATCAGAATCCGGACGTTCAGAACCCGTTAAGGCGCGCGGCTCAGAATCGCACCCAACCAAGAACCATTCCCGAAGGGGGAAACGATGACGTACTTCAAGCCTCTGGTCGTTGCAGCACTGGTGGTCGGCCTTGCCGGCTGCGCCACGGATGATCCCAACAAGCGCGCCAAGACCGGCGCCGCCATCGGCGCCGTGCTCGGCGCGGTGGCCGGCAACCAGGTCAGCGGCGCCCGCGGCGCCCCGATCGTCGGCGCGGTGGTCGGCGCCATCGCCGGCGGCGCGGTGGGCAACTACATGGACAAGCAGCATGCCCAGCTGCAGCGCGACCTGGCCGCGGAAGCCGCGCGCAACGAACTGCAGATCACCCAGCTGCCGGGCGGCGCCCTGAAGATCGGCATCGCCAGCGACGTCAGCTTCGATCTCGACAGCGCCCAGCTGCTGCCGAACGCGCTGACGACCTATGCCAAGATCGCCAACGTGCTGAAGACCTACGACAAGACCGTGATCCACGTCGTCGGCCACACCGACTCCAGCGGTTCGGCCACCCACAACCAGAGCCTGTCCGAGCGCCGTGCCTCGTCGGTCGCCAGCTACATGGTCAGCCAGGGCGTGCCGGCCGGCCGCCTGCGCGAGGAAGGCCGCGGCGAGCGCGAACTGCTGGTGCGCACCGCCGACGGCGTCAAGGAATCCCGCAACCGCCGCGTCGATATCGTCATCAAGCCGGTGGTCGAAGGCCGCGAGCAGGAAGCCTGGACCCCGCCGCCGTACCTGGGTGGTTGAAGCGGCGAGCCTGTTTGCATGGCGCCAGGAATGCCCCCGGAAGTCCGGGGGCATTTTCGTTGTGGGCGGGGGAGGCCGGTATCCGGTGATCACCCCGGTCATTCCTGTCCGGGACTGGATGCCGGCCTTCGCCGGCATGGCGTTCCGGGGTTCTGCGCTTGCCAGGGTTTCTTAATCCCCCCGTCATGTTCTGCCGCCACGATCCCGCGTTCTACCAGGGACAACAGGGATGGGGAACATGCGCAGGAATCGCGTGGGCTGGGCGCTCTGCCTGGCCGCAGTGGGCATCGGGGCGGCACAGGCCGGTGAACTGGCGGGCCGTGTCAGCGATGCCCGCGGAGAATTACCCATGGAAGGCGCCCGGCTGCGCCTGGTGGAACTGAACCGCGAGACCGTGGCCGCGCGCGATGGGGGTTACCGCTTCCTCGACGTGCCGGCCGGTTCCTGGACGCTGCGCGCCGAGTACATCGGTGCGCCGGCCGTGGACACCCCGGTGACGGTAGGCGAGCAGGGCGAGGTGCGGGCCGACCTGCGCCTGGGCGCCGCGGAATCGGTGCGCCTGGCGGACGTGCTGGTGGTGGGCCAGGCCGCGGCCCAGTCCGCTGCGCTGAGCCAGCAGCGCGCAGCCTCCAGCATCAAGACCATCGCCTCGTCCGACGCCATCGGCAAGTTCCCCGACCAGAACGCGGCGGAGTCGCTGCAGCGCCTGCCGGGCCTGTCGGTGGCGCGCGACCAGGGCGAGGGCCGCTTCGTGATCATCCGCGGCATCGATCCGGCGCTGTCCAGCACCACCATCAACGGCATGAGGGTGCCGGGCCCCGAGGCCGATTCGCGCCAGGTGAACCTCGACGTGCTGGCGTCCGACCTGCTGGAGAGCGTGGAGGTCAGCAAGTCGATGACGCCCGACATGGACGGCGATGCCGTCGGCGGCAACATCGAGATCCGCAGCACCACCGCGCTGGATCGCGGCAACAGCTTGAGCGCTCGCGTCGAAGGCAGCTACAACGACCAGGTTGGCGAGACCAGCCCGCGGCTGGCGCTGTCCGGCACGCGCCTGTTCGATGTCGGCGGCGAGCGCGGCAAGCTGGGCATGGCGGGAGCGCTGTCCTGGTACAAGCGCGACTTCGGCTCGGACAACGTCGAGGCGGCCGGCTGGCCGGAGATCGAGGGGCCCGAGGGCGATGTCCGTGGCCTGGAGGAGGCCGAGCAGCGCGACTACCGGATCACGCGCGAGCGCCTGTCCGCCGCGCTGAACTTCGACTACGCCGCCAGCCCCGCGCTGGACCTGTACTGGCGCACGCTGTACAGCGATTTCTCGGACGACGAGGTGCAGACCACCAACCTCTTCGCCTACAACACCGACGAGGTCGTGGAACTCGGCGACAGCGGCGGCCTGTTCGACGATTCGGAGGTCGAGAAGCTGACCGAGGCGCGCAAGGAGACCCAGCGCATTCTCAGCACCGTGCTGGGTGCCGAGCAGCGGCTCGGCCTCTGGACCGTCGATTACCGCCTGGGCTACTCCACGGCCGAGGAGGACACCCCCGATGCGCTGGGCGCCACCTTCGTGGGCGAAGGCATGAGGCTGGGCTACTCCGGCGCGGGCAGCAGGACGCCCCGGCTGTTCGCGGACGATGCGGCCTTCGCCGATCCCGCCACATTCGGACTGGACGAGATCGCGCTGGAGAGCAGCCGCACCAAGGAGCGCGAGACCGCCCTGGGCCTGGACCTGAAGCGCGCCCTGCGTTTCGGCGAGGCCCCGGGCTTCGTCAAGTTCGGCGCCAAGCTGCGCATGCGCGACAAGACCGGCAATGTCGATGCCCAGGTGTATGACGGCTTCGCCGAGGACTTCACGCTGGCCGACTTCGGCTCGCAGCGTGTCGAATACCCCTTCGGGGCCTGGGGCCCCGCGGCCTCGCGCGGCGGCGTACGCCGCTTCTTCGACGAGCGCCGTGCCGACCTGGAACTGGACGAGGACGGCAGCACGATCGATTCGCGGATCGAGGACTACCGGATGGACGAGGACATCCTCGCCGGCTACGCCATGGCCAGCGCGGATATCGGCCGGTTGCGCATCGCCGGCGGCCTGCGAGTGGAGCGGACCGACACCTCCTCGCGCGGCACGCGCCTGCTGGTCGACGAGGAAGCGGGCAGCGGCGATCCGGAGTTCAGCGCATTGTCGCGCGACCGGACCTATACCGACCTGCTGCCGAGCCTGAACTTCCGATGGGAGCTGTCGGACCGGACCATCCTGCGCGCCGCCTGGTCGCAGACCATCGCGCGCCCGGGCTTCGAGGCTTCGTCGCCGCGCCAGTCCATCGAGATCACCGAGGATGACGGCGAGTTCGAGCGCGAGGCCGAATTGGGCAACCCGGACCTGGATCCGCTGCGCTCGCAGAACTTCGACCTGGCCATCGAGTTCTACCCGGGCGGCGTCAGCGCACTGTCCGCCGGCCTGTTCTACAAGCGCATCCGCGACTTCTTCGTGCTGGCCGACATCGCCGGCGAGCCCGGCGACTTCGAGGATTTCGACGAGGCCATCACCACGCTCAACGGCGGCAAGGCGCGCCTGATCGGCCTGGAGCTGGCGGCGACCCACCGTTTCAGCCGGCTGCCGTCGCCCTTCGACGGCTTCCTGGTGTCGGCCAACGCCACCTTCACCGATTCCGAGGCGGAGCTGCCGCAGCGCTCGGAGAAGGTACCGCTGCCCCGCCAGTCGGATACCCTGTGGAACCTGGCGCTGGGCTACGAGAAGTACGGTTTCGACCTGCGCCTGTCCGCCACCTATCGTGACGACTATTTCGACGAGGTCGACGAGCTCGACGATCCGGAGACCGACCGCTACGTGTCGGACCACCTGCAGATCGACTTCTCGGGCAGCTATCGCGTCGCCACCAACTACGAGGTCTACTTCAACGCCGTGAACCTCAACGACGAGCCCTTCCATGCCTACTTCAAGGAACGGCGCTACCTGTCCCAGTACGAGGAATACGGCCCGACCTTCGAACTGGGGCTGAAGGCCAGCTTCTGAGGCCCGGAGAATCCTGACGATGAACCCGTACCGCGTGTTTCCCGCTGCCCTGCCGGCCGTGGTCGGCCTGGTCCTGTCCGCCTGCGGGCGCCCACCCGCACCCGCGGAGCCGGCCGCTCCCGCCGTTGCTCCCGCCGCGGCTGCGGCAACGGCGGAGCCGGCAGATCCGCCGTTGCCGACGGTCGCCGGCCTGGTGGAGATCGGCGAGCGCTTCCTGACGGTCCGCGATCCCGCCGACAACGTCGACTCGGTAGCGGTCTGGCATGCGCCGGGCGGGGAGCACTGGCTGCTGGCCACGGCCAAGCACACGGATCACCTGCTGGTCTACGAGGCCGCCAGCGGCAAGCTGCTGCGGAAGGTCGGGTCGTCGGGAACGGGGCCGGGGCAGTTCGAGCGCCCCAACGGCGTGTTCGTGATCGACGGCCTGGCGCTGGTGGTGGAGCGCGACAACCGCCGCGTGCAGGTGCTGGGCCTGCCGGACTTCAAGGCCCTGCTGGTCTTCGGTGCCGAGGGCGAGAGCGCGCTGCGCAAGCCCTACGGCCTCTGGGCGCAGCGGCTGGAGGAGGGCGACTACCGTGTCTTCGTGACCGACAACTACGAGACCGCCGACGATCAGGTTCCGCCGGCGGCGGAACTGGGCCAGCGCGTGAAGCAGTACCGCCTGCGCCGCGGCGCCGAAGGCCTGACCGCCGTTCTGGAGAAGAGCTTCGGCGCCACCTCGGGGCCGGGCGTGCTGAACATCGTCGAATCGGTCTGGGGCGACCCGGCCCACGGGCGCCTGCTGCTGGCGGACGAGGAGCAGTACCGCCAGCGCAACCTCAAGGTCTACGGCTTCGACGGCCGCTATGCCGGGCGGCGCCTGGGCGCCGGCATCTTCCACTTCCAGCCCGAGGGCATCGCGCTGTACGCCTGCGAGGACGGCAGCGGCTGGTGGTTCACCACCGACCAGGGCAAGCAGGAGAATTTCTTCCACCTGTTCGACCGCCGCAGCCTGGAATACCTCGGCAGCTTCGGCAGCCCGCGGGTGCTGAACACCGATGGCGTCTGGCTGACGCGGACGCCCATGCCGGGCTTCCCCCACGGGGCGTTCTACGCCGTGCACGACGACGGCAACGTGGCGGCCTTCGACCTCGGCGAGGTGCTGGACAAGGTCGGCGCGAAGCGCTGCGGCGGATAGGATTCGCCGGGGCAGTCCGGGATAATGGGCTCCTAACCGGAGCATCCCGTGTCCAAGACGACCGTCATCGGCGGCTTCCATGCCGTCCTCGCCGCGCTGGAAGACAGCCACGACAAGCCTTTCGAGATCCTGCTGGCGGATACCCGCCAGGACGAGCGCTCGGTGCGCGTGAAGGCCCTGGCGCAGCAACATGGCGTGCGCGTCCGCGTGCTGCCGCGCTCCGACCTGGACCTGAAGGCTCCGGACGGGCTGCGCCACCAGGGCGTGCTGGCCTACGTTCCCGAGAAGACGCTGGACGGCGAGGACCTGCTGTATGCCCCGGCCGAGCCGCATCGCCTGCTGCTGGCCCTGGACAACGTGCAGGATCCGCACAACCTCGGCGCCTGCCTGCGCACCGCCGAAGCGGTGGGGGTCAGCGCCGTGATCGTGCCGCGCGACCGCAGCGCCGCGCTGGGAGCCGCGGCCCACAAGGCGGCGGCGGGTGCCGCCGAGCGCGTGCCGCTGGTGGCGGTGACCAACCTGGCGCGCACGCTGGCGCGCCTGAAGGAACTGGGCTACTGGATCACCGGGCTGGCGGGCGAGGCCGGTGAGACGCTCTATGACGTCGACCTGACCGGCGCCACCGTGCTGGTGATGGGGGCGGAGGCCGAGGGCATGCGCCGACTGACGCGCGAGTCCTGCGACCGCCTGGTGCGCATCCCCATGGAGGGCAAGACCGAGAGCCTCAACGTCTCGGTGGCGGCCGCGGTCTGCCTCTATGAAGCCTACCGCCAGCGCCACCGCCCCGCGCGCAAGAAATAAGCCGCCCGGAGGCGGCTCGTTTCTTCCGTCGGGACTGCCTACTGGCAGCTGTCCGGGTCGGGCAGGGGGTTGAGCAGGTAGGACATCGGCGTCAGGGGCAGGGCGAAGAACTTGCCGTCCCGCGTGGCGATGCCGAACTGGCCCTGTTCCACGGGGTGCGCGGTGCCGTCCGGCGTGGTCACCTCGATGCTGCCTTCGTTGACGCCCACCTGCAGGGCGTCGGACAGGTCGCCGTCCACCTGCTGGTAGGGGCCGGCACACTGGTCGCCGCTGCATTTCTCGGCAACGTAGTCGGTGCCGCGGATGCCGATGGTGGCCACCGAGGTGCGGATCAGGTACTCCTGCTTGTCCTGCTTGCCGATCAGGCCGCTGATGGCGCGGAAGCCGCCGCGGACCAGCTTGAAGAAGGCCTTGCCGCTGCCCGGCTTCGGGGCGGCTTCGGTCACGGCCGGCGCGGAAACAGGCGCCTCGGCCGCCGGCACTGCGACCGGCGCCGGGGCGGCGGGTGCGGCCGTAGCGGCGGCCGGGGCCGGATAGTCGTAGGCCTCCACCTCGAATACCGTATTGGGCCGGAGCAGCACGCGGCCGCCGTCGGCGAAGCTCAGGCTCAGGTAGCTGTTGTTGCCCACCTCCAGCGACTCGCCGGGTTCCACGGCATCGCCGCGGTGCAGGCTGCGGGCCTTGCCGCCGGGGGGCGTGGCCGTGGCGACGCCGGTGATCAGCATGACCTTGGCGGCGGCGGCCTGGGCCGCACCGCAGGCCAGGCCGAGAACGAGGGCGGCCGCCAGGCGGACGGTGGAGCGCATCGGGATCTTGTGCGTGCTCATGGCGGGCTCCTCAGAAGCGCAGGTTCAGGGCCAGGCGGACGCCCTTGATGTCGTTCTCGCCCCAGAGATAGCTCAGGCCGGTCTTGAAGTAACGCGTGATCACGCCACTGTCGGTCTTGATGAAGCCCAGTCCGATGCCGACCTCGTCGTAGCGGTTGGAGAACAGGTCGGTGCCGGTCAGGCGCGTATCGGTGAAGCTGTACTCCATGACGATGCCGCGGGCGATCAGCGAGGTGGGTCCGGTCACCAGCAGGCCGTTGGTGAAGACCGTGTTCTGCACGTCGTACTCGGCCTCGATGTCGCCGATCTTGATGCCGACGCTTTCGTAGCGGCCGATGCTGTTGCCCATCGACAGCGCCCAGTCGCCGAGGCGATGGGTATAGCTGCTGGTCAGCGAGTAGGACGCCAGTCCGCCGCCCGCGCCCAGGTCTTCCGAACCGGTGGCGCCGATGCCGGCGGCGGGCGTCAGCGACCAGTTGTCGCTGACCGGGTGGGTATAGGCGACGCTGAAGCCGGCCGAGTACGAGGCGGCGCCCTCGCTGTCGGTGTAGCTCAGCGGCAGCTCGAAGGACAGTTTGCGCCGCGGGTCCGAGTCGAACTTGACGGTGTAGGAGAAGGGCAGCTGCAATTGCGTGCTGCGGTACTTCGTGCCGTTGGCGGCGGTGCCGCGGAGGCTCTGTCCGGCCAGGCCGATGCCGACCTCGTTCTCGCCGCGCAGCGCCGCCGCACGGGCGCGGGCCTCGGCGAAGATGCCCTGCATGTCGTCGGCGGCCGCCACCATGATCGGCTGCGGCTGGCTGAAGTCGAAGGCGCTGCAGCCGCAGCCCCAGATCTGCGACACGCGATGGGTGAAGCCGCGATCGAAATCACCCCTCATGCGCTGGTTCATCAGCGAGCCCGGGTTGCCGGCCAGCGGATCGATCGGCGTGGCCTGCGCGCTGCGGGTCTGCAGGTTCTTCAGCGCAAACTTGTTCTTCTTGAGGAAGTCCTTGAGCTGCTCGATGCTGTCGTCGCGCGTCTGGCCCTGGAAGCTCACGCTGTTGCTGCCCGGGGTGAGTTCCACGCCTTCGATCTCGAATACCAGCGTGGTGTCGGCCTGGGGAAAGTCCAGGCTGGCATTGAGGCCGCGGAAGTTGATCTGCGTCAGCACCGTGGTGGTTTCGGTGTACTGGGGGAACTCGCGCAGAAGGTTGTCGCGGTCCAGCGCCTCGGCGGCATCGTCGACGTTGTCGAAGCCGAACTGCTTGTTGTCCTGTCCGACCGTCAGGTCGAGTTCGAAGGGATCGGCCGCCGCCGCCGTTCCCGAAAACAGTACCCCTGCCAGCACCCCGGCACAGCCGCGTGCAATCCTGTTCATGGCGACATCCCCCGAGCGATCATTCGCAGTCCGCAAGACTAGTCGGTTTTTTCGGCTGGCCGCAAACGGCCGCACCAATCGGGGGCGCCGACCCTGGCATGCCTATTGCTGCATGAAAGCTGCGCAGAAGAGTCCATTTTCATTCTGTGGCAGTTGCATGCGGCACCAATAAGGTGGCTAGGGTTCCGGCTCGCGAATGCGGGCGCTGGTCCGAGAGCTGCCGACCTCCCTCAAGGGGGTTACACGGCGGGACAAAAGCCCGGGAGACCGCTGTACGTGGTTCTCCTGTGCATCGTCCGACAACCGTGTAGCCCTGATTGGGAGGTTTACTCATGTTCCGCTGCAAGTCCCTGCGTTCCGCGCTGATGCCGCTGATGGCCGTCGCGCTCGCCTTCTCTTCCCTGTTCCTCGCGCCCGAGGCCTCCGCCAAGGACAAGTACCGCGTCGCCTGGACGATCTACGTCGGCTGGATGCCCTGGGACTACGCCGCCCAGCAGGGCATCGTGAAGAAATGGGCCGACAAGTACGGCATCGAGATCGAGGTCGTCCAGGTCAACGACTACGTCGAATCCATCAACCAGTACACCGCCGGCGCCTTCGACGGCTGCGTCATGACCAACATGGACGCCCTGACCATTCCCGCCGCCGGCGGGGTCGACTCCACCGCCCTGATCGTCGGCGACTTCTCCAACGGCAACGACGGCGTCGTGCTCAAGGGCAAGACCGCGCTCAAGGACATCAAGGGCCAGAAGGTCAACCTGGTGGAGCTGTCGGTGTCGCACTATCTGCTGGCGCGCGCGCTGGAGACCGTGGGCCTGGCCGAGAAGGACATCAAGGTGGTCAATACCTCCGATGCCGACATCGTCGCCGCCTACGCCACCCCGGACGTCACCGCCGCCGTGACCTGGAATCCGCTGCTGTCCGAGGTCCGCGCCATGCCCAAGACCGCGCTGGTGTTCGACTCCAGCAAGATTCCCGGCGAGATCATCGACCTGATGGTGGTGAACACCGCCAAGCTGGACAAGAACCCGGCGCTGGGCAAGGCCCTGGCCGGCGCCTGGTACGAGACCATGGCCCTGATGTCGAAGAACGATGCCGCCGGCAAGGCCGCGCGCAGCGCGATGGCCAAGGCTTCCGGCACCGATCTCGCCGGCTTCGACGCCCAGCTGGCGTCCACCAAGATGTTCTACAAGCCGGCCGACGCGGTGGCCTTCACCACCAGCGCGCAGCTGCCGGCCACGATGCAGAAGGTGGCCAAGTTCTCCTTCGAGCATGGTCTGCTCGGCGAAGGCGCTTCCAGCGAGAACTTCATCGGCATCGGCTACCCGGGCGGCAAGACCAGCGGCGACAAGTCCAAGGTCAAGCTGCGCTTCACCGACCAGTACATGAAGCTGGCGGCCGACGGAAAGCTCTGATCCGGCCTCCCCGACGGGATATTCCATGAAGAAGCGCGTCATCAACCGCTTCCCGGGACAGGGGGCGGCGGCGGTGCTCGGCCTGCTGCCGTTCCTGCTGCTGCTGCTGGCCTATGCCTGGGGCTCGCAGGTCCGCCTGGAGGCGAATCCGGAGGACAAGCTGCTGCCGGCCATGTCCAGCCTCGCCGCCGCGGTCGAGCGCGTGGCGCTGGAGCCCAACCGGCGCACCGGCGAGCTCCAGCTCTGGGCGGACAGCGCCGCCAGCCTGCAGCGCCTGGCCGCTGGCCTGGCCGTGGCCTCGCTGCTGGCCCTGGTTACCGGCCTGGCCACGGGCATGGTGCCCTATGTTCGTGCAGCGCTTGCACCATTTGTGCGCGTTCTGTCGATGGTGCCGCCCATGGCGATCCTGCCGATCCTGTTCATCGTCTTCGGCCTGGGCGAACTGTCCAAGGTCGTGCTGATCGTGCTGGGCATCGCGCCCTGCATGATGCGCGACCTGCAGCAGCGGGTGATGGAGCTGCCCTCCGAGCAGCTGGTGAAGGCGCAGACCCTGGGCGCCCACAGTGGCCAGATCCTGTGGCGGGTGGTGCTGCCCCAGACCCTGCCGCGCCTGATCGACTCGCTGCGCCTGAACCTGGGGCCGGCCTTCCTGTTCCTGATCGCCGCCGAGGCCATCGCCGCCGAGAGCGGCCTGGGCTACCGCATCTTCCTGGTGCGGCGCTACCTGGCCATGGACACGATCCTGCCCTACGTGGTGTGGATCACGCTGCTGGCCTTCCTGATGGACCTGGCCCTGCGCGGTGTCTCGCGCTGGGCCTTCCCCTGGTTCCACCAGGGCCAGGAGCGTGCATGATGGGTGCCTTGCTCGAAGTGAAGCAGGTCTGGAAGGAGTACGGCAGCAGCATCGTGCTGGAGAAGCTCAACCTCACGGTCAAGGAGGGCGAGTTCTGCACCATCGTCGGCACCTCCGGCTGCGGCAAGACCACCTTCCTGCGCATGCTGCTCGGCCAGGAGGGACCTTCGCGCGGCACGCTGCTGCTCGACGGCAAGCCGATGCCGGCGGAGCCCGGCCCGGACCGGGGCATCGTGTTCCAGCGCTATTCCGTGTTTCCGCACATGAGCGTGCTGGACAACGTCACCTTCGGACTGGAGGTTACGCGCAGCCGCCTGCTGGGCCGCCTGTTCGGCGGCGCGCGCCGCAAGGCGCGCGAGGAGGCCGCGGCGATGCTGGCCCAGGTCGGACTGGGCCATGCCCTGGAGCGCTACCCCTCGGAGCTGTCCGGCGGCATGCAGCAGCGCCTGGCCATCGCCCAGGCCCTGATCAAGAAGCCGCGCATCCTGCTGCTGGACGAACCCTTCGGCGCACTGGATCCCGGCATCCGCGCCGACATGCATGCGTTGGTGCTGAAGCTCTGGAAGGAATCGGGCCTGACGATCTTCATGATCACGCATGACCTGAAGGAGGGCTTCAAGCTCGGAACGCGCCTGCTGGTGTTCGACAAGCCGCGCCTGGATGCGCAGGCGCCCAACCGCTACGGCGCGACGATCACCTACGACCTGGCGATCGGCCGCGACGAGCCGGCGCTGCTGGACGAAATCCAGGGCGCCGTCACCGAAACCTCACGCTTCATCCACGACTCCCGATGACGAACCCAGACATCCTCTACCAGGACACGCTGCCCGGCGGCTGTCACTGGTCGCTGCAGATGCGCCGCGGCCAGCTGCTGCGCCTGGTGGACACCGACGGCGGCGCCAACCTCGGCATGCTGCTCTACAACCCCTACGCGCTGCTGGAGCGCATCAACCTGCCGGACACGCTCAAGTGCCAGCACACCTTCCGGCTCGGCAAGGGCCACTGCATCTACTCCGACATGGGGCGCGTGTTCTGTTCCATCGTGGAGGACACGGCCGGCTGGCATGACGCCGTCTGCGGAGCGGCCAGCCGCGACCTGGTCGAGCGCCGCTGGGGCCGTCTGGCCTACCAGCAGGCGCGCAACGACATGCGCCGCAACGGCCTCGACGGCTTCCTGGTGGAACTGGCCAAGCACGGCCTGGGCCGCAAGGACCTGGCGGCCAACCTCAACCTGTTCAGCAAGGTCGTGGCCGACGATTCCGGCGCGCTGCGCTATGTCGAGGGCGCATCGCGGCCGGGCAGTTTCGTCGACCTGCGCTTCGAGATGGACAGCCTGGTGGTGATGAGCGCGGCGCCGCACCCCCTCAACCCGGCGGTTGAATACCCGGCGAGGCCGGTGCGCTACGAGATCCGCGAGGCACCGCCCATGGTTCATCCCGACGTCTGTTGCGATGCTCGGCCGGAGAACCAGCGCGGCTTCGCCAACAACCGCCTGTACCAGCTCTCGATCGGAGGTGTCCGGTGATCGTCGAAAGCAGCCTGCGGCCCGAGCAGGCCGGCTACCGTCGCGTGGTCGAGGCCGGCGACTACTGGATGCACACCCTGCGCAAGGGACAGACGCTGCGCATCCTCGATCTGGAGGGCAACCAGGCGGCGGACACGCTGTTCTACAGCGCCGCCGATCCCGCCGAGCGCTACAGCGCCGTGGACACGATCCGCGAGCAGGGCAATGTCTACCTCGGCGCCGGTACGCGGCTGATGTCCACCGGAGGGCAGGTGCTGCTCGAGATCGTGGCGGACACCTGCGGCCGCCACGATACCCTCGGCGGCGCCTGCGCCACCGAGAGCAATACCGTGCGCTATTCGCTGGAGAAGAAGTGCATGCACGCCTGCCGTGACTCCTACCTGCTGGCGGTGGCCGAGAACGAGCAGTATGGCCTGAGCAAGCGCGACATCACGCACAACATCAACTTCTTCATGAACGTGCCGGTGACACCCGAGGGCGGGCTGAGCTTCGCCGACGGCATCTCGGCGCCAGGCAAGTACGTGGAGCTGCGCGCGGCGATGGACGTGGTGGCGCTGATCTCCAATTGCCCGCAGCTCAACAATCCCTGCAATGCCTACAACCCGACGCCGATCGAGGTGTTGATCTGGGACTAGTGGCCTCCTTGGCGGGGGCGGCTCCGGCCGCGGTGCTTGCTCAAGCGCGGCTGAAGCCGCTCCCGCGAGACAGAACTTCGCAATCCGGCGGGACGGCCCGCGCGGAGTGACACCCTGGCGGGACGGCCCGCAAACGAGTGGATGATGTTCAAGAAGGTCCTGATCGCCAATCGCGGCGCCATTTCCTGCCGCATCCAGCGCACGCTGCGCCGGATGGGAATTGCGTCGGTGGCGGTGTATACCCGTGCCGATGCCGGCTCGCTCCACGTGCAGACCGCGGACGAGGCGGTCTGCGTCGGCGAGGCCCTGGCGGCCGAAAGCTATCTCAGCATCGAAAAGATCATCGCCGCGGCGCTGGAGACGGGAGCGGAGGCGATCCACCCCGGCTACGGTTTCCTCAGCGAGAACCTGGAGTTCGCCGCCGCCTGCGAAAAGGCGGGGCTGGTCTTCATCGGTCCCACGCCGGAGCAGATCTCCGCCTTCGGGCTGAAGCACACCGCGCGCCAGCTGGCCCAGGACAACGGCGTTCCGTTGCTGCCGGGCTCGGGCTTGCTGCGCGACCTGGACGAGGCGCTGGAAAAGGCCGAAGGCATCGGTTACCCGGTGATGCTCAAGAGCACCGCGGGCGGCGGCGGCATCGGCATGCAGCGCTGCCGCAGCGCCGGGGAATTGCGCGCGGCCTACGACTCGGTACAGCGCCTGTCACGCAACAATTTCCGCAACGACGGCCTGTTCCTGGAGAAGTTCGTCGAGCGTGCCCGCCATATCGAGGTGCAGTTGTTCGGCGACGGGCAGGGGCAGGTGGTCTCGGTGGGCGAGCGCGACTGTTCGCTGCAGCGGCGCAACCAGAAGGTCGTGGAAGAGGCGCCGGCGCCGAACCTGCCGCAGGCCGTGCGCGAGGCGCTCTGGTCCACGGCGGTGAAGCTGGGCCGGGCGGTGAACTACCGCTCCGCCGGCACCGTGGAGTACATCTACGACGACGATGCCCAGCGCTTCTATTTCCTGGAGGTGAACACGCGCCTGCAGGTGGAGCATGGCGTCACCGAGGAGACCACCGGCGTGGATCTGGTGGAATGGATGATCCGCGTCGCCGCCGGCGAGTCGGAATTCCTCGGGGGCTTCCGCTACCAGCCGCGCGGCCACGCCATCCAGGTCCGCCTCTACGCCGAGGATCCGGCGCGCAACTTCCAGCCGGTGGCCGGGCGCCTCACGGCCGTGGAGTTCCCCGAGGGGCTGCGCTGCGACCGCTGGATCGAGCCGGGCGTCGAGGTGCCGCCGTACTACGACCCGATGCTGGCCAAGCTGATCGCCCATGGCCAGGACCGCGAGTCCGCGCGCGGCAAGCTCGCCGGCGCACTGGCCTGGAGCCGTATCGGCGGGATCGAGACCAATCTCGACTACCTGCGCCAGGTGCTGGACGAGCCCGCCTTCGTCGAGGGCCGCGCCACCACCGCGACCCTGGCTGCCTTCCAGTACCGCGCGGCCGGCATCGAGGTGCTGGAGGCCGGAACGCAGACCACGGTGCAGGACTACCCGGGCCGCACGGGCTACTGGGACGTGGGCGTGCCACCCTCGGGGCCCTACGACAGCCTGGCGCTGCGTCTCGGCAACCGCGTGCTGGGCAATGCCCCAGGGGCGCCGGCGCTGGAGATGGCGCTGACCGGTGCCGTGCTGCGCTTCCGCGCGCTGGCCAGGATCTGCGTCGCCGGTGCGGACATGGGCGCGATGCTCGACGGCAGGCCGCTGCCATCCTGGGAGGCCGTCACCGTCCCGGCCGGCGCGACCCTGGCCTTTGGCGCCGTGCGCGGTGCCGGCGCACGCGGCTATCTCTGCGTGGCCGGCGGCTTCGACGTGCCGGTCTACCTCGGCAGCGCCAGCACCTTCACGCTGGGCCGCTTCGGCGGTCACGGCGGACGCGCGCTGCTGCCGGGCGACGTGCTGCATGTGGGCGAGCCCTCCGGCAGTCCGCGGGCACTGCCGCAGGCACTGCGCCCGGCCTACGGCCACGACTGGCAGTTCCGCGTGATCTACGGCCCCCATGGCGCGCCGGACTTCTTCACGCCGGAGGACATCCAGGCATTCTTCGCCGCGAGCTGGGAGGTGCACTACAACTCCAGCCGCACCGGCACGCGCCTGATCGGGCCCAAGCCCTGCTGGGCGCGCCGCGATGGCGGCGAGGCTGGCCTGCACCCCTCCAACATCCACGACAATGCCTATGCCGTGGGCGCGGTGGACTTCACCGGCGACATGCCGGTGATCCTGGGACCGGACGGCCCCAGCCTGGGTGGCTTCGTCTGTCCCGTGACCATCGTCAAGGCCGATCTCTGGCAGCTGGGCCAGCTGCGCCCGGGCGACAGGCTGCGCTTCGTCCCGGTGAGCATGGACAGCGCCGAAGCCCTGGAGCGGGCGCAACTCGCGCTGGTGGACGGCTTCGAGGCCGTGCCCGTCGACGCGCCGGCCATCGCCGTGCCGGACAGCGCGGTCCTGGCACGCTGGGACGACGGACCGCTGCCGTTGGTGGTGCGGCCCTCGGGCGACGACAACCTGCTGCTGGAGTACGGTCCGCAGGAGCTGGACCTGACCCTGCGCTTCCGTGTGCATGCGCTGATGTGCCGCCTGCAGGAACGGCGCATCGACGGCCTGCTGGAAATGACGCCGGGCATCCGCTCGCTGCAACTGCACTACGACAACCTGCGCCTGCCGCAGGCGCGCCTGCTGGAGCTGGTGCGCGAGACCGAGCGCGGCTTGCCGGCGATCGACGACATGGAGCTGCCGACGCGCGTCGTCCACCTGCCGATCTCCTGGGACGATGCCGCCTGCCGACTCGCCATCGAGAAGTACATGCAGTCGGTGCGCCGCGATGCGCCCTGGTGCCCGAGCAACCTGGAGTTCATCCGCCGCATCAACGGGCTGGAGGACCTCGGCGAGGTCAAGCGCATCTTCTTCTCGGCCAGCTACCTGGTGATGGGGCTGGGCGATGTCTATCTCGGCGCTCCCGTGGCCACGCCGCTGGATCCGCGGCACCGCCTGGTCACCACCAAGTACAACCCGGCCCGCACCTGGACGCCGGAAAATGCCGTGGGCATCGGCGGTGCCTATCTCTGCGTCTACGGCATGGAGGGGCCGGGCGGCTACCAGTTCGTGGGCCGCACGCTGCAGATGTGGAACACCTGGAAGCAGACTGCCGCCTTCGGCGAGGGCAAGCCCTGGCTGCTGCGCTTCTTCGACCAGCTGCGCTTCCACGAGGTCTCCGCCGAGGAGCTGCTGCGCATCCGCGAGGACTTCCCCCGCGGGCGCTACCCGCTGCGCATCGAGGAGCAGACCTTCCGCCTGCGCGACTACCGGGCCTTCCTGGAGCAGAACCGCGACAGCATCGCCGCCTTCAAGTCGCGCCAGCAGCAGGCCTTCGAGGACGAGCGCCAGCGCTGGGCCGCCGCCGGACAGGATGTCGTGGGCATCGAGGCCGAAGCACCGCCTCCGCCCGAAGACGTGCTGGCGCCGGGCGAGCGTGCCGTGCCCAGCCCGGTGCCGGGCAGCGTCTGGCAGATCGCGGTGGAGCCGGGCCAGCAGGTGAAGGCCGGCGACACCGTCGCCCTGGTGGAGTCGATGAAGATGGAAATCTCGGTAGTGGCCAGTGTCAGCGGCATCGTGCGCCGCGTGCTCTGCGCGCCGGGGCAGGGCGTCACTCCCGGCCAAAGTCTGCTGGTACTGGAGGAAGCCGCATGAGGGACCTTGCCATCGCCGCCCTGCAGCGCGACTACCGCGCCGGGCTCAAGCCCGCGGAACTGCTTGCCGAACTGCGCGCCCGCATCGCCGCCCACGCGGAGCACCGGGCCTGGATCACGCTGCTCGACGACCGCCAGCTCGCGCCGGTCCTGGCAGGGCTCGAAGGCCAGGGGCCGGACACGCTGCCGCTCTTCGGCGTGCCCTTCGCGATCAAGGACAACATCGATCTGGCCGGCGTGCCGACCACGGCGGCCTGCCCGGACTTCGCCTACACGCCCGCGCACAGCGCCACGGTGGTGCAGCGCCTGCTCGATGCCGGGGCGATTCCGCTGGGCAAGACCAACCTCGACCAGTTCGCCACCGGCCTGGTCGGCACGCGCTCGCCTTACGGCGCGGCGCGCAACGCCTTCGATGCCGCGTACATCAGCGGTGGCTCCAGCGCGGGCTCGGCCGTCGCGCTGGCGCTGGGCGAGGTCAGCTTCTCGCTGGGCACCGATACCGCGGGTTCCGGCCGCGTACCCGCGGCCTTCAACAACCTGCTGGGCATCAAGCCCACGCGCGGGCGCTGGTCCACCGCCGGCGTCGTGCCGGCCTGCCGCAGCCTCGACTGTCCCTCGCTGTTCGCCCTGAACCCCGAGGATGCGCGGCGCGTCGGCGCGGTGATGGACGGGCTGGACGCCGCAAGCCCCTGGAGCCGCCGGGGCCGCGCCGTGAGCGGCCCCCTGCAGGGCCTGCGCCTGGGCGTGCCGCGCGAGGACCAGCTCGAATTCTTCGGCGATGCGGCCTATGCCGCGCTGTACCGGCAGGCTGTGCAGCGCTGGCAGGCCCTGGGGGCGGAAGCGGTCGCGCTGGATTTCGCTCCCTTCAGCGACGCGGCACGGCTGCTCTATGAAGGGTCCTGGGTCGCCGAGCGCCGGCATGCCACGCAGGGCGTGTCCCCGGACTCGATGCTGCCGGTGATCCGCCAGGTGCTGGCCAAGGGGGAGGGCATGGACGCCGTGGCGACCTTCGACGGCTTCTATCGCCTGCAGGCCCTGAAGCAGGCCGCGGATGCCGCCCTGGCCGGGGTCGACGCCGTCCTGACGCCGACCGCCCCCACGCACTACCGCCTCGCCGAGCTGGAGGCCGAGCCGCTGCTGCTCAACAGCCGCCTGGGCACCTACACCAACTTCATGAACCTGCTCGACTACGCCGCCGTGGCCGTACCCGCCGGCATGACCCCGGCCGGCTTGCCCTTCGGCATCACCCTGTTCGGCCCGGCCTGGTCCGACGACTACCTGCTGGCGCTGGCGCAGCGCTGGATGGCGGCGGACCCTCGCCCCACCGGGCGCGGCGCCAGCCGCTGGGAGCCGGTGGCGCCAACCCCGCCGCCGGGGCGCATCGAGGTCGCCGTCTGCGGTGCGCACCTCTCCGGCATGCCGTTGAACCCCCAGCTGACCGGCCGGGGTGCCTTCCGGGTGGCCGCCACCCACAGCGCGCCCTGCTACCGGCTGATCGCCCTGGCCGGCGGCCCGCCGTTCCGGCCCGGCATGATCCGCGACGCGGAGCGGGGGGCGGCCATCGAGGTGGAGGTCTGGTCGGTGCCCGAGGCCGAATTCGGCAGCTTCGTGGCCGGCATCCCGGCGCCGCTGGGCATCGGCAAGCTGGAGCTGGCCGACGGGCGCTGGGTCAGTGGCTTCATCTGCGAGCCGGCAGGGGAGGCGGGTGCCCGCGACATCACCCACCTCGGCGGCTGGCGGGCCTATGTCCGCGAGATTGCATCAAGCCGCTGATTCCCTTAAGATTCGCGCCCCTTCATCCCGCCGGGGTGAAGGTTTTTTGTTTCAACCACTTGCTCCACGGCCGTTCCATGGCCGGGGGCCGCAGGGTGAAAACCCTGTGTCCACAAGGAGTTATCGATGCGTCACTACGAAATCGTGGTCATGGTGCATCCGGACCAGAGTGAACAGGTTCCGGCCATGATCGAGCGTTACAAGGGCATGGTCACCTCGACCGGCGGCAAGGTTCACCGCCTGGAAGACTGGGGCCGCCGCCAGCTGGCTTACCCGATCGCCAAGGCCCACAAGGCCCACTACGTCCTGATGAACGTCGAGTGCAGCGACGCCGCCCTGGCCGAGCTGGAGAATGCGTTCCGCTTCAACGACGCCGTCATCCGCAAGCTGGTCGTCAAGACCGAGGCTGCGGTGGTCGAGCAGTCGCCGCTCTTCAAGGTTCAGGATGAAGAGAAGAAGCCGGGCGAGTTCCGCGCCCGCCACCAGGATCAGGCGGAAGGCGAGGGCGACGACGCCCAGGCCGAAACCGCTGCCGAAGGAGCCTAAGACATGGCACAGTTTTTCCGTCGCAAGAAGTCCTGCAAGTTCTCCGGCCAGAACGCCCCGGCGATCGACTACAAGGACCTCTCCACGCTCAAGCAGTACATCGGCGAGAACGGCAAGATCGTGCCGGCTCGCATCACCGGCACCAAGTCGCGCTACCAGCGCGAGCTGGCCACGGCCATCAAGCGCGCCCGTTTCCTGGCGCTGCTGCCGTACAGCGACAGCCACGGCTAAGGAGCAGCAACCATGGAAGTCATTCTGCTCGAGAAGATCAAGAAGCTCGGCGACCTGGGCGACACCGTCAAGGTCAAGGCCGGCTTCGGCCGCAACTACCTGCTGCCGCTGGGCAAGGCGCTGCCGGCCACCGAGGCCAACCGTGCCGTGTTCGAGGCCCGCAAGGCCGAGCTGCTGAAGAAGGCCAGCGATTCCGTCAACGCCGCCAACCTGCGCGCCGGCAAGATCAACGGCCAGACGGTCACCCTCAAGGTGCTGGCCGCCGAAGAAGGCAAGCTCTACGGTTCGGTCGGTCCGGCCGAGATCGTCGAGGCCGCCGCCGCCCAGGGCATCGACGTCAAGAAGAGCGAGATCGACATGACCTCCGGTCCGATCCGCCAGCTTGGCAGCTACACCGTGCAGGTTCGCCTGCACACCGAGGTGGAAGCCACCCTGAACGTGGTGGTGGCCGACACCAAGGCCCCGACCGCCGCCTGAGGCGCCGGCAGGTCCTGAGTCACCGGACGGCCCGCCTCGGCGGGCCGTTTTCTTTTGGGGCGCCGGCCCCGCCGCTGGCCGGCCCCGCTGCCGGCCCATTCCTCTACAATCCGACCCATGCAAAACCCGCCCAAGCATCCCCCGCATTCCATCGACGCCGAGATGTCCGTCCTGGGCGGCATGATGCTGGACAACGGCGCCGGCTTCGAAGTGCTGGACACCCTGCGCGAGGGCGACTTCTACCTCCACGCGCACCAGCTGATCTTCGCCTCGATGCGCGACCTGCTCAGCTCGCACAAGCCCTGCGACTTCCTGACGGTCACCGAGCACCTGCGCTACATCAACAAGCTCGAGGAAGCCGGCGGCGTGGCCTACATCGGCACGCTGGCCAACGACACGCCCAGCGCCGCCAATACCATGGCCTATGCCGAGATCGTGCGCGAGCGCTCGGTGCTGCGCCAGCTGATCTCCACGGGCCAGGGCATCGCCGACATCGGCTTCCGGCCGGAAGGACGCACCGCCAGCGCCCTGCTGGAGGAGGCCGAGCAGAAGGTCTTCGCGCTGCGCCAGGGCGACGCCAAGGGCAAGGTGCAGTACCACAGCATGCCGCCGCTGCTGGAGCACATCGCCAAGCAACTGGAGGACGCCAAGGGCAGGGAAGGCGGCCGCCGCGGCCTGCCCACCGGGTTCCGCGACTTCGACGCCAAGACCAACGGCCTGCACCCGGGCGACCTGGTGATCGTGGCCGGCCGTCCCGGCATGGGCAAGACCTCGTTCGCGATGAACATCGCCGAGCATGTCGCCATCGAGAACAAGATGCCGGTGGCGGTGTTCAGCATGGAAATGGCGGCGGAGCAGCTGGTGTTCCGCGTGATTTCCTCCTTCGGCGGCATCGACCAGCAGAACCTGCGCAACGCCACGATGGACGACAGCGAGTGGGACCGCCTGGCTTCGGCCATGGGCCTGATGCGCGAGGCGCCGCTGTTCATCGACGAGACCGGCGCATTGTCGCCGCTGGAACTGCGCGCCCGCGCGCGCCGCATCGCGGCACGCCATGGCCTCAGCCTGATCGTGGTGGACTATATCCAGCTGATGCAGGTGCCCGGCTCCGACAACCGCGCCAACGAAGTGGCCGAGATCTCGCGCAGCCTCAAGGCGCTGGGCAAGGAGCTTGGCGTGCCGGTGATCGCGCTGTCGCAGCTCAACCGCGGCGTGGAGCAGCGCGACAACAAGCGCCCGCGCATGGCCGACCTGCGCGAGTCCGGCGGTATCGAGCAGGACGCCGACGTCGTCGTGTTCGTCTACCGCGACGACTACTACAACCCCGAAACCTCGCCGGACAAGGGCCAGGCCGAGATCATCATCGGCAAGCAGCGCAGCGGCCCCACGGGCACCGTGAAGGTCGCCTTCGAGGGCAAGTACACCAAGTTCCGCGACCTGGCGGATTCCTCCTACGCCCAGTACAGCTGATGCCGCACGCCCGCGTTCGCCGCCGCGAGGAGTCCGCATGATCCCGCGCGTCACCGCCACCATCGACCTTGCCGCGCTCCAGCACAACCTGGGCGTGGTCCGGCGCCTGGCGCCGCGGTCCCGCGTGATGGCGGCGGTCAAGGCCAACGGCTACGGCCATGGCGCCATCCCGGCGGCCCGCGCCCTGGAAGCCGCCGGCGTCGATGCCCTGGCGGTGGCCTGCCTGGAGGAGGCGGTGGAACTGCGCCGCGCCCACATCCATTGCCCGATCGCCCTGCTCGAGGGCGTGATCTCGGAGGAGGAGGCGGCGCAGGCGGTCTACCAGCGCCTGCAGGTGGTGGTGCACGACCACTGGCAGATCGAACTGCTGCAGCGGCTGGGCCGCGATGCGCAGGTCGGCATCTGGTTCAAGATCGACAGCGGCATGCACCGCCTGGGCTTCCCCCTGACGGACGTGCCGCGGCTGCTGGACGTCCTGCGGGCGCAGCCGGGCTGGACCCTGCACGGCTGGATCACCCACCTGGCCAGCGCCGACGAGCCGGACAACGGCTTCACCCGCGAACAGGTGGCGCGCTTCGACGCGGCGCTGAGCGGCGTGTCCGGTCCCCGCTCCATCGGCAACTCCGCCGGCATCATCGGCTGGCCGGAGGCACGCGCCGACTGGGTGCGGCCCGGACTGATGATCTACGGCGCCTCGCCGATGCCGGGCCAGACCGGCGCCGACCTGGGCCTGAAGCCCGCCATGCGCCTGGAAAGCCGCCTGATCGCGGTGCGCGACTTCGAGGCCGGCGAGACCATCGGCTATGCCCAGAGCTGGACCTGCCCGGAGCGTACCCGCATCGGCGTGGCCGCGGTGGGCTATGCCGACGGCATCCACCGGACCTTCCGCAGCGGCACCGCCGCCATGGTGGGCGGCCGCCGTGTCGCCTACGCCGGCCGCGTGTCGATGGACATGATCACCCTGGACCTGCGCCAGGCCCCGGACGCCCAGGTCGGCGATCCGGTGCTGCTCTGGGGCGAGGAACTGCCGGCGGAAGAGATCGCCGCCCAGGCGGGCACCATCCCCTACGAGCTGTTCTGCGGGCTGACGCAGCGAGTGCACTTCCGGTATCGCTGAGGCCCCTGGGCTTTGCCGTTGCGGGAGCGACGCCCGTCGCGATCTTCTGCTTTCTCGACAACCCGGGCATCGCGACCGTCGTCGCTCCCATCGGGACGCGTCCTTCGCGCAGGAGCGGCCGTTGGCCGCGACGGGCGGCCGCATGAGCAAGATGTGTCGCGGCCAGCGGCCGCCCTACGAAGGGCTGCCTGAGCAGCCTCTAACCCGGGTCCGATCAATCCGCCGAAGCGGATGACGCGTAGCCACCCGCTTTGGCGAGGGCTGTCCATGGATGGACCAGACCATCCCCGCATGAGCGCCAGACCGGATCAAGAGGCAGCACAACGAAAAAGGGCGGCCATGGGCCGCCCTTTTTGCTGATCTGTCGCCAGGATCAGATGATCATGAAGCTCATCTGTGTGCCCGCCAGCTCCACCACGTCGCCGTCGTTGAGCTTGCGCGCCTGGGTGTCCAGCGGGGCGCCGTTGACCAGGGGCTTGGCGCCGCCGGCCTGGCCGCCCACGTGGACGATGTAGTACCCGTCGGCACGGCGGGTGATGGCCGCCACCTGCACGCCGGGCTTGCCGATCGTGGTCAGGGCCTTGGACAGTTCCAGTTCCTTGCCCTGGTTCGGGCCGCTGACGACGCGCAGCTTGCCCAGAACCGGCTTCGGCGCGTTGGTCGAGGCCAGGCTCGGGGCCGCCGCCGGGGCATGGCCGTGGGAGGCGGCCAGCGAGGGGGCGGGTGCCGCGGCCGGGCTGCCGGTGGCCTTGTTGACCTGGGCGTCGAATGCCGCGCCGAACTGGCCCGGCTTCAGGATCATGGTCTTCTCGAAGTCGTCGTCGGCGCCCTGGCCCTCGCCCTCGTAGCGCAGCGAGTTGCGGCCGATGCTGATGACGTCGCCATGCGACAGCGGGTGCTTGGCGATCTGCTTGCTGTTGACCTGGGTGCCGTTGGTCGAGTCCAGGTCCTCCAGGAAGGAGTCCTGCAGGATCGTGATGACCACGGCGTGGTGGCCGGAAACGGCCTTGTCGTTGAGCGGGATGTCGTTGTCGGCATGACGGCCGATGGTGACCCGCTCCTTGTTGAGCGGGAAATCCTTGGTCTGGCCGCTGCTATCCGTGACGATGAGCTTGCCCATAAGTGTTCTCAGAACCACTCCATCAATCGTTCATACCAGCGCCTGCCGCGGGCGAACGACGCGTCCGCGCGAGCCAGCACCACCGAAACGTTATCCTTGCCGCCGGCTTCGTTGGCCAGCCTGATCAATTCTTCTGCCGCACTATCAAGATTATCAGCTAACTTGGCGAGTGTTAAGCCGATTTTCTCGTCGGAGACCATGTCCGTCAGGCCGTCCGAGGCGATCAGGACGATGTCTCCGACCTCCACCATGTCCTCGATCAGGTCCACGGTGACGTCGGGTTCCACGCCCAGGGCGCGGGTCACGATGTTCTTGCGCACCAGCCGCTGCGCGTCCTCGCGGGTGTAGTGGCCGCGGGCCACCAGCTCTTCCAGCAGGGAGTGGTCGCGGGTGATCTGCTCCAGCTTGCGGTCCCGGAAGCGGTACAGCCGGGAGTCGCCAACGTACGCGATCGACATCCTATCGTCGTGCATCAGGCAGGTAACGATCGTCGTTCCCATGCCGGCACACTGGGGTTGGCTCTGCGCCACCTGGTAGATCGTCTGGTGCGCGCTCTCCACCGCCTTGCGCAGCAGCAGGGCCTCGGCACTGTAGCCGCTGCCCGGGTCGACCTCGCCGCGCTTGAGGTCCTTCCATTCGCGCCGGACCACGTCCAGCACGGTCGTGGTGGCGATGCCGCTGGCGATCTCGCCGGCGTTGTATCCCCCCATGCCGTCGGCCAGCACCAGCAGGCCCAGGTCGCCGTCCTGCTCGACGGCGTCCTCGTTGTTGTTGCGCATCCTGCCCACGTCGGAGAGCAGGGCGGTGGCGACTTTTTCCTTGAGTGCCATGCCAGGTCCTCAGGTGGGGCCGCCAAGGCCGGAAAGGATGAACCGGAGATCGCGCGCCAGCTCGCTGCCGCGCTGGTAGCGCTGCTCCATGTCCTTGTGCAGCGCGCGGTCGATCACGACATTCACCTTGGGAGGCAGGTCGGGCCGCAGGCCGCCGGCGGGCGGATGCGGTTCGTTGGCAATCTTGAACATCAGCGTGGCCATGGAGTCGGCGGTGAACGGCAGGCTGCCGGTCAGCAGCTGGTACAGCGTCACGCCCAGCGAGAACAGGTCCGAGCGGCCATCCACGCGCTTGCCGGCGAGCTGCTCCGGCGACATGTAGCTGGGCGTGCCCAGCACCATGCCGGTCTTGGTCTTGCTGGAATCGGCGATGCGGGCGATGCCGAAGTCCATCAGCTTGATGGTCTGGGTGGCTTCCACCAGCATCATGTTGGCCGGCTTGATGTCGCGGTGGACCACGCCGTTGCTATGGGCATAGTCGAGCGCGTCGGCGGCGTCGGCCACCAGGCGCAGCACCTCGGGCATCGGCAGCAGGTTGTTGGCCTTGGTGTGCCGGGTGAGGTCGCTGCCCTTGATGAACTCCATCGCGATATAGGCGAGGTCGTGCTCCTCGCCCGCGTCGTAGATCGAGACGATATGCGGGTGCGTCAGGCGGCCGGCGGTCTCGGCCTCGCGGAAGAAGCGTTCCTTGACGCTGGTCAGCTCGTCGGGCTCGAACTCCTGCGACAGGGCCATCGTCTTGATCGCCACGGTGCGGCCGATCTTCGGGTCCTTGCCCATGTAGACGATGCCCATGGCGCCCTTGCCGAGCTCCTTTTCCACCTGGTAGCGGCCCAGCATCGGCTTCTCGATCTGCTGGGTGGCGTCGTTGTCCAGCACCATGGTGCCGCCCGGGTGCGAGCGGCCCGCGCCGCCGCCGAGGATCACGGTCTCCGAAAGCTTCTTGGCGCGGTTCAGCTTCTGTTGCACGTCGCGGAAGTCCTTCTGGTGCCCGGCGATGTGCTGGTACACCGACTCCGCCTTGTTGAACTGGCGCTTGCGCTCGAAGTCCAGCGCCAGGTTGTACATCAGGTCCAGCAGCTTCTCGTCCACCGGCTGCACTCGGCGGAACTTCTCGAAGGCCATGTCGAGCTGGCCCTGGCCCTGGAAGGCCAGGCCCAGCATCTTGTTGGACTCGGCGTTCTCCACCTCGGTGGTCTGCTTCAGCATCTCGGTGATGCGGAACTTCTTGACCGTCATGAAGGCATGGCCCGCCAGCAGGAACACCGCCGGGATCGTCAGCTTGAGCCAGATCGCGCTGGACGCCATCACGCCGACCTGCACGCCGATCAGCGCCAGCACCAGCACCAGCGTCAGGCCGGCGGCCAGCGCGGCCTTCATGCGCGGCACCAGCAGCGCCAGGTAGGCCGCCAGCAGCAGGAACACCGCCAGCTCCAGCCAGCCGGCCCAGGCCGGACGGGTGAAGTAGTGCTGCTTGAGGATCGAGGACACCGCGTGCGCGAGCATCGCCACCGGCGTGGTGGAGGCCGACGAGGGCGTGGCAAAGGTGTCGCCGGTGCCCGGCGCCGTGGTGCCCAGCAGCACCACCTTGTCCTTGTACTTGCCCAACGGGATCTTGCCGGCCAGCACGTCATAGGCCGAGTCCACCGGGAAGGCGGGCTTGCCTTCCTGGTCGCCGTAGAACTGCGTGTACATGCGCAGCGCGTCGTCGGTGCCGATGTGGATGCCGCCGAGCGTAACGCCCTCGCCGAGATGGACCTGGATGTCCTGCGGCTTCAGGTTCAGCTTGGCCGCCGCGATCATCAGCGACAGCGAGGGGTAGAACTCGTCGAAATGCTGCAGCACCAGCGGTTCGTAGCGCACGCCGCCGTCCACGTCCTGCGCGATGTTCAGGTGGCCCATGCTGGGCGCGGCTTCGCCGATGCTCGCCACCGGCACCTCCACCGAGACGGTGGGGCCGGGCACCGCGCCGTCGGCGCGTGCGCCGATGCGGTCCTGCACGTCCTGCAGCCGGTTGCGCCGCACGTACTCCGGCAGCGGCTGGTCGGGGCGGCCCTGCGGGCGGCCTTCCTTGAACAGGATCGGCAGCACCACGTTGCCGGCGGCCACGGCGGCGCCCAGCGTCGCGTCGGTGGTGCCGCCGGCCTTGGCGCCGGCTTCGAGCTGGGCCAGCAGGGCTTCCATCGCGGGGCGGTACTTGGTCGCCAGCGCGGAGTCCCGGTAGGACTGCGCGATGTTGGCGATGGCCTTGACCCGCGTCTGCCGCGCGGTCTCGTCCAGCATGATGCCGAAGGTCTCGGCTTCCGCCGGGATATCCTGCACCAGCGGCGAGGCCTTCAGGTCGGCCAGGATCGCGTTGAAGGTTTCGGCGGAGCTGCCGGCGTCGGCCTCGAAGTACAGCATGGTGGCGCCGATGACCTTGGCGCCGCCTTCATGCAGCTTGCCGATCAGTTCGGCCTGCTTGTTGCGCGGCCAGGGCCAGCGGCCGAGGTTGGCGATGGACTGCTCGTCGATCGCGACGATCGCGACATCCTCGGACGGCGCCAGCGCGCGCGAGCGCACGCCGACGTCGTAGGTGCTGCGCTCCAGGGACTGGAAGGCGTCGCCGAAGACCCCCCAGGCCAGCACGACGAAGACCAGTGTGAAAGCAACGGCGGCAAACCAGTCTTTCGACCAGACGCTATTCTTTTGCACGACCTACGTCCCCCCGCAGTTGCGCTCTTCGGCTCATACTAACTCAAAGTATCTCCGATATTAGTTCCTCAGAAAACAAGAATATGTGAGATGGGTTCCAGAACAAAAACGCAATACGTCTGCCAGTCCTGCGGCGCGGCAAGTCCCAAGTGGGCCGGCCAGTGCCCCGACTGCGGTGCCTGGAATACGCTGGTGGAGGCTCGCGTCGACACTGCCGCGGCCAAGGCCCGCGGCGGTGGCATCAGCGGCATGGCCGGAGGGCGCGTGCAGCGCCTGCGCGAGGTGGATACCCGCGAGACCCCGCGCACCGGTACCGGGCTGGGCGAGATGGACCGGGTGCTGGGCGGCGGCATCGTCCCCGGCGCGGTCATCCTGATCGGCGGCGACCCCGGCATCGGCAAGTCCACCCTGCTGCTGCAGGTCCTGGCCAGTGTGCAGGCGCGCATGAGCACGCTGTACGTCACCGGTGAAGAATCGCTGACCCAGGTCCACCTGCGCGCCCAGCGCCTGGGGCTGCCGGAGCTGGACCTGCCGGTGCTGGCCGAGACCTCGGTGGAGGAGATCCTGGCCCAGCTGGCCCAGCACCGGCCCGGCCTGGTGGTGATCGACTCGATCCAGACCCTCTACACCGACTCCCTGGATTCCGCGCCCGGCTCGGTCTCGCAGCTGCGTGAGTGCGCCGCCCAGCTGGTGCGGCATGCCAAGGCCAGCCATACCGCCGTGATCCTGGTGGGCCACGTCACCAAGGAGGGCGCCATCGCCGGGCCCCGCGTGCTCGAGCACATGGTGGACTCGGTGCTGTACTTCGAGCACGACCCCGGCTCGCGCTTCCGCATCATCCGCGCGGTCAAGAACCGCTTCGGCGCCGTCAATGAACTCGGCGTGTTCGCCATGGGCGACGACGGCCTCAAGGAGGTCAGCAATCCGTCCGCGCTGTTCCTGTCGCGCCATGAGCAGCCGGTGCCCGGCTCGGTGGTCACGGTGACGCGCCAGGGCAGCCGCCCGCTGCTGGTGGAAGTGCAGGCCCTGGTGGACCGCTCCCTGGTCGGCAACCCGCGCCGCGTCACCCTGGGCCTGGAGGGCAACCGCCTGAACATGCTGCTGGCGGTGCTGCACCGCCATGGCGGCATCCCCCTGGGCGACCAGGACGTGTTCGCCAACGTGGTGGGCGGCATGCGCATCCAGGAACCGGCGGCCGACCTGCCGCTGATGCTGGCCGTGCTGTCCTCCTTCCGCAACCGGCCCATGCCCAATGACCTGATCGCCTTCGGGGAACTGGGTCTGGCCGGCGAGGTGCGCCCGGTGGCGGGCGGCGAGGAGCGCCTGGCGGAGGCGGCCAAGCATGGCTTCCGCCGCGCCATCGTCCCGGAGGCCAACAGGCCCCGCAAGGCGGTGAAGCTGGATATCGAGGTGATTCCGGTGTCGCGGCTGGAGCAGGCGATCGACGCGTTCCAGCGCTAGGCCGTTCCTGACTTTCCCTGCTTCCGCCGGCGGGACAGGGAGACAGGCGAGACAACTACGCCGCTGCCCGCTGTTCTCCCGGCGGCCGGACCCGCGCCGACTTCACCGTGTTGGCCCGCGTCTCGGTGATCTCGAACTCATAGCCCTTGATCGTGATGCGGCGGCCGGCCTGGGGCATGGCTTCCAGCTTTTCCATCACCAGCCCGTTGACCGTCTTGGGGCCGTCCACCGGCAGCTTCCAGCCTAGGTTCTTGTTGAGGCTGCGGATCGTCACCGAACCGTTGACGCGGTAGCAGCCGTCGGGGTCGGCGTAGACGTTCTTGATGCGCGTGGCCGGGTCGGAGGTGAACTCGCCGACCACTTCCTCGAGGATGTCCTCCAGCGTCACCAGGCCCTGGATGTCGCCGTACTCGTCCACCACGAAGCCGATGCGGCGCTTCTGGTTCTGGAAGTTCAGCAGCTGCTGGTTCAGCGGCGTGCCTTCGGGGATGAAGTAGGGTTCGCTGGCCAGGCCCACCAGGCTGTGGGGGTCCAGGTTGTTCTCGGCGGCCAGGCGTACCACGCGGCGCAGGTGGATCACGCCGCGCAGGTTGTCGATGGAGCCGTCGAACACCGGCAGGCGGGTGTGCTGGCTGTCCACGATCGCGGCGCGCACCTGCTCCCAGGGTTCGGAGATGTCGATGCCGGTGATCTCGTTGCGCGGCACCATGATGTCCTCGACCGTTTCCTTCTCCAGGTCCAGGATCGACAGCAGCATCTTCTGGTGGCGGTGCGGGATCATGGCGCCGGCCTCGGCCACCACGGTGCGCAATTCCTCGGCGCTGAGGCTGTGCTGCGCCGCTTCCTCCGGAGAGACGCCGAGCAGTCGCAGCAGGGCATTGCTGACGCGGTTGACCAGCCAGACCACGGGGTAGAACAGGCGGATCAGCGCCCAGTGGATGTAGGCCGAAGGCAGGCCCAGGCGCTCCGGGTAGATCGCGGCCAGGGTCTTGGGAATGTACTCGCTGAAGATCAGCAGCAGCAGCGCCACGGCACCCGCGGCATAGGCGATGCCGATCTCGCCGAACAGGCGGTAGCCGATCACGGTGGTGATCGACGCGGCCAGGGCCTGCACCACGTTGTTGCCCAGCAGGATCCAGCCGATCAGGTGGTCCGGACGCTCCACCAGGTCCTGCGCCAGCCGCGCGGCACGCTCGCCCCGCTTGGCGCGCGTGCGCAGGCGGTAGCGGTTCATCGTCATCAGTCCGGTTTCGGAACCGGAGAAGAATGCCGACAACAGCAACATCAGGATCAGGAGTCCGAAAAGGACCCACAAGGGGATGGCGTCCAAGATCGCGCGGTCAGTCTTTGGCCGTGTGGACTTCTATCTATTCGGGAGAGGGCCGCGCTGTCAACGTGGCGGACATTAAGAATGTAGCGTAAAGGTTTGTTGAAGAAAAGCTTCTTCGACAAACTGAAATTGGCGCGGCGAGGCGCCGGCAGAAGTCGGGCGCGTGGGCGCCCGGCTTCCGGCAACACAGGAAAATCGCGCCTTTTCCGGCAGGCGGCTCATGTCCAGTGCTTGCCCAGGAATTGTTCCAGCACGAGCTTGCTGCCGAAGTACGCCAGGATGAGCACGGCGTAGCCCGCCAGCGACCAGCGGATCGCCGTGCGCCCGCGCCAGCCGTAGCGCCAGCGCCCCCACAGCAGCGTGCCGAAGATCAGCCAGGCGGTGATCGACAGCACGGTCTTGTGGGCCAGGTGCTGGGCGAACCAGTCGTGCACGAACCACAGGCCCGACAGCAGCGTCAGCGACAGCAGCAGGAAGCCGATGGCGATCAGCTGGAACAGCAGCCGTTCCATGGTCTGCAGCGGCGGCAGGCCGCCGAGCAGCAGGCGGCTGAGGTCGTGGCGGTGCAGCAGGCGGTCCTGCAGCGCCAGCGCGCCGGCCTGCATCGCGGCGATGGTCAGCAGCCCGGCCGAGAACAGCGACAGGATGATGTGCCAGCGCAGTTTCCAGTCGGCCACCGGGGCGGCGTCGAGCAGGCTGGGTTCCAGGGCGGCCCAGAGGGCCGCCAGCCCGGTCAGCGGGTAGATCGTCAGCCCCAGGGAGCGCAGCGGCTCGCGCCAGGACAGCAGCCACAGCAGCACGGCGGACTGCAGGGTGAACAGCGAGGCGGCCTCGGGCAGGCCGATGCGGATCGCGCCGCCCTGCAGGGCCTGGTGCCCCAGCACGGCGGCGTGCAGCACGATGGCCACGCCCGCCAGGGCGCGCTCCAGCGTGCTGTCGTGCTGCGGATACCGCCAGACCCGCCAGCCGCAGGCGGCGTAGGACAAAACGGCAATGAGAATCAGTGCTAACGTCATGGGATCGGCAGCATACCCGAATCGCCCGCGATGTGACGCAGGCCGCGGTTGGGGGCGCAGAACGCTGTGCTAGGATCAAATGACACAACCATAAAACAACGGAACGCATGCGGATCAAAGTCCTGGGCTGCAGCGGGGGAGTGGGGCCGGGCCTGCGTACCACCAGCCTGCTGGTGGACGACGAAATCCTGATCGATGCCGGAACGGGGGTGGGCGACCTGTCGCTGGCGCAGCAGCGCCGCATCAGCCATGTCTTCCTCTCGCATTCCCATCTCGACCATGTCTGTGGCCTGGCCTTCATGGCCGACAACCTGTTCGATCTGATCGACCGGCCGATCGCCGTGCACGCCACCCGGCAGACGCTGGAGGCGGTGCGCCAGCATGTCTTCAACTGGACCATCTGGCCGGACTTCTCCAAGCTGCCCAACGAGGAGCAACCCCTGCTGCGCTTCTCCGAGATCGAGGTCGGGGCGCCGACCGACCTGGGCGGCGACCGGCGGCTGACCGCCTTCAAGGTGCTGCATACCGTCCCGGCGGTGGGCTATGCCCTGGAAAGTCCCCGCGGCACCTTCGCCTTCAGCGGCGACACCTGGGCCAACGACGACATCTGGGCCTTCCTCAACGGCCTGCCGCGGCTCGACAAGCTGATGATCGAGATCGCCTTTCCGGACGAGCAGGTCGAACTGGGCGCCGCCTCCCGGCATTTCACCCCGAGCCTGCTGGCCTCCGAGCTGCGCAAGCTCAAGCACCATCCGGAACTGTTCCTGACCCACCACAAGCCGGGCTGCGAGCAGCTGATCGAGAAGCAGTGCCGCACGGCCCTGAAGGACTGGCGCTACCACCACCTGCAGCGGGGCGACCTGATCACCTCCTGAGCCGTCGGGCGGCGGGCCGGGCCAGCGGACGGGGCGCCGGCTCATGCTCTAGAATCCGCCGACACAGATTCCACGGCCTGCCGCTTCAATGTTCGAAAACCTCACGACGCGCCTTTCCCGCGTCCTTGATTCCATCCGCGGCCAGGGCCGCCTCACCGAAGACCAGGTCAACGCCGCCGCCCGCGAGCTGCGCATGGCCCTGCTGGAGGCGGACGTCGCCCTGCCGGTGGTCAAGGAGTTCATCGACAAGGTCAAGGTCCGCGCCCTGGGCGCCGAGATCCTGCAGTCGCTGACCCCGGGCCAGCAGTTCCTCAAGGTGGTGCAGCAGGAGCTGACCGAGACCCTGGGCGGCAACGCCGAGCCCCTGAACCTGCGCCAGCAGCCCCCGGCCATCATCCTGATGGCAGGCCTGCAGGGCTCGGGCAAGACCACCAGCACCGGCAAGCTGGCGCTGTGGCTCAAGGAGCGCGAGAAGAAGAATGTCGTCGTCGTCTCCGCCGACGTCTACCGCCCGGCCGCCATCGAGCAGCTGCGCATCGTCGCCGGCAACGTCGGCGTCGAGTGGTTCCCCTCCGAGGTCGGACAGCAGCCCGTGGCCATCGCCCAGGCGGCGCTGGCCCACGCGAAGAAGCAGTACGCCGACGTGCTGATCGTCGACACCGCCGGCCGCACCACGGTCGACGAGGCGATGATGAAGGAGATCGCCGAGCTGCATGCCGCCCTGAACCCGGTGGAAACGCTGTTCGTGGTCGACAGCATGACCGGCCAGGACGCCGCCAAGACCGCCAAGGCCTTCGGCGATGCGCTGCCGCTGACCGGCGTGATCCTGACCAAGGTCGACGGCGACTCCCGCGGCGGCGCCGCGCTGTCGGTGCGCCAGGTCACCGGCCGCCCGATCAAGTTCCTCGGCGTCGGCGAGAAGTCCGACCGCCTGGAGATCTTCCACCCGGACCGCATCGCCAACCGCATCATCGGCCAGGGCGACGTGCTCGGCCTGATCGAGGAGACGGCCCGCAAGGTCGACCACGAGAAGGCCCAGAAGCTCGCCGAGAAGCTCAAGAAGAACAAGGGATTCGACCTCGCCGACTTCCGCGAGCAGATGCTGCAGATGCAGAACATGGGCAGCATGCAGTCGATCCTGGAGAAGCTGCCGGGCGGCGCCCAGATGCAGGAGCAGATCAAGAGCGTCGACGCCGAGAAGCAGATCCGCCGCACCGTCGCCATCATCAACTCGATGACGCCGCAGGAGCGCCGCTTCCCGGACCTGATCAAGGCCTCGCGCAAGCGCCGCATCGCGGCGGGCGCCGGCGTGGAAGTGCAGCAGGTCAACCAGCTGCTGCGCCAGTACGAGACCACCAAGGACATGATGAAGAAGTTCGCGGGCGGCGGCATGGCCAAGATGATGCGCAGCCTCGCCGGGCGCCTGCCGCCCGGCATGATGCCGCGGCGCTGAGCCCATGCCGAAGCTCCTGTCCGCGGCCCTGCTGGCGCTGGCCTGCGCGCTGCCCGCGCAGGCCGCCACCATCGGCGACATGGCCCCCGAGGCGGCCGGCGTGGTGCTGAGCGGGCCCGAGGGCATCAAGCTCAGCCAGCTCAAGGGCCGCGTCGTGATCGTCGACTTCTGGGCTTCCTGGTGCGGGCCCTGCATCCAGGCCATGCCGGAGCTGGACGCGATGCGCGCCGACCTGCACAAGAAGGGCTATGGCGACAAGTTCGAGGTGCTGGGCGTCAGCATCGACCGCAACGTCGAGGACGCCCGCCGCTTCGCCAAGGCGCGTCCGGTGACCTATCCGCTGGTGGTGGACCAGCTCGGCTTCGCGCCGCGCTTCTACGAAGTCTGGCGCCTGCCGGCGACCTACCTCGTGGCCCAGGACGGCCGCATCTCCATGGTCTACCACGGCTACGGTGCCGGCTTCACCGAAGACCTGAAGCAGCGCGTCATCGCGCTGATGAACAAGAAGTAGCGTGCCGGCGAAGAAGGCCCTCAGCGTCAGCGGCAGCCTGCAGCTGGAGGCCCGGGGCGGCAAGCTCGGCGGCCAGCGCTGGATCGAGCTGCTGGCGGCCATCGGCGAAACCCGCTCCATCACCCATGCGGCCAAGGCCGTGGGCCTCAGCTACAAGGCCGCCTGGGATGCCGTGGAGTCCATGAACAACCTGTCCGACCGGCCGCTGGTGCAACGCGCCGCCGGCGGCAAGGGTGGCGGCGGCACCACGCTGACGCCGCGCGGCGAGCAGCTGGTGCAGACCTACGGCGCCGTCGCCGAGGAACACCAGCGCTTTCTCGAGCGCGTGAACGGCCTGCTGGGCGATGCCTCGGCCGACCTGCGCATGCTCCGGAGGTTCACCATGCTGACCAGTGCCCGCAACCACTTCTCCGGCAAGGTCGTCCGCGTCAAGGCGGGCGCCGTCAACGACGAGGTGGAGCTGGAGCTCTCCGGCGGCGATCGCCTGGTGGCCATCGTCACGCACGAGAGCGTGGAGAGCCTGGGCCTGAAGAAGGGTGTCGAGGCCCTGGCCCTGGTCAAGGCGTCCTGGGTCATCGTGGCCCTGGACGAGGGCCCGGCGATGAAGCTCTCCGCCCGCAACCGCCTGCGCGGGCGCATCAGCAAGCTCACCCGCGGCGCCGTCAACAGCGAGGTGGTGATCGGTCTCCAGGGCGGCAACTCCGTGGTGGCCACCATCACCAATGCCAGCGTCGAGGAACTGGGCCTGGCGGAGGGCAAGGCCGCCAGTGCCATCTTCAAGGCCTCCAGCGTGATCCTGGGCGTCGCCGGCTGAAGCCCCGGTGCCAGCCGGGGCCGTTTCCGTCTACTTCAGGCGCTGCAGCAGCAGCCGCCCCACCTCCAGCGCGGAAGCCGGGTTCTGGCCGGTGACCAGTTCCCGGTCGACCACCACGTTCGCGGTCCAGGGAGCGGTGTTGCTGCGGTAGTCGCCGCCGGCCTGCTGCAGCGCCGTCTGCGGGTAGAACTTCATCGCGCCGCCCTTCAGGTAGCCCTTGGCCTGCTCCTCTTCCTGGTTGCTGATCACGGTCATGCGGTAGCCCGCGTAGATCCACCGTGGCTTCTGCGCCTTGCCGTCCTTCTCCAGTTGCCGCGTGAAGGCCTGCGGGTCGCGCAGCGACGACAGCAGCGCGATGGGGCCATGGCAGACCAGCGCCGTGGTCTTTCCAGCCTGATGGAAGTGGGCCAGCAGGCGGCCCAGCGTGGCGCTGTGCAGCAGGTCCTGCATCGGGGCATGCCCGCCCGGCACGTAGACCGCGTCGAAGCGGCCGAAGCCGATCTGCTCGGCACGCTCCAGGCTGATCACCGGCGACTTCTCCGGCGAGGTCAGCGCCAGGCGTTCCAGCAGCGCCCGATGCTCGCGCAGCGCGGCGGCGTTGCCGCCGAAGTGCATCGCGTCCAGCGAATTCACGTCCACCGCGGGCGCGCGTCCCAGCGGCGTGGCGAAGCTCACCTGGTGGCCGGCGTCCAGCAGCAGCTTCACCGGCTGCATCAACTCGTTGAGATAGAAGCCGGTGGGGTAGACCTGGCCGTCCTTCAGGTCGAGGCGGTCCGAGTCCGACAGCACCACCAGGACATGCCCGGCCTGGGCCAGCCCCGCGCTGAGCGCCAGTGCTGCCGCCACGAGGAATCTGCCGATACGAAAGGGGTTCATGGGAATCTCCGTTGTGGAACAGGCCGACACTTTATTGATGGCTGGCATGACGATAAATGGCCATAATCGGCATATATCTGTTCGCTGGAGGCAATAATGGGGCGGCAGTTCGAGCACCTGGGAGATGTGGAGGTCCTGGCCGCGGTGGTGGAGCAGGGCTCGTTCACCGCGGCCGCGGTGGCGCTGTCGACCACGCCCTCGGTACTGAGCCGCACGATCACCCGGCTCGAGGCGCGCCTGGGCGTCCAGTTGCTGCGCCGGACCACCCGCAGCCTGGGGCTGACCGAGGCGGGGCGGGGCTACCTGGAGCAGGTGCGCCAAGCCTTTTCGCTGATCGCCGAGGCTGAGCGGGCGATCCAGGGGCAGCAGAGCGAGCTCAGCGGCGGGGTCCGCCTCAGCGTGCCCACCACCTACGGTCACTACCGCCTGCCGCCCCTGCTGCGGCGCTTCACGCAGCGCTATCCGCAGGTGCAGGTGGAGTTGAACATCACCAACCGCAACGTCGACCTGGTGGCGGAAGGCTTCGACCTGGCGATCCGGCTCGGTTCCTTGCCGGACAGCGGGCTGGTGGCGCGCAAGCTCGAGGACGCCGCGCTCTGCCTGGTGGCCTCGCCGGAGTACCTGGAACAGGCCGGCAGCCCCCAGGACCTCGATGCGTTGCGCCGGCATGCCTGCCTGCCGTTCGTGCTGCCGAGCACGGGGCGCATCAGTCCCTGGCTGTTCCGGCAGGACGGGCGTGAGCTGCAGTGGACGCCGGCATCGCGGCTGCAGGTTTCCGACGATGTCCTGGGTGTGGTGTCGCTGGCGGAGCAGGGCCTGGGCATCTGCCAGACCTACGACTTCATCGCCGCGGAGCGCCTGCGCCAGGGACGCCTGGTGGAAGTGCTGCCGCAACTGCGCGGCGGCAGTCGTCCCTTCTCGGTGATCTATGCACCGCACCGGCGCCTCTCGGCGGCCTGCCGCGCGCTGGTGGAGGAACTGGTGAGCGCGGCGGTCGCCTGAGGCCTGCTCCGGCCTCAGGCGACCGCCGGCTCGCGCAACTGTCCTGCTTCCATCTGCATCACGCGGTCGGCCAGGTAGTCCACCTCGGCGGTAGCATGCGTCACGTAGAGCATCGGCAGGCGCGTTTCTTCCTTCACCCGCCGCAGGAAGGGCAGGATCTGCTGCTTGAGGCGTTCGTCCAGCGACGACAGCGGTTCATCCAGCAGCAGCAGGCGCGGCGAGTAGAGCAGGGCGCGGCCCAGCGCCACGCGCTGGCGCTCGCCGCCGGAGAGTTGCGCCGGGCGGCGCGTGACCAGCGGGCCGATCTCCAGCAGCTCCAGCACCGGCTGCAGCTCGAAGCGCCGCTGCGCCGGTTCCAGGCGCTTGTAGCCGTAGAGCAGGTTGTCGCGCACGCTCAGGTGCGGGAACAGCTGGCCATCCTGGAACACCAGGCCGAAATGCCGTTGCCAGGCCGGCACGCAGTGACGTCCGTCGGCCAGGAGCTTGCCATCGAAGCGGATCGTGCCGGCCTGCGGCTTCAGCAGGCCGGCCAGCAAAGCCAGCAGCGTGCTCTTGCCGCTGCCGGAGGGGCCGCAGACGCCGGTCACACCCGCGCCGATCTCGGCCCGGGCCTGCAGGCGGAACGCGCCGCGGCGGAAGTCGAGATCAATGCTCAGCATGCGGACGGTAGCCCAGCAGGCGCTCTGCGCGCCGGTTGATGATGTGTGCCGCCGTCAGCGCGGCACCGGCCAGCACGATGGACAGGATCGCCAGGCGCTGCGCCGCCTCCTCGCCACCGGGCACGTGCGTGTAGCCGTAGATGGCCAGCGGCACCGTGCGCGTCTCGCCGGGAATGCTGCCGACGAAGGCCATGGTCGCGCCGAATTCACCGAGGCTGCGGCTGAAGCAGAGCACCAGGCCCGCGATGATGCCGGGCAGTGCCAGCGGCAGCGTGATGCTCAGGAACACGCGCCAGGGTGGGGCGCCCAGCGTGGTGGCGGCCTGCTCCAGGCGGCGGTCGATCATGGCGAAGGCCAGGCGCACCGGCTGCACCATCAGCGGGAAGGCCATCACCGCCGAGGCCAGCACCGCGCCCTTCCAGGTGAAAGCGATGCTGACGCCGAACTGCTCGTTGAGCCAGCGCCCGATCAACCCCTGGTTGCCGAGCAGCAGGAGCAGGATGTAGCCCGGCACCACCGGCGGCAGCACCATCGGCAGCTGCACCAGCACTTCCAGCGCCAGCTTGCCGCGCGAGTCGCGGCGCGCCAGCCACCAGCTCAGGCCGATCCCCGGAGGCAGGCAGAGCAGGGTGGCCCAGAACGCGACTTTCGCGGACAGCCACAGCGCGGTCAGTTCGTCGGGCGAGAACACTCGGGTCCGGGACTCAGGGCTTGGATTCGAGCAGCGTGAAGCCGTATTTGCGGAAGATCGCCGCGGCGTCGGGCGAACTGCGCACATACTGCAGGAATTCGCCGCCCTCGGCACGCCCGCCCTGCACCAGGGCCACCGGATAGACCACCGGCTTGTGGCTGCCGGCGGGGAAGCTCGCCACCACCTCCACCTTGCTGCTGATGGCCGCGTCGGTGGCGTAGACGATGCCCAGCGGGCATTCGCCGCGCTCGACGAAGGCCAGCGCGGTGCGCACGTCGTCGGTGCCGACGATGCGGCCGGAGACCTTGTCCCACCAGCCCAGCGAGGCCAACGCTTCCTTGGCGTAGATGCCCACCGGCACTGCGCCCGGCTCGCCGGTGCAGAGCTTGCCCTTGAAGGCGCCGGCCAGGTCGAAGCCGCGCTCCATCTTCACCTCGGGGGCCTTGCCCTTGGGCGCGATCAGCACCAGGGTGTTGCCGAGCAGGGAACTGCGGCTGCCGGCGGCAAGCTTGCCGCGCTGCTCCAGGTAGTCCATCCAGTTCAGGTCGGCGGACATGAAGACGTCGGCCGGCGCGCCGGCCTCCACCTGCTTGGCCAGCGCCGAGGAGGCGCCGAACACCAGCACCGGCGGCTCGTGTCCGGCCTTCTGCCAGGCCGCGCCGATGTCGGTCACCGCGTTGGTCAGACTGGCGGCGGCATACACCCGCGCCGGGTCGGCGAAGGCAGCGGAGGAGACGAGCAGCAGCAGGGACGACAGCAGTTTTGCCTGGAGGCGCATGGCGGATACCCGGGGGCTTGCGGAGATGTCGATATATAGCGTTCTATATAACGATACCGACTGTCAATCAGAACCCAGGGAGTTTTCGTGATGAGTCAACGTTTCCCGGCCGGCCTTGCCGCGCTGTGCGCTTTTTCCTTGCTGGCTGCCGCCCCCATCGCCTCCGCTGCCGACGAACTGCTCGAAACCCTCGCGCAGAAGGGCGTGATCAGCCTGGAGGAATACGAGAAGCTCAAGGCCTCGCGCAAGAACGCACCCACGGTGAGTACGGACGACGGCTTCCGCGTGCTGTCCGGCGACGGCACCGCCAGCGTCCAGGTCGGCACGCTGCAGCAGCTCGACTTCGCCGTCTACCAGGACGAGGCGGGCTACGACCTGCCGGACGGCAGCGAGATGCGCCGTTCGCGCCTCTCGGTGGGCGGCAGCTTCCTGAAGGACTGGAGCTATCGCGCGGAGTACGAGTTCGCCGGCACCACCGGCGTCACCGACGCCTTCGTCGCCTACAACGGCTACAAGCCGCTGACGGTCACCGCCGGCAACTTCAAGGTGCCCTTCGGCATGGATGCCCTGGCGGCGGACAAGAGCGTGGCCTTCATGGAGCGCGCCATGTCCTGGGGCTTCGTGCCCTCGCGCGCGCCGGGCCTGATGGTCAGCACCTCGGGTGCCCACTGGACGGCGGCGCTGGGTGTCTTCGGCGAGCCGGTGGCCACCGCGCAGGCCGGCGACGAGAGCTTCAGCGGCGTCGGACGCGTCAGCTGGGCGCCGGTCCTGTCGGAGAAGCAGGTGCTGCACCTGGGCGCGGCGATCCAGGTCCGCAATCCCACCCAGGACACCGCTGCGGGGGCCACCGGCGGCACGGTCGCCTTCGCCTTCAAGCCGGAATCCAACCAGGTGCCCAATGCCCAGCGCCTGGTCAGCACCGGCAACATTGCCGCCGTGGACCTGATCCAGGTGAAGGGGCTGGAACTGGCCTGGCAGCAGGGCGCGTTCTCCGCCCAGGCGGAATACAGCTTCGTGCAACTGGACCGCAAGACGGATTCCTCCCTGAGCTTCTCCGGCGGCTACGCCCAGCTCGCCTGGACCCTGACCGGCGAGGGCCGCCGCTACAAGGCGGACCGCGGCGTCTTCGAAGGCGTGCGTCCGGCGAACAACTTCGGCAAGGATGCCGGCTGGGGCGCCTTCGAGCTGGCGGCGCGCTACAGCACCGTGGACCTGGAGGACAAGGCCGTCCGCGGCGGCACCGAGGACAACGCCGCGCTGGCGCTGAACTGGTACCTGACGCCGTTCACCCGCATCAGCTTCAACGCCATCAAGGTGCTGGACGCGAACGGCCGCACCGGCGCGTCGGCGGCGCTCAACGACAAGGAGCCGGCGATCTTCCAGATGCGCCTGCAGCTGGCGATCTGAACGGCGGCCGGATCGGCCGCCGTTCACCGCGCTGGAGAGGCGCCCGTGCCGGGATGGGCGGGCGCCCCTTTCGTTTCCTACGACCAAAGTCGTAGTCCCAATCTCGGATACCGCGCGGCTCCGAGCGGGCGGAACATGGTGCCCACGCCATCGATGCGGGACGTCCGTCAACGCCCCAGGAGCCGCCCATGATCTGGTATCTGGTCACTGCACCCCACGCCTACACCGTCAGCGAACACCTGCGCGGCGAGTGGGGCGCGTCCCTGCGCAAGCGCATGGTGGTCATGCCCTACGAGCTGCTGACGCGCATGCCGGTCATGCCCCAGGGCAGCTACATCTTCTCCGACCTGGAGCGGCTCGACGCACTGCCGCGCAAGATCCTGGGCAGGGTCTGGGCGCGGCTGCAGGACAGCGGCTGCCGCATGCTCAACCATCCGGAGCGCAGCCTGCGCCGGCTGGAACTGCTCGATGCCTTGCACAAGGACGGCAGGAACGACTTCCGCGCCTTCCGCGCCGACACCGCCGGCGAGCCCTGGCGCTATCCCGTCTTCATCCGGCAGGAGAAGGAGCACAGCGGCGCGCAGAGCCCGCTGCTCCACGACCTGCAGTCGGTGCGCGAGGCGCTGCTGCAGGCGGTGCTGTCCGGGCACGCGCTGTCGGAGCTGCTGGTGGTGGAGATGTGCGACACCGCCGACACGGGCGGCATCTACCGCAAGTATTCCGCCTTCCGCATCGGCGATCGCATCATCCCGCGGCATGTGCTGTTCAGCCGCAAGTGGATGCTGAAGGACATGGACCTGCTGGAGCCGGCGCATCGCGCGGAGGCCCGCGACTACTGCCAGGCCAATCCACACGAGTCCGAGCTGCGCGACCTGTTCGCCCGCGCGCAGATCCACTACGGCCGCATCGACTACGCGGTGGGCCGCGACGGCCGCCTCCAGGTCTGGGAGATCAACACCAATCCGCAGATCATGCGGGCCCCGCAGGCATACCCGGAAAGCGTTCGCCATTTCCACCACGCCTTCGCCGAGCGCTATCTCGAAGCCATGCAGTCCATCGACAGCGACGGTGAGGAGTCCACCGATGCCCGCTGGTCCGATCTCGCAAAGGCACTGGTCGCCCAGGGCGGGCGCCGGAGCCGGCCGTGACCGAGACGCCGGAGTTCCGGCTGGCCGCGCCGCAGGATGCGGCGGACATCACCGCCTGCGTGCGTGCCGTGCGCGGCGAGAGCTATCCGATCCGCCTGCTCTACGCCCCCGCGGAGCTTGCGCAGGCGATCGCCGATGCCCGGCTGGTGTTCGCGCTGGCCCTGCTGCCGTCCTCCGGCGAGGTCGCCGGCCTGGCGGCGCTGGAGCCTTCGCCCTATGGGCGGACAGCCGAGCTCGGCGTGCTGATGGTGCGGCCGTCGCTGCGCCGCCAAGGCATTGCCGACGACATGCGCCGCCTGCTCGCCGCCTGGGCGCGGGAGCAGGGCAGGCGCGGCCTCTGGGGGGAAGTCCTGGCCCCGGTTGCGGAGTCCCCGGAGGCCGTCTGCATCTCGCAGCGCTTCACCGAGAACGCGCAACTCGTGCCCTGTGGCATCGCGCTGGGACTGTGGCCGGGCATCGGCGGTACGCGCCAGAGCTTCGTCCGTTATGCCCGCCCGCTGCCGCCGGACGCCGCCTCCACCGCCTGCCGGCTGCCCGCGCGGCATCATGCAATCACCGCGGAAATCCTCGGACGGTTGTGCTGCCCCGTCAGCTTCGAGGAGGAAAGCCCCGCCAGCGGCCTGAGCAGGCTGCACGCGACGCATGACCAGGGCCTGCGCTCCTGGGTCCTTGCGGTTCCGCGCATCGGTAGCGACAGCGCCGCGCAGTTGCTGGCCGCCATCACGCGCCTCCAGGCCGATCCCGGGGTGGCCTGCGCGCATCTGGAACTGCCGTTGGCCCAGCCCGGCGCCAGCCTGCTCTGCGAACTGGCGGAAGCCCAGGGGTTCTTCTTCTCCACGATCACGCCGGAGGCCTTCCGCGAGGGGCCGGGCCTGCGCCTGCAGTGGCTGGCTCAGCCCATCGAGCCCACCGCGCTGGCGCTGCTCAACCCGCTCGCCCGTCGTATCGCCGAGCATCAGTTTCGCGAGCAGGCGCGCGTCAGGGCGTGCGCCGTCGCCGCCGCCGCATGAATCGCCAGGGCCTGCCCCCGATCCTGCTCGCCGCCGAATTGGGGCATGGCCAGGGTCATCTCGCGCCGCTCGGCGCGATCGCGGCCCATCTTGCCAGCCGAGGGCAGTCTTGCCTGCTGGCGACGCACCAGCCCGAGATGGCCGAGACGCTGGGCCTGCATCGCCATGCGTCCATCCTGCCCGCTCCCACCGGCATGGCCGGCCCGCAGGCGGTGCGCCTGCAGGCCAGCTACGCCAGCCTGCTCCACGACTGCGGCTGGCACAGCCCGGTGGCTCTCGCCGGCCGCCTGCGCGCCTGGTGCTCGCTGCTGCAGTTCAGCAGCGCCCAGGCCCTGCTGGTGGATCACGCCCCCACCGCGCTGCTGGCCGCACGCGTGCTGCGGTTGCCGGCGGCGGCGCTGGGCACCGGCTTCAGCCTGCCGCCGCTGCACAATCCATTTCCCGCCTATCCCACGATCCCCGCTCGCGAGGAACGCCTGCGCGACAACGAGGCCCGGGTGCTCCTGGTGGTCAACGAGGCGCTGGCCGCGCTCCGCGCCGAGCCGCTGCCGAATCTCCAGTCCCTGTTCAGCGGGGTGGAACTGGGCCTGAAGACCTATCCCGAACTCGACCACTACGGCAGCGTGCGCGAGGCCAACTACATCGGCCTGCCGGATTTCTCCTCCGGCCTGGCCGTGGACTGGGGCAAGACCCGGGGGCCGCGCCTGCTGGCCTACCTGCGTGCGGGAGACGGCCTGGAGTCGCTGCTGGCCGCGTTGCAGGCGGCCCCTGCCCAGGTGCTCGTGCGGCTGGCCGACCTGCCGCGCGCCACCGTGGCCCACTTCGAGCGTCCGGGACTGCGTATCCTGGACCGCAATGTCTGGTTGCGGCAGGCCATGGAGAGCTGCGACGCCTTCGTCGGCTCCGGCTCCCACGGTGCCGTGGCCGAGGCGCTGCTCGCCGGCAAGCCGTGCCTGATCCAGCACTTCCAGATGGAGCAGCGCCTGCTGGCCGAGCGGGTCGCATCCTTCGGGGCCGGCCTGGTGCTGGCTCCGGACCAGCCCGATTCCTTCGGCCCTGCGCTGCAGCGCCTGCTGGACGATCCCACGCTGCATCAGGCCGCGCGCCGTTTTGCGGCGCGCTACGCCGGCCGCAACCGGCAACGGATCCTGCCGCAGTGGGTCGACGGGTGGGTGGAGAAGCTCGCCGCCTGAGGAGTAACCAACAAAGTCCGGGGATGTTTGCGGTTCGCCCTGAAGTCCTGAGCTCGTAGAAGGATCGAAGGGTGTGCGGCAAGCCGTCGGCCGGCGGTAGGAAAAGTCCGCCCGCGCTTCGACCAGTTCGCTGAAGGCGCCTGCTTTCGGCAGCACGAAAGGGCTTTGCCCGCGTGTCCCCACTGCTATCGCAATCATCCGGGCAACCGTCCGGAGATTTCGTCGTGCCCCTTTGCTCAGGGCCGCCGTCCATGGCGCGGCGGCATCTGGCGAATTAATCCCAGCCCGGCCCTCCATGGCCGGGGCCTTCGCCGGCGTGGATTGCCATTCAAGGCAATCCACGAAAGCCCCGGCTCGGCCTACGACCAAAGTACTAGGACTACTCGCGGATACCGCGGTCGCGCCCGGAAGACGAAGCTAACACGCAGTAGATAAATCATAGGGGGCTGCAATGAACCACATCCACAAGATCATCTGGAGCCGGGCGCTCAATTGCCTAGTCGTAGCCTCGGAACTGGCCCGCAACCATGGCGGCGGCAGCAGCGGCACGGTCGGCTCGGTGCCTGTGCAGCGGTCCGGCACCCTGAGGATCGGTGCCTGGGCGCTGGCGCTGCAGCTGGCATTCCCCTTGATGGGCTATACCCCGCCGGCCCTGGCCGAGGAATGCCGGCTGAACGACGCCAACAACAATGGCGGCAGCAACGGTTCGGCGACGAATTCCCTGGCCTGCGGCATCGGCAACGTCGCCAGCGGCGGGGACAGCACGGCGGTAGGCGCGTTCAGCGACGCCACCGGACAGTTCAGCAACGCCTTCGGCGCGGACAGCCAGGCCACCAATAACCGCGCCACCGCACTGGGCGTGAGCAACATCGCCTCCGGCGCCAGCAGCACCGCGGTGGGCGACGCCAACCGTGCGGGCGGCGCCAACAGCACCGCGGTGGGCCATGCCAGCCTTGCCACCGGCGCGAGCAGCCTGGCCGTGGGCGACGACAGCGCCGCGAGCGGATCTTTCAGTGCGGCCCTGGGTTACGACAACGCCGCCGGCGGCAGCCGCAGCCTGGCGGTCGGCAGCCGCTCCACTGCCAACGCCGATTTCTCGGTGGCGATCGGCAACTCCGATATCGCCGCCAGCGGCGCGCGCGTCGGCACCGGCGCCACCAACGGCATCGCCATCGGCCGCGATGCCGCCGTCGGCGTCAATGCCGTCAATGCCATGGCGCTGGGCAGCGACACCGACGCCACGGCAGCCGCGGCCACCGCCATCGGCGTCAGTTCGGCCGCCTCGGGCGCCAACAGCACGGCGGTGGGTAGTGACAACACCGCCTCCGGCCTGCGCAGTTCAGCCTTCGGCTACCAGAACAGTTCGGTGGGTGAAAATAGTTCAGCGGTCGGCTACGGCAATACTACCGAGGGTACAGGTAGCGCCGCCCTCGGAACCTACAACTACGCTGGCGGCGCGGGCAGCACCGCTGCCGGCTATGCAAATTCCAGTTCAGGCCTGCGCAGCTCCGCTTTCGGCTACGAAAACATGTCCGCGGGAGCTTACAGCGTGGCGATGGGCAACTACGCCAACGCGGAGGGGTTCGGTTCGCTCGCGATCGGCGTGGGTCTTCCCATCCCTGATGAATACGGCGGGATGATGAACAGCGGGGTCTCCGCAACCGCATACGGCGACGGCAGCATGGCGATCGGCGGCGGCTCAGGTACGGTCGGCGACTATTCCGTCGCTGTCGGCCTCGGTTCGGTGGCAGCTGGCCAGACCTCGATAGCCATTGGCCTTGGCAATATCGCGGGGACGGCGGGGGTCGATCCGGAATCGGACGAACTCGTTCCGACCGGCGGGCTGTTTGCCATCGCCTTCGGCATGGGGAACCGGGCCTACGGCGATTCCAGCATCGCGATCGGCCTGCGCAACGCTGCCTATGGCGCTTCGAGCTTCGCTTGGGGCGAGGCCAACGTCGCCGACGTGGACGGAGCCATCGCCATCGGGCGCGAGAATGAATCGCTGGGCATCGATAGCCTCACGCTGGGGCTCTACAACGAAGCAACGGACGAAGATGCCGTCGCCATCGGCCACAGCAATTCAGCTGAAGGCAACGACAGCAGTGCCGTCGGCGTCAACAACGACGCGACGGGCGAGGACAGCGCCGCCTTCGGCTTCGACAATACCGCGAGCGGCATCGACAGCTCGGCCATGGGTCACCAGAACCTGGCCAGCGGTACCGCGAGCAGCACGTTCGGCTACCAGAGCGAAGCGACGGGTGGCTACAGCGTAGCCCTGGGCGCCAATGCCAACGCCAATGCCGACCATTCCATCGTGGTCGGCACGGCGCTGGACGGCGAGGCCGGCACCACGGTCGCGGCCGGCGCCACCAACGGCATCGCCATCGGCCGCAATGCGAGCGTCGCGGCGGCGGGGGTCAACGCGATCGCCATGGGCTCCGCCAGTATCGCCAGCGGCCCGCGCAGCACGGCGATCGGCACCAACAGCAATGCCGCGGCCCAGAACTCGGTGGCCATCGGCAACGCGGCCGCCGCAGCCAACGGCGCACGCGTCGGTACCGGCGCCACCAATAGCGTCGCCATCGGCCCCGATGCTGCCGTGGCGGACAATGCGGCCAATGCCATCGCCCTGGGCTACGCCACCCGGGCTTCCGCGGCCACCAGCACCGCCGTCGGTACCGAAGCCGTCGCCTCGGGCGCACAGAGCGTGGCCGTGGGGTATTCCAACACCGCCTCGGCACTCGTCACCAGTGCGCTGGGCAGCGACAACACCGCATCGACTGCCGGCGCCAGCGCGATCGGCGCGCGCAATGTCGCCAGCGGAGTGAACGCTTCGGCCCTGGGTTTCACCAACACCGCTTCGGGCGGAGGCAGTTCGGCCCTGGGCTCCCACAGCCAGTCGGGCGCGGATTTCTCGCTGGCCATCGGCAACTCCGACACTGTTGCCACTGGCGCACGCGTGCTCGCCGGCGCCACCAATGGCATCGCCATCGGCCGCAACGCCTCCGTCGCGGCCAATGCCACCAATGCGATCAGCCTGGGCACCAACGCCGCCGCTTCGGCGGCTTCGGCCATGGCGGTCGGCGCCGGTTCCACGGCTACCGGCGGCAGCGCCAGTGCGGTGGGCAACGCCAACGTCGCCAGCGGTCTTGGAGCTTCCGCTTTGGGGTACAACAATACCGCCAGCACGGACGGCGCCAGTGCCGTGGGTTATCGGAACAGTGTTACCGGGGCGTACAGCGCCGCCATTGGCCAAAACAATGCTGCATCCGGCGATTTCAGTGCCGCACTGGGCCGCCAGAGCAGCGCTTCCGGTGACGGCAGCGTCGCTGTCGGCAACGCCACCAGGGCCAGTGGGGGCGGCAGCTCCGCCTTCGGCACCGGCGTCGAAGCGGCTGGGGCCGGCAGTGTCGCCGTAGGCAACAGCAGCAACGCCTGGGCGGACGGCTCGCTGGCCATCGGCGTGCACTCGGGCGAGGAATATGGCGGCTCCGGGGCCGTCGTCCGCGAAAACGCCACGGGGGCCATTGCGATCGGCAGCAGCACGACCGCCGCAGCGGAAGGCGCCATCGCCATCGGCCGCTACAGCACGGCGGGCCTGGTGGAGGTCGACCCGGATACCGGGGAAGAGACGGTGACGGGACTCGAGGCCATCGCCATCGGCACGCGGAACACCGCCGAGGGCAATTCCGCCATCGCTTTGGGCTCGGACAACCGGGCTGAGGATGATGATGACGTCGCGATCGGCCTTGGAAACGGCGCGACCGGCGGCGAAAGCAGCGCCTTCGGCCGCGACAACAGCGCGAGCGGATCCAACAGCAGCGCCTTCGGCAACGAGAACGATGCGACAGGGGTGTCCAGCAGCGCTTTCGGTTATGAGAACAACGCGAGCGGCGAGCGCAGTTCGGCGATGGGCTACGACAACGTCGCCAGCGGCCTGAATTCCTCCGCGATGGGCTTCAGCAGCAGGGCCTCGGGTGCCTACGGCACCGCCGTGGGTGCGAACAGCGAGGCAGCCGCGGACTACTCGCTGGCCCTGGGCAACTCCGACACCGAGGAGGGCGGTGCACGAGTTGCCGCCGGTGCCACCAGCGGCATCGCCATCGGCAACAACGCGTCGGTGGCAGCGGCCGGTATCAACTCCATTGCCTTGGGCCAGAGCTCGGCGGTATCCGGGGTCAATTCGATTGCCATGGGCTCCGCCAGCCTCTCCAGCGGTGAGCGCAGCACCGCGATCGGAACCCACAGCAACGCGGCTGCCGAGGATTCGGTGGCCATCGGCAACGCCCAGTCAGCAGTCAATGCCACGCGTGTCGCCGCTGGCGCCACCCATGGCATCGCCATCGGCCACCGGGCCGGCGTGGGCGCCACGGGAGAGGATGCCATGGCGATCGGCGCCTATGCGCAGGCCAATGGCCGGCGGTCCACGGCGGTCGGCAACAACAGCACGGCGGTCGATCTCGGCAGCGCGGTTGGCGGTTTCAATACCGTTACGGGCAGGGGCGGCAGTGCTTTCGGCGGCAGCAACTCTGCGATCGGTGAGTCCGCCGCGGCGTTCGGTGACGCCAACACTGCCGAGGGTCAGAACAGCAGTTCCTTCGGCTCCGGCAACTATACCGAAGGCGATCAAAGCAATGCCTTCGGATACTTGAATGAGGCTTACGGCGTGGGCAGTTCCGCCGTCGGCTACCAGAATGAGACCGGAGGAAACTACAGCGTTGCGCTCGGCGCGCATGGCAACGCCAACGCCGACCATGCCATCGTGCTCGGCTCGGCGCTCGACAGCGAAGCCGGCACCACCGTCGCCGCTGGCGCGACCAACGGCATCGCCATCGGCCGCAATGCCTCGGTAGCGGCAGCCGGGGTCGATTCGATTGCGCTGGGCACCGATGCTTCGGCAACGGCAGCGGGCAGCGTGGCGCTGGGCCAGGGTTCGGTGGCAGACGTCGCCAACACCGTCTCGGTGGGATCTGCCGCCAACCAGCGCCGCATCGTGAATGTGGGCGCTGGTTCTCTCTCTGCGGGCAGCACGGACGCCGTCAACGGCAGCCAGTTGCGGGGCCTGAGCCTGACGCTGAGCAGTTCGCTCGGCGGCGGCGCGGCGGTGAACGCGGATGGCAGCATCGTGTCTCCGACCTACAACGTGGCCGGCACCGACTACAACAACGTGGGCGGTGCGATCGAGGCCCTGGAGGCCTTGACCGGCACGGGTAGCGCGTTGGGTGTTTCCTATGATGACGCCAGCCGCGACACCATCACCCTGCAGGGCGACAGCGGCACCACCCGCATCACCAACCTGACCGCCGGCACGCTCGCCGCCGGCAGCACGGATGCCGTCAACGCCGGGCAGCTCTTCGACACCAACCAGGACGTGGCGCAGAACACCAGCGACATCGCTGCCCTGGACGGGCGCGTGGATACCGCGGAGACCAGCATCAGCGGCTTGCAGGCCACGGTCGGTACGCACACCACGCAGATCGGTACGCTCGATACCCGCCTGACCAGCGCAGAGGGTGGGATCGCCACGCTGGGCGGCCGCGTGGACACGGCGGAGACCGACATCGGCACGCTGCAGATGGACGTCGGCAGCCTGCAGACCACGGTCGGCACGCACACCACGCAGATCGGCACGCTCGACACCCGAGTCACCGCGGCCGAGGGTGGACTCGCCACGCTGGGCGGTCGCATCGATGCGACGGAGAGTGACATCGGCACGCTGCAGACGGACGTCGGTAGCCTGCAGACCACGGTGGGCACGCACTCCATGCAGATCGGCGCACTGGACACCCGCGTGACCGCGACCGAGGGCGACATTTCCGCGCTCGGTGGCCGCGTCGATGCCGCAGAAACCGACATCGGCGCGCTGCAGACCGACATCGGCAGCTTGCAGGCCACGGTGGGCACGCACACCACGCAGATCGGTGCGCTCGATACCCGAGTCACCGCGGCGGAAGGTGGGCTCGCCACGCTGAGTGGCCGGGTGGATACGGCGGAACAGGATATCGCGCAGAACAGCAGCGACATCAGCGCCCTCGACGGTCGCATGAGCGCCACGGAAGGAGAGGTTGCCAGCTTGGGCGGGCGTGTGGATGCCGCGGAGACCGATATCGGTACGCTGCAGACAGACGTCGGCAGCCTGCAGGCCACGGTCGGCACGCACAGCACGCAGATTGGCACGCTCGACACCCGAGTCACCGCGGCCGAGGGTGGACTCGCCACGCTGGGCGATCGCGTCGATGCGACGGAGAGCGACATCGGCACGCTGCAGACGGACGTCGGCGGCCTGCAGGCCACGGTCGGTACGCACACCACGCAGATCGGTGCCCTCGATACCCGTGTGACCACGGCGGAGGGCGGGATCTCCGCGCTCGGTGGCCGCGTCGATGCGACGGAGAGCGACATCGGCGCGCTGCAGACGGATGTCGGCAGCCTGCAGTCCACGGTGGGTACGCACACCACGCAGATCGGCGCCCTTGATACCCGCGTGACTATGGCGGAGGGCGGGATTTCCGCGCTCGGTGGTCGCGTGGATGTCGCCGAGACCAATATCGCCGGCTTGCAGACCACCGTCGGCCAGCATACGGCGAGCATTGGCGGCCTGGCCCAGGCTCTGGGTGGCGGCGCGGCCGTGAATCCCGACGGCAGCATTGCTGCGCCGACCTACAACGTGGGCGGCACCGACTATGACAATGTCGGCGCGGCGGTGGAGGCCCTGGAAAGCCTGGCGGGTGCCGGGGGGGCGCTGGGCGTGTCCTACGATGATGCCAGCCGCAACAGCATCAGCCTGCAGGGCGCCAGCGGTACGACCCGCATCACCAACCTGGGGGCCGGCACGCTGGCTGCGGGCAGCACGGATGCGGTCAATGCCGGCCAGCTCTTCGCCACCAACCAGGAGGTGGCGCAGAACGCCAGCGACATCGCGGTGGTGGATGGACGCGTGACCGCGGCCGAGGCCGGCATCGCGACGCTGGACGGTCGTGTGGATACGGCCGAGGCGAGCATCGGCAGCCTGCAGACGACGGTGGGGACACACACCACCCAGATCGGCGCTCTGGACTCCCGTGTCACCACAGCCGAGGACAGCCTCGACGCCCTGGACACCCGGGTAGGCGACGCGGAACAGGACATCGCGCAGAACAGCAGCGACATCAGCGCCCTGGACGGTCGCGTGAGCACCACGGAAGGGGAGGTCGCCAGCCTGGATGGTCGCGTCGATGCGGCCGAGGCGAGCATCGGCGGCCTGCAGGCCACGGTGGGCACGCACACCGCGCAGATCGGTGCGCTCGACACCCGCGTGACTGCAGCGGAGGGCGACCTCGGTGCGCTCGACACCCGCGTGGACACCGCGGAGCAGGACATCGCGCAGAACAGCAGCGACATCGGCGCCCTGGACGGCCGCGTCAGTTCCGCGGAAGCCACCATCGGTCAGCATAGCGGCCAGATCGCCGGTCTCGGCACTCGCCTGGACACGGCCGAGGGCGATATCGGCGGCCTGCAGACCGACGTCAGCACGCTCGGTGGGCGGGTCACGGCAGCGGAAGGCGATATCGGGGGGCTGCAGGGTCGTGTCGACTCGGCGGAGGACATGCTCGACCAGCACACGACGGACATCGCCGGCCTCGATACGCGCCTGGGTTCCGCGGAAGGCAGCATCGCCAGCCTGGACAGCCGCGTGATCGCCAACACCAGCAGCGTGAACGGCCTGGCACAGGCCCTGGGTGGCGGCGCCGCGGTCAATGCCGACGGCAGCATCGCCGCCCCGAGCTACAACATCGGCGGCAATGCCTACAGCAACGTCGGCGATGCGTTCGGCGCGCTCGAAGGCCTGGCCGCCGCCGGCAACCCGCTGGGCGTCGCCTACGACGACGCCAGCCGCAATACGCTGACGCTGGGGGGCGCCGGCGGCGCCACCCGCATCACGCGCGTCGCCGCCGGCCGCCTGGCGGCCGACAGCAGCGATGCGGTCAACGGGGCGCAGCTCCATGCCACCAACCAGAACGTGGCGCAGAACACGGCCAACATCGCGGGGCTCGACGGTCGTGTGGGCAACGCCGAGTCCGGTATCGCCCAGAACAGCGCCGGCATCACCGCTCTGGACGGCCGGGTCACCGCCAACGAATCCGCCATCGGTGGCCTGACCACCCGGGCCAACGCGGCCGACGCCGGAATCGCCGCCAATGCGGCGGCCATCGCGACGGTCGATAGCCGCGTGGACGCCGCGGAGGCGGACATGGCAGCGGTGGAAGGCCGCGTGGAGGCGGCCGAGCAGCAGATCGGTGCGCTGGACACGCGCCTGGGGGCCAACGAGGCGGCCACCGCGCAGAACACCGCCGATATCGCGGCGCTCCAGACGGCCACCACGCAGAACAGCGCGGATATCTCCGCGCTGGAGTCGGCCACGGCCCAGAACACGTCCGATATCGCTGCCAACACCGCCGCCATCGGCGTGCTGGATTCGAGGGTGGATGCCGCGGAAACTGGCATCGCGCAAAACACCGCGAACATCGCCGCGCTCGATACCCGCGTGGATTCGGTGGAGGCGGACGTGGCGGAGATCGCCGGCAACGTTTCCGAGATGGGTGATCGCCTCGATACCGTCGAGAACGATGTCGCCCAGGTGGACGGCCGCGTCACCGTGGTGCAGAACACGGCCAACACGGCGCTGGCCCGTGCCGACCAGGCGCTGGCTTTCTGCGGCCCCGGCGGCGGTGCCGATTCCGCCAAGTGCGGTGTGCGCAACGACGCCAGCGCGGATGGCGCCACCGCCATGGGCGTGGACAACACCGCCAGCGGCGAGGGCAGCGCAGCGCTCGGCTCGGGCAACACGGCCAGCGGCGCCAATTCCAGCGCCATCGGCGTGAATGCCACCGCTTCTTCCGCCAATGCCATCGCCATCGGCGCCGGTGAGGATGCCGAGAGCTCGGCCCGTGTCGGCAGCGATGCCGAGAACGGCCTGGCGATCGGCAGTGGTGCCCAGGTGTCCGATGGCGCGGCCAACGCCGTCGCCATCGGCAGCGGTGCCCGCGCCCAGGCGGCTGGCGGCATCGCGCTGGGCCAGAACGCCACGGCGGTGCAGTCCAACTCGGTGGCCATCGGCTCGGGTGCCGTGGCGCAGTCCTCGGTGGCGGTGGGCACCGGCGCGCAGGCGCTGGGCACCAACACCACGGCGGTGGGCGACAACGCCCGTGCCGCGGGCGCTTTCGCCGCGGCCTTCGGCAACAACGCCACGGCCAGCGCGGCCAACAGCGTGGCGCTGGGCAATGGCTCGGTGGCCGACCAGGACAACACGGTGTCGGTGGGTTCGTCCAGCCAGCAGCGGCGCATCACCAACGTGGCGGCCGGTACGGCCGACACCGATGCCGCCAACGTCGGCCAGCTCAAGCAGCTGGGTGCCAGTGCGGTGCGCTACGACTTCAACGGCGACGGCAGCGTCAACTACAACTCGGTGACCTTCGGCAATCCGGACGGTACCGGCGGCCCGGTGAGCCTGCGCAACGTCGCGGCCGGTGTGGCGCCGACCGACGCGGTCAACGTGCAGCAGTTGACCGACCTGCGCGTGGACTTCGGCCGCACGGTGGACGAGATGCGCGACGAGGCCAATGCCGGCATCGCCGCGGCCATCGCCATGGAAGCGGCACCGTTCATTCCCGGGCACATCACCTATGCGCTCGGCAGCGGCTACTACGTCAACCAGGGGGCGGTCGGTGTCACCTTCCGCGGCACGGCCGAGAACGGCCGCTGGAGCGTGACCACCGGCGTTTCCACCTCCGAGCATGGTACCGCGGTGCGCTTCGGCGTCAGCGGCGTGCTCTGGTGAGCGCAACGCGGCATTCCCACCAGAACCAGATCAGGGTGATATCCAGATGAGCCTCAAGTACTACGACTATGACAGCGGACGGGAGCGCTACAAGCGGCGCTACGTCTGGGGCATCCACGGCTATGCACTGGGAATGGCCACCGGCCTGGCCTTGCTCTATCTGTTGCGCTGAGGAGGTTCCATGAAAAAGCAGAACCCGCTTGTCCTCCTGGCCGTGGTGCTGAGCGCCACGCTGTCCGCCTGCAGCACGCCGCGGGAGGGGCCGGATGCCCAGGGCGTCTCGTTTCCCCCGCGCGAAGCGTCGTACCGGCGTGACGGCATCGTGGTGACGCGCGACACGGTGCGGCTGCTGCAGCCCGGCCTGAGCAAGGACCAGGTGCGCCAGCTCATCGGCAACCCCCATTTCACCGAGGGCCTGTTCGCCGTGCGCGACTGGAACTACATCCTCAAGTTTCCGGCCGCGGGCATCGGACTGGTCGAGTGTCAGTTCCAGCTCCAGTTCGACGAGCAGGGCAAGGTTCGGAGCAGGCATTGGCAGACAGAAGCCTGTGCGGCGGCGGAAGGGTCATCGATGGTGGCCGCCGCCGGGGCGGCACCTGCAGCGGCCTCTGCCGCCGCCGATGCGGCGGAGGACAGCAGGGGTGATCGCTGGTCCGAGGACGGCCTGGTATTCCCCTTCGGGCGCTCCAGCCTGGATGACCTGCGTGCCGCGGACCGGGCGCGACTCAAGGCCCTGGTGGCGAGGACGGTGCGCGAGGCAGGCTCGGTGCAGCGCATCGTTGTGGTCGGCCATGCGGATCGCATCGGCACGGTGCAGCGCAAGGAATCGCGCGCGCTGGATCGCGCGCAGGCGGTAGCGGGTGCCTTTGTCGCCAAGGGCATCGCCCCCGGGATGATCGAGGCGGTCGGGCGTAGCGATGCCGAGCCGTTGTCAGCCTGCCCGACGCGGCCACCGCTCTCCGAGTTGCTGGCCTGCCTGACTCCGGATCGCCGCGTGTCGGTGATCGTTTACCTGAAAGCCGGTTGAACGACCGATGGGAGACCTGCACATGTTCTGGCTTGGATTGGCGGTAGGGTTGCTGATGGGCTCGATGGCCGGCGCCGGCGGGCTCGCCTGGCTGGCGATCAGGAACGACCGGCGCCGGTTGAGATAGGAGCGGCGCCGTTCAGTTGCCGGCGAGCAGGCGCTGCGCCAGCACCGCCGCCTGGGTACGGCTGCGCAGGTCGAGCTTGCGCAGCAGTGCGGTGATGTGGGTCTTCACCGTGGACTCGCGGATCGCCAGTTCGTCGGCGATCTGCTTGTTGAGCCGGCCGTCCTTGATGTAGAGGAGAATGCGCAGTTCCTGGGGAGAGAGGCGGTCGATGCGGGCGTCGATCGAGTCCGGGGGGGGCGGGGGAAGCGTGTCCGGCGGCGGCCACCAGCCGCCGCCGGACATGACCTTGGCCAGGATCTGCTGGGTCTGTTCCACTGGCGTGGCCTTGGGAATGAAGGCGACGGCGCCCAGCGCTTCCGCGGAGCGGACCCACGACCGTTCCTCCATGCCCGAGACCACCGCCACTCTCAGTTCGGGCCACTCATGGCGCAGGTACTGGAGGGCGGACAGCCCCTCGACATCGGGCATCATGAGGTCCAGCAGCACCAGCCGGGTGTCCGGGTGCTTGGGCAGGCTGCTCTTCAGCGCCGCCAGCGAATCCACCTCGATGACCTGGGCGGACGGCTCGATGCGCTCGATGTTCAGGCGCAGGGCGACGCGCAGCAGCGGGTGATCGTCCGCGATGATGACGGTGGCTGTGGCCGTGGTGCCCACGGATTCTCCGAATGCATTCCCGGGATGCCGGGCGTGGAAGGGCAACGGCGCCCGGCGTTACGAAGGCAGTGTACTACGCGTCGGCGTGGTTCAGAACAGGAACTTGACCACCAGTTCGGCGTAGTCCGCCGTCCTGGCGCCGGCCGCACGCAGGCCGGAGGCAGGAACATAGTGCTGCAGCTCGGATGCCAGCGTCAGATGCCGGTTGTAGCGATAGCTGGCGTTGAAGCGCAGGTAGTTGCCGATGACCCGTTCTCCATTCCTCGAGCCCGGAATCGGCAGCATCGGCTGGGCATAGGCGGCATCATCGCGGGACTGCCTTGCCATCCGCCCGCCGCCGATGCCCAGGGTGAGAGGCTGCAGCGGGCGGGCACTCAGGAACAGGCCGGCGTTCAGCAGGTTCGAGAAATCCGTCAGGCCCGATTGCGAGAAGTAGGAGCCGCGGGAGAACAGCGGGTTGAAGGTCTCGAGCCGGCCGTCCCCGGGCTGCCGGTCGCCCGACGCGGCGTCCAGCTGCAGCATCGCGCGGGGCTGCCAGCTCCAGGCGCCGAAGCGCAGGCCCAGCATGCTGCCGAAGGCCCAGGCCCGGACGTCTGCGGCCCCGAAGCTGCCGGACTGGTAGACGGCTTCCACGTCCCAGTCGAACGCACCCCGGCGCCCGGCGGACTGCAGCCCGAAGACATTGCGCCGCTCCTCGGCGCGGACGCCGCCGAATACAGCCTCATCGCGCTCGTAGCGGTACCAGTAGCCATCGACCTGCACGGCCTCGCCGGCTCCATGCCGGATGCGCAGTCCCGAGAAGCGGATGGCGTTGCTGTCGCGGTCGTCGAAGGCTTCGTCGTCGCGAATCTCGACAGGCTCGGTCAGGAAGGCGCTGATATCCAGCGCGCCGGCCGACCAGCCCAGCCGCACGCCATCGTAGGCGCGCCGGACGTTGGGGCCCTCGCGCAGGGCGACGAAGCGCTGCGCGCTGTCGAAGGCCAGCTCCTGGCGGCCGAGCCGCAGCAGCAGCTTTCCGCCGGCCGTGGCGGCCGAAAAATCGACGAAGGCCAGCTGCAGGTCGCTGCGATTGGAATCAGCCGGGGTGGGCGGCGTCCGCTTGCCATGCACCTGGGCATCGCCGACCTCGGCGAATACGCGCCAGTTCGGCCCCAGGTGCCAGTCGCTGTGCAGGTTGACGCGCTGGTACCCGTAGCGGTCGGCCTCGTTGCTGCCCAGGCCGAACAGGGGTGCGTCGAAATCCACGGCCTTGAGCCGCAGCTGTCCGCCGAGACTCAGGTAGCGGTCGGGGCTCGCGCCCAGCGCAAGATGCTTGATGGCGTCCAGCGGCGTGGCCTGCCGGACCGGGTCGGCAAGATCCCGGTGGTCCTCCGACCAGCGCGTCAGGGCGAAGTCCGCGGCCTGCAGGGGCATGCAGGCCAGCGCCATCAGGGCGCCGGCCCCGATCAGGCGCGCCATTGGCGCAGTTGTTCGATCAGTGCGAGATAGCCGCCGGCCACGGACTCCAGCAGCGCGGCCTGCCGGGGCGCGGGCGCCGCTGCGAGGCTCGCGCAGTCCTGTGCGAGTCCGGTGGCCCCGACCATGCTGCAGTTGACCTGCAGGGCCTGCGCCGCGCGTGCCAACCGCGGCGCATCGCCGCCGGCATGGGCATCGCGCAGTGCCGCGAGGCTCCCGTCCGAGGCCTCGACCATCTCCGCGATCAGCTCGGCCGCGCCCTCGGCACCGAGGTCGGCCGCCAGTTGCGCCAGCGTGGCAGGATCGGCCAGCGCGCCGCCGCCGGCTTGGTCGTGCGCCGGGGCCTGGCAGCCGACGCTGGCCGCCACCTCGTGCAGCATGCTTTCCAGTTCCCGCCGGCGGAAGGGCTTCGCCAGGTGGCGATCCATGCCGGCGTCCAGGCAGGCCTGCCGTTCGTGATCGAGGGCGCTGGCGGTCATCGCGAAGATGCGCGGCTGGGCCCGCTGCTGCAGCGCGCGGATCCGCCGCGTGGCTTCGAGGCCGTCCATCTCCGGCATGTGGACGTCCATCAGCACGAGGTCGTAGTGCTGCCGCTGCAATGCCGCCACCGCCTCGACGCCATTCTCGACCACATCGGCCTGATACCCGAGCGACTCGAGCATGCGGGTGCCGACCTGGCGGTTGATCGCATTGTCCTCGGCCAGCAGGATGCGCAGCGGCGTCCTGCTGGCCGGGGCTGCAGGCTGCTCCGGCACCGGGGTTGCGACCTGGGCCGGCGCCAGCAGATCGAGAAAGGCATCGAGAAGGCTGCTGCGGCGCAGCGGCTTGAGGCGTACGAGGTCGAAGTCCTTCAGGTCGTCGCCGGCCTGGCGCGCGCTGCTGAGCAGCAGCAAGGGCAGGGCGCCGCGGCTGCGATGCCGGCGAATCGCCGCCGCCAGTGCGACGCCATCCAGGTCCTGCATGATGTCGTCCATTACCGCCAGGTCGAAGTGCTCGCCGCGCTCGATCAGCCGCAGGGCTTCCTGCGGCGAGGCGGTGTCGAAGACCTGCATGCCCCAGTCCTCGGCGGTCCTGCGCAGGATGCGCCGGTTGGTGTCGTTGTCGTCGACGATCAGCAGGTGCCGGCCGTGCAGGGCATCGATGCCGGGCCGCTGCGGCTGCTGCCATGCCGGATCGGTGGCGGCGACGAAGCTGAAGGAGAAGGTCGAACCGCGACCGGGCACGCTTTCGACCGCCACTCCGCCGCCCATCATCTCGGCAAGCCGCTTGCAGATCGCCAGGCCCAGGCCGCTGCCGCCGTAGCGGCGCGTGGTCGATGCATCGACCTGGCTGAAGGACTTGAACAGGCGGCCCAGCCGCTCCGCCGGAATGCCGATGCCGGTATCGCGCACGGCGACGTGGAAGCGGTGGCGCCCGGCATCGAGTGCTTGCGCCGAGACCTCCACCGAGACATCGCCGTGCTCGGTGAACTTGATGGCGTTCGACAGGTAATTGACCAGGATCTGGCGCACGCGCGCCGCGTCGCCGCGCGCCATGTCCGGCGTGCCCGGCGCGATATCGCAGGCCAGTTCGAGCCGCTTCTGCACGGCCTTGTGCCCGACCAGCTCCAGGGCCTCCTCCACCGCGCGGCGCAGGTCGAACACCGCGTCCTCGAGTTCCAGCATGCCGGACTCGACCTTGCTGAAATCGAGGATGTCGTCGATCACGCCGAGCAGGTGGTCGCCGCTCTGCCGGATGGTCTGCAGGCTCTCGCGCTGCTCGTCGGTCAGCGACGTATCGCTGATCAGTTCCGCGGTGCCGAGGATGGCATTGAGCGGCGTGCGGATCTCGTGGCTCATGTTGGCCAGGAAGTCGCTCTTGGCGCGGTTCGCGAGATCCGCCTCCCGGTGCGCGTGCTCCAGTGCCATGGAGCGCCGCTCCCGCAGGCGCACATTGATCCCCAGGCTCATGAAGATCGCGAACATGTGGATGATGACGCCGATCAGGTAGCTGTACTGCGTCAAGCGGGTGAAGGGGATCCAGTCGAGGTTCTTGGCGAAGTGCAGCATGCCGGCCGTACCGTAGGCCAGGTAGCCGATGAGGTTGAGCCAGGCGCCCGGCTGGCTGCGGCGCACCAGCACGATGCACAGCGTGACGATGACCGCCGCCAGCGCCAGGCGGGTCAGGCTCACCGCCGGCCCGATGAGGCCGTAGTAGCCCGACAGCGTGACGACGCAGCCGGTCGCCGCCAGAGCCGCCAGCAGGCGGAACGCGATGGACGTGCGCGGGAACTGCTCGCGCATGTCGAGCACGCTGTGGGCGAACAGGATGGAGGTCAGCAGGCCCAGGACGACCGCCACGTGATGGATGCGCAAGGAGAGCAGCGGCTGCTCCGGCAGCAGCAGGACCGCGATCAGGTTCTCCGAGCAGGCGAACAGCAGGGCGCTGGCCCCGAGATAGGCCGAATACCACAGGAACTTGCGGTCCGGCAGGGAAACGCCGAGGGCCAGGCAGACTCCCGCCATCAACAAGGTCATGCCGACGACGGCGGCAACCCTGGCGACCACGCCCTGCAGCGTTCCGGTCATGACGTCCAGCTTCGACACGCTGCCGCTCAGGGTGAGCGAGCGCTCGCCGGCGAGCCGGATCCAGACCCAGCGGGGTCCTCCTTCCGGCAGTGCGGACAGGCGCAGGACGGACACCGACCAGGGCAGGTCCCGCCCGGATACGGGGCGCATCCCGCCCAGCGCCCGGTGCTGCAGGGTTTCGCCTGCTCCACGGGCCTGCGGCAGCCAGACATCGACGTAGTCGACGTACGGCACGCCCAGTTGCAACCACCAGTCGCCGGCCGAGCCGGGCGCCGTCTCGACGGCGAAACGCAGCCACCAGGCGCCTCGCTGCGTGAAGCCGCCGTTGAAATCCCGGTCGATCGGCTGGAAGCGGGCCGAGTTCTCCGCTGCGGCGACCTGCGCCTGCGTCAGCTCACCGCTGGCGTCATAGAACGCTTCGAGATGACCGGCCAGCGGCATCGATGCGTGACCCAGGGCGTCGTCGAGCCGCAGCGGGCCGGCATGCGCGGCCAGCGGAGCCAGCAACAGGCCCAGGAGCACGGCGGCCGGCAGGCGCCGCCAAAGCCGGATCCACAACCCTGCCCGCGGCCTCTGCGGCCCTCGCATGCGCAGTCGGCTCATCCCGCGGCCCGGGCTGCGTGATTCGCCGCTTCCTGCAGGGCCTTTTCCAGCTCGTTCCGGCGCAGGGGCTTGGCCAGGTGCCGGTTCATGCCGGCGTCGATGCAGGCCTGCCGCTCGTGATCGAGCACGCTGGCGCTCATCGCGAATATCTGCGGTTGCGGCCGGTTCTCCAGCGCACGGATCCGGCGCGTCGCCTCCAGGCCGTCCATCACCGGCATCTGCATGTCCATCAGCAGCAGGTCGTAGTCGCGCTGCTGCACGGCTTCGACGGCGAGCAGGCCATTCTCCGCCAGATCGGCGCGGTAGCCCAGCGACTCCAGCATGCGCAGAGCGACCTGCTGGTTCAGCGGCGTATCCTCGACCACCAGGACGCGCAGCGCCGCGGCGGCGTTCGCCGGCCGCGAGGCGGCGGCCGGCGCATTCCGCGCGGCATCGCCCAGCGACATCAGTTCAAGCAGCGCATCGAGCAGACCCGCACGGCGCAGCGGCTTGTACCGCACCAGGTCGAACACCGGCTGCGACTGCGTGCTTTGGCGCACGCTGCTCAGCAGCATCAGGCGCGGGCAGGCGCTGCCGCATTCCTGGCGCAACGTGGCCGCCAGCGCGGCACCGTCCATCTCGGGCATCAGGAAATCGATGATCGCGGAGTCGAAGCCCGCACCGCCGCGGATCAGCGCCAGCGCCTCCTGCGGCGAGGCCGTATCGGTGACCTGCATTCCCCATTCCTGTGCCGCGGCGCGCAGGATGCGGCGATTGGTGTCGTTGTCGTCGACCACCAGCAATCGCTTTCCGGCAAGCCTGCTGGCGTCGGCCGGCGGCGGTGCCCGCCAGGCCGGATCGCTGCCGGCGATGAAGCTGAAGGAGAACACCGAGCCCTCGCCCGGGCGGCTCTCCACGGCCACGCCGCCGCCCATCAGCTCCGCCAGGCGCTTGCTGATGGCCAGGCCGAGGCCGCTGCCGCCGTAGCGGCGCGTGGTGGAGGCATCCACCTGGCTGAAGGTCTTGAACAGGCGGTCGAGGCGGTCGGGCGGGATGCCGATGCCGGTGTCGCGCACTCTGACGTGGATACGATGCCGCTGCGGCTCCAGCATCTCGGCGCTGACCGAGACCGCGATCTCGCCCTGCTCGGTGAACTTGACGGCATTGGACAGGTAGTTCGCCAGGATCTGCCGCACGCGGCTGCGGTCGGCCCTGATCATCTCCGGGGTGCCGGGCGCGAATTCGCAGCCCAGGTCCAGGCCCTTCTGCGCGGTGCGCGTGCCCACCAGTTCCAGGGTCTCCTCCACGATGCGGCGCAGTTCGAATACCTGCTCGTCCAGTTCCAGCATGCCCGCCTCGACCTTGGTGAAATCGAGGATGTCGTCGATCACGCCCAGCAGGTGATCGCCGCTCTGGGTGATGGTATCCAGGCTTTGCCGCTGGGACGCGTCCAGTGCCGTGTCGCCCAGCAGTTCCGCGGTGCCGAGGATGGCATTCAGCGGCGTGCGGATTTCGTGGCTCATGTTGGCCAGGAAGTCGCTCTTGGCCTGCGTCGCGGCCTCCACGGCGGCCTGGGCCTGTTCCAGCGCGGCAGCCTGGGCTCGCCAGCGCGCGCCGCCGCGGGCGAAGAGATAGAGCAGCAGGCTGGCCATCAGGCCGCCCAGCGCGACCAGCCAGGGCGTCGCCTGCTCTGACAGCGTCGCGAACCCGGGCCTGCTACGGAAGTGGACCGTCCACTGGCGCCCCGGCATCTGCAGGGTCCGGGAGGTTTCGAACTGGGCTTCTGCGTCGGGCGGCAGCGGCAGCGGGTCTCCCTCCGGCGTGACGCCGTCGGACGAATAGAGCAGGGCGCCGGTGTCGGTAGTGTCCCCGTCGAAGACCTCGAAGGCCAGGCTGCTACTGTCGCCGCCCAGGAGCCCCTGCATGAACGCCTGGGCATGGAAGGTTGCCGAGATCCAGCCGAAGTGCTGCCGGTCCTTGAAGATCGGCACGTAGGCGATGAAGCCCACCCGCGTGCCGGTCTGGCTCAGGATGCGCACGCGGGGCGCAAGGACCGCGTCGCCCGTCGCGGCGGCCGCTTCGAGGGCGGCACGGCGGTCGGCGTCCCGCATCATGTCGATGCCGATGCCGCGTTCGCTCTCGGGGGTGAGTGGCTCGGTGTAGTAGACCGGAGCATGGAATGGAGAGTCGACGGGCTTGATCGGCGGCGGCGGCGGGCGCAGCTTGAATTCCCGCAGGACCAGCGGGTTCGAGAAGCGCTCGGTCGGCTCCCGGCGCACGCCCTCGACGAAGGCCGCCGCCGCGTCCGGCGAAAGCTTCGGCACGAAGGTCATCGCGCGGATGCCGGGATAGTTCCTGTAGAGCTGCAGCGGCGTTACATAGGCACGCCAGTCGTCGCGGCTGACATGCGTCGAGGCTTCTACCATGCCGCGCCCGCCACGCATGATCTGGGTGTAGGCGTTCATGCGCCTTCCGATGGAGGATTCGATCAGCCGCACCTCGGAATCGAAGCGCTGCTGCTGGTGCTGGTGGATGATGCGCGCGGTCTGCACGGCCATCAGCAGGCTCGCCAGCAGCACCAGGGCGATGAGCCCTCCTGCGAGGGGGGACAGGCGGGTGGAGACGGGTTCAGCGGCGGGCGGTTTCATTGCGCAGTCGCTCTGCCAGGGCTTCGTGGCGCGCGATCAGGCGGGCGCCGAGTTCGGTTGCGGTGCTGGCGGGCCCCGCGGCCGCGGCCGCCTCCGCCTGCGTGCAGAGTTCCGCCAGGGCCCCGGCACCGAGTTGCAGGCTGACGCCGCGCAGGGCATGGGCGATGCGTTTCAGCGAGGGCAGGTCCTGGTCGCGGATGGCGGCGGCCATGCGCTGCTGCTGAACCGGCAGGTCGTCGATCACGGCGCCGGCCAACTGGGCCGCGCCGTCGGCACCGAACATTTCCAGCAGTTCGCCCCAGGCCTCTGCATTGAAGTCGCCGGCTTCCGCGGCAGGGGCCAGCGCCGCTGCCAGCTCCTGCAGCGCCAGCGGCTTGACCAGTACCGCGTCGGCCCCTGCGCGCAGGCAGGCCCGGCGTGCTTCCTCCGAGGCGGCGGCGACCATGGCGATCAGCCGGCTCTGGCCACTGGCGGGGTCCATGCGGGACCGAAGGGCGGCGATGCCCTCGGCACGGTCGTCGGTCCCGGCCAGGACCAGGCCTCCAAGGCTGCCCGGGGCCTCTTCGGCGGTCCCGACGGAAACCGCGGAGGTGTAGCCCAGGCGTTTCAGCAGCAGGCCGGCCAGCCGGCGGCTGACCGCATCCGCATCGATTACTAGGCAGTCCATGGCCTCGGTTCCAGCTTCTGCATTCATCCGTCGGTTTCCGCGGGGGAGGCCGGCGCTGTCCGTGTGCGCGGCCCTGATCCAGGGCCCGGCGCTGCGGCTCATGCAAAAGGCCTGGCAGGAGGGGCAGACTGGCCTAACCCCCGGTCGGCCAGTAGCTTCGTAATATAATCAATAACTAACCGGAGGGTGCCGGCCGCAGGCACAAATTTCGCCCCCGTCGCTCGCAAGTTACGGGAAAGCTGGAAATTTGTGAGGAAATCGCTACAATACGCGCCCTTCAACGGCTCGGGAGGTCCCGGGCCGTTCAATTTTTATCTGGAAGATCAAGCATGGTAACCATCCGTCTTGCCCGCGCTGGCGCCAAGAAGCGCCCGTTCTATCACGTCGTTGCGACCGAGAAGAGCAGCGCCCGTGACGGCCGCTTCATCGAGCGCCTGGGCCACTACAACCCGAATGCCAGCGGCGCCGAGCAGAAGCTCGTTGTCGACCTCGGCCGCGTCGAGCACTACCAGAAGAACGGTGCGCAGACCTCCGACCGCGTGGCGTTCCTGCTGAAGTCGGCCAAGGCCGCCTGAGCTGATGACGGTGCGCCGGGTGACGCTGGGCCGCGTCGCCGGGGTTCACGGCGTGCGGGGCGGGATCAAGGTCTGGTCCCTGACCCGCCCGATCGAGAACATCTTCGACTACCGCCGCTGGTGGATTGCCCACGGCGCGGGATTCGAGGCGAAAGTGCTGGAGACCCACGAGCATGCCCGCTCCCTGGTGGCCTACATCAGTGGAGCGGACGGCCAGCCGATCACGGACCGCGACGTCGCCGCAGGGCTGATGGGCGCGGAGATCCAGGTGGATCGCGAGTCGATGCCGAGGCTGCCCGAGGGGCAGTACTACTGGATCGACCTGATCGGCGCGAAGGTGGAGAGCACGCAGGGCGTTGCGCTGGGCCAGGTCGAGGACATGACCAGCAACGGTGCCCAGGACGTGATGGTGCTGCGGGACGGCGGGAAGGAGCGGCTGATTCCCTTCGTCAAGGAGCACATCGTCAAGGCAGTGGATCTGGAAGCGGGCCGCATCGTCTGCGACTGGCATCCGGACTACGATGAAGATTGAAGTCCTGACGCTGTTCCCCGAATGGGTGGAGCAGGTCACGCAGCACGGGATGCCGCGGATCGCGGCAGAACGCGGACAGCTGCAGCTGGCGACGCGCAACTTGCGCGACTACAGCACGAACAAGTGGCGCAAGGTCGACGATCGGCCTTACGGCGGCGGTCCCGGCATGGTGATGGAAGCCGAGCCGCTGGCCCATGCGATCCGCGATGCCAAGGCATCGCAGCCGCAGGCGAGGGTGGCGTATCTCTCGCCGCAGGGCGAACGCTTCAGCCAGGGCTGGGCGGAGCGCCTGTCGCGGGAAGAGGGACTGGTGTTGCTGTGCGGGCGGTACGAGGGGCTCGACGAGCGCCTGATCCGCTCGGAAGTGGATTTCGAGTTGTCGCTGGGCGATTTCGTGATGTCCGGCGGCGAACTGGCGGCGATGGTGGTGGTGGACGCAATTGCGCGGCTGCTGCCCGGGGTGCTGGGACACGAGGGTTCGGCGGCAGCCGACTCGTTCTCCAGCGGCCTGCTGGACCATCCGCACTACACGCGGCCGGAGCAATGGCGCGGGGAGCGGGTGCCGGAGGTGCTGCTGGGTGGTGACCACGCCAAGGTGGCGCGGTGGCGGTTGAAGCAGGCGCTGGGACAGACCTGGCTCAAGCGGCCCGACCTGCTGGACGGGATTGAGCTGGACAAGGAATTGAAGGTGTTGCTCCGGGAATTCATCTCGGAACAGCGAACATGAGGTGAGGTAACGACGATGAATGCGAACAAGATCATTGCCGCGGTCGAAGCGGATCAGATGACCAAGAAGGTCCCGGACTTCCGTCCCGGCGACACGGTCGAGGTCAAGGTGAAGGTGAAGGAAGGCGACCGCGAGCGTCTGCAGGCTTTCGAGGGCGTGGTCATCGCCATCAAGAGCCGCGGCCTGCACTCCGCGTTCACCGTGCGCAAGACCAGCCACGGCGAAGGTGTGGAGCGCGTGTTCCAGACCTACAGCCCGCAGGTTGCCGAGATCGCGGTGAAGCGCCGCGGCGACGTGCGTCGCGCCAAGCTCTACTATCTGCGCAACCTGTCCGGTCGCGCGGCTCGCATCGCCGAGAAGCTCGACTAAAGACCCGGGCAGCGTGGCGGGGTCCCGATAGAGTTGGGATCCTGGCGTCGCGAGTGGTCGGGTTCAGGTCACTGGACCCTGCGGCAAGCGCAAGCTCATGGCGGTATCAAAGCCCGTGGCCTTCTCAGGCCACGGGCTTTTTGCGTCCGCGGCTTGACGCGGGAGCATGTTCGGGCTAGTTTAAAACAACTGTTTGAAACAGGTGTTTTATGCCCGGGACCGCTGCGTTGCCTGATACCACCCGCCAGGCCCTGCTGGATGCCGCCGCGCCGGTCTTCGCCGAGCAGGGCCTGCAGCTCGCCCGGGTGCGGGACATCGCGGCCCGCGCCGGGGTCAATCTCGCGGCGATCAACTATCACTTCGGCGGCAAGGAACAGCTCTACGTCGAGGTGCTGCGCGACCAGGCACGGCGGCTGATCGGCCGCCATCCCTTGCCCGCCGCCGCGCCGCCGGACCCGGCCGCGCTGCTGCGCGAAGTGGTGCGCAGCCTGCTGGGGCGCTTCCTGGCGGCCGACGAGCATGCGCTGCTGCCGCGCCTGCTGGTGCGCGAGATGCTCAACCCCACGCCGGCGCTGGACCTGATGATCGACGAGGTCAGCCGGCCCCAGTTCATGCAGCTTTCTGCCGTGGTGAGCGGCTTCCTCGGGCCGAAGGCGGGCCCGGAACAACTGCGCCGCGCGGTCTTCAGCCTGCTGGCGCAATGCTTGTTCTACCTGGTGGCGCAGCCGTTGGTGCGGCGCATCGCGCCCCAAAGCTACGAGCCGGAGGAATTCGAGCGGCTGGCGGCGCATATCGCCGCGTTCTCGCTGGCGGGCCTGCAGGCGCAGCGCGCGCAGATCGAAGGGGGAAGGGGCCATGCGTAAGACCATCCTGGCGCTGCTGGTGCTGCTCGCCGGCTGCCACGAAGAGACGGCCGGCAGGTATCAGGGCTACGTCGAAGGCGAGGCCATCCGCGTGTCGGCGCCGCGCGCCGGCAGGCTCGACCTGCTGGCCGTGCAGTCGGGTGATGCGGTGAATGCCGGCGCGCGCCTGTTCGCGCTGGAAGCCGGCGCCGAGAAAGCCGCGCTGGACGAGGCGCAGGCGCGGCTGTCGGACCTCGGCAAGGGCGAGCGTCCCGAGGAGGAGGCGATCCGCCGCGCACAGCTCGCCGCGGCGCAGGCCCAGGCGGCATTGTCGCAGAAGGAATGGCAGCGCCAGCAGGCGCTGTTCGAGGACCGCGTGGTCAGCCGTGAGCGGCTCGACCAGGCCGCCACCCGGCGCGACCGCGATGCCGCCAGCGTGCGCGAGCTGCAGGCGCGCCTGCGGGCCGGCGCGCTGGCGGGGCGCGACGATGCGCGCCGCGCCGCCGAGGCGGCCGTGGCCCAGGCGCAATGGCAGCTCGACCAGAAGTCCCAGGCAGCCCCGGCGGCGGGGCGGGTGGAGGACGTGTACTTCCGCGCCGGCGAGTGGGTGCCGGCCGGCACGCCGGTGCTGGCGCTGCTGCCGCCGCAGAACCGCAAGCTGCGCTTCTTCGTGCCGCAGGAGGCCCTGGACGGGCTGCGGCCCGGCCGCCGGCTGCGGGTGAGCTGCGATGGCTGCTCCAGGCCGCTGGAAGCCACCGTCAGCCATGTCGCCGCCAGCGCGGAATTCACGCCGCCGGTGATCTACAGCCGCGAGCAGCGCAGCCGCATGGTGTTCCTGGTCGAGGCACGGCCGGCGCCCGACGATGCGGCGGGCCTGCATCCGGGCCAGCCGGTGGATATCGAGCTGCTGCCGTGACCGGGCTGGCCATCGAAGTCCGAGGCCTGGCCAAGTCCTTCGGGCCCAAGCAGGTGGTCAAGGGGCTGGACCTGAGTGTCCGGCGCGGCGAGATATTCGGCTTCCTCGGGCCCAACGGCAGCGGCAAGACCACCTCGATCCGCATGATCTGCGGGCTGCTGACGCCGGATGCCGGCAGCGGCCAGTGCCTGGGCTACGATCTTCGCAGCCAGAGCGCGCAGATCAAGCGCGAGGTCGGCTACATGACGCAGCGCTTCAGCTTCTACGAGGACCTGTCGATCCGCGAGAACCTGGAATTCGTCGCCTCGGTCTATGGCGTGAAGGAAGCGCGCGCGGTGGTCGACGAGGCCCTGCGCAACCTGGGCCTGGAGCGCCGGCAGAAGCAGCTCGCCGGCGCGCTTTCCGGCGGCTGGAAGCAGCGCATGGCGCTGGCCGCCTGCCTGCTGCACAACCCGCAACTGCTGCTGCTGGACGAGCCCACGGCGGGCGTCGATCCAGGCGCGCGCCGCGACTTCTGGGCCGAGATACACGCGCTGGCTGCGCGCGGCATCACCGTGCTGGTGTCCACGCACTACATGGACGAGGCCGAGCGCTGCCACCGGCTGGCCTATATCGCTGCCGGGCAACTGCTGGCGCAGGGCACGCCGCTGGAACTGGTAGCGAACTCCAGGCTGGCCACCTGGACCGTGGGCGGCGGCGATCTGCAGGTACTGCAGCGCGAACTGCTGGCGCTGCCGCAGGCGGAGCAGGTGGTGCCCTTCGGCAACCAGCTGCACGTCAGCGGCTCCGACGCCGCGGCGCTGGAGCAGGCATTGCAGCCCTGGATGAACGATCCGCGCCGGCAATGGCGACGCGACGAGCCGCGCCTGGAGGATGTCTTCATCCACCTGATGAAGCATGCCGGGGACAATGCGCCATGAGATTCTGGTCCTGGTCGCGGCTGCTGGCGATGGTGCGCAAGGAATTCATCCAGATGAAGCGCGACCGCATGACCTTCGCCATGATGGTCGGCATCCCGATCATCCAGCTGGCCCTGTTCGGCTTTGCCATCAACGCCGATCCCAAGCACTTGCCGACGGCCGTGGTGAGCGCGGAGAACACCGCGTACACGCGCAGCCTGGTGGCGGCGCTGCGCGCCACCGACTACTTCGACGTCCGTGCCACGCCTGCGCGCGAGGAAGACGCCTGGCAGCTGCTGGAGCGGGGCAAGGTGCAGTTCGTGCTCGCGATCCCGCCGGACTTCACGCGGCGCCTGCTGCGCGGCGAGCATCCGCCGGTGCTGCTGGAAGCCGACGCCTCGGACCCTGCCGCGACCAGCAACGCCCTGGCGGTGCTGGAGCCGCTGGCTCGCGGCGCGCTGCGGCACGACCTGGCCGGGCCCCTGGCCGGGCGCGGCGCGGCGCCGCCGCCTTTCGAATGGCGCGTGCACCGCCGCTACAACCCCGAGGGCATCACCCAGTACAACATCGTGCCCGGCCTGATGGGGGTGATCCTGACCATGACCATGATCATGATGACGGCGCTGGGCGTGACCCGCGAGCTGGAGCGCGGCACCATGGAGAACCTGCTGTCCATGCCGCTCTCCGCGCTGGAGATCATGATCGGCAAGATCCTGCCTTATGTGCTGATCGGCTATGTGCAGGTGCTGGTGATCCTCGCTGCATCCTTCTGGGTGTTCGGCGTGCCGATGGTGGGCAGCGCCTGGCTGCTGCTGGCCTGCGTGCTGGTCTTCATCGTCGCCAACCTGACGCTGGGGATCACTTTCTCCAGCGTGGCGCGCAACCAGACACAGGCCATGCAGATGAGCTTCTTCTTCCTGCTGCCCAGCATCCTGCTGTCGGGCTTCATGTTCCCGTTCCGCGGCATGCCGGCCTGGGCGCAGTGGATCGGCGAGGCGCTGCCGCTGACGCACTTCCTGCGCCTGGTGCGCGGCATCATGCTCAAGGGCTACGGCGTGACGGACATCTGGCCGCAACTGTGGCCGCTGCTCCTGTTCATCGCGGTGGTCCTGGCGGTGGGCCTCAAGCGCTTCCGGCGCACGCTCGACTAGGGAGCCCGTCCGCGGCTTTGTGCATCCGCACATTTCCCGGGCCCGCCCCGCCGACGCTGCGATGCGTGACGTAGTTCCCTTGCGGTTATGTTTGCCACAGTCCTAATATCCAATGCGGCCCTATCTTCAGGTCCGATCAGCAAGCAAACCTATCGGGAGATACAAATCATGAAAAAGCTGGTAACGGGTGCTGTGCTCCTCATCGCGTCGTCCTCCGCTTTCGCGGAAGCCCCCGGCGGTCCCAACTGCGGCTGGGGCAACATGCTGTTCAACGGCCAGTCGGGCATCGCTCCCCACTTCCTGGCTTCCACCACCAACGGTACCTCGGGCAATGCCACCTTCGGCATGACCACCGGCACCAACGGCTGCTCGGTCGACGGCAAGCTGACCTACGGCGGCAAGCAGATGATCGGCGCGATGTTCGACGAGTTCTCCGCTGACGTCGCGGTGGGCCAGGGCGAGGCGCTGAACGCCGTCGCCGTCGCCTACGGCGTCGCCAAGGAAGATCGCGCGGCCTTCGCGGCCCTGGCGCACAACAACTTCTCCGTCCTGTTCCCCAGCGAGAACGTCACGGCTGAGGAAGTCACCGCCAGCCTCGAGTCGCTGATGAAGACGGACGCCACCCTGTCGAAGTACGTGATCTGACCTGCGCGACGGTCGCCGGAGGCGACCGTTCCATGGTCCAGTCGGGCCCGGTATCGCAGGATGCCGGGCCTTTTCTTTGAACGCTGCTCACCCGATGCGATTCCTGAACCTTGCCTCATTGCTGGTCGTCCTGGCGCTGCTGCTGCCGATGTCTCCTGTACATGCGGCGGACGACGCCTGGTCGCAGGCCCAGGCCCTTGAACTGTGGCAGCGCGACGAATGGCGCAAGCTGGTCCACTACAAGCCGGGGAGCTGGCCGGGCCGCTGGAAGAGCCAGTCCGACGACCCGCGCTTCTTCCTGGCGGCGGACGGCGCGTCCGATCCGCGGGCGGAATTGCGGGCGACGCTGGAAGCCTTTGCCGCGCCGGGCGCAGCGGGCGACCAGCACGCGCAGTGCCGCTTCGTTGCCCGGCTGGCCTGGCTGCGTCGGGAACTGGCCCTGGGCGAGTTGCCGCAGCCCGACTGCGCCGAGTACCGCGAGTTCCGCGCGCTGGTGCAGGCCACGCGCGCCGTGCTGGTGTTTCCCTCCTATTACCTCAACAGCCCCTCGTCGATGTTCGGCCATACCCTGCTGCGCCTGGATTCGGGCGTGGCCGACGGCGGCGCGGAGTACCTGTCGTTCGCGGCGAACTTCGGCGCGCTGGTGAATCCGGACGACAACGGCCTCTTCTACGCCTTCCGCGGCCTCACCGGCGGCTACCGCGGGCAGTTCTCGGTGGACCAGTACTACAAGAAGATCCGCGAGTACAACCACGACGAGAATCGCGACATCTGGGAGTACCCGCTCAACCTGAGCGAGGAGGAAACCGGGCGCCTGATCGAACACCTGTGGGAACTGCGCCACATCAATTTCGCCTACTACTTCTTCGACGAGAACTGTTCCTACCGCATCCTGGAACTGCTCGAAGTCGCCCGCCCCGGGCTGGACCTGACCGGCGATTTCCCCGTGACGGCGATCCCGATCGACACCGTCCGTGCGGTGCAGCAGGCGGGCCTGATCGACGGCAAGCATTTCCGGCCCTCGCAGGGCACCGTACTGAGGCAGCGGCTCGACCGGCTGCCGCCGGAACTGCATCCGCTCGTTACCCGCCTGGGCGCCGAGCCGGGTTTGCTGGATGAACCCGAACTGCGGGCCCTGAGCCCCGGACTCCGGGCCAGCCTGATCGATGCGGCCTACAAGTACCTGCGCTACACCCAGACCAGCGCCGAGCGTGACCCGGAGATCGCGCAGCGCAGCTTCCAGCTGCTGCAATCCCTGCAGGAGCACGCGGCGGATCTGGTGCCGGCACCGGCCGATCCTGCTGACTCGCCGGACAGGAGCCACGGCAGCCGCCGCCTGTCGCTGGGCGCCTGGCGCGAGGAGCGGCAGGATTACCTGACCCTGGGCTTGCGGATGTCGCTGCACAGCCTGCAGGAGAACCGCGCCGGCTTCCCGGCCGGGGCGCAGATCAACATCGGCAACCTCGACCTGCGCATCGAGGACGATGGCGAACTGGACATCCAGCGCCTGGACCTGGTGGATATCCTGTCGCTGAGCCCGCGCGATCGCTTCTTCAAGCCCTTGTCCTGGGCCGTGACGACCGGCGTCGAGCGCCAGTGGGCGGGTGGCCGCGAGCATCGCGTGGCGCAGGTCAACGGCGGCGTCGGCGCCACGCGGGCGCTATGGGCGGACCATCGCGTCTACGGGCTGTTCACCGGCCGGCTGGAGCACAACCACGGCTTCGCCGATCCGCTGCAGCCCGCGGTCGGCGCGCGCGGCGGCCTGCTGCTGGGCGGTGGTACGCTGACCGCCGCATGGGAAGCGGGCGTCGAGCAGTTCGCCAATGGCCAGCTCCGCACACGCGTGGACCTGCAGAACAACCTGCAGCTGTCGCGCAACCAGGCCCTGCACCTGGAACTGCTGTGGCGCGACCAGTCGCCGGACGACACGCTGGCCGTCGGCCTGCGCTACCAGTATTACTACTGAACCGGAAGCATCGTCGCAGGTGAACATGCCGATCCGCATCCTCCCGCGTCCTGTCAGGCCCTTGCTGGTACTGTGCTTGTGCCTGCTGCTGGGCGGCTGCACCGGCCTGTTCCTGTATCCGGACCGCGTCCGCCACCTGCCGGATCGCGCGTTGGGCACCCCTGCGGAGGATATGTGGATATCCGCGCCGGACGGCAGCCGCCTGCATGCGCTGTTCCTGCCGGCGCAGGGGCCCCCGCGGGCGACGCTGCTGTTCCTGCATGGCAATGCCGAGAACCTCAGCTCGCATGTCCACGCCGTGACCTGGCTGCCGGCGCAGGGCTACGCCGTGCTGGCGCTGGACTACCGGGGTTTCGGGCAGTCCCAGGGCAGCGCCGATGTCGATGCCATCCACGAGGATGCCGCCGCGGCGCTGGCCTGGCTGGCCGCGCGGCCGGCGGCGGACACCGGTCCGCTGGTCGTCTACGGCCAGAGCCTGGGCGGCTCGGTGGCGATCCGCCTGGTCGCGCAGGCCGATGACGCGCAGCGCCGGCGCATCGCTGCGGTGGTCGCCGACAGCGCGTTCTCCAGCTATCGCGGCATCGCACGGGAGAAGCTGGCGCAGGTCTGGCTGACCTGGCCGCTGCAATGGCCCTTGTCGTGGCTGTTCTCCGACCGCTACTCCGCGGTGGAGGCGGTCGGCCGCATCGGTCCGATTCCCTTGCTGCTGATCCATGGCCAGCGCGATGCCGTGGTCGGCTACAGCCACGCGCAGCGGCTGTATGCCGCCGCGCGCGAGCCCAAGGCGCTCTGGCTGCTGCCGGAGGGGGGGCATATCGACGCGGTCCGCCGCGAGCCGGTGCGTGCGCGGCTGCTGGAATATCTCGAAGCCGCTGCGGGGCGAGCGGCACCCTGAGCCTCCGCGGCTTCCTTTCCGCGAGAGCGGAATGCAGGACGCATGGCTGTCTGCGGGGGCTTGAATGTGTGTCGGGCATCCACATAATCGTCCCGCCCGTTCCCCAGAACCCACACGACAAGCAAGCCATGACGACCGAGACGCGCGAGTTCCAGGCCGAAACCCGACAGCTGCTGCAGTTGATGATCCACTCGCTGTATTCGAACAAGGAAATCTTCCTTCGCGAGCTGGTCTCCAATGCCTCCGACGCTTGCGACAAGCTGCGCTTCCTGGCCATTGCCGATCCGGCCCTGCTGGGCGGCGACGAACTGGCGGTGGAGCTGGTGCCGGACGAGGCCGCCGGCACGCTGACGATCCGCGACAACGGCATCGGCATGACGCGCGAGGAAGTGATCGAGAACCTGGGCACCATCGCCCGCTCCGGGACCCGGAAGTTCCTGGAATCGCTGTCCGGCGACCAGAAGAAGGATTCGCAGCTGATCGGACAGTTCGGCGTCGGCTTCTACTCGTCCTTCATCGTGGCCGACAAGGTCACGGTCCTCACCCGGCGTGCCGGTGCCGGCGAGGCGGTGCGCTGGGAATCCAATGGCGAGGGCGAGTTCACCCTCGAGCCTTCCTTCAAGCAGGACCGCGGCACCGAGGTGATCCTGCACCTGCGCGAGGAGGAACGGGATTTCCTGCAGCCCTGGCGCCTGCAGGCGATCGTGCGCAAGTACTCCGACCATATCGGCCTGCCGATCCGCCTGAGGAACGAGAAGGGCGAGGCCGAGGCCCTGAACCAGGCCCGCGCGTTCTGGACGCGGCCCAAGTCCGAGCTCAAGGACGAGGACTACCAGCACTTCTACGAACACCTGTCGCACGACCACCAGCCGGCGCTGGCCTGGGCCCACAACCGTGTCGAAGGCGGCAGCCTGGAGTACACCTCGCTGCTCTACATTCCCTCGCACGCGCCCTTCGATCTCTGGGATCGCGAGCAGGGCCGCGGCGTGCAGCTCTACGTCAAGCGCGTATTCATCATGGACAAGGCGGCGGAACTGCTGCCACCCTGGCTGCGCTTCGTCCGCGGCCTGGTGGACACGGCCGACCTGCCTCTCAACGTCTCCCGCGAACTGCTGCAGGGCAACCGCACCGTGGACAAGATCCGCGCGGCCCTGGTCAAGCGCGCACTCGACATGCTGGAGGACCTGGCCGAGAAGCGCCCCGAGGACTACGCGAAGTTCTGGCAGGCCTTCGGCGTGGTGCTGAAGGAGGGCCTGGTCGACGACCACGCCAACCAGGAGCGCATCGCCAGGCTCTGCCGCTTCCACTCCACGCTGGAGGCTTCCGAGCAGAAGGTTTCGCTGGCCGACTACGTCGCCCGCATGCCGGAAGGCCAGGACAAGATCTACTACCTCAGTGCCGAGAGCCTCGCCGCTGCCCGGGGCAGTCCGCACCTGGAAGGCTTCCGCAAGCGCGGTTTCGAGGTCCTGCTGCTGAGCGACCGCATCGACGAGTGGGTGGTGGCGCACCTGACGCAGTTCCAGGAGCGGAAGCTGGAATCCGTGGCGCGGGCCTCCAAGGACATCGAGTCGAAGATCGAGACCGCCGACAAGGCGCGCCACGAAAACGAATATGCCGGCACCCTCAAGCGCCTGGGCGAGGCGCTGCAGGGGCGGATCGAGGCGGCGCGCCTGTCGGTGCGCCTGACCGAGTCGCCGGTCTGCCTGGTGGCGGGAGAGCAGGCGCTGTCGCGCCGGCTGGAAGAGATCCTGCGCAAGGCGGGCGAAGCCGTGCCCGGCAGCCTGCCGGTACTGGAACTGAACCCGGAGCATGCGCTGGTGCAGCGCCTGCGGGACACTGCGGACGACGCGGCCTTTGCCGACCTGGCGGAATTGCTGCTGGGTCAGGCCGTGTTGGCAGAAGGCGGGCAGCTTCCGGACCCCGCCGGGTTCGTGCAGCGGCTCAACCGCCTGCTGCTGGAGGGCGCAGCCCCTAGCCGGATCGTGCTGGGCTGAGGCTCAGGGCCAGCAGCGGGCGGCAGGTTTCGAACAGCAGGTCGTAGGACGCGCGCTCGGCGGCCATCGCCGAGCGCCGCTCCGCGGCGGACAGGCGGGCTCCCGCGGCGCGGTAGGACATGCTGACCCGCATGCGGAACATCGCCTGCCGCAACTGCCTGGCCCGCCAGGGATGGGCTCGCGACATGGCCGCGGTGCACTGCTCGATCAGGGCCAGGGTTCCGCCCGTCGGCGGTGGAGGGGGCAGGGGCGCCGCCGTCGCCTGGAGCGCCAGCAGCGGCATCACGACGCCGGCCAGCAGGGCCGGCGTGCGGCAGGACAACCTCTGGAACAGCCTGGAAAAAGGGTTCATGAAACTCGGCCTGAAGCCCGGACTGTGAACAGGTTAACAATTCATGCTGCACTGCACAATGGCCGGGGCGACAAACGCATCGATTCATTTAATCCTTTATTAATCAATTAGTAATCTGTAAGACTTCAGATCAGCAGGGGCTTGCAGGCGGCGACCAGTTGCCGATACGCCCCACGCTCCGTGGCGATGGCGGACTGTTTTTCCTCGGCGGACAGCCGGTCCGGAGCGCGCCGCCAGGACAGGCTGAGCCGCAGCCGGAGCATCGCCTCGCGCACGGCGCGGTGATGCCGGGCGTCCGCCTGGGGCAAGACGGTCTGGCACTGTGCGAGCAGGGCCACCACCTGCGGCGGGCTACCGGGCGGCGCCGCCGGCTGTGCGGCGAGGGACAGCGGCAGCAGCAGGCCAAGAACGAGGCAGGGCAGGCGGGAGGCGGGGTTCATGCGCAAGGCAGTATCCCAGGCCCTGTGTGCCCGCGCGATGGCGTATGAGGCCAGTCGGTCGGCCGGCTTCCGCCGGTTGTCGTAAGCTTTGCGAAAATCCATTGCCGATCAACGCCCTCATGGCCGAACCCCTGCCCAAGACCAGTGCCTTTCCGCGCCCGCCGCGCGAGTTGGTGCTGACCACGCCGGAGCACTTCATCGCCTTTGGCTTCGGTGCCGGCTTGGCCCCCAAGGGGCCGGGTACCGTCGGTACCCTGGTGGGCCTGCCGTTCTGGCTGCTGCTGATGTGGCTGCCGCCCTGGGGGTTCGGCGTCGCGCTGTTGGCCCTGTTCGGGTTCGGCTGCTGGGTCTGCGGCGAGAGCGCCCGCCTGCTCGGCGTGCACGACTACGGCGGCATCGTGTTCGACGAGATCGTCGGCTTCCTGATCGCCTGCCTGCCGCTGCTGCCGGCGCTCGGGCTGGTGCAGGGGCCCCAGGCCATGGCGCTGGGCCTGCTGGCGGCCTTCGCGGTGTTCCGCCTGTTCGACATCCTCAAGCCCTGGCCGATCCGCGCCTTCGACCGCAGCGTCCATGGCGGCCTGGGCATCATGGTCGACGACGTGCTCGCGGGCGTCTTCAGCGCCGCGGTACTGTACGGCGGCATTCTCTTCCTGCAGCGGTAAGGCACGTTTTCCTTGAAAAGGAAAAGCGCCGCAGACATCCTCTGCGGCGCTGATGATTCATGGCTGTTGGCCATGACAATGTGAATTACCGAAAAAGAGGAATCCAGATGAAGACCGTGCGTATCGGCTGCGCTTCCGCCTTCTGGGGCGACACCAATGCCGCCGCCGCCCAGCTGGTGGAGAAGGGCGGCATCGACTACCTGGTGTTCGACTACCTGGCCGAGATCACCATGTCGATCCTGGCGGCCAAGCGCATGAAGGATCCCAACGACGGTTACGCCACCGACTTCGTCGAGCACGTCATGGGGCCGCTGATGCCTCGCATCAAGGAGAAGGGTATCCGCGTGGTGGCCAACGCCGGCGGCGTGAATCCCTTGGCCTGCAAGAGGGCGCTGGAAGAGGCGGCGGCCAAGGCCGGCCTCAGCTTCCGCGTCGGCGTGGTGCTGGGCGACGACCTCAACGGCCGGCGCAAGGACTTCGCCGACTGCAGGGAGCTGGACACGGGCAAGCCGATGCCGCCGGTCACCGTCTCGATGAATGCCTACCTCGGCGCCATTCCCATCGCCCGCGCCCTGCAGGCCGGCGCGGAGATCGTGATCACTGGGCGCTGCGTCGATTCCGCCGTGGTGCTGGGGCCGCTGATGCACGAGTTCGGCTGGCAGCCTGACGACTACGACCGGCTCGCCGCAGGCTCGATCGCCGGCCACATCATCGAATGCGGCGCGCAGTGCACCGGCGGCAATTTCACCGACTGGGAGCTGGTGCAGGGCGGCTACGCCGACATGGGCTTTCCCATCGTGGAAATGCAGGCCAGTGGCGAATTCACCGTGACCAAGCCCGGCGGCACCGGCGGCCTGGTGTCGCCGCATACCGTGCTGGAGCAGATGCTGTACGAGATCGGCGATCCGCGCGCCTACCTGCTGCCGGACGTCACCTGCGATTTCACCGGGGTGAAGCTCGAGCAGTGCGCGCCCGACGCGGTGCGCGTGACTGGCTGCCGTGGCTACGCCCCCACGGACTCCTACAAGGTCAGCGCCACCTATCCGGCCGGCATGCGCTGCGCCGCGTTGTTCATGATCGGCGGGATCGACGCGGCCCGGAAGGGGCGCGCCTCGGCGCAGGGCATCGTGGAAAAGGTGCGCCGCCAGTTGCTGGAGGCGAACCTGGGCGATTTCAGCGGTGTCGACATCCACTGCATCGGCGCGGAGGAGAGCTACGGTCCCCATGCGCGCGCCGCCGCGGCGGCGACGCGCGAGGTCGTGGTCAAGATCGCCGTGCAGCATCCCCATCCCAAGGCGTTGAAGCTGTTCGCCCGCGAGATCGCCCAGGCCGCCACCGGCATGGCACCGGGCTTCACCGGCTACTTCGGCGCCGGCCGTCCCGAGCCGCACATGATCCCCCGGCTGTTCTCCATGCTGGTGCCCAAGGACCGCGTGGCGATCGAAGTGGCGGTGGGCGAGGATCGCCTGTCCGTACCGGTGCCGCTGGCGGGCGGCTTCGTGCCGCCGCCGGCCGAGGCGGAGCAGCTGCCGGCGCTGGACCTGGCGGGTGCGGTCGCCGTACCCCTGATCCGTCTGGCGCTGGCGCGATCCGGCGACAAGGGCGACCACGCCAACATCGGCGTGATCGCCCGCCGGCCGGAATACCTGCCCTACATCCGCGCCGCCTTGTCCACCGCGGCGCTGCGCCGCCATTTCGCGCATGTCCTGGCCGGCGGCGAGCAAGGGCGCGTGGAGCGCTGGGAGCTGCCGGGCACGGACTCGCTGAACTTCCTGCTGCACCAGGCCCTGGGCGGCGGCGGCGCCGGCAGCCTGCGTACCGACCCGCAGGGCAAGGCCTTCGGGCAGATGCTGCTGGACTTCCCGGTGCCGGTGCCGCCGGGCCTGCTGGCCGCCTGAGGGGCTTAGCGTCCGCCGGCCGGATCGACGTTGCGCAGCCCGTACTCCATGCGCGAGAGCTTGCCGTCGTGGTTCTTGTCCAGGGAGCCGAAGCGGGTCACCAGCTCGGAGTTGGCGCTGACCTCGCCGCGGTCCAGGGCGCCGTTGCCGCTGGTGTCCAGGGTGGCGAACTTGGCGTCGTCGCTCATCATCGGGCGCACCGGCGACGGAGCCGGCTTCACCACGACCACGGGCGGCAGCGTGGGCGGTTCGGCGATGGCGGGCGCCGGCAATGCAGCCGTGGGCGGCGGGGCGACGGCGGCCGGGGGGTAGCAGTCGCCCGGCGGCAGGCCGGCGGGCTGGGCGAGCGCGGGGCCGGCCGCAAGGGCCAGCAGCGCCAGGACAGGGGTCGTCTTCATGACTCGTCTCCTCCGTGAGACCGGGATGGCGGCGGCCGGGGTGCCGCAGGCGGCGTCTGCCACCGCTCCCAGGCTGCCCGGTCGCGGCTTTCCTGTGGCTGAACGCGCCGGCCGGGCCGGTTTTCGGCCGGAATTGACTGTAAAGCCAGCAAAACCTGTCTTACGGAGGGTAGGTCCGGCGCGCGCGACGGTTTACAATGTGCGTCTCTAATTTGCCCAACAGCCAGCCTCCCAGAGTACCGGGAGCAGCCAGGAACTGCCTAAATGTCCGTTGAACGCGATGTAATGGAGTACGACGTCCTTGTGGTCGGTGGTGGTCCCGCCGGCCTGTCCGCCGCTATCCGCCTGAAGCAGAAGGCGGCCGAGGCCGGCAAGGAAATCAACGTCTGCCTCGTCGAGAAGGGTTCGGAAGTCGGCGCCCATATCCTCTCGGGCGCCGTGTTCGAGCCGCGCGCGCTCAACGAGCTGTTCCCGGACTGGAAGGAGAAGGGTGCGCCGCTGAACACCCCGGTGGTCGGTGACGACATCTACTTCTTCCGCAGCGAAACCGCTGCCTTCAAGATGCCCAACCTGTTCGTGCCCAAGCCGATGCACAACGAGGGCAACTACATCATCTCGCTGGCCAATCTCTGCCGCTGGATGAAGGACCAGGCCGAGGCGCTGGGCGTGGAGGTCTACGCCGAGTTCGCCGCGCAGACGCCGATCGTCGAGGACGGCGTGGTCAAGGGCGTGACCCTGGGCGACAAGGGCGTCAACCACAAGGGCGAACAGACCTCGGACTACGCGCCGGGCATGGAGCTGCGCGCCAAGTACACGCTGTTCGCCGAAGGCTGCCGCGGCCATATCGGCAAGCAGCTGATCGAGCAGTACCAGCTTGCCAAGGGCAAGGATCCGCAGCACTACGCCATCGGCATCAAGGAAATCTGGACCATCCCCGCCGAGCAGCACAAGCCGGGCCTGGTCGTGCACGGTGCCGGCTGGCCGCTGAACCTGCTGGGTACCGAGGCGCTGGGCGGTTCCTTCCTGTACCACCTCGAGAACAACACGGTGGTCTGCGGCCTGATCGTGGACCTGTCGTATACCAACCCCTACCTCTCGCCCTACGACGAGTTCCAGCGCTTCAAGCATCATCCGAAGATCGCGCAGTACCTTCAGGGCGGCAAGCGCGTGGGCTACGGTGCCCGCGCCCTGGTCAAGGGCGGCCTGAACTCTCTGCCCAAGCAGACCTTCCCGGGCGGCTTGCTGATCGGCGACGACGCCGGCACGCTGAACTTCGCCAAGATCAAGGGCAGCCACACCGCGATGAAGAGCGGCATGCTGGGTGCCGAGACCGTGGCGGAAGCGCTGTTCGCCGGCTCCGAAGGCGGTGACGAGCTGACCGGCTACCAGCAGAAGTTCGAGTCCAGCTGGCTGTACGAGGAGCTGTACAAGTCGCGCAACTTCGGCGTGTTCCTGCACAAGTTCGGTTCGCTGATCGGCGGCGCCATCAACTACATCGAGCAGAACTGGTTCGGCGGCAAGTTCCCCTGGACCTTCCACGACCTGAAGCTCGACCATGCCGCCCTGAAGCCGGCGGCCCAGTCGCAGAAGATCGAGTACCCGAAGGCGGACGGCAAGCTGTCCTTCGACAAGCTGTCCTCGGTATTCCTGTCCAGCACCAACCACGCGGAAGACCAGCCGGTCCACCTCGTGCTGAAGGACAAGACCATCCCCATCGCCAAGAACCTGCCGATGTACGACGAGCCGGCGCAGCGCTACTGCCCGGCCGGCGTCTACGAAGTGGTGGGCGAGGGCCAGGACAAGCGCTTCCAGATCAACGCGCAGAACTGCGTGCACTGCAAGACCTGCGACATCAAGGATCCGGCGCAGAACATCACCTGGGTTGCCCCGGAAGGCGGCGGCGGTCCCAACTACGCCAACATGTAAGGCCGCGATGCCCCGTTCCGCCTGGCTGGTGATGCTGACGCTGGTGCTGCTGCCCCTGTCGGGCTGCGTGTCGGCGCGCGTGCAGGCCGAGCGCGACGCCACGGCGACCTACAACCGCTGCTACACGGCGCTGCGCCAGGCGGACCTCGGCATGTACCAGCTCTGCCAGTCGAAGCTGTCCAAGGCGCGGCGCCAGGAGCAGCGCATGGCCGAGCCCGACATGCCGCAGGAGGACGAGCAGCAGTGGCTCAAGGGGCAGGCCGAGGCCGCGCCCTGGGAGGTCCAGATCCTCTCGTCGGCGGTCAGCGAGGACCTGAACACGGTCACCCTGGAGACCAACAACCGCTCCGGGGTGCTCGACCAGCAGATCGAGCATGTCGAGAAAATCGTGCTGGTGAGGGAGAATGGCCGCTGGGTCATTGACAAGGACTGCTGCGAATACTCGAATGCGAAGTTCGCAAGTCCCTAGATTTGATGTGAACGCGCCGTCCCCCGGCTCGTTTGGGGTAGTTTTGGAATAAACCGAGATCGAGAGAATGAAAGTTCTAGTCAGCGTCAAACGCGTGGTGGACTACAACGTCCGCATTCAGGTCAAGTCCGACGGTTCGGGCGTGGTCACGGACGGCGTCAAGTTCAGCATGAACCCCTTCGATGAAATCGCGATGGAAGAAGCGGTTCGCCTGCGCGAGAAGGGCAAGGTCACCGAGATCGTCGCCGTGACGATCGGCGGCGCCAAGAACGAAGAGACCCTGCGCTCCGCGCTGGCCTTCGGCGCCGACCGCGCGATCCACATCAAGGAAGAGGGCGAAGTGCAGCCGCTGACGGCCGCCAAGGCCTTCGCCGCCGTGCTGAAGAAGGAAGGCGCCCAGCTGTTCCTCTGCGGCAAGCAGGCCATCGACGACGACGCCAACCAGACCGGCCAGATGGTTGCATCCCTGCTGGACATCGCGCAGGCCACCTTCGCCTCCAAGGTCGAGGTTGACGGTTCCAAGGCCCAGATCACCCGCGAAATCGACGCCGGTCTCGAGACCCTGGAAGTCGACCTGCCGGCCGTGGTCAGCGTGGACCTGCGCCTCAACGAGCCGCGCTACCTGAAGCTGCCGGATATCATGAAGGCCAAGAAGAAGCCCATCGAGACCATCGGCCTGGGCGACGTCGGCGTGGCTGTCGAAGCCGGCACCAAGACCGTCAAGGTGGCCCCGCCGCCGGCACGCGCCAAGGGTGTGATGGTCAAGACCGTGGACGAACTGGTGTCCGCACTCAAGGCAAAGGGACTGGTGTAAGAACATGAGCAAGATTCTCGTCATTGCCGAGCACAGCGACGGCAAGCTGAACGCCTCGGTTTCCAAGACGCTGGCCGCTGCGCAGAAGATCGGTGGCGACATCGACGTCGCCGTGCTCGCGACCGACGGCGCCGCCGTCGCCGCCCAGGCCGCCAAGCTGTCCGGCGTCGCCAAGGTGCTGGTCGTCAACAACGCCGCCAATGCCTACCCGATCGCCTCGGTGCTCGCGCCGCAGATCGTCGAACTGGCCAAGGGCTACAGCCACATCCTGTTCCCGGGCACCACCTACGGCAAGGACCTCGCCCCGCGCGTGGCCGCCAAGCTGAACGTGCAGCAGGTCAGCGACATCATGGCCGTGCACAGCGCCAGCCAGTTCGACCGTCCGATCTACGCGGGCAACGCCATCACCACCGTGGAAGCCGCGGCCGGCACGGTCGTCGCCACGGTGCGCCTGGCTTCGTTCACCGCGGTGGCCGAGGGCGGTTCCGCCGCCGTCGAGACCGTCTCGGTCAGCGCTGCCCTGCCGTCGCACACCCGTTTCGTGAAGATCGAGGCCCAGAAATCCGCCCGCCCGGATCTGCAGTCCGCCAGCCGCGTCGTTTCCGGCGGTCGCGCCCTGGGTTCCTCCGAGAACTTCAAGGTCATCTACGACTTCGCCGACAAGATCGGCGCCGGCGTCGGTGCCTCGCGCGCCGCGGTGGACTCGGGCTACGTGCCGAACGACATGCAGGTCGGCCAGACCGGCAAGATCATCGCCCCGGAGCTGTACTTCGCGATCGGTATCTCCGGCGCGATCCAGCATCTTGCCGGCATCAAGGACGCCCGCACCATCGTCGCCATCAACAAGGACCCGGAGGCCCCGATCTTCGAGGTGGCCGACATCGGCCTCGTCGGCGACCTGTTCGCGGTGGTCCCGGAGCTGCAGGGCAAGCTGTAAGAGACATCAGGGCTGTACCGATCAAGGCCGGGAATTCCCGGCCTTGATCGTTTCCGGAGGGTGAAAAGATGGGTTACCAGTCCGTATTCCGTTCCGACCTGTTCGCCGGCCAGACCATCGTCGTTACCGGCGGCGGCTCGGGCATCGGCCGCTGCGTCGCGCACGAGCTGGCCGCGCTGGGCGCGCACGTGGTCATCACCGGCCGCAAGCTGGAAAAGCTGGAGAAGACCGCGGCAGAGATCATCGAGGACGGCGGCCGGGTATCGACGCAGGCCTTCGACATCCGCGACGAGGAGTCGGTGAAGGAAGCCGTTAAGACGATCCTCGCGCAGCAGGGTGCGATCCACGGCCTGGTCAACAATGCCGGCGGCCAGTTTCCGGCGCCCCTCGCCAGCATCAGCAAGAAGGGCTGGGAAGCCGTGGTGGCCAACAACCTCACCGGCGGCTTCCTGGTGGCGCGCGAGGTCTATAACCAGTGGATGAAGAAGAACGGCGGAGCCATCGTCAACATGCTGGCGGACATGTGGGGCGGCATGCCCAACATGGGCCATAGCGGCGCTGCCCGCGCCGGCATGCTGAGCTTCACCGAGACGGCGGCGATGGAATGGGCGGCTTCCGGTGTTCGCGTCAACGCCGTGGCGCCGGGGTTCGTCGCCTCCAGCGGCATGGACCAGTATGACCCGGTCTTCCAGGCCGAGATCATCCCCAAGCTGGGTGGCGAGGTGGCGATGCAGCGCATGGCCGAGGAGGCCGAGATCAGCTCCGCCATCGTCTGGCTGCTGTCCGAGGGGGCCGCCTACGTCACCGGTGACTGCATCAAGATTGATGGCGGCGGCAGCCTCAACAAGAAGGTGTTCGCCTTGCAGCCGCACAGGAATGCCAAGCCCTATGTCGGCTTCCATCGCGCCTTCAAGCCCAAGGCTGTAAAGGAATAGGATTTTCCGGGATTTCCAGGGCCGCCTCCGGGCGGCTTTTTTGTGCGCGCCGGAGCCAGGAAGTGGAACAAATGGAAATCCCAATTGTTGATGAAAACATTGTTTATACGGGGTTAAACTCGCCAAAATCCCCGATATCAAGAGACATTGGAAATGCCTGTTATCGAATCCCGAATCGACACCGGCGGCAGCCAGTTCCAGCACAACCGCGAAGGCCTGCTGAAACTGATCGAGGAATGGCGCGCCATCGAGGAGAAGGGACGCAAGGAGGAGGAGTCCAAGCGCGAGCGCTACCGCAAGCGCGGGCAGCTGCTGCCGCGCGAGCGCGTGCACCTGATGCTGGACCGCGGCTCGCCCTGGCTGGAACTGGCGACGCTGGCCGGCTACAAGCGGCATGACGACAAGGACGGCTCCCTGGCCGGCGGCAACACCATCATCGGCATCGGCTACGTCTCCGGCACGCGCTGCCTGGTCTCCGCCTCCAACTCCGCGATCAAGGGCGGCACCATGACCCCGGGGGGGGTGGAAAAGGGCCTGCGCATGCAGGAGATCGCCCTGCAGCAAAAACTGCCGACGGTCTCCATGGTCGAGTCCGGCGGCGCCAACCTGATGTACCAGGCGGACATCTTCATTCCCGGCGGCCGCACCTTTGCCAACCAGGCGCGCCTGTCGGCCGCCGGCATCCCGCAGGTGACGCTGGTGCACGGTTCTTCCACCGCCGGCGGCGCCTACCTGCCGGGCATGTCGGACTACGTGGTGATGGTGCGCAAGCGCGCCAAGGTATTCCTGGCCGGCCCGCCGTTGCTGCGCGCCGCCACCGGCGAGATCGCCGACGAGGAAAGCCTGGGCGGTGCGGAGATGCACTGCGCGGTGGCCGGCACCTCCGAGTTCATCGCCGAGAACGATGCCGACGGCATCCGCATCGCCCGCGAGATCGTCAGGAACCTCAACTGGAACGCCTCGCGCCCGCGGCTGGAGCTGCTGCCCGTGCGCGCGCCGCTGTATGACGTCGAGGAGCTGTGCGGCGTGGTCTCGCCGGACTACCGCAAGCCCTTCGACTGCCGAGAGGTCATCGCGCGCATCGTCGACGGCTCGGAGTTCCTGGAGTTCAAGAACGAGTACGACCAGCAGACCATCTGCGGCCGCGCGACGCTTCACGGACACCAGATCGGCATCATCTCCAACAACGGCCCCATCACGCCCAAGGGGGCCACCAAGGCCGGCCAGTTCATCCAGCTCTGCTGCCAGGCCAACACGCCGATCGTGTACCTGATGAACACCACCGGCTACATGGTGGGCACGGAAGCCGAGCAGGGCGGCATCGTCAAGCACGGCTCCAAGATGATCCAGGCCGTGGCCAACGCCACGGTGCCGCAGATCACCATCGTCATGGGCGGCAGCTTCGGCGCCGGCAACTACGGCATGTGCGGCCGCGGTTTCGGGCCGCACTTCATCTTTGCCTGGCCCAACTCGCGCACCGCCGTCATGGGCGGAGAGCAGGCCGCCGGAGTCATGGAGATCGTCACGCGCGAGAAGTGGCAGAAGGAGGGCAAGCAGGTGTCGGAGAACGACGAGAAGATGCTGGCCATGTTCCGCCAGAACATCATCAGCCAGTTCGAGAAGGAATCCCACGCCTTCGCCGCCACCGCACGGTTGTTCGATGACGGCCTGATCGACCCGCGCGACACCCGCAAGGTGCTGGGCCTGTGCCTCTCGGTCTGCCGCGAGAGCAAGGCGCGCACGACCTTCCCGAATACCTTCGGCGTGGCGCGGTTCTGAGTGGATGAAGCACGCCAGTCCCCGTCGTGCCGGCGAAAGCCGGCATCCAGTCCTTCAAGGATTGGCCGTGCCTGCAGGGCTGGAGATCGGCTTTCGCCGGTATGACGAAAAGAAGGAGAAAGGAATGAACCTACCCGAGTGCAAAAACCTGCTGCTGAACCTCGACAGCGGCGTGCTGCATGTCACCTTCAATCGCCCGGAGTCGCGCAACGCGATGACGCCGGAGCTGCTGGCCGAGATAGCCAGCGTATTCGAATCCATTCGCGAGTCCGCGGTGCGCGCCGTGGTGCTGCGTGGCGCCGGCGGCCACTTCTGCGCCGGCGCGGACCTCAAGGGCATGATGGCGGGTGGCATGAAGCCGCCGGCGCCGGGCGAGGCCGATCCCATTGTCGCCATGAACCGCTCCTTCGGCGTGATGCTGCGCCAGGTCAGCGCGGCGCCTCAGGTGGTGATCGCGGTCTGCGAGGGGGCGGTGCTGGGCGGCGGCTTCGGCTTGGCCTGCGTCTCCGACATCGCCTTTGCCCACGCCGAGGCCAAGTTCGGCATGCCCGAGACCACGCGCGGCCTGCCGCCGGCGCAGATCGCGCCCTTCGTGGTGGAGCGCATCGGCCTGACGCAGGCGCGCCGCCTTTGCCTGACCGGCGCCCAGTTCCGCGGTGCCGAGGCCCTGCGGCTGGGGCTGGTACATGAAAGCTTCTCCGACGAGGAGGAACTGCAGGCCAAGCTCAAGGACGCGTTGTCGCAGGTGGTGAACTGCGCGCCGCAGGCCAATGCCCTCACCAAGCAGATCCTGCTCAACGTCGGCAAGCTCGACATGGACGCTGTGCTGGATGATGCGGCGCGGAAGTTCGCATCCTGCGTTCGCGGACCGGAGGCGCCGGAAGGCATCGCGGCCTTCATGCAGAAGCGTGCGCCCAAGTGGGCGCAGAACTAGAAAAAGAGAAGAGGCAGAACCCATGGCCCGATTCACCAAGATACTCGTCGCCAACCGTGGCGAAATCGCCGTCCGCGTGATCCGCGGCGCGAAGCAGCTCGGCTACCGCACCGTCGCCGTCTACAGCGACGCCGATCGCGACGCGATGCATGTCCTGGAGGCCGACGAGGCCGTGCACATCGGCCCTGCGCCGGTGAAGGAGTCCTACCTCGCCATCGACAAGCTGATCGCGGCGGCGAGGCAGAGTGGCGCCGAAGCGGTGCACCCGGGCTACGGCTTCCTGTCCGAGCGCGGGGATTTCGCCCAGGCGGTGCAGGATGCCGGCCTCGTGTTCATCGGGCCGGATCCGCACTCGATCGAGGCCATGGGCAACAAGTCCGCCTCCAAGATCAGCATGATCGCCGCCGGCGTCCCCTGCGTGCCGGGCTACCAGGGGGAGGACCAGTCGGACGAGACCCTGGTGGCGGAGGCAAGAAAGGTCGGCCTGCCGGTGATGGTGAAGGCGGCGGCGGGCGGCGGCGGGCGCGGCATGCGCCTGGTGCACGAGGAGTCCGCGCTGCTGCCCAGCATCCAGTCGGCCCGCTCCGAGGCCGCCAATGCCTTCGGCAGCGGCCAGCTGCTGATCGAGAAGGCCGTGGTCGATGCGCGCCATGTCGAGATCCAGGTCTTCGGCGACCGTCACGGCAACGTGGTGTACCTCGGCGAGCGCGACTGCTCGGTGCAGCGCCGCAACCAGAAGGTGGTGGAAGAAGCCCTGTCGCCGGCCGTGGACGAGGCCCTGCGCCAGCGCATGGGCGAAGCCGCGGTTGCGGCGGCCAAGGCCGTCGACTACGTCGGTGCCGGCACCGTGGAGTTCATGCTGGCGCGCGATGGCCGGTTCTACTTCCTGGAGATGAACACCCGCCTGCAGGTCGAGCACCCGGTGACCGAGCTGGTCTTCGGGCTCGACCTGGTGGAGTGGCAGCTGCGCGTGGCGCAGGGCGAGAGGCTGCCGCTGTCGCAGGACGAGATCCTGCGGCGCAGCAGGGGCTGGGCCATCGAGGTGCGCCTCTGCGCCGAGGATCCTCAGCAGAACTACCTGCCGCAGACCGGCAAGGTGCTGCGCTGGCGTGCTCCGCAAGGCGTGGGCGTCCGCGTCGACAGTTACCTGCAGGAGGGGCAGTTGATCAGCCCGTTCTACGACTCCATGCAGGCCAAGATCATCGCCTGGGGCGATGACCGCGAGACCGCTCGCCAGCGGCTGCTGAAGGCGCTGCGCGACACCACGCTACTGGGCGTCGTCAGCAACCGCGACTACCTGCTCGACATCGTCGGCCACGAGGCCTTTGCCTCGGGCGACTTCAGCACGTCCTTCATCGGCAAATACTTCCCGGCAGAGACGGTCGCCGCGCGCAAGCCCACGTCACGGCAGGTCGCCCTGGCGGCCGTGGCCTTGTACCTGGACGACGCCCGGCGCCTGGCGCAGGAGCATGGCCTGGCGCCGGAGTTCATCGGCTGGCACAGCTCGCACGAGTCGCCGGCCTGCTACAAGCTGAAGTGGCGCGAGCAGGAGTACACGCTGGACGTCCGGGCACAGGAAGGTCGCGTGTTCAGCATCGGGCTGGGAGAAGAGAAGCTGCGCATCGACGTCAGCCGCAGCGGGGAGCAGGAGTTCTCCTACGTCTGCGAAGCGGTGCAGGGCAAGGCGCGCCTGGCACGCGATGGCGACAGCATCTGGGTCGACGCCGAATCGGCCTGCTGGCGCTACAGCGATGCGTCGCTGGCCCCCGTGCAGGCCGCTGCGGCGGGCTCCGACGGCCGCCTGCTGGCGCATTCCGACGGCAAGGTTGTCGCGGTGCACGTCCAGCCCGGTGACCGCGTGGAGAAGGGACAGACACTGGCGGTGCTGGAAGCGATGAAGATGGAGTTCCAGCTGCAGTTGCCGGTATCGGGGGTGGTGGAGTCGGTCAGCGTCAGCGCGGGGCAGCAGGTCAAGAACCGGCAGGTGCTCGTGGTGGTAAAACCCTGAGCATCCGCCTCGCGCGAACAGGAAAGCCCGCGCTGCGGGCTTTTTTGTCGGGCGGGGATCAGCGCAGCCGAAAGCCGCTTGCCCCGAGCCTGTCGAAGGATGGGCCGCCGCTGGCCGTGTAGGGAATCCGTTCATGCTTTGACACGATCAGCACGAATGGGCCGGCAGTCCGCTTGGCCTCCCTCAAGCCCATGGAAAACCTTCCGGGTTAGCGCGGGTTGATCCACCGCAGGCGATGCCTGAATGGCATCGCCTGCGGTGGATCACGGGCGGCCATGGAGGGCCGCCCCGAGGGTAGGTGGGTAAACAGCAGTCACGCCATGGATGGCGTCCCCGATCCTCGCGGGCAAAAAAAAGGTCGCCATTCCTAGCGACCCTCTCGGGGTTTCAACCGCCAACTCACGACGCTAAGGATCCCCACGCAAGGCTTGGGCGCCGCGCAAAGAAAACCCCGCCGGGTTAGGGCGGGGTTCGGTCATCTGAACCGCAGACTCGCTGCGCTAGGATCCCTGGCGCTCTGGCGCCAGGGGCCCTCCACGCGGCTCGCTGCTTTACTCCAACACCTTCAGTTCCACGCGGCGGTTGTTCTCGCGACCCTCTTCGGTGTCGTTGGAGTCGATCGGGCGGGTCTCGCCGTAGCCCACCGGGTTCATGCGGCCGGTCGGGATGCCGCGGCCCATCAGGTAGGTCTTCACGGCATTGGCGCGGCGCTCCGACAGGCCCAGGTTGTAGGCGTCGGAGCCGATCGCGTCGGTGTGGCCCTCGAGATCGACCTTGATCGTCGGGTAGGCCTTCAGGGTCTCGCCCACTTCGTTGAGGATCAGCTTGGCTGGCTCGGTCAGGCGGTCGGAGTCGAACTCGAATTTCACGCCGCGCAGGATGAAGTTCTTGTCCAGCGCGCAGCCGTTGGCGTCCACGGCCTCGCCCGGGCGCGGCGTACGGCAGTCGCCGGTCAGGGCGCAGCCGTTGGGCAGGACCTTGGCGCCTGGCGGTGTGCGCGGGCATTCATCGAGGTAGTCCGGGATGCCGTCGCCGTCGCTGTCCAGCGGGCAGCCGTCCGGACCCACGGCCACGCCCTTCGGCGTCTCCGGGCACTTGTCCATGAAGTCGGGGATGCCATCGCCGTCGGCATCCGCCGCCGGGCAGCCATCCGGACCGACGACGGTGCCCTTGGGGGTATTGGGGCACTTGTCGTAGGCGTCGGGGATGCCGTCGCCGTCGCTGTCGATCGGACAGCCGTCCGGGCCCACCTGCACGCCTCGCGGCGTGTTGGGGCACTTGTCGAGTTCGTTGGGCACGCCGTCGCCGTCGGAGTCCGCCGGGCAGCCGTCCGGGCCCACGACCGTGCCCTTCGGGGTTCCCGGGCACTTGTCGAGGTAGTCGGGTACGCCGTCGCCGTCCAGGTCGGTCGGGCAGCCGTCGGAGTACACCGCCACGCCCTTGGGAGTGCCCGGGCACTTGTCGAGGTGGTCGGGCACGCCGTCGCCGTCTTCATCGCCCGGCTTCTTGCCCAGGGCAATGCGCAGGCCGGCGAAGGCCTGCCAGGTGTAGTAGCTCTCTTCCGGCAGGTTGCCCTGCTCCTGGACCTCGTCCTGCTGGTAGCGGGCTTCGAGCTTGAGCATCGTCAGGTCGCCGAGCCGCTGCAGGAAGCCGACGCTGCCGTAGGGGCCCCAGGCGCCGGTGCTTTCACCGAGGAAATCCACCGTGGAAAAGTGTGCGCCTGCCGCGACGTAGGGCTGGAAATCCCAGGACGACGGGTGGAAGGGCTTGCCGAGGAAGGCCTCCAGGCCGACACGACCGCTGATGCGTTCGTAGTCTCCGGCGTTGGTGGTCTCCAGGTTGCTGTAGTCGCCGCCGAGTTCCAGCACGAGGCGGTTCGTCAGCGGTCGGGTGGCCAGCAGGCCTGCCGTCAGGCCGGTATCGAGATCCGACTTGTCGGACATCACGGCGCCGGCATAGGGCCAGAGCGACCAGCGGTTGTCCTGTACCTCGACCAGGGCAGGAGCGGCGGCGACCGGGGCCGGCGGCGGTGCCGACGCGGCGGCAGCCGGCGCGGCCGTCTGGGCCATGGCCAGGACCGGCATCAGTCCCAGCGCGGTTGCACACATCAGGTGCTTGAAGTTCATTGTTGTTCTTCCCTGAGCTTATCGATTAAGGCGCCGCAAACGGAAAGGGGAACGTCGGCTCTTCCGGCACGCAGAGCTGTGCGCCGCCGATCGCTGCCGGATCCGCATTGAGGATGGCCGTCAGCAGCGTATCGACGCCGCAAAGCAACGGTGCATAGACGGTGTTGTCGAGCAGCGCGACCAGGTCTCCCAGCGGCGTCGCGAACAGCGTCTGGGTCAGCGGATCGGCGAGAGCGCCCAGCAGCCCCTCGACGATGTCGTCCACCGGGATCGGGCCGGTATTGCCCGGCTCGTCGCCCGAGGCCAGCGCCTGCAGGATCGGATTGACGATCTCCGTCACGGCGCTCAGGACCTGGGTCACGACACCGCTGCCGCCGTTGGGCGAGCCGCCGAGCATGAAGACCGACTCCAGGGCCGCGCAGAGCTGCGTGGCGTCCTGGTCGTTGGACGAACCCAGCAGCACGTCGTTGGTGACCGGCAGCACCAGCACGGTCATGCCGTCGAGGTCCTTGTTGGTCGCGGAGCGCGGGTTGGTGTACTCGGCGGTGACGCAGGCGAAGCCCAGGCGCAGGTTGCCGGTGCCGACCACGACACCGTTCTGGCCCGCTGCGCGGTTGCCCGCGGCATAGTCGGCCGCCGGGGTCAGGTTGTCGCCGACGATGGCGGGGGCGCCGCCGCCGATGGGCAGAGAAGCCGGCAGCGTCGCCACGCAGGCCTCGCCGTTCCAGTAGCCGGGCGACTGTTCCCAGTTGATGCGGTTGCCGGGCTCGTTCGGTGCGAGGAAGCCGTCATCGTTGGTGACGTCGCGATAGGTGTCGCCGTCGATGAAGGTCTGGCACTCGCCGTCGACGCGCTGGCTCGGGGTGCAGAAGCGGGCGCCGGCGTAGAGGCGCTGGACGCCCTGGAGGCGCGAGCTGTCGGTGAGGCCGCCGACCAGGTCGGTGGCGCCGACGCAGGCGAACTTGCTCGGCTCGCCCGGGATCGAAAGGCTCTTGGCCGACACGGTGACGCTGTTGCCGCCCAGGACCTCGTTGAGGGTCACGTTGACGGTCAGGTCGTTGGCGTTCTGCCGGACGCCGGCAATGACCGCCGAGCCCTTGATGGTCGTGCTGCCTTCGCCGTTGGCGGTCAGCTCGCCGCGGCCGGTGGTCACGTCATTGGTGACGGAAGCGATCGCCGGAGCGTCGGACGTGAAGCTGCTGTCGGCGGCATTGGTGACGTTGCACTCCCGGTCGACCGCTCCGGCCTCGTAGCGGGCGCGCAGGCGCAGCTGGCGCTTGCTGTCGATGGAGAGCTGCACCGGCGCGGTGACGCAGGCGCCGGTGTCGTTACGGCAGGTGTCGAAGGCGCCGTTGGTGTCCGCCGGCTCCAGGCAGAGCGCGATCAGCTGCGCCGGGATCACCGTCAGCAACTCGTTGTCCGTGGTGCTGCCGCCCGGGCAGATTTCCGTGGTGCCGCTGTAGGTGCCGGTGACGGTCACGACATCCTGGGCCGCCAGCGCCGGGTTGGTGCTCAGCGTGGACTGGCCGACGCCTGCCGGGAAGCTGCCGACGTTCGGCTTGTTGCTGCTGAAGGTCGTGGTCGAGGTGACCGGACCCGAAGTGCCGTTGCGGTAGAGGGCCGTGGCCGCGTAGACCACGTTGTTGCCGGCGATGACACTGGTGGTGCCGGCCGGTACGGTGGAGACGACGATGCTCTGCAGGCAGGTTTCCCGCACGGCGATCTGCGTGGTACGCGTGAGGCGGCCGATCTGCGCGGTGATGGTCGCCGTGCCCACGGCGGTGCCGGTGTAGGCGCCGGTGGAAGCGTTGATCGTGCCGAGGTTGGTGGACCAGGCGGCGGCCGGGCAGGGGCGCTCAACCGGCTGGCCATTGAGCTCGTAGTCGCACTGGCCGATCACCGAACACTGCGAAGTGGCGCCCTGGTTGATGCTGTTGGGGGCGCAGGAAATCTGGGCATCGACCAGGGTGGCCTCGATGATGCGCACCGGCACGGTCTGCGCGACGCCATCGATCGATCCGGTGACGGTCGCGGTGCCGGCGGCAACGCCGGTGATCACGCCGGTGTCGCTGATGGTGGCGACCGAAGGCGCGGAGCTGGACCAGCTCACGGCCGGGCAGTCGCGGTTGACGACGCGCGTGTTGCCGGAGGCCAGCACTTCCCGGTATTGGCAGCTACCGGCGACCGGGGCGCAGGTCGAGGTCTGGTTGACTTCCAGCGGGTCGGGCGTCGGCGCGCAGGAGACGCTGAAGCTCAACAGTTCGGGGAAGGGCAGATCGGGGCTGCGGGCACCGCCGCCGCCTCCGCAGGCCGTGAGCACCAGGGCTGCCAGCAGCAGCACGGCGCGAGGTTGGAAGAAGCGAACGCTGTCTCTCATGAGAGGGATCCCCAAGCTGAAGTTTCGACTATTTACTTATACCAACGCTTATGACAGACCCCGCAGGCGTCCGTCAAGGAGAAAGTCCAAGATTATCAAGCAGTGAGCGTGCCATGCCTCCTCCTTTGGTCCGAGTTTGCGGGGTTGCATTCCGCCTGCTGTCCGGGGTCGGCCAGAGGTGCGTCATGGATTGCCTGAACGGGTAGGCGCGAACTGACCGGGTGGGCAAGGAAAAACCCCCGCCGGATTGCTCCAACGGGGCGATCCACCGCAGGCAAAGAAAAGAGGGTCGCCATTCCTGGCGACCCTCTGGGGGTTCCCACCGCCAACTCACGACGCTGGGGATCCCCGCGCAAGGCGTGGGGGCGGACAAAGAAAAAACCCCGCCGGGCAGGGCGGGGTTCGGTCCATCAAACCGCAGATCTCTTCGCCAGGATCCCCGGCGCTCTGGCGCCGGGGCCCCTCCACGCGGAGATTTGCTTTACTCGAGCACCTTGAGCTCCACGCGGCGGTTCTCCTCGCGGCCGGCCTCGGTGTCGTTGCTGTCGATCGGGCGGGTCTCGCCGTAGCCCACCGGGTTCATCCGGTTGGCCGGGATGCCGCGGCCGCCCAGGTAGGTCTTCACCGCGTTGGCACGGCGCTCCGACAGGCCCAGGTTGTAGTTGTCCGAGCCCACGGAGTCGGTGTGGCCTTCCAGGTCGACCTTGATCGTCGGGTAGGCCTTCAGGGTTTCGCCCACTTCGTTGAGGATCAGCTTGGCCGGCTCGGTCAGGCGGTCGGAGTCGAACTCGAACTTCACGCCGCGCAGGATGAAGTTCTTGTCCAGCGCGCAGC
>NZ_PSNW01000010.1 GCF_002930645.1 Solimonas fluminis | reverse complement strand
ACTCTCCAATTAAATATGTATAACTGGATGGCACCTCAACCCCAAAAGGGTCTTCAGTGCCGTAAGAGCTATCTTCGCTATGCTCAACTTACGTTTGGCTTTACGTTGATACTCTCGGTTGTGTTGCTGTGGCTTCTGCCACGCACCGGGAGCACCCACACAAATTACTTGCTAATTTGTTCTTAAAGATCAGTGCTTTGAGGCTTCGTCGTTTTGCGTCGTTGCCGTCAGCGGGGCGCGAATAATAGGCGAATCCGGGCCCTCTGCAACAGGGGTTTTTCAGGAAAATTTCAACCCGCTGTTTTTAAATGACTTTACTCCGCATCTTTTTGCTCCGACCGGGCGCAATCGCGACCCAGGCCCAGCAACTGCGCGGAATGTGGACAGATAGTGCTCACTGACGAGCCCCTTCAGCCCGCGAGCTCAATGCTTGTCCGTTGAGAGCCCAAGATCGGCGCGGCCCTTCCGTCCGGCTTGAAGAAACCGCGCGCCGTACCTGAAGCATCCGCTGGTTTCGCCTCCCGCATTTCAAGCCTTGCATGCCAGCAGCGACATGGCCGGCAAGCGTGCTTGCGTCGATCTACCGGAACTCCGGACCAACCAGGCCAGCGCAGCTGCGCGTGCCGTCAACATCCACCAAGGTCTTGCCCGCCTCCTCCTCAGAGAGGCACGAAGGCGAGCAGGACGGAACGACCTCGGAGGAGCATGGCGTGTTTCCGGGAAACGAAGAAGCAAAGGCCAGCGTTCCGAGGTGATGCAGCGTGGCGCCACCCCCGGCAAATCCTGCCCATTCAAGCATGCGGTCTGGCACTATCGAATGGCTGGCCGCCCCCAGCCGGACGAGAAACGATGATCGAATCCCTGGCGCAGGCACCCATCCCGCTGGCCGTGAAGCTCGCCTACAGCGCCTTCATGGCGGTGCTGCTGCCCGTGTACCTTCGCCAGTACGGCCCGACCAACCTCCTGTACTTCTGCGATGTCGCCCTGCTGCTGACGCTCGCCGGCATCTGGACGGAGGATGCGCTGCTGCTGTCGGTGGCGACCGTGGGCATCCTGATCGCGCAGCTCTTCTGGCTACTGTCCTTCCTGGGGCATCTCTTCGGGCGCCGGATCAGCGGCATGACGGACTACATGTTCGAGACCCGGCGCTCGCGCTTCCTGCGGGGACTGTCGCTGTTCCATGGCTGGCTGCCCGTGCTGCTGCTCTATCTCCTGCTGCATACCGGCTACGACCCGCGCGCCCTGCCCATCTGGACCGTGTTGGCCAGCCTTCTGGTCCTGGTCTGCTACTTCCTCATGCCGCCGCCGTCACCCCACCGCGGCCTGGCACCGGTGAACATCAACTACGTCTACGGGTTCGACAGCGACAAGCCGCAGTCCTGGATGCCGCGGCAAGCTTGGCTGGCGCTGGTCCTGCTGGGGTTCCCGCTGCTGCTCTACCTGCCGGCACACCTGTTGCTGAACTGGTTGATGCCAGCTGCGGTCCGATAGGGCCTCAGGGGCCGGGCGGACATGGCACATGCCCCGCTGAAGGAGAATTCGGAACCAATTGACCCTACCCCCCCAGGGGTGTATAAACCCCGACTTTGTTCGACTTTGCATCGCCAAGGCAGATGGCATTAGATTGGTTCAAATGAAAGCCAAAACGACGAAAAGCCCGGCAAAACCGGCTCCTGCGAAGGCAGCAGCCTCGAAGTCCGGCGGCTCCAAGAGTGCTCCGGGACTGCTCAGCAAGCTCAAGGGCGCCCTGACCAGCAAGAAGCCCGCACCGGCGGCCAAGGCCCCGGCCAAGCCCGCCGCCGCCAAACCGGCGGCCAAGCCCGCCGCCAAGGCCGCCCCGGCGAAGCCGGCGGCGCCTGCCAAGGCCCCCACCAAACCCGCTGCTACCGCGGCCAAGCCCGCTGTGGCCAAGTCCCCCACTCCTACGTCCTCGATGAAACCCGCCAGCACCGACAAGAGCAGCAAGGCCGCCCCCGCTTCCGCCCCGGCCAAAAAGGCGGCCGCGCCGGCGCCTGCACCGAAGAAGCCGGCAGCGCGCAAGCCGGTGACGCCGATCAGCTTCGATGGGCTGCCGACCGAAGATCAGTTGCGTGCGATGTCGGACGACGACTACATGAACGACACCCAGCTGGAGTTCTTCCGCCACCGCCTGCTGCAGATGCGCGCGGAGGTACTGGAACGCGAGGTGGACGTGAAGGAACGCCTGCACCAGCGCGAAGTCTTCGCCGACCCCGCCGACCGCGCCACCGCCGAGGAAGAGCATTGGCTCGATCTGCGCCTGCGCGAGCGCGAGTCGCTGCTGCTCCGCAAGATCGACGATGCCCTGCGCCGCCTGGAGAACCGCGAGTACGGCTACTGCGAGAAGACCGGCGATCCCATCGGCATCCCGCGCCTGCTGGCACGCCCGACGGCCACCGTCTGCGTGGACGTCAAGGGCCAGGATGAGCGCGTGGAAGCGCAGTTCCGCGATCGCTGAGGCAAGGCCGTCCGCTGTAAACGACAAGGCCCCGGAGCGATCCGGGGCTTTTCTTGTTGGAGCCTGCTGTTGAGCCGCCCGCGAACCCGGCCCGGCGATCCGGAAACGAAAAAGCCCCGGATCGCTCCGAGGCTTGCTTGGCTGGAACTGACTGAGGGTCCGCTGGTGCCCATGGCCGGACTCGAACCGGCACGCCTTGCGGCGCAAGATTTTAAGTCTCGTGCGTCTACCGATTCCGCCACACGGGCTGCGGGAAATGTGCGGTAAATGGAGGCCAGGGTCGGAATTGAACCGGCGTACGCGGATTTGCAGTCGGTTGCCTTCGCCCTGCAAAATCTTACGGATGCCGCCAAGCCTTCGATAACTTTAAGGTTTTCTCTCCCGATTGTTCCCGGGAGAACCCGCTAGTACCTGTTCATTGTAGCAAAAAATGGCTTCAATCCGGCCAACAAACCGGCCACGGCGTGCTCCCCCGCTTGTGCTTTCCGGAAACCCGGATACCGCGACTCGGTAAGATAACCGAGTCAAGCCATGACGAATGACGTTGATGTGGTCGATGCAGAAGTGGTTGCGCGGACCTGCGGCTGGACGTTGAAGACCCTCTGGAACCGGCGGTCAGCCGGAATGCCGACGCCTCCGAGCGTGCAAGTTCCGGGGATGAAACGACCAGTATGGCTCAGGCGCGACTTGATCGAATGGCTTGAAATGCACCGGGTCCGGCCCGCTCGTCGGGGCCGTCCAAGGAAAGGCGTTCCTTCGTGAGGGCTGTGCACACTGGTCATTTATGGGGAGTCTAGGTGCGCAGCAAGGCGCTCACGGCAGAGCTTTATCGCCGCCGCCGAGCGATCCGAGAGCAGCGCCGCACAACCGAGCCGCACGGCCGCAGCACCGGTGGTGCCGCTGCCCGCCGTCGGATCGATCACCAAATCCCCGGGCTTGGTCGTCATGCGTAGCAAAGGTTCAATCACCGATTCCGGCTTCTGATACCGAAATCCTGTCTGCTCCGAACGTTTGATGAATCCCGAGAGAAGCGCCTCCTGGAAAACGCTGTAGGGGGTCATCTTGAATTCGAGGCGATTCGCCGCCGCAAGCGCCCGGTGCTTCTCCGAGTAGAAGTGTTCGGGATACAGCTTTCCGTCGCGTCTTCGCAGGTGCAGACAGGTCTGCTGGGAGGGCCGCCACGATTTGGACCGTGACGGAGCATTTTTGAAGAACCAGGTCAGCCACCCCTCCAGCTTCAAGTGCGAAGGCCAATGGTCTACAAGCCTCGCTACTGACTCTGGAAATCCCCAGATAAAGATGTGAGGGGCGACCTGACTCGCCGCAGTAATCAGCGGGATCGTTTCGGCAAGGTAGGCAGCCCGTCCTGGCACATTCTTGTTCCTGTACATCGGATCCAGAACGACAGCACGTGCCTTCACGCCGGCGGCATGGAGCTGCGCGAGCAGCTCAAGGGCCCCGATTGGACCACGGACCAAAGCCCGGCCGGGTCGTGGAAGCACGAGTTGCTCTGGCGTTGGATCGACGGCCGCTATCCTGCTTGCCGCAGTATCAGCCCGGGACCGATTATGGGCCGCCAGCAATTCGGACACCTCTCCAAGAAGGCTCAAAGGAACCCGGACGCTCCGCGCAGGTTCTCCAAATCGCCCCGAGCCTAGTGGTCGCCCCGCCCCGGTTCTACGTCCACCCTTTGGCACGTGAATTTGTCTTCTGATTGTCTGGCGACAATCATAGGGCATGAAACCCGGTAGGAGCAGTTCAAGGACTAGAAGGTTAAAGGCACGATCCGCAGTCCGGCATCCGGTTTGGGGCTGTTGATGCAAGGCAAAGCAGGCTATGCCGCAAAATTTTGATCGCTGGTCGAAAAGTCTATTGCCCGTACAGCGGTCAATGCCACATCCGATATTTGACCGACTCGGCAGACGCTTCAGGCTTTGGGACAGTGCCCCGAACTAGTCCACGGTTTAATGTAACCCGTACCTCGGAATTCGGGCCAACACTGATTTCTTGCCAATTTGCCTCAAAATCACCGGCGAACAATGCATATAGTGCATTGATTTTAAAATGTTTTTCAATAAACGCTGTTACACTTATGATAATAGCTCTTATCGTAAGTTGGGGGTCCGGACCAATCAAATACTGTACTTTTGACCCCACTTTTGTGTCTCAAGAACCGCGCAGTCGGCCTTGGCCTAGCATCGCTCCTGCCTCGGTATCCTGTGTCTCACGCAGGGGCCGGCAAAGGCAACACACTGAAGTTCAAGCGTTGGAAAAAGCACTGACCACCCAATCGGCCGCCACCCAGGCAAGGAACAGCCACAACGCTACAAAACACGTTGCGGCGGTATAACTGACGGGCCTGCTCGCGGCTTGCCGTGCTTGCACCCGGGCCGACTCTAGGATTTCTGGGGGAGTGAGCCGGACGACCAGGGCCAGACCCAGAGGGATCAACACTAGGTCATCAAGGTAGCCTAGGACGGGAATGAAATCCGGGATGAGGTCGATCGGGCTGAGGGCATATGCCGCCACAACCAGAGCCACTAGACGGACATGAAATGGCGTGCGGGGATCACGCGCGGCGAAGTACACCGTCAAGGTTTGTTGCTTGAGCTGCTTGGCTTGAGCCTTCAGGGAATCCAGAACTCTCACTGGCCGTACTTCGTTGATGTTTGCGCGCCGAACATTGGGAGTGACCAGCGTACCACTCGTTGAGAATCAAGCGCTGCCCGGCTCACTGGATTTGGCCTTCTGCAGCCGCCGGATTTCTGCTCTGGCTTCTTCCAACTGGCCCTGCAGCGCCGAAAGCTTCCCATCGAGCTTCGCTGCTTCCCGGAGGGCTTCATCGCGATCCCGCTTGTGTTGCTCAAGCGCGGCCGTCAACTGCTCGATCTCGGCGCGCGCCCGATCCAGCTCAGCGTGGCGCAGCGCCTGATCCTTGGTGGCCTGCTCCTGGGCCCGCTGCAGGGCGTTCTCGGCGGCTACCACAGCGTCCTGGCGCTTGGCGAGGTCGCGCTGGGTGGTCGTCAGCTCGGCCCGGAGCGAGGCATTCAGCTTGGCGGCCTCCGAAACCGAAGTTTCAAGAGTTGCCGCATGCTTGGCAGCGGCCGCCGTTTCACGCTCCCGGTCCTGCACCAGGCGTTGCAACTGGGCCTTTTGTTCGTCGATGCGACCCAGCAGATGACGCTCGTTGCCCTCAGCCTGGTCGCGTAGTCGCTGCAGTTCGCCAGCATGCTTCTGGGCGGCGCGTTCGCGCTCGGCCTCGGAGGCGCGGGCCTGGGCCTCGGCGGTGGTCGCGCGGGTCGTCTGGCTCCCCAGTTCTTTCTCGGTGCTGGCGAGCTTGGCTGAGGTGGCTTTGAGCTGCTCCCGGTGACGTTCGAGATCGGCGTTCAGGTCGGCCACCCGCTGATGGAACGCCGTGCGCTCGACTTCGAAGTCCCGACGCTCCTGGGCCAGGGCCTCACGGCCCGCAGCCAGCTCGCCCTCGGCTGCCGCTCGCTCCTTCTCGAGCTCCTCGCGGGCGGTGGCCTGCACCTGCTCGTAGAGCTCGGCGGCCGCCGTCGCGATCGGCGCCGGCAGGTTCAAGCGCGCCTGCAGCGACTGGAAATACTGCTTCAGCAGCGCGTTCACTGTCGCGGGCGAGCCGGTGCCGAGGAGGCGCCGGATGCCGTCAATCGTGGGCCGTTCGCCGTCGGCGAGGAGCTGGTCCGCGGCGCGGGTGATGTCGTCGATCGTTACACCGCGCACGGACGGTCCTGGCCGGCGGCTGGCGCCGATGTTGTGGTCAAAATTCCCATTTGGGGTCTCCCGATTCTCAAACCCCTACCCTTGCTTTTGTACTCGTGATAAGAGATGTTTATCACGAATACGGCATGTCATTCGTTAAATTTACTACATAGTATGTATATTTTACATCACCATGGCTGCAAACCCGTCACCCCGTAAACGTAGGCTCAAAAATGCCCCAGCGACGGTCATCGAGCCCGCTGCGCTGATCTCCCCGTCGGAACTCGGCGATGCCGCGCGCCGCGCCGCCGAGGAAATCCTGGTTGCGGGCCAGGCCGAGAATACCGTTCGCAGCTACCGCAGCGCGCTGCGTTACTGGTGTGCCTGGGCACAAGCCCGCTACGGCCAAGCACTGGCCCTGCCCGTCGCCGTGCCGACCGTGCTGCAGTTCCTGGTCGATCACTTGGCCCGCGGCCCGATCGATCAGCCGGTCTGCGAACTGCCGCCGGCGATCGACGAGTTGCTGGTCCGGAGCGACTTCAAGCGCCAGGCCGGACCGCTGAAGATGAACACCGTGGTCCACCGGCTGGCGGTGCTGTCGAAGCTGCACCAACTGCGCCGGCAGCCCAACCCCTGCGAAGACCCGCAGGTCCGCCAGGTGCTGTCGAGCGCCAAACGCGCGGCCTCCAAGCGGGGTGAAATCGTCACGAAGAAGACCGCCGCGACCCGGGAACCGCTGGAGGCCATGCTGGCCACCTGCGACGACTCGCTCGAAGGCATCCGGGATCGCGCATTGCTGCTCTTCGCCTGGGCCAGCGGCGGCCGCCGGCGCTCCGAGGTGGCCGACGCCATCGTCGAGCGCCTGGCCAAGGCCGATGGCGGCAACTACAGCTATCGCCTGCATCGCTCCAAGACCAACCAGGACGGCTCGCAAGCCCAGCCGGACAAGCCGATCCGTGGCCCGGCGGCCGAGGCCCTGAGGGCATGGCTCGAGGCCAGCGCCGTAACCGAGGGGGCCATCTTCCGGCGCCTGTGGAAGACACGGGTGGGCCCTGCCCTGACCGCAGAGTCCGTCGCCAACATCGTGCGCAAGCGCGCGACGCTCGCGGGTCTGGAGGGCGACTGGGCGGGCCACAGCATGAGGTCCGGCTTCGTCTCCGAGGCCGGCCGCAACGACATCCCGATCGGTGATGTCATGGCCATGACCGAGCACCGGACGGTCCAAACGGTGATGGGTTACTACCGCAGCGGTGAGCTGGCGACCAACGCGGTCGGCAATCTGCTCGGCCAAAGACCCCGGCCAGGGACGGCGACCCCGGAATGACCGCCTCGTCGCCGTCCAACGCCGATATGTTCAGCTTCCACCGAGCCCATCCGGAGGTGTCGGCCGAACTGCACCTGCAACGCCGATCGAAGGCCCTGGGCCAGGCACTGGCGAACACGCGCAAGATCTACCTCGACGTTCGCTTCTGGCTCCATCTGCGGGACGCCGAACGGGGGCGGCCGCGCCATCCCGTGCACACCCAGTTGCTGGAGCGCTTCACCGCCCTGGCCGACCGGCACCTCGCGGTATTTCCGCTGAGCGATGCCATTGCCCTGGAAGTGCTCAAGCAAAAAGACCTCGGCACGCGGCAAGCGACGGCACGCCTAATCGATCGTCTCGGCCAGGGCGTGGCGCTCACGGACGAGGAACTGCGTTGCCGGACCGAACTGGCCCACTTCCTGCACTTGGGCACGCCGGATATTCTGGTGCATCCCCTCAAGGAACTGGCCTGGACTTGTCCGATGTTCGTGCTGGGGGCGCGTTATCCGCAGCAGACGCCCTTCCCGCCCGAAACCGAGCGCGTTATCCAGAAGGCATTCATCGACCGTGGCTGGACGATCCCATTCGAACAGCTGCTGGACTCCCTCAAGAATCTTGAGGACCCGGTCGATGACCTGGCAGACGTGGCCGACCGGCTCAACGCGCTCAACCGCGAGCACGAGCATGAACTGCGGACCTTCCAGAAGGCCGTGATCGACGAGATGGTGGGCGTCGTTGATCTGATGCGCGAAACCATTGCGGACGTGCGGCATCGGCAGTATCAGCATTTCTCGGGCTCGACGGCGGCACCAACGCCCGATGAGTGGGAGCGGCATGCGCAGCATGGCTTCAGCATCGTGGCCAACGCCATCACCGCGGCGCCGTTGCAGGTCGGCCTTCGACTGCCGACCCCCTACATCAAGGCCAAGTGCTATGCCGCGGTCCGCTGGAACCGTGGACAGAAGCTCTCGGGAAATGACATCTACGACTTTACCCACGCCGCCCCCGCCGTGGGCTACTGCGATGCCTTCTTCACCGACGGGCCCCTGGCACGGCTGCTGAACTCCAATCAGGTCAACTTGGCTCAGGAGTTCGGGTGCTTTGTCGAGAGCGACGAACAGGCCATCGCCGATTACGCGGCGCAGCTGCTCGTAGAACCGGACCCTGCGCCGACGGTCGACTGATCAACCGGCCAACCCGTCAGCGACCCGGGTGCAGGCGGGTCTCCGCCGCAGTTTGCTCCTCATGCCATAAACGCCACTGCTCTTCTTCATGTCGATGCTGCTCGCGATCGACCTTTCGAGGCCGGATCACCGGTAGCCGGTGGTCGGGAGTGCGAGCCAGAACATGTCGATGAGCATGCTCCACGATGAAGCGAAGGAACCAATCCACCAGATCGTCCGGGACGACAGACCACTTCTCCGGAGGCCGCTCTCCGATGTGCGTATACATCAGATGCCGAGGGTTGAGCGGCATGAAGATCTCAGAACCTTTGCTGCCCCACCCTCCGCCAAAGTCGTAGTTTTCGGAGTTGTTGAAGTTCAGGCGAATCACCGGATCATCGCTGGTCGGCCACTCCATGCCCGGAGGCGCGCGTAGGATCGTCCAGCGATGCCGATGCAAATGCTGGGCGGTGCGTGTCAGCAAATGCTTGATATGAAACAGCCAGAGGTTGCGCCCGGCGATCATCTCGTAACGCATCGTGCCCATGCCGGCGCCGGCAGCAATCGAGGTCGTCAGCTTGCCGCCCAGAAGCTCGCTGTCCTCGCGCGGTTCCACTTCCAAACGCTTTCCCTGCTTTTGAGCGGCCTCCATCTTGGCAACCGCTTCGCGCATCACGTCTTCCAGCATGCCCGGCAGCTGCGCCTGCCAGCGCTTGATCGATTCCATCAGCCGCGCGGGCGTTCGCACGTCCTGGGCCGCCAGAAAGCGGACCAACCGGTGCCAGTCGTCAGCCGTGAGACGTTCCTCTCGGGAAACTTTATCGAGTACGCGTTCGGCGGGACCCTCGAACTCGGCGTCCAGCCAGCGCTCGATCTCGTCGGACTCGGTTCCTGAAACAACCTTGGTGTAAAGGTGGTCGTGGACGGTGACGGCCTTCGGGCTCGCGGGCTTCCAGAGGGGCACCCGCTCATGGGGCACCAACAGCCGGTAGACCCAGAGCCGACCGTCATCTCCAGCCCATTGCTTCAAATAGCTCCGAGGGACAAAGTGATTCCGTCTCTTGAACTGCCGATCGTTGGCTGGGTCGCTCATGAGGCGACGGCCGGCGTGATAACGGGCGATCGGGAGCACACGACCAGACGTCGTGCGCCTCGGGTGAGTGCGACGTAGAGGTGGGGGCCATCCATGCCTTCGGGATACAGAACCACGCTGACGTCAGCCTCCAGCCCCTTGAGTAGCAGGGTGCTGCCCACCGATCGACCGCGGACCGCGCGGCCCAGGAAGCGATTCCGTTCACGGGCACGAACCACCGCCTCGTAGAATGACAACCTGCCCTGATGGGCCGCATCCATGGCCGCCACACAGGGCCGGAATGCCTCGGGTCGAAAGATCCGGACACGAGGGCCGTCCGCCAAGCGGCGCAGGGTGCTTGCCGCGCTCCCGAACGAAGGTGCCGCCGCATAGTCCAGCACCGCCTGTTCCAGGATCGTCGGCTTCGTTTTTGCCCTGCCCGTGAGGTGCGACCCCACCCGCCGCAGCAGTTCAGCCTGGGACAGGTTCGTCATCATGTCGGCCGCGAACTTCACCAGCGTGGTGGCCGAGTTCTGGTCCGCCGGGTCGAAGTCGCGGCCGAACTGCGTGAGGTCCCGCAGGTCCACGGCCTCAACAGTAACGGCGCCCGGAGTTCCGGACGCGATGAGTCGTTGACCTCTGGGATTTGCAGCCTCACCGATGACCAAAACGCAGGCATCGCGGGCGTCTGCGCGCGTCTGCGCGGCAGCCATGCGCTGCTGGTGCATGTGGTTGGAGTCCCCGCTGAGGGGAACCCAGGTCACTTCCGCCGGCGCTGTCCGAAAATCAATGGGCTGTCGCGCGACCAGGGCCGGCCGGAGTGAGAGCAGCCATTGGCCCAGCTGTTCGGTCCCGGCGTTGATCCATCGCCAGGGAGTGTCCAGCTCGGCGACCGGGGGGAAAGCGGTATGAACATGCTGAATCCAATCGACGATGGGACCCCCGAACCGGAAGATCGCCTGCAGAGGATCTCCGAGGACGATGGTCTTCAGTGACTTCGCCACCGCGGTCACGATGGCGTGCTGTTCGAGGCCGCAATCCTGGTATTCATCGACCAGCAGCCGGGAATAAGTGGCCTTGAGGGCATCGTCGAGGTGCCCGGCAGCGAGCATGGTGGCAACGGCATTGCGGATCGTGACGTAGTCGGTCCGGGGGTTCTCGACGTTGACCACCTGCAGTGGCAATCCACAGCGACGAGGAAACTTGCGAGCCAAGCCGATGGCCCAGCTGTCAATCGTCGAGACCCGTGCGGCGCCGCCAGGGACGCCAGCCTTTTTGATGCGAATTTCCAGCGCTGCCCTGCCGGCGTTGGTGTGCGTCAGCACCAATGCCGGCTTTCCCGGTGCTTGGTACTTCAGCATGTCGGCGATCAGTTGCGTTTTGCCGCAGCCGGCAGGTGCGGTGATGCTACCGCGAGGGACGTCGAGCAATTGAGCGGCGAGCACGCGATCAGCCCGGCGCCTGCCAGAGATGATCAATCAAAGCTTTAAACACGGGCGAGGTATCCCAGCGCGGGCCGAGGAACTGCCTGGCGATCGCCTCCATCTTGCTGATGGACTTGAACCATCCCTGCTTGCGTGTCCTGGCCGCAGCCCCCAGCAACGCGCGAGCATCTGGCGAATACTCCCCGAGAATCCGGAAGCCCTCGCGGATTTCGTCAATGGTTGTAGGCTTCCCGCCGGCGGCCTTCGTCAACGTCTGGTTCACCCGCTCCAGGCCAATTTCCTCCACTGCCCAATCGATCATTTCGCTGATCGTCTGCGCCGGGAACGTCCGGAACAGCACGTCCTCGAGCGCAAGGCCTGGAGGCCAAGTCGCCACGATGCCTCCTAGCTGCTTGAAGGCTTCGAGGTCAGCCGGCGCTGCGGGTTTATCGTTGTCAATGAAGGCCACTGTCGTGTAGCCCAGCTTCCGAATGGCTGCGGCGCGTTTGAGACACAACTCGGGGCTACCGCCTGCAGCATTTACGAATGCAGCGCCCCTCGCCAGTAGAGAGGTTCCATGGTTTGAGGTGAAGTACAGGTCCAGTCCTCGGAGGAGGCCGATTTCGCTGGCCCCCTCGCAGACGTAAACCGTATGTGCCAGGAAAGCCTCGGGGTCACATCGAACCGTGCTTTGAATATCGTCAGTATCCCCCACCTCGAAAGCACGGTGCCGGGTACCGAGATTGCGCAGGACGTGCAGCTGAATTCCGCTCAGTTCACGAACGACCACCGGGGAGTGCGTCGTCATGAAGACCTGCAGCGGCGGCGGCGCTTCTTTTGACCCGAGGGAATGCAGCAAGCGTGTGAGCCGATGGGGCTCCAATCCGTACTCCACTTCATCCGTCAAAACGACGCTGGCGCGGGCCGCTGCGGTCCGGTGCAAGCCGGCCAGCAACAGCCGATTGGAGCCGGTGCCAAGGCTACGGAGGGGAATCCCCGCAGCCGTGTGTAGCGAAATCGCCCCCTCGGCGAACGAGACAGAGTGGACGTCCAGCAGCGCCTTCGCCTCCCCCCCGATGGGAATGCCCAAATATTGGGCGGTGGCCGTCACAGCCTGCAGCGTCGACTTCAGCTGCGCGGCTGCGGCCTCGCCGAAGCTGGACCTGGCATCTCGGGCGGCCTTGACCAGTTCCGCGCCCATGTCCGCCCGCTCCTCCGAGAGCTTGTTGAGCACGGAGCCACGAGCCCATGAAAGGTTCGAATTGGGATGCCCGCCCAAACGGATCGGGCTCAACTCGAGTCGGGCTTTCCAGGGAAGATTCCTCACCGGATCCATCGCGGCGGTCCGGTCAGAGTAAAGCCGCCAAGTGGGGTCCAGATCAGCGTCCACTTTCAGCTGAAGGGAGAGGACAGTTTCAAGACTACTGTGGGGTTCGTCCACGACATCGACCACTTCATCGAATCCACGCAGGTAGTCGCCATAGAGATCGATGTCCTTCAGCTCATCGGACAGCTCGCCGAGGGTTACCGTGATTTCGATCGGTTGCGTGATGTCGAGCCCGTAAAAGTCCGTATCCGCGAAGGTGATTACACGACGCGGTGAGAGGCAGGCTTCAATGGCGTCGAGCACCGTCGACTTGCCGGCATCGCCGGGGCCGATAAGGCAGTTGATGCCCGGCCCTGGTGTCCAGTCCAGGGATTTGATCGAGCGGAAGTTCCTGATCTGGACATATCGGATTCTGGCCAAGTTCCCTTCCCCGCCTTTGATGGCACCTTTTCAGTGAATACTATCTACAGAACTCTCCTGTTGGCTGGTGGAAACCTGATTCGGTTGTCATGGGGCGCAGCGGCGGGGCCGAGTGCTGTTGGTCAATTTTGCTGTGGTGTAGCTCCCCAGCGTCTTGGCGTCAGCGGCCGACCGGCCGCTTCTCTCGCGCTCCAGTGGTCTCAGGACGGCCACCTCCGATGCACTTCATCGATCACGAAAGGATGGCTATGGCCTTGGTCGCTATGCTTGCCCTCGGAAAGATGCGGGTGGTCTGACGGCAGATCGTCATGCCGGTGCACCGGCACTTCGCTGTCGTCGGCGGACCAGAACCGTGCCGCCGCGATCCAGCCTATCGCGGCGATCGCCGCCATGGTCCATAGGGTCACCCCGATCCCCGCCTGGGCTCCCAGCCATCCCACCAGGGGATAGGTGACGAGCCAGCAGGCATGGGACAGCGAGAACTGTGCGGAGAACAGTGCCGGCCGGTCCTCCTCCCTGGATGAGCGCTTCAGCAGACGCCCACCCGGGGTGACCAGGGCCGCATAGCTGCTTCCCAGCAGTGCCCAGCCTCCCAACAGGAGCGCCCAATGCGCGCGCTCCGCCAGCGACCAGGCAATGGCCAGGACCACCAGCAGAACCGTCATGCAGCCGGCCGCCGCCAGCATCACGCTGCGATCTCGATAGCGCTCCAGCAATCGCGGCAGCGCAAAGGCCATGATCATCGACCCCGCGCCGAAAGCAGCGAGGGCCAGGGCCACGGCGTGATCCGACTTCTGCAGCTCGCCCCGCACAATCACCACGGTGTTGACGATGACCATCGCGCCGCCAGCAGCCGCCGCGAGGTTCAAGGCCAGCAGGCCGCGCAGGCGGGGCGTGGCGAGGAATATGCGCATGCCCTGGGTGAGCTTGCGGGTGATGCTGGTCACCGCCGCCTTGGCCACCGGCCGCGGCAAGGCCACCGAAAGGACCAGCACCGCCGATCCCAGGAACCCGACAGCGGTCCCCATGAACAAGCCTTGGTCGGTGATGACCGTCAGCAGCACCGCCGCCAGGGCCGGGCTCAGCAAGGTCTCCAGGTCATAAGCCAGCCGTGCCAGGGACAGGGCCTTGGTGTAGTCCTCCTCCTTGGGCAGCACATCCGGAATGGTGGCCTGGAAGGTCGGCGTGAAGGCGGCCGAGGCGCTCTGGAGCACGAAGATCAGCAGGTAGATTTGCCAGATCTGATCCACCCAGGGCAGCACCAGCACGACCAGCAACCGGACCACGTCGAGCGTGACCAGCAGCCTCCTTCGCGGGAACCGCGTGGCGTAGGCCCCGGCGATCGGGGCAATCACCACGTAGGCGACCATCTTGATGGCGAGGGCGGTGCCGAGCACCGCCCCCGCATTTTCGCCCGCCAGCCGGAAGGCCAGCAGCCCCAGGGCCACCGTCGCCAGGCCGGTACCCACCAGCGCCACGACCTGCGCCAGGAACAGGTGCCTATAGGTGCGGTGCCGCAGCACGTCAAACATGGGCCACTCTCCCAGGGTGGGTAGCCGGCCCCGCCTCCTTGCGATGAGCCAGGCGGTACAGCGCCGGCAACACCAGCAGCGTCAGCAGTGTGGAACTGATGATGCCGCCGATGACGACCGTCGCCAGCGGGCGCTGGACCTCGGAGCCGATGCCGGTATTGAAGGCCATCGGCACGAAGCCCAGGGCCGCCACGAGGGCCGTCATGAGCACCGGACGCAGACGGGTGCGGGCACCCTCGCGGATGGCCTCGTCCAGACCCACGCCATTCTCGCGCAGGCTGCGGATGAAGCTGACCATGACCAGGCCGTTGAGCACCGCGACCCCGGAGAGTGCGATGAATCCGACCCCCGCCGAGATCGACAGCGGAATGTCGCGCAGCATCAGCGCGGCAACGCCGCCGGTCAGCGCCAAGGGCACACCCGTGAAGATCAGCAGCGCATCGCGCATCGACCCGAAGGCCAGCCACAGCAGGCCGACGATCAAGGCCAGCGTGATCGGTACGACGATCGCCAGGCGTTGGCTGGCCGACTGCAGCTGCTCGAAAGTGCCGCCATAGGAGATCCAGTAACCCGGCGGTAGCTCCGCGTCGCGGGACACCGCGGCTTGAAGCTCGGCGATGAATCCGCCCAGGTCCCGATCACGGACATTAGCCGTCACGACGACCCTGCGCTTGCCGTTCTCGCGGTTCACCTGGTTGGGGCCTGGCGCCAGCTCCAGATCGGCCACCTCCCCCAGCGGGACATAGCCGCCAGCCGGAAGCGGCACCGGAAGACGCTCAAGGGCATCGATATCCTTGCGCAGCTCTTCCTGCAGGCGGATCACCAGCGGGTGCCGGCGATCACCATCGAACACCAGGCCCACCGTTTCACCACCGTAGGCCGACGCCACGACCGACTGCAGGGCGGCGACGTCCAGGCCATACCGCGCCAGGGCCTCGCGCCGGGGCTGCACGCTCAACACCGGCAAGCCGGTGACCTGCTCCAGCGACACGTCCTGGGCGCCGCGGACGCCCCCGACGATCCCCTCGATCTGCTTGCCAATACCGGCCAGCACCTCCAGATCATCGCCGTAGACCTTCACCGCAACGTCCGCTCGCACGCCGGACAACAGCTCGTTGAAGCGCATCTGGATCGGCTGCGTGAACTCGTAGTTGTTGCCCGGAATCGGGCGCACCACGGCCTCCAGATCGGCGACCACCTGCGCCTTCGGCTTGCGCGGATCCGGCCACTCGCTCCGGTCCTTGAGGATGATGAAGTTGTCGGCGACCGACGGCGGCATCGGATCCGTGGCGATGTCTGCCGTGCCGATCTTGGCGACGATGCGCTCGACCTCCGGCAGCTGCTTCACGGCAGATTCCAGCTGGGCCTGCATGCCCACCGCCTGCGTCAGGCTGGTGCCCGGGATGCGCAGGGCGTGCATGGCGATGTCACCCTCGTCCAGGTTAGGCAGGAACTCCGACCCCATGCGCGAGGCCGCAAAGCCCATCACCAGGACCAGTACAGCCGCCGCAGCCGCCACGGCGACACGCGCCCGCAGGCTGGCGTCGAGCAGCGGCACGTAGACGCGCTCGGCGAACCGCGCGAAGCGGGTTTCCGAGTGCGGCTGGGGCGCGGGTACCAGCAGCGCGACGGCCGCGGGAACCGCCGTGACCGACAGCGCCATGGCAGCGACCAGGGCCATGACCACGGTCTGGGCCATCGGGTGGAACATCTTTCCTTCGACCCCGCTGAGGGCAAAGATCGGCAGGTAGACGGCCGTGATGATGAACACCCCGAACAACGCCGGTCGGATCACCTCACTGGTCGCCTCGAAAACGATCTGCAGCCGCTCCTTGCGTGGCATTTCCCGTCCGGGAGCCGCCTCCAGAGACAATCGCCGCAGGCAGTTCTCGACGATGATCACCGCGCCATCCACTATCAGACCGAAGTCCAGGGCGCCCAGGCTCATCAGGTTCGCCGAGACACCCGCCTTCACCATGCCGGTGATGGTCAGCAACATCGTCACCGGGATGACCATGGCGGTCAGCAGCGCCGCCCGGATGTTGCCCAGCAGCAGAAACAGCACCACGATCACCAGCAGCGCGCCTTCGACCAAATTCTTCTGCACCGTCTTGAGCGTCTTGTCGACCAACCAGGTGCGGTCGTAGGCCGTGACGACCTGAACGCCCGACGGCAGCGACGACTGGATTTCCTGGATCTTGTCCGCCACGGCACTGGCCACGGTCCGGCTGTTCTCGCCGACCCGCATCAGCACGGTGCCCAGGACGACCTCATGCCCGTTCTGCGTAGCGGCACCGGTCCTCAGCTCGCCGCCCGTCGTCACATGGGCGACATCGCCGACACGCACCGGCGCGTCGCCGACCGTCTTGATGACGATGCTCCGGAGGTCATCCAGTGCGGCGTTGCCGGCGCCCACCTGACCGGGGATGCGCAGCAGCATCTGCTGGCCGAAGCGCTCGATGTAGCCGGCTCCGGCATTGGCGTTGTTCCGCTCCAGGGCCGCAGACAGTTCTTCGAGACTGACGCCGTAGCCCAGCAGTGTGGCTGGATTCGGCTGTACCAGGTACTGCCGCTCGTAGCCGCCGATGGAGTTGACGTCAGCGACGCCTGCGACCCGCAGCAACTGGGGCCGCACGATCCAGTCCTGCGCCTGACGCAGGTCGGTCGCCGTCAGCGGCGAGCCATCTGCATTGCGCGCACCAGGCGCGGCATCGACGGTGTACATAAAGATTTCGCCGAGGCCGGTCGCCGCGGGGCCCATCGACGGCTCGATGCCGGGAGGCAACTGGCCAGAGACCCCCTGCAGGCGTTCGGCGACTTGCTGACGGGCGAAGAACGGGTCCGTTCCTTCCTCGAAGATCACGGTGACCTGCGACAGGCCATAGCGGGACAAGGATCGCGTGTACTTGAGCCGCGCGAGCCCTGCCATCGAGGTCTCCAGCGGGAAGGTGACGCGCTGCTCGGCTTCCAGCGGCGTATAGCCCGGAGCCTCCGTATTGATCTGGACCTGGACGTTGGTGATGTCCGGCACGGCGTCGATCGGCAGCTTCTGGTAGCTCCAGATGCCGAACAACGCCGTGGCCAGGACGATGAGCAGCACTGGGATGCGCTGCCTGATGGATAGACTCAGTATGCGTTCGAGCATGGTCAATCTCAGTGGTCGTGGCTGGCGCCGGACTTGTCGATGTCGGCCTTGATCAGATAACTGTTTTCGGAAACGTATCGGGCGCCGGGCTCGATGCCGCCAAGAACCTCCACGTGGGTGCTGTCCTGTCGACCGAGCTCGAGCATGCGCACTTCGTAGGTTTCCCCGATCAGCTCGAAGACCACCGTGAAGTCACGGAACGCCTGCAGCCCGCTACGCTTCACCGCCAGGGGCACTTCAGCCGCACCAATGCGCACCTCGCCGCGGGCAAAGAGTCCGGGAGTCCACTGGCCGGAAGCGTTGTCCAGCTGGACTCTCGCGGTGTATACGCCGCTCAAGGTGCCGCGACCGGCTCCCTCCGCCGGGGCGATTCGGACGATCCGGCCGGAAGCCTGGACGTCCCCGCCATCGACCCCGGACAGGGTCACGGGCTGCCCAACGCGGAGCTTGGCAAGGTCGCGCGGGAAGACCGCGAGTTCGACCCACAGCTTGGTGAAGTCCGCGATCACGAACAGCGGCCCGTTCCCCGCAAACTCGCCAGGGTTGGCATCGCGCTCCAGCACGACGCCGGAAATCGGCGAGGTCACGTTGTAGCTCTGCAGGCTGTCGTTGCTCTCGACCACGGCCAGCCGGTCCCCCGCCTGCACGGCATCGCCGACCGACTTGGACACCTTCTGGATCGTGCCGGGGAAGCGTGCGGTGACAGCACGCACATGTTCGGCGTTGGGAACCACGCGGCCCGTGAGTTTCAGTACCTCCGCGATGGTTGCGGGACCGGCGGCTTCGGTCCGGACGCCGGCATCCTGGGCGTTCTTGGCCGAAATGGTGGTACGGCCTTCAAAGCTGTCGAAGGCCCAGCGATGGGTCTTACCGCCCTCCTCCGCCGTCACCACGACGCTGAAGGAATGAGGCTCGGTAACCGTGCCGCTGCCGATCAGGTAGCCCTCCTTCGGCGTGAAGGTGAAACGATTCTGCTTGTTGCCCAGCCGGGTCAGTTCGACAACCACCTTGGCCGTGGTCGGCGGAAGAAGCTTGCCGTTCCGGTACAGGTAGACGTGATACTCGGGTGGCACGCCGTCCTCGAAGATCTGGAGTTCGAGGGCGAAGTCACCGTCACGCAGCATGCGGCCGCGGTTGGGGCCTCGTTCGTACTCCGCTGACGCGGCCTTTTCGCCACCGTGCTCGGCGGCGGGTTCGGCGGACTTGGGGTTGCAGGCTCCCAGCGCCAGGCCAAGCGCGATCAGGATGCAGGTCGTTTGGCGATTCATGGGGTGTTTCCTTCGATGAGACGGTCGCCGGTAATGCGTGCGAGTTCGGCGAGCAGCGAGTGATAGCGGAGGGCGGTGTCCAGACGGGCACGACGGGCGTCGGCAAGCTCCTGGAGCACCAGCGACAGTTCGAGGTAGCCGTAGCGCCCTCGGTCATAGGCGTACTGGGTCTGCTTGAGTGCTTCCTGGCGAGCAGGCAGCACTTCGGAGTCGATCAAGCGCAGGGCTTCCTTGGCATGGCCGAGTTCCTGGTAGCGCTCGAACAACTGCTCTTCAGCTCGCAGCAGAGCAGCCTGGCCTTCGGCTTGAGTCTGCTCCTGGCGCGAGGAGATGAGCGCGGCCTCGTCCCGGGCCCGACGTCCCGCGAGCAGCGGCAGGCTAAAGCCGACGACTGCGGCGACATCGTTGCCGTCCTCATAGCGGCGTGCGCCGCCGGTGAAGGTCGGCCGCAGTCCAGCAGCCGCCAAGGCTGCCCGGCGCTCGGCATCCAGCACCGCGGCTTCGGCCAGGCGAGCCCGCGCCGACGGGCTTTGCTTCAAACGCTGCCGCAACTCCGGCAGCGGGCGCAGCGGGGGCAGATCGAACAAGGACGCCTTGAGTTCGCCAAAGTCCGGCTCGGGAGAGCCCATCGAGACTGCCAGTGCGACCCGGGCGCTCATTTCCTCGTGCTCGGCGTGCTCTCGTTCCAGGATCGCCTGGGAAAGAGCGGCCTGGGCACGCGCACGCTCGGCTACAGGGGCGCGAGCAGAGCTCACTCGAGCGTCTGCTGCCGCCAGGCCTTTGCGGGCCAGTTCGACCTTCTCTTCGGCAAGGAGAAGACGCTCGCGATCTCCCGCGGCCTCGAAGAAGCGCTGGGCGACCTCAGCCAGGGCATCGCGGCGGCGCACTTCCTGGTCGGCCGTCAGGGCCGCGGCCCGGGAGTCAGCCGCGCCCAGGCGGCTGGACCGCTGGCCGCCCAACTCCAGGGCCTGGGAAAAGCTCAGGGTCCACTGGGCGCTATCGAGGCCGCTGCGGGCTCCGCTGCCGAAGGCATCTTCCAGGAGGACGCTGATCTCGGGCGTGGGGGATCGCTCCGCCAGGCTGCGGCGGGCGGCGCCGCCTGAGCGCTCCGCATCAAATCCTTGCAGGTCGGGATGCGAAGCTTCTGCTCGCTGCAGGGCATCGCGCAAAGTAAGGGGCTCGGCAGCCAGCACAGGCGCGACGAGCGTGAGCGCCGCCGCAAGAGCGGCAGGACGCCAGACAACGGAAAGGTACACGGGGAAGTCCTCTTCCAGGAACGCGGATGTACGCCGCGTCCTTCAGAGGGCGCGGCGCGCTAAACGGTCGAGAAAGCCTGGGGAGGGGCCTGGCTGGGAGGCAGCAGGAATCGGGGTGGCCCTGTTACACGCTGCTCCGCAAGGAGGGGCAACAGGCCGGGGACGCCATCGACGTCGATGGACAGAACGGCACTGGGTGCCGGTCCAAGCTGGGGCAGATCCGGGGAAGCGCGGGTCCCCAGCTTACTGCTGTCCTCATCCTGGCTGCCCTCGGCGTGGGCCTGGGCATGGTCGATATCCAGCGCAGAAACAACGTAGCTGTGTGCCTCATCATGCCCGTGCGCATGCCAATGCACATGCGGGCCCAAGCCACTAAGGCCCGCCAGCAGGCACAGCGACAGCAGGATGGGGACGAGGCGCGCGAACATCAGCAGACAATAGTCGATTTCGATTGAAGGTGGCCAGCAGGCTGGACTGCCGCAGGGCGAAAACCGCCGTTGACGTCAGAGCTGGGCATGGTGGTCCTCACGCCGCGGCAATCTCGACCGTGACGTGGACCAGTTCTTCATGCACCGCGAGTTGCCGATGGAACTCCTCGGCCGTCGCATGGCCATCGACCGAAAGCCGCAGGATGCATGCGTACTTGCCCGTGGCCACGCGCCAGACATGCAGATCGGAGATCGAGGCCTTGACCGGGCTTTGGGCAATCACCTCGCGGATTTCCTCGACCACGGGCGCATCCATCTCCGCATCGAGCAGCACACGGCTGGTGGACTTCAGCAGGCCAATGGCCCAGGTGCCGACCAGCACCGCTCCGACGATGCCCATCGTGGGGTCGAGCCAGTCGGCCCCCCACAGCTTTCCGCCAAAAAGCGCGACGATGGCCAGAACCGAGGTCATCGCGTCGGCCACAACATGGAGGTAGGCGGACCTGAGATTGAGGTCGTGCGCGCCATGGTCATGGCCATGGCTGTGTCCATGATCGTGCGCGTGATCATGGCCATGCTGCTGATGCCCGCCGGCATGCAGGAGCTTTGCGCAGACCAGATTGACCGCCAGGCCCACAAAGGCAATGACGATCGCCTGGTCGTAGTGAATTGGAGTGGGTGAGTACAGACGCTCGATTGATTGATAGGCCATCGAGAACGCCACGAGCAGGAGTAGCAGCGCACTGGTGAAACCGCCCAGGATTTCGATCTTCCAGGTGCCGAACGCAAAGCGATGGTCATTGGCAAGCCGGCGGGCCAGCGAGTAAGCGAGTGCCGCCAAGCCGAGCGCAAGAGCGTGGGAACTCATGTGCCAGCCATCGGCCAGCAACGCCATCGAGTTGTAGAACCAGCCGCCGGCGATCTCGACCACCATCATCAGGGAGGTCAGTGCTACCGCCCAACGCGTGCGGCTCTCCGCCAGAGGGTTGCCTTCGTTGAAGGCATGGGTGTGTGTCGACATTTGGCCTGGACCTGCGGTTTCAATATACTCACCCCCAGTATATAGGACGATCACCCATGGCGCATACCTCCGAGAACAAAAAACCGCTCCTGAACCGGGTTCGGCGTATTCAGGGTCAGCTCAAGAGTTTGGAACTGGCGCTGGAGGAAGGCTCCGAATGCAGCGGCGTGCTGCAGCAGATCGCCGCGGTGCGCGGCGGCATCAACGGGCTCATGATGGAAGTCGTCGAGGGCCATCTGCGCACCCATCTGGTGCCGGTGGATGGCGGCCATGCCGACGAGCTGGACGACCTGATCAAGATTTTTCGTTCGTACATGAAGTAATCGCGTGAGGGCTACTTCACTGCCGTGGGGGCATGTCGGCACTACGACGGATTGGTGGCCCTCCTCGCGGCTGTCCACCCCACAAGGTCGCCCTCGCCTCCCTGGTCAGCCCTCTTTCGGAAACAAAGTCAGGCGCCGAGTCCGCTCCACCAGGGATGGGCATTTCCGTTCTGGTCGTAAAGAATGACCCCTGGGGTCCCGCCTGCCTGCGTGGATGACGGAGGCTCATGTCGAGCTGCAGCCGATTCTGCCCCTACCCCAAGCCCGGCAGGGTGCTGGCGCGCCAGCACTCCCAGCGCTTCGGCGGGCACATGCCCCTCGACGAAATACTCCATGTACCGTCCCACATGGCATCCCCGTAGAGATGGTGGAGTCTTCAGGGCCCCACGGATGGTCTTGAGCGTTTCGGGCTCATACATCGTGACGACGTATCCCTTGGATTCCAGATCCCGTGCCCAAGTGAAGGCGCAGCGACAGCCATGCGTGCGATAGATGGTGACCTGCCGCATGGGATCAATGGGGAACCACCGGGGCCACTGTGCCAGGATTCCCGCAAGCACACTGCAGGCAAGGGCGAGTACCACCCACACCTTCACCGTCCTGGATACCCCTTTCCAGCCCCGAGGACGTTCCCGCGGCCGAATCTTCTTGGCCATGTCAGTGCTCCGGCGATGCGCAGCGCTCAAATTCAACCTGGACGGTAACGTGCCGAGCCCCGAATTCCGCATGCAGGTGTTCCCGAACATCAGCGATAACAGCATCCACGGACAGTCCCGCTGATGCCCTCACATGCAGGGAAACATAGATATCGTCAGCCGCGACCGTCCAGGCATGCACGTGGTGGGCGTCCAAGAGTCCGGGAATGGTTCTGAGGAGGGACTTCCGCACACGATCAACGTCGTAGCCGACAGGACTCCCTTCGAGCAGTGCATGTGCCGATTCGCTTGTGATGCGCCAGCCGGTGCGCACGATAAGAACGGCAACGACGACCGATAGCAGCGGATCTGCAGGGCTCCAGCCCGTCGTCAGGATGATCACGGCGGCCCCAATGGCGGCAACTGACCCCAATAGGTCGCCAACAACATGAGCCAAGGCTCCGCGGCTGTTCAGGTCGGATCCACCCCGAAGAATGAGGTATGCCAGAACATTCACGCCCAAGCCGCCCAGGGCTACGCCCAGCATCGGCCCTGCCAAGATCGGTACCGGCTCTTGAAGGCGCTGCGCCGCCTCGATCGCGATCCAGGCCGCAATCAGCAGCAACGATAGCCCGTTGACGAAAGCCGCCAGCACGCGAGCACGGCCATAGCCGTAGGTGCGGCGGTCATCCGGGCTGCGTCGGCTGGCTTTGGCTGCATATAGCGCCAGCGCGAGCGAACCGGCGTCAGTCAGCATATGCCCGGCGTCCGCCAGCAGAGCCAGGGATCCGCTCCACAAGCCTGCGACCACCTCCAGCCCCATGAAGCCCGCGGTCAAGGTGAGCGCCCATTTCAGGCGGGCGTCCGAGGCAGTAATGGCGTGATCATGTTCGACACTGTCGCCAGGGGCATGCTTCTCACCCTTTGCATGGTCATGTGACATATCAGCTCCTAGACTCAACATCGGCAATCCCGTCGTGCCCAGCGGCCGCATACGGGACTGCATCCAGAAAAAGTGGGGCCGCACCCGCGTTCTCTACGGCCGCGGCCCAGAACGTATCGCTACGCTTGCGTCCCTATGGAAGAACCAGGAGCGTCGGCAGGCTCAGCACCCCGCGCAAATCGTGAAGCGCATGAATCGACACTGCGGCGATGACAAACCAGATCACTTCGCCCATCGACCGGCGAAGCGCCGATGGGCTGATCTCCCAGCGCTGTGGCTCCACGTAGGCAGTGGTGCGCGGAATGAAGCGCGGGACCATAACCTGATAGGTCGCATAGTCCTCTCCATGGTCAACCTGCAGCCGCTTTTCCTCCTCCGTGATCACAAAGTGGTAGTACAAGGCAAAGCCCGCCACGAACAGCGCCGGAATCGTGAAGGTTTCCGTCGTGATCGCGACCCCCAAGCCTCCCAGGAAGGAAAAGCCGTAGAGCGGATTGCGGGTCAGCGAGTACGGTCCCTCCCTGAGAAGCCTGGCGTTCTTGTTGCCTGCCGCGTAGCTGCTGCACCAGAGGCGCCCGATCGCACCGATGGAGGCTAGAATCAGCCCCAGCGGTGTGATCAGGTGAGCCATCAAGCTTTCCTGGTCATGCCAAGCAGGCAACGAGACTAAAAACAGCCCGACAATCGCCACGCAGAACAGACGCGTGATCCAGATTCGCCAGCGGGAAAAGAAGGGTTGCTTGCTCATTAATCCCCTCCAATGGGCAAGGCCATATCCACCGGGCTGACGTAAACCCAGCCGGAGATATGGGGCCCCACTTTCGCGACGAACTGGATGATGGAAGTGACAGCTTCCACGTCGCTGTCCTCGCAGACCAGCGAAAGCCGGGTTTCGGAGATGACAGGTCCCGCGGCATCTCGGGAGAATTCCCGCTCGTCGTCACTGAGGGGCTTGAGGATGCCCTTCACGTCCTGCAGCGTGATGTTGCGAAACCCCGCGTCGGCGAGCGCCTGAACCACGTCCGGCGTCCGGACGTGGTGGATAAAGGCCTTGATCAGTTTCATGCATGGGACTCCTGAATGCGCGCCGAACCGTCAACCGGCTCCGGCCGGGGCCGCCAGGCCATCCGGTACAAGCCCGGCAGCACCAGCAGCGTGAGTAGCGTCGAAGAAATGATTCCGCCGATGACCACGGTCGCCAGCGGGCGCTGGACCTCGGCGCCTGTGCCGGTGTTCAGGGCCATCGGGAGGAAGCCCAAGGCGGCCACCAGGGCCACCATCAGGATCGGGCGCAGTCGCATCATCGCGCCCTCGCGGATGGCGGTCTCGATGTCGATGCCGTTGGCCAGCCGGTCACGGATAGCCGCCACCATGACCACGCCGGTCAGCACCGCCACGCCCGATAGCGTGATGAAGCCGACACCGGCCGTGATCGACAGCGGGATGCCGCGCAGCCAGAGGGCGATGACGCCGCCGGTCAGGGCCAACGGCACGCCGCTGAACACCAGGGCAGCATCCTTGGCCGATCCGAAGGTCATCATCAGCAGGGCGAAGATCATCACCAGCGTGATCGGCACCAGCACGGTCAGGCGCTGGGTTGCCGACTGAAGCTGCTCGAAGGTGCCACCGTAGGACAGCCAGTAGCCCGGCGGCAGCTTGACCTGCTGCTCGATCTTGGCCTCGGCCTCCGTCACGAAGCCGCCGAGATCGCGGCCCCGCACGTTGGCGGAAACCACCAGGCGGCGCTTGCCGTTCTCGCGACTGATCTGGTTCGGGCCCGGGGCGAGGTTGAGCGTCGCAACCTCGCCCAGCGGCACATAGCCACCGCGCGCAAGTGGCACCGGCAACCGTTCCAGCGCTCCCAGGTCATTGCGCAGACGCTCCGGCAGTCGGACGATCAGGGAGAAGCGCTGATCGCCCTCGAAGAGCTGGCCCGCCTCTTCGCCGCCCGTAGCCGCTGCCAGAACGTCCTGGACGTCGGCGACATTGAGCCCGTAGCGATACAGCGCCTCGCGCTTGGGCTCGATCGACAGGACCGGCAGACCGGCCACCTGCTCGACCTTCACGCCTTCGGCGCCCGGTATGGCGTTCAGCACCTTGGCGATGGCGTTGCCGTTCTGCAGCAACAGATCCAGGTCGTCGCCGTAGACCTTGATGCCGAGATCGGAGCGCACACCGGAGATCAGCTCATTGAAGCGCAACTGGATCGGCTGGCTGATCTCGAAGGCATTACCGGGGATTCCCTCCAGGCGCTTTTCGATCTCTTCAGCCAGCTCCGCCTTGGTCTTGCCCGGATCGGGCCAGTCCTTGCGCTCCTTCAGCATGATGTAGCCGTCGGAAATGTTGGGCGGCATGGGGTCGGTTGCGACCTCGGCCGTACCCACGCGCGAGAAGTAGGTCTTGACCTCCGGCATGGCCTTGACCGCCTTCTCCAGCTGGAACTGCATCTCCAGAGACTGCGACAGGCTGGTCCCCGGGATACGCAGGGCCTGGACCGCCAGATCACCTTCGTCAAGGCTCGGGATGAACTCCGAACCCATACGCGAGGCCATCCAGCCACAGAGGGCGACGAACAGCACCGCGCCCGCCAGGAACGGCACACGCAGACGCAGTGCAGCATCCAGGACAGGGGTATAGAGGCGCTTGGCACCCGCGACGAGACGGTTGTCCTTCTCCTCGATCTTCCCCGACAGGAACAACGCAACAGCCGCCGGCACGAAGGTGAGCGACAACGCCAGGGCAGCCAGCAGCGCCATGATCACGGCCAGGGCCATCGGGCGGAACATCTTGCCCTCGACACCCGTCAGAGCCAGGATCGGCAGGTTCACCAGGATCACGACCAGCACGCTGACCAAGCTCGGCGTGAAGACCTCGCGGGTCGCACTGAAGACGGTCTGGAAGCGTTCCTCTAGGGTCAACAGCCTCCCGAGGTGATGCTGACGATGTGCCAGGCGCTGGATGCAGTTCTCCACGATGATGACCGCGCCATCGACGATCAGGCCGAAGTCCAGCGCGCCCAGGCTCATCAGGTTGGCGCTGACCTTGGTCTCGACCATGCTGGTCATGAGCATCAGCATCGACAGCGGAATCACCATGGCGGTCAGCAGCGCCGCGCGTACGTTGCCCAGCATCAGCAGCAGCACGACCACGACCAGGATGGCGCCTTCCAGCAGGTTCTTCTGGACGGTTGCGATGGTCTTGTCGACCAGCACTGTACGGTCGTAGACCGGCTCGGCGGTGATGCCCTCGGGCAGCGTCTTGTCGATTTCCGCCAGCTTGGCGGACACCGCGCTGGAAACCGTGCGGCTATTGCCACCGATCAGCATGACCGCGGTGCCCAACACCGCTTCCTCGCCGTCGCGGGTCGCGGCACCGGTGCGCAGCTGCTTGCCGAAGGCTACTTCGGCCACATCGCGTACTGTGATCGGCACGCCGTCCCGGTCAGCCACGATCACGCGCTCGATGGCGGCGATGTCGGCGACCTGGCCCGGGGAGCGGATGAGGTACTGCTCGCCGTTCTTCTCGATGTAGCCCGCACCGACATTGGCGTTGTTCTTTTGCAGCGCCTGGACGACGTCATCGAAGGTCAGGCCGTAGGCCAGCATTCGCGCGGGATCAGGCGTGACATGGAACTGCTTCTCGAACCCGCCGATGGTGTTCACCTCGGTAACACCCTTTACCTGGCGCAACTGCGGCCGGATCACCCAGTCCTGCAGCGTACGAAGGGCCGTGGCATCCCAGGGTTGGCCATTGGCCTGCCGGGCCTTTTCGTCAGCGTGGACGGTGTAGAGGAAGATTTCCCCCAAACCCGTGGCGATCGGACCCATCTCCGGCTCGATGCCGTCGGGCAGCTGGCTCTTGGCCGTCTGCAGACGCTCGTTGATCAGGTTCCGGGCGTGGAAGATGTCGGTGCCATCGTCGAAGGCCACCGTCACCTGCGACAGGCCGTAACGAGACAGCGAGCGGGTGTACTCGATTCCCGGCAAGCCGGCGATCGCGGTCTCGACCAGGTACGTAATGCGCTGCTCGACTTCCAGCGGTGAATAGCCTTCGGCCTGGGTATTGATCTGGACCTGGACGTTGGTGATATCGGGGACGGCATCGATGGGAAGGCGCTGGTAGCTCCAGGCACCCGCGGCGGCAACCGCGAGCACCAGGAACATCACGACCCAGCGACGCGCAATGGAGAAACGCAGAAGTGCGTCAATCATGGGGAAATCCTTTCAGAGCCGGCGCGCAGGCGCCGGTATTGGCTTCGGACATGGCGGAGATTCATAGCGCGCATGCTCAGTGGCCGTGCTCAGCTTCGCCCTTGCCGAGCTCAGCCTTCAGGATGAAGCTGTTGTGCGTGGCATAGGTTTCGCCCGCGCGGACTCCGCCCAGAACCTCGGAGGTCTCGCCGTCGCTGCGGCCGAGCTTCACGGGACGCGGCTCGAAACCCTTGCCCTCGGCCACGAATACGACGTTGCGGCCTTCCATGTTCTGGACCGCCTCGTTGCGAATGGCCAGGTTTACCGGCGACTCCGCCAGGGTGACGTCCGCCGTCACGTACAGGCCCGGGGACCAGCGGCCTTCGGCGTTGTCCAGAAGCACGCGTGCGGTCAGCGTCTGGTTGTTGCTGCTGCCGAAGGGCGCCACGTAGACCAGCTTGCCGGTGGCATTCAGGTTGGTGTCGGAGTTCTTCACGCGGACCTCCTGGCCAACTCGGACCTTGGCCACGTCACGCGGGAACAGCGACAGTTCAACCCAGACGGTCGACAGATCCGCGACCGTGAACAAGGCCTTCTCGCCGGTTTGCTCGCCGGGGTTGGCGTTGCGCGCGGTGACAACCCCGGACAGCGGTGCGGTCACGGTGTAGGTCTCCAGGCTCTCATTGCTTTCGACCGTTGCGAGGCTTTGGCCCTGGCGGACGGTGCTGCCAATCGCAGTCGTGACGCTGCGGATGACGCCCGGGTAGCGCGCAGCGACTTCACGTACGCGTTCGGCGTTGGGTGCGACGACACCGTACAGCGGCAGGGTCTCGCGGATCGTGGCGGGTCCGGCTTGGGCCAGCTCGATACCGGCCGCCTTGATCTGCTCAGGGGTCAACGCCAAAACGCCCTCTTCATGACCGCCTTCACCCTCCTCGTGCCCTTCCTCACCTTCTTTGTGGCCGGCTTCGCCTTCTGCGTGCTTGCCGGACTTCTCGGCACTTTCGGGCTTTGCCTCCGCCGAGGCGGGTTCGGAGCCACCGCAGGCGGAGAGCGCCAAGGGCAGCAGCAGCGTCAACATAATCAGCTTGGAATTCATTTCAGGATCTCAATTCGTTTCAAGGGGTCGATGCCGCCAGGGGCGCGTTGGTCAGGCGCTCAATTTCGGCTCGCAGGGAATGGGCGTTGGCGCTGGCCTCAATCAGGCTGGCCTGCAAGTCCAGGTACTCGCGCTGGGCGTCCACCAGCTCCAGGTAGCTGTAACGACCGCGCTCAAAGGCGTACTCGGTCTCACGCAGGGCTTCTTCGGTGCGCGGCAGGATGTCGGTCCGCAGCGACTGTGCTTCGGCCACCGCCCGGGTCAGCTCGCGATGCAGCTCATAGAGCATCGCGCGGGCCTTGACCTCGGCCACACGCTGTTCGGCACCCACGAGGTCGCGGTTGGCCTGGGCTTCGGCGATGAAGCTCTCGGCTCGGCGGCCACCAAACAGCGGAATGGACACGGACGCCACGAAAGCCTGGTCGCCGCCCTCCTGGAAACGGCGGAAGCCACCGCCCAGCGTCAGGTCAGGTTTGCGCGTCGTGGCGGCCAGGCGCAGCTCTGCGTCACGCAGGCGGGCTTCCGAGGCGAACCGCAGGAAGTCAGGACTGGAAGCCAGGCGCGCCGATAGAGCCTCATAGGCGTCAGGAGACGGCAGCGAAAACAAATCAGCCTGCACCTCACCCATCAGCCGCCCGTTGATGACCGGCTTGGATTCGCCCCAGGTGGCCGCCAGCTGTCGCCGGGCGGTGTCCAGTTCGGTCTCTGCGCGACGTTCGTCCAGCTTGGCCCGGTCCAGGGCGATGCGTGCCCGGTCCAGTTCAGCATGGGGAGATTTGGCGGCATCGACGCGACGTTGAGCGCCGTTGACGGTGCGCTGCGCCAGCTGGGTGGCCTTGCGGGCCAGCTGCAATTGCTCCTGCTGGGTAGCCACCGTGATGAAACGGCGGGTGACCTCCGCCAGCACATCCAGCTGGCGTGCCTGGCGCTCCAGATCCGCAGCGCTACGGCCCGCCTGGGCTGCAGCGATGCGCGCGTCGCGCTTGCCGCCAAGCTCGATCACCTGCGACAGCGCAAAGGTGTACTCGGCGGCGTCCGTGCCCTTTACGGCACCGGTGCCGAGCACATTCTCGACGTCGATCGAAAGCTCCGGTGCCGGCCGCAGTGCGGCCTGCCGGCTGCGGGCTTCCAGGGCCTGGAATTGGAACGCAAAGGTTTGCAGCTCGGGATTGCCACCCAAAGCGGCATCAACAGCCTGCCGCAACGTCAGGCCGTCAGCGGCCTGTGTCCCCGGCGCGAAGGCGGCCAGGGTGAAGAGACACGCGCCCATGGCACGTGCGGAAAAACGATTCATTGAAACCTCCCATCGGCACCGCGCGTTCAGACGCGCGAATGCCCCAATGACGCCGCAGCAGCGCAATGACGCGCGCGCGGGAACACCTCAAGACTTCAGAGGGAGGTCAGCTGGGGAGGTCCGCGCAAGGGCGGCCGCAGGAAGGCGGGGCTTGCCGGAATGAGTGCCGGCAGCAGGGGGAGAACGAACCGGCGCGGAGTCTGGAAGAGAATCCAGACCAGCAGTGCCGCGAGCAACACAATCGGCAAATCATCAAAGCTGATTTGCTTGCCGGTCTTGGAGACGCCGTCCACCGCCAGGGACACATCTGTGTCCCGGTGTGGGGCACCGTGACTGGCCGTATGGTGCAAGCCAACGTCCAGGAAATGGACACTGGCAGGCGCTTCCTGCCCGTCAAAGCATAGGTGCAGATGAGGCCCCGCGACGCGCACGATCAACAGCAGGACGCACATCAGCGTCAGCAGCCGTTGGAGTGTCGGAGCGTGGGTCATGAGAGCTACTCTAGCAAAATTGGCCGAGGATCGATCCCGGGCCGTCAAAGACAGTCGTGACGACCTGCCCGCTTAGTACGTAGCCCCAGTATCTGAGTTCCGCGTACTGGCCTGTCCCCATTCTGGTCTCCAGAAAACTCAAGGCCTTGCACTCCATGGCGGGCATGCGTACCGGCATCAGGCGACGGCTTGGCGACGGTTGTAGGCAAAGCCAGCCGCCAGCACCAAGGTACAGGCCACCTGAGCCACAAGGCCCTGCAAGGTGGGATAGAACCCAATCCAGTCAAAGCGCGGCAGGTCCAGCAGCCGGGCTGAAATCATGTTGGCCTCCTGCAGGGCGGCGATGCCCTTGCCGGTGAGCATGACCGCCAAGATGGCCATCAGCACGGCGCTGATTGTGAAGAAGGTACCTACGGGCAGCTTGCGCGAATAGCGCAGCATCAGCCAGGCGATCACCGCCAATGCGGCGACGGCCGCTACGGCGCCCGCGATGACCGCTCGCTCGGCTCCCTGGCTCCAAAGCGCGACATAGAACAGGATGGTCTCGAAGACCTCGCGATAAACCACGACGAAGGCAAGCAGGAACAGGAACCAGGCCGAGCGGCGCGACAGGGCTGCACCGATCTGCTCTTTGACATAGCGCTGCCATGCCCCGGCTTGGCTCTTGCCGTGCATCCAGATACCGACGAACAGCAGCACCGCCGCCGCGAACAAGGCCGCGACGCCTTCAGTCAGCTCGCGGCTGGCACCGCTGATATCGATCAGGTAGGTCGCCACCCCCCAGGTGGCCACACCCGCCAGCAGCGCTACGCCGGTGCCGGCGTGGACGTAAGGCAGTACCTCGGTGCGGCCAGCCTTGCGCAGGAAAGCAATGATGGCGACCACGATGAGCAGCGCCTCCAGTCCCTCGCGCAGCAGGATGGTGAAGGCGCCGACGAAGGCCGAGCCGGCATCCGCACTGGAGTCCTTGAGGGCCTGCTCCGCAGCGCCGAGCCGGGATTGCAGTTCCTTGACCCGCCCCGCTACCTCGTCTGCCGGTGCGCCGGCCGAAATCCGGCCCCGCAGTTCGGTCATCGCCATTTCGAGGGTGCGCATCAACTCGGGATTTTTGACGGCGAGGATCGGCTCCACGGGCTCGAATCCATCGAGGTAAGCGGAAACAGCTGCCTGGGAGGCGGTATCACGTTCCCCCGCCCGATAGGCAACGACCGCCTGCTCCAAGCGGTCGCGCACGAGCTGCAGAGAGCCTTCAGTGGACCGCAACAGAACAGACGGATCACGACGCAGGTATGCCGTCACAGCCCGCGCCTGTTCAGCACCCAGCCGCGCCTCCAATGTAGCGGGCGTCAAGGTGGCCAGTGCAGCCAGATCGGGAATGGCTTCATGAGTCGATGCTTGCTGCCAGAGCCGTGCGCCAGCCTCCACCTGCCCCTGCGGGAATGCGAACTGCCCGACAATAAAGGCCAGCGCCCAGCGCTCGGTATCCGGCAGCTGAGCGAACGAGGGCATTGCCGTACCTTCCAGGCCCTGGCTGATCACCTGGTAGAGCGCGAAGATGCTGCGCTCCCGCGCCCGGTCGATGGCGGTGAAGTCCACTGGAGGCGGATCCATGCCGGCGGCGAGCTGCCCATCGCCATGGCCGCTGGAGCCATGACAACCCGCGCAGAGTGTGGCGTACTGAGCCAGCCCTTTTTCGAGGTCCGGCGCGGCCTTCGGTGACAGAGGCACCGGGTAGGCTTCCAGGAGTTTCGCGCCCAGGGCGCGCGCCAGTTTGGCGACAGTGTCGGGATCGGCCTTGGCGTCGATGGCAGACTTCAGCCCCTGCGCATCCTGGACCAGCGTTGGCTGTGCCGGCGTTGTCGCCAGCGTGCCGAGCTGACGATTCACCGAATCGGCGAATTCACTCATTTCCGCGTATTCGGCCGCATCGGCCACATTCCCGCTCTTGTCCACCGCGCCGGCATAGTCGACGGCGATGTAGTCGAGCAGACGCCAGGTGGTCTGGGCATCGCCGGCTGCCAGCGACATCAGGGGCCACAGGAGCAGCAGAGCAAGCAGGGAGCGCAGGCGCATCACGGTATTGTTCTTTTAAGAGGTAGAAGAGGATTTGGACGCTTCTTCGGCGATCTCGAGGATTTCGCGGCCACCGCGGAAGGCGATCGCAGCCACGAGCAAGCCGATCACCAGATCGGGAAGCGGTGATTCGAGCCAGAGCACGAGGGCGCCGGAGGCCACGATACCCAGGTTCACCAGCGTGTCATTGCTGGTGAAAATCCACGAGGCCGCAAAGTGCGCGCCCTCCCTCCGGTGGCTACGCAGCAGCTTCAGGCACACCAGATTCAGGGCTGCATTGCAGGCCGCCCAGATCATCATGGCAACGCCGATGGGCTCGGCACCAGAGAAAAAACGGCGCAGCACCTCGAACGCCAGCATCAGGCTGAAGCCGACCAGCAGCCAGCCACTGATGCGTGCCGCACGGGCCTTGTGCGCGGCACTGCGGCCCTCGGCATACAGGGAGATGCCGTAGACGCCGGCGTCGCCGAGATTGTCCAGGGCAGCACCGACCAAAGCTGTGGACTGTGCCCAGGCACCGACGCCCCCGCCGGCCAACGACTGGAAGAGATTGATGGCCAGCACCTTGCGCAGCGCAGACCGATTGGCTTGCGCGGCCATCTTGCAGGGGTCACCCGGCTTGCCGCAGTTGTCGCTCATGTCGGCTTCCTAAGTCGGGATCAGCCCAGGGTCGCCCAGAGGCTCTTTTCGTCGCCGCAACCCGGCGACAGGCGCCGAATCCAGAGGCTGCCGACCAGTTGGACCAGGATCAGGCCCACGTGGAGGATCATCAGCAGCAGTCCGGCCGCCGCTCCTGCCGGAATCGGGATGAGCAGTGCGGCTCCAGCCAACACCTCCACAATACTGATGTGGCGCTTGGCCAGCAGATGATGCAGCAGGTGCAAGGTCTGGACGGCCAGCAGTGCCATCCAGGTGATTTCAGGCGTGAGCGACATGGGCGATCTCCTTCAGTTCGGCGCGAGCCTGGGTCATGACGGAGCGGGCCGCCGACAGGCCCAGACCCGCCATGATCACGGCGACCATCAAGTCCGGCCAGGCGGCACCGAGCCCGAACACACCGCCGGCGGCGAGGATCACGGCGATGTTGCCGATGGCGTCGTTGCGCGAGCACAGCCACACTGAACGCATGTTGGCGTCGCCATCACGGAAGGCATAAAGCATGACCGCCACGGACAGATTGGCGGTCAGCGCCAGGGCGCCCACGACACCCATGGTGTACGCCCCCGGCACGACGCCGTTGAATCCATTCCAGGCAGCCTGGGCCAGCACGAGGACCCCATAGAGCCCCATGGTTGCGCCCTTCGCCAAGGCAGCCCGTGAACGCCATACCAGGGCCATGGACAGCACCAGCAGGGAGATGCCGTAGTTGGCCGCGTCCCCGAGAAAATCGGCCGCATCGGCCAGCAGGGAGACGGATCCGGCAGTCCAACTGGCTCCCAACTCGACCGCGAACATCGCCGCGTTGATGGCCAAGGCGATCCACAACGCCCGGCGGTAGCGCGGGGTCACCTCGCTCTGGCAGGAATTGCTGGCGCAGCAGGAATCGCCCATGGCGGTCTCCAATGAATCTGGGCGCCATTGAACACCCTGTAGCCGCTACAGGGTCAAGGGGCTAGTATTGGGCTCACTTTTCCGGAGAGGCGGCATGCGGATCGGCGAACTGAGTGAAGCCACCGGCGTGGACACCGAGACCATTCGCTACTACGAGCGCTCCGGCCTCTTGCAAGCCCCGGAAAGACAGGCCAACGGCTATCGGGCCTATGGTCCTGTCCACTTGGAGCGGTTGTCCTTTATCCGGCATTGCCGGGCCTTGGACATGCCGCTGGCGGATGTTCAGCGCCTACTAGGCTTTGTTGACCAGCCGCAGGCGGATTGTGGGGACATCAACCGGCTGATCGACGAGCAACTAATCCGGGTCCGGGCCAGGCTAAAGTCGATGCGCGCCTTGGAAAAGCAGCTGACGACTCTTCGAACTCATTGCGAAGCCGGCCATACAGCCAGTAACTGCGGCATCTTGCAAGAGTTGGTGTCCGCAGCACACGGTGAGGCCTGCGCATGCCATACAGCACCCTCGTCGGAAAGCTGAAGGAGCCTCAAGCCTGGCTTTACGCGCATTTTGGCGGATTCGACGCTTATGACTTCGTGCTTCTTCGGCTACCTGGATGCGTGACGAAGGCTAGTTCAAGCAATCAAACCAATGGCGAACGCCCGAGATCCTCAAGAATCGGACAATCCGGTCGGTGATCGCCATGGCAGGCACCGACCAGGTGCGTCAGCGTGTCGCGCATGCCTTGCATCTCGGCGATCTTGGCATCGAGCTCCTCGATATGCCGGGCGGCCAGGCGTCTCACTTCTATGCTCTTGCGGCGGCTGTTCTGCCATAGCCCCAGCAAGGCCTCGATTTCCTTCATCGAAAAGCCGAGGCTGCGGCCGCGCTTGATGAAACGCAGCACATGCAGATCGCGATCGGAGTAGATGCGGTAGTTGGACAGCGTCCGCTCGACCCGGCTCAGCAGGCCGAGCGACTCGTAGTGACGGATCATCTTCGCCGTCACGCCCGTCGCCTCGGCGGCCTGGCCGATGTTGTGATACCCGCTGCTGAGCGCTTCAGCGGTCTCCAGAGTCGGCTTTGAACGGCGCATCCTAGTCTCCCCGTCCCTGGTCTTCGGGACGCCATCTGGCCAGTGTAAGGGCATTGGCGACGACGCTGACGCTGCTGAGGGCCATCGCGGCGCCGGCAACCATGGGGCTCAGCAGGCCGAAGGCGGCCAGTGGAATGCCGGCCACGTTGTACAGAAAAGCCCAGAAGAGGTTCTGGCGGATCTTCCCGTAAGTCTTTCGCGAAATCTCGATCGCTGCCGATACCAGGGCGGGATCGCCCCGCATCAGCGTGATGCCGGCGGTGTGCATCGCCACATCCGTACCGGTTGCCATGGCAATGCCGACGTCGGCTGTTGCAAGCGCCGGGGCATCGTTGATGCCATCGCCGACCATGGCCACGCGGCCGCCCTGCTCCTTCACCCTCTGGACCTCATGCGCCTTGGCTGCAGGCAGGACTTCGGCACGCACCTGATCGAGTCCCAACTGCTGGCCGACCAACCGCGCACTGCCCCAGTTGTCGCCGGTCAGCATGACGGTACGTATGCCCTGACGACGGAGCACGTCAACGGCGAACCGAGCTGTCGGCTTCAGCGGATCCCCGAACGCCAGCAGCGCGATCAGCTGCGGCGCCTGCGCGGCTTCCGCCAGCCAGGAGATCGTGCGCCCCTGGGCCTCCAGGGCGCTGCTGTGTTCCTGCAGCAGGGTCTCGGGCAGACCCAGTTCGATCATCAGACGCGTGCTGCCGAGCACCAGGCGGCGTCCGGATACAACGCCCTCCAGCCCCCTGCCCGGCAAGGCGCGAAACTCGGTGACCTGCGCCGGGATCAGGTCCTTCTGGGCGGCGGCCGCCACAACCGCTCGTGCCAGCGGGTGCTCGCTGCCGGATTGCAACGCGGCCGCGATGGCCAGGCTCGCCGCTTCGTCACCCTCGAAGGCTTTCAGCGCGACCAGTTCCGGCTGGCCGGCCGTCAGCGTACCGGTCTTGTCGAAGATGACGGTATCGACCTGGTGGCCCATTTCCAGGGCTTCCGCATCCTTGATGAGGATGCCGTGGCGCGCGGCCACGCCAGTGCCGGACATGATGGCCGTAGGGGTCGCCAGGCCCAAAGCGCAAGGACAGGCGATCACCAGCACGGCGACGGCATGCAGGATGGCCGCTTCCCAGTCGCCTGATGCCAGACCCCAGCCCAGCAGCGTGGCCAATGCGATCACCAGCACGACGGGAACGAACACCGCACTGACTCGATCGACCAGCTTCTGAATCGGCGCCTTCTTGGCCTGGGCCGATTCCACCATGCGGATCACCCGGGACAGAGTGGATTCGGCGCCCACGGCGATGGTCGCGGCGACCAGCAGGCCTTCGCCATTGACCGCGCCGCCGGTCAGACGACTCTCGGGCTCTTTGGCCACCGGCATGCTTTCGCCGGTGATCAGGGACTCGTCGACGTGGCTGCGTCCCTCCAACACCTTGGAATCAACCGGAATGCGTTCGCCGGGCCGGATCACGACGAGATCGCCGATCGCAACCTGTGCCAGCGGCACCTCCCGATCTTCACCTCCGCGGCGCACACGCGCGATTTCCGGACGCAGGGCCTGCAGCGCCCGTATGGCCTCGGTCGTCTGCCGCTTGGCGCGCGCTTCCAGCCACTTGCCGAGTAGCACCAGCGTGATCACGACAGCCGAGGCTTCGAAATACAGGGTATCCGCCGGACGTCCCTTCAGGATTTGGTACACCGACAAGCCGTAGGCCGCGCTGGTCCCGATGGCCACCAGCAGGTCCATGTTGCCGGCGCCCGCCTTCAGAGCCTTCCAAGCCGCTCGATAGAACCGGGCGCCGAGCAGGAACTGCACGGGAGTGGCCAGCGCCCACTGTATCCAGCCGGGCAGCATCCAGTGCTGTCCGAAAATCATGCCGATCATCGGAAGCAACAGCGGCGCCGAAAGGACTGCGGCCGCCGCAACCGGCGCCCAGCCAGGCCATCCACCCTTACCGGACTTCGACGGCGCAGCTTGCGTCGCCGGGCTGGCGGCATAGCCGGCATGTTCAACCGCCGCTGTCAGGGCCGATACGGGAGTTTCGCCGCTGACCCGGACGGTCGCCCGCTCGGTCGCAAGGTTCACCGAGGCGTCGAGCACGCCGGGGATCTCGCGCAGCGCCTTCTCGACGCGCCCGGCGCAGGAGGCGCAGGTCATTCCTTCGATGGCGAGTTCCACCGTGTTCTCGGCGATCCCGTACCCCGCGTCACGTACCGCGTTCTGCAGGGACTCGATCGACGTGCTCGGAGCGGCACTGACCGTGGCATTTTCCATTGCCAGATTGACCGTGGCTTCCCGGACGCCCGGAACTTTCAGCAGGGCCTTCTCTACCCGGCTGACACAGGAGGCGCAGGTCATGCCCTCGATCTGGAACTGCCAGAGTTCGGATGCTGTGGACGTATTCATGATCAATCTCGCTGATATGCGGACAAGCTAAAGGTTGCCACGATGGCAAGGTCAAGGCGCCGCGAACTGTTCTCGCTGAGCGCCTCCAGGGCTGGGTCAGTGCACCGGGTAGCCGGCGTCGCCAAGTGCCTTGCGCAGTGCGGCGTCGCTTTCCGTCGATTCGACGCTGACGGTCTTGCTGGCCAGGTCGACTTGGACTTGCGCGCGGTGGTCGGCGGACTGCAAGGCCTTGGTGACACGCGCAACGCAGTGGCCGCAGGTCATGTTGGGGACGTGGAACTGGTACATGAAATTCTCCATCTGTTCGTTATCCGCGGATCGGACGGTGACACTTTCCAGCTTCCCATGGTGGGAAGGTCAAGCACTCGTTCGGCGAGCCCTCAAAACCTTGGAGTTCACTTCACCGGTGCGAATGACAATCGTTCTCGTATATTCTCCGCGCCGCCATGAACAACCATTGGACAACAAACATGAAACACAAGATGGCGTGGGGTTTGGCGTCGGCCGCATTTACGGCCAACCCGGTCGCAGCAGAGCCGATCGAGTCGGCCGCCGGACGGGCGGCGCCCGTGGTCTTGGAAGCAGTCACCGTCGTCGGCTCGCCGCTGGAGGCGGATGCCCTGGCGGGCAGCAATGCCACGATCGACTCGGAGACCCTGGAAGCCTCCCGGGTCTTCACGACCAATGAGGCACTCCGAAAAGCCCCCGGTGTGAACGTGCGCGATGAGGAGGGGCTGGGACTGCGTCCCAACATCGGCATTCGCGGCCTGAACCCGACGCGCTCCACCAAGATCCTGCTCCTGGAAGACGGGATACCGCTGGCCTATGCGCCCTACGGCGACAACGCGAGCTACTACCATCCTCCCGTCGACCGGTTCGATCGCATCGAAGTCCTGAAGGGTTCGACCATGAACCTCTATGGCCCGCAGACCATCGGCGGCGTCATCAACTACATCACCCCCATTCCACCGCAGGAACTGTCTGCCGGCGTCGCCCTGACGGGAGGAAGCCGGGACTACTTCAATGGCCATGCTTTCGTCGGCGGCAAGGGCTTGCTGCTGGACTACGTGCGCAAACAGGGCCAGGGCGCGCGCGACAATACGGATACCGAGCTCAACGATCTCAACCTGAAGGGCGTTTTTGACCTGTCGGCCGAGCACCAGCTGATTGCCCGGGCGAACTACTACACCGAAGATTCGACCGTCACCTACTCGGGCCTGACGGACGCCGAGTACGCCAATTTCGGAGCCCGCTACAACCCGTTCAAGAATGACGAGTTCGACGCTGAGCGGATGGGGCTGTCCTTGAGCGAGCGCTGGACCATCAATCCCGCTTCGTCTCTGACTACCCAGGTGTACTGGGCCGATTTCTCGCGAGACTGGTGGCGACAGGCTTCCAGCACCACGGATGGCCAGTGCGGCGCGGCCTTCACTGCGGCCCGGCGTGCCGGCACCGTGGTCGACCCGGATACCTGTGCCAGCGCTCAGGGACGCCTGCGCGACTACTACACCTACGGCGTCGAACCCCGATACCGCCTCAGTCACGGGCTGTTTGGTCTGAACAATGAACTGCAGGCCGGGGTGCGCGCGCACTTTGAATACCAGGACCGCCTGCAGTTGAACGGTACATCGCCCACCGCCCGCACCGGCGCGACTGCCGAGAGCAACGAGCGGCGGACCGACGCGTACTCTGCCTTCATCCAGAACCGCTTTGGCTTCGGCAAGCTGTCGCTGATTCCCAGCCTGCGACTGGAGAACGTCCGATACGAGCGCAAGAATCGGTTGACCGGTGCCAGCGGTGACTCCGACCTGACCGAGCTGCTGCCTGCCCTTGGTCTCAATTACCAGGTCAACGATGCCTACACGGCGTATGCCAGCGTGCATCGCGGCTTCGCCCCGCCCCGTACCGAGGACATCGTCAGCAATAGCGGCACCAGCGTGGATCTGGACGCCGAGCAAAGCGTCAACTACGAGCTCGGCCTGCGCGCGCGACCGGTTGCCGGAGTGGCCCTGGAGCTCACCGCATTCCGCACCGACTTCCGCCGGCAGATCGCCGTGGGCTCGATCGCGGGCGGCAGCACCCCCCTGGCAGTGGGAGAAACGCTGTACCAGGGCATTGAATTCTCCGGCCGCGCTGAGATCGGTCGACTGCTTGGCTGGAGCCAGCGCCCCTTCATGGAGATCGCCTACACGCTCTTGCCCACGGCGAAGTCGGAAACTCCCTTGCGCTGCGTCGTCGCCTCCGGAGCCACCTGCGCGGCCGGCGATCCGGTTCCGGGCAGCGCGGCCGGCAAGCGGCTGCCGTATGCGCCCAGGAACCTCATAACCGGAACCATCGGTTATGAACACACGGCTGGCTTTGACCTGCGCCTAGAGGGCGTATTCATCGACGACCAGTTCAGTGACTTCGCCAATTCAGAGCAGGCCCCGGCGGATGGAACCGGCCAGATCGGGAAGATCGACAGCAGCCTGATCTGGAACGCGGCCGCGAACTACCGGGTGCCATCGGTCGCGGGTCTGAGCCTCTTCATCACCGGAAAGAATCTGGCCGACAAGGACTACATCGTCGATCGAACCCGAGGCATCCTGACCGGTGCGCCACGTCTGGTGCAGGGTGGCTTCGAGTACAAGTTCTGACGCAGTGGGGCCCGGGCGAGCCAGCTCGGGCCCTATAACCCCGGAGTCGGCTCCAGACTCAAGCCTTTAATGTTCAGGCAGATGATGAACTTTCCCCACTTGCCAGCGACTAAGCGCTGGTAAGACACTATGACGATGCGCCTGCTCAAGCCCTTTCTGGCCGTACTGCTCGCCTGGACGTTCTCGTTCCAGGCGATGGCCGGCGTCGTGGGCATGTCCTGCAGGCACCCGCCGGGCGCTATGTCGGCTCCGGCCGCACAGGCGATGCCGTCGGATCATGCGGCCATGCATCACGACCACGCGGCCATGATGCAGCAGCAGGCAGAACACGCCGGCCATATGATGGCCGCCGCTGATGGCGAGACCAAAACCATCAAGGTCCCTGGCTGCGAGTGCGGCTGCGACTGCGCCAAGGTAGGCTGCAGCGGCGCCTGCCCCGGTGTCGCGGCGATCTTCTCTCCCTCCACTCTCGACATTCCCGTCGGGAGTCAGCACGCCGCTCCGGCGTCTGTCGCGCCCTCGGGCGCGCATATCCTCGCCCTGATCCGTCCCCCCAGTATGTCCTGAGTTGAAGCCGCGTTTGCGGCGCAGGCGACCCCTGCCCGCAACCCCGTGGCTATGCCGTGGCCCGAGCGCCGCGGATCAATGCTCATGGATTCCTGGGAGGATTTGTGGTTCCCCGAAAATATCTCTATGTACCAGCGCTTTCCGCAGCGCTGCTCAGTGGCTGCGCCAGCATTCCTTCGGACTGGGGACGCTCCGACGTCGCCGACCTGGCCCGCTCGCATGGTCGATCGGCGCCGAGTGGCGGCGATGCGGCCGCCTTTACGCGACAGGCGCTGGACCGACCGCTGACCCCGGAGATCGCGGTCCAGTTGGCCCTGCTCAACAACCCCGGCTTGCGCCGCGATACCGCCGAGCTGGGGTTCGCCGCCGCGCAGGTCTATGACGCCGGGCGCCTGGCCAATCCGGTCCTGAGCGCGGTGCGCCTCTCACCTGGCGACCCCACGGCAGCCAACGCCAGCCTCACGCTCGGCATCGCCGTGAATTTCGTCAACCTGCTGTTCCTGCCAGCCAACTCCCGCTTTGCCGGCGCGCAGTTCGAAAGCGCCAAGCTGTCCCTCGCCTCCCGGACACTGAATCTGGCAAGCGAAGTCGAGGCGGCCTACTACGAGGCGGTGGGTGCCGAACAGCTGGCGCAGATGCGCGAAGCGGTCGCGAAGGCCGCACGCGCCTCGGCGGGTCTCGGTCAGCGCTTCTTCGATGCCGGCAACATCAACCGCCGCGAACTGGCCATGGAACAGGCCTCGGCCAGCCAGGCGGAGCTTGACGCCCTCGCCGCCAGAGCCGAAGCCATCGAGGCGCGCAGCAAGCTGCACCGCTTGATGGGCCTCTCATCCTCCCAGGACGTCTGGGCGCTCGAAGCCCGCCTGGCCGAACCGCTGCCGCGCGAGGACGAGCTCGATGCCCTGTCCAAGCTCGCTGCCGAGTCGCGGCTGGACGTCGCGAGTGCCCGCAAGAATGCCGAAGCCCTGGCTGCCCGGTTCGGATTGGAGCGCCGCACCCGCCTGATCAATGGCATCCAGATCGGCGCCGAGCGCGAAAAGGACTTCGACGGCTCGATCAATGTCGGCCCGACGCTGGAACTGGAGTTGCCGCTCTTCAACTGGGGCGGCGGTCGCGTCGCGGCAGCGCAGGCCTCGCTCGCCCAGGCCGAAGCCAGTCTCGACGAGGCGGTTCTCGACAGCGGCAACGAGGTCAAGCTGGCCTACGCCAAGCTCGTTTCGGCCAAGACCCGGGCGGAGCGCTACCGCGATGCCCTGATTCCGCAGCGCGAGGCCGTCGTGGCCCGCATGCAGGAAGAGGTCAACTACATGCTGGTCGGCATCTTCGAACTGCTCGTCGCCAAGCAGCAGGAGTACGAAGCCTATGCCGGCTATCTGGAAGCCGTGCGGGACTACTGGATCGCCCGCGCCGAACTCACCCAGGCCGTCGGGCGCAGGCTGCCCAGCAGCGACCAGCCGGTCGAGGCGACACTCGATCCGGCCGAGCTGACGCGCCCCAAGGGCGCTGCTGCGATGGACCACTCGAAGATGGGCATGCCGGGCATGGATGGCATGGAAGGGATGGACGATATGGAAGGGATGGAGGGCATGGAGTCCATGCCAGGAATGCCGGGCATGAAGTCCTCGCAACCCGATTCCGCGCCTTCCAATTCCGGCCACGCCGGTCACGGCATGAAGCCTGGCAAGGGCCCGGCGATGCCGATGGACCACAGCCAGCACGGCCAATCCTCCACGCCCGCCAAGGACGCCCAAAGCGGCGACCACGACATGGGCGACATGCCGATGCCCGGCATGAAGCACGAAATGCCGGCGCCGCCCAGGCGACGTAAGGATGTCGAGCAACCCGTGATCCAGGAGCAGCCGCATGCCCACTGAAACCTTTTCCCCCGACGCCCCCCGGCGTTTCTCACGTAGGAGTTACCCGATGAACACGCTTTTCCGCAGCACCCTGGTCGCCGCCGCTGTTCTGTTTGCGCAGGGCAGCTGGGCCCACGATCCGGCCGAGCACGCCAAGGAAGCCGCCGCCGCGAAGGCCGGCCCCGATTGCGCCTCGATGAAGAACATGGACATGTCGAAGATGGACATGAACGACCCGGTGGCCAAGGCGATGCACGAGAAGTGCATGGGCCAGAAGAAGCCGGCCGACGGCATGGGTGGCATGGACCATTCCCAGATGAAGGGCATGGACCAGAAGTCGGGTCGCGGCAAGCCGCCTGCTGACGGTCACGGAGGCCACTGATGGTCACGAGACGCGACCTGCTGCAGATGATGGGCGCGAGTGGCGCTGGCCTTCTGGCCAGCGCTCCCGCCCTCGCCCAACACGAGGGCCACAACATGGCCGACATGCCGGGCATGCGCGGCGCCGGGACGGCCAGCACCCCTGCCCCTGGGCTGAAGGTGCCCGCCACGATCAAGCGGCATCCGCAGGGCTACCTACCGGTGCGCACGCTCAATGGCTGGACCCTGCCGTACAAGTTGAAAGGCGGCGTCAAGGAGTTCCACCTGGTCGCCGAGGAGATCGAGCACGAGTTCGCGCCAGGCTCCCGAGCCAAGTGCTGGGGCTATAACGGGACGACCCCGGGGCCGACGATCGAGGCGGTCGAGGGCGATCGCGTGCGCATCTTCGTCACCAATCGCCTGGGCGAGCCGACCAGCGTGCACTGGCATGGCATCGACCTGCCGAACGGTTTCGATGGCGTCGGCGGTCTGAACCAGCCGCACATCCAGCCGGGCGAGACCTTCGTCTACGAGTACACGCTCAAGCAGCACGGCTCGCACATGTATCACCCGCATGCCGACGAAATGACGCAGATGGCGTTCGGCATGATGGGCATGTTCATCATCCATCCCAAGGACGGTGAAGGCGTCCAGATCGACCGCGACTACACCTTCCTGCTGCACAACTGGGCACTGCACCCGGGCACCTATCGCCCCGACCCCAGCATCATGCAGGACTTCGATCTGTGGACCTTCAACAGCAAGACCTTCCCGGCGATCGAAAACCTGGTGATGCGCACCGGCGAGCGAGCGCGCATCCGGATTGCCAACCTGTCGATGTGGAATCACCCGATACACCTGCACAGCAATCCGTTCTGGGTCACCGGCTCGGATGGCGGTCGTTGGCCCGAGGCGCAATGGCGTCGCGAGGTGACCGAGATCGTAGGTGTCGGACAGATCCGCGACATCGAGTTTGTCGCTACCGAACCCGGTGACTGGGCCTTCCACTGCCATATGGCGCATCACACGATGGGGCCGATGGGACATGGCATCCCCAACCTGGTCGGCGTCGACCAGTCCGGCGTGGAAGCCGACATCCGCAAGATGCTGCCCGGCTATGGGGCCATGGGCCGCTACGGCATGGCCGAGCACGGTGGCCATGTGGCCATGGGCCTGAAGGGTCCCGAGAACACGCTGCCGATGATGACCGGCGAAGGACTGTACGGCCCCATCGAGATGGGCGGCATGTTCACGGTCGTGAAGGTGCGGGACAACCAGCCGGCCGGGGACTACCGCGATCCGGGCTGGTACCGCAATCCACCCGACAAGATCGCACGGCGTATCTCCAGTGATCCCGACTTCGGCAATCCGCCGCGGCGTGATCCGTATGGACCGCGGCAGGAGCCGGCAGCGACGCCGGCCATGCCGAAGATGGACCACTCCCAACACGGCGGCTGATCTCCCAAAGGCCTGGTCATGAAATTCCTCAAACCCCTGCTCCTGCTATTGGTCGTCGGCGTACTCGGCGCCATCGGCTTCATCTACTCCGGGGCCTACCCCATCGGGGCCGACGACGCTCACACCAGGCCGGTCTACCTGGCCCTGGAGACCCTGCGCGAGCGCTCGATCGCGGTTCGCACCAAGAACATATCTGTACCGGCGCTCGACGACTCGCAGATGCTGCTGGCCGGCGGCGCGGACTACAACGACATGTGCGCCGGCTGTCACCTGAAGCCGGGGAAGAGCGAATCGGACATGTCGATCGGCCTGTATCCGAAGCCTCCCAACCTGGCCATGCCGGCCGGCATGCACGGGGAAGGACAGGATGAGCACGACCACGGCGACGAGAAGGCCAGCGCCGCCCGCCAGTTCTGGATCATCAAGCACGGTCTGAAGATGACCGCGATGCCGGCCTGGGGCGCGACGCACGACGATCAGCGCATCTGGGCGATGGTGGCGTTTCTCCAGAAGCTGCCCTCGCTGACCCCGGAGCAATACCAGATCCTCACGGCGCGGGGCGAAGGGGATTCGGGCATGGATCACGACGACGCGGCGCCGGCTGCGGCGCCTCCATCGGGCGGCGATGCTCACGGTGGCCATGGCGGCATGGACATGTCGCAAATGCAGATGCCGGAGGCTGGATCGGCCGCGCCGGAGGCCGAGAAGGCCGTGGAAGCCTTCCGATCGGCCTTGAAGGCGGGCGATCGGGCGGTCCTCTCGTACTGGCTGACCGACGACCTGCTGGTCTACGAGGGCGGCGGCGCCGAGCGCTCGCGCGACGAGTTCCTGGCCTTGCACGCCGGCGCGGATGCGGCCTTCCTCAAGGCCTCGAAGATCGATCTGCTCAAGCGCGTTTCCGGCAGCAGCGGCGACAGTGCCTGGGTCAACTCGGAGTACCGCATCCGTGGACAGTCGTCCAAGGGCCGGCCCATCGACGTACTGAGTACCGAGACGATCCTGCTGCGCAAGACCCCTCAGGGCTGGCGGGTGCAGCACGTCCACTGGTCCTCGCAGGACTACGCTGCCGTCGCGGCGCCTTCGACCTGAGCGCGGGGATAGAGCCATGAGCGACTGCTGTGGAGACTCCGGAAGCACGCCGATGGCACGCGATCCGGTTTGCGGCATGAAGGTGAACCGGGTCACGGCGCTGCGCCACGAATTCCAGGACAAGGTCTTCGTGTTCTGCAGCGAACGCTGCCGCCAGAAGTTCATCGCCGATCCGGCCCGGTATCTGGCGCCGCCGTCACCGCCCGCCGGTGATGGCTCTCCCTCGCATGCTCCGCGGCTCGACAGCAGCGTGATCTATACCTGCCCCATGCACCCCGAAGTGCGTCAACCGGGACCGGGAAGCTGCCCCAAGTGCGGCATGGCCCTGGAACCGGAAGCGCCGTCGCTGGAGCAGGACGACAGCGAATTGCGCGATATGCGCAAGCGCTTTCGCATCGGGCTCGCCCTGACCCTGCCCCTGCTGGTCCTGTCGATGGCCGAGTTCGTTCCCGGCCTGGACCTGATGCGCCGCCTGGGGCACGGGCTGTGGAGCTGGAGCCAGCTCATCCTGGCCTCGCCGGTGGTTCTCTGGGCGGGCGCCCCCTTCTTCGTCCGCGGCTGGCAGTCGATCCGTCAGCGCAGTCTCAACATGTTCACGCTCATCGCGCTGGGCATCGGCGCGGCCTACGCCTTCAGCATCGTGGCGACCCTGGTGCCGGGGTTTCTGCCCGAGACGTTCCGCATGTCAGGCGGTGCGGTGCCGCTTTACTTCGAGGCCGCCGCGGTCATCACGGTCCTGGTGTTGCTGGGACAGGTCCTGGAGCTGCGCGCACGCTCGCAAACCTCCAGCGCCATTCGCTCCCTGCTCGAACTGGCGCCCAAGACCGCCCACCGGGTCGACGACCAGGGCAACGAGTCGGATGTGGATGCGCGGCACCTGCAAACGGGCGACCGCCTGCGGGTGCGGCCGGGCGAAAAGATTCCGGTGGATGCCGAAGTCGTCGAGGGCGAGAGCCATGTCGACGAGTCGATGATCAGCGGTGAACCCGATCCGGTTCGCAAGCAGGCCGGGGACAGTGTCACCGGCGGCACCATCAACGGCCGCGGCAGCCTGCTGGTGCGCGCCGCCCGCGTCGGCAAGGACACCCTGCTCGCGCAGATCGTGCAGATGGTCGCGGAGGCACAACGGTCGCGTGCGCCGATCCAGCGCCTGGCCGATGTGGTTTCGGCCTGGTTCGTGCCGGCGGTCATCGCCGTGGCCGTGGCCGCCGCGGTGATCTGGGCCTTGGCAGGCCCACCGCCGCAGCTGGCGACGGCGCTGGTGGTCGCCGTATCCGTCCTGATCATCGCCTGTCCTTGCGCGCTGGGCCTGGCGACGCCGATGTCGGTGATGGTCGGGATCGGTCGCGGCGCCCAGGCAGGCGTCCTGATCAAGGACGCCGCCGCCCTGGAGCGCCTGGAGAAGATCGACACTCTCGTCGTCGACAAGACAGGCACCCTGACCGAAGGCAAACCCAGCCTGCGCTCGGTGCTGCCCGTGGGTCGGTTCTCCGAGGCGGAAGTATTTTCCCTGGCTGCCGCCGCGGAGGCGCTGAGCGAACATCCCCTGGGTCGCGCGATCGTCGAAGCGGCCGCGCAACACACTTCGGGGTCCATCCCTGCAGCCACGGAGTTCGGCTCCGATCCGGGACTCGGCGTCTGGGCAACCGTCGGCGATCGCAAGGTCCTCGTGGGGAACCAGCGTCTGCTTGAAGCTCGCCGGATTCCGACGGAAGCCCTGATCAGCCCCGCGGAACTGGCCCGGCTCAAGGGACAGACCGCAGTATTCGTGGCCATCGACGGCCGGCCCGCCGGCATCATTGCTGTCGCCGACGCGATCAAGGCCTCCACGCCAGAGGCCGTTACGGCCCTGAAATCCGCTGGCCTGCGAATCCTGATGCTGACCGGAGACAATGAGCGCACCGCACGCGCGGTCGCCCAAGAACTCGGCATTGACGAGGTCATCGCCGACGTCCTGCCCCAGGACAAGGCCGGCGTCGTGCAACGCCTGCAGCGCGAAGGCCGCCGCGTTGCCATGGCGGGTGACGGCGTCAACGATGCTCCGGCGCTGAGCTCGGCCGATGTCGGCATCGCGATGGGCACGGGCACCGATGTGGCCATGCAGTCTGCCAGCGTTACCTTACTCAAGGGCGACCTGCGCGGCATCGCGCGCAGCGTGGCCCTGTCCCGCGCCACGATGCGCAACATTCGCCAGAACCTGTTCCTGGCCTTCGTCTACAACGCCCTGGGCGTGCCTATCGCGGCCGGTGTGCTGTATCCGTTTTTCGGCCTGCTGCTGTCGCCCATGCTCGCCAGTGCCGCGATGAGCCTGTCCTCCGTGTCGGTCGTGGCCAATGCGCTGCGGCTGCGTTCGGCACAGCTCTGGCCGGAGGCCACTTGAGCATCGGCCGCATCACGCCCGCAGCGTTGAGCGAGCGGCTTCGGCACTCTCCCGCGCCGCTGCTGCTCGATGCCCGGCGCCGTGACGCGTTTCGACGTGAGCCGCTGGCGCTGCCGCATGCGGTTCCGATCCATATGGACGAGCAGCCGCCACAGCTTCCCGATCTGCCGCGCTCGACGCCGATCGTCGTCTACTGCCTGTGCAACGGACAGGCTTCGAGCACTCGCGTCGCACGTTGGCTCGACGCGGCGGGATACCGCGACATCGCGGTCCTGGACGGCGGATGGCCCGCCTGGCTTGCCGGCGGCGGCGTCACTGCGGTGCTCGCCCCCGAAGCCCGGCGTCAGATTGCCGGGTGGACGGTCCTGGCCGAGGAACCGCAGGGCGATCTCATTGCGGAAGCCGCATTCCTGAGAGGCCTGGCCCTGCCCGCCCGCCGAGACCTGGCCGTGCTGTTCGTCGACATGGTCGACTCCACGCGCCTGTTCGCGACCCATGCCCCCGAGCAGGTACTCGGCCTGGTGCAGGCCTTCATGGAGATCGTGACGGAAATCGCCGTAAGCCACTGCGGCGATGTCCATGACTTCGAAGGTGACGGTGCCATGCTGTACTTCGCCAGTCCCACGGAGAGCCTACCCGCGGCCTTCGCCATTCGTGATGCGCTCGCCGAACGCCGCGTAACCCGCCCCGACCTCCCCGAGGTGCGCATGGCCCTGGACTTCGGTCCGCTGGTTATTGGCCGGATTGGCGGCCGCGAACGCCGTGGACTTTCCTTCATCGGCACGGCTGTGCACACCGCGGCACGCCTGCTCAAGCTCGCCCCTCCGGGCGGCATTGCCGCAACCGAAGCGGTCATGAACCACGCGCGTGCAAGCCAGCAGGACCATGCCAATGCCTTCCTGCTGCACGCAGAGCCGCAGCACCTCAAGGGCTTCGATGCCCCCGTCTCGGTGTATTTGACTCATCAGTCGTCCAGGAGGAGAAAAACATGAAGCCATACTCGCAGGCCTCCCTGCTGATCGCGTTGCTGGTCAGCACCATTCCGGCACTCGCACAGGATCGTTCCACACCGGAACCCGCGACCTATCCCGTCATTCCCGTGCCGTCACGGAACATGGACCAAATGGCCACCATGACCCATGGGTTACAGCCGGCGGCGTTCATGCTGGGTCATGGCAGCAAATGGATGGCGGCCTACGAATACGGCTACGAGCGGATGAACCGAAACCTTGATGGCACCGGGCGGATTAGCGAGGGTGAAATCCTGCAGAACTACTTCGCCGCGCCCACCAAGATGAGCATGCAGATGCATATGGGCATGCTGATGTACGCGGCGACCGACGATCTGGCGCTGATGGCAACGCTGCCCTACCTCGTCAAGTCGATGGAGCATCTCACCGCCGACGGCGAGCGGTTCAACGAACGCACCAGCGGCATCGGCGATGTCGGACTGCGTGCGCAGTACGTCGTCTATGCGCAGCCCGATCTGCGCCATCGCGTTGTGCTCAATGCCGGCCTCAGCCTGCCGACCGGCTCGATCGACGAGCGCATGAACGGCATGCGCCTGGAATACCCCATGCAGCTGGGCGCCGGCACCGTTTCCCTGAGTCCTGGAGTCGCCTACCTGGGACAGGCCGCGCAATGGGGCTGGGGCGCGGAGTTCCTGCCGACTCTTCGTGTCGGCGACAACGACAACGGCTATCGACTCGGCAACGACTATCGGCTGGGCCTGTGGATGATCCGTCGCCTCAACGAGGTGGCCAATGCCTCGGCGCGCGTCGAGGCCCGCCGCGTCGAGAACATCCGCGGCGCCGATGCGGAACTCGATCCCGCGGACGAGCCGACCAAGGATCCGTCCCTGCAGGGCGGCAAGCGGCTGGATTTCCTGGTCGGCTTTGACCTGAGGCCAGGCCAGAGCCCCCGCTCCGAGCAACAGCGTGTGTTTCTGGAGGTCGGCGCGCCGGTGTACCAGGACCTGGATGGACCGCAACTCAAGACCACTTTTCTCGGACGGCTGAACTGGCAATGGCGATTCCTGTAGTCCTTATGAGATGCCAATCATGAATCCACGCACCGCCCACCGGGATCGCCGTCCCCTCCTCGTCGCCCTCGCCGCTGGCCTCACCGCGCTGTTCCTCATTGGCGGGGCCTACCGGCAGCTATCCGCGCCGCCCGCGGCCGCGGCCGCGGCCGCGGATGACGTGGTCGTCTACAAAAGCCCCACCTGCCACTGCTGTTCCAAATGGGTCGAGCACCTCCGGAACGCGGGCTTCTCGGTCGACGTGCGCAATGAAAACGCTATGAATCCACTCAAGACCCGGCTGGGTGTGCCTACTGACCTGGCGTCCTGTCACACGGCTATCGTGCGGGGATACCTCATCGAAGGCCATGTGCCCGCGGAAGAAATCCGACGGCTGCTGGCCGAGCGTCCCAAGGCCAAGGGGCTCGCGGTGCCGGGCATGCCGATCGGATCTCCCGGCATGGAGCAAGGGGATCGCGTCGACCCCTACGAGGTCCTGCTGTTCAGCGATGAGGCCCCGCCGTCGGTATTCGCTAAACACGGACCGGCGGCGCCATGAGCGCGCACCGACGAGGCACGCCGCCGCGACGATCGGGTGGACTCTCTGCGCTGCCGACTTCCGACGATGCTCAGGCCTTACCGCGCGTCACCATCGGCCGTCTCGCCAAGCTCACGGACACCACGGTCGACACGATCCGGTTTTACGAACGCCTGGGGCTTTTGCCCAAGGCGCGTCGAGCGACATCGGGATATCGCAACTTTGGCGCGGATGACGTCGATCGATTGCGGTTCATCCGGCGCGTGCGGGCCCTGGGCTTCAACCTGGACGAAATTGCCGACATCCTGCGTCTTGAGCATCAGGGTGACCTCAGCGGCAAGTTGGAATCGGGTATCGAACCGAGGGTTCGCGAGATCGAGCGCCGCATTCATGATCTCACCGCCATCCGGGACCGCTTGCGGCAGCACGCCGGCAAGGCGAAGGGCCGCGCTACGGGTCGCGCCTCCATCATCGCCGCGCTGCTGGGGCCTGACAGCTACCAGGCCAAGGTCCGATGAACGCCGCCATGCCGACGCCGGCTTCAGCGGTCCACCCCCTCTGGTTCCCGACGAAGCGCCCGGCAAGCGACGCCGCCTTGCCGGGCCCTGTCGTCCGCCTGCGTCGACTAGTGGGCGGCGGTGGCCGTGCCCTGTTCGGAGCCGCGTGCCGGAGCCTTGCTCGCCATCTGTCGGCAGGCCTCCGCGCAGCGCCGACAGGCCTCGGCGCACTGCTGGCAGTGGTCAGGGGAATGGCGTTCGCATTCCTCGCCGCAGGCCTCGCAAATCTCCGCGCAGAGCTGGCAGATCGCACCGGCGAACTCACTGCCGCGAGCCATCGCCGAAGCGGCAAAGCGGCAGACCTGCGCGCAGTCCATGTCGAGCGCGACGCAGCGGGCCATCTCCCGAACGTCGGGCTCCTGCAGGCAGGCGGTTGCGCAGTGATCGCAGGCGTCGGCGCAGGCCTGGCAGGCTTCAATGCATTCTCGGAATTGTTCGTGGGCCATGTCATTGTCTCCAATTAAGAATAGTGGTCGGCGGACCGCGAAGGCCCGCCGCCTTTCGGGTGCAGCAGCCATGCCTGCTCCAGAAGGACAACCCCTTCAGGTGCTTGGCCCGCAATCTCTGGACCGTGGTCCCACGCCGCTCCCTGCAAAATGGAGCGGTTCTGCCGCAGCCACTTGCAGACTGCAGGCTTCCTTCCGACAACGCGCTCCTCAATGAATTTACTTGCACCCGAAGACATTGCTGCCGCGACCCGGCAAATGCTGGAGGTCTGGCGTGAAGACCCCGCCGCAACCTACCGAAGCTGGTTCCTGTGGGAGGAGCGACTGAAGAACTTCCGCTCCATCCGGCGGGGCCTTGCCGCGGTCGTCGAAGAAATCGATGCCGGGCGCTTCGGCAACGCCTACCGGGGATCCTCGCTGGAGACGGTGGTCAGCAGCATCGCGGAACAGCGCCAGATTTTCCGGGGCGCCGATCATGCCTTTCTCTGGAAGCCGAAACTGCGCATCCCGGACATCTACGAGAACCCGGACAATCAGCGCGCCTTCGGGCGCTTCCTGCACAGCTGCGCCTGCTGCCAGACTGAAGAACCCGTGCTGGCGGCGATCCAGCAACTGGACGCGCAGCACATCAAGGGTCTGGGACCCGCGGCCGCAAACCTTCTGTACTTCCTGCATCCCACCCTGATACCGCCCTTCAACACCGCGATCGTGCGCGGCTACAACCTGCTGACCGGAGCACAGGCCAAACTCGGCAGCTGGGAGGAATACCTGGCCATGCGCCGGGGCATCCTCGAATTCAACCAGCGGTACCGTCAGCTGCTTTCCAATGACCTCGGCGCCATCGGCGGGCTGCTGTTCGATATCGGTTCCGGCCGCTATACGGCGCCGGCGATCGGTGGCGAAGAGGAGCTGATCGCCCAATGGCGGGCGGACCTCGCACTGGTGCGCGAGCAGTCGGCTCGTGTCAGCAGCGCGCTTCTGACAGCGGCCGAGGGCGATCTCACCCATACCGAGGTGCAGGGCTGGCTGAGGGACCTGGGTCAGGCGCTGGGCTATCTGGTCTGGATCGCCGCAAACGACCGTTCAAGGCCCTACGGCGGCGGCCGCCTGGCCGATGGCTGCGTCGACACTTTGCCCCCCAGGATCGCCGCGGCCGGCAGTGCTGAATCGATCCGGCTGATCGATGTGCTGTGGATCGACCCCGACCAGGAGCGGATTGCCGCGGCCTTCGAGGTCGAGCACACGACCAGTATCTATTCAGGCATCGTGCGCATGCTGGACCTCGCGCTCTCCTTCGATGAACCGGCGTCCGGCAATTATTTCCTCGTTGCCCCCGACGATCGGCAGGAGCAGGTGCGTGCACAACTGGGTCGGCCGGCCTTCAGCCGGGTTTCCGATCTGAAGCTCCACTATCTGCCTTACGGCGCCCTGCGCGAACACCGCACCGCCTTGGCTCGGTTCGGCACGGGGCTCAAGGGCATGCTCAGCCTCGCCGCTCCGTTGCGTTAGCCGCAGGCCGGGCAGAAGCCCGGGCTCGCGACGGGTTTCCTAGCGAAGCCGCAGGCCCACCGAGGCCTCAGGTGCGCGGGTATCCTCGCTACAGGCCCACAGACGATTGAAGTCGCCTCCCGTCCAGCCCTTCACATCCCGGGCGCGAGGCTGCGGGGCTGCTTGACGTTCAAACCCAGCGTGCAGAAATTCCGCCAGTCTGCGTTCGAGCCAGCAGTACGGCCGGCCCAGCGTGCCGGCGCTCACAAAACCTACATGCCCGCCGTTGTGCGCCAATTCCAGTGTCACCTGGGGCGACAAGGCTTCCACATTGGGAACGATATCGGCCGTCATGAAGGGATCATCCAGCGCATGCACCACGAGGGTCGAGCGCTGAATATCCTTTAGAAATTGTCCGCAGGAGGCGTTCGCGTAGTAGTCCTCCGCGTTGCGGTAACCGGCCAGGGGCGCCGTGCAGGCCTCGTCGTACTCGATGAAATCCTGCGCCGCTAGTGCGGCGGACAGATTGACCAGAGCCGATAGCGGAACCTGGCGATGCTTGCGCCGCAAAGCGATTTTCACCGCGTCGAGCAAACGCTTCTGATAAACGCGAGAGAAGCCGGTGCGCAGGCGCTCTGCACACGGTCGGATAATGAAGGGCACCGAGGCTGCTGCTGCGATATTGATCGGGGCCAACGGACCCTCCTCCGCCAGTGCCTTGAGGGTGACGTTAGCGCCCAGCGACCAGCCCAGCGAAGCGATGAACGCCTCAGGCTCTCGCTTGCGCAACAGATGCCAGAAATAGCGCAGGTCTTCGGTATCACCCTGGTTGTAGCAGCGGTGCAAGCGGTTCGGCTCCGGCCCCGCGCCGCGCAGCTGCAAGATCACCGTGCGCCAACCTTTCGTGATCAGTTGGCAGGCGGTACCCAACAGATACTTGGACTCAAAGCCGCCTGCAAGCCCATGTACCAGCACCGCCAAAGGACCACTGGCGTTATGGTCCCCGCTCCAGCCCAGATCCACGAAATCTCCATCAGTCAATTCCAGTCGCTCGCGTCGAAGGGCCAGCTTAGGTGCGGGCCGCAACAGGGTCGCGATGGTTTGTAGATGTGCGCCCGCCAACAGGGGATGTGGCCGGAAGCGACTTTGAAGTATCCGGCCGTGGCGTTGGCCAGCCGGCATCGGCTTCAGGGACGTCTCTGGCATGGTTTTTCGGCTCCGGACCTTCTCAGTGCACATGGTGGAGTCCACTTTTTGTACGCGCCGATCGCGAGCCGCCGCGCGCATTCCTGGGGCTAAGACCGGCCCGGCAGCGTCGTGCTATCCGGGCCGGCGGGGGCTTCTTTCACTGCTGCGCCAGGACTACTTCGGCTTCTTGTGCGCGGCGAGCCAGCGATCCAGTTCGGCGATTTCCTTCTTCTGCGCGGCGATGATGTTCTTGGCCATCTCCAGCATCTCCGGATGCTTGCCTTCCTTGAGCTCGGCTTCGGACATTTCCACGGCCATCTGGTGGTGCTTTCGCATATTGGTTGCGAAGTCATAGTCCGCATCGCCAGTCATGGACATACCGTCCATCGGCTTCATGCCGCCCATATCCTTCATGCCTCCGCCGCCTTTTGCCCCCGCGGGCTTGGTGGCATCGGCTGCGGCCAATTGGTAGCCATTGCCGGGGTCAGTGGCCTTGAACATCGAAGGCTGTTCCGCAACCGCGGGCGCGCCGCCGAGCGCAAAGACCACGCCAAGCGCGAGTGCAATGGTCTGTCTGGTGAAAATATTGGACTTCTTCATGATGGTGCTTCGTGGGTGAAATGACCCGGTCGGGTCGTGGCAAACGATCTTTTGAATGTGAACCGGGAGTGCGTCCAGCTACGTTCCCTGGCGATGCCACCACGCGTCGGCAAACATGCCCAGCGATAGCAACGCGAGGACCGTGGCGTCTGCGAAGAGATGAGCAGAGCTCAATCCCAGCAGCGGACCGAACAGATCCGTGATCCAGGCGCCGACCAGCGCTACGAATGCGGCAACCCACAAGAGTCGCGCACAGCGCACGGCGAAAGTGGGGCTCATGCTACGGCCCTCCTCGGCGGGGCCGGGAGACGAAGTAGTTGCAGGCAACTCTCGGCCAGTACCTGACAAATCTGCACGCAGTCCTGCAAACCCGTCAGGTCTTGAAGCGCCTCGGCAGAGGCGCGACTCACTGTCGCGCAGGCCTGGACCACCGCGTGCTGCTCAGGTGCCCTGGCCATCAGAAAGTGCGCGGTCACCAGGCTGAGTTCCGCACAGTTGAGCAAGGTCGCGGCAGGGTCTGAGCCGATTCGGATGCCGGCCGATTGCGGTCGCAACGCGGCCTCGGCGCACAGGCGGTGGCATTCGAGGGAGGCCTCGATACAGAGCTGGATTGAAGGCGCTTCGACATCGGGCATGGCGGTCACTCCCACGTTCACGGTTGTTTGTCGGCCATATCGGGGCAGTTGGCATGCCATGGCTGAAAGGGCCTTGTGCCTCAGCGTCTTATGGCCGAAAACCCTGGATAGCCATCCATTCGTGGAGCGTGAGATTTGCGGGCCTGACGCTGCGCTTCCCTGCAGACTGCAACCCTTGGCTCGGCGACGTCGGCGGACCCCTGAAGAAAACAGGGCGCCTTGTGGCGCCCCGTTGGTTTGCCCATGACCTCCTAACGCCGACAGGGCGCAGGACCGAAGTGCCCCGGATCCTTCACCGCCATGACGGCTTCGTAGGAACCGGGCGACGCGGACTGGGTCGGGCAGCTTTCATGTTCGACGCTGGCCTTTGGACGCCAATGCGCGGGGTCCTTGACGGACATCACCGCCTCGAACGATCCAGGAAGCCCCTCGCTGCGCGGTGATATCGGGGCATCACCGGCGGCTTTTAGACCGTAGTTGCCCGGGTCCTTGACGCTCATGATGGCCTCGAAGCTTCCGGGTGCCGGGGGTTCCTGTGCCGGATGTGCCCAGGCACCGGCAGAAGCCGCCCCCAGCAACGCAGCGGCGGCCATGGAGCGAGTGATGCGTGCAGCAAGCAGATGGGTGTTCATGATGATCTCCTTGAGAGGAAACTTACGGGGCGACAGGGATCGTGCCCCGAGGGCCGACCCAGTTCGTCGGTGGGGTCTGCGGCGCGATGTCGCAGGGCGCCAGGACGGTGACCTCGACACGGCGCTTGTTGGCACCGTCCCAGAGTTGCCGCGTAACCGCCGGCGCCGGCGCCGGGCAAGGCGTCGCCTCCGCGCTGGCGTGAAGGGTGTTGCGCGGGCCGTAGGTCGGTGCGGCTTGTGCCGCCTGGACCAGGCTGATGATCGCGACCAGGCCCAGGACGAGCCGGCGGATCGGGATGACTGCAGTGTTCATGGATGACCTCTTCGGGCAACAGGAATGCAAGGCATGTCAGGCATGCCGGTCTTTGTCGTCGAGGTGAATCCAGGCCCGCTGGCGCGCGGGCCCTCGCCGCTCCTACAGTCGCAGGCGGGCCGTAACCAGGTAGGTGCGGGTTCCAGCAAGGCCCGGCGGAGACGTGCCGGGAGCCTTCAATGGCGGTGGATGCCCAATCCAGTCGGGCGCAAGATGCGACAACGGTGGCGGAGCGGGCGTCTTGTCGCCGGAGAAGGTCGGAAGCGCGTCGGCTTCGGCGTCCCTCACCTGAGCCTGCAGAGCGACGACCTGCTTGCAGCATTTGCCGACGCCGCTGCTGACCTGCGGGCACGGCGCCATGGCGTCGGTGCAACAGCAACGCTGCTGCATGGATGCGGCGTCATGGGCACAGGCCAGCGCGACCCGCCAGGGCAGCAGCGTCGCCATGACGATCAGAACGGCCCAGACTCCTCGGCGCACGCGGTTACTCCTGCCCGGCCTACAGGATTTGGACCGGGCGGTTGCTGTCCCGTTCCGGCGAAGGCCTGTCATGGACTCCCTTCCTTCGGTAGCCGACGTCCACGGAGCAGCAGGTATGCCGCTGGGAGCACGATCATCGACAAGAGGGGCGCGGTGATCATGCCACCCACCATCGGCGCCGCGATGCGCTGCATCACCTCGCTGCCGGTGCCCGCCCCGATGAACAAGGGCAGCAGGCCGGCGATGATGACCGCGACGGTCATGGCCTTCGGACGCACCCGCAGCACGGCCCCCTCGATCAGGGCTTCGCGCAGGTCGGCCTGGCTGCGCATCTGGCCGCGCTCCTGCCGCTCGCCGATGGCGTTGTCCAGGTAGATCAGCATCACCACGCCGAACTCGGCGGCGACGCCGGCCAGGGCAATGAAGCCGACGCCGGAGGCGACCGACAGATGATGGCCCAGCAGGTAGATCAGCCAGAATCCGCCGACCAGGGCGAAGGGCAAGGTCGCCATGATCAGTGCCGCGGACGCGGCGCTGCGGAAGGTCAAGTACAGCAACAGGAAGATGATTGCCAGCGTAAACGGTACGACGACCTGCAGGCGCTTGGTGGCCCGTTCGAGATATTCGAACTGGCCCGACCAGGCGACCGAGTAGCCGGGCGGCAGTTGCACCTGCTCAGCCACGGCCTTGCGGGCCTCGGCGACATAGCCCCCGAGGTCGCGGCCGCGGATGTCGACGTAGATCCAGCCGTTCGGGCGGGCGTTCTCCGACTTGATCATCGGCGGACCGTCGGTGATCTGCACGGTCGCGAGACTGCCCAGGGTGATCGTCTCGCCGCGCATCGTCACCAGCGGCAAGTCGCGCAGATCTTGCACCGAGTCCCGCAGGGCCCGCGGATAGCGCAGGTTGATCGGAAAGCGCTGCAGGCCCTCGACCGTCTCGCCGATGTTCTCGCCGCCGATGGCCAGGGAAACGATGCGCTGCACATCGGCGATGCTCATGCCGTAGCGAGCCGCCGCGAGGCGGTCAGGAACGACCTCGATGTAGCGCCCACCCGAAACCCGCTCGGAGAAGGCCGAGACGGTGCCGGGGACCTGCTTCACCACGGTCTCGATCTGGGCGCCGACCCGCTCGATCACCGCCAGATCGGGGCCTGCGATCTTGATGCCCACCGGCGACTTGATGCCGGTCGCGAGCATGTCGATGCGGTTGCGGATCGGCTGGACCCAGACATTGCCCATGCCTGGAATCTTCAGCGCTGCATCCATCTCCTCGATCAGCTTCTCGGTGGTCATGCCCTCCCGCCATTCCGAGTGCGGTTTGAGCCGGACCGTGGTCTCCACCATTTCCAGTGGCGCGGGGTCGGTCGCCGACTCGGCGCGTCCGATCTTGCCGAACACCCGCTGCACCTCGGGAAAGGTCTTCAGGATGCGGTCGGTCTGCTGCAGCACCTCGGCAGCCTTGCCGACTGCCAGCCCCGGCAGCGCCGTCGGCATGTACAGCAGGTCGCCCTCGTCCAGCGGCGGCATGAACTCGCTACCGAGACGCGTGGCCGGCCACAGCGTCGCCAGGGCGGCGACCAGAGCGATTACCAGCGTCGCACGGGGATGCGCCAGCACCTTGTCGATCACCGGGCGGTACACGGCGATCAGCGCACGGTTCAGAGGGTTGGCAGTCTCGTCGACGATCCGCCCGCGGATGAAGGCGACCATCAGGACGGGGATCAGCGTGACCGACAACGCGGCTGCGGCGGCCATCGCGTAGGTCTTGGTATAGGCCAGGGGCGCGAACAGCCGGCCTTCCTGGGCCTCCAGCGTGAAGACCGGTACGAAGGACAGGGTGATGATCAATAGCGAAAAGAACAGCGCCGGTCCCACCTCGCCGGCGGCGTCCGCCATCAGTTTCAACCGCTCTGCGCCGGCGGGATCCTGCCCTCCGTGCGCATGTCGCCACTGCTCCAGCTTCTTGTGGGCGTTCTCGATCATGACCACCGCTGCATCGACCATCGCGCCGACCGCGATGGCGATGCCGCCCAGCGACATGATGTTGGCGTTGATGCCCTGGGCATGCATGACGATGAATGCCGCCAGGATACCGATCGGCAGGGTGATGATGGCCACCAGCGCCGAGCGCAGGTGCCAGAGGAACAGGGCGCAGACGAGCGCCACGACCAGGAACTCCTCCAGCAGCTTGTGAGACAGGTTCTCCACGGCCCGGTCGATCAGCGCAGAACGGTCGTAGGTCTCCACGACTTCGACGCCCTGGGGCAGGCTGGCTTTCAGAACTTCAAGCTTTTCCTTGACCGCCACGATCGTCGACTGGGCGTTCTCGCCGGAGCGCAGCACGATCACGCCGCCGACGACCTCGCCCTCCCCGTCCAGTTCGGCGATGCCGCGCCGGGTCTCTGGACCCAACTGCACGGTTGCGACGTCGCGCAGCAGGATCGGCGTGCCGTTGTCCCCGAGTCCCACCGGGATCTCGCGGAAGTCGTCGAGCGACTTCAGGTAGCCCCTGGCACGCACCATGTACTCGGTCTCGGCCAGCTCCAGCACCGAGCCACCCGATTCGCCGTTGGCGTCCTGCACCGCGGTGACGACCGTTTCCAGCGGCAGGCGATAGGCACGCAGCCGGTCCGGATCGAGCACGATCTGGTACTGGCGGTTGAAGCCGCCGACCGTGGCGACCTCGGCCACGTTCGGTACGGTCTTCAGTTCGTACTTGAGGAACCAGTCCTGCAGCGCGCGCAGCTGGCTGATGTCGGTCTTGCCGGTGCGGTCGACCAGGGCGTACTCGTAGATCCAGCCGACGCCGGTCGCGTCGGGGCCCAGCGCCGCACGCGCCGTTGCCGGCAGGCGGCCCTGGACCTGGGACAGGTATTCCAGCACGCGCGAGCGCGCCCAGTAGAGATCGACGCCGTCCTCGAACAACACATAGACGAAGGACTCGCCGAACAGCGAGTAGCCGCGGACCGTCTTGGCGTGCGGCACCGATAGCAGGGTCGTCGTCAGCGGATAGGTGACCTGGTCCTCCACGACCTGCGGCGCCTGGCCGGGATAGACGGTGCGGACGATCACCTGGGTGTCGGACAGGTCGGGAATCGCGTCGAGCGGCGTGCGCGCCGCCGAGTACAGTCCCCAGGCAGTCACCAGCAGCGTCGCCAGCAGCACCAGGAATCGGTTGTGGACCGACCAATGGATCAGGCGGGCGATCACGGTGCCGGCTCCGGAGCCATGGCAGCCTTATCGGTGCTGGCCGGACCGCCCATGCGCTGGTAAGCCCCGCGCAGGCTGGCCTCGGAGTCCAGCAGGAACTGGCCGGAGACGACCACCTGCTGCCCTTCTGAAAGTCCCGACAGGATCACCGTCTGGTCTTGCCGCTCGGGGCCCAGCTCGACGTGAACCGGCCGATAGCGGCCGGCAGCCTCGGCCACCAGCACGACACTGCGATCCCCGGTACGGATGACCGCTTCGCTCGGGACCATGACGACATCGCGCTTCGCTCCGCCGAAGAGGGTTACGTCGGCGAACATGCCGGGCTTGAGCGCCAGGTCGGGATTGTCGAACACCAGGCGCACTTTGAGCGTTCGGGTCTGGGTATCGAGCATCGGATACACATAGTCGACCGTCCCTTCGAACACCCGCTCCGGCTGGCTCTTCAGGCGCGCCTCCGCGGGCTTGCCCACGGCCACCCAACCGGCCTGCGTCTCGGGGACCTCGACCAAGATCCAGATGCTCGACAGGTCGGCGAGCCTCATCAGGGGCATTCCCGGGGTCACCTGCCCCCCTTCGCGGACCATCAGCTCAATGACGACGCCGCCTTGCGGCGCCACGATGCCGACCTGGCGCTGCGGACCACCCGAACCACCTCCGACGCCCAACAGCTTGAGCCGGGTCCTGGCGGCATCGATCAACGTCGGGTCGCCCAGTTTGCGGGCCAGGGCCAGTTCCTCCTGCGCCGCCAGCAGGTCGGGAGCATAGACGCCGGCCACGACCTGACCGCGCCGCACGGTATCGCCGACCGCCCGGACCTCCAGGTGCTCGACCCAGCCGGCCGCGCGTGCTTCCACGGACACGATACGACGCTCGTCGACCGCGACGCTGCCGACGGCATCGATACGCTGCCAGAAGGTGCCACGCTCGACCGGCGCGGTGCGCATGCCCAGGTTCTGGGCCATGCGCGGGTCGATCTCGATAGTCACGCCTGCGCCGTCTGGCATGGCCGTCTCCTCGGCATACTTCGGCAGCAGGTCCATGTCCATGAAGGGCGACTTGCCGGGCTTGTCGAAATGCACCTCCGGCTTCATGGGGTCGTACCAATACAGCACCTGGCGCTCGGTGGCAGAGGACTTGGCAAGCGTGGCAGTGGGCTGGTCCTCCCGCTTCACCAGCTTCATGCCGCAGATCGGACAGTTGCCCGGATGATCCTGGCGTACCTGCGGATGCATCGGACAGGTCCAATACGCCTGGCCCTGGGCATCCACCTTCTTCACCAACTCGTGGCGGTGCCCTTCTCCCTCCCGTGCGTACCACCAGCCGAAGCCGGCGGCTGCCGCAAGCACGAGAGTCAGAGCGATCAATATCTTCTTATTCATGGTTGGGGTCTCCAGCACCCGAGGCGTCCTCGAAGGCACCGAGATAGCTGAGTTGGATGGTGTGCATGGCGAGGTCGGACTGCAGGTCCAGGCGCGCCATCTGCAGCTCCAGGGCGCCGCGGCGAGCATCGATCACGTCGCGCAGCAGCCCGCGTCCCGACCGCCAGCCCGCGAGCGAAGCAGTGATGCGACTACTGCTCTGCGGCAGCAGGCCCTCGTCGTAGGCCTTCAGGCGCGCAATCAGCCGTTGCCAATCCTGGTGATTAAGACGCGCTTCCGAGAGCAGTTGCCGAGCGGCATCATCGACCGCCGCGGTCGCGGCCTCCTGCTGAGCATGAGCCGCGGCGACGGCGCGGTCCTGACGGTTGCGGGTGAAGACCGGCAGGTCGATGCCGACCTGCAGCATGGCCATCTCGGAGAACTCCGGCCGGTATCCGTAGCCGACTTCGACCCGCCAGTCCGGCTTGTAGGCGGCGGAAGCCAAGTCAGCACTGGTCTGAGTCAGGGCGACTTGCGCCGCGGCACCGGCCAGGTGCGGGTGCTGTCGCACGCGCTCCAGCACCACGTCCAAGGACGGCAATGCCGGCAGCTCAGGCAGATCCGCGGCCACGGGGCGGAACGCTTCGTCACCGATCCAGCGCGAGAGCCCATTGCGGGCGTGCGCCATGCTCTGTTCGGCGGCGGCGGCAGCATCCTTCATGCGGTCCACTTCCTGTCGGGCGGTCAGGAACTCAGCTTGCGTGGCGCTGCCGGTCCGCAGCGCGATCTCGACGGCCTGCATCTGGGTCTCGGCTTCCCGCAGGCTATCCCGCGTCAAACGCAGGGTCTGGTCGTACTTCCAGACCTGCAGCCAGGCCAGGGCCGCGTCCCGCCGGACCGTGCGCCAGGCCAGATGATGCTCAGCCTGCAGGCGCCCTGCTTCGCGTTCGGATAGCTCGCCCCGCAGGCGGCGCTTTTCCGCCCGCGGAAACTCCTGCATCAGGCCGGCCTGGATCTGCGTGTCGGAATCGCGCCGCAGGGACCAGGCATCGGAGGTGTTGACGGGAACGTCCTGGATGCCCGTCACGAGTTGCGGATCCGGCAGCTGGCGCGCGGCCACCGCCGTTTCCCGTGCGGCGCGTGCCTGGGCTTCCAGGCCGACCAGGATAGGCTGGCCGGACACGGCCAGGCGCTCGACTTCACCGAGCGCCAGCGCGGCGTCGTCGGCTTCGGCCCAGGACGGCAGGACAGCCGACACCAGCAGGACCGCGGCGACCGCCGACGGCCATCGGTACCGCGCAGGGGCGCGGCGACACAAGGGATACATGCACTCTCTCCACCAATAGGCCGCGCAGCGGCCCGGAACAGCTCAGGCGATGCCCGAGCTGCGGCTATGCATCAGCCGAGGGAGAGGATGGGAGGTCGCAATAAGGATGTCTGCGCGCGCGCAATTTCACGCACGACAAACAGACTGGGCTCAGCGATGTCGCCGCGAGGAGGATCCAGCGTCAGGGTCACCGGCGAAGCGATGTGCCCCAGCGCGCAGGTGGTCATGTCCGGGCAGTCGGCGTTGCAACAGGAAGGCTTGCCGACTTTTTCGGCATCGGCCTTCTGGCCATGGCAAGGCATGTCCATCTGCATGGCCATGTCGGCGTCGAGTGCCTTGATGAGGTTTGCCCGGGGCGCTGCAGACACGGCATAGCCCTGCAGCAGGAGCACCAGCCCCAGCAGCACGCTCAACCATGTCCGGCCCGTTTTCATGACGCCTATGACTCTAAGTCCCACTGCGGCGTTCCGCAATGATTTTCAAGCGGTTACCCGTCCTCGCTTGTCGGCAGCCCGCAATCAAAGGCGGAGCCCAGTCCCGGAGTTCACTTCAGACAATCAGCGGCATGTCGTTGAGACCTCGAAGGTCCCGGCAACCATGCCTGCTCCGACGGGTAAGGTTCGGCCGAAATAGCTCCTTGAATAGCCGGCATTGGATGATGAAGATGCCGCCATGTGGACAGGCAAGGCCAGCATTCAGCCCGGGTGGGCGCTATTCAGCGGTACCGCCGGGGATCACTCCCTCCATCGCCATCACGCCGTTCAGCTCGCGATAGGCCTGACGGATGCCGTCGAGCTACGGGTGGGAACGGGGAGCTTGGTCCGGGCTCCCGGGATCGTCATTCCTGCCGATCATCCCCACCAGCTCACCAGCGGGCCGAATCCGCTGCTGTTGCTCTATCTGGAACGAGAGTCGAGCCAGGGGCGAAGACTCGATCAGTGGTGCGGTCCCGGATCGCGCGCCCTGATGGAAGCTCAGTGCCAACGCTTGGTCGAACTACTGTCAGACGACACGCATGGGATGCTGGAACGCGCTATCGCTAGTCTGCTGGGATCTGCCCCGGCGGCATCGGAGCAGCCCTTCACGGACTCGCGTATCCAGGATTGCCTTGGCGCGCTTCCCAGGCCCTTGCCCGAATCCCTGTCCGGCGCTCAACTGGCGAAAAAGGCCGGCCTGTCGTCTGGCCGCTTCGCACACCTGTTCCGCGCGCACACCGGCATGCCCCTGCGTCCGTACTTGCGTTGGCTGCGCCTGCAACACGCATTGGCCGCCATCGCCAGTGGCCTCAATCTCACTGAGGCCGCCCATGCCAGTGGCTTTTCCGACTCCGCGCACCTGTCGCGCAGTTTTCGCAGCACGTTCGGGATTGCACCGAATGTCCTGCTGCACCCTCTTCTGACCCTGCGCGCAAACGCCTGAGTCCCCCACCGCCTTTCGGCACTGGAACGAACCGCCATGATCATGACGTCCAACATCCGCAAGCTGATGCTGACCTTCCACGTCACCGCGTCGATCGGCTGGGCCGGCGCGCTGGCCGTGTTCCTGGCGCACTCGCTGGTGAGCCTGTCCAACCAGGATCCCGCCATGGTGCGGGCGGCCTGCCTGATGATGGGGATCACGGCCTGGTTCGTCATCCTGCCGCTCGCCGCGACCTCACTGGTGACAGGGCTGATGCAAGCCATGGGCACCGCATGGGGGCTGTTCCGGCACTACTGGGTGACGATCAAACTCCTGCTCACGGCGTTTGCCACCGCCGTACTTCTGCTGAAGCTGACACCGATCAGCGCACTCTCGGCCGCCGCTCAGACCGCCGTCTCGTTACAGGATTTCGCCGGCCTGCAGCTCTCGCTGTTGGTCCATGCCGCGGGAGGCCTTGGAGTGCTGCTCGTGACTACCGCCCTGGCTATCTACAAGCCCGCCGGCCTCACCCCATACGGTACCCGGATGCTGGGCACTCGCAGCACCGATAGGCGTGATGCTGGATCAATCGCTGGATTGCCCCGTTGGGTGAAAGGCTTCCTCGCGGCCGCGGTGGTCTTCTTGCTCTTGCTCGTTGCGATGCTCATGCACGGTGGACACGGTCCTGGGGCGCACATGTAGGCAGCCAGCTCGTCTGCGGGAAAGCTGCCCCAGCCGCGTCAGGGCGCCGTGCCGAAGCGATAGCCAATACGTTCAAGCCCGGTACCCGGCTCCTGCGTAGTCTGCATCCCATCGCAGAATCCAAGGAGCCCCCATGCGGACCGCAATTCGATACCTCGCCTATCCCCTGATCCTGGGGACCTTGGCCGTTTTCCTGGTCGTACTGGCCGGTCGCGGCGTCGCGTACTGGCCGGCCTTCCCCCTGCTCGTGGTCATCGGCATCGGCACCTTGGCAGTGCTGGAGCGACTCGCACCGTATGAGCCGGCATGGAACCGTGACCATGGGGGCGATACCCGGGTCGATGTCCTGCACCTGCTGGTGAGCCACGCGCTAATTCAGGGAGCCGTCGCTTCCGCTTTCGGACTGCGGGCGCTCCTCCCCGAACTGCCCAGCTTGTGGCCCACCTCGGTCCCCATGTGGGCGCAGATCCTTTTGGCGGGCGCGATCATGGACCTGGGCCTCTACACCATGCATCGTGCCAGCCATATCAGCGGCTTCTTGTGGCGGCTGCACGCCATCCATCACATGCCCGAACGGCTCTACTGGCTCAATGGTGGACGCCGCCATCCGCTGTCGGCACTGGTCCTGGCGGGGCCCGGCTTGATCACCCTGCTGGCGCTAGGCGCAACACCCATCGCCCTGGGAGCGTGGCTCAGCATCATGAGCATCCATCTCGCATTCCAGCATGCCAATCTGGATTATCGGCTGGGGCCTTTCCGGCATGTACTCGGCGTGGCGGAAATGCACCGGTGGCACCACAAGCGCGAGTTCGAGGATGCGCAGGTGAACTTCGGCGAGGTGTTCCTCGTTTGGGACCTACTGTTCGGCACCCATCACGACGCACCGCGAAGCCCGGCGCGCGGCGAGGTCGGCCTCAAGGATGACGATATTCCCTCGACCTACCTGGGGCAGATTCTCTGGCCGATGCGAAATCGCTGATGGATCAACCTGCCCGTCCCAAGGCGGTTTAAGGACATGGGCCTTCCCCACTCGGCGGAACGTGCTCACGACAGAGCAGCAGCTCCTGAATCGCGACCGCTCAGCGCTGGTGAGCCGTGGCAATCGCCGAAAGGTCCGTCGCCATGTCGACCGGCCGGCCCTCTTCCTTGCGCTCGGAGTAGCGGTCCACCAGCAAGCCCGCATGGGGCCGCAGCAACACGGTGAAACGGACCAGCTCCTCCATCACGTCCACGATCCGGTCGTAGTACGCCGAGGGACGCATGCGCCCCTCGGCGTCGAACTCCTCGTAGGCCTTGGCGACACTCGACTGGTTCGGGATCGTGAACATGCGCATCCATCGGCCCAGGAGGCGCAGGGTGTTGACGGCGTTGAAGGACTGGGAGCCGCCGCTGACCTGCATGACCGCCAGCGTGCGGCCCTGTGTCGGGCGGATACCGCCCATGTTGAGCGGCAGGTGGTCGATCTGGGCCTTCATGACGCCCGTGATCTGCCCATGCCGCTCCGGGCTGCACCAGACCTGGCCCTCGGACCACATCGACAGCTCCCGCAGCTCCTGCACCGCGGGGTGCTTGTCGCCCGCGACCTGGTCCGGCATCGGCAGATCGCCGGGATCGAATATCCGCGTCTCGGCACCGAACTGATTCAGCAACCGAGCTGCCTCTTCAGTCGCAAAGCGCGAGAACGAACGCGGCCGCAGCGATCCGTACAGCAGCAGGATGCGCGGCTTATGCCCTTCCGCGCCGAGCTCCTGTGCCGGCCGCTGATGCGCGAAGCGCGCATCCAGCGCCGGCAGATGGTCTAGATCAGCCAGCAGTCGAACGCGGCTCACGACCTGGTTCCCGGCGTCGTTCTCCGGCCGGCGGCATCGATGACCACCTCGCCATCCTCCTTCGAGAAGGGCGTCTGCTGGGCGGTCGGCAGCAGATCCAGCACCAGCTCAGAGGGCCGGCAGAGTTTGACACCCATCGGCGCAACCACGATTGGCCGGTTGATGAGAATCGGGTGTTCCATCATCGCGTCCAGCAGCTGGTCATCCGTAAGTGAAGGATCGGCCAAACCCAGTTCGGCGTACGGAGTACCCTTTTCGCGCAGCAGGTCCCGGACGGGGATGCCCATGCGCTGGATGAGCGAGGCCAACAAGGCCCGACTGGGCGGCGTCGTCAGGTATTCGACGACATGCGGCTCGATTCCAGCATTGCGGATCATCGCCAGCGTGTTGCGCGAGGTCCCGCAGTCCGGGTTGTGATAGATGACGATATCGATGCTCATGGGCTTTTCCTCAGGCATTGCGGGCCCAGCCCTCGGACTGCAGCAGTGACGCCACCCGGCCGCGAATGTCGTCGCGGATTCCGCGCACCAGTTCCGGCGTGCCGCCCTTGGGGTCCTGCAGCGGCCAGTCGTCCCGGCGGGCGCCGGGCACATACGGACACTCGTCGCCGCAGCCCATCGTCACCAGCAGCGAGGCCCCTGCCGCCAGTTCGGGGGTCAACTTGGTGGGCTGGGCGTGAGAAAGATCTATCCCAACCTCCTTCATCACCGCCAGCACCTCGGGATGCACGTGGTTTCCCGGATTGGTCCCGGCAGAGATCGCGCGAGCCTTGGCCGGATCGGCCAACTGGTTGAAGAAGGCGGCAGCCATCTGTGAGCGTCCCGCGTTGTGGACGCAGGCAAAAATTGCGGTCTTCACTTTCAGTTCCGTTCGTTGTGGGGGACGACGACGTCAGGGGCGGTGGCCGGAAGCGCCGGTACCAGCCAGCGGAACAAGGCCGTCGCGGCAAGAGCGCCGAGCAACTGCGCCAGGATGAACATCGGCGCGTCCGCCGGGCGGATGCCGGCAAAGGTATCCGTCGCCGCTCGCGCCAGCGTCACTGCCGGATTCGCAAACGAGGTCGATGCCGTGAACCAGTAGGCCGCCGTGATGTAGGCCGCCACCGCGAAAGGCACCGACTCGGACCGGCGGCGCGAACAGCCCCAGATGACGGCCAGCAGGCCGAAGGTCGCCACGAACTCGCTGAAGGCCTGCGGCATGCCGGCGCGGACCTTCGTCGAGACCATCAGGACCGGCTCCCCAAACATGAGATGCGCCGAGAACACGCCCGCGAAGGCACCGACGACTTGAGCCACGATGTAGCCAGGAACCTCGCTCCAGGGCAGGCCGCGCTGCGAGGCGTCAGCCAGCGTGACCGCCGGATTGAAGTGGGCGCCGGAGATGGGGCCAAAGGTCAGGATCAAAGCGATGAGGGCCGCGCCCGTGGCGAGCGTATTGGCTAGAAGCGCAATGGCGACGTTTCCGCCCGCCAGGCGCTCCGCCATGATGCCGGAGCCCACGACGGTAGCCAGCAGCATGGCCGTGCCGACCGCCTCGGCGACAAGTTTGCGCGACAGCGTGGTCACAGGAACGGCTCCGGAGAAGTGTTCTGGCTCATGGTCGGACGATCAACCGCAGCAGGCCGTGGCCTTCGAGGCGGCCGGCTTTTCGTTCGGAACGCAGCAGGCGGCGGCAGGCTTGTCCATCGGCTGCTGGGCCAGGGGAACACAGCAGGCGCTGTCTGCGACCTGCTCGGCCTCATCCTCCCCGAACACGGGAATGCTACCGAGCGAATGGAAGGTTTCCCAGGCGATGCCCTGCGGATCCTCGACCCAATACTTGTCCGACTTGGCATAGCAACAGGCCGCGCCCGTCTGCTCCAGGGCGGCAATGTCCGCCAGCGCAACCTGCTCGCGGAGCTCCTTCAGCTCCGGCTCCGAGTCGACCTGGAAGCCCAGGTGGTTGAGACCCACAGCATGCCCGCGTTGGGAGATCGCGAAGTTGATCCTCGGGTCTTCCAGCATCCACTTGGCGTAGTCCTGCTTGATCACCGACGGGTCTGCTCCAAAAAGCTTGGAATAGAACCCGATGCTCTGGGTCAGGTCCTTGACCGAGACGTGGACGTGAAAGCGCTTCATATCAGCATTCCTTACAGGAGTTTGAGGGCGCGGTCGTTACGCCGCCGCAACAGTTTTCGGTGAGATAGGCCAGCAGGCCGTTCATGGCCTTGAAGTCGGGGGCGTAATAGACGAAACGCCCCTCCTGACGGGACTTGAGCAGGCCGGCGTTGCTCAGTTCCTTCAGGTGGAAAGACAGGGTGTTGGGTGCCACGCCCAGATGCTCGGCAATTTCGCCGGCGGGCATGCCCTCAGGACCTTTCTGGACCAACAGGCGGAACAGCGCCAAGCGCGAGTTCTGCGCCAGGGCAGCCAGGAGCGTCACGGCGGATTCGGGTTTCATGATTCGATTGTTGTCGAATCATTGTTTCAATGTCAATAGTTCGAGAAATATCGAATATGACAGGTGCCCGCAGGGATCGGGGACCTTCCTGGAGGACTATCCGGCCCTGCGGCGCGGCGCGGCAACCTTGCGGGCCGCAGCAGCGCGCTTGGGCTTCGGCTTGGGGATGCTTTCGCAGGCGCTGCCCGGGAAACAGTCCGCGCGGCCGCCGCAGCAGTTGTGCGTCAGGTATTCGATCAGGCCATTCATGACCTGGAAGCTGGCGACGTATCGGATATGACGTCCCTCATGCTGGGCCTCGATCAGCCCAGCATGAGAGAGTTCCTTCAGATGGAAGGACAGCGTTGCCGGAGCGCACTGCAGGTCCTCGGCGAGCTGCCCGGCGTAGGCGCCGATTGCCCCGCGCTCGACCAGGTTGCGCACGATGGCAAGCCGCGACTCCTGGGCCAAGCCCGCGAGCGCCTTCAAAGCCGCCTTTGTGTCCATCGTACTTTTGGTCGCCACAGGAATCCTCAGGGAGCCGTCAGGTAAGCGTCGAGGGTTTCCAGGTCGGCGGACTTGACCGTCATGCCGCCAGGACCGGCGCCAACCTTGGTCGCCATCTTGGTCGGCTCGCCGTGCGCCTTGAAATCCTCAGCTTCCTGCGATCCTACCTTGAAAACCCAGAGGCGCCCATCCTCAACGAAGGTGATGAAGCCTTCCTTGCTGTGCTGGGCGCTTGCTTCCTTGGCTGCGGCAACCGGGGCCAGCAGGGCGAATACGAGGGCAGCGGCGGTGATGCGAATCGGGGACATGGCTCTCTCCATTGTGGGGTGGAGAGTCAATGGTGACCAACGTCGGTGACATGCCGACGAAGGTTTTACTTCGTTCCGATGTCCTTGAGTTGCTTCTGCAGGGCCAGACGGTCCAGCTTGTCGAAGGGCAGGCTGGCGAAAAGCTCGATGCGGCGGCGCAGGACGATGAACGCATCGGCGAAGGCGTGACGTTTCTCTTCGTCAGTGCCTTCGACGGCCGCAGGGTCTGGTGTGCCCCAATGTGCGGTCATCGGCTGGCCCGGCCAGTACGGGCATTGCTCGCCGGCAGCCTGATCGCAGACCGTGAACACGAAGTCCAGCTCGGGCGCCCCGGGTGCAGCGAACTCGTCCCAGCTCTTGCTGCGCAGGCCCTCGGTCGAGATATGGCTGCGTTTCAGGAGCTCGATGGCAAACGGATTGGGCTCCCCCTTGGGGTGGCTGCCAGCACTGTAGCCGACGAACTTGCCGTTGCTGATCGCCAGGTTGTTCATGGCGGCCTCCGCCAGGATCGACCGGGCCGAATTGCCGGTGCAGAGGAACAGGACGTTGAACTTGCGATGGGCCATGGAGTGCTCGGGCGGTGGTTTAACTATTCGATTATGGTCGAATAATAGTTACTGTCAATATTTCCAAAACTGTCTAAATTAATTCACGGAAGATTCCGCTCGGTGCAATGAGCCGCTCCTAACGTCGGCCTGCTATTTCCCAGCCACCGCAAGGACCCGGACATGACCTCAGACCTCGTGAAACACGGCATCGATCCCGATGACGTCGGCAGCAACACCTCCAACAATCCCACGCTCGAATCGCTGCTGGCGGCCCGCCTGACCCGCCGCAAGACGCTGCTGGGTGGCCTGGCTGCCACCACGGCGGTCTTCACCGGCACCGGCCTGGTCGGCTGCGACAGCAATGACGACGAATCCGGCGACACGGGCACTCCGGCGGCCACCCCGCCGCTGGGCTTCACGGCTGTCCCCAAGAACCTCGCTGACAAGGTAACGGTGCCGGCCGGCTACTCCGCATACGTGCTGTTCGCGCTGGGCGACCCCCTCGTGGAAGGCGTGGCGGCCTACACCAACGATGGCACGCAGGGTGACTTCGACAAGCGCGCTGGCGACCATCACGACGCCCTGGCCTATTTCCCCTTCCCCAAGGGCTCGACCAGTTCGACGGAAGGCATCCTGGCGATGAATCACGAGGCTCTGACGGACATCTACCTGCACGCTGCCGGCCCCACCCCGGACCGCACCGGCGCCACCGGACCGCGCCCGCTGGCCGAAGTCCTCAAGGACCAGCATGCTCACGGCGTTTCCGTCATCAAGGTCAAGAAGGGTGCCACGAAGTGGGCGATCGACAAGTCCGCCGCCCTCAACAAGCGCTGGCACATCAACAGCGAAATGGCCCTGACCGGCCCCGTCGCCGGCAGCGTGTTCGCCGTGACCAAGCTCTCGCCCAACGGCCGCACCTGCTTCGGCACCATGAACAACTGCGGCCACGGTGTGACGCCCTGGGGCACCTTCCTCACAGGCGAGGAGAACTGGAACGCCTACTTCAACCGCGGCAACGACGCGGCGCAGAGCGATGCGGTCCGCACGCAGGCCTTTGCCCGCTACGCCATCACCCCGAACAGCAAGGGCTTCAACTACCGTGGCTGGGACACGCCGGTCGATGGCACCGACCTGCAGAAGCGCTTCAATGTGACGATCACCGGCGCCAGCGCCGCCGAGGATTTCCGCAACGAACCGAACCACTTCGGCTACGTCGTGGAACTCGATCCCTACGACCCGACCTTCACGCCGCGCAAGCGCACCGCGCTGGGCCGCACATCGCACGAGGGTTCCTGGTTTGCCCCGGTGAAGGCCGGACGGCCGGTCGTGGTCTACATGGGCGACGACTCGCGCAACGAGTACGCCTACAAGTTCGTTTCCGCCGCGAACTGGGACCCGGCGGATGCCACCAAGGGCCCGGCGATGGGCGGCAAGTACCTGGATTCCGGCGTGCTGTACGCCGCGCGCTTCAAGGACGACGGCACCGGCGAGTGGCTGGCGCTGACCCCGGACAACGCGGCGCTGTCCGGCAAGTTCTCCGGCCTGGCGGAGATCATCGTCAACACCCGCACGGCGGCTGACCTGGCAGGCGCCACGAAGATGGACCGTCCCGAGTGGGGTGGAGTCAATCCGAAGACCGGCGAGTTCTACCTGACGCTGACCAACAACAGCAGCCGTGGCACCGGCGGCCCGGCCGTGGATGCCGCCAACCCCCGCAGCTACGAAGACCCCAAGGGCGCTGCCACCCAGCGCGGCAACGTCAACGGGCACATCATCCGCCTGGCCGACAGCTCCGGCGACGCTGCGGCGACGACCTTCACCTGGGACGTCTACCTGTTCGGCGCCCAGGCCGATGCTCCGGCGGCCACGGTTAACTTGTCGGGACTAACGGCCGAGAACGACTTCTCCAGCCCGGATGGTCTCTGGTTCGACAATCGCGGCATCCTCTGGATCCAGACGGACGACGGCGCTTACACCGATGTCACCAACTGCATGATGCTCGCGGCGGTGCCGGGTAAGGTGGGCGATGGCGGCCAGAAAATGGTCGGCGCCCAGAAGACCTTCGCCGGCAAGGCGGCCACGCCGGACCTGGTGCGTCGCTTCCTGGTCGGCACGCCGGGCTGCGAGATCACGGGTGTGGACATGACCCCGGACTACAAGACCATGTTCGTCAACATCCAGCACCCGGGCGAGTCCGGCACGCTCACCACGTTCCAGAGCAACTGGCCGTCGATGACCACCGACGATGCCACGGTCACCGGCACGGCCATCACGCGCCCCCGCACCGCCACGATCGTCATCACGAAGAACGATGGCGGCCCGATTGGTGTCTGAGGCTTGAGGGTGACTCCTGGATCGGGTTGGGGTGACGGCCCCTCCCGGTCCAGGGGAAGCTCTTGCATTAGTCGAAGTCGATGCGTCGGTCCTCCCGAGACAAGGTTCCCTGCTCTGTCTGCGGCGAGCCGCGGCTGGTCTTTGGCCGCGCGGCGAAGGGCAACCCTGTCTGCCGGCCATGTATCGATCACCTGAACGTCGAGGAAGCGGTCGCCTGCCGAAAGCGGGCGTGGTTCCAGCAGGTCCAGGACCTGGTCCAGGCCTGTTGCACCCAGATCGACCAGGGGTGGGTACGGCTGATGTTCTCACACTTCGTGGCTCGGGAGCTTGAGCGACAGGACGCGAGATTGGTCGTCCGACGACTGCCGCGCCACCTACGATTTTTCCAGGTCCTGGACACGACGTTTGCGAACTGTCTGGACGTGACAGCAACGGGCCTCTTGTCCCGCTGCGATGCGCAGATGCTCAAGCACAGCAGGGTCTATCTCGAATTCCTGAAAGAGATCGGCTACACGGTGCCGTCGCGGGAGGCCATCGCCGACCTGCGCGTTACCCGAAGTGCCGACCGCCTCCTGGCTCAACGCCAGGATCATCGCTCTTATGCCGTGCTGCTGGCTTATCACGCAGAACTGAATCGCCGCCATTTGCGATCAAGAACGATCCATCGGCTCATTACGATCGCCTTCGAGTTTCTCCAGTACCTTCACGACCGAGACCCCTGCGAGGAGCTTATCGACACCTATGTCCGCCAGATGCCGACGCACCGCATCGGCCTTGGGGCGTTTACTGAATTCCTCCAGGGCGGGCGCCGCGCTATCTAGGTGGCTGGCTCACAGCAGATTCGGCGGTGCTCGCGCTGATGCCGCGAAGTCCCCGGTGCGAGCTGCGCTCGCAGGGAGCGCACGACCACCTCCGCGTCCGGACCCACGCCGCGCAGCGTGGCGGAAGCGAAGTTGCGCTGCTTCGGGAATCCCACGTAGTACAGGCCCGGAACGGTCGTACTGACGCCCTTGCGCTGTAGCAGTCGCCCCTCGGCATCGATAGCGCCCAGGCTGTCCAAGTAGGGCACCTGAGGGCGGTAGCCGGTAGCGAACAGCAGAACGTCAACGGGCTCATGCTGGCCCGGGGACCATTCAACACCGGTTGAGTCGACTTTCAGAAACATCCCACGCTGGTCGGGATGCCCGGACTTGATGGCGCCGCGGTACTTGCCCGTATCCAGAACCGGTGTGCTCTGGTCGTCCAGCCACCGGGTCCGGTCCAAGCCGGTCAGATTCAGCCAGAAATGGAAGTCCTTGCCGAGAACACGTTGCGGGGCAAACCGGATGGGACGGCGTGACGCCAGGGTGACGGTAGCCCTCGACGCGAGTTCTGCGGCGATCTGCACCGCCGAATTGGCGCCGCCTACCACGACGATGCGCTGGCCCTCGAAGCCTTCCGGCGACCGGTACTGCGCTGCGTGAAGCACCCGCCCCCGGAAGCTCTCCAGTCCATCGATTGGGGGCATGTAGGGCCGCGCAAAGGCGCCTGAGGCGGCTACAACGGCTCGGGAATGGATGATCTCGCCATCCGCCAGTTTGGATGCAAAACCTGCGTCCAGGCGGCCAACGCTGGCGACCCTTCGACCGAATTCGACCGGCAGCTCGTAGCGGGCGGCATAGGCCTCCAGGTAGCCCGTAACCTCGTCCCGGACGGGGTATCGCTCTGGGTCTCCCGGAAACGGCATCCCGGGAAGACTGGAGTACCCCGCCGGGGAAAACAGCGTCAGGCTGTCGTAGTAGTGCCGCCAGGAGCCGCCGACCTGGGTGGAGGCTTCGACGATGCGGAAGGGAACGCCCGCGCGTTGCAGGTGCCATGCGGCTGCCAGGCCGGCCTGACCGGCGCCGATCACCAGAACGTCGATGCTCATGCCGCCACCTTGTGACCCTGCCTCAGCGCCACGATGCCGTCCTGGAAATCCGGCGCCGCCAGCCACAGCCGGAGCAGATGCCGCTTGCGCTCCGGTTCCGGCCAGTCCTCGTATTCGCTGCGCTTATGCAGGATCACGGAGTTCTTGAGCCACTGAATGTCGCCCGGCTCGAAGTGCATGTCCAGGTATAGGTCGGCGCGGTTCGCGGTAGCCTCGTAGAGGTCCAGCGCTTCCTGCTGAGCCGGCGTCAGCGGCGGCACGCCTTCGAGCTGCTCTGCGTGCCGGATGTACCAGGCGATGAAGAAGCTGGAGAGCCGGCCGCCAATGTCATGGGCGATGGGCAGCTGGAAATAGGGCAAGGCGCCTGCTGCCTGCTCCCCCTTCATGTGGAAATACCAGGGCTCGAAGAGCAGCGCCGCCAAGTCAGTGCGAACCGCAGCGACCTCGTTGTACACCGTCACCGAGCTGACGATGCGACTGACGCCGCCCGACTTGGACTTCTGGAGACACAGCAGGCCGATCAGATCGGCTGCGTCGGTGTGGAAGTCCTGCTCCGCATTGGTGATCGATAGGCGCACGTTCGGATCGACCTTGCTGGCGCCGGTATCCCGCACGTCGTGGATCAGTTCGCCTCGCTTGTTCTGAGGCATCGCCGCACCCAGCATTGAACCCAGTGCGGCGTAGGCCAGCTTCGTGGCTTGGGGGGACAGCTCGGACACCGGAAATCCTCGCATCAGCACGAAGCCACGCCCTTCCCGAAGCTCCTTGCGTACATCACGCATCGCATCCTGCAGGATGGCCCATTGGCCCGCTTCGCTGGAGCTTGGTTTGTGGGCCTCCATCTCGGAAATGCCCCTGGACTCCAGGCTCAGCCCCAACTCCGCGATTGCGGCCCGCTGTGCTGGCGTCAGAACGGTAACCCAACGGGCGGAGTCGCCCAGTTCGGGGCCGCGCCAAGCGGCATTGGGGAATCGCCTGACAGTGGCTTCGGGACTCATCTTCACGTCTCCGGTTGGAATGGCGAGGAATCGTGGCAGCCACTAGTCTTGGCGTCGTTAACATATGTTGGAGAAGAGACCCATGGGGTGCTCGGAGCGATCCATAGCCGTGCTGCGAGATCTGGTCGCCCGGCACACGGGAAGGTTGGCACCAGACGTCACCGCATTGGTCGAGATCGCCAGCGAGCGTGGTCTGTCCAAGGGTGAGGCACTTCTGGAGGCCGGCGAGGAAGCACAGGTCGCCGGCATCGTCCTCGAGGGCGTGATCGGCGAGTTCTACGTTGGCATCGACGGCAAGAGAAAGGCGAAATGGCTGGCCAGCGAGGGCGACGTCGTTGGTTCGATGGAAGACCTGGTCCGCAAAGGGCCGGCGCGCGCCACGATCCGGTCGCTGACGCCCAGCGTGGTCCTTTGCCTACCCTATGCCAAGCTGAGAAGCCTCACCACGAATGACTTGGCCTGGGCCGGATTCTTCATTACGGTGATGGAGCATCTATACCGGCAAAAATCGGAACGCGAGTACACGCTGCTCATGCTGGATGCCGAGGATCGGTATCGATGGTTCCAGAAGCACCACGGCCACATCGAGGCCATGGTCGCGCAGGAAATCGTTGCCTCGTATCTCGGGGTTACGCCAGTCCACCTGAGTCGAGTGCGCCGTACCCTTGGTGCTGCCTAGGCCACGCCTCGCCGTCCACTGAATGTTTTTCGACGGCGGAGTTACCCCGAAATTGAGTAGCACGGTGATTTGGAATCCGCACCAAGACCCCATGAGGTCGGAGGTGAAGAAGCGTCATTCCGAAGGGGCAGCGGTCAAATTAGCGCGAGCTTCAATAATTCAGGATTTAGTGTAATGCCTGATATCAAGGCTAAACGTAATACCTAAACGGAGCCAGATCTTGCCTGTCTTGGCCCTCTAAATCCTGGAGGTCGCCCAACAATATGTTGTTTTTAATAGACTTTTAAATTGAGCAGGAGCACGCACTGTTACACTTATGATAATAGCCGTTATCGTAAATTGGCAGCCAATACTTCCAGATTCTGTAATTCCACCCTTGGCTGACCTAAGCGATCTTTGCTTCTAGCAAGTTCGGCAGCGCGATATGCCCTGTTCGGAATTCTCCGTCCGACTGGCGCCTGCCTTCATTCGCCCTCGAATCCTCGAGCAATCGGACCAAACCTCTTAGTTAGGTCTTCCTACTTTGATCTTCGTCCAAACTTTTCGTCCAATAAATCTGCGGGGCGTACCCCCAGGGCATCTGCCAGGCGGCCGATTACGTCCAAGGTCACCGAACGCTTAGCGCCTTCGATTTCACTGATGAGCGCCTGATCACGCCCGATCTTCTGACCCAGTTCCTCCTGGGAATAGCCGCATCGCGTCCGCTCTAAGCGAACGCACATCCCCAGAACGGAATTAATCGGATGGGGGTTTAAGCGAGGAGCAGGCATCTGGAAAGCGTCGTTCCAGATGAAGCAATGGTCTATTGCTATATAGCAATGAAAATGATTTGATACCCCCCGGCTCCCTTTTTGGGAGATTCTTGGGAGGAAGGAATGCGTGGGATGCGGGTCTTGGGGACCGTTTTGGCATGTCTTGGCGCGGCTCTCCAGGCACATGCCGCCCCGGCGTGGGAGTTCGCTGCTTCGCCACCAAACAGGATGCACTTGGCTGCTGCCCCGGTTTCCTCGGGCGTTGCCGGGGTGACAGAGATCGCCTCCTACTCCTGTATCGACGGGATGTCCTGCACCTGGTCTTTCGCAATTGCACTGGAGTGCCGGCCGGGTGAAACGGCCTTAGCGACCGTGACGGCACCGGCGTTGACGGTCACCACCGGCAAAGGTTCCCCGGGCAGCTTTCTGCGGTGCGGGGGCCCGAACCCCGCTCTGCCAGGTACGTGGGTATACCTAATCGAGCGAACTGACATCATGGGCCAACTCGCTCTTCGCAATGAGGCCGTGACCTTCCGCGTGGGATTTCCCGACGCCAATCGCATGCGCGACGTGCGGGTGGACTTCAGAGGATCCGCCGCCGTTATCGCCCGGGTGAACTCCGCCCACCAGCGTCACTGACCTCTCAAAGAGAATCTCTATGGACCCAAGAATGCAAAGGCCTGCGGATCGCCCGGTAGGCCGGTACGACAAGCACCTTATCCACATCGCGAACGGAAACCGGTTGGGAAATCCGGATCTCGTTCGACGCCGCTGGTGGGGTGCGATCCATGAAAATCGTCGGCCGTGGGAAGGGACTCGGGTGTACGAGCCGACCGCCACGCCGTTCGAAACTGCCCTGGAATACGCCGAGCAGACCAGCGGCCAATACTGTGAGGGGCTGGTGTGGCTCCCCAACTCTACGCATGCGGAAGAGGCGATTTGGTGTTCCACCCCTGAGGAACTGGTGTGCTTCACCCACGATCTGACGCTGGGGGATCATGGCATCCAGGGTTTTCCGCTCGATGATGAAGCCTTGAAGCACCTCTACTTCGTCTGCGGCATCCGTGGCATTTACCTGTTTCACCCCAACCCGGTGGTCATGAACATCGTGATCCCGGAGTTCCTGCATCCGCCCATGGTTGGGGGGAAGCCGTCCGTTCAGTAGTTGGCGATCGAGCACGGCAAACATCTGAGCATGGGCGGTTAGTGGCGCCTCAGCTCGCGAGTCACGGGCTCTAGCCGCCGGTCAAGGCTGCCGTTCCCGTCAAGCGTCCTGCTGCTTCTCGAAGATCATTTGGGGAATCTATGGAATTGCTCAGGGGAAAAGCACTGGACGTCCATGCGACGAGCCGCGTTTCCAGCAGTGGCAGTGGGGACTCGCTGGCCGTCTTTACGCGATTCATTGCGGTCTTTTCTCTCAGCGGCCGTCAGGTGCAAATCGTTGGTCGCCAGCCGCCAGTGGTATACGCAGGCGATGATGTAGTGCTGGTTGGGGAACCTGACCGCACGGGGATCATGCGGGCAATCTGCTATATCAACGTCACCCGCGGCGTGGGCAATGTGGATCAAGGGCCCTTCCTTTGGATCCTCGGCGGCGTACTGGCGCTGGTCCTCAGCGGCATCGGCTTGCTATCCAACCTGCTGGTCCTGCTGCTTAGCAGCCCTGAAGAGATCGCCCGTTCTGGCACTTTGGTTGCTCTCGCAACCGTGCTTCCCACCCTTGGCATCTTCCTGGCCGGCAGTTGGATGCTAAGGCGAGGTCGTCGCATCGCCCGAGCGATCCGGATGATCCGCGACGCTTCAAAGGCGGCGCTCCGGAAGTAGTCGGCTCCGCCCCTAGCTTTCCGGAGAACAGCTCGTGAAGGTCAAGGCGATGGCTCGGCCAGGATTGGTCCTGGACCTCATGGACCAACTCCGCGAGGCCTCCGAAGAGCGCGGTCGTTGGGCATCCGAGAAAGAGAAGCTTCATGCCGGCACGAGCCTTCCCAAGGCACAACCGGCAGACGATCTTCTGGTTGTAGCCGCAATGTCGTGCGCCATGACCGTGTTCCGGGATCTTCAGGCCGCCCAGGCATGGTTGACACGGGAGTGTCAGGCGCTCGGTTTTGTACGCCCCCTAGACTTGCTCGCCGAGTGCGACGGCTTTTCCAGAGCCCTGGCCGAGCTGGTACGGCTTCAGAAGAACATCGACACTTGAGCGCGGCCGAGCCCAGTGCCAGCACACAAGAAGCCCGGGGCCGCAGCCAGGAGTCTGCTTTAGAGGGGATGGCCGTATTCCACGGCGGCAAGCGCTCGCTTCACGACCTGCCATCCGCTCTCCGTGTCTAGCAAATCCCTCGGTGCTGCCCCGCCCAATGCAACGTTGGGCGTTTCAAGCCACCGGGCCGCGTACTGCGCGTCCTCGAAGACATTGAGGGCTTCGGCCAAGGCGTCGTTCCAATGGGTGGGCTTGGTCATTCCTGATTGTGTACCTGGCCGCTCCGCGCACGCCAGCCTGAACCAACAAACGAAGCGGATGCGGGTTTCGCCCCGACGCCGCTGGGTTCAGTAAGCGTTCTGCATCTCGTCATCCCTCCGCCTGAGCGTTTCTCCCACCGGAGCCGCCGTTCGCTCCGTGCTTGTGCGCGCTTCCAGCCCGACGCCCCACCGACGAGCGGCGCCTACGGCCGCGCCGCATCGACGCCGGGGCATCGCCGGCGTTGCCGGCCTGCGGGGCTGGACCCGTGCTCGCCCGGATCGGCGTTGTGGCCATGCCAGGTGCGGGGCAACTGAGCCCCGCACTGGTGCCACTACATATCCAGACGCGGCGGATACCGCAGGGCTGTGATGGCAATGGCCATAACGTTATCGGCCATAACGTGATCCATAACGTTATGGCCTCTGTCACGGAGGTGCACATGAGTGTTTCTTATGAGTTGGTGGTTCAGGTTGTGGAGGAACTGAAGCGCAAGGGCGAGAGGGTGTCAGTCCGGACGGTGCACGCCGTGATCAAGCAGGGCTGGGTCTCCATCCAGCAGCACCTGCAGAAATACCGGGAACAAGCGGTCTCTGCAGACGAGGCAGAATCGGCCGAGCTGACGCCAGCGCTCCTGAAGCTCCTGCGTGAAGAGGTCACCAAGCACCGCAGAGATGCGGTCGCGAAGTCCGCTGCGGAGCTGGAGGTTGCCCGCGAGGAGGTTGAAGACCTGCTCCGGGAAGCCGAGCGGTTGACCGCCGAGGTCGAGACCGCCACGTCCAATCTGCGCGCGGCGGAGGTGGAGCGCGAGCGCATGGCCGGGGAAGCGGGGCAGTTGCGCGCCCACGCCGAGAAGCTGCAAGAGCGGCTCGATGAGGAGCGCGCCGCCGCTGAGCAGGGCCGGGTGAACCTGGCCCGGGCCCGCCTCCAGATGTCTGGCAACGAGGATTTGATCCAGGCGCTGCGGCAGGACATCGATGCCCGGCGCGCCGAGGTCGAGGCCGAGAGAACCAGCCGGGTGGCCAGCGACAAGGATCGGGCCGCCGCGACTGCCGCATTGGAGGCCCTGCAGGATCGCCTCTCGGATCTCGTAGGCCGTGTCCAGGCCGCGGAAGCGGAGCGGGCCACGCTGCAGAAGGGCTTGGAGTCCGAGCGGGCCTTGCGGCATGCCGCGGAGCGCGAGCGCGATACCGCTGTGGAAAGGGCGACCGCCGCCGTGGCGCGCGCGGAGGATCTGGCCACTCGCGAGCGGGAACTGCGTACCAGGCTCTGATCGTCGTCGAAAGACCTTAATCCCGGGTCGTCCGCTTCCACCGCAGGTCATTCATGCCTTTGCCGTGGCGCTGGCTTCGCCGGATTACCAGTCTCCACCCTAGCAAAACGGGGCGTGAGGGTTTCTAAGACCGCGGATACCGCGCTTACGTACAAGCATTGTACGTAAGCATTCGGAAGGTACGAGATGGGCAGGCCCGCTGAAGTGTCGAAAGAAGCCGTAATGAACGCCGTGTTCGATCTAATGGTGCAGAATCGCGCCCTGACCATTTCTGCCGTTCGCGAACATGTGGGAAAGAGAGGAAGTAATTCGACGATTCTTCAATGGATGCATGAGTGCCGTGAAGAAATTCGCAGGAAAGTGCTCCTATTAGTTCACATGAAAGCTGGAAACGCGGAGTTGATCCGAGACCTCATTGAGCAACTGGTCTGGCGAATGGTCATAAAATTGGAAGAAGATACTCGGAATGCAGCATCAGCTGAAATTCTGGCCATGAAAATAAAGGAGCAATCAACAAATAGGTCTCATCTTGAAGCCTACGTTGAGAAATCAGCGCGGGACTCAGAGCGCGAAGAAGCTCTCCAGTTGCTGCTTGTCGAATACCAGGAGGTAGCGGATCGCGCGTCCGCCGGCGAGAAACTCATCAGCCAACAGGCATCCGAGATTCAGCGCCTCAGGGCCGAGCTCGAGTCGAAGCCCAAGGCATCCAGCTCTGAGCCAGTTTCACCATGAGGGGGAAGTAACGTCGATTAACCGCCCTCTAAGACCCTACTGATTGCCGATACACAATCAGTGAACGGGCGAGCCACCCATCACTGTAGTCAATGGCAGCGGCTCCGCGGCCTCGGACGTAGCCAGCTTCATGGCCAATTTATTCGCTCGCAGGTGAGCGTATCGCTTGAGCATGCTCAGGGTCTTGTGGCCGGAGATCGCGGCGATCTCCATGTCCGAGAGGCTCGTCCTCTCAAAGAAGCGGCTGATCGCCTCGTGCCGCAAGTCGTGAAAGCGCAGCCCTTTAATGTCAGTTCGGGCCATTACCCGCGTGAACATTAGCCGAATCGATTCCGTGGGGCCGAAGACCAAACCGTCGTTCCGGCGTGCAAGTGTTGAGAGCAACCGCACAAGGTGCGGCCACAATGCCACCGTGCGCGCGCTTCCGTTCTTTGTAGCGGGAAGTAAAATGGTCGCTTGCTCTAGATCGACGTGCTTCCATTCGCATCTGCCAATCTCACTCAGCCGCATGCTGCTCCCCAGTGCAAACCGGATCACTGCGGAGATCGGAATTTCTGGCGCGCAGTCGAGTTCGTAGGACCGAGCCGCCTCAAGGAGTTTCTCCTCCTCCCCGATCTCCAGCCGCCTCTCCCTAGGCTTGTTTTCCCGGCGACGGATGCCCCGCGTGATTGGATTGACGAGGCCGACGTATTCCCACTCAGCGACGGCCACGGTGTACAGATGGCTGATGCGAGCCAACTCGCGATTCATCGTGGAGCCGGTGATCGGCTTTTCGACCGGATCGGAGGGTTTCATGCGACGTTGTACAAGCGCTTTCATGTCAGACGGCGCGATGTCGCAAAGCGGCTTCTCGCACAACACGGCTTCCCGCGCTAGAAATGCCTCGATGAGGCGCTTTTCGCTTGCAGCCGATTTTTTTTGCGGCGTGATTTCAGCCAGATAGCGCTTGAACCCGGCGCGAAGCGTTACTTCCTGGGAGGCAAGCCAAGCGTTGGCGGCATTCGCCGCATCCGCTTTCAATAACCCCTGGATCCAGGCTTCAGCTTCCCCGGCGGTCGAGAACGTCTTGCTCTTCTCCCGCCCGCCGACCGTGACCGCCGCTCGGAACTGCAGCGGCCCCCGATGCCTAATGCTTCCCGTCTTCTTTCGCGCCACGCTCGCTCTCCAATGGAAAGCGGGTATCCGCAGGGCAACGAAACGATCAAACCGGCCAAAACAGCTCGGAATAAACGGCCAGAAAGTCGACACAGTAATGGCCAGCCGATCGACGACTGAGGCCAAGTCACTGATTTAGAGAGGGAAAACGGGTAAAGGTAATGGAGGCCAGGGTCGGAATTGAACCGGCGTACGCGGATTTGCAGGCAGATCGTAGCCCATCCCGCCGCTTCCGGCGCCGCAAAATCCGAAGAATTCCGCGCCGCTACACGCCTCCACAACTGCAGATAAATTATAAAGCGTCCGGATGCGGATTGCTGGTGAATAGCTCGCCCTGAACCCCGTTTTGCGCAAATTCCGGGCCTAATTCGGCCTCAAAGGCAGTGGCATGGACCGCCAGGGTCCGGGTGTCGAGGTGGGCGTAGCGGTTCACCATCGACGCCGATTTCCACCCACCGGCCTGCTGCAGGACCAGCATCGGCGTCCCTCGCTGCGCGTGCCAACTGGCCCAGGTGTGCCGCAGATCGTGCCAGCGGAAGTCCTCGAGGCCCAGGCGCCGTAGGGCGCCGTACCACGTCTCATGCGGAGGGCGCTGCAGGCGCTTCCCTGCGGTGCTGAACACCCACGTAGCATGCTGGCCGCGCCGACCGTCCAAGATCCGCCGCAGGCGCGGCGTGATGGGCAGGCACAAACCCGCCCTGCCCTTCATCTCCCTCGCGCTGACCGCGATCAGGCCGGCCCGCAGATCGACGTGGGTCCACTTCAGGCCCGAGACATTGCTCCAGCGCAGGCCGGTCAACAGCGTGAGCTCGGCCATGTCCCGCAGCGGCTGGCGCAGCTGGTCCAACAGGGCGTTGGCCTCTTCTCGCGTCAGCCAGCGCACCCGGGCCGGCGGCAGCTTTAGCGGCTTGATTCTCGGTGCCCGCTCGATCCATCCCCAATCAGCTGCGGCAGCCATGATCGTCTGAACGATGCCGGCGACATAGTTGGCGCTGCGAGGTCCGGCGCCTTCCTCAAGCTTGGCGGCGCGAATCGCGTCGATGGTGTGCCGGCTGATATCCACCAGGCGGAAGCCGGCGAGGTGCGGCCGCAGCCATGCCAGGATGCCCCGCTCGCGGCGGACGGTGCCCTCGGCGCGGTGCTGGCCCTGCAGGGCCCACCGACGCACCGCGTCCTCCCACGTCGGGGACGGCGGTGCTGCAGGAATTGGAAGGGGTATCGGGGCGGTCCGCAGGGCCCCTCGGCGCCGGGAGGCCCGAGCCGGCTGCTGTTTTTGTTCTCCCATGGAGGGAGCGTACCGGGGAAGCCGGGAGGGTGCGAACCACCCCTAAAGGGCGTCTGCTGCTGGAACTGTGATTTTGTCGTCAGTTCGATCGAGCATCGCCTAATCCAGCGATTCGCCCGGGCACACCGTCGGGCGCGGCGATGCCAGCTGGAGCTACTTCACGCGCCGCATCAACAGGGAGTCGATGCGGCGGTGGGCGGTGTCGGCAGTTTCCTTCACCTGTTCGACCTGGCTGTGCAGGTTCTTCAGGTCGGCGCGGATGGCGCCATAGCCGACGCCGAGGGCGGCGGCGGTGGCCAGGAAGCGCAGCAGCAGGTCCAGGCCATCAGCCAACGTCATGGGCGCCCTTGCGCTGCACCAGCGGCTTGATCAAGTCCCAGAAGCCGATGGCGGCCAGCAGCAGCTGCGCCACGGCGTTGACGATATCGGTCGGCGGGGCCACGGAGGCCGAGGTTCCCACGGCGCCGAGGATCGTGGAGCCCTTGAGGACGGTGAAGAGTCGGGTCATCGGATGTAGTCCAGGCTGAAGTTGAAGGGATCAGGAAGCGGCTTGGATTCGTAGCGCCAGGGGATGCCGCTGGTCCCGCTGGTGCCATAGTCGTAGGACGGCGGAGCGGTCCATGACTGGCTCGGGGCCGGCGCCCCACCGCCGGCCCAGCCAGGCAGATTGGCGGCAGGCGCCGACCTCGTTCCCTTACCGCCGCCGTTGGCGAGGGTTGCCGGCGTCGAGTACCCCGCAGGCAGGTTTTCTTCCATGTGGAAAACACCGTAGAGCCAGGTGCCGAGGGAATCAGGGCCGGGGATGATCGCGTCGTTCACCCAGCTGCCAGCTTGGGACACCTTCTCGCCCACAGACCCCACAGCGCGCCGCGTGAGCCAGTAGACGCCGCCGGCCGTCGCTGCGGCCAGCAGGGCGTACCACACCGGATCGGGCACGCTGCGGAGGTTCACGCCAAGCTCACATCGGCGCCGATCTGCGCCACGTAGTTGACGTTCTCGGCGGGCCGGGCCTTGGTGCCGATGATCTGGCCGGAGCCGTTGCGCTTCGGCCAGGCGCCGTTCTTCAGGAAGTAGCTGATGTTGCCGGGCCCGCCGTTGTAGGCCGCGACCGCCCAGGACCAGCTGCCGAACTGGCGGTACAGCTGCCGGAGGTAGCGGGCGGCGCCATCGGCGGCGCTGGTGACGTTGAGCGGATCGACACCGAGATCCCGGGCCGTCGCCGGCATGAACTGGAACATGCCCACGGCGCCCGCGCTGCTGCGGGTCTTGCCCGTGATGATGTCCTCGCGGAAGCGGCTTTCCTGATACGCCACGCGCATCAGCAGGTCCGGGGGCACGCCGTGGCGGGTGGCAGCGGCGGCGATGATCGAGGCGTACTTCGCGCCCTTGGCTTTCCAGTCGGTCACGAGATCCTCCACGGCGTAGAGCGCCGAGGTGAGGGGGTCGGCTTCTGCCGGGGGTGCCGCCCAGCTGGCAGGCTCGGCCGGGCTCGCCGGCGCCGACGAGGCGAGATCTCGTCGGCGGGCGATCCCCCAGGCCGCCACGCCAGCGGCAGCGATGATCGAGAGAGCGAGCAGGCCGCGCACGTCACACCGCCGATCCGTCGGCATCGCGCCAGACGGCGCCGTCAGACCAGATCGGCAGCTTGAGCGTGAGGTCATAGAACGCCACGCCCTCGCCGTAGGCGACGGCACTCGGGCGGGCGACGGTCGTGGCCTTGCCGGTGCGCATGCCGAAGGTGGCCGGCGCGCCGATCACGCCTGCGGCCAGGCGGTCGAACGTCACGTCGATGGCGCTCGTGCCAGGGCCGGCGCCGATCTTCGAGCCCGCCAGCGTCCAGCGCGGATTGGCTTCGCCCTGGACGGTCAGCGAGATCGCCGTATCGGCGGACGCGACCGGCGACAGCGACAGGTTCCGGCCCACGAGCTTGCCGTTGATGCAGCCGCCCCAGTCGCCGGCCACCGAGTCGAGGATGTAGCCCGGGCCGGTGCCCTGGTCCTGCTCGTACTGGTTGGCAATCACCATGTCGATGTTGAGGCCGTCGTTCGCGGCTTCCAGCACGCCGCCGGTTCCACAGGTGGTCGCCGGGTCCAGCACGGCAGACGGATGCTGCCGCCGCGCCTGGAACACGGTTCCGACCGCGTTGCTGGGCGCGGCGATGCCGACTTGCGCCGGGATGAAGTTGGCGCCGCCGGCATTGGCCTTGATGCGGTACCAGTTGCCCAGCACGATGTTCGCGGCGTTCGTGACGGTCGGCCGGAAGGCCGCCGACAGCACCGAGATTCCACGCAACTGGCGGCCCAGGCCGATTTCCGCGCGGAAGTCGTCCGCCACGCCCGACAGCTTGAGGTTGTGGGTGTTGTAGAGGATCCCGCCGACGCGCCGGTAGTTCGACTGCGTCGGCGCCGAGGCGCCGCTGTCGTAGCCGCCGTTGCCGTCCAGCACGAACTTGATATCGCTGTCCGACAGGGTCTTGGTCAGCGTTCCCAGGCGGACGCCGTTGCTGCCGTTCTCCTGGATCTCCATGTCGCCGTACAGGCGACGGCCGGACAGCAGCACGGCGCCGTCGTCGGTGCCGATCGTGGCCTGGTGCGGGACGACCAGGTCCAGCGACGTGGTGTAGTCGTCGCGCACGTTGAGCCGGCGGCACAGGTAGACCTTGATGCCGGACCGGTGCACGTTGGCGCCGCTTTCGATCCAGCCATGGTTGACGCAGTTGCCGACGTGGACGTCATGGATTTTGCTGTCGGTCAGACTGGTCCAGTCGGTGCCGTTGCCGTCGCAGACCGACACGTCCAGGCCATTGACGCGCAAATCCCACAGGGCGTTGCCGGCGCTGAGCGTGACCAGGGCATTGCCGCCGATCAGCAGGTGATTGCCGTTGTCGTCGGTGATATCGGCGCGGGCGTATTCCTTGCGCGTGCCGTAGGGACCGCCGATGGCGCCGGCCTTGTAGCCGGCGAGGTTCTGGATGCGGATGCTGCGGAGGTCGCGGGCCTGGCCGCCCGCGTCGGATTGCAGCAGCAGGCCGTTGCAGATGCGGCGCTGGCTCTGCGAGATGCCGGAAATGGTGAAGTTGCGGATGCTGCTGCCGCTGCCGATCCAGCGCAGGACGTAGCTCGTGGCATCGGCGGCATCGTTGCCGCTGGGCTTGAACACGAGATAGGTCTCGTTCTTCCCCATGCCTTCGAGGTTCACGCCGGCCTTGTGTTCCAGATCGCGCACGCCGTAGAAGCCGGCGCCGAGCTGGAGCCGGCCCATGCCGCGCGAGACGATATCGTCCTCGGCGGCGGTCAGCATCGGCGTGTTGTCGGTCACGCCGTTGTCGGCCTTCGCGCCCCACTGCGCCGCGTGCCACTGGCCGTTCCAGGGCCGCAGCCAGCGGCCGGCGCCGACGCCCACGGCGGCGGGCTTGAACACCGATCCGCCGTTGTGCGCAGCCACCGAGGCGGAACTCCAATAGACCTCGCCGCCGCCGCCGTCGCCTTCGGCGTAGTAGCCGCACATCCAGACGAGGACGGAGCGGCCCGGCGTCAGCACCGACACCGGCAGCGCCAGCAGGGCGGCGACGTTGGCCACGCGCGCCATGACGTCGCGCACGGTCAGGCCGCAGAACAGGCTGACGGTATCGCCGCCGAGGCCCTGCGCCGGATCGGCGAGCTTGGTGGCCAGCACCTTCGCGGGCCGGGTCGGCGACTTGTGGAGCCTCAAGGCGCGAGCTCCACGTCCAGATGCACGGTCACCGCCACGCCGTTCGGGTTGTGAGCCCACACGGCCGGGCTGCCGCCGCACTCGACGGCGTCATCAGGCTGCACCACCAGGCCATGGGTGCCATCGACGGCGGAGTCGCCGACGCGGATCGGTCCCGCCGCGGCTTCGTCCAGCTGCACCATGGCATTGAGCCGATCCGCATCGACGCCCAGCAGCTGCACCGAGGCGCCGGCAGCGATCACCACATCATCCGGCGACTGGCGCAGGGTCGGCTTGGCGAAGGTGACGTTGACGTCGCCATCCAGCGTCGCGCGGCCGTCGAGCGGCACCAAGCCGCCGCCGGTGTATCCGAGCGCGATCAGGACGTCCTGATCCGTCTCGGACATGATCGAGACTTTCTTGTAGAAGCGGACCGGCATGCCCTGCGCCACACGGCGCTGGATGATGTCGCTGTCATCGAAACGCAACTTCACAGGGCCGGTGGCTTCCACGATCAGGAAGTAATCACCGTTCACGTCCTGCCGCTGCCACACGCCCGCTTTGAGGCTGAGCGGGTAGTCCAGCATGCCAAATTCGGCTTCCATCAGGAGGTCCCTTGGTTCTGCGCCCAGAAGATCACGGCCACCAGCGCCAGGGCGCCGAGGGCCAGGTACATGAACTGCTGCCGCGTCTTCTCGTCGGCTGGCGTCTGCGCCTTGCTGACGGTGTTGAGCGACTGGTTGTAGGCCGACGTCAGTGCATCGGCGGTCGTGGTGTAGCTGCGGGTGGCCTTGTCCAGCGCGGCCGTGGCAAAGCCGAAGCTGCGCTCCGACTCGGCCTTGGCGAAGTCGAAAGACCCGGCGATCGCGTTCTGATCGAGGAAGTTGAAGGTGCTCTCTTTGCTGCTGCCGGCGTTGACCGACAGTGAAGAGACCGGGCCGGCCGCGTCGCCCGCGACGCTGGCGCCGGCCGAGGTGTCGGTGACGTTGGTGGTTTGGCTTTGCTTGTTGCCGCCGCCGAAGAGACCCATCAGGCACCGCCCTTGATCTTGGCCAGGACGATGCCGCCGACGACGACGGCGCCCAGCAGCAGCCAGCCGACGTTAAAGTCGAGCGAGACGCCCGTGGCGCTTGCGGGCTTGGCGAAGTTGAAGGTCGCGCCCGTCTGGATGTTGGTAGGGCCGGTGTTGAAGCCCAGCGCGGACGAGGTGTCCAGGCTGTAGCCGCCGCCACCGCCCATGAATCCCGAGAAATCCATGGGGGCTCACTTCGCGAGCTTGTAGGCGGCGAAGCCCGCCAGGGCCAGACCCCCGAAGATCAGCCAGGACGGGATCTGCACCTGTCGCGGTACGGCCACGCTGTAGCTGGAACCGGCACCCTGCCCGTCCCGCTCCCGCGCCGCCTGATCGGCGGCGTAGTCGCGGGACAGGTCAGGCTTGCCGCCGCCGAACACGCCGGCCTGCGCCAGCTGGGCGGCGGTGCCGCCCAGCTTGTCCAGCAGGCCGCCCACGGACTGCAGCCACGACGGCTGCGTGCCCGGGTTCTGCGGGGTGCCGACCGGCAGGCCGGTGGATTCCGCCAACGGCGGCAGCGAGAAATCGAAGCTTCCGCTGCCGCCGTAGATGCTGCCGAAGGCGCCCATGGGCCGGACCTCAGTTCAGACGGCCGATGGTGAACACGTAGGCCGGAGCGGTCACCGCCGCGCCGAACGTCGGCTTCCAGATCAGCGTGTTCGCCTTGCCCGCGTCCAGGGCGTCGGCCATGTTGCCGTAGCCGTTCTCACGCGTGTCGAAAACGAACCAGCCGGCCTGCGGCGTGCGGACGCCGTTGGCCTGGATGCGTTCGTTGATCACCACCGAGCGGTCGAACATGTCGACGCCATTGCGCTGCACCAGCAGGTTGCTGATCTGGTTGGTCTTGAAGAAGACCTGCGTGCAGTAGCTTTCGCGGCCGCTCTTGGTGTCCACGATATCGTTGAACGCCTTGACGCCGCCCGACTGTGCTTCGACGGTGGTCTGTCGCACGAAGGGGAACCAGGGCGCTAGGCCGGCCACCGCATCGCGGACCACGCCCATGGCGAGGATGCCCGGGTTGACCACGGTGTTGTCGAGCTTGATCTCGACGCGGATGCTCGGAATGACGGTGCCATCGGCGTACTTCACGCCGACATGCACCGCGGTGCCTTCCTCTTCCGCCTGGTCGAGCATGCCCGGCGCCGCGAACGGCACGTAAAGCAGGCCGTTGGCGCCCATGGGCGCGAGCTCGAAGTACTGGTTGATGGCGTCGAGGTCCGGGCCGGTGAAGGCCATGGCTTCCGTGTCGCCGTAGAACACGCGCAGACTTTCGATCTGCGCGGCAGTGACGTTGGTGAAGTCGAACAGGATGCCGTGGAAGGCATGCGCCTCCACGATCCGCAGCGTGGCCTTCTGGTTCACGCCGACGCCGGAGATGTTGTTGAGCGGGATCGTGCGGCGCATGTCGATCAGGCCTTCTTGGCGACGACGTTGCCGACCGGGGTGTTGTTGGCCAGGTAGAGCGCGACCAGCACGCCCAGGGCGGTCAGGCCGACACCCATCAGGGTTTTCTTGTCCATGTGAATCTCGGTTGGGTTGCAGGATTGCGGCCCAGAGATTCAGCGCGCCGGGGGCGGCGCGGAAGGGGGTTATATATATCCCCGTTGACTACGGCGAGGCGGTATGACTGGCCACCCTCGCCGGCTCTGTCGATAGGATCTGCTGTTGATTGGCCAGGGCCAGGGCCTCAGCGATCACGGCCCTCTCAGCTGCCGGCATCGCCGCGAAGCGCGAGGCCCAGCGGTCGCGCTTCCGCTTGATCCGTTCGCGCTCCCGGAAGTTGCCGCCGAGGTATCGCGTGTCGTGGAAGGCGGCGCCGGGCAGGAAGTTGCACCACACGGTTTCGACACGTGGCCCGCCCCGGGTCATGGTCCGGTAGTCCTCGCTCCACCAGCTGGCGAGCGCGGCATCGTACTCCGCGCAGCGATAGCCGGACAGGATCACGTGGCACTTCAATTCCTGCAGCATCGCCAGGAGCAACGAGTGGTGATGGGCGTCGAGCTCATGGTTGTAGAGCTTGGCCTTTGCCCGGGTGGCCGGGTGATACGGGGGATCGAGGTAAACGAGATCCGACACCGTCAGATTCAGCGAGGGCACTAGGTCGAGGGCATCGGCAACCCGGTACTCGGTGCAGGGCTGCCGCTGCAGCTGGTGATAGCGGATCAGATCGGCATCCACGTCGGCGACGATGGAGGCCTCGGCGGGGCGCTTGGCGTAGAACACGGCGCCGCCGCCGAGGAAGGGCTCGATGTAGCGGCGGTGCGGGGGCATCAGCGAGATGATCCGCTGCACCACGCCCGCGCCGCCCTTGCCGCCCGGGTACCGCATCAGCGTTTCCGGCGAGGGTTGCCGGCGCGGACGGCCTGCGGCTTGGTGCTGTACGTGACCTTGCCGGTCCGCATGTTGCGCTCGATCCACTGGTACCCGGTCAGCGCGGCCACGTCGGCGGCGGGCACGTCGAGCAGCTTGGCCATGGCCACCCGGTCGGCCTCGGTGTTCAACCGGCGCGTGTGGATGGACGACAGGCAGCCCACCAGGGTCTTATCGATCTCGGCCACGCGCTGGGTAACGCCCAGTGGCCGGATGCCGTAGCCGCGCCCGGCCGTGGTGATGCGGTGCCAAGCGGCCGCAGCCTTGCCCTGCCGCGTGACGGCCGACAGTTCCTCGGCAACGAAGCGGCAGCTACCGCGCTCCCAGACCACACGGCACACGAACTCGAAGAGGTCGGGGTCCGGCGATCCGTGGAAGGCGACACGGCCAGGGCCGCGCGCCAGGCGCACGAACTCGGCGATGTCGTAGGTGACGATGAAGCCGGGCACGTCGTGGTACTCGTTCTTGTAGTCCCAGACGAGGACGTCACGCTCGCCCTTGAGCCGCTTTATCACCTCGGTGCTCTTGCCGGTTTCCGGCGCCCCGGCTACGAGCTCGATCTGCGCCGGCAGGCTGTTGTCGGGCTTGCGCATCGGCGATCACGCACCGCCATCGGCGGCGGGGGTCGACGGCGGCGGCTGGGCCTTCGCGGCCTGCACCTGCAGGTAGGTCTGGAAGGCCACACCGGCAAACCACATGCCGAAGCGGAATTCCTGCTGGTAGGGGCGCAGCCAGGCCGGCATGGCGCCGTTGTGCTTCGCCAGGACCGGCGCCAGCGCTTTCGCGCCATCGGCCTTCGTCTTGGTGTCGTAGCTGATCTGTACGCGGGTGCCCTGCCCGACCGCCAGGGCGATCATGTCCAGGCCGAACGACACCAGCATCTGCGCTTCGTTGTCGAAGTCGGGGGCGGCGGGCTGAGCGGTGCCGGGCTGACTCGAGCTCGCATCGCCGTCGGCGGCGAGCATGCCGGCGGCTTCGCGTTCCAGCAGGTCCAGTGCGTCCGTGTTGCTGAACGGCAGGGTTGGTGTCGGCGCGGCCGGCGGCGGGGTCTGGCTCTCGGTGCTCATGGGTTCCTCAGCTGAACAGGGGGAAGTAGGAAGCCGGGCGGCGCGGGAGTACTTCCTCGTCGCCCGTGGCGGTGCTCGATGCGGCCGCCGGCTCCGGGGCCTCTTCCGGCGGCGGCGGCAGGAACTCGGCCGGCATCGGCGGCGGCGGCGATGCCGGATCTAGCTCGGGGAGGTTGCCCTCGGCGTCGGCCATCTTGGCGTTGTCGAGGATCCAGGCCTGAAAGCGCTTCCCCTCGTTCATGAAGTTGCCGTGGCACTCCGGCGCGGCGATGTACAGCTGGCCGAGGCGGCGCCCGCGCGCGAACTTGCGCACGTAGGCGCGCGTGGCGCACAGCGGGCAGTGGATGACACCAAGGTTCTCGGACACGGCTGGACCTCCTACGCGGGCGGCGGTTTGAGTTTTTCAGCAGCTCGGCACGTTCGGGCCGTCTTGCCCTCGGTGATTTTCACGGTCCAGCCAGGTGGACCCTCGATCTGCGGCAGCCGGTAGCCCTTCACCGGCTGGAAAGCACGCTCGGAAGCTGTTTGCACCTTCTCCGAACGTGAAAAGTTGTTTTCCCTTGTCGAGCCAACCCAATACCTACCGGCATCGGTAAAAGCGATGCGGCCCATCCACTGGATAGGTTGCTCTTCGTCGGTGTCTTCGGGCTCGGTGAGGCCATAGAGGCAGCCGTAGCTGGCCATCCAGCGGGTGCCGATCCAGCGCTCCACGCCGTTCTTGTCCGTAATGCGCTTCACGGTGCTGCCGAACCACTCGGCCAGCTGGGTGTCGGTCCAGGCCATCATGGGCGGCGCTGTGGAGCCGTCAGCGGCCTTGTCGGCGGACTTCTCGGCGATCATGCGGGCCGGGTACTTGATCAACTCTTGGATCGTGCCGATCAGGCCGCGCTCGTCGGGCTCCACGGCCTCGATATGCACGTTGGCGCCCCACATGTCGCGCACGGTCGCGTAGTCGAAGTCGAAGCCCTCGCCGTCCTGCACCAGCAGCAGGGCGTTGAGGTGCACGTTCCAGTCGCCACGTGCCGAAACGGGGCATTCCAGCTGCGTCAGGGCGCCATGGATGCCTGGGCCCTCGTAGGGGAGCACGTGTCGCTTACCGTGCTCGTCCGGCAGGCTCTTGAGGCGCTTGGCGGGCTGCCAGTGCTTGATGGACCGTTTGCGGGGGCCGTAGCCGAACGTGGCGCGCTCGACGTCACGGATCGGCCGCACGGTGCCCAGGAAGTCGCGGAACCGCTGCTGGATCACCTTGTTGCCCACGGCCAGGCTGCCCGTGTCGAAGTTGGGCAGGGTGAAGACGCAGTAGAACAGGCGCCGGCCGCGCTGGCTGCGGTGCCAGCGGATGATTTCCGGGGTGTAGAGCTCGGCCACGCGGCGGGTGTTCTCGCGCGAGCCGTCGGGGCAGAGCTTGGTGCTGCCGCATTTGAAGTTCCAGGCGATGACCTTGTCACCCTCGCCGTTGACGCCCCACACGCCCTCGGTGCGGCACATCTTGGCGCGCTGGGCGTGCAGGTCCATCAGGGAGGCGACGCCGCGATCCACAGCGGGATTGCGGGCGGCGGATTCGATCCGCAGGGCCAGGTCGTGCTCGATGCGCCGGCGGTTCTCGCGCTCGGCCAGGGTGTCGACCAGTTCCTCCTCGCAGCGCTCCACCTCGGCGAAGTTCTCGTAGCTGTCCTTCGCGTACGTGGCAATGAAGCGGTCGGCTTCGTTGAAGCGGTCGAGGGCGTGCTGTGCCCAGGGCTGGAACGGGCTGTCCGGCATGAAGCCGGGCTTGAGCTTCTGGGTGTAGCCGGACGTGGCGTAGAGCCGCGCGGTGTTGGCCAGCGAGGTGCCGATGCCGTTGAAGGCATCGCGCTGCATGTCCAAGCGCTGGGCCTGGATCAGGCGGGCCAGTTCGCGGGATTCGGTGCGGGGCTGGGGGTGGTTCACGACAGAGCGTGCGCGATATGCCGTGCGTACGTGGCCACGGCGCGCCAATAGGCGGCCATCGGACCTTTGCGGCGGCGCCATGCGTTCTCGGCCTCGGCGTTCGCCTGGTCACGTAGCTGGCGCATGACAGCTTCGATTCGCGCGCGGTCCTCGGCAGGCAGTTGCAGCAGGGCCTTGCCGGCGGGAAGGTTCAGCAGGGGATTGATATAGCCCATTACGCCTGCGCCCAATCCCCGCACCAGTCGCCGGCACCCGTGCGGGGCCAGATGGACTCTGTGACGCCGGCCGACCGTGTGACACGGGGGGCATGGCGGCGGCACTGGCCCTGCCCACGGCACCAGAACGCGCACTCGCTGCAGGAGGCAGCGTGCAGGAAGGCTTCGGCGTAGTTGCGGGTGCCCTCGGCGTCGGTCACGGGCGGCACGTCGCCCATGGCGTCCAGGCGGTGCCGTGCCTTCACGTGGTGGGCGGCGCGGTCGTGGGCGATCTGGGCGGGGGTCATGGCAAACTCTCCGGCGTAACCGGAGCCACCGATGACCGATCTTGACCAGCAGTCTCCCCCGCCTCCTGCCCAGCAGATTGATCCGAACGTGGAGGTGTTCCGGATGATGGTGGTAGAGGGGGCGCGGATAGTGTCAGACGGTAACGTCCGTCAAGAGAAAGAGCGAACGCAGCAAGCGCGAGAAGAAACAGAGCGTCTGCGGATTGCGACGGACCGGGGCGAGAAGCAGGACCGAGCGACACACAGAAAAGAGATGTTCGGTCTTGGGGTGGTCGCTGCTGTGATTGCGGTGGCGATGTTTTCGGGTCGCTGGGACGTTGTGACCCATGCCCTGGCGGCGGCGGCGGGGTTTGTGGGGGGCGTCGGCTATCACCACGCCTCGAAAGGCTAGGCCCGATCAGCAGGCCGAGGCCCAGCCCTAGGGCCAGCGACAGCAACAGCCCCAGCAGATCGCCTGTCACGGGGTCACCCCGTGCAGCAGGAACCCGGTCACCACGCCCACGGTGAACGTGGCGAAGGACCAGCCGGCACGTTCCAGGGCGCGGCGGCGCTTCTCGGTGGCACGTGCACGTGCAGCGGCGGCACGGCGGAACGCGGCGTACTCGGACAGGGGGACGTGGGGGGAGCCCATCACGACGAGAACCCCACGCACGTGCCGACGGCGCGCACGGCCATGGCGACCTGGGCGGCGATGCCGGCGGGGATCGGGCCGGACACGTGCACCTGACCCGTGGCGGTGTCGCCTTCGATCAGGGTGTCACCCACGCGCAGCCAGTGGTGGCTGCCGTGGGTGCACGGGGCGCGCGGCGCCGGCTCGGGGAGATTGGGGAACAGGGCCAGGGCGTTCACGAGGTGAAGCCCAGGGTGGTTTCGGCGCGCTCGGCGTCGATGGCATCGGCCGCGGCGTACAGAGCGCGGGCGATCTCGCGGGCGACGTCCGGCGCCAGGATGGCCGTCAACCCTCCGGTCTGCAGCGCCACGGGCGGCTGGATGGTGCTGTAGCCGATCGACACCGACCATTGCACGGGGCCCGACTCGATCGTCAGGACGGGGAAGCGCTGGTACAGCGGCTTGCGCTGTTCAGGCTGGGTCTGGGGTGTAGCTGCAACAGTGTCCATCGCGTCATCTCCGGTTGGTTCAGCCCTCCCCGGTCCAGATCGGGGCCCCGTTTGGGGCCCCTTTCCACCGGAGGCGTGGCTGGCCCGGGAGCTACCCGGGTTGGAGCGGACGCTAGATCAACTATGGTTGATTTATCAACCACCTTTGTTGCTTGAAGACCCTTTCTTGCTTCAACTACCCTGCATTAGCTGTGTTTTCGGTTGGAGGCACCGGAAAATGAACTCTGCTGGCTATCTCGACGCCATTCGCGCGCGTCACAACCTACCCTCGGATTACGCGGTAAAAAAGCTGCTGGGGGTGTCTCAGTCGCGCGTCAGCAACTGGCGTACAGGGCGGGCAGATTTTGACGAGGAGTTAATCCCTCGAATCGCCGAACTTGCTGGGATGGACCCGGTGTTGGTTTTCGCCGATGTGTCCGCAGCCCGCGCCAAATCAACGTTTGCGCGTGATGCGTTCGCGAAGCTGGCCGACATGGCCAGGGCTCACGCGAGCGCGCAGGCAGCTACCGCCACGGCAACTGCTGGCGGTAAGAAGAAGGGTCGGAAAAAGAAGAAGGTGGAGGCCAGGGTCGGAATTGAACCGGCGTACGCGGATTTGCAGTCCGCTGCATAACCACTCTGCCACCTGGCCACCGGACGGCTGGGATTCTACCAGCCGCTGAGACTAAAAAACCCCGGCATTGCTGCAAGGGTTTTCTTGAAACTGGAGCGGGAAACGAGGCTCGAACTCGCGACCTCAACCTTGGCAAGGTTGCGCTCTACCAACTGAGCTATTCCCGCGTCTTGAGAGCGCGCATTTTATAGAGAAGTGAGGGCAAGTCAAGCTTTTTGCGCGGGTTTTCTTCAAACGTCCCAAATTGCTCAATTATTGTCCGCCATCAGCGGCCAGGCCGCCCGCAGATAGACCGCCATGCTCCAGATCGTCAGTACGGCGGCGATGAACAGCAGGCCGTAGCCGAGCTGGTAGATCGGCAGATGGAAGGTAGGAATCTCCCAGATCATCATGCCGATGGCGGTCATCTGGAAGCCGGTCTTGACCTTGCCGATCCAGCTCACCGCCACATGGGTCCGGGCTCCCAGTTCGGCCATCCACTCGCGCAGTGCCGAGATGGTGATCTCGCGGCCGATGATCACGGCCACCAGGGCGGCGAGCATGCCGCCCGGCTGGTCCTGGAGCAGCATCACCAGGCAGACCGCCACGAGCAGCTTGTCCGCCACAGGATCCAGGAAGGCGCCGAACTTGCTGGTCTGGTTCCACTTGCGCGCCAGGTAGCCGTCGAGCCAGTCGGTGATGGCGGCGGCGGCGTAGATGACCGTGGCGAGCTGCCGCGAGACCTCATGCCCGGCGATATGCACGGGAATGTAGAACAGGGCCAGCACGACCGGGATGGCGGCCACGCGGCCCAGGGTCAGGGCCAAAGGCAGGGTGAGCTTCACGCAGTCGTCCTGGTTGTCATGTCCGACAGATTACCCGACTCCAACGCCTGGCCGGCAAGCCACGGGGTGAAAAAACCGGCCCTAGTGGAAATGGGCGTAGATGCGTTCCGCCAGCGTGCGGGAGATGCCTTCCACCCGTGCCAGGTCGTCGACGCTGGCGCGCTTGAGCTGCGCCAGGCCGCCGAAGCTCCTCAGCAGCGCGCGCCGCCGGGTGGCCCCCAAGCCCTCGATGCTGTCCAGGTCGGATCCGAGGCGGGCTTTCTCGCGGCGGCCGCGGTGGCCGGTGATGGCGAAGCGATGGGCCTCGTCGCGGATGCGCTGGATCAGGTGCAGGGCCGGCGAATCGCCCGGCAGCCGCAGCGGAAACTCCCGCTCCGGCAGGATCAGTTCCTCCAGCCCCGGCCGGCGCGTCGGCCCCTTGGCGATGGCCACGATGCGCAGGTCCTCGATCCCGGTTTCGTCCAGTGCTTCCAGGGCCGCATTGAGCTGCCCCTTGCCGCCGTCGATGAACAGCAGGTCCGGCCGCTGGACCTCGCCGCTCTTGACCCTGGCGAAGCGCCTGCCGACGGCCTGCTTGATGGCGGCGTAGTCGTCGCCAGGCGTGATGCCGTCGATGTTGAACTTGCGGTAGGCCGACTTCAGCGGCCCCTGGTCGTTGAACACCACGCAGGAGGCCACTGCGCGCTCCCCCTGCGTATGGGAGATGTCGAAGCACTCCAGGCGCCGCGGCGGGCTCTCCAGGTCCAGGGCGCGCTGCAGTTCCAGCATGCGCTCGTCCATGCTGGCCATCTCGGTCAGGCGTGTGGTCAGGGCCTGCTGCACCGTGCTTTGCGCCATTTCCAGCAGGCGCAGCTTGGGGCCCCGCTGCGGACGATTGATGGTGACCTTGCGGCCCGCCCGCTGCGCCAGCGCGGCCTCCAGCAGTTCCGCATCCTCCAGCTCGTGGCTGACCAGGATCTCCGGTGGCGCCGGCTGCTCCAGGTAGTGCTGGCTGAGGAAGCTCTCCAGCAGCTCCTCCGGCTCCACCTGCGGCGGATGCCGGGGGAAGTGGCTGCTGTGGCCCAGGTTGACGCCGTCGCGCACGCTGACCACCGCCAGGCAGCTGCTAGAGGCGTGCGGCGCCACGGCGATCACGTCCAGGTCCTCGGCGCCGCCGGTCAGCGCACGGCTTTCGCGTACCCGCTGCAGCGCCGAGATCTGGTCGCGCAGGCGCGCGGCCCGCTCGAAGTCCAGCACCTCCGCCGCCTGCTCCATCTCGGCCCCGAGATCCTTGGCCAGCTCGTCGGCCCGGCCCTCCAGCATGCGCTGGGCATTGGCGACGTCGCGCGCATACTCCTCCTCGCCGATCAGGCCCACGCAGGGGGCGCTGCAGCGCTTGATCTGGTGCTGCAGGCAGGGACGCTCGCGGTGGTTGTAGAAGGTGTCACGGCAGGGCCGCAGGCGGAACAGCTTCTGCAGCGTGCCCAGGGTGTCGCGCACCGAGCTGGCCGAGGGAAACGGACCGATGTAGCGATCCTGGCCGATCTTGGCGCCGCGGTAGTAGGCGATGCGCGGGAAGCGGTGGGCGGTGAAGCGGACGTAGGGATAGCTCTTGTCGTCGCGGTACGAGATGTTGTACCGCGGCGACTGCTCCTTGATCAGGTTGTTTTCCAGCAGCAGCGCCTCGTCCTCGGTGCGGGTGACCGTCACCTCGATCCGGCGGATCTGCGACACCATGCTCTCGATGCGCGGATTGCCGCTGGCGCGCAGGAAATAGCTGCCGACGCGCTTCTTCAGGTTGCGCGCCTTGCCCACGTACAGCAGCTCCCCTTCCGCACCGTACATGCGGTAGACACCCGGCTGGGTGGTGAGCTGCGAAAGGAAACTGCGGGAGTCGAAGGACTCCGTCTGGGGCTTCATGCCCCTATTTTAAGGCTCTCAGGCCCCGGCGGCGGGCTCCGAGGACTTCTCGTCCAGCAGGCCGTAGCGCATCGCCATGCGGGTCAGCTCCACGTCGTTGGTGACGTTCAGCTTCTCGAACAGGCGGTAGCGGTAGGTGCTCACCGTCTTGGGCGACAGGTGCAGCCGGTCGGAGATTTCCTGGGTGGAGTACCCCTTGGTCACCATCAGCATGACCTGGGTCTCTCGCTGTGACAGCTGCTCGAAGGGCGAACCGCCGTTGTTGCCCTTGACCAGGGAGGCCGCCAGGTTGCCGGCGACATCCGCGGCCACGTAGTGGCCGCCGGTATTGACGCGGCGGATCGCCGCCACGACCTCGTCGGCCGCGGAGTCCTTGCTGATGTAGCCGGCGGCACCGGCCGCCAGCATGCGGCTGGGATACGGCTCCTCCAGATGCATGGACACCACGATCACCCGGGCGGCCGGCAGCTTCTGCAGCAGGCGCCGGGTGGCCTCCAGGCCACCGATGCCCGGCATGTTGATGTCCATCAGGACCACGTCCGGGGTGTGGCTGCGCAGCAGGTCCAGGGCTTCCTCGCCGCTGGAGGCTTCGGCGATGACCTCCATGTCCGGCACCTCCTGCAGCACGCGCTTCAGGCCCGCCCGCACCAGGCGATGGTCGTCCACCAGCATGATCTTGATCATGAAACCCTCCGTATGGCGCCATTCTAGGCGAAAACCGCCGCCTGTCCCCCGGCACGGGCAGGCAAACGTAACAAAACGGTCAGACGAGCGTCACATCAGCCGCCTAGGCTCAGGCCGGTTTATCCCAGCCACTACCCCCAAGCCAAGGAACGCCAGCGCATGAGTCACCATGACCATGACGACGATGTCGTCACCAATACCTCCGCCAACCCCCACATCATGGAGATCGCGGAGACGCGCTTTACCCGTCGCCAGACGCTGTTCGGTGGTCTCTCCGCGACCACCGCTGCGCTGTTCGGCAGCCTGAGCCTCGCCGGCTGCGATGACGACGACAACGATGAACCCGCTACCCCCCCGGTCGAGGAGCCGATTCCGACGCCGAAGCTGAGCTTCGTGCCCGTGCCCAAGAGCACGGCGGACGTGCTTACGGTACCGGATGGCTACACCGCCCAGGTGCTGTACTCGCTGGGCGATCCGATCAAGGAAGGCGTCCCGGCCTGGGCCGACAACGGCAGCGAAACGGGCGCCTCCTACGTGGACCGCGCCGGCGACCATCACGACGGCATGTATTTCTTCGGCCTGGCCGCCACCGGTGCCACCCCCGATCCGAAGGCCTCCGATCGCGGCATCCTCTGCATGAACCACGAGGCGCTGACGACGACCTACCTGCACGCCGCCGGCGAAACCCGCGTCAGCGGCAAGCGCACGGTGCCCGACGAGTGCATCAAGGAAATGAACGCCCACGGCGTTTCCGTGATCGAGGTCAAGAAGAACGCGGCGGGCAAGTTCGCGGTGACCAAGGGCAGCCTCAACCGCCGCATCACCACCTTCACCGAGATGGAACTTTCAGGCCCTGTGCGCGGCGACTCGCAGGTCGTGACCAAGTTCTCGACCAACGGCACCAAGACCCGCGGCACGGTCAACAATTGCGCCAACGGCTACACGCCCTGGGGCACCTACCTGACCTGCGAGGAGAACTGGGCGGGCTATTTCGCCCGCGCGGCCGATGACAACTCCAAGCGCACCGGCGATATCGCCAAGCAGGCCACCTCGCTGGCCCGCTACGGCAACGCGCAGGGCGCGGCCGGCCGCCACCTCTGGGAAACCGCAGGCGCGGACGACCAGTTCGCCCGCTGGATCACCGGCGTGACCGGCGATGCCGCCACCGCCGACTACCGCAACGTGATCAATACCTTCGGCTTCGTGGTCGAGATCGATCCCTACGACACGACCAAGACGCCGAAGAAGCGCACCGCGCTGGGCCGCTTCGCCCACGAAGGCTGCTGGCCCGGTCCGGTCAAGGCCGGCAAGCCGGTCGTGTTCTACATGGGCGACGACAACCGCGGCGACTACATCTACAAGTTCGTCTCCACCGCGAACTGGGATCCGGCGGACGCCAACAAGGCCGACCGCATGGCGGTGGGCGACAAGTACATGGACAGCGGCAAGCTGTACGTCGCCAAGTTCAATGCCAACGGCACCGGCGAGTGGGTGGAACTGACGTTCGACAAGAACGGCCTGAACGCCACCAGCCCCAACTACCCCTTTGCCAACCAGGCGGACGTCTGCCTCAACACGCGCCTGGCCGGCGACGCCGTGGGCGCGACCAAGATGGACCGTCCGGAATGGGGCGCGGTGAACCCGATCAACGGCGAGGTCTACCTGACCCTCACCAACAACTCCAACCGCGGTTCCGCCTCGCAGCCGGTCAACGCCGCCAACCCGCGCAACTACGACGCCGATACCGGCAGCACCAGCAGCAGCCTCAACGGCAATGTCAACGGCCACATCATCCGCTGGCACGAGGACGGCGACAGCCCGGCGGCCACGACTTTCGAATGGGATATCTACCTGTTCGGTTCGCGTTCCACCTATCCGGCCGACGTCAACCTCTCCAACCTCGGCGCCAACAATGACCTGTCCAGCCCCGACGGCCTGTGGTTCGACCCGCGCGGCGTGCTGTGGATCCAGACCGACGACGGCGCCTACACCGACACCACCAACTGCATGATGCTGGCGGCCGCGCCCGGTGCCGTGGGCGATGGCGGCGACATCACCGTGGCGGGCCAGACGACCTACAAGGGCAAGAACCCCACGTCCAATGACCTGCGCCGCTTCCTGGTGGGTCCGAAGGACTGCGAGATCACCGGCATCGCCATGACGCCGGATGGCAAGACCATGTTCGTCAACATCCAGCACCCGGGTGAGAGCGGCTCCCTCGCAGCCCCGCTCAGCCACTGGCCGGACGGCGGCGTCACCCGCCCGCGTTCGTCCACGGTCGTGGTCACCCGCGACGACGGTGGCGTCATCGGCATCTGAAGCTTCCCGCTGTACTCTTGAGCCATTCGGCCCGCGCAAGCGGGCCGTTTTCTTTCCGGTTCCCGGAGAGCGGCTAGCCCTCTTCCGGCGCGACGCGCTCCCGCGAGCGGATGCCGGCACGCACATGATCGGGGATGGGCGCAGGCTTCTGCTGGGTGTAGTCGAACCACACCAGCGTGCCGCGCGTGACAGCCACCAGTTTCTCGCCGACGAACATGCCGGCCTCGGTCTTCATGCTGGAGCGGCCCAGGCGCGCGATGCGGAAGCCGGCGTCGACCACCGAGGGGTGGTGCAGCTGCGCGACGAAGTCGCAGCCGAGATTGGCCAGGATCAGCCCCTCTTCCTTCCAGAAGCGCGGGTTGTCGCGGCTGAACATCTCGAAGTAGTCCAGGCGCACGGACTCGTCGAAGACGAAGAAATTGGTGTTGTTGACGTGACCCAGTGCATCCAGGTCACCCCAGCGGGTGGGAATCTGGAGGAAGTGGCCGTAATCGCTGCGCTGCGGGGTGCTCATGGAAAGACTCCGGAAGATGTCCCGGATTCTGCCCTGCCGCACAGGGAAATGGGGGTTATCGGCGCCAGAACGGCTTGCGCTTCTGCTCCAGCCCCGCCAGCCGCAGCTGGGCCAGCCGCAGGATCTCGCGCTTGCGCGGATCGGTGGCGTAGGGCCACTCGGAAATCTCGTCCATGCTGCGATGGCAGCCCACGCAGACATGCTGCGGGTCCAGCCGGCAGACGCCCACGCAGGGCGACTCGATCTCGTCGTCCTCGCCCACGGTCAAGGTGCCGGCGCCTGCCAGCGCAGGCTGCGGATCACAGCCTCGAAGTCGCGGCGCAGCCGGGGGAAATCATCGATCGGCGCCGACCCTACCAGCAGCAGTCCCTCGTGGCCGCGCACCAGCAGGGCCGCGAGGCTGCGCCGCGGTTCCATCTGGCCGGACAGCTCGATCTCGCGCAGCTCCGCCTCGACGCCATCCAGGGCCAGGCGCTCGGAATGCACCACGCGATACGCGCGGGCCTGGGCCCTGCCCTGCTCTTCCTTGTAGCGGACATAGCTGTCCAGGCTCGCCGGGCGGCCGCTGGGCTGCGGCCGCATCGGGTCGCTCGCCACCAGGAAGAAGCTGCGCCCGACCAGCTGCCCCTGCTCCGTCGGCAGCGCAAAGAACAGGCTGCCGGGGCTGGTATCCGTCCGCCAGCCGGCCGGCACGCGCAGCTGCAGGCCTGCCGCCGGCACGTCCACGGCCTGCGGCGGCGGCTGGCGCTGGCAGGCCGCCAGGCCCAGCAGCAGCAAGGCGGCCAGCAGCAGCCTCACTTGGTGAAGCTCATCTCGAAGGCCGGCTTGGGCTCGCCCTTGTCGTCCACGTCGGTGGCGATGCCGCCGGCGCCGACGCGGTAAGCCGCACCGGTGAAGCGGTTGCCGCGCAGCTCCACCCAGAAGAAGCCATGCGTGTCGCCGACCTGATAGAAGGCCTCGTTGCGCGCCTGGTCCTGGATGCTGCGGTGCTTGGAGGCGGCACCGGAGAGGATGTGGTGGGTCTTGCCGCAGGAGGCCACCGGCTTGAGCCAGTACAGCTCGTGGTCATGGCCATTGAAGAAGACGTCCACCTTGTCGCAGATCGTCTGCTCGAGGAAGAGCTTGTAGTCGGCACCGCGGCAGCTGGGGCTGATCAGGCCGGCCAGTGCGCAGAGGTCCGGCTGGGCGCCGCCCTCGTAGTTGCCGGCATTGCCATGCATGCCGTTGGACACGTAGGGATGGTGAGCCAGCGCAAACTTCCAGGTGGCCTTGCTCGCCGCCAGCGCCGCCTGCATGTCGGTCTTCTGCTCGGCGATGTAGGTCTCGAGGTTGGCACCGTTCCAGGCCGGGTTCAGGTCATTGAAGAAATGGGTGATCGGGCTGGAGTCGAGCACGAACAGTTCGACCACCGGCTTGCTGCTGCCGCGCGGCCAGCCCTGCGTGTAGTAGCGCGCCGGCATGGTCCACTTCGAGGACTTGGCGGTATAGGCCACCTCGTGGTCGCCGCGCTCGTTGGTGCCGCCGCCGCCCAGGGGCGAATTGGAGTTGTCGTGGTTGCCCAGGGCCATGAAGAACGGGAAGTCCAGGTTCTTGTAGGGCTCCTCGAAGGCGGACTGGAAGATCGGGTCATCGACCGAGTCGGCGCCCTGGTCGTAGATGTTGTCGCCGGCACCCACGGCAAAGTCGCAGCCGCGCTGGGCGCAGACCTTCTCGACGATCTTGGCCACGTCGCCGGATTCGGGCGGCGCACCCGAGTCCCCCAGGACGATGAAGCGGACGACGCCCCCGGAGGAGCCGCCGCCGGAGCCGATCTCGTCGGAGCCGCCCTGACATCCCGAGAGGACCAGTGCAGTAGCAATAAGCAGGCGCTTGAACATGAATCACCCCTCTCCAGGGAGGCAGAAAACGGAAAACCGCGTGCCACCGGAGGGTAGCACGCGGTCTGGTACCGGAAGATGATCGAAGAGGATTACTCGACGATGATCTTGAACTCGACGCGGCGGTTGCTCTCGCGGCCGGCCTCGTTCTCGTTGGAAGCCACCGGCTGGAACTCGCCGTAGCCCTGCGCGGTCATGCGGCCGCTGTCGATGCCGCGGCCGATCAGGTACTGGCGCACCGACTCGGCGCGCTGCTGCGAGAGCAGCAGGTTGAAGGCCTCGGTACCGATGGCGTCGGTGTGGCCGCCGATCTCCACGGCCAGGTTCTTCTGGCTGCTGAGGGTACGGGCCACGCCGTCGAGGATGCCGCGGGAATCCTCGGTCAGCTCGGCGGAGTTGTTGTGGAACTTGACGCCCTGAAGGGTCATGGTCTGGCCCACCACGCAACCGGCCACGTCCACGGTCAGGCCGCGCTTGGTCTCGGGGCAGCGGTCCGCCACGTCGGGAACGCCGTCGCCGTCGGTGTCGGTGCCGGTACTGGCGACCGGGCAGCCGTTGGTGTTGACCGGCGTGCCCGGAGGCGTGCCGGGGCACTGGTCGACGCTGTCGAAGATGCCGTCGGCATCGGTGTCCACGGCGCAGTCGCTGCGGCCGGTGACCGGATCGACCACGGAAATCTCGCACTCGCCCGGCTTGCCGACCGGCTCGCTGCGCTCGGCGAAGAACGGCGTCAGCGGCACCTGCAGGCCGACGTTGAAGCGGTAGTCGATCAGGTAGTCCTCGCCCGAGACCGACTCGTCGTTGTACTGCGCCTGGGCGCGGGCTTCCGTGCGGATGCCCAGGCCGTACCAGGGCAGCGGGAACAGCAGGCCGGCACCGACGTTGAGGCCGCCGTGGACGTGGTCGTCACCGCGCACGTCTTCCTGGATCAGGTTGACGCCCGCCAGCACGAAGGGCTTGAAGCGCGGCACGTACTTCACGCCGGTCTGCGGCTCGCCGTAGTGGTGCACCAGGTCCAGCGACAGGGCCGACTGGTAGTCCTTGTTGCCGTCGATCTCGCGCTCGCGGCCGACATCAAGGAAGCTCAGTTCGAGCGCATTGTTGCTGCCCCAGTCGATCGGCATGCCGATGTTGAGCTGGAAGCCCTGGCCGTCATCGGAATCGCGCGCGCTGTCGCCGATCTCGTAGGAATAGAACGCTCCGACATACGGAATCTCGTAGCCGTCCGTGGTAACCGCGTAAGCCGGGGCGACACTGAACATCGCCAAGGCCGCCGCGCTGATGATCCGCATGCGCATCGCTCTTCCCCTGTTATGAACCGCCGAAAAGAAAAAATCCAAGCACTATCGCAACTTGGAGTGATTATTCGTCGAATATAATGTATTGCCGATGACAGCGGCAACCTTGCCCATGTTATGGGCAATTTCTCCTAGCTACCCCTTCCGGATGGGCCCTTTTCCGGCCCTCATTCATGCCTGGGCGCAGTCGCCGATCAGCCGCGGGCCCTGGTAGATGAAGCCGGTATAGATCTGCAGCAGGTCGGCACCGGCCCGGCGCCGTGCCCGGGCATCCTCGCCCGAGCAGATGCCGCCCACGCCCACCAGCGGGTAGTCCTTGCCGACGCGCGCACGCAGCTGGCGCAGGGTCTCGCAGGCCAGGCTCTCCAGCGGCGCGCCCGACAGGCCGCCCTGCTCCTTCGCCAGCGCTTCCCGTTCCAGTCCCGGGCGCGACAGCGTGGTGTTGGTGGCGATCAGGCCGTCGATGCCCAGTTCCACGGCCAGGCGGGCGATATGGTCCAGCTGCGCCGGGCTGACGTCCGGCGCGATCTTCACCAGCAGCGGCGTGTGCTTGCCGTGGCGCTGCGCCAGTTCCCGGTGCTCGGCCTTCAGCGTCTTGAGCAGGGCCTCCAGCTTGGCCTCGTCCTGCAGGTCGCGCAGGTTCTTGGTGTTGGGGGAGGAAATGTTGACCGTGACGTAGCTGGCCGCCTGATAGACCTTGCGCAGGCAGATCAGGTAATCGTCCGCCGCGCGGTCGATCGGCGTGTCGGCGTTCTTGCCGATGTTGATGCCGAGGATGCCTTGGTAGTCGGCCTTGGCCACCTGCTGCAGCAGGTAGTCCACGCCCTTGTTATTGAAGCCCAGGCGATTGATCAGGGCCTGCTGCTCCACCAGGCGGAACATGCGCGGGCGCGGGTTGCCCGGCTGCGGCCGCGGCGTGACCGTCCCCACCTCGATGAAGCCGAATCCCAGGCGCGCCCAGGCCTCGATGCATTCGCCGTTCTTGTCCAGCCCGGCCGCCAGGCCCACGCGATTGGGGAAATGAAGGCCGAGCAGCTTCACCGGATCGTCCGGGGCGCGGCCGGCGAAGGGCGCCGTGGCCAGGCGCGGCCAGTGCTTGAAGGAAGTAATCGTCAGCTCGTGCGCGCGTTCGGCATCGAGCTGGAACAGCGCGCTGCGCGCCAGCGAATAGAGCATGGGGACTGGGACTACGGGGCGTTGAGGGCCGGACGCGCGGGCGGCGCCAGGCGTTGCTTGATGATTCCGGGCAGCGGCAGCACGCGGGCCAGACGGGCCCGCAGGCTGCGGCTCTCTTCGTACAGGCGATCCTGCGTGAAGGTCACCGGCAGGCGCAGCAGGCCGCGGGCCACGTCGGCGGCCAGCTTCTTCTTGGATTCGTTCTCGTACAGCGAGCCGAAGCTGCCGGCGGCGGCGAACAGCGCGCGCGACAGGTGCAGGTAGTCGCGCTTGAGCACCACGCCGGCATGCTGGGTGTTGGACATCAGTTGCAGGATCGCCTGGCCACGGCGGTAGAGGCCGTCGGCCCCTTCCCGCTTCAGTTCCGGGATGAAGTTGCCGAGCGTCAGCGGCCGGATGTTCTTCTTGGCCAGCGTCTCGTCCAGCAGCGCCTTGATCTCCGCGCGGCGCACGGCATTGGCCTCCGGCTGGGTGCTGACGCGGATCAGCGTGTCCGCCAGCAGGTCGGTATCCGCGAGGATGGCGCCGGCCAGGTAGTCCCAGACCAGGTTCCATTTGCCGTCCAGCGGCACGACATTGCCCCAGTCGATCAGGTGCAGCGAACCGTCCGAGCCGATCATGATGTTGCCCGGGTGCAGGTCGCCGTGCATCTCGCCGTGCACCATCACGTGGTACAGCAGCGTATACAGCAGGCGCTCCGAGATCTGGCGCTGGAAGCGGCAGCGCTCCGACAGTGGCATGCGGCGCAGGGCGCGCGTCAGGCTGGTGGCGTCGGAGAGGTATTCCATCTCGATGATGCGCCGCGTGTGATGGTAGATCGCGGGCACCTTCCACATGTTGGACTTGAGGCTGCGCTCGTAGAAACGCAGGTGGTGGCGAGCCTCGCTCTCGAAGTCCAGCTCCTCCACGAAGCCGGCGACGAACTCGTCGATCTGCTCCTGCATCGCCCGCAGGAACGGCGCCAGCTTGGTATGCGGCGCCCAGTACTGCGACGACATGATCGCCAGGCCCAGCACCAGCTTGCCGATGATGAACTCGCGGTCGATGTTGTGGCGGCCGACCTTGATCACCACCGGCTTCAGGACTTCCTTGCCGTCCTCGATGAAGGGCTTCTTGGCGAAGTACACGCTGCCGATGGAGCCGGACTTCACCGGCCGCGCCGGGTCGAAGTCCATGAACAGCTTGTGCGCCGGCTTGCCGTAGCATTCCAGGAAGGCGGAGGTCACCTCCTCCTCGGTCATGGCCGGCACGTCCTCGTGGAAGACCGCCAGCTCCCTGGCGATCTCCTCGGGCAGGAAGTCCGTGTTGGCGGCCGCCACCTGCGCCATCTTGATGAAGAACGGACCGAACTCCCGCACCATCGCCGCCACGATCTGCGCCTGCGCGCCGAAGTCGCGCGGGTCGGCCTGGAAGAACGGCTTGATGTGGCGCAGCGCGCGGATCTGGCGCCGCACGATGGTGGCATCGTTTCGGATGATCGCCGCGCGCCGCAGGATTTCGTTGAGCTGCCACTGGTTGAAGCGGCGGCCGGCCTTGAGCAGGTTGACGATCTCCACCAGCTGCGGCTCGTAGGTGCGCAGCACCAGCCGCACCATGTCCAGCGTCAGCTCGCCCAGGCCCTTGAGGTCCGGCGAGGAGAACAGCTCGTTGAAGAACAGCCAGAACTCCTGCACCAGCGCCTCGGGCACCGGTACCGGCGAGCGTGCCGTCACCTGTTCCACCAGGAAGCGGATCAGGTCCTCGGTGGACTGCTCGTTGGGGATCAGGTGCCGCTTGCGCAGGTAGCTGGTCAGCTTCTCGGTCTGGCGCAGCAGCGGGTGCTGGTACAGGCCCTCGAAGGCCTTGTCGATGGCGAGGGTCAGCTCGTCGCGGGTGACATCCGGCTCCGACGCCAGCAGCTTCAGCAGCGGCGCAAAGCCCTTGGTCAGGCGGTAGGTGGACGTCGTGAACGCTCCGAGCCCGCGCAGCAGGCCGAGCTGCTTGTCAGCGAGATCGGAGGGCTCGGAGTGGTTCACGGCAGGCCCAGCAGGTGCCCCAGCTTGGCGGCCTTGGTGGCCAGGTAGGATTCGTTATGCGGATTGCGGCCGCTTTCCAGCGGCACCCGCTCGACGATGGTCACCCCCGCCTGCTCCAGCGCGTCGAGCTTGCGCGGGTTGTTGGTCATCAGGCGGATATGGCAGAGATCCAGCTCCTTGAGCAGGTCGATGGCGAGGCCATACTCGCGGGCGTCGGCCGGGAAACCCAGCTGGTGGTTGGCTTCCACCGTGTCCGCCCCCTTGTCCTGCAGCGCGTAGGCCCGGATCTTGTTGCCCAGGCCGATGCCGCGGCCTTCCTGGCGCAGGTACAGCACCGCGCCCCGCCCGTCCTCGGCGATCTTCTGCAGCGCAGCGTTCAGCTGCGCCCCGCAGTCGCAGCGCAGCGAAAACAGCGCATCCCCCGTCAGGCACTCGGAGTGAATGCGGATCAGCGGCGGTTCACCCGCCAGTTCGCCGAGCGACACCACCACATGTTCCTTGCCGTCGTCGGACTGGAACACGGTGATGCGGAACTCGGCGAAGGGGGTCGGCAGCTTGGATTCGGCGATCCGTTGGAGAGTCATGCGGCAGATTATCGGGCCTTCCGGTCTCAGCCGCCCGGAATGCATTGAAGTCGTTATCTTTTTTACCGCCCGGCCAGGAAGCCAGGTGGCATTCGGCGCATTGTGACGGCTTTGCAAAGAAATGGGGAGGGCCTTGCGGCCCTCCCCATGCCTCAACCGCGCTCTCCAAGGAGCCCAAGAGGCCGTCGCGAGCGGCCCGAGGTTGCAGCGAGGAGCACAGCCGTACTGAAGTACGGCGAGCACCGCAGATGCAAGATCGGGTCGCGCAGCAGGCCTATTGGGTTCCTTACGCGCCCATCCAGTTCTGGCCGCAGACCCGCAGCGTCGAGCCGTTCACGCCGCCCGCCGCCGGAGAGGCCAGGAAGGCCACCGTCTCGGCGATGTCCTGCGGCAGGCCGGCCTGCGACAGGGAGTTGATGCGGCGGCCGACTTCGCGCGGGCCCAGCGGCATGGCGGCGGTCATGGCGGTCTCGATGAAGCCCGGGGCAACGGCGTTGATCGCACCGCCACGCTTGGCCATGGTGGCGGCCAGGGCCTGGGCGTAGCCGATGACGCCGGCCTTGGTCGAACCGTAGTTGGTCTGGCCGGCATTGCCGGCGATGCCGCCGATGGACGAGATGCAGACGATGCGCGCACCGTCCTTGAGACCGTTCTTCAGCAGGCCCTCGTTGATGCGCAGGATGGCGCCCAGGTTGATGTTGAGCACCAGGTCCCACTGCTGCGGGGACATGTTGCGCAGCATCTTGTCGCGGGTCACGCCGGCGTTGTGGACGACGATGTCCAGGCCGCCGAACTTGCCGACGACCTCCTGGGCGATGCGGTCGGCCGCATCCGGGGCGGTCACATCCAGCGCCAGGCCATGGCCGCCGATGCGCGACATGGTCTCCCCCAGGCCGCCCTCGGCCGAGGGGTGATCCATGCCGATCACGGTGGCGCCCTCGCGGGCCAGCGTCTCGGCGATGGAGGCACCGATGCCGCGGGCGGCGCCGGTCACCAGGGCCACCTTGCCGGCCAGCGAGCCGGTCAGGGGCTGCGGCTCGCCGCCCTTGGGGCCCTTGCCCACGCGCAGCAGCTGGCCGGTGACGTAGGCCGAGTGCTCGGACAGGAAGAAGCGCAGCGGCGCCGACAGCCATTCCGCGCCGCCGTCGGCCACTTCCAGCAGGTTGGCGGTGGTGCCGTTCTTGCCGATTTCCTTGCCCAGCGAGCGCACGAAGCCGCGCAGCGCGGTCTGAGCGGTCTTCAGGCCGATCTCCTCGATCTCGTCCGGGGCACGCGACAGGACCACGACGCGGCCGTTGGACGGCAGGCTGCGCACCAGCGGCTGGAAGAAGTCATAGAGCTCGCGCAGCTGCTCGGCGCTGGCGATGCCGGAGGCATCGAACAGCAGGGCATGGCTGCGCGGGGCGCCCGACTCGGCCGCCGGATTGCCGGTGACGGCGATGCCCAGCTCGGCGGCGGCCTGCTTCACGGGCGCCAGGCCGGCATGCTCCGGAACGATGCGGACCACGGCACCGGCGGCGGCCAGGGTTTCCAGCAGGGGCTTGGCCAGGGCGGCGCCGTTGCCGGAGCCCACGGTGACGAACTTGCCGTCGAGCGGACGGTCGGCCCAGGCGGCCTTGGCGCGGTTCAGGCGCGGCGGCTGCGGCAGGCCAAGCAGGTTGGCCAGGCTCTTGCCGAAGGGGGTCTGGGTGAATTCCATCAAGCGATCGCTCATCGCTGCTCCTGATTGCTTTGCCGTAACGAAGGGGGTGGGAGCCAAGAAAGCTCCGCCAAGACAACCAAGCTAACCCATCGCCGCCGTAGCGTCCTTGGCCGCGCTGACACCGCTTTGCGCCGTTGAAATCAGGGCTTTCCGCCGCCGCATTGACGGCGCGCAGGCGGCTGTCGGATAGTTTTCCGACCTGATGCTCGTCATAATTCGCGCCCCAGCCGCTCCACGGCTGATTCCTTGCGGCGCCCATAACGAAACCGTATTTCTGGAGGGTTGGACCAGATGAACAAAGCCCTGACGCTTGGCGTCGTTTCCGTCGCGATCACCGCCGGAACCTACTTCGTCCTGCATGCCATCGCGCCGCAGCGTCACGTGGAGGAGAAGCGCCAGCAGCAAGGCCCGACGGTGGAGGAAGTCTTCGCCAGCGAGCTGAATCTCGCCGCGATCGACTCCGCGGAGGCGCCCGCCGCCGCGCCCGCAGAGGCCGCCCCTGCCGGAGACACGGCTGCCGCCGATGAAGCGGCGCCGGTGGAGGCCTCCGCCGATCCGGCCGCCGCCGAGGCCCCCGCGGACACTTCCGACGCCGGCAACGGCGACATGGGCGCCGTGGACGCCGCCGCCGCCCCGGCGCCGGCCGCCGAGCCTGCTCCGGCTGCCGTGGAACCGCCGCCCGCGGCCGAGCCGCCTCCGGCCGCCGAACCGGCCCCTGCCCCGGTCGCCGAAGCCCCCAAGCCCGCCGCCAAGCCGGCCGAAAAGAAGAAGCCGGCCCCGGCCAAGCCGGTCGGCCCCTGGTGGGGCGCCGAGTCGCCCAACGAGCTGTCGCTGGTGTACGCCGGCTCCGCCGCCTACAAGAAGGCCGTGGTGCTGATGTTCAACGGCACGTTCGATAGCGCCGCCAGCGCCGACCAGAACATCAAGGTGAAGGATGCCGCCGGCAACGCCGTGTCCGGCAAGTGGGAACTGGGCGCTAGCAACAAGAAGATGCTGGTGTTCCCGGTGGCCAAGAACGGCCGCTACACCGTGACCGTCGGCAGCGGCGTCACCGACCGCAACAACCGCGCGCTGGGCAAGAAGCTGGCGGGCCCGGTGCAGGTGCAGTAAGCCCCGAGCCGCATGGAGGGATGAGGCGATGCGCTTTGGCGATGCCTTGAAGGGCAGGCCTGCGTCGCCGAACGCCCGGCCACGGATGGCCGGGCGGGGCTGCAATGGGCGAGCCAATGTCTCGCCATGGATGGCAGCCCCATCGCTTAACTAGCGCAGCGAGTGGGCGGCGGATTCGACCTCTCTTGCAGCAGCTGCGCAGGCATAGGAAGGAAAAAGGCGGGCCAGTGATGGCCCGCCTTTTTTCCGTCCGCTCTCTGCCCGCCTCCTTCTCCCACCGGCGGAGGAGAACGGGATGGCACCTCTCCTAGTCGCTTTGCTTCACCCGCTTCTGCAGCGCCTCCGGCGTGAAGTACTCCGCTCCCGGCGTCGCGCCGGCTCCGGGCGACACCAGCCCGGACACCAGGTAACGGCCGATATCGAACTGGTAGACCAGTTCCGCCGAGGCCACCGTGGCCTTGAGCTGCGGGTCATAGCCGAGGTGCGCCTCCTGGAACTGGTAGGCCTGGTCGTAGACGTCCAGCAGGTCCACCGCGGCGATCTGCCAGCTGTCCTCGTCGATGTAGAAGATGCGCTTTCGCACCGGATGGGCGGAGCCCTTCTTCAGCGCTGCCTCGACCACCCAGACTCGGTGCAGCTCGTAGTGCGGCCAGGCCTGGTCGATATGCCAGGGCTTCACCAGCCGGCTGAAATCCCCCTTGTCGGCACCGGCAACGCTGCGCGGGCTGTTGTAGGGAATCAGCAGCTCACGCTTGCCGGCCAGCTTCCAGCTGTAGCGCTCCAGCGTGCCATTGAACATGTCCATCTGGTCGTAGAACTGCAGGCCCTCGGCACCCGGCGTGAAATTGTCACAGCAGGCATTGGGTTCGCGGCGCATGCGCGGCTGCTTCTGGCTGGCGATCCAGGCCATGCGGCCCTCGGTGCCGGTACCGCTGCGCTCTCGGATCAGCAGTTCCGTACCCGCCAGCCGCGGCGGCGCCAGGGTTTCGGTGGCGAGCTGCCAGAGATCGCGGCTGTTCGGATCCAGCAATTGCGGACGTCCCGGGTTGGCGTAGCTGAAGCGGAAGTCCTCGCGCACCCGCGTGGCCTGGAACTGGCCCTTGGGATCCACCACGAGGTTGTTGTTGATGCGCGACAGGGTCTCTCCGCGCCAGCGCAGCTTGTGGTTCCAGATCGCCTCGGCGCCGCTCTTGGGAATCGGGAACGGAAAGCCGGCCATGCAGCCTTCGGGGTCGTCGCTGCCGACGAGCTTGCAGCGCTGGGCGTTGAGCAGGCTGGCCTTCTCGATGGTCTCCGGCCAGCGCACCGTGCGGCGCGAGGGATACACGCGCATGGAGTAGGTGTTGTACTCCTGCAGCAGCTTCATGTGCCCTTCCGTGAGCCAGTCACGGAAGCGGTTCATGTTGTCGATGGTGATGACGAACATCGGCGCACCCGGCTCGGCATCGCCCAGTTCCATCAGCTTGCCGGCAGCGGCCTGCTGGCCACGGTCGAGCACCCAGGCCGGTAGCGTTCCGTCGGCATTGCCGGCGCGCTCGGCTCCCACGGGCGTGAGGCTGGCGCCCAGGGTCGCGTATTCGGCGGCAGGCACCGCCGCCAGCACCGGGGCCACGGCAAAGCCCAGGCCCAGGGCCAGCAAGGCCCGCGACAGGGTTCTCATCGTTGTTCTCCTCCCGGGCGTCCATCGGCCGGAAGAGGCTCGAGGCGCATTCGTAGTAATGCCCCGGGATTCTGCCACCAATGCAACAGTGGCCAATGGCTTTCTCGACAGCCGCGCCTGTCAGCCCTGCCGGCGCCGTCCCTTGCGCCGCGGGGCCGGGGCCGCCCGCCCCTGCGCGACTTCCCGCAGGAAGTCGCTGATCTCGGGCCAGACCCGCTCGGGGTGGAGGCGCATTTCCAGGATGTGCCGGGCGGGCAGCAGCCGGGCCCCGGGAATCTGGCGCGCCAGGGACTCGGAATCCCGGTAGCCATGCAGCTTGTCGCCGCCATGGCCGATCACCAGGGTCGGTACGGAAATGGCCCGGCGCATCGCCACCGGCGGCACCAGGGGCCCCACCAGCACGCCATGCAGGATTGCCGCCACGTTGCGCGGCGGCAGGCTGGCGGCGCTGTGCAGCGTCGCCAGCAGGTCGTTGCGCGGCCGCTTCATGGCGGCGAAGCGCCTGGCCATCCAGGCATAGGGCCGCTCCGCGTAGCGCGTAGCGATCAGCACCGGGCCCAGCAGGAAGGCTGCCCAGGGCATGGACCACTCCATCACCGGCATCTCCAGGAACAGCCCCAGCAGCCGCTGCGGCGCCTTCTGCGCGACATGCAGGGCGGTGATCGAACCCAGCGACATGCCGCCGACCAAGGCCTTGTCGATGCCGAAATGATCCAGCGCGGCGATCACCTGGTCGGCATAGAACTCGGCGCGATGCTCCTTGGGGTCGGTGGTGCGGTCGCTGCGGCCGTGGCCCAGCAGGTCCAGCAGGATCACGCGGTAACCCTCGGCGGCCATGCGCCGGGCGATGCCGCGATTGATGCCGGCATCCAGCAGGATGCCGTGCACCAGCAGTGCCGGCACGCCGCCGGCCTCGCCCCAGGTCTCATAGGCCAGGCGGTACTGGCCATAGGCCAGATAGCCGCTGCGCACCGGCGCCAGCGCGGGCTGGCCGGACTGCTTCCTGCTCATTGACGGGCTCCCCGGCCGTTCTGCGGACGGCTCATTGCAATGGATACGGCCCGCAGTCTGTCGCCTGCGCCGCCCGCCGGCCTTGGTGCCGGCGACAGCCGGGGCTGGCGCGGCGGCGCTGGTCAGCCGCGCAGGAAGGCCATGCAGCTATCGGTCACGGCCTCGATCGGCGCACCGAAGCCGGTGGACACCCAGCGCGTGCCGATGAACACCATGGCGCCGAGCACGCCCGTGGCCACCAGGCCCTTGCTCGCACGGCGCGGCAGGTCCCACTGCTTCTGCAGTTCGAGCAGCGGACCGAACTCAGGCCCCAGGGTCAGCATGAAGCGGTTGGCCAGGCGGTCCATGTCCAGGCCGATGCCGTAGATCTCGATCATCAGGATGCGCGTGACGCGCGCATCCTTGCGCAGGAACTCCAGGTAGGCGCGCACCATCCGCCGCGCAAGCTGGGCGGGGTCGTCGCGCGGGCCCGTCAGCAGGGCGCCCCGCAGTTCATCGACCAGGCGCTGCAGCAGCACCTCCACCATCGCCGCCATCAGTTCGTCGAGATCGGCGAAGGACTCGTAGAAGTAGCGCGGCGTGTAGCCGGCGGCGGCGCAGATATCGCGCAGGGAGACATGGCGGATGCCGCGGGTGCCGAAGGCCTCGATGGCGGTCTCGATCAGCTTCTGCTGGCGCTCCGCGCGGCGCGCCTCTTCGCTGACGCCGCGGTAGGTGCGCCCCGACCCGCCGGACAGCGCCTGTGTCTGCTTTGACATTGACAACGATCGTTACCGGATGATTTGATAACGGACGTTATCACATATGCCCGGCAAGACCAGCACCCGATGAGCACCGCGCCGTGGGGCGACTTCCATGTGCAGGCCCTGCTGCCCCTGGCTGCGGACGGCGGCCACTGCTCGCTGCTGCGCGTCAGCCTGCCCGGACAGGACGGCGGCGTGCCGCTGGTGATGCTGCCGGGCATGTTCAGCAACCGCCACTTCTGGCTTTCGCCCAAGGGCGTGGGCCTGGCCGGCTTCCTCTGCCGCGCCGGCTACGAACCCTGGCTGGTGGAGCGCCGCGGCATTGGCCTGGCCGCCGGCTCCCCCGGCCGCCGCGGCCTGCAGGAGCACATCGGGCAGGACCTCCCGCAGGTTCAGGCCGCGGTGCATCACCACAATCCGCGCCCGGCATTCTGGTTCGGCCATTCCTTCGGCGGCGTCATGGCGACGCTGGCCGCGGCCCAGACCCTGGATACAGGCATGGTGGCCGGCCTGGTGCTGTTCGCCGCGCAATGCGAGGTCGGCAAGAACGGCCTGACGCCGCCCTACAGCCTGTTCACGCGCGGACTGTCGCGCCTGCTCGGGCGCTTCCCTGCCCGCAGCCTCGGCATGGGCCCGGAGGACGAGCCCCCCGCCGCGATCGACGATGCCTGCCGCATCGTCACCGCGGCACAGCGCGATGGCAGCATGGCGCCGCGCCTGCAGCCGCTGCGCTGCCCGGTGCTGGGCTTCGGAGGCGGCGCGGACCGCGTCGACCCGCCCGAGGGTTGCGAACGCTTCATCGGACATATGAGTTCCGGCGACAAGACCTGGGTGCTGCTGTCGCGCGCCCAGGGCTATTCGCAGGACTACGACCACCCCGGCATCGTCGTGTCGCGCGCCGCGCAGGACGAGGTCTGGCCGCAGGTACAGCGCTGGCTGCAGTCGCGCCACCGATAGCCGCCCGCGGTCCGCCTTCCAGACAGCCCACCGGCCATCCAGATTTCCTTTCCAAGCGGAGTTCACCATGTCGAATCCCTACCCTCACCTGCTGCAGCCGCTCGATCTCGGCTTCACCCAGCTGCGCAACCGCGTGCTGATGGGTTCCATGCACACCGGCCTGGAAGACGGCAAGAAGAACCTGCCGCGCATGGCCGCCTACTTTGCCGAACGCGCCCGCGGCGGTGTCGGACTGATGGTCACCGGCGGCTATGCCCCCAACATCGAGGGCTGGCTCTATCCCTTCGCCTCCAAGATGAGTACCCGCGGCGCGGCGCGCGACCATCGCCAGGTCACCGACGCGGTCCACGCCGAGGGCGGCAAGATCGCGCTGCAGATCCTGCATGCCGGCCGCTATGGCGTGCATCCGCTTTCGGTCTCGGCCTCGGCGATCAAGTCGCCGATCACGGCCATCGGCCCGCGCAAGCTCTCGTCCTGGGGCGTGGAGCGGCAGATCCGCGCCTTCGTGCGTTGCGCCCTGCTGGCCCGCGAGGCCGGCTATGACGGCGTCGAGGTGATGGGCTCCGAGGGCTACTTCATCAACCAGTTCCTGGTCACCCACGTCAACAAGCGCAACGACGAATGGGGCGGCTCCTGGGAGAACCGCATGCGCCTGCCGGTGGAGATCGTCTCGCGCATGCGCGAGGCCGTGGGCCGCGACTTCATCATCGTGTACCGCCTGTCGATGCTGGACCTGATCCCCGACGGCCAGAGCTGGGAAGAGGTCGTGCAGCTGGCCAAGGCCATCGAGCGTGCCGGCGCCACCATCATCAACACCGGCATCGGCTGGCACGAGGCGCGCGTGCCCACCATCGCCACCTCGGTGCCGCGCGGCGCCTTCGCCTGGGTCACCGAGCGCATGAAAAAGGAGGTGCGCATCCCGCTGTGCACCACCAACCGCATCAACGACCCGGCCGTGGCCGAGAAGATCATCGCCTCGGGCCAAGCCGACATGATCAGCATGGCGCGTCCGCTGCTGGCGGATCCGGAGTTCGTCAACAAGGCGGCGCAGAACCGCGCGCAGGAGATCAACACCTGCATCGGCTGCAACCAGGCCTGCCTGGACCACACCTTCAAGCTCAAGACCGCCTCCTGCCTGGTCAACCCGCGGGCCTGCCACGAAACCGAACTGGTCTACCGCCCCGCCGCACAGAAGAAGCGCATCGCCGTGGTCGGCGCCGGGCCTGCGGGCCTGGCGGCATCCACCGTGCTGGCCGAGCGCGGCCATGAGGTGGACCTCTACGACGCCGCCGCCGAGATCGGCGGCCAGTTCAACATGGCCAAGCGCGTGCCGGGCAAGGAAGAGTTCCATGAAACCCTGCGCTACTTCGGCAACAAGATCGCCAGCACCGGCGTGAAGCTGCACCTGAATACGCGGGTGGACGCGGATTTCCTGGCCTCGAAGAAGTACGACGAGGTGATCCTGGCCACCGGCATCAGCCCGCGCACGCCGAAGATCCCCGGCGTGGATCATCCCAAGGTGCTGTCCTACATCGACGTGCTGCGCGACAGGAAGCCGGTCGGTCCGCGCGTGGCCGTGATCGGTGCCGGCGGCATCGGCTTCGACATTTCCGAGTACCTGGTCTTCGAGGAAGGCCATTCCCCGACGATGAACCTGGAGGAGTGGAACAAGGAATGGGGCGTGGGCGATCCGAGCCATTCGCGCGGCGGCGTGGTGCGCCCGCAGATCACTCCCCCCGCCCGCAAGGTCACGCTGCTGCAGCGCAAGGCCGAGTCCCTGGGCAAGCGCCTGGGCAAGACCACCGGCTGGATCCACCGCGCCTCGCTGAAGATGAAGCAGGTGGAGATGATCGGCGGCGTCAACTACGAAGGCATCGACGACCGCGGCCTGCACATCACCTTCGGCGAGAAGCGCGAGAAGCCGGCGCTGATCGAATGCGACAACATCATCCTCTGCGCCGGCCAGGAACCGCTGCGCGAACTGCAGGAGCCGCTGAAGGCGGCCGGCGTGAAGGTCCACCTCGTCGGCGGCGCCGACGTGGCGGCGGAGCTGGACGCCAAGCGTGCCATCAACCAGGCCAGCCGGCTGGCGGCGACGCTCTGAGTGGAGTGCGGTCCAAGGGGTGCCGGCCGTGGGCCGGCACCCCTTTTTTCATGTCCGCGGCGGCAAGCGCGCACCCTGCCGCCGCGCCCATTCCAGCCAGCGCGCGCGCTGGGCCGGCGTGGCGCTGCGCACCGCGCCGAAACTCTTTACCCGCACCGGGCGGATGCCGCAGAACTCCAGCACGGTGCGCCGCATCTGTTCGTGGCCGGGCTGGCGGTAGAACCAGCGGTAGTACCAGGGCGGCGTGTCCATGGTGACGATGAGCTGCGCACTGCGCCCGGCCAGCAGCCGGTCCCACCAGACCGAATCACGGCGGTAGCGGAAGGCAAAGCCAGGCAGCAGCACGCGGTCCAGGAAACCCTTCAGCAGCGCCGGCATCGCCCCCCACCAGACCGGATAGACGAAGACCAGATGCCGTGCCCACAGCAGCTCCTGCTGCGCCGACACCAGATCCGGCTCAAGGGGCTGCGAGCCGCGATAGCCCTGGCGCAGCACCGGGTCGAAGCTCATGCGCCCCAGATCCAGCCGGCGCACTTCCGCCCCGGACTGCAGCGCGCCCGCCGCGTAGCTCGCGGCCAGCGCATGACAGAGGCTGTCTTCGGCGGGGTGCGCGAGGATGATGAGGACGCGTGGACTCAAGGGGCGGCTCCGGTGGCGGGAACCGGAGCTTGCAGCCTGCCCCTAGGGGCAGAGTCAAGCCGCCCGGCGTACCGGTGCCGCCGCGCATTCCCCGCCGCCACCGCCAAGACAGGCGCGGGTTTCCGCCTCCACCGCCTGCAACTGCAAGTCCAGCGCCTGCAGCCGCTGGATGTCCGCCGCGACCTGCCGGCGCCGCTCCAGCAGGGCAGCCAGCACCCGGGACCAGTCGGGCTCGCCATCGGCCGGATAGAGGCCGCGCAACTCCGCCAGGCGGAAACCCAGGGCCTGCGCCTGGCGTACCAGGCGCACGAACATCAGGTCGCGCTCGCTGTAGCGGCGATAGCTGCCCTGTCGCGGGACCGCCGGGAGAATCCCCAGAAGCTCATAGTGGCGGATGGCCTTGGGCGTAGTGCCTGCCTGCCTTGCGATATCGCCGATCCGCATGTCGCGCTCCACCTGGGATAGGCGCGGATTATCGCCTCAGAACAGCATCTGCAGGATCATGCGCGCCTGCTCGACCGTATCGCCGCGATGATTGTCGATGCTGCGGCCGGCCAGGCCATGCAGTTCCAGGTCGCGCATCAGCCTGTACTTGAGGCCGAGGTTGGCGCGCACCTGGCGGCGGTGAATGTCGTCGGCCGGCGAATCCTCCACGATCTCGCCGCCCAGTTTGAGCCGCGGCGTCACCGTGACCAGGGCCAGTGCGCCCAGCAGGATGTCGTCGTCCTGCCCACCGAAGGCATGGGTATAGCCGAGTTGCCCCTCGAGGCGCAGGCGCCCGGCCTCGTAGGCTGCCAGCAGCGGCAGGGCCAGCTTCCAGCAATTGGCCCCGAGGCCGCTGCCGTCATCGGCCGTCGGGATTCCCAGCTTGGGTTCGACGCCCAGGGCCAGGCGCGAGAGCGCAGCCCGGTTCTCGTAGAAGCGCCATTTGAAGCCGGCCTTGCTGTCGGCCAAACCCTCGCGGGCGCGGTCGCCCCCATCGCTCTCGACGCGGCCGTAGCCGCTGGAAACGTTGGCGTGCAGCCCAGGCCGCAACGGCAGGTCCACCGACAGCGAGGGCATGGCCCAGGTGGTCTTGCTGCCATCGTCCTTCCAGCCCAGCTGCGGCTCCGTCTTCAGCCGGGTGCTGGGATCGGGGCTGCTGGTCTCGAAGATGCCGGCCTGCGCGGCAAGCGGCATCAGCGCGGCGAGAAGCAAGGCAGGCGTACGTGGAGGGCGGCGGATCATGATCGGGCTCGGGGAGACAGCCCGATCGTAGCGGCCGCCGCGTCAACGCCAGGTCAACGCCACGGATGCGGGCGCGCCCCCGGCTCAGCCCGCACGCGGCGACGGCGCCCCCAGGCGGGCCAGCAACTGCACCAGCAGCCAACCCAGTGTGGTGACCGTGCCCAGCCAGATCAGCAGGGCCGGCCATTGGCCCAGCAGCACCAGTGCCGCCCCGGGCAGAAGCGTGCCCCAACCCAGCAGCTGCCGCTCCCGGCCGGGCTTGGGTACGGGGCGGCGCAGGCTACGCAGGCGCTTGGGGTCACGCAGGGCGATGGGCAGAAGCAGCAGCAGGCTGATCAGGCTGGCGACGGCAGCGAAGGCGTAGGTGCTCATGCTTCCACCGCTTCGTCGAGTTCCTCATCCGCCGCCGCATTCTCCGCGTGCCGGCGCGACGCGGAGAGCAGGCACAGCAGTCCGCCGACGGCAAAGGCGATGTCCAATGCCAGCACCGTATGCAGGCCGGATTCGAAGGCCAGCGGCCACCCCGCCCCGCCGCTCAGCAGGCGCAGCGCCGGCAGCAGCAGCAGGGCCAGGCCGGTCAGCCCCAGCAGGATGCGGCGTGCCAGCGTCAGGCTGCGCAGGCCCCAGGCGATGCCGGCGGCGGCCAGCGCCACCAGCAGGAAGACCGTCATCATCGGCCCGTGGACCAGCTCGCCGGCGGCGCGCAGCGGAAAGAAAGCGTAGGCCGGTGCCGCCAGCGCCAGCGGCAGGCCGTAACCCACCCAAACGGTGGCCCGTGCCAGGTGCCGCCAGCCGCGCTGCTCGCGCCGGCGCAGCGTCCACAGCATCAATCCGGTGATCGTGACGTAGGCGCCGGCAAAGCCCAGGGCGAACCAGGCCGCCTTGGAGAACACACCGGCGAAGTTGCCGAAATGCAGCGGCCCCATCAGCTCGAACAGCGCACCGCCGGTCGATGGCTGCAGGCCGAGACTGGGCTTGGCGTAGCGGAACTCGCCGGTGGCACCGCTGTAGACATAGGTCGGCCCGAGCAGCTTGCCCTCGGGGTACTGCATGAACATCGTCACCAGGGAGTCGGCGCGCCCCCAGTGCTGCACGGTGATGAAGTTCAGCGCGGCGTCGGTGCGGCCGCGGACGTCGGCGATCATGCGATCAAAGTCCGCCACCGGGGCCGGTGTCTTGTCTTCCTTCGGGGGATTGCCGATGACCGTCTCGATCATCTTCTCCTGGTCGCCGCCGAACACCACCATCGCCACCGCCGGGATGCCGAAGGCGCTGCCGAAGCTGAAGTAGCTGCCGGTGAAGGCCAGGATGAAGGCGAACGGCAGGTTCCAGGTGCCGGCGATGACATGCGTGTCGCGCGCCGACAGCAGCTTCTCCTTGTGCCGACGCAGCGTGAACAACTCCTTGATCAGATGGCGGTGCACGACGAAGCCGGTGATCGCCGCCACCAGCATGGCCAGGCCCAGCACGCCGGTCAGCAGCAGCCCCCAGGGGTTCGGCAGGTGCAGGCGCACATGCAGTTCCACCATGAAGTCGCCCAGCGCATTGGCGCGGTCGCCGGCATCCACGTCCTCGTCGGTGCCCTCGCGGCGCTCGATCAGGGTCTGCGTGTTCGGATCGAACTCGGCGGCCACGCCGCGCTCGCGCGGCTTGCCGTCCTCATCGGTCTCGTGCTTGTGGAAGAAGGCGTAGAGCCGGTCCCCGGCGCGCGGGAACACGAACATCTCCTCGTGATACTGGGGATCCACCGTGGCGGCGAACTCGCGCAGCATGCGGTCGGTGCCAGGCCTGAAGGGATCCGCCACCGGCTGCGCGAGCGGGCTGGACCAGTCGCCCAGCTCCTTGGCGAAGACCGAGGCGACGCCGGTGAGGATCACCGCGTACAGCAGCAGGCCCAGGAACACGGCCGACCAGCCGTGCACCGCCAGCAGGGATTTGTTGCGCTCCTGCGACAGCTTGATCACGAGGCACCCGCCCCTGCGGCCTTGGCCGCTTGCATGGTCTGCATGACGTAGAGGCCGATCACGGCGAGGTGAACCAGCGACAGTCCGCCGATCACTGCCCAGGCGCGCGCCAGGCTGCGGTCCAGGTAGGCATAGAAGAACAGCCCCGCCCAGATCGCCGGGAACAGCACGATCGGCATCACCAGGTTGTCGATCTGCGCCGCGCCCTTGGGCAGCCATAGCGCACCGCCGCACATGACCAGCGCGGCGCAGAGGAAAACCACCGGACCGGCCAGCGCGAAGCGCGACCAGAAACGGCGGCGGACAGCAGGATCGGAGACGGACACGGCAGGGCTCAGCGCGGGCAGCGGCGGGAGGAGTCTGAATTGTAGGTGAGAATCATTTCCATGTTAACCGCAGCGCCTCGCTCTTCAGGCCCATGCGGCCAGCAACGGCGCCAGTGCGAGCGCCAGCCCTGCAAATCGCAGGCATGCACGCGGCCGATATGGCAGTGTCAGCACCAGGGCGATCCCGGAAACCGCCAGGCAGGCGACCCAGGCGACCGGCCCGATGTGCCAACCCTGCGCGCAGACAGCCGCGCCGAGCCCCAGCAGCAACAGCACTCCCCCACCCGAACGCAACAGGGCGGACGCCCGCCGGCCCAACTCGCGCTGCAGCAGCGGGCGCTGGTGGCGCGTCATCGCCAGGCACAGGGCCATCCAGCCGGCATAGACCAGCATCAGCGCCGCCAGCATCATGCCGCCGCCTCCGGCAACGGCCTTGCCGGGCGCGCACGCGGCAGCGCCGGCTTCACCGAGGCGATCCGGTAGCCTGCCCAGGCCAGCAGCGCGGCGAAAGCCAACGCCGCGAGTTCAACGCCGGCGACCGCCCCCCGCCCCTGCAGCAGGGCCTGCGGCAGGGACAGCCCACCGGAGAACCGCACCGCGAAAGGCAGCAGCGCCAGCAGGATCGCCGCCAGCCACAACTGCTCGCGCCAGGCCGCGACACGCGGGCGCAGCAGCGCATGCGGCAGGCACAGCAGCCAGGCACCGAAGAACCACTGCCGTTCCGCCAGTGCGCGCTCGGCCAGTTCCGCCGGCAGCAGGCGGTTGGCCCAGAGCAGCACGGCCGTCGCCACCGCCATGCCGGCAATGCCCGCCACGTTCAGGGACTCCGCGGCCCGATAGCCGACCGCGGCATGGGTGGCGCCATGCTGCTCGCGCCGCTTGGCGCCCCAGACCACCGCGCCGCTGGCGATCACCAGGCAGCCCATCGCTCCCATGACGAACAGCAGCCCGCGCAGGAAAGGTTCGGCGAACCAGGCCACGTGCAGGCCGTACATCGCGCCGTAGGTCACGGCGCCGGGTGCGCTCTGCTCCTGCGCCGCGATCAGTCGCCCGGTGACGCCGTCGAAACGCATCACCGGCTCGATGCGTGCCGTGATGCCGGTGCCGCGGCGGCGGGCCACGTCGATCACGGCGGCGATATCGCCCGGATGGTGGATCGTCACGGAGCCCGGTGCCGCCCCCTGCCAATGCCGGCGGGCCTGCTCCAGCAACGGCGCCAGAGCGGTGAGCGTCGCCGGCTTGCCGCTGCGCGCCTCCGGGGGCTCCTGCCGCGGACTGATCTCGCTGAGGAAGCGCTCGCTGTCGATACCCCCGGCGATCATGCCGGCCGGCATGTAGACGTAGGCCAGGGTCAGCAGGCCGCTGTAGGTGATCGTCAGCAGGAACGGCAAGGCCATGACGCCGGTGGCGTTGTGGACATCCAGCCAGGCCCGCGGCTTCGACTTGCCGGGCCGGAAGGTGAAGAAGTCCTTGAAGATCTTCTTGTGGATCACCACGCCGGTGATCAGGGCCACCAGCATCATCAGCGTGGCCATGCCGACGATCCAGTAGCCGGTGCGCTTGAGCATCAGCGAGAAGTGGAAGTTGCGGAAGAAGCTGCCGCCGACCGTCTCGCGCGGCTCCAGGGCCCTGCCCGTCGCCGGGTCCAGCACCACCACGGCCTTGCGGTCGAACTTGCCGTGGTTCCAGCGGGCCTCGATCACCGGATCGCGCGGCCCGGGCAACGCGATCGTCCAGCTCCTGGCCTGCGGCGCGCGCTGCTGCAGCACGGCCAGGGCCGCCGCCAGCCCGTCGTCGCCGCCGCGCTGCGCCTGGTGCAGTTCCGGCTGCATCCACAGCGTCAGCTCCTCGCGGTAGAACGACAGCGAGCCGGCGAAGAACACCGCGAACAGCAGCCAGGTGCAGAGCAGCCCGCCCCAGGTATGCAGCCAAGCCATCGACTGGCGGAAACCCTGCTTCATGCGGTCCACCCCGGCGCGGCAAGGACCGCCGCCAGCAGCAGCGCCGGCACCAGCAGCCCGGTCCAGGCGCGCAGTGCATGGCGGGCCGCAAAGGCCCACATCACCGCCAGCGCGTAGACCAGGAAGGACAGCATGGTGCCGACCAGTACCGCCTCGCTGCGTTCCATCGGCAGGTGCAGCGCCAGGACCGCCGCCAGCAGCGCGCTGACGGCGTATCCTCCCAGCAGCGCGGCCAGCAGCCGCGAAAGCACGGCGCCCCGCTCGCGCCAACTGCCGTCGCGCCGTGTCGTCATGCCGCGATCAGAAGGAACCGCGCAAGACCAGCGAGAAGTTCAGCGGCTCGCCGTAGAAGGCTTGCCGCGTCACGCCGCTGACCTTCTCGTAGTATTTCTCGTCGAAGAGATTGTCAGCCGTCAGGGTGGTCTGCCAGTGCGGTGTGATCTGGTAGCCGACCAGCGCTGAGACCACTGTATAGGCGGGAGCTTCAAAGCGAACGGCACCGCTCTGGTTGTAGAAGCGGCTCAGAGCCCTGACGCCGCCACCGATGCTGAAATCCTTCAACGCTCCGCCGGTGAATCGGTACAAACTCCACAGGTTGCCCGTATGCCGAGGGGTGAAAGCCGCAAAGGTCTGGCCAGTCTGGGCAGTGGTCGCGCCGCGCAGGTACTCGGTGTCGACGTAGGCATAACCCAAGGTCAGCTCCCAACCCGGCAGGATGCTGCCCGCCAGTTCGGCCTCGAATCCCTGGCTCTCGACCTCGCCTGCCGAGATCGAGGGGTTTGCAGGCGCTCCCGTCGGCAGGGGACTCGGAGCATTGGGATCGGCGATAGCGCGATCCCTATCCCGGGTGCGGAATACTGCGAGTTGCGCATTCAACCGGTCCTGGAGCAGTTCGGCCTTGATACCGGCCTCATATTGCAGCCCCGTCCGCGGAGGCAGCGGCGAGTTGTCGAGCGTGACGTTGTTCTGGGGCTGAAAGATCTCAGCCCAGCTGGCGTAGAGGGAAATTTCCCGCGACAGATCGAATATCAGTGCCGCATACGGCGTGAACTCGGACTTCTCGTCATAGTCGGCAGTCTTGGCTCCTGTCAGCCGGTTGTACGACTGCGATTCCCACCAGCTGAGACGTCCGCCACCCACCACGGTCGCCCACGCAACGGGTTTGATGCGCAGTTGCGTGTACGCACCGTACTGCCGGGTCTCCGTACCGCTGAGGCTGTTGAATACCCAATCCGGCTGCACAACCGCATGGTCCGGATTGAAGACATTCATCGTCGCGGTATTGGCGAAGGCCGTGGATTTCGCCGTTTCCTCCTGTTTGCGCCAGTCCAGGCCCACGACGAGGTTGTGCTTCAGCCCCCAGGCTTCGAACGGCAGGCTGGCATAGGCGTCCGCACTGAGGTTCTCGCGATCCGGGCTGTAGATGCCGGTCTGCAGATTCACGTTGCCATTGGCATCGACCGCACTATTGGCGCGCGCGACCCGGTACAGCATGTAGCGGTCCAGCTTGCGCACGGCGGCCTTGAGATAGCCGCCGTTGTCCAGGCGATGCTCAACCTCGGTGAAGAGGTCGGTGGACTCCAGTTCCTGCTTGTTCCAGTCGGCGCCGATGAAGGTCGAACGGGGCACGTCCAGCAGCCGGCCATCGGCATAGGCCGGCAGGCCCTGGTCGATCACCGCATCGACGTCCTGCCAGGCGATACCGGCCGACAGCGTCGTGGACTGGGCGAGGTCGTACTCCAGCGTGCCATAGACCATCTGGCGGGTGGAGCCGACGACATCCACGAAGGAGTCCTGGTGATTGTAGGCGCCGACGATGCGGCCGCGCAGGTGGCCGTCGGCGGTCAGCGGACCGGTGGCGTCCAGCTCGGTGCGGTAGCTGTCCCAGCTGCCGACCGTCACGGCGCCGCCGTACTGGGCATGGGCCAGCGCACGCTTGCGTACCAGGTTGATCACGCCGCTGGGCTCGCCCGAGCCCTGGAACAGGCCGCCGGGACCGCGCAGGATCTCGACCCGGTCGTACATCGCGGTGTCGAACTCGACGACGTTGCCGGTGGCGCCGAAGTTGATGCCGTCGAGCTGGATCGCATCGACCTGGTAGCCGCGGATGTAGTAGTTGTTGAAGTTGCCGGCGCCATCGAAGCGCTGCACGTTCACGCCGGTCGCCTGCTTCAGGGCCTTGGGCACCGAGGTCAGGTTCTGGTCCTCGATGCGCTGGCGCGTGATCACGGTTACCGACTGCGGCGTGTCCTTGATCGACTGAGGCGTCTTGCCAAGGGTGACCTGCCGGCTGGTGTAGCTGCCGCTGCCCTCGGTGGTCGGCGTCACCACCGTATCGGTCACGAGGACCGCCGGCAGGGTGACGGCTTCCTCCTTGACGTCCCCGGCCGGCGCCGGCGCGGGAATCTCGGCGGCGGGCGGTACGGCTCCTGCAGGCGCAGGTGCCGCGGCTTCGGCGGCGGGCACCGGATCCTGCGCGGCGGCGGCCGGCGACAGCGCGGCCAGCCCCAGGCCGGCGGCAAGGACGAAATGCGGGCGCAACCGCCCGTGCAGCGTGTTCATGACGAATCCCCGGAAGTGCATCAATGACTTCGGCCGGGGGATGGCTGGTGCGTAGGACTGGCTGCACCGGCGGAAGAGAGGCGGCCATTACATAGGAATGCTTCTCATTTGTAAATTGGAAGCACGATTCACATCCCGCCGGACGTCGGGGAATGCGACAATCCGCGCCCCGTTTTCCTGCCCCGTCCCCCATGCTTCTCGGCCTCAAGAACGTCAGCCTGCGCATCGGCAATACCGTGCTGTTCGACGGCACCGATTTCTCCATCGAAGCCCGCGAGCGCGTCTGCCTCGTCGGCCGCAACGGCGCCGGCAAGTCCACGCTGTTCCGCGTCATCGCCGGCAGCCAGGCCGTGGATGCGGGCGAGGTGATCCGCCAGCAGGGCCTGCGCGTGGCGCAGCTGGTGCAGGACGTGCCCCCCGGTACCGCCGGCACGGTCTACGACGTGGTGGCCGAGGGCCTCGGCGAACTCGGCCGCAAGATCGCCGAGTTCCATCACCTGTCGATGGAGGCCCACAGCGAGGCCGAACTGGAAAAGCTGGGCCGCCTGCAGTCGCAGATCGAGGCGCAGGACGGCTGGTCGCTGGAAAGCCGCGTCCAGGCGGTCATCACCAAGCTGGACCTGCCGGCCGACGCCCCCTTCGCCTCGCAGTCCGGCGGCCTAAAGCGCCGCGTGCTGCTGGCGCAGGCCCTGGTCAGCGAGCCCGACATCCTGCTGCTGGACGAGCCGACGAATCACCTCGACATCCCCAGCATCGCGCAGTTGGAGGAGTTCCTGCTGTCCTTCCGCGGGGCCCTGCTGTTCATCAGCCATGACCGCGCCTTCGTGCGCAAGCTCGCCACCCGCGTCTGCGACCTGGACCGCGGCAAGCTCAGCAGCTGGCAGGGCGGCTACGACGCCTACCTCACCGGCAAGGCCGAGGCGCTGCATGCCGAGGAGCGCCAGAATGCGCTGTTCGACAAGAAGCTGGCGCAGGAAGAGGTCTGGATCCGCAAGGGCGTGGAGGCACGCCGCACGCGCAGCGCCGGCCGCGTCAAGGCGCTCATGGAGATGCGCAACACCTTCGCCCAGCGCCGCAACCGCGAGGGCACCGCCAACATCGTGGTGCAGGAAGCCGAGCGCTCCGGCAAGCTGGTCGCGGAGCTGAAGAACGTCAGCCAGTCCTACGGCGGCCGCAAGATCATCCATAACTTCTCCACCGCGGTGATCCGCGGCGACAAGGTCGGCATCATCGGCCCCAACGGCGCCGGCAAGACCACGCTGCTCAACATCATCCTGGGCAAGCTCAAGCCGGACAGCGGCGAGGTCCGCGAGGGCACCAAGCTGGAGATCGCCTACTTCGACCAGCTGCGCAGCCCGCTGCTGGACGAGGAGAAGACCGCGATCGACGCCATCGGCGACGGCAAGGAATTCGTCGAGATCGCCGGCACCCGCAAGCACGTCTACACCTACCTGCAGGATTTCCTGTTCACGCCCGACCGCGCCCGCTGCCCGGTGCGGGTCCTGTCCGGCGGCGAGCGCTCGCGCCTGCTGCTGGCCCAGCTGTTCTCGCGACCCTCCAACCTGCTGGTGCTCGACGAGCCCACCAACGACCTGGACATGGAGACCCTGGACCTGCTGGAGGAGCGCCTGGTGGAGTACTCCGGCACCGTGCTGATGGTCAGCCACGACCGCGAGTTCCTGAACAACGTCGTCACGCGCAGCCTGGTCTACGAAGGCGGCGGACGCGTGGGCGACTACGTCGGCGGCTACGACGACTGGCTGCGCCAGCGCCAGCACCAGGCCCCGGCCGCATCGCCCCCGCCGAAGCCGGCGGCGGCGCCCTCGCCCGCTCCGGCCGCCGCCGCGCCGGCTTCGCGCCTCAACAGCAAGGACAAGCGCGAGCTGGACCAGTTGCCGGGACGCATCGAGAAACTGGAGAGCGAGCAGACCAGGCTGGCGGCGGAGATCAGTGCCCCCGGCTTCTACCAGCAACCCCGGGAGAACATCGCCAAGGTGGAGCTGGCCCTGGCCAGGACGCAGAAGGACCTGGGCGAGGCCTACGCGCGCTGGGAGGAGCTGGAAGCCCAGCGCTGAAAGCCATGGCCCCGGAAACGGTCGTCAGCCGCTGGTTCGGCCCCGCCTTCGGCGAACTGCATCCGCTGCTGCAGCAATTGCATCGCCATGGCGGCGTGCTGAGCGGCGAGATCGACATCCAGGTCGGCCGCGGACCCGCCGGCTGGATCGGACGGCGGCTGGCGAAGTCCGTCGGCATTCCGGTGGACCTGCCGCGCCGCGGCTTCGAGGTGAGCATCCGGCACACCGGAACGGCGCTGGAGTGGAACCGGCGCTTCGACAACGGCGCCGAGATGCGCTCGCTGTTCGTGCCGGTCGGCACGTGCCGCGACGGCTGGTGGGTGGAAAGCACCGGACCGGTCGAGATGCACCTGACCGTGGACGTGGACCGCGGCGGATGGCTCTGGCGGGTGCTGCGGACCCGCGTCCGCGGCATCCCGGTCCCGCTGTTTCTGATGCCGCGCTCCCGGGCCGGCAAGCGCATCGAGAACGGACGCTACCTGTTCCAGGTCGAGTTTGCGCTGCCGCTGCTCGGCACCGTGCTCCGGTATGGCGGCGCGCTGGAAGCCCGGCCTGGCTGACGGCCGCGCTTGCGCAGGGACCCGGCTCCAGGGTTACAAGGCTGGAATGACTCCTGGGAATACCATGAACCTGCTCGCCCGGCTCGAACGGCCCGCCTTCATCCTGCTGATCGCCGTCGTCGCCTACGCCTGGATCGGCCTGGCGCCGGAATCTCCCCTGCGGCATCCGCTGGTCCCACCCTACTTCGCGACGCTGGCCGCTGTGCTGGTGACCGTGCAGCTGGTGCTGCTGCGCTCGCTGCCGCGGCGCCGGCTGAAACTGGAAAGGCTCGTGCAGGCCCTGTTCCTGGCCGGCATGCCGCTGATCTACCTCTGGGCGGCCTGGCTGGCGGAGGACGCGGCCGGGCTGCGGCTGGAAGCCATCGGTGTCCCGCTGTTCGGAGCCCTGGCGCTATGGGGATACCTGCGTGCGCCGGTCCTGCTCGGCGGCGGCATCCTCGCCCATGGCGTCGCCTGGGATGCCTGGCATCACGGGCACAGCGCCTACATGCCGGACTGGTACGCGCTGGGCTGCCTGCTGGTGGATGTGGCCATGGGCCTGCTGGTCTTCACGCAGCTGCCGGCACACCGCCGGGCCGGGGACTGAAGCAGCCCGGGCAGATGCCGACAGCGGTCGATGGCATGATACGGCGCATTCCAATAACGAGTGCAAGGGGCACCATCGTCCATGTCCGACCCGCGGGCCAAGGCCCTGCTCAAGCTGCAGCGCATGGAGATGGCGGCGATCCGCGCCGTACTGGCGCAGCCGCGCTTCCTGCTGCCTGCCGAATACCATCGCCTGCGCTATGTGCTGGGCCTGGCGCGCCTGCAGGGTTTCGCGCCGGGTGCCGCGCTGGGCGCTCCCTGGCGCCCCGAGGTCGAGCCGGACCCGGGCATCATCGAACCGCTGCGCGAACTGGTGCTGCGCGAGTGGTACAAGCCGCTGCGCCATGAGGACTCTCCCCGCGCGCGCCTGGCCGGCTGCATGGCCTCGCTGGATGCGCTGCATGCCGCAGCCCGGCTGGCGCGCGACAACCTGCTGATCCGCCACGCCGGTCGCTTCACCGCCGGGGAACTCGATGCCGAGGTGGGCCGCAAGTCGCTGGTCACCATCGCGGGCGGCGGCGGCGGTGCAGGCTACGTCTACGTGGGCGCCGCCGCGCGCCTGCGTGCCGAGGGTCGCTCTTCCGACTATCTCGTGGGCTCGTCCATCGGCGCGCTGATCGGCGCCTTCCTGGCCCGCTCCCGCCAGGCCGACATCGAAGCCCTGATGGCCTGGGCCAAGTCGCTGCGCGTGCGCGACATCTTCAGCCGTCCCCACATCGGCGCCACGCATACCTTGCCCGGCATCACGCGCCTGCACCTGCACAGCATGCACCGGATCATGACCCTGCCGGACGGCAGTCCGATGCGGCTGGAAGACCTGGAGATCCCCTACGACTCGGTCGTGGCCGGCATCCATACCCGTGCCTATGAGCATCTGCCCTCCGGCCTGCGCGACTTCACCTCGCCGCTGGCCAGCGGCAAGCGCTTCTCCAAGCGGGTGGCCGAGCGCATGCTGCTGCTCGCCGCCATGGTCAGCCCCAGCGTGGTCAAGCCGATCGTGCTGGGCGGCGACGCGCTGACAAGGCGCCTCCGGGCCGTGGACGCCGTGGGCCTGTCGGCGGCCATTCCCGCGGTGCTGCAGTACGAGCCTCCGGCACGCGATGCGGAGAGCGACGCCATCCTTGCCGCCTTGCGGCAGCAGCACGACGTGGCGCTGTTCGTCGACGGCGGCGTGGCATCCAACGTACCGGCGCGCATCGCCTGGGAGCGCGTGCAGGGCGGACGCATCGGCACGCGCAACGCCTTCTACCTGGCGCTGGACTGCTTCCATCCGCAATGGGATCCCAGCCATCTCTGGCTGTGGCCGGTCACGCAGGCGGTGCAGTTGCAGATGAACTCGCAGAAGCCCTACTTCGACTGGCTGCTGCGTTTCGAACCCACCCTGTCGCCGATCAACCTGCTGCCCTCGCCGCAGGACTTCGACCGCGCCTTCCAATGGGGCTGGAACCAGGCCGACGTGATGCTGCCGTTCCTGTTCAAGGCCCTCGAACCGGTGGACTGGGTGCCGTGAAATACCTGCTCCATGTCGGGCTGCCCGCAGTGCTGCAGGTCGCGCTCACCCTGTTCGTGATGTTCGCCACGCGGGGCAACGGCTCCTTCGTCGGCCTGGCCGCGATGCTGCTCGGAGTCTGGGCGATCCCGGTCACCGCCATCGTCAACTTCGCGCGGGCACGCGCAACGCCCCGCGCCAGTGCTACTTTCTGGATCAGCCTGCCGGTACCGCTGCTGCTGATGCTGATGCTGCTGGCGTCGGTGAGCTTGCGGCTCTAGCGCGTGCGGCGCAGCCAGTCCCAGAACAGCAGCGCAAAGACCAGGTCGCCGCAGGCCAGCAAGGGCAATTCCCAGCCGATGTAGCCCAGGACATGGGGAATGCCGGCGGCCGGCAGCACCAGCAGCTTGCCGATGGCACCGAGTTCCACGTAGGCGCGATACCGCTGCGGCTCCAGCGCAACGCGCGCATAGGCGTAGGCGAACAGGGCCACGAACGCGCCGGAGAGGTTCGACAGCACCACGCTGCCGGGCGTGGCCGCGCCGAGATCCAGGGCCGCTCCGATCTGTGCGCTGGAGGTGAGCAGCCCGGCCGCGACCACGAGATTGAACAGCATCGCCGTGCCGAAGAGCAGGCGCGTGTAGGACGAATCCGCTGGCATGGAGCTACCCCCGTTGAACATGCTCCAGCATAGCAAGGCCCAGCCTCGTGCCGGTCCGCGGGCCCGGGAGAAAGAAGATTCATGGCCGGCTCCGCCGCACGCCGGCCATGAATCTCAATCCCGGCGGCGAAGCGCCCCGGGCATCCCCACGAAGGGACCGTGGCTCCGGCGGCGCCACAGCAGCGCCGCCATCAGCAAGACGAACATCGAGGGACCGAAGACGCCGCCACCGGAGCCGCCGGCCGCCGGCTCCCCGGAGGCCTCCAGCCTCAGGCGTCCCTCGGGCACGCCGACCCGGTCTTGGCGGCAGGGCTGGCTCTGCACCGCGTTGCAGCCGGGCAGCGCAGCGCCGGCACGCGCGCCGCGCAGCCAGCCCAGCACCAGCGTCGAGTCATGGTTTTCGCCCAGGTGCACGGCATGCACTGCCGGCACCGGGCGGGCACCGTGGTCGAGGTTCGGCGTATCGATGGCCAGGCGGATCGAGGAACCGGCGCGGAACACGTGGTTGAACGGCAGCATCGGGATGCGCGCCAGCACCGGCTCGCCGGGCACCAGCGGCCTGGCGTCCGCGGCCCGGTGGGTGTGCCAGGGCCGCAGCGGCGTCGAGCGCGCCGCATCCTCGTGGCGGTGCGACAGGCGCAGCCAACCGTTCTGGATGTACATCTCCTGCCCGTCGGGCCGCACCTCGCTGAGCGTCACCTGCACGTCGGCGTCGGTGCCCGGCGTGGACATCCACAGTTCCACGCTGCCGGAGCCGAGGAATTCGGCATCCTGCTCCAGCGGCGGCGTGGTGTAGTTCAGCACCGTACCCGGCAGCTGGGGCCATCCCCAGCGGCTGAAGGCCGCCAGCCAGTCGTAGGCCGTATTCGCCGAGACCGAGGGATACAGGTAGCGCTCGACCGTCTCCTTCGCCGCCACCGGCTCCAGGTCCAGCCGGCCACCCGGCTGAAGCCGCAGGCGCAGCGGCTGCACGCCGCCGTCGAAGCGATCATGGCTCGTGGTCCAGGCCGGGCGGCCCGGCGAGGTCCAGCGCTCGATGCCGGCATCGCCTTCCGGCGGCACCTCGTGATGCAGGGTCAGCCTGGGGGTGCGCTCCCAGCCGTTCGCCTCTGCCTTGAGATAGCGGCCGTAGAAGCGCATCAGCATGTCCTCGGATACTGCGCAGCCGCCGTGGAGGCCGTTGTTGGCCACCAGCCAGGTGCTGTCCCGCGGCAGGTCCTCGGCAAACAGATCGGCGGCGCGGCTGGTGACCGTGGAGTCCTGCCAGGTCACGCAACCGAGTGTCGGCAGGCGCACGGCCGGCAGCATCGTGGAGGGATCGCGCGACCAGTAGTCATCGCGGTAAGGATGCAGCAGCATGTTCAGGCCGACATTGGCGGCGGTATTCGGCAGCAGCGACTGCAGGATGTGGGCCAGGCACTGCGGGTCTCCCAGGGCCTCGGCATTGGCGCCCGAAGACTGCAGCAGCGGCCGCGACAGCAGCCCCCAGCCGGTGACGAAGACACTGTTGTAGATGCCTCCCGGATAGGCCATGTCGCGGTAGAAGTCCGGGAACACCTGCCAGGGCGCGATCGCCTTCAGCGCCGTTGGCGCCAGTGCCGCCACCGCGAACTGCGAGGTGCCGGTGAAGGAGATGCCGAACATGCCGACGCGGCCATTGGACCAGGGCTGCGCGGCGATCCAGTCCACCACCTCGGCACCGTCCCGCCCCCACTGCGGTGCATCCTCGGCGACGAAGGTCCCGCCCGAGCAGCCGGTTCCGCGGATGTTCACGCCGATGGCGGCATAGCCGCGCTGCGCCCAGAACGAGGTCACGTAGGGCCGCGTCACCGGCCCGTTGCGAGCGGCGCCGGCCTCATAGGGGTCATAGATGAATACCGTGGGGAAACTGCCCCGCTCGTCCGGCAAGGCCAGGTTGTAGTGCAGCTTCACGCCGTCGCGCAGCGTGATGTAGCCCTGGCGACGCACTTCGGCCGCCGCGGGCTGCGCCAGTGCCAGGCACAGCCATGCAAAAAGCAAAACACCCCTCGGGCGCAGGCGCGCCAATGCGTCCAGCATGTTGGTCTCTCCTCGCGTTCGCAGCCGTCGAGGGCCGGCAGGCCCTTCGCGGACGCGTATATGTCGTGGCTCCATCTTCGCGGCGGCCCTGCGGCAGCGCCATTGGCAGGTTCACGGCTGCTTTTGTGCCGCGGCACAAAGGCAGGGCGGCCTGCCCGGCGGCGCCCCGTGCTATACAAGGGTCAGCCCGGCGGCAAAGACCGGGCGCATATGGAGGAGACGGCAGATGAGCAAGGCAGCCCGGCCGCGCGATGGCGCGGCCGTCCCGGCGGTTTCACGGCGGATGGCGCCGGAGGTGCGGGCACTGTCGCAGCGTGCGGAGACCATCGTGCAGCGCGTCTTTGCCACGGTGCGGGAAGACGTGCCGGAGTACGCCGCGATCCGCGATCCGGCCGTGGTTCAGGAAGTCGAGACCATGATCCGGATCAACGTCGACATCTGGTTCCGCGCCCTGCTGGGTGGGCGCTCGCCCGATGCCGAGATGCTCAAGCCGGTGGCGGACTTCGCCCGCCGGCGCTTCCACCAGGGCATCGCGCTGACCGGGTTGCTGCATTCCTTCCGCGTCGGCAGCACGGTGCTGTGGCAGGCCTTTCTCGACGGCGTGCAGCACCGCCACGAACTGCGCGACGAGGTGCTGCTCAAGCTCTCGCCCTACATGATGTACCACACCGACCTGCTCGGTCAGACCATCAGCCATGCCTACGTCGACGAGCAGCGCCGCGGCGAACGCTGGCAGAGTCGCCTGCAGCACGAACTGTGCTCCATCGTCTTCGACCGCCCCGACGACGCCGAGGGATTCCGCGAACGGGCGCTGGCGCTGGGCGCCGACCCCCTGGGACGGCGCATCGCGCTGGCTTTCGCCAAGACCTCCCCCGGCGGCAGCCGCAGCGCCGCCGAGGACGAACTGGAATCGCTGATGCGCGCCCTGACCGTACGCGACGAGCCGCGCCCCATCGGCACGCTGTGGCGCGAGCACGCGGTGATCTGGATGGCCGTACCCGGCGGCGAGAACGCGATCCGCCACGAGCGCCGCCTGTCCACGCAGCTGGGCCAGTTGCCGGCGCTGCGCGGACACCCGCAACCCGTGGGCATCGGGCTTGCCGGCACCGGCGCCCGCGGCTGGCACCTGAGCGCGGAACAGGCCTTGCGCGGCCTCGACATCGGACGGCGCCTGGCGACGCGCGGCCGGCAGTTCCGCTATTCCGACTACGTGCTCGACGACACTGCCCTGCAGTCGCGCAACGTCGCCGGCTACCTGGAAGGGCTGCTGGAGCTGATCGCCCCGGAGCCGCACCTGCTGGAGACACTGGACAGCTATTTCCTGCAGCGGCAGCAGCGCAAGGCAGTCGCCGCCACCCTGCAGATCCATCCCAACACCCTGAGCTATCGCCTCAAGCGCATCGAGACGCTGCTGAAGGCCGACCTGGACGATCTGTCCTGGCAATCGCGCCTCAGCGCCGCGCTGCTGATGCGGCGCATGGGTCGCGCCGACAGCGTGTAGCCGTCGCGCGGCGCGCAACGCTCCGGAGTCGCGCCGGAGAAGCGGCCCCGCTCAGAACATCAGGGTCTCGGCAAAGGGATCGACCGCCGGGCGCCGCCCCTGCTCGTGCGCCCGGAGATGCTCCAGCACCGCGACATGTCCGGCCCGGCGCGCCAGCATCGCCGGGGTCGCGCCGTTGTCGGCCCGCAGATCCGGATTGGCGCCCGCCGACAGCAGCACGTCCACCGCCTCCAGGAAACCCCGGCCCGCGGCCTGGTGCAGTGCCGTGTGCCCGGAGACCTGTGCCGCATCGGGCCGTGCGCCGGCGCGAAGCAGTCGATGGACAATGCCGAGGGCGCATTCCTGGGAGGTCTGCGTCAGGGCGCTGTTGAGCGGATGGGAGCGCATGTTGTTGCGCGACACGGCGTTGGGGTCGGCGCCGGCCTGCAGCAGCCGGTCCACGCAGTCGCCATGCCCGAAGAAACAGGCCAGGCCCAGCGGCAGGAAGCCATCGGCGCCCGGCAGGTTCACCTGCTCGGGATGGCGGCGCAGCAGGGTCGCCAGGGGTTCGATCGCACCCATGGCCGCCGCCTCGCAGAGATTCAGCTCGTCGCGCAAGGCCAGCAGGTAGGCGGCGACACGCTCATGCCGCTTGTAGGCGGCCACCAGCAGCACCGAGGCCCCGGTGTTGTCGACCGTATCGATCAGGTCGTGGTCCAGGGCCAGCAGTTCCTTCACGCGCGAGAACTCGCCACCCTTCACCGCGTTGAGGAAATCCTGCCGCAGCAGCAGCACGCCCTGCTGGGGCGAGGCAACCATTTCCTTCGCGCGGAAGGCAGGCGCGGGAGCACCCCACTGCATGGTATGGGCATCGACCATCGCCAGGCGGTTGCCCCAGGGATCGGTCAGGCACAGTCCTGCCTCGCCTGCGGGCATGCGACGGGGCTCGGCATCGACCTCGGTCGCCCCCATCTGCAGCGCCCGCACCCGCAGCTGCATCAGGTTTTCATCCACCCCGATATAGATCGCCTGCGGCGACGGGGGCAGTACTGCCTCACCGTCGACCCGGGCGTCGTAGCAGGTCAGCAGGGCCTGGCCCAGCGGAAAGCTGTGGCTGGCCGGCGGCACGCGGAAACCGTCCGCCAGCAGCAGGCTGCCGTAGAAGCGCGCGGCCTGGTCCAGTCCCGATACCGGGATCACGATCCGGAATAGCTTGGCCCCCATAAATCCCCCGAAGAGACGACTCACGCGGCTGCAGAACGGCAGATGCAGCCATTTTTATGTCTTCAACCTGACACGATTGCACGAAAAAGCGGCCGCTGACAAATCGATGCCGTTTTTGTGCCAGACCACAAAAGTGCTTGTGACATGGCCAATGGCGGCAGCGGGCTGCCGGCGGCACACTTCGCGGATTAGACATGGGCCTGCCGGTCCTGCGGCCAGTGCCGCCACGGCGACCAGGACAGCCCCCCGAGGAGAAAACATGAGTCTTTCCCTGCGCCTGGCCCGCGGAGCCGGCCTTGCAATGGCCGCCGCCGGCCTGCTCCTGGCCGCCGGCTGCGGCAGCAGCCAGCCCGTCGAGGGCGGCAACGGCGGCACCCCGGGCATCGACCATAGCCGCGAGTTCGACGCGAAGCTGATGCCGACGCTGGCGCAGGTGCGCGGCTGGCAGTACGAGATCGACCGCTTCGACAACGGCTTCCGTCCGGCCGGCAGCGTCGCCGAGATCGCCTACGCCCAGCGCCTTGCCAGCCAGCTGCGGGGCATGGGCGTACCCGACGTGCGCCTGGAACCCTATCCGGTCGACCGCTGGGTCGCACAGAAGGCCCAGCTCGAACTGTTGTGGGGCGAGTCCCCGGAAGACGTCCCCCTGGTGTCCTACATTCCCTTTTCCGGCAACACCGGGGCGGAAGGCCTGGAAGGCCCGCTGGTCTATGTCCCGGGCCTGGCCGCCGTGGACCTGACCGATGTCGTCGTGCGCATGCTCGACAGCGGCGCCCTCGCCGGCGGCGTCCTCGGGCTGGTGCAGTCGCTGGTATCCCTGCTCGGCGATACCGCCAGCGGACTGTCCTCCATCGTCTCCCTGCTCGCCGCGGCGGACGTGCGCGGCAAGATCGTGGTCTACGACCTTCCGCGGCTGACGATCCCCATCGGCGTACTCAGCAGCATCGCCCTGCATGTGACCGACGATGCCGGCACCATGGGTTTCACCACGCCCTTCTCGCGCCCCTTCCTCGACATGGTGGTGGCGCAGGTGGTCACCACCGCGCTGAAGGCCGCCGGCGCCGCCGGAGCGGTCGGCATCGTCGACTATCCCCTGGAGGCCGCGCAGGGTTCCTACTACCCCTTCTTCGCGCGCTTCCTGCCGGCCTCGCCCACGGTCTACCTGGACCGCGACACCGGCGCCGCGCTGAAGCAGCGCCTGCTGGCCAACCCGCTCTCACCCAAGCCGGCCCGGCTGACGCTGCATGCCCTCGAGGAAAGCGTGGAGGCCTACAACGTGGTCGCCGTGCTGCCCGGCGCCAGCGAACTCGAGATCGTGCTCAGCTCGCACACGGACGGCACCAACTCCATCGAGGACAACGGTCCCGCGGCCATCCTCGGGATCATGCGCTACTTCACCCGCATCCCCCAGGCGCAGCGCAAGCGCAGCCTGCGCGTGGTGTTCAGCGGTGGACACTTCGGCGGCGGCGGCCTGGGCCACTACATCGAGGAACACCACGACGAATTGCAGGAGAAGGTGCTCGCGGCGATCGAGATCGAGCACGTCGGCGCCCGCGAGTGGCTGGAAATCGCCCCGGGCGTCATGGGTCTCACCGGGCTCAACGAGCCGCAGGTGATCGTCACGCCCTTCGGCGCGGCATTCGAGCGAGAGAGCATCCTGCTGTCGCAGCAGTTCGACCGCAGCATCGTGCTTCCTCCGGTGCTGCCCTTCGGCGAAGGCCAGGCCTACCGCAACGATGCGGGGCTGCCGATGATCCAGTACATCACCGGTCCGGTGTACCTGCTCAACTTCGGCATCCCACGCGTCACCAGCGAGTTCACCGATTACCCGCTGATGCATGCGCAGGTCGGCGCCTTCGTGCGCATGATCCTCAACCTGGGCAACGAGCCGGCCGGCGTGCTGCGCTCCGGCCTGGAAGAACGCTAAGGTTTTCCCAGCACCAGATAAGGCTCCAGCGCCTCACGCACGGCGGCGCGGCGCTGTTCGTCGGACAGGGGCCGGTTCGCCAGGTCGTTGGCCTGCGCCATCACGGCCATGTAGTGCGGCGTCCCGTCCACTTCCTCGCGCAGGGCCACGCGGGGGTACCGGGCGAGCAGTTCCGCCCAGACCGAGCGCACCGCGGCCCAGTAGGCGCGGGTCTTGCGCCAGTACTCGCGGCCGGGCCCGAAGTCGTAACCCTGCACCCGCGTGTAGGTGTTGAGTCCGCGCTCGCGCACCAGCGCACGCGGACCACCCTCCGCCTTACGGTCCAGCTTCAGGCTGTCCTGCTCGTGTACCCAGCCGGCGGGCGTCAGCGTCTGGCGATTCCAGGTGTCCAGCACGTCATAGTCGCCGCGCGTGGTGTGCTCGCGCCGCGGCAACGGCCGCCAGGTGCGGTCGGAGGCCCAGCTGGACACGCCATCCTGATGCGTCCAGCGCCCCAGCGCCGCGTAGCGCGGGCTGTCGTCCACCTGCCAGACCGTCTGCAGCCAGCGCCCGCGCGCCTGCTCCGGGCCGGCGCGGCGCACTTCCCAGGCGTAGTCGCCGGCGTAGCCCCAGTACCGGGTCTGCTCGTACTCCCAGTCCTGCCGCCAGTGCTTGGTCACATGGCCGGATCCGTCCACCAGCACATGCTGCAGCACGATCCGACGCGGGCTGTCCTCCAGGACCTCCACGAACTCATGGCCGCCGGTCAGGTGCGGCTCCTGCCGCTTGTAGCCGGGCTGCAGCGCCACGGTTTCGTCGAAGCGGAAATGCACCTCGTACTCGCCGGCCATCGCCAGGATCGCGCGGCGGTCACGCTCCGGGTCCCCTTCCGTTGCCGTCGCGGGTGGCATGGACGTGGTGGCGCAGGCCACCGCCATCAGGCTCAGGGCAAGGACAAGGGCGTTCCGGATCGTGGGCATGGGATGGCCGTGAATATCAATCGCTTCCTTATTTAATTGATAATTAATATCATTTGCAAATCGCGGGCAGGGGCCGCAGCGTCAAGATCACACTCGGGGGAAGTTCATGGACCAGCTGGCGTCGCTGCAGATCGCCCTGGCGGCTATCGCCTTGCATCACCTGTTCGCGCGACGCACCGAAGCGTCCAACCGCTGCGAGTGGCTCCTCGCACTGCTGCTGCTGAATGCCGCCGCGCTGGCCCTGTGGAACGCGGCCGCAGGCCCTGCCGCATTGCCCGAGCTATGGCTGCGTCACGCGCTCGCCCAGGGCGCCATGGTTGCCACGCTGCGCCTGGGGTTGGCGCTGCGCCGCCTGCAGCCGCGACGGCTGCGGCGCTTCCTCGCGCCGGTCTCCTACATCGCCGTCACCCTCGCCGCCTCGCTGCTGCCGCCGCCCGTCCTGGCCCGGAACGCCGAGGCCGAATCGACGCTGCCGACCATCCCCTTGCCGCAGGAAGAGCGGCGCATGCCGGAGTTGCGCGAGGACTTGCCGGTGCAGCTCGCGCCGGTCGTCGTCACGGGCGAGAAGCTGGGCCGCTCGCTGGCCGAGACCAGCAGCAGCGTCGCCATCGTCACCCGGGAGGACCTCAGGGCGAGCAGCGATGCGTCGATGAAGGACGTGGTCACGCAGTTCGCCAACGTCGTATCGGCCGATGGCGACCGCGCCATCGCCATCCGCGGCGTGCCGCAGGGCGGCATCGGCGGCCAGGGCGACACCATCAGCGTCTATCTCGACGGCGTGGCCCTGCCGTCGCGCGCCGGCGCCTTCGCCGGACCGCTGTCGGCCTGGGACCTGGAGCAGGTCGAGATCCTGCGCGGCGCCCAGTCCACCAACCAGGGCCGTAACAGCCTGGCCGGCTCGGTGGTGCTGCGCTCCGTCGAACCCACCGAGGACTGGGACCTCCGCCTGCGCGCCGGCCTGATGAGCCGCGACGGTCACGACTACGCGCTGGCCGGCGGCGGCCCTCTCACCGACACGCTGCGCTTCCGCATCGCCACGCAGGACCGCTACGACAACGGCGACGTGGTCAACACCACGCGCAACGAGGACGACGCCCAGCGCGAGCGCACGCGTAACGCCCGGGCGCGCCTGGCTTGGTTGCCGCAGGCCCTGCCCGGCTACCAGGCTCTCTATGGCTACACCGAGTCGGACAACGAATACGGCGATCCCTTCCACGACTCCTCCGGCGGCGACCGCACGGAGACCTCCAATGTCCGGCCCAACGAGGACGTGAGCACGAAACTGCACAGCCTGGAGCAGAGCTATGCCTTCAGCCGGCGCTGGAGCCTGGAGGCGATCAGCGGCTGGTCGAAGCTGTCCAACCTGTACACGATCGACTACGACCGCAGCGCCGCCGAGGGCGGCTATTCCGACAACACCGAGGACGAGGAAATCCTCAGCCAGGAGCTGCGGCTGCGCTATTCGCGCCCGCGCCTGAAGGCGGTCACCGGTCTCTACTACGCCGGATCCGACGTGGTGAAGAACACCACCGGATACGATGTCGCCGCGGGCGGCGGCATCGCCCTGCTCAACGGCACCATCGACTCCGACGCCAGCACCCGCACCACCGCGTTGTTCGCCGAAGCCGACTGGGATTTCGCCGAGGCCTGGAGACTCACCGCAGGCCTGCGCCTGAACCGCGAGCGCGCCCGCCGCCACGACGTCAGCCAGCTCGACCTGAGCCTCACGACCCCTCCTCAGGTTCCCCTGCCGCTGCCCATCGTGATCCCGGTGCTGGATCCGCTGGCCGACGTTCTGGCCGCTGCCGCCTCCGGTCTCGTACCGCCGGACTATGACGAAAGGAACGACACGCGCTTCACCGACCTGCTGCCCAAGGCCGGCCTGACCTGGTTCGCCACCGACGACAGTTCTCTGGGCCTCACCTACCAGGAGGGCTACCGCTCCGGCGGCACCAGCATCTCCTTCTTCGGCGGGGCGGTCAGTCCCTATGACCCGGAGTACACCCGGACCGTGGAACTGTCGCTGCGCTCACGCTGGCTGCAGGAGCGGCTGACGCTCAACGCCAACCTGTTCTACACCCGCTGGCGCGACCAGCAGGTCACCATCGGCGAGACTTCCGGCTTCGCCACCTACACCACCAACGCCGGACGCTCGCACTACTACGGCCTGGAAGCCGAGCTGCTGTGGAAGCTGCAGGGGCCGCTGGAGGCCTTCCTCACCTTCGGCCTGCTGCGCAGCGAGTTCGACGAATTCGGCAACGACCTCAATGGCGACGGCGACACCAGCGATGCCGACGACGAGGACTACCGGGGCAACGAGTTCCCTTACGCCCCGCGCCAGACCGCCGGCATCGGCCTGACCCTGCGGGAATGGAAGCGGGTCAGCGGGCAGCTCGCCGCCAACTATATCGGCTCCTTCCACAGCGACCCGGACAATGACCCGCGTTCGCGCGCCGACGCCCGCGTGCTGGTCAACGCCAAGCTGGGCTATGCCCTGCCGGCCGGCTTCACGCTGGCGGTCTACGGACGCAACCTGACCGGCGAACTCAACGACCAGGGTGCGCTGGTGGCCGGCAGCCGCCTGGCCAGCCGCTACGGCGAGCCACGCAGCTTTGGCGCGCTGCTCGAGTGGCAGATGCCGTAGGAGCGGCCGTTGGCCGCGTGGGCGGCATGCCCATGACAGTCTCCGTATCGCGGCAACGGCCGCTCCTGCGGAAAACTTCAGCCCGACTCGCCGCGATAGCAGACGATGTTGTCCGGCGTTTCTTCGACGCGCACCTCGGACAGCAGCTCGCCGAAGCGCGCATGGCAGACCTTCCAGAACACCAGGGCCACGTTCTCGGAGGTGGGGTTCACGCCGCGGAACATCTCCACGTCGTGATTCAGGTGGTAGTGGTCCACGCGCGCAATGATTTCCTCGCGCAGGAAGTTCTTCAGGTCCGCCAGGTTCACCACCATGCCGGTGGCGGGGTCCACGCCGCCGCGCAGCGTCACCTGCAGCACGTAGTTGTGGCCGTGGCCGTTGTCGCGGGCGCACTTGCCGTACAGCGCGAAGTTCTCCTCGCGCGACAGCGTCGGCTCCCACAGGCGGTGCGAGGCGCAGAAAGACTCGCGGCGGCTCAGGGTCACGATCGGCCGGGAATCAGCCATTGCAGAACACCTCCAGGGTCGTGCCGGTGGTGGCGCCGGACTGGGCGCGGTCCAGCAGGTAGGCCACGCTGGGCGCCACATCCTCCGGCTGCACGCCGCCGTACAGGCCGTAGCGCGCATTCATATCGGTCCTCATGTAGCCGGGTGCCACGGCATTGACGCGGATGTTGAACTCGCGCCCGTCGAAGGCCAGGGCTTCGGTCAGGCCGGTCACCGCATGCTTGCTGGGGGCGTAGACGCTCTTGCCCGGGGCGATCTGCAGGCCGCGGATGCCGGACAGGGAGGACACCAGCACGATATCGCCCCCGCCCCGCGCGCTCATCGTGCGGAAGGCCTGCTGGCACAGGTACCAGAGTCCGCGGACGTTCACGTCCATCACCCGGTCGTACTCCTCCAGGCTCGTGTCCATGAAGGGCTTGATCAGCAATTGCGCGGCGCTGCCGACGATGCCGTCGGGCGGGGTGTCGCCGAAGCCGGTGTAGAGCGCATCCAGGGCCGCCGTGTCGCCGATGTCGCAGGCATGGCCGCGGACATCCGCTCCCCGGGCGCGCAACGGCGCGGCAACCTCTTCCAGGGCCTCGGCGCGGCGGCCCAGCAGGGTCAGGCGGTGCCCCTGGCCGGCCAGCAGCCGCGCGGTGGCGGCGCCGAGGCCGGAGCCTCCGCCGGTGACGAGGATATGACGCTGTTTCGGCTGGATCATCAGGAGCTTGGACCGTCAGGGGTGCAAATGATGCACCGGTTGACAGCATGCCCGAAACCACCCGGGGCGCCTCCCCAGTTTGCAGCATGCCCCTTGACTGGACAGGCAGGGAAACGGGTGCCGGACGGCAGGCGGGCGCCCCGGGCCCCTCGAGACCCTCGCCTACTCGTACCTCAGCGCCTCGATCGGATCGAGCTGCGAGGCCTTGCGGGCCGGATAGAGGCCGAAGACCACCCCCACCGCGGCACTGACGGCCACCGACAGCAGCACCACGTCCACTCGGATCAGCAGCGGCCAGCCGAAGGACGAGGACAACTGCTGGGCGATGGTGACGCCGAGCGCGACGCCGGTCAGCCCGCCGATCAGGGCCAGCACCAGCGCCTCCACCAGGAACTGCAGCAGGATGTCGCGCGGACGGGCACCCACCGCCATGCGCACGCCGATCTCGCGGGTGCGCTCGGTCACCGATACCAGCATGATGTTCATCACGCCGATGCCGCCCACCAGCAGGGACACCGCCGCAATGGCCGCCAGCAGGGTGGTCAGCGTCTTGGTGCTCTCCTCCTGCGCGCTGGCCATCTCGGCCAGGTTGCGGACGTTGAAGTCATCCTCCGCGCCCGGGCGGATGCGGTGCCGGTCGCGCAGCAGGTTGGTGAGATCGCTCTCGGTCTTGGAGGTCGGCACCCCGGGGGCCGCGCTGACGTAGATCGTGCCGGCAATGAACTTCTTGAGGCCGCCCTGCAGCTTCTCGGCATAGGCGCGCACCGGCACCAGCGCCGTGTCATCGTAGTCGTCACCCATCGGCGACTGGCCCTTGGCCGCCAGCACGCCCACGACCTCGAAGGGCACGTTGCGGATGCGCACGATCTGCCCCACCGGATCGGAATAGGCGCCGAACAGCTTCTCCACCACGGTCTGGCCCAGCAGCACGACCTTGACGTTGGAGTCGGGGTCCTCCGGCAGGCCGCTGCCGCTGGCGATGCGCCAGTTGCGCGCCAGCAGGTAGTCCGGCGTCACCCCGGCCACGCGGGTGGTCCAGTTCTGCTCCTCGGAGATCAGCGGGGCGTTGCTGCGCAGTTCGGGCGCCGCATACTTCACCGAGGGCAGCTCGGTCTGCATCGCCTTGAGATCGTCCCAGGTCAGGGTCGGCTGGCTGCCGAAGCCGCCGCGCGAGCCGCCCATCTGGCTGGAGCCCGAGCGCACCACCAGCAGGTTGGTGCCCATCGCGGAGAAGCTCTGCTCGACGCGCGACTTGGCGCCCTCGCCGATGGAGACCATCGCGATCACGGCGGCCACGCCGATGATGATGCCCAGGGCGGTCAGGAAGGAGCGCAGGCGGTTGCGCAGCAGCGCGCGGATCGCCACGCGGATCACGGCCAGCAGGTTCATGCCTGCACCTCGGCGATCACCGGCTCGCGGCGGATATCGCTGATCACCTGTCCGTCCTTCATCACGATGTTGCGCGCCGCGTATTCGGCGATATCGGGCTCATGCGTCACCAGGATCACGGTGATGCCGGCCCGCCCCAGCGACTGCAGCAGGGCCATGACCTCCACGCTGGTGGCGGAATCGAGATTGCCGGTGGGCTCGTCGGCCAGGATCACGCGCGGCTCGCCGACCAGGGCGCGGGCAATGGCCACGCGCTGCTGCTGGCCGCCGGAAAGCTGGCTCGGCGTATGGTCCAGGCGCTTGCCCAGGCCCACGCGCTCCAGCGCGGCGGTCGCGCGGGCGTGGCGCTCGGCGGCGGGCACCCCCGCGTACAGCAGCGGCAGCTCCACGTTCTCCAGCGCACTGGTGCGCGCCAGCAGGTTGAAGTTCTGGAACACGAAGCCCAGCGTGCGGTTGCGGATGTCGGCCAGCTCGTCGCGGCCCAGCGTGGACACCTCGCGGCCGTCGAGCCGGTAATGGCCCGCGGTCGGGCGATCCAGGCAGCCCAGGGTGTTCATCAGCGTGGACTTGCCGGAGCCGGAGGTGCCCATGATGGCCACGAACTCGCCGGCCTCGATGTCCAGGGTGACGCCGCGCAGCGCGCGCACCTCCACGTCGCCCATGTGGTACTCGCGGGTGACGTCACGCAGTTCGATCAGTGCCATGTCGAGGGCCTGCCTCAGAACATGCGCATGCCGGGGGCGCCGCTGCGCGGCTTGTCGTCCTCGGCGGAGGGCATGTCGGTGATCAGTTCATCGCCTTCCTTCAGGCTGCCCTCGATCACCTCGGTGTAGCTGCCGTCGCTGATGCCGGTCTTGATCTCCACCGGCTGCGCCTGGCCTTCTCGGAGCACGTAGACCGTGCGCGGACCGCTGGAGGCGCCCTCGCCGCCCCGCTGGCGGCGCTGCCGGCGCTCGCCATTGCCATTGGCCGCGCCGGCCTCCGTGCCCGCCGGGGCCTGTCGCGCGCCGGATTCCGGACGCGCCTGGGCCTGCGCCGGGGCGGCCGCCGCCTTGGGCCCGCCATTGCCGTGCTGGCCGTCGGCACCTGGCATGCGGAAGCGCAGCGCCGCATTCGGCACCTTGAGCACGTCCTCGCGCCGGGCATAGACGAAGGTCACGTTCGCGGTCATGCCGGGCTTGAGCTTCAGTTCCTCGTTGGTCACGTCGAGCACGGCATCGTAGGTGACCACGTTCTGCGTGGTGGTGGCGGCATCGCGCACCTGCCGCACCTCGCCGCGGAAGCGCTCGCCCGGATAGGCGTCCACCGTGAAGTTGGCCTTCATGCCGCCCTGCAGCTTGCCGACGTCCGACTCCGCCACGCTGGTATTGACCTGCATCTGCCGCAGGTCCTGGGCGATGGTGAACAGCACCGGGGCCTGCAGCGAGGCCGCCACGGTCTGGCCGACGTCCACGCTGCGCGAGATCACCACGCCGTCGGTCGGCGAGATGATGTCGGTGTAGTTGAGGTTCACCTGGGCGCGGTTCAGCGCCGCGCGCGCCTGGGCCAGGGCGGCCTGCGAGGACACCACCGAGGCATCGGCGGCATCGGCCGTCGCCTGGGCGGTGTCGCGCTCGCTCTGCGAGATCAGGCCGCGGGGCGACAGCTCGTCGGCACGCCGGGCCTGGCGCCGGGCATCCTGGGCCTGAACCTTGGCGCGGGTCAGGTTGGCCTGCGCCGCCATCACATTGGCCTGCTGCTGCTCGACCTCGGCCAGGAACAGGCGCGGGTCGATCTTGGCGATCAGCTGCCCTTTCTTCACCTGGGAGTTGAAATCCACGTACAGGTCCTGGATGCGGCCGCTGACCTGGCTGCCCACCTGGACCGTGACCAGCGCCGACAGGGTGCCGGTGGCGGTCACCTTGGCCACCACCTCGCCGCGCTCGGCAGGCGCCGTGGTGAACTCGGGGGGCTTCTCGCCCTTGAACAGGCCCTTGCCGAACCAGAGGACGGCGGCGAGCACCAGCACGGCGGCGGCCCACAGGCCCCAGCGCCGGCCGGGGCGTCCGGAGCGCAGATTGTTGTTCGAATTCATGAATGCGGGTTTGGCGGGTCGAAGGGTCGGGGGGCGGGAAGCCTAGCAGCGGTATTGTGTCATCAAGACGTTGAAACGCAGCCAGCCATAGCCCGTTGACATGATGCGGAATTCCCGTCGCCTTGCGGCGGGACTAATGCCAGAATGGGCTTACCACATGAACGCCATCGAAAAAGAGCGCGCGCAGGACCTCTCCCGTCCCCGGGGGACCCCTTGATGCCCGAGGGCCTGATACTCGGCACGCCCTACCCCGATCCCGTCGCCGGGGTCCATGTCGGCTTCCTGCTGGCCATCGGCGTGCTGGGCCTGGCGATCTACGCCCGCTACCGCGACGAGCCCTCCATGCCCTGGCTCGCCCTGAGTGCCCTGCTGTCGCTGCTGTGGCTGCTGGCCTGGCGCGGCCAGATCCCCGGGCCGGCGAAACTCACGGCGCCCGCCATGCCGCTGTTCGGCGCCCTGTTCAGCGCCACCGTGCTGCGCTACGGGCGGCTGTCCCTGGACAGCCGCCGGCGACTGCCCGCCCTGGACCCGGGGCTGCGGGTCCTCAACGGCCTGCTGCTGCTGGCCGCCGGCGCCGCCCTGCTGCTGCCTGCGGCCTGGTCGCTGCGCCTGCTCGGCCCGCTGGCCGCGGCGACGGCGCTGGGCCTGCTGATCGGTTCCTGGCAGCGCCTTCGCCAGGGCCAGTGGACGGCCATCGGCATCCTGGCCGGAGCCCTGCTGCTGCTCGCCGCCCTGGCCCCCAACACCCTGCTCTGGGTCGGCTACTCCCTGCCGCCGACCCCCGCCTTCTGGATGAATGTCTTCCAGGTCGCCAGCGGCCTGGCGGTAACCCTGTTCAGCCTCGGCACCATCGCCTCGCTGCACCGCCTGCGCGAGGACCGCATGTCCGAGCTCAAGCTGGCGCTGGACGGCCAGCGCGTGGCGCTCAGCAAGGCCAGCATCGACGACGTCACCCGCCTGCCCGACCGCAAGCTGTTCCGCGAGCTGCTGCGCAAGCGCGTGCAGGACGCGCACGAGCAGCAGCAGCGCCTGGCCGTGGTCAGCATCAGCCTCTCGTCCTACCGCACGCTGCGCCACGGCATCGACGGCAACGCCGCCGATGCCGGCCTGGCGGAGATCGCGCTGCGCCTGCGCCAGTCGGTCGGCTCCGGCGACCTGCTCACCCGCATGGGCAGCGACGGCTTCATCTGGATCACCCAGGTCCACCCCAGCGGCGAACTGCTGGACCTGCAGGGCCGCTGCCTGGGCCTGCGCCGCGACATCGGCGCTCCGCTGGCCAACGCCGGCGGCGTCATGGTCAGCTGCGACATCGGCGTGTCGATCTATCCGGACCACGGCGGCGACATCGACCTGCTGCTGCGCCGCAGCGACGAAGCCCTCTACCGTACCGAGCAGGCCGGACTGGGCGAGGTCATGGTGTTCCGCCCCGAGCTGCAGCAGCAGTCGCATCAGCACCTGCGCCTGGCCAAGCAGCTGCGCCAGGCCCTGATCCGCAACGAGCTGGTGCTGCACTACCAGCCCCTGGTCGGCCTGGAGAATGGCGAGCTGCGCGGCGCCGAGGCCCTGATCCGCTGGCCGCGCGACGGCGTCATGGTGCCGCCGGGCGAGTTCATCCCGGTGGCCGAGTCCAGCGGACTGATCATCCAGCTCGGCGAGTGGGTCATGCAGCAGGCCTGCCGCCAGATCGCCGACTGGCAGTCGCGCGGGCTCGACCTGCCCTATGTCGCGGTCAACGTCTCCGCCCACCAGTTCCGCCATCCGGACTTCGTCCGCCACGTCGAGAAGGCCCTCATCGCCTCGCCGCTGTCGCGCGACCGCCTGATGCTGGAGATCACCGAGAACATCGTGCTGGACGACATCGACCGCACCAGCGCGCTGCTGCAGCAGTTGCTGATGCGCGGCGTCAGTGCCGCGGTGGACGACTTCGGCGTCGGCTACTCCTCGCTCAATTACCTGCGCAAGCTGCCGGTGCAGGCGATCAAGATCGACCGCAGCTTCCTGCAGGGCATTCCGCAGGAACAGGAAGCGATGTCGGTGATGAGTACCATCATCACCCTGGGCCATGACTTGGGCCTGCGCGTGGTGGCCGAGGGCATCGAAACCGTCGAGCAGCAGCTGTTCCTGTCGCGCAAGGGTGTCAACTGCGGCCAGGGCTGGCTGTTCAGCAAGGCCATGTCCGCCGCCGACTTCGAGGCCTGGATGCTGAAGAACCAGGAACGCCTGGCCCGCACCCAGGCGCTGGCCAGCTAGGGCCTAGCGGAACTCCGGCTCCTCGCCCCACCAGGGGTAGCCCGGCGGCAGGTCCTCCGGCACGCGGTTGGAATACTTCGCCGGCCGCTTCTCCAGGAAGGACATCACCCCCTCCTTCACGTCCTCGCTGCGGCCGCGCCAGTAGATCGCGCGGGTCTCGTGCGCATTGGCATGCACCGGGTGCGGGCTGCCCGCCATGCGCCAGATCATCTGCCGCGCCACCGTGGCCGACACCGGCGCTACGTTCGCGGCGATCTCGTCGGCCAGCCGCCGCGCCGCGGCCAGCAGCTCGCCCGGGGCGTGCAGCGATCGCACCAGCCCTGCCCGCAAGGCCTCCTCGGCGGGAAACACCCGGGCCGTCAGCACCCACTCCAGGGCCTGCGGCAGGCCGACGATCTTCGGCAGGAACCAGCTGCTGGCTCCGTCCGGAGCGATGCCGCGGGCACAGAACACGAAACCCATCTTCGCTCCTTCCGCGGCCAGCCGGATGTCCGCCGGCAGCGTGATGGTCGCCCCCACCCCCACCGCCGGACCATTGATCGCGGCGATCATCGGCTTGCGGCACTCGAAGAAGCGCAGCGCTACCTTGCCGCCGGCATCGCGCACCTCGTCCCAGTCGGGCTCCTGGCCCTCCGGCGTCTCGTAGCGGAAGGCATCCTGCCCCTTCTCCAGGTCCGCGCCGGCGCAGAAGGCGCGGCCGGCACCGGTGAGGATGACGGCCCGGATGTCGCCGTCGGCGTCCGCCAGGTCGATGGCGCGGATCAGCTCGTCCGCCATCGTGAAGGTGAAGGCGTTCATGCGCTCGGGACGATGGAGCGTGATCGTCAGGACATGACCGTCCTTTTCGTACCGGATCGTGGAGAAGTCCATCGTCACCTCAGAAATTGTGGTAACCGCCGTCGATCGTGAAGCAGTCGCCGGTATGGTGCGCGCTGGCCTTGGACATCAGGTACACCGCGATGCCGGCGAAATCCTCCGGCTTGCCGAAGCGGCGCTGCGGGATGCGCGCGGTCACCGCGCTGACGAACTTGGCGCTTTCCAGCAGCGGCCCGGTCATCGCCGTCTCGATCCAGCCCGGCACGATCGAGTTCGCGGTGACGCCGTAGCGCGCGTACTCGACACAAAGCCCGCGCATGGTCGACAGCAGCGCACCCTTGGTGGCGGCGTAGTCCTCGCCGCGCGCCAGGCCCGACACGGCCGAGAGGCTGCTGGTGGCCACCAGCCGGCCGAAGGCATCGCCGGCCTCGGCGCGCTGCTTCATGTGCTGCGCCGCGCACTGCAAGGTGAAGAGGGCTCCCTTCAGGTTGACGCCGAAGGTGCGGTCCAGGTCCGCCTCGCTCATCTCGTGGAAAGGCTTCTGCACGCTCATGACGCCGGCATTGGCGAAGCAGCCGTCCACGCGCCCGAACTGCTCCAGCGTGGCGGCGAAGCTGCGATCCACCTCCGCCTTGCTCGACACGTCGCAGCGCAGCGCCGCGGCGCGGCGTCCGTGGGCGCGCAGGCGCTCCAGGGCCTCGGCGTTGCGCGCCTCGCGGGTGCCCCAGATGCAGACATCGGCCCCGGCCTGCGCCAGGCCCTCGGCGATGCCCAGCCCGATGCCGGCATTGCCGCCGGTAACCAGGACCACGCGCCCGGAGAGATCGAAGGGGGCGTAGGTCATCCGCGCACTCCCGCGGAGCTGAGCACATGGCGCGCCAGCAGGTTGCGCTGGATCTCGTTGGTGCCGGCGTAGATCGAGGTCTTGCGGTAGTTGAAGTACAGCGGCGTCACCGCCGCCGCATGGTCCGGGATGGGGCGCACTGGAGCCTCGCGGCCACGGACCTCGGCGAAGCTGTCCTGCACGAAGGGCAGCCCGTCGGGCCCCAGCGCCTCCATGGCCAGCTCGCTCAATGCCTGCTGCAGCTCCGTGCCCACCAGCTTGAACATGCTCGACATGGCACCGATGGCCGCACCCGACTCCACGCTGGAGAAGAAGCGCATCTCGGCGGCATCCACCGCCTCCACCCGTACCGCCAGTTCGGCATAGCGTCGGCGGAAATCCGGATCGTCGATCAGCCGGCCGCCGTTGCCGGCGGGCTGCTCCCTGGCGATATGGCGGATCTTGGCCAGCAGGTAGCGCAGCAGCGAGCCGTAGGCCGTGCCGCGCTCGAACTGCAGCAGGTACTTGGCGTAGGTCCAGCCCAGCCCTTCCTCGCCGATGCGGTTCTCCACCGGCACGCACACGTTCTCGAAGAACAGCTGGTTGACCTCCTGTTCGCCGTCGATGGGGCCGTCCAGCGAGGGCAGCGGCCGGATGCTGATGCCGGGCGTGCGCATGTCGGCCAGCAGGAAGCTGATGCCGCTCTGGGCCTTGGCCTCGCGGTTGGTGCGCACCAGGCAGAAGATCCAGTCCGCCCACTGCGCGTGCGTGGTCCAGATCTTGGAGCCGTTGAGTACGTAGTGGTCGCCGTCACGCACCGCGCTCATCTGCAGCGAGGCGAGGTCGGAGCCGGAGCCCGGCTCGGAGTAGCCCTGGCACCAGCATTCGTCGGTATTGAGGATCTTCGGCAGGAAGCTCTGCTTCTGTGCCTCGGTGCCGTACTCCATGATGACGTACGCCACCATGGCGATGCCCATCGGCGAGACGATCGGGCAACCCGCCGCCGCCGTCTCGCTCTGGAAGATATAGCGCTGCGTCGGCGTCCAGTCCGGCCCGCCGTACTGCACCGGCCAGCCCGGCGCGGCCCAGCCCCTGGCGGCCAGCTTCTTCTGCCATTTCACCTGCCCGGCCTTGTCCAGATAGCCGTTCTTGCTCTGCGACATCAGCTTCTTCAGCTCCGGATCGTAGGCCTGCTTGATCCAGGCGCGGACCTCGTCGCGGAAGGCCAGCTCTTCGGTCGTGTAGTCGAGATTCATGTCGGTCTCCTCAGGCGGCGTCGGCCAGCGACAGGTCGGCGTAGCGCCGAAGGTGGAAGTCGGCGTTGCCGAACTGCGCGCCGATGGCGGTGGCCCGGCGGAAGTAATGGCCCAGCGACAGCTCTTCGGTCACGCCCATGCCGCCGTGGATCTGCACGGCCGACTGGCCGATGAACTTCGCCGCGTTGCCGATCTGCACCTTGGCCGCACTGGCTGCCAGCGCGCGCTCCGCCGCCGGGCGGTCCAGTTTCATCGTCGCCACCAGCGTCAGCGCCGCCGACTGTTCCAGCGCCGTGTACATGTCGGCCATGCGGTGCTGCAGGACCTGGAACGTCGACAGCGGCACGCCGAACTGCTTGCGCTGGCTGGCGTAGGCCACCGTGTCGGCCAGCATGCGGCGCATGCCGCCCACGGCCTCGGCGCAGAGCGCGCAGATCGCCTCGTCGGCGATGCGTTCCACCAGCGGCAGCGCGGCGCCCTCGGCACCGACCAGGCGCGCAGCGGGCACGACGACATCGTCGAAGGAGAGATCCGAGGCGCGGCCGCCATCGATGGTCGGGTAGTCGGAGCGCGTGAGGCCCCTGGCGCCGGCGTCCACCAGCAACAGGCTGATGCCCGGCCCGCTCCTTGCGGTCACCAGGAACTGGCTGGCCCAGGGGCCGCCGGCCACTCCGGTCTTGCGGCCGTTGAGCCGGTAGCCGCCCTCGGCCGGAGCAGCCGTGGCAGCGATATCGCCGAGGCTGTAGCGCGCCTGGCGCTCCGCCGCGGCAAACGCCAGCACGGCATGGCCCGCGATGATGCGCGGCAGCCACTCCGCCGCCAGCGCCCCGCCCGCCTGACGCAACAGGCCGCCGCCGATCACCACGGTTCCCAGGTAAGGCTCCACGACCAGGGCCTTGCCGAGTTCCTCCATGACGATGGCATTCTCGATGGCGCCGCCGCCCAGGCCGCCGTATTCCTCCGGGAACGGCGCCCCCAGCAGGTTCAGTCGCTCGGCGAGGTCCGCCCAGACCTTGGGACGCCAGCCGGCCGGCGTGGACACCGCCGCCCGCCGCATCTCGAAGTCATAGTGATCGGCCAGGTAGCTGGCCAGGGTGTCGCGCAGCAGGTCCTGCTCGACGCTGTAGTCGAAATCCATCCGCGGTCTCCTCCGGGGCTTTTGCCCATCTTAGCCCCGGCCGCGGCGGATGCCCTCGTTCGCCGCCATCCTGCCGCAGGCAGGCGCGGAGCGGATTGTCCGGAAGGGTCGCGGACTGAACCGGGTTCCGGAAACGCGCGGTGCTCAGCCAGCCGTCCTGGCGGCCTTGCCGGCCAAGGCCAGCGCCACGCGCGAGCGCGTCGGCCGGCCCAGAGCGGCGCTGATGTAGTCGCCGGCGCAGGCCAGCGCCTTCAGGTCCACGCCGGTCTCGATACCCATGCCCTGCAGCATGTACACCAGGTCCTCGCTCGCCACGTTGCCCGAGGCACCCGCCGCATAGGGGCAGCCGCCGAGACCCGCCACCGAACTGTCGAACACCGTCACGCCACTCTCCAGCGAGGCCAGCACATTAGCCAGGGCCTGGCCGTAGGTATCGTGGAAATGCCCGGCAAGCCGGTCCAGCGGCACGCGCCGGGCCACTGCCTCGATCATGCGCCGCGTCGCCAGGGGCGTACCGACGCCGATGGTGTCGCCCAGCGAAATCTCGTGGCAGCCCATGTCGTAGATCTCGCCCGCCACCTCGGCCACCTTCTCCGGAGCGACGTCACCCTGGTAAGGACAGCCCAACGCGGTGGAGACATAGGCCCGCACCGGGATACCCTGCTGCTTCGCCGCCAGCACCACGTCCTCGAAACGCTTCAGGCTCTCGGCGATGGAGCAGTTGATGTTCTTCTGCGTGAACGCCTCGGAAGCGGCGCCGAACACCGCCACTTCCTGGGCTCCCGCCGCCACCGCCGCCTCGAATCCCTTGAGGTTGGGTGCCAGCACCGAATAGGTCAGGCCCTCGCGCCGCGGCGCGCCGCGCATCACCGCGTCATGGTCCGCCATCTGCGGCACCCACTTGGGCGAGACGAACGCCGTGGCCTCGATGTGGCGCAGGCCGGCATCGGCCAGCCGCGTGATCAGGTCCAGCTTGATCCCGGTGGGCACCACGCCCGGCTCGTTCTGGAGGCCGTCGCGAACGCCGACCTCGACCAGCTTCACCCGCTGCGGCAGCCGGCTCACGCGGCCGCCTTGAAGTCGACCAGTTCCATGCCGTCCTTGACCTGTTCGCCGGCGGCCGCGAGGAAGGCCTGTACCACGCCCCTGGCCGGCGCGCAGAGCGTGTGTTCCATCTTCATCGCCTCCATCACCAGCAGCGGCGCGCCCTTCTCCACCTCGGCACCGGGTTCCACCAGCAGCGCGACGATCTTGCCCGGCATCGGCGCCGCCAGGCCGCCGTCCGCGTCCTGTTCCTCGCCGGCATGGGCCAGCGGGTCCAGGAGCGTCAGCGCCGTGTGGCGTCCGCCCTGGAACACATGCAACTGCTCGCCCAGCGCCACGACCGTGGCCTCGGTATGACGCTCGCCCGCGGCGTATCGCAGCAGGCCATTGGCCGCGGTCGAGATGCGCACCGCCTCGCCGTCGATCGACAGCCCCTGGCGGCCGTACTGCAGGCTCAGCTCGCGTCGCTGCTCGCCCGCGCTGAACGCCATGCGGCGACCGAGATCGGCGTTGATGCGCCAGCCGTCGGCCACGCCCCAGGGCGAATGCAGGTCCAGCGACGCGGCGGCCTTCTCGCGCAGGCGCCGCTGCTCCTGCGTCGCGGTCCACAGCGCCGCCGCTTCCACGGCGGCGGCCGGCAAGCCCGCATCGGCAGTCAGCAGGGCCTCGCCCTCGCGGGCGATCAGGCCGGTATCGACCGTGCCGGCGCGGAACTCGGCGTGGCCCACCAGGCGCGACAGGAAGGCAATGTTGTTGCCGACGCCGACGATCTGGAACCGCGACAGCGCCGCCAGCATGCGTTCGGTGGCGCGCTCCCGGTTCTCGTCCCAGACGATCAGCTTGGCAATCATCGGATCGTAGTGCGGGCTGATCTCGTCGCCCTGCTCCACGCCGGTGTCGATGCGCACGTTGGCCGAGGCGGCCGGCGGCGCGCAGTGCACCAGGCGCCCGATCGACGGCAGGAAGCCCTTTTCCGGCTCCTCGGCGTAGACGCGCACCTCGATCGAATGGCCGCGCAGGGGCACCTGTTCCTGCGCCAGCGGCAGCGGCTGGCCGGCGGCCACGCGCAACTGCCACTCCACCAGGTCCTGCCCCGTGATCATCTCGGTGACCGGGTGCTCGACCTGCAGGCGGGTGTTCATCTCCATGAAGTAGAAGGAGCCCGACGGGTCGGCGATGAACTCCACCGTACCGGCACCGACATAACCGACGGCGCGCGCGGCATCGCAGGCGGCCTTGCCCATGGCGGCGCGGCGCCCGGCCGTCATGCCCGGGGCCGGCGCCTCCTCCACCACCTTCTGGTGGCGGCGCTGCGCCGAGCAGTCGCGCTCGTGCAGGTGGATCACCTGCCCCTGGCTGTCGCCGAACACCTGGATCTCGATATGGCGCGGGCGTACCAGGTACTTCTCGATCAGCACGCGGTCGTCGCCGAAGCTGGCGCTCGCCTCGCGCTGGCAGGAGGCCAGCGCGGCTTCGAAATCCTCGCTGCGCTCGACCACGCGCATGCCCTTGCCGCCGCCGCCGGCGGAGGCCTTGATCAGCACCGGGTAGCCGATGCGGTCGGCCTGCGAGCGCAGGAAAGCCGGCTCCTGCCGGTCGCCGTGGTAGCCCGGCACCAGCGGCACGCCGGCCTTCTCCATCAGCGCCTTTGCGGCGGACTTGGAGCCCATGGCGCGGATCGCGCTCACCGGCGGGCCGATGAACACCACCCCCGCCGCGGCGCAGGCCTCGGCGAAGCCCTCGTTCTCCGACAGGAAGCCATAGCCCGGATGCACCGCCTGGGCGCCGCTCTGCCGGGCGACTTCCAGGATGCGGTCGGCACGCAGGTAGCTCTCGCGCGAGGCGGCGGGACCGACGCAGTAGGCCTCGTCGGCCAGGCGCACGTGGCGCGAACCGGCATCGGCCTCGGAATACACCGCCACGGTGCGGATGCCCAGGCGGCGGCAGGTGGCGATCACGCGGCAGGCGATCTCGCCGCGGTTGGCAATCAGGATTTTCGTGAACATGGCCATTACATCCTGAACACGCCGAAGCGCGTCTGCGGAATCGGAGCGTTGAGCGAGGCCGACAGGCCCAGCGCCAGCAGGCGGCGAGTCTGGGCGGGATCGACGATGCCGTCGTCCCAGAGGCGCGCGCTGGCGTAGTACGGGCTGCCCTGCGTGTCGAACTGGGCGCGAGTCGGCGCCTTGAACTTCTCCTCCTCCTCCGCGCTCCAGGTCTTGCCCTGCGCTTCCAGGCCGTCGCGGCGCACGGTGGCCAGCACGCTGGCCGCCTGCTCGCCGCCCATCACCGAGATGCGCGAGTTGGGCCAGGTCCACAGGAAGCGCGGCGAGTAGGCGCGGCCGCACATGCCGTAGTTGCCGGCGCCGAAGGAGCCGCCGATCAGCACGGTGAACTTGGGCACCTGCGCCGTGGCCACGGCCGTCACCAGCTTGGCGCCGTCCTTGGCGATGCCCGCGTTCTCGTACTTGCGGCCCACCATGAAGCCGGTGATGTTCTGCAGGAACAGCAGCGGGATGCCGCGCTGCGCGCAGAGCTCGATGAAGTGCGCGCCCTTCTGGGCGGACTCCGAGAACAGGATGCCGTTGTTGGCGAGGATACCCACGGGGTAGCCGTGGATATGGGCAAAGCCGGTGACCAGGGTGCTGCCGTAGCGCGCCTTGAACTCGTCCAGCCGCGAGCCGTCCACGATGCGGGCGATCACCTCGCGCACGTCATAGGGCTTGCGCGTGTCCGCCGGGATGATGCCGTAGATCTCCTCCGGATCGTACAGCGGCGCTTCCGGGGCCTGGATGTCCACGCCCGGCTGCTTGCGGATGTTGAGGTTGCCGACGATGCGGCGCACCAGCGACAGCGCGTGGTGGTCGTTCTCGGCGAAATGGTCGGCCACGCCGGAGATGCGCGTGTGCACGTCGGCGCCGCCCAAATCCTCCGCGCTCACCACCTCGCCGGTCGCCGCCTTCACCAGCGGCGGGCCGCCGAGGAAGATCGTGCCCTGGTTCTTCACGATCACCGTCTCGTCCGACATCGCCGGCACGTAGGCGCCGCCGGCGGTGCAGGAGCCCATCACGCAGGCGATCTGCGGGATGCCCAGGGCCGAGAGATTGGCCTGGTTGTAGAAGATGCGGCCGAAATGGTCGCGGTCGGGGAAGACCTCGTCCTGCATCGGCAGGAAGGCGCCGCCGGAGTCCACCAGGTAGACGCAGGGCAGCCGGTTCTCGCGTGCGATCTCCTGCGCGCGCAAGTGCTTCTTCACCGTGACCGGGTAGTAGGTGCCGCCCTTCACCGTGGCATCGTTGGCCACGATCATGCACTCGCGGCCCTGGATGCTGCCGATGCCGGCGACGACGCCCGCGCAGGGCACTTCGCCGTTGTACATGCCGTGGCCGGCCAGCGCGGAGACCTCGAGGAAGGCCGAGCCCGGGTCGAGCAGGCCGTCGATGCGGTCGCGGGCCAGCAGCTTGCCGCGCGCCGTGTGCTTCTGCCGCGCCGCCTCGGAACCGCCGCGGGCCGCCTCGGCCGTCTTGGCGCGGAGCTCGTCGACCAGCCCGCGCATCAGCGCGGCATTGGCCTGGAACTCGGCGGAGTTCGTGCGGACCTTCGATTTGATCGCGCTCATGGGATCAGTGCTTCGATTCGCCGAACAGCTCGCGGCCGATCAGCATGCGTCGGATTTCCGAGGTGCCGGCGCCGATCTCGTAGAGCTTGGCGTCGCGCCACAGGCGGCCGGTGGGGAACTCGTTGATGTAGCCGTTGCCACCCAGGGCCTGGATCGCCTGGCCGGCCATCCAGGTCGCCTTCTCGGCGGAATACAGGATCGCGCCGGCGGCATCCTTGCGCGTGGTCTCGCCGCGGTCGCAGGCGCGTGCCACGGCGTAGACATAGGCACGGCAGGCATTGAGGCCCACGTACATGTCGGCCAGCTTGGCCTGCATCAGCTGGAACTCGCCGATCGACTGGCCGAACTGCTTGCGGTCGTGCACGTAGGGCACCACCACGTCGAGGCAGGCCGCCATGATGCCCAGCGGGCCGCCGGAGAGCACCACGCGCTCGTAGTCCAGGCCCGACATCAGCACGTTGACGCCGCGGCCGACGGCGCCCAGCACGTTCTCCTCCGGCACCTCGCAGTCGGTGAACACCAGCTCGCAGGTGTTGGAGCCGCGCATGCCCAGCTTGTCCAGCTTCTGCGCCGTGCTGAAGCCCTTGAAGCCCTTCTCCACGATGAAGGCCGTCATGCCGCGCGAGCCGGCGGCCGGGTCGGTCTTGGCATAGATGATCAGGGTGTTGGCATCGGGGCCGTTGGTGATCCACATCTTGTTGCCGTTGAGCACGTAGCGGTCGCCCTTCTTGTCGGCGCGCAGCTTCATGCTGACCACGTCGGAGCCGGCGCCCGGCTCGCTCATCGCCAGCGCGCCGATGTGCTCGCCGCTGACCAGCTTGGGCAGGTATTTCCTCTTCTGCGCCTCGTTGCCGTTCTTGCGCAGCTGGTTCACGCAAAGATTGGAGTGCGCGCCATAGGACAGGCCGATGGCCGAGCAGGCGCGGGAGATCTCCTCCATCGCCACCACGTGGGCCAGGTAGCCCAGGTTGGTGCCGCCGTACTCCTCCTCCACCGTCAGGCCCAGCAGTCCCAACTCGCCGAACTTGCGCCAGAGCATGTTGGGAAAAGCGTTTTCATGGTCGGCCTGTGCCGCCAGCGGCGCGACCTCGCCGGCGGCGAAGCGCTCGGTGGCCTCGCGCAGCTGGTCGATGTCCGCGCCGAGATCGAAATTGAGACTCTTGAAGGTCATGTCTGCGATGCCTGCCTGAAGGAAGTGCCTGCGGGTCCGGGAATCCCGGGAGCCTGCATCCTAAGCCTCCACCGCAAAAAAGTGAAGTCACTTTCACAAATTTAACCAAGATTCACTTTATACTCGCCCCATGGCCTACCAGCGCTCCGCCCTGATGCAGGAACGCCTCGCGGAAAACCGCGAGCGCATCCTGCGCTCGGCCCGCGCCCTGATCGCCCGCGGCGGCTTCCGCGAGGCCTCGATCACCGCGGTGGCGGCCGACGCCGGCCTGTCCACCGGCGCGATCTACCGCTACTTCCCCTCCAAGGCGGAGCTGTTCGTCGAGGTGCTGACCGAGGCCGTGCGGCGCGAGTGCGACATCCTGCGCGAGATCATCGGCCGGCCCGGCACCGCGGACCAGCGCCTGCGGGCCGCCGTGGACTCCTTTGCCCGCCGCGCTCTGGAAGGCCCCTATCTCGCCTACGCCTTCATCGCCGAACCCACCGATCCCGAGGTCGAGGCCGCCCGTATCCTCTGCCGCCAGGAGTTCAGCGACGTCTTCAAGACCGTGCTGCGCCAGGGCATCTCCACCGGCGAGTTTCCCCGGCAGTCGGTGGACGTCAGCGCCGCCTGCATCGTCGGCGCCTTCACCGAGGCCCTGGTGCGGCCGGTAGCCCCCACCACGCCGCGCAGCAAGGACGAGAAGCTGATCGAGGCCATCGTCGATTTCTGTGCCCGCGCGGTGTCCGGACCGGCCCGGCAGGCTTAAAATGCCCGCCTTGCTGGCGCCGTCTCGGCACCGGCTTGAAGATAATTCTTCAAGTGACTGAAATAGAACGTAAATTCTGCGTTGCTCCGATGATGGACTGGACCGACCGGCATTGCCGGTTCTTCCTGCGCCTGATGTCGCGCCGTGCCTGGCTGTACACCGAGATGGTCACCACCGGCGCCATCATCCACGGCGACCGCGAGCGCTTCCTGCGCTTCCACCCGGCCGAGCATCCCGTGGCCCTGCAGCTCGGCGGCTCCGAGCCGGACGACCTGGCCCGCTGCGCCGAGATCGGCACGGCCTACGGCTACGACGAGATCAACCTCAACTGCGGCTGCCCCTCCGACCGCGTGCAGGAGGGCCGCTTCGGCGCCTGCCTGATGAAGGAGCCGGCGCGCGTCGCCGAAGCGGTGGCCGCCATGCGCCGCGCCACCCACCTGCCGGTCACGGTCAAGACCCGCATCGGCGTGGACGAATCCGAGGACTACGTCTTCCTGAAGGACTTCATCGAGACCGTCGCCGCCGCCGGCTGCACGATCTTCATCGTCCACGCCCGCAAGGCCTGGCTGAAGGGCCTCTCGCCCAAGGAGAACCGCGAGATCCCGCCGCTGCAGTACGAGGTGGTGCATCGCCTCAAGCGCGAGTTCCCGCAGCTCACCATCGTGCTCAATGGCGGCCTCAAGACCCTGGATGCCTGCGTCGAGCAGATGCAGGAACTCGACGGCGTCATGCTCGGCCGCGAGGTCTACGAGAACCCCTACCTGATGACCGGGGTGGACTCGCGCATCTACGGCGAGGCTGCGGTGGAACTGACCCGCCCGGCCGTGATCGAAGCGCTGCTGGACTACGTGGACCGCGAACTGGCGGCCGGCGCTCAGCTGAACCACATCAGCCGGCACATCCTGGGCCTGTTCCGCGGCCAGCCCGGCGGACGAGCATTCCGCCGCGTGATCTCGCAGAATGCCACCCGGCCCGGTGCCGGCGCGGACGTCATCCGCGCCGCCCTGGCGGAGGTGGAGGCTGCCGCCCTTCGTCCGGCGGCGTAGAACTCGTTGAAGGACAAAACATGAAACAATTGCTGCTCTCTCTAGCCCTGGGACTCACTATGTCGATTGCAAATGCCGCACCCGTGCAGGTGCTGATGGAAACCACCGAAGGCAACATCAAGCTGGAGCTTGATTCCGCCAAGGCGCCGAAGTCGGTCGCCAACTTCGTCCAGTACGCCAAGGACGGTCACTACGACGGCCTGGTGTTCCACCGCGTCATCAGCGGCTTCATGATCCAGGGCGGCGGCTACGACGAGAAGAACGACCAGCGCAAGACCCGCGCGCCGATCGACAACGAAGCCAAGAACGGCCTGAAGAACGACCGCGGCACCATCGCCATGGCCCGCACCTCGGTGCCCAACTCGGCCACCTCTCAGTTCTTCATCAACCACGGCAACAACGACTTCCTGAACTACCCGGGCCAGGACGGCTGGGGCTATGCCGTGTTCGGCAAGGTGACCGAAGGCCTGGACGTGGTCGACAAGATCGCCGCCACCCGCACCGGCAACCTGCCGCCGTTCGGCCGCGACGTGCCGGTGACGCCGATCGTGATCCGCAAGGTCACGATCATCGAGGCCAAGTAAGGTCTGCACCGCAGGTCCGGTCCGCGTGACTCCGCGCACGCTGTTCCTGTCCGACCTGCACCTGCCGCCGGGGCCCTCGCCCTTCCGCGAGGGCTTCCGGCGCTTCCTCGAAGGACCCGCCCGCCATGCCGAGGCGGTCTACATCCTCGGGGACCTCTTCGAATACTGGATCGGCGACGACCTCGGCATGCAGGAGTACGCCGCCGAGGTGGCCCTGCTCGCCGCGCTCTCCCAGCAAGGCGTGAAGCTGTACTTCCAGCGCGGCAACCGCGACTTCCTGGTCGGCGAGGACTTCTGCGCCCTGGCCGGCGTGGAGTTGCTGCGCGACCCCGCCGTCATCGATCTCTACGGCGGCATCACCGTGCTTTCGCATGGCGACCTGCTCTGCACCGACGATCTGGGCTACCAGCGCTGGCGCCGCTTCGCCCACAACCGCACCGCCCAGGGCATCTTCCGCGCCCTGCCCCGCGCCTGGCGCGAGCGCATCGCCCAGCGCGTGCGCCGCCGCAGCAACAGCGGCAAGCGCTACAAGCCCGAGGACATCATGGACGTCAACGCGGCCGCGGTGGAAGCCTTCTTCCGGCTCTCCGGCGCCCGCCGCCTGATCCACGGCCACACCCACCGCCCGGCCCAGCACGACCTGTCCGGGGGCATGCAGCGCATTGTGCTGGCCGACTGGCGGCCCGAGCGCATGGAATACCTCGCGGTGACGCAGGAAGGCCTATACCGGCTCACGGTCTGAGCCCGGGCAAGCCCTTATACTGGGTCACCGGACCGCGGACCGCGGCTCGCCGAGAGGGGTAACGATGACGCTCTGGCCATCCTTTCTGCCGCCGCGCTTCGCTGCATTCGCCGCGGCCTGCCTGCTGACCCTGCTGAGCTTCGCCGCCGGCTTCGTCCAGCCCGGCTGGTGGCTGGTCACCGCGGTGGCGGGATTCCTGGCCTTCGTCGGCATCTGGGACCTGGCGCAGAGCAAGCAGTCGATCCGACGCAACTACCCGATCCTGGCGCACCTGCGCTTCTTCCTCGAATTCATCCGTCCGGAGATCCGCCAGTACTTCCTGGAGTCGGACACCGACCCCATCCCCTTCTCCCGCGCGCAGCGTTCGCTGGTCTACCAGCGCGCCAAGAGCCAGATCGACCTGCGGCCCTTCGGCACCCAGCACAACGTCTATGCCGACGACTACGAGTGGATCAACCACTCCATGCTGCCGCTGCGCATCGCCGACAACGACTTCCGCGTGATGATCGGGGCCAGGACCTGCGCCCAGCCCTACAGCGCCTCGGTGTTCAACATCTCGGCGATGAGCTTCGGCGCGCTGTCCGCCAACGCCATCCTCGCCCTCAACAAGGGTGCGCGGCTCGGCGGCTTCGCCCACGATACCGGCGAAGGCTCGATCAGCCGCTATCACCGCGAGCACGGCGGCGACCTGATCTGGGAGATCGGCAGCGGCTACTTCGGCTGCCGCGACGAGCAGGGCCGTTTCGACCCGGAGGCCTTCGCGCGCAACGCGGCCGATCCCCAGGTCAAGATGATCGAGATCAAGCTGTCGCAGGGTGCCAAGCCGGGCCATGGCGGCGTGCTGCCGGGCGCCAAGGTGACGCCGGAGATCGCCGAGGCCCGCGGCGTCCCCATAGGCAAGGACTGCATCTCGCCGCCGCGGCACGCCGCCTTCACCACGCCGATCGAGCTGCTGCAGTTCATCGCAAGGCTGCGCGAACTGTCCGGCGGCAAGCCGGTCGGCTTCAAGTTCGCGCTGGGACACCCCTGGGAATTCTTCGCCATCTGCAAGGCCATGCTGGAGACGGACATCACGCCGGACTTCATCGTGGTGGACGGCGGCGAAGGCGGCACCGGTGCCGCACCGGTGGAGTTCACCGACCACGTCGGCACGCCGCTGCAGGAAGCCCTGCTGCTGGTGCGCAACACCCTGGTGGGCCTGAACCTGAAGGACCGCGTCAGCATCGGCGCCAGCGGCAAGATCATCTCGGCCTTCGACATGGCGCGCTACATGGCTCTGGGCGCGGACTGGTGCAACAGCGGGCGCGGCTTCATGTTCGCGCTGGGCTGCCTGCAGGCGCAGACCTGCCATACCGGCCACTGCCCCACCGGCGTCACCACCCAGGACAAGCTGCGCCAGCGCGCCCTGGTGCCGGCCGACAAGGCCGTGCGCGTGCACCAGTTCCACCACCACACGCTGCATGCGCTGGGCGAGCTGGTGGGCGCGGCCGGCCTGCAGCACCCGGCGGAACTGCAGCCGCGGCACATCGTGCGGCGCGTCTCGGCCAACGACGTGCGCCTTGTCTCCAACCTGATCACCTGGCTCAACCCCGGCGACCTGCTGGAGAGCCGCGCCAGCCACCCGGTGTACCAGTACTTCTGGCACATGGCGGCGGCGCATACCTTCGAGGCGCAGGTGCCGGCGGACAAGGAACTGCCGCCACCGAAGTTCAGCGGACTCAAGACCTCCCAGATGGCGCACTGAGCGCCGGCACCGCTCAGCGCGGAGCCGCCAGCAGCGCGTCCATCTCCGCATCGCCGAAGCCGGCCAGCCGGCGGGCCTCGCGGTTCAGCGGCGGCGCCACGCGCACGCGATGCTCGGCGAGCAGGCGCGCGAATGTCGGCTTCGGCTCCAGGCCGCGCTGCGCGCAGAGATGCTCGAACCAGCGCGTGCCGATCGCCACGTGACGCACCTCCTCGTCGAGGATCACGCGCAGGATCGCGACGGTCCCGGCATCGCCGGCCTCCGTGAGCCGCTGGATCATTCCCGGCGTCACGTCCAGCCCGCGGGCCTCCAGCACGCGCGGCACCAGGGCCATGCGCAGCAGGGGATCGTCCGCGGTCTTCTCGGCGGCCTCCCACAGCCCATTGTGCGCCGGCAGGTCGCCGTAGGCGGTGCCGAGTTGCGCCAGGCGCCCGGACAGCATCGTGAAATGCCGGGCCTCGTCCTGCGCCACGCTGAGCCAGTCGCGGTAGTAGCCGGCCGGCATGCCGCGGAAGCGCCAGCAGGCATCCAGCGCCAGGTTGATCGCGTTGAACTCGATATGGGCCACCGCATGCAGCAGCGCCGCGCGCCCGGCCACGCTGCCGAGACCGCGGTGCGGCACGTCACGCGGATGGATCAGCACCGGGCGCTGCGGGCGGCCGGGCACGCCAATGCCGTCCTCGGCCATGGCCGGCACCGGGAAATCGCCCGGCGGCAACGCCAGCGCCGCGACCCGCTCGCACTTGGCCGGCGGATCGGGCTCCGCCAGCGCGGCATGGATCGCGGCGAAGGCGTCCACGGCGTCGGCGGGCCCTAGGCCAGCCCGCGTTCCAGGTCGCGGATGATGTCCTCGATGTCCTCCAGCCCCACCGAGATGCGCAGCAGGCTCTCGGTGATGCCGGCCTGCTCGCGGGCCTCCGGCGTGACGCGGGCATGCGTGGTGGTGGCCGGGTGCGTGATGGTGCTGCGCGTGTCGCCCAGGTTGGCGGTGATCGACAGCATCCGGGTGCTGTCCACCAGCTTCCAGGCCGCTTCGCGGCCGCCTTCCACCTCGAAGGACACGATGCCGCCGAAGCCCACCGCGGCACTGGCGCCGCGGCCAGGCGATGCGAGCTGGCGCCTGGCCAGCTCGTGCTGGGGATGCTCCGGCAGGCCCGGGTAGAACACCCGCTTCACGCGCGGTTGTGCCTTGAGCCACTGCGCCAGCTTCAGCGCGCTGTCGCTGTGGGCCCGCACGCGCAGCGCCAGCGTCTCCAGGCCCTTCAGGAACACCCAGGCGTTGAACGGCGACAGGCAGGGGCCGGCCGTCCTCATGTAGCTGTAGATGTCCTTGCCGACGCGCTGGGCGTCGCCGACGATGGCGCCGCCGATACAGCGGCCCTGGCCGTCGATGTACTTGGTGCCGGAGTGGATCACGAAGTCGGCGCCCAGCTTCAGCGGCTGGCTCAGCACCGGCGTCAGGAAGCAGTTGTCCACGGCCAGCAGTGCGCCGTGCGCATGGGCGATGTCCGCCAGCGCACGGATGTCGGCCAGCTCCATCAGCGGATTGGACGGCGTCTCCACGAAGAACAGCTTCGTGTTGGGCCTGACCGCCGCCTTCCAGGCCGCCGGGTCGGTGGGATCGACATAGGTCGTCTCCAGGCCGAAGCGGGACAGGATGTTGTTGAACAGGTTGATGCTGGCGCCGAACAGCCCGCGCGAGGCCAGGATGTGGTCCCCGGCCTTGAGCAGGGCCAGGCACAGGGTCTGGATCGCCACCATGCCGCTGGCGGTGGCGATGCAGGCCTCGCCCCCCTCCATCGCCGCCAGGCGGCGCTCGAAGGCTTCTACCGTGGGGTTGGAGAAGCGGGCATAGATGTAGCCGGGCTGCTGGCCGCTGAACACCGCGGCCGCCTCGGCGGCGCTGCGGTACACATGGGAGGAGGTCAGCGAGACCGAAGCGGAATGCTCCATGTTCTCCGTGCGCGGCTCGGCGGCCCGGATGCCCAGGGTGGCGTAGCCCCACTCGGGGTCGAAGTACGGCTCGGTCGTGTCGGTCACTGCCCTGCACTCCTGCGGGCAATGAAAAAGCCCGTCGGTCAAAACCAAACGGGCTTCCAGCCCCGTTTAGCGATATTTATTGGACCTTCCCGGGGGAAAGCCCGCGCCTGCAAGCTGGGATCAAAAGGGCGCGGGGCGGACTTTAAGGCGAACCGCCCGACAACTCAAGCGTTCTGGATCTCGATCACGGTGGACGAAGCGCGCTTGCGCGCCGCCTTGGCCGCATCGGAGCGGAACAGCTCCAGCTGGTTGAGATACTCGGTGGTGATGTCCTGCGTGATGTACTCGCCGGTGAACACCGAGGTGTCGAAGCGCGTGATGCGCGGATTTCCGGCGCGCACGGCCTCGATCAGGTCGTTCAGGTCCTGGTAGATCAGGCGGTCGGCGCCCAGCATGCGCTGCAGCTCCTCCACCGTATGGCCATGGGCCACCAGCTCCGAGGCCGTCGGCATGTCGATGCCGTAGACGTTCGGATAGCGCACCGGCGGCGAGGCGGAGGCGAAGTAGACCTTCATCGCGCCGGCCTCGCGGGCCATCTGGATGATCTCCTTGGAGGTGGTGCCGCGTACGATGGAGTCATCCACCAGCAGCACGTTCTTGCCCTTGAACTCCAGGTCGATCGGGTTCAGCTTCTGGCGCACCGATTTCTTGCGCTGGGCCTGGCCCGGCATGATGAAGGTGCGGCCGATGTAGCGGTTCTTGATGAAGCCCTCGCGGTAGGGCACGCCCAGGCGCGCCGCCAGTTCGGCGCCGGCGACGCGGCTGGTGTCCGGGATCGGGATCACCACGTCGATGTCATGGTCCGGCCACTCGCGCAGGATCTTCTCGGCCAGCTTCACGCCCATGCGCAGGCGCGCCTTGTAGACGTAGATGTTGTCCATCACCGAGTCCGGGCGCGCAAGGTACACGTACTCGAACAGGCAGGGCGAATAGGTCGGGTTGGCGGCGCACTGGCGCTTGTGCAGCTTGCCGTCGAGCGTGATCAGCACGGCTTCGCCCGGAGCGATGTCGCCGATGATCTCGAAGCCCAGCGCGTCCAGCGCCACCGACTCGGAGGCGATCAGGTAGTCCACGCCGTTGGGGCCCAGGCGGCGGCCATAGACCGCCGGGCGGATGCCGAAGGGATCGCGGAAGCCGACCACGCCGAAGCCGGTGATCATCGCCACGCAGGCATAGGCGCCGCGGCAGCGCTGGTGCACGCCGGACACGGCGGCGAAGACGTCGTCCGGCGACAGGCGCAGCGCGCCGCGCTGCATCAGCTCGTGCGCGAAGACATTGAGCAGCACCTCGGAGTCGGACTCGGTGTTGAGGTGGCGGCGGTCCTGCAGGAACAGCTCCTGCTTCAGCTCCTCGGCGTTGGTCAGGTTGCCGTTGTGCGACAGCGAGATGCCGAAGGGCGTGTTGGTGTAGAAGGGCTGCGCCTCGGCCGAGGTGGAGCAGCCCGCGGTGGGATAGCGAACATGCGCCACGCCCATGTTCCCCCGCAGCATGACCATGTGCTCGTCCTTGGCGAAGACGTCGCGCACCAGGCCGTTCTCCTTGCGCAGGTACAGGCGATCGCCGTCATTGGTGATCATGCCTGCCGCATCCTGCCCGCGATGCTGCAGCATGGTCAGGGCGTCGAACAGTTCCGAGTTGACCCCGGCGCCCTGGGTGACGATACCGGCAATTCCGCACATGGTTAGCCTTGCTGAGTCTGAAGAGAAGAATTGGGGGCGGGACGCAGGACTTCAAGCCAGCGTTCCGGGACCAGTGTGCCCAGCCCGTCGGCCAGCCACTCGAATTTGTCGATCAGCAGCGATTGCTGCCACCAGGGTTCCGCCTTGGCGCCCATCTGGCCGGCCAGCAGCACGAAGCCGGCGGTCAGCACCACGGCGCGCGCCAGGCCGTAGCCGCCGCCCACCATGCGGTTGGGCAGGCTCAGGAAGCTGTCCTTGACCGCCTCCGAGACGAAATGCGTGACCAGCGCTCCCACCAGCAGGCCGCCCAGGAACAGCAGCAGGTAGGCGCAGCCCAGGCGCAGCGCGGGATTGGCGATTTTGCCCGCCAGGGCGTCGGCCAGGGTATGGCCGAGCAGCCAGGCCAGCAGGAGGGCGAAGAGCCAGGTGGCAAGACCGAGGATTTCGCGGGTGAATCCGCGCAGCAGGCCGATGGCGACCGAGAGGATGAAGACGGCAAGAATGCAGTAGTCAACCCAGATCATGCGGCCTGCCCAGTAGGTAGAACGGGATTTTAACATCCCGCCGCTACCCTCGCGCGCCGTACGGCTGCTCAGTGCCCGCGTCAGTCCTTGCGCACCGTGGCCTGGGCAAAACCCAGCTGCACCGCCTTGGCCTTGGCGGCCTGCGCCGCCGCCTCGTCGGACAGCGGCCCCACGCGCACGCGGTAGAGCACGCCCTTGGCGGTATCCACCGGGCCGAACTGGGTCGGCAGGCCGGCCGCCTTCAGCTTGCCCTCCGCGGTCCGCGCATTCTCGAGCGCCGCGTAGCTGCCCACCTGCACGCTCCAGCGCTCCTTGCCGGCCGGCTTGGCGGGTTCGGGCCGGGCGGGCTCCGCCTTCGCCGCCGGCGCGGGAGCCGGCTTGGCCACGGCAACCTCCGGCTTCGGCGGCGGCGGCGCGGCAGCGGGCTCGGGCTTGGCCGGGGCCACTGGCTTGGTCACTTCGGCCTGGGCGCGCGGTGCCGGCGGCTCCAGCCTGGGCCGGGCCGCGATCTCGGGACGGGCCGGCGGCGGAACCTCGGGCTTGGCGGGAGGCGGCGGCGTGGTAGCGCCGGGGGCCGTCAGGCCTTCCATGCTGTTGTCCTGCTTGAGTTGCACCGGCGGCGCCTTGCCCACCGGCGCCGGCAACACGCGGCTGGTGGAGGATTGCGCCAGCGTCTCGGAGGGACGGATCGCCACCGGTGCCGCCGCCATGCGGCTGTCGCCCTCGGCGTCCGCCGGGGCCGGCTCGTCGATCTCCGGCTCGCCCTCCACCACAGGGTCGGGCTCGCCGGACAGGGTGGCCGGCTCCGGCGCGGCGATCGCCGGCGGCATCGTGCGGTCGCCCTCCGCCACCGGCTTCGGCTCGCCGCCGTCCAGGTCGATGGTGACCCGGCGCACCCCATCGTCGCGCTCGACCTGGCCCGGCTTGGGCAGCAGGAAGGCCATCAGCAGCGCCACGGCCAGCAAGACCAGGGCACCGATCAGGCGATTCTTGAGTTGCTCATTCATGCAGTACATCCAGGGCCGCAGCCACGGTAATAAACGATCCGGTCACCACCACCAGGTCCTCGGGCGCCGCCTGCGCCAGCGCGCGCCGCAGCGCTTCCGGGATATCGCGGCAGGCCTCGGTGTCCATGCCCAGGCTGCGCAGCCGCGCCTGCAGGGCATGGGCGTCCAGCCCGCGAGGCCCGGGCAGGCCACCGAGGAAGGCGCGCGAAACCTGCGGCTGCAGCAGCCGCGCGAAGGCCTCGACCGGCTTGTCCGCCAGCATGCCCAGCACCAGCAGCACACGCCCGCGCGGGCGCAGGCTCTGCAGGTGCTCGGCGAGCACCTCCGCGGCCTCGGCATTGTGGCCGACATCCAGCAGGCAGGCACCCAGGCGCTGCAGGCGTCCCGGCAGCCGCAGCGCGCGCAACGCCGCCGCGACGGCCGCAGGCGCCACCGGCAGCCGCTCGCGCAGCGTCTCCAGCAGGGCCAGCACGCCGCTGGCGTTCTGCAGCTGCATGGCGCCCGGCAGGGCCGGCGGCGGCAGGTCATCGAGGGCGCCGGCAGGTCCCCGCCAGCGCCAAGCGCCGTCACGAGGCGCGAAGTCGTAGTCGCGGCCCAGCCGCAGCAGCGGCACTCCCAGGTCCTGCGCGATCTGCAGCACCGACTCCGGCGGATGCCGCTCCACCAACACCGCCGGCCGGCCCGGGCGCAGGATGCCCGCCTTCTCGCGGCCGATGCTCTCGCGGTCCGCACCCAGCCAGTCGGTATGATCCAGGCCGATGTTGGTGATCAGCGCGGCATCGGGATCGACGATGTTGACCGCGTCCAGGCGGCCGCCGAGCCCCACCTCCAGCACCTGCACCTGCACGTCCGCTTCGCGGAACAGCCACAGCGCCGCCAGGGTGCCGAACTCGAAATAGGTCAGCGGCGTCGCCGCGCGCGCTTGCTCGATCGCCGCGAAGGCGCGGCACAGCTGCGCGTCCGATGCCGGCACGCCGTCGATCATCACGCGCTCGTTGTAGCGCTGCAGGTGCGGCGAGGTATAGAGCCCGGTGCGGTAGCCGGCCTCGCGGCAGATCGCCGCGGCCAGCGTGGAGCTGGAGCCCTTGCCGTTGGTCCCCGCGATGGTCAGCGTGACCGCCCGCGCCGGCAGCAGGCCCAGGCGCAGCGCGACGCTGCGCACGCGCTCCAGCCCCAGTTCGATGCTCTTCGGGTGCAGCTGCTCCTGCCAGGCCAGCCAGTCCGCGAGCGTCCACGCCGCGGTCGGAATGGCAGAGGCAGGGCTCAGTTCGGCTGCTCCACGACCGTGGGCGTGAAATGCGTCAGCATCGACAGGATGCGATAGAGCTTCTCGCGCATCTCGCGGCGGTCGATGATCATGTCGATCGCGCCTTTCTCCAGCAGGAACTCGGCGCGCTGGAAGCCCTCGGGAAGCTTCTGGCGCACGGTCTGCTCGATCACGCGCGGCCCGGCGAAGCCGATCAGCGCGCGCGGCTCGGCGATGTTGATGTCGCCCAGCATCGCCAGGCTCGCCGACACGCCGCCCATGGTCGGGTGCGTCAGCACGGAGATGAACGGCAGGCCGCGCTCCGACAGGCGCGCCAGCGCCGCCGAGGTCTTGGCCATCTGCATCAGCGAGAACAGCGACTCCTGCATGCGCGCGCCACCGGTGGCGGCGAAGCAGATCATCGGCGTGCCGTACTCCAGCGCCGCGTCCACGCCCTGCACGAACTTCTCGCCCACCACGCTGCCCATGGAGCCGCCCATGAAGCTGAACTCGAAGGACGCCGTCACCACCGGCAGGCCCATGAGCTGGCCGCGCATCACCACCAGCGCATCCTTCTCCTGGGTCTCGGCCTGCGCTTCCTTGATGCGCTCGGTGTACTTGCGGCTGTCCTTGAACTTCAGCGGATCGGTCGGGATCACGTTGGCGGCGATCTCGAAACGCGGTTCCGGGTCCAGGAAATGGTTGAGGCGCTCGCGCGCATCGATCGGACGGTGCGTGCCGCACTTGGGACACACCTCCAGGGTCCGCTCCAGTTCCGCCCGGTACAGCACGGACTGGCAGCTCTCGCACTTGGTCCAGAGCCCCTCCGGGACGCTCTTGCTGCGGCGCCCGTTGGTCAGCAGCTTGGATCCTGAAATCTTGTCGAGCCAGCTCATCGGCTACTCAATTCCCTTTGTCTAGAGCCTCGCGCAGCGGCGCCAGCTTGTCGGCCAGCCGTCCCGGCAGCGTTGAAGGCTCATTCTGATGCTTCTCGATTTCGGCGACCAGTGCGCTGCCTACGACCACGGCATCGGCCACCGCCCCTACCGCGCGCGCCGAAGCGGCGTCGCGGATTCCGAATCCCACCGCCAGCGGAAGTTTCGTAAACCGCCGGATTTCCTGCAATTTTTCTGCCACGCTGGCCACGTCGAGGCTGGCCGCACCGGTCACGCCCTTGAGCGAAACGTAGTAAAGGTAGCCACTGGCCTGGCGGGCCACGGCCTGGATGCGCTCCGCCGGGCTGGTCGGCGCCAGCAGGAAGATGCAATCCAGACCCTGCGAGCGTAGCGCAGGCACGTAGCCGTCCGCCTCCTCCACCGCCAGGTCCACGATCAGCACGCCGTCCACGCCCGCGCGTGCCGCGCGCTCGGCAAAGGCGGCCACGCCGCGCATCTCGATGGGGTTGAGGTAGCCCATCAGCACCACCGGGGTGGCGCTGTCGGTCTTCCGGAACTCCGCCACCATGTCGATGATGTCCCACAGGCCGGTGCCGTGCTTCAGCGCACGCTCGCAGGCCAGCTGGATCACCGGGCCGTCCGCCATCGGGTCGGAGAAGGGCACGCCCAGTTCGATCACGTCGGCACCGGCCTTGACCAGCGCATGCATCAGGCCCAGCGTGGCGTCCGGCTGCGGATCGCCGGCGGTGATGTACGGGATCAGCGCCTTGCGGCCCTGGCTGCGGATGCGCTCCAGGGTTTCCTTGATGCGGCTCATANGTGGAACGCGGCCAGCGCCTCGTCGTCGTTGATCGCCGCGTACTCGACGCGGCCGAGATCCTTCAGCCAGGCATGCTCCGGGCCCACGCCCGGGTAGTCCAGGCCGGCCGAGATCGAGTGCGTCGGCAGGATCTGCCCGTTCTCGTCGGCCATGATGTAGGTGCGGTTGCCGTGCAGCACGCCGGCCTTGCCGGCATTGAGCGGCGCCGCGTGGTCCGGCGTCTGCACGCCGTGGCCGCCGGCCTCCACGCCGATCATGCGCACGCCCCGGTGCTCGAT
>NZ_PSNW01000001.1 GCF_002930645.1 Solimonas fluminis | reverse complement strand
ACAGGGCCGATACGATCTTTACTTCTGCCATCACCGCTTCGCGCACATCGACCTGCGCAAAGCGTAATGTGTAAACCATGTCCTGGCACACCTGTAAAGGATGTGTCCGGTCTGAACACTTGTCCAAAGAAAAAGTAACCAAAAAGAAAAGACCCCCTCCATCCGCGGCCCCGCTGAAGCGGGGCAACCTGCCTGGGGGACGAGTGCGACGGGTCGGACCCACAGGCCGTCCCTGGCCTGAGGGTCCTCGGCCGGACTTCCTGTCCGGCTCGACCCTGCACCCGGCCCCCAGGCAGGCGCTGCTGGAAGGGAACCCGGAACGTCAAGGGCATTCGCTGCGCTCATACAGCGCAAAAGCCCTCGGAAGATAAAAGATGATCCACATCCCCTCGCCCGCTTGCGGGAGAGGGGTGGGGGAGAGGGTTACTGTACAAGGCAAGGGTGCTAACCCAACCGTTCGCCGTGAAGTCCCGGGCTTGTCGAAGGATCGAAGGGCGAACCGTTCAGCCAAGCTCATCCGCTAAACTCCACGCAATCTCGCCGCCGCAAACCCATGGCCACCAAATCCCGCCTCTACCGCATCCAGTTCACCAGCCGCGACCAGGTCTACGAGGTCTATGCGCGCGAAGTCAGCCATGGCGCCATGCTGGGCTTCGTGGAGATCGGAAAGCTGGTGTTCGGCGAGCGCAGCAGCATCGTCGTGGACCCCGGCGAGGAGAAGCTCAAGACCGAATTCGAGAACGTCGAGCGCTTCTACGTGCCGGTGCATGCGGTGATCCGCATCGACGAGGTCAACAAGCAGGGCACGGCGCGCATCCTCGGCGAAGGCGGCAAGGTCACGCCGTTCCCGGCACCCTACGGCTTCGGCGATCCCAAGAAGTAAGCGGCCGCCCAGGAAAAAGCCCGCCAGGAAGGCGGGCTTTTTTCGTTTCAGCGGAGCCTCACGGCGATGGATCGAAGCCGCGTACGGCGCAGGGCTCGTTGCCGCAGACGTTGATCACGCGGCCGTTGGACTTCAGGAACTCGCCCTTCTGGCGCTGTGCCTGCGGGTCCTTGCGCGGGAAGCTGTGCGGGTCGGCGCCGTAGCCCAGCTCCGGGCGCGGCGGGCGGTTGTCGATCGGCGGCGTGGCCACGCCGTCCGGGTTCGAGGTTCCGTCCATCTTCAGCAGCGGGCCGCTGTCCCAGACCACCAGCGCCGAGCCGTTGTGCGGATAGCTCATGCAGGGGATGCCATAGTAGGGCTCGTCGTCGTGATGGCGGCGGTGGATGCCCAGCGGGGCCGGCTCCATCTCCACCAGCGGGTGCACGCCGGGGAACACGGCGGGGCCGCGCTGGGCGCGGGAGCCGCCGACCACGGCCGGGCAGTGGACCTTGGCGCCGATGGTGCGGGCGGCGACCTCGGCAGTGGTCATCGATACCTGGTGGTCGCCGAAGGCCGGGTGCAGCAGTACGCGCTTGCGCGGCGTGTTGGGCAGCGGATCGTCGGCGCGCAGGTGCTGGACATAGCCGTTCATCTCCGAGCGGTCCCAGAGCATCTGGATCAGCGCCAGCGTGAAGGCCTGGTCCAGGGAAGCCGGGTAGGCGGTGTAGAAGAACGCGGCGTAGGTGTCGAAATCGACGCTGCGCTGCAGCAGGGTGGAGTAGTTCATGCCCGGCACGCCGAGCACGCCGGCGCGGATGTCCGGCGACAGCGCCACCAGGGAGCCGCCCATGATGCCGCCCTGGGAGTTGCCGTCGTAGAACAGTTCGCGGCGGTCGATCACGCACTGGTCGCCGACGCGGAAGGCGGCGTTGCTGCAGAAGCCCTGCTCGTTGATCAGCGCACGGCCGATGAACATGAAGTTCAGGAAGCCCTGCTGGCCGCGGTCGGCCAGGGTGGTGAAGTTGCTCATGTCGAGCAGCAGCGTCAGCACGTTGAGCACATCGCCCTCGGACATGCCGATCCAGTCCGCGGCGCAGAACATCAGGCGCTGGTTCTGCGCGGTGTCGCCGATGTGGCCGCCGCCGACCTCGCCCTGGCTGCCGAGCAGGCCATGGCCATAGAGCGAGGGCCGCACGGTGTTGACCGTGGTGGCCTCCGCGGCGTTGGCGGCGTTGCCGAAGGCCACGCGCGGGATGCGGCAGGTGTAGGTGGCGGTCATCGTGCCGTCCTGCACCGGCAGGCCGTCGGGGCTGCCGGCGGTGTTGAAGCGCGAACCCGGCGCGCCCGAGCCGGTGAGGAACTTGGGAACGGTCACGCTGCCCTTGACCTGGCGCGCGATGGTGGCGTTCTCCTCCACCGTGAAGTCGGTGACCTCGTCGACGGTGAACGGCGGCGCGGCAGTCCCCAGGTCGGCGAAGGCGGTGTCGCGGATCTTCAGCGCGCGTTCGCTGAGGTTGCGTTCGCTGGCCACGGTGAAGTCCCAGGCCAGGTACAGCTCGGAACGCTTGATGCCGGCCTTGCCCAGCTTGGCGAACAGTTCTTCCATGTGCGCGCGGCGGCCGTTGATCGAGTCGCGTTCGCTGACATGGTTGTCGCGGAAGATGCGGAAGGCCGGCGAGGCCTCGATGATGCCGCCCTCGGCATCCTTCAGGTTGCGCATCGCCACGATGTAGCGATGGCCTTCCTCGAAGTTCTTGGCCGGGCGCACGATCACCGCGGGGCCCGGATCGGCCAGCGGGTTCTCCGGCAGCGGCAGCATGTCGCAGACCGACTCCACCGCGTGCAGCAGGCTGGTGAGCTGGTCCTGTTCCAGCAGGCCGGTGACCACCGCCAGCGGGTCCGGCAGGTCGCAGAGGCTGGCCTTGGTGAGGTTGGCATCCAGCTCCGCCCAGATCAGGTGGCGCTCCAGCGTGTCGGCATCGATCACCACGATCGGCTGGTCGGCGCGGAAGCTGTCACTGACGTCGGTGATGGGCACCGCGCCGGTCTTGGCCAGGTCCAGGCCCGGCACGCGCGTGAGGATCGCATTGCCCGGCGAGAAGCCGTCGTTGCGGTTCCAGTCGGTGGGCGTGATCGGCTTGCCGATCAGGTTGCGCGGCATCGCGGCCAGCTGCAGGTTCACGCGTCGGCCGGTGTCGGTGCTGCCGTCCTCCACCGTGAAGAAATCGTTGGGCCAGGGGAAGGTGCAGTAGTTCGGATCCAGCGGGTCGCAGGTACCGGGCAGCAGGTCCAGGCCGAGCTGGCTGTCGATGGAGGGTTTCTCCTCGGGAATCGGCTCGGGCTGGCCGTTCTGGCGGCCCGGGGCGACGGAGGAACTGCTGTGGCAGGCGGCCAGGCCGGCCAGCAGGAACGCGATCGCGAGACGGCCGATGCCGTCGGGAATGAACGTGGACACCATGACTCTCCTCAGGGGTGGCAGCGAGAGGGGCTGCACCGTTTTTCCTGGCGGCGGCGGGATCGCCGCGCCGGCCTGCCGTACATCGCGGCGGCTTGTCACGGAATGGTAATGATCGGGTCGCCCCCCCGCAGTGGTAGTTTTTGCCCTGAGCGCCTTGGCTTGGGCGCGGGAGTTCCAGCGGTTTCCCAGGGCCGTTCGTGCGGCACGGCCCCCGTCGCGGCCGGCCGGCGCGACGTTCTTCCGGCGCCGGGCCGGCCCCGCCCTGGCCGTTCCGGACGGCGAAGGACGCTGCCCGACCAGTAGTTTTTCTCGACAGCGTGGGGGCAGCCCCTGGCATGGACCGTCTTGCTGCAGTGCGATCTTCAATGCAGACAAGCACTTGAAAAGAAGCTGCTTTCCCGGATTCCCTCCGGCAGGCGACGGAAATCCGTCGTATGTAGGGTGAACCCCTACATTGCGTAAGGAATGTTCCGCTACGGGCGTAATCCATCCTCGCCAAAGATGGCCTCAAGGCGAACGAGGCGAGGAGAAAACGAATGAAGCCCAACATGCATCTGCGGACCAGCCAGAACATGGCGATGACGCCGCAGCTGCTGCAGTCGATCCGGCTGCTGCAGCTGTCCTCGCTGGAACTCGAGCAGGAACTGCGCGAGGCGCTGGAAAGCAATGTGATGCTGGAGCAGGAGGAGGGCGAATCCTCCGCCGACGAGGCTGCCGCTCCGCAGGAGGCCGCTCCCGCCGCCGAAGTCCACGAGGAGGTCACCGGCATCGACGCCGGTGCCCGCGACAAGGTCGAGGCCGACTTCGACTGGAGCAGCGCCGAAAGCTGGTCCGGCGGCGAGCCCTCCGACGACGACGACCGCCCCTGGGAGGAGCGCCATGCCGCGGCGGTCCAGACCGACGCCCGCATCGCCGCCCTGGAGCAGCTGCGCCTGACCATCGAGGGCCGCCGCGAGGCCCTGATCGCCGAGGCGATCATCGAGGCGATCGACGACAACGGCTACCTGGAGCAGCCGCTGGACGCGATCGTCGCCCGCCTGGGCTCCGGCTTCGCCGCCGGCCTGGACGAGGTGGAGAAGGTGCTGGAGAAGGTGCAGGGCGTCGAGCCCACCGGCTTCGCCGCGCGCAACCTCGCCGAGTGCCTGTGCCTGCAGATCCGCATGCTGCCGGAGCGCACCCCGGGGCGCGACCTCGCCGAATTCCTGGCCGCCGGCGCGCTGGAGCTGCTGGCCGCCAACCGCACGCAGGAACTGCAGCAGCTGCTGGGCGTGAGCCGCGCCGAGATCGGCCAGGCCGTGGCCCTGATCCGCACGCTGAATCCCAAGCCGGCCGCCGCGCTGTCCGCGCCGGCCGAAGCCGTGACCCCGGACCTGGTGGTCACCGGCATGGCCGGCGCCTGGAAGGTGGAGCTGAATGCCGACCGCCTGCCGCGCCTGCGCGTCAACAAGCTGTACGAGCGCCTGCTGACGCAGGCCGGCACGCACAAGGGCCTGCGCGACCAGCTGCAGGAAGCGCGCTGGCTGGTGCGCGGCCTGGAGATCCGCCACCAGACGCTGCTGCGCACCGCCCGCGTGATCTTCCAGCGCCAGCAGGCCTTCCTGGAGCGCGGCGAGGTCGGCATGGCGCCGCTGACGCTGCGCGAGGTGGCCGAAGCCATCGCCATGCACGAATCCACCGTCTGCCGCGTCACCAGCAACAAGTGGGTGCAGACGCCCTGGGGCGTGTACGAGCTCAAGGCCTTCTTCCCGAGCCAGATCACCGGCCTGTCCGGCGAGACCTCCGGCACCGCGGTGAAGGCCATGATCCGCCGCATCATCGACGGCGAAGGCCGCGGTGCGCCGCTGTGCGACGGCGACATCGCCGCGCTGCTGGCCCGCCAGGGCATCCGCGTGGCCCGCCGTACCGTCGCCAAGTATCGCGAAGCGATGAAGATCGCGCCCGCCAAGGAGCGCGGCGCCCCCACCAACCGAGCCGCCGGATGGGCGGGCTGACACGCAGTACAGGACGCAAGGAGCAGGACATGACCACTCTCAGGACATTGCTGATCGACGACAACAAGGCCTTCGTCGTGCTGGCGCGGCATCTGCTGGCCGGCACCCAGGTCGAGGTCGTCGGCGAGGGCTACGACGGCTACGACGCCGTGCGCCTGGCCGAGGAGATCCGCCCCGATCTCATCATCATGGACCTGGCCATGCCCGGCATGGGCGGCCTGCAGGCCACGCGCCTGATCAAGGCCCAGGACCATCCGCCGCGCGTGGTGATCGCCAGCCACTACGACGATGCCGCGCACCGCGAGTTCGCCGCGCAGTCCGGCGCCGACGGTTTCATCAACAAGCAGGACTATGAGCACAACATCGCCCAGCTCTTGCGCGAGTTCTCCCGTGGAGAAGCCCATGTCTGAATCCAGAGTCCTGGTGGTTGACTCCGATGCCTCGCGCCTGCAGACCCTCGGCGCAATCCTGCAGTTCATCGACCACAGCCCCGTGATGGTGGAGTCGGTCGCCGAGCTGAACCTGTCGCAGCAGCGCCAGCAGGACTGGCTGGCGGTGGTGGTGGGCGATACCGCCGACGAGGGCGGCTTCGCCGCCTTCGTCGACTGGCTCAAGCGCGATCGCTACCACCCGCCGCTGCTGGTGCTGCAGCCGCGCCGCGAGGCGCTGATGCAGCGCCACAACCTCGACGCCAGCGCCTGCATGTCGCTGGACTACCCGGTGAAGTACCCGCAGCTGCATGAATTCCTGCGCCGCGCCAGCCTGCTGCGCATGGACCTGGACCAGCAGTCGATGCGCCAGGCCGGCCCCAGCGGCAATTCGCCGGCGATCCGCCGCACGCGCCGCCTGATCGAACAGGTCGCCGCCTTCGACACCACCGTGCTGGTCACCGGCGAATCCGGCACCGGCAAGGAAGTGGTGGCCCGCGCCATCCACTCCTGCTCGTCGCGCCGCGACAAGCCCTTCGTCGCCGTCAATTGCGGCGCCATTCCCTCCGAGCTGCTGGAAAGCGAGCTGTTCGGCCACGAGAAGGGCGCCTTCACCGGCGCCATCACCTCGCGCAAGGGCCGCTTCGAGATGGCCGACGGCGGAACGTTGTTCCTGGACGAGATCGGCGACATGTCGCTGCCGATGCAGGTCAAGATCCTGCGCGCCCTGCAGGAGCGCACCTACGAGCGCGTCGGTTCCAACCGCAGCGTGCGCTGCGACGTGCGCGTGATCGCCGCCACCCACCGCAACCTCGAGGATGCCATCGTCAAGGGCACGTTCCGCGAGGACCTGTTCTATCGCCTCAACGTCTTCCCGATCGAGATGCCGCCGTTGCGCGAGCGCCTCGAGGACCTGCCGATGCTGATCGACGACCTGATCGCCGGCAACGAGCGCAACGGCCACGGTTCGGTGCGCCTGGCGCCGGACGCGGTGCATGCGCTGCGCGCCTACCACTGGCCGGGCAACGTGCGCGAGCTGTCCAACCTGGTGGAGCGCCTGGCGGTGCTGCACCCGAGCGCCACGGTCGGCGCCCAGCTGCTGCCGCAGCGCTATCGCGTGGGCCAGCCGACGCTGACCCCGGCCGAGGAGCCGGCGGAGGATCGCCACGAGGCGATGCTCGCCGCCGCCGGCCTGCTGCCGCCGCCGTCCACGGCCAGCGCCATCGCCGCGCTGAGCACGCTGCCGCCCGAAGGCGTCAACCTCAAGGACCATATCGAGGGCATCGAACTGGCGCTGATCCGCCAGGCGCTGCAACAGTCGTCGGGAGTCGTCGCCCATGCCGCCAAGCTGCTCAACACCCGCCGTACCACGCTGGTGGAGAAGCTGCGCAAGTACGGGCTGACCCGCGAACTGGCAGCCGAGGGCGAGCAGCTCAGCGCCTGAACCGGGACGGGCCGCCGCCATGTGCCGGAAGCTTGACGCCGGACCCGCCGGAAACGGCGCCGGAAAGGCGTTCTGCCGAGGCACAGGAGTTGCACCCCTCCCAGCAAACCGATCCGGAAGCCCGAGATGAACGAAATCGGAATCAACAACGTGCTGGCGCAGATCCGCGCGATGCAGGCCCAGGCCGCCCAGCGGCCGGCCGGCGTCGCGGCGGCGCCGCAGGCTGCGCAGAAGGCCGGTTTCGAGTCCGTGCTGAAGTCCGCCGTGGACAGCGTCAACCAGGCGCAGCAGGACAGCTCGCGCCTGCAGACCGCCTTCGCCATGGGCGACCGCAGCGCCGACCTCGCCTCGGTGATGGTGGCCGGCGCCAAGGCGCAGGTGCAGTTCAAGGGCATGGTCGAAGTCCGCAACCGCCTGGTGAGTGCCTACCAGGACATCATGAACATGCCCATCTAAGGGGCTGATCCGCCATGGCCGAACTCGCCCTTCCGTCTCCCGCCCGCAGCCTCAAGGACATTCCGGCGCTGCGCCAGCTGATCATGCTGGTCGGCGTCGCCGTCGCCGTGGCGGCCGGGTTCACCGTGTTCAGCTGGTCGCAGAAGCCGGACCTGGCGCCGCTCTACGGCAACCTGGCCGACAAGGACGCCGCCGAGATCGGCGAGTCCCTGCGCGCCGCCGGCATTCCCTTCCAGGTGGATACCGCCACCGGCTCCGTCTCGGTGCCGGCAGCCCAGGTCCACGAGGCGCGCCTGAAGCTGGCCTCGCAGGGCCTGCCGCGCGGCAGCGCCCAGGGCTTCGAGCTGATCCAGCAGGAGCAGGGCTTCGGCACCAGCCAGTTCATTGAGACCGCCCGCTACCAGCATGCGCTGGAGACCGAGCTGGCGCGCAGCGTCGCCACGCTGCAGCCGGTGCGTGCCGCGCGCGTGCACCTGGCCCTGCCCAAGGCCTCCGCCTTCGCCCGCAACCGAGAGGCCGCCAGCGCCTCGGTGCTGGTGGAGCTGCATGCCGGCCGCACGCTGGAGGCCGACCAGGTCGCCTCCATCGTGCACATGGTGGCCAGCAGCGTGTCCAACCTGCAGCCCTCCGCCGTCACCGTGGTGGACCAGAACGGCCGCCTGCTGACGCGCGAGGGCGACAGCCAGATGGGCCAGAGTTCCGAGCAGTTCGACTACGCCCGCCGCGTGGAAGCCGACTACGTGCGCCGCATCGAGCAGCTGCTGACACCGATGCTCGGTGCCGGCCGCGTCAGCGCCCAGGTCACCGCCGACCTGGACTTCTCGGTCACCGAGGAGGCTCGCGAGAGCTACAAGCCCGACTCCGCCGCGGTGCGCAGCGAGCAGACCTCCGAGGAGCAGCAGCGCGCGCCGGCCGGCCCCGCCGCCGGCATTCCCGGCGCCACCAGCAACCAGCCGCCGCCGCAGACCGCCAACCCGCCGCTGAACCAGCTCAGCGGCGCCGGCGGCAGCGCCGAGGCGCCGCTGTCGCAGAGCAAGCAGAGTTCGCGCAGCTACGAGATCGACCGCACGCTGAGCCATACGCGCCAGCCGGTCGGCAGCGTGCGCCGCCTTTCCGTGGCCGTGCTGGTGGACTACGTGCCCCGCGTCGGCGCCGACAAGAAGGTCACGATGGTGGCGCTCGGCAAGGCGGAGCTGGACAAGGTCAACGCCCTGGTCCGCGAGGCCGTGGGCTTCAGCGAGCAGCGCGGCGACAGCCTCAGCGTGCAGAACGCCGCCTTCGTGCAGCCCGATGCCGTCACCCCCGACGAGCTGCCGATCTGGCAGAACCCGCAGCTGCGCGACGGCCTGCGCCATCTCGGCGGCGCCCTGGTCGTGCTGGTCCTGATCTTCGCCGTGCTGCGTCCGGTGCTGAAGCAGCTGCTGGCCGCGCCGCTGGCGCCGCGCGCGGCCCCGGGCGCGCTGTCCGCCGGCGCCGTGCCCGGCATGGCGGCAGACGATGTGCGCGTGGTGTCCGATGGACCGGTCGCGCTGGGCCGCGGACCGGGGGCGTCCGCCGTCGCCGCCTTGCCGGACCCCTATGACCAGAAGCTGCAGACCGCGCGCAGCGCGGTCAGCCAGGATCCCAAGCGCGTGGCGCAGGTCGTCAAGAACTGGATCGGACAGGAATGATGGCTGAAGCAACTCCAGCAGCCGGGATCAGCGGCGCCGAGCGCGCCGCGATCCTGCTCATGTCCCTCGGCGAGGCCGAGGCGGCCGAGGTGCTCAAGCACATGGGCGCCAAGGACGTGCAGAAGGTCGGCCAGGCCATGGCCTCGCTGACCAACGTCACCCGCGAACGCGCCAACGAGGTGATGGACCGCTTCGTCATGGAGCTGGACAACCAGACCGCCCTGGGCGTCGGCGCCGACGACTACGTGCGCCGCGTGCTGGTGGGCGCCCTGGGCGAGGACAAGGCCTCGGGCCTGATCGACCGCATCCTGCTGGGCCGCAACAGCAAGGGCCTGGAAGCGCTGAAATGGATGGAGACCCGCGCGGTCGCCGACCTGGTGCGCAACGAGCATCCGCAGATCGTGGCGATCGTGCTGGCCTACCTGGACCCCGACCAGGCCGCCGAGGTCCTGGAACTGCTGCCCGAGCGCATGCGCGGCGACGTGCTGATGCGCATCGCGCGGCTCGACGGCATCCAGCCGGCGGCGCTGCGCGAGCTGGACGAGATCATGGAAAAGCAGTTCTCCGGCGGCAACAACCTCAAGTCCTCCAGCGTCGGCGGGCTCAAGGTCGCGGCCGGCATCCTCAACCTGATGGACTCGGCGATGGAGCAGACCATCGTTGCCCGCATCGGCGAGGTCGACGCCGACCTGTCGCAGCGCATCCAGGACCTGATGTTCGTGTTCGACGACCTCGGCGAGGTCGACGACCGTGGCATCCAGACCCTGCTGCGCGACCTGTCCACCGAGACGCTGGGCATGGCGCTGAAGGGCGCCGATGCGCGCATCAAGGACAAGTTCGTCAAGAACATGTCCAAGCGTGCCGGCGAGATGCTGCTGGAGGACATGGAGGCCAAGGGCCCGGCCCGCGTCTCCGATGTCGAGGCGGCGCAGAAGGAAATCCTGGCGGCCGCGCGCCGCCTGGCCGACGCCGGCACGATCTCGCTGGGCGGCAAGGGGGAAGACTTTGTCTGATCTCGCTCCCACGTTGCGCTGGGAACCGCCGGTCTTTCCCGCTCCGGGCCGCTGTCCCGAGGACGTGGTGCTGCACACTGCGCAGCAGCTCGACGAGATGGAGGCCGCCGCCTACCAGGACGGCTTCGCCCGCGGCCACGGCGAGGGCTATGCCGCCGGCGTCCAGCAGGCGCGGGCCGAGGCCGCGCGCCTGCGCGAGCTGGTGGCGCACCTGGCGCGCCCGCTGGCGCAGATCGACGAGGAAGTGGAGCGCACCCTGGTGGCGATGACCGTGGAGGTCGCGCGCCGGCTGGTGCAGCAGGAACTGGAACTGGACCCCGCGCGCGTGCTCGGGGTGGTGCGCGAGGCCATCGGCGCGCTGGACGGCGCCGGCCGCGAGTTGCGCGTGATGGCGCACCCCGAGGACGCCAAGCTGCTGCAGGAGCACCTGGTGGCGCCGCCCGAGGTCAATTCCCTGCGCGTGATCGCCGATCCCTCGCTGATGCGGGGCGATTGCCGCGTGGCCAGCGAGTTCGCGCAGGTCGATGCGCGCCTCGACACGCGCCAGGCCAACCTGGCGCAGAGCCTGATCGGGGAGGCGGAGTGAAATCCGTGACCTATGCAGGAGCGGCCGTTGGCCGCGATAGCGCTTTCGGGGCCAACGGCCGCTCCGACGATTCGCGGATCTTCCCGTGAGCGAATTTGCCGCCGCGCGCAACAAGTTCCTGAACCGCCGTCTCAAGGCCCAGTCCACGCATGTCGCGCATGCGCGCACGCTGATGGTGGAGGGCACGCTCAAGCGGGTCGTCGGCCTGACGCTGGAGGCGGTCGGCTGCCAGGTGCAGATCGGCGCGCGCTGCCGGGTGGCCAACGCCGACGGCACCGGCCTGGAAGCCGAGGTCGTGGGCTTCTCCGGCGACCGCACCTTCCTGATGCCCACCGGCGACATGCAGGGCCTGAAGCCCAACGCCCGCGTGATCCCGATCCGCCACGCCGCCGAGGTGGCGGTGGGCGAGGGCCTGCTCGGCCGCGTGCTCGACGGCGAGGGCCGTCCCCTGGACGGCAAGGGCCGGCTCGACTGCAATGCCTACGCGCGCCTGCAGGGCACGCCGATCAACCCGCTGGCGCGCACGCCGATCAGCGAGCCGCTGGACGTCGGCGTGCGCACGATCAACTCCCTGCTCAGCGTCGGACGCGGCCAGCGCCTGGGCCTGTTCGCCGGCACCGGCGTGGGCAAGTCCACCCTGCTGGGCATGATGACCCGCTTCACCAAGGCCGACGTCATCGTCGTGGGCCTGGTCGGCGAGCGCGGCCGCGAGGTGCGCGATTTCCTCGACCACAACCTGGGGCCCGAGGGCCTGCGCCGCGCCGTGGTGGTGGCGACGCCGGCCGACCGCTCGCCGCTGATGCGCCTGCGCGGCGCCTACCTGGCCACCGCCATCGCCGAGTATTTCCGCGACCAGGGCCGCCATGTGCTGCTGCTGATGGATTCGCTGACGCGTTTCGCCCAGGCGCAGCGCGAGATCGGCCTGGCCGTGGGCGAGCCGCCGACCACGCGCGGCTACCCGCCCTCGGTGTTCGCCAAGCTGCCGGCCCTGGTGGAGCGCGCCGGCAACGGCATCGACGGCCGCGGCTCGATCACGGCCTTCTACACCGTGCTCACCGAGGGCGACGATCCCAACGATCCCATCGCCGATACCGCGCGCGGCATCCTCGACGGGCATATCGTGCTGTCGCGCGCCATTGCCGACGCCGGCCTGTATCCGGCCATCGACATCGAGGCCTCGATCTCGCGCGTGGCCAACGAGATCACGGCGCCGGATCACCAGCAGCGCATGCGCCAGTTCAAGGCGCTGTTCAGTGCCTACCAGCGCAACCGCGACCTGATCAACATCGGGGCCTACCAGAAGGGCTCCGATGCCCGCGTGGACGCGGCCATCGCCCGCTGGCCGCGCATCGAGGAATTCCTGCGCCAGGACGTGCGCGAGCCGGCCGGCTTCGAGATCAGCCGCGGCGCCCTGGATGCCTTGCTGACGACATGACGACAAAGGGGAACACCGCATGAATTCGCGCCGCCTGGTCCCTCTGCAGACCCTCGCCGACCGGCGCGAGGACGAGGCGGCGCGCCGCCTGGCCGAGGTGCAGCGCCGCCATGCCGAGCAGGAGGCGCGACTGGTGGAACTGCGCCGCTATGCCGACGAGTACGCCGCCGCGCCCGCCGGTCCCACGGCGGCGCTGATGCTCAACCGCCAGGCCTTCCTGTCGCGCCTGCGCGAGGCCGAGCGCTTCCAGGTGCAGGCGGTGGAGGATGCGCGCCTGGCCGTGGAGGCCGAGCGCGCCGCCTGGCTGCTGAAGCGCCGCGACGTGTCCGTGCTGGACCAGCTCGCCGCCTGCTACCGCGGCCGCGAGCAGCGCCAGGACGAACGCCGCGAGCAGCGCGGCGCGGATGAACTGGCGCTGCGCCGCTTTGCCGCGGCCAAGGACAGCCTGACGTGACGGCCTTGCCCGCCGTGACGGCGCCTGCCGCACCGTCCGCCGCGCCGCCAGCGGCGGCGTCCGTGCCCGATGCCGCGCTGCTGCCGCTGTTCAGCCTGCTGTTGCCCGATACCGCGGACATGGCCACTCCCGTTGCCGACGCGGTCGATGCCGCCGCGACGGGGGCGGATGGCGAGGGCGATGTCGCGGCGCCGGCCGGGCTGGTCGACTGGCTGCTGTCGATGGCTCCGCCCGTGGCGCCGCCGCCGCCGGTGGCGGCCAACGATGCACCGGTCGCGCTGCCGTCGATGCCGGCTGAAGTCGCGGAGCCGGCGGTGGCATTGCCGGCTGCCCTGAAGGATTTGCCCGATACGCCGGAGGCGCCGTTGCCGCCGCCGCCGGACGCCACCGCGCCACCGGCCTTCACGCTGTCGGCGCCGTTGCCGGCACCGACAGCGGCGGCGCCCGGCACGCCGGCCGCCGCGGCATCCTTGCCGTCGGCGCCGGTCTTGCCGCCCCTGTCGCCGGAAGACCCGGACTGGAGTGCGTCACTGGGTGAGCGCGTCAGCTGGGCCACCGAATCCGGCCTGTCGGAGGCCACCATCGACCTGCACCCGGAGGAACTGGGGCCGATCCGCATCCGTATCGAGACGCAGGGTTCGCTGGCGGACGTGTCGTTCCAGGCGGCCAATGCCGCCACGCGTGACTTGCTGGCGCAGTCGCTGCCGCAGTTGCGCGGCCTGCTGAACGGGCAGGGCATGGACATGGGCCGCTCCCAGGTCGCGGCGCTGCCGGCCCCGCGCCGTGGTGAGGGCCGTGGCCTGTCCGAAGAGCCGGTATCCGGCGCTGGCCGCCGGCTCTACCGCGTGGGCTTGGTCGACGACTACGCCTGAAGGCTGTCGGGCGCCGACAGCGCCACCGGTGCAGAGCTGCCCGGCTTGCGCCGCGGCGCTTCCTCGGCTGCTTCCTCGGGCAGCATGGAGCCCAGGAACGCCATCACCAGCATCAGGCCGCCCAGCACCATTCCCGTGATGTTGAGGCTGCTGTAGCGATCGTTGCGTGGATGATCAGGCGCGACCTGCGCGTTGATCCGGTTGGCCAGCTCCTGTGCTGGCGTCAAGGTCAAGACGGACAGCATCGCGACAAGGGTCAGGGGGCCGGGCAGGAAGTTGCCCACCAGCGAGAGCACGATGAAGGCCACCGCCATCGTGCCGGCTTCGAACGAGTGAGGCAGCCGCGCGGCGTCCGCCTCGGCGCGGATGCGCTTGAACAGGGAGTGGGCAAAGAAGATCGCGAACACGGCACGCCAGAACGGCAGGATGTCCGAGCCTTCGCGCTGCTTCACCCGCCACCACTGCTTGTAGAACCAGTAGAGGCTGTAGAAGCTGAAGGTGAAGATCGACATCACCAGCAGCTTGCGCGTCGACACCGCGAACCAGGGCGCCTCGTTGTCCACCGGGCGGGCGCTGGCGGCCGCCCAGGCTGGCGGTGCGCCGGGCGCGGGAGCCGGCGACACCTCGGTGAAGTCCGGGGCAGGAGCAGGGGGTGGCGTCTCCGGCATCAGGCCGCGCACCGAGGACGCCGCGATCCACTCGGCCATGCCCTCGCGCCAGACCAGGGCATCGGGCTGCAGGCCGCCCTCGGCGGCGATGCGCTTCAACTCATGGGCGCTGATCGGCCCATGCTGCTGCGTGCCGTTGGCATACCACCAGACCCGGGCGCCGCTGTCCTGGTTTTCCTGCATGGGCCGCTTGCCTCAGGCTGCCAGCTTGCCGTTGAGATAGTCCTCCAGCAGCACCAGGCGATCGTTGCCCCAGAACATCTGCTCGCCCACGAAGAAGGTCGGCGCGCCGAACACGCCGCGCTCCACCGCCTCCTCGGTATTGGCGCGCAGCAGGTCCTTGGCCGGCTGCTCCTGCGCCGCCGCCAGCAGGGCGGCGCCGTCGAAGCCGGCGGCGTCGGCCACGCCCTTGAGCACCTCGGCCTGGCTGATGTCGGCGTCGCGGGTCCAGTAGGCCGTCATCACCGCCTGGGCCCAGCGGCCCACCTGCTCCGGCGGCAGCGCGCAGCCGATGCGTCCGGCGGTCAGGCTGTTGACCGGGAACACGCGGGGGAAGAACAGCGGCACGCCGTAGTGCTTGGCCCAGAGGCGCAGGTCCTTGAACAGGTACTTGCCCTTGGCCGGGATCTGCGCCGGGGCGCGGTTGCCGGTGGCCTCGAAGGCCTTGCCCAGCACGAAGGGGCGCCATTGCAGGCTGCAGCCGCAGCGCTGCGCCAGCGCCTCGATCTGCGTGGCCGCCAGGTAGGTGTAGGGGCTGGCCGCATCCCAGAAGAATTCGATGGTCCGCTGCGTCATTGCTGGTTCTCCCAATATGAATGCCGCCATACTACCGGGGACCGGCATGGCATGGCGTGTGCATGACCAGCGGCGCGCCGGCCATTTGCGCCGCGCCGGGGCAGACCTACAATGCCGCCCCCGCCGGACCGACCAGCGAGATGAGAGGGCAATGACGTACTGCGTAGCGATCAAGGTGAACGACGGCCTCGTCTTCGCCGGAGACACCCGTACCACCGCGGGTGTGGACGACGTGCGCTCGCACCCCAAGCTGCACACCTTCGAGCTGCCGGGCGAGCGCGTGTTCGTCCTGCTGTCCGCCGGCAACCTCGCCACCACCCAGGCGGTGCTGAACCACGCCTGGCGTGACTGGAACGGCGACCCCGGCGGGGTCAGCCTGCGCAGCGTGCGCCACATGTACGACGCGGCCGAGTACATCGGCCAGCTGCTGGTGCGCTCGCAGCGCGATTTCTCCCAGGGCGGCCAGTACAGCAATGTCGATTTCCGCGCCACCCTGATCCTGGGCGGCCAGATCCTGGGCGAGGAGCCGGCCCTGTACCTGATCTATCCGGAAGGCAACTGCATCGCCACCTCGCCGGAAACGCCCTACCTGCAGATCGGCGAGAGCAAGTACGGCAAGCCGATCCTGGACCGCATGATCAAGATGAGCCAGACCTCGCTGGAGGACGCGGCCCGCTGCGCCCTGGTGTCGCTGGATTCCACGATGAAGTCCAACCTCACGGTGGGACCGCCGCTGGACATGGCGATCCTGCCGCGCGATGCCCTGGCCATCGCCCACCGCCTGCGCCTGGACCTGGACACCCCCTACTACGCCGCCCTGAAGAAGGCCTGGGGCGAGCAGCTGGAGAAGGTGTTCCGCGAGGCCCTGCCCAAGTTCGAGTGGGAGCCGGACCCCAACCAGCAGAACCTGCCGCTGCCGCCGCAGTAAAGGGCCCCATTTGCCCCAGGGCGCCTTCCGGCCGAAGATGGGCCGGAAACCGTTTCCGGGGAAGCCATGGACCTGCTGACGCTGTTGCCCAGTGGCCTGCTGGCCCTGCTCGCCATCGGCATGTCGCTGGCCTTCTGGAGTGCCGACCGCGGCTCCCCCACCACCCGTGCCCTGGCCCTGGCCCTGGTCGCCATGGGAGTGTCGGTGGGCCTGGGCATGCCGCTGCACGAGCTCAACGCCATGCCGGCCTGGGCGCGCTGGCTGGCCCTGGCCGATGCGCTGGCGATCTATGCCTTCCTCGAGTGGATCCTGCGGGTGCGCCACCAGACCTCGGCCGGCGATCTCGATCCGCGTTTCGCCGACCGCCTGCTGCGCGCCGGCCAGGCCGGCAGCTTGGTCTTCGCCGCCGCCGGCCTGCTGGCGCCGGGGTTGCGCGTCAACGTCTTCCTCAACGCCTTCGGCAGCGGCGGACTGGAAGCAGCCCATCGCCTCGGATTCTGGCTCTTTGCCGGCCCGCTGTTCCTGGCGATCCTGGCGGCGGTGGTCGGCAGCCTGCTGTTCCTGCGCCGCCGCCCCGACCGCCCCGAGTACATCCGGGCGCTGGGCTGCATCGCCGCCACTCCCTTCCTCGGCTTCGCCATGGTCATGCCGGAGGACATCGCCATCCTGAGCATGACGCTGGGCCTGCTGCTGATCCTGGCGGCGACCATGCACTACCTGGTGATCCAGGGACAGCGCGGCGAGTTCATGGCGCGCTTCCTGTCGCGCCGCGTGGCCGAGCTGGTGCGCCGGCGCGGGCTGCAGCAGGCCATGCGCGAGAGCAGCCTGGAGCTGAGCGTGGTCTGCGTGGATCTGCGCGGCTTCACCGCCTATTCGCAGGTCCAGAGCTCGGCGCAGGTGATCGGCGTGCTGCGCGAGTACTACCGCGTGGCCTGCGAGGTGGTGGCGCGCTACGACGGCACGATCAAGGACCTGGCCGGCGACGGCATCCTGGTGCTGGTGGGGGCGCCGCTGCCGGTGGCGGACCATGCCGCCCGGGCCCTGGAGATGGCCGACGGCATCCGCGCGGCGGTGAGCGCCGCCGCGCAGCGCTGGTCGGCGGGCGCGCCGCGCCTCGGCGTGGGGCTCGGCATTGCCAGCGGGCCGGTCACGGTGGGCGCCATCGACGCCGGCGACCGCTACGAGTACACCGCCGTGGGCTCGGCCGTGAACCTGGCCTCGCGGCTCTGCGAGGAGGCGGCCGACGGCGAGATCCTGGCGGCGGAACGGACGCTGGAACTGGCGGGTACGGCGGCACCGGCGCGGCTGGAGCCGCGGCCGCCGGTGCAGGTCAAGGGCTTCGCCGAGCCGGTGCCGCACCGCAACCTGCGCCACGCGCTGCCGGCGTAGCGGCGCTCAGGCGGCCTGGAACCAGGCCTTGCTGACTCCCGCGTGCACGTCGGCCAGGCCGAGCTGGATCTCGTCCATCACCTCGCTGATCCCGCCCAGCATCAGGCGGTCGACGTCGGCGTCCATCACCAGCGCGCGGCAGCGGTCCAGCGTGCGCTGCAGCGGGCGGTCCGGCGGCAGCCTGGGCAGGGTCTGGGAGATCGCGTTGAGGCAGTAGGTGACGCTGCGCGGGAATTCGCGGTTCTGCAGCAGGAAGCGCAGCACGTTGGGGCCGTTGACGCGGCCGCGCACGTGGCGGCGGAACATCTGGTAGGCCATCAGCGAGCGCAGCACGCCCATCCACTGGATGTTCTGGAACGGCGCCAGGTCCTCGGCGGCCTTGGGCTTGATCAGGCTGGACGAGCGCACGTCGATGATGCGCGTGGTCATGTCGGCCTGCTCGATCGACGCGCCGATGCGCAGGAAGTGGTAGCCCACGTCGGTGCTCATGTTGGCGCCGATCATGCCGTACATCAGCAGCGCGCCGTCGATGATCTGCTGCAGGAATTCCTGGCGCTTGGAGCGCGACAGCGCCTTGTCGCCCTTCTCCTGCAGCAGGTAGTGCAGATCGTTGAGGCGCTCCCAGACCTCGCGCGGCGCGCACTCGCGGATGGTGCGCAGGATCTCGCGGGCATGCTGCAGCGAGGAGATGATGGAGGCGGGATTCTGCTCGTCCAGCAGCAGGAAGCGCATGATCTGCGCTTCGCCGGAATCGCCGTTGTAGCGCTCGCGGAACTGCTCCTCCTGGCCGAGGATCTGCACCAGCGGCAGCCAGCCGAATTCCACCTGCCGCGGCAGGTCGAAGATCAGGTGGCCGTGGACGTTGACGATGCGGGCGGTGTTCTCGGCACGCTGCAGGTAGCGCCCGAACCAGTAGAGGTTGTCGGCGACGCGGGAGAGCATCAGACGGCCTCCGCGCCGGCGGCCTGCGATTGCGATTGGGACTGCGCCGATTCGGCCGCGCCTTCCATGTCGACGATCCAGGTGTCCTTGGCACCGCCGCCCTGCGAGCTGTTCACCACCAGCGAGCCCTTCACCATCGCCACGCGGGTGAGGCCGCCGGTGGTGACGTAGGTACTGTCGCCGCGCGACAGGATGAAGGGACGCAGGTCCAGGTGGCGCGGCTCGATGCCGCCTTCGGTCAGGGTCGGCGCGGTGGACAGCGCCAGCGTGGGCTGGGCCATGTAGTTGCGCGGGTTGGCCAGGATCAGCTCGCGGAACTGCTCGCGCTGGGCCTTGGTGGAATTGGGGCCGATCAGCATGCCGTAGCCGCCGGACTCGTTGGCCGGCTTCACCACCAGCTTGTCGAGATTGGCCAGCACGTAGTCGCGCTGCTTGGGATCCATGCAGAGATAGCTCGGAACGTTGGGCAGGATCGCCTCCTCGCCCAGGTAGTACTTGATCATCGCCGGCACGAAGGAATACACCACCTTGTCGTCGGCCACGCCGGCACCCGGCGCGTTGACCAGCGCGACCTTGCCCTTGAGCCAGGAGCGCATCACGCCCCTGACACCCAGCACCGAGTCCGCGCGGAAGGCTTCCGGGTCCAGGAACAGGTCGTCGATGCGGCGGTAGATCACGTCCACCCGCTGCGGGCCGTAGATCGTGCGCATGTAGACGCAGTCGTCGTCGCCCACCGACAGGTCCTGGCCCTCGACCAGCTCGATGCCCATCTGCTGGGCCAGCCAGCAGTGCTCGAAGTAGGCCGAGTTGTAGATGCCCGGGGTCAGCAGGACGATGTTCGGCATCTCGCCCGGCCGCGGCGACATCGCCGCCAGGGTGTCGTAGAGCTGCGCCGGATAGTCGTCCACCGGCAGGATGTTCATGTTCTCGAAGATTTCCGGGAACACGCGCTTGGTCACCAGGCGGTTTTCCACCATGTAGCTGACGCCGGAGGGCACCCGCAGGTTGTCCTCCAGCACGTAGAGCGTGCCGTCGGCGTGGCGCACCAGGTCGCTGCCGCAGATGTGCGCCCAGATGCCGTTCTTGGGACGCATGCCGACGCACTGCGGGCGGAAGTTGACCGATTCCTCCAGCAGGTCGGCGGGGAAGATTCCGTCCTTGACGATCTTCTGCCCGCCGTAGATGTCCTGGATGAAGTGGTTCAGGGCCTGTACGCGCTGCTTGAGCCCGGCCTCGGTACGCTGCCACTCCGAGCGCGGGATGGTGCGCGGGATGATGTCGAACGGCCAGGCCCGGTCGACGTTCTTGCCCTCGGTGTAGACCGTGAAGGTGATGCCCATGACCCGGATCGCCAGCTCGGCGGCCAGGCGGCGCTCCCCCAGTTCCGTTTCGGAGAGGTCATCCAGGTACTCGGCCAGATGCCGGGCCGCCGGCCGGGGCTTGCCCGGCGCCTCGAACAGCTCGTCATAGAACTTCTCGCAGCGATACTGCCGCCAGTCGATCCCGGTACCCATCGGTAGGCCGTCCAAGGCTGTGTGGTCCTGTGTTGTCGGTAAACTAGCACAGCCTTAGCAAAACATAGGCCAGTGTCGGCCGGTACAGGGCCCGCGAGCCGTCCGGGCGTCCGCAAGCTGTCACGGCCGTGTAAAATCCGCTCACCCATGACATCCACCAAAGCGCTTGAATTCAAGGGGCGCATGCTGTCGGTCAGCCGGCTGCGTGTGCTCGCCCACGATCCCCTCACGGTGGAGGAGCAGATTCGCGACTTCGCCAAGTCCATGCCGCCGGCCATGCAGGGCATGCCGGTGGTGATCGAGGCGGAGCAGGCGCTGGAGCTGGGCGGCATCCTGTCGGCCCTGCGCACCGCCGGCCTGCAGCCCCTGGGCGTCAGCGACGGTCCCCTGAACGAGTCGGCCCGCAACTGGGGCCTGGCGGTGCTGCCGCCGGAAGGACGCGGGGCCCGCCCGGCCGCGGCCAGCCGGCCCGAAGCTCCGGCCGCTCCGGCTCCGGCGCCTGCCGCCGCACCGGCCCCGGCACCCGCGGCGCCCCCCCCGGCCCCGGCCGCCCCCGCTCCCGCGCAGCGGGCGCCGACGAAGATCGTGACCGAGCCGGTGCGCTCCGGCCAGCAGATCTACGCTGCCGGCGCCGACCTGGTGGCCATGAACCTGGTCGGCGCCGGCGCCGAGGTGGTGGCCGACGGCTGCGTCCACGTCTACGGCGCGGCCCGCGGGCGGGTCATCGCCGGGGCCAGCGGCGACACCCAGGCGCGCATCTTCTGCCGCCGTTTCGAGGCAGAACTGGTGGCCATCGCCGGCGTCTATGCCGTGGCGGACCAGATGCAAGGCGACCTGCGCGGCAAGCCCGTGCAGGCCTGGCTTGCCGACGGCAAGCTTAAAATTGAAAGATTGGACTGGTAGCGGCCTGGCCGCTGCCCGACACCTCGGCTGCGGCCCTGGCCGCTACCCGAAACCTCGATGCATCCGGGACTGACTTTTTAAAGGGACTCCAGTGGCGAAAATCGTCGTAGTGACTTCCGGCAAGGGTGGAGTGGGCAAGACCACCACCAGCGCCTCCTTTGCCACGGGCCTCGCCATGCGCGGCAAGAAGACCGTGGTCATCGACTTCGACGTCGGCCTGCGCAACCTCGACCTGATCATGGGCTGCGAGCGCCGCGTGGTGTTCGACTTCGTCAACGTGATCCACGGCGAGGCCAACCTGCGCCAGGCGCTGATCAAGGACAAGCAGCTCGAGAACCTCTACGTACTGGCCGCCAGCCAGACCCGCGACAAGGACGCGCTCAACCCCGAGGGCGTCGAGAAAGTGCTCAAGGAGCTGGCGCAGGAGTTCGACTACATCATCTGCGACTCGCCGGCCGGCATCGAGAAGGGCGCCCACCTGGCGATGTACTTCGCCGACGAGGCCCTGGTGGTGACCAATCCCGAGGTGTCCTCGGTGCGCGACTCCGACCGCGTGCTGGGCCTGCTCGCCAGCAAGACCCAGAAGGTGGAGTCCGGCGCCGGGCGCGTGAAGGAGCACCTGGTGCTGACGCGCTACAACCCGGCCCGCGTCGAGAGGGGCGAGATGCTCTCGGTGGACGACGTCAAGGAGATCCTGGCGATCCCCCTGCTGGGCGTGATCCCGGAGTCCCCGGCCGTGCTGACCTCCTCCAATGCCGGCACGCCGGTCATCGCCTCGCGCGACACCGACGCGGGCCTGGCCTATGACGACCTGGTGGCGCGCTTCCTGGGCGAGGACCGCCCGCATCGTTTCCTGACCGCGGAGAAGAAGGGCTTCTTCAACAAGCTCTTCGGGAACTGATCCATGGACTGGCTCAAGTTCTTCAGGTCAGAACCCAAGAATACGGCGTCCATCGCCAAGGAGCGGCTCAAGGTCGTCGTCGCGCACCAGCGCGAGGGGCGTCCGGGCGGCGGCCCGGCCTACATCGGCCAGCTGCGCGAGGAGATCCTGGCGGTGGTGCGCAAGTACGTGCAGGTGCCCGACAGCGCGGTCAACGTGCAGCTGCAGCGCGAGGACGGGCTGGAAGTCCTCGAGATGAACATCGCGCTGCCGGACGCGCAGCGCTAGGCGGGGGTCCGAGCGGGAGCGGCTTCAGCCGCGATCCTTCCCGGAAGGGGATCGCGACTGAAGCCGCTCCCGCGTCCGTTCGGGCTCAGAGCGGCTGGTCCAGCCGGAATTTCCTGCGCAGCGCCCGGTCCAGCAGGCCGGTGGGAATCCAGCGCTGCAGTGCCGGCAGCGCGCGGCTGCCATGGCCGATGCGGATCAGGGCCGGCGGGCGGGGCGAGAGGATGGCGTCGGCCAGAACGCGCGAGAAATCCTCGGCGGAGGTCGAATCCTGCTGCGAGGCGCCGGCGCGCGCCATGATGGCGTCGGCCACGGCGGCGTAGGCGGAAGGGCCTGCCGCGCGTTCGCCGGCGCCGGCCGTCGCGGTGGCGCCGAACTGCGAGCGGATCGCGCCCGGCTGCACCGTCATCACGCGGATGCCGAAGGGCGCCAGTTCCATGCGCAGCGCGTCGCTCAGCGCGTGCACCGCCGCCTTGGTCGCGCAGTAGGCGCCGGAGAAGGGCGTGACGAGCACGCCGGAGACGCTGCCGATGTTGACCACCGTGCCGCTGCGCCGCCGCATCATCGGCGGCAGCAGGGCCTGGGTGACCGCCATCAGCGACAGCACGTTGGTGTCGAACTGGCGGCGCAATTCCTCCGCCGGCATCTCGGCCAGCGGGCCCATGGCGCCGTAGCCGGCGTTGTTGACCAGCACGTCGGGCACGATGCCTTCGGCCTGCAGCCGCGCCGCCAGGGCGGCGATGCTGGCGGCGTCGTCCACGTCCAGCGTGGCGGCGACGATGCCGCGGGCTTCAAGGTCCTGCAGGGTTTCCGGGCGGCGCGCGGTGGCCCAGACGGTATGTCCGCGCGCCCGCAGTTCCAGCGCCAGCGCGCGGCCGATGCCGCTGGAGCAGCCGGTGATCAGGATCGTCTTCATGCGGCGGCGTCGCGCAGGTCGCGGCGCAGGATCTTGCCGACGTTGGTCTTGGGCAGCGATTGGACGAAGACCACCTGCTTCGGCACCTTGTAGCCGGTCAGGTTCGCGCGGCAGAACTGCAGCAGGGCTTCCGCCGTCAGCGCCGGATCCTTGCGCACGACGTAGAGCCGGGGGACCTCGCCGGACTTGTCGTCGGGCACGCCGATGCAGGCGCATTCCAGCACGCCCGGGTGCAGCGCGGCCACCGCCTCGATCTCGTTGGGGTATACGTTGAAGCCGGACACCAGGATCATGTCCTTCTTGCGGTCCACGATCGTGAAGTAGCCCCGCTCGTCCATCACCGCGACGTCGCCGGTGCGCAGCCAGCCATCGGGGGTGAAGACCTTGTCGTTCTCCTCCGGCTTCTGCCAGTAGCCCTGCATCACCTGCGGGCCTTGCACGCAGAGTTCGCCGGCCTGGCCCTGCGGCAGAGGGCGGTTGTCGTCGTCGCGGATGCTCACGAGCGTGGAGGGCAGGGGCAGGCCGATGCTGCCGTTCCAGTCCGGCTTGTGCAGCGGGTTGAAGCAGACGCCGGGCGAGCACTCGGTGAGGCCGTAGGCCTCGGTCAGCGGCTTGCCGGTGACCTCGCGCCAGCGCTCGGCCACGGCCTGCTGCACGGCGGTGCCGCCGCCGAGGCTGAGCTTCAGCGCGGAGAAATCCAGCTCCGCGAAGCCCTGGGTGTTGAGCAGGCCGTTGAACAGGGTGTTGACGCCGGTCAGCGCGGTGAAGCGGTGGCGCGACAGTTCGCAGACGAAGCCGGGGAGGTCGCGCGGGTTGGTGATCAGCACGTTGCGGCCGCCCAGCGATATGAACACCAGGCCGTTCGCGACCAGGGCGAAGATGTGGTACAGCGGCAGCGCCGTGACCACGGTCTCCTCGCCCTCGCGCAGCAGCGGCGCCAGCCAGGCGCGGCATTGCAGCAGGTTGGCGACGATGTTGCCGTGCGTCAGCGTCGCGCCCTTGGACAGGCCGGTGGTGCCGCCGGTGTACTGCAGGAAGGCGATGTCCTGCCGCCCCAGCTCGATGCGCATGTAGGGCTGGGCCTTGCCGCGCGCCAGCGCGGCGCGCAGCGGCACCGCGCCATCGATCTGCCAGGCCGGCACCAGCTTCTTCAGGTACTTCGCGCCGGCGTTGACCAGAAGGCTGCGGGGGAAGGGCAGCAGGTCGCCGACCTGGGTGGTGATGACGCATTCCAGCGGCGTCTGCTTCAGCACCTTCTCCAGCGTGGCGCAGAAATTCTCCGCCACCACGATCGCGCGGGCGCCGCTGTCGCGCAGCTGGTGCTCCAGTTCGCGCGGCGTGTACAGCGGGTTGACGTTCACCACCGTCATGCCGGCGCGCAGGATGCCGAACAGGGCCACCGGGTACTGCAGCAGGTTGGGCATCATCACCGCGACGCGGTCGCCCTTGTGGAAGCCCAGCACGTTCTGCAGGTAGGAGGCGAAGTCCTGCGTCGAGCGGTCCAGCTCGTCGTAGCTCAGGCTGGCGCCCAGGCAGTCGAAGGCGACGCGGTCACGGAAGCGCGCGATGCTCTGCTCCAGCAGGTCCACCGCCGAGGCGTAGAGGCTGGGGTCGATGTCCGCGGGCACGCCTTCGCTGTATTCCTGCAGCCAGGGGCGCTCCAGCGGGTTTGCGGTGCTGCTCATGCGGGTGAATCCGTCTTCGGGGGCGCGAAGTGTAGCGTTTTGAGGCCTGGCGGGGGCTTCAGTTCCGCTGCCCGCTCAGCCATTGCTTGAGGCTGATGCCTTCACTGTGCTGCTCGAAGGCCCGCTCGGCGCCCTCCAGCAGTTCATGCGCCGGGGCCGACAGCGGGTCGCGGTTCTGCGGCATGACGTCGTTGCCGGCGCGGGCCAGGCGCCACAGGCGGGCCAGGGGGATGGAGTCCAGGTCCATGGCCGGCACCAGCCGGGTGCGGTCGGGGCCCGACTCGGTCAGCAGGCCGTGGTAGATCAGGTTGTCGGTGACCCGGGCCACGTGCTCCGGGGCGGCGTTCAGGGCCAGGCTCAGTTCTTCCTCGGTGTAGGCGGGCTCGCCGGCCAGGAAGCGGCGGCCGGTCATGCCCATCACCATCAGCGCCAGGTACTCGATCTGCTTGCCCGACAGCAGCGGCGGCACCTTGTGCGGCTGGATCTGCTCCGGATGCTGCACGTAGTAGGCCAGCTGGCAGCCGGTGAGCAGGATCAGCCAGCCGAGGTACAGCCAGATCAGCAGCAGGATCAGGATCGCGAAGCTGGAGTAGATCGCGTTGTAGTTGGTGGCATTGACCACGATCGAGGCAAACAGCGCGGCGCCGGTCTGCCACAGTACGCCCGCCAGGGCGCCGCCGCAGAACGCGGCGCGCAGCTGCACGCGGGTGTTCGGCATGAAGGCATACAGGAAGGTGAACAGGCCCACGATCAGCAGGTAGGGCAGCAGCTTGGTCAGCATGAACATCAGCAGGCCGAAGGGCTCGAAGCCGACGATCCAGGACATGAAGCCGCTGTTCATCACCGAGCCGGTCATCCCTAGGGCCAGCACGATCAGCAGCGGGCCTACCGTGATCACCGCCAGGTACTCGCCCAGCCGCTGCGACAATGGACGCGGCCGGTCGATGCGCCAGATGAAGTTGAAGCTCTCCTCGACCTTGCGGATCATCGAGATCACCGAGAAGAACAGCAGCGCGATGCCGGCGAAGCCCAGCACGCTGACATTCACCTTCTCGACGAAGCCGATGATGTTGCCGGTGATCACCGTGGCCTGGCTGCCCAGGGGGCGCAGGGCCTCCAGCAAGACCGGCTCCAGGGAGTTGTGCACGCCCAGGGCCTTGAGCATGGAGAAGGCCAGGGCCAGCAGCGGCACGATGGACAGCAGGGTGGTGTAGACCAGCCCCATGGCCCGCATGTTGAGCTGCCCTTCCACCAGGTCCCGGACCAGCACGAAGACATAGCGGGCCATCCGCACGAGGGTCTGCGGATAGCGGGCCACCTGGTCGAGGTCCCAGAGGCCGTGCAGCAATTGCTGGATGCGCTGTTTCATCCCGTCACCATACCTCATGCGAAGGTGAAAATCCTAGTGGAATCCGAGGCTTCCGGAATCTTCGCAAGACATTTCAGAGGCTTCCTGCCGTTCGTCGGCGCGGCGCTCCCGGCGCGTTGACATCACCGGGGGCGCTGAATATGATGCACTGCAACAATGTTGCATCGCAGCAATTGTTGGGGAAATGGTACTGGGAACTTGTTGCTGATCAGGAGTGAATTTTTCATGAGCGTTGAAACCATCATCACCGATGTCAAAGCCCGCGGCGAAGTCGTCGTGGCCCGTGGCCAGGACGTTGTCGAGTCCGGCTTCGAAACCCTGAAGGCCGCCAACGCGATCGTCGTTGAAGGCGTGAAGACGCTGGTCGACACGAACGTCGCCGCCGGCAAGGATCTGCTCGCCGTGGCGCAGACCAGCTTCACCAAGGCCAAGACGGACGGCGTGAAGGCCGTGGCCGCCAACCCGGTCGCCTACCTGCCGGAAGGCAAGGACCGCGTCCTGGCTGCCTACAACGACAGCGTCGCCGTCGTGACCAAGACCAGCGACGAGCTGGTGAAGACCTTCAAGGCTGGCTACGAGACCATCTCCGCCAAGATCGCCGGCGAAGAGACCGTGGTTGCCGAGGTTGCCGCCGAAGCCAAGAAGACCGTGAAGAAGACGGCTTCCAAGGCCAAGAAGGCTGTGAAGGCCTAAGGCCGGCTCGGGGAATGCGTTCCCTCGCCATCTGACGGATGGCGCCTGAGGGCCGGGGGAAACTCCGGCCCTTTTTTGTAGAAATGAGGTAACCGATGAGTCAGATAGTGAAGACCACGCAGGAGAAGGGCGGGATCTATCTCGACCGCGTTCTCGGCGGCGTCGCACTCATCGCGCTGCACGAGGCCGGCTCCCTTCAGGGCCACCTGGAAGGGGTCAACGAGCGCCTGCGCGTGGCGCGCCGGGCGCGCAGCCTGGGCGAACTGCTGCGCGACCAGATCGACCTGCTGCCGGAAACCCGCAACCGTTTCGTGCGCGACCATCACGTGCGCCGCGGACTGTGGAACGGGTTCGTCAGCGACCTGACGGCGCCGGTGAAGAAAGCGGCCTGAGGGCTGCCGCTGGAATGGGGCCGCAGGGTCCCTGCCATGGACGGCGCTACGGTTGCTGTAGGGGACCGGCGCAGGTTCCAGTACTTACCCCGCCTGCGCCGGTCTTTTTGCTACCTCTCCCGCAAGGGGAGAGGAGTGGGTGCGGCCCGGCCATCCATGGCCGGGCGTTCGGCGACACTGGCAGTGCCATTCAGGCATTGCCAAAGCGTGTTGCCTCACCCTCCGCCGATCTCGCTCTCGCTCGGCCCCGACTCGTTCTCGCCCACCTCGGTCTTCTTGGCGGCGCCCCGCCCGCCGGCCGCGCGCTTGCGCGCGGACTTGCGGGCCTTGGGCAGCGGCGCCTCGTCGTCGTCGCCCGGCATCACGCGCGCCACGATGTTCTTCCAGGGACCCCGTTTGCGCAGGTTGTCGAGGTTCTGCTTGACGAAGCCGGCGGCGTCGAACTCGCCGGCGGCCCCGACCTTGTCGCGCAGGAAGGCGACGATGTCGTCCTGCAGCCCCGACACGTCAGGCAGGCCCAGGAAACGGCGCAGTTCCTCGGGCTTCACGTCGATTTCGATCTTGATCTGCATGACGGCTCCTAGGCGGCGTTGACGAACAGTGCGACGACGCAGGCGATGCCTGCGGTCCAGACCAGCGAGCGGGCGGTGGGCTTGTCGGCAACGTAGAGCGCGGCATAGACCAGGCGCAAGCCGATGAAGGCCAGGGCCAGCGTGTCGGCGGCGGCGCTGGGGCCCTTGGCCAGGTGGTTGATGATCACCGCCGCGGCGAAGGGTCCGAAGGCCTCGAAGCTGTTCAGGTGGGCCCAGTGCGCGCGCAGGCGCCAGCCCTGGTTCTGCTCGATCGAACTGCGCGGGCGGGCATTGTCGTAGCGCCGGGTCCACTTGGCCCCCAGCGCGAACATGTAGGGCAGCAATGCCGCGACCAGCACGCACCAGAAGGCAATCGTCATCCCGTCACTCCCCGAATATTGGTCGTGACGGGTTTATAGCATGGGCGTTCAGGCGCCCGTGAGCCGCCGCTGGGCCTCGCGGTAGCGGGCGCCGGTGCGCTCGACGATCTCGTCCGGCAGGGCCGGCCCCGGGGCCTTCTTGTCCCAGTCCAGCGTCTCCAGGTAGTCACGCACGATCTGCTTGTCGAAGCTCGGCGGGCTGATGCCGGGGCGGTAGCCCTCGGCGTCCCAGAAGCGCGAGGAGTCCGGCGTCAGCACCTCGTCGATCAGGTGCAGGCGGCCATTCTCGTCCAGGCCGAACTCGAACTTGGTGTCGGCGATGATGATGCCGCGGCCGCGGGCGTACTCGGCGGCCTGGCGATAGATCGTCAGCGTCACGTCGCGCAGCTGCGCCGCCAGTTCCTTGCCGACCTTGGCCTCGACCTCGGCGAAGGAGATGTTCTCGTCGTGCTGGCCGGCCGGCGCCTTGTCGGCCGGGGTGAAGATCGGCTCGGGCAGCTGCTGCGCCAGCTGCAGGCCAGGGGGCAGGGGGATGCCGCAGACCGTGCCGCTGCGCTGGTAGTCCTTCCAGCCGCTGCCGATCAGGTAGCCGCGGGCGACGCATTCCACGGGGATGGCCCTGAGCTTCTTGACCACCACGGCGCGGCCCTCGCACTCGGCCAGTTCGGCCGGGGTCAGCCAGTCGGCGAGGTTGATCTCCGGGGCGGAGTGGTTGGGGATCAGCGAGGCGAAGCGCTGCATCCAGAACTCGGTCACGGCATTGAGCACTGCGCCCTTGCCCGGGATGGGACGGGGCATGATGACGTCGAAGGCCGAGAGGCGGTCGCTGGTGACGATCAGCATGTGCTTGTCGCCCAGGGCGAAGATGTCGCGCACCTTGCCTCCGTGGATGCGGGGCAGGCTGGTGATCGTCGATTCGTAGAGGGCGGACATGACTGCGCGTTGGCCGGCGGGAAATTTGCGCGGATAATACGCGCCCCATACCCGGTGCCGCCAATGTCCAAGAGCAAGCTGCCGCCCCTGATCGCGCCCTCCATCCTGTCCGCCGACCTGGCCCGCCTGGGCGAGGATGTGCAGCGCGTGCTGGCCGCCGGCGCCGACATCGTCCATTTCGACGTGATGGACAACCACTACGTGCCCAACCTGACCTTCGGGCCGACGATCTGCGAGGCCCTGCGCAAGTACGGCATCAAGGCACCGATCGACGTGCACCTGATGGTGGAGCCGGTGGATGCCCTGGCCCAGCTATTCTGCAAGGCCGGCGCGGACTACGTGACCTTCCACCCGGAAGCGACCCGGCACGTGGACCGCAGCCTGCAGGCGATCCGCGACGCCGGCTGCAAGTCCGGCCTGGTGTTCAACCCGGCGACGCCGCTGAGTTATCTCGACTACGTCATGGACAAGGTCGACATGGTGCTGCTGATGTCGGTCAACCCCGGCTTCGGCGGCCAGTCCTTCCTGCCCTCGGCCCTGACCAAGCTGGCCCAGGCCCGCGAGAAGATCGATGCCTATACCGCCGCCACCGGCCGCGAGGTGCGCCTGGAGATCGACGGCGGCGTGAAGGTGGACAACATCGGCGAGATCGCCGCCGCCGGTGCCGACACCTTCGTGGCCGGCTCGGCGATCTTCAATGCCAAGGCCTATGCCGGCACGATCCAGGCGATGCGCGCCGCCATCGCCTCCGCCTGAGGCCTGTTGCTAGAATGACCGCATGAAGACCTTCCGCAACTCCGCAGCGCAGACGCCGTCGGCACGATGGCGCTGGTGACGATTGATCGTTTGAAACTATAAAGTTCAATCAATAATCACACTTGCCGCGCTCGCGGCGAGCGCGTCACAAGGAAGTCTGATGTCTGCCAACTACAACCGCATCGCGCTGACGCGCGAACTGCCGGGCGATCTCGACACCGCTGTCGGGGTCTATCTCAAGCTCGCCCACAAGCCCTATTCCTACCTGCTGGAATCCGTCCATGGCGGCGACCAGTGGGGCCGCTACAGCTTCATCGGCCTGCCCTGCCGCGAGGTGCTGAAGGTGCGCGGCCACCATGTGACGGTGGAGCGTGACGGCCGCCCGGTGGAGGAGGCCGAGGTGGCCGACCCCATCGCCTTCGTGCGCCAGTACCAGGCCCGCGTGCGTCCGCGGCCGCAGCAGAAGCCGCTGCGCTTCAGCGGCGGCCTGGTGGGCTACTTCGGCTACGACTGCGTGCGCTACTTCGAGCCGCGCCTGGACCGGCCCAAGCCGGACCCGGTGGGCACGCCCGACATCCTGCTGATGCGGTCGGAAGAGGTCGTGGTGTTCGACAACCTGCGCGCCACCATGACCCTGGTCGTGCACGCCGACCCCTCCTCGAAGGAGGACCTGGAACGGGCCGAGCGGCGCCTGGACGAGATCGCCGGCAAGCTGGCCGAGCCGCTGGTGCTGCCGCGCGTGGCGCCCCATGCCGGCAAGCCGCTGGAGTTCCATTCCGGCTTCGGGGAGGAGCGCTTCTGCGCGGCGGTGGACCGCATCAAGGAATACATCGCGGCGGGCGACTGCATGCAGGTGGTGCCCTCGCAGCGGCTGTCGGCACCGTTCAAGGCCGATCCGGCGCGGCTGTACCGCGCGATCCGCCGCCTGAACCCCTCTCCCTACATGTACTGCATGGACCTGGGCGATCACCACGTGGTGGGTTCCAGCCCGGAGATCCTGGTGCGCGTGCAGGACGGCATGGCGACGGTGCGTCCCATCGCCGGTACCCGCAAGCGCGGGGCGACGCCGGAAGAGGACCATGCGCTGGAGCAGGAACTGCTGGCGGACCCCAAGGAGATCGCCGAGCACCTGATGCTGATCGACCTGGGCCGCAACGACGTGGGACGCGTCTCCGCCACCGGCAGCGTGAAGCTGACCGACAAGATGGTGATCGAGCGCTACAGCCACGTGATGCACATCGTCAGCAACGTCACCGGCCAGCTCAAGGCCGGCGTGGATGCGCTGGACGCGCTGGCGGCGACCTTCCCGGCGGGCACGCTGTCGGGAGCGCCGAAGGTGCGGGCGATGGAGATCATCCAGGAGCTGGAGCCGGTCAAGCGCGGCATCTACGGCGGCGCCGTCGGCTACCTGGGCTGGGACGGCAACATGGATACCGCCATCGCGATCCGCACCGCGGTGATCAAGGACGGGCAGGTGCACGTGCAGGCGGGTGCCGGCGTGGTGGCCGACTCGGTCCCGGCCTCCGAATGGACCGAGACCATGAACAAGGCGCGCGCGATGATGAACGCGGCCAACGAGGCCTCGTCCTGAGCCCTGCCCGCCCGTGGCGACCCACGGGCTGAAAACGCGAGGCCCGGTCCCGTGAAGGGCCGGGCCTCGTTGCTTCCGGTTTCCTCAGGCCGCCCGGCGGGCGGCGCCGCCGATGGAGCGGACCCAGTCCGAGAAGTCGGAGGCGACCTGCTCCCAGCCCTTGTCGAGCATCAGGTTGTGGGCCATGTCCGGGTACAGCTTGGCCTCGACGCCATAGGCCTTGGCCGTGCCGCGCACGATGTCGGGCGGGAAGATCACGTCCAGCTCGCCGCCGATCACCCACTTCGGCAAGGCCGGATCTGCGCGCCTGGGGCTCGGCAGATCGAGGAAGATCATGTCGAGGAAGGCGCGGAAGGACTCGTTGGTCATCGGCTTCCAGTACTCCTCCACGGTCTTCGCGTCGAGCCCGCTGCTGTAGAACAGCGCCTGGGCGAAGCGCGGCTCGCGGACGAGGTAGTAGAGGTCCATCGTCGCCACCGATCGCAGCAGCTCCAGGGGCCGGGTGCGCAGCAGGTGCAGCACCACGTTGATGACGCCCTGGTGGGGTGCGGCGGCGACCAGCACGGCGCCGGCCAGGTTCTTCGGCCGGCGCTCCATCAGCTTCTGTACCGTGAAGCCGCCCATGGAATGGCCCGCGACCACCACCGGCCGCGGGCTGCGGGCCACGGCGGCCTCCACGGCATCGGCGTACTCGCGGATCGACGGAAAGCCGATGCTCTGCGGTCCCGGCTTGCCGCCGTGCCGCGGCAGGTCCAGCGTCTCCACCGGGTGCCCCAGTTCGCGCAGCCGGGGTGCGAACTGCCGCTCCCAGCACCAGGCGCCGTGCCAGGCGCCGTGGACGAGCAGGATCGAGGGTGCGTCCACCGCCGCCTCAGGCCGCACGGCGCAGGGGCTCGGGCTGGGTGGTGGCGGGGCGCGGCGGCTGCATTTCCAGGTGCGCTGGATCGGCGATCGCCGTGCGCAGCATCATCTCGCGGTCTTCCTGGTAGTTGTGGCGCACGATCCAGGGCATCTTGCTGCCCTGGCGCGGCAGCAGGTGCTTGGCACGCTGCACGTAGCCGGCGCTGAGCTGGTCGAGCACGCTGGTCTCCAGGCGCGCATTCTCGCGGTCGCGCGGGATCACCACGGCCTGGCCCTGCTGGTCCATGTGCGCGAACAGGCGGCACAGGAACAGGCTGGACATGTCGGCCTTCATGGTCCACGACAGGTTGATGTAGCCGAAGATCCAGGCGAAGTTCGGCAGGTCCTGCAGCAGCACGCTCTTGTAGGCCATCTTCTCGGCGGTCTTGTAAGGCACGCCATCGACGTTCAACGCCATGCCGCCGAACATCTGCACCTGCAGCCCGGTCGCGGTGACGATGATGTCGGCCTGCAGCGTGCGGCCCGAGGCCAGGCGGATGCCGTTCTCGGTGAAGCGCTCGATGCCGTCGGTGACCACGTCGGCGCGGCCCTTGCGGATCGCGGTGAACAGGTTGGCGTCCGGTACCGCGCAGAGGCGCTGGTCCCAGGGCTCGTACTTGGGGTTGAAGTCCTTGTCGGTGTAGCGCTCGCCGAGATGGCGCTTGGCCTGGCCGACAAAGAAGCGGCGGGTGGCCTTGGGGAAGCGCTTGCAGAGCTTGTAGGTGGTCTGCCAGATCTCCAGGTTGCGCTTGCGGGCGATGGCGTAGCTCCAGCCGGTGGGCAGCAGCTTGTCGAGCGCCTGGGTCATGCGGTCCCAGCCCGGCAGCGAGAAGATGTAGGTGGGCGAGCGCTGCAGCATGGTGACCTTGGCGGCCTTCTCGGCCATCGACGGCACCAGGGTCACGGCAGTGGCGCCGCTGCCGATCACCACGACCTTCTTGCCGCTGTAGTCGAGGTTCTCCGGCCACTGCTGCGGGTGGACGATCTGGCCCTGGAACTGGTCCTCGCCGCGGAAGGTGGGGCGGTAGCCCTGGTCGTAGTTGTAGTAGCCCTGGGCACTGACGACGAAGCGGGCCTGGTAGCTGCGCTTCTCGCCGCTGGGCTCATGGGTGGCGCTGATGGTCCAGAGCTGCGCCTGGCTGTCCCAGTCCGCCGCCGTGCAGTGGATGCCGTATTCGATGCGGTCGGCCACGCCGAAATCCTGCGCGGCGTCGCCCAGGTAGTTGCGGATGCTGGCGCCGTCGGCCAGCGTGCGGTAGTCGCGCCAGGGCTTGAACTGGAAGCCGTAGGTGAACATGTCCGAGTCCGAGCGCACGCCGGGGTAGCGGAACAGGTCCCAGGTGCCGCCGACGCGCTGGCGGCGCTCCAGCACCAGGAAGGACTTGTGCGGCTGCTCGGTCTTCAGGCGGCAGGCCATGCCGATGCCGGAGACGCCGGCGCCAATGATCACCACATCCAGGATCTTGCTCATTTTGATCTCCTCACTGCGTGTTCGAGCTTTCGTGAGCGCATCTTCCCGGGACCGTGGCGAGTATGCTTGACTTTTGGAGACAGAGGTTTTGCAATTGGAGACATGTCGACCCTCGTCCGGGCCGCCGGCATGCGCGGGACCGTCGAGGCCCTGCGCGAGCGCGGCATGGCCATCGAACCCCTGATGGACCGCCTGCAGATCCCTCGCGCCGCGCTGGCCGACGAGGAGCTGCGCATTTCCCTGCCGGCCTACGGCCAGTTGCTGGAGCTGGCCAGCGAGGCGATCGATTGCCCCGACCTCGGCCTGCAGATCGCGGAGCGGCAGGACATCGGCATCCTGGGACCGCTGGCCATCGCGGCGCAGAACGCCTCGACCATGGGTGAGGCGATGAAGGTGCTGAGCGGCTTCCTGCACACGCATTCCAACGGCATCCGCGTGAGCCTGCACCCGGAGTGGCCGCTGCCGGGGCAGACCAGCCTGCGCCTGACCCTGATCACGCCGAGCTGGCAGTCGCGCCGCCAGCTGATGGATCTGTGCCTGGGCGACCTGCATCACTTCAGCGCCTTCCTGGCGCAGTCCGCGCTGCCGCTGCTCGGCGTGACCCTGCCGCATGCGCCCCTGGCAGCGCCGCAGCGCTATGCCGGATTCTTCGGCCACCCGGTGGAGTTCGGCCGCACGCATGCCGAACTGGTCGTGCCCAGCGGCTTCCTGCAGCAGAGCCTCAGCGGTGCCGTCGCCGCGCTGCACCGCCTCAGCCTCGAATACCTGGCGCTGGCCTTCGAGGGAGGCGGCAAGACCATGGCCGAGCAGGTGGAGGAAATCCTGCGCCGCGCGCTGTCCAGCACCCGCGGGCGCCGCGAAGTGGTGGCGCGCCTGCTGGGCCTGCATCCGCGTACCCTGCAGCGCCGGCTGGAGGCCGAGGGCACCGCCTTCTCCGACATCGTCGATGCCGTGCGCCGCGACCAGGCCCGGCGCTGGCTCACCGAATCGGAGGTGCCGCTGGCCCATGTCGCCGACATCCTCGGCCTGGCCGACCAGACCGTGCTCTGCCGCAACTGTGCGCGATGGTTCGGCCGTTCCCCCTCGGTGATCCGCGCCCGCGGCCTGTCTTCGGCGCCCTGAAGGGGCCGGCCTTTTCCGTTCGGAGACGGCATCCGGCTAGAATGTGCGCCCCAGACCCGCATACCGCAGATCATCAAATGAACCGTTGGCGTCGCTCCTGAGCAAGGCATCCCGGCCCGGCCTGCCGCCCGGCTGCCACCGACACAGGAGCTTCCCGGCCGCAACAGGCTTGGGAACCTAGAAGAAACAAGAAGTTAGGACGCTTAACATGTCAATTTTGATGATCGACAACTACGATTCCTTCACCTACAACCTCGTCCAGTATTTCGGCGAGCTGGGTGCGGAGGTCGTGGTCCACCGCAACGACCAGATCAGCGTGGACGAAGTGGCGGCGCTCAAGCCCAGCCATATCATCCTGTCGCCGGGCCCCTGCACGCCGAACGAGGCGGGCATCTGCCTGGAACTGATCGACCGGCTCAAGGGGCAGTTCCCGATCCTCGGCGTCTGCCTGGGCCACCAGTCCATCGGCCAGGCCTTCGGCGGCGTGGTCAAGCGCGCCCGCGAGGTCATGCACGGCAAGGTCAGCCCGGTCCACCACGCCGGCACCGGCGTGTTCCGCGGCCTGCCCAGCCCCTACACCGCCACGCGCTATCACTCGCTGATCGTCGAGGAGGCGACGCTGCCCGAGGAGCTGGAAGTCACCGCCTGGACGCAGAAGCCGGATGGCAGCCGCGACGAGATCATGGGCCTGAAGCACAAGACCCTGCCGATCGAGGGCGTGCAGTTCCATCCGGAATCGATCCTGACGGAACACGGCCACCAGCTGCTCAAGAATTTCCTGGAGGAACATCAGTGAGCATCACGCCGCAGGAAGCGCTCCAGCGCACCATCGAGCACCGCGAGATCTTCGCCGACGAGATGGTGGACCTGATGCGCCAGATCATGCGCGGCGAGGTCTCGCCGGTGATGATGGCGGCGATCCTCACCGGCCTGCGCGTGAAGAAGGAGACGGTGGGCGAAATCGCCGCCGCGGCACAGGTGATGCGCGAGTTCGCGCTCAAGGTGGAGGTGGCGCCGCACCCGCATTTCGTCGACATCGTCGGCACCGGCGGCGACGGCGCGCACACCTTCAACATCTCCACCGCCTCGATCTTCGTGGCGGCGGCGGCCGGTGCGCGCGTGGCCAAGCACGGCAACCGCAGCGTGTCCTCCAAGTCCGGCTCCGCCGACGTGCTGGAGGCGCTGGGCGCGGTGATCGAGCTGCAGCCGGCGCAGGTCGCCACCTGCATCGAGCGCTGCGGCATCGGCTTCATGTTCGCGCCCATCCACCATCCGGCGATGAAGGCCGTGGGCCCGGTGCGCAAGGAAATGGGCGTGCGCACGGTGTTCAACATCCTGGGCCCGCTGACCAATCCGGCCGGCGCGCCGAACATGCTGATGGGCGTGTTCCACCCGGACCTGGTCGGCATCCAGGTGCGGGCCCTGCAGAAGCTCGGCGTGCAGCGCGCGCTGGTGGTCTGGGGCAAGGACAACCTCGACGAGATCACGCTGGGCGCCGGCACCCTGGTGGGTGAGCTGGTGGACGGGCAGGTGCGCGAGTACGAGATCCACCCGGAGGACTTCGGCCTGGCCATGTCCTCCACCCGGCAGCTGCGCGTCGCCGATGCGCAGGAGTCGAAGGCCAGGGTGCTCGAAGCCCTGGACAACAAGGACGGCGTGGCCCGCGACATCGTGGCGCTCAATGCCGGCGCGGCGCTTTACGCCGCCAACCTGGTGACCGGCATCCACGACGGCATCGCCAAGGCCCGCCACGCCATGGCCAGCGGCGCCGCGCGCGCCAAGCTGGATGAATTCGTGGCGGCGACGCGCAGCATTTCCGGGAAATGATCAACCTGTAGGAGCCGGCTTGCTGGCGACGGGTCGCCAGCAAGCCGGCTCTTACAGTTCAGGAAACCACCATGGCCGACATCCTCGAACGAATTGTAGAAGTGAAGCGCGATGAGATTCGTGCCCTGAAAAGCCGCTACTCCCTCTCCGCGCTGGAGGAACTGGCCGGCGCCGCCGACCGCGTGCGTGGCTTCCAGGCCTCGCTGCGTTCGGCCGTGGCCGCGGGCCGCGCCGGCGTGATCGCCGAGATCAAGAAGGCCTCGCCCAGCAAGGGCGTGATCCGGGCGGACTTCGACCCGGCCTGGATCGCCGGCGAGTATGCCGCCCACGGCGCCGCCTGCCTGTCGGTGCTGACCGACGAGCGCTTCTTCCAGGGACATAACGACTATCTCGTCGCCGCCCGCAAGGCGGTGGCGCTGCCGGCGATCCGCAAGGACTTCCTGGTGGACCCGCTGCAGGTGATCGAGGCGCGCGCCATCGGCGCCGACTGCGTGCTGCTGATCGCGGCCTGCCTGTCGGTGGGGCAGCTGCGCGAGCTCTACGGCCTGGCGCAGTCCCTGGGCATGGACGTGCTGGTGGAGATCCACGACGGCATGGAGCTGGAGCAGGTGCTGTCCGCCCAGCTCGCCGGGCCGCTGCTGCTGGGCATCAACAACCGAAACCTGCGGACCTTCGAAACCCGCCTGGACACGACCCTGGACCTGCTGCCGCGGCTGCCGAAGGACTGCGAGGTGGTGACCGAGAGCGGCATCGCCGCGCCGGCCGACGTGAAGCGCATGCGCGACGCGGACGTGCACCGCTTCCTGATCGGCGAGTCCCTGATGCGCCAGCCCAGCCCGGGCCAGGCGCTGGCGAAGCTGGTCGCCTGAAACGACGGGAGCCGGCAAGCCGGCTCCCGTACCGCGAGCGGGCCGGGCCCCTAGGTCCCGGGCTTCTTGATCCCCAGCACCAGGATGCTGCGGCCCTGGGAGGCGACCATGCCGTCCTCCTCCAGCTTCTTGAGCACGCGGCCGGCCATCTCGCGCGAGCAGCCGACGATGCGCGCCAGCTCCTGGCGGCTGACCTTGACCAGCACGCCGCGGGGGTTGGGCAGGGCATCCGGCTTCTTGGCCAGGTCCAGCAGGGCATGGGCCAGGCGGCCCGCCACGTCCAGGAAGGCCAGGTCGCCCAGGCGGCGGCTGGTGTCGCGCAGGCGCGCCGACAGCTGGCCGGCGACCTCGAACATGATCTCCGGATACTGCCGCACGAAGCCGCGGAAGGCCTGGTAACCGATCTCCGCCACCAGCGTGGGGCTGCGGGTGCGGACGATGGCGGTGCGGGTCTGCTGCTCCGGGAACAGGCACATCTCGCCGAAGAAGTCGCCCGGGTTCAGGTAGGCCAGCACGATCTCCCGCCCGTTCTCGTCCTCCAGCAGAATGCTCACCGAGCCCTCGAGGATGTAGAAGAGGGACTGGGGCTCGTCCCCGGCATGGATCAGCGTGTGCTTCGGCGGATAGCTTTTCTTATGGGCCTGCGCCACGAAGGCCTGCACGGCCGGCTTGTCCAGCATTGAAAACTCCCCTTCCCAAAAGGTACTTCGCAGCTTGATTTCAGCGAAAATAGCACAATGATCCGTACCTTACCGTCAGACAAAAGCGCAGGAACCCCGTGAAAGCACGCATCAAGTGGGCCGAAAAAGCTTCGTTCATCGCCGAAAGCGGCAGCGGCCACGCCATCGTCATCGACGGTCCGCCGGACATCGGCGGGCGCAACCTGGGCCCCCGGCCGATGGAACTGCTGCTGATGGGCGTGGGCGCCTGCTCGGCGGTGGACGTGCTCTACATCCTGCAGAAGGCGCGCCAGACCGTGACCGACGTCTGGTGCGAGCTGGACAGCAAGCGGGCCGAGACCGACCCCAAGGTTTTCACCGACATTCACCTGCATTTCGTGGTGACGGGCCGGAACCTGGCCGAAAACCATGTCAAAAGGGCCGTGGAGCTGTCCGCCGAGAAGTATTGCTCGGCCTCCATCATGCTCAAGAAGGGTGGGGTCCACGTGACCTACGACTACGAGATCCGCGCGGCCGAATGAGCCGCCGCCGTAGGCTGTAGCGAAACTGACGCGAAATAGGTGATAAAATTACGCGTTACTACCCCTGCGGCGACCCCGCGGGGGTCCGTTTTTGTATTCCTGAGGACACCTCCTTGGCCAAGGCGCGCACCAAACCGACCAACAACCCGAAGCTCAAGCTGCTGGGCTTCAACAACCTGACCAAGTCGCTGTCGTTCAACATCTACGACATCTGCTATGCCCGTACCCGCGAGCACCAGCAGGAATACATCGAGTACATCGACGAGGCCTACAACGCCGAGCGCCTGACCGACATCCTGACGGAGGTCGCCAACATCATCGGCGCCAACATCCTCAACGTGGCCCGCCAGGACTACGACCCGCAGGGCGCCTCGGTGACCATGCTGATCTCGGAAGGCCATCTCGACGGCCTGCCGACCCCGGGCAAGAAGGACAAGGGCAAGAAGGACTCGGTGGTGGCGCACCTGGACAAGTCGCACATCACGGTCCACACCTACCCGGAAACCCACCCGGACAACGGCATCTCGACCTTCCGCGCCGACATCGACGTGTCGACCTGCGGCAAGATCTCGCCGCTGAAGGCCCTGAACTACCTGATCAAGTCCTTCGAGTCCGATATCGTGGTGATGGACTACCGCGTGCGCGGCTTCACCCGCAACGTGCGCGGCATGAAGCACTTCATCGACCACCAGGTCGACTCCATCCAGAACTTCATCGCGCCGGACCTGGGCGACAAGTACCAGATGGTGGACGTGAACGTGTACCAGGAGTACATCTTCCACACGAAGATGCGCCTGAAGGAAATGGACCTGGATACCTACCTGTTCGGCGAGGGCGTCTCCGAGCTGCCGCCCAAGGAAGCGCGCCGCATCCGCGAGCGCGTGAACCACGAGATCCAGGAAATCTTCTACGGCAAGAACATCCAGCGCTGAGTCCTGGCGCGGGACACGAAAAAGGCGGCCCTCGGGCCGCCTTTTTCGTGATGTAGGAGCGGCCGTTGGCCGCGAAGCCGGTGGCCATGAGCGCCGCCGCTCCTATGTTCGTCGCGGCATCAGAACTTGTACGCGCCCTTCTTCATCACCCCCGCCACGCGGCGCATCAGCTCGCGCACCGGATAGGGCAGGGGGCGGGCACCGGCCTCCTGGGCCTCGCTGGCGTGGCGGGCCTCGTCCTCGCGCATGGTCTTGAGGATGGCGCGGCTGCGCTGGTCGCCGTCGGGGAGCTCGCGCAGGTGTTCGTCCAGGTGCTCGGATACCTGCTTCTCGGTTTCCTCGACGAAGCCCAGGCTCCAGCGGTCGCCGGCGAGGCCGGCGGCGGCGCCGATGGCGAAGGAACCGGCATACCACAGCGGCTGCAGCCGGCTGGGGCCGGAGCCCAGTTCGCGCAGGCGCTCCTCGCACCATTGCAGGTGGTCCTGTTCCTCGTGGGCGGCTGCCAGCAGGTGGTCGCGGACCTTGCCGTCGCGGGCGACGAAGGCCTGGCCGTGGTACAGGGCCTGGGCGGCGATCTCGCCGGCATGGTTGATGCGCATCAGGCCGGCGGTGTGGCGGCGCTCGGGCTCGGCCAGCTCGGCCTCGGGCAGGCGGTCGGCGGGGTTGGCGCGGTGCGCCGGTTTGGGTGCCAGCAGGGCCAGGCCCTGGCCCAGGCGGCTCAGCAGGCGGTCGGCGGGGGTGTAATCGCGGCTCATGCGTTGATTCTAGAACGTTCGCCGCCATTTTTCGTCCGTGCCGCCGAACGGCGCCGGCCGGGTAGAATGGCCGATCCCAGCCTCCAACCGGACCGCCGCCGTGCGTCTCAACCTCAACCAGCTGTCCACGCATCTCGCCCAGGGGCTGGCACCCCTGTACGTCGTGGCCGGCGAGGAACCGCTGCTGATGCAGGAGGCGCTGGACGCGATCCGCGCCGCCGCCCGCAAGGCCGGGTTCTCGGAGCGCGAGGTGCTGGACGCGGAGCGCGGCTTCAACTGGCAGCAGCTGGCCGATTCCTGCGCCAGCATGTCGCTGTTCGCCACCCAGCGCATCGTCGAGCTGAACCTGCCTTCGGGAGCGCCGGGCGTGGAGGGCAGCAAGATGCTGCAGCAGCTGATCCCGCAGCTGTCGCGCGACACGCTGTTCATCCTGCAGTCCGGCCCCATCGAGTGGCGCTCGCGCCAGGGTGGCTGGTACCAGGCCCTGGAGAATGCCGGCGGGGCGCTGTACTTCGAGCCGATGAAGCCGGCCGAATTCCCGGGCTGGCTGGCCGGCCGCGCCAAGGCGGCGGGCCTGCAGATCGACGCCGACGCGATGAAGCTGCTGGTGGAACGCACCGAGGGCAACCTGCTGGCCGCGGCCCAGGACCTGGAAAAGCTCAAGCTGCTGTTCCCGGGCCAGGCCATCGGCCTGGAACAGCTGGAGCAGGCGGTGGCCGACTCCGCGCGCTACGAGGCCTTCGACCTCAACAGCCGTGCCCTGGCCGGCGACGGTGCCGGCGCCGTGCGCAGCCTGGAGCGCCTGCGCGAGGAGGGCGTGGCCGCCCTGGAAATCCTCGGCGCCCTGGTCTGGAGCCTGCGCCAGCTGTCCAAGGCCTCGCTGGCCTTCGCCCGTACGCGCGACGCCAATGCCGCCTGCTACGACGCCGGCATCCAGAAGGCGCGCATGGAGCCCTACATCAAGGCCCTGCCGCGCAGCCGGCCGGGCGAGATCATGGAGTGGCTGCGCCTCTGCGCCCGCATCGACCAGGGGGTCAAGACCGGCCAGGAAGCGGCGGCCTGGGAAGACTTGCTAACATTGGTGCTCAACATCAGCGGGTCCCGGAAAACCGAAGTCGTATGAGTCCCACCACCAATACCAAGGCAAAAGCGGCGAAAGCCGACGATATTGCTGCCTACATGCGCGAAAAGGGCGTCAAGGCGCGGGCGGCCAGCCGTGCGCTGGCACGTGCCGACACCGGCGCCAAGAACGCCTGCCTGTTCGCGCTGGCGGAAATCCTGCTGGCCGAGTCCAAGTCCATCCTCGAGGCCAACGCCGCCGACATGCGCGAGGGCCGTGCGCGCAAGCTGGACGACGCGCTGCTGGACCGCCTCGAGCTGAACCCGGACCGCATCGCCGCGATGGCCGACGGCGTGCGCCAGGTCGCCAACCTGCCGGATCCGGTGGGTGAACTGAGCGACCTCAAGCTGCGCCCCTCCGGCATCCAGGTGGGGCGCATGCGCGCACCGCTGGGCGTGGTCGGCATCATCTACGAGTCGCGTCCCAACGTGACGGCGGACGCCGCCGCGCTGTGCCTGAAGTCGGGCAATGCCGCGATCCTGCGCGGCGGTTCCGAGGCGCTGCAGTCCAACCTGGCGATCGCCCGCTGCATCGAGCGTGCGCTGACCGACACCGGCCTGCCGCGCGATGCGGTGCAGATCCTGGACATCACCGACCGCCGCACCGTCACCGAGATGGTGGCGATGCCGGAGTTCATCGACGTCATCATCCCGCGCGGCGGCAAGGGCCTGGTCGCGGCCGTGGCCGAGGCGGCGCGGGTGCCGGTGATCAAGCACCTGGACGGCATCTGCCACGTCTACATCGACGCGGACGCCGACCTGGAGAAGGCGGTGGCCGTGTCGGTGAACGCCAAGACCCAGCGCTACGGCACCTGCAACACGATGGAGACCCTGCTGGTCGACGTGGCGGTGGCCGAGAGCGTGCTGCCGATCCTGGGCGAGATCTACGCCGAAGCCGGCGTGGAGATCCGCGGCTGCGAGCGTACCCGCCGCATCCTCACCGATGCCCGGCCGGCCACCGAGGAGGACTGGCGCACCGAGTATCTGGCGCCGATCCTGGCGGTGCGCGTGGTCGACGACATCGACCAGGCCATCGACCACATCGAGACCTACGGTTCGCATCACACGGATGCGATCGTCACCGAGAACTACAGCAAGGTGCGCCGCTTCCTGCGCGAGGTGGATTCCAGCTCGGTGATGGTCAACGCCTCGACCCGCTTCGCCGACGGCTACGAGTACGGCCTGGGCGCGGAGATCGGCATCAGCACCGACAAGTTCCATGCCCGCGGCCCGGTGGGCCTGGAAGGCCTGACCTCCCTGAAGTGGGTGGTACTGGGTGACGGCAGTGTCCGCTGACGCAGGAATGCTCGCCTGAAAAGCCCGATCGGCATCTTCGGCGGCGCCTTCGCCCCGTTCCATCACGGCCACCTGCGCCTGGCGATCGAGGCGCGCGAGCGCCTGGGGCTGGGACAGGTGCGCCTGGTGCCCACGGCGCTGCCGGCGCATCGCTCGGCCTCCAAGGTGTCGCCGCAGCGGCGCCTGGAGTGGCTCAAGCTCGGCGTCCGCCGCGAGAAGGGGCTGGTGGCCGACGACTGCGAGATCCGCCGCGGCGGCGTGTCCTACACCGTGGACACACTGGCCGGCCTGCGCGCCGAGTTCCCGGAGACGCCGCTGGTGCTGCTGATGGGCGCGGACGCCTTTGCCCACCTGCACTGCTGGAACCGCTGGCCTCAACTGCTGGAGCTGGCGCACCTGGTGGTGATCGCCCGCGCCGAGTCGCGGCTGGAGCCGCCGACGGAAGCCGCCGCCGTGCTGGCCGGCCGCGAGGCTTCCGATCCCGCCGTGCTGCAGCAGGCCACGGCCGGCCGCTGGCTGCGCCTGGACGTTCCAGTGCTCGACATTTCCTCCACGCGCATCCGCCGCCTGCTCAAGCTGGGCCAGTCGGTGCGGGGCCTGGTGCCCGATGCCATACTCAACTCGCTGACCGCCGCGGACATCGCGGCGCTGACCCAGGATGACGATGCCAAAACCCATTGAGAGCCTACCCGCATACGGCACCCCCACGCGTTGCTGCCCGGAATCGCGCCAGGCAAGGCAGGCGGAGCGCGGTTTGGTGGTTCCAAATAAGCGACGCCTAACGCCGCATGGCGCGATTCCGGGCGCAACCCGGAGGGACGGCGGCGGATTCTCCGCCCAGCGTTGTTACTCGTCGCGAATGTACGTCCAGTACACCGCGCTCCTCGCGCCTGGCTGGACGGCGAATCCGCTGCCGTCGCGTGGGGGTGCCGTATGCGGGTAGGCTCTCGGCTGGTGCAGATCGCCAAGAACGCCCTCGAGGACCTCAAGGGCACCGACATCAAGGTGCTGGATGTCGCGCACCTGACCACGGTGACGGACTGGATGATCATCTGCACCGGCACGTCCACCCGCCACGTCAAGTCGCTGGCCGACAACGTCGCCGATGCCGCGCGCGAGTCGGGCAACCGGCCGCTGGGCACGGAAGGGGCAGACGGCAGCGAATGGGTGCTGGTGGACCTCGGCAGCGTAGTGGTGCACGTGATGCAGGCCCAGGCGCGCATCCATTACCAGCTGGAAAAGCTCTGGGACATCGCCCCGCCGGAGCCGCCGGCGGACGAGAAGCCGAAGAAGAAGGCGGCGGCCAAGCCCAAGGCCGAGCCCAAGCCCAAGGCGGCGAAGAAGCCCGCTGCAAAGAAGCCTGCCGCGAAGAAAGCACCGGCCGGCAAGACTGCGGCGAAGAAGCCGGCCGCGAAGAAGGCCCCGGCCAGGAAGAAGTAGGGCGGGATGAGGATCCACCTGATCGCCGTGGGCACCCGCATGCCCGGCTGGGTGGAGGCCGCCTACGAGGACTACGCCGGCCGCATGCCGCGCGAATGCCGCATCCAGCTGGTGGAGATTCCGGTGGCAGAGCGCGGCAAGAACGCCGACATCGCGCGGCTCAAGCAGGCCGAGGGCGACAGAATCCTCAAGGCGCTGCCGCGCGATTCGGCGATCATCGCGCTGGACGAGCACGGTGAATCCCTGGGCAGCAAGGAATGGTCCGGCGAGCTCAAACGCTGGATGGCCTCCGGCCGCGACACCTGCCTGCTGATCGGCGGGCCCGACGGCCATGCGCCGGAGGTGCTGCAGCGCGCCGACCGCCGCTGGTCGCTGTCGCGCCTGACGCTGCCGCACGGCATGGTGCGCGTGATGGTGGCGGAGCAGCTGTACCGGGCCTGGACGCTGCTGTCGAACCACCCGTATCACCGGGCCTGAGACCCCTTCGTCCGGCGGGCGGGAGATTTTCCCGGGCCGGCCGGGCAGAATCCCCTCCATGACCGACTTTTATCTTGCCTCCCGTTCGCCCCGGCGTCAGGAGCTGCTGAAGCAGCTCGGCCTCGATTTCGAGGTGCTGCCCGCCGACATTCCCGAGGAGCCCGGCCCGGCGGAAGCCCCCGCCGACTATGCCCTGCGCATGGCGCGCGGGAAGGCCCTGGCCGCGCAGGCCCTGGCGCCGCGGCCGCTGCCGGTGCTGGGTGCCGATACCGACGTGGTGCTGGATGGCCGCATCCTGGGCAAGCCGCGCGATCGTGCGCACGCGCTGGAACTGCTGGCGGCGCTGGCGGACCGCGAGCACGAGGTCTATTCGGCCGTGGCGCTGGCGCAGGGAGCCCGCGTGGAAACGCGGCTGTCGGTCACGCGGGTGCGCTTCGGCGCGGTGTCCGCGGCGGCCGCATCCGCTTACTGGGACAGCGGCGAGCCGGCGGACAAGGCCGGCGGCTACGGCATCCAGGGCCTGGGTGCGCAGTTCGTGCGCGAGATCCAGGGCAGCTACAGCGGCGTGGTCGGATTGCCGCTGTACGAGACGGTGGAGCTGCTGGGCGAGTTCGGGGTCGTGGCCGGAGCACGGGCATGAGGACTATGGAGCCAAGCCCTGCCTGCCTCGGTGTCGCCATCCATGGCGCGACTTCATCTCTCGACCTACCCCCGGGGCGGCCATCCGTGGCCTCCCGTCATCCGCAGCAGGCGATGGCATTGGGTCATCGCCAAGTCGCTGCGGATCACCCCTCCGCGCCGCTCGCACCGCTATGAGTACCGAAATCCTGGTCAACATCGGCCCGCAGGAAACCCGCGTGGCCCTGGTCGAAGGCGGCGCCACGCAGGAAGTGCACGTGCAGCGCGCCTCGCGCCACGGCCTTACCGGCAACATCTACAAGGGCGTGGTGCAGCGCGTGCTGCCCGGCATGCAGGCGGCCTTCGTCGAGATCGGCCTGGAGCGCACCGCATTCCTGCACGTGGCGGACATGGTTCCGTCGCCCAACGGCAGCGGCCATGCGCCGGAGCTGCCGCCGATCACGCAGCTGGTGCACGAAGGCCAGCAGGTGCTGGTGCAGATCGTCAAGGATCCGATCGGCAGCAAGGGCGCGCGCCTGACCAAGCTGCTGTCCGTGCCCTCGCGCTACCTGGTGCTGCTGCCGCACGAGCGCAATGTCGGCGTGTCGGCGCGCATCGAGGCGGAGTCCGAGCGCCTGCGCCTCAAGGGCATCCTCGAACAGGTGCAGCAGGAACTGGCGCCCAACTTCGGCGTGATCGCGCGCACCGCGGCGGAGAATGCGGAGGCGGAGGCCCTGGCCGACGACCTGCGCTTCCTGCTGCGGCTCTGGGCCTCGATCAGCGAGCTGTCGCTGACCGCCAAGCCGGGCACCATGGTGCATGGCGACCTGCCGCTGTCGATGCGCATCCTGCGCGACCTGATGGGCACCGACGTCGAGCGCATCCGCATCGACAACATGGGCGAGTTCCACCGCGTGCAGCAGTTCGCGCAGATCTTCGTGCCGCATGCGGCGCCCAAGATCGAGCTCTACCAGGGCGCGGCGCCGATCTTCGACCTCTACGGCGCCGAGGACGACATCAGCCGTGCGCTGGACCGCCGCGTGGAGCTGAAGTCCGGCGGGCATATCTTCATCGACCAGACCGAGGCGATGACGACGATCGACGTCAACACCGGGGCCTACACCGGCCACCGCAACCTCGAGGAGACGGTCCTCAAGACCAACCTCGAGGCGGCCCAGGCCATCGCGCGGCAGCTGCGGCTGCGCAACCTCGGCGGCATCATCATCCTGGACTTCATCGACATGCGCTCCGACGACCATCGCGCGCAGGTGTTGCGTGCGCTGGAGCGCGCCCTGGCCGGCGACCATGCCCGGACCCAGGTCTACCCGTTCTCGCCGCTGGGCCTGGTGGAGATGACGCGCAAGCGCACGCGCGACTCGCTGGGCCACATCCTCTGCGAGCCCTGCCCGACCTGCGAGGGGCGGGGCACCGTCAAGACGGTGGAGACGGTCTGCCACGAGATCGCCCGCGAGGTGCAGCGTGCGGCCCGGCAGTTCGAGGCCAAGGGCTTCCTGGTGCTGGCGGCGCCGGACGTGATCCAGCGCCTGATCGGCGAGGAGTCGCTGGGCCTGGCGGAACTCGAGGCCAGCCTCAACCGTCCCATTCGTCTGCAGTCCGAATCGGCCTACGGCCAGGAGAGCTTCGACGTCGTTCCGCTGTAGCGGTCCGGCGCCGCGGCCCGCCGTCCTTCCGAGGAGTGTCCGCTCCCCGGACGGACGGCGGCAGGAAGCTGTTTTCCAGCCGTTTGCCGCGCGGTGCATGCTCTACAATATGCACGCGCGGTATTTTATTTTGTTCGTATATCGCCGCATTTATATATAGAAAATCACACCCCCCGGTCCCCTGCGGTACTCACCAGCCCAGCTTCATGTCTGACGCAGTCTCCTGATGGAACGGGTAAGGCGCCGCTACTGGACCTGGGCCGTGACCCTGTTCGCCGGCACGGTGATCTTCGCCGCGGCCGTCAGCGGCGTGTTCCAGCTGGCCGTGCTGGCGCTGCCCAGCTACCGCGAGGAAATCTCCGCCTGGGTCACGCGCGTGGCCGACCGCCCGGTGGATATCGGCGGCATCAACCTGGTCTGGCGCGGCGTGTACCCGCGGCTGGACCTGACCGACATCACGCTCTACGACGAGGACGGCAGCGAGGCCCTGACCGCCGACCGCATCAGCCTGGGCTTCTCCAGCACGCGCCTGCTGCTGGGCGAACTGATGCCGACGCGCATCGAGCTCAACGGCCTGAGCATCGCCGCCGACGTGGACGAGGAGGGGCGCCTGAGCGTGGCCGGCTTCGATGCGCTGGGCGGTGAGGCCTTCCCGAAGAACGACCGGCTGATCAAGGAACTGCGCCGCTTCAAGCGGGTGCGCCTGAGCAACTGCGAGGTGCGCTTCACGCATGCCGGCCTGGGCCGCAGCCCGGCGGAGTTCACCCTGGTGGCCGGCGAGATCGATCGCACCCGTTCGGGCTTCGACGCCGAGGCCGACATCCGCCTGCCGCCGGCCTACGGCGAGCGCGTGGAACTGGCCGCGAGCATCGACGGCGACGTGGCCGACCCGCGCAGCTGGAGCGGCGATTTCAGCGCTGAACTGCTGCGCCTGGCGCCGCAGGCCTGGCTCAAGTCCTTCCTGCTGCCCGGGGCCCAGGTGCAGGCCACGGAACTGACGCTGCGCGCGGAAGGCGAGCTGGGCCAGGGCCGCTTGCAGAAGATGCTGCTGCGCGCCGAGAGCGATGCCTTCGTGGTGGCGCGTGCCGGCCGCGCCTGGCAGGGCAGGGAACTGGAGGCCGAGGCCACCGTCACCGCCGAGGAGCAGGGCTGGCGGCTGGACGTCGACCAGCTGGAGCAGGACGACCTGCCGCTGCTGCGCGGGCACCTGCGCTACCGTCCGCTGGCGGATCAGGGCTATGAGCTGGACGCCGATATCGATGACCTGCAGCTCGGGCGCTTCACCCCCTGGCTGGCCTACCTGCGGGCGCCGCCGCCCGGCCTGCGCCGTGCCGCCGGCCTCAGCGGTGAACTGGACGGCCTGGTGCTGCGCCTGCGCCAGGGGGGTGACGGCCTCCATTACTCGCTGAAATCGGACTTCCGCGATATCGCCCTGGCCGGCGATCCCGCGCTGGGTCTGAGGCACCTCGGTGGTCACTTCAGCGCCACCGAGACCGGGGGGCGGATGAAGCTGGCGGATGCTCCGGTGGAGCTACGCCTGCCGCGCGAGTTCACCGCGCCGCTGTCCTTCGACGCCCTGTCGGCGGACCTGCAATGGCAGCGCGCCGCCGCCGGCTGGACCCTGCGCGCGCCGGAGTTTGGCTGGCGTCTCGCCGGCAGCAAGGGCAGCGGCCGGCTGGAGCTGCAGCTGCCGGACGAGGAGGCCGCGGCGCCGGTGATCGACCTGGCGGCGCGCTTCAGCGCCGACAATGCCACCGCGCTCAAGGCGTACATGCCGCTGCACTGGGGCCAGCACCTGCGCGACTGGCTGCAGCAGTCGATCCGCAAGGGCCGGGTGCCGCGCGGCGACCTGCTGATCCGCGGCGCGCTGTCGGACTTCCCGTTCGACAAGGGGCGCCCCGGCGAATGGAAGCTGGACCTGGACATCAGCGGTGCCAACCTCGCCTTCGCACCCGACTGGCCGGTGGCGGAAGACATCGATGCGCGACTGGCCTTCCGCGGCAACGGCCTCCGCGTCGAGGCGGACTCCGGCCGTCTTTCCGGCAACCGCGTCAGCCAGGTCCGCGCCAGCATCGCGGATTTCCACGACAGCCTGCTGCACATCGATGGCGAGATCGCCGGAGAGACGGCGCGCTTCTACGATTTCCTGCGCAACTCGCCGCTGCGCAAGCCGCTGGCCGGGCTGGTCAACCACACGCGGGCCTCCGGCCCGGCGCGCGTGAGCCTGAGCGTGGATATCCCGCTGCATCATGTCGATGCCACCGAGGTGGCCGGCACGGTGGGCCTGGATGGCGTGCAGCTGTTCTATGAGGGCCTGGACTATCCGGTCGACGATATCCGCGGCGAGCTGAGCTTCACCGGCCACGGCGTCGAGTCGCAGCGGATCGACGCGCGCCTGGGCGAACTGGTGCTGGACGCCCATATCGAGCCGCGGCCCAAGACCGCCGGCGTGGTGGTGGTGGAGTTCCCGTTTGCGCCGAAACCCGCCGGCGGCGTCAGCAGCTACATCCCGGACATCGTGCGCGGCCGGCTGTCCGGCGAGTCGCAGTGGCGTGCCGAGCTGCCGCTGGATGCCGCCGACGCGGCGCTGGTGCTGACCAGCGACCTGCGCGGCACGGCGGTGCAGCTGCCCGCCCCGCTGGGCAAGGCGGCGGCGGAAAGCTCGCCGATCCGCCTCAGCTTCGGTGCCGACAGCGCGCCCCTGCGCATCCGGCTCGACTATGGCCAGCGCCTGGGCGCCGACATCGCCTATGCCCGCGAGGGACAGGCCCTGAAGCCGCGTGCCATGCACCTGCGGCTGGGCGGTGGGATGCCGCCGGCCGCCGAGGGACGCGGCATGGTGGTATCCGGCGACCTGCCGGAACTGGATGCCGGCCCCTGGGTCGGCATCCTGACCGCTCCATCCGCGGCGGCCGGCGGCGGCGCGGCAGCGGAGGGCCTGGCCCTGCGCGAGATCGATCTGTCCGCCAACCGCTGGATGTTCGAGGACCTCGTCCTCGGCGCCATGCGCCTGCGCTGGAATCCCTCGTCGGAAGGCTGGCGTGCGGAACTCGGCGGCGATGCCGCCGAGGGCGAGCTGCGCTACGCCCGCGCCGCCAGCGGCACCGTGACGGCGCGTCTCAAGCGGCTGAGCATGCAGACGCGGCCGCTGCCTCCGGCCCCATCGGCGCCGGCAGACGCGGCCCCCGCGCGCGATCCGCGGCAATGGCCGCTGTTCGACATCGATTGCCAGCGCCTGCTGGCGGCGGACCAGGAGCTGGGCCATCTGCAGCTGCGCAGCGCGCGCATCACCGATGGCCAGCGGCTGGAGACACTGTCGATCAACGGCGGCAAGCTGGACCTGACGGCGACCGGCAGCTGGCAGCGCAATGCCGCGGGCTCCAGCGCCGCGCTCAAGTTCGAGCTCGGCAGCTCCGATGCCGGGGCGGTGCTGCAGGCGCTGGGCTACACCCCGACGCTGACCGCCAAGTCCAGCCGCTTCACCGGCGAGCTGAACTGGAACGCGGCGCCGCGGCTGGACTGGCAGCAGGCCAGCGGCCGCGTCCGCATGGATGTCGAGAACGGCGCGCTCAAGGCGGTGGAGCCGGGCGCCGGCCGCGTGCTGGGCCTGCTCAACCTGTACGCCATCCCGCGCCGCCTGCTGCTGGATTTCCGCGACGTAGTCAGCTCGGGCCTGGGCTTCGACAAGCTCAGCGGCAGCTTCCAGCTCGGCGAAGGCCAGGCGCGCACCAGCGACATGGAGATCAGCAGCACCTCGCTGCGCATGGAAATCCGCGGCCGCATCGGCCTGGCGGCGCGCGACTTCGACCAGACGGTGAAGGTCTATCCGGACGTGTCCTCCGGCGTGACCCTGGGGGCGGCGCTGCTCGGCGGCCCCGCGGTGGGAGCCCTGGTGCTGCTGGCGCAGCAGGTGCTGGACAAGCCGATCGACCAGGTCACGCAGCTCAGCTACCGTGTGACCGGCGGCTGGGACAACCCGCGCGTCGAGCGCGGCTCGGGCAACTAGGCGGCTTCTACAGGAGACAGGCATGAATCCGGCGATCGCGGCGATCCAGATGAACAGCTCCGACCGCGTGCTGGACAACCTCTATGTGGCCGAACAGATGCTGCGCGAGGCGGCGCGGCGCGGCGCCTGGCTGGCGGTGCTGCCGGAGAACTTCGCCTTCATGGGCGCGCGCGAGCGCGACAAGCTGGCGCATGCCGAGCCGCCGGGGCAGGGCCCGATCCAGGAATTCCTTGCCACGATCTCGCGCGAGCTGCGCCTTTGGGTGGTGGCGGGCACCATTCCGCAGGCGGCGCCCGGGGATCCGGACCGCGTGCTGGCGGCCAATCCGGTGTATGGCGCCGATGGAAGCCTGGCGGCGCGCTACGACAAGATCCACCTGTTCGACGTGGAGGTGCCGGGCGGCGAGAGCTACCGCGAATCCAACAGCATCCGGCCTGGCGAGCCCAATGCCGTGGTGGCGGGGACGGCCGTCGGCAAGGTCGGCCTGTCGGTCTGCTACGACCTGCGCTTTCCCGAGCTCTACCGCCGCCTGGCGGCGGAGGGCGCGGAAATCCTCTGCGTGCCCTCGGCCTTCACCGCCAGGACCGGCGAGGCGCACTGGGAAACCCTGCTCCGCGCCCGGGCCATCGAGAACCAGTGCTACGTCGTGGCGTCCAACCAGTGGGGCGAGCATGCCGGCGGCCGCCGTACCTGGGGGCACAGCATGATCGTCGGGCCCTGGGGCGAGGTGCTGGCCTGCCAGGACGACGGTGCCGGCGTGGTGCTGGCGCGTCCCGACCGCGCGGCGCAGGCGAAGCTGCGCCAGGATTTCCCCGTGCTGTCGCACCGGCGGCTCGCGTGAGACGATGACGACCATGACCACTACACCGATCGCTGTTGCCCGCCAGACCCTGCTCGAACCCACCGGCATCGACGACACGGCGCTGATGCGCCTGCTCGACGGCCTGATGAAGCCGGGCATCGAGGAGGCCGACCTCTACTTCCAGCACTCGCTGACCGAAGCCTGGTCGCTGGAAGACGGCATCATCAAGAGCGGCTCGCACCATGTGGAGCAAGGAGTGGGCGTGCGCGCCGTGGCCGGCGACAAGCAGGGCCTGGCCTACTCCGACGAACTGCGCCTGGAAGCGCTGCGCGATGCCGCCGGTGCGGCCGGCGCCATCGTGCGCCAGGGCCAGCAGGGGGCGGTGCAGGCCTTCAGCCGGGGAGCCGGGCCCAAGCCCCTGTATCCGGCGATCAACCCGATCCAGTCGATGGCCACGCCGGAGAAGCTGGCGCTGCTGCGCCGTGCCGACGCCGCGGCGCGCGCGGCGGACAGCCGAGTGCAGCAGGTCAACGTCAATCTCGCGCTGAACCACGAGGCCGTGCTGATCGCCGCCACCGACGGCACCCTGGCGGGCGACGTCCGCCCGCTGGTGCGCATGGATGTCAGCGTCATCGTCGAGCACAACGGCCGGCGCGAGCAGGCCCATGCCGGTGCCGGCGGCCGCGGCGGCATTGCGGAGTTCCTCGGCGGCGAGCAGCCGGAAACGCTGGCGAGGCAGGCCGTGCGTCAGGCCCTGGTGCAACTCGACGCCGTGCCGGCCCCGGCCGGCAACATGACCGTGGTGCTGGGCCCCGGCTGGCCCGGCGTGCTGCTGCACGAGGCCGTGGGCCATGGCCTGGAGGGCGACTTCAACCGCAAGGGTACCTCCGCCTTCTCCGGCCGCATCGGGCAGCCGGTAGCCTCGGAGCTGTGCACCATCGTCGACGACGGCACGCTGCTGAACCGCCGCGGTTCGCTGAGCGTCGATGACGAGGGCACGCCCACCCAGTGCACCACGCTGATCGAGAAAGGCATCCTGCGCGGCTATATCCAGGACAAGCTCAACGCGCGCCTGATGGGCGTGCGCCCCACCGGCAACGGCCGCCGCGAGTCCTACGCGGCCTTGCCGATGCCGCGCATGACCAACACCTACATGCTGCCGGGCCCGCACGATCCGCAGGAGATCATCGCCTCGGTGAAGAAGGGCATCTATGCCGTCAACTTCGGCGGCGGCCAGGTCGACATCACCTCGGGCAACTTCGTGTTCTCGGCCAACGAGGCCTACCTGATCGAGGACGGCCGCGTGACCCGGCCGGTGAAGGGTGCGACGCTGATCGGCAACGGCCCCGAGGCGCTGACGCGCGTCAGCATGGTGGGCCATGACCTGAAGCTGGACACCGGCGTCGGCATCTGCGGCAAGGATGGCCAGAGCGTGCCGGTGGGCGTGGGGCAGCCGACGCTGAAGATCGACGGCCTCACCGTGGGCGGTACGCAGGGCTGATGCCTGCGGCGCCCGGCCGCCCGACTGAAGGCGGTTGACCGGGCCGGCGGTTCTTGCTTAATTGCCTCCCATGGCGAAACGGCCTCCAGGGAAATTGCGGATCATCGGCGGGGAGTGGCGCAGTCGCATCGTCGAATTCGACGGCGACAGCGGCGCCCGGCCCACGCCGGATCGCGTGCGCCAGACGGTGTTCGACTGGCTGGCTCCGACCATCGAGGGCACGCGTTGCCTCGATCTCTTCGCCGGCAGCGGCGCGATGGGCATGGAGGCACTGTCGCGCGGCGCCGCGCACTGCACCTTCGTGGAGAACGGCAGCCGCCAGGCCACGATGATCAAGGCCGCCCTGCTGCAGTTCAAGGCGCCCAGCACGCGCTGGGACGTCACCGGCATGGATGCGGTCTACTTCCTCGACCAGAGCTGGCACCGCTACCACCTGGTGTTCCTCGATCCGCCCTATGCCAGTCCCTTGCTGGACCGCGCGCTGCAGGAGCTGCCGCGCGTGCTGGTGCCGGAGCAGAACCGCATCTACCTGGAATGGCCCGAGGGCAAGCCGCCGGCCCTGCCGGCGGGCTACGAACTGATGCGGGAGAAGCAGGCCGGTCAGGTATGCTTCGGCCTGGCGCGGTACCAGCATCCCCCCAAGTAAATCCGTCATCGCCCTTCGGTGGCGCTGACGTCTGCACCCAAGGAAACGCATGTCCGTCATTGCAGCCTACAGCGGCACCTTCGACCCGATCACCCTGGGTCATCTCGACATCATCACGCGCGCTTCGAAGATGTTTCCGAAGCTGGTGGTCGCGGTGGGCTACAACATCGCCAAGAATCCCAAGTTCAGCCCCGACGAGCGCGTGGCGCTGATCCGCGAGGTGGTGAGCGACCTGCCCAACGTGGAGGTGAAGGCCTTCAGCGGGCTGGTGGTGGATTTCGCGCGCGAGAACGGCGTGACGGTGCTGGTGCGCGGCGTGCGCACGGTGGGCGACGTGGACTATGAGAAGCAGATGGCGGTGATGAACCGCGATCTCTACGCCAACCTCGACACGGTGATGCTGGCGCCCTCGCCGGAGTACGCGCACCTGTCGTCGTCGCTGGTGCGCGAGCTGGCGGGCCTGGGGGCGCCGGTGGAGAAGCTGGTGCCCAAGGCGGTGGTGCCGGTGCTGTTGCAGAGGTTTGGGCGCGATGGGAAAAAGTGATCTGCCTGCATGGCAGATCAGCCCATCGCGCGCCCGGCCAGGGATGGCCGGGCCGGGGGCAATGAGGTAGCTGAAGTCCCGCCATGGATGGCGCCGCGGCTTGCCTCCCTCTCCCCGCTTGCGGGGAGAGGGTTGGCGAGGGCATGGATGCCCGAGTTGGGGCAACGCAGGAGCAGTTGCCGAGAGGGGCTCGTGGCGTGCCCCGCCAGGGCCGGGAACTTCCCGCCTCCGGGAGCGGTAAAATACCCGTATGGCCCTCAAGATCACCCACGAGTGCATCAACTGCGACGTCTGCGAGCCGGTGTGTCCGAACCAGGCGATCTCGCAGGGCGTGGAGATCTACGAGATCGACCCTGGCCTGTGCACCGAATGCGTGGGGCACCACGACCGCCCGCAATGCGTGGACGTCTGCCCCGTGGCCTGCATCCCCCTGGACCCCGACCACGTCGAGACCCCGGAGCAGCTGATGGCCAAGTACCACAAGCTCACCCGACTGGTCTCATGAAACGCGCCGTCTTCCTGCTGCTCTGCGGTCTCGTGCTGCCTGCCCGCTCGGCGGAGCTGCCGGGCGATGCCTGCGCCACCGCCCACCCGCTGGCCACCGAGGCCTGCCTGGAAGTGCTGCGCGAGGGCGGCAATGCCTTCGACGCGGTGGTGGCGGCCAGCGCGGCGATCGCGGTGACGGAGCCCACCGGCTCGGGCCTGGGCGGCGGCGGCTTCTGGCTGCTGCACCGCGACGAGGACGGCGGCGAGACCTTCGTCGACGGCCGCGAGACGGCGCCGGCGGCGGCCACCGAGACGATGTTCCAGTCGGCGGACGGCAAGGCCGTGGCCGAGCGCTCGCGCGACGGCGCGCTGGGCGCCGGCATCCCCGGCGAGCCGGCGGCGCTGGTGCATATCGCCGACACCTACGGCCGGCTGCCGCTGGCGCAGTTGCTGGAGCCGGCGATCCGCTATGCCGCCGACGGTTTCGTGGTGGACGCCAAGCTGGCGGCCACCATCCAGGGCAATCTTTCGCGCCTGTCGCCGGCGGCCCGCGACATCCTGGCGCCCGACGGCAGGCCGCTGCAGGCGGGCGACACGCTGCGCCAGCCGGACCTGGCGCGCGTGCTCAAGGCGCTGGCCCGGCGCGGCATGGCGGGATTCTACGAGGGCGAAGTCGCCAGGAAGCTGGTTGCCGGCGTGCGCGCGGCCGGCGGCATCTGGACCGAGGAGGACCTGCGCCGCTACCGCGTGGTGGAGCGCGCGCCGCTGGTCACCTGGTTCCGCGAGTACCGCATCGTCACCGCGCCGCCGCCCTCGGCCGGCGGCATCGGCCTGGCGCAGATCTTCCAGCAACTGGAAGCGCTGGGCTGGAAGGACGACGGTTCCACCGCGTCGCGCCACCTGATGATCGAGGCGATGCGCCGCGCCTACCGCGACCGCGCCAGCTACCTGGGCGATCCCGACTTCGTGGATATCCCGGTGGGGCGCCTGAGTTCGCGCGACCACGCGCTGCAGCTCGCCGCCAGCATCCGGCCCGACCGCGCCACGCCCAGCGCCGCGCTGCCGCCGCCGTCGGAAGGCGGCAACACCACGCATATCTCGGTGATCGACCGCGAAGGCAACCGCGCGGCGGCAACGCTGTCGATCAACCTGCCGTTCGGCTCCGGCTTCGTGGTGCCGGGCACCGGCCTGTTCCTCAACGACGAGATGGATGACTTCTCCGCCGCCACCGCGGCGAGCAATGCCTATGGCCTGATCGGCTCGGTGCCCAACCGCGTCGCACCGGGCAAGCGTCCGCTGTCCTCGATGACGCCGACCTTCGTCGAAGGCCCGCGCGGCGCGCTGGTGATCGGCACGCCCGGCGGCAGCCGCATCATCACGATGGTGGCGCTGGGCATCCTCGGCTGGATCGACGGCCTGACGGCGGCGCAGGTCGCGGCGCTGCCGCGCTACCACCACCAGTACCTGCCGGACACGGTGCAGTTCGAGCCGGGTGCTCTGCCGGAGGCGCAGCAGGCGCAGCTCAGGGCCATGGGACATGTGCTGAAGCAGCTGGGGCCCGACAGCCTCAACCTGGTGCCGGGCAGCTACGGCAACCTGCAGCTGGTGAGTTGGGACCCGAAGGGCGGCAAGCTGGACGCCGCAGCCGATCCGCGCGCGGTGGGCGCCGGCACGGTACAGCCGAGGTAGGGAGGGGCGGCCTCAGGCCGCCCGGCGCATCTCGCCGCGCGGCTTCTTCGAGGAGGAGGAGCCGGCCGGGGGCGGGTTGAGCCCGGCGATCTCGCGCAGTTCCTGGGCGGCGATGGCCTGGGGCCTGCGTGCCAGCCGGTCGAAGCGGCCGGTCTTGCCCAGCCGCCGGATCAGGCGCAGGTGCGCCTCGATCTGCTCGACATAGGGATTGTGGCCGCCGAAGTGGTGGTCCATGTAGCGGTACGCGCCCTGGAAGTAGCCATCGAGGCGTTCCTCCCAGAGCTTCTTGTTGAAGTCCGGCGTGTTGCGCAGCAGGTCTTCCACCTGCGGGTACATGACCTTGGGCCCCCCCGGGATGCCGGCGCCGGCCATGCCGCAGATGACGAACTCGCGGAACAGGTAGGTCTTGCACTTCTCCAGGTAACAGCGGTCCGAGGTCTGCGCGATGATGTCGGCGGTGCCGAGCATGAAGCCGAGCATGCGGTCCTTCGGATGGCGCACGCGGATCTTGTCCAGCGCGATCTCGTAGCCGGTGAAATGCACCACCTGGCGCGTCAGCTCCACCGCATCGGCGAAGCCCACCGTCGGCAGGAAGTCGGACAGGAATTCGCCGCTGCGATGCACGTGGTTGAGCGTGAACTCGGCGCCGTTCCAGGCGGAGTCGCTGCTGCGGCGGATGTAGCCGGCGTCGTGGAACAGCGCGATCAGGATGCCGAGCTGCGTGCGCCGCTCGCCCAGCCGCTGTGCCGCCGGCACGCTGCGCTCATGTCCGTCCAGCAGGCGGGCCATGGCCAGGGCGCAGTCCAGGCTGTGCTGGGCGTCGTGGTACCAGGTATCGCAGCCCAGGTAGCCGGGCAGGGTGCCGGCATAGAGCCGGGTGAAGACCTCGAAGGCACGGTGCAGGGGCTTCAGGTCCATGCCGGGATAGAGCGAGCCCACGATGCCGCAGACGGCATCCTTCACCTCGTCCGGATGCGAAATCCGGACGGTGTCGGTGACGTCGTAGTGGTTGCGCCTCTTCCGCAAAAGGCTCATGAACTCCTCCCCCCTATTCAGGGGTTTCATGGCCCCATAATAGCCCTGTCCCCGGCCCCTGCAAATGTGACCGGGCTCACATTCAGACTGTGAATTCCGACACGACCGGAGCGTGGTCCGACGGGCGTTCCAGGCGGCGGGGTTCGAGGTGTACCCGGACTCCCGTGCAGGCTGCCGCCAGGGCGTCCGAGGCCAGGATATGGTCGATGCGCAGGCCCATGTTGCGGCGGAAGGCGGCCTGCCGGTAATCCCACCAGGTGAAGCTGGCCGCGGGCTGCTCGAACAGGCGGAAGCTGTCCTTCAGGCCCAGGTCCAGCAGGGCGCGGAAGGCGGCGCGCTCGGGCTCCGAGCAGAGGATCCCGCCCTCCCAGACCGCCGGGTCGTGGGTGTCCTCCGGGGCGGGGGCGATGTTGTAGTCGCCGGTCACGGCAAGCTTCGGATATTTCTGGAGTTCTTCTCCCAGGTACTGGCGCAGGCCGGCGAGCCAGCGCAGCTTGTAGTCGTACTTCTCGCTGCCCACGGCCTGGCCGTTGACCACGTAGACATTGACCACCCGGACCCCGCCGACCGTGGCGGCGATGACGCGGCGCTGCTCGTCGGCGAAGCATTCCATGTCGCGGCAGACCTCGGTCAGCGGCTGGCGCGCCAGCAGGGCCACGCCGTTGTAGGTCTTCTGGCCGTTGTGGGCGGCGAAGTAGCCGGCCGCTTCCAGTTCCGCGAAGGGGAACTGCTCGTCCACGCACTTGGTTTCCTGGATGCCGACCACATCGGGTTCGGCGGCTTTGAGCCAGTCCAGCAGATGAGGCAGGCGGACGCGCAGGCTGTTGACGTTCCAGGAGGCGATCTTCATGGGTTCGGCGGCGGAAGGCGGAGCGCGAAGTCTACCCAAAAGAGCAAAACCCCCTCTGCCGCGGGATCGGAGGAAATCCCTTGTTGCGGCAGAGGGGGCTAGCCCACTGCGAACCCTTGCCGCCCGGCTCCCGGAGGGGCGGGCGGTTACCGCGTTGACTCAAGCCGCTTCCAGCAGCCCCGTGTGCCGCAGCAGCGGCTCGATGCTCGGCTTGCGGCCGCGGAACTCCACGAACAGTTCCATCGCTTCCTTGGAGCCGCCCTGCGCCAGGATCGTGTCGCGGAACTTGTGCCCGGTCTCGGGCGCGAAGTTCGACTCCTCGAAGGCGGCGAAGGCGTCGGCCGACAGCACCTCGGCCCACTTGTAGCTGTAGTAGCCCGCGGCATAGCCGCCGGCGAAGATGTGGCTGAAGCTCCAGGGCATGCGGTTGAAGGACGGCGGGCGCATGACCGAGACGATGTCGCGCACCGCATCCAGCGTCGCCAGCACGCGGCCGCCCTGCGCCGGGTCGTAGTCGCGGTGCAGGCGCAGGTCGAACAGCGAGAATTCCAGTTGGCGGACGTTGGCCAGGCCGGTGAGGAAGGAGCGGCTGCCGCGCAGCTTGGCGATCATCTCCTCCGGCATCGGCTCGCCGGTCTGCCAGTGCCGCGCGAAGCCGCGCAGCGTGGCCGGGTCGTAGCACCAGTTCTCCATGAACTGGCTGGGCAGTTCCACCGCATCCCAGGCCACGCCGTGGATGCCGGCCACCGAGGCCTCGTCGACCTGCGTCAGCAGATGGTGCAGGCCGTGGCCGAATTCATGGAACAGCGTCAGCGCCTCGTCGTGGGTCAGCAGCGCCGGCTGGCCGGCCAGCGGCGGCGTGAAGTTGCAGACCAGGTAGGCCACCGGCTGCTGCAGGCCCGAGGCGGTGCGGCGGCGGTTGACGCACTCGTCCATCCAGGCGCCGCTGCGCTTTTCCGGGCGGGCGTAGGGATCCAGGTAGAACATGCCGAACTGGCGGCCTTCGGCGTTCTTCAGCGCGTAGGTGGTCACGTCGGCATGCCAGACCGGCACGCCGGCGGCCGGCTCCACGCGGATGCCGTAGATGCGCTCCACCAGGTCGAACATGCCCTGCACGACGCCGGGCAGCGGGAAGTAGGGGCGCAGCTCCTCTTCCGACAGGCCCAGCTTCTGCTCCTTGAGCTTCTCGGCGTAGTACGACGAGTCCCAGGGCTGGAAATCGGCCAGGCCGTCGAGCTGCCTGGCAAAGGCCTTGAGCTCGTCCAGCTCGCGCTGGGCGCGCGGCCGGGCGCGCTGCGCCAGGTCGAGCAGGAAGCGTTCGACCTCGTCCGGCGACTCGGCCATCTTGGTGGCCACCGACACCTCGGCGAAGTTGCGGTAGCCCAGCAACTGGGCCTGCTCGTGGCGCAGCCTGAGGATTTCTTCCATCAGCTCGCTGTTGTCGAACTGGCCGGCCAGGGGGCCCTGGTTGGAGGCACGCGTGGCGTAGGCCTCGTACAGCTCGCGGCGCAGCTCGCGGTTGCGGGCATAGGTGATGACGGCATCGTAGCTGGGGAAGTCCAGCGTCAGCAGCCAGCCCTCCAGGCCCTTGGCCTGCGCCTTGGCGGCGGCGGACTGCTTCGCCGCCTCGGTCATGCCGTCCAGCAGGGAGGCGTCCGTGACCTGCTTGCTCCAGGCCTGGATCGCGTCCATCAGGTTTTCTTCGAACTTGGTCTGCAGCTCCGACAGGCGCAGGCTGACGTCCTTGTAGCGGGCCTTCTGCTCCGGCGGCAGGGCGATGCCGGACAGCTTGAAGTCGCGCAGCGCGTCGTTGACCACCTTGCGGCGGGCAAAGCCGTAGGTCTTGAACTCGGCGCTGTCGGCCAGCGCCTGGTAGGCGCGGTACATCGGCTCGGACTGCGACAGCTCGATGCCGTACTCGGTGACCTTGGGCAGGCAGGCATTGAAGGCCGCGCGCCACTCGGCGGTACTGGTGACGCTGAACAGGTGCGATACCGGGCCCCAGGCGCGGTGCACGCGGTCTCCCATCTCTTCCAGCGGCTCGATCAGGCTGTCCCAGCTCGGCTGCCGGTTCTGGGCGAGCAATGCCTGCAGCTCTTCGCGGTTCTGCGCCAGCACGGCATCGATCGCCGGCTCGGCATGGGCCGGCAGGATCTGGTCGAAGACGGGGAGGGGCGTCAGGCCCGCGGCGGCAAGCAGGGGGTTGGTCATGGTTCTGATTGGTACAGGGGGAGCTTCTACTTGGGCGCTATTGTCTCCCCCTTCAACCCCGGGCACGAGGCGCCACCGCGGCCATTTCCGCAGAGGATTGTTTCGGGGGGGAATTTAGCGGGGCGCCGATACGGCCGTATCGGCGCTCATCGTTATTATATATATACAATAAAAATTATTGCATTCAATTAATCACAGTGTCAGCCGCCCCCCACGCCGCGGGCCTGCAGGGCGAAGACGGCGGCGCAGCCCAGGGACAGGAAGCCCAGGAGGCTAAAAAATGTCCACCAGCGCTGGCGCCGCAGCAACTGCTCGGCGCTGAGCGTGGACAGCAGGAAGGGGCGGCCGTCGCGGCTGCGGTCCAGCACGTGGATGTCGGGGTCCAGCGACTGCTCCAGCTGGCGTGCGCGCACCGCTTCCAGCGCGGCGCGGCGCACGGCCTCCCATTCCTGCGCGTCGATCTCGCCGTTGCGGTCGGCGTCGAAGCGGCCCAGCAGGGCGTCCCGGTCGCGCTTCCACTCGGCCAGCAGCTCGCGCAGCTCGGCGGCCTCGTCGAACTGCGGCGCGTGGCTTTGCGAGCGGAACTGCCCCAGCGCCAGCAGGTAGTCGCCGAACTGCAGAAGCTTTTCGCTGTAGCGGTAGTCGCCGCCGCCGAACCAGCGCCTGCCCAACGGGGGCCCCTCGGGGCGCTGCGTGCGGCCTCGCCATTGCCGTTCCAGGCTCGGGTACACGGTGGCGCCCGCCGGGTCCACGATGCAGTCGCCGGTCTCGTCGCTGAGCTGGAACAACTCGCCGCTGGTCTCCGCCTCCACCGTGACCCACTCGGTGCTGCGCTTGCCGTTGCGGTAGGTGGTTTCCTGCCGCTCGATGCGGTACCACCACCAGCAGCAGCGCGAGCCGCTCAGCGGCGAATGGATTTCAGGGCCCGGCAGCAGCCGGGCATGGCCCTGCAGCCGCACATAGCCCTGCGCCGCCGAGCGGATGCGCGACACCGGCGTGTCCTGGATCAGGCGCGACTGGCGCAGGTAGCGGAAGGCCAGCCCGAACAGGACCAGCGCGCCGGCGGCGGCGAACAGGGTCCAGAACCAGAACTGGCCGGCATCGGCCTGGCGGAGGTCGCCGGCGATCTGCTGCAGGAAGGCATTCATGAGAGGTAGAAGTATTCGACATGGCCCCAGGCGCCGGCCAGCGCGGCCAGGGCCAGCGGTGCCAGTACCAGGAACAGCAGCAGGCAGATGGCGGCGGCCCAGCGTTCGCCGCGGATCAGGCTGGCCTGGGGCTGGGTGGCCAGGATGAAGCGCCGGCCGTCGGCCGGCCGCGACAGGGTGTTGGCACCCGGCTCGCTGCCGCCCTCGGGGAAGCGCTGCGCCGCCATGCGCTCCACCTGCGGCAGCCAGGCTGCGGCGCGGTCAGGAACCCGGGTCCACGGGGCCCGGAAGGTGCGCAGGTCGCCCAGCAGGTAGAGATCGTCGCCGGCCTTGATGGTGCCCTCGACATGGCGGGTGGAGCTGTCGGGCTGCCAGGAGCGCCAGCGCACCGAGGCGGCGTCCGCGCCCTGGGGCAGCACCAGCGCCAGCCCGCTGCCGTCATCCACCAGGAAGGGTTCGGCGCTCTGCTCGTCGCGGGTCATGCGCCACTGCTTCTTGTCGCCGATGCCCTGCTCGCGGAACACCTGGCAGGCCCACCAGACGCAGCCCTCCCCGGACAGCGGCGCCCGCAGGTCCTTTTCCTGCGGCAGCGCGGCGGCGCGGCCGTGCAGCTCGACGTAGCCCTGGGCGGCGCCGCGCAGGCGCGAGGTGGGCAGGTCCTCGATCTGGCGCGCGGTGCGCAGGGCCAGCAGCATGCGCCACAGCGCCAGGACGGCCGGCGGCACGGTGCAGGCCAGCCAGACCAGCAGTTGCGGGATGGGCAGCTGCGCCGCCCAGCTGTCGATGCGCTCCGCCCAGGGTTCCAGATGCGGAGCGGGCGGCGGCTCGAAGCCCTGTTCGATCAGCAGGGCACTGTAGCTGGCATGGTCCGCCAGGATTTCCTGCTGCATGCGGCGCGAGTCCTCGCGCTGCTGGAAGTAGAGTTCCACGGCCTGGTAGCTGCAGAACAGGCCGAGCGCGGCCCAGAACAGCAGGCCGAGGCCGATGGAGTTCAGGGCGCGCACGAAGATGCCGGTCGCGTGGCGACGCTAGCTCCCCTCTCCCCTTGTGGGAGAGGGGAGGACCGGCTGCGGAGCAGTCGGCGGGGAGAGGGGTTGCGGGAAGGCATTGACCACAGGAAATCCCCGGTGCGGGGCCTGCCGGCGGGGTCAGGAGTTGAACAGGGCCTTCATGTCGACATCGCGCTTCTCCTCTTCGGAGAACTCCAGCAGCACGGCGGACTTGAAGCCGAGCAGGCGGGCGACGATGACGTCCGGGAACTGCTCGATGCGTACGTTGTTGACGTTGACCGTCTCGTTGTAGAACTCGCGGCGGTCGGAGATGGCGTTTTCCAGGCCGGTGATGCGGCCCAGCAGCTGCTGGATCGACTGGTTGGCCTTCAGTTCCGGGTAGGCCTCCACGGTGGCGACGATACCGCCCAGCCCGGCGCGCATCAGGCCCTCTGCCGCGCCCACGCCCTTGACATCGCCGGCCTCGCGCGCGGTCTGGGCGCCGGAGCGGGCCTTCATGACCTTTTCCAGGGTGTCGCGCTCGAACTGCATGTATTGCTTGCAGGTCTCGACCAGCTTGGGGAGTTCGTCGTGGCGCTGCTTGAGCAGCACGTCGATGTTGCTCCAGGCCTTGGTCACGCCATGCTTCAGGCTGACCAGGCCGTTGTAGATCACGATGCCGTACAGCAGTACCGCCGCCGCGACCGCCAGCCAGATGAAGCTGCTGATCATGATTCGTCCGCCCCCTTTGGAACCGGGCCCCTGCCTGCGGGGTCCCTATGTGGCCTAAAGGATGCGTGAAAATGCCCGGGCACGCTACCATGTCGCCCTTCGTTTTCAGCCCAAACCCGCCAACGAGAAGGTTTTTCCGTGCGCAAGCTGATCGTCCTGCTCTCCCTCGCGCTGCTGGCCGGCTGCACCGGCCCCGGCGTCCTCAATGCCTTCACGCCCTCCTCCGGCTACAACCAGGCCATGAACCTGCCGTATGACCCGGCGACCGGCCAGACACTGGACGTGTACACGCCGGAGGGCGCGCGCAACGCCCCGGTGGTGGTGTTCTTCTATGGCGGCCGCTGGAGCGAGGGCGACAAGCAGGAGTACCGCTTCGTCGGCCAGGCCCTGGCCTCGCGCGGCATCGTTGCCGTGGTCCCCAACTACCGGAAGTATCCGCAGGTCCGCTTCCCGTCCTTCGTCGAGGACGGTGCGCAGGCGGTGAAGTGGGCCCGCAGCAATGCCGCGGCCTATGGCGGCAACCCGGACCAGCTGTTCGTGATGGGACACTCCTCGGGCGCGCATATCGCCGCGATGCTGGCGCTCAACGAGTCCTACCTGAAGAAGGTCGGGGGCTCGCGCGGCTGGCTGCGCGGCATGATCGGCCTGGCCGGACCCTACAACTTCCTGCCGATCACCGACCCGGTGCTGCGCGACATCTTCGGCCCGCCGGAGCGCTTCGAGCAGTCGCAGCCGGTCTTCTTCGCCGACGGACTCAATCCGCCCTTGCTGCTGCTGCACGGCGAGAACGACGAGATCGTCTGGCCGGACAACACCCGCAGCCTGGCCAAGGCCGTCGCCAACGCCGGCGGCCCGGTGGAGACGGTGATCTATCCCAAGATGAGCCACACCTTCATCATCGGTGCTTTCGGCTCGGTGCTGCGCGGCTCCACCGACGTGGTCGACCACGTCGACGAATTCGTCAAGCGCATGGCGACCTACCAGCGCCCCTCCCCGCAGACGCCTTCCGACATCCAGGCCGTGCCGCTGGAGATCGAGTCCGTGCCGCTGTCCTCGCCATGATCCGGCCGTTCCAGGGCCTCTGGCCCAAGGTCGGCGAGCGTGTCTACATCGACCCCTCCGCCCAGGTCATCGGCGACGTAGTGCTGGGTGACGATGCCTCGGTCTGGCCGCTGGTGTCGATCCGCGGCGACGTCAACCGCATCCGCATCGGTGCCCGCAGCAACGTGCAGGACAACTCCGTGCTGCACGTCACCCACGACGGGCCCTATTCGCCCGGCGGCGCCGACCTGCAGATCGGCGACGACGTGACCATCGGCCACGGCGTGATCCTGCATGCCTGCCGCATCGGCAACCGCTGCCTGGTCGGCATGGGCGTGATCGTGATGGACAAGGTGGTGGTGGAGGACGATGTCCTGATCGCCGCCGGCAGCACCGTGCCGCCGGGCAAGACGCTGAAGAGCGGCTGGCTGTACCGCGGCGCCCCGGCGCAGGCGGCCCGCGAACTCACCGCGGAGGAGATCGCCTCGCTGAAGTACTCCGCCGACAACTACGTGAAGGTCAAGAACAAATACCTCGGCTAGGGCCACGGCCGCCGGGGACAGTGCTGCTTCAAGGAGATCAAGGATGTCCGAACCACTCTGGAGCCCGCGCCGCCTGCAGCGCGGCGCCACCACCCTGGGCGCCTTCGCCCACCACCTGCGTGACGCCGGCCTGTTCGACAGCGACGGCGAGAACTACCAGGCCCTGTGGCAGTGGTCGGTGGAGCATCCCGCGGTGTTCTGGGAAACGGTCTGGAAGTTCGCCGACGTGCGTGCCGGCAGCCCCTACACGCAGGTGCTGGATGACGCCACCCGCATGCCCGGCGCCCGCTGGTTCGAGGGCGCGCGCCTCAACTTTGCCGAGAACCTGCTGCGCTTCCACGACAGCACGGCGGCGCTGGTGGTGCTGGACGAGCGCGGCCGCCGCCGCGAAATCTCCTATGCGCAGCTGCAGGAGCAGGTGCGCGGCCTGGCCGCGGCGCTGAAGCGGGAGGGGGTGGTGCCGGGCGATCGCGTCGCCGCCTTCCTGCCGAACTGCGCGGAGGCGGTGATCGGCATGCTGGCCGCCACCAGCCTGGGCGCCACCTGGTCGTCCTGCTCGCCGGACTTCGGCTTCAACGGCGTGCTCGACCGCTTCGGCCAGATCGAGCCCAAGGTGCTGATCGCCTGCGACGGCTACAGCTACGGCGGCAAGGGCGTGGACACGATGGAGCGTGTCGCCCAGATCGAAGCGGCGCTGCCGAGCCTGCGCCGCGTCGTGGTGGTGCCTTACCTGAACGAGGCGCCACCGCTGTCGCCGCTGAAGCAGGGCGTGCTGTTCGGCGACTACCGGGCGGAGGGCGCGCTGGAGTTCGCGCAGCTGCCCTTCGACCACCCGCTGTACATCCTCTATTCCTCGGGCACCACCGGCAAGCCCAAGTGCATCGTCCACGGCGCCGGCGGCACGCTGCTGCAGCATCTCAAGGAGCACATGCTCCATGGCGACCTGCGTACCGGCGACCGCCTGTTCTTCTTCACCACCTGCGGCTGGATGATGTGGAACTGGCTGGTGTCGGGCCTGGCGGTGGGCGCCACGCTGGTGCTGTTCGACGGCTCGCCCTTCCATCCCGGCCCCGAGGCGCTGTTCTCCATGGCCGAGCGCGAACAGCTGACCCATTTCGGCACCAGCCCCAAGTACCTTTCCGCCCTGGAGAAGAGCGGCTGGGTGCCCAAGGACCATGTGAAGCTCGAAGCGCTGCGCGTGATCTTCTCCACCGGCTCGCCGCTGGCGCCGGAACAGTTCGACTACGTCTACGACTCGGTCAAGCGCGACCTGCAGCTGGCGTCGATCTCGGGCGGCACGGACATCGTGTCCTGCTTTGCGCTGGGCAATCCCTGGAGCCCGGTGTTCCGCGGCGAACTGCAGGGGCCGGGACTGGGCATGGCCCTGGAGGTCTACGACGAACTGGGCAAGCCGGTGCGCGGCCAGCCCGGCGAACTGGTCTGCACCAAGGCCTTCCCGTCGATGCCCGTGGCCTTCTGGAACGATCCGGACGGCAGCCGCTACCGCGCAGCCTATTTCGAGCGCTTCCCGGGCATCTGGTACCACGGCGACTACGCCGAGATGACCCCGCACGGCGGCCTGGTGATCACCGGCCGCTCGGACGCCACGCTGAACCCCGGCGGCGTGCGCATCGGCACCGCCGAGATCTACCGGGTGGTGGACGCCCAGCCGGAAGTGCTGGAGTCGGTGGTGGTGGGCCAGCGGGTGGACAACGACGACCGCGTGATCCTGTTCGTGCGCCTGCGCGAGGGGGTGGAGTGGAACGAAGCCCTGGGCGGCCGCATCGCCAGGGCCATCCGCGCCGGCCTGACCCCCCGTCACGTGCCGGCCAAGATCCTGGCCTGCCCGGAGGTGCCGCGCACGATCAGCGGTAAAATCACCGAAATCGCCGTCCGCGACCTGATCCACGGCCGGCCGGTCAAGAACACTGACGCGCTGGCCAACCCGCAGTCGCTGGACTACTTCAAGAATCTTTCACCTGAGGCACTTAGATGACCAAGAAACTCGTCCTCCTCCGCCACGGCCAGAGCCAGTGGAACCTCGACAACCGCTTCACCGGCTGGGTCGACGTGGACATCACCGAGCAGGGCGCGCGCGAAGCCAGGGCCGCCGGCGAGCTGATGAAGGCCGAGGGCTTCCATTTCGACGTAGCACACACCTCGGTCCTCAAGCGTGCCATCCGCACGCTGTACACCGCGCTGGACGCGATGGACCAGATGTGGATTCCGGTGAACAAGACCTGGCGCCTGAACGAGCGCCACTACGGCGCGCTGCAGGGCCTGGACAAGGCCGAGACCACCGCCAAGCATGGCGAGGAGCAGGTCAAGGTCTGGCGCCGTTCCTATGACATCCCGCCTCCGGCGATGGACATCAAGGATCCCGGCCACCCGGCCAACGATCCGCGTTACGCCAAGCTCGACGCCCAGGCGCTGCCGGGCACCGAGTCCCTGGCCACCACGCTGGATCGCGTGCTGCCCTACTGGCACGACGCCATCGCCCCGCAGCTCAAGGCCGGCCAGACCGTGCTGGTGACCGCGCACGGCAACTCGCTGCGCGCGCTCTACAAGTACCTCAACAACGTCTCGCCCAAGGAAATCCTGGAGCTGAACATCCCCACCGGCATTCCGCTGCTGTTCGAGCTGAACGACGACCTGACGGTGAAGTCGCACCGCTACCTCGGCGACCCCGAGGCGGCGAAGAAGGCCGCCGAGGCGGTGGCGAACCAGGCGAAGGCGAAGGGCTGAGATCAAGATCGCGACTTGCGTCGCTCCCACGGGGCTGCTTTTTTCCTTGTGGGAGCGGCTTCAGCCGCGATCTTTTCCCCCATGACCCACAACCCGCACTCGTCTGCACTGCGCCGAGGCGGGTTTCTCTTCCGCATCACGTTTATCACCTGCGCTTTGCCACGCAGGAACGCAAGCCGGTCTTTGATGATTTCTGGCGGGGGAGGGTGGTAGCCGCCTGTCTCCATGACCGTGAGGTCTCAGGAGATTCACGCACTCTTGCCTGGACCTGGATGCCGGATCATCTGCACTGGCTGGTCCAACTGGGTGAGCAGGCCGAGTTGGCGTCGCTCGTGCGTCGCTTCAAATCCGTCAGCGCTCTGCGTGTGAATCGCCGCTGCGGCGGGAACGGCCCGCTCTGGCAACCCGGCTACTACGACCACCTGATCCGGGACGACGATAATCTGCGCGATGCAGCGCGCTACATCGTCGCCAATCCGCTGCGGGCGGGCCTGGTCGGAAGAGTGGGCGACTATCCGCTTTGGGATGCGATCTGGCTCGAGGAAGATCGCGGCTGAAGCCGCTCCCACGTGAACATACGGCTGTGGGAGCAGCTTCAGCCGCGATGCTGGTCTACAGCGAGAAGCGCAGCCCCGCGTAGATCCCGCGTCCCGGTGCCGGCACCGCGTCCTTGATGAAGGACGTGGCGCGACGGATGTCCTCGTCGAGCAGGTTGCTGCCGCGCAGGTAAAGGGTGGTGCCGTGCTGCTCGTCGCCCTGCACGCGCCAGGACAGGCTGGCGTTGAGCAGGTCGTAGCCGGCGGTTTCCGTCTCCAGCGAGGCGATGCGGTCCTGGCGGTCCACGCGGATGTAGTCGAGGCTGGCGGCAAACTGCTGCCAGCGGCCGTCCAGGCCCAGGCCCCAGCGTTGCGGCGTGACGCGCGGCAGGTTGCCGCCGCCGTCGAGCTCGCCGCGCACCTGGTCGGTGAACAGCCGCAGGTCCAGGCGCAGCGGGCCCTGGTCCAGCAGCGCGTAGCCGGCGGAAGCCTCGTAGCCCCAGAACTTCGCGTCGGCCTGGCGATAGTCCACCAGCAGGAACTCGCCGGCGGGGTCGAGCACGCCTTCCTCGTCCACGCGGTCGGCCACGCCGTCGGCGTCCTGGTCGGACTCGGACAGGTAGAGGAATTCGGAGACGCGGTTGTAGTAGACGCTGGCCTGCAGGGTCCAGCGCTCGCGGTGGTAGTCGTAGCCCAGTTCCAGGTTCTGGGCTCTTTCCTTTCCGGCGTCGGCGTTGCCGCGCTCGTAGGTCGCGGTGGCGGCATGCGGACCGTCGGCATACAGCTCCTCCGGCGCGGGCGAGCGCTCGGAGCTGGTGGCATAGAGCTTCAGGTGCGCGTGCTCGCCGAGGTTGAACACCGAGCCCAGCGAGAAGCTCAGCGGCGTGAAGTCGCGCGACGGCAGGCCCTGCGGATCGTTGGTGTTGCGGTCCACGCGAGCGCCGATCTCCAGCTTGCCCAGGCGCCAGGGGCGCTCCTCGACGATGAACAGGCCGGCCTGCCGGCTCAGCACCGGCGGCACGTAGGCCTCCTCGCCGATGGCCTGGAAGTCGCGCCAGTTGATCTGCAGCCCGGCCACGCCGCGGAAGCCGGCGAGCGGCACGTGCACCGCTTCCAGGCGGCCCTGGTACTGGCGATTGTCGAAGCGCGTGCCGGCCACGCCGGGTTCCTCGAACTCGGTGTGCTCGTACTCGGAGCTGCCGAGCCGCAGCTTCAGTGACTCCAGGCCCGGCAGCGGATTGCGGAAGATGCCCTGGGCGTCGATGCGGGTCTGGTGCATGTCGATGAAGGCGCTCTCCTCCACCGGCAGGCCGTACTGCGATTCGAAGCGGCTCACCGCCAGGCCCAGCGTGCGGCTGTCCTCGATCCAGGAGTACGAGGCGCCGCCGGAGCGCGCCTCGACGTCGCTGTTCGGCAGGCGGCGGCGCGGGCCGCTGCCGTCGACGTTGGCCGGGCCGGCCAGGTCGTAGTCGCCGGCCTCGCGCCAGCCGAAGTCCGCGCGCAACTGGTGCTTGCCGCTGCCGTAGCCGGCCTCGCCGCTGAAGGCACCGGTGTCGCCGTTGCTGCCCCAGGAGGTGTCGAACCCGCCGTGCAGGCCTTCGGTCACTTCCTCGGGCAGGCGGGCGTCGCGCACGTTGACCACGCCGCCCGAGGCGCCGTTGCCGTAGAGCAGCGTCGCCGGACCCTTGAGCACCTCGACCTGCTGGGCATGGGCGGGGTCGATGGTCACCGCGTGGTCGGGGCTCAGCTCGGATACGTCCATGGTGGACAGTCCGTTCTGCAGGACTTCCACGCGCGGGCCGGCCTGGCCGCGGATCACCGGGCGCCCGGCGCCGGCGCCGAAGTCGGTGGTGGCGATGCCGGGTTCGTTCTCCAGCGTCTCGCCGAGGGTGCCGCGGCGCTTGCGCTGCAGTTCCTCGTCGGCGAGCACGGTGACCGGCTGCACCAGCTCGTCGGCGGTACGGCCCAGGGCACTGGCCTGGACCACGACCGGTGCGAGTTCGACCGCCGACGGCGGTTCCTCGGCGGCGGCCAGCAGGGGGAAGGAGGCAGCGGCTGCGGCCAGGGCGCGCAGGGTGAAGGAAAGCTGGAGGCGGGGCGCGGCGGGCAGGGCCTGCGCGCCGCGGACGGCGGATGCGTTCATGAAGCGGATTCCCGAAAAGAAGATCAGAAGGCGCGCGAAGGCGCGCCGGTACTCAGGCGGAAGGGATCAGGCCTGGGCTTCGGGAGGACCGCGGATGGGATGGAGGCGGCGCTGCGCCGCGACGACGGCGACCGGGGTGGCGGCGGCAGGCGATTCCTGCGTGTACTGCGCGAACGCCTGCGCAGCCGCGGCGGCCGGGGCCCCCGAGGCCAGGTTGTGCGCATGCACGCACAGCTGGCAGTCGACATCGGCGCCGAGGGCCGGGTGCTGCAGTTCGTGCGCGAACGCCAGCCACTGGCCCAGCAGCAGGGCCAGTGCGAGCAGCAGGGAATGGTGGGTCCGGACGCGCACGGGCCGGACCTTACGCGCAGGCGCGGTCCCAAGTCCAGTGCCGTGGTTCAGTCGCGGCGGCGTCCGCGGGGGCGCAGGGCCTGGTCGACCAGGCCATGGCGCTGCAGGAAGGCCAGCGCATCGGCGCTGTCGCGCTCGAACCAGGCGGCGGCGCTGCCGAGCACGAAGTTGTAGCCCCAGGCATCCATGTCGGCGAACAGGCGCGCGCGCGAGTAGCCCGGCAGTTCATCGGCCAGCAGGGCCTGCAGGTAGCAGACGCCCATCTCCTCGGTGTCGCAGCCCTTGGCGTCGGTATGCAGCGTGGCGCGGCGCGCGGAGTCCACGCAGATCCAGTGGCAGGCCTCGTGCAGGGCTGAGTGCACCGGCGTGTCGGCGCGCAGGTAGAGCGTGTCGCCCACCAGCCCGGCTTCGGTCTCGCCCCAGTAGCTGCCGGGGATAGGGGCGTCCGGCGGCAGCCAGCGCAGCTGCAGGCCATAGGGGCTCAGCAGCGCTTCCAGCGCCCCGCCGGCCAGCTCGCTCGAGCGCATGACATCTGAATTCATGGTGCATTTTAGGGCTTATGCTGGCCCTCAGCGACGAGCAAGAGGCCGCACGACAGAGGCGGCCGAGCGGGGAGAGCAGATGACCGTCCTTTGCCCGGTCGCTAGTCGGGGCTAGGCCGCTCCCGGTCTCAGGCCGGTGGAGGAAGACTGCAGCACCGGGACCGCCATCAGTTCGCAGGCCTGGGCGCAGTCCCGGCAGGCCACCGCGCAGGCCTGGCAATGCTCGTGCCGGTGCTGGGCGCATTCCTCCGCGCAGGCGTCGCAGGCGGCGGCGCAGGCGGCGCAGATGCCGGCGGCCAGTTCGCTGTCGCGCATCATCATCGCGCTGGCCAGCCGGCAAAGGGCGGCGCAGTCGATGTCGAGCCGGATACAGCGGGCCATGGGCGTGACATCCGCCTCGCGCAGGCAGGCCGCGGCGCAGTGATCGCAGGCGGCCGCGCAGGCATCACAGGCATCGATGCAAGCCGAGAATCGTTCGTTGGGCATGGTGAATCTCCATCCGTGGAGGGGAACTGCTGGCGCCCTGGCGGCGTCCATGCTGTGATCTTGGAACCTGCGCGGCCGCCGGAGTTCGGGCGCCGAGGCCTACAGGGCGAAATGCCCGGAGCGACGGATCGGACATGGAAGCTGCAAGCTTGCTGGTCGGCGACATCGGAGGCACCAACGTCCGCTTCGCGCTGGCCTCCGCGGGCGTGGAAAGGCCGCGGCTGGAGTCCGTGATGCAATTGCGCTGCGCCGAGTTTCCGGGCCTGGCGGAAGCGGCCCTGCATTTTCTCGAGCGCAGCGAGGCGCGGCGGCCGCAACAGGCCTTGCTGGCCGTGGCGGCGCCGGTGACGGGAGACCGGGTCCGCATCACCAACAATCCCTGGACCTTCTCCGTCGGCACCACGGCCGATGCGCTGGGCCTGTCGCTGCGCGTGGTCAACGACTTTGCCGCGGTGAGCCGCGCCCTGCCGCTGCTGCGCGGCGAGGAACTGGCGCCGATCGGTCCCTTGCCGTCCTCACGGTCCTCGCCGCGGCAGGTCTATGCCGTGCTCGGTCCCGGTACCGGCCTGGGCGTCAGCGGGCTGATTGCGGAGGGTGGCGGGATGACCGTCATCGAGTCCGAGGGCGGACACATGGACTTCGCGCCCATCGACGCCACCGAGGCCGAGGTACTGCGCCTGGTGGCGGAGCGCCATGGCCGGGTCTCCGCGGAGCGCCTGGTGTCCGGCATGGGCATCGTCAATGTCTACCACGCGCTCTGCGAGATCGCCGGGCGCCCGTCGCAGGCGGACAGCGCGGAGCAGGTGGCAGTGCTCGCGGAGCGCGATCCGGAAGGGTTGGCCGCGCAGGCGCTGGACCGCGTCTGCGCGATGCTCGGCAGCTTTGCCGGCGACATCGCGCTGGCCTTCGGTGCCTGGCAGGGCGTCTTCCTGCACGGCGGCGTTGCGCAGAAACTGCTGCCGCGGCTGCAGCGCGGTGCCTTCCGCCAGCGTTTCGAGACCAAGGGCCGCCATGCGCCGCTGATGCGTGCGGTGCCGACGCAGCTGATCCTGCACCCGCAGGCGGGCCTGCTGGGAGCGGCGGCGATGGGGCTGCAGGCCGCATCCTCCCGCTAGGGCCTGTTGACGCTATGGCCGTCGCTGCAATGCCCATAGCGTCAACGGGTCCTAGAACGTATAGGCGACGTAGGCCGTCAGGCTGTCGCGGTCGCGCAGGGTCTCGTTGCTGCCGCTGGAGCCCCGGTAGAACAGTCCCCCGGACCAGTCCTTGAGGAAGTAGAACTCGGAGCCGATCTGGAAGAATGTGCGGCCTTCCGCAAAGCCCTGGTAGCCCGACTTCGGCAGCGGCGAGATGCCCTGCACGTCATGCCCCCAGATCAGCCAGGGCTTCATGTTGAGCTGGCCGAGGACATCGTTGTACTCCATCATCACGCTGATGCGGTATCCCCAGGCGAAATCGTCCGCGAAGCCCTCGGTCTGCTGGGTCGGCGTCAGGCGCAGGCCGGGCACGCCGCCCGAGCCGGTGCCGTCGGCGCCGGGGCTGGCATGCGTGTTCTTGTGCAGGATGAAGCCCTCGAACTGGAGCTGTTCCCTGTCCGGCATGTCCAGGACATGGGTGATGCCGGATTCCAGCAGCACCAGGATCTGGTCGGTGCCCAGCGGGAAGGGCAGGTCCGAGGGCGACAGCGCCTTGATCGCGGAGAGGTTGAACTGGCCGACCTTCATGCGCTCGTAGCCACGGATGACCTGCCCGGCCTGGATCGAGCGCTCGGGGATGCTGTTGTCGTAGCCGCGGTAGACGCTGAGGAAGTCCGGGATGAAGGTCCGGGCGCCGGGGATGGTGGCGAGCTGCGGCAGCCCCACCACGATGTCCTGGCGCGGGAACAAAGGCTGCGCGGCCGTCATGATCACGTCGGTCAGGGCCACCTGCAGCGGCAGGTTCGGGCGGTAGGCGTACTCGCCCGACAGGGACCAGCTGCCGACCGTGGTGTTGAAGCTGATGCCGTACATCTGGATGTCCTCGGGGTAGTCCAGGAAGCCCTTCGGCGTGTCGAAGGGCAGGGCATCGTTGCCGTTGCTGAGGTCGATGTCGACCGGGGGAATGCCGCTGAGGTCGACCCCCAGGTAGTGGTAGAGCAGATCGGCCAGGTCGAGCGAGCCGCTGAGCAGCAGCGGACAATCGAGCACGGCGCCGACGATGGTGGTGGAGTCGCGGATGCAGGACTCGTCGCCGGCGATCATGCTCAGGTAAGGGACGCGGCTGTGGTAGTTGGCGGCGTAGAAGCTGAACTGCGTGCCGCCCAGGAGTTCGTCCACCCGCCAGTTCAGCCGCAGGCCGAACTGGCCGCCGTCCTCGGGATCGTTGCTGCCGATCATGCGCGCCGTGGCGGAACTGTCGGTCAGCAGCGTGGCCAGGCCCGAGATGTGATGCTCGCCGTCGGGGTCCTCCGGGGTCTGTCCCTGCGTCAGGATGAAGTGGTCGCGGCCGTTGGCGCTCTCGAACAGCGACATGAAGCCGCCCGCGGCGGCGGCCTTGGCGGGCCTCCAGCCGAACTGGTAGAACAACTCGGCGTCGACGGTGTCGGTCAGGTCGGCCGAGAGGATCGCCAGCGGCACGGCCTGGAAGGCGTCGGGCAATTGCGCGCCGGGCATCCAGAAGATGTTCTCGTCCGGCGGATTGATCTCGGCCAGGCTGTTGAGCGCGACCAGGTTGCTCTCGCCCCAGCGCAGCACCTGCTGGCCGACCGAGACGTTGACGGTGTGGTTCTCGAGCTCGAAGCTCCGCGCCACGTAGAGCTGCAGCAGGTCGATGTCGGTGCCGAGGTCGCGCTCCACCCGCTGCGAGCGTTTGGTATGCCGAGGCTGGTGCGTGGTGTCCGGGTGGTAGTCGTCGGCATCGACGTTCACGGCGTCGAAGAAGGCCACGCCCGAGAGCTTCAGCAGCGTCTCGCCCCAGGTCAGGACCGTGTCTGCCTTGAGCCGGGCGACCGCCGAGGTCATGTCGTACTGGTCGTAGTTGAGGTTGCCGTCGTCGAAGGCATGGCCGATGTAGGCGCCCTGCGCGTCCACCAGCCGCTGGTTGGGCTCGGAGTCCCCGCCCAGGTCGATGCAGTCGTCCCGCGAGCAGAGGCCCTGCTGGCCGGGCACGTTGAGCTTGCCGACCAGGCGGTTGTCGCGCTCTTCCATGCGCCACATGGCGCCGATGCTGGCGCGGCCGTTCAGCGAGATGTCGATGTCGCGCCATTCATAGTCGAGCGCCACCGCCTGTCCGCAGCTCAGCAGGCCCGCGATCAGTCCCGCGCTGCGGGCACGACCGCCCGTTGCAGCAGTGTGGTTCATTGCCGTCTCCTCCTGTTTTCGTGGTGCAGGCCGCCTCGGTGGGCGGCTCTTGTTGTCTGCGCGCCGCTAGCTCATGCCGATGCGCCGGTGGAAGTCCTGCACGACCTGCTCGATGGCCGGCTCCAGCGCGATGCCGCTGCTGTTCAGGAAGCCGGCCACCATCTGGTAGTGGCCGATCAGGATCGTGATCTCGATCAGCAGCGGCTCGCGGTAGTGCCCCGCCAGCGTCGCCCAGGTGGCGGCGGAGATGACCTGCTCGCGGGCCATGTCGTCGCAGGCCTGCAGCAGGGCGCGCTCGCGCTCGTCCAGCGCCTGCGACGGTCCGCGCGAGATGCGCAGGATGTCATCGTCGGACAGGCCCGCGCCCAGGCCGATCTCCAGGTGCTGGCCCCATTCGTAGCGGCAGCGGCAGTTCCAGCCGGTGCGCAGGATGACCTTCTCGCGCTCCTGGGCCTTGAGCCGGCCGCCGGGCATCAGGCGCGAGGCGAAGAACAGCCAGGGCCAGAACAGGCGGCGATTGATGTGGAATACCGGGAACAGGTCCGGCAGCTGCTTGCGGCCGAACATGCGGGCGCCGCCGGAGACCGCGCGGAACAGCAGCCCGCGCTGCGGCGGCGGCGGCGGCCGCAGGCGCGGCTCGGCGAGCTGGATCCAGCCGCCTTCGGGTTGGAGTTCGCGGATGCTCAAGCGGAATCTCCCTGCTGCTGCTTGCGATACTGGCCGGGCGTCTGGCCCCCGCTGGCCTGCTTGAACCAGCGCAGGAAGGCCTGGTGCGAGTTGAAGCCGAGGAAGTCGGCGATCACGGTGACCGAATCGCTGCTCTGGCTCAGGCGCTGCTGCGCCAACCCCAGTCTCACCTCGTCGAGCAGCTCGCGGTAACCGCTGCCGGCCTCGATCAGCTTGCGGTGCAGGCTGCGCCCGCTCATGCCGAGCTGCTCGGCGACGCGGTCGCGCATCGGCACGCCCTCGATGATCATCGCCTGGATCAGGTGGCGCACTTCGTCGGTCAGCGCGCGCGGCTGCTCGCGTTCCGCCAGCAGGGCCTGGGCGTGGCGCTCCAGCAGGTCCTTCAGCAGGGCGTCGCCATGGGGCAGGCGCATCTGCAGGACCTGGTCGGGGAAGTTCAGGCTGGACTCGGGGCGGTCGAAGTAGACCGGGCAGCCGAAATGCTGGAAGTACTCGCGCGCCGCCTCCGGGGCTTCGGCGCGGGAATGGCTGAAGTACACCGACTGCAGCATCTGCCGGCCGAGCAGCACGCCGGTGATCGCGGCGAAGGTGCCCAGCACGTATTCGGTAGCCTGGCGCCGCAGCGCGGGCCCGCCGACCAGGCATTCCCAGCAGACCTGCAGTTCGCCGGGCATGCGCCGTACCGAGGAGCGCCCGATGTTGCTGAGCAGCCCGCGGTAGCGGATCACCATGTCCAGGGCGTCGGAAAAGGTGGTGCAGGCCTCCAGGATCAGGCCCAGCGGACCGAAGGCCGCCGGCTTGATGTCCTGGGCCGCATGCAGGCCCAGCAGGGGGTCCGGGTAGCGCTCGGAAATGGCCGAAAGCACCGACTCGATGACCGACAAAGGTACACGGCCCTCGCCATCGACCAGTTTCTCCCGCGACAGCCCGGCTTCGCCCAGCAGGTCGTCGAAGCGCAGGCCGGCGGCCTCGCCGCGACCGATCATGTGCTGCAGATGGCGCGCGGAAATCCAGCCCGACAGGGGTTTGGCGGCGGTCGTCGACATGGTTGCGGCGGTGAAGTCCGGATGCAGGTGGCCTGGTGGCAAATCCTGCCATGCCCCCTGCGGAGGGGTGATCGTGGCCGATTTTGATCCATCCCATGACCGCTTTCGAGCCTGTCCGGCGGCAGGGGGGCTGCCTACCATGGATTCACGCGACGCCACCCCGGCGGGAAGACCCCATGAAAAGCTTCAAGAACAAGAAAACCTTCGTCACCGGCGCCGCCAGCGGTATCGGCCGTGCTACCGCCATCGCCCTCGGGCGCGAAGGGGCGGAACTGTTCCTCACCGACATCAATGCCGCCTCGCTGGAAGCGGTGGCCGGCGAAATCCGCAAGGGAGGCGGCACGGTGACCATGAGCCGCGCGCTCGATGTCTCCGACTACGAGGCGGTGCGCGACTACGCCCGCGACATCCATGCCGCGCATGGCAGCATGGACCTGGTGCTGAACATCGCCGGCATCGCGATCTGGGGCGCGGTGGAGAACATGGAGCACCGCCAGTGGCGTCAGGTGATCGACGTCAACCTGATGGGGCCGGTCCATGTCATCGAGTCCTTCCTGCCGCAGATGGTCCATGCCGGCCGTGGCGGGCACCTGGTCAACGTATCGTCCGCCGCCGGCCTCTTCGGCCTGCCCTGGCACGCAGCCTATAGCGGCAGCAAGTTCGGCCTGCGCGGCGTGTCCGAGGTGCTGCGCTTCGACCTGCGCCGCCACAACATCGACGTCAGCCTGGTCTGTCCGGGCGGCGTCGATACCGGTCTGGTGCAGACCGTGCAGATCGCCGGCGTGGATACCAGCGCGCCGTTCATGACCAAGCTGCGCGCGATGTTCCAGGCCCATGCCATCTCCCCGGAGAAAGCCGCCAAGGCGATCCTGTCCGGCATCCGCGCGCGCCGCTACCTGGTATTCACCTCCATGGACATCCGCCTGGGCTACTTCTTCCAGGGCAAGTTTCCGATCACCTACGACATCGTCATGCGTCTCATGAACCATGTGATGCACAAGGTGATGCAGCGGCAGGAGCGCGTGCGCGCCGATGCCGCCGCACGCGGAGGCGCGCGGTGAAGCACACGGCCCTGCTGCTGTCGGCGTTGCTGCTCGCCGCTTGCGGCGGCAGCTCGGACCCGGTGGGGCAGGGGGCGGAAGGCCCGGAGCCCGGCGGGGATGCGCCCAAGGTCACGGAGATCGTCGATTTCGAGACCAGCGACGGCGCGGACCTGCACGTCATGCTCACCGGCTACGGCGACCTGCGCGCGCGGCCGGTGATCGTCCAGTTCAGCCCCTACGGCGACCTGGGGCGCGACCTGCCGGACTTCGGCCCCGCCTACAACTATGCCTACGTCAACGTGCGCGGCACCGGCCAGAGCAGCGGCACCTGGTCCGCCATCGGCCTGCGCGATCAGCAGGACATCGCCGAATTCCTGTCCTGGGCCTGCAAGCAGCCCTGGAGCAGCGGCCGCCTGGGCCTCTACGGCTTCTCCGCCAGCGCCATCGCCGTCTACAACTCCCTGCACCAGAAGCTGGAGTGCGTGGAGGCCGCGGCGCTGATGGCCGGCACCGCCGATCTCTACCGCGACCTGCTGTATCCCGGCGGCATGTTCAACCTGGTGCCGGGCGCGGTCGTCAGCTTCGGCGTCGGCCTGCCGCTGATCGCCGGCGGCTTCATCGACTTCTTCCAGACCGGCCAGTTGCCGCTGGAAGCGATCTTCTCCGGCGTCGGCTTCCTCGGCACGATCCTGCAGGTGATCCTGAACGTCGACGAGAACGAGTTCTGGCAGGAGCGCACGCAGCGCTACGACACCAACCCCAATCGTTTCCCGGTGCTGGCCGACACCGGCTTCTACGACGTAGAATCCCGCGGGCCCTTCGAGAGCTACCAGCTGCTGCGCGACCAGGGCGTGCCGGTGCACCTGCGCGTGTTCGGTGCGCATGACGGCTACCCCAAGGGCACGCCGGGCCCCATGCCGGAGTACCAGCGCTGGTTCGACCGCTACCTGCTGGGCAGGAAGAACGGCATCGACCGCGAGCCGCGCGTGCAGCTGCTGATCGGCCACGGCAGCTACGAGGCGCAGATCGAGGGCGCCGTCACCAAGCTGGACGCCGCCGACTGGCCGGTGCCGGGCACGCGCTGGCAGAGCTTCTTCCTGGATCCGGAGCGCGGCCACGGAACCTTCTCGCTGAACGACGGCGGGCTGTCGCCGGTGAGTCCGGAGAGCCGGTCCACCCTGCCTTACCTGGCCCTCACCTCGCTGCCCACCGCCACCGATCCCAACACCACCGGCACGGTCGCGGCGGGCGGCGCGCTGACCCTGTTCAAGGTCTTCCCGATCCTCACGGAGCTGGCGCTGATGGAGCCCCTGTCCCTGAGCTGGACCACGCCGGCGTTCACCGAGGACGTGGACGTGGTGGGCCCCGCCGCGTTGACGGTGTTCGTCTCCGCCGCGCTGCCGGAAGCGGACCTGCATGCCGTGGTCGCCGACGTCTGGCCCGACGGCAGCGCCCACGCCGTAGGCCTGGGCCGCCTGCGCACCGGCTACCCGCATATCGTCGAGGAACGCAGCATTCGCGACAGCCGTGGCGAGATCGTGCAGCCCTACGCCGACTTCAGCGCCAAGGACCGGGCCTTGCCGGGGCAGACGCGCGAGTACCACGTGGAATTCTGGCCCATCGGCAACCGCTTCGCCGCCGGTCACCGGCTGCGCCTCTACCTGGTGGGCGCGGCGACCTACAGCATCCCCACGCCGAACCTGAACTTCGTCTCCATCGGCGGCGACACGCCTTCGCGCCTGCAGCTGCCGGTGCTGCCGGGCAGCGATGCCTGCCGGGCGGTGGGGGCGGGTTGCTGAGCGTTTAAGATGGCGCTCCTGCAGCGGGAGCGCATCGGATGTACAGGATCGGCATCGACCTCGGCGGCACCAAGATCGAGGGCGTCGTCATGGGCGCCGACTCGTCCATCGTCGCGCGCCGGCGCATCGCGACGCCGGCCGGCGACTACGCGGCCACGGTGGCGGCCTGTGCCGGACTCGTCGCCCGGCTCGAAGGGGAAGTGGGCCGGACCGGCCTGCGCGTCGGCTTCGGCACGCCGGGGGCGATCTCGCGCCGGACCGGCCGCATGAAGAACTGCAACTCCACCTGCCTCAATGGCCAGCCGCTGAAGCAGGACCTGGAACTTGCGCTGGCGCGCGAGGTACGCCTGGCCAACGATGCCGACTGCCTGGCCCTGTCCGAGGCCAGCGACGGCGCGGCGGCCGGTGCGGCCGTGGTGTTCGGCGTGATCCTGGGGACCGGCGTGGGCGGCGGCATCGTCGTCGACGGCAGCCTCCTGTCCGGGCCCAATGCCATTGCCGGCGAGTGGGGCCACAACCCCTTGCCCTGGCCGCGGCCGGAGTGGGACGAGGTTCCGGGGCCGCTGAATTTCGACGGGCGCCATGGCGCGATCGAGAACTGGCTGTCTGGCGTCGGCCTGGCCTGGGATCACGAGCGGGTCGGCGGCGAGCGCCTGTCCGGCGAGGACGTGGCGCGGCGCGCGGAGCAGGGCGATGCCGCCTGCGCTGCCACGCTGTCGCGCTACGAGGACCGGCTGGCGCGGGCCCTGGCGCACGTGATCAACCTGATCGATCCCGACGTGATCGTGCTGGGCGGCGGCGTGTCGAAGCTGGCGCGCCTCTACCGGCACGTGCCGGCGCTATGGGACCCATGGGTGTTCTCGGACCGCGTCGAGACGCGGCTGGTGCCGGCGAGGCATGGGGACAGCAGCGGAGTGCGCGGGGCAGCGTGGCTTTGGCCGGTGGAATCGTCAGGGTTCCATGGCCGTTCGCCCTGAGCTTGTCGAAGGGTGAACGGCGGGTAGCCGCCCCCGGGCCTTGCTTGCATCCGTTCGTGCTTCGACAGGCTCAGCACGAGCGGACGGGCGAGGGCGGTGTTGAATCGCAGCGGGTTGCTTTCCCTCAATCCACCGGCATCGGCCGCTTCTCCATGAAGCTGAGCACGCCGCGCACGACGCGGTACAGCCACCAGACGGCCACGACCAGGTAGACCACGAAGCCCACCAGCACCCACATCAGGATGGTGGCGACCACCAGCCACAGCAGGCCCCACCAGAAGGTGTGGATCAGCCAGCGGTGGTGGCTGCGGATGAATTCGTTCTGCGTCTCGCCGATCTTGAGGTGATCGATGATCACGCCGACGATGGCCGCGGTCCAGAAGGTGAAGGGCGCGACGATGTGCAGGACATAGGCAACCAGCAGGGTGGTGCGCTCCTGCTCGGGGATGGCGTTGTCGACGGGAAGCGGCTCGTTCATCGCAGGGTTCTCGCGTGAGGGGCGGGAAAAGGTAGCGGTCCCTAGCTGCATCGGGGCTGAATCGCGCCGTTCAAGGGCTCGCGTCAAAGGCTCGCGTCAAGGGCTCGCGTCAAGGGCGCATGACCCAGCTGCCGGTGATCTTGAGCCGGTCCGCGGCGATCCGGCGGTACTGCTGGGCGTCCTCGTAGCTGGCGAAGCCGCCGAGCAGCAAGCGGTATCGCGGCCCCGCCGGCGTTTCGCTGGCCAGCACGTCGGTGGCATAGCCCAGCGCGGCGAGCCGCGAGGCTTCACCGGCGGCCTGCTTTTCCGTGCCCACCGACAGCAGCACCAGGCGATAGCGCCCGCCGGACTGCAGCGCGGGAGCGTCGGCCATCTCGGTGAGCGGTACCCAGCCTTCCAGCTTGCCCGGCGGCGTGGCAGCGACGGGCCTGGGCGGCTGTCCGCGCGGCACCACGTAGAAGCTGCGCGGCTGGTCCATGGGCTGCTCGGGATAGCCGGGGCTGGAGACGCTGATGCTGCCTTCGATCAGGCACAGCAGTTCCTGGCTGCTTTCCGAGCGGCCCCAGATGTCGGTGCCGCGGATGCCGGCTGTGACGGTGGGGCCGATGCGGATATCCAGCTCGCGCTTGCGGAACTGCGACAGCGCGCCGGTGGTGAAGCGGAAGGCCCCCCTGGCCAGCTTCAGCACGCCCTTGAGCAGGCCGCTGTCGCTGCCGTCGTCGATCACCTGCAGCGCCGGCATCTCGAACTCGGCGTCCTCGCCGAGCTTGATCGTGCTGCTGTCCTCCAGTTCCAGGTGCAGGCGGCCGCCGGGCCCGGTGGAGAGGCGGTCGCCGGGGAAGACGGCGGCACCAGGGCGCAGCGGTTCGCGCGTGTCGCCGCGCTCGACCCAGACCGGCGGCTGCAGCGTCATGGCGCGAGCCAGTTCCGGTGCCTGCGCCGCGGCCAGGCCGCTGGCCAGCATCATCGTGCAGGCGAGCGCCTGCCATGTCCCCTGCAACCGCATGCGGATGTCCCCCGTCCCTGGTGCGGCCGAGTATAGGCAGGCGGTCGTGCAAAAAGGAAAAGGCAGGCGACGAGCCTGCCTTTTCCTGCAGCGGTACCGGAAATCGGGTCCGGAATCAGCCCTTGTAGGCCTTGATGCCGTTGGCGATTTCCTCGCGCGCGGCGGCGGCGTCGCGCCAGCCGGAGATCTTCACCCACTTGCCCTTCTCCAGCGCCTTGTAGGAGCTGTAGAAGTGGTGAATCTCGTTCTTCAGGCGCTCCGGCACGTCGGCCAGGTCCTTGAGGTGGTCGTAGGCGTTGTTGCTGACCTTGTCCACCGGCACGGCGAGCAGCTTGGCGTCGGTGCCCTTCTCGTCCTCGGTGTCCAGCACGCAGAGCGCGCGGCACTTGACCACGGAGCCGGCCACGATCGGGTGCGGGGTGAGCACCAGCACGTCCACCGGGTCGCCGTCGCCGGCCAGGGTCTTCGGCACGTAGCCGTAGTTGGCCGGGTAGGACATGGCCACGTTCATGAAGCGGTCCACCATCAGCAGGCCGGTGTCCTTGTCCACCTCGTACTTGACCGGCGGGCCATAGGCCGGGATTTCGATGACGACATAAAACTCGTTCGGGGCCTTGTCGCCCGGACCCAGTGCTTCGATGCCCATGTGCTTGATTAACCTCGTTAGTTGCCGGCTGGCGGGGGTGCGAACAAGCCAGGGGCCTGGGACTGCCGGCGCGCCGCCGGCAATCCCAGGCCCCTAGGCTAGAGCCCCATAGTTTAATAAACTGCCGGCAGCCACGCATTTCCACCGGGCAATGTCGCCGGTGGCCGTTTCAACCCCGGCGGGGGATTCCAAGGCGCCGCGGGTTCTACACACAAGAGGCTGAAAACAAGATGAGACTCGTACTGCTGGGTGCGCCCGGCTCGGGCAAGGGCACCCAGGGTGAGAAGCTGGTCGCCCATTTCGGGATTCCCAAGATCTCCACCGGCGATGCCCTGCGTGCTGCCGTCAAGGCCGGCACGGAGCTGGGCAAGAAGGCCAAGGCGACGATGGACGCCGGCGGCCTGGTGGCCAATGAGATCGTGATCGGCATCGTCGAGGAACGTCTCGGCCAGCCGGACGCGCAGAAGGGCTTCATCCTCGACGGCTTCCCGCGCAATACCGCGCAGGCCGAGGTGCTCGACGGCATGCTCAAGCGCCTGGGCCAGCCGGGCATCGACAAGGCCGTGCACCTGCACGTGACCGACGAGGAGATCGTCAAGCGCCTGCTGGATCGCGCGCAGAAGGAAGGCCGCGAGGACGACAAGGAAGACGTCATCCGCAAGCGCATCGAGGTGTACAACGCCGAGACGCGCCCGCTGCTGGACTACTACAGCAAGCAGGGCAAGGTCGTGACCGTGGAAGGCATCGGCAGCCTGGAAGAGATCTTCAACCGCATCCTCGCGGTTACGCGCTGATCGCTGGTTGAAAAAACGGGCCCGCAGATGCGGGCCCGTTCTGTTTTCCGGACCCCTCTCCCTCCGGGAGAGGGCAGGGCGAGGGAAGGCGGTTGGAGAGCGGCGCCCTCTGCTCGCGCGCCCCTCGCCCGCGCTGCGCGCGAGCTCTCCCGAGGGGAGAGGCAAGACGTGAAGCTACAGCTTCAGCAGTTCCTCGCCCGCCACCCGCCGCCGCCAGCCCTGCAGCAGCGGCACCTGGCCGCGGTCGCCTTCCAGCAGCAGCGCCAGCATGTCGGCGCGCGGCGCGATGAAGGTCGGCGGCAGCTTCAGGCCGGTGGCGATGTCCGCCAGCCTCGCCTGCAGGGCCTTGAGCCGTGCCTTCTGCTCCGGCGACAGCTGTTCGTCGGTGGCCAGCACTTCGGCCGGGGCGGCCAGGCCCTGTGCCACCAGCGCGAGCAGGCGCTCGCCATGGCGCTCCAGGGTCTTGGGCGGCAGGACCTGCAGGGCTTCCAGCTGCGCCAGGGTCTGGGGCTTGCGCTCGGCCAGGCGGTAGACCGGCTCGTCGTCCAGGATCCACTTGCGCGGGCGGTTGCGGGCCTGGGCCTCGGTTTCGCGCCAGGCGGTCAGCGCCGCCGCGACCTGCTGCTCGCGCGCCGGCAGGCGCGCCAGGCCCTTCAGGCGCTGCCAGGCTTCCTCCGGCGCGGTGCGGTAGCGCAGCGGGTCGCAGAGGCGAGCACAGTCCTCCTCCAGCCAGGCCAGGCGGCCGGAGGCCACCAGTTCCTCGCGCAGGCGCGGGTAGATCTCGGCCAGGTACTTCACGTCGGCGGCGGCGTAGGCCAGCTCGGCTTCGCTCAGCGGGCGCCGCGCCCAGTCGGTGCGCGACAGGCTCTTGTCCAGGGTCACGCCGCAGAGCTTCTCGATCAGCCCGGCATAGCCGATCTGGTCGCCGTAGCCCAGCAGGGTGGCGGCGATCTGGCTGTCGAACAGCGGGGCCGGCGCGGCACCGGTGAGCTGCACGAAGATCTCGTAGTCCTGGCTGGCGGAGTGCAGCACCTTGGTGATCCGGGGCTGCGCCAGCACGTCCAGCAGCGGCTTCAGGTCCTTGATCGCCAGGGGGTCCACGCAGACGGAGTCCGTCCCGTCGCCGACCTGGATCAGGCAGAGGCGGGCATGGTACGTGTCCACGCGGACGAACTCGGTGTCGATCGCCAGCCAGTCGCGGCCGGCCCAGCCCTGGGCCAGCGCGGCCAGCGGGGCGGGGGTATTGATGAAAGGGGTAGGCATGGGAGTCTTGGGGGATATTCCCATTAGAATACCGGCTTTACGCACCAGACCGCCGACATGCTCGCTTCTGTTTCCGCCGCGACCCTGAAGCTCCTGTTCTTCCGCGCAGGGCCGGAGGACTTTCCCTATGACCCGGGCCGCAGCCTGCTGCTGGGCTGCATCGCCTTCGCGGTGCTGTCCAATGCGGCCCTGCTGAGCTTCCTGCTGCCGCCCGCGGCAGCGCTGGCGGGCGCGGCGGTGAACACGGCCTTCCTGGCCCTGTTCACGCGCTTCAGCCTGGCCACGCGCAAGCTCGACAACCGCTTCCAGCAGACCTTCAACGCCCTGCTGGCCACCACCGCGGTACTGACGCTGTTCATGCTGCCCTTCTTCGCCAAGATCGCGCCGGTGCTGGCCCAGATCGCCGAAATGGTGCAGAAGGACCCTTCGCTGGCCAACAAGCCCGAGATGCTGCCGACGCCGCCGTCCTCGGCGATGAGCGCGCTGATGCTGCTGGGCATCTGGCAGATCGTGGTCATCTGCCGCATCTTCATGCTCGCCGCCGGCGTCTGGACGATGCTGGTATTCGTCGGAATCCTGTTCCTGATGGTCGGCCTGCAGCTCGGCGCCGCCTGATCCCCGCCATGCACATCCATATCCTCGGTATCTGCGGCACCTTCATGGCCGGCATCGCCGCGATTGCGCGCGAGGCGGGCCATACCGTCACCGGCTCCGACGCCAACGCCTGGCCGCCGATGTCCACGCAGCTGGAACAGCTCGGCATCGCCGTGATGCGCGGCTACGAGCCCGACCACCTGATGCCGCGCCCGGACATGGTGGTGGTGGGCAACGTCGTGACGCGCGGCAATCCGGCGATGGAGTACGTGCTCAACGAGGGCCTGCCCTACATCTCCGGCCCGCAGTGGCTGGCGGAGAACGTGCTGCAGGGCCGCCATGTGCTGGCCGTGGCCGGCACGCATGGCAAGACCACCACCACCAGCATCCTGGCCTGGCTGCTGGAGCACGCGGGCCTGGAGCCCGGCTTCCTGGTGGGCGGCGTGCCGATGAACTTCGGCCTGTCGGCGCGCCTGGGCAAGGGCAAGTATTTCGTCATCGAGGCCGACGAGTACGACACGGCCTTCTTCGACAAGCGCAGCAAGTTCGTCCACTACCGGCCGCGCACCTGCATCCTCAACAACCTGGAATTCGACCACGCCGACATCTTCCCGGACCTGGCCGCCATCGAGCGCCAGTTCCATCACCTGGTGCGCACCGTGCCGGGGCAGGGGCGTCTGGTGGTCAACGGGGCCGACGCGGTGCTGGCGCGGGTGCTGGAGCAGGGCTGCTGGAGCGAGCGCGACTGGTTCGACAGCGACCTGGGCTGGCGTGCCGAGCCTACGGCCGAGGGTTTCCGCCTGTTCGTCCGCGGCGCGGACCAGGGTCTGGTCGCCAGCCCGCTGGCCGGCACGCACAACCGTTCCAATACCCTGGCGGCCTTCGCGGCGGCGCACCATGTCGGCGTACCGGTGGCGACCCTGGCCGAGGGCCTGGCGAAGTTCCAGAGCGTCAAGCGGCGCCTGGAACTGGTGGGCGCGGCGCGCGGCGTGAAGGTCTACGATGATTTCGCGCATCACCCCACCGCCATCGCGGTCACGGTGGACGCGCTGCGCCAGCAGCCGGGCGAGGGCCGCATCCTGGCCGTGCTGGAGCCGCGCTCCAATACCATGCGCCTGGGCTCGCATTCCGGCGAACTGGCGCACAGCCTGCAGGCAGCGGACAAGGTCTTCGTCTATGCCCGCCCGGACCTGAAATGGGATGCGGCCGCCGCCTTGCAGGAGGTCGGGCCGCGCCTGAGCGTGCACCACGACCTGGCGCTGCTGATCGGGGCCATCGCCGGCGAAGCGCGGAAGGGCGACCGCGTGCTGGTGATGTCCAACGGCGATTTCGGCGGTATCCACGGCAAGCTGCTGAAAGAGCTGGCAAGCTGAGTTCTGTGCCGGTAGTGCATCCGGCGCCGCCGCCTGCGCGTACCCCCGGTATCCGACCCGCCTGTCCGCCCTGGGCAGCGCGGTTCCGTCGGGTTCACCGGAGGGAACTATGCAGAACAGCGGATTCACCTGGCGCGCCGGCTTGCTGCTGACGGCCATGACAGGCCTGGCGGCCTGCAGCAGCGACGATGAGTTCATTGGCGCGACGCCAGGCGACACCTTCGTGGTCACCTCCAGCGCCGCGGGCCAGCGTGTCCTCAGCTTCAATCGTGCGACACCGGGCTCCGTGCGTACCCAGAGAACCATCACCGGCCTGGCGGGCGGCGAACGCATCGTCGGCGCCGACTTCCGCCCTGCCGACGGAAACCTCTACGCGGTGACCAGCGCGAGCCGCGTCCTGCGCCTCGATCCGGAAACCGGCGTGGCCTCGGCACCCGTCACCCTCAGCGTGACCCTGGACGCCGCTGCCACCGACTTCGGCGTGGATTTCAACCCGGTACCGGACCGCCTGCGCGTGGTCAGCAACACGGGGCAGAATCTGCGCATCAATGTGGCGGACGGCACCACCACGGTCGACGGTACGCTGAAGCCGGATCGCCGCACGGCCACGACGGCAGATGTCTCCGGCATCACGGCCACCGCCTACACCATGAGCTTCAAGGAAGCCTGCCGCACGACGATCTACTACATCAACAGTTCCACCGGTACCTTGCTGACCTCGGCCGATCCCAATGCGGGCACGGTATTCACGGTGGGCAGCCTGGGCCTGGCTGCGCCGGGGGCGGTCAATGGCTTCGACGTGCTCACCGGCACGGCGGTCGATGGGCTTCCGGCCAACAGCGCCGTCGCGGTGCTCGGCATCGGCGGGGTTCCCACCTTCCATACCATCAATCTCGCCACCGGCGCGGCCACCGCCATCGGCCCGGTGGCCGTGAATGCCGGCGAGCAGATCGTGGCGCTGGCCAGCCCGGTGGCGGCTTCCCCGACCAGGCAGGCGCGCGGCGAACTGGTCGCTCTGACGGAGAGCAACAAGCTGGTGAGCTTCAACCGAGGTTCTCCGGCCAAGCTCTGCACCGCGCCGACCGCCGTGACCGGCCTGAACACCGCCGAGAGCGTCGTGGGGATCGACACGCGACCGGCCACCGGCGAGCTCTACGGCCTGACCGACGCGAGCCGCCTGGTGGTGATCGACCCGGATACCGGTGCCGCCACCGAGCGCGTGGTGCTCAGCACGGCCCTGCCGGCGGGCAGTTCCTTCGGCATGGACTTCAATCCGGTGCCGGATCGCCTGCGCGTGGTGGCCGCCAACGGCGTGAACCTGCGCATCGATCCGCGAGCGGGCATCACCCCCAACGTGACGACCGACGAGCCGTTGTCCGGCGCCAGCACGGCCGACGTCACCGCGGTGGCCTACAGCAACAGCCTGCGCAGCGCCGCCGAGAACCTGAACAGCGGCGCCAGCACCACGCTGTTCGGCGTGGACACCCGCCGTGGCCGGCTGGTGCGGATCGGCAGCGATCCCGCCAGCGGCGGCTCCTGCAGGCCGATGGCCCCGGCCGTGCCGGACGCCGGCAACCCGAACTGCGGCGTGGTATCCGACGTCGGGGGAGCGCTCGGCGTGGATCTGGAGGCGGTTTCCGCGATGGAGATCGACGGTGCCAATGGCGCAGCCTGGGTCGTGGGTTCCATCTCCGGCGCGGGCAGCTCCCAGCTCTACCCGGTGAATCTGGCCACCGGCGCGGCAGACCTGAGCGCGACGGCGGCATCCCGCACCATCGGCGGCGGTGAACGGGTGCGTGGCTTGGCCCTGGTGCCTGCGGCGTTGCCGGGGGCATCGGTCACCGTGTTCGCGCTGCTGGAGAACGGCACCGACCTGGTCAGTTTCCTGCCGTCTGCCGCGGGCACGCCCTCGGCACCGGTGGCGATCACCGGCCTGGCCGGCGGCGAGTCGCTGCTCGACATCGACTTCCGCGTGACGGGCAACGCCCAGCGCAACCGCCAGCTGGTCGGCGTCAGCAACCAGAACCGCCTGTACGACATCAACCCCGCGACGGGCGCGGCCAGCAATGGCCGCGTGCTGAAGACGGCGGCGGGCGCGGACGTGACGTTGAGCGGCGGCACGGCCCTGGACTTCAACCCGGTGCCGGACCTGCTGCGCCTGATCACCACCAGCGGCCAGAACCTGCGCATCAACGTGGATGCGGCCAATGGCGTGACGGTCGACAGCCCCATCAGCGGTGCGACCACGGGCTTGATGGCGGCGGCCTACACCAACAGCTTCGTGGGTACCACGGCGACGGCCCTGTACGGCATCGACGCGGCCAGCGGCGCACTGGTGCGGGTGGGCGCCGACCCGGCTACCGGCGGCGCCTGCATGCCGATGGCCCCGGCCATGCCGGACGCCGGCAACCCGAACTGCGGCGTGGTCACCACGGTGGGTCCGCTGGGCGTGGTCACGCCGCCGCTGAGCCAGCTGGGCGACATGGACATCGTCGGCGGGCGCAATGGCTACGCCCTGGCGGCGCTGCAGCCCTCGGGTGGTGGTCTGTCGACCCTGGTGCGCGTCAACCTCGGCACCGGCGCGGCAAGCTCGCTCGGCAACGTCGCCACCGGCGGCGCGGCGGTGCGCAGCATCGCTTTGCGGGTCCAGTAGGCGGAGCGGCAAGGACGAAGGGGCCGGCGGATGCCGGCCCCTTTTTTTCACCCCGGCGCCCGGCCGCGGACGATCAATCCTCGTCCGGTCCCGGCGAGCCTTCGTCCTGGTCTTCGTCCAGGTCCTGCTCCAGCTTGTCGAGCTTGGCCAGGAAGCGCTTGAGGATGCGTTCGCCCACGCCTTCCTCCACCAGCAGGTGGACGATGGCGTCGCGCAGGGCGTCGGCGTCGAAATGCTCGTGGTTCGGGTCGGTGATCTCGCCGATGTCGCCGATCTGGTCCCAGCCTTCCTCGATGCTGACCACCACGGGCAGGATCGGCGGGTCGAGCTCCACCGACAGGAAGTCGAAACGGTGCGAGTGGCCGTCCCAGGTGACCCACTGCGGTTCGCCGGAGTCCAGGTAGGTGAGGATCGCCTCGGCGCAGACGGCGGCAAACTTCTCGACGTGGCTGTCTTCGATATCCATGGAGAACCGCTTCAGATGACGCCGTGGGCCTGCTGGTCGGCGTGGTAGCTGCTGCGCACCATCGGGCCGCTGGCGACGTGCTTGAAACCCATCTGCTCGCCGATCACGCGCAGGCGCTCGAATTCGGTGGGGTGCACGTAGCGGGCCACCGGCAGGTGGTTGCGCGAGGGCTGCAGGTACTGGCCCAGGGTCAGCATGTCGACGTTGTGGGCGCGCAGGTCGCGCATGACCTGTTCGATCTCCTCGATCTCCTCGCCCAGGCCCAGCATCAGGCCGGACTTGGTCGGCACTTCGGGATGCAGGCCCTTGAAGCGTTCCAGCAGGTCCAGCGACCACTCGTAGTCGGAGCCGGGACGGGCCTGCTTGTAGAGGCGCGGCACGGTCTCGAGGTTGTGGTTGAAGACGTCCGGCGGCGTGTCCTTGAAGATCGCCAGGGCCGGGTCCATGCGGCCGCGGAAATCGGGCACCAGCACCTCGATCTGCAGCGTCGGCGACAGCGCGCGGCTCTCGCGGATGCAGGCGGCGAAGTGGGCGGCGCCGCCGTCCTTGAGGTCGTCGCGGTCGACGCTGGTGATGACCGCGTAGCGCAGGCGCATGTCGCGGATGGTCCGGGCCAGCTTCAGCGGCTCGTCCGGGTCCAGGGGGTTGGGGCGGCCGTGGGCGACATCGCAGAACGGGCAGCGCCGCGTGCAGATGGCGCCCATGATCATGAAGGTGGCCGTGCCCTTGCCGAAGCACTCGCCCAGGTTGGGGCAGCTGGCTTCCTCGCAGACCGTGTGCAGGTCATTGTCGCGCAGGGCCTTCTTGACCCGAGCCACTTCCTCGGACTCGCCCAGCTTGGCGCGGATCCATTCCGGCTTGCGCAGCAGGGTGGTGGAGGCCTCGATCTTGACCGGGATGCGCGCCATCTTGTCGGCGCCGCGCAGCTTCTCGCCCTGGACGATGGGTTTCACTGCGGGGGGAGGCGTGGTGCTCATGGGCGCTCGGGGACGGACCTGAGGCCTATTTTACAGTCCTTTGGGCCGGGGGCGGCCCATCCCGGCGATCCTGGCCCCTTTCAGGCTACGGCAGGTTCTTCCAGGGGCAGTTCCGCCAGCGGCAGGCCCGGGCTGACGCGGCCGCTCACCGCGGCCTGGGCGGCAGCGCAGAGGCTGTCGCGGTCCTGGCCCTGCGGCGCAATCGGCCGGCAGTAGGTCACCTCGGCCACCAGTTCCGGGGTGCGCAGGATGCGCAGGATGTGGCTCACCAGGTCGTCGTCGCCGATGAAGGGGGCGACGGCGGCCCCATCCGGGCCGAGGCCGTAGCGGATCGCCACCGGCTGCACCGGGCAGCCGGCTTCGATGGCGGCACCGAACAGCCGGGGGTGGAAGGGCAGCACGCCGCGGCCGTCGCTGGTGGTGCCCTCGGGGAAGACGGTGATGTTGCCGCCGGCCTGCAGGTGCGGCACCAGCTGGTTCAGCAAGGGGCGGGCGCCGCCCTTGCCGCGGCGGATGTAGAAGGTGCCGGAGGCATTGGCCAGCATGCCGGCGACCGGCCAGTCGCGGACCTCGGATTTGGACAGGAAGTGCGTGGGCTCGCAGGCGCCGATCAGCGGGATGTCGAGCCAGGAGACGTGGTTGGCCACGGTGAAGCGCGCGCCCGTGGCCGGCTGTCCGCTGACGAACAGGCGGATGTTGAGGATCTCCAGCAGCATCCCTGTCCACCAGTGCATCAGGCGCGGGCCGCTGAGGCGGCGCGTCAGGTCGATGCGCACGGCTGCCGCCAGCACCAGGCCCACCGCGAGGTGGATGACCAGGCGCAGGCCGCGCAGCCAGGCGATCGCCGCGTTCATGCGACGGCGCCTCAGGCGTGGCCCGCCGCGAGCGGCGCGGTCTCCTCGGCGCTCTTGCCGAGGAAGTGGCGCGCGTAGCGCGGGTGCAGGTCCGACACGTTCAGCAGCATGAACACGTCGGCGCAGTTGAAGTCCTGGTCCCAGTAGGGCTCGCCGCAAGCCTTGGCGCCCAGGCTGAGGTAGGCCTTGAGCAGCGGCGGCAGCTTCGGCTTCTCGGTGGGACGGGCGTCGGCGGCCGGCAGCGTGACGTAGGGGCGCACGTGCTGGCCGGCGGGGGCCAGGTACTTGCCGCGGATCTGGTCGAGGATCGCGTGCGCGGTGGCGCCGCCGTCCTCCAGGCCGATCGAGGCGCAGCCGAACAGGTAGTCGTAGCCCTCGTTGGTGATGTAGGCGGCGATGCCCTGCCACAGGGTCGCGATCACCGCGCCGCTGCGGTAGTCGGCATCCACGCAGGTGCGGCCGATCTCCATGACGCGGCCCGGCAGGCTGTTGATCATGTCCAGGTCGAACTCGCCGGCCGAGTAGAAGCCGCCGGCCAGGGCCGCGCGCTCGTCGGTGAGGATGCGGGTGCAGGCGATGATGCGGCCGGATTCCAGTTCGCGGACGTACAGATGACGGCAGTACGGATCGTACTGGTCACGGTCGACGCCTTCGGCGCCGCTGTCGATCTGCGCGCCGAGCTCGCCGGCGAAGATGCGATAGCGCAGCTGCTGGGTTTCCAGCACTTCCTCTGCGGTCTCCGCGAAGCCCAGCTCGAAGCGCGGCTTGCGCGGGAGGTCGCCTTCCATGATTGCGGACATTCCGTTCGCTCCTATTTTGACGGAGCGAACTCTATGAACCGCGCGTTGAAGCCGTATTACGGCGTCATGTCAGTTCGGTGACGCTGGAGTCCATTCCGGCGATGCCTCCGGCGCGGTCCATGCCAGACCGTGCAGGCGCGATAGAGAGACCGGGTCGGACAGCAACAAGTTGCGTTCGGCATCGTTCAGGCCGGACGGGCCGCGGGCCAGTGCTTTTTGCACGAGCAGGCCGCGGTGGCGCCGCATCTCCTCCGGCTGCATCTCGCGCGGCATGCCGAAGGCGCAGGACAGGGCGTTGACCAGCGGATCGGTCACCGCCAGGCGGAAATCCGGCGGCTCGGCGCCGTTGCGGCGCAGGCCCGCGCGCAGCCAGCGCAGTTCCCGCGGCGGGAAGGACTCTTCCGGGATCAGGAACAGGCGGCGCTGGCGGAACCAGCGGCCGATGCCGGAGCGCGAGCTCCAGACCGAGACCGGGATCGCGATCACCAGGCTGCCGACCACCGGCAGCAGCCACCACAGGAAGTCCTTGTCCAGGGTGTAGACGTAGGCGCCCCAGCCCAGGCCCAGCAGCGTGCCCAGGCCATGCCGCCTGATGGCCTCGCTCCAGGGCGTGGCGGCATCGTCGCGCGGCGGCGACTTCCACTGCACGGCGAAGCCCAGCAGGGCCCCCAGCACGTAGCGGGTGTGGAACAGCATGCGCACCGGCGCCAGCACGGCGGAGAACAGCATCTCCAGCAGCAGGCTGGCGCCGAGGCGGCCGGGGCCGCCGTGCAGCTTCAGGTCCTGGCGCCGGAACAGGATCAGCACGGCGCTGAGGATCTTGGGCAGGAACAGCAGGGTCATGGTGGCGCCGAACAGGCGCAGGGCCCATTCCGGATGCCATTCCGGCCAGTTGGGGAACAGCTGGTAGGGCTCGGTGAAGTACTGCGGCTCCACGTGCACGCTCATGGCCAATGCGGCGGTGGACAGGATCAGCAGCAGGAACCACAGCGGCGCCGACAGGTAGGCCATCACGCCGGTCATGAACACCGCGCGGTGCGCCGGGTGCAGGCCCGAGGTGAAGAACAGGCGGAAGTTCTGCAGGTTGCCCTGGCACCAGCGCTGGTCGCGCTTGAGTTCGTCGAGCAGGGCGGGGGGCATTTCCTCGAAGGAGCCCGGCAGGTCGTAGGCGATCCATACCGACCAGCCGGCGCGGCGCATCAGGGCCGCCTCGACGAAGTCGTGCGACATGATCGCGCCCGACAGGGCGCCCTTGCCCGGCAGGCTGCCGAGGGCGCAATGCTTCATGAACGGCGCCACGCGGATGATGGCGTTGTGGCCCCAGTAGTGGCTTTCGCCCAGCTGCCAGAAATGCAGGCCCGAGGTGAACAGCGGGCCGTAGACGCGGGTGGCGAACTGCTGGATGCGCGCATACAGCGTCTCGCGTCCGGCGGCGCGAGGCGCGGTCTGGATGATGCCGGCGCCGGGATTGGCTTCCATCAGCTGCACCAGGCGCCTGAGGCAGTCGCCGGACATCACGCTGTCGGCGTCCAGGATGACCATGTAGCGGTACAGGCTGCCCCAGCGGCGGCACCAGTCGGCGACGTTGCCCGCCTTCTTCTTGATGCGGTGGCGGCGCAGGCGGTAGAAGATGTGGCCGAAGCCGTCCACCTCGCGGCAGAGCCTGAGCCAGGCGTCCAGCTCGGCGACGCGCACGTCGGCCTTGGAGGTGTCGCTGAGGATGTAGAAGTCGAAGTGCTCGCGCACCCCGGCCCGGGCCAGCGAGTCATAGGTGGCGCGCAGGCCGGCGAAGACCCGCACCACGTCCTCGTTGCAGATCGGCACCAGGATCGCCGTGCGCGACTTGGGCGGCAGCGGTGCGTCCGGCGCGGCGCTGGCCGAGATCGCGTACTTGTCGCGGCCCCACAGCAGCACCCAGAAGCCCATCATCGCGGTCCAGAACCCGGCGGAGATCCAGGCGAACAGCACGGCGTAGACCGCCAGCAGCGCCATCTCCAGGTAATGGCGGCCGTGATAGGGCAGCACCGCCATCATGAAGTAGCTGGCGACATAGGTCTGGGCCAGCACCAGGGCCAGCAGCAGCAGGCGGCGGTTGCGGCCGGCATTGCGCCAGGGGGCCTGGGTCACCGGCGAATCCGGCACCAGCGGTTCATCGCGCGACTGCAGGTGCGGCCGCTCGCGGCCGAGGCGGTCGCCCAGCCAGTGCCAGAGGCGCCGCAGCGGGTTGCGGTCCCAGGGGCGCGGCACCATCGAGGCGCGCCGCATCGGCGGCGTCGACACCAGGCGCACGCGGCCCTGGCGGTCATGCTGGAAGGCGTGCTCCAGGGCTTCGTCGCCGCGCCGGGGATGGCCGGCGCCCAGGCGCTGCAGCCGCGCCTCCAGCGAGGCCAGCGACGGAGCGTCCTGCGGCGGGGTTTCGCCGCCCAGGGCCTCGTGCAGCTCGCTGAAGACCGCCGCGGCGTCCGGGGTGGGGTGGCGCCGCAGCAGGGCGTCGGCGCGGGTGCGCAGCAGTTCCGCCTGCGCCGGTTCCAGCGGCAGGCGGGCGAGGTAGTCGTCGACTCGGGCGCGCAGGGGCTCGGCGGAGCTCACGGATCGATCCCGTCCCTACTTCGGCTCGCCGGGCAGGATGTAGCTCCAGGTCTCGGAGAGCGTGTCCTTGTCGTTGCGCAGCACGGCCCGCATCTCCAGGGGTTTCTCCGGGTCCTGGCGCTTGACGCGCAGGCTGATGCGCCAGCCGCCGGTGACGCCGTTGCGGTAGGTCTGGCGCTCCAGCAGTTCGCCGTTGTCGCCCACCCAGATGCCGCCGACCAGCTTGGCGTCGTCCGGCAGGTCCGGCAGGGCACCCCCCTCGAAATCGATATGGAAGCGGACGCTGTCGTCGGGGCCGCGGGTCAGGCCGTGGCCGAAGCGCGATTGCACCACCCGGGCCAGGCCCTCCGGCCGGGTTTCCTTGTTCTTCTGCCAGTGCAGCGTGTACTCCAGGTCCAGCGGCTTGCCCGGCGAGGGCAGCTGTTCCGGCACCCAGTAGGCCACGATGTTGTCGTTGGTCTCGTCGGGCGTCGGAATCTGTACCAGTTCGACCCGTCCGGGCCCCCAGTTGCCCCGGGGTTCCACCCAGGCGCTGGGGCGCTGCTCGTAGTGTGCCTCCAGGTCCTCGTAGCGGCGGAAGTCGCGGTCGCGCTGCATCAGGCCGTAGCCCTTGGGACCGGAGGTGCTGAAGGAGGTGATGAGCAGGCGCCGCGGGTTGGACAGCGGCCGCCACAGCCACTCCTTGTCGGTCTGCACCAGCAGCCCGTCGGAGTCGTGGACCTCGGGGCGGTAGTCGGCGTTCTGGTTCGGCTGGTTCTCGCCGAACAGGTACATGCTGGTCAGGGGCGCCACGCCCAGCTTGCCGACCTCCTCGCGCAGGTAGACGCGGCTCTTCACCTCGATCTGGGTGGTGTCGCCGGGCTTGATGCGGAACTGGTAGGCACCGGACAGGCGCTTGGAATCCAGCAGGGCGTAGATCAGCAGTTCCTGGTCGCCGGCCTTCGGCGCCTGCACCCAGAATTCGTTGAAGTGGGGGAACTCCTCGCCCGACATCAGGCCGGTGTCGACCGCCAGCGCGCGGGCCGACAGGCCATAGCGCTGTCCCTTGCCCAGGGCGCGGAAGTAGCTGGCGCCGAGGAAGACGATCAGCTCGTCCTTGTAGGCCTTGGAGTTCAGCGCGAAGTGCGCGCGGAAGCCGGCGTAGCCCAGGTCCTTGAACTTTGCCCGGTCGACGTTGTTGCGGCCGTAGTCGAAATAGTCCGGGTTGAAGCGGAACGGCGTGACGCCCTGCGCCGTGATCAGGTTGATCTTCACTTCCTGGTTGTAATACAGGCCCGGATGGAAGAACTGCAGCTCGAAGGGCAGCTTGGCCTTGCGCCACAGCGACTGGTCCTGGCGGAAGCGGATGTCGCGGTACTGGTCGTAGCCGAGGTCGGCCAGCTCCTTGGGCAGCCGGGTGTCCGGCTTCTCGTAGGAGCGCTCGGACAGGGCCTGCGCGCGCCGGGTGACGTCATTGAAGCTGAAGGCCTGCGCCGGGCCGGCCAGCGCCAGGGCGAGGAGCATCGTCAGCAGGCAGCGGGACAGGGTCGGCATCAGGGCGGGCGGGCTGGAATGCGGGTTTTGCGCGCGATTCTAAAAGAACGCAGGAGCTTGCAGGGCAAGGCCTTGCTCCGGGCTGAACACGGCCCGGCACGGCAGGGAGCGGTTCACGCCGGCTCCCCGGCGTCCTCGGGGGCGCCGCCGTCGTCGGCGGGCATCAGGCCCTTGAGGCGGTTGACCAGCAGGCAGAACAGGTCGGCGGTCTTCTCGGCGTCGTAGATCGCCGAGTGCGCCTCGCTCTGGTCGTGGCCCAGGCCCGCCACCTGCAGCGAGCGCGCCAGCACGGTCTGGCCGAGCATGGCGCCGGCCAGGGTCACGGTGTCGAAGGCCGAGAAGGGGTGGAAGGGGCTGCGCTTGATGCCGGTGCGGGCGATGGCGGCGTTGAGGAAGCCCAGGTCGAAATGGGCGTTGTGGCCGACCAGGATGGCGCGGGTGCAGCCGTTCTCCGAGACCGCTTGGCGGATCGGCTTGAAGATATGGGCCAGGGCCTCGGCCTCCGGCCGCGCCAGGCGCAGCGGGTTGTCGACCTTGATGCCGTTGATCTCCATCGAGGCCTTTTCCAGGTTGGCTCCCGGGAAGGGGGTCACGTGCGAGAACACGGTCTGGCGGCGCACCAGGTCGCCGTTCTCGTCCACCCCCAGGATCACTGCGGCGATCTCCAGCAGGGCGTCGGTCTGGGCGTTGAATCCGCCGGTCTCCACGTCCACCACCACGGGCAGGAAGCCGCGGAAGCGGTGGCCGAGCTTGGGCGGCCGAGGGGCAGGGGCGGGGGCGGTCTGGTCGTTCAAGGCGGGTTCCGGATGGCGGCGTGCGCGGCCCCTTGGGGCGCGCGGCCCGGTATTTTCCCCGATTCCGGGCCTGCCGTGGGGCCGCGCATGCGGGCCGCCGGCGTTTCAGGCAAAATCCGCGCGCTTTTTCCTCTGACCCCGGTTCAAGAAAACCATGAGCAACGTGCGCAAAGTCGCGCTCGCCTATTCAGGCGGGCTGGATACCTCCGTCATCCTCAAGTGGCTGCAGGACACCTACAACTGCGAGGTGGTGACCTTCACCGCCGACATCGGCCAGGGCGAGGAACTGGACCACGTGCGCCCCAAGGCCAAGGCCCTCGGCGTCAAGGAAATCTTCATCGACGACCTGCGCGAGGAGTTCGTGCGGGACTTCGTGTTCCCGATGTTCCGCGCCAACGCGATCTACGAGGGCGAATACCTGCTCGGCACCTCCATCGCCCGTCCGCTGATCGCCAAGCGCCTGATGGAGATCGCCGAGAAGACCGGCTGCGACGCCATCGCCCACGGCGCCACGGGAAAGGGCAACGACCAGGTGCGCTTCGAGCTGGGCGCCTACCACTTCAATCCGAACATCAAGGTCATCGCGCCCTGGCGCGAGTGGGACCTGACCTCCCGCGAGACCCTGCTGGCCTACGCCGCCAAGCACAAGATCCCCATCACCAAGAAGAAGGGCGGCGGCTCGCCCTATTCGATGGACGCCAATGCCCTGCACATCTCCTACGAGGGCGGCGGCCTGGAAGATCCCTGGTGGGTGCCGGATGACTCCATCTGGCGCTGGACCAAGAACCCCGAGGACGCGCCGAACACCCCGGAGATCATCACCATCAAGTTCGAGAAGGGCGATGCGGTGGCCGTCAACGGCAAGCGCATGAAGGCCTACAAGATCCTGGCCACGCTCAACGAACTGGGCGGCAAGCACGGCATCGGCCGCCTCGACATCGTCGAGAACCGCTATGTCGGCATGAAGTCGCGCGGCTGCTACGAGACCCCGGGCGGCACGATCCTGCTCAAGGCCCACCGCGCCATCGAGAGCCTCTGCCTCGACCGCGAGCAGGCCCATCTGAAGGACGAGCTGATGCCGCGCTACGCCAAGCTGATCTACAACGGCTACTGGTTCAGCCCGGAGCGCCTGGCCCTGCAGGCCCTGATCGACAACACCCAGGAGAAGGTCAACGGCGAAGTGCGCCTGAAGCTGTACAAGGGCAACGTCTACAACGCCGGCCGCCGTTCCAAGGACTCCCTGTTCGACGCCCGCGTGGCCACGTTCGAGGACGACAAGGGGGCTTACAACCAGAAGGACGCCGAGGGCTTCATCCGCCTGAACGCGCTGCGTCTGCGTACCGGCGCCAAGCGCGACCGCAAGGCCTGAGGTTGTAAGCCGCGGTGACTCCGCGGCCGTCGATCCCCATGCCTGTTGGCATGGGGCCCCTCGCCGGGCTGCGCACCGCACAACCAGAAGGACGCCGAGGGCTTCATCCGCCTGAACGCGCTGCGTCTGCGTACCGGCGCCAAGCGCGACCGCAAGGCCTGAGGTTGTAAGCCGCGGTGACTCCGCGGCCGTCGATCCCCATGCCTGTTGGCATGGGGCCCCTCGCCGGGCTGCGCACCGCACAACCAGAAGGACGCCGAGGGCTTCATCCGCCTGAACGCGCTGCGTCTGCGTACCGGCGCCAAGCGCGACCGCAAGGCCTGAGGTTGTAAGCCGCGGTGACTCCGCGGCCGTCGATCCCCATGCCTGTTGGCATGGGGCCCCTCGCCGGGCTGCGCACCGCACAACCAGAAGGACGCCGAGGGCTTCATCCGCCTGAACGCGCTGCGTCTGCGTACCGGCGCCAAGCGCGACCGCAAGGCCTGAGGTTGTAAGCCGCGGTGACTCCGCGGCCGTCGATCCCCATGCCTGTTGGCATGGGGCCCCTCGCCGGGCTGCGCACCGCACAACCAGAGGGACGCCGAGGGCTTCAACTGCCTGAACGCGCTGCGTCTGCGTACCGGCGCCAAGCGCGACCGCAAGGCCTGAGGCGCTGCCTGGCTGCATGAAAAAGCCCGCCTTCCGGCGGGCTTTTTCCGTATCGGCGCCGGTGCAGGAGCCCGCTTGCCGGCGACAAGGTCGGCGTCGCCGGCAAGCGGGCTCCTACAGGCTCTTCGCCGGCCTGCCGGGTTTCCCTTGCCTTGCCCAACCCGTCTCCCGGAGGAAGAAGGGAACAGGGCCGATGCTTGCGGGGAATCGGAGAGGAATTTCCTCTTTGTCTGCGCCGGCTCCGATGAACGGGGCGTCCTTCAATTTCCGGGGGCGCCGGTCCAGGCGGGCATGGGGCAACAAAAAACGCGGCGGACCGGAGGCCCGCCGCGTTCGTCGGCCCGCGGGCCGGAATGGACTAGCGCTCGAGCTGGGCCAGCTTGCCCGGCTTGCCGTCCCATTCCTTGGCGTCGGGGGCCATGTCCTTCTTCTCGGTGATCACCGGCCAGATCTTGGTCAGCTCGGCGTTGATCTGCTTGAACTGGGCCTGGTCGGCGGGCAGGTCGTCCTCGGCAAAGATGGCTTCGGCCGGGCATTCCGGCTCGCACAGGGTGCAGTCGATGCACTCCTCGGGGTCGATCACCAGGAAATTGGGGCCTTCGTGGAAACAGTCGACCGGGCAGACTTCCACGCAGTCGGTGTATTTGCACTTGATGCAGTTTTCGGTAACGACGAAGGTCATGGCTTCTACTTCAGGGCGGCTGGGACAATCGGGGGGCGTATTTTAAACGAAACTGCAACGCCCGCGGGGTCGTCCGTCCGGACTGGTCGGCGCGGCCCCCGGGGCGGCCAAAAAAGGGAAGCCCCGCCGGGGGCGGGGCTTCCGGGCACGACGGTGGCGATCAGCGCGGCAGGTAGGCCAGCGCGGCGGCCGGGGTCAGCCCCAGGGCGCCGGCGCAGACGTTGGACGACGCGGCCTGGGCCGCTTCCTGGGCCGTGAAGACCTTCTGGTCGGCCTTGCCTTCGTTGTAGATCACGCTGCCGTTGTCGTAGCTGACGGTCACCGACTGACCGCCCGCGGTCAGCTTGAGGCGGCCGGCCGACAGGCCCGAGGGGGAGACCGTCAGGGGCTCTTCGGTGGCTACGGTGACTTCACCCGAGCAGGTGGTCAGGTCGTAGAAGTAGCTGCCGTTCATCGAGAAGCCTTCGGCGTTGCTGACGAACTTGAAGCGGTCGCTCAGGCTCTTGCCGTAGCGCACCAGTCCGGTCGCGCCGCCGGAGCCGGTCTGGCCGCCGGAGGAGCCGGTCGATTGGGCTTTGAACTTGAAGACGCTGAACAGCTGCTGCTCGGAGCCGCCGGTGATCGACTTGATGTCGAAGCGGTAGAACTGGCTCAGCGTGGCCTTGGAGGTGGCGTTGAAGGACTGGCCGCCTGCCGTGCCGCTGGACTTCACGTCGATGACGTAGTCGAGCGTCTTGCTGTCGGAGTCGCCGATCGAGACGAAGGCCAGACCGCTGGCCGAGCCGCTGGTGATCGGGCCGTTGATGAGCGTCTTGCTGTCGACCGTGATGCCGCCGTTGCTGCCCGAGGACGCCGCGATCACGCAGTTGCTGAAGTCGGCGCCGCCGAGGCTGAACTGGGTGGATGCGGCGCCTTCGAAGGGCACGTTCGGATTGGTGCCGTTGCTGCTGGCGCGATTGGTGAAGGAGCCGCCTTCGGTGCAGGGACCGTCCGTGGCCTTGGCCTCCGCCGCCGCTGCGGGCGCCGCGGGAGCAATGCTGCCGGCCACGGCCGCGGCCTGGGCCGCGAAGCTCGACAGCGACAGGGCCTGCGAGACGGCCGAGGCTGGACCGTTGGTGCCGGAGAAGCTGACCGCATCGCCGGAGCCGCCGGCACCGCCACCGCCGCCGCCACCCGAACCGCCGGGGCCGCCGTCATCGTCGTCGGTGCAGCCCGCCATCATCCCGCTCATCGCCACCATCGCGGCCAGCGCCGTCATGCGCAGCGTCGCCTTTGTCGTGTTGTTCATCAGGTTCTCCGGAAACTGGTCCACCCGGTCTGGGTGCGGGCAAATTTACGGAGACGGTGCCGATCTGTTTCCACCCATATCGGTGGCTCTCCCCCATATCGGGGGCATGCCCCCGATATGGGGGATGACGCGGGAGCCTAGATGTTGCCGCCGCTGATTTCGGCGCGCTGCGGCGGGCGCGGGCGGTACTTCAGATCGAGGCTGTGCGTTTCGTAGCGGCCGCGGCGGCGGTCCTCGAAGAAGAACTTCAGGCTGTGCCAGATCGTGGGAAAGGCGATGTCGTCCCAGGGGATCTCGCCCTCGCTCATCAGCCGTACCTCCGAGCTTTCGGCGGTGGGTCCGAAATGCGTGCCGCGCAGGCGGCCGCGGTGGATCAGGTAGACCTGGCTGACGTAGGGCACGTTGATGACGGCGATCAGTTCCAGCGGCTCGACCTCGGCCTGCGCTTCCTCGCGCGCCTCGCGTGCCGCGCCGTCGCCGCTGGTTTCGCCCAGTTCCATGAAGCCGGCGGGAAAGGTCCACAGGCCCAGGCGCGGTTCGATGTTGCGGCGGCACATCAGCACGCGGCCATCCTCGGCCTCCGGCACGATGCCGACGATGGCCTTGGGGTTGAGGTACTGGATGTTGCCGCAGTGGCCGCAGACGTGGCGCTCGAGATGATCGTCCGGCGGCACGCGCAGGTCCACGCCGTGGCCGCAGACGTTGCAGAACTTGATGACGGGCGTCATCACGGATGCGGGCTGCCGGTGTCGCGCAGGCTGACCTGCTGGCCGCTGGCGACCGGAGGCTCGCCGATGATCAGCACGCGGTCGCCGGGCCGCAGGCTGCGCGCCAGTTCTTCCAGGTCTCGCTCGTGCATGCGCACGCAGCCGTAGCTGCTGGCCTGGCCGATGGAGGAGGGCTCGTTGGTGCCGTGGATGCCGATGGAATCCTGCAGGCGCACGAACCAGGCTCCCAGCGGGTTGCCCGCTCCCGGCGGGACGGCGCTGGGCAGCTTGATGCCGCGCGCGGCATGGTCGCGGCGGATCGTGGCCGTGGGATACCAGGTGGGGCGGTGCGAGATCTGCTCGACGCGGTAGACACCCGGCGGCGTCGGCGTGCGCTCCGTGCCCACCGCCACGGTGTAGCTGACGATCTGCTTGCCGCGCTTGAGCCAGAGCCGGCGCTGGCTGGCGTCCACCAGCACGCGTGCCGGGGAGTGCAGCCAGCCGGCGTAGTCGCTCGCCAGGATCGGGGCCTCGCGCTTGCGTGCCCGCTTCTTCGGAGTCTCGGGTTCCGCCAGGGCCACCGGAGGTTCCGGCGGCGGCGGGGGCGGCTGGGCCTCGATCCGCAGGTGCAGTTCGTCCGGAGCGGCCTCGCTGTGCTGCACGGAGACCTGCACCTCGCGCCATTCCAGCCAGCCGTAGTAGTCCTGCACCAGGGCCCGGGCCTCCTCCAGCAGGGCCTCGTCCAGCGGGCGGCCCTGCAGGCCGGCCAGCGCCGCGTCGAGGTCGGCGCTCTGGATCGGACCCTCGGCGGCGACCCGGGTCAGCGCCGCGGGCGCCTCCTGCTGGGCCACGGCGGCACCGGCCGCGGCGAACAGCAAGGCGGCACCGGCAGACCAGCGTGCCAGGGTCGGTAGGATCGAGGACATGGCCGCAATGCTAGGGCCGTGGCGGCGGAACGTCGAGCCCGGCAGGTTCCGGTCCGGCTGCCCGAAGCTTCTCCGGGGGCGCATCGTCCGTCTGCATGACCCGCATCAATCGCTGGATTTGCAAAGAAAAATGCGGGAACATTCGGCGCACCTGACTAAAGTGTTCTAAATCATTCCTAAAGGGGGAGACATGAAAAGGTCCGCCAGCGCCGCTGCGGTATTGATGGGAATGCTGTTCTCGCTTCCGGCCCTGGCACAGGATCCGGTTGCCGAGGAGGCCCCGGCTGCCGAGTCCGCCGAGGCGGCTCCTGCCGAAGCGCCGGCCGAAGCCGGCGCGGATGCCGCCGCCACCGAGGAAGCCGCACCGGCTGAAGCCCCCGCGGACGCTTCCGCCGAAGCCGCCCCTGCCGATCCCTCCGCCGAAGCCGCTCCCGCGGACGCCAGCGCCGAGTCTGCCCCGGCTGACGCCGCGGCCGCGGACCTGAGCGCCGAAGCCGCCCCGGCCGAGGAAGCCCCGGTGGAAGCCGCCGCCGAGGAAGCCCCGGCGGAAGAGGCCCCGGCCGAGGAGACGGCCAGCGAGGATTCCGGCGAGCCGTTCCATTTCTACCTGGGCGTGGACAAGGCCGAGGTGACGCTGGCGCTGTCGGATGACGCGCTGGAAACCGCCTTCGGCAGCGACGAGCTGGACTCCAGCCTGTTCCGCATCCGCGCCGGCATGCGCCTGCTCGAGGCCGTGGGCCTGGAACTGCAGTACGGCATCGCCGACGACAAGGACGACGAGGCCAAGAAGTTCGAGGTCGGCGAGTACTACGGCATCTTCGTGGTGCCCACCGGCTCGCTGTTCGAGCTGGTGGAGATTTCCGTGCCCATCGGCTACTCCTCGATGAAGGCCGAGAAGGGCGGCGCCAGCGAAACCTTCGACGGCGTGTCCTACGGCGTCAACCTGGAAGTGCCGATCACGCTGAACTCCGAGTGGTTCCCCGATATCCGCGTCGGCGGCGGCGGCCTGGTCTACCGCGCCGACCGCGACTCGCGCGTGTATGGCTACCACTTCGGCGTGCGCCTGGACTTCAAGATCTGAGCGCGCCGCGAGGCGAAACAAAAAGGGCGGCCCTCGGGCCGCCCTTTTTCGTTGCAGCCGGGGTTACTTGGTGACGGTGATCGTGATCTTGGGCGAGGTCAGCGAGGGGTTGTGGGGCTGGTGCTTCCAGTCGCCCAGCACCATCTGCAGGGTGTGCTTGCCGGGCTTGAGGTCCAGCGTGGTCTCGGTCTGGCCGCCGCCGAAATGCTTGATCTGGTCGGTCATCGGCAGGGGCTTGGTCAGGTCCACCGCCGGATCGTCGATCAGCAGGTGGTGATGGCCGGTATTGGCCTGGTTGACGCCCGCCGGGGCCACGCCCATGCCGGCCAGGCCGAAGACGACCTTGACCGGCCCCTTCACCGTGGCGCCGTCCTTGGGTTCGATGAAGTACACCGAGGCACCGGCCGGCGCGGCCTGCGGCAGGCCCAGCTGCTCCTCCGCCTTCTGGCTGGCCTGCTGCTTGGCCATGCCCTTGAGGTCCTTCCAGGTGTCGGCCTGCGCGGGCAGGGCGGCTGCGGCGGTCAGTACGGCGGCGATACAGGCAAGACGCATCGGATTCTCCGTGTAGTGGGGGGATGACAGTGCGGGGATCATACGATGCGGCGGGGGCGATTAGGTGATCCCGGGGCGCCCTTGTATACTGCGCGCCTTTCGCGAGGCGCCCCCCGGTTGGCGCCGTGGGCCAGCGGCACCGCCAGCCCCTTCCGCCCCCTTTGATTTCCAGCAGCCTGAACCGGCTCGGACAGATTCCCCGCAGCAGGCGCGTTCAGGAGGTTTTACATGCCGTTTTCCGATCTGGGCCTTTCCGAAGGCCTGCTGCAAGCCGTTGCCCAGGAAGGCTACACCGACCCTACGCCGATCCAGGCCCAGGCCATCCCGGTGGTGCTGTCGGGCCGCGACCTGCTGGCCGCCGCCCAGACCGGCACCGGCAAGACCGCCGCCTTCACCCTGCCGCTGCTGCACAAGCTGGGCCTGACCCCGCCGGACCCCAACGGCACGCATCGCGTGCGGGCCCTGGTGCTGGTGCCGACCCGCGAACTGGCCGCCCAGGTGGCCGACAGCGTGCGCACCTACGGCAAGCAGCTGCGCCACCTGCGCACCGTGATGGTGGTGGGCGGCGTCAACATCAACCCGCAGATCGACAACCTCAAGCGCGGCTGCGACATCCTGGTCGCCACGCCGGGCCGCCTGCTGGACCTGGCCGGCCAGCGCGCCGTGCACCTGGGCAAGGTCGAGTTCCTGGTGCTGGACGAGGCCGACCGCATGCTCGACATGGGCTTCATCCACGACATCAAGCGCGTGCTGGCCCTGCTGCCCCAGACGCGCCAGAACCTGATGTTCTCGGCCACCTTCTCCAAGGAAATCCGCTCGCTGGCGGAGGGCCTGCTGAAGAATCCCGCGACCATCGACATCGCGCCGCGCAATTCGGCGGCGGAGACGGTGACGCAGCGCGTGGTTCATACCGACAAGACGCAGAAGGCGGACCTGCTGGCCTACATGATCAGCAGCGGCAACTGGCGCCAGACCCTGGTGTTCACGCGCACCAAGCATGCCGCCAACCGCCTGGCCGAGAAGCTGGCCAAGTGGGACATCACCACCGCGGCGCTGCACGGCAACAAGAGCCAGAACGCGCGTACCCGCGCGCTGGCCGACTTCAAGTCCGGCGCGGTGCGCGTGCTGGTGGCCACCGACATCGCCGCCCGCGGCCTGGACATCGACCAGCTGCCGCATGTGGTGAACTTCGAGCTGCCGAACGTTCCGGAGGACTACGTCCACCGCATCGGCCGCACCGGCCGTGCCGGTGCCGAGGGCGAGGCGGTCTCGCTGGTGTCGCCCGAAGAGCGCGGCGAACTCAAGGATATCGAGCGCCTGCTGAAGAAACCCGTGCCGGTCATGACGGTCGAAGGCTACACGCCGCGTCCGCAGGCGCCGGAACCGCCGCGCCCGCCGCGCCCGCCCCAGGGCCAGCGCCGCCAGAACACCGAGCGCGGCCGCGACAAGGGCTCCGACAAGCGTCCTCAGCAGGCGGGGCCGGGCGGCCGCAAGTCCTGGCAGACCAAGGGTTCGCCGCACAAGACCGCCGAGCATCTGGCGGGCAAGAGCCGCAAGGTTCACTGAGGTACTTGCAGGAGCGGCGGTTGGCCGCGAGGGGAGGTCGTCATGACCACCATCCTTGGCGGTTTGCGGCCGCTCCTGCGAGTTATCCGTGATGTCCCCCGCGGGCAGCCGCCCGCGGGTCATGATTCACCTGGAGTAACGACATGAAGCGCATCTTTGCCGGCAACCTGCCCAGCGACACCACCGAGGCGGAGCTGTCCGCCCTGTTCGCCGGTTTTGGCCGCGTGCGCTCGATCAAGCTGATGCAGGACGTGTTCAGCGGCCAGTGCAAGGGCTTCGGGTTCATCGAGATGGAGGGCCACGAGGCCCGCGCCGCGATCGCCGGCCTCAACGGCAAGGAACTGCGCGGCAAGCCGCTCAAGGTCAACGAGGAACAGCCGCGCGACAAGAACGGCCGGGGCCGCCGCTAAAAGGCGAACCCCTGCGGGAGCGGCCCTGGCCGCTCCCGCTACAAGACGGCCTAACCCGCCTTGATCTCCTTTACCCCGACCGGCGTGCCCAGCAGCAGCACGTCGGCCGGGCGGTGGGCGAACAGGCCCACGGTGACCACGCCGGCAATCTGGTTGATCTGGGCCTCCAGCTTCACCGGGTCCAGGATCTCCAGGCCGCGCACGTCGATGATGACGTTGCCGTTGTCGGTGATGACGCCGTCGCGCAGGTAGGGCTGGCCGCCCAGCTTGACGATCTCGCGGCCGACATAGCTCTGCGCCATCGGGATCACCTCGATCGGCAGCGGGAACTTGCCCAGCACGCCGACCAGCTTGGATTCGTCGGCGATGCAGATGAACTTGCGCGAAGCCCCCGCCACGATCTTCTCGCGCGTCAGCGCCGCGCCGCCGCCCTTGATCAGCTGGAGGTGCTTGTTGGCCTCGTCGGCACCGTCGACGTAGATCGACAGCGTGCCGGTCTTGTTCAGGTCCAGCACCGGGATGCCGATCTTCTTCAGGCGCTCGGTGGAGGCGTTGGATGAGGAGACGGCGCCGGGAATGTCGTCGCGGATCCTGGCCAGGGCGTCGATGAAGTAGTTGACGGTGGAGCCGGTGCCCACGCCGAGGACCTCGCCGGGTACGACGTACTTGAGTGCGGCTTCGGCGGCGGCCTTCTTGGCCTCGTCCTGGGTCATGACGGGTGCTCGGTTGGAATGGGTCAGGCTTTGGGCGGCCGCGAGCCGAACAGGGCGCTGCCCACCCGGACGAGCGTGGAGCCCTCCGCGATGGCGTCTTCCAGGTCGTCCGACATGCCGGCCGAAATTGTATCCACTTCCAGCCCGGACCGGCGCAGTTCGTCGAACAGTCCGCGCAATGCGCGGAACGGCGCACGGCGGTCGGCGGCGGCCGCGGCAGGAGCCGGAATCGCCATCAGGCCGCGCAGGCGCAGCCGCGGCAGCCGCGCCACGGCCCGGCACAGCTCCAGCGTCTCGGCCGGCGCGCAGCCCGATTTGCTGGCCTCGCCGGAGACGTTGACCTGCACGCAGACGTCCAGCGGCGGCAGGGCTGCCGGGCGCTGCTCGGACAGGCGCTGGGCGATCTTCAGGCGTTCCACGCCGTGGACCCAGTCGAAGCGCTCCGCCAGCGGGCGGGTCTTGTTGGACTGGACCGGGCCGATGAAATGCCATTCCAGCGCCAGGTCGGCCAGTTGGGCCTGCTTGTCCAGGGCTTCCTGCAGGTAGTTCTCGCCGAAGGCGCGCTGCCCGGCGGCTTGCGCCTGCCGGATTTCCGCCGGGCCGAAGGTCTTGGAAACCGCCAGCAGTTCGACGGCAGTTCCAGGCCGTCCGGCGGCCTTGCAGGCGGCGGCGATCCGCGTCCGGACCGAGGCCAGGTTGTAGGGAATGTCCGTCATGTTGCCTGCGCGCCTAAATGCCGATAACGTCTCGGGAATCAAAGCAAAGAGCATAGCTGGGGAGCTACCGAATGGACATCGCGCAGTTGCTGACCTTCAGCGTCAAACAGGGCGCGTCAGACCTGCACCTTTCCGCTGGGGTCGAGCCGATGATCCGTGTCGACGGCGATGTCAAGCGCATCAACCTGCCGCCGCTGGACCACAAGCAGGTCCACGACATGGTGTACGACATCATGAACGACAAGCAGCGCAAGGCCTGGGACGAGTTCCTGGAAACGGACTTCTCCTTCGAGATTCCCGGCCTGGCGCGCTTCCGCGTCAACGCCTTCACCCACTCGCGCGGCTCCGGCGCGGTGTTCCGTACCATTCCCTCCAAGATCCTGTCGCTGGAAGACCTCAAGTGTCCGTCCATCTTCAAGGACATCGCCGAGTATCCGCGCGGCGTCGTGCTGGTGACCGGCCCGACCGGCTCCGGCAAGTCGACGACCCTGGCCGGCATCATCAACCACATCAACGAGAACGAGTACGGCCACATCCTCACCATCGAGGACCCGATCGAATTCGTCCACCAGTCCAAGAAGTGCCTGATCAACCAGCGCGAAGTGCATCGCGATACCCTGGGCTTCAACGAGTCGCTGCGCTCGGCTCTGCGTGAAGACCCCGACGTCATCCTGGTGGGCGAAATGCGCGACCTGGAGACCATCCGCCTGGCGCTGACCGCCGCGGAAACCGGACACCTGGTGTTCGGCACCCTGCACACCTCGTCGGCCGCCAAGACCATCGACCGCATCATCGACGTGTTCCCGGCGGCGGAGAAGGAAATGGTGCGCGCGATGCTGTCCGAATCGCTGCGCGCGGTGATCTCGCAGACCCTGCTGAAGAAGAAGGGCGGCGGCCGCGTGGCGGCGCACGAGATCATGATCGGCACTCCCGCCATCCGCAACCTGATCCGCGAGGCCAAGGTCGCCCAGATGTACTCGGCGATCCAGACCGGCCAGAAGGAGGGCATGCAGACGCTGGACCAGTGCCTCAAGGAAATGGTCAAGAAGGGCGTCGTCGGGCTGGAAGAGGCCCGCATCAAGTCCGCGGATCCGCGCAACTTCACCGTCAATTGATTCGGGTCGGAAGAACCCAGGGAGGCCGGCGATGGAACGCGACCAGGCAATAAAACTCGTACAGCAGCTGCTCACGCTGATGAAGCAGAAGGGCGCATCGGACCTGTTCATCTCGGCGGGCTTCCCGCCGGCGATCAAGCTCGACGGCCAGATGACGCCGGTGATGGACAAGCCGCTGCAGCCCGAGCAGGCGGCCATCATCATGCGTTCGCTGATGAACGACCGCCAGATCAAGGAATTCGAAGCCACCAACGAGTGCAACTTCGCGATCAGCCCGCCGGGCATCGGACGCTTCCGCGTCAACGCCTTCGTGCAGCAGGGCCGCGTCGGCGGCGTGATGCGTACGATCAACACCACGATCCCGACCTTCGAGCAGCTGGGCCTGCCCCAGCAGCTGCAGAAGGTGGTGATGGAGAAGCGCGGCCTGGTGCTGATGGTGGGCGCCACCGGCTCGGGCAAGTCGACCTCGCTGGCCGCGATGGTGGGCTATCGCAACGCCAACTCGCGTGGCCACATCATCACCATCGAGGATCCGATCGAGTACGTGCACCCGCACAACGGCTGCATGGTGACGCAGCGCGAGGTCGGACAGGACACCTTTTCCTGGGAGAACGCCCTCAAGAACACGCTGCGCCAGGCACCGGACGTGATCCAGATCGGTGAAATCCGCACCCGCGAGACCATGGAGTACGCGGTCAATTTCGCGGAAACCGGCCACCTGGTGCTGTCCACGCTGCATGCCAACAGCGCCAACCAGGCGCTGGACCGCATCATCAACTTCTTCCCCGAGGAGAAGCGCGAACAGCTGCTGATGGACCTCTCGCTCAACCTCAAGGCCATCATCTCCCAGCGCCTGGTACGCAAGGAAGGCGGCGGCCGAGCCGCGGCGATGGAGATCATGATCAACTCGCCGCTGATCTCGGACATGATCTTCAAGGGCGAGGTGGCCGGCATCAAGGAGGTCATGGCCCGCTCCAACGAGCAGGGCATGATCACCTTCGACCAGTTCCTGTTCGAGCTGTTCGAGGACGGCGTCATCAACTACGACGAGGCGGTCCGCAATGCCGACTCGCAAAACGAGCTGCGCCTGCGCGTGAAGCTCGAATCCCGCCGTGCGCGCCAGAACCTGATGGACGACGACATGGTGCGCAAGATGCAGATGAAGGAAGAAGAGAAATCGCAGCTGATGCATCGCTGATCGTGCATCCGACTCGAACACAGGGAGTGGTACCCAGATGCTGAAGATCCTGCCGTACCTGAAACTGGCGGTGGAGAAGAACGCCTCCGACATCTTCTTCACGGCCAATGCGCCGGCGATGCTGAAAATCGAGGGCGAGATGCACGCCGTGGGCAAGACGCTGATGACCACCGAGTTCATCCGCGAACTGGCCTACAGCATCCTGACCCCGGAGCAGCAGAAGCACCTGGAGGAGCACTGGGAACTGGACCTGGCGACCCAGGCCGGCGGTCTGGGCCGCTTCCGCGTCAACATCTTCAACCAGCGCGGCACGCTGGCCATGGTGCTGCGCTACGTGAAGTCGCAGGTGCCGACCATCGCCGAACTGGGCGTGCCCGAGGTGCTGGGCGACCTGATCATGCTCAAGCGCGGCATGATCCTGATGGTGGGCGCCACCGGCTCGGGCAAGTCCACGACGCTGGCGGCGATGATCAACCACCGCAACGAGCTGGCCAGCGGCCATATCCTGACGATCGAGGACCCGGTGGAGTTCGTCCACCCCAACCGCCGCAGCATCGTCAACCAGCGCGAGGTCGGCACCGACACGGTGAGCTACGAGCGCGCGCTGAAGAGCTCGCTGCGCGAGGCGCCGGACATGATCCTGATCGGCGAGGTGCGCGTGCGCGAGACCATGGAGGCCTGCATCCAGCTGGCCAACACCGGCCACCTGGCGGTCTCCACGCTGCATGCCAACAACGCCTACCAGGCGCTGCAGCGCATCGTGAACCTGTACCCGCCGGACCTGCGCGACCAGCTCTACATGGACATGTCGCTGACGCTGCGCGCGATCATTTCGCAGCGCCTGGTGCGCCGCAAGGACGGCCGCCGCGTGCCGGCCTTCGAGGTCATGATCAACACGCCGTACGTGCAGGAACTGATCCTCCACAAGCGCATCGACGAGATCAAGGACGCCATGAACCAGTCCTCGGACAAGGGCATGCTGACCTTCGACGCCTCGCTCTACGGCCTCTACAAGCAGGGCATCATCGAACTCGACGAGGCCCTGAACAACGCCGACTCCCGCACCAACCTCGAAGCCAAGATCAACTTCGGGGGGTGAGGCCAAAAAATGTCCAAAGGACATTTTTTGGCCGAACGCCCGGCCATGGATGGCCGGGCCGGGGGGCCATCAGGCAACAGAAGTCGCGCCATGGATGGCCTCCATGATCTCCCCATCGGAACCCCAGGACATTTTTTGGCCGAACGCCCGGCCATGGAGTGATTGGCCTCGCTGAGGCATGACCTATGTCATGCCGAAGTAAGCCAATCACGGGCCGGGGGGCCATCAGGCAACAGCAGTCGCGCCATGGATGGCCTCCATGATCTCCCCATCGGAACCCCAGGACATTTTTTGGCCGAACGCCCGGCCATGGAGTGATTGGCCTCGCTGAGGCATGACCCATGTTATGCCGAAGTAAGCCAATCACGGGCCGGGGGTCCATCAGGCAACAGAAGTCCCGCCATGGATGGCCCCCCTGATCCCCCCTCAGAACCCCGGACTTTTTTTAGCCGAACGCCGCCACGGACGGCCCGCCCGGCGCTACTTCCGTCGCTTCTTCGGCTTCTTCGGGGACTTGCCCGCGTGGAGCTGGACGTAGCTTTCGGCCAGGAACTGCAGGTACTGCTCCATGCTCTCGGCACGCGCAATCTCGGGCTCTTCCAGGGGACGGTTGCGCAACTGGTCCAGCAGGTCGGCGGCGGCTCCCATGTGCTCCAGCAGCCGGTCCGGGCTCATGGACAGCAGTTCCTGCTCCACCAGCTTGATGCGCAGGGTCATGCGCAGGAACAGCAGCTTGGTGCCCTCGACCTCGCGCTCCCGCGCGGCGGCAGGGGCAGGGGGCTCGACGGCGGGGGCGGCTTCCGTCGGCGCATCCGCCGTGGCCGGGACCTCGGCGGCGGGGGGCTGCGGGCCGGCGGGCATCCCGTCCGGAGCCGGTTCCTGGACGGGGCCGGGCTCCGCGGCGGCGGGCGGCTCCGGGGCCGGGCTGGCGGGTTCGGCGGCCTGCAGGGGGCCGCAGGCGGCCAGGGCGATCAGGGCGGCGAGGAGGCGCGCGGACATGGGCAAGAACGGGGTAAGTGGCCCGCCAGCTTAGCAAAAACCGGTGCCGGCACGGCCCGGCACTTGCGCCGCGAGGCCTGAATCACTAAACTCCGCGACCTTTCTGGCCTCCCTCGGGGGCGCCAGGGCTGTACCGAGGTTGCCTCCGGGCAACTGAACTATAACTACCGATGTGGAATGGAACGATGAAGACCATCTTCGTGAATTCCGAAACCGTCAAGCGCGACTGGTACGTGATTGACGCAACGGACAAGACGCTGGGCCGCCTGGCCACCGAGTGCGCGCGCCGCCTGCGCGGCAAGCACAAGCCCGAGTACACCCCGAACTGCGATACCGGCGACTACATCGTCGTGATCAACGCGGAGAAGGTGCGTACCACCGGCAACAAGGTCCAGGACAAGGTCTACTACCGTCACACCGAGTACCCGGGCGGCATCCGCTCGACCACGCTCGGCAAGATGCTGCAGGAGCACCCGACCCGCGTCATCGAGAAGGCGGTCAAGGGCATGCTGCCGACCGGCCCCCTGGGCTTCGCCCAGTTCCGCAAGCTGAAGGTCTATGCCGGTGCCGAGCACCCGCACACCGCCCAGCAGCCGAAGCCGCTCAACTTCTAAGGTTCCGATCCATGGCCAAGAACATCGAATACAAGTACGGCACGGGCCGTCGCAAGACTGCCGCGGCGCGCGTGTTCCTCAAGCCGGGCTCCGGCGCGATCACCATCAACAGCAAGACGGTCGAGGAGTACTTCGGCCGTGAGACCTCCCGCATGCTGGTTCGCCAGCCGCTGGAACTGGTCGACGCGCTGACCCGCTTCGACATCAAGGTCACCGTCGTCGGCGGTGGCCCCTCGGGCCAGGCCGGTGCCGTGCGCCACGGCATCACCCGCGCGCTGATGCAGTACGACGAGAGCTTCCGCCCGGCGCTGCGCGCCGCCGGCCTCGTCACCCGCGACGCCCGCGAGGTCGAGCGCAAGAAGGTCGGCCTGCACAAGGCCCGTCGCGGCACGCAGTACTCCAAGCGCTAAAAAATCGCTTGGCTTTTGGGGCGGCGGGGTTATACTCGCCGCCCTGCGATTTCCGGTTCCGGATGGGAGATCGTCTAATGGTAGGACAACAGATTCTGACTCTGTTTATCTAGGTTCGAGTCCTAGTCTCCCAACCATCCGAATCAACACGACAGCCCGCGCAAGCGGGCTTTCTTGTGTCTGGAGCCCAGAGAACCATGACGAAGATCATCCTCACCCCGTTTGCGCGCACGCGCCTGTTCCCGTCCTCCGGCCGCCGCAACGCCATCGTCGGTGCCACGCCCGCGGACTGGGAGCGCTACCTCAACGAGCATGAGCCGCTGAAGGTTCTCGACGGCTACGCGCCGTTCTGCAAGCTGCACGTGCACGCCAACTGGACCCAGACGCGCTGCCTGACGGTACCCATCACTCCCGAAAACCAGCACCTGCTGCGCAGCGGCTACGAGGCGCGCTCGCGCGAGGAGCTGCCGGTGCTGGTGCGCTGGTTCGAGGGCGTGGAACCGCCGGTGGCGAGCTACCTCGTGGTGATCCTGTACAGCCGCGAGCAGATGCAGAAGGAAGGCACGCCGGTGGACGCCGACTGGGGCGTGGTCGGCTGCCTGGCCACGGCCGAGCCGGAAGAGATCCCGATGGCGCCGATCACCATGATGCGCAACGCGCTCGGCGTGGACGAGGGCGGTTCCGGCGTGCCGCTGGACCGCGACGCCTACCGCCGCAGCGTCGAATTCTGGGAGCGCAACGCCAACTGGCGCGTCTAGGATCCTGCACCGGATCCAAAAAAAGAGGCCCGCTCGGGGCGGGCCATGGGGATTCCAAGGGAGTCGCCTTCAGCATGCGCCGGAAATCCGGCGCCGGGTGAGCCGTTTCGCCGCCGGAAAACCCCCTTCTGTCGGTGCCGCCGGGGCTCCGGGCTTGTCGAGGGCGGGGGCGGGAAGCCGGAATTGCCTTAGAATCCCGGCCGTTATCCCTCACCCGTTGCCCGGAGTTCCCCTTGGACGATTTACAGGACCTGCTCGACCGCAATGAACGCTGGGCCGAGCGTGTGGTGGCCGAAGATCCCGAGTTCTTCAAGCGCCTGGTTGGCCAGCAAACCCCGAAGTACCTCTGGATAGGCTGCTCGGATTCACGCGTGCCGGCCAACGAGATCGTCGACCTGCAACCGGGCGAACTGTTCGTCCACCGCAACATCGCCAACGTGGTGCCGCTGTCGGACGTCAATGCGCAGTCGGTGATCCAGTTCGCCGTGGAGGTGCTCAAGGTGGAGCACATCATGGTGGTGGGCCATTACCGCTGCTCCGGCGTGCATGCGGCCCTGCATGCCAAGGAACTGGGCGGCGTCTCGGACTTCTGGCTGAGCCAGGTACGATCGGTGGCGGCGCGTCATGCCTCGGTGCTGGGCGAGCAGGACAACGACCATCGCCGCGAATCCTTCCTCTGCGAACTGAACGTGCTGGAGCAGGCCTTCAACGTCTGCTCCTCGGTGCCGGTGCGCAATGCCTGGGGCCGCGGGCAGAAGCTGGCCGTGCACGGCTGGATCTACCGCCTGGGTGACGGCCGCCTGCGCCACCTGGACTTCAGCGTGGACGGCGAGACCGACCTGGAACTGCTGCGGGCCGAGGCCGTCGCCAAGATTGGCGCGGCCCGGCGCGAACACTACTCGGGCCGCCGGGAAGCCTGATGCGCATCGACCTCGCCGGCCGTCGCGCCCTGGTAACCGGGGGCACCGGCGCGATCGGTTCGCGCATCTGTGCCGCGCTGGCCCGGGCCGGCGCGCAGGTTACGGCCAACTGCGCCGAGTCCGACCTGCCGGCGGCGCAGGAACAGCAGGCGCGCTGGCGCAAGGAGAGCCTGGAAATCGCCCTGGAGCCCTTCGACGTGGCCCGCTTCGAGGCCTGTGCCGGCGCGCTGGCACGCATCGGCACGGTCGATATCCTGGTCAACTGCGCCGGCATCACCCGCGACGCGCCGTTGCGGCGCATGCAGCCGCAGCAGTGGCAGGACGTGCTGCGCGTGAACCTCGACAGTGTCTTCAACGTCAGCCGGCATGTCATCGAAGGCATGTGCGAGCGCGGCTGGGGACGCATCGTCAACATCTCCTCGGTCAACGGCCAGAAGGGGCAGTTCGGCCAGACCAACTACTCCGCGGCCAAGGCCGGGGTACACGGCTTCACCATGGCGCTCGCCGCGGAAACCGCGCGCAAGGGCGTGACCGTCAATACGGTCTCTCCGGGCTACATCGACAGCCCCATGATCCGTGCCGTGCCCGAGGACATCCGCGCCCGCATCCTCGAAGGCATTCCCGCTGGCCGCTTCGGCCAGCCCCAGGATATCGCCGACGCGGTGACCTTCCTTTGCGCGGAGCAGGCGGCCTTCATCACCGGTGCCAACCTGCCCGTCAACGGCGGGCAGTTCATGTCGGCCTAGCCTGCACATGCAGGAATCGCCTGGCCATTGCGCGCCAAGTCAATTCACCGATTGTCCTGATTTCAGGGAAGGCCATTTAAAACAATGGCTTGATCGCAATCTTGTGTCCTGACATTAGTAAAATTCGATCACTTCTTGTATTTGACACAATTCGTGAATAAGATTCACGGCACATAATCGCATTACATTCTTACTGCCTCTCCGGTCTCGCATGGGTACCAAGGAACGTCGCCAGCGTGAGTTCGAGGACCGGGAAAAGGTCTTCCTCGACTGTGCGCGCGACCTGATCCGCGACGAGGGGCTGCTGAACCTGCAGATGTCGCGCATCGCCGAAAAGAGCGAGTACGCGGTCGGAACCCTCTACAAGCATTTCGCCTCCAAGGAAGACCTGCTGCTGGCCCTGGCCGCGGTGGATACCGAAAAGCACGTATCGATGTTCCAGCGCGCGACGCAATGGAAGGCGAGCCCGCGCGACCGCATGGTCGCGATCGCGGTGGCCGACATGATCTTCGTGCGCCGCAACCCGGATTTCTTCCGGCTCGGGCAGTACGTCTTCACCGAGGTGGTGTGGAAGGCGGCATCCCCCGAGCGGCGGCAGGCCATGCTCGCCGCCAGCGACCCGATCGCCGACGTGGTGGTGGGCATCGTCAATGACGCGGTCGCGGCCGGTGAGCTGGAGCTCCGAGACATGTCGGCCGAGGAGATCTGCACCGGGCTTTGGGCGCTGTCGGCGGGGACGCACAACCTGGTCCATGCCGAGGGCGTGCTTGAGGATTTCAACGTGCGCGACCCTTACCGGCTGATGTGCCGACATACGCAGGTCATGCTCAATGGCTACGGCTGGCATCCGCTGGTGGACGTCAGCGACGGCGCGGCCCTGGACGCGCTGATCAAGAGAATTTGCAACGAGGTGTTCGATGACCTGTGCAGCGAATAAGACGCGGCCGCTGGCCCTGCTGCTGATCGGCATGCTCGGCGGCGCTGCCGCCCCTGCCTCGGCGATGACGCTCGGCGATGCCTACCAGCGTGCCGTGCAGCACGACCCGGCGATCGCGAGTTCCCTGGCCCAGTACGAGGCCGACCGCGAGGCCAGCGAACTGGAGCGCGCCACCCTGCGGCCGGTGGTTTCGGCCAGCGGCAAGTACGAGTACGCGCGCACCGATGCCAAGGGTGTGTTCGGCAGCGCCGACGATCCCTATCCGTCCTGGTCGGCTGCCCTCTCGGCCCGCCAGCCGCTGTTCCGCCTGGACTGGTTCGCCCGCGGCGATCGCGCCAGCGCGCTGGATGAACTGAGCGACATCTCCGTGGTGGATCGCCGCCAGAAGCTGCTGCTGCGCGTGGCGGAGCGCTATTTCGGCGTGCTCAATGCCCAGGACGCCGTGTCCCAGGCCGGGGCCGAGGCCGAGGCGGTGCGCGAATCGCTGGAGGATACGCGCAAGCGCTACGAGGTGGAGCTGGTGCCGGGTACCGATCTCAAGGAAGCCCAGGCGCGCGACGACCTGGCGCAGGCGCGCCTGCTGTCGGCGCGGCGCTCGCTGGAGAACGCCCGCGATGCACTGGACGAGGTGACCGGCAATGGCCGCGTCGACCTGCCGCAGATCGGGGAGAACACCGTGTTCCCGCCGCTGCAGCCGGCCCAGGTGGACGATTGGGTCAAGGCGGCGCGCGATCACAACCCGGGCATCCTGCAGGCACGGCAGAACCTGGTGATCGCCGGTGCCGACCGCCGCAGCCGCGTGGCCGAGGCGGCGCCGTCGCTGGACCTGGTGGGCAAGGTGGCGCGCAGCGACGACAGCGAGTTCGATTTTGGCCAGAGGATGGACGACTCGCGCGTCGGCGTGGAGCTGACCGTGCCGCTGTACGCCGGCGGCGCCGTCAGCGCCGCCAAGCGCCAGGCCGCCGCCAAGGAGCGCTTCGCCGCCGCCGAACTCAGCCGCACCACGCTGGAGACCGAGCGCCAGACGCGCCAGCTCTTCAACCAGGTGCAGACGGCCTATGCCGAGACCGAGGCCTACCACAAGGCGCTGATCTCGGCCCAGGCGGCGGAGAAGGCGACGCGCGCCGGCTACGAGGCCGGCACCCGCACCATCACCGACGTGCTCGATGCGCAGTCGCGCACGGTGCAGGCGCGCCTCAACTACGACTCCACCCGCTACTCGCTGCTGCTGAACCTGCTGCAGCTCAAGCAGGCCGCCGGCAGCCTGACCGAGCGGGACTTCGCCCAGATCGACCAATTGCTGTCCCCCCAAGCGCAGTAAGACACGGATTGCCCTGAAGGACCTGTTATGACCAAGAGAATGATCATCATGCTGGTGCTGGTCACCGTCGTCTTCGGCGGTGTGTTCGGCATGAAGTACATGGGCAACGTAATGATGAACAAGTACGTTGACGCCATGCCGGTCCCGGCGGCGACGATCACGGCCGGCGCGGTGAAGAAGATGAGCTGGGACAACCGTCTCGAGGCCATCGGCAGCTTCGTGCCGGTCAACGGCACCGACGTCACCACCGAGGCCGGCGGCATCGTCACCGCGATCCACTTCGAGTCGGGCCAGCGCGTGCAGAAGGGCGACCGCCTGGTGACGCTGGACGCCGCCAACGAGCGCGGCGAATACAAGCGCCTGCAGGCCCAGGCCGAACTGGCCGAGCTCAACCGCGCCCGCCGCGAGAAGCTCTACAAGCTCGAGGCGATCTCCAAGTCCGACTACGACGCCGCGGTCAGCGAGGCCAATGCCGCCAAGGCCGCCGTCGAGGCGCAGGGCGCCAAGCTGGCGCAGAAGGAAATCCGTGCCCCCTTCGCCGGCGAACTGGGCATCCGCCGCGTCAACGTCGGCCAGTTCATCAATCCGGGCTCGCCGATCGTCAACCTGCAGTCGCTGGACCCGATCGACATCGACCTGACCCTGCCGGAGCAGTACATCGCCTCGGTGAAGCCGGGCTTCAAGGTGGCGGTCAGGGTCGAGGCCTATCCGGAGCTGGAGTTCGCCGGCCAGATCCTGGCGGTGGAGCCGAAGATCGACGAGGCCACCCGCAACTTCAAGCTGCGCGCCCGCCTGCCGAACCCGGACCACCAGTTGCGCGCGGGCCAGTTCGGCCGCGTGCGCCTGGAACTGCCGGGTTCGCGCGAGATCCTGGCGATCCCGCGTACCGCGATCAACTACGACTCCTACGGCACCTCGGTTTTCGTGGTGCAGAAGAAGAAGGTCGATCCCAATGCGCCCAAGCCGGAGCCCATGCCGGGCATGCCGCCGGCGCCGCAGGTCGACTTCGAGGTGGCGCAGCGCTTCATCAAGGTCGGAGACGCCCGCGGCGACTTCGTGGCCGTGATCGACGGCATCAAGGAAGGCGAACAGGTGGCGACCTCCGGCCTGCTGAAGCTGCGCAACCAGCAGCCGGTGATCATCACCCAGGAAGGCGAGCTGAAGAACACCCTGACGCCGAAGCCGGCGGAGGGCTGAAACCGCCGGAGCCGGCGGATGCCCGCTGGGCATCCGCCCGGCGGTTTCGGGCCTGGCCCGGATGACCGGGCGGGGAGTGTCTTGCCGTGGCTGGCGATGACCGTGACAGGCCCGGCCTGTAGAGGCTGCAAAGCAGTACGAGCAGTACAAGCTGTAGCTGCCGTTCCCCCGAACGCCGGCGAACCCAGAAGCAGGTGCGACACATGAACTTCACCGACATCTTCATCAAGCGGCCGGTCCTGGCGACGGTCATCAGCCTGGTCATCCTGCTGCTGGGCGTGCGCGCCTTCTTCAACCTGACCGTGCGCGAGTACCCCTTCCTGCAGAACGCGCAGCTGCTGGTCACGGTGGCCTATCCGGGTGCCGATCCGGCCCTGGTGGAAGGCTTCATCACCACGCCGCTGGAGCGCGAGATCGCCACGGCGGACGGCATCGACTTCCTGACGTCCACCAGCGCGCAGGGCCTGAGCACCATCACCGCCAACCTGCGCATGGACAAGAGCCCGGCCGAGGCGATGACCGACATCTCGGCCAAGGTCGCCAAACTGCGCAGCCAGATGCCAGAGGGCTCCGAGGACCCGATCATCACGGTGGCCGAGGGCGGCGGCACCGCGGCGATGTACCTGACCTATTCGTCCCTGGTGCTGGACAAGAGCCAGATCACCGACTACCTGACCCGCGTGGTGGAGCCGCAGCTGGCCGCTATCCCGGGCATCGAGCGCGCCGAACTGCAGGGTGCGCGCACCTACGCCATGCGCATCTGGCTCAAGCCCGACCGCCTGGCGGCGCACAACCTCACCGCGGGGGAGGTCTTCTCCCGCATCCGCCAGCAGAACGTGCTGTCGGCGGTGGGCGAGACCAAGGGCAACTTCGTCAAGATCGGCCTCTCGGCGCAGACCGACCTGCGCACCACCGACGAATTCCGGCAGCTGGTGGTCAAGTCCGACGGCAATACCGTAGTGCGCCTGGGCGACGTCGCCAACGTCATCCTCGGCTCCGAGACCTATGAGGGCGGCGCCGGCTGGGACGGCGACCCGGCGCTGTTCGTGGCGATCAAGATCCGCCCTGACGGCAACGTGCTCGACGTGACCAAGGCGGTCAACGACATGTGGCCGTCCATGCTCAAGGCGCTGCCGGAGGGCCTCAAGGCGGAGATCGGCTACGACTCGACGATCTACATCAAGGAAGCGATCAACGAGGTGGTCAAGACCCTGATCGAGGCCGTGCTGATCGTCATCGTGGTGATCTTCCTGTTCCTGGGGTCGATGCGCAACTCGCTGATCCCGGCGATCACCGTGCCGCTGTCGCTGGTGGGCGGCCTGTTCATCATGCTGATCATGGGCTTCACCATCAACCTGCTGACGCTGCTGGCGATGGTGCTGGCAATCGGCATGGTGGTGGACGACGCCATCATCGTGATGGAGAACATCCACCGCCACATCGAAGAGGGCATGAAGCCCTTCGACGCCTCCATCAAGGGCGCGCGCGAGCTGGTCGGCCCGGTCATCTCCATGACCATCACGCTGATGGCGGTGTACGCGCCGATCGCCTTCCTGGGCGGCATCACCGGCAAGCTGTTCACGGAGTTCGCCTTCACGCTGGCGGGCAGCGTACTGGTGTCGGGCGTCATCGCGCTGACTCTCACGCCGATGATGTGTGCACGTATCCTCAAGCCCACCCATGGCGAGGGGGCCGAGGAGAACCGCCTGGCGACCTGGCTCGACACGAAGTTCGAACAGTGGCGCAACGCCTTCAAGCGGCGCCTGCACAGCGCGCTGGAAACGCGCCTGGTGATCATGGTGTTCGGCGCGCTGATGTTCGCGTCCTGCATCGCGCTGTTCCGTTCCACGGCCGCCGAGCTGGCGCCGGAGGAGGACCTGGGCTTCGCCTTCTCCATCAGCGAGACCGACGGCTACGCTACCCAGGAGTACATGGACGAGTACTTCGCGGCGGTGCAGAAGGTCGCGCTGAAGCATCCGGAGCTGGATCACATCTTCACCTTCGTGATCGACACCAACCAGGCCTTCATGGGCATGGTGATGAAGCCCTGGACCGAGCGCCAGACTTCCACCAAGAACATCCTGGCGGAACTGCAGCCCGACATGGAAAAGGTCAGCGGCATCCGCTGGGCGGGCATCCAGCCGCCGCCGCTGCCGACGCCGGGCCAGGGCTATCCGGTGGAGTTCGTGCTCAAGTCCACCACCGACCCCATCACCATGGCACGCATCGGCGACGAGATCATCCAGCGTACCATGGCGACCAAGAAGTTCTTCTACGCCGCGCCGCGCCTGCGCGTCGACCGCCCCGAGGCGGTGATCGAGATCGACCGCGACAAGGCGGCGCTGCTGGGCGTGGACATGGCGCAGCTGTCGGGCGACCTGTCGGCCCTGCTGGCCGGCGGCGAGGTCAACCGCTTCTCCTACGACGCCCGGTCCTACAAGGTGATCCAGCAGGTGGAACGCGGCGAGCGCCTCAACCCGGCGCAGCTCGAGGGCTACTACACGCGCGCCTCCAACGGCGAGCTGATCCCGATCTCGACGCTGGTGAAGATCAGCTCCCGCATCGTGCCGCGCTCGATCGAACATGCCCAGCAGCTCAACTCCAACACCATCGTCGCGGTGCCGCGTCCCGACGTGACCCAGGGCGAGGCCCTGAAGATCCTGGAGGACATCTCCGCCGAGGTGATGCCGGCCGGCTTCCAGGTCGACTACGCCGGTCCTTCGCGCCAGTTCAAGACGGAAGGCTCGGCGCTGCTGGTGACCTTCGCCTTCGCGTTGATCATCATCTACCTGGTGCTGGCGGCCCAGTTCGAGTCCTTCCGCGACCCGCTGGTGATCCTGGTGACGGTGCCGATGGCCATCTGCGGTGCCTTGCTGGTGCTGAACATCTTCGGCATTACCAACGGCATGCAGCTGACGGCCTTGCCCGGCATGACGCTGAACATCTACACGCAGGTCGGCCTGATCACCCTGATCGGCGTGATCTCCAAGCACGGCATCCTGATCGTGGAGTTCGCCAACAAGCTGCAGGAGCAGGGCCTGAACAAGCGCGAGGCGATCGAGGAAGCGACGTCGGTGCGACTGCGCCCGGTGCTGATGACCACCGCGGCCCTGGTGATCGGCATGGTGCCGCTGCTGCTGTCCTCGGGCCCCGGCACCGCCGCCCGCTTCTCGATGGGCCTGGTGATCGCCGCGGGCATGTCGATCGGCACGCTGTTCACGCTGTACGTGGTGCCGGCCATGTACCTGTACCTGGGCCACGACCTGTCGAAATCGCATGCGCCGGCGGCGCAGCCGCAGCTCAATCACTGATTTTTTTCCGCTCTCAGCCCATTCGGCCCGCGCAAGCGGGCCTTTTTTTGCCCGTCGTCCGGGCTCAGCCGGCCTTGCGGCGCGCCCGGGCGGCCGGCTTCACCGCCGCCTCCATGTAGGGCCCCAGGAAGCCGGCCATCGCCGCCACCGCGGCGTCGCGGTAGGCCGGCGTGATCTCGCCGTGCTCGAAGAACGAGCGGCGGAAGCAGGCGGTGCCGATGTCCGCGGCCAGGGTCGTCAGGTCCGGCGGACCTTCGGGCAGCAGGCCGCCCTGGTACCAGACCATGCGTCCCAGTTCACCCAGGCGCTGGTTGGTCCGCTCCTGCGCGCGGTAGCTGTCGTCGGTGACGGCACCGCCCAGGATCAGCAGGCGTGCCGCGGGGTGGGCATTGTGGAAGGCGACCGCATGGTCGACCACCGCGGCGGTGCCGTCGCGCCAGCCCAGGTTGCGCAGCTCCTCGGCGCGGGAGAAGAACACCGCCTCCAGTTCCACCAGGTAGCGCCCCACCAGCTCGTTGAGGATCGCGTAGGGCGTGGGGAAGTAGGCGTAGACGCTGCCGCGCGTGTAGCCCAGGCGCTCGGCCAGGGCCGGGATCGAGAAGCCCGAGAGCCCCTGCTCGGTCAGCAGCGTCTCGGCCGCCTGCAGGATGCGGTCGAAGCGGTCCTTCGCGCGCCGCTGCGTGGGCTGCCGCGCTACGGCCGAGGGGTCCAGGGCGTCGTTCATGAGGGCGAAGCATAGTGGCCGCTCATCTAATTGACAAATGTCAATATTGGAATATATTGACAAAAGTCATAACAAACCCAGGTCATGGACTGTTGGAGGAGACAGCATGAACCACGGCATATCCCGATCAGGCCTGCTGCTGGCAGGCGTCCTTTGTACCGCGCTGCTGTCCGCCTGCGCGCCCAGTCGCAGCAGCCCCGTCGGCGCCGGCGGCGAGGGCGGGGCGCGCAGCCTGGACGAACACTTCGGCAGCCGCGTGCAGCCCAACCTCGACTTTTGCCGCAGCTGTCATGTCCCTGGCGGCGTGGCCGACGTGGAGGACGGCCGCGACTTCATGCTGTCCGCGGGCAAATCCCAGGACATGCAGGATCTGCGGGCCAACTGGGAGCGCCTGGGCGGCAACAACCCCACCTCGCGCATCCTGCTGATGGCTTCCGGGCAGGAGACGCCGCATACCGGCGGCGCCCCTTGGCCCGTGGACAGCGCGCCGTACCGGAACATGGAAATCCTGCTGAAGTGCTTCGGGGATCCCTCGACCTGCAGCCTCGGGGGCGGCATCGACGTGGGCGAACTGCTGCCGCTGCTGGGAAGCTCCCGCGGCGGGCATCGCTGGTTCGACTTCTGCGAGGGCAAGGACGACGAGGCCGCACTGCCCGCGGACCCGCGCTCGCTGGTGCAGCCCGGGTTCAATGACGGCAAGGCGGTCTACTACAACGCCTGGTGGAAAGACTGCCACGCCGAGCCGGAGAAGGTGAACGAGCGCCCGCACCCGAAGACCTGCGGCGAACTGCGCGCCAGCCATGACCGCGGCGCGATCCTGATGGAGGGCCTGGGGCGGGTCGGCGCGGGCAACTTCTTCGCGGCCACCGGCGAGGGCGGACTGTTCTCGACCACCGCCGACGGCTACAACAAGCTCTGGCGCATCTGGGGCCTGAGCGAGCGTCCCGACAACTTCGACGACCTGGTGGCGGAGCGTTTCGGCCTGCCGCGCACGCCGGAGCGCAATCCCTATCCGCTGCCGGGCGAAGACCCCAACGACCCGGCGGTGGATGGCGGCAGCGGCCAGTTGCCCGCCAGCCTCACGCAGACTCGTACGGCTGACGGCCGCTGGACCGGCCGCATCGGCCTGAACTGCCACGGCTGCCACAGTGGCCAGATCGGCACGCCGGCGGACGGCCCTGGACTGGGCCTGGCCTACGGCTCGGGCAATCCCAACGGCGACGTCTCGGTCATTGCCCGCGACCTGGGCCTGACCGGCGCGCCTGCCATCTCGGCCTTCGCGCTGTTCAGCACGCAGCGCGGCACCAACAACGCGGCCTTCTTCAACATCGCCGCTCTGGGCGGCGTGCGGCCCGACCTGTCGCTGCTCGACACGCTGCGCTCGGGATCCAACGCCTCTGGCGACAATCCGGCGTGGTGGAACATGGGCCATCGTCCGCTGAAGTTCTGGAACGGCTCCTTCCCGGCCGATGCGGTACGCGTGGACCTGGCCTTCTTCACGCCGCTGGGTGGCGGTGACTCGGCGGCGTTCGTCAGCGAGCATGCGCAGGATGCCGACCACTGGGTGCTGGCGCGCAAGGCGCCGGCCTATCCGCTGCCGGTCGACACGGCGCTAGCGGAGCAGGGCGCCATCCTGTTCCACAGCAAGAACCTCTGGGCCGAGGGCCTGGAAAATCCCGCGCAGCGTCCGGCCGGCGGCAACGGTTCCTGCGCCAGCTGCCACGGTGCCTATTCGCCGCGCTTCGTGCATGACAAGGCTTATCTCGCCGACCCGGCGCTGGAAGGCGTCGCCAGCTACGTGGCGCCCAAGGCGGTGATCCGCACCGACTTCGCCCGCGCCATGACCGACAACGAGGGTGTGTCGCAGGCCCTGTCGCGCACCTCCATCGGCTATCCCGAGACGGCCGACGCCGGTCCGCAGAAGGATTGCGGAGCACAGACCCGCGCCGACACGCGTGGCGACGACCGCGAGATCGGCTATCTCGCGCCGCCGCTGTACGGCGTCTGGGCCACTGCTCCGTACCTGCACAACGGCTCGGTGCCCGATGCCTGGACCCTGCTGAAGCCGTCCGAGCGCCCGCGCCTGTGGCGCCGGGTCTCCACGCCGCCGCGTCCCGACCAGGACGGCAAGGTGGTGATGGGCTTCGACACGGATATCGGTCGTGCCTACGACGCCGCGAAGCTCGGCTGGAAGTACGACGTCATGGCCTGCGGCGCCGGCACCGTTCCCTTCCTCGACTGCAATCCGGCGAACCCGGACGAGGATCCCCTGGTGCGGGCATTGATCAACGCGCTCTACGGCAACCTGCTGGCGGCCTGGAACATCGGCAATGTCACCTCGCTGCTGCAGTTCACGCCGCAGCAGATCGAGGATCGCAAGATCTACAACAGCAATCTCTTCAGCCAGGGCAACGAGGGTCACGACTTCACGGCGGTGCTGACCGACACAGAGCGCCGCGCGCTGATCGAGTACCTGAAAACGCTGTAGTCCCTGGAGCAAGATGGACATGACGACGATGATCGGAAAGCTGGGCTGCGGCTTGCTGCTGTCGGCAGCCTTGCTGTCGGGCTGCGGCCGCAGCGATACGACGGTGGCGCCGGTGCCGCAGAACAGCGGCGAAACGCAGACCCCGCAGGAACAGTACCCGCTGCTCGGCGGGGCCCGCGGGGGAAATGCCTGGGCGAACTTCTGCAAGGACAAGGACGATGCCGCGGCACTGCCGCGCGACCCGCGCGAGCTGCTGGTGCCTGGCGTCAACCAGGGCAAGGCCGTGGCCTTCAACGCGTACTGGCGCGACTGCGGCAACGCCGTCGCGCGCCCGAAGACCTGCGGGGAACTGCGCCGGCAGGCGGAGCTCGGCCGCTTCGTCGCGCACGGGCAGGGCGAGCCCGGCACGCCGCTGAGCTTCGCCGGCGGCCAGCAGGACCCCGCCGGCGTCGAGGCCGAAGCCTACAACCGGCTCTGGGAGGTCTGGGGGCTGCCGGGCCGGCCGGACAATTTCGACGAACTGGTGGCGCAGCGCCACGGCTCGCCGCTGTCGCCCTACCGCAACCCGTATCCGCTGCCGGGCGAGGATCCGAACCAGACCGACGGCGGCTCCGGCCAGTTGCCCCTGGCCTATACGCAGATCCGCAAGGCCGATGGTACCTGGACGGGCAAGATCGGCACCAAGGTCTGCGTGGCCTGCCACAACGGCCAGATCGACAGCGACAAGGGCGGGGCGGACCTCGGCCCGCAGCTGGCCGGCGCCGGCAGCATCGGCGATTTCGCGGTGGGCGGATACGACCTGGGCCAGGCCAGCGGCGGCTTCTCGCTCAACAGCGCCATCAACCTGATCACCATCTCGACCAATCGCGGCAGCGGCGCCATCGACTTCTTCCAGCTGGCCTTCGTGCTGTTCAGCCGCGGTGACCCGCAGCTGCTGCTGAATCCCAAGATCCTGTTCAGCCAGGCCATCGGCAACATCAAGAGCCCGCCCTGGTGGAACCTCGCCTACCGCGCGCAGAAGTTCCATGGCGCGATCCTGCCCACCGACTCTTCGCGCATCGACCTGGCCGCGTACTACGACCTGGCAGCCAGCCTGAGCGGCCGTGACGACGAGGCGCTGGCCTGGAACGACGCGCATTCCGGACCCTTCCAGGTCTGGGCGGAGACGCAGGCGCCGCCACGCTACCCGGGCGCGATCGATACGAAGCTGGCCGAAGCCGGCGCCATCCTGTTCCACGCCAAGGACCTGTGGGGCCGCGGCCTGGACAACCCGGCACCGCGTCCGGCCGAGGGCAACGGCTCCTGCGCCAGCTGCCATGGCGCCTACTCGCCGCGCTTCATCCACGACCCGGCCTACCTGGAGACGCCGGAGCTGGGCGGGCTGGCCGCCTACGTGGTGCCGATGTCGGTAGTGCGCACCGATCCGGTCTATGCCGACGCCATGCAGAGCCTGCGCAGCATCGACGGCGACTTCCCCGAGGCCACCAAGAAGCAGAACTTCCTCTACTGCGGCAGCGGTGCCTACGGCGAGACGGACAACAAGACGCCGGTGCTGCTGGCCCCGCCGCTGTGGGGAACCTGGGCCGCGGCGCCCTACCTGCACAATGCCTCGGTCCCCAACATCTGGGGCGTGCTGGACCCGGACAGCGAGCGGCCGGACATCTGGCGGCGTGTGTCCACGCCGGCACGCGAGGACCAGAAGGGCCTGGTGGTGATGGGCTACGACACGAACTTCGAGCGGGCCTACGACAGCGCCAGGCTCGGCTGGAAGTACGAGGCGCTGCGCTGCGGCGACGACGGCACCAGCCCCTACCGGGTCTGCAGCCCGGGAGAGGAGGAGCGCCCCTCCACGGCGCAGAACGCCATCAATCTGCTGTACGAGCAGATCGGCCTGCTCTGGAACCTGCCTCGCTTCGAGGGCCTGCGCATGAACCAGCAGGACATCGAGAACCGCAAGATCTACAACACCCATCTCTACAGCCAGGGCAACCAGGGCCACGACTTCACGCGGGTGCTGACCGATACGGAGCGCCGCGCGCTGATCGAGTACCTCAAGACCCTGTGAACCTGCCGATTCTTCGTCGCAAATGGGCGCCGTCCGTTACCGAGGCGCCCTCTTTTAACGGACCTTCCAGATGACGATCCTTTCCCGCCGCCCCCTGATGACAGACGACCTGCCGGCCCTGGTGAGCGGCCGGCTTCGCGAAGCCGGCGAGGGCTACCCCAGCCTTGCGCGCATGGCGGCCTGCCTGTGCATGTCGCCGCGCACCCTCAAGCGGCGCCTGCGCGCCCATGGCGTGCGCTTCCGCCAGCTGCTGGACGGCGTGCGTTTCCGCGAGTCCGCGCAGCTGCTCGAGCAGTCCGATCTGACGGTGGAGCAGATTGCGCTGCGCCTGGGCTACAGCAGCCCGGCGAACTTCTCGCGCGCCTTCCGCCGCTGGTCGGGTCATGCACCCGGCGCCTACCGGCGCACCGAGGCACTGCGCGGCTGGAGTCCCGCCCCGACACCTTCGATGGGCGGACAGCATGCGGGCCCGTCTGATTCATTCGAGGCCATTCGTGCCGGCCTGAATTGACAGGAGCCGGCAAGTGATTATCTTGACAGATGTCAAATAGAAGAATGATCCGCCGCCAGCGGCCTTACGGGGCGGCGGGGTGGCGCAACCAGGAGCCGCGCGGCGAACGATTCGGCGTCGTGCGGGGACTGATACAAGGCTGCAAAACATCAATTACCGGCCGCCGCCATCGCAGGGCAGGACCGGTTCGTTCGGAGGGGAGACTCCACATGCAGGCAAGGCGGCATGGCTGGGCGCGCATCGCGCTGGCGCTGGTTCTCGGGGGCGCGGCTTCGGCAGTACAGGCGCTCAGTTTCGAGATGCCGGGTTTCGGCGAGCAGACGATCGAGGGCGTGCTCAACACCACGATCACGGCCGGTGCCGCGGTGCGCACGCAGAAGCGTTCGTCCGACCTGCTGGGCAAGAGCAACATCGACCCCCAGGCCTGCGGCCGCCTCGACGGCAAGACCTACTACCAGGGCTGCCAGGGTCTCTTCCGCACGCAGACTTTCCCGGCGGAGCGCCTCGGCGAGGTGCCGGGCCAATACACGATGAACGCCGACGACGGCAACTGGAACTACGACAAGGGCGACCTGGCACAGGCGCCGCTGAAGGTCACGCAGGACCTGACGCTGTCGATGGGAGACTTCGGCATCTTCGTGAAGGGCCTGTACTTCTACGACTTCGTCAACAACGACTTTACCGAATACCACCCCAACCGCATCACCTCGGAGAACCTCAACGAGGTGGGCAACGTCTCGACCGTCGGCACGGAACTGGTGCCGCTGCCGCTGCCGACGCTGGGCGTGCGCAGCGACTCGCGCCCCTGCGGCTCGCGCGATCCGGACAACAACCCGCTGACGCCCTGCGGCATCGTCTACGGTCCGGGCGGCGTGGTGCGCAACCAGCGCTCCGACGGCGAAACCCTGCGCCAGATCGGCGCCGACCTGCAGTTGCTGGATGCCTACTTCTACGGCCAGTTGCCGCTGTGGGGCGACAAGAACCTGACCTTCAAGATCGGCCGGCAGAACGTCAACTGGGGTGAGTCCACCGCCCTGGTGTTCGATTCCATCAACACGGTCAACCCGGTCAACGCCAACAACTTCTTCCGCGTCGGCGCGCAGATCGAGGAAGTGTTCCAGCCGGTGGGCATGGTGTTCCTGTCGATGGAACCCTTCGACAACGCCACGCTGGAAGGCTTCTACCAGTACGAGTGGCTGGCCACCGAGGCACCCGCGCCGGGATCGTTCTACTCCTTCCTGGACATCGGCAGCTACAACGCCGTGGACAACATCAATCTCAGCTTCGGCTACTCGGCCGAGGACCCGCAGGGCCTGGGCTTCCTGCTCGACAACCCCCTGTCGGGCGTCACCAACACCGCGTCCACCGGCTTCCGCCTGAGGGACAAGGAGCCGGACGGCGGCGGCCAGTACGGCATCGCGCTGAAGTATTACGCCGAGTGGCTCAACGACGGCACCGAGCTGGGCGTCTATTTCACCAACACCCATGCCCGCAATCCCTACCTGAGCATGTACTCGGTGACCCAGGGCTGCGGCAAGAACACCACCAGCACGGTGGCCTACCTGCTGGCCTGCTTCGACCAGCCGCTGGGTCACGCGCTGCTGTCGCCCAACGATCCGGAAGGCTCGACCGACGACGCCACCAACTTCGACACGCTGCGCGTACAGCTCGAGTACCCGGAAGACATCAAGATGTTCGGCCTGTCGTTCAATACCACGGCCGGCGAATTCTCGCTGCAGGGCGAGGTGGCCTACCGCCCCGACATGCCGATGCAGGTGGACGTGGAGGACCTGGCCTTCGCCGGCTTCGGGCCGACGCTGTCCAACTGCCACCTCCCCACCGCGGGCTGCAACGGCAGCGGCGACCTCACGGGCCTGGCCACGGGCCTGCTGCCGGAGCCGGTCGGAAGCCTGGTGTCCGGCCTGGTCAGCGGCCTGCTGGCCCTGCCGTCCCTGGCCTTGCCGCCCGGCCTTGACATCTACGACCTGCTCGGCGGTATCGGCACCTATCGCGATCCGGCGTCCTGCTCCCAGGTGGCCGGAGGCATCATCACGGTGCCGGGAACCAATACCTGCCTCTATCCGGGCAGCGACTTCGTGGTCGATGCCAACGGCACGCCCGGCGCCTTCAAGGATTCCTACGACCTGGTGATCGGCCACATGGTCGGCTCGGGCCGTTCCTTCCCGTCGTTCATCATCCCGTACCGCGGCGGCGTGGTCGGCACCAATCCGGGCAACAGCTACATCCGCGGCTGGGAGAAGTTCGACAGCTACCAGTTCAACCTTGGAGGCACCTACGTGGCCGGCGCCACGCAGAACCCGATCGGCGCCGACCAGGTGATCCTGCTGTTCGAAACCGGCGCCACCTGGGTGCCGGACATGCCGGACTACGACGTGCTGCAGCTGGAAGCACCCGGCACCTATCTGCATGCCAGCGCCGGTGCCGACGGCTCGGGCGCGGACCGTTCGCGGCAGGCCTGCTCCACCAACGAGGCCTGCTCCTACGGTCCGGACGGCCTGCGCTTCAATCCGCACCAGCAGGACCGCGATGGCTACGCCGACAAATTCTCCTGGGGCTACGTACTGATCAGCCAGATCAGCTACGAGTCGGTGCTGCCCGGCATCAGCGTGCGCCCCTTCATCATCTGGAAGCATGACGTGAAGGGAACGGCGCCGGGACTGGTCGGCAACTTCGTGGAAGGCCGCAAGACCGCCAACCTGATGATCGAGACACGCTACAAGTCCAGCTTCTCGGTCAGCCTGGGCTACACCTGGTTCACCGGCGGCGGTTCCTACAACCTGAACCGCGACCGCGACAACCTGCAGGCCTTCTTCAAGGTGCAGTTCTAGCAGGGGGCGGGGATGAGCATCCGGATCGCGATGATGGGCGCTGGCCTGGCACTGGCCCTGGCGCAGGCGCCGGCCCTGGCCAAGGTCACGGCCAAGGAAGCGGCCGAGCTCGGCAAGTCGCTGACGCCCGTGGGCGCCGAGAAGGCCGCCAACAAGGACAGCAGCATCCCGGAATGGACGCCGGCGCCCCGGCACGGCTCGCTCAAGGGCGAGTACCCGTCCGATCCGGAGATCGACGGCGACAAGCCGCTGTACACCATCACCAAGGCCAACCTGCCGCAGTACGCGGACAAGCTCAGCGAGGGCCACAAGCGCCTGCTGTCGACCTACGACAGCTACAAGATGAACGTCTACCCGAGCCGGCGCCGGGTGTCGTTCCCGGACTTCATCTACAAGTCGACCATCGCCAACGCCATCACCTGCGAACTGGCGGGCATCGACAATCCGGACAACTGCCGGCAGGGCTTCACCTTCCCGATCCCGAAGAGCGGCGCGGAGATCATGTGGAACCACCGCGTGCGCTGGCGCGGCGATGGCGCGCGGCGCTACAACAACCAGATGATCGTGCAGCAGACCGGCGAGTACCAGCTCACCAAGATCATCGAAGAGGTGAATTTCTACTACGCCACCACCATCGACCCGGTGCCCCTGACCCGCAGCAGCGGCCTGTTCCTCAAGTACTTCTCGCGTACCGTCGAGCCGCCGCGCCTGGCCGGCACGATGATCCTGGTCCACGAGAAGGCCGGCTCCGGTAGCGAGGGCCGCGCCGCCTGGCTCTACTCCCCGGGCCTCAAGCGCATCCGCCGTGCCCCGACGGTCTGCTGCGACAACCCGTACGAAGGCACCGACGGCCACCAGTTCTACGACCAGGTGGACATGTTCAACGGCGTGCTGGAACGCTATGACTGGAAGCTGGTCGGCAAGAAGGAACTGATCATCCCCTACAACTCCAACCGCATCGGCAGTCCGGCGGTGAAGTTCAAGGCGATGGCGCGGCCGCGGCATCTCAACCAGGACCTGCCGCGCTACGAGCTGCATCGCGTGTGGGTGGTGGAGGCCAGCATCCGGCCGGGCACCAACCATACCTTCAACAAGCGCCGGCTCTACCTGGACGAGGACAGCTGGTACCCGGCGCAGATCGACAACTACGACAATCGCGGCGGCCTCTACCAGTTCCAGGAAGGGCATACGGTATTCGCGCCCAGCGTGCAGTCCGTCGGCGGCATTCCCGAGGTGATCTACCACTTCACCTCCGGCCGCTACTTCCTCACGGCCATGGCCAACGAGGACAAGCCCAACGATTTCACGGCCCGCTTTCCGGACGACTACTTCGAAGCGGCCGCGGTACAGAAGCGTTCGCTGAAATAGGCTCACAGGTAAACGATCCATGCCGTACTTCCAGGCCCGCGATGGCGCGCGGCTGCACTACCTCGACATCGGCCGCGGCCCGGCCTGCGTGATGCTGCATGCCTTTGGCATGCGCGCCGCCATGTGGCTGCCCTTCGTGCTGCCCTTCGCCGCGCGGCGGCGCTTCGTGATGCTCGACTTCCGCGGCTTCGGCGGCTCCCGTGGCGTGAAGCCCAGCAGCGCGGATGCCCTGCGGCAGAACGCCGACGACGTGCATGACCTGCTGCAGCACCTGCGGCTGGAGCGTCCACGCATGGTCGGCTTCTCCATCGGCGCGGCCAGCGGCCTGGAGTACCAGCGGCGCTACGGCTTCGACCGGATCTCCGCCTACCTGCACGTGGACCAGACGCCCTGCATCGCCAACGGCGAAGGCTGGAGCTGGGGGCTGATGGGGGTGGACAATGCCCAGGCCTTCGAACGGGCCCGGGAACTGATCGCCGCCTTCGAACCCGTCGACCGCGACATGCCGTTCCATCGGCTGCCGCCGGCCCTGCAGCAGCAGTTCTGGTCGTGGTTCGGGGAGTTCTTCGAGAACTGCATCGGCCAGCCGCTGCTCAAGCTCGTGTTCCGCGCGGCGGGCGGGAGCCGGCCGGGAAGCCACCTGCTGCGCGCCGACGACTGGCCGATCTACCTGGCCTGCGTGCGTGCCTTCGTGGAGCAGGATTACGATTTCCGCGAGTCGCTGCGCCGCGTCCGCATCCCGTTCTGGGTCCTGGTCGGCCGCCGGTCCGCCGTGTTTCCGCCCGAGGGGCAGCGCCGCATCGCCCGCTACGTGCCGGATGCACGGGTGATCGAATTCCGCTACTGCGGCCATATCGTCCCCGTGGAGGCGCCGGGGCGTTTCCTCTACACCCTGGGACGGTTCCTCTCGGCGCCGCTGGCGCCGCCGCGGATCGCCGTCCAGCCGGAGGCCGCATGAGCCTGCAGGCCCGTTTCGAGGCCCTGGCCTCCCGCCAGGGCAAGACCGGCCTGGAGGAGCTCGATGCACTGTTCGATGCCCTGCCGGACGTCGCCGAGGACTTCATGCTGGGCGAATGGGATGGCGGCGTGTTCGACACCGGCCATCCCGGCGAGGGCCAGCTCGAGGCCCTGCGCTGGGTCGGCAAGACCTTCCGCGGCAGCAACGATGTCTCGCCGATCGTCTCGCGCGGCCCCGACGGTGGCCGCGTCGTCAACCCCATCATGGGCACGGCCTCGCTGCGCCGCGTCGAGTACCGCGGCGTGGTCACCGCCACGATGTGCTACGACCAGCACCCGGTGTTCGACCACTTCCGCCGGGTGGACGAGCGCACCGTGCTGGGCGTGATGGACCGCAAGGGGGATTCGATGCCCCTGTACTTCTACCTCCGGCGCTGCTGAAGCGCCCCCGCCAGAGATTCACGATGACCGCTGCACAGAGTCCCTTCCTCCAGAACGTCCCCTCCATGGTGCCCCGCAGCCTGTTCACCGCCGAGCACGAGGAGTTCCGCCGCAGCGTGCGGCGCTTCATCGCCGAGGAGATCAGCCCGAACCATGAGCGCTGGGAGGAGCAGCAGCACGTCGATCGCGCGCTGTGGAACAAGGCGGGCGAGATGGGCCTGCTGAGCCTGACCGTACCCGAGCAATACGGCGGGATCGGCGCCGACCGTCTCTACAGCGTGGTCTATCTCGAGGAGCTGCTGTACGCCGGAGCCTCCGGCATCGGCTGGCCGGTGCACTCCGACATCGTCGCTCCCTATGTGCTGAACCACGGCACCGAGGAGCAGAAGCGCCATTGGCTGCCGAAGCTGGTGTCGGGCGAGGCGGTGGGCGCCATCGCCATGACCGAGCCCGGCACCGGCTCCGACCTGCAGGGCATGAAGATGCGCGCCGTCGAGGACGGCGACGACCTGGTGCTCAACGGCACCAAGACCTTCATCACCAACGGCTTCCTCTGCGACATGGTGATCGTGGCCGTGAAGATGGGCGAGGGTGACGAGGGCGGCAAGAGCGTCAGCCTGGTGATCGTCGAGGCCGACCGTCCGGGCTTTGCCAAGGCCAAGCCGCTGAAGAAGGTGGGCATGAAGGCGCAGGATACCTGCGAGCTGTTCTTCAACAACGTGCGCATCCCCAAGTCCAACATCCTGGGCGGGGAGAAGGCCATCGGGCAGGGCTTCATCATGCTGATGAAGGAACTGGCCTGGGAGCGCATGGTGATCGCCGTGATGTCCGTGGCCGGCGCCCGCGCCGCCTTCGAGAGCACGGTGAAATACACCAAGGGTCGCAAGGCCTTCGGCAAGCCGGTGGCCAGCTTCCAGAACACCAAGTTCAAGCTCGCCGAGATGCGCGCCGAGATCGAGATCGCCCAGGTCTACGTGGACCGCTGCATCGAGCTGGTGCTGCAGCGCAAGCTCAGCCCGGAGGCGGCCGCAGCGGCCAAGTACTGGTGTTCCGACATGATGAACAAGGTCATCGACGAGTGCGTGCAGCTGCACGGCGGCTACGGCTACATGCTGGAGTATCCGGTGGCCCGCGCCTGGGTGGATGCACGCGTGATGCGGATTTTTGGCGGCACCAACGAGATCATGAAGGAGCTGATTTCGCGGTCCCTGTAGCGTCGTCGTGCCGGCGAAAGCCGGCATCCGGTCTCCGGCAGCAATGGCCACATGGCGATTGGATACCGGCTTTCGCCGGCATGACGAAGCGGTTGTAACGGTCCTCGTTGCCGGATGGTTTGCCGGGGGGCAGCCATCCGGTTTTTTTAACGTTGTCAGGAAGGGTGCTTTCTGGTGCTGCGGCGCCTTAGTATCCGTCCCGTTCACCCCGAGTAGCGTCGCGAAGCGTCGCGTATCAGGAGCCTCCAAAGGGTGGCTCGATACGCACGCTCGCTACGCTCACGAGGCTACTCGCCATGAACGGGTCGTTCTGGCGCATATCCCAGAGAACCGGACACCAGCCCACGAAACCATGGACTTCTCCCTCAGCCCCGACCTGCAGGCCCTGCAGCAGAAGACCCGCGATTTCATCGCGCAGCAGGTCATCCCCTACGAGCGCGATCCGCGCCAGACCCCGCACGGCCCCGGCGAGGCGCTGCGGCAGGAACTGGTGGCCCTGGCGCGCGGCACCGGCCTGCTGACGCCGCATGCCTCGCCGGAGTTCGGAGGGCTGGGCCTGTCGCATGTCGCCAAGGCGGTGGTGTTCGAGGAAGCCGGATATTCGCCGCTGGGCCCGGTGGCGCTGAACATCCACGCGCCGGACGAGGGCAACATCCACCTGATGGAGATCGTGGCGACGCCGGAGCAGAAGGAGCGCTGGCTGCGTCCGCTGGCCGAGGGATGCACGCGTTCCTGCTTCGCCATGACGGAGCCAGCGCCCGGTGCCGGCTCGGACCCCTCCATGCTGCAGACCACGGCGGTTCGAGACGGCGACCACTACGTCATCAACGGCACCAAGTGGCTCATCACGGGTGCCGAGGGCGCCCGCTTCGCCATCATCATGGCCAGGATGGAAGACGGTTCCGCCACCATGTTCCTGTCGGACATGGACCGGCCGGAGATTCGCCTGGAGCGGCTGATGGATTCGCTGGACTCCTGCTTCACCGGCGGCCACGGCGTGCTGCACTTCGAGAACCTGCGCGTGCCGGCAGCGGACGTCCTGGGTGAGATCGGCAAGGGCTTCCGCTACGCCCAGGTACGCCTGGCGCCCGCGCGGCTGACGCACTGCATGCGCTGGCTGGGCGCCGCGCGCCGTGCCCACGACACCGCGCTGGCCTATGCCCGGCAGCGCCAGGCCTTCGGCAAGCGCCTGGGCGAGCACGAGGGCGTGGGCTTCATGCTGGCGGACAACGCCATGGACCTGCACAACACGCGCCTGGCGATATGGCACTGCGCCTGGGTGCTGGACCAGGGGCACTCCGGCAACCGCGAGTCGAGCATGACCAAGGTCACGGCCTCCGAGGCGGCCTGGCGCATCGTCGACCGCTCGGTGCAGATCCTCGGCGGACGCGGCGTCACCGGCGAGGCCATCGTGGAGCGCATCTTCCGCGACCTGCGTGCCTTCCGCATCTACGACGGCCCCTCGGAAGTCCACCGCTGGAGCCTGGCCAGCAAGCTGCTGGAAGGAAAGATCTCATGAGCCCCGAACTGTTCTCGCTGAAGGGGCGTCACGCCCTGGTGACCGGAGCTTCCAGCGGCTTCGGCCAGCACTTCGCCCGCGTGCTCGCGCGCGCCGGTGCAGAGGTCGCGGTGGCGGCACGCCGGGCCGATCGCCTCTCGACGCTGGTGGAGCAGATCGTGGCGGAGGGCGGCAGTGCCCGGGCGCTTTCCATGGACGTGACTGCGCGCGACAGCGTCCAGGCCGCCTTCGACGAACTGGCCGCACGCTGGGGCGCCCCGGACATCGTCGTCAACAATGCCGGCGTGGGCGCCAAGGCCCGCGCCCTGGACTGCGACGACGCGGAATGGACGTCCGTGCTCGACACCAACCTGCGCGGCGCCTGGATCGTGGCGCAGGAGGCGGCGCGGCGCATGGTGGCCGCCCAGCGCGGGGGCAGCATCATCAACGTCACCTCGATCCTGGCCAGCCGCGTCGGCGTTGCCCTGGCTCCGTACTGCGCGTCCAAGGCTGGCCTGGCGCACCTGACGCGGGCCCTGGCGCTGGAATGGGCCCGGCATGGCATCCGCGTCAACAGCATTGCTCCCGGCTACTTCTCCACCGAGATCAATGCGGACTACCTCGCCAGCGAGGGCGGCGAGAAGCTGCGGGCGAGGGTGCCCTTCCGCCGCTTCGGCCAGTATCCGGACCTCGACGGTCCCCTGCTGCTGCTGGCCTCCGATGCCGGCCGCTACATGAGCGGCGCCGAGATCGTGGTGGACGGCGCCCATTCCTGTGCCTCGGTCTAGGCGGCGCCGGCCGCTTCCCCCCCATCGCAGGATGCTTCCCCACCAACGCTTGGGCGGCTGAGCGGAACCTGGCGGATCCCCGCCAGTCCAAGCGGCATCCCCCGACGCTGGAGGGCCTGCCCTTGAAACCCGCCATCATCCTGCTGGCCGCCGCCGCGGCCCTGTCCGCCTGCCAGCGCGGCAGCGGCGAGAATTCGCCGCCGGTGGACAGCGCCCCCGAGCCGGCTGCCGTGGCCCCGGAGCCGCCGAAGCAGGAGGAAACGGTGGGATTCCGGGGCTTTGGCCCGGCTCATTTCGGCGACGGCGAGGCCGCCGTGCGCCTGGCCTGGGGGCGGCCGCTGAAGGCGGCCGGCAGCGAGCCGGGAAGCTGCCTGCAGCTCTTTCCCGACCCGGCGCCGGCCCGGGGGTTCGGCACTTCGTTCATGCTGGTCGAGGGCCGCTTTGCGCGCTTCGACGTGGACGAGGCGCTGTTCCCCGCGCCCGGAGGCGGGCGTGTCGGCAGCAGCGCGCAGGAGTTGCAGCAGCACTATGGCGGCCGCATCGAGGAGGTCCCGCACAAGTACGTGGCCGGCGCGAAGTACTACATCGTCCGCGCGCCGGAGGGCGGCGAGGCCCGGCTGATCTTCGAGGTTTCGCCGGAGGGCCGGGTGCAGCGCTGGCGCATCGGCCTGCCGCCGGCGGTGGATTACGTGGAGGGCTGTTCCTGAGGCGCCAGCCGGGCGCGGGTCTCGTCCCATAGCCGCCGCGAGACCGCGGCGTCGTGGCTGTCGGCGCTGGCCCGTGCCACGCGGCAGCTGCGGTAGTAGGCGCCCCCCACGGCCTCCGGCGCGGTGGCGCAGACCAGCGTGGTCTGCGCACCTTCCTCCGGTGTCAGCAGGAAGATCGCTTCCATCGGCGCAAAGAAGCGCCGCACCGCCTCCAGCAGCGGATTGCCGCTCAAGCCCTTGTCGGCGATGTTGGTGAACACCGCACCCGGGTGCAGGCTGAAGGCCTTGAGGCCCTGCGGGCCGTAGCGCCGCTGCAGTTCCTGCGTCGCATGCACCAGGGCCAGCTTGGAATTGCCGTAGGCCACCCAGGAGTTGTAGGCGGGACCGCCGCCGAACAGGCCGGCATTGCTGCCGCGCGCATGCAGCATCGACACCACGTTGACCACGCGGGCCTCGCCTTGCGTGGCGGCCGTGCGCAGCAGCAGCGGCAGCAGGCGCAAGGTCAGCTGCATCGTGCCGAGGTAGTTCGTGCGCCAGTGGATCTCGTGGCCGTCCACCAGCTTCGGCTCCTTCCATTGCGACAGCAGGTCCAGGTGGATGCCGGCGTTGTTGATCAGGCCGTCGAGGCGGCCATAGGCGATGACGAAGTCCGCCAGCCGGTCCACCGAGCTGGCATACGCCAGGTCCAGCGCGAGCGGCTCCACCGTGCCGCTGCCCGGCGGGAGCGCCGCGCGCAACGCCTGTGCCGCGGCATCCGGCTGGCTGCGCGTGGTGACGAGCACGGTCGCGCCCCAGGCGGCCAGCGCCCGGGCGGTTTCGAAGCCGATGGAGCCCGGTGCGATGCCGGTGACGAGATAGACGCGACCCTTCAGGTCACGAGGCTGCGCGCCGGCCGCCCCGAACAGGCGGCGGCAGGCGCGGCCCAGCGCCGCCGTGTAGCGGCGCAGGGCCATCTCAGGCGGAAGCCTTCAGCAGGCCCCGCTCGCGGGCCATGGTGATGGCGGTGTCCTCGATCATGTCCTCCTGTCCGCCGACCATCTTCTGGCGGCCGAGCTCCAGCAGGATCTCGCGGGCCGGGACGCCGTACTTGGCCTCGGCGCGGCGGGCGAACAGCAGGAAGCTGGAGTACACGCCGGCATAGCCCAGCGTCAGCGAGTTGCGGTCGATGCGCACCGGGAAGTCCATGATCGGCGTGACCAGGTCCTCGGCCACGTCGGAGATCTTGAACACATCCACCCCGGTCTGGATGCCCATGCGGTTGCACACCGCCACGAACACCTCCATCGGCGTGTTGCCGGCGCCGGCGCCCATGCCGCCGCAGGCGCAGTCGATGCGCCGCGCGCCGGCCGCCACCGCCGCGATCGAGTTGGCCACGCCCATCGACAGGTTGTGGTGGCCGTGGAAGCCGATCTCGGTCTCCGGCTTGAGCTTCTCGCGCGCCAGAGCGATGCGGGCGGTGACGTCCTCCGGCAGCATGTAGCCGGCCGAGTCGGTCAGGTAGATGCAGTTGGCGCCGTAGCTTTCCATCAGCAGCGCCTGCTCGATCAGCTTCTCCGGCTCGATCATGTGGGCCATCATCAGGAAGCCCACCGTGTCCAGGCCCATCTTGCGGCCCAGGCTGATGTGCTGCTCGGAGACGTCGGCCTCGGTGCAGTGGGTGGCCACGCGGATCGTGGTGACGCCGCAGTCGGCCGCCATCTTCAGGTGGTCCACGGTGCCGATGCCCGGCAGCAGCAGGGCCGATACCTTGGCCTGCTTCATCAGCGGGATCACCGCGCGCAGGTACTGCTCGTCGGTGGCGGCCGGGAAGCCGTAGTTCACCGAGGCGCCGCCCAGGCCGTCGCCGTGGGTGACCTCGATCAGCGGACAGCCCGCCTGGTCCAGGCCCTGGGCGATGGTCTTCATCTGCTCGATGGTGATCTGGTGACGCTTGGGGTGCATGCCGTCGCGCAGCGACATGTCATGGACCTTGATCTGGATGCCCTTGAGATGGCTCATGGTTCTGTTCCTCAGGCGGCTTCGAGCGTCAGGCGCCCGGCCAGGATTTCTTCGGCGAACATCTCGGCGGTGCGGGTGGCCGAGGCGGTCATGATGTCGAGGTTGCCGGCGTACTTGGGCAGGAAGTCGCCCAGGCCTTCGACCTGCATGAAGCTGGTGACGCGGTGGCCGTCGAACACCGGGCCGTTGACCAGGCGGTAGCCCGGCACGTACTTCTGCACCTCGGCCACCATGTCGCGCACCGATTCCTCGATCTGCTTCTGCTTCGGCTCGTCCACGGTCAGGCAGTGGATGGTGTCGCGCATGATCATCGGCGGCTCGGCCGGGTTGATCACGATGATGGCCTTGCCTTCGTCGGCGCCGCCGATCCGGGATACCGCGCCGGCCGTGGTGCGGGTGAATTCGTCGATGTTCTTGCGCGTGCCGGGACCCACGGACTTGCTGGACACGGTGGCGATGATCTCGGCGTAGCGGACTTTCTGCACCCGCGAGACGGCGTATACCATCGGGATCGTGGCCTGGCCGCCGCAGGTGACCATGTTGACGTTCATCTCGCGCTTGCCGGCGTGCTCCTTGAGGTTGATCGGCGGCACGCAGTAGGGGCCGATGGCCGCCGGCGTCAGGTCGATCATCATCACGCCGAGCTTGTTCAGCTTGTCGGAGTTGTCCTTGTGCACGTAGGCGGACGTGGCGTCGAAGGCGATCTGCACGCCGTCGGCCTTGACGTGGGCCAGCATGCCGTCCACGCCCTGGTCGGTGGTCTTCAGCCCGTGCTCGCGCGCACGCGCCAGGCCCTCGGAGGTCGGGTCCACGCCCACCATCCATACCGGCTCCAGCACCGGCGACCGCTTCAGCTTGTACAGCAGGTCGGTGCCGATGTTGCCCGGACCGATGATGGCGCACTTGATCTTCTTCATGGGGTCTTCCGAATCAGGCCTCGAATCCGATCGAGGCGGTACCGATGCCGGCGATGCTCATCTCGAAACGGTCGCCCGGCGACGCCGGCAGCAGCGGCGCGAGCGAACCGGAGAGGATGACTTCACCGGCCAGAAAGGGGATGCCGTAGCGGCCCAGCGTGTTCGCCAGCCAGGCGACCGCGGTAGCCGGATGGCCCTGCACGGCCGCGCCGACGCCGGAGGCGACGTGCTGGCCGTTCTTGTGGATTTCCATGGTCGCCGCGGCCAGGTCCAGCGAGCGCGGGTCGATCCGGGCATCGCCCACCACGAACACGCCGCAGGAGGCATTGTCGGCCACGGTGTCCTGGATCTTGATCTTCCAGTCGCGGATGCGGGAATCCACGATCTCGAAGCAGGGCGCCACGTATTCGGTGGCGTCCAGCACCTGCTCCTCGGTGATGCCGGGGCCCTTGAGGTCCTTCTTCAGGACGAAGGCGATCTCGCCCTCGGCGCGCGGCTGGATCAGGCCGCTGCCCGCGATGCTCACCGTGCTGCCGTTGGCCACGTGCATGCGGTCGGTGAGGAAGCCGAAGTCCGGCTGGTGCACGCCGAGCATGTCCTGCACCGGCTTGCTGGTCACGCCGATCTTCTTGCCGATGACGCGCTCGCCCTCGGCCTCGCGGCGCGACAGGAAGCGCAGCGAGATGCGGTAGGCGTCCTCGATGTCGATGCCGGCCTCGCGGTTGGTCAGCGGCTCCAGGACGGAGCGCGAGCGCAGCGCCGCGAACAGTTCGTCGCCCAGGGCAATGATTCTTTGGTCTGTGAGGCTCATGGGGATATCAGTGGCCTTCAGGGCCGCTCGCCCTTCGGCAGGCTCGGCACGAACGGCTCGGAGAGGGCGTGGGTCGGATCAGCCATGCTTCAGGAAGTCCAGCACCGTGCGGTTGAACAGCCCGCGATGCTCGATCATGACCCAGTGGCCGCACTGCGGCACCAGCACCATGCGGCCGTGCCTGAGGCCCTTGGCCAGGCGCATGATCCCGCTGTCCGGCATCATGTTCTCGTTGAGTCCCCAGAGCGTCAGCACCGGGCAACCGATCTCGCCCAGGCGCTCGGTCATCACCGGCACCTTCAGCGTCTTGATGACCTGCGGGTTCTGCAGCTTGGCCATCTCGGCGCGCTCGTGCACCAGGTCGTCGGTGACCACGGCCGGGTCCACCACGAAGGCCTTGATGAAGAAATCCTTCATCGCTTCCTCGGTCACCGGCTTGCCGGAACCGTAGAGCGCGAACATGGCCTTCATGCCCGGCATTTCCAGGTAGTCCGGCAGCTCGTTGAGGCCGCCCGGTGCCATCAGCACCAGCTTCTCGACGCTGGCCGGGTGCTCCAGCGCGAAACCCAGCGCCACGGCGCCGCCCAGGGAGTTGCCCACCAGCGTGGCCTTCTGCACGCCCAGGGCGTCCAGGGTCTGCTTGAGGCAGTCCACGAAGAAGGACAGGGGGTATTCCACGTCCGCCGGCTTGTCGGAGTAGCCGAAGCCGATCAGGTCGGGCACGAGGCAGCGGTAGCCGGCCTGGGCCAGGTCCGGGTAGTTGCCCTTGAAGTTGCTGTAGCCGCTGGCGCCGTTGCCGGAGCCGTGCAGGAACACCACGACCGGACCCTGGCCCTGGTCCTGGTAGTGGATGCGGTAGCCGTTCTTGAGGGTGACGTACTGACCCTCGGGCACGGGTTTGCTGGTCATGGGAGCGGACTTTCCGGCGGGCATGGTTTTCTGCACGCGAATGGTCCTCCTCCGCGCCGGGCGCTGCTTCATCCTTTTGGAGTAAAGCTCCGCCCCCCGCAATCGCCTAGGATGATGGCCGGAAAGGACTTTTTCGGGAGCGGGGCGTGCAGCAGGGCAGGGTCGTACTGGTTACCGGGGGCGCCAAGGGCGTCGGGCGCGGCATCACCGAGCGTTTCCTGGCCACGGGGGCGCGGGTGGTGATCTGCGGCCGCGAGGCTCCGGGGGCGCTGCCGCAGGTGAACGGCAACACGGCCGAATTCGTCGCCTGCGACGTGCGCAACCGCGAGGCCGTGGACGCCCTGTTCGCCGGCATCGCGGAGAAGCACGGCCGCCTCGACGTGCTGGTCAACAATGCCGGCGGCGCGCCCTTCGCGATGGCCGACAAGGCCTCGCCGCGATTCCACGAGTCGATCATCGCGCTGAACCTGCTGGCGCCGTTCCATTTCGCGCAGAAGGCCAATGCCCTGATGCAGGGGCAGGCCGGCGGCGGCGTCATCGTCAATGTCGCCAGCGTTTCCGCCATCCGCCCCTCGCCCGGCACCGCGGCCTACGGCGCCGCCAAGGCGGGCCTCCTCAGCCTCACCGCTTCGCTGGCGGTGGAGTGGGCGCCCAAGGTGCGCGTGGTCGCGGTGAGCCCGGGCATGGTCCGCACCGAGCAGTCCGACCTGCACTACGGCGACGAGGCCGGCATCGCGGCGGTGGCCCGTACGGTGCCGATGGCGCGCCTGGCCGATCCCGCCGACATCGGCAACGCCTGTGTCTGGCTGTCTTCGCCGGAGGCCTCGTACGCCTCGGGCACCAACCTCGTGCTGCACGGCGGCGGCGAGCGGCCGGCCTTCCTGGATGCGGCGCAGGTGAATAAGGATAAATGAATAAAAACTAGCGCCTCCTCCAGCGCCGATGGTTAAGATTTCCGCTCGTGCTGAGCCTGTCGAAGTACGGGCGGGAATCAGGTAGCCAGGTGTCGGGCGGTCCGTTCACCCTTCGACAAGCTCAGGGCGAACGGAGGAGGACTTGGATTGCGAAGGGGGAGAGAGGATGCGTCGCTTGCTATGCCTGGGACTGCTGCTGGCCTTGAGTGCCTGCGGGCGCAGTGACGAGACCACGGGTTCGGCGAACCCGCCGCCCGCCAGCGCCAAGTGCCGCCACTACAACGAGCAGCGCCAGCCCTTCTTCGGCGACCTGCACGTCCACACCAAGTATTCGCTGGACGCCAACACGCAAGGCACCGTGATCGGTCCGCACGAGGCCTACCGCTTCGCGCAGGGCGAGGAACTGGGCATCCAGCCCTACAACGCCGAGGGCCAGCCGCTGCGCAGCACGAAGCTGTCGCGCCCGCTGGACTTTGCCGCCGTCACCGATCATGCCGAGCTGTTCGGCGAGACCGAGATCTGCACCAACCCCGAGCTCGAGGGCTACAACTCCCTGGAGTGCCGCTTCTATCGCGCCGCGCCGCCGCAGGCCTTCATCGTGTTCAACCTGCTCGGCCCCGGCCTGTTCGGCCTGCCCTCGGGCGATGGCGAGATCATCCCGCGCCTGCCGTTCTGCGGGCTGGGCGGCGAGCGCTGCATCGAGGCCGCCAAGACCCCCTGGCGCGACATCCAGCTCGCCGCCGAGGCCTACCTGGACCGCAGCCCGGAGTGCCACTTCACCACCTTCGTCGGCTATGAATGGACCGGTGCGCCGCTGTCCAACAACCTGCACCGCAACGTGCTGTTCGAAACCGAGGTCGTGCCGGAGATCCCGCCGAGCTACCTGGAGACGCCGGAGCCCGAGCTGCTGTGGGAGGCGCTGGCCGAGCAGTGCCGCGGCGACCAGGGCTGCAACGTGCTGACCATCCCGCACAACTCCAACCTCAGCGGCGGCCTGATGTTCCGCGGCAAGGACCGCCGTGGCCGCGACTTCACCGAGGAGTATGCCCTGGCGCGGCAGCTCAACGAGCCGCTGGCCGAGATCTACCAGCACAAGGGGCAGTCGGAATGCCTGGGCACCACCGGTGCCGGCCTGTCCGACGAGGAATGCGGCTTCGAGCTGATTCCCTACCGCAACTTCATCGGCAGCCAGATCAGCCCCGCCGCCAGCGGCGCGCCGCTGGAGCGCGACTACCTGCGCGATGCGCTGAAGGAAGGCCTGCGCTACGAGCAGGAGATTGGCGCCAACCCCTTCAAGTACGGCTTCGTCGGCAGCTCCGACACGCACCTCGGCACGCCGGGCCGCGTGCAGGAGCAGGACTACCCGGGCCACGGCGGCGCCGGCGCCAGCGCGAGAGACGAGCTGCCGCCGGGCCTCACCGACCGCATCGAGAACAGCCCCGGCGGCCTGGCGGTGCTGTGGGCAGAGGAGAACACTCGCAGCTCGCTGTTCTCCGCCATGCGCCGGCGCGAAGCCTATGCCACCAGCGGTACGCGGCCGGTGGTGCGCTTCTATGGCGGCTGGAATCTCCCCGAGGGCCTCTGCGGCAGCCGCAATTTCGCCTCCGAGGGCTACCGCAACGGCGTGCCGATGGGCGGCGACCTGCCGGCGCAGCCGGCCAGCGGCCTGAAGCCGCGCTTCGCCGTGTCCGCGCTGCGCGATCCGGGGGCCGGCGGCGAACCGGTAGAGCCGCTGCAGCATATCCAGATCGTCAAGGGCTGGATCGAGAACGGCGAAAAGCGCGAAGCGGTCTACGAGATCGCCGGCAACAAGGACAATGGCGCCTCGGTGGACACCGACACCTGCCAGACCTCCGGCGACGGCTACGCCAGCCTCTGCGGCGTCTGGGAGGATCCGGACTTCGACCCGGCGCAGAACGCGTTCTACTACGCCCGCGTACTGGAGAACCCGAGCTGCCGCTGGTCCACGCGCCAGTGCGTGGCGGCGGGCGTGAGCTGCGCCGATCCGGACGCCGTGCCCGAGGCCTTCGCCGACTGCTGCAATGCCGACTACCCCAAGACGGTGCAGGAGCGGGCCTGGACTTCGCCGATCTGGTACCGGGCGGCGCGTTGAGCGACGATGTCAGTGGAGTCCATCAGCAGACCGTTCATGCCGAGCAGCCTCGTGAGCGTCGCGAGCGTGCGTATCGAGGCACGTACTGCACGCAGCTGGATACGCGACGCTTCGCGGCGCGACTCGGTGTGAACGGTCCGTGAAAGCTTCCCGCCTCTTCCGCCAGCCCCTGCTGCACTTCCTGCTCCTTGGCGCCTTGCTGCACCTGGCCCAGGCCTGGGTGCCGCCGCCCACCGAACCCATCCGCGTCAGCGCCGCCGACATCGAGCGGCTGCGCCAGGACTGGCGCCGCGACACCGGGCGTGCGCCGGATGCGGCGCAGCTGCAGGCCAGCTACCGCCGCTGGCTGGAGGACGAGGCCCTGCTGCGCGAGGCGCTGCGCCTGGGGCTGGACCAGCGCGATCCGGTGGCGCAGCGGCGCCTGCTGATGAACCTGCGCTTCGCCTACCCGGAGTCGAAGCTCGACGATGCCGCGCTGCTGCGCGAGGCCGAGGCCCTGGAGATGCGCCAGAGCGACCTGGTGGCGCGTCGCCGCCTGATCCAGGCGATGGAGCAGCGGCTGCTGGCGGAGGCCGCGCCCAGCGAGGGCGAACTGCGCGACTACGTCGCCGCGCACCCGGAGCGCTACGGCGCCCCGGAGCGCTACAGCTTCGAGCAGGTGTTCCTGGATGCCAGGCGCCCGCCCGGCGAGGCGCAGCGCCAACTGGCCGCCCTGCGTGCGGGAGCGGCGCCCGGCGGCGACGCCTTCCTGCTCGGAGCGCAGTTCCGCGCGCTGACGCAGGAGGAGATCGCGCGCCAGCTCGGCCGGCCGCTGGCCGCGGCGGTGGCTGCTGCGGCCCCCGGCGAGTGGACCGGACCGGTGGCCTCCCCGTACGGCCTGCACTTGCTGCGCCTGCAGGCACGCGAGGCGGGAGCCGCGCCGGACTTCGCTGCGGTCCGCCGCCAGGCGGCCTATGCCCTGCTGGCGGAGCGCCAGGCCCGGCAGCTCGCCGAAGCCCGGGCGAGGCTGCTGCAGCGTTATCGCATCGACGCGGAGTCCGGCATCGAGCCGGTCGCATCATGAGGCGCGCGCTCGCCGTGCTGCTGTGGCTGTGCTGCGGGCTGGCGCAGGCCCACCCGCTGGCGCCGGCACTGCTGCAGCTGCGCGAGGCCGGCGATGGCCGCGTCGAGCTGCTGTGGCGCGCCTCGATCCTGCAGGCGGTGGGCGTGGAACCTCAGCTTCCGGCCGACTGCGCGCGCCTGGAGGAGCCGCGCATCGAGCGCGACGACCGCGGCGCCTATACCGCGCGGTGGACCGTCCGCTGCCCCGGCGGGCTGACCGGCCGCAGCCTGTCGGTGCCGCAACTCGATCGCGCCGGCATCAACGTCATCCTGCGCGTCGAGCGTGCCGACGGCTCGGTGGCCAAGACCCTGCTCGACGCCACGCGGCCGGGCTACACCGTGCCGCCGCCGGAGGCCGTGCCGGCGGTCTTTCCGGCCTACCTGCACCTGGGCATGGAACACCTGCTGTTCGGGTTCGATCATGTGCTGTTCGTGACCGCGCTGGTGCTGCTGGTGCGGCGCCTGAAGCCGTTGCTGGTCACCGTCACCGCGTTCACGCTGGGGCACAGCATCACGCTGGGGCTGGCGGTGCTGGGCTTCGTCCACGTGGACCCCGGCCTGACCGAGCTGGGCATTGCCCTGAGCATCCTGCTGCTGGCCTGCGAGCTGGCTCGCCCGGCGGATCGCCCGCCGACCCTGCTGGCCCGCCGTCCGGCCCTGATGGCGGCGAGCTTCGGACTGCTGCACGGCCTGGGCTTCGCCGGGGCGCTGTCCGAGGTGGGGTTGCCGCAGGGCGAGATTCCGCTGGCCCTGTTCGCCTTCAACCTCGGCATCGAGCTGGGGCAGGTCCTGCTGGTGGTCGTCCTGCTGGTTCTTGGGCTGGCCTGGCGGCGCCTGCCGGTGGTCGCCCAGGGACCCTTGCCGCGCCTGCTGCCGGTGTACCTCATCGGCGCCCTGGCGGCCTACTGGTGCCTGGACCGGGTGTCCGGGATCGGGCTCTAGAAAGCAAAATCCCTCTCCCGCGGCGGCAGGAGAGGGACGTGGCATTCCTTGCTGGCGGCGGGGCTTACGGCAGCCCGATCACGCCCTGCACGGCCTGGATGATCAGGGTCCACCAGCCGGCTACGAACAGGCCGGAGAGCATCAGCTCTCCGCGGCGGCTGCGGGCCTTGAGCTCGCCGATGGCCAGGGGCTTGGCGCGGTCCAGCAGGCCGAGGGCGAAATTGGCCGGCATCAGGATGATGATCTGGGCCAGCGTGGACAGGATCGGGTTCATGGCGGTTCCTTTGCCGGGAGGCGTGGTTTTCTCCTCCCTTGCTGCCTATTCAACGGCAGCAAGGCGCCGGAATTCAGTCGGCAAAACCTACTGGTTCGTGCCGTCATCGTTCTGGCGCTACCGCTTGTCCGCATCTGCCCGGAACGCCCTCTCCAGGGCGCCCGCGCAGCGGTCCAGCGCCTCGTCGGCGGCACCGATGGCGCCCAGCATGTTGATGAAGCCGTGGATCTGGCCCGGATAATCCAGCACCTCCACCGGTACCCCGGCCTCGCGCAGGCGGCCCGCGTAGGCCAGGCCCTCGTCGCAGAGCGGGTCGTAGCCGGCCACCAGCACGGTGGCCGGCGGCAGGTTCCTGAAATCGGCGGCGCGCAGCGGCGAGACGCGCGGATCGCCGCGCACGGCCGGATCGGGCGTGTACTGGTCGCCGAACCAGCGCATCAGTTCGGCGGTGAGGAAGTAGCCTTCGGCGCGGGTCCGGCGGGACTCCGTCTCGGCGGCGAAGTCGGTGGCCGGGTAGATCAGCAACTGGTGGCTCAGCGCGGGACCGGTGCCGCGGCAGAGTTGCGAGACCACGGCGGAAAGGTTGCCGCCGGCGCTGTCGCCGGCCACCGCCAGCCGCCCCGGATCGCCGCCGAACTCCGCGGCATGCGCATGCACCCAGCGCAGCGCCGCCAAGGCGTCCTCCACCGCGGCCGGGAAGGGCGCCTCCGGCGCGCGGCGGTAGTCCACCGAGACCACGATGCTGTCCGCGCGCCGGCACAGGCAGCGGCAGACGTTGTCGTGCGTGTCCAGCGTGCAGCCGACGAAGCCGCCGCCGTGGAAGAACAGTGTCACCGGATAGCCGCCCATTGCGCCCGGGCGGTAGATGCGCAGCCGCAGGCCGCCCCCGGGGCCGGGAATCTCCCGCTCCTCCACCGAGTGCACCGCGTCTCCGGCCGCGAACAGGCCGCTGCGGTCCATCACCGCGCGATAGCCCTCGCCGGTGAGCGTGGCGAATTCGAAGGGCCGCAGGCGCGACAGCGCCTGCAGCATGGCCTGGGCCTGGGGGTCGAGCGTCATGCGGGCTCCGGTAAGCAATGGCGGCAGCATAGCGGAGCCGTGACGCGCCCAAGAAAAAGGCCGCCCTGGCGGGCGGCCTGAAGGGGACGGCCTACGGAATCCGGGGTGGGAGGCCGCCCCAGGGACTCCTACTTGGTGGTCATCTTCTGCACCGAGCTGGCACTGAAGTAGTCCGCATTGAAGGACACGCTGGAGTCATTGGGCTTGTCCTCGTTGAATGCGGCCGTGACGAAATAGCGGCCCGAGGTGAAGTGATAGATGATCTCCGGCACCGTCGTCGCCGCCAGGATGTTGTAGGCGAAGATCAGATGGCCTTCCTGGAACTGGTAGAGCTCGTCGCGCTTGTCGTAATCGTCCACCGCCACGATGTTCCAGCTGTCCTCGTCGATGTAGAAGCGGCGCTTCTTGAAGGTGTGGCTGGTGCCAGGTTTCAGTTCGGCCTCGACCACCCAGACGCGATGCAACTCGTAGCGCGGCAGCTCGGGGTTGACGTGCTTGGCCTTGGCGATGTCCTTGTACTTCACCTTGGGGCCGGCGATCTTGTTGGAGTTGTACGGGATGTACATCTCCTTCTTGCCCAGCAGCTTCCAGTTGTAGCGCTCCAGCACGCCGTTGAACATGTCCACCTGGTCGTAGAACTGGTGGCCGTCGGTGCCTTCGTACGGGTTGTCGCAGCAGACCGTCGGGGCGCGGCGGATGCGCTTGAGGCCCGGCGAGTACAGCCAGGCGGCGCGGCCTTCCGCCCCCGTGCCGGCCTTCTCGTGCACCAGGATGAAGGTGCCGGCCATGCGCGGCGGCTCCACGGTCTTGGACAGGTACTTCAGGAACTCGCCCGAGTTCTTGGTCACCGGCACCGGGTTCTTGATCGACGCATAGCCGAAGCTCACGTCCTCGATGATCTTGGTCAGCTGGAACTGGCCGTTGGGCTGCACGATCATCTGGTTGTTGAAACGCGTCTGCGCCTCGCCGCGCCACTTCATCTTGTGGTTCCAGATCGGCTCGGCACCGCTCTTGGGAATCGGGAAGGGGAAGCCCAGCCTGCAGTTGTCCGGCGTGTCGGTGCCCACCATCTCGCAGTTCACCGCGTTCTCGGCCGTCGCCTTCAGGATCGCGTCCGGGAAGGTGGCCATGCGGTGGCTGGGATACACGTTCATCTTGTAGCTGTCGTAGGTCTTCAGCAGCTTCTGGTGGCCCTGGGTGAGCTTGTCCGCGTACTGGCCCATGTTGGCCTTGGTGATCGTGAACAGCGGCTTCTCGGCGTCGATCGCCGCGTCGTTGGGGAACTCGCCCTTGAGAGCGCCGCGCTGCCGGGCCGGCACCCAGGCCGGGATGCTGCCGTCCTTGTTGGCGCCCGGTTCCGCGCCCACCGGCGTCAGCTCCTTGCCCAGCCTGCCGGCCTCGGCCGCCGGGACCTTGGCCAGTGCGGCCGGCGGAAGGCCCAGCGCGACGGCGGTGGCCCCCGCCATCGCCATCGCCTTGAACATATTGAATTTCATGGTTTTTCTCCTCTTGTGACCACGGTTTTACGGTGGCGGCACAATAGGGGAGAGTGAAAATTATTACCCCTAACTCAGGTTAGGTTTTGCATCCGGCGGGTGGTCCGCCGGCGAGGAGGGCGGGCGAAGGCGCGGCTCCGCCCTCCTTGTCCCGGCGGCGGCGCCGGCTTCCGGGTCCAGGCGTTCGGTCGGGCGCCCACTGCCTTATGATGACCGCCTTTCGAACCAATCTACCCCATGAAAGCCGTAAAGAAATCGAGCAAGCTGGCGAACGTCCTCTACGACATCCGTGGCCCGATCATGGATCGGGCCAAGCAGATGGAGGATGAGGGCCAGCAGCTCATCAAGCTCAACATCGGCAACCTGGCCGTGTTCGGCTTCGACGCCCCCGAGGAAGTCCAGCAGGACATGATCCGCAACCTGCCCCATTCGGCCGGGTATTCGGAGAGCAAGGGCATCTTCGCCGCACGCAAGGCGGTCATGCACTACACCCAGGTGCAGGGCATCCAGGGCGTGACCCTGGAAGACGTCTATCTGGGCAACGGCGCCTCCGAACTGATCGCCATGGCGACCAACGCGCTGCTCGACAATGGCGACGAACTGCTCCTGCCCGCCCCGGACTATCCGCTGTGGACGGCGGTGGCGAGCCTGTCGGGCGGCAAGCCCGTGCACTACCTGTGCAACGAGGCCAACGGCTGGATTCCCGACCTGGACGACATCCGCGCCAAGATCACGCCGCGGACCAAGGGCATCGTGGTCATCAACCCGAACAACCCGACGGGCGTGGTCTACCCCGACGACGTGCTGCGCGAGATCGTGGCGATCGCGCGAGAGCACGGCCTGGTCATCCTGGCCGACGAGGTCTACGACAAGGTGCTGTACGACGGCGTGCGCCATACCGCGCTGGGCAGCCTGTCCACCGACGTGCTGACGCTGACCTTCAACTCGCTTTCCAAGAGCTACCGGGCCTGCGGCTACCGCGCGGGCTGGATGGTGGTCTCGGGAGACAAGGCCGGCGCCGCGGACTACATCGAGGGCCTGAACATGCTGGCCAACATGAAGCTCTGCGCCAACGTGCCCGGCCAGTGGGCCATCCAGACCGCGCTGGGCGGCTACCAGAGCATCAACGACCTGGTCGGCGAAGGCGGGCGCCTGCGCCGCCAGCGCGACCTGGCCTACGAGCTGATCACCGCCATCCCGGGCGTCACCTGCGTCAAGCCGGAGGCTGCGCTCTACATGTTCCCGCGGCTCGATCCGGAGATCTACCCGATCAAGGACGACCGCCAGTTCTTCCTGCAACTGCTGGAGGCCACGCGGGTGATGCTGGTGCAGGGCACGGGCTTCAACTGGCCCAAGCCCGATCATTTCCGCATCGTCTTCCTGCCGCACGAACCCGACCTGCGCGAGGCCATCGGCCGCATCGCCAGGTTCCTCGGCGACTACCGCGCCCGGCACGGCAAGAAACAGCTGGTAGCCTGATCCCGCACCGCTTTCACCGCCTCACAGCCGCTCGGCGTCGCCCTGCGCTGGCGCGATCCTTGCGGGTTGGCGAGCACCATGGCCGGGTCCGTATCCATGATGCTTCGCCGACTGATCGTGCTTCCCCTGATGCTGCCGTGGGCCGCGATGGCGGCCGACGGCGCTGCCCTGTACGCGGAGCGCTGCGCGGTCTGCCACCAGGCCCAGGGGCAGGGGATCGAGGGCCATGCCCCGCCGCTGACGGGGATGGAAGCCTGGCTGGCCACCGGCGAGGGGCGCAGCTACATCGCGCGCGCCGTCGTGCATGGGCTGGCCGGCCCGATCACGGTGCGCGGGCAGCCCTATTCCGCCCTGATGCTGACCTTCCGCTGGCGACTGCAGGATGAGCAGCTGGTCGCGGTGCTGGGCTACGTCGCGGAGACGCTGAACCACCCCGCCGCGGGCTACCGGCCGATCGACCTCGAAACGCTGCGTGCCGCGCGCGCGGCATCCGGCCGCGACGCCGACACCCTGGCCCTGCGCGCGCAGCTGCCCGCGCGCTGAGGGAAGGCCGCGCGGGCAGGGGCCTCCCGGGTCTCTACCGGCGCCTTGCGGTCTCCGCCGCCTCCGGGCGGCGCGGTGGCGGGCCCTCCCCAAACCCTACCTATTGTTCGGCGCGGTCCGCCGCGGCCCGGACGAAGATGGCCGCAGCCCGCATCAGCGCCGGGAATCCCAGGAGAGAGAGCAACATGACGTCCCCGTCCGCCGGCCGGCAGGCCTGGCTCGCGCAGTATCCCGCCGGCATCGCGCCGGAGATCGGCAAGCCCGCCGCGGCCTGCGTCACCGACCTGCTGGGTGACGCCTGCTGGCGCCATGGCCAGCGTATCGCCGTGGCCTGCGGCGACGAGCAGCTGAGCTACGCGGAGCTGGGTCGCCAGGCCGAGCGCCTGGCCGCCTTCCTGGCGGCCGACCTGGGCCTGGTCCGCGGCGACCGCGTGGCGGTGATGATGCCGAACCTGGCGGCCTATCCGGTAGCGATGCTCGGCATCCTGGCCGCCGGCTGCGCGGTGGTGAACGTCAACCCGCTCTACACCCCGCGCGAGCTCAGGCACCAGCTGCGCGATTCCGGCGCGCGCGCGATCCTGATCGCCGAGCCCTTCCTGGCCACGCTCGACGCCGTGCTGGCGGAAACGCCGCTGCAGGGCGTGATCACGGTGCCGGCGGGCCCGCTGCCGGCACCGGCCGGGGAATACGCCGGCGAATTGCGCGTGCCCCTGGCCACGGCGCTGGCGACGGCGTCGCCGCTGCCCGTGATCCAGCTGGGCCACGCCGACACCGCCTTCCTGCAGTACACCGGCGGCACCACCGGCGTTTCCAAGGGTGCGGAGCTGACCCATGGCAACATCCTGTCCAACCTCGCGCAACTCGACGCCTGGTTCTCCGGCGTGTTCGCCGAGGGCCGCGAGGTCGCCATCACCGCGCTGCCGCTGTACCACATCTTCGCGCTGATGCTGAACCTGCTGAACGTGCTGCGCCAGGGCGGCACCAGCGTGCTGATCGCCAATCCGCGCGACCTGGGCGGCGTGGTCGCGACGATGCGCAAGCATCCCTTCTCGCTCTTCACCGGCGTCAACACCCTGTACAACGGCCTGCTCAACACCCCCGGCTTCGCCGACCTGGACTTCTCCTCCCTGCGCCTCTCCATGGGCGGCGGCGCGGCGGTGCAGCCGGCGGTGGCGCGGCGCTGGCAGCAGACCACCGGCTGCGTGCTGCTCGAGGGCTACGGCCTCTCCGAGACCTCCCCGGTGCTGACCGTCAACCGTCCCGATGCGCCGGGATTCCGCGGCGGCATCGGCCTGCCGCTGCCGTCCACCGACATCTCCGTGCGCGACAGCGAGGGCCGGGAGGTGGCGCCCGGCCAGGTGGGCGAGATCTGCGCCCGCGGCCCGCAGGTGATGCGCGGCTACTGGCAGCGCCCCGAGGAAACCGCCAAGGTCATGACCGCCGACGGCTACTTCCGCACCGGCGACATGGGGCGCCAGGACGAAGAGGGATATTTCCACATCGTCGACCGCGTCAAGGACATGGTCCTGGTGTCCGGCTTCAACGTGTACCCCAACGAGATCGAGGCGGTCTGTGCCGAGCACCCCGCGGTGCTGGAGTCGGCCTGCATCGGCGTGCCGGACGACAAGACCGGCGAAGCCGTGAAGGTCTTCGTGGTGCGCCGCGACGAGTTGCTCACCGCCGAGGCGCTGATCGCCCACTGCCGCAGCAACCTTACCGCCTACAAGGTGCCGCGCCACGTGGAATTCATCCCCGCGCTGCCCAAGTCGCCGGTCGGCAAGATCCTGCGCCGCGAACTGCGCTGAGGGCGCCCTCCCATGCAGCACGACTACGACTACCTCATCGTCGGCTCCGGCTTTGGCGGCAGCGTGTCCGCGCTGCGCCTGGCGGAGAAGGGCTACAGCGTCGCGGTGATGGAAATGGGACGGCGCTGGACGCCGGACAACCTGCCCAGGACCAACTGGAGCCTGTCGCGCTATCTCTGGGCGCCCGTGCTGGGCCTGCGCGGCTTCCTCAGCCTGCGCCTGTTCCGTCACGTCATGATCCTGCACGGCAACGCCGTGGGCGGCGGCTCCATCACCTACGCCCAGACCCTGCTGGTGCCGCCCGCCAAGGTGTGGTCCGACGGCTCCTGGGCCGGCCTGGACGACTGGGACAAGGTCATGCCGGGCCACTACGCCACCGCCAAGCGCATGCTCGGCGTGACCCAGAACCGCATCCTCGGCCCGGCCGACCACGCCCTGCAGAAGATGGCCGAGGCGGCCGGAGTGGGCGACAGCTTCTATCGCACCGACGTCGGCGTCTTCTTCGGCAAGCCCGGCGATGCGCCGGGCACGCGCTATCCCGATCCCTACTTCGGCGGTGCCGGCCCGGAGCGGCGATCCTGCCAGGGCTGCGGCGGCTGCATGGTCGGCTGCCGCCACGGCGCCAAGAACACCCTGGACCAGAACTACCTCTATCTCGCCGAGAAGCTCGGCGCGCAGGTGCATGCCGAGACCAAGGTCGTCGACATCCGCCCGCTGAACGGCACCGGCGGCGCCGACGGCTACGAGGTGATCGTGAAGCCGAGCTTCGGCCTGTTCGGCAAGGAGCGCCGCTGCACCGCGCGCCATGTCGTGCTGGCCGCCTCCTCGCTCGGCACCCAGGGCCTGCTGATGCGGCTGAAGGACCGCGGCTCGCTGCCGCGCATCTCCGGCGAACTGGGCCGGCGCGTGCGCACCAACGCCGAATCCATCCTCGGCGTGCGCTACCCGCATGGCCGGCAGGACATGTCCAAGGGCATCGCCATCGGCTCCGGCATCTACATCGACGAGCACACCCACATCGAGGCCGTGCGCTATCCGGCCGGCTCCGACTCCATGGGTACGCTCTTCACCATGCTCACCGGCGGCAAGCCGGGGCCGACGCGCCCGCTGTACTGGCTGGCCGCGGTGCTCGGGCTGCTGGCGCGCGGCCCGCTCAAGGCCCTGCGCTTCTTGCTGCCCTTCGGCTTCGCCAGGGAAACGGTGATCTTCCTCTGCATGCAGACCCTCGAGGGTCACATCGACATGCGCTGGAAGCGCCGATGGTGGTGGCCCTTCGGCAAGGCCATGGTCAGCGAGGGCCAGCCGATCCCCACCTTCATCCCCGAGGCCAATGCCTTCGCCGAGAAGGCCGCGAAAGCCACGGGCGGCATCCCCATGAGCTCCATGAGCGAGATCTTCCTCAACGTGCCCATGACCGCCCACTGCATGGGCGGCTGCGCCATGGCGGACTCGCCGGACAAGGGCGTGATCGACGCCCAGAACCGCGTGTTCGGCTACAAGAACCTCTACGTGGTGGACGGATCGATGCTCGGCGCCAACCTCGGCGTGAATCCCAGCCTGACCATCACCGCGCTGGCGGAACGGGCGATGAGCTTCATTCCGAAGAAGGGAGTGGGGCGGATGGTGGTGGAGAGGGTTGAGGCGGAGGTGGTGGAGGCTTGAGGAGCCCTCGCAGATGAATCTACCCCTTTTGCGATTTCGCTAGCCTCCGAGATTAGAAAGGACAGTTCCAAGTGCCAACGCCGCGAACGCTGCTCCGAAGACTTTCCAGCGATTCCTTAGGCCCAGGATTCGGAATGTACCAACGAAAGCGCCGGCTGCAACGAGCAGATAACCCAGATTGGCGATTCCGTAGCCAGCAATTTCAGCGGGGCCGGCTGGTGTAGCTGTGGCCATGTAGATAGTGGCACTTATTGGATACAGCAGACCCGCCATGCTAGGCCACGGAAAATTCCTGCCGGAGATGGTCATGAACTCACGCATCTTCGGCTGATCGTGTGCGCTATATGCGTAGTTGAGAACAACGATGTTAAAGAGGTTGAAGGCAGCCTCGTCGTCCGTTGCAAAGCCAAGTGGACCGAGGAGGCGTCGCGCATCTGCGATTATTTCGTCAAATACATCTGCGGTGTCCTGCTGCCAGAAATCTTGGTTGTAAACGCGACCATTCCACCGGTCAATGAACCCTTCAGAAAGACCTCGCACGGCTTCGGGAAGTATCGCAATCGTCCCTTGAAGACCGGCAACGCGCTCGCGCTGGTTCTGTCGAGCAAGGTGATGCTGAATTAGTTCGCAGAAGCGCTTTCCCGAAAACTGATTTCTTAGTTCGGTTAGGTTGATTGGGGTTCTGCTTTGAGAGTTCATAGTCGCCGCTCCTAAACCCAAATCCCGCTGCAATGCTAATACGCCAGGTGTACTTATCTGATGTGGGTTGGACTTAGCGTAGAGATATCCAACGCTCAAGCTTTGCGTGTTGGGCATCGCTACGCTCAGCCCGACTACTTTTACTGCGTCTACTTAGAAGAATATATTTTTGTTAGAAGCGGACTGAAGTGATACCTAACATTTAACTTTCCTTCGCATCGAACCCGATGGAAGTTATCCAGAGCCACACAAGTTTCATAGCTCAGGAGGGCCGCCAATTTCTGAATGGAAGAGGCGAATGTCATTTCGTACATGTTCCCTTTTCCCGCTTCTAAGCCCATAAGCACGGGATAGATGGCTGCCCAGATATCAAAAGTGTGAGGCATCAGTACGTGAATATTAAGTGCGGTATCGCGCAGGATTTCTGAATCTAAATCGTGCATGGATGACGGCCGAAAATTCTCATGCAGAATCATGCGGAGAGTTTTACCTGGCATGGCGATACCGTTAATCGCTTGTGCCATTTGTGCGCTGTAGAACTCTATATCTGTGCGGGCCTTCTCTAGATATACCTGATCACTCTCACGTCTGTTCATCTGAGTTTGAAGAGACACTTGCGTGAGCAGAACAATCAAAGTAAGGATGGCGATGATTGGTGAGTAGATTCCGCCAATCGCTGATCCGAACTCTGCCCAACGGGTATGGTTATCCGAGAGGGTGGTTCCAAACACGCATAAATACGTTGCTACTGGAGCCAGGAGAACGGAAAGAAAAAGCAATGTTGGAAGGTTTGGCTTTTTCATTTATCTACGCAAGGTTTATATCTAAAGATATACCGTCACCAGTCTGATCTCTTGGGCCAAAGGAACCTCAGCCGTGACACCATCCATGGCGCGACCTCGGCGCGATGATTGAGCCCCGGCCCGGCCATCCGTGGCCGGGCGTTCGGCGGGGCGGATGTCCACTGGACATCCGCCTGTTTCCGCCTCACCCAAGCAACCCCATCTTCTTCGCACTAGCCACCGCCGCCGACCGGTGCCGCACACCCAGCTTGCCGTAGATGTTGTGCAGGTGCCATTTGAGCGTGCCTTCCGACACGAACAGCGACTCCGCGATCTCGCGGTTGTTCAGGGCGGTGTCGAGCTGGCGCAGGATGCGGCGTTCCTGCCGGGTCAGTTCCTCCATCGGCGCGGCGCTGGCCGCGGTGCCCGGCTTGCCCTGGGCCTGCAGGGCGCGCACCAGCGATGCGAGCGCCGGATTGTCGGCCACCGAGGCGGGCAGGGCCTGGGCGATGGGCGCCATTTCCACGGCCTCATCGAGGAAGACACGGCGGTAGCCCTCGCGCGCGGCGATGCCCAGCGCTTCCTGCAGCGCCGCGCTGGCGCGCTCGCCGCGGCCGCAGCGCTGCTGCGCGGCGGCGGTGATCATCAGCAGTTCCACCTGGCGGTGCAGCAGGCCGCGGTCGCGGGCATGCGCCAGCGCGGGCGCGATCATCGACGGCACCGCGGCGGGCTGGTCGTAGAGCCGCAGGCGGGCGGCGACGCGCGCGGCGCGCTCGGCCGCCAGGTTCCAGCCCGCGTCTGCCTCGGGCAGCGGGTCGAGTCCATGCTTGCGGGCCAGAGCCTGCGCAGCGGCCACCCGGCCCTGCCGGCACAGCCAGTGGCATTCCTCGGCGGCCAGCGTCAGCAGCACGCGCGGCAGGCGGCGGCGCGTGGCGACCTCCTGGCCGTTGTGCAGGCTCTCGAGGCCGGCTTCGGGTTCGCCGCGCTGGAACTGCAGGCGTGCCTGGGTCAGGTAGGCGACCATCAGGATGTCGGCCGTGCTGTACTCCTCCAGGTTCACCAGGCTGACTTCGATATGGCGCTGCGCCCGGGCCTGGTCGTCGAACTCGTAGGCAATGCCGGCCATCAGCGCCTCCAGGATCGCGGCATGGCTGCGGTGCCCATGCAGCTGGTCGCGCACCAGCGACAGGCCTGCTTCGCAGCAGGCCTGCGCCTGCCGGTAGCTGCCCTGCTTGAGGCGCAGCATCGCCTCGATGGTATGGCTCCAGGCGGCACCGTACCAGGCGCGTGCGGTCATCAGCCGGTGCCTGGCCGTGGTGACGGCCTCCAGCCCGTCGCCGATCTGCGAGCAGCTCTTGTGGCCGAAGGCCAGCAGGTTGCAGGCGGTACCCAGCTGCAGGTCGTTGGCCCTGGGCCAGCGCTGCAGCCACAGCAATGCGCTTTCCCGCGCTTCGCGGCCGCGGTCGGTGATGCCCATGGACACCGTGCGCTGCAGTTCCACGCCGCAGCGGATGGTTTCGATGCGCTCACGCTGCTGCCGGGCGTTGCCGGCCTCCAGTTGCGCCGCCAGCCGCTCCAGGTGCGCGAGCTGCGCTTCCACCTGGTGCTGGCTGGGCAGGAAGCCCAGCGAGAAGGCGTAGTGGATGCGGATCTCCGGGTGCAGGTCCAGCCAGCCGGCGGGAATCTCGTCCAGCCAGCGCCGCGCGATCTGGTGGTGGCCGCGGCCCTGCACGGTCTCTTCCATGTTCTGCGCCAGCCAGTCGGAGGCCAGCTCCCAGGCCTGGGCCTGGATCGCGGTATTGATCGCGTCGTCGGTCAGGCCCTGTGCCTGCAGCCAGCGTGCGCCGCGCAGTTGCAGTTCCCGGCAGGCTTCGGGTTGCGCCAGGGCATGGCGCCGCCGCAGGAAGTCGCCGACCAGGTGATGGAAGCGGAACCACTCGCCGTTGCGGTCCAGCGCGATCAGGAACAGGTTGCGCGCCGCCAGCCGCTCCAGCATGGGGCCGGCATCGGCGATGCCGGCGGCCTCGCGCAGCAGGGCGGCGCTGAAGCGGTCGAACTGCGCGGCCTGGCACAGCAGCTCGCGGCTCGGGGCGTCGAGCTGGTCCAGCACCACCTCGCCCAGGTAGTCGACCACGCCGCGGTCGGAGCCGGCGAAGGAGCGCATCAGCTGCTCGCGCTGCGCCGGGTCCTGCAGGGCCAGGGCCGCCAGTTCCAGCCCGGCCGGCCAGCCCTCGGTCTTGGCCATCAGCTGGCGCATCAGCGCCGGGCTCAGGCTGTCCTTGAGGCGGGCTTCGCAGAAGCGGCGGGCCTCGTCCTCGTCGAAGCCGAGCGCCTCCTGGTCCAGCTCCAGCAGCTGCCCGCCGAGCCGCAGCTTGCCCAGCGGCACATGCGAGGCCTCGCGCGATCCGGCCAGGAACTGCATCTGCGGATGCGCGTACTGCAGCAGCCAGCTGAAGATGCCCAGGACCTCCTCGCTGTGGATCACATGCGTGTCGTCCAGGAACAGTGCCAGCCGGCCCTGCACCTGCGCCAGGTCGGCCGCCAGCGAGGCCAGCACCAGCCTGGGCGAACTGGTCAGCAGCAGGTCGGCCTGGGTCCAGGCGTCGGCGCCGATCGCGGGATCGATGCTGCGCAGTGCCCCGACCAGGTAGCGCAGGAAGCGCGAGGGGTCGTTGTCGTCCTCGTCCAGGCTCAGCCAGGCGCAGCGTGCACCCTGTTCCTGGAGCTGCGTGAACCACTGCGCCAGGACCGTGGACTTGCCGTAGCCGGCGGGGGCCTGCACGCGGGCCAGCCGGCAGCTGCCGTCGGCCACGGCCGCAGGCAGGCCCAGCCGCGGCCGCGAAACCGGCCGGCGGGTACCTACCCCCGGAAAGAGCTTGGCGTCGATCAGCGCCGCCGGACTGCGTGCGGTCATTCGTGACCTTATGTCGTTGTTCTCCTGCCGGAATCCTAGCCCGAATCGGCAGACGGCTGCCCGGCGGCGTCAGATGGGAGAGTGCTCCATGGGCAGGCGTCTTGCGGAACGGGTGTCCACTGGATATCCGCCGGCCTGCGGCTCAACCCAACTCTTGTTAGGCGCGCTCGGGGACCTCGCTCGGGGAAGATGCCACCGTGACAACAACCGGAGTTTCCCCGTGCTGGCCGATTATCGCTTCGACACCGTGACCGACCATGTCGGGCAGGAACTGGGCGTCTCGCCCTGGATGACCGTCAACCAGTCGCAGATCGACCAGTTCGCCGAGGTGACCGGCGACCACCAGTGGATCCACGTGGACGTGGAGCGCTGCAAGGCCGAGAGCCCCTACGGCGCGCCGATAGCCCATGGCTTCCTGACCCTGTCTCTGCTGGCCCGGCTGCTGATGGACGTGGGCATGGTGCCGCCGGACGTGCGCCAGGCGATCAATGCCGGCGTCAGCAACGTGCGCTTCAAGACACCGGTGCGGGCCGGTGCCCGCGTGCGCGCCCGCGCCAGCGTCCTCTCCGCCGAGCGCAAGGGCGAGGGGCGCATGCTCGCCACCGCCTCGGCGGTCCTGGAAGTGGAGGGCGAGAAGCATCCGGCGCTGAGCGCCGAGGTCACCGTCATGCTGTTCCGGGGAGAGGCCGCATGAGCCGCAATGCCCCGGAGCGCATCGCCGCCCACAGTGCCGAGGTCATCCTCGGGCCCAATCCCTTCGTCGGCTTCCGCGCCCGCGACGTCGGCCGCGAGACGCTGCGCGCGCTCAAGCTGGCGCTGGCGCAGCCCCGGCTTACCGCCCGCAGCGCCGGTCGTTTCGGCCGCGAACTGGCGCGGGTACTGCGCGGCGAGTCGGAGCTGGCCGCGGGGCCCAGGGACCGCCGCTTCGCCGACGCCGCCTGGCGCGAGAGCACCGGCTACCGGCGCTGGTTGCAGGCCTACCTGGCGCTGGAAGCCAGCGTCGGGGAGTGGCTCAAGGCGCAGGACCTGCCCGCGCACAGCCGCGCCCGCCTGGAGTTCATGAGTGCGCTGGTCACGGACGCGCTGGCGCCGTCCAACTTTCCCTGGCAGCCGGAAGCGGTGAAGCGCTTCCGCGAGACCGGCGGACAGAGCGCGGTGGACGGGCTGAAGAACCTGCTGCGCGACCTGCGCGAGAACCGCGGCCTGCCGGCGCAGGTGGACAAGAGCCAGTTCCGCGTCGGCGACAACCTGGCCAACACGCCGGGCTCGGTGGTGCTGCGCACCGAACTGATCGAACTGATCCAGTACAAGCCGGTTACCGCCCAGGTGCATGACGTGCCGGTGCTGATCGTGCCGCCGCAGATCAACAAGTACTACGTCTTCGATCTCACGCCGGAGAAGAGCGTGGTGCGCGGGCTGCTGGAGCAGGGCCTGCAGGTCTACGTCATCAGCTGGCGCAATCCGGAGGTGGAGCACCGCGACTGGGGCCTGGCCGAGTACGCCGCGGCCATCGACATGGCGGTGTCGGCCATCTGCAACCTCGGCGGCGTGTCGCGCCTGAACCTGGTCGGCGCCTGCGCCGGCGGCATGACGCTGGCCAGCTACGTCGCCGCCCGCGCCGCGGCGGGCGACCACCGCGTGCAGTCCCTGACGCTGATGGTCAACGTGCTCGACGTCTCCGCCGTCGGCGACACGCCGATGGGCCTGTTCGCCACGCCGCGCGCCATCGCCACCGCCAAGCGCTATTCGCAGGCCAAGGGCGTGCTCGACGGCAAGGACATGGCGGCGGCCTTCGCCTGGCTGCGTCCCAACGACCTGATCTGGAACTACTGGGTCAACAACGTGCTGCTCGGCAACAAGCCGCCGGCCTTCGACGTGCTGTACTGGAACAACGACAGCACGCGCCTGCCCGCGCGGCTGCACGGCGAGTTCATGGACATCTACCACGGCAATGCCCTGACGCGCCCCGGCGCGCTGCGCCTGCACGGCGTGCCGGTGGACCTGGGCCGGGTGAAGTGCGACAGCTACCTGGTGGCCGGCACCACCGACCACATCACACCCTGGAAGGCCTGCTACCGCAGCACGCAGCTGTTCGGCGGACGCAAGACCTTCGTGCTGTCCAACAGCGGCCATATCCAGAGCATCCTCAATCCTCCCGGCAACAGGAAGGCGGAGTTCTGGACCGGCGGCGAGAGCGGCCCGGACGCCGATGCCTGGCTGGCCGGCTCGCAGAAGCAGGCCGGCAGCTGGTGGACGCACTGGCATGCCTGGCTCAAGGAACGCGGCGGCGCGCTGCGCCAGGCGCCGCAGGAGCCGGGCAGCGCCGACTATCCCGTGCTCGGCGAGGCGCCGGGCCAGTACGTGCTGGGCTGATGCCGCGCGTGGAATTCACCCAGAGGCTGCACGAGGCGCGGGCCTGGGGCTCGGCGCTGGAGCGCCAGCGCAACGCGCTGGCCGAGGCCGGCATCGAGGTCGGCTACGCCACCGTGCGCGGCCTGCGCCTGCGCTACGGCTGGCGGGCGGGGCAGGGCATGCCCCTGCTGCTCTGCAACGGCATCGGCGCCAACATGGAACTGGCGCTGCCCCTGGTGCGCGAGATGCCGGGCGTGCCGGTGCTGCTGTTCGACATCCCGGGTACCGGCGGCTCGCCGCCGGCCTGGGTCTGGCCGTCCTACTCGCAGTACGCGCGCTACGCCGTCGGCCTGCTCGACGTGCTGGGCCTCCGCGGGCCCTTCGCCGTGGCCGGCGTGTCCTGGGGCGGGGGACTGGCGCAGCGCATCGCCCTGGACTACCGAGAGCGCGTGCGGGGCATGATCCTGATGGCCACCAGCCCCGGCGTCATCATGGTGCCCGGGCGGGTTTCGGCGCTGCTGCGCATGACCACGCCGCAGCGCTACCTCTCGCGCAGCTACATGGCACGCAATGCCGCCGCGATCTACGGCGGCGAGATGCGCGGCCGCCCGGACCGAGCCATCGCCTTCGCCGGCATGACGCGCGCACCGGAGCCGCGCACCTACCTGCAGCAGCTGCTGGCGATCCTCAGCTTCTCCAGCCTGCCCTGGCTGCATCGCGTGCGCTGTCCGGCCCTGGTGATGACCGGCGACGACGATCCCCTGGTGCGCCCGGTGAACGCGCGCATCCTCGCGGCGCTGCTGCCGCGGGGCCGCCTGCATGTCGTTGCGGGTGGCGGGCACCTGTTCCTCGCGCTGCAACCGCAGCATTCCGGCGCGACGATCCTGGAGTTCCTGCGGGGGCTGGCGCAGGACGAACGCCCGGGGACGCAGAACCCGCCGGACTGAGGCGGGCCCTCCCTGCCTCGCGACCGCCGCCTACCGGGCCAGGAAGCCGCCGTCCGCCGCCATCAGCGCGCCGTTGACGTACGAGGCCCGGTCCGAGGCCAGCCACAGCGCCAGGTCGGCGATCTCGCGTGCTTCGCCGGCGCGGCCGGCCGGCACGGCCATCTGCATCATCTGGCGGCCCTGCTCGGCGCCGAGCACGTCCTTGGTCATCGCGGTCTCGATGAAGCCGGGGGCGATGGCGTTGCAGCGGATGCCCTGCGCCGCGTACTCCACCGCCACGGTCTTGGTCAGGCCCACCACGCCGTGCTTGGCGGCGACATAGCCCGGCACGCCGGCGAAAGCGATCTGCCCGGCGATGGAGGCGGTGTTGACGATGCTGCCGCCGCCGGTCTTCAGCATCGAACGCACCTGGGCGCGCAGGCAGTAGAACACGCTGGAGAGATTGATCGCGATGACGCGGTCCCAGAGCTCCAGGGGATAGTCCAGCGTGCCCGGCGGGATCGGGCCGTCGGAGATGCCGGCATTGTTGAAGGCGATGTCGAGGCGGCCGTAGGTTTTCTCGGCCAGTTCCACCAGCGCGCTGCACTGCTCGTGCTTCGACACGTCGCAGCGCTGGAACACGGCGGCGGGGAGCGCCGCCGCGAGGGCCTTGCCGGCCTTCTCGTCGATGTCGGCGAGGACCAGCCTGGCGCCCTCCTCGGCGAAGCGGAGGGCGGCGGCGCGGCCGATGCCGCTGGCGGCGCCGGTGATGAGGGCGACCTTGTCTTGGAGTTCGTTCATGAGAGCAACCGGATTTCCCGATCCGTTCGCCCTGAGCCTGTCGAAGGGTGGACGGATCACGCGCAGCAGTGGCTCCGCCCGTGCTTCGACAGGCTCAGCACGAACGGAACAGGAGGATTGTCGACTAGCTCAGCGCGACGACGCTGTTCAGCAGCGTGCGGACCAGCTTGGTCTGCCGTGTCACGCCGGTCTTGCAGAAGATGAAGCGCAGGTAGGTGCGGGCGGTGGTGCGCTTGACGTTGAGCTTCTCGGCGGCTTCCTCCACCGTCAGGCCGTCGGCCAGGCACTGGGCCAGCGCCGCTTCCATGCGCGTCAGCCCGAACAGGCGGCGGATCGCCTCCTCGGAGGCCTTGCCGCTGCATTCGGGGTCGCGCAGGAACATCACCGCCACCGGGCGCTGCGAGCTGTCGTGCGGCCAGGAACTGACCGGTGCGGGCTTCACCACCACGCCCAGGTTCATGCGGCCCGAGGGGCGCGTTACCGACATCGCCTCGATCAGGCCCGGGTCCACCGGCGCGCCCGAGCAGACCTTGCGGACGATGCGCTGCAGCTCGCGGCCTTCGTCGTTGCGGTCCAGGCAGATGGTGCGGCCCTGGACGCGCATGCCGTCCTTCTCGTTGAGGATGCGGCGCGCCTCGGGATTGATCTCGATGATGTCGCCGTTGTGCGCGAAGCTGACCGTGCCCAGCAGCATGCGGTTGACCGTGCCGGCGTAGAGCTGGCGTTCGCATTCCAGCGTGTCGATCTGCGCGTGCAGGCGCACGGCACGCTTCAGGTGCGGCAGCAGGGCGCGGCACAGCGCCTTGTCGTTGGCGGAGAAGGGCGGGGCGTCGGCGGAGCGCGACACGCGGAAGCGGCATTCGATGCCTTCCTGCGTGCGCAGGTCGGCGCCCACCAGGTGCTCCACGTTCATCGGCCGCAGGTACTCGCGATACAGCGCGCTGCTGGTCCAGCGGCCGGTGCCCACCAGTTCCTCCGGCGTGATCACCTGGTCCTCCGGCAGGCCCACGAAGGGGTCCAGCGCGAAGAAGTGGTTCTGGTAGGACTCGGTGGCGTCGGCCGCGGCCGAATCGGTGTTGAGCATGAAGCCGGCGGACTGCGAGGACGGCGGACGCAGGATCATCGTCACGTGCATGGCGCCGAAGGTCTGCTGCAGCAGGCGCAGCGCGGTCTGCCAGGGCGTGGCTTCCATCGGTCCTTCGTAGATTGCGTCGAACAATGCGTTGAGCCGCTCGAATTCCATCGAAACGCCGCCGCCCGATACCAGGCCCTGCGGCATACGGCTGGGGCGGGATTCGCCCGGATTGATCAAGCGCAGCATCTTCTTTTCTCCTCGCACCGGCGATGGGACACCGGTGCCGACAGGTTTAACCGGGATGCGGGTACCCGGATTCGTCTGAATTGATGAAAGCCTGGTGACCATGACTCACCTGGCCGCGGTGCCGAAGGCGCGGCGCAGCTCGCCGGCCACGCAGTCCAGTGTCGCCTCGGCGGCCGGCATCAGTCCCAACATGCTGATATATCCATGGATTTGGCCCGACCAACGGTGCAGCGTGGCGGGAATGCCGGCCAGGCGCAGCGACAGGGCATAGGCCTCGCCCTCGTCGCGCAGCGGGTCGTACTCGGCGGTAATGATGGTTGCCGGGGGCAGGCCGCCGAAGTCGGCGGCGCGCAGCGGCGAGGCTCGCGGGTCGCGGGCATCGGCACCGCCGAGATAGTGGCCGCGGAACCAGCGCATCATCCCGGCGGTGAGGAAATAGCCTTCGCCGCAGCTGGCGTAGCTCGCCGATTCCCCGGCGCAGTCGGTCACCGGGTACATCAGCAACTGGTGGATCAGCGGCCAGCCGCGTGAGCGGGCTTCCTGCGCCAGCACCGCGGCGAGGTTGCCGCCGGCGCTGTCACCGGCCACCGCGATGCGCCGCGCATCGCCGCCGATGTCGGCCGCGTGGCGGCGCAGCCATTCCAGTGCCGCCACCGCATCGTGGACGGCGGCGGGGAAGGGCGCCTCCGGTGCCAGGCGATAGTCCACCGACACCACCAGCGTCTTCGCGCGCACCGCCAGGCAGCGGCAGATGTTGTCGTGCGAGTCGAGTCCGCAGGCCACGAAGCCGCCGCCGTGGAAGAACAGGGTCAGCGGCAGCGGGCCGGGCGCGTCCGGGTAGTACAGGCGCAGGCGCAGCGGGCCGCCGGGGCCGGCGATCTCGCGGTCCTCGCTGCGCGTCACGGTATCGCCGGGCGAGATCATGGCGGCGCTGCCGCCGGTCATGGCGCGGTAGGCCTGGGGCGTCAGGGTGGCGAAGTCGGGCGCCGGCATCTGCGCGAGCGCCTGCAGCAGGCCTTGGGCATGGGGGTCCAGTGTCATCGGGAAGGGTCTCGGCAGTGGGCGATGACCCACTCTGCGCCCCGGTTTCGCGGCGCGGTATCTCAAAACGGACGACATAAAAGCGACGAAGCCGGCGCCGGGAACGCTTCCGATACTGGCCCCAGAACGCTACCCGCCAGGGGTCAGCGAGTGTCCTTGAGGAGAGCCGTCATGAGATTTTCCCTGATCTACGAAGCCCAGACCACCGATGCCTCGCGCGAAGGCGACCGCCGCGTGTTCGACGAGATCGTCGAGCAGGCGGTACTGGCCGAGCAGATGGGCTTCGATGTGATCTGGTGCGTGGAGCACACCGCGCTGACCCACTACGCGCACATGAGCGCGCCGGAGACGGTGCTGGCCTTCCTGGCCGGCAAGACCAGCCGCATCCACCTGGGCCACGGCGTGGTCTGCCTGCCGCCGGCGATGAACCACCCGGTGAAGGTGGCCGAGCGCATCGCCACGCTGGACCTGCTCAGCCACGGCCGCGTGCACTTCGGCGTCGGCAAGGGCGGCACGCAGCAGGAAGCCGGCACTTTCGGCTACGACCTCAGTACCCTGCACCCGCAGATCGACGAGGCGATGTACCTGATCCCGAAGATCATGGTGCAGGACGAGATCGAGCATGACGGCGAGTTCGTCAAGATCCCGCGCCGCCCGATCCACCCCAAGCCCTACCAGGATCCGCATCCGCCGATGTACCTGGCCTGCACCAACACCGACACCCTCACGCGCGCCGGCCAGCGCGGCATGGGCGCCCTGGTGCTGGGCTTCGGCGGCCCGGACGACGTGGCCAGGAAGAACGAGGTCTACCGCCAGGCCTGGAACTCGCGCAAGGCCGAGGACCAGGTGGGCTTCCGCCCCAACCAGCACCTCGCCGCGCTGTGCCCCACCATCGTGCTCAAGGACGGCCAGCAGGCGCGCCAGATCGGCATCAAGGGCCAGCGCTACTTCATGGAGTCGCTGGGCCACTGGTACGGCGCAGGGCCCAAGCCCGATCCCTCCAAGTGGGAGGAGGACGTCACCACCCGCGATGCCGATGGCAAGGACATCATCCGCACGCAGTTCGCTTCGGAGAAGGTCAGCTTCGACTTCAGCGATCCCAACATGATGCTGATGAATCCCAACCATGCCTACGGCACCGTGGAGGACTGCATCGGCTACGTGCAGCGCCTGATCGACGCCGGCGCGGACGAGATCCTGTTCATCTGCCAGATGGGCACCATCCCGCAGTGGGCCCAGCTGGAAACGCTGCGAAACATCGGCGAGCACGTCATCCCGCACTTCCGCAACCAGGCGCAGCGCGCCGCCTGAGGAGGACGCCATGTCCGGAACTCCGGAGCTGAAGGGGCGCGTGGCGCTGGTCACCGGCGCCAGCCGCGGCATCGGCCGGGCCATCGCCCGGCGCCTGGCGGCAGCCGGCGCCACCGTGGTCGTCAGCGCGCGCAGCCTCGGCAGCAGCGCGCGGGAGGCCGGCACGCTGGCGGAGACGGTCGCGCTGATCGAGGCGTCCGGCGGCCGCGCGCTGCCGCTGGCGGCCGACCTGGAGGACGCCGCGCAGCGCGATGCCCTCGTGGGCCGCGCGGCGGATCTGGCGGGCGGGCCCGACATCCTCGTCAACAATGCCGGCTACGCCGAGTACGAGCGCGTGGAGTCGATGCCGGCGGCGATGTTCGAGCGTACGCTGGACTGCTACCTGCGCGTGCCCTTCGCGCTGTCGCAGGCTGTGATCCCGCGGATGCGCGCGCGCGGCGCGGGCTGGATCGTCAACATCGGCTCGGTCACCGCGCAGCCGCCGCGCAAGCCCTACGACTGGTTTGCCGCCAACGGCGGAGCCACCGTCTACGCCGCGGTCAAGGCGGCATTGGCCCGCTATACCCAGGGCCTGGCGGCGGAACTGCTGGGCGACGGCATCGCGGTCAACCTGGTGGGGCCCTCCACGGCGATCCGCACGCCGGGGGCCGCGCGCTACATCCCGGATGACTACCCGACCGAGGATGTCGCCTATCTGGCGGAGACGGTGCTGGCGATGTGCCATCGGCCCGCGGCCGAGCGTACCGGCCTGGTCACGCACAGCCTGCATTTCCCGGCGGCCCTGCAGCTGCCGGTGTTCAGCCTCGATGGCCGCAGCCGGCTGCCGCCGGCCGAAGTGCCGGCGCATGCCTACGCGGGCCTGCGGGGCGACGGGGAAACGCCATGAGCGCGACCATGCGGGCCATGGCGATCGGGCGCTTCGGCGGGCCGGAGGAACTGCAGCCCGCGACGCTGCCGCGGCCGGAGCCCGGTTCCGGCGAACTGCTGGTGCGCGTCGCCTATGCCGGCGTGAACCCGGCCGACTGGAAGACCCGCGAGGGCTGGCTGGCGGCCTTCTTCGACTACCGCTTCCCCTTCGTGCCGGGCTTCGATCTCGCGGGGACCGTGGTGGAGGTCGGCGAGGGTGCCGATGCCTCGCTGCTGGGCCGCCGGGTGGTGGCCTATTCGCGGCAGGGCCGCGGCGAATGGGGCTCCTATGCCGAGTACGCGCAGGTCTGGGCCGCCGCCGCCGTGCCGCTGCCGGACTCGGTCGAACTGGCCGCGGCCGCGGCCCTGCCCACGGCCGGCATCACCGCCTGGGAGGGCGTCTTCGAGGTGGGTCGCCTGCGGGCCGGCCAGAAGCTGCTGGTCCACGGCGGGGCCGGCGGTGTCGGCCGCTATGCCATCCAGCTGGCCCGCCATGCCGGCGCGGAGGTCGCCGCCACCTGCAGCGCGGCCAAGCGGGATGACGTGCTGGCCCTGGGTGCCGTGCGGGCCTTCGACTATCGCGATCCGCGCTGGCCGGCGGCGCTGCGGGATTGGGCGCCCGAGGGCGTCGACCTGCTGCTGGACGCCGTCGGCCAGGGCAGCCTGCCCGACGCCGTCGCGCTGGTCCGCCGCGGCGGCGTGCTGGCGCCGGTGGCGACCCTGGTCGCGGGCGAGCCGCAGCCCGATGCGCGATTCGCCGCCGAACGCGGCGTGCGCGTCGTGCCGGCCATGAGCGACTTCGCGCGCTCCGGCGCGCAGTTGCGCGAGCTGGTGGCACTGTCCGCCGCCGGCCTGCTGCAGGCGCCGCCGTTGGCGGTGCTGCCGCTGGCCCAGGCCGGGGAGGCGCAGCGCCGCGTCCAGGCCGGCGAGGTGCGCGGCAAGCTGCTGCTGCAGGTCGAGGGAGCGCTGCCGTGAGCGCGGCGTCCCGCGTCTATCTGGTCGACCGCATCACCGCAAAGCCGGGGCGCGCGCGCGAACTGCTGCAGGCCTACCGTGAGCGCTACATGCCCGGCGCCCGGGCCCGCGGCCTGCAACTGGAAAGGACCCTGCTGTCGCCGCCGCTGTGGCTGGAGGAGCAGTGCAACGTGCTGGAGTTCGTCTGGGTGCTTGACGGCGTCGCGGGCTTCTGGAGCATGACCCAGCAGGCGCGGCTCGACGCCGCCGTGCAGGACTGGTGGCGCGAGGCGCAGGACCTGATCGAGACCCGCGAGCGCCGCCTGTCGGCCGCCATCGAGGAGTTGCCGTCATGCTGAGGCGCATCGAGCTGATCCGCCGGACCGCGGCGGTTCCCGAAGGCGGCCGATCCGCCGAACCCGCGGCCCTGGGCGGCGGCCTGCTGCAGCCGACCCTGCCCGGCGTCTACAACGGCGGCGAATGGCTGCGGCGCAGCGAGGGGGCGGCGGCGGCGCTGAGCGCGTCGGCCCTGCTGGGCGCGAGCGTGGCCGTGGACGGCGCCCTGTACCAGGACGGCGTGGCCGGCGGCGACTGGAGCAGCGGCGGCATCTACCGCACGCTGCTGCTGAGCCTGCGGCCAGGCACCCTGCCGGACCGGCAGGAGCGTTTCGAGCGGGAAATCCTCGCCATGCCGCGCTACATCCGCGCCATCCGCGGCTGGCGGCTGGGGCGGGTGAGGCAGCCGGAAGGCGCGCGTCCCTGGACGCATGTCTGGGAGCAGCGCTACGACGAGCTGTCCGGCCTGCTCGGCGACTACATGCTGCATCCCTACCACTGGGCGCAGGTCGATCGCTGGTTCGATCCGGAGAGCCCGGACTGGATCGTGGATACGCATCTCTGCCACAGCTTCTGCCGCTGGGAGCAGGGTCCCCTGCGTTCGGACGAGTTGCCCGCCGCCGCGCTCTGAGACAGTGGCCCCACGACAGGGGAGAAGGGCGATGCGCAGACTCGACAACAAGGTCATCGCGGTGGTGGGCGCGGGCTCCGGCATCGGGGCGGTTACCGCGCGGCGCCTGGCTTCGGAAGGCGCCTCGGTGCTGGTGGCGGATATCAACGCCGGCGCGGCGCGCTCGGTGGCGGCCGGCATCGTCGCCGACGGCGGCCTGGCCACGGCGGTCCAGTGCGACATCGCCGACGATGCCAGCGTGGCGTCGCTGGTGCGCGCCGCGGTGACGGCCTACGGCGGCCTCGACGGCATCCACGTCAACGCCGCCGACATGCGCGCGATCCTGTCCGACGGCGATGCGCTGGAGGTGTCCCTGGACATCTTCGACCGCACGCTGGCGGTGAACCTGCGCGGTCACCTGCTGTGCACGCGCCATGCGCTGCCGGAACTGCTCAAGCGCGGCGGCAGCATCGTGTACACCAGCTCCGGCGCCGCCGACATGGGCGAACCCACGCGCGTGTCCTACCAGGTCAGCAAGGCCGGCCTGCAGGCGCTGATGCGCCATGTCGCCTCGCGCTGGGGCAAGCAGGGCCTGCGTGCCAACGCCATCGCGCCCGGCCTGGTGCTGACCGAGCAGCTGCGCGACCACTTCCCCGAGGACCTACGCCAGGCCACACTGGCCATCACGCGCAGCCCGCGCCTGGGCACCAGCGAGGACATCGCCGCGATGGTGGCCATGCTGATGTCGGACGACGGCGCCTGGATCAACGGCCAGGTGATCGGCGTCGATGGCGGCGCCCGGTTCCGCTGATGGTGAGGCGGGGCCGGCATGGATTGCCTGAATGGCATCCATGCCGGCGAACGCCCGCAAATGGATGTGCGGGCCGGGTTCGATGGGCGAACAGATGTCGCGCCAGGGACGGCGACCCGGCGCGACCTATCGAGCCAGGCTGAGCTTTGCCGCCACCGCCGGCAGCGTCGCCTGCGCGGCGACGATGCCCTGCAGCTTCGCCAGGATGTCCTCCGGCAGCGGCGCCGAACGCCGCGTCGACAGGTCCACGTGCACGTCGATCTGCTCGCCCACGGCGGCGCGCATGTCGCGGTCCAGGTTCCACAGCTCGTGGAAGAAGTGGATGCGCTTGCGGTCCACGCCCAGCAGGCGCGAGCGCACCTCGACCTGCTCGCCCAGGCGCAGTTCGCGCTCGAAGCGGAAGTTGCTCTCCACCACCATCTTGGACAGGCCGCGCGAGGCGACATAGGTCCGCCCCAGCTCCAGGTGCTCGGTCACCTCCACCTGGGCCCGGTAGAGCACGTGGTAGTAGCGCTCCACGTTCATGTGGTCGTTGACGTCGATCCACTCCGCCGGCACGGTGGCGCGGTGCAGGCGAAAGGGCTGGGCGAGGGCGGGGTCGGGAGAGCTCATGGAGCCCAGTCTGCCGTCCTCCCGGGCGGGGCGGCCTCGTCCGAATGCGGGCGCCCGGTGCTATCGTGGCGGCCGCCATGACCGAACCTGCCACCCCCGAACCCGCCAACCCCGCCGAGATGCTGGAAACCCTGAGCCCTCCCGGGCCGGCTGCGCGTCGCCGCCTGGTAGCGCTGGGTGGGCTCTGGCCCTTCCTGAAGCCCTACCGCCGGCAGCTGGCCCTGGCCTTCCTGCTGCTCTGCGCGGCCTCGGTGGTGATGCTGGCGGTGCCGCTGGCGGTACGCCAGCTGATCGACCACGGCTTCGTCGCCGGTGCCGCCGTCAACCGCTATTTCCTGGCGCTGTTCGGCATCGCCCTGGTCTGGGGCGCGACGGTGGCGGCGCGCTTCTACTATGTCAGCTGGATCGGCGAGCGGGTCACCGCGGACCTGCGCGACGCGGTCTACCGGCGCATGCTGGCGCAGTCGCCCCAGTTCTTCGAGACCACCCGCACCGGCGAGGTGCTGTCGCGCCTGACGGCCGACACCACCCTGGTGCAGACCGTGGTGGGGTCCTCGGTGTCGATGGGCCTGCGCAGCTTCTTCCAGTTCCTCGGCGGCCTGGTGATGCTGGCGGTGACCAGCGCCAAGCTGTTCGCCGTGACCCTGGTGCTGCTGGTGCTGGTGGTGCTGCCGCTGGTGCTGACGGCCCGCGGCGTGCGGCGCCTGTCGCGCGAATCGCAGGACCGCGTCGCCGACACCTCCGCCGTGGCCGGCGAGATCCTCAACGCCATTCCCACCGTGCAGGCCTTCACCAAAGAGGGCGACGAGGGTCGCCGCTACGGTGCCGCGGTGGAGAGCAGCTTCGCCTCGGCGATCCGCCGCACGCGCCTGCGGGCCGTCATGACCACCATCGCGATCAGCGGCGTCTTCGGCGCCGTGGTCTTCGTGCTGTGGCTCGGCGCCCAGGCCGTGATCGCCGGCAGCATGAGCGCCGGCCAGCTGGCCTCCTTCATCCTCTACGCCGGCTTCACGGCCGGCGGCATCGGTGTGATCGCCGAGGTCTGGGGCGACATCATGCGCGCCGCCGGTGCCACCGAGCGCCTGATGGAGCTGCTGGCGGCCGAGCCGGCGATCCAGGCGCCGGCGCAACCCGTCCCGCTGCCGCCGGCCCGCCAGGCGCGCCTGGACTTCCGGCAGGTTCGCTTCCACTACCCCTCGCGCCCCAAGTCCGCGGCGCTGGACGACATCACGCTGGAAGTGCGCGAGGGGGAGACCGTGGCCCTGGTGGGCCCCAGCGGTGCCGGCAAGACCACGCTGTTCCAGTTGCTGCTGCGCTTCTACGACGTGGGTGGCGGCAGCATCCGCCTCAACGGCATCGACCTGCGGGACCTGGACCCGGCGGCGCTGCGTTCGCAGATCGGCATCGTGCCGCAGGACGCGGTGATCTTCTCGGCCGACGCCATGGAGAACATCCGCTACGGCCGTGCCGGCGCCAGCGACGAAGAGGTGATCGCCGCGGCCCGCGCCGCGCTCTGCGACGAGTTCGTCCAGCGCCTGCCGCAGGGCTACAGGACCTTCCTCGGCGAGCGCGGCCTGCGCCTGTCCGGCGGGCAGAAGCAGCGCATCGCGATCGCCCGCGCCATGCTGCGCAATCCGCCGCTGCTGCTGCTGGACGAGGCCACCAGCGCGCTCGACGCCGAGAGCGAGGCCCTGGTGCAGCAGGGACTGGAGGCGGCGATGCGCGACCGCACCACGCTGATCATCGCCCACCGCCTGGCCACCGTGCGCAAGGCCGACCGCGTCGTCGTGCTGGAGCACGGCCGCATCGTGGAGACCGGCACGCCGCAGGAACTGCTGCAGCAGGGCGGTTTGTACGCACGGTTGGCGAACCTGCAGCTGGTGGCCTGAGGGATCACCCACCAAACCGTTCATCCCGAGTGATCCGCCTTGGCGGATCGTATCGAGGGACGCGCGGCGCGTGCCTCGATACACCGCTACGCGGCACTCGGCATGAACGGTTCGATGCTGTAGTCCGCAAGAATCAGAACGTCGCAGGAGCCATCGCTCCCTACAGTTTCCGTAACGAATACGGAGCAAGCATGCAGCAACCCGAATGGCAGGAACGCGTAGCGTCCCAGGACTGGCCCCGCATCGCGCACGAGCTGGACGAACAGGGCTGGTCCTGCCTGCCCGCGTTGCTCAAACCCGCCGAGTGCGAAGCGCTGACCGCCCTCTACGACGAGCCCGCCCGCTTCCGCAGCCGCGTCGTCATGGCCCGCCACGGCTACGGCCAGGGCGAGTACCAGTACTTCCGGTATCCGCTGCCATTACCCGTCGAAGCCCTGCGCCTGGCCCTGTACCCGCGGCTGGCGCCGCTGGCCAACCGCTGGAACCAGACCATGGGCCTGCCCACGCGCTATCCGGAAGCCCTGCCGGAATTCCTTGAGCGTTGCCACCAGGCCGGCCAGCAACGCCCCACGCCCCTGCTGCTGCGCTACCGCGCGGGCGACTACAACTGCCTGCACCAGGACCTCTACGGCGAGCAGGTCTTCCCCCTGCAGGTCGCGGTGCTGCTGTCACAGCCGCAGCGTGACTTCGAGGGCGGCGAGTTCGTCATCACCGAGCAGCGGCCGCGCCGGCAGTCGCGCGTGGAAGTACTGCCGCTGGCGCAGGGCGATGCCGCGATCTTCGCGGTGCATCATCGCCCTGCGTCCGGCAGCCGCGGCAGCTACCGCGTCAACCTGCGTCATGGCGTCAGCCGTCTGCGCTCAGGTCATCGCCACACCCTGGGCATCATCTTCCACGACGCCAGCTGAAGCCGCTCACTCCCTCAGGCTGATCGTGCGCTGCTTCCACTCCGCCGACTGCCAGCGGTAGAACGGCGTCAGGTGCTCCGGCGCCGCCGCGCTGCGCTCCGTGGCCAGCGTCGCCAGCGACAGCAGTTCGTAAGTACGCGTCCAGCGCCCGTCCACGCGAGCCTCGCGTGCCGCCAGCATCTGCTTGCCACCCGGAACCCAGCCCGCGAACTCCACGTAGCCGATGTCCGGCTCCGTCGCGGCCGGCGGGAGCACCTGCACGCTCCAGCCACCATCCTGCTGCGTGAAGACCCAGAGCTCCAGCCAGGTGTCCAGCGGCTGCACCGCCAGCGTCAGCGCCGTGCCGCCGGCATTGGCACGCGCCGAACTGGCCCAGACGCGCCCATAGGTGCAGCGTCGCAGCAGGGGATTCTTCGCGTCGTTCTTTGGCCCGGTAAGCAGCACGCAGGTTTCGCCCGGCTGGCCGGCCGTCGTCGTCACCGCCAGCTTGCCCTCCGGCGCCGCGCCAGGCTCCACCGCCCAGCGGGAGGCGCCCACGCGCACCGCGGCCTCGGTATAGGCGCGCTGGTCCTCTTCCGGCAACTGCGCGCGATCGACGCCGGCCAGGGCCTCCAGTGCCTTCGCCCCGGCAGTGGCCGCCGCGGTGGCACCGTCGGCGCGGCGCGCATGGGCGTAGGCCAGTGCCGACCACACGCCCGCACGGCGGAGGCGCACGCGGTTCTTCGTCATGCCATCCAGTTTGGCGAGGTCCACCCGCTCCAGGGTATCCGCACGCCACTGGTCCAGTTGCACGCGCTCCAGCGGCGGCATCGCCGGGTCGATGCAGTCATGCCGCGTCAGTGCCAGCGCGGCGCGGGCCTGTTGTGCAGGCGTCGCCGGCAGCGTCAGCACGCGGCGATAAGCGTCACCGTCGTAGCAGAGCTGGATGCGCCCGTCGTCGCGCTCGAACTGCGTCCAGGCCACGCCGTAGCGGCGCGTCACGTCCAGGTGCGCCGCGGTCTTCGCCTCGTCGGCCTTGAGCTGCTTGCCGGAGGCACGGCGCGCCAGGCGCTCGGCCATGCTGCCCAGGGCATCGAAGGGCTCGGCGTCGATCTGCTCCGCCGGCGCGGCGCGCAGGTAGGCAGCCGCATAGGCGATGCCCAGCGGCTCCTGTCCCGGCGCGTCGCGCAGGAAGCGCAGTACCGACAGCAGCTCGGGCGCCTGCTGCTCGTCGAAATCCAGCGTCCGCAGCTGCGTGGCGCGCACCCAGCCGCCACGTTCGCGCTGGTGATCCCAGACCTGCAGGAAGCCCAGGCGCTCACCGCGCACCTCCAGCGTGTCGCCCTGCCAGAGCTGGACCTGCTGCTGTGCCGAGTCGCGCGGCGCGGCGCGCAGGGCAGTGTCGTCCTGCGCCACGATGGCCAGGGCGGTGGTGAGGGCGGCGAGGATCACTGTTCGCCCTCCGTCACGGCGGCCACGGCCTGCGGCTGGGCCTGGCCGAGCAGGGTGGAGCCGATGAAGCCGCCGCCGGCCGGCGGCGAGGCGATGATGACCTGCACCTTGTCGGAGAGCTTGTCGGCCATGGTCTTCTGGATCAGCAGCGGGTGCCTGCTCAGCAGCTCGCCGTCGCGTTCCAGCTGCGCGCTGTTGACCTTGCCGAGTTGCTCCAGGCGATAGGTTTCGGCATCGGCCAGCTTGCGGCGCGAGTCGGCCTCGCCGGCGGCTTCCAGGCGACGCGCCTCGGCCGTGCCCTCGGCGTACCGGATGCGCGACAGCTTCTCGGCCTCGGCCTCCAGCTTGCGCTGCTCGATCTGCTTTTCCTTGAAGGGCAGGACATGCTTCATCGCTTCCTGCTGCGCGCGGGCGGCGATCACCTGCTCGTTGCCGGCGGCCTCGGCGGCCTTTTCGCGGCGCACCTTCTCGGCCTCGGCTTCCAGCGCCGTTTCCTTCACCTGCTGGTCCTTCAGCGCCAGGGTGTACTGCATCTTCTCGGTGGCCAGCTCCTCGGCCAGCAACTGGTCCATGCCGTTGCGGTATTCGCGCGGCAGGTCGACGTTGCCCAGTTGCACGTCGCGCAGCAGGATGCCGTCCGCCGCCAGGCGCGGCTTCAGTTCGGCCGCGATCTTCTGCTGGATCTCGGCACGCTTGCTGGAGAAGATTTCCTTGACGGTGTAGGCCGTGAAGATGCGGTAGATCACGCCATGCAGGGCCGGCTGCACCACGTCATGGTCGATGTCGGCCGGCAGCTGGCGCGCGATCTCGGCAACGCGCTTCGGGTCCAGGGCATAGCGCAGGCTCAGGTCGACGCCCAGCGACAGCCCTTCCCTGGACTGGAACGGTGCAGCGCCGTCGGCGCGGGCGCTTTCGGTGGGACGCAGCACGCGGTCGCGCAGCGAGTAGCGCTGCAGCTCGTGCAGGCCCGGCACCACCATCACGGGGCCCGAGGCAAAGGCCGCCTGTCCCCCGGTGACGCGGTTGCTGCGCATGGCGATCTCGCCGGACTCGACGGTCTGTACCGGAGGATGGCGGTAGCCGCCATAGACGGCGGCGGCGACCAGGCCGAGCGCGAACAGCCGCCCGCGCACCCGCCATGCGCCGCCGGCGGCGGTTTCCGCCGCTCCGCCGAGCCTTTCCCGCCAGTCCGGCCGATGAGCCGGAGGCTCTGACTGCGCATCTTCCTGAATCGGTTCCTGCATGACCCTGCTCCCTGAAAGCCCGGACCGGGAAGCGGCCACCCCGGCCGCCGCAGCGGCGGCCCGGAGGGGACCGCTGCTGGAAACAGAGTCTGGGCCGGGGCTGTGCGCGGGCCGTGGCGCAGTCATGCAAGAGCGGCGGAATTTCGTGCAGAACTTGTGCAGGACCTAGAATGACGGGCATGAAGACCGTCGATTTCGATCTGGACCGTGAGTACGTCGAACTGAACCAATTGCTCAAGCTGGCAGGAGCCTGCGATTCCGGGGGCGCCGGCAAGCAGCTGGTGGCCGACGGCCTGGTCACCGTCGATGGCCAGCCCGAGAGCCGCAAGACCGCCAAGATCCGCACTGGCCAGGTGGTGGTCTGCGAGGGCCTGCGCATCCGGGTGCGGTCCGCCTGAGCGGAATGTCCACGGACACCCTCCTGCGCCGCTACCTCGGTGCCTATCCCGACCATCTCCAGGCCCAGGTCCGCGGCTTGGTCGAGCAGGGACGGCTGGAGGAACACCTGCGGCGGCGCTATCCCGGCGGCCACCAGATCCAGAGCGACGGCGCACTGCACGAATACGTGCAGGAGCTGAAGCAGGCGCACATGCGCAGCGCGCCGCCGCTGCACAAGGTCCAGTTCCAGAACAAGATGGACGTGCTGCAGAACGTGCTGGGCCTGCACACAGCGGTCTCGCGCGTGCAGGGTGCCAAGCTCAAGGCCAAGGCGGAGATCCGCGTCTCCGGCCTGTTCAAGGAACTGGCGCCGGAATTCCTGGAGATGGTGGTGGTGCACGAACTGGCGCACCTGCGCGAGCGCGACCACAACAAGGCTTTCTACCAGCTCTGCCGGCACATGCTGCCGGACTACCACCAGGTGGAATTCGACCTGCGGCTGGTATTGCTGCAGCGGGCGCTACAGGCCGGGTAGCCGCCGCCGTTGCCGCGCAGGCATCGATAGCCCTGAAATTCCTCCGGAAAATCTGCGCCTTCCGGTGCTGTTCCGGCGCGTTGCCCACAGCCACCATACGGTGGCAATCCGAATTATCCTGGCCGCGGCCATTGTGGGCGCCCCCGACCTGTGCCTAAGGTCGGCCATCACTTTTCTCTTGATGGAGGCTTCACCATGGACGAACTGGTCCGCTACGAGCTGCAGGACGGCATCGCCACGCTGACGATGAACAACGGCAAGGGCAATGCGATCTCGCCGGCGATGCTGGTCGCGCTCAATGCCGCGCTGGATCGCGCGGATGCCGATCGCGCGGCGGTGGTGCTCACCGGCCGCGAGGGAATGTTCTCCGGCGGCTTCGATCTGGCCGTGATGGGCGCGGGCGGCTCGCCGGTGCGCGAACTGGTCATCGGTGGCTTCCTCGTCGCCGAGCGCCTGCTGAAGTTCCCGCGCCCCGTGGTGGTCGCCGCGGGTGGCCATGCGCTGGCCATGGCTTCCTTCCTGCTGCTCAGCGGCGACCTGCGCCTCGGCGCGGAGGGCAGCTTCAAGATCGGCGCCAACGAGGTGGCCATCGGCCTGACGATGCCCTACGCCGCCACGGAAATCTGCCGCATGCGCCTGGCCGTCACGCATTTCGGCCGCGCCGTGACCCATGCGGAAATCTTCAGCCCGGCCGGCGCCGTGGAAGCGGGTTTCCTCGATCGCGTCGTGCCGCAGGATCAGTTGCTGAGCGAGGCGAGGGCCGCCGCCGCAGGCCTGCTCAAGCTCAACCGCCCTGCCTTCGCCGCGACCAAGCTGCGTGCCCGGGCACCGGGGCTGGCGGCGCTGCGCAGCGCCATCGAGGCCGACGAGGCGGAGTTCAGGAAGATGTTTGGCTAGCTTTTCCGGTCTGGGCTCTTGGGTCGTCATACCGGCGAAAGCCGGCATGACGGGTTCATGAGTCTGGCGGGACCGGGAGTGTTCCGTGCCTTGAATTCTCCTCCACCCGGAGGAGGGAGCGCCGCCCGGCAACGCCTATCTTGCGGATAGAGCCGTCCAAGGCCACCCGAGGAGAATGCCGTGTCCGAGCCTGTCTATTCCCGCACCCGTCCCTGCCGTGTCGCCGAGGTGCCGCGCTGGGACCTCGAAACCGACGTCGCGGTGGTGGGCTTCGGCGCCGCCGGCGCCTGCGCCGCGCTGGAGGCGGTGCGCTCGGGTGCCAGGGTCGCGCTGATCGAAGCGACCTCCGGCAGCGGCGGCACCTCGGCCCTGTCCGGCGGCGAGATGTACGTCGGCGGCAGCGGCGGCACGCCGCAGCAGCGCGCCGCCGGCTTCCAGGACCACACCGAGGACCTGTACCGCTACCTGCTGATGGCAGGCGGCCCCGATGCCGACGCCGCCAAGGTGCGCCTCTACGCCGACAACAGCCTGTCGCACTTCGAGTGGATGCAGGCGCAGGGCCTGGTCTACAAGAACAGCTTCATCCCGCAGCGCATCGTCGAGCCGTTCACCGACGACTGCCTGATCTGGAGCGGCAGCGAGGAGGCCTGGCCCTTCGTCGAGCAGGCCAAGCCCTGTCCGCGCGGCCACACGCCGCAATGGATGGGCCTGGGCGGCGGCCGCTACCTGATGGACCGGCTGGCGGAGCGTGTTGCCGAGTCCGCCATCGACGTCCGCTACGACACGCGCGCGGTGGCGCTGATCGCGGAGGAGTCCGGCCGCGTGCAGGGCCTGGTGCTGCGCCGCGACGGGCAGGACAGCTTCCTGCGCGCATCGCGCGGCGTGGTGCTCTGCGCCGGCGGCTTCGTCATGAACCAGGAGCTGATGCGGCAGCATGCGCCGCAACTGATGCGCGCCAACATGCCCATCGGCACGGTCGACGACGGTTCCGGCATCCTTCTCGGGCAGAGCGTGGGCGGCCATGCGATCCATATGGACCAGGGCTTCGTGACGCTGCCCTGGTATCCGCCCGAGCAGCTGATCAAGGGCATCTTCATCAACGCGCGAGGCCAGCGTTTCATCAACGAGGATTGCTACCACGGCCGCGTTGCGCAGCATGCCCTGCAGCAGGCCGGCGACCGCTTCTGGCTGCTGCTGGACCATGAAATCTTCGCAGAGCCCGAGTTCGGCCAGTTCGCGAAGATCACCATCGGTGCCACCGGCGACAGCTGGCAGGAGGTGGAACGCGAACTGGACCTGCCCGAAGGCGCGCTGGTGTCCACGGTGGAGTTGTACAACCGCCATGCCGCACGAGGGCAGGACCCGCTGTTCCGCAAGGCGGCCAAGTGGCTGAGGCCGCTGACCCAGGGTCCCTTTGTCGCCCTGGACTGCCGCATCGACCACGCCGCCTGGTTCAGCTTCACGCTCGGCGGGCTCGATACCTTGCCGACGGGCGAGGTACTGGATGCCTCGCGCAGGCCCATCGCCGGCCTGTATGCGGCAGGCCGCACGGCCTGCGGCCTGCCGCGCTGGGGCGCGGGCTACAGTTCCGGGATGTCGCTGGCGGACGCCAGCTTCTTCGGGCGAGAGGCCGGTCGCCGCGCCGCTACGGTCTGAGACGCCGCGCGCGGCGCAGCACGAGCAGGGCGGCCAGGCCGGCCAGCAGCGAGGCGGGCAGGGCCCCGCCGCCACCGCCGTCATCCTCTTCTTCCTCGTCGACAGGAGGACCGTCCGTAGCGGGAGGTGGATTGGTGCCCAGGTCCAAGCCGCCGAGGCTGCGGATGCTGGTGTCGCCCGGCGCCAGGTAGGGCTGCAGCGAGCTGCCCAGCGCCTTGTCGGTGCCGCTCCAGGCCAGTTCGAGGCGGCCGAAGTAGTCCGGCTGGCCGTTGGGTGCGCCGTTGCTGCAGGCGGCACCGCCGCCGGACAGGGTGCCGATGACGCGCCCGTCCTGGTTCCACAGGGCCGAGCCCGAGGAGCCCGGCTGGGTGGTCCCGAGATTCCAGAAGACCTTCCAGGCATCGACGGTGAATTTCCTGCTGTCGCTGCCGATCTGGACGTTGTCCACCTTGGTGGTGTCATTGCCGTAGAAGCTGATCTTCTTGTCGTCCCCCGCGGGATGATGGATCGCCACGCCCGAGGCCGGGGTGGCGCCGTTGGCATCCCAGCCGGCGAAGTAGACGTTGAAGCCCGCCACGCTGCCGTTCAGCCGCAGCAGCGCGAAGTCCGAGGTGGTGCTGCGGGCCACCACTTCGGCCACGGTGACGTTCTGGCTGATGGAGCCGTCCGCCCCGCTGCCGCAGCCGCCGCGATCGACGTTGAAGTAGGCGCGGATGCTGGACGGCGTAACCTGGTCGAAGCCGCAATGATTCGCCGTCAGGATGTAGGGAGTCTGGCTGCTGCCGGTGTTGCCGGTGCTGTTGACCAGGGTGCCGCTGCAGACCGCACTGTTGTTGATGGTCAGCAGCACCACCGAGCGGACCTGCGTGCGCCAGCCGTTCGCGGCGGGGCAGGCGACATCGACATTGCAGCTGCTGGAGCGGCCGAACTGTCCCTTGGCGGTCGTCGCCTGCCGGAAGCCCTCGTAGCCATGCTGCGCCTCCGCGATGCGCAGACCGAACTGGTCCTTCAGCGCGGCCGGCAGCCGCAATTCGAGCAGAGCCCGGCTGCCGCGCACCACCGGCAGCCACAGCGTGCCGGCGTCGGTGGCGCCGAACGGGCCCTGCACGTCACCGCTGTCCTCGCCGATCCAGCGCAACTCGCTGCCGGCCGGCAGGCGCAGGTCCTCCAGGCGCAACGCCAGCGACTCGGCGCCCTCGGACTCGATGCCGAGGCGCCAGCGCGCGATGTCCGCGGCGGGGTTGTCCCAGTCGCCATCCGGCGTATGGAGGTTGATGGCCTGGGCCACCGCGTAGCGCAGGGGCTCGTCCTTGGATGCTTCGACCGCCTCCTGCACCTGGCTGGCCGGCAGGGCATGGCGCGGATAGTCCGCGGCGGCCGCAAGGCCGGGCAGCAGGCTCAGCAGCAGGGCGTAGCGGGGCAGGTTCATCGGGAGCGGCGGGCAGGGGACAGGACCGCACTATAGCGGCGTCCCCGGCCGTGTCTGTGAAGCGGTTCGTATCAGTTTGTAGGCCGGCGCAGGGCCGCCAGTACCAGGCCCGCCAGCAGCATCGGCCATCCCGCTGCACCGCCGCCCCCGCCCCCCCCGCCGGAGCCGCTGCCGGAGGTGCTGCCGACCGCGCCCGGCGAGCCGCCCGCGTCCTTGCCGTCCAGCGTCAGCGCGCCGCTGCCGGTCGGGTCCAGGTGCGCCTTGAGCTGGCCGCTGCTGGCGCTGTTGGCCGTCCAGCCGCGCTCGAAGCGGGCGTAGATGTCGCTGCCGCCCGGATTGCTGCAGCTCGACGAGCCGCCCGACAGCGTGCCCACCAGCCGGCGGTCCTGGTTCCACAGCCCGCTGCCGGAGGAGCCCTGCTCGGTCACGCCACGGGCCCAGCGCACCTGCCAGCCGTCGACCCGGAAGGTATCGATCTGGGCATTCTCGATCGACTGCAGGCTGCTGCTGTAGGTACTGATCTTCTTGTCGTCGCCGCCCGGGTGATGGATGCCGACGCCGGATCGCGCCGCGACGCCGCCGCGCGCGTCCCAGCCGCTGTAGTGGACGCCATAGGAGGACGGAGGCCTGGAGGCCAGTTCGAACAGCGTGAAGTCGGACTCGCTGTCGCGCGCCAGGAACAGCCCGCCGCGGATGTTCTGGTTGATCGGCCCGTCGGCGCTGCTGCCGCAGCTGGACTTCTGCACGTTGAAGTACACCGTGACATCCGACATGCGGGTCGAGGAGGTGATGCCGCAGTGGTTCGCCGTCAGCACCAGCGCCCGGTCGTTCTGGGCGGTGTTGTTGACCATGGCTCCGGAACAGGTGACCAGCGTCGAGCCCACCAGCAGGCGGTTGACGCGCGTGTACACGACCGTGGAGCGGATCTGGTCGCGCCAGCCGTTGCCATCGGAGCAGGCCACGTCAATGTGGCAGTTGCCCTGGGAATCGCCGATGGCCCCCTTGGCCGGCAGGCTGGCGCTGCCCAGCGGACGGAAACCATGGAAGGCCTCGGCAACGCGCAGCCGGAACGCGTCGCGGCCGGCGGCCGGCATGCGCGCCTCCAGCACCGCCTCGTCGTCACGCACGATCGGCAACAGCAGTTCGCCGTCACCGCGGAAGGGGCCCTGGACGTCGCGGCCGTCGGCGGAAGACAGCCAGATCTCTCCGCCCGCGGGCAATTGCAGCTGTTCCAGCCGGGCGCTGAGGTTCAGGGCGCCGTCGGAACCCAGGCGCAGGCGCCAGCGCGCGGTGCCCGGCTGGGGTTCGTCCCAGGCACCGTCCTGCTCGGACAGCGACATCGGCACGCCGGTGGCGAAGGACAGCGGAGCGCTGCGCAGCACCTCGGCGGTGTCCATGCGCAGGCCGGCGGGGAGCAGTTGCAAGGGAACGTCGCCCAGGCTGAGCGCCGCTGGCGCGGCGAAGCTGGTGAAGCCCAGGCTGAGGGCAAGGCAGACGGCGGACAGGCGCATGGAAGGTCTCCCCCTTCGGTTGCCTGCACTATATCGGAGCGCCCCGGTCCTGCGAGGGCTCCCGACGGGCCAAAGCTGCCGTTTGGCCACCCTGGTCAGGGGGTGTCTTTTTCACCGGCAGGCGCCAGCGCCTGCGCCGGGCCCAGCCGCGGGCCGTCGATCGCCGCCAGCGCCAAGCCGTCCGAGCCGGCATGGCTCAGCTGCAGCACCGCCGTCAGCAGCGTGGCATCGCCGTCGGCCACCGCATCCACCACCTCGCCCACGGCCTGGCCGTCGCCGGCGGCGTCATAGACCGCCATGCCCGGCCGCGCATCGACCGGCGCGCGCAGCAGGAACATGCGGCGCTTGAGCTGGCCGAGATAATGCAGGCGCGCCACGATCTCCTGCCCGGTATAGCAGCCCTTGCTGAAGCTGATGCCGCCCAGCAGGTCGATGTTGGCCATCTGCGGCACGAACATCTCGCGGCTCTCGGCGTAGACCGTCGGCACGCCGGCCAGCAGGTCGGCCCGGCGCCAGGCCTCGAAGCCGATCGGGGGCAGGGCGGCCAGGCCGGGGACCTCGCCGTGGACCGACCAGCGCGGCGTGCTGCCCAGGCGCCGGATCACGGTGACGCCGTCCCTGGCCGCGCTCTGCATCGGCTCCTGGGGCAGCGGCAGGCCCAGGGCCTCCAGCCGGCGCGCGCCTTCGTCGCCGATCAGGCCGGTGGCCGGCAATTCGGCCGTGCAGTCCTGCAGGCTGACCTTGGAACGCAGCACGAACATGCGCAGGCGCTTGAGCGTCGATTCGGCGACGCTGCGATGCAGTTCCAGCACGATATCGCCCCCGTGCCGGAACAGCGTCAGCACCGCCAGCATGCGTCCCTTGGGGTTGCTGTAGGACGAAAGCTGCGCACGGTTCTCATTCACCAGGCGCGTGTCATTGCTCAGCTGGCCCTGCAAAAAGCTTTCTGCATCCGCACCTTGCGCGCGGACGTACACGAGTTCATCAAGCGGGATACGAGCGTTCACAGGAATTTCACGTTGCGATGCACAAGAGAAGTTTGTCACACTATCAGGGCTTTGCAGCCCAGAATTTTCCGTGTCGCATTCGCCCGATCCAAATACTGCCGGTGCATCCAAGCCGGATGAAGTGGTTTCCCTCGCGGAACTGCTGGAGAAGACGCAGCCTGCGGCGGAAGCGGAACCCGAGCCGGCACCCGAGGTGGGTGGCCGCAGCGACGGTCCCGATCCGACCCGCTATGGCGACTGGGAAAAGAACGGGCGCTGTATCGACTTCTGAATTCCCCCTGAAGTTCACGTCCCGGATATGGGAGCCGGAATGACCACGAAAACGCCCGCCGACAATCGCCCGCTGTCCCCCTTCATGCTGGGGCAGTATTACCGCTTCCAGTGGACCTCCCTGCTCTCGATCATCCACCGCGTGACCGGCGTCGGTCTGAGCGTCGGCACCCTGCTGGTGGCGGCCTGGCTGATCGCCCTGGCGCTGGGCCCGGTGGTCTACGCCGACTTCGCCAGGCACCTGACCGCCTGGTACGGCCAAATCTTGCTGTTCGGCTGGAGCTGGGCCCTGATGTACCACCTGGGCAACGGCATTCGCCACCTGTTCTGGGACATCGGCTGGGGCTTTGACATCAAGACCGCCGAGAAGACCGGCTACGCCGTGGTCGCCGCCTCCCTGCTGCTGACGGCCGCCGCCTGGGCCGTCGCCTACTTCCTCTGACGGAGCCCCCGATGAGCCTGCGTTCCCCCCTGAGCCGCGCGCGCGGCCTCGGTTCCGCCAAGGACGGCGTCCATCATTTCTGGGTGCAGCGCGTTTCCGCGGTAGCCCTGATCCCGCTGACGCTGTGGTTCGTGTTCTCCGTGGCCAACCTGGCCGGCGGCGACTACCACGCGGTGCGCCATTGGGTCTCCGCGCCCAGCGTCGCCATCACCCTGGTGCTGTTCATCCTCACCATGCTCTACCACTCCGCCCTGGGCGTGCAGGTGGTGATCGAGGACTACGTGCACCACGAGGGCCTCAAGCTGCTGTCGCTGATGGGCCAGAAGTTCCTCCACGCCGTCGTCGCCGCCGCCAGCGTCTACGCCGTCCTGCGCGTCGCGCTGTGACACGAGCCTAAGTTTCCGGGATAAGAAGAATGTCCGCATACGAAATCGTTCATCACGAATACGATGCCATCGTCGTGGGTGCCGGCGGAGCCGGCCTGCGCGCGACGCTGGGCCTGGCCGAGGCCGGCCTGAAGACCGCCAACATCACCAAGCTGTTCCCCACGCGCTCGCATACCGTCGCGGCGCAGGGCGGCATCTCCGCCGCGCTGTCCAACATGGGCAAGGATGACTGGCGCTGGCACTTCTACGACACCGTGAAGGGCTCCGACTGGCTCGGCGACCAGGACGCCATCGAGTACATGACCCGCGAGGCCATCCCCGCGATCATCGAGCTCGAGCACTACGGCGTGCCGTTCTCTCGCACCAAGGAAGGCAAGATCTACCAGCGTCCGTTCGGTGGCATGACCACCGAGTTCGGCAAGGGCCCGCCGGCCCAGCGCACCTGCGCCGCCGCCGACCGCACCGGCCACGCCATGCTGCACACGCTGTACCAGCAGAGCCTCAAGTGCCGCGCGCAGTTCTTCATCGAGTTCTTCGCGCTGGACCTGCTGATGGACGAGGACGGCTCCTGCCATGGCGTCCTCGCCTGGGAGCTGGCCACCGGCAAGCTGCACCGCTTCCGCGCCCACCAGACCATCCTGGCCACCGGTGGCTATGGCCGCGCCTACTTCTCCGCCACCTCGGCTCATACCTGCACGGGCGACGGCAATGCCATGGTGCTGCGCGCCGGCCTGCCGCTGCAGGACCTGGAGTTCGTGCAGTTCCACCCGACCGGCATCTACGGCTCGGGCTGCCTCATCACCGAGGGTGCGCGTGGCGAAGGCGGCTACCTCACCAACCAGAAGGGCGAGCGCTTCATGGAGCGCTACGCGCCGTCCGTGAAGGACCTGGCGCCGCGCGACATGGTGAGTCGCGCCATGGCCACCGAGATCCGCGAAGGCCGCGGCGTCGGTGCCGAGGCCGACCACATCCACCTGCACCTGGAGCATCTCGGTCCCGAGGTCCTGCACCAGCGCCTGCCGGGCATCTCCGAGTCGGCCAAGATCTTCGCCGGCGTGGACGTCACCAAGGAGCCGATCCCGGTCGTGCCGACGGTGCACTACAACATGGGTGGCATCCCGACGCTGTATACCGGTGAAGTGGTGACGCTGAAGAACGGCAACCCGGATTCCGTGGTGCCGGGCATCATGGCCGTGGGCGAAGCCGCCTGCGTGTCGGTGCACGGCGCCAACCGCCTGGGCTCCAACTCGCTGCTCGACCTGGTGGTGTTCGGCCGCGCCGCCGCCATCCAGGCCGCCAAGCTGGTCAAGCCGGGCACCCCGCACCGCAAGATCAGCGGCGCCTCCGAGGAAAAGGCCCTGGCCCGCCTCGACGGCTTCCGCAACGCCAAGGGCGGTACGCCCACCGCCAAGATCCGCCTGGACATGCAGAAGACCATGCAGAAGCACTGCGCGGTGTTCCGCGACGGCCCGCTGATGCAGGAAGGCATCACCAAGCTCAACGGCGTGATCGACAACTTCACGCAGGACGTGAAGGTTTCCGACCGCTCCATGATCTGGAACTCGGACCTCTGCGAGACCCTGGAACTGGACAACCTGCTGGGCCAGGCGCTGCTGACCATCGTCGGCGCCGAGAACCGCAAGGAGTCGCGCGGCGCCCACGCCCGCGACGACATCAAGGACCGCGACGACGGCAACTGGATGAAGCACACGGTCGCCTGGCGCACCTCCGACAAGCAGGTGAAGATCGACTACCGCCCCGTGCACATGCAGCCGCTGGACAACGACGTGGAACACATCCCGCCCGTTGCCCGCAAGTACTGATCGCAAGGATTCCACGTCATGGCACAGTTCACGCTCCCGCAGAATTCCAAGCTCGACAAGTCCGCCGGCAAGCACCACAAGGCTCCGGAAGGCTCGAAGAAGGTCCGCAACTTCAAGATCTACCGCTACGACCCGGATAGCGGCGCCAACCCGCGCATGGACACCTACGAGGTGGACATGGCCAGCTGCGGCCCGATGATTCTGGACGCGCTGATCAAGATCAAGAACGAGACCGACGCCACGCTGACCTTCCGCCGTTCCTGCCGCGAGGGCATCTGCGGCAGCTGCGCGATGAACATCGACGGCACCAACACGCTGGCCTGCACCAAGACCTGCGAGGAAGTGAAGGGCGAGGTCGTCATCTACCCGCTGCCGCACATGCCGGTGGTGAAGGACCTGGTGCCGGACCTGACGCACTTCTACGCCCAGCTGGCCTCGATCGAGCCCTGGCTCAAGACCGACTCCCCGGCACCGACGCGTGAGCGCCTGCAGTCGGAAGAGGACCGCGCCAAGCTCGACGGCCTCTACGAGTGCATCCTCTGCGCCTGCTGCACCACCAGCTGCCCCAGCTACTGGTGGAACGGTGACCGCTACCTTGGCCCGGCGATCCTGCTGCAGGCCTACCGCTGGCTGGCCGACAGCCGCGACGAGGCCACCGGCCAGCGCCTGGACGAGCTGGAAGACCCGTTCAAGCTGTACCGCTGCCACACGATCATGAACTGCGCCAAGACCTGCCCCAAGGGTCTGAACCCGGCCAAGGCGATCGCCGAAACCAAGAAGATGCTGGTGGAGCGCCGGGTCTAAGCGACCCGGCCGTCCCACGGCAGACCGATGATGGAAGAAGGCAAGCTCCGCTGGCTGCTGCGCCGCGGCATGAAGGAACTGGACGTCCTGACGGAGCGCTATTACGCGCAACGCTGGCCCTCGGCCACGGAGGCCGAGCGTGCCCTTTTCATCCAGATGCTGCAGACCACCGAAGATCCGGACCTCTGGTCCTGGTCGATGGGCTACGAGCAGCCTCCCGAGATCTACGCCGATGTCGTCGAACAGCTTCGCCGCCACCACTGACCTGAACTTGCGGCCGTCCTATCGGGCGCACCGCTACCTGTTCGTCCTGCACCTGCTGGGGCTGTGCCTGCTGCTGGCCGCGATGTCGCCGGGCTGGCCGATGCTGCTGCTGATTGCCGCCTTCGGGGCGTCCTGGATCTGGCTGCGCCGCCATGCCGCCTTCGGCTTCGGCCGCCGTGCCCTGGTGCGCCTGGTCTGGCAGGCCGACGGCCAGTGGCTGGTGGTGGACAGCGCCGGCCGCAAGGACGAGGCCGAACTGCTCGGCAACAGCTGCGTCCACTCGCGGCTGATGGTGCTGAACTTCCGGCTCAAGTCCGGCGGTCGCCGCACCCGAGTGGTGCTCGGCGACGAGCTGGGTGCCGATCCCCTGCGCCGCCTGCGCGCCCGCCTGATGTCCTTTGCCTGCGCCGCGGGCGCCTGATCCGGCAGCTCCGCGGTTTCCCCGAGGTGAATCAAGGCCCGCTCCGCGGGCCTTGTCGCTTGCGCCGTTCGCCGGAGATGACGGCAGATGGCCCTTCCCGAGTTGGCATCCCCTGTGCATGCCGAATCCCAGAGGTCCGGACCGGTCGAGGGTACGGGCAGGAAAGGGAGCGAATCGTGATTCTGAATTCCAGGTGGGACCGGATGGGGTTGATCCTCGTTCTGGTGGCGGGGCTGGCCTTTGCCGGCAGCGCGGCGGCGGCACCGACCATGGTGGCCTTCGACCAGATCAGCGCCGGCGATACGGCCTGGATGCTGGCCTCGACCGCCCTGGTGCTGCTGATGACGATTCCCGGGCTGGCCCTGTTCTATGCCGGCATGGTGCGCAAGAAGAACGTCCTGGCCACCACGCTGCAGAGCTTCGCCGTGACGGCCCTGGTCACGGTGATCTGGATCGTGGCCGGCTACAGCCTGGCCTTCTCGCCGGGGTCGCCCTTCATCGGCGGTTTCGACCAGATGTTCCTGGGCGGGCTGAAGTACCTGAAGGAAGCCGGACAGCTGAGCGTCAGCCCGATCGCGCCGACGATCCCGGAGTCGGTCTTCATCATGTACCAGCTGACCTTTGCGATCATCACGCCGGCGCTGATCACCGGCGCCTTCGCCGAGCGCATGAAGTTCGGGTCCATGCTGCTGTTCGTCGCCGCCTGGTCGCTGCTGGTGTATGCACCGGTGGCCCATTGGGTGTGGTCGCCGGACGGCTGGCTGGCCAAGCTCGGCGCGCAGGACTTCGCGGGCGGCACCGTGGTGCACATCAACGCCGGCGCCGCAGGCCTGGCCTGCGCCTATATGCTGGGGCGCCGCAATGGCTATGGCACCGAGCCCTTCATTCCCTACAACCTGGCCTTCACCCTGATCGGTGCCTCGCTGCTGTGGGTGGGCTGGTTCGGCTTCAACGCCGGTTCCGCCGTAGCCGCGGACGGCCGTGCCGGCATGGCGATGCTGGTGACCCAGGTCGCCACCGCCACCGCCGTACTGACCTGGATGGCGGTGGAATGGATCATCCGCAAGCGCGCCTCGCTGCTCGGTGCCTGCTCCGGCGCGGTCGCCGGCCTGGTGGCGATCACCCCGGCCTCCGGCTTTGTCGAAATCCCGGGCGCTCTGGCCATCGGCGCGGCCTCCGGCCTGCTCTGCTACTGGGGTGCCACCGGCCTCAAGCGCCTGCTGGGTGCCGACGATTCGCTGGATGTGTTCGGCATCCATGGCGTTGGCGGCCTGGTCGGCGCCCTGCTCACCGGTGTGTTCTCCAGCAAGGCGATCTCCGGTGCCGAGGCCAGCATGATGGTCCAGGCGGTAGGTGCCTTCGCCACGCTGTTCTACAGCGCCGGCATGACCATCGCGATCCTGCTGCTGCTGCGCTTCACCTTCGGGCTGCGCGTGAACGGTGATGAGGAACAGGCCGGCCTCGACCTGGCGCTGCACGGCGAACGCATTGTCTGAAGCCAGGGACTGGCATGGGAGCGGAGGGAGGTCTGTGGGAGGGTGCGCCGGTCGGGATGAGGCCGGCCGCACCTGGAACAGGAGGGTTTTCGATGACCGACGGTGACAAGCTGGCCCTGGCGACACGTCTGTACGTGCGGCTGCGGCATTGCACCGGACGCATTACCGATGCGATGTGGATGACGCAGAACATGGAGTACGCCCGCGAGATCGTGCGCATGGCGCGCATGGGCGGCGACGACGAGCTGATGCGCCTGGCCGACCGTTTTGAAGAGGTGATCATGGGGCGTCCGCGCGCGATGGTGGCGGCATCGGCCACGCCCCCGAAAACCGAGGGCGGCGAGGCGCCGGCGAATCCGCCGGCGTTCGGCAAGTACACTGGTTCCCTGCGCTAGCGCCAGGACAAGCGCCGGGCAGGGCGCCTCTGCCGTTGCCGCCGATGCTCAGGCGGCCTTGCGTCCGTCCAGGATGGTCGGCATCGCCCGCGCCAGCGTATGCGGGTAATCCAGCGTGTAGTGCAGCCCGCGCGATTCCTTGCGCGACAGCGCCGAGCGTACGATCAGGTCGGCACAGACCACCAGGTTGCGCAGCTCCAGCAGGTGTGCGCTGATGCGGTAGTTGCCGTAGTACTCCTGGATCTCCCGCGCCAGCAGCTCGATGCGGTGCTGCGCGCGCTCCAGGCGCTTGGTGGTGCGCACGATGCCGACGTAGTCCCACATGAAGGTGCGCAGTTCCAGCCAGTTGTGCGAAACCACCACGTCCTCGTCGGAGTCGGTGACGCGGCTTTCGTCCCAGGCCTTGAGTCCCTGCGGCATGGCGCGCTGGTCCAGCGTCGCCAGCAGGTCGTCCGCCGCCGCGGCGGCGAAGGCCAGGCACTCCAGGATCGAGTTGGAGGCCAGGCGGTTGGCGCCGTGCAGGCCGGTGCAGGCGACCTCGCCCATGGCGTAGAGCCCGTCGACGTCGGTGCGCGCACGCAGGTCCGTCAGGACGCCGCCGCAGGTGAAATGCGCCGAGGGCACCACCGGAATCGGCTCCCGGGTGATGTTCAGGCCCAGTTCCAGGCAGTGCGCGTAGATGCTCGGGAAGTGGCTCTTGATGAATTCGGGCGGCTTGTGGGTGATGTCCAGCAGCACATGGCGCAGGCCCAGGCGCTTCATTTCGTGGTCGATGGCGCGGGCGACGATGTCGCGCGGCGCCAGTTCCCCGCGGCTGTCGAAGCGCGGCATGAAGCGCTCGCCGGCGCTGCCGTCCGCATTGGGCAGGCGCAGCAGGGCACCTTCGCCGCGCAGGGCCTCGCTGATCAGGAAGTTGCGCGAGTCCTCGTGGTACAGGCAGGTCGGGTGGAACTGCATGAATTCCATGTTCGACACGCGGCAGCCGGCGCGCCAGGCCATGGCGATGCCGTCGCCGGAGGCGCCGAAGGGATTGCTGGAATAGAGGTAGACCTGGTTGGCGCCGCCGGTGCACAGAGCCACCGCCTTGGCGGCCACCGCCTCGACCCGGCCGCTGTCGCGGTCGAACAGGTAGGCGCCCAGCACCCGCTTCTCGGCGGGGGCCACGATCAGGTCCACGCCGACGCTGCGCTCGCGCACCGTGATGTTGGGATGGGCCGCCGCCAGGGAGGCGAGGGTGGTTTCCACCGCCCGGCCGGTGGCGTCGGCGGCGTGGACGATGCGCCGGTGCGAGTGGCCGCCCTCTCGGGTCAGGTGCAGGCCGCGGCCCGTGGGATCATCCTCGTCGCGGGTGAACTGCACGCCCTGTTCGAGCAGCCAGTGGATGCAGCCGGGGCCGCGTTCCACGGTAAAGCGCACGGCGGCTTCGTCGCAGAGGCCGGCGCCGGCCACCAGGGTGTCCGAGACATGGTTTTCCAGGGAGTCGGCGGCGTCCAGCACGGCCGAGATGCCGCCCTGGGCCCAGAGGGTGGACCCGGAGCTGAGCTGGCTCTTGGAGACGACGCAGACCTTGCGGCCGGCCTGGGCCAGGCGCAGGGCCAGCGACAGGCCGGCGGCTCCGCTGCCGAGGATGAGGACTTCCGTATCGGACATGTGGGGGATGCTAGAATCGCGAATTCGTGTCGAAAACCGCCGTGTTTGCCGTAACGGGCAGGCGGCCATTGATTTTGGGGTCTAACTTAGCCGTTCGCGCCACCCTTGTCGAAAGGCCGGGCGCGGCAGCCTGATGTGCAATGAGCGAAGAACAACTTGACGAACAGCTGGTCGCTCGCGCGCAGAAGGGGGACAAGCGCGCCTTCGAGCTGCTGGTCCGCAAGTACCAGTACAAGATCATCCAGCTGGTCAGCCGCCTGGTCGGAGACGCCGACGCGCCCGACGTGGCCCAGGAAACCTTCATCAAGGCCTTCCGGGCGCTCAACGGCTTCAAGGGCAACAGCGCCTTCTACACCTGGCTGTATCGCATCGGCATCAATACCGCCAAGAACCACCTGGTATCCCGCGGGCGCCGGCCGGCGGGCAGCGACATCGACATCGCCGACGCGGAACTGTACGGGCATACCGAGCATCTAAGCGATGTCGATACCCCCGAGGCCGTGCTGCTGACCGAGGAAATCAAGCACAAGGTCGCCGAGGTGATCTCCGGTCTGCCGCCGGACCTGCGCAAGGCCATCACCCTGCGCGAGCTGGACGGGCTGTCCTACGAGGAAATCGCCGAGATCATGGACTGCCCCATCGGTACGGTCCGTTCGCGCATCTTCCGCGCCCGCGAGGCGATCGACGCGGTCATCAAGCCGCTGATCGAGTAGCCCCCATGCGCACTGCAACAAAATCTCTAGTCGGGCTCCGCGGAACTTTTTGCCGCGGCTGCGGTTAAGCTTATATTCAGGTAGCAAGGTACTTGGCCCATGTCTGAAGAAACCCTTTCCGCCCTGCTCGACGGCGAGTGCTCGCCGGAGGAGCTGGACCGGCTGCTGGACCAGCTGGATCGTGACCCCGGAATGAAGCAGGCCTACAGCCGCCTGTGCCTGTCCCGGGAGGCCCGGGAGGGAACCCGCGTCGCCAAGGAACAGCCCTGCATCTGTGCCGGCGTGATGGCCGGCCTGGACGAGGCGCCCCTGCCGGCCAGCGACAAGCTGGTGGACCTGGACAGCCGCCGCTCCGGCCGCCGTGCCGTGCTGGCGCGCTGGAAGCCCTTGGCGGGCTTTGCCGCCGCGGCGTCCTTCGGTGCCGTGGCGGTATTGGTGACCATGCCGCAGGCGGCCCTGGTCGCCGAGCGTGGCGAGGCCGCCCCGGGGTTTGCCCCGGCCGCCGTGACCGCTCCGGTGTCCCTGCCGCTGCCGACGGCCCGCCCGCAGGGCCTGCGCGCGGTTTCGGCCAGCGCCGCGGAGATCCAGCAGCTGCAGGAAGACGACCTGTCCAACTACCTGATCGAGCACAGCAATACCGCGGCCAGCCGCGGCATGGGCGGCACCTTGTCCTACGCCCGCTTCGCCGCGCACAACGCGGTCTACCGCCCGCAGGCGGAGGGGCAGCGCTGATGCGCGGTCGCGCCTTCCTCGGGGCCCTGGCACTGGCGGCGGCTCCCACGGCCTTCGCGGCGGATCCGGCGGACTTCCTGGTGCGGATCGGGGAGGCGGCGCGCAACAGCAACTACCAGGGCGTGATCATCTACCAGGGTGACGACATGCTCGAGACGATGCGCGTGACGCATCGCTTCAAGGAAGGCACCGAGCACGAGCGGGTCCAGTCCCTCAACGGGGATCCCCGTGAAATCCTGAAGGAAAACAACAAGGTCATCTGCCTGTTGCCCAAGGATCGCAAGCTCACGATGAACCTGCCGACGCCCAAGGCGCTGTTTCCGGCCCTGAGCGCCGAGCGCCTGCAGCAGATTTCGCAGGTCTATGAGTTCAAGGACCTGGGCACCGCCCGGGTCGCCGGCCGCAACTGCCAGGGCCTGGCCATCGCCCCGCGCGACCAGTTCCGCTACGGCTATGAGATCTGGGCCGACCAGCAGAGTTCGGTGCCGCTCAAGGTCAGCCTGATCGGCCGCAACGGCTCGGTGCTGGAACAGATGATGTTCACCGAGATCGAGTTCCCGTCCAGCATCCCCGACAGCGCCTTCCGTCCGCAGCTGCCGCCGGGCGAGACCCGCCAGGTGGTGCAGATGATCGAGAACCCGCCGCTGCCGCAGCAGACGGGGCTGGCCGCTGCTGGCAACGCAGGCCTGCGGCTGGACCGCCTGCCGCCGGGTTACCGGGTTGCCTTCCGGGAGCTGCGTCCGCTGCCGGGCGGGCAGGGCCAGGTGGAGCACGTGGTGCTGTCCGACGGACTGTCGGCCATCTCGGTGTTCAGTGCGATGAAGGCGGCGCCGCCGGGCAACGTACAGGCCCAGAGCGTGTCCCAGATGGGTACGGTCCATGCCTATCGCCGCATGGTCGGGGGATTCCACGTGACCGTGGTGGGCGAGGCGCCGCAGGAAACCGTCCGCATGATCGGCGACGGGGCCAAGCCGGCCGCCCGGGTCGAGGCCGCCGCCGCGGCGCCCTGATCGCTGCGGCCATCCCGCCCCGGCGTGCACGACGCAGGGCCGGGAGTTTGAATTTCCTCTGGTTTTCCTTTGAAATTCGCGTTGCCCCGCTTTTTTGGGCTGTCCGGCCCGGAGTCCTCGATGCGTATTGCCGCCCCCTCCCTGCGGCTGACCGCGCTTGCGGTCGTTGTGCTGCTGTCCGCCTGCCAGCGCGGGCCGGAGGTCGTTGGCGCGCCGGATTTCGCGGACCTGGTGGAGCAGGTGTCGCCCTCGGTGGTGAACATCAGCACCGTGGTGGCCGAACTGCCCGCCGATGCCCCGGCGCTGCCCAACGGCGAAGCCGAGCCGGACAATCTCGAAGGTGCGCCCGACTGGTTCAAGCGCTTCCTCGAGGAGCACCAGGGGGAAAGCGAGGACGAGCCCTCCCTGGAGAATACGCCGCAGTCGCTGGGTTCCGGGTTCATCCTGTGGAAGGATGGCTATGTCGTCACCAACTACCACGTGGTGCGCGACGCCAAGGAAGTGATCGTGCGCCTGCTGGACCGGCGCCAGTTCACCGCCCAGGTGGTCGGCAGCGACGAGGCCAGCGACCTGGCGCTGCTGCGCATCGAGGCCAAGGATCTGCCGGCGGTCAAGCTGGGCGACGCCAGCAAGCTGCGCCCGGGCCAGTGGGTGCTGGCGATCGGCTCGCCATTCGGCTTCGATTATTCGGTGACCGCCGGGATCGTTTCGGCCAAGGGCCGCAGCCTGATCACCGAGCAGTACGTGCCCTTCATCCAGACCGACGTCGCCATCAATCCCGGCAATTCGGGCGGCCCCCTGTTCAACCTCAAGGGCGAGGTGGTGGGCGTCAACTCGCAGATCTATTCCCAGTCGGGCGGGTACCAGGGCCTGTCGTTCTCGATCCCCATCGACGTGGCCGCCAAGGTGGCCGGCCAGCTCAAGGAGCATGGCCGGGTCAAGCGCGGCTGGCTCGGCGTGGTGGTGCAGGAGGTCGATCGCGACCTGGCCATCTCCATGAAGATGGACAAGCCCGAAGGCGCCCTGGTGGCCCGCGTGATGCCGGGCAGCCCGGCCGAGAAGGCCGGCCTGCGCGCCGGCGACATCATCCTGAGCTACAACGGCGTCGAACTGGCCAGCTCGACGGCCCTGCCGCCCATGGTCGGCATCACCGACCCGGGCGAGAGCGCCGAGGTGAAGCTGCTGCGCGAGGGCAAGCAGATGAGCCTCAAGGTCGCCGTCGGCGTATTGCAGCCGGATGCCGAACCCAGCCTGGGCAAGCATGCCCCCGAGCCCTCGCCTCCGGCGGCGCCGGTACCGACCGACGCCCTGGGCCTGACGGTGCGCCCCCTGACCGATGCCGAGCGCCGGGATGCCCAGTTGGGCGGCCCTGCCAGCGGCGTGATGGTGGCCGAGGCCCGCGACGGCCCGGCGGCCCGCGCCGGCGTGCGCGCCGGGGACGTGCTGCTGCAGATCAGCGGCCAGGAGATCGGCAGCCCGGCGCGCTACCGCGAGGTGGCCGGCCGCCTGACCCCGGGGCAGACCGTGCCGGTCCTGGTGCAGCGCCGCGGCGCGCCGCTGTTCCTGGCCATGGACGTGCCGGAAGCCGCGGTTGCGCCGTCGAAGAAGCCATGAGCAGGGGCGCCATCCATGGGGGGACTGTTGCTCGCCCATCTACCCACTGCCCGGCATTTGGGCTGAACGGGAGGCGACATCGAGTCGCTTCCCGCCTGTGCCAGATGCTCCATGGCCGGGCCATCGGCGGCGCAGGCGATGACATCTAGTCATCGCCAAGGCCTGCCTCTGCTGCTGCTGTCGCGGCCCGGCTGCTGTCTCTGCGACGAACTGGAGGAGGACCTCCTGGCCGAGTTCGGCCCCGGCCGCTTTGCGCTGGAGCGGGCCGACGTCGACTCCCGCCCGGAATGGCGGCAGGAATACGGCCTCCGCATCCCGGTCCTGCTGGATGCCTCGGGCCGGGTCCTGAGCGAGGGGCGCCTGGACCCCGAGCGGGTGGCCGAAGCCCTCTAGGCCCGCTCGCTATATACTGCGCGGCCTCGCTGGCGGCCCCCGGCCGCAGATTCCCATGAAACAAGAAAACATCCGCAATTTCTGCATCATCGCGCACATCGACCACGGCAAGTCCACGCTGGCCGACCGCTTCATCCAGCTGACCGGTGGTCTCGAACTGCGCGAGATGACGGAGCAGATCCTCGACAACAACCCGATCGAGCGCGAGCGCGGCATCACCATCAAGGCCCAGGCGGTGCAGCTGCACTATCGCGCCGCCAGCGGCGAGATCTACCAGTTCAACATCATCGACACCCCGGGTCACGTCGACTTCTCCTACGAGGTGTCGCGCTCGCTGTTCGCCTGCGAGGGCGCGCTGCTGGTGGTGGATGCCTCGCAGGGCGTCGAGGCGCAGTCGGTGGCCAACTGCTACACCGCGCTGGAGCAGCACCTGGAAGTGCTGCCGGTGCTGAACAAGGTGGACCTGCAGAACGCCGAACCCGACCGCGTGGCCGACGAGATCGAGCAGGTCATCGGCATCAGCGCGGTGGATGCCCTGCGCATCTCGGCCAAGACCGGCCTCAACGTCCCGGCCGTGCTGGAGGCGGTGGTGGCGCAGCTGCCGGCGCCCAAGGGCGACCCGGATGGCCGCCTGCAGGCGCTGATCGTCGATTCCTGGTTCGACAACTACCTGGGGGTGGTGTCGCTGGTGCGCATCGTCAACGGTTCCATCGCCAAGGGCGAGAAGATCCGCGTGATGTCGACCGGCAAGGACTACGAGATCACGATGATGGGCGTCCATACGCCCAAGCGCGTGTTCAAGGAAAAGCTGGAAACCGGCGAGGTGGGCTTCATCATCGCCGGCATCAAGGACATCTTCGGCGCCCCGGTGGGCGATACCCTGACCCGTGCCAGCGCGCCCTGCGGAGAACAGCTGCCGGGTTTCCGCCAGGTGCAGCCGCGCGTGTTCGCCGGCATGTTCCCGATCGACGCCGAGGATTTCGAGGACTTCCGCGAGTCGCTGCAGAAGCTGCGCCTCAACGATTCCGCGCTGCAGTTCGAACCCGAGAACTCCACGGCCCTGGGTTTCGGTTTCCGCATCGGCTTCCTGGGCATGCTGCACATGGAGATCGTGCAGGAGCGCCTGGAGCGCGAGTACAACCTGAACCTGATCACCACGGCGCCTTCGGTGGTCTACGAGGTGCTGACCACCCAGGGCGAGGTGAAGAAGGTCGACAACCCGGCCGAGCTGCCGGAGCCGGGCAACATCGACGAAATCCGCGAGCCGATCATCGTCGCCCGCGTGCTGATGCCGCCCGACTACGTCGGCTCGGTGATGCAGCTTTGCATGGAGAAGCGCGGCGTGCAGCGCAACCTGCGCTATCTCGGCTCCCAGGTGCAGCTGGAGGTGGAGATGCCGATGGCCGAGGTCGTGCTCGACTTCTTCGACCGGCTGAAGAGCGTGTCGCGCGGCTATGCGTCCTTCGAGTACGACTTCCTGGAGTTCCGCGCCGCGGACCTGGTGCGCCTGGACGTGCTGGTCAACGGCGACAAGGTCGACGCGCTGGCCACCATCGTGCACCGGGACAACGCCTACAACCGCGGCCGCGATCTCTGCGAGAAGATGCAGGACGTCATCCATCGCCAGATGTTCGATATCGCGATCCAGGCGGCGATAGGATCCAAGATCATCGCCCGCAGCACGGTCAAGGCGCTGCGCAAGGACGTGACCGCCAAGTGCTACGGCGGCGACGCCTCGCGCAAGCGCAAGCTCCTGGAAAAGCAGAAGGAAGGCAAGAAGCGCATGAAGCAGGTGGGCTCCGTGGAAATCCCGCAGGAAGCCTTCCTCGCCGTGCTGGGCGTGGACAAGAAGAAGTAAGCTCCCGAGGATAGAAGCCGATGCAGGATTTCCACGTCGATTTCGCGGTGCTGCTGACGGCGGCGACCCTGCTGACCGGCATCGGCTGGGCGCTGAACAAGTGGGTGCTGGCGCCGCGCCGCGGCGAGGGCGTGCCGCCCAATGCCATCGTCGACTTCTGCCAGTCCTTCTTCCCGGTGATCGCCGCCGTGCTGCTGTTGCGGTCCTTCGTCGCCGAGCCCTTCCGGATACCCTCCGGGTCGATGATTCCCACCCTGCTGGTGGGCGATTTCATCCTGGTGAACAAGTTCGCCTACGGCCTGCGGGACCCGGCCTTCCATACCAAGTTCCTGGCCAACGGTGAGCCGCAGCGCGGCGACATCGTGGTGTTCCGCTATCCCCTGGATCCGCGCCAGGACTACATCAAGCGCATCATCGGACTGCCGGGCGACCATATCGCCTACAAGGAAAAGCGCCTGACGGTGAACGGCCAGGAGATGTCCCAGGAGGCCGACGGCGCCTTCCCGGTGCAGGGGCCGCATGCCTCCGGGGTGGTCTACCGCCTGTCGGAAGACCTAGCCGGCGTCCGGCACCATGTCCTGGTCGACCCGGACCGTCCCTCGGATGACTTCGAGTTCACCGTGCCGGAGGGGCAGTACTTCGCCATGGGTGACAACCGCGACGGCAGTTCGGACAGCCGCGTCTGGGGCACCGTGCCGGAGAAGAACCTGGTCGGCAAGGCGTTTTTCATCTGGATGAGCTGGGACAGCGTCCGGACGCGGGTCGATTTCTCGCGTATCGGAACCGTGATTAAATAGCGGTATCCACGGGTAAGGGGAGGGAACCCATGCAGTCTCGTCATCGTCAGAAGGGTATCGGCTGGTTCGGCCTGCTGTTCATTTTCGGGGTCATCGCTTTTGTAGCCATTGTCGGCGCGAAGTGTTTCCCGATCTATATGAATCAGTTCAAGCTTGTTAGCGCATTGAACAAGTTCGCCACTGAAGGCGATGTCAGCAAAGATGACAATGGCTATTCGATGCGTCGTGGCCTGGAGCGATATTGGTCGATTGATGACATCACGCGCATAGACCCAAAGGACATCAAGCTCAAACGCAGTGAGGGCGGTCGCTTTCTGGTCTACGATTATGAGGCACGTGAGAAGCTGTTCTACAACATCTATATCGTCATTCATTTCGAGGGTGAGGTGAAGATGTCGAGTTCTGCGGGCTAGCCTCACATAAGCCCTTGATGGAACTGTCTCGACGCCTTGGATACAACTTCCGAGATTCGGCTCTGCTGCAGCAGGCGCTGACGCACCGCAGCTACGCGCACGGCAACAACGAGCGGCTCGAGTTCCTCGGCGACGGCCTGCTGAACTTCGTGATCGGCGAGCGGCTGTATTCGCTGCAGCCGAAGGCGGAGGAAGGAGCGCTGTCGCGCCTGCGTGCCAGCCTGGTCCGCGAGGAAACCCTGGCGCGGCTGGGGCGCGACCTGCAGCTCGGCGAGCTGCTGCGGCTGGGCGAGAGCGAGCTGAAGTCCGGCGGCTACCGGCGCGACTCGATCCTGGCCGATGCGGTGGAGGCCGTGATCGGCGCCGTCTATCTCGATGGCGGCTTCGAGGCGGCGCGTGCCGTCTGCGAGCGCCTGTATGCGCCCCTGCTGGCCGACCTGCCGGACGCCGAATCCCTCAAGGATCCCAAGACCCGCCTGCAGGAGGCCCTGCAGGCCGATGGCCGTCCCCTGCCGCGATACGAGATCCTGTCGGAATCCGGTCCGCCGCACGCGCGCCGCTTTGCCGTGCGCTGCCTGTTGCCCGACAACGAATCCTTCACCGAGTCCGAAGGGGCTTCCCGCCGCAGCGCCGAGCAGCGCGCGGCCGAACTGATGATTGCCAAGATCCATGCGTAGCGGAATGGTTTCGGTTATCGGGCGTCCCAACGTGGGGAAATCCTCCCTCGTGAACGCCCTCGTGGGCCAGAAGGTGAGCATCGTCTCCCACAAGCCGCAGACCACGCGGCACCGCATCCAGGGCGTGCTGCACGACGAGCGCGGCCAGGTTGTCTTCGTCGATACCCCGGGCCTGCACCGCAAGGAGACCCGCGCGCTCAACCGCGTGATGAACCAGGCGGCCGCCGGTGCCATCCACGACATGGACCTGGTGCTGTTCGTGGTGGAACTGGGGCGCTGGACCGAGGAGGACGCGGCGGTCCTGCAGCGCCTCGAGGGCCTGCCCGTGCCGGTGGGCCTGGTGGTCAACAAGATCGACCGCATCGACGACAAGGAAAAGCTGCTGCCGGAACTGCAGAAGCTTGCAGCCCGGCGCGACTTCGCCTTCATCGTGCCCCTGTCCGCCCTGAAGAAGTCCAACCTCAAGGGACTGGTCGACGAGTTGTTCAGCCGCCTGCCCGAGGGCGACCCCCTCTACCCGGAGGACATGGTCACCGGCAACGACCTGGGCTTCACCGTGGCCGAGGTGGTGCGCGAGAAGCTGATCCGTACGCTGCACCAGGAGCTGCCGTACTCCACCACCGTGGAGATCGAGGACTACAAGCGAGAGGGCAATCTCGATCGCATCCATGCCGTGATCTGGGTGGAGCGCGAAGGCCAGAAGAAGATCGTGATCGGCGAAGCCGGCGAAACGCTGAAGGCCATCGGCAGTTCCGCGCGACGCGACCTGGAGCGCATGCTGGGGCGCAAGATCTTCCTGAAGCTCTGGTGCAAGATCCGCGAGAACTGGAGCGACGACCCGAAGATGCTCAAGCGCTTCGGACTGACGCCCGACTAGGGCCGGCAGCGCCGTCATGGACCATGGGCGCGTCCAGCTGGAACCCTGCTGGCTGCTTAGCGCCAGGCCCTACAGCGAAACCAGCCTCCTGGTCGAAGCCTTCAGCGAACGGCACGGCCGCATCGGCCTGGTCGCCAAGGGCGCACGGGGGGCGAAGTCCCGCCATCGCGCCCTGCTGCAGCCCCTGCGTCCCCTGCTCCTGAGCTGGACCCAGCGCGGCGAACTGGCAGCCCTGACCGGAGTCGAGGCCAACGGCCCGCCTCCGGGACTGGCGGGCGAGCGCCTGTTCTACGGCTGGTATCTCAACGAGCTGCTGCTGCGCCTGCTGCATCGCCAGGATCCGCATCCGGATGCCTACCGCGCCTACGGCGAGGCCCTGGCAGCCCTGCCGGGGGCGGAGGCCGAGTTTGCGCTGCGCCTGTTCGAGAAGGCCCTGCTGGCCGACATCGGCTACGGCCTGGATATCCCGGAGGACATCGACCCCGCTCTGCGCTATCTCTACAGCGAACAGGAAGGATTCCAGCCCTCCGCGCGTGGGCACTGCTCCGGCCGCGCCCTGATCGCCCTGCGCGACGGGGAGCCCGCGGGTGAGGGGGAATGGCGCACGGAGCTGCGCCGCCTGATGCGCGAGCGGGTGCGTCGCCAGCTGGGCGGCCGCGAACTGGAGACTGCCAAGCTGCTGCGGCAGCTCCGCGCAAGGGTATGATGCGGCCCTCCTTGCAGCCGGCTGCCACCATGCCCTCCAAGCTTTCCGCCATCCGTCTCGGCGTCAACGTCGATCATGTCGCCACGCTGCGCCAGGCCCGGGGCACGCCCTACCCGGACCCGGTGGAAGCCAGCCTGGTCGCCGCCAGCGCGGGCGCCGACAGCATCACCATGCACCTGCGCGAGGATCGCCGGCACATCCAGGACCATGACATCGAGCGCCTGCTGCGTGTCAGCCCGGTGCCGCTGAACCTGGAAATGGCGATCACGCCCTTCATGATCGACTTCGCCTGCCAGATGCGGCCGAAGTACGTCTGCCTGGTGCCGGAGAAGCGGGCGGAGCTGACCACCGAGGGCGGCCTGGACGTCGCCGGCCAGCTGGAGGCGGTGAAGGATGCCTGCCGCCGGCTGGAGAAGGCAGGCATCGTCGTGGCCCTGTTCATCGACGCCGACCCGGCGCAGCTGAAGGCGACCCGGGCCGCCGGCGCGCCGCAGATCGAGATCCACACCGGCGGCTATGCCGATACGCGCGGCAGCAAGCAGGCGGCGGAACTGGAGCGCATCATGAAGTTTGCACGCAGTGCGAAGAAGGCCGGGCTGGAGGTGCATGCCGGACACGGGCTGACGGTGCAGAACGTCGGCGCCATCGCACGCATCCCGGAGATCGAGGAGCTGAACATCGGACACAGCATCGTGTCGCGATCGGTGTTCGTGGGTTTCCCGGCGGCGGTCGCCGAGATGAAGCGGGCGATGACGGAAGCGCGGACGCTTCGCTAGTGCTGAGTGCTGAGTGCTGAGTGCTGAGTGCTGAGTGCTGAGTGCTGAGTGCTGAGTGCTGAGTGCTGAGTGCTGAGTGCTGAGTGCTGAGTGCTGAGTGCTGAGTGCTGAGTGCTGAGTGCTGAGTGCTGAGTGCTGAGTGCTGAGTGCTGAGTGCTGAGTGCTGAGTGCTGAGTGCTGAGTGCTGAGTGCTGAGTGCTGAGTGCTGAGTGCTGAGTGCTGAGTGCTGAGTGCTGAGTGCTGAGTGCTGAGTGCTGAGTGCTGAGTGCTGAGTGCTGAGTGCTGAGTGCTGAGTGCTGAGTGCTGAGTGCTGAGTGCTGAGTGCTGAGTGCTGAGTGCTGAGTGCTGAGTGCTGAGTGCTGAGTGCTGAGTGCTGAGTGCTGAGTGCTGAGTGCTGAGTGCTGAGTGCTGAGTGCTGAGTGCTGAGTGCTGAGTGCTGAGTGCTGAGTGCTGAGTGCTGAGTGCTGAGTGCTGAGTGCTGAGTGCTGAGTGCTGAGTGCTGAGTGCTGAGTGCTGAGTGCTGAGTGCTGAGTGCTGAGTGCTGAGTGCTGAGTGCTGAGTGCTGAGTGTAGGAGCCCGCTTGCTGGCGACGGTCGCCAGCAAGCGGGCTCCTACATGCCGAAGACCCCAGGGCGCCTGCTGTTACTCGGCACTCAGTCCTCAGCACTCAGCACTGTCTTTTCACGTCCTCGTCGCCACGCTCTTTCGCGCGATCGCCGTCAGCGTCTCCGCCACCGCTGTGCGCACGGCATGCAGCTGCTCCGCGATTTGCGCATCGCCGGCGATGGCCTGGACGCGCTTGAGGCTATGCTCCAGGGCGGCGGTGCTCTGGCGCAGGCTGGTGAGGTGGTAGAAGGCGGCGGTGCCGTGCACCGTGTGGGCGGACTCCCGCGCCAGGTCCAGGTCGTTGACGGCGCAGGCGGTTTCCAGGGCGGCGAACTGGTGCGGCAGTTCCTCGCGCAGCAGGGCCAGCAGGTCCGGGTCCTCGGTCAGCATCGTCGAGACCGGCGCGCTGGCGGCGGTCGTGGCCGGGACCAGGGCGCGCAGCAGCTGGCGCTCGTCGAAGGGCTTGAGCAGGATCTCGTCGGCACCGGCTTCCAGGAAGTCGCGGCGCTCGTGCGGCTCCAGGTAGGCGCTGATCGCCAGGATGCGGCTGCGCGTGGCGGCCTTGCCCTCCGCTTCCAGCTTGCGCACCTCGCGCGCGCAGGCCGGGCCGTCCATCTCCGGCATGTGCGCATCCAGCAGCAGGTAGTCTCCCGGGCTGCGGCGCCACAGCGTCAGCGCCTCGCGGCCGTCGTTGGCTTCCACCACCTCCAGGCCCAGGCCGGTGCAGAGCGCGGCGATGTAGCGGCGGTTGACCGGATTGTTGTCGGCTACCAGGGCAAGCTTGTCGGACAAGGGCCGTTCCTGCTTGTCCTCCGGCGGCGAGATCAGGCGCAGCAGCTCGGTCTGCAGCAGGCGCCGGCCGATCGACTTGGCGTGGCAGGCAGCGGCACCGGCATCGCGCACGGTCTGGTGCACGTCCAGCGAGGCGGAGGCCACCAGGATCAGCAACGGCGGGCGGTGCTGCCGGCAGAGGCCGCAAAGCTCCATCACCGATTGCTCGTCGGCCTCGATCTCCTTGAGACCGGCGATGGCGACGTCGGGCAGGCGCGTGGAATGCAGCAGGGCCTCGTTGAGTCGTTCCACGGAGTCGAAGGCGCGCACCTGCATGCCCCAGAACTCCAGCCAGTGCGTCAGTGCCAGGCGGGCGATGGGGTGGGCCTCGTGCAGCCAGGCGGATTTCTCCTGCAGGGGCTGCGGCGCCGGCTTCTCGGCGGTGCCGCGGAAGGGCAGCACGGCGCTGAAGATGGAGCCCTTGCCCGGGGTGCTTTCCAGCTCCACGCGGCCACCCATCAGTTCGGCCAGGCGGCGCGTGATCGACAGGCCCAGGCCGCTGCCGCCGCGCGTGCTGCGGCCCACTTGGTGGAAGGGCTGGAACAGGCGCCGCTGCTGCTCGGGAGCGATGCCCACGCCGGTGTCGGAGATCGCAAAGCGCAGCCATAGCCGCTCGCCTTCCTCCTTCTCGCGCATCACGCGCAGCACCACCTCGCCGTTCTCGGTGAACTTGATGGCGTTGGAGATCAGGTTGGTCAGGATCTGACGCAGGCGCGGGCCGTCGCCCACGAGCTTCTGTGGCACGTCGTGGTAGACGATCTGCACCAGCTCCAGCACCTTCTCGTAGGCCAGCGGCGCCAGCAGGGCGGTGGTGTCCTCCACCGTGTCCTGAAGGTCGAAGTTCTCCTCGTTCAGGCGCAGGTGGCCGGCCTCGATGCGGCTCCAGTCCAGCAGGTCGTTGATCATGGACAGCAGCGCGCGCGCCGACTTGTCCAGGGTGTTGAGCTGCTGGCGCTGCTCCTCGTTGAGGCCAGAGCGGCGCAGCAGGTCGGCATAGCCCAGGATCGCGGTCAGCGGGGTGCGCAGCTCGTGCGACAGGTTGGAGAACAGCTCCGACTGGGCCCGGGCGGAGTCCTGGCTGTCGGCCAGCGAGCGGCGCAGCAGTTCGCTTTTCTCGTGGACCCGCTGCAGGTCCTGGCGCAGGCGGGTAGTGGCCTGGCCGACCTGCTGGTCGAGCTGGTCGCGGTACTGGGCCAGCAGGCGGCCGGTCTGGTTGATCTGCAGGCTCAGTTCGCCCGACAGGCCGGGCAGGTCGGCGGCGGCGCGGGTTTCCACCCGGCCGGCGGCCAGCTGCTTCAGCACGTCCAGCTGGCCCCGCTGGGCCTGGCCCAGCCGGCGGTTGGCGATCAGGGCCAGGGCCAGGCCGATGACGCCCAGGCCCAGCCAGAGGGCTATCGCCACCGGGGACTCCCGGATCAGCAGGAATCCCGCGCCCCAGACCAGCCCGCCCGGGGCCAGGAGCCAGGGCCAGCCGGCCACACGCTGCTGCCACAGGGCCTGCAGCCTCATCCAGTCGACCCAGCGGTTAGAATAGACGCCATGAACTTCCCCTCGCTCGCCGATTTTATCGGCAATACCCCGCTTGCCCAGCTCCGGCGCATGCCCGGTACCGGCAACAATACCTTGCTGGTGAAGCTGGAGGGCAACAACCCGGCCGGCTCGGTCAAGGACCGCCCGGCGTATTCGATGATCCGGCGCGCCGAGGAGCGCGGCGAGATCAAGCCCGGCGACACCCTGATCGAGGCCACCTCCGGCAATACCGGCATCGCCCTGGCGATGGCGGCGGCGGTGAAGGGCTACCGCATGGTGCTGATCATGCCGGAGCACCTGTCGGTGGAGCGCCGGGCCGTCATGAAGGCCTTCGGGGCCGAGCTGATCCTGGTGACCCAGCAGCAGGGCATGGAAGGCGCCCGCGACCTGGCGCTGGAGATGCAGGCGGCCGGCAAGGGCAAGGTGCTGGACCAGTTCGGCAACCCGGACAACCCGCGCGCGCACTACGAGGGCACGGCACCGGAAATCTGGCAGGCCACCGGCGGGCGCATCACGCACTTCGTTTCGTCGATGGGCACCACCGGCACCATCATGGGCTGCTCGCGCTTCTTCAAGGAGAAGAACCCGGCGATCCAGGTGATCGGGGTGCAGCCCGACGGCGAGAGTTCCATCCCCGGCATCCGCAAGTGGCCCGAGGCCTACCTGCCGACGATCTTCGACCGCAGCCGCGTGGACCGGGTGATCGAGGTCAGCGCGGCCAATGCGGAGGACACCATGCGCGACATGGGGCGCCTCGAAGGACTGTTCTGCGGCCCCAGCAGCGGCGGCGCCCTGTGGGCCGCCCTGCAGATCTGCCGCGAGGTCGAGAATGCCGTGGTCGTCAGCATCGTCTGCGACCGAGGCGACCGCTACATCTCCACCGGCGTGTTTCCGTCTTGACCGCGCGGGTGTCCCCATGACCCCCCCGGTCCTGGTCTTCGACATCGAAACCGTCCCTGACCTCGAGGGCGGCCGCCGCATCCATGGCCTGGAGGGCATGAACGACGGCGAGGTGGCCGCGGCCATGAGTACGCTGCGCCTGGCCGCCAAGGGCACGGACTTCCAGCCGGCGCACCTGCAGCGCATCGTCGCCATCTCGGTGGCGCTGCGCCAGGGCGAGGGTTTCCGCTGCTGGTCGCTGGGAGAGGAGTCCAGCGACGAGGCCGAACTGGTGCGGCGCTTCTTCGACGGCATCGAAAAGTACCGGCCGGTGATCGTGTCCTGGAACGGCGGCGGCTTCGACCTGCCGGTGCTGCACTACCGGGCCCTGGTCCACGGCGTGCAGGCGCCGCGCTACTGGGATACCGGGCACTTCGACCGCGAGGCGAAGTGGGACAACTACATCGGCCGCTATCAGTTCCGCCATACCGACCTGATGGACGTGCTGGCGATGTACACCGGCCGCCAGAATGCGCCGCTGCACGAGATCGCCCTGCTGCTGGGCCTGCCCGGCAAGCTGGGCATGGACGGGTCGATGGTCTTCGGCGCCTTCCGTGCCGGCAAGCTGCCGGACATCCGCGCCTACTGCGAAACCGACGTGCTCAACACCTGGCTGGTCTACCTGCGCTTCCAGTTCATGCGCGGGCTGCTGGACAAGCCGGGGCTGACGCAGGAGATCGAGAAGGTCCGCGAGTTCCTGCGCGCCAGTCCCGCGGCACACTGGAAAGAATTCCTGGAAGCCTGGAGCCCGGGCTGAGTCTGATGGCACACCGCAAGAAGCAACTCCCCGCCGGCGATCACGCCGCCGAGATCATCGACCTGGACCACGAAGGCCGCGGCTTCGCGCGCGTCAACGGCAAGGCCACCTTCATCGCCGATGCCCTGCCGGGCGAGCTGGTGCAGTTCCGCTACACCGCGGTCTCCCGCGACGCCGACGAGGGACAGGTGACGCGCGTGGACCGCGCTTCGCCGGACCGCGTCGATCCGGGCTGCGCCCACTTCGGCACCTGCGGCGGCTGTTCCATGCAGCATCTCGCCGCCGACCGCCAGATCGAGTTCAAGCAGAAGCAGATGCTCGACGGGCTGCAGCGCATCGGCAAGGTCATGCCGGAGGCGGTGATGCCGCCGGTCCGCGGGCCGGTCTGGGGTTATCGCCGCCGCGCACGGCTGGGCGCCAAGCGCCTTCCGACCAAGGGGGGCGTGCGCGTGGGCTTCCGGGAGCGCAACAGCAATTTCATGTCGATGCTGGAATCCTGCGCCGTGCTGGAGCCGCGCGTGGGCCTGAAGCTGCGCGACATCGGCCGCGTGATGGATACGCTCTCCATCGCCGACAAGCTGCCGCAGATCGAGCTGGCCTGCGGCGAGCACGTGGCCCTGGTGTTCCGCGTGCTGCAGCCGCCGACCGAACAGGACCGCGCGAAGCTCGCCGCCTTCGGCAAGGCCGAGGGTTTCGAGGTCTACCTGCAGTCCGGCGGCCCCGACACCATCACGCCGCTGGACCCCACAGCGCCGCCGCTGGAGTACTCCCCCGACGGGTCCGACCTGCGCCTGCGCTTCGAGCCCTCCGACTTCATCCAGGTCAACGGCGGCATCAGCCAGCAGGCCGTGCGCCAGGCCGTCGACTGGCTGGAGATCCAGCCGGGCGAGCGCGTGCTGGAGCTGTTCTGCGGCCTGGGCAACTTCTCGCTGCCGCTGGCCCGTGCCGGTGCCCGCGTGATCGCCGCCGAGGGCGAGGCCAAGCTGGTGCAGCGCGCCCGCGAGAACGCGGAGCGCAACGGCATCACCGGCATCCGCTTCGAGAAGGCCGACCTGTTCAGGACCGAGGCGAGCGTCGACTGGCTGCAGCAGCCCTTCGACAAGGTGCTGCTGGATCCGCCGCGTGCCGGCGCCAAGGAAATCCTGCCGGCGGTGGCCGGCCGCAAGCCCTCGCGCATCGTCTACGTATCCTGCCACCCGGGCACGCTCGCGCGCGATGCCGGCACCCTGGTGCACGAGTACGGCTACCGCCTGACCCGGGCCGGCGTGATGGACATGTTCCCGCATACCAGCCATGTCGAGAGCATGGCCCTCTTCGAGCTCTGAAATGGCGATGGAGATCGAGCGCAAGTTCCGTGTGGTAAGCGATGCCTGGCGCGCCCAGGTGAATCGCTCGCTGGCCATGCGCCAGGGCTACCTGGCGGGCGAGGGCGGCAAGGCCTCGGTGCGCGTGCGCCTGGAAGGCGAGGACGCCAAGCTCAACATCAAGGCCGCCGTGGTGGGTGCCGCCCGCGCCGAGTACGAATACGATATCCCCGCCGCGCAGGCGCGCGAGATGCTGGACAACCTTTGCATCGGGCGCCTGGAGAAGACGCGCCACTACATCGAGATCGACGGCCTGACCTGGGAGGTCGACGAGTTCATCAACGACAACGCCGGCCTGGTGGTGGCGGAGATCGAACTCGACAGCATCGACCAGCCCTTCGAGCGGCCCGCCTGGCTGGGCCGCGAGTTGACCGAGGACCGGCGCTACTACAATCATCATCTTGCCCTGCATCCCTGGCGGACCTGGCCCGATGAAGATCGACATTGACCTGACGCGCCAGCGCCTGCGGCTGCTCGACGGCGGACGCTTGCTGAAGGAATACGCCGTCTCCACCGGCGCCAACGGTCCCGGCGAGATCCAGGGCAGCGGCTGCACCCCGCGCGGCCGTCACGTCGTGCGCGCCAAGATCGGTGCCGGCAAGCCGGCCAATGCCGTCTTCGTGGCCCGCCGCCATACCGGGGAGTTCTGGACCCCGGAAGGCCACCAGCGCCAGCCCAAGCGCGACTGGATGCTGACCCGCATCCTCTGGCTCAGCGGCCGCGAGCCTGGCCGCAACCGGCTGGGCTGCGTCGACACCTTCCGCCGCTACATCTACCTGCATGGCACGCCGCCGGTGACCGAGCTGGGCAAGCCCGGCTCGCACGGTTGCGTGCGCATGCGCAATGAAGACGTCATCGAACTGTTCGATCTTGTTCCCGCAGGTACCGAAGTTGAAATCCACGAGTAAGAAATCCGCCCTCATCGGCCCGCTGATGCTCGACGTGCCCGGCCAGGAACTGACTGCCGAAGACCGCGAGGTGCTGTCGCACCCGCTGGTTGGCGGCGTCATCCTGTTCACGCGCAACTACCGGGATCCGGAGCAGCTCAAGGCGCTCTGCGACGACATCCTCGCCATCAAGAAGTCGCCGCGCCTGCTGCTGGCAGTGGACCATGAAGGCGGGCGCGTGCAGCGTTTCCGCGTGGGCTTCTCGCGCATCCCGGCGATGGGTTCGCTCGGCAAGCTGTTCACCGAAGATGCCGAGCGCGCCTGCGTGGACGCGCGCGAGCAGGGGTTGACGATTGCCCGCGAGCTCTCGGCTTATGGCATCGACCTGTGCTTCGCCCCGGTGCTGGACCGTGATTGCGGGGTCAGCACGATCATCGGCGACCGCGCCTTCTCGCAGGACACCGAGACCATCGTGCGCCTGGCCAGTGCCTTCCGCAGCGGCCTGAACGAGCTGGGCCTGGCGGCCACCGGCAAGCACTTTCCCGGCCATGGCGCCGTCGCGGCGGATTCGCACCTGGAGCTGCCGGTGGACCGCCGCAGCGAGGAGGAAATCCGCGCGACCGACCTGGTGCCCTTCAGGCGCCTCATCGACGAGGGTGTGGAGTCGCTGATGATGGCGCACATCCGCTACCCGGCCGTCGACCAGACGCCGGCCTCGCTGTCGGTCAAGTGGATCGAAACCATCCTGCGCAAGGAACTGGGCTTCGATGGCGCCCTGTTCTGCGACGACCTGTCGATGAACGGAGCCGCCGCCGTCGGCAGCATGGAGGAACGCGCGCGCCTGGCGCTGGCGGCCGGCTGCGACATGCTGCCGGTCTGCAATGACCGCGCCGCCGCCGTTGCCCTGCTGGATGCCCTGAAGGACGTGAAGCCCTCCAAGGCCGGCAGCGACCGCCTGAAGAAGCTCTACCGCAAGGAGCCGAAGTGAGCGACGCCGCTGCCGAGCACGCCAACCAGGTCCTCGCCGAGGCCGACTGCCTGCACGACGCGGCAGCCGTTCGCCTGGCCTATGACCGTCTGGCCGAGCGCATCCGCGAGGAGTACATCGGCAGGAATCCGCTGATCCTGTGCGTGATGATCGGCGGCCTGCACGCCACCTCGGAGATCACCCAGCGTCTCGATTTCGCCTTCGAGATCGACTACCTCCATGCCACCCGCTACCGCGGCGCCACCGCCGGCGGGGGGCTGCTGTGGAAGCGCCAGCCGGACCGCGAGCTCAAGGGCCGCCACGTGCTGGTGATCGACGACATCCTCGACGAAGGCCACACGCTGGTCGCCATCCGCAAGGCGCTGGCGGAGTTCCGGCCGGCCAGCCTCAAGGTGGCGGTGCTGGCGGAGAAGATCCATGATCGGCGCGCGCCCGAAGCGCACGCCGAGTTCATCGGCCTGCAGCTGGTGGACCGCTATGTCTTCGGCTGCGGCATGGACTACAAGGAATACTGGCGGCAGCTGCCCGCCATCTATGCTGTGCGAGGCATGTAAATGACGACGAAGATCGCCGTGATCGGCGGTACCGGCATGAACCAGTGGCCGGGCCTGGAAATCGAGCGCCGCATCGAGCTGACCACGCCCTACGGCGCGCCCAGCGCGCCGCTGCTGGAGGGCCGGGTCTACGGTACCCGCGCGATCTTCCTGGCGCGCCATGGCGAGGGCCACAAGCTGCCGCCGCATGCCATCAACTACCGCGCCAACCTCTGGGCCCTGCGCGAGGCCGGGGTGCAGAGCATCGTCGCCATCGCGGCGGTGGGCGCCATCGCGCCCTGGTTCGAGCCGGGCGCCGTGGCGGTGCCGCAGGACATCGTCGACTACACCTGGGGCCGCGAGCACACCTACTCCGACGGGCGCGAGGGTTCGGGCCTGGAGCATGTCGAATTCACGGAGCCCTACTCGGAGCGCCTGCGCCAAGCCCTCATCGAGGCCGCCGGCCGGGCCGGCGTCGCGATGGGCGCCGGCATCCATGGCGTCACCCAGGGGCCGCGGCTGGAGTCCTCCGCGGAGATCCGCCGCATGCAGCGTGACGGCTGCGACATGGTCGGCATGACCGGCATGCCCGAGGCGGCGCTGGCGCGCGAACTGAAGCTGGACTACGCCTGCCTGGCGGTATCGGTCAACTGGGCCGCCGGCGTCATGGGTTTGGGGGACATCCACGCGGAAATCCACCAGTCCATCGAGACCGGCATGGGCCGGGTGCGCGCGGTCCTGGCCGAATCTCTGCCGCGGTTGTGACGGCGGCCCCGGTTCGGGCGCCCGTCCATCGTCGTACTGAGCTATCCTCCTGTGACCTGCAGGAGTCCCGCGCCCCGTTCCATGCCGCCCCATAGCCGAAACCCTGCCTTCGTCCGGGCCGCCGCTGCCGGTGACCGGGGGGAACTGCGGCTGGCGGGCGGCGCAGGCAGCTACTCCGAGCGCCTGGGTTCCTTCTTCCTGTCGGCCTTTCGCCTGTCGGCCCTGCCGGCCGCCCTGCTGGATACCGATCGCCGCATTCTTTGCGTCAACGATGCCATGTCGGCCCTGCTGGGCGTGCCTGAACTGCCGCCACAGGGGCGCAAGCTGGAGGAGTTGTTCGACTTCAGCGACCGCGACCCGATCCTGGCGGCCTCCACGCTGCAGGTGGACAGCCGCAGCGAACTGGACGTGCGCCTGCAACTGGGATCCCTGACGCGGCCGCACCGGCTGGTCCTGACGCGGCCGGCGCCCGATGCCGGCTGCATCGTGGCGGAACTGCACGAGCGGCGCGGCGAGTCGACCCTGGCCGCGACGGGCGGCGGACAAGCCGGCTACAGTGCCATCGGACTGGCCCTGATGCGCGAAGGCGTGATCGAGACCGACGAGCATGGCCTGGTCGTCGGGATGAACGAGCGGGCGGAAGAGCTCACCGGCTGGCCTCGCGCGCGTGCGCTGGGGCAGTCGCACGAGCGTGTGCTCCGGCTGCTGTCCCCGCCCGACGCCCCCTCGCGCAATCCCGTGCGCCTCTGCCTGCAGGGCGGTGCCGCGCGAATCTCCTCGGAGCACCAATCGCTGACCCGCGACGGGCGCCGCCTCAACCTGCGCTGTTCGGCAGGGGCCCTGCTGCGCGCCGATGGCGGCATCAGCGGCGCGGTCGTGGTGTTCGAGGACTACACGCGCATGAGCCTGCTGTCGGAGGAGTTGGCTTACCGCAGCACGCACGATCCCATTACCGGCCTGCTGAACCGCGACGAGTTCGAGCGCCGCGTCAACCTGGCGCTGGCGCGCTCACGCAACGGCGGCGACGAACACCTGCTGTGCTACATCGACCTGGACCAGTTCAAGGTGGTCAACGACGTGCATGGCCATTTTGCCGGCGATGAGATGCTGCGGCAGATCGCCGGGGTATTCCGCGCCTCGCTGCGCCCCGAGGATGCGCTGGCGCGCCTGGGTGGCGACGAGTTCGGCGTGCTGCTGGAAGACATCAGGGTGTCCGAGGGCATGCCGCTGCTGGAGGGGCTGCTCGAGGCCGCCCGCAACAACCGCTTCGTCTGGGAAGGCCAGAGCTTCGTCACCACGGCCAGCATGGGCGCCGTGACGATCAATGCGCGCACGCCCGACAGCTCCCGTGCGTTGTCGCTGGCCGATGCCGCCTGCCACGCCGCCAAGGAGGACGGCCGCAACCGCGTGCGCCTGGCGGAAGACAACGACGAGGCCGCGCGGCGCTACAACCAGATGAGCATGGTGGCGCGCATCAACCGCGCCCTGGACCACAACCAGTTCAGCCTCTACTACGAGGACGTGGTGCGCAGCGATGCCCTGGGCGAGGTGGTATACCGCGAACTGCTGCTGCGCATTCGCGGCGACCGCGGCGAGATTCAGCCGCCGGCGGAGTTCATCGCCGCCGCCGAGCGCTACTACATGATGAGCGCCCTGGATCGCTGGGTGGTCAACGCGGCGCTGGAAGGCATCGCCTGGCGCCATGACGAGGTCATCTACGCCATCAATATCTCCGGCCTGTCGCTGGGCGACCGCCGCTTCCTGGACTACGTCGTGGAGCGGATCCACGAGTCGGGCGTCAGGCCCGAGCAACTCTGCTTCGAGATCACCGAGACCGCGGCGATCTCGCACCTCAGCGAGGCGCGCGCCTTCATCGAGCGCCTGGCCGGGCTGGGCTGCCGCTTCGCCCTGGACGACTTCGGCTCGGGCATGGCGTCGTTCTCGTACCTGCGCAACCTGCCGGTGCACTACATCAAGATCGACGGCAGCTTCGTGCGGTCCATGCAGGCCAACCGCCTCGACCGCGGCATGGTCGAAGCCATCAACCGCATCGGTCATGACATGGGGCTGAAGACCATTGCCGAGCATGTCGAGGACCACAGCCTGGTCGAAGCCCTGCGCGGCATCGGCGTGGACTGGGTACAGGGCCATGCGATCTCGGTGGCGCGGCCCTTCGACGAGCTGATTGCGTCCTAGGGCCTGCCCGCGCCGCCGGCGGGCCCCAGCTCGTCCAGTGCGGGCCGCTCCGGTACCCGCCCCTGCGTGAGCAGGGCCCGCACCTCGGCCAGCAGCATGATCCAGCTCTGCAGGTTGCGGATGCCGAAGCGCAGCGAGACGTAGACCAGTGCCTGCCGCAGGCTGGAGCGGCCGCTGCGGGCAAGGTGCGAGGACTCCTGCTGCAGGTATTCCGCCAGCTTGTCGCGGAACTGCGCCAGATTCCGGTCCAGTTCCTCCAGCACGGGGGCGGAGTCCGCCAGGTTCGCCGCATACAGCCGCAGGAGGATCGCACTGCTGATCCGCTCGGGCTTCCAGGGACCCTCCAGCCAGGCCTTCAGCGCCGCGCGGCCCTCGGCGGTGATGCGGTAGTGCTTGCGGTCGGGCCGGGAGGCCTGCTCCTGCAACTCGAACTCCACCAGGCCATCCTGGCCCAGGGCTTTCAGCTCCTGGTAGATCTGCTGGTGGGAGGCGGACCAGAACTGGCCGATGCCGCCGCGGAAGCGCTGGGCAAGATCGTAGCCGGTGCCGGGCTTGCCCTCGAGCAGCACGAGGATGGCGTTCTTCAGCGACATGGCGGGCTCCGCTTGGACTGATATGCAATATGTTGCATATGATCCTCGTCTGTGCAAGGATATGCAATATCTTGCATATGGAGTGAGTCATGGCCCTGCCTGTCCAATTGAAGAACCGCCTGCGTCTGCCCGTCGTCGGCGCCCCCCTGTTCATCGTGTCCAATCCGGACCTGGTCATTGCCCAGTGCAAGGCCGGCATCATCGGCTCCTTCCCGGCGCTGAATGCGCGCCCCGCCGACCAGCTCGAGGTCTGGCTCAAGCGCATCAACGAGGAGCTGGATGCCTGGAACCAGGCCAACCCGGACACGCCGGCGGCGCCCTATGCCGTCAACCAGATCGTCCACAAGTCCAATGCGCGCCTGGAGCATGACCTGGAGGTCTGCGTGAAGTACAAGGTGCCGGTGGTCATCACCTCGCTGGGTGCCCGGCCCGAGGTCAACCAGGCCGTGCATTCCTACGGCGGCATCGTGCTGCACGACATCATCAACAATTTCTTCGCGAAGAAGGCCATCGAGAAGGGTGCGGACGGCCTGATCGCCGTGGCGGCCGGTGCCGGCGGCCATGCCGGCACGCTGTCGCCCTTCGCGCTGATCCAGGAGATCCGCGAGTGGTTCGACGGCCCGCTGCTGCTGTCGGGCTCCATCGCCAACGGCAACGCCATCCTCGCCGCGCAGGCGATGGGCGCGGACCTGGCGTACATGGGCTCGGCACTGATCGCGACGCAGGAGGCCAATGCCGACGCGCGCTACAAGCAGATGATCGTCGACTGCGGCGCGGACGACATCGTCTACTCCAACCTCTTCACCGGCGTGCACGGCAACTACCTGCGCCCCTCCATCGTCAATGCCGGCCTGAATCCGGACGCCCTGGAAAAGGGCAGTGCCTCCGACATGGACTTCGGTGCCGCCGCCAGCGGCGAGATCGGCGACGTCGGCAAGAAGGCCTGGAAGGACATCTGGGGCTGCGGCCAGGGCATCGGCGCCGTGAAGCAGATCGAGACGGTGGAGACGCTGGTCAATCGGCTGAAGGCGGAGTATCGCGGCGCGCGCGAAAGGCTTGCGGTGAACTGAGCCCTGATCTTCCCCTCTCCCGCTCGCGGGAGAGGGGACAAAAACCGCTAGCGAAGGCTCCCCATCGCCTTCAGCAGCATCTCCGCCCGCTCCTCGACCTTCTCCAGGTTCGTGTACCAGTGCAGGCGCTTCTGTCCTTCCAGCTTCCAGTACTTGGGCTGGGTCTGGATCAGCCGGATCATCTTCACCGGGTCGATCGTGGTCTGCGGGCCGAAGTCGAAGGCCGCGGAGCGCGCCCCGGCACGCAGCTTCGACAGGCCCAGCGCCTGCGCGGCGATGCGCAGGCGCGTCGCATCGAACAGGCGCTCCGCCGCCGGCGGCAGCAGGCCGAAGCGGTCGATCATCTCCACCTTCAACTCGTCCAGTTCGGCGTCGGTGCCGGCTTCCGCGATGCGCTTGTACAACGTCAGGCGCGCGTGCACGTCGGGGATGTAGTCGTCGGGGATCAGGGCCGAGGCGCCCAGGTCCACCTCGCAGTCGGAGCGGCCGAAGGGGCTGTCGTCGATCCTGCCGGATTTGATCGCCTTGACCGCGCGGGCCAGCAGCTCGGCGTACATCGTGAAGCCCACTTCCTCGATCTGGCCGGTCTGGTCCTCGCCCAGCAGTTCGCCGGCACCGCGGATCTCCAGGTCGTGCGTCGCCAGGGCGAAGCCCGAGCCCAGGTCGCCCAGGGTCTCGATGGCGTCCAGGCGCTTCTGCGCGTCGGTGGACAGCGCGCGCTTGGACGGCACCATCAGGTAGGCGTAGGCGCGGTGGTGCGAGCGGCCGACGCGGCCGCGCAGCTGGTGCAGCTGCGCCAGGCCCAAAGTGTCGGCACGGTCAATCACGATGGTATTGGCGGTGGGCACGTCGATGCCGGACTCGATGATCGTGGTCGCCACCAGGATGTTGAAGCGCTGGTGGTAGAAATCCAGCATCACCTGCTCCAGCTCGCGCTCACGCATCTGGCCGTGGGCATAGCGCACGCGGCCCTCGGGCACCAGTTCCTGGATGCTGCGCGAGAACGGCTCGATGTCCTTGACCTCGTTGTGCAGGATGTAGATCTGGCCGCCGCGGCGCAGCTCGCGCAGGCAGGCCTCGTAGACCAGGGTGTTGTTCCACTCGTGCACCGCGGTCTTGATGGCGATGCGCGAGGGCGGCGGCGTGGCGATGATGGACAGGTCGCGCAGGCCGGCCAGCGACATGTTGAGCGTGCGCGGGATCGGCGTCGCGGTCAGCGTCAGCAGATCCACCTCGGCGCGCAGGTTCTTCAGCGCCTCCTTGTGGCGCACGCCGAAGCGGTGTTCCTCGTCCACCACGACCAGGCCCAGGTTCCTGAACTTCACGTCGGGCTGCAGCAGGCGGTGGGTGCCGATGACGATATCCAGCGCGCCGCTTTCCAGCTCCTTGAGCATCGCCGTCTGCTCCCTGGCGGTGCGCATGCGCGACAGGCTGCCGACGCGGATCGGCCAGCCGGCGAAGCGGTCGGCGAAGTTCTTGGCGTGCTGCTCGGCCAGCAGCGTGGTGGGCGCCAGCATGCAGACCTGGCGGCCGGCCCGTGCAGCAGCGAAGCAGGCGCGCAGCGCCACCTCGGTCTTGCCGAAGCCGACGTCGCCGCAGACGACGCGGTCCATGGTCTTTTCGCTGCGCAAGTCGTCCAGCACGGCGTCGATGGCCTTCTGCTGGTCCTGCGTCGGCGTGAAGGGGAAGCTGTCGCAGAAGCGCGCGTACTCTTCCTCGTCGAAATCCAGCGCCAGGCCCGGCTTGGCGGCACGGCGTGCCTGGATCTGCAGCAGTTCGGCGGCCACGTCCGCCGCCTTCTCGCGCGCCTTGGCCTGGGCCTTGGCCCAGCGTTCCGAACCCAGGGCATGAAGCGGGGCCTTGTCGTCCTCGCTGCCGGTATAGCGGTGGATCAGGTTCAGCGAACCCACCGGGACGTAGCGCTTGCCGTCGGCGTACTCCAGCAGCAGGTACTCGGCGACGATGCCGCCGGCATCGAGTTTCTCGAGCCCCCGGTAGCGTCCCACGCCGTGCTGCACATGGACCACCGGCGAACCGATGGACAGCGTCGAGAGATCGCGCAGGATCGTCTCGGGGTCGCGTATCTTGCTGCGGCTTCGGCGGGTCTGGGTCGGTGCTCGGTTGCCGAACAGCTGCGACTCGGACACCACGGCCACGCTGCCGGCGGCATAGCGGAAGCTGTCCTGCAGCGGGCCGAGCACGATGCCGTAGCGCTTGCCGTCGGTGGTGAACTCGGCCCAGTCCTTGTACTCGCGGGTCTGCAGGCCCAGCGGCTTGAGCCAGGCCAGCACCGCTTCGCGGCGGCCCGGCGATTCGGCCACGAACAGCACGCGCGCGGTGGTCTGCCTGAGCCAGGCACGCAGGTCCTCCACACCGGCCGGGGGGGCGGAGGCGTCGAGATCGGGGCGCCGGGTTTCATACAGCGCCATCTCGCGCAGCGCCTGCGCCGGCTCCCGGTACAGGTCCGCTGGCTTCATCAGCGGGCGCTCGATGTCGCCGCGGTAGCGCTCGTAGCGCTCCTCGATCTGCTGCCAGTCGGTCTGCAGCGCCTGCTCCAGGTCCGCCACCGGCATCAGGATCGCGCTGGGCGGCAGGTAATCGAGCAGGCCGTGGGTCTGGTTGAAGAACAGCGGCAGGTAGGACTCGATGCCGCCGGGCATCAGCTTGCGGCTGACCTCGGCATAGATCTGCGAGCGGGCCGGGTCGCCCGGGAAGTACTCGCGGTAGCGGCGGCGGAAGGTCTCGATTCCCTCGCGGTCGGTCGGGAATTCGCGCGCCGGCAGCAGGCGGATGTCCTCCACCTTGTCGAGGCTGCGCTGGGTTTCCGGATCGAAGCTGCGGATCGTCTCGATCTCGTCGTCGAACAGGTCGATGCGGAAGGCGGAGCTGCTGCCCATGGGAAACAGGTCCACCAGCGCGCCGCGCACGGCGAACTCGCCCTGGGTCTGCACCTCGGACACGGACTGGTAGCCGGCGGCCACCAGGCGCTCGCGGAAGGCGTGCGGGTCCAGCTTGTCGCCCACCCCGAGCTGGAAGCTGCGCCCGGACAGCCAGTCACGCGGCGGCAGGCGATGGATCAGGGCATCGGCGGTCGCCAGCAGGATGCCGCGCTGCAGCTGCGGCAACCGGGCCAGTGCGCGCAGGCGGTCCGACAGGATCTCCTGGTGCGGCGAGAACTGGTCGTAGGGCAGGACCTCGGTATCCGGTAGGTGCAGCAGCGGCAGCCGGCCGGCCAGGAAGAAGCGCAGGTCCTCCTCCAGCCGGTGCGCCTGCTGCTCGTTGCCGGCCAGGACCACCACGGGGCCTTCGTGCGCCAGCGCCAGCTCCACGGCTGCGAGCGCCTGGGCGGCGCCGGAGAGGGGGGCGGGGAGGGACGATTCGGCGGACATGGCAGCGGTTCGACAGACAGAGCCGCCAATTATCTCACGCGGGCTCCGGCATCGGCAGCCGCGCCGCCTAGGCGCCCCGGTGGAACCGTATCGGCGCGTCCTTCCGGGGCTCGGGCTTGGGCGTGTCGCAGCTGCCGCAGCTGTTGCAGCTGCCGCAGCCGCCGGTCGAGCCGGCCTTGGGGGCCGGCTGGCCGCGCAGGCGGGCCACCAGGGTGGCCCGCCAGTGGGGTGCCAGCTTGCCCAGCACGGTCCACAAGCTCAGCAGCAGGGCGCCGCCGATCACCGCGAACTCGAACAGGGCATAGGTGTTCATGGCTTCATCCACCCGTCAGTGCCAGGGTGACCTGGTAGGTGACCAGCGAGGCCAGGTAGGCCAGGCCGAAGAGGTAGCCGGCGGCGATGCCGACGGTACGCCAGCCGCCGCCCTCGCGGCGGATCGTGGCCAGCGTGGCCAGGCACTGCGGGGCGTAGACGTACCAGGCCAGCAGCGACAGCGCCGTGGCCAGGGTCCACTGGTCGGCGATGATCGGGATCAGCGAGCCGGAGGGGTCCTCCCCGGTGGCGGACAGGGCGTAGACCGTGGCGAGCGCGCCCACGGCCACCTCGCGCGCCGCCAGGCCCGGGATCAGCGCAATGCAGATCTGCCAGTTGAAGCCGATGGGATCGAACAGCGGCTGCATCCACTTGCCGATGGTGCCGGCCAGGCTGTAGTCGATGGCGGCGCCGGTCGCTCCCGGCGGCGGCGCCGGGAAAGTGGACAGGAACCACAGCAGGATCGTCAGCGCCAGGATGATGGTGCCGACGCGCTTGAGGAAGATGCCGGCGCGTTCCCAGAGGCCGATGGCGATGTCGGCCGGATTGGGCAGGCGGTAGCTCGGCAGTTCCAGCAGCAGGGAGTGTTCGCTGTGGTCGCGGCGCGTCCACTTCATCACGTAGGCCACCACCAGCGCGCTGAGGATGCCGGCGGCATAGAGTGCGAACAGCACCAGGCCCTGGAGGTTGAAGATGCCCACGTCCTGCTGCGGGATGAAGGCGGCGATCAGCAAGGCATAGACCGGCAGGCGCGCCGAACAGGTCATCAGCGGCGCCACCAGGATCGTGGCGAGGCGATCGCGCGGGTCCTGGATGGTGCGTGCGGCCATGATGCCGGGGATCGCGCAGGCGAAGCTGGACAGCAGCGGGATGAAGCTGCGGCCGGTGAGGCCGGCGCCGACCATCATGCGGTCCAGCAGGAAGGCGGCGCGCGGCAGGTAGCCGGACTCCTCCAGCAGCAGGATGAACAGGAACAGGATCAGGATCTGCGGCAGGAAGATGATCACGCCGCCCAGGCCCGCGATGATGCCGTCCACGAGCAGGCTCTTGAGCAGGCCCTCGGGCATGGCCTCGCCCGCCGCAGCGCCCAGCCAGGCGGCACCGGCATCGATGCTGTCCATCAGCGGCGCGGCCCAGGAGAACACCGCCTGGAAGATCGTGAACATCAGCACCGCCAGCAGGGCCAGGCCGAACACCGGATGCAGCACCACGCGGTCGATGGCGTCGTCGATGCGCGCGGTGCGCTCCGGCACGCTGACCGCCGCGGACAGCAGGCGGCTGACCTCGGCGTGCAGGTCCGAGCCTTCCGGCAGCGGTGCCGGCAGCGGCGGCAACTGGCCATCGAGCTGCTTCACCAGGGCCTCGGCGCCGCCGCGGCGTACGGCCACGGTCTGCACCACCGGCAGGCCCAGGCCGGCCTGCAGCTTCGCCACGTCGATCCGGATGCCGCGGCGCTCGGCGGCGTCGCACATGTTCAGGGCCAGCACCATCGGCAGCCCCAGGCGCTGCAGTTCCAGCACGAAGCGCAGATGCAGGCGCAGGTTGGTGGCGTCCACCACGCAGACCAGCAGGTCCGGGCGCGCCTCGCCCTCGAAGCGGCCCAGGCAGACGTCGCGGGTCACGGCCTCGTCGGGGCTGGTGGCGGCCAGGCTGTAGGCGCCGGGCAGGTCCAGCACCTGGATATGGCGGCCGGAAGGCGCGGCGAAACGGCCTTCCTTGCGCTCCACGGTCACGCCGGCGTAGTTCGCCACCTTCTGGCGGCTGCCGGTCAGGCGGTTGAACAGCGCGGTCTTGCCGCAGTTGGGGTTGCCGACCAGGGCGATGCGCAGGGACTGGGCGGTCATGCCCGGGCCTCCGCCAGTTTCACGGACACGCGCGCGGCCTCGGCACGGCGCAGGGCAAAGCGGGTATAGCCGATCTGCACCAGCAGCGGCTCGCGCCCGGCCGGGCCATGGGCGGTGACGCGTACCGGCTCCCCGGCGACGAAGCCCAGCTCCCGCAGGCGCACGGCGATGGGGTCGCCGGCGGAGACATCCTGGACCCCGACCACGACGGCGGGGGTGTTGCGGGGCAGCTCGGACAGGGTCATGGGGCTGGCGGCAGCTAGATAAGAATGATTTGCATTGTAGCCCGCCTGCCCCGGGGGTGCGAACCGGGGTGGAAAAGCAGAACCCCGCCCCGGCAAGGCCGAAGCGGGGTTCATGCGTGGCCCTCAGCGCGTGAAGCTCAGCCGGCCCTCGACGGCATCCACCTTCACCCGGTCGCCGGTCGCGAAACGGCCGTCGAGGATTTCCCGCGCCAGCGGGTTCTCCACCAGGGCCTGGATCGCGCGCTTGAGCGGGCGGGCGCCGTAGACCGGGTCGTAGCCCGCCTGGGCCAGCTGGTCCAGGGCGGCGTCGCTGAACTCCAGGGCGATGCCGCGTTCCGCCAGGCGCTGGGTGACGCGCGCGGTCTGGAACTTGGCGATCGCGCGGATCTGGGCGGCGCCCAGCGGGTGGAATACCACGGCCTCGTCGATGCGGTTGATGAACTCCGGCCGGAAGTGGCTGCCGACCACCCCCATCACGGCTTCCTTGATCGCGTCGTACTCCGGCCGGCCCTCCTCGGGCTTGCCCAGCATCTCCTGGATCAGCTGCGAGCCCAGGTTGGAGGTCATCACCAGCACGGTGTTGCGGAAGTCCACGGTGCGGCCCTGGCCGTCGGTCAGGCGGCCGTCATCCAGCACCTGCAGCAGCACGTTGAAGACATCCGCGTGCGCCTTCTCGACCTCGTCGAGCAGGATCACGGAATAGGGCCGGCGCCGCACCGCCTCGGTCAGGTAACCGCCCTCGTCGTAGCCGACGTAGCCCGGCGGAGCGCCGATCAGGCGCGACACGGAGTGGCGCTCCATGAACTCCGACATGTCGACGCGCACCATCGCCTCTTCCGTGTCGAACAGGAAGCTGGCCAGCGCCTTGCACAGCTCGGTCTTGCCCACGCCGGTGGGGCCCAGGAACAGGAAGGAGCCGATCGGCTTGTTGGGGTCCGACAGGCCGGCGCGCGAGCGGCGGATGGCGTTGGACACGGCGCTGATCGCCTCGTCCTGCGAGACCACGCGCCGGTGCAGCTCGTCTTCCATGCGCAGCAGCTTCTCGCGCTCGCCTTCCAGCAGCTTGGACACCGGGATGCCGGTCCAGCGGCCGACGATCTCGGCGATCTCGTCCTCGCTCACCGAATTGCGCAGCAGCTCGAACTTCTTCGGCGCGCCCTCGGGGGCGGCCGTGGCCTGCGCGGCTCGGCGCTCCAGTTCCGGGATGCGGCCGTACTGCAGTTCCGCCATGCGCTGCAGGTCGCCCGCGCGGCGGGCCGCCTCCAGGTCCAGGCGGGCGCGCTCCAGCTCCTCCTTGACGCCGGCGGAGCCGGCGACGGACGCCTTCTCGGCCTTCCACTTCTCTTCCAGGTCGGAGTACTCGCGCTCCAGGCCGGCGATGGTCTTCTCCAGCTCGGCCAGCGAGCGGCGCGCGCCCTCGTCGTCTTCCTTCTTCAGGGCTTCGCGCTCGATCTTGAGCTGGATCAGGCGGCGGTGCAGGCGGTCCAGCGCCTCCGGCTTCGAGTCGATCTCGATGCGGATGCGCGAGGCGGCCTCGTCCACCAGGTCGATGGCCTTGTCCGGCAGGTTGCGGTCGGTGATGTAGCGGTGCGACAGCTTGGCCGCGGCGATCAGCGCGCCGTCGGTGATGTCCACGCCGTGGTGCACCTCGTAGCGCTCCTTGAGGCCGCGCAGGATGGCGATGGTGTCCTCCACGCTCGGCTCGCCCACCAGCACCTTCTGGAAACGGCGTTCCAGCGCCGCGTCCTTCTCGATGTACTTGCGGTACTCGTCCAGCGTGGTGGCGCCCACGCAGTGCAGCTCGCCGCGCGCCAGCGCGGGCTTGAGCATGTTGCCGGCATCCATCGCGCCGTCGGCCTTGCCGGCGCCGACCAGGGTATGGATCTCGTCGATGAACAGGATCACGCTGCCCTGGTCCTTGGCCAGTTCGTTGAGCACGCTCTTCAGGCGCTCCTCGAACTCGCCGCGGAACTTGGCGCCCGCGATCAGCGCGCCGAGGTCCAGCGTCAGCACGCGCTTGTTCTTCAGGGACTCCGGCACCTCGCCGTTGACGATGCGCGAGGCCAGGCCCTCGACGATGGCGGTCTTGCCCACGCCGGGCTCGCCGATCAGGGCCGGATTGTTCTTGGTGCGGCGGCTCAGCACCTGGATCACGCGGCGGATTTCCTCGTCGCGCCCGATCACCGGGTCCAGCTTGCCGGCCTGGGCGCGGGCGGTGAGGTCGATGGTGTACTTCTGCAGCGCCTGGCGGTTGTCCTCGGCGTTCTCCGAGTCCACCTTCTGGCCGCCGCGCACCTGCTCGATGGCCTTCTCCAGCAGCTCCTTGCGGGCACCGGCGGCACGCAGCGCCTCGCCGGTGGCGCCCTTGTCGTCCAGGGCGGCCAGCACGAACAGCTCGCTGGAGATGAACTGGTCCTTCTTCTGCTGGGCCAGCTTGTCGGTCAGGTTCAGCAGGCGCGACAGGTCCGGGCCCACGGTCACCTCGCCGGTGGCCTGGCCCAGCTTGGGCAACTGCTCCACCGCCCGGGAGAGGCGGGTACGCAGCAGGTCGGTATTGACCCCGCCGCGCTGCAGCAGGGGCAGGGTGGAGCCGCTGTCCTGGTCGAGCAGGGCCAGCAGCAGGTGCGCCGGGTCGATATGCGGGTTGTCCCGGCCCACGGCCAGGGACTGGGCGTCGGCAAGGGCCTGCTGGAAGCGGCTGGTCAGTTTGTCCATGCGCATGGCAAGGGGTTACTCGGTTGAATGGTACTGGCCTGAATCTGGTGGCGACAGGGTGGGGTTCAAGGGGGCGGTACCCTTTCTCCGGGCGAGCCCAAGGCTTCGTGCACCCGTTGACGCCCCTCATTGCGTATGTACACTGTATGTATGATTGACTTCCAATGGGATCCGGCCAAGGCACGCGCGAATCTCGCGAAGCATGGTGTGTCCTTCGAGGAGGCCAAGTCGGTTTTCTTCGATGAGTACGCGCGGCAGTTCTTCGATGAAGGCCATTCCGGCGAAGAAGAGCGCTTCATCATGCTGGGCGTCAGCCATCGTTCCCGCATCCTCGTGGTTTGTCACTGCGAACGGCAGCGGGGGAAGGCGATCCGGATCATTTCGGCTCGAAAGGCCACGGCCAGCGAGCGACAGCACTACGAGGGACCCACGCCATGAAGAAGGAGTACGACTTTTCAGTGATGAAGTCGCGCAAGAACCCCTATGCATCCAAGCTGAAGCGGCAGGTGACGATCCGCATGGGTGATGACGTCATCGGCTACTTCAAGAGCATGGCCGAGGAAACGGGAATTCCGTATCAGAGCCTGATCAACTTATATCTGAGGGATTGCGTAGCGAATGATCGCAAGCCGGACTTGAGCTGGCAGTAACGGCAAGATAGGCAATACCCTGCTGGCGCTAGTGGACTGGAAGCTAAGCCGCCTTTCCGTCCCGCTCCCTTCTCGTCGTCAGCCACCAGCCCACCACCACGCCCAGCGACACGATCAGGATCATCAGCGTCGCCAGTGCGTTGATCTTGGGGCTCAGGCCCAGGCGCACGGAGGAGAAGACCTTGATCGGCAGGGTGGTGGAATCCGGGCCGGCGAGGAAGCTGGCGATCACCACGTCGTCCAGGGACAGGGTGAAGGCCAGCAGCCAGCCGGATACCAGGGACGGTGCGATGATCGGCAGGGTGATCAGGAAGAACACCTTGAGGCGGTTGGCGCCCAGGTCCATCGCCGCTTCCTCCAGCGAGCGGTCCATCTCCTGCAGGCGCGAGGACACCACCACGGTGACGAAGGACAGCGTCAGGGTGACGTGGGCGATCCAGATCGCGATCACGCCCTTGGAGGGGATGCCCAGCAGGGCGCCAGCCGAGACCAGCATCAGCAGGATCGACAGGCCCAGGATCACCTCGGGCATCACCAGCGGGGCGGTGATCAGGGCGCCGAAGGCGGTCTTGCCGGGAAAGCGGTGGAAGCGTGTCATCACCAGCGCGGCCATGGTGCCGAGCACGGTGGCGGCGCTGGCGGTCCAGAACGCGATCTTCAGGCTGACCCAGGCGGCGGCCAGGATCTGGCGGTCGCGGAACAGCTCGCCGTACCACTTGGTGGAGAAGCCGGACCAGACCGTGGCCAGGCGCGACTCGTTGAACGAGTACACCATCAGCAGCACGATCGGCAGGTACAGGAAGGCGAAGCCCAGCAGCAGGACCGAGCGGCCCGCCCAGCGCTGTCCGGCAGTGGCCTTCATCGGGCCTCCAGCTGCCGCTGCTGCTGGCGGTTGAAGATCACGATGGGAACCAGCAGCAGGAGCAGCAGCACGGTGGCCACGGCCGAGGCGGCCGGCCAGTCGCGGTTGTTGAAGAACTCGCTCCAAAGCACGCGGCCGATCATCAGGGTGTCCGGCCCGCCGAGCATTTCGGGGATCACGAACTCGCCGATGGCCGGGATCATCACCAGCATGCAGCCGGCGATCACGCCGGACCGCGACAGCGGCCAGGTGATGCGCCAGAACGCCGACCAGGGCCGGGCACCGAGGTCGTAGGCGGCCTCCAGCAGGCGCTGGTCCAGTTTCACCAGGGTGGCGTACAGCGGCAGGATCATGAACGGCAGGTAGCAGTAGACGATGCCGATGTAGGCCGCCGCCGGCGTGTAGAGGATCTGCAGCGGCTCCGAGATCAGCCCGGCGGACATCAGCAGGCGGTTGAGGATGCCGTTGCCGTCGAGGATGCCGATCCAGGCATAGACGCGGATCAGGAAGGAGGTCCAGGACGGAAGCACCACCAGCATCAGGGCGATGTTGCGCGCGGTGGGGCCCATGCGGGCGATGGCGTAGGCCATCGGGTAGCCGATCAGCAGGCACAGCAGGGTGGAGATGGCCGCGATCTTGATCGAACTGAGGTAGGCGACCACGTACTGCGAGTCGCTGAACAGCTTGAGGTAGTTGGCCAGGTTCAGGCGCAGCGTCAGTGCGTCGTCGATGTACTCCAGCACCGGCGTGTACGGCGGCATGGCGATGGCCATGCGCGTGAACGAAATCTTCAGCACGATCAGGAAGGGGATCGCGAAGAACAGGATCAGCCAGAGGTAGGGCGCGGCGATCACGCCCCAGCGGGGCTGCGGCAGCCAGCGGCGCAGCGCGGCGCGCAGGTCCTCGTTCACGAGCTCAGCACCACGCCGTCTTCCTCCCCCCAGGACACCCAGACCTCGTCGTACCAGGTGAGGTTGTCGCTGTCCCAGCGGTGGCGGTTGGTGAAGTTGGCCATGAACTTGTAGCCGCCCGGCAGGTGCACGTGGTAGACCGAATGGCTGCCGAAGTAGGCGATGTCCTGGATCACGCCCTTGGCCTTGTTGTGGCGCTGCTCCGGTTCCTTCTTGCCGATGCGCAGCTTCTCCGGGCGCAGGGCAAAGGCCACTTCCTGGCCCTCGAAGCCGGAGATGCCGTGGCCGACGTAGATCAGGTCCGGGAAGGCCGGCGTGCCGATGGTGACGAAGTCCTTCTCGTCGTCCTTCACCACGCCCTCGATCAGGTTGACCGAGCCGATGAAGCTGGCCGAGAAGCGGCTGGTGGGCTGCTCGTAGATCTCGTCGGGCGTGCCTACCTGGCGGATGCGGCCGTGTTCCATCAGCGCGATGCGCGTGGCCATGGTCATGGCCTCTTCCTGGTCGTGGGTCACCATCACGCAGGTGACGCCGGAGGTCTCGATGATCTCCACCAGTTCCAGCTGCATCTGCGTGCGCAGCTGCTTGTCCAGGGCGCCCATGGGCTCGTCGAGCAAGAGGAGTTTCGGCCCCTTGGCCAGCGAGCGCGCCAGCGCCACGCGCTGCTGCTGGCCGCCGGAAAGCTGGTGCGGCTTGCGCTTGGCCAGCTTCTCGAGCTTGACCAGCTCCAGCATCTCGGCGACGCGCTGGCGAATCCGTTCCTTGGGCAGCTTGTCCTGCTTCAGGCCGAAGGCGATGTTCTGCTCCACCGTCATGTGCGGGAACAGCGCATAGGACTGGAACATCATGTTGATCGGCCGCTCGTAGGGCGGGGTGTCGCCCAGGGCCTGGCCGTCCAGCAGGATGTGCCCCGCGGTGGGCGTCTCGAATCCGGCCAGGCAGCGCAGCAGCGTGGACTTGCCGCTGCCGGAGCCGCCCAGCAGGGCGAAGATCTCGCCCCGGTTGATGCTCAGGCTGACGTCCTCCAGCGCGACGAAGCCGTCGAATTCCTTGCGCACCTCCTGGATGCGCAGGTAGCCGGCCTTGTCGGCAGCGTCCTTGTCCGGCGCGGGAGCACCCATGACGGCCCCCTTACTTGCCGGTCTTCAGCTCGGTCCAGATGCGGGTGTACTGGCGATCCACTTCCGGCGGCACCACCGCATAGGTGAACAGCTTGGCGGCGACCTCGGCCGGCGGGTAGATCGTGGCGTCGTTGCGGATGTCTTCCTCGATATCCGGCAGCGAGGACGGCACCGGGTTGGCGTAATGGATGTAGTTGGTGTTGGAGGCGGCCACCTTCGGGTCCAGCAGGTGGTTGATGAAGGCGTAGGCGTTGTCCACGTTCTTGGCATCCTTGGGGATCGCCAGCATGTCGAACCACTGCGGCGCACCTTCCTTGGGGATGGAATAGCCGATGTTGACGCCGTTCTTGGCCTCCTCGGCGCGGTCGCGGGCCTGGATCACGTCGCCGGACCAGGCCACCACCAGGCAGGTGTTGCCGTTGGCCAGCGCGCCCACCAGCTGCGAGGAATGGAAGTTCTGGATGTAGGGACGGATGCTCTTGAGCAGCGCCGCGGCCTTGTCGATGACCTTCGGGTCGGTGCTGTTGGGATTTTCGCCCAGGTAGTGCAGGGCAATGGGGATCAGGTCGGAGGGCGTGTCCAGCAGCGTCACGCCGCAGGACTTCAGCTTGGAGATGTTCTCCGGCTTGAACACCAGGTCCCAGCTGTTGACCACGTCCAGCGTGCCGAAGGCCTTCTTGACCTTGTCGACGTTGTAGCCGATGCCGGTAGTGCCGCTCATGTAGGGCACGCCGTACTGGTTGCCCGGGTCCTGCTGGGCGATGCGCTGCATGATCGCCGGGTCGAGGTTGGCCAGGTTGGGAATCCTGGCCTTGTCCAGCTTGAGGAAGACTCCGGCCTGGATCTGGCGGCCGAAGAAGTTCAGCGTGGGCACCACGATGTCGTAGCCGGTGGAGCCGGCCAGCAGCTTGGCCTCCACCACCTCGTCGCTGTCGTAGACGTCATAGGTCACCTTGACGCCGGTCTTGGCCTCGAAGCCCGGGATCACGTCCTCGGCGATGTAGTCCGAGTAGTTGTAGACGTTGAGGTCCTTGGAAGCCGGCGCGGCGGCGGTGGGCGCGGCACCCGGGGCGGCGGGCGGAGCGGCTTGCTCCTTCTTGCCGCAGGCGGCCAGCAGGGCGCATAGGGAAAGGGCAACCGCGGCGCTTTGCGATTTCATGAAGCGACTCCTGGAAAGTTTGGAACCGGGCACCCTGCGGCGCCGCAGATGCGCGCTACATTCGTGGTTAAGGCCCCGCACGTCAAGCAAATTGCGCGCCGTTCCGGCCGTACTGGCTTGCGTAGGGGCGGCATAGGGGATACTGTTCAAATAGCTTTAACATTGCTGGTATCCAATGCGCTGAATTCCAAGACGGTCTTTCGCGTGAACGGAAGATCGCCCGAGCAAGGTTTTTCATGGAGACGATCCCCGCCATCCTCAAGCTGGATGTCGGCGGGCTCCCGGTTTCATGGGTCCGCTGGCAGACCGCCGTCACCCTCTACGCACGCGACCGCGTGCGCTGGGAGGCCGGAGAAGAGCGCTTCACGATCCACGGCGGCATCTGCGCCGCTACCGGCCTCCGCTCCCGCATGGAGATCGGCTCGATCATCGCCGTCGCCGACAAATCGCGCCGCTTCGAGAAGGGCGTGCCGCTGCTGACCAACCGCACCCTGTTCCAGCGCGACCGCAACCTCTGCCTGTACTGCGGCTTGCAGTTCGCGGCTTCCCATCTGACCCGGGACCATGTCATGCCGGCCTCGCGCGGCGGCGCCTCGGCCTGGGAGAACTGCGTGACCGCCTGCCGCCACTGCAACCAGCGCAAGGACGACCGCACCCCCGAGGAAGCCGGCATGAAGCTGCTGGCGGTGCCCTACACGCCGAACCTGGCGGAGTACCTGATCCTGCAGAACCGCCGCATCCTGGCCGACCAGATGGAATTCCTGGCGTCGTACGCGCGCAAGACCGCAACACACGCCGCCTGAAGCGGCTAGAGCGCGATCCAGCGCACCGGCGTGCCCGCGGCCAGCGGCGTCTCGCTGGCCGGCAGCCAGGCCAGCGCATCGGCTCGCGCCAGGTTGCTCAGCATGTGCGAATCCTGCTTCGCCAGACGGCCCAGCGTCACGCGGCCGGATGGGTCCTGGCCCACGGTCACGCGCAGCAGGCTGTCGCGCACGCGGTCGGCCCTGAAGTCCGCGGCCAGCGCGCCTTCGCGCCATAGCGGCGCGGGCTGGTCGAGTCCCTCCAGCAGCTGCAGCGCGCGGATGACATGCACGTGCAGGCCGATCAGCACCGCACCGGGGTTGCCGGGCAGGGCCAGCAGCGGCTGGTTGCCGCGCATGCCGTACCAGATCGGCTTGCCGGGTTTCTGGGCCACCTTCCAGAACACGCGTTCGAAACCGGCGGCCTTGGCGGCGGCGGGCAGGTGGTCGTGGTCGCCCACCGACACGCCGCCGGAGGTGATCACCAGGTCGGCGCCGGCTGCGGCGTCCTGCAGCGCGGCGGTGACCGCATCCAGGCTGTCCGGCACATAGCGCAGCATGGCCAGAGGGTAGCCGCGCTCGGCCAGCCAGCCGGCGCAGAGCGGCCCGTTGGCGTCGTGGATCTGGCCGGGGGCCAGGGCCTCGCCGGGGCGGGCCACCTCGTTGCCGGTGACCAGCACGGCCACGCGCGGGCGTGGGCGGGTGGCCACCTGCTGCACGCCGGCCATGGCCAGCGCGGCGAGCAGGCCGGAGTGCAGCCGCCGGCCTGGGGGGGAGATGGGATCGCCGGCGCGGACTTCCTCGCCGCGGTGGCGGATGTCCACGTTGGCGGCCAGCGGCTCGGTCAGCGTGATGCGGTCGCCCTCGCGCTTGACGATCTCCTGGCGTGCAACCGTATCGGCGCCGGCGGGAACGGCGCCGCCGGTGAAGATGCGCAGGGCCTCGCCGGGGCCGACGGACAGCTTCGCCGCATCGCCGGCCGCGATCTCGCCGGTGACGCGCAGCGTCCCGGCGGCATCGGCGCTGCGCAGGGCATAGCCGTCGACGGCGCTCTGGGTGAACAGCGGCAGGTCCACGGCGGAGGCGGCCGGTTCTGCCAGCACGCGGCCCAGGGCCTCGTGCACCGGCCCGCGCTGCGCAGCCAGCGGCCGGATGCGTTCGCCGTAGACCGCCAGTGCCGCTTCCAGCGGCAGCAGCGGCGACTTGCCGCCGTGCGCGACGTCGCCGCAATCGTGCGCCATCAGCGGATGTCCATCGTGTAGCCGCCGGGGTGCGGCTTGTCGTGGCGGCAGACCTCGAAGATATGCACCAGGCCCGGCATCAGCGGCGCCAGCGTTTCCAGCGCGCCGCGGCGCGAGCCGGGACAGGTGATCAGCAGGGTGTTGCCGATGAAGCCGGCGACGCCGCGCGACATCAGCGCGAAGGGCGTGCGGCGCTGGCCGAAGGCGCGGGCGGCCTCCATCATGCCCGGCAGCTCGCGCGTGATCAGCGGCTTGAGCGTATCCACGGTGATGTCGCGCGAGCCCATGCCGGTGCCGCCGACGGTGACGATCAGGTCCACGCCCTGCTTCACCTTGGCCTTGACGCTGGCCAGCAGCTGCTCCGGCTCGTCCGGCAGGATCTCGTAGGTCATGGGGTCGAAGCCCGCGGCGGCGAGGTCGTCGCGCACGCCGGCACCGGCGGTGTCGGGCTTCTTCTTCGCCGACACGGTGTCGGACAGCACGATCACCGCGGCCGTGGCCGGCACGCGCAGCTTGCGGCGGAACTGCGACTTGCCGCCCTTCTTCTGCAGCAGCCTGCAGTTGGTCATCTCCAGCTCTTCCGGCTCGCAGTAGGGCTTGAGCATGTCGTAGAGCGTCAGCACGGCGATGCTGGCGGCGGTGAGCGCCTCCATCTCCACGCCGGTCGGGGCGATGGTCTCGACCTCGCTGATCACCTCGACCTGGCCCTCGCCCAGTTCGAAGCGCAGGTCGGCGCGGTAGATCGGCAGCGGGTGGCACAGCGGTATCAGTTCGTCGGTACGCTTGGCGGCAAGGATGCCGGCGATGCGCGCGGTCTTGACCGGGTCACCCTTCTCGGTATCGCCGCTGCGCAGTCGCTCGATGCAGTGCTGCGGCGCGCGCAGCGTCGCCGTGGCGGACGCCGTGCGCAGGGAGTCCGGCTTCAGGGAAACGTCTTTCATGCGTGATGATGGTGGTGATCGCCGTGCTCATGGTCGTGGGCATGGCTGTGGCCGTTGTCGTGTTCAGGGGGCAGGTCGGGGCGGATGCAGCAGCCCTGGTTGAAGGCGCTGGTGCCGTCCTCGAAGAACTCCTCCTTCCAGATCGGCACGCGATGCTTGACCGCGTCCACCGCGTACTTGCAGGCCGCGAAGGCCTCGCCGCGATGGGGTGCGCGCACGGCGCAGTAGATCGCGATGTCGCCGATCTCCAGCAGGCCCAGGCGGTGGATCACGCGGCAGTGCGGCACGCCGAACTTCTCGCGCGTCTCCTGCTCGATCTCGCGCATCAGCTTCTCGGCCAGCGGCGCGAAGGCGGTGTACTTCAGCCGCAGCACGCGCTTGCCCTCGTTGTGGTCGCGCACGGTGCCGCCAAAGACGTTCAGCGCGCCGCAGTCGCGGTGCTCGGCCATGCCGAGGATGGGGTCGAGTTGCAGGGGGGTGTCGAAAAGATACATGGGCATAGCTTCCTAACTTTGGTGGCTGCCGTCCATGGCGCGACTGCAGGAACCCGAATTCACCCCGGCCCGGCCATCCATGGCCGGGTGTTCGGCGGGGCAACAGTCCACTGGACTGTTGCCTTGATCCGCCTCACCCGCCAGCCACCGGCGGCAGCAGCGCCAGTCGCATGCCGTCTTCCAGTTCCTCGGTCCGCAGCAGCAGCCGGTCGCCCTGCGCCACGGCGGTGGTTTCCAGGTATTCGCCCAACGCCGGGATGGCGTCGGCCAGGGCCTCCAGGGCGTCGCCGATGCTGCCGGCACCGGCGGGCAGCGCCAGCGTGCGCTCGTCGCCGCCGGCGGCGCGCCGCAGGGCGCCCCAGAATTCGAAGGTGATCTGCAAAGCTACCCTCCGAGGGTATGCATGGTGATGGGCCGCTCCACCGGTCCGCGGTGGGCGGCATAGCCGGCTTCCTTGTTCCAGACGGCGCTGGCGATGCGGCTGCTGAGTTCGGTCGGGCTGCCCTCGCGCAGCAGGGGCGCCAGCGGCGTCCCCTGGCGTGCGAACAGGCAGGTGTAGAGCTCGCCGCGCACGGTCAGCCGCAGCCGGTCGCAACTCGAGCAGAAGGGGTTGCTGATCGTGGAGATCACGCCCAGCCGGTAGTCGCCGTCCAGCGTGTAGAGCGTGGCCGGATCCTCGCTGCGCGGCAGGCGCTCCACCCGGTAGCGGGTGCGCAGCGTCTCCAGCAGCTCCGGTTCGCCGATGACCGCATCGGCCTGCCAGCGGCCCGGCGCATCCAGCGGCATGTACTCGATGAAGCGCAGCGGCATGCCGCGCTCCTTGGACCAGGCGGTCAGCGGCAGGATGTCCTGCTCGTTGTGGCCGCGCACCAGCACGCTGTTGAGCTTGAAGGGGATGCCCAGGGCCAAGGCAGTGTCGATGCCGGCCATCACGGGCGACAGCTCGGCGCCGGTCATGTCGCGGAAGCGCTGCGGGTCGACGCTGTCGAGGCTGATGTTCAGGTCGTCCAGGCCGGCGCGGCGCAGCTCGGGCAGGGCCTCGGCCAGGCGCGAGCCGTTGGTGGTCATGGAGATGCGTTCCAGGCCCAGCGGGCGCAGCGCGTTGAGGTCCGCGACGATCCCGGCCAGGTCCGGGCGCAGCAGGGGCTCGCCACCGGTGAGGCGGATGTTGCGGATGCCCAGGCGCACGAACTCGGCGACCAGGCTGCGCAGCTCCAGGCGCGTCAGGAACTGCTGCTTGGGAATCCACCGCGGCTCTTCCGGCATGCAGTAGCGGCAGCGGAAGTTGCAGCGGTCGGTCAGCGACAGGCGCAGCTTGTGCTTGGCGCGGCCATGCTGGTCGACGAGTGCGGGGCGGCGGCCGCCGTCAGCCATGGCAGGATTCCCCGGACGATGAAAGATACTGCTCGGCGGCTTCCAGTTCGGCGGGAGTGTTGATGCTCCAGACCGGCGTGGGTTCGGCGTCGGTGAAGTCGGCGCTGACGGCACCGATGTCGGCCAGCCAGCGCCTGGGGGCTCGCTCGCCGGCGTCCAGGGCTTCGTGCAACGCCGCGGCCAGGTCCCGGCGCAGCAGGCTGCAGACATACTGGGCATCGCCGTCCGCGACGGCGTAGGCCGCCCGGGCGCCACCGGTGTCCACTGCCCGGCGCAGCCGCGCCAGCAGGTCCCCCGGCAGCCGCGCCGCGTCACAGGGAGCGGTCAGCAGCCAGTCGGTCCGCGAAGCCTCCAGCGCGGCGAACATGCCGGCGAGGGGACCGCGGAAATCGGGCCAGGGATCGGATACCACGGTGAGTCCTGAATCGGCGTATTCGTCGAGATGGCGGTTGGCGACGATCAGGATAGCACCCGCCTGCCGCTCCAAGGCGGCCTGCACGCGACGGTAGAGCGGGACGCCGGCGAGGCGGACCAGGCCCTTGTCGGCGCCGCCCAGCCGCTCGCCGCGGCCGCCGGCGAGGATCGCGGCCGTCACGTTCAGCGGGCTGGCCGCTACACTGTGCAGGTGCTGGCTCACCGGCGCATCCTACATCCGAAGGCCGGGTCGCCGTACTACCCGAACCCAAGCAGCAAAAACATGAATGAAGTCAATCTCCAAGGCCGCCGGATCGCGGTGCCCGAATCGCGCGAGCTGGACGTTTTCGCCGGCCTGCTGGAGCGCCGCGGCGCCCAGGTCCTGCGCTGCCCGCTGATCGACATCCTCGATGCCCCGGACCCGGCGCCGGTCCTGGCCTGGATCCGCGCCTTCAATGCCGGCTCCTGCGACGACCTGATCCTGTTCACCGGGGAGGGCCTGCGGCGGCTGCTGGGGGCCATCGAGCGCCACGAGCCGGCCCTGCGCGAGCCCTTCGTCGCCCGCCTGGGGCAGGTGCGCAAGATTTCGCGCGGGCCCAAGCCGGCGCGGGTGCTGCGGGAACTGGGCCTGCGGCCGGAACTGATGGCCGAGCCGGCCACCACGGCCGGCGTGATCGACCTGCTGCGCGGACTGCATCTGGAGGGGCGCCGCGTCGGCGTGCAGCTCTACGGTGCCGAGCCCAACCTGCCGCTGATGGAGCACCTGCGGGTGGCGGAGGCGACAGTGCTGCCGGTGGCTCCCTACGTCTACGCCGATGCCGCGGCCGATGCGGAGGTGCTGGCGCTGATCGATCGCCTGGACCTGGGTGAACTGGATGCGATCGCCTTCACCAGCATGCAGCAGGTGGAGCGGCTGTTCCGCGTGGCCGACGGCTCGGGCCGGCACGACGCGCTGCTGCGCGGCCTGCGCCGGGTGGTGGTGGCCTCGGTGGGGCCGGTGGTAGCGGACCTGCTGGCGGCCCGCGGCATCGACAGCCAGGTGATACCGGCCGACAGCTTCTACATGAAGCCGCTGACGCAGGCATTGGTCGAGAAATTGGGGCGATAGGCGCATAGGTCGTGGGCGCGGCCTCGGCCGCGATCTTTTCCGCACCGTCGAATCGCGGCCAGGGCCGCTCCCGCCAGGTCTCAAGCCGCTTCTGTCGCGCGGACTTCCGCCAGCAGTTTCTTGAGCTCCGGCACGCAGGAGCCGCAGTTGCCGCCGGCCTTGAGGCAGCCGGTGATCTCGGCAGGGGTCTTGAGGTTCTTGTCGCGGATCGCCGCGCAGATCGTGTTGCGGCCCACGCCGAAGCAGGAGCAGACGGTGGGGCCGGTATCCGCGCCCTTTTCCAGCGGCTCGCCCACCAGCAGGCCGACGCGGTCGATCTCCTCCAGCTGCTCCTTCACGAACAGGCTGGCCAGCCAGGCGCGCGAGGGCAGGTCGGGGCGCGGCGAAATGAATACGCAGCATTCGATGCGGTCCTCCACCACCAGTGCGGCGCGGTAGACGCCGGCGCTGCGGTCCTCGTACTCGATCCAGTCCGCTTCCGGGCCCTCGGCACCGAACAGGCTGCGCGCCCAGGGGCTGCGGTCCAGCGACTTGTCGCGGCCGGCGATTTCGTAGCGCAGGAACTGGCGTCCCTGGATGCGCGTCCACCAGGTGGTGTTCTCCATCGCCAGTTCGTGGCGCGATAGCACGAAGCCGTGCCAGAGCACGCGGAATTCCTCCACGCGCACCGGCGTGTGCTTGAACTCCGGCTCGCCGGAGATGGGGTCCACGATCGGGTTCACCAGGCTGCCGACGCGGGCATCGGAGGCGAACTGGCCGTTCCAGTGGATCGGCACGAAGACGTTGCCGCGCGGGATGCCGCCGCCGTGCTGCACGCGCGCCACCAGCGAGCCCCAGCGGGTGGCGACGCGGGCCAGCTCCCCGGCACGGACGCCGGACAGCAGCGCGTCCTGCGGGTGCATGTCCACGAAGGGTTCCGGGATGTGGTCGGCCAGCTTCGGCGACTTGCCGGTGCGGGTCATGGTGTGCCACTGGTCGCGCACGCGGCCGGTGTTGAGGATCAGCGGATACTGCTCGTCCGGCGCATGGGCCGGCGCGCGCACCGGAGTCGGCACGAAACGGGCCTTGCCGTCGGCATGGAAGTAGCGCCCGTCCTCGAACAGCCGGGCGGTGCCGCCGGAGGCGGTCACCGGCCATTGCACCGGTGCCAGCGCGTCGAATCCCGCGGCGCCCAGCCCGACGAGCCCGCCGAGGTCGAAGCAGCGGCTGCCCTCGTTGCGGTACGCGGACAGGCGGGCATGCTCGTCGAACACGGCATGGACATCCTCGAAGCCGAAACCGGAGTAGCCCATGCGCCGGGCCACGTCGCAGATGATGTCCCAGTCCGCGCGGGCTTCGCCGGGCGCGGCCAGGAACCGGCGCTGGCGCGAGATGCGGCGTTCGGAATTGGTGACGGTGCCGTCCTTCTCGCCCCAGCCCAGCGCCGGCAGCAGCACATGGGCGAAGCCGTTGGTGTCGGTCTTTTCGATGATGTCGGAACTGATCACCAACTCGCACTTCTCCAGCGCGCGCTTGACCTGGTCGGCGTCCGGCAGGCTGACCACCGGATTGGTCGCCATGATCCACACGGCCTTGACCTTGCCTTCCTCGATCGCCTTGAACAGGTCCACCGCCTTGAGGCCCGGCTTGTCGGCGATGCGAGGCGAGTCCCAGAACTCCTGGACGATGTCGCGGTGCCGGGCGTTGCCCAGCTCCATGTGCGCGGCCAGCATGTTGGCCAGGCCGCCGACCTCTCGGCCGCCCATGGCATTGGGCTGGCCGGTGATCGAGAAGGGGCCCATGCCGGGCCGGCCGATGCGGCCGGTCAGCAGGTGGCAGTTGATGATGCTGTTGACCTTGTCGGTACCCGCGGAGGACTGGTTGACGCCCTGCGAGAACGCGGTGATGACCTTCTCGGTTCGGGCGAACAGCCGGTAGAACTCCAGCAGGTCGGCCTCCCCGATCCTGCAGGCGCGCGCCACGGAGCGCACGTCGCCGGCGGTGTTGTCGGCGATGGCCATGGTGCGCGCCAGGTCGGCGGTATGCCGCTCGACGAAGCCGGTGTCCATCACCCCATGCTGGTGCAGGAAGGACAGCAGGCCGTTGAACAGCCAGACATCGGTGCCGGCCTTGACCGGCAGGTGCAGGTCGGCCAGCTCGCAGGTGGCGGTGCGGCGCGGGTCGATCACCACCAGCTTCATCTCCGGCCGTGCTTCCTTGGCCTTGGCGATGCGCTGGAAGATGATCGGATGGCACCAGGCGGTGTTGGAGCCCACCAGCACGACGAGGTCGGACTGCTCCAGGTCCTCGTAGCAGACCGGCACCAGGTCCTCGCCGAAGGCACGCTTGTGCCCGGCCACGGCGGAGGACATGCACAGGCGGGAGTTGGTGTCGATGTTGGCGGTGCCGACATAGCCCTTCATCAGCTTGTTGGCGACGTAGTAGTCCTCGGTCAGCAACTGCCCGGAGACGTACAGCGCCACCGCGTCGGGGCCATGCTGGTCGATGATGCGCCGCAGGCCGCCGGCCACGCGATCCAGCGCGGCATCCCAGCTGACGCGCTGCCCGTCCACCTTCGGGTAGAGCAGGCGGCCGTGCAGGTCCACCGTCTCCCCGAGCGCCGAGCCCTTCACGCAGAGCTTGCCGTAGTTGGAGCCATGGCCCTCGTCGCCGGCGACGTCGAGTTGGCCGTCCGGGCGGGTGCTGGCCTTCACCCCGCAGCCCACGCCGCAGTACGGGCAGGTGGTGAAGGTGGTGGCGGCGGCGGAAAGGGGGGCGGGCAAGGTCACGTCTTGGGTCGTTCTAGGCGGCGCGCGGTTCGCAGTAGGCCTGTCCGAAGAGCAGGCGGCTGCGCAGGCTGGCGATGTCGGTCTTGTTCTGGATCAGCTCGAAGTACCAGGGGCCGTCCTTGACGTCGCCGTACAGCACGGCGCCGATCACGCGGTTGTCCTTCAGCACGAGGCGCTTGTAGACCCCGCGGCGCGGATCGCGCATCACCAAGTCCTCGCTGTCGGCGTTGCCGATGAAATCGCCGGCCGAGTAGAGGTCCACGCCGGTGACCTTGAGCTTGGTGGCGGTGGCCTGCTGCACGTAGCGCGAGTGGCCGAAGCCGGCGAGGTGGGTGGCGCAGACGCGCGCCTGGTCCCAGATCGGTGCCACCAGGCCGAACAGGGCCTTGCGATGCTGTACGCATTCGCCCACGGCGTAGATGCGCGGGTCGAAGGTCTGGAGGGTGTCATCCACCATGATCGCGCGGTCGCACTGCAGGCCGGCGCTCCTGGCGAGATCGATGTTGGGGCGCACGCCGGCGGTCATCACCACCAGGTCGGCCGGAATCTCGCTGCCGTCCTTGAAGCGCAGCGCGGTGACGCGGTCGGGGCCGACGATCTCCGCGGTATTGGCATTGAGCATGATGCGCAGGCCCTTGCGCTCCAGCGAGGTCTTCAGCAGGGCCGCGGCCGGCTTGTCGAGCTGGCGCTCCATCAGGCTGTCCATGACGTGAACCACGGTCACGTCCATGCCCTGGCGCAGCAGGCCGTTGGCGGCCTCCAGGCCCAGCAGGCCGCCGCCGATCACCACCGCATGCCGGTGGTTGCGGGCCGCTTCCAGCATGGTTTCCACGTCCTGGATGTCGCGGAACGCAATCACGCCCGGCAGCTGGTGGCCCGGCACCGGAATGATGAAGGGCTTGGAGCCGGTGGCCAGCAGCAGGCGATCGTACGGCAGTTCCACGCCCGACTTCGAGTACAGGGTGCGGCGCGGGCGGTCGATCTTCACCACCGGGTCGCCGGCATGCAGGGTGATGCCGTTCTTGGCGTACCACTCGCGCGTGTTCAGCATGATGTCGTCGACGGTCTTTTCACCGGCGAGGACGGGGGACAGCAGGATGCGGTTGTAGTTGCCGTGCGGCTCGGCACCGAACACGGTGATGTCGTAGAGATCGGGAGCGAGCTTCAGCAGCTCCTCGACGGTGCGCATGCCCGCCATGCCGTTGCCGACCACCGCAAGCTTTGGCTTCGAAGTGCTCATGGGTTCCTGTTGCCCCCCGGCGGGAGAATCGTCCGTCGCACGATACCGGCCCTTTGATAACGGTCCGCGCGGCGGGACGACCTCCCGCTTGGGTGCTCAGTGTGCGGCGACGAGGATTTGCCCGTTCTCGATGCGCGCGGGGTAGGCTCGCACGGAGTGCTCGGGTGCTTCCAGGCATTCGCCGGTTTTCAGATCGAAGTGGTGCTTGTAGATCGGAGAGGCGACGACGACGCGATCGCCCAGGCTGCCGATCAGGCCGCGGGACAGGACCGAGGCCTCCGAGTTCGGATCATAGTTGGAAATCGCGAAGATTCCCTCACCCGTTCCGACGCGGAACACCGCCACGGCCTCCTCGCCGACCAGGGCGCAGACGCCGGTGTTCGGCACGATATCTTCAACGGCGCAGACCGGGACCCAGGTGCTCACGTTGCGGTCGCCATCCATGTTCATGTTCCTATAGAGCCTATTCATGATTCAGATGCGCACGCGACGGCGTGCCACTTTTGTGTCCCGCTGCCCCTATCGACGCGCGGTGTACTCGAAGTGCATAAGCGGCGATAGGGAACGCGGGGCGCGAAAATGGCCCCGTCCCTCCGGGTTGCGCCGGAAATCGCGCCATGGGGCGTCGACCGCTGCTTGTCTGGAACCACCAAACCTCGCATCGGCCGACTTGCCTGGCGCGATTTCTGGCGGCAACGCGTGTGCGTCTGACTCATGAATAGGCTCTATGCCGCCTTCACCACGACGGGGATGCTTTCCAGCTTCGACTTCTTCTCCTCGGGCGTCGCCGGCCGGATCTGGCCGCGCTCCTCGATGAAGACGACGTTGCTGTCGGCCTTGTCGCTGTTGACGAAGGTGCGGAAGCGCTTACGGGACTCGGGATCGGTGACCGCCTTCTTCCACTCGCACTCGTAGGTATCGACGACGTGCTGCATCTCGGCTTCCAGTTCCGCGGCGATGCCGAGCTTGTCGTCGATGATGACGCCCTTGAGGTAGTCCAGGCCGCCCTCGAGGTTCTCGCGCCAGGTGCTGGTGCGCTGCAGCCTGTCGGCGGTGCGCACGTAGAACATCAGGAAGCGGTCGATGTACCGGACCAGGGTGGCCTTGTCGAGGTCGCTGGCGATCAGCTCGGCGTGACGCGGCTTCATGCCGCCGTTGCCGCAGACGTAGAGGTTCCAGCCCTTCTCGGTGGCGATGATGCCGACGTCCTTGCCCTGCGCCTCGGCGCATTCGCGGGTGCAGCCCGACACGGCGAACTTGAGCTTGTGCGGCGCGCGCAGGCCCTTGTAGCGGTTCTCGATCTCGATCGCCAGGCCCACCGAATCGTCGACGCCATAGCGGCACCAGGTGCTGCCGACGCAGGACTTCACCGTGCGCAGGGACTTGGCATAGGCATGGCCGGTCTCGAAGCCGGCGGCGATCAGCTCGTCCCAGATCAGCGGCAACTGCTCCAGTCGGGCGCCGAACAGGTCCACGCGCTGGCCGCCGGTGATCTTGGTGTAGAGGCCGTACTTCTTGGCGACCTGGCCCACCGCGATCAGGCCGTCGGCGGTGACTTCGCCGCCGGGCATGCGCGGCACCACGGAGTAGGTGCCGTCCTTCTGGATGTTGCCCAGGAAATAGTCATTGGAATCCTGCAGCGCCGCGTGCTCCTTCTTGAGCACGAAGTCGTTCCAGCAGGAAGCGAAGACGCTGGCGGCCACCGGCTTGCAGATGTCGCAGCCCAGGCCCTTGCCGTGCTTCTCCAGCAGGGTTTCGAAGGTCTTGATCTGGCCAACCCGCACCAGGTGGTAGATTTCCTGGCGCGAATAGGGGAAGTGCTCGCAGACATGGTTGTTGACCGCCATGCCCTGCTTCTTCATCTCGGCCTTCATGACCTGGGTGGCCAGCGGCACGCAGCCGCCGCAGGAAGTGCCGGCACGGGTCGCGCTCTTGATGGCGCCGATGGACGTGGCGCCCTCGCAGACCGCCGCGCAGATCTGGCCCTTGGAAACGTTGTTGCAGGAACAGATCTGGGCGGAGTCGGGCAGCTTGTCCACGCCCAGCGCCGGTTTCCTGCCGCCGGAGTCCGGCAGGATCAGGAACTCCGGCGATTCCGGCAGCTCCATCTTGTTGAGCATCATCTGCAGCAGGGTGCCGTATTCCTCGGCATCGCCCACCAGCACGCCGCCGAGCAGGTACTTGCCGTCCTCGGACACCACCAGCTTCTTGTAGACCTGCTTGCGCTCGTCGTTGAACTGGTAGACGCGGCTGCCCGGGGTGTTGCCCATGGCGTCGCCGATGCTGGCCACGTCCACGCCCATCAGCTTGAGCTTGGTGCTCATGTCGGCGCCGGTGAACTCGGCGACCTGGCCCAGCAGGTGTTTGGCGGCGACGCGGGCCATGTCGTAGCCCGGGGCCACCAGGCCGAAGATGCGGCCCGACCACAGGGCGCATTCGCCGATGGCGTAGACGTCCGGGTCCAGGGTGCGGCAGAAGTTGTCGATCACGATGCCGCCGCGTTCGCCGACGCCCAGCTGGCAGGCCCTGGCCAGTTCGTCGCGCGGGCGGATGCCGGCGGAGAACACGATCATGTCGGTGTCCAGATGGCTGCCGTCCGCGAACTTCATGCGGTGGGTGCCGGCCTCCCCATCGACGATCTCGACGGTGTTCTTCTGGGTGTGGACGGTGACGCCCAGTTCCTCGATCTTGCGGCGCAGGGTGCGGCCGCCACCGTCGTCGACCTGCACCGCCATCAGGCGCGGAGCGAATTCGACGACATGGGTCTGAAGGCCCATGTCGCGCAGCGCCTTGGCGCATTCCAGGCCCAGCAGGCCGCCGCCGATGACCACGCCGGTCCTGGAGCGGGCGCCGCATTCCTTCATGCCCTCGAGGTCTTCGATGGTGCGGTAGACGAAGATGTCCTTGCGGTCCTTGCCCGGCACCGGCGGCACGAAGGGATAGGAGCCGGTGGCCAGCACCAGCTTGTCGTAGTGCAGGGTCTCGCCGGTGGAGACCGTGATGGTCTTCATGGCGCGGTCGATCGCGCTGGCGCGGGCGTTGAGCTTGAGCAGCAGGCCATCGCGGCCGAAGAAGTCCGGCGCCACCAGCGACAGATCCTCGGCGGACTTGCCGGCGAAGAACTCGGACAGATGCACGCGATCGTAGGCGGGGCGCGGCTCCTCGCAGAGCACCGTCACTTCCAGGTTCGGCAGCCCGGCTTCGGCCAGCGACTCCAGGAACTTGTGGCCGACCATGCCATGGCCGATCACCACGATTTTCTGCTTCTGCACCATCTTGCCTCGTCCTTCTTTTGGGTAACTAAAAATAAGCAAACAACATGCCACTTATAAGTGGCTGATTTTTTGTTGTTAAGTGGATGCGATGTGTCAAGCTGGTGCGGAAGCCTGCGCCGGCCTGGGGCGTCGGGGCCCTGGCGGAGGGCATTGATCAGCCCACTGCCAGTGCAAGCGCTGCACCGGCATGCCCGCGCTCTGCGCCGCCCTGGTGCAGGAAGCGCAGGATCGCCGCGCAGGCGCGGTGGTATTCGCCGTCCTCGGCGAGCTTCAGGCGCTGCCGGGGGCGCGGCAGTTTCACGTCGAGGATCTCGCCGATGGTGGCGGCCGGGCCGTTGGTCATCATCACCACGCGGTCCGACAGCAGCACGGCCTCGTCGACATCGTGGGTGACCATCACCACGGTGCACTTCAGCTTGGCCTGGATTTCCATCAGGGAGTCCTGCAGGTTGGCGCGGGTCAGGGCGTCGAGCGCGCCGAAGGGCTCGTCCATCAGCAGCACCTTCGGCTCCATCGCCAGGGCGCGGGCGATGCCGACGCGCTGCTTCATGCCACCGGAGAGCTCGTGCGGACGCTTGTCGCGGGCCTTGGCCAGGCCCACCAGTTCCAGCGCGGCCTCGGTGCGCGCCTTCAGCTGGGCGGCGGTCTCCTGGGCCCCGAAGACCTTCTCCACCGCCAGGTGGATGTTGCCGTAGGCGGTCAGCCAGGGCAGCAGCGAATGGTTCTGGAACACGACGGCGCGCTCCGGACCCGGGCCAGCCACCTCGCGGCCATTGAGCACCACGCCGCCGGCGGTGGGTTCCACCAGGCCGGCGATCAGGTTGAGGACGGTGGACTTGCCGCAGCCCGAGTGGCCGATCAGCGACACGAACTCGCCCTCGCTGACCTTGAAGTTGACGTTGTCCAGGGCGCGGAACAGGCCGCGCGGGGTACGAAACTCGACCGAGGCGTGGTCGACCTGCAGATAAGGGGTCATGGGTGAACTCCGTTGGGTTCGAGGCCTGGGCGGAAGCCGGCTCTCCGGTGAAAGGAGAGGGGATCGCCGGCGGAGCCGGCTTCCGCCGGGCTTTTCATTGATGGCGGTAATCGAAGCGCTGGGCCAGCTTCGCCATGCCGGCTTCGAGCGCGAGGCCCACCGAGCCGATGACGACGATGGCGACGATGATGTGGCTCATGTTGAGGTTGTTCCACTCGTCCCAGACCCAGAAGCCGATGCCGACGCCGCCGGTGAGCATCTCGCTGGCCACGATCACCAGCCAGGCGATGCCGAGCGCCAGCTTGGCCCCGGTCAGCACGTAGGGCACGGTGGCCGGCAGCAGGATCTTGGTGAAGATCTTCCACTCGGAGAGCTGCAGCACGCGCGCCACGTTCATGTAGTCCTGCGGCAGCGCGGCCACGCCCATCGCGGTGTTGAGGATCATCGGCCAGATGCTGCAGATGAAGATCACGAAGATCGCCGCCGGGTCCGCCGCCTTGAACACCGCCAGGCCGATCGGCAGCCAGGCCAGCGGCGATACCGGCCGCAGCAGGCTGATGACCGGGTTGAAGGCCTTGGACAGCAGCGAGAAGCGGCCCAGCAGGAAGCCCAGCGGGATTCCGACCAGGGCGGCCAGGCCGAAGCCCAGCGCCACGCGGCCCAGCGACTTCAGCACGTTCCAGCCGATGCCCATGTCGTTCGGTCCCGCGACGTAGAACGGATCCGAAAACAGCTCGACGGCGGCAAGGAAGGTGGCACGCGGTCCCGGGAGATAGTCGGAAAACGTGGACACCAGGGCCCAGACGCCCACCAGCACGGCCAGGCCCATGATCGGCGGCAGCACGGCCTTGCCGGCCGCGGCCAGGCCTCCCGCGATGCGGGAGGCGCGGCTCGGGCCGGATTCTGGCGGCGGCGGGGTGTTGGCGGCGGCGGGGGCGGTGGTCACGGTGTCGGGCTCCACGGCTTGCAGGCGGATGACGGCGCTCATGGTCTCTCCGGCTCAGGCCTTGATCGCGAACCCGGTCGCATAGGCCGCCGCCTTCGCGGGATCGAAGACGGTGCCGTCGAACAGGGTTTCGGTCTTCAGCGGGTTGGCGGGCACCGGCACGCCGATGCTCTTGGCCGCGGCGGTGTAGAGATCGACCTGGTTGATCTGCTTGGCCACGGCCAGGTAATCCACGTCCTGCTTGAGCAGGCCCCAGCGGCGATGCTGGGTCAGGAACCACATGCCATGCGACAGGTAGGGGAAGTTCACCTCGCCGTCGTTGTAGAACTTCATGTAGTCGGGGTCCTGCCAGGATTTGCCCAGGCCGTCCTCGTACTTGCCCTGCATGCGGCCCAGGATGACCGGCGGGGGCGCATTGACGTAGGACTTGCCGCCGATGATCTCCGAGACCTTGGCGCGATTGGCCATCGCGTCGATATGCCGGGACGCTTCCAGCACCGCGCAGATCATGGCCTTGGCGGTGTTCGGGTACTTGGTCACGAACTCCTTGGTCGTGCCCAGCACCTTCTCCGGATGGTTCTTCCAGATGCCCTGGGTGGTGGTGGCGGTGAAGCCGATCTTGTCGAAGATGGCGCGCGCGTTCCAGGGTTCGCCCACGCAGTAGCCGTCCATGTTGCCGACGCGCATGTTCGCCACCATCTGCGGCGGCGGGATGACGATGGTCTTGACGTCCTTCATCGGATCGACGCCATTGGCCGCCAGCCAGTAGTACAGCCACATGGCGTGCGTGCCGGTGGGGAAGGTCTGGGCGAAGGTGTACTCGCGCTTCTTCTGCGCCACCAGCTTCTTCAGCTGCTCGCCGTTGACGGCGCCTTCCTCCTTCACCTTGTTGGACAGGGTGATGGCCTGGCCGTTGTGGTTCAGGCCCATCAGCACCGCCATGTCCTTCTTCGGGCCGCCGATGCCCAGCTGCACGCCGTAGACCAGGCCATAGAGCACATGGGCGGCATCGAGCTGGCCCAGCACCAGCTTGTCGCGTACCGCCGCCCAGCTCGCTTCCTTGGATACGGTGACGTTGAGGCCGTACTTCTTGAACAGGCCCAGTTCGGAAGCCATCACCACGCTGGCGCAGTCGGTCAGTGGGATGAAGCCGATGGTCAGGTCCGGCTTCTCGATGGGGCCGATGTCGGCCGCCATCGCCCGGGACGGCACGGCCATCGACCCGCCGGCGGCGATGCCGGCGGCGGCCATCAGGGTGTGCTTGAGGAAATCGCGGCGCGACAGCTCGGCGTTGTTCATGCCCGCCGCGGATCGTTCGATAAGGTTCACGTCTTTGTCTCCTTGGGGATTCGGCTGCGGTCAGAACTTGTATTCGACCCAGGCCCAGTACTTGGTCACGTCGCCGCGGATGGCTGAGGCCGCCGCCACCGGTGCGTCGTCCTCCCCGCTGTACTTCGCATACTTCAGGCCAATGCCGATCTGGTCGTTGAAGGGGCGGGTGGCCTGCAGGTTGATCTCGTCGCCGTAGTCGTTGCTGCCCTCGTCGGCGTCGTACTTGCTCCAGCGTGCGGTCAGGGCGACCTTCTCCACGGTGCCGGTCAGCATCACGTAGAACTCCTTGATGCCGGCGGCCGGCGTGACCAGGAAGAGGTCGGCCCAGCCCTGGAAGGCATGCAGCGTCGCCAGCGGGGTCTGGAAGGCGTAGGCGCCGCCGTTGCTGCCCAGCAGTTCATAGCCGAGCTTCACCCCGGCCACCTGCTTGTAGGCCAGCCCCAGTTCCGCCAGGCGGTAGCTGGCGTCCACCAGATCGGTGGAATCGGCGTACTCGGACTGCCGGGCCAGTTCGAAGGCATAGCTGACGCCGTAGTCCTGCACCGGGACGGTGCCGCTGACACGCAGGCCGATGGTGCGCGAGTCCGCGGTGGCGCTGGCTTCCGGCGCCAGCGGCGGCTCGAAATCGAGCAGGTAGCCGTAGGCGCTGGCAGAAAGGGCCTTGGAGTGCGTGTAGTTGAAGTGGATGAACTGCGCCTTGACGTCGCGGTTGTTGTCCACGTCCGGCGCGGTGGCCGAGTTCCAGGACCGGAAGGAATTGACGTTCGAGACCCAGGCGTAGTCGAAGGTCGTCTTGGGCAGGAAGGTGTTGGTCAGCAGCACGCCGTCGTAGGTCTGCTCGCGCTGGCGCCAGCCGACATTGCCGATGAAGCGCGCGTTGTCGAAGACGATGCGCTGGCGGCCGTACTTGACGGTGGTCTTCAGCGGGCCGGCGTAGCGGAGCCAGGCCTGGTTGACCTCGTTGCCCTCGGGATCGGCGACGACCGGGTACTCCGGCTTGCCGGCCGAGTTGCTGGTGTCGTCGTAGTCCTTTTCGCCGAGAGCGCTGAGGTTCTCGAATTCCAGCTGGGCATCGAGCCCGTTCCACTTGCCCGTGGTATAGCCCAGGCGGCTGCGCAGGGTCAGCGACTTGGCGTCCTCGGTCTTGGTCGCCGGGTTGGTCTGGTCCACATTCTCGTAGCGCAGTCGCATGTCGAGATTCGGTGTGCCGCCGGATATGGCGTACGGCAGGTTTTCCAGAGGATCCGCCGCGGCCGCCGCCGACAGGCCGAGGTGGGCGATGGCCAGGGCCATCAAGGTTTTGCGGACAAACGACTCCCTGCTGCTGCAACGCTGCATTTTTTAAGTCCCCAGTGACTTGGCCCGGTCGGCGTTGACCGGAAAATAAAAAAGGCGCCTGCGCGGTCTCCCGCACAGGCGCCATTGCCCGAACTGCATAGCTGTTGATGTCTGAGGTTCGCCCGCCCTTGGGATGGCGCCTCGCGGCACCGCCTCGACAGTGGAATCAGATGAGCAAGCGGCGTGCCAACCTTGGCTAGGCCTTTCCGAGAATGTCGCGGGCGACCTCGACCAGCTTCATGCCGGAGTCCATCGCCATGCGCTGCATGCGCTTGTAAGCCCCGGCTTCGCCGAGCTTTTCGCGCTCCATCAGGCGGCACTTGGCCAGGTCGATCGTGCGCCGCTCCTCCATGCGCTGGCGCGCCGTTTCGAGGTCGCGCTGCAGCTGGCGTGTGCCATTGAAGTGCGCCACCGCGGTTTCCACCAGTGAGCGCGCCGCGATCGGCGAGAGCTGGGGCACCACGTAGAAGCTGACGCCGGCCAGGGCGGCCTCGCGGATCATGTCGTGGTCCGCGCTGGTGGCGAACATGACCATCGGCTTGGGCGTGTTGCGCGCAATCAGTGCAAGGTGCTCCAGGCTGTCGCGCGCCGGCGAATCCGCGGCGATGATGACGGCGTCCGGCTGCAGCTCGCGCGTGTGCTTGTAAATGTCGGAGGTTCCGGCCACGAATCCAAGCACTTCGAAGCCGCCCTCGACCAGGACCTTCTCCAGCGCCTCCGCCTGCTCGGGGCGCGTATCCACAACCAGTACTCTCATGGGTCAGCGCGACGTTGCGCGTTCCTGTTCCTTCCCGCTGGGCCGCGCGCCATTGCGCGGTCCGGTAACTGCTACCTGTCTACGCCCACGAAAAAGGGCGCATGAATCGCTGCTCGCAAGAACAGCGCCATGCGCCTCGGTACCGCTTGGGATCAGGCCGCCTGGGGTTCCGCGCTGGCCGGCGCGGCCGCCTGGGCGGCCGCACGGGCGGCGAGCGCTTCCTGGTAGAGCTTTTCCTCGCGCGACTTGTGTTCGCTGCTGAAGCGCACCGCGATGGCGCAGACCGCCGAGATCGTCACGCAGATGCCCAGGATGTGCAGGGTCTGCTGGGCGTCGCCGGTCCCCTTCATCAGGAAGCCCGCCGCCACCGCGCCGACGTTGCCGCCCGCGCCGATGATGCCGGCGACACCGCCCAGGGCCTTGCGGTCGATGAAGGGCACCAGGGCATAGGTGGCGCCGCAGGCCATGTGGGTGAACAGGCCGAAGGTGATCATCGCGACGATCGCCATCCCCACGCTGTCCATCGAGGCGAACCACAGCAGGCCCAGGCCCTCGCCCACGATCAGGGCGAACAGCAGGAGGGTGCGGCCGTCCAGGCCCTTGGCCTTGGCCACGCGGTCGGACACGATGCCGCCCAGGGCGCGGGCGAACAGCGCCAGCAGGCCGAAGCTCCCGGCCGCCAGGCCTGCGGTCTTCAGGTCCAGTTCGAACTTGTCCACGTAGTAGAGCGCCGCCATGTTGTGGATGAAGATCTCCACGCCGAAGCAGGCGCCATAGGTGACGAACAGCAGCCAGACGCGGTAGTTGGCGCAGGCCTGCTTGAAGCTGGCCCAGCCGCCGCCCTTGCCGCCGGTGATCTCGATGCCCTGGGCGCGCAGTTCCTGGAAGTTGCCCTCCGGGCAGTCCTGGGTGTATCGCCAATAGAGGAAGGCCATGACCAGCATCAGCACGCCGGGTACCAGCATCGACAGGCGCCAGCCGAAGGCCTTTTCCACGCCGAAGCTGAGGATGGCCGCCAGCACCAGCGGCATTACCGTCTGGGTCACGCCGCCGCCGGAGTTGCCCCAGCCGGCAGCCGCCGCGTTGGCGGTGCCGACCACGTTCGGCGCGAACATCACCGAGGTGTGGTACTGGGTGATGACGAAGCTGGCGCCGATCGCACCGATGCACAGGCGAAAGAACAGGAAGGTTTCGTAGTTCTGCGCGAAGGCGACGCCCAGGACCGGGATCGACCCTACCAGCAGCAGGCCGGTATAGGCCTTGCGCGGTCCGAACTTGTCGCAGAGCGGCCCGATGATCAGGCGCACGATGATCGTCACCGCGACGGCGGCGATGTTGATGTTGGCGATCTGGTCCTTGGTCAGGCCGAACTCGCCCTTGATCACCGGCATCAGCGGCGCGATGGCGAACCAGGCGAAGAAGCAGACGAAGAATGCCATCCAGGTCAGATGGAAGGCGCGCATCTGCGGCGAGCCGAAGCTGAAGAGGTTGATGCGGGTGGCTTTGGCTGAAGCGATCATGGCAGGCTCGATGCGAGGTTTGCACCGGCCTGACGCAATGCTTATGCCAAATCTGGAAAAGTCCCTGCCATGTTGGCGTTTCCTGTTTCAAGACAGAAGCTTGTGAAGCAGCCCTGAGTCTGCGGGAGCCTCCGTGGCTTTCCGCCGCCGCACCGCGCAGGTGCGCCGCGCACCGACATGGCGGTGCAGGAGGGCACCGTTTGCGTGCCGTCCTGCACCTTGCTGTTTCAGCTTCGCTCGACCAGGTCGTCGAGTTCCACGTTCAGGGCGCGCACCGACAGCTGGATCTCGCGCAGCGACAGCGCCAGCGAGGCCAGCATCAGCAGCAGTGCCAGAGCGAACAGGCCGACCGCCAGGGGCTGGTGATCGATCAGGACTCCGAACAGGCTGGCCGTGCAGGCCAGCAGGCTCATCACACCCAGGGCCTGGGTATGGCGCAGCAGCGCCAGGCGCAGCCGCAGGTTCTCCACCTGCAGGCGCAGGCGCGGATGCGGCTCCTCCCGGTAACGCGCGATCAGGTGGCGCGCCAGGCTCGCCAGTCCCAGGAACCGGTTGGTGTAGGCCAGCATCAGCAGGGAAATGGCCGGGAACAGCAGTCCGGGGGTGGAGTAGGTCAGCGGGGTCATGGCGCCTTGGGCTCGGATCCGGCGCCACTGTACCTTGCTGGCCGCCCCTAGGGGGGCGGCAGCCCGAAACGCAGCAGCAGCGAGCGGCGCGAGGTGGCCAGCAGGAACTCCGACTGCTCCGCCGTGGGCATGGCGCGCGCCATGCCCAGTGCCCCCGCCATTTCGGCCAGCAGTGAGGCGGCGGCCTGCCGCGGGGCGGGGGTGCCGATCCCCTGCAGCAAGGCGGCCATGCGGGCGCAGACCGCCTCGATGCCCGCCGCGAAGGCGGAGCGCGCGGCACCGGAGAGGTGCGGCGCCTCGGCGCAGAGCGCGGGAATGGGGCAGCCATGGGCGCGGTCGTCGCGGTGGCGTCGCGACAGGTAGAAGCCGATGTAGCCTGCCAGCGCCTCGCCGGGCGGCTTCTGTCCGGTGTACTCGTCGATCTTGCATTCGATGTCCGCGAACATCGCCTTCATCGCCTCGGCGACCAGCTCGTCCTTGGATTTGAAGTGGGCGTAGAAGCCGCCGTGGGTGAGCCCGGCCTTTCCCATGATGGCGGCGACGCTGACGCCTCGCGGACCCTGGGCGCGGATCGCGCGCGCTGCCTCCTTCAGCAGCAGCGCGCGCGTGCGTTCCTTGTGTTCGGCGTCGTAGCGCATCGGCTGATCCTACCCGCGGTATCCTCAGGCCGCTTCCAGGATCGTGGCGATGCCCTGGCCGCCGCCGATGCACTGCGTGGCCAGCGCGTAGCGCTTGCCCTCGCGCTTGAGCAGCTGCGCCGCCTTGCCGGTGATGCGCGCCCCGGTGGCGCCCAGGGGGTGGCCCAGGGCGATGGCGCCGCCGTCCAGGTTCACCTTCGAGCGGTCGATGCCCAACTCGCGCAGGCAGGCTGCGGCCTGGCTGCCGAAGGCCTCGTTGATCTCGACGATGTCGATGTCCTCGACCGAAAGGCCGGCCCGCTCCAGCGCCTTGCGCGTGGCCGGCACCGGGCCCATGCCCATCACCTCGGGGCCGCAGCCCGCCACCGCCACCGCGCGGATGCGCGCCAGGATCTCCAGGCCATGCTTCTTGGCGAAGTCCTCGGAGCAGACCAGTACCGCGGCGGCGCCGTCGGTCAGCGGCGAGGCGGTGCCGGCAGTGACGCTGCCGTCGGCGCGGAATGCGGGCTTGAGTGCCGCCAGGCCCTCCAGCGTGGTCTGCGGGCGCAGGCATCCGTCGCTGTCGACGACGCCCTCCGCGGTCTGCACCGCCACGATCTCGCCGGCCAGGCGCCCCTGTGCCTGCGCCGCCGCTGCCTTCTGCTGCGACTCCAGCGCCAGTTGCTCCTGCTCCGCGCGCGCTACGCCGTAGCGCTGGGCCACGTTCTCGGCGGTCTCGCCCATCGTGATGTAGGCCTCGGCCTCGAACTCCGGCTGCTCCACGCCCGGCTGGCGGAAGCGCGGGTTGGGGGAGGCGTTGAAGCCGCCCTGCGGCACGCGGGTCATCGACTCCACCCCGGCGCAGATGAAGGCCTCGCCGGCACCGATGGCGATCTGGCCGGCGGCGATGTGGATGGCGTTCATCGAGGAACCGCAGAAGCGGTTGACGGTGGCGCCGCCGACCGACTGCGGCAGGCCCGCCAGCAGGCCGGCGATGCGGGCGATGTTGCTGCCCTGCTCGGCCTCGGGATAGGCGCAGCCCATGACGACGTCCTCGATCAGGGCGGGGTCGAGCCCGGAGCGCTCCACCAGGGCCTTGATGGCCACGGCGGCGAGGTCGTCCGGGCGCACGCCGGCGAGGCGGCCCTTGCGCGCGAACTGGAAGGGGGTGCGGACATAGCCGGCAATGACGGCGTGGGTCACGGCTGTTTCTCCTGCAAGGGGAAGGGGGTTAACCGGCGTAACTCGGGGGCTGGGCGTTGAGGCCCGCCTTCACCTGCCGGCTGATGTCGTCGGCCAGGGCCTCGATCTGGCCGGCTTCCAGCGCGGCGAGGGCGCTGGCGGCGACGTCGGCGGGCGAGGCCTTGGGAGCCTCCACGCCGGCCACCATGTCGGTATCGATGTAGCCGGCGTGCACGCCGACCACGGCGGTACCCTGTGCCTTGAGCTGGAGGCGGGTGGCGTTGGTCAGCGCCCAGGCCGCGGCCTTGGAGGCGCTGTAGCCGCCGGTGCCGGGCAGGGCGACCCAGCTGAGCACCGACAGCATGTTGATGATGCCGCCGCCGCCGTTGGCGGCCAGCACCGGGGCGAAGGCGCTCGTGGTGTGGGCGATGCCGTGGTAGTTGGTGTCCATCTGGCGGCGGGCATTGGCCTCGGCCTCGACCGCGTTGTCGCCGTCGCCCAGGAAGATGCCGGCGTTGTTGATCAGCAGGCTGACGTCGCTGCAGGCGGCCGCTGCCGCCGCGGCTTCCTCGGGCTTGGTCACGTCGAGCTTCACCGGGATCACGCCGGGCAGGGTGACCGTGGCAGGGTCGCGGGCGGCGGCATAGACCTTCTTCGCCCCGCCGGCCAGCAGCGCCTTGGCGAAAGCCAGTCCCAGACCGCGGTTGGCGCCGGTGACCAGCGCGACGGAACCCTTGATCTTCATGGCGACGCTCCTGCTCTTTGGATGATGATCATCATATTATGGGCGTCATGCAATGGAATCAAGGGCCCTGCGATATCGCGGGACATGCCGGCACCTCTCCCTCATACCACGGTGACTTCCTGCAGTCGCCAGCGGGAGAGGAGCCTTCCGACCGTTGGGGGCCATGCCGGCGGGAGGTTGATGGGCCGGCTGACTCCCGCCGCCCACCCGCGACGCCGGATCCCCTCAACGCTGCTCCGGGCTGGGCTTCGCCAGCGCCCGCCACATCATCTCGAACAAGGGTGCGGCATTGGCCGTCAGCGATTCCTTCATGCCGCGGTGGATGTACATCTGCACCAGGCGGTTGGTGAAACCCATGACGAAGTCGAGCAGGTACTTCTCGTCCACGTCGTCGGCCAGGATGCCGCGCTCGCGGCCCTCGGCCAGCACCTTGATGAAGGTGTGGAACAGCTCCGGGTTGTGGTAGTGCTCCTGCTTGCGCCAGGTGTTCACGTACACCGAGCTCATCTGCAACTGCATCACCTTGGGATTCTTCTCGTAGAAGTCCAGGCTCACCCAGAACACCTTGCGCAGGCGCTCCTTGTAGTCGGCGATGCCCTGCAGGTGATCGAGCATGCGCACGGCCAGCATCTGGAGCCAGACGTCGAGGCAGGAGAACAGCAGGGCTTCCTTGCTGCCGTAGTACTTGTAGAGCGTCTGCAGGGAGACATTGGCGCCGCGGGCGATCTCGATCAGGCCCACGCGGTGGAATTCGCGCTCGGAGAAGATGTCGAGCACGGTCTGCTCGATGCGGGCGCGGGTCTCGGGGTCGAGTCCCGCGCGGTCGGCCACCACGGATTCGGTTCTGCGCATATACGACTGTTCAGTAATGGTTGTTACTAGGGAAACGCCTGTGCACCATACGCAGCCGTATTGACCGGGCGGGAGCACGCCAGTAAGCTCGGGCCGCTTTCAATCCAGCCGGCAGGGCCTTCTGCCCTGCCATGCCAATCCACGTTCCCGATCGGCTGATGGTAATTTAAATTACCAGTCGCCGCAACGAGGTCTCCATGAGCGAAGCATTCATCTACGACGCGGTGCGCACGCCGCGCGGCAAGGGCAAGAAGGACGGCAGCCTTCACGGCGTCACGCCCATCCACCTGGTCGGCAACCTGCTGACGGCGCTGCAGCAGCGCAACAACCTCGACACCTCCAAGGTCGACGACGTGGTGCTGGGCTGCGTCACGCCGGTGGGCGAGCAGGGCGCGGACATCGCGCGCGTGGCCGTGCTCTACGCCAACTGGGCCGAGAGCGTCGCGGGCGTCACCCAATCGCGTTTCTGCGCCTCGGGCCTGGAGTCGGTGAACATCGCCGCGCAGAAGGTCATGTCGGGCATGGAAGACCTGGTGGTGGCCGGCGGCGTCGAGAGCATGTCGCGCTGGGCCATGGGCTCCGACGGCGGCGCCTGGGCCATGGACCCGCGCGTCAACCACCTGACCGGCTTCGCGCCGCAGGGCATCGGCGCCGACCTGATCGCCACGCTGGAAGGCTTCTCGCGCAGGGATGTCGATACCTTCGCCGTCCAGTCGCAGCAGAAGGCCGCCAAGGCTCGTGCCGAGGGCCGCTTCGCCCGGTCGCTGGTGCCGGTGCGCGACCTCAACGGCATGGTCGTGCTGGACCATGACGAATTCATCCGTCCCGAGGCCACGGTCGAGGGCATGGCGGGCCTCAAGCCCTCCTTCGAGCAGATGGGCGCGATGGGTTTCGACGCGACCGCCCTGCGCAAGTACACCACCGTCGAGAAGATCGACCACGTGCACCACGCCGGCAACAGTTCCGGCATCGTCGACGGTGCCGCGCTGATGCTGGTCGGCAGCAAGAAGATCGGCAAGAAGCTGGGCCTGAGGCCCCGCGCACGCATCGTGCAGACGGCGGTGATCGGCTCGGAACCCACCATCATGCTCACCGGCATCGGCCCGGCCTCGAAGAAGGCCCTGGCCCGCGCCGGCATGAATGCCGGCAACATCGACCTGTTCGAGATCAACGAAGCCTTCGCCGCCGTGGTGCTGCGCGCGCAGCGCGACCTGGACATCGATCCGGCCAAGGTCAACGTCAACGGCGGCTCCATCGCCATGGGCCATCCGCTGGGGGCCACCGGCTGCGCCATCCTCGGCACCCTGCTCGACGAACTGGAGCGCCAGGACAAGCAGTTCGGCCTGGCCTCGCTCTGCGTCGGCGCGGGCATGGGTATCGCCACCATCATCGAGCGTCTCTAACCGAACTCCTGTGGGAGCCGGCCTGCCGGCGACACTGCCCCGGCAATCGCGGCAAGCCGGCTCCTACGAAAAGAAGGAAAGCACCATGAGCGTCAATTTCGAAAAAGACAACGACGGCATCGTTACCCTCACGCTGGACATGCCGGGCCGTTCGATGAACGTGCTCAACGACGAACTGAGCCAGCCGCTGGCCGAGGCCATCGGCAGGATCGAGGGCGATGCCTCCATCAAGGGCGTGATCGTCACCTCCGGCAAGAAGGAATTCCTGGCCGGCGCCGACATCGAGAAGGTGTTCGCCATCACCGATCCGGCCGACGCCTTCAAGCTGGCCGAGGACTACAAGGGCTTCCTGCGCCGCCTGGAGCTCTGCGGCCGCCCGGTCGTGGCCGCGCTCAACGGCACCGCGCTGGGCGGCGGCCTGGAACTGGCGCTGGCCTGCCACTATCGCATCGCCATCGACGATCCCAAGGCCCAGTTCGGCCTGCCGGAGGTAAAGCTGGGCCTGCTGCCCGGCGGCGGCGGCACGCAGCGCCTGCCGCGCCTGATCGGCATCCAGCCCTCGCTGCCGCTGATGCTGGAAGGCAAGGAGCTGAAGGCTTCCGACGCGAAGAACGCCGGCATCATCCATGCCCTGGCCCGCGACCGCGAGGACCTGCTGGCGCAGGCCAAGGCCTGGTGCCTGGCCAATCCCAAGCCGGTGCAGCCCTGGGACGACAAGAAGTTCAAGTGGCCGGGCGGCGACGCCAAGGCGCCCGCCAATGGCCAGCTCTGGGCCATCGCCCCGTCCATGGCCAATGCCAAGACCTACGGCAACTATCCGGCGCCGATCAACATCATGGCCAGCGTGTTCGACGGCGGCATCACCGACTTCGACACCGGCTGCCGCAGCGAATCGCGCTATTTCGCCAACTGCGTGGTCTCGCAGGTGTCGAAGAACATGATCGGCACGCTGTGGTTCCAGCTCAATGCCATCAACAAGGGCAGCTCGCGACCCGAGGGCGTGGAGCGTTCCACGGTGAAGAAGCTCGGCATCCTGGGTGCCGGCATGATGGGCGCGGGCATCGCCTACAGCTCCGCCAAGGTCGGCATCGAGGTGGTGCTGCTCGACACGACACAGGAGGCCGCCGACCGCGGCAAGGCCTACTCCAGCGGACTGCTCGACAAGGACCTGAAGAAGGGCCGCCTGACGCCGGAGGGCAAGGACCAGTTCCTGGCCCGCATCAAGGCCACCACGAGCTACGACGACCTCAAGGGCTGCGACCTGGTCATCGAAGCCGTGTTCGAGGACCGCGCGATCAAGGCGGACGTCACCAGGAAGGCCGAGGCGCAGCTGGCCAGGACCGCGGTGTTCGCCTCCAACACCTCCACGCTGCCGATCACCGGCCTGGCCGAAGCCAGCGAGCGCCCGAAGAACTTCATCGGCCTGCACTTCTTCTCGCCGGTGGACAAGATGCCGCTGGTCGAGATCATCGTCGGCAAGAAGACCAGCAAGGAAACGCTGGCGCGCGGTTTCGACTACGTGCAGCAGATCAAGAAGACGCCGATCGTGGTCAACGACTCGCGCGGCTTCTACACCTCGCGCTGCTTCGCCACCTACCCGATGGAGGGCATGACCTTGCTGGCCGAGGGCCAGCACCCGCGGTCCATCGAGATGGCCGGCCTGCAGGCCGGCATGCCGGTGGGCCCGCTGGCGGTGCAGGACGAGGTTTCGCTGTCGCTGTCGCTGCACGTGCTGGAGCAGACGCGCAAGGACTTCGCCGCCGAGGGCAAGACGGCGCCGGAACACCCGGGCGTCGCGGTGGTCGAAAAGATGGTCAAGGTGCTGGACCGCCAGGGCAAGAAGGCCGGCAAGGGCTTCTACGACTACCCGGCCGGCGGCCAGAAGTCGCTGTGGAAGGGCCTGGCCGAGCAGTTCCCGCTGAAGGAGCAACTGCCGCAGCAGGAGCTGATCGATCGCCTGCTGTACGCGCAGGCCAACGAGGCGGCCAAGTGCTACGAGGAGGGCGTCGTCACGGCCGTGGGCGACACCAACATCGGCTCGATCTTCGGCTGGGGCTTCGCGCCGCACCAGGGCGGCGCGCTGCAGTTCATCAACGCCGTCGGCGTAGCCCAGTTCGTGAAGCGCTCGAAGGAGCTGGAAAAGAGATACGGCGAGCGCTTCAAGCCGGCGAAGCTGCTGGTGAAGATGGCCAAGGAAGGCAGGCGCTTCGAGTAAGGCACGAGTAATGCAGTTGGGGGCGGTGACCTGTTTCATGCAGGCGCCGCCCTTGCGTTCATGGCGAGCAGCCTCGTGAGCGTGGCGAGCGTGCGCATCGAGTCCCCTGCCGGGGCCCCTCGATACGCGATGCTTCGCGATGCGACTCGGGGTGAGCGATTTGTCGCCATGGGCCGATGGAAGTCCTTTCACATTGGAGTCCCCCCATGTTTGGTTTGTTGATGAAGTGGATGCAGGCCCGGAAGATGCTGCCGCAGATCTCCGATACGGAGCGGCAGGCCCTGGAGGCCGGCAGTGTCTGGATCGACGGCGAATTCTTCGGCGGCAATCCCGATTTCGCGAAGATGCTCAAGGAAACCTACGGCCAGCTCAGCGCCGAGGAACAGGCCTTCATCGACGGTCCGCTGGCCGAGCTCTGCCGCATGCTCGATCCCTACGAGATCGCCCGCACCCGCGTGGTGCCGCCCGAGGCCATCGAGTTCATCAAGAAGCAGGGCTTCATGGGGCTGATCATCCCCAAGGAATACGGCGGCAAGGAGTTCTCGCGCCTTGCCGTGTCCACCATCATGCATACGCTGAGTCCGTACTCCTTCGTGGCAAGCGTGTTCGTGGTGATCCCGAACTCGCTGGGCGCCGGCGAGCTGATCCACCACTACGGTACCGACGCGCAGAAGCAGCACTACCTGCCGCGCCTGGCTTCGGGCGAATACGTGCCCTGCTTCGGCCTGACCGAGCCGACCGCCGGCTCCGATGCCGCCAGCATCAGGGCTGAAGGTGAAGTGTTCAGGGACGCGGATGGCCAGGCGAAGATCCGCCTCAACTTCCGCAAGCGCTACATCACGCTGGCGCCGGTGGCCAACCTCTGCTCCATCGCCTGCCAGCTGCACGATCCGCAGAACCTGCTGGGCAAGGGCCAGCACCCGGGCATCACCGTGGTGATGGTGCACAAGGGCACGCCCGGGTTCGCCAACGGCGACCATCACCTGCCCATCGGCGAGCCGTTCTACAACGGCCCGCTGATCGGCAAGGACGTGGTGGTGCCGGTGGACAACATCATCGGCGGGGCCGAGTACGCCGGCCTGGGCTGGAAGATGCTGATGGAACAGCTCGCCGGCGGCCGCGCCATCTCGCTGCCGGCGGGCGCCATCGGCGGCATGAAGCAGGCCGCCGCCGTGGTCGGCCCGTACTCCGTCGTGCGCCAGCAGTTCGGCATGTCCATCGGCCAGATGGAAGGCGTGCAGGACAAGATCGGCAAGATCGCCGCGCTGACCTACATGTGCGAGGGCTCGCGCGTGTTCGCCTGCTCGGCGGTGGATCGCGGCATCCAGCCGCCGGTGACCTCCGGCGTGCTCAAGTGCTACACCACCGACCTTTCGCGCGAGCTGATCACCGACGCCATGGACGTGTTCTCCGGCGCCGGCGTCATGCAGGGGCCGAACAACATCCTCGGCTCGGGCTTCTCTTCCTCCCCGGTGGGCATCACCGTGGAAGGCGCCAACATCATGACGCGCACCCTGATGATCTTCGGCCAGGGCGCCACCCGCTGCCATCCGTACGCGCTGAAGGTGGTGGAGGGCGTCGAGACCGACAACGTGCCGCTGTTCCGCCGGAACCTGGTGGGCTGGATCGGCCACTTCATCGCCGGCATCGTCCGCAGCGCGGTGCGCGGCTGGACCCGCGGCCTGACGGTGAACGTGCCCGACGTGGCGGTGGAGACGCGCGGCTACTACCGCCGCCTCGGCTGGTCGGCGGCGCGCTTCGGCCTGCTGACGGACCTGGCCATGTTCTTCATCGGCGGCAAGCTGAAGATGCGCGGCAAGCTCACCGGCCGCTACGCCGACGCGCTGGCCTGGCAGCTGCTGGCCTTCTCGGCCCTGCGCCGCTTCGAGGCCGAGGGCCGCCGTCCGGAGGACCTGCCGCTCGTGCGCTACTCGGTGGAATACTCGCTGGCCCAGGTGCAGAAGGCCTTCGAAGGCATCTATGCCAACTTCAACGCGCCGGTGCTGGGTGCGGTCATGCGGACCGTCGGCTCCTGGTGGCTGCGCCTGAACCCGGTGGGCAAGCTGCCGGCCGACGACCGTTCCGCCGCTGCCGCCCAGACCATCCAGCGCTACGACGCGCAGTACCGCCGCCTGACCGAAGGCGTGTTCGTGCCGGCCGGGGGCAAGACCGCCTCCAGCCGCCTGCTGCAGGCCTTCCGCCTGCTGGCCGAGGCCGAGAGCGCGCTGTCGCGCATCGCCCGTGCCCAGCGCGAGAAGAAACTGGCCCGCGGCGCCGCCGCGGAGGTGGCGCCGAAGGCCGCGGAACTGGGCCTGATCAGCGCGCAGGAGGCAAGGCTGGTGGGCGAGGCCCAGGCCGCGCGCCTGGAAGCGATCGAGGTGGATGTGTTCAAGCCGGAAGCGTTCTTCGCCACGGCCAATGCCGAGGCGGGTCGCGGCTTCAGGCTGGCCGCCAACGGCTGATCGCCCGCCTGAGTCAAAGGAAGCCCCGGTCCGCCGGGGCTTCTTCTTTTGCGCGGAGTTCCGCTTCCCGCTGCGCCGGAGCTTCTGCCCGGTAGTGGGCGGGGAGGAAATTGCCTTAGTCTTATGCACATTCCAGGGGAGTCCGTCGCGGCAGCATGAAAAAGGGAAAGGCAAGGAAAAGGCTCATGCGGGTCCTCAGGTTTCCCGCGCTGGCCTGGTTTGTATGCGGGCTCCTGTTGCGTAACGTCTTTTCGCGTCGGCGTCTGGTGGCGCCAGGCGGGCCTGTCGTGTCCCTGACGACTCACGGCAGGCGCATCCGCACGGTTTTCCTGACCGTGGAATCGATCGCGGCGGGCCGCTTGCTGCCGTCGCGTATGATCCTCTGGCTGGACGATCCCGCGCTGCTGGCTCATCCGCCCCGCAGCCTCCGGCGATTGCAGGCGCGCGGCCTGGAGATCCGGCGCAGCGAGAATTTCGGACCGCACACCAAGTACTTCCCGTTCGTCGAGGGGGAAGCGGCTTTTCCCTTGCCGCTGGCGACCGCGGACGACGACCTGATCTATCCGGTGTCCTGGCTCGAGCGCCTGGCCGTTGCATTCGGAGAAGCACCGGAGTTCGTCAACTGCTACCGGGCGCACCGCGTGCGTTTGGAGGACGGGAAACTCGCCCGGTACGGCAAGTGGGGGCGGTGCACGGATACACGGCCGAGCTACCTGAATTTCGCCACGGGTGTGTCAGGGGTAATTTATCCGCCGGCCTTGCTGGCGATACTGAAGGCGGAAGGGCGGGGTTTTCGAGCCTGCTGTCCGCGCGCCGACGACATCTGGCTGCATGCCATCGCGATCAGGAGCGGATTTCGCATCCGCCAGATCCAGGACGAGCCCCTGCATTTCCCGCTGATTCCGTTGACGCAGGGAGGCAGTCTCAACCGCCACAACCTGCGCCAGGACGGAAACGACCCGCAGATCCAGGCCACCTACCAGGCGGCGGACATCGAGCGCTTGCTGGAAGAAGCCTCCAGTCCGGCCAGATGACCGCTGCCTGGCAGGCGGACCAACCCCGCCTCAGGGAGCCTTCACGCGGCCGAAGGCCGGGTAGGACAGGCTGCCCAGGTACAGCCACTCGCCGCGCTGCTCCACGCTGGTGATCGGACCATAGGCTCCGGGACCGTCGTACTGCAGGTTTTCCACCACCTTGCCATCCAGGTCCAGGCCCAGGGCAAAGGACTGGATCTTCGGCTGCGGATGGAGGGATTCCGGCAGGCGCTGGATGATCTTGCGTAGCGTCGGGTAGGGCAGCGCGCGATCCAGGTCCGGCAGGCGCGGCGCGTAGATCGCCACCCAGATGCGGTTGCTGCCGTTGAAGCTGAGGTTGTCCGGGAAGCCCGGCAGGTTCTCGATCAGGCGCTCCACGGTGCCGGCCTTCTCGCCCTTGAGCCACAGGCGGCTGACCTGGTATCGCGCGGTTTCGTCGAACAGCAGGTAGTCCTCGCCGGGCCCCAGGGCGACGCCGTTGGGGAAATGCAGGCCATCCTTGAGCACCGTGGTTTCACCGGTGCTGCGGTCATAGCGCAGCAGACGGCCACTGCCGCCATGCTCCAGCACATCGTTCATCAGTTCGTGGATGCCGAAGCGTGCCGAGGCGTCGGAGAAGTACAGCGAGTTGCCGTCGGCCGAAACGTCCACGTCGTCGACGAAGCGGAAGGGCTTGCCTCCGGCGGTGGTGGAGAGCACCTTTACCTGGCCGTTCTCGATCTGCACCAGGCCCTTGTCGGCGTCGGCCACGTAGACTTCGCCGCCCGGGCCGATCGCCACGCCCAGCGGGCGTCCGCCGGTGTTGCCCAGTTCGTCCAGCTTGCCGCTGGCGATATCCAGCCGCACCACGCGGCCGTCGAGGTAGCCGGCATACACCCGACCCTCGCGGTCCAGCGCCACGCCCTCGGGGCCGTTGCCGGCGCCGACCGCCAGCTTCTGGATCGCCTGGAGGCGGTCGTTCCTGGCGTAGACCCCTTCCAGCGCCGGCGCCTGCGGCGGGTTCCAGGCCTGCGGATCGATGGGCGAGGGGGCCAGCGCGGCCCAGCCGGCAGCGCCCGCCAGCAGCACCGCAAGCAGCAGCAGCAGTTTCTTCATGATCCGGGTCTCCTCCTGGAAAAGTTTCGAATGTCGCGGATTCTGCGCCAATCTGATCGCCGACTGGTAATAAATGCCTGATTGTCTGTACGGCCCTGTCTCGGAAAGGGCCGCTTTGGCTACACTCCGTCCAGTCCTAGCCGGGGCCTGCGGCCCCTGGCCATAACGATCTACTAGATAGGGGAAGGAAATGACGACGAGGAACCCGGTCGAAATGCTGCTGCACTGGGAGCAGGAACGACCGACCCAGCCCTGGCTGTTCCAGCCGCTGCACGGCGAGTGGCAGGGCATTACCTGGGGCCAGGCGGCCGACCAGGTGCGCCGCATCGCCTCGGCCCTCAAGGCGCGCTACGCGCCGGGCACCGCCATCGCGATCTCGGGGCGCAACACCGCCCACTGGTTCATGGCCGACCTCGCCATCGCCATGGCCGGCTGCATCAGCGTGGGCCTGTATCCCAAGCAGTCCACCGACGCGGTGAAGTACATCCTCAACCACTGCGAAGCCAAGGCGCTGTTCGTCGGCCCGTCGATGGACCTGGAGGAATTCCTGGGCGCCGTGCCCGCCGGCATCGACCGCATCAGCTTCCCTTACCCGGACGTGCCCAAGGGCGATCTCGCCTGGGACGAACTGGTGAAGTCGCACGAGCCCATGAACGGCTACGCGGCGCCCGATCCCAAGGAGCTGTGGACGCTGATCTACACCTCCGGCACCACCGGCAATCCCAAGGGCGTGATGATCACCGGCGAGAATCTCTCCTTCGCCGCCGGCGGCCTGATGAAGGCGATGCCGGCGCAGGGCCAGGAGCGCTTCTTCTCCTACCTGCCGCTGGCACATGCCTTCGAGCGCGGCGCGCTGGAAGTGGCGAGCATCTATTTCGGCGCGGAGGTCTACTTCCTCGAGCACATCGAGAAGCTGGCCGAGCAGCTCAAGGAAGTGGCGCCTACGCGCTTCTTCGGCGTGCCCCTGGTCTATGGCCGCATCCAGACCGGCGTGCTCAAGAAGATGCCCCAGCAGAAGCTCGACCGGCTGCTGAAGATCCCGGTCATCTCCGGCATCGTCAAGCGCAAGATCAAGCAGGGCGCCGGCCTGCAGAACGCGCGCTACCTGTTCGTGGGCGCGGCCCCCATGCCGATCCCGCTGCTGAACTGGTTCCAGAAGCTCGGCATCACCGTGCTGCAGGGCTACGGCATGACCGAGAACAACATCTACGCCACCGCCAACCTGCCGGGTGCCAACCGCATCGGCTCGGTCGGCCGCCCGATGCCCGGCGCCAACATGAAGCTGTCCGAGGAGGGCGAGATCCTCTTCCAGCATCCGGGCGTGATGGCCGGTTACTACAAGGAACCGGAGAAGACCCGCGAGACCTTCACCGCCGACGGCTACCTGCGCACCGGCGACAAGGGCAAGGTCGATGCGGACGGCTACCTCTACATCACCGGCCGCGTGAAGGACATCTTCAAGACGCTCAAGGGCAAGTACGTGGCGCCGGGCCCGATCGAAGGCGCCATGGCGCGCAATACCGACATCGACCAGATGTGCTTCGTCGGCACCGGCCTCAAGCAGCCGATCATGGTGGTGACGCTGTTGCCGGAGGCCTGGAAGAAGCCGCGCGAGGAAGTCGGCAAGCAACTGGTGGCCGACATGGAAGAGGTCAACAAGACGCTGGAGCCGCACGAGGAGATCGCCAAGATCCTGGTCGTGAAGGAGGCCTGGACGATCGACAACAATATGATGACGCCCACCATGAAGGTGAAGCGCAACATGGTGGAGGAGCGCTACATGCCGCTGATCCAGAAGGAAGCGGAGACGCGCAGCAAGCTCGCCTGGGAGGCTTGAGGCCTCGCCAGATAAAGGCCGCCTCCTGGCGGCCTTTTTTGTTTCTGGTTCTCACCCCGCTCCCGTTTGCGGAAGCGGGGTGAGAAATGGCCGCCGGGACGCGTTACCCGAACAGCCTCGCCCCTCTGCGCCTGGCCTGCCGCTCCAGCGCCGCCGCCGGTGCCCGCGCCGCCTGCGCCAGCCACTCCCGCTGCTGCCGCGACAGCCCCGGCCGCAGCGGCAGCAGTTGCAGGTCGTGATGCAGGCCCAGCACATCGGTCAGTTCCTCCAGCCGCCTTGGCGCCACCGCGGGCTCCTGCAGCAGCGGCTCGAGCAGCGCCTGCACGGCCTCCAGGCGCTTGGCGCGCTTGCGCCACTCGTGCAGCGCCTCGGAGTCGCCGGGAAGGGCGTGGCGGAAGGCCTTGCGGGCGCGCTTGCGGCTCTTGCGCAGGCCGCGGCGGAGGTCGGCGGGCTTCAGCGGCGCATCGGGCAGGGCGGCGAGGAGCTCGCGGACCTGTCCCAGGGCCGCACCGGCGGCGGCCAGTGCGCGTGCCGGCGCCTTCTGTCCAACCTGTGCCCGGCGGCGCAAGGACTGGCCCAGCCGGCGCCAGTCCGCCACGGGGATGCCGCCGGGCCGCTTCAGCCGGCGGAAGGTCTCCAGCGCCACGGCGGCTTCGCGCGGGGCTGCCAGGGCCTGCGCGGCCTGGCGCAGCAGGGAATTGATCTTGCGTGCATCGCGGCCCGCGGAGGCCGGCAGCGGCAGGTCGCGCAGCAGCCGGCCAAGGGCGCGCAGGCGCTTGCTGCCCTTGCGGGCCTGGTGCACGCCGCGGGCGTCGCCGCGGCGCAGTGCGGCCTGCGCGTCATCCAGTTCCTGCAGGGCCGCGCGGCGCAGGGCAGCGGCGGCGGGCAGTGCCGGATCGGGCGCGACGGCTCTCACCCGGCGTAGGTCCGGTCCAGATATCCCACGATCGCCTCCGACTCGTACATCTCCACGCCGGTGTTCGGGTCGATCAGGTAGGGCACCTGCACCTGGCCGGTGCGCTCGTGCAGCGCCTTGCGGTTGCGGCTGGTGTCCTTGGGGCCCTTGAACAGCCGGTCGCGGAAGGACGGCGGGCCCATGTCGCTCATGCGGGCCTTGCCGGTGTTGCGCAGCAGGTAGGGCAACTCCAGCTCGCAGAGCGTCTCGCGCGCCAGGCGCGAATAGGGGCTGGACTCGAAACTGTACAGCTCCAGCGGCTTCTTCGGCGCCTTGGAGGCGCGCATGCTCAGGCCGCGCGGGCCGCGCCAGGAGCGGGCGGCGGTGGCGGCCATGGAGCCGGCCAGCACCAGGCGGCGGCGCAGGCCCTGCGGCTTGCGCACGGGCCCGCCGTAGGTCTTGCCGAGGTAGGCCACGATGTCGGCCGCCTCGTAGAGGCGCGCGCCGGTGTTGGGGTCCACCAGGAAGGGATACTGCTGCTTGCCGCCCAGGGTCTGTACCCGGGAACGGAAGCGCTTGCCGCCCTTCGGGCAGGGGTAGATCAGCGCATCCAGGTCCAGTTCGGTCAGGGCCTCGCGCACCAGGCGGCAGTGCGGACAGGCCTCGAACTCATAGAGTTCCAGCGGCTTCTGCGGCAGGCGCTCCGCCGGGCGCTGCGTCATGGTGCCGCGCCAGGCGGCCAGGGTGCTGGCAAGGACGGAGGTGCCGACTTCGAGGCTGCGCTTGATCATGGTGTGGTGGCTTTGCGTCGGAAGACCGAGAGGCGGTTGCCGATCGGGGAGACATTGTCGCCCAGGATGCCCTTCTCCGTGACCAGGATGTCGGTGGGGGCGAACAGCGGCGGCCGCCCCACGCGCACCTGCGAGGGGAAGCTGAAGCTCAGCAGCGCCGTGCTGGAGATGCTGCCGTCGGGGCCGACCAGGCTGATCTGGCTGGTGCCGAAGCCGGCCACCAGGAAGGAGTCGCGCACGATGCTGAAGTCGTCCGGCACCGTCAGCAGGCTCGCCACCTGCCGGCCGGGGCCGGCGCTGCCGTCGGCCTGGATGTCGTAGGCACGGATCTCGGCGAGGCCGCCGAGGCCGGTATTGCTGACGTAGAGGGTGCGGTCCTTGCGCTGCACGCCGTTGGGGCCGAGCAGCCCCTGGCGCGTCCAGACCTCGTCGGACACGACCTTCATCGGATCCTGCGGGTCGAGCTTCAGCCGGCGGACCTGGGGATTGGGCAGGGCATTGGTCGCCAGCGGGCCGTTGGCCAGGTACAGCGTATGGTCGGGGCCGTCGGTGAGGCCGTTGGGGGCCGCGATGTCGTACTGGTGGATCGGCTGCAGCCGCGGATGCGCCGTGAGGCGCGCGGCATAGAGCTGCTTGTCGAAGCAGTTGGCGTAGAGCGTGTCGCGCTGGATGGCCAGGCCGGTGAAGTTGCAGCTGCCGTCCAGCAGCGGCGTGGCCATCCACTCCGCACCGTCGCGCGTGACCTCGTAGACGTTGGTGCCGCCGGAGACGAACAGGCGGCCATCGGTGGAGAACAGCAGGTTCTCGGCATCGGGGATGGTCAGCAGCACGGTCTTCTCGCCGCAGCCGCTTTCGACGCAGAGCGTCGCGGGGTCCACCGTGCCGTTGCGGCCGTCGTCGCCGCTGTCATCGCTGCCGCCGCTGCCGCCGCCGCAACCCGCCAGCAGCAGGGCCGCCGCCAGGGCCGACCAGGTCCTCGTCCGCATGTGCTCTCCTCCGCTCTGAAATTCTTTTAGTGCCCGCAAACAAAAGGGGCGGCCTGTGGCCGCCCCTGTCTTATACCGCGTCTACCGCCTCACAGCATCTCGACCGCCAGCGCCACGGCCTCGCCGCCGCCGATGCACAGCGTCGCCACGCCGCGCTTGCCGCCGGTCTTCTTCAGCGCGCCGATCAGCGTGGTGAGGATGCGCGCGCCGCTGGCGCCGATGGGGTGGCCCAGCGCGCAGGCGCCGCCGTGGATGTTGACCTTGTCGTGCGGCAGCTTGTGCTCCTTCATCGCCGCCATGGTCACCACGGCGAAGGCCTCGTTGATCTCCCAGAGATCCACGTCCTCCGCCTTCCAGCCGGCCTTGGCCAGCAGCTTGGCGATGCCCTGCACCGGGGCGGTGGTGAACTCCGACGGCAGCTGCGAATGCGTGGCGTGGGCAACGATGCGCGCCAGCGGCTTGATGCCGCGCTTCTCGGCCTCGGAGCCGCTCATCACCACCAGCGCGGCGGCGCCGTCGGAGATCGAGCTGGCATTGGCGGCGGTGATGGTGCCGTCCTTCTTGAAGGCCGGCTTCAGCGCCGGGATCTTGTCCGGGTTGCCCTTGGCCGGCTGCTCGTCGCGGGCAATCTTCTCGGGGCCGGCCTTGCCGGCCACTTCCACCGGCACGATCTCGAAGTCGAAGCTGCCGTTCTCGCCCGCGGCGCGCGCGCGCTTCAGCGACTCGATGGCGAAGGCGTCCTGCTCGGCGCGGGTGAAGCTGTACTTGTCCACGCAGCGCTCGGCGAACACGCCCATGGCGGTGCGCTTCTCGTAGGCGTCCTCCAGGCCGTCCAGCGCCATGTGGTCCAGCAGCTCGCCATGGCCGAAGCGGTAGCCACCGCGGGCCTTGGTCAGCAGGTGGGGGGCGTTGGTCATGCTTTCCATGCCGCCGGCCACGACCACGTCGGCGCTGCCGGCCTTGATCAGGTCATGGGCCAGCATCACCGCCTTCAGGCCCGAGCCGCAGACCTTGTTGATGGTGGTGGCGCCGGCGGCATCCGGCAGGCCGGCGCCGCGCACGGCCTGGCGCGCCGGGGCCTGGCCCTGGCCGGCCGGCAGCACGCAGCCCATGATCACTTCCTGCACGTCGGCCGGCTGCAGCTGGCTGCGCTCGACCGCCGCCCTGATCGCGGTGGCGCCGAGCTGGGCGGCGCTGAGGGAAGAGAACATGCCCTGCATGCCACCCATCGGGGTGCGCACGGCGGCGGTAATGACGACGCTGTCCTGCTGGCTCATCGGAGAAGAATCCTGCGCTGGTTTGCTGATACGGGACCGCCATTATCGCATCCCCGCGCCGGCGCCAACCTACCCGGGGGTGTGGTGCTGCCGCTCCTGGGCAGGATTTCTCGCTACGGCGACCCCGGAATCCTTAAAATGCCGCCATGCCCACGCTGGTCGAACAGATTGCGGAACTCCTGCTGCGCCGCGGCGAGATGCTGGCCTGCGCCGAGTCCTGTACCGGCGGCCTGATCGCCAAGACCCTGACCGACCTGGCGGGCTCCTCCGCCTGGTTCGAACGCGGCTTCATCACCTACTCCAACCGCTCCAAGGCCGAATTGCTGGGCGTGCCCGAGGACGTGCTGATCGCTCACGGGGCGGTCAGCGGGCCGACCGTGGAGGCGATGGGCGAGGGCCTGATCCGCCGTTGCCCGGTCCAGTGGGGCATCGCGGTCAGCGGGGTTGCCGGTCCCTCGGGCGGTACGCCGGCCAAGCCGGTGGGCACGGTCTGGATCGGCTGGTCGCGCCGCGGGGCGGACGGCGTGAAGGCGGAAGCGCAGCACTTCCTGTTCGACGGCGACCGCGAAGCCATCCGGGAGCAGGCACTGCAGGCGGCTCTCGCGGGCCTGCTGCAGCGGCTGGAGTCGGCGGCATGATGCTCAAGCTCAACCGCCTGTTCTTCGCGCTGTGGCCGGGCGAGGCCCAGCGCCGCGCCTGCGACGAGGCCGCGCGCGAGCTGCGCCTGAAGATGCAGCCCGGCGGCTACCTGTCCAGCCCGGAGCGCTATCACATCACCCTGCTGTTCCTGGGTGACACGGTGTCGCCGGAATCGGAGCAGGCGGCGCTGAGGGCCGCCGCCAGGGTCAAGTCGGCGCCGTTCGCGCTGAACCTGGAGCTGGCGAGCAGCTTCCGCGCCAACAAGAAGATCCCCTGGTGGCTGGGGCCGCGCGAAACCCCTCCGGGGTTGACGCAGCTCCATGAGCGCATCAACGAGGCGATGCTGTCGGCGCGGGTGCTGCCGGAGCGCATGAAGTTCGTGCCGCACCTGACGATCCTGCGCGACGCGCACCTGCCCCTGCCGGTGACGCCGATCAGGCCCATCGCCTGGAACGTGGACGAGTTCGTGCTGCTGCGCAGCCGCCTGGACCAGAAGCCGATGAGCTACGAGGTCCTGGGGCGCTGGAAGCTGGACGGCGACGGCGAGCCGCCCGCGCCGCCGCCGCAGAAGCAGCTCGGCCTGTTCTAGATTCGCCGGACAGCAAAAAGCCCGCAGCGCGAAGATGCGCTGCGGGCTTTTTGCATGGGCTCAGGGCAGCGTGAACTGCTGGAAGAAGTCCCAGGCGGCGAAGGTGCCGCTGAAGTCCTTGGCGGTGCGGCCCAGCGCCACCGTGTAGCGGCTGTCGCCCTGCGGCCAGGTATGGCCGCCGCCGTCGACCACGTACATTTCCACCGCGCCGCCCGAGGCGCAGACATCGTTGCGCAGGCGCTGGGTGGTGGTCCTGTCCTTGGGGTCCAGGTCCGGCAGCGGCGTGGTCACGACCTTGCTGGCGTCACAGTTGTGGATGCCCATCCAGCGCTTCATCGTATCGGGGCCGGAGAGCAGCACCCAGGCGCTGGTGCGCGAGTAGTTCACGCGGCTGTCGGCGGTGCCCAGCATGAAGGTCATCGGCACGGCGCGCGAGGGGCTGCAGGAGGCGTTGAGGCCCTGTCGCATCGTGGCCACCACCGAGGCGCCGGCGGCGATCAGGTCGGGGCGCTCGCAGGCGAAGCGGCTGGTCATGAAGCCGCCGTTGGACATGCCGGCCATGTAGACGCGCTTGCCGTCCAGGCCATGCCTCGCCACGCTGGACTGGATGACCTGGGCCAGGAATCCGACGTCGTCCACGCTCTGGTTCCAGGCGGCGGGGTCGTCGTTCCACTTCTTGCCGATGCCCTCGGGCACGATCACCCAGGCGCCGACGTCGCGGGCCAGTTCGCCGGCATAGGTCATGTTGGCGATGACCTGGCTGGTGCCGCCGTTGTAGTGCAGCAGCACCACCGCCGGGGCCGGGGCGGCCGAGGCGGCCTCGGGCCGGATGAACAGCACCTTGCGCTCGCGCCCCTGCCAGGTGAAGGTTTCCTCGAAGCTGACGGTGCCTTCGGTGGGGAACAGGTAGCGGTGGTTCAGGTGCTGCAGGGACAGCCCCAGCCCGCGGCCCAGGCCCTCCGCCAGGCCTTCCCCGAGCCGGCCCAGGCCGTCGGACCAGCCGCCGATGATGGCGCCGAGATCGAGATCGGCGGAGGCTGCGCCCGGCATGAAGGCGGCACAGCAGGCCAGCAAGGCAGCAGAAAGACGACGCATGACCCCATCCCTGGAAACCTGAACACTGAACCATATTGTAGGTCCTGGCGGCGATCGCCGCCGTGACGTGATATACGCTTCCCTGTCGTCCCACGCCGCCAGGTGCTGTGGGATAATTGCCTACTCTGATTTATCTACCGCCCCGAGCCCCGAACGCCATGGATCCGAACCGCCAGAAAGCCCTAGAAGCCGCGTTGTCCCAGATTGAGAAGCAGTTCGGAAAGGGCGCCATCATGAAGATGACGCCGGGCGAAGGTCCCAAGGACGTCGAGGTGGTTTCCACCGGCTCCCTGACCCTGGACACGGCCCTGGGCATCGGCGGCCTGCCGCGCGGCCGCGTCGTCGAGATCTACGGCCCGGAATCCTCGGGCAAGACCACCCTGACCCTGCATGCCGTGGCCGAATGCCAGAAGGCCGGTGGCGTCGCCGCCTTCATCGACGCCGAGCATGCCCTGGACGTGAACTACGCCCAGAAGCTGGGCGTGAAGATCGAGGAACTGGTGATCTCGCAGCCGGACACCGGCGAGCAGGCCCTGGAAATCTGCGACATGCTGGTGCGCTCCAACAGCGTCGACATCATCGTCATCGACTCCGTGGCGGCCCTGGTGCCCAAGGCGGAAATCGAGGGCGAGATGGGCGACTCCGTGGTCGGCGTGCAGGCCCGCCTGATGTCCCAGGCCCTGCGCAAGCTCACCGGCAACATCTCCCGTTCCAAGTGCCTGGTGATCTTCATCAACCAGATCCGCATGAAGATCGGCGTGATGTACGGCTCGCCGGAAACCACCACGGGCGGCAACGCGCTGAAGTTCTACGCCTCGGTGCGCCTGGACATCCGCCGCACCGGTGCGATCAAGAAGGGCGAGGAGGTCGTCGGCAACGAGACCCGTGTCAAGATCGTCAAGAACAAGATGGCGCCGCCGTTCCGCGAGGCCCATTTCGAGATCCTCTACAACGAGGGCATCTCCAAGCTCGGCGAGCTGATCGACCTGGGCGTGGACAACGGCCTGGTCGAGAAGTCCGGCGCCTGGTTCGCCTACGACGGCAACAAGATCGGCCAGGGCAAGGACAACGCGCGCATCTATCTGCGCGACAACCCCGAGATCGCCGCCAGGCTGGAAGCCTCGATCCGGGAGAAGCTGAACCCGTCCAAGGCCGCCATCGCCGCGGCGGCTGCCGCCGCTCCCGCCAGCGGCAAGGCCGCGAGCAGCAAGTAGTAAGCCTGTCCGTGTCCGATGCACGGATAGGTTCCTAGGGGGCTGGCGTGGCGGGCAGGCCGCGCAAGCCCCTCGACGCCACCGGCGCCCGCGACTCCGCGTTGCGGGCGCTCGGCCGGCGCGAGCATTCCGCCGCCGAACTCCAGGCCAAGCTCAAGCGCCGCGGCCACGACGCCGACACCGCCGCCGAGGTGGTGGAGGGCCTGTCCGAACGCGGCTGGCAGTCCGATTCCCGTTATGCCGAGATGCTGGTGCGCAACCGCGTGCAGCAGGGTTACGGCCGCCTGCGCATCGTGGCGGAGCTGGAAGCGGCCCGGGTGCCGCGCGAGGACATCTCCGCGGCCCTGGAAGCGGCGGAGTGTGACTGGACCGGGCTGGCCTGCAGCCTGCAGCGCCGCCGCTTCGGCGGTCCGCCCGCGGGCGCCGCCGAATGGCAGAAGCAGTACCGTTACCTGGCCGGGCGCGGCTTCGAATCCGGCCCGATCCGCGCCGCCCTCAAGGGCGGGGCGCAGGAGCCGGAGACGGACCCGGACTGACGGCGGGGTTCACGGCCGGCACCGGGGCCGGCACCACCGGCGCCGCCATGCGCGCCGCCAGCTTGTCGCGGATCTGCGGCATCGCCGCCAGCGCGGCGCGCTCGCCCTGCAGGATCGCCATCTGCTTGCTCTCGAAGTCGGTGGCGGTGATGCGGCCCAGGTCCGGCTTGATGATGATGTCGGCCTGCGGCAGTTCGGCCGCGCGGATCGACTGGCCCATGATGTCGAAGGTGCGCATCAGCACGTCGAACTTGCCCTCGCTGGCGGTGCCGGCCGGCGGGGTGGAGACGTCCACCGCGATGATGAAGGTGGCGCCCATCTGGCGCGCGTAGCGGATCGGCACCGGGCTCACCAGGCCGCCGTCCACGTATTCGTGGCCGCCGATCTGCACCGGCTGGAACACGCCCGGCACCGAGGATGAGGCGCGCACCGCCTGGCCCAGGTTGCCGCGCTGGAACAGCACGCCCTCGCCGCTGTCGAGCCGCGCCGCCACGCAGGCGAAGGGAATCTTCAGCTTCTCGATCGGCTTCTGCTTGACCGCGTCGTTGATGAACTTCTGCAGGGCCTCGCCGCGGATCAGGCCCTTGCCGAACATGGACCAGTCCGCCACCGTGGCGCGGTCCAGGGCGAAGGCCATCTCCTGCAGGTCGAAGCCGTTGAAGCCGGCGGCGTAGAGCGCGCCGGCCACGCTGCCGGCGCTGGTGCCCACCACCATGTCCGGCTTCAGGCCCTGGGCATCCAGCATCTTCAGCACGCCCACATGGGCGAAGCCGCGCGCGCCGCCGCCGCCGAGCACCAGGGCCACCTTGGGCGGCGGGGGCGGGGGAGGCGGCGGAGGGGGCTGCTCCACCGGCGGGGGCGGAACCGGGGCGGGCGTGGTGCAGCCGGCCAGTGACAGCAGCAGGGCGAGGCCGAGGCCGCGCAGCAGGAAGGGCAGGGAATTCATGGGGATATTCTAGGCAAGACGGCATGAAGTTGCCGTGGCGGGGCACAGGCGGCCAAGGATGGCCGCCCCGGGGGGCTGTTGTGGGAGCAGACGCCCCGCCATGGATGGCGTCACGGCTGTACGTTACTTCGCGGCGAAAGCCGCCCCTCGCCTCGGCAAGCGCTCCAGGCGTTGTCCTGCCTCGGGCGTCCTGCCCTCGCCAGCCCTCTCCCCGAAAGCGGGGAGAGGGAGAACGGCTCAAGGCAATATGAAATCCAGCGCCAGGTCCGACTTGGGCAGCAGCTGCGAGGCCTTCTCGGTGGTCGCCGTCAGGCGCAGGATCAGGTTCTCGCAGAAGATGCGGTAGTACCGCAGCTGGCACTCGTCCGACATGCTGTCCAGCAGCGCGGCGTTGACCTGCAGCACCAGCACGTCGGTGGCGGCCACCACGCTGGCGGTGCGCTGCACGGCGTAGAGGAAGCCGATCTCGCCGAAGCAGTCGCCCTTCTCCAGCAGGGCGATCATCTGGCCGTTCTTGCGCACCTCGGCGATGCCCATCAGCAGGATGTACAGCGAATTGTCCGTTTCGCCCTCGCGGATGATCGGGTCGCCGGCGCGGTAGCTGACGCTGGTGCTGGCATCCATCAGTTCCGCCAGTTCCGGGCTGCGGAAGGCCCGGAAGAACTGCAGCCGGCGCAAGGAGTCGTGGCTCATCTTGAGGGACTTGCGGCGCGGCCCGCGATCCTGCGACAGCGGGGCCAGATCCTCGGCCAGCCGCCGGCCGCTGGCATGGCGCGCGGCCGGGTCCTTGGCCAGCAGGCGGTCGACGATCTCGCAGAGCGGGTCGGGCAGGTCGCCGCGCTTGCTCTGCACCGGCGGCGCCGGCTCGCGCAGGATGCGCTCGAACAGGGCCGGGGTCGTGCGGGCAATGAATGGCGGTTCGCCGGTCAGCAGCAGGTACATGACCATGCCCAGGGAGTAGAGGTCGCTGGCCGGGCCGAGCGTCTTCCCTTCGATCTGTTCCGGCGACATGAACAGCGGCGAGCCGCTGATGCCGCCGGAACGGTCGGCCCCCAGCAGGGCGGCGATGCCGAAGTCCATGATCTTGGGCTGGCCGGCCTCGGTGACCAAGATGTTGCCGGGCTTGATGTCCTTGTGCAGCACGCCGTTGCGGTGGACGTAGTCCAGGGCCAGGGCGCACTTGAGCATCAGGTCGGCCACGCGCTCGGTCTTGGGCCGGGGGGCGTCGCGCTGGCAGGGGCGCTTGAGGGTCTCGCCGGCCACGAACTCCATCACCAGGTAGTTCAGGTGTCCCTCGGTTCCCGCGTCGAACAGGGTGACGATGCCGGGGTGGTGCAGGCGCCCGGCGGCCCGGGCCTCGGCGAAGAAGGCCTTCTGCAGTTCGTCCGGGGCGCCGTCCAGGCCCTCGGCCACCTTGATCGCCACCTCGCGCTGCACGAAAGGGTCGTAGCCGCGGTAGACCCGGCCGTAGCTGCCCCGGCCCAGTTCCCCCCGGATTTCGTATTTTCCCAGCTGGCGCAGGCCGGTATCCCCGTCCTGCCGCTTGGTTTCGCCTGCCGCGGTGATCATGCGCACCCCCTGTCCGGACCATTATGAGCCAAGCCTCAGCCGGCCGAAGCGCCCCCTTTTGTGGCGGCAGGTCAACAGCTTGGCTACCATATCGCCCCTTTTTGGTCCCCGTTTCCGGAACCACGTTCCCCGAACCACGTTTCCCCGCCCATGAACAGCAACGAAGTCCGCGCCCGCTTCCTGGAATTCTTCCGGAGCAAGGGCCATACGGTCGTGCCCTCGTCGCCGCTGGTGCCGGGCAACGATCCCACGCTGCTGTTCACCAACGCCGGCATGGTCCAGTTCAAGGACGTGTTCACCGGCCAGGACAAGCGCCCCTACGTGCGCGCGGCCAGCTCGCAGAAGTGCGTGCGCGCCGGCGGCAAGCACAACGATCTCGAGAACGTCGGCTACACCGCGCGCCACCACACCTTCTTCGAGATGCTGGGCAACTTCAGCTTCGGCGACTACTCCAAGAAGGACGCCATCCACTACGCCTGGGAATTCATCACCGGCAAGGAGTGGCTGGGCATCGACAGGTCGCGCCTGCTGGTGACGGTCTACGCCACCGACGACGAGGCCTACGCGATCTGGAAGGACGAGATCGGCGTGCCGGCCGAGCGCATCGTACGCATCGGCGACAACAAGGGCGCCAAGTACGCGTCCGACAATTTCTGGAGCATGGGCGACACCGGCCCCTGCGGCCCCTGCACCGAGATCTTCTACGACCACGATCCCGATGGTTCCAAGGGCATCTGGGGCGGCCCCCCGGGCTCGCCCGAAGAGGACGGCGACCGCTGGATCGAGATCTGGAACCTGGTGTTCATGCAGTTCGAGCGTTCCGCCGACGGCACGATGACCCAGCTGCCGGCCCCCAGCGTCGATACCGGCATGGGCCTGGAGCGCATCAGCGCGCTGATGCAGGGCAGCAACGACAACTATCAGACCGATACCTTCAAGGTCCTGGTGGGCGCGGTGGCCCAGCTCGCCAAGCAGGAGCCGTACGCCAGCGCCTCGCAGAAGGTCATCGCGGACCATATCCGCGCCACCTCCTTCCTGATCGCCGACGGCGTGCTGCCCTCCAACGAGGGCCGCGGCTACGTCCTGCGCCGCATCATGCGCCGCGCCATCCGCCATGGCTACAAGCTGGGCCTCAACGAGCCCTTCTTCCACAAGCTCGTGGGCACGCTGGCCGAGGTCATGGGCGGCGCCTACCCGGAGCTGGTCGAGAAGCGCGCGCAGATCGAGAAGGCCATCCGCCAGGAAGAGGACAGCTTCGCCGTCACGCTCGACAAGGGCATGAAGCTGCTCGACGATGCCATCGGCAAGCTCAAGGACAAGCTCATCCCGGGCGAAGTGGTGTTCAAGCTCTACGACACCTACGGCTTCCCCGTGGATCTCACCGCCGACATCGCGCGCGAGCGCGGGCTGGAGCTGGACCTGGCCGGCTACGAGCGGGAGATGGAAGCGCAGCGCGAGCGCGCCCGTGCCGCCAGCAGCTTCAAGGGCGGCGCGACGCTGGCCTATGACGGCGCCGACACCTGCTTCGTCGGCTACGACGGCCTGGTGCAGGAGGGCGCCAAGGTGCTGGCCCTGTACCGCGATGGCCAGGCGGTGAACGAACTCAAGGCCGGCGAAGCCGGTGCGGTGGTGCTCGACAACACGCCGTTCTACGCCACCGGCGGCGGCCAGGTCGGCGACAAGGGCCGCATCGGCGGCTTCGAGGTCGAGGAAACGCAGAAGCTCAAGGGCGCCGTCACCGGCCACTTCGGCAAGCAGGTCGAGGGCACGCTGAAGCTCGGCGATGCCGTGCGCGCCCAGGTCACCGAGAGCCTGCGCCGTGCCAGCATGCGCAACCACTCCGCTACCCACCTGATGCACCGCGCGCTGCGCGACGTGCTGGGCACGCACGTCGCGCAGAAGGGCTCGGTGGTCGACGAGCAGCGCACGCGCTTCGACTTCTCTCATGGCCAGCCGGTGACGGCGGCCGAGATCGCGGAGATCGAGGACCGCGTCAACCGCGCGATCCTGGCCAACGTGCCGGTCCGCGCGCAGCTGATGAAGTACGACGATGCCATCAAGGCCGGCGCCATGGCGCTGTTCGGCGAGAAGTACGGCGACGAAGTACGCGTGCTGGCGATGGGCGACTACTCCACCGAGCTCTGCGGCGGCACGCATGTCTCGCGCACCGGCGACATCGGCCTGTTCAAGATCGTCGCCGAGGGCGGCGTGGCCGCCGGCGTGCGCCGCGTCGAGGCCGTCACCGGCGAGAATGCGCTGGCCTACCTGCGCGAGACCGAAGGCAAGCTGAAGAAGGCCGCGGACCTGGTGCGCGGCAATGCCGACGACGTCGGCGCCAAGATCGAGCAGCTGCTCGACCGCAGCAGGCAGATGGAGAAGGAGATCGCCGCGCTCAAGGGCAAGCTCGCCTCCAGCGCCGGCTCCGATCTCGCCGGCCAGGCGCGCGACATCAAGGGCACCAAGGTGCTGGTGGCGCGGGTCGATGGCGTCGAGGGCAACGACCTGCGCACGCTGCTGGACCAGCTCAAGAACAAGCTCGGCTCCGGTGTCGTGCTGCTGGGCGCGGCCAGCGGCGAGAAGGTCTCCCTCATCGCGGGCGTCACCGCCGACCTCACCGGCAAGGTCAAGGCCGGCGAGCTGGTGAATTTCGCGGCGGGCCAGGTCGGCGGCAAGGGCGGCGGCAAGCCCGACATGGCGCAGGCCGGCGGCACCCAGCCGCAGAACCTTCCGGCGGCGCTGGACAGCGCCTACGGCTGGGTCGAACAGAAGCTGTAACCCACTCCAACACACGAAGAGTCATGGCACTGATCGTTCAGAAGTACGGCGGCACCTCGATGGGCTCGGTCGAGCGCATCGAGCATGTCGCCAACAAGGTGGCGTCCTTCCGCAAGCAGGGACACCAAGTCGTGGTCGTGGTGTCGGCGATGTCCGGCGAGACCGACCGCCTGCTCAAGCTGGCCAAGGCCATCGATCCCAAGGGCAGCCAGCGCGAGTTCGACCAGATCGCCGCCACCGGCGAGCAGGTCACGATCGGCCTGCTGGCCATCGCGCTGCAGAAGGCGGGCGTGCAGAGCCGCTCCTTCACCGGCTGGCAGGTGCCGATCCGCACCGACGGTGCGCACATGAAGGCGCGCATCCAGTCGATCGAGCCCGAGGCGCTGCTGGCCGCCTGCAATGCCGGCATCGTGCCGGTGGTGGCCGGCTTCCAGGGCATCACCGACGACGGCAGCGTCAGCACGCTGGGCCGTGGCGGCTCCGACACCACCGGCGTGGCGCTGGCCGCCGCGCTGAAGGCCGACGAGTGCCAGATCTACACGGACGTGGACGGCGTCTACACCACCGATCCGCGCGTCGAGCCCAAGGCCCGCCGCCTGGACAAGATCACCTTCGAGGAAATGCTGGAGATGGCGAGCCTCGGCTCGAAGGTCCTGCAGATCCGTTCCGTCGAATTCGCGGGCAAGTACAAGGTCCCGCTGCGCGTGCTGTCCACCTTCGTGGATGGCCCGGGCACCCTGATCACGCTTGAGGACAACAGCATGGAAGACCCCCTGATCTCCGGCATCGCTTTCAGCCGGGACGAATCCCAGATCACCGTCACCGGCGTGCCGGACAAGCCCGGCGTGGCCGCGGCCATCCTCGGCCCGGTGGGCGACGCCAATGTCGAAGTGGACATGATCGTGCAGAACGTCGGCGCCGACGGCAGCACCGACTTCACCTTCACCGTGGCGCGCGGCGACCACGACAAGGCGCTGGAGATCATCAAGCGCGTGGCGGGTGAACTGGGGGCCAAGGGCGTGGCCGGCGCCACCGACATCGTCAAGGTGTCGATCGTGGGCGTGGGCATGCGCAGCCATGCCGGCATCGCCTCGCAGATGTTCAAGGCGCTGGCCACCGCCGGCATCAACATCCGCATGATCTCCACCTCCGAGATCAAGATCTCGGTGGTGATCGACCAGGACTACCTCGAGCTCGCCGTGCGAACTCTGCACAAGGCTTTTGGTCTGGAAGAGAAGAAGTAGGCGAGGGCGGAGGCCCTGTTCTAGCCATTGGGGACTGGAACAGGGCCAAACGGTAGGATACAGCCGCCAGAAGGTCTTATCCACAGGCGGCTGCGATTTTTTGGGGGCTACCGCGCCCCCCGGCCGGCGACCGAGACTGCTCGGACAGGACACGGAGAGAGCGGGATGCTCATTTTGACCCGGCGCGTAGGCGAAACCGTCATGATCGGCGAGGACATCGTCGTCACGGTTCTTGGCATCAAGGGCAACCAGGTACGGATCGGCGTGCAGGCGCCGAAGAACGTCGCCGTGCACCGCGAGGAGCTTCTCAAGCGCATCAACGAGGGCGAAGCGGCTCCGCCGCCCGCACCGCGGCCGGCGCGCGTCGGCTCCTGAAGCCTCGCCGGCATCTGCCCGGCGATTTCTGCCAGTTTTTTCTTTACCTTAGCCCCCCGGGCCGTTAGAATCCCGCCCCTCTTGAGGGCGACAACCCTCGCTTCGAAATGCGCCCGTAGCTCAGCTGGATAGAGCACTTGGCTACGAACTAAGGGGTCGGAGGTTCGAATCCTTCCGGGCGCACCATTCGAGGCTTTGGAGAGTCAGCAGCAGTCCCGGACAGATGGCCGAGTGGACGAAGGCGCGCCCCTGCTAAGGGCGTATATGGTCTAAAGCCGTATCGAGGGTTCGAATCCCTCTCTGTCCGCCAATCATGGCACTGAGGGTCTTCGTAGGGGCCGCAGGTTTATCGGGTGGCGAAAGGGTTCGAGCCCTCGATGAACAAAAGATTGGGTTCGACCGGCCCGCGTAGCGGACCGGCGTCGCTCCGGAAGGAGCGATCCCGAGCATGGCGAGGGGCAGGCGCCGCAGGCACGCAGCCATCCCTCCCTGGGCCCGGGTCGTCCGCAGTAACCGCCGGTTCTTGGGGCGGGCTGTAAAGGTAGATGCGGTAACAAGGCTTCATGCGCCCGTAGCTCAGCTGGATAGAGCACTTGGCTACGAACTAAGGGGTCGGAGGTTCGAATCCTTCCGGGCGCACCATTGCTGGACACAAAAAAGCCCTCGCTAGCGAGGGCTTTTTTGTGTCCGAAGGGCGGCCTGCAGGTTCACTCCGGCGGAGCTTGTGCGGGCCATCCATGCAACCGTTCGTCCCGAGCCGGTCGAAGGGTGAACGGTCCCCGAGAAGGCCGGGCTCTACCGCCTGGCCCTCTCCCTCCGCAGGGGCAGGCGAGGGGATGAATACCCGAGGCCGGGGACTGGCGCAGATGGAACTGAGTCCCGTTCCTGCCGGTCGTTACTCCGGGCAAGGACGCCCGTGGAGAACAACCAGTGCGCATTCCAGGGATCCGGAGTGGCGGATGGCTGTTGCTGGTGCTGCCCTGCGCGGCGCTGGCGGCGGACAACGAGGTGGGGATCGGGTACAGCCCTTCCAATCTCAGCGACGGCTACACCGAGTGGCAGGACCTGCGGGCGCACTGGAAGCGGCGCCTCGAGAAAGGGTCCTGGGAGCTGTCGCTGCTGCAGGCCCACCGCTTCGAGCAGGACGATACCCAGTTCATGCTGGGCGGCTCCTATCCGCTGTCGCAGGACTGGTCGGTCAACGGCCAGGCGGGTTACACCGCGGACGCCGACGTGCTGGCCGAACAGGTCTACGACCTTGGGCTCAGCCGCTTCTTCGGGGAGCGGTGGTCCGTCTCGCTGGCCGCCAACCTGGCGACCTATCCCGGCGACAAGGTCTATGGCGGCGAACTGTCGGTGGAGTGGATGCCCAGGCCCTTCCGGGTGACGGCGGGCCTGCTCTACGGCAGCCTCCAGGACAGCGGCCATGCCTGGTCGCAGCTCTTCCAGCTCGACTATGTCTACGGCGAGGACGACGAAGGCACCCTCGGCATCGGCGTCATCACCGGCGAGCAGCCCGAACGCATCACCGCGGACCAGGTGGCGGTCTCGGATGCCGACGCGATGTTCATCGGCGGCTCGCACTGGCTGACTCCGCGCTGGGGCATCGACTACCGTTTCACCCAGTATCGCCGCGAGCTGTTCTACACCCGCGACGAACTCAGCCTGAACCTGCTGATGCGCTTCTGAGAGATCAGCGCAGGTCGGCCCGGCGGCCGGCCTGCGCCGCGGGTTCAGAGGAACATCCCGCCCGACACCTCGATGCGCTGGGCGTTGATCCAGCGGCTTTCCGGCGCCAGCAGCTGGGCGATGGCATCGCCGATGTCGTCCGGCAGGCCGACGCGCCCCAGGGCGGTCTGGGACGCGATGAAGGCGTTGAGCTGGGCGTTGTCGCGCACGGCGCCGCCGCCGAAGTCGGTCTCGATCGCGCCGGGGGCGATGATGTTCACGGCGATGCCCCGGGTGCCCATTTCCCGGGCCTGGTAGCGGGTCAGCACCTCCATCGCGCCCTTCATCGAGGCGTAGGCGGCGTAGCCGGGCAGGGCGAAGCGGGCGAGGCCCGACGAGACGTTGAGGATGCGCCCGCCGTCGCGGATCAGCGGCAGCAGCTTCTGCGTCAGGAAGAACGGGCCCTTGAAGTGGATGTTCACCAGTTCGTCGAATTGCGCCGGCGTGGTGTCGGCGTAGCCGGCGTGGATGCCGATGCCGGCATTGTTGAGCAGGTAATCGAACTGCTCGCGCTGCCAGTGCCGCCGCAGGGCTTCGCGGACCTGGGCGGCAAAGGCGTCGAAGCCCGTGCTGTCGGCCACGTCCAGCGGCAGGGCCAGGGCGCGGCGGCCCCGGGCGGCGATCTCGGCCACCGCGGCATCGGCCTCGTCGCGGCGGCTGCGGTAGGTCAGGATCACGTCGTTGCCCTTGGCGGCCAGCGCCAGCGCGGCATTGCGGCCCAGGCCGCGGCTGCCGCCGGTGATCAGGGCGATGGGGGTGTCGGGATGTGTGCTCATCGGGAATCTCCTGGAGGGGGGGGCGGGCGGGCCCCGGATGAGAGTCACTTTATTGTCTGCATTCGGCGCGATAAATTGCGTCGAAAAGATTTCTGTGTTCGCCTTAAGCGAACAATGAGGCCGATATGAACCGCCTGGATGCGATGCAGACCTTCGTGAGAGTGGCCGAGCTAGGCAGTTTCACCCGCGCCGCCGAGGGCCTGGACCTGCCCAAGGCCAGCGTGTCCACCGCGGTCCAGCAGCTGGAAGCGGCGCTGGGTGCGCGCCTGCTGCACCGGACCACGCGCCGCGTGGAGCTGACCCAGGACGGCCGCGCGTTCTACGAGCGGGCCAAGGACCTGCTGGAGGACCTGGACGAGCTCCAGGCGCTGTTCCAGCAGGGCGCCCAGTCCCTGAGCGGGCGGCTGCGGGTCGACATGCCCGGCGGCGTGGCACGCAACTTCATCCTGCCGCGGCTGCCGCAGTTCCTGGAGGCCCACCCCCGGCTGGAGCTGGAACTGAGCAGCACCGACCGCCGTGTGGACCTGGTGCGCGAGGGCTTCGATTGCGTGCTGCGGGTGGGGGCGCTCGGGGACGGCAGCCTGGTCGCGCGGCCGCTGGGGGCCTTCCGCATCGTCAACGTCGCCAGCCCGGCCTACCTGCGCCGCCATGGAACGCCGCAGACCCTGGAAGACCTGGCCGGACATCGCCTGATCCACTATGTGCCGATCCTGGGCGCCCGGCCGGACGGCTTCGAGGTCTGCGATGCGCAGGGCTGCCGCAGCCTGCCGATGGCCGGGGCGCTGACCGTCAACAATGCCGAGGCCTACCAGGGAGCCTGCCTGGCCGGGCTGGGCATCATCCAGGCGCCGGCGGTGGGGTTGCAGCCGCTGCTGGGCCAGGGCGCCCTGGTCGAGATCCTGCCGCAGCACCGGGCGGCGCCGATGCCGGTGACCCTGCTCTATGCCCACCGCCGCCATCTGCCGAGGCGGGTGCAGGCCTTCATGTCATGGATGGCGGATACCCTGGTCCCCCACCTGGATCCGCTGGACTGAACGCACGCTCGGCCATTGGTCGGCCCTCACTTGAATTGGGCTGGCTATGCTATTGACGGCGAAGCACAAATAATGCGAAACAGCAGCTCTAACAATAAAGATCCATCACGAGACCGCAGTCCGGTCCGCACGACAACGAGGACACACATGCGTTTGAGGAAGACACCCGGCGCGGGGAGGATTGCGCGGGCTGTCCTGGGGGCGTGGCTCGCGGTGGGTTTGCAGGCGACGGCTTCGGCGCAGGGACAGACGGATCTGCTCGCGGTGTACAGCGACGCGCTCGAGCGCAACCCGCAATACCGCGCGGACGCGGCGCAATACCATGCGGCACAGCAGCTGGTCCCGGCGGCCTTCGGCAAGATGCTGCCGCAGATCGGCCTGCGGGCGCGCTACGAACACATCTGGGAAAAGATCGACGGCCAGTACTACAACGTCCAGAACTTCTCCTTCGACGACGACTATGACCGCCACGGCTATGGCGGCGTGCTGCAGCAGGTGATCTACAACGGCGCCCTCTGGGCCGACCTCGATGCGGCCCGGCTGCGCGTGGCCCAGGCCGGCTTTGCCCTGGAAGGGCGGCAGGATGCGCTGGGCGTGCAGGTGGTGGAGAACTACTTCGCGGCGCTGGGGGCCGAGGAAGGCCTGCGCTACGCCAATGCGGAGGTGGAGACGCTGCGGCAGGAATCCGAGCAGGCCAGCGCGCGCGCCGATGCCGGCTTGGCGCTGGAGGCCGACAAGCAGGTGGCGCTGGCCGCCTACGAGCTGGCGCTGGCGCGCCAGGCGGAAGCCCGGTCGCTGGTCGAGAGCACCAAGCTGCAGCTGGAAAGCCTCACCGGCAAGCGCTACGGCGCGCTCAAGCTGCTGCCCGCGGACGTGGCGCTGGAACTGCCGCAGCCGATGGACGAGAACGCGTGGATCGAGCGTGCGCGCACCCACAACGCCTTCGTGCTGGCGCGCACGGCCGGGCTGGAAGTGGCCCGCAAGGAACTGGTCAGCGCCCGGCGCGAGCGCTGGCCGCGGCTCAATGCCCTGGGCCAGGCCTTCTGGGACGACCATGGCGGTGGCGTGGTCGGCGAGCGCGAGGAAGAAGAGCAGCGCATCGGCCTGGTGCTGGACCTGCCGATCTACTCCGGCGGCCAGGTCAGCGCCAGGATCGAGGCCAACAAGGCCGGCGTCACCGGCGCCGAGGCCCTGCTGGAGCAGGCGCGCGCGGAGGCCGTGCAGGCCACCCGCCAGGCCTACCTGACGATCACCACCGGCCTGCTGAAGGCCCAGGGCCTGAAGCGCGCCGTGGACGCCGCCAATGCGGCGGAGCAGGCGACGCGCGCCGCCTACGAGGCCGGCACGCGCACCAACGCGGACCTGCTGCAGGCCATCGGCACGCGCTACGACGCCGAGCGCAACTACGCGTTGATCCGCTACCGCATCCTGCACGCGAGCGTGCAGCTCCGGGCGGCCTCCGGCACGCTGGTGACGGCGGACCTGATCGGGCTCAACCGACAGCTTCAGGCCGGTGAGCTGACGCCTTAGCCCGTCATGTCGTCCGGCCACCCGTATCGTCGCTTTGGCACGGCCGAGCCCGTCGAGGCTCCGGGCGAGCTGCGTGCGCCGCGCCGCCTGCCGCCGACGGTGACGGACGAGACCTTCAGTCCCACCGAGCTGGCGCTGGCGCGGCTGTATGACGGCCGGCGCGATGCCGATGCCATCCTGTCGCTGGCGCGCAGCGAACTGAAGCTGGAGCTGGACCGCGAGGAGCTGGAGGCCTTTGCGGCGCGCCTGGCCATCGCCGGACAGCTGCAGGCCGGCGAGTGGGACCCGCTGCCGTCACCGGCCATCACCGATTCCGCGCAGGCCGAGCGCCTGCGGCCCGCCGCGCCCTGGCCGATGCCGCCGTCCACGATGCCCGGTTCGCTGGCCGGCCCCGGCACTTTCGGCGGCCTGCTGGGCCTGATCACCGATCGTCGCGGCATTGCGCGCCGGACCTGGGCGCAGCTCGATCCGCAGCCCTGGCTGCGCCTGGGCCGCCTGCTGAACTGGCCGCTGACCGGCCGCGCCGGCGGGCTCGCGCTGGCCGGCCTGCTGGCCTTCGTCCTCTACGGCCTGTGGCAGCTGCGGCTGGAAGCGGCCGTGGACCTGCTGCGCATCCGCTCCTGGGTGGGCCTGGCCGGCACGCTGTGGCTGGCCCTGACGCTGATCCATGTCTTCGGCCAGGCGGCACGCGCGGCGGCCATCGAGTACTTCACCGGCCTGCGTCCGGAGATCGGCCTGATGCGCGGGCCCTTCGTGCTGCCGCTGGCCTACGTCGAGACGGCCGGCCCCGCCGAGCGCGCCGACCGCGCCCAGCGCAGCCGCATCGTCGCCTCGGCGATGACCGGCCTGGCGCTGCTGTTCTCGGTCTCCGCGATCTTCTGGATGATCAGCCGCGGCAGCCAGACCTCGGTGCCTTCGGTGGCGCTGTGGGTGGCGGTGATCGCGCTGTTCACCCTGCTGCTGCGGCTCAATCCGCTGGCGCGGCGCGACGGCTACTACCTGCTGGCCCAGCGTCTCAACCTGCCGGACCTGCGCGAGCAGGCCATGGCGGCGCTGATGGGCTACATGCGCACCGGCTGGGTGATGCAGCAGCGCCGCCTGGAACTGCGCACGCTGATGATCTATCTGGTGCTCTGCGCGATCAGCCTGATCGCGCTGATGTCCTTGTTCCTTGCCTTTGCCGGTCGCTGGGTGATCGAAAGGCAGGGTGGTGTCGGTTTTCTTCTTGTGCTCGCGTTCATGGGGGTTCTTGTGAGTCAGTCATACCGCAACTCGCGCGGCGGCGCCGCCAACACCGGCCTGGGTGTCCCCGGACGCCCGTGGTGGAAGTTCTGGGCCGACTTCTCCCGCAAGCAATGGATCATCGTCGGCATCATCCTGCTGATCCTGGTCCTGCCCTACCGCTACAGCGCCAGCGGCGACTTCGTCGTGCTGCCGAGCGCCCGTGCCGACGTGCGCGCGCTGACCGCCGGCGACGTGCGCGAGGTGCTGGTCAAGGAAGGCGACCTGGTCAAGGCGGGGCAGGTGATCGCCCGCATCTCCGACTACGAGCAGCGCGCCCTGGTGGCCGCCGCCGAGGCGCGGCTGGCGGCGCTGGAGGCTGACATGGCCCTGGCCAAGAAGGGCGGCAAGCCGGAAGAGGTGGTGGTGGCCGAGAGCGCGGTGCAGACCGCGCAGACCCGCGCCGACGTCTCGGCCGCGCAGGCCCGCCGCCTGCAGGGCGCCTTCCAGAAGAAGTCGGTCACCGCGGCGGACTACGACCGCGCCAAGGGCCAGGCCGATGTCGACGCCAAGGCCCTGCAGGAAGCCAAGAGCCGCCTGGGCCTGGTGCAGAGCCCGGCGGTGGGCGAGCGCCTCAAGGCCATCGAGGCCCAGCTCAACGAAGCCCGCGCCGAACTGGCATACCAGCAGGAGCGCCTGAGCTACACCAAGATCACCGCGCCGATCGCCGGCCGCGTGGTCAGCGGCTCGCTGATGTTCTCGCGCGGCAGCTTCCTCAACCGCGGCGACCAGCTCGCCACCATCGAGGACGCCGGACAGCGCATCGCGGAGGTGAAACTGCCGGAAAACACCATCGGCGAGATCAAGCTCGACAACCCGGTCACGGCCAAGGCCTGGGCCTTCCCGGCCACCGGCTTCGACGGCAAGGTGACGAGCATCGCCCCGGCTGCCGAGGACGGCGAGTACGGCAAGGTCGTGCGCGTGCAGGTGACGCTGGAAGACCCGAACAACAAGCTGCTGCCGGGCGTCACCGGCAACGCCAAGGTCTCGGGCGGATGGCATCCGCTGTTCCTGGCCTTCACCCGCGCGCTGGGCCGCTTCCTGTTCGTCGAAGTGTGGTCCTGGATCCCGTGATCGAACTGCCGCCGGCGCCCAGCGAGGCCGACTTCCGCCTGACCGCCCCCAGCGGTTTCGGCGACGGCTGGAACCACTATGCGCACAGCATGGCGGTGTTCCAGGGCCGCGTGTATGTCGGCACCACGCGCGGCGCCTTCGCGGGCCTCAAGTTCGGCATCACGGTGCCGGCGCTGAACCCCTGGCCGATCGAGACGCCGCCGGGCCTGTACGACATCGACCGCCGCGCCGAGATCTGGGAGTACGACCCGGTCAAGGCGGTGTGGCGCCTGGCGTTCCGCTCGCCCTACGTCACCGGCGTCAACGGCCGCCCCAACGTGCCGAGCTACATCGGCTACCGCGGCATGAACGTCTTCCAGGACGTCAACGACCCGAAGCCCTGCCTGTACGTCTCCACCTGGTCGCCGCACCTGGCGCATTCGCCCGACGTGCTGCGCACCGAGGACGGCGTGAACTTCACCAGGATTCCGCGCCCGCCCTGGAGTCCGGTGGTGCGCGCCTGCCGTACCTTCCAGCCCTTCAAGGGCCGCGTGCACATGAGCCCCACGGCCTCGGGCACGGCCAAGGGCTACAACCAGGACGTCGGCTCCGAGGCGGTGATCTACGCCAACGGCGACCTGCAGCACGGCAAGTGGACGCCGGCCAACGAGGAAGGCTTCGGCGACAAGAACAACGTCACGATCTTCGAGATGGGCGTCTACGACGACCATCTCTATGCCGGCGTGATGAATCCCGTCAGCGGCGGCGAGCTGTGGAAGACGCCGGGCGGGGACCTGCCGTACAAGTGGACCCGCGTGTTCGACCGCGGCGCCGGCCGCGGGCCGCAGAACGAGGGCCCCGGCGCGATGTGCGAGTTCAAGGGCGCGTTCTACGTCGCCTGCGCCATCGTCAACGGCGGCTTCCATCGCGAATACAAGATCGGCCCCGCCGCGGCCGAGATGCTGCGCATCTGGCCCGACGACTCCTGGGACCTGATCGTGGGCGAGCCGCGCATGACCGAGCAGGGCCTCAAGGTGCCGCTGTCCGGCTACTCGCCGGGCTTCGACAACATCTTCAACGGCTATATCTGGCGCATGGAAGTGCATGAGGACTGGCTCTACGCCAGCACCATGTCCTGGGCGATGCTGATGCCCTACCTGCCGCTGCATGCCTGGCCGGCCGACGTGCACGGCGTGATCCGCCGCCTGGGAGTGGACCGCCTCGCCGAGACCGGCGGCTGCCAGCTCTGGCGCACGCACGACGGCGTCCACTGGGAGCCGGTGACGCGCAACGGCTTCGGCAACAAGTACAACTGGGGCATCCGCACGATGGCTTCCACGCCGCAGGGCCTGATGGTGGGCACGGCCAATCCCTTCGGCCCGCGCGTGGCGGTGGAGCGCGACGGTGCCTGGGGCTACGTGGACAACCCGCGCGGCGGCTGCGAGCTGTGGATCGGCAAGACCGGTGCCCGCGAGGCGGCGATCCGTGGCTGAAGCGCCATCCCCGATCTGGCTGCTGGGCGCTCCCTTCTCGGGGGTGACCTGGCTGGCGGGCGTGCTGGGCATGCATCCGCAGCTCTATGCCACGCCGCAACTGCACCTGACGCTGGCCGACGACGTCGGCAACCTGCTGGAAGTCTTCGCCGCCAGCCAGGGCGAGCACGGCCACGGCCTGCTGCGCGCCGTGGCCGAGATCGCCTGCGGCGGGCAGAGCGATGCCGGCATCGAGGCGGCCAGGGGCTGGCTGGACCAGCGCCGCCGCCTGAGCACGGGGGCGCTGCTGCAGGAACTGGCCGCCCGCGTGGCGCCGCGGCGCCTGGTGATCCCGGATGCCGAGACCGCGTTGCGCTCCTACGAACTGCTGCGCCTGCTGCGGCTCACGCCGCAGTCGCCGGTGGTGCAGCTGCTGCGCCATCCCTGGACGCAGGGCCGCCTGATGAGCAGCTGGTGCCGGGAACGCCTGTTCGTGCCGGTGGACTACAAGGACTACTCGCAGGATCCGCCGCAGGTGGAGCCGCAGGTGCCCTGGCTGCGTGCGCAGATCAATCTCGACCGCATCGCCGCGCATGCCAGGCTGCGCCGCATCACCGCCGAGGCGCTGGACCGGGAATTCGACGCGACCCTGGCCGGGCTCTGCCAATGGCTGGGCGTGGACGCGGATCCTGCGACGCTGGCGCTGATGGCCGATCCGGGCCGCTGGCCCTATGCGGGCCTGGGGCCCGCCGCGGCGCCGGGCGGCCTGGAGCCGGACGTGCTGATGGACTGGCCCGCCGATCTCTCCGCGCAGGCGCCGGCCGGCAGCCTGGAAGCGCCCTTGCCCTGGCGTGCCGATGGCATGGGCTTCGATGCCCAGGTGCGCCGCCTGGCGCAGGACTGCGGCTACTAGCTCCTGTCGGCGCGGCCGCCGCGGCCGCGTGCCGGCAGGCCCTAGCGTTCGCGCGTCTCCACCACCACGCCGTGGCGCAGCTTCACCACGAAGGGGAAGCTGTCCAGGCGCCGCGAGAAGGTCCACAACTCGTAGCGGCCATCCGCATCCAGGCCCTGCTCGGTGTAATGGTCGGTGTGGCGTCCCGCCGCGGCCAGGACCTCGTCCGCCTTCATGCCGGGCAGCACGCGATTGGCGATGATCGCGGCGCGGACCTCCGCCGGAGCGGGGGCGGGCGGGAGCCCGGCAGCGGCGGCGGACGCCTTCCCGGCGGCAGCGGCAGCCGGGGGCGCCGCCGGCGTTTCCGCGGCAGGCTGGGAGGGGACCACGGACAGCGGTGGCAGCGTCACCGTTCCCCCGCGTGCGCCCGCACAGGGCTTGTCCTGGTAGACGGTGGGCTTCCCTGGATTTTCGCAGCGATAGACCTGCGCGCCTGCCGGCATGGCCAGCAGCAACAGGGGGATCAGCCAGCTGCAGTGCTCGTGACGCAAGATGGGCCTGCCTTTCGAACTCTTGTAGGCTTTCCGGGGTCAGCCGGAGGTAAGCATGACCGGGAGTGTACGCGGATGAGCATCAGGACAATCGGCTTCGGGCTGCTGGCGCTGGCCACGGCAGGCTGTTCGTCGCAGCAGGTCTACGATAGCACCTCGGAACTGCGTGCCCAGGAATGCAACAAACTGGAGCCACGCGAGCGCGCGGACTGTCAGCAGCGCGCGCGTACCCCATACCCGGAGTACAGCAAGGAGCGCGCCGAAGCCGCCGCCGGAGCCGGCCACTGAGCGCCGAAGGCCAGGCGGACGGTCCACGCCGGCACCGCCGCCCGGACCTGCGGCGCGTCCTGCCGATCGGCCTGTCGCTGATCCTCGCGGCGGCCCCTGCCGCTGCAGCGGAATTGCCTCCCGCCGCCGCCGCCGAGATCGGCCGCCTGCTCGATCGCCTGGGGGATTCGGATTGCCGCTTCAACCGCAACGGCAGCTGGCATTCCGCCGCCGACGCGCGCCAGCACCTGGGCAAGAAGCTCGACTACCTGCGCGGCAAGGGCATGCTGGCCAGCACGGAGGACTTCATCGCCAAGGCCGGCACCGGCAGCAGCGTGTCCGGCAAGCCCTACCAGGTGCAATGCGGCACGCAGGCGCCTCGGCCCAGTGCCGACTGGCTGCGCGGACAACTGCGCGGGCTGCGGGCACCGGCGGTGCCGACGGCCGAAATAGGTCCTTCCGGCTCCGGCGCGAAGTAGGCCAATTCTCCCACCGGGCTTGTATGGTTGCTGTAAAGCACGGCTGGTAGGCTCCGGCGTTCCAGAGATGTCTGACCCATCCGCGGCAGAGCGCCGCAGATCCCCAGAATGACGGGCGGCGCCCTGGATGCCCTGTCCCAAAGAACCCGTGCATGAGTCATAAGCTCGTCGACTATCGCTTCGATCGCATCCCCGCCTTCCTCGGCCAGGAACTGGGGGTCAGCGAGTGGATGACACTGGAGCAATGGCGCATCGACGAGTTCGCCCATTGCACCGGCGACGACCAATGGATCCATACCGATCCGGAGCGCTGCGCCCGGGAAAGCCCCTACGGCGTGCCCATCGCCCATGGCTTCCTGACGCTGTCGCTGCTGGCGCAGCTGATGAACGACCTCAAGCTGATGCCGGAGGGCACCAACCTGGCCTTGAACGCCGGCATCAACAACGTGCGCTTCAAGAGCGTGGTGCGCGTGGGCAGCCGCATCCGCGTCCGCGTTAAACTGGCCGCGGTGACGCCCAACGGACCGGACCGCCTGCTGACCATCTCCGCCTGCGCGCTGGAAGTGGAAGGCGAAAGAGACCCGGCCTTGCTGGCGGATATCGTCGTGCTGCTGTGCCGCTGAGCGGCCCGGGGCGCGGCCGCCCATGAAGGAGGAGAAGCGGATGCGTTCGCATGCCAAGCCTGCGGCAGTGCTTTTTGCGGCCTTGCTCTGTGCCTGTGGCGGCGGGGGAGGTTCCTCTCCCGTGGTCGGCGGGCCGGTGGGCGATCCGGGCACCGAGACGGAAGCCGCGATGCAGTCCTACCTCGAGGTGATCCGCGGGTCCTCGCGCTTCGACGAATGCTTCGGCACCTCGCTGCTGGCCAAGTGCGAGCGCGGCGCCCGGGCCGGCAGTGCCCTCGCCGGTGCTGTGTACGGCTGGGCCGAGGACCAGTTCCGCGCGATCCCCGGCCTCACTGCCGTACAGCGCCAGGGCTTCGGCTTCCCGGTGTTCCAGCTGCGCGGCTACGGGCTGGAGGTGGAGGCTGCCGACGGCAGCAGGACGCCGGTGCCGGCCTTCCCCTGGTACTTCCAGGGCACCACGCCGGCCGAAGGGGTGTCCGGCGACATCGTCTACGTCAACAAGGGCGGCGCGCTGGACCTGCTGGGCAAGAACCTGCAGGGCAAGATCGCGCTGCTGCGCATCAGCCTGGTGCTCAACGGCGAATCCGGCAATGCGCAGGACGTACTCAAGACCCTGGCGGAGCGCGGTGCGGCCGGTGCCATCGTCGCCACCGACGCGCCGGGCAACGAGATCGCCGCGCAGAACCGCGACGTGCCGACCTATGGCCTCGGCACGCTGCCGACCGTGATCGTCGGCAAGCAGGCCGCCGCGGCGATCCGCGAGCAGGGCGCGCGAGCGCGCATCGTGGTGGACGCGAGCTACCGCGAATCCGGCACCGAGAGCAACGTCGCCGCGCTGCTGCCGGGCCGCGACCCGGACAACATCATCGTCGTCGGTACGCCGGTCAACGGCTGGTTCCTCAGCGCCGGCGAGCGCGGTCCCGGCGTCGGCATGCTGGTCTACCTCGCGCGCCATTTCGCCGAGAAGGCCAGGAAGGAAGGTCCGCTGCCCTACTCGATCTACTTCGTCGCCTCCGGCGGGCATCAGGTCTATGCCTACGGCCTCAACCGCTTCATGGCCTGCATCCCGAAGGAAAAGACCGTCGCCTACGTGCACCTGGGCTCCGGCCTGGTCTACAAGGGCTACCGTGACGTGAACGGGGAACCGGAAGCCACCGGCGGGCTGTCGCAGGTGCGCACGCTGTCGGTATCCGAGAACCCGATGCTCACGGCCATCACGCGCCCGGCCTTCGACAGCGCCGCGATCAAGCCCTTCTACCAGTTCCCGCCGTCCGTGTTGGCGCCCGGCGAGAACCAGGGGCCCTATGCCAAGGGCATTCCCAGCGTGGGCATGAACGGCACCAACCAGTACTTCCACACGCTCAAGGACGACGAGAGCCAGATCGTCACCGCGGCGCTCGGCCCGATGGCCGCGGCCTTCCGCGACACGGTCCAGGGATTGCTGGACACCAATGCCGACAGCCTGCGCGCCGCCAATGCGGTGGCGGCGGGCCTGGGCTCGCGCTACGACGCCCCGTTCTGGAGCTGCGCCGCGCCGCTGGCCGGCTTGCAGTAGCCGGGCGGCCATTCGCATGAAATGATGCACTGGGGTCGCATGGGAGCGTCTGCTGGATGCTCGACACCAGGCTTTGGGGAGATGCTTCAGATGATGCCGTTCCGGAATCTTGCCGGCCTGCTGCTGGCGGCTGCGCTGCTGGGCCCTTCGCCGGAAGCGGCGGCCGAGGTCTTCCGCTGCAAGAACGCCAGCGGCGCCGTGGAATTCCAGGATCGCCCCTGCAAGGACGCGGCCGACCAGGCCTCCAGCCGCCGCGCCAGCGGTCCGCGCTGCATGGGCGGTGACGGGCAGTGGTACCCCTATGGTGACGCGCGCTGCGAAGCCAGCGGGCCGCAGGCGGGCGCCGGTGCGGCGCAGGAACAGGAGAAGGCCGAGGCCGAGCGCTACCTGCGCTGCCTTGCCGTGCGCAGCAAGGCCGAGAAGCTGGTCGGTACCGTGTTCTCCAGCTTCCGCCAGGTCTGCGACGCGGCGCCGGATGCACAGAAGCCCGAGAACGGTCCCGAGGGTGCCCGCACCCGCTGGGTGTTCCGCAGCAGCTACGACCTGGACATCTACACCCAGGGCGACCGGATCATGGAGATCCGCAAGCAGCCCTGAGGCGGCGCCCGCGGGGTTTCAGTTTCCGGGGCGCCTAGACCGCGATCTCGCCGCCGTCCTCGCGCGTGATGACGATCGTCGCCGAGCGCGGGCGGCTGCCGGCGGCGCCGGCCGCCGTGGCATCGCCGCTGGCGGCGGGCCAGTGCGAGGAGGGCGATGCGGTTTCACCGTTCTCGCCCGGGTGCTGGATGTTGACGAACAGCGCGCGCCGGTCCGGCGTCATCGCCAGGCCGGTGATCTCGGCCTCCATCGGGCCCACCAGGAAGCGCCGCAGGTTGTCCGGCGTGGCCCTGCGGCCGCGCAGCGTGACCACCTTGCTCTGGCCGCCGTTGTCCACGGTCACCGCGCCGCCGTCTCCTTGGGTGCCCGGTACCGCGGCCAGCAGCATGCAGTTGCTGTGGTCGAGATAGGCGGCGTCGTCGGTCTCGATCCACAGCAGGCCGGCAGGGTCGAACCACAGGCCGTCCGGGCTGCTGAGATCGTTGTCGTCGGTCAGCCCCGAAAGGTTGACCGAGGCTGGCGCGCCGGATTCGGCCCCGAAGAGATACACGTCCCAATGGAAACTCGTCGCGGCCGGATCGTCGCCGCGCTCGCGCCAGCGGATGATGTGGCCGTTGACGTTGCCCTTGTTCTCGGTGGTGCTGCCGTCGGCGTTGGTGAATCCGTCGGTGTAGCTGCGCGGGTTGGCGGCATCGACGTCGTCCGGCGTGCGGCGCGAGTTGTTGGTCAGGGTCAGGTAGACCTCGCCGGTGACCGGGTCCACCGCCGTCCACTCGGGCCGGTCCATGCGCGTGGCGCCGACCGCGTCGGCCGCCAGGCGCGCGTGCACCAGCACGTCGGCCTGGCTCTGGAACGGGTAGACCTCGCTGTCCGCGGTCAGGCCGTTCTCGCCATGGCGCAGCGGCAGCCACCGGCCGCTGCCGTCGGCGTCGAAGCGGGCGACGTACAGCGTGCCGCTGGCCAGATGCGCGCTGCCGGCCAGGCCCTGCAGCGAGGGGTCGTAGGGCAGGTCGGAGACGAACTTGTAGACGTACTCGAAGCGCGAATCGTCCCCCATGTAGAACACCACCGGCTGGCCGGCGCGCACCGGTGCCGGCACGCAGCCCTCGTGCGAGAAGCGGCCCATGGCGGTGTGCTTGCGCGGCGTGGACGCCGGGTCGAAGGGGTCGATCTCCACGATCCAGCCGAACAGGTTGGGCTCGTTGCGGAAGTCGTCGTCGGCCGAGGCTCCGGCCGCACTGCAGTCGAAGCGCTCCGTGATGTCGCCTGCCACGGTGTTCCAGCCGCGGTAGTTGTCGCCCTGTGAATCCGGCGCCAGCGCATAGCGCGCCAGCGCGGTGTTCTCCGCTGCGCTGCGCTGCGGCTCGTCCGCACCGCGGTGGAAGTAGGTGTTCCAGTTCTCCTCGCAGGTCAGGTAGGTGCCCCAGGGCGTGTGGCCGTTGGCGCAGTTGTTGAGCGTGCCGAAGGCACGGGTGCCGCCCTGCGAGAGCTTCGTCGCCAGCATGGCGTCGCCGGCGGCGGGGCCGTCCAGTTCCATCGGCGTCAGCAGCGTGACGCGGCGGTTCAGCGGCGAGCTGCGGTCCAGTTCGTAGCCGCCATCGACCCTGCGGCGGATGGCGATCACGCTGACGCCGTGGGCCTCCATCTCGCGGCGCACTTCCTCGGCGGGACGCACGCCGTTCTCGTCGCGACTCGGGCCGGCGGGATGCAGGTAGGCGTCGGTGATGTTCTCGTGGTTCAGACAGAGGATGCCGCGCTCCGAGATGGCCGGGTCCCAGCCGCCGCCGGTGGACAGGCCGAAGAAATACATGCCGTCATGGTGGTCGCCGGAGCGCTGGCCGAAGTCGGTCTCCGCGCCCTGGTTGCCGTAGGCCGCCTGTCCCTCGCGGATCGGATCGCCGAGCGCGTAGAGCACCTGCGCGCGGTAGCCGGGCGGCACGTGCACGAGGTCGTCCTTCGACTTGGGCACGGCCTGGAAGCCGAGCTTCTGCAGCGCGTCCGCGCGGCGGTCGTAGGGATCGCTGCGTCCGCAGCCGGACAGCGTGAACAGCCCGGCGACGGCGGCGCTGCCGGCCAGCACGCGGCGGCGCGACAGGCGGTGGGCGAGGATGTCGGCGAAGGCGGTGGGATCGTTGCTGGACGCTTGGCTCATGGTTCCCCCTGGATGCCGGCGGACGCGGGGTCGCCGGCTTTGTTTCCGGATAAACGCGGAAAGCTAGGGGAGCTTCGTAAAGCTTTGATGACGAACCGTGCGTCAGGAATGCAAAAGCCCGGCCTCGCCAAGCGAGCCCGGGCTTTGCATGAACCCGCTTAGTGCTGCTGGAAGAACTGCACGACCTTCTGCGAGGCGTTGTAGTTGCTGGTGCCTTTGCCGAGCAAGCGCGGCAGCAGTTCCTTGGCGCCGGCCCACTGGTGGCCCATGCCGTCGATGCCGCAGAGCTTCACCTCGGCGCCGCCGGCGCAGCCGCGGCGGGTGACGCAGCTGGCCGAGCCGTCCTGCTGGGTTTCTTCCTTGGCGGCGCACTGGTTGCGGGAGGCCAGCTTGCTGAAGACGTCGCGCACCGGCGGGCGGTAGTTGCCTTCGAAGTCGCCGCCGTCCCAGGGGATTCGCGGATCGGCGCGGCCCTGGATCAGCAAGGCGGCGATCGGCTGGCGGGCGCTGCAGTTCGGCACCATGATGCCGCCGGAGGCGGCGGCGATGGCCTTGAACAGGTCCGGCGCCTCGCAGGCGACGCGGTGCACCATCATGGCTCCGTTGGAGAAGCCGGTGCCGTAGACGCGCTTGGTGTCGATCGGCGTGCGGCGGCCGATGTCGGCGACCATGGCGCGCAGGAAGCCGACGTCGTCCACGTTCTTCTTCAGCGCCGGGCCGCAGCAGCTGCCGGAGTTCCACGAGCGGCCGACGCCGTCCGGGTAGGCGACGACGAAGCCGGCATTGCCGCCGACCAGGTCGAAGCCGGTGAGCTCCTCCATGTTCTTGCCGGTACCGAAGCCGCCGTGCAGGGCGACGATCAGCGGACGCGAGCCGTTGCCGCCGCCGTCGGGCACGTAGAGCCGGTAGCTGCGCTCCATGCCCTGGAAACTGAGGGTGTATTCCTGCGAGCTGGCGGCCTGGGCCGAGGAAACGACCCCGCCGGTGCCGCCGCAGGCGGCGAGGGCGGCGAGCAGGGCGATGCCCAGGCTGCGCAGCGGGCGGGAGAGGTGCGAAGCGACCATGGAACGGCTCCTTGTTCGGGATGCGGCAAACGCTACCGCATCGAAGCTTAATACAGAGCGTACGCGGTGCCGAGCTGTTCCGGCGAGAGGTCCGGCTCGCTGCCGGACACCCCGGCGGCGGCGAAGAACCCGGCATTGTCGGCACCCAGGTCCGGGCCCCGGCGCGCGATGCGCGGGGTGAAGCCGTCGATGCGGAAGGGCAGGCCCGGCAGGCGGGTGCCGGCGGCATCCTGGAACCAGCCGCGTGCCGCCAGCTGCGGGTCGGCGGCCAGGTCGGCGGAGCTGGCGACGAATCCGGCCGCCACGCCGGCGGCCTGCAGTTCCGCCACCGCCGCCTCTACCGCACGGTCCCGGCTCCAGGCCGTGATCAGGGCGTCGATCTCGTCGTGATGCCGGCGTCGGCCCGACGCACTGGCGTAACGCGCGTCCTGGGCGGCGCCGCCCAGCAGGCCGGCCAGGGCCTGCCACTCGGCGTCGCTGCGCACGCTCAGCAGCAGCCAGCGGTCCTGCCCCTGCCCGGCGTAGCAGCCCTGCGGGGCATGGTCGGCATGGCGGTTGCCCAGCGCCTCCGGCTGGCGGCCGCTGCGGGCGACCTCGGCGAAGAACTCGCCGACGAACCAGGCGGTGGTTTCGCATTCGGACAGGTCGATCCATTGGCCGCCGCCGCCCCGTTGCCGCTGCCACAGCGCGGTGAAGCCGGCGCAGATGCCCATGATGCCGTTCATCACGTCCATCTCGCGCACGCGGTAGGCGGGGCCGTGCCCGTCGTAGGCGGTCAGCGACTGCAGGCCGCTGATCGCCTCCAGGGTGCCGCCGTAGCCGCAGTACCCGGCATAGGGGCCGGTGGCGCCGAAGGCGGACATGGCGACCATGACGATGTCGGGTTTCAGCTGGCGCAGGCGCTCGTAGCCGTAGCCCTTGGCCTCCATCACGCCGGCGCGGGAGTTCTCCAGCACCAGGTCGGTGCCGCGCACCAGCTCGTCCAGCACGGCCCGATGTTCGGGGCGCTTCAGGTCCAGCGTCACGGACTTCTTGCCGCGATGCAGCTGCCAGAAGCGCGGATGCTCGTTGACCTTGCCGACGTAGCCGCCGCGCATGCCGTCGAGGCGCTGCGGGTATTCGATCTTGATGACCTCCGCCCCGTAGTCGGCGAAGAAGCGCGCCGCATGCGGGCCAGCCCAGTCATGGGTGAAATCCAGCACGCGCATCCCGGCCAACGGCGCGGCTGCCGGCCGCCCGGTGCAGGCCGGTCGCGCATCCCAGCCCGGCGCGGCGACGGCCCGCGCGGGAGCGGGGCGGTCCTGCCAGGACGCCCGTGCGCAGCGGAAGGGTGCGCCCGGCATCGTCGCCGGGACGCCATCGGCGCGGGGCTGCTCGATGAAGAACCGGCGCGCAGCATGCTGCGGCTCGGCCAGCGCCTCGGGCATGGAGGCGAGGTAGGACCAGGCCAGGCGGTGCTTCTGTCCCAGGTGGAACAGCTCGCGCTTGCCGTGGCGCTGCAGGAAGGGCTTCATCAGTTCCTGCGTCTCCGCGCGGTTGGCCATGCGCCCGCCCATGGTCTGCAGTTTCTCCGACAGCAGCCCGGGGGCTTCGAACAACGGCGCGGCGCGCAGCCAGTGGCGGATCGGTCCGCCGATGATCGCGGCCTCGCCGTCGGCGCAGGGATAGGTACGCCAGGGCACCATGTTGTGCTCGTCGCCGTTGCGCCGCGCGACCTTGCCGACGTTGAGGAACTCGGCGATGGCGGCCTCGTAGTTCTCCATCGCGGCCTCGCGGATCGCCAGGTCCACGATCGCGCCGCAGCCGTCGCGCTCGCGGCGCAGCAGGCCGATGATCGCGGCGCAGTAGGCATTCATCCCGGCGGTGAGTTCCGCCATGCGAGGGCGCGCGTTGAGCGGTTCTCGCGTGCCGCTGCCGGTGCTCTGCATCAGACCGGAGAGGCCGTAGAGCGTCAGGTCGCTGGCCTGCCAGGCGGCCTGCGGACCGTCCTGGCCGAAAGGCGTGATCTGCACCAGCACCAGGCCCGGGTTCAGCACCTGCAGGCGCGCCGCATCGAAGCCTGCCTGCGCGAGGACGCCCAGGCCCCAGCCGTCGAGCAGGATGTCGGCGCCTCGGACCAGCGCGGCAAAGGCTTCGGCATCACGCGCCGGGTCAAGTGCCAGGCGCTGCTTGGCGGTATGGAACCAGGCCTGCTCATCCGCGGCCAAGGCAAAGCCGGGCAGGGATTCCGGCGCCGGCAGTTGCCGCACGTCGGCACCGAAGCCGGCCATCAGCTTGCCGCAGAACGCGGCGGCGACGTGGCCGCTGAGTTCGATCACCCGGATCTGGTCGAGGCTGGACATGAGCGTTCCTGTATCTATTGCGAGCTGCGCAGCAGCGCCTCGACCTCGGCACGGACCTGCGCCGGGTGGGTGACCGGGAAGAAGTGACCGGACTGCGGCAGGTTCACCAGCCGGGCGTTCGGCAGCAGCGCCTGCAGGCGCGAGGCCGTGGCGCCGGAGCGCGAGTGGCTGGGATACATCAGCAGCGTCGGCTGGCGGATGCTCGCGTAGGCCTCGGCCTCGCCGCCCGGCACCCGGAAATCCTGGCGCAGGCTGGTGTCCTCGAGCAGGCCGAGCCACTGCTTGGCGGCGCGCAGCGCGCCGCGTCCTTCCCCGAAGGGAACGAATTCGCCGCCCGCCTCCAGCTCGATGCCGGCGACGCGGTTGCGTGCCGCGGCCTCCAGGAAGCGGAAGCCGACTTCCGGTTCGCTGGCCCAGTCGCCACCATCCTGGTGGGCCACGGCCTGTTCGAAGGCGGTGAGCTGGCCCACATCGTGCAAACGCAATTCCGATTGCAGGCGCTGGATGCGGGTATCCATCAGGGCCAGGTGGCTGAAGCGCTGCGGCTGCAGCAGCACGGCCTCGAGCGCGGCGGCGCCGCCGTAGCTGTGGCCGATGACGGCGGCTTCTTCCAGGCCTAGATCGTCCATCAGCTGCAGCAGGTCCTGCCCTTGGTCGGTTGCCGTGTAGCCGCTGGTCGGTCGTTCGCTGTAGCCGTGCCCGCGCAGGTCATAGATTGTGACGCGGTACTGCGACGACAAGGCGGTCGCCAGGGGGTACCAGAACGCGCGATTGGCAGCCAGGCCGTGCACCAGCACGACGTCAGGCCCGCTGCCGAGTTGCTGATGCGCCAGTTTGGGGCGGGTGGTCATGGCGTGTGTTCCGTGGGGCAGTCGTTGTTCATGCCGATGGCTCCGCGCCGGGTCGTGATTCAATCGGGGACAGGAAGCCATGCAGACGACGCACACACAGGACGTGGCGCGGCACTACACGCGCCGTCATGAGCAGCGGGGCGATCTCTTCGGCCAGCAGCCCTTCGCCAACTACGGCTACTGGACGCGGCCGGACATGGCCATGGAAGAGGCTGCCGAGGCGCTGACGATCCTGGTGGCCTCCGCTTGCGGACTCTCCGCCCGGGATCGGCTGCTCGATGTCGGCTGCGGCTATGGTGCCGGCGCGGTGTCCTGCATGCGCCGCTTCCAGCCGCAGTCCATCGTCGGCATCGACGTCACCGAACTCCGCCTGGAGCATGGGCGCCACTACGTGCGCGAACGAGGCTTCGCCGACCAGGTCGACCTGCGCCTGGGCGATGCCACGGGCATGGAGTTCGCCGACGCCAGCTTCGACAAGCTGATGTCGGTCGAATGCGCCTTCCATTTCGATACCCGCGCCGATTTCCTGCGCGAGGCGGCGCGCGTGCTGCGGCCGGGCGGCACGCTGGCCCTGACGGACCTGATTCCGCGCCGCGGCGTCGATCCGGCGGCCTACCTGCTGGGGCTCACGGCGGTCGGCACCGGGGTCTGCCTCGACAATCCCGCCAACGCCTACGACGCCGACGCCTATGCCGCGCACCTGCGGGCGGCCGGCTTCAGCGCCATCCGCATCGAATCGATCGTCGACTGGACGCGCCGGCCCTTCGTCGATGCCTTCGAACGGGCCGGCCGGCGCCTGCAGGGCGCGCGGGCGGCCGAAGTGGAAAAGTCGGTGGCGCGCTTGCGCGGCCTGATCGACGCAGGCGAGGACTACGTGCTGGTGGTGGCGCGCAAGGCCTGACCGCGCCGGCTGCATGGCTAGGGCCTGGCCTGGCACGGTTGCCGGCGGCAACGCATGCGTGTCGCGTTCACGGGCGAGCTCTCAACCCGGGATGTTCGCGGCCAGGAACTCGGCGATCTGGCCGACGGAGAGGTCGTCCACGTAGCGGCCGTCCTTCATCAGCAGCTTCTCGAACGGCAGCTTGCCGCCGACGATGTCTTCCTGGATCGCCACGATCAGCTGGATGATGTCGATGGACTCGAAGCTCAGGTCGCCCAGCAGCTTGGTGCCGCGGCCCATTTCGCCGTCGAACTCGTTGTCCCAGTCCTGGGTGAAATCCTTCAGCAGCTCGATCAGCTTGGTGACGTAGACGTCGGACTTGCTCATGGCTTCTTGCCTGTTGTCGTAGTGGTGTTCAGTGGCAGCGTTCCCGGCCGGCAATCAAGGCCAGCGGTACAGCGGCTGCGGCAGCCGCTCGGGGCGGAAGCGTACCTGGTAGCGCACCTTGTGCAGTCGCCAGGTCTCGGGCTGCAGCTCCTGCAGGCGTCCCTCGGCGAGACGCTGCTCCAGGCCCTCCAGGGAGGCCTCGATGCGGCTGTAGTCCAGCTCGTTCTTGTGCGGGGCGAGATTGTAGCGCCACCACTGCAGCTTCAGCAGGCGCTCCACGATCTTCTCGTCGAAGCGCAGGCGGGTGACCTTGGCGGGCTGGCCCACGACGATGGCGTAGGGCGGCACGTCGCGCGTGACCAGGGCGTGCGCGGCCACCACGGCGCCGTCGCCGATCTTCACGCCGCGCTTGACGAAGGCCCCGGCGCCGATCCAGACGTCGTGGCCGATCTCGGTGAACTCGCGGTTGACCTCGCGCTTGGACACCGTGGTCAGGTCCTTGAACTCCTGGAACACGGCGAAGGGCGGGAAATCCTCCGGCGAGCAGAAGGCGAAGGTGTGCGTCGACAGGCCGTCGGTCGGATGCTCGTAGGGCCCGACGATGGCGGCTTCGGCGATCGAGCAGTAGCGGCCCACGCGCGTGTCGTACAGGCTGCTGGTGTACATGCCGTTGACGTAGGAGAACGCGCCGAAGCTGCAGTTCTTGATGCGCCGGGGCGCGAACAGGTAGCTGGGCCGCTCGAAGTCGATGACGCCATAGAGGCCGGTGGCCCCCATGGCCTCCATGCCGAGGTCCAGCAGCTGCCTGGAATCCAGCGTGCCGTCGTCGGAAGGCTTGGCGGCTTCCGCGCTCACTCCATGTAGCCCAGCATCTGCAGCTGCTCGATGATCTGCTGCTTCTCGCCCGAATCCATCTCTTCCTTGAGTTCCTTCTTCTGCGGGGCCTTGGTGCGCGCGCCCTTCTTGATCGGGTGCGCGGCCAGCCACCCGGCCTCGAAGAAGGTCTCGGCCGGCCTGCCCTCGAAGTCCGCCGGGATCGGCAGGCCGAGGCTGTGCAGCAGCGTCGGGGCGACATCGACGATCTGGCGGCGTTCCACCATGCCGCTGGCGGCGATGCCGGGGCCGCAGGCCATGAAGATGCCGTCCGGATGGTGCGTGCCGATGGCGGCGGGGCGGTGGGCCACCACCGGCTCGAAGTTGCGGATCGACACGAATCCATGGTCGCTCAGCACCAGGGTCAGGTCCGGCGCGCGCTTCATGTGCTGGCCGGCGAACCAGTCCTCGCGCTTGAGCACATCGATCACCACCGGCTTGCCGGTCTTGGGGTCGGTGATGGTGTAGAGGTCGGCGATCAGCTTCTCGCGGAAGGCCTCGTATTCCTCGGGCTTGATGCCGGCGTCGCCCGGCTTCTCGGCCACGCGGATGACGATGCCGTTGGACGACGGCGTCTGGCAGTAGGCCAGGGTCTTGGACCAGTCGAGGTTGGCGAAGTCGGAAGCCTCGCGTCGCACGGCCTGCTCGCTGCCGTCGTTCTTGCCCCAGGTCAGGTAGCCCTTCTCGCCCAGGAAGGTATTGATGCGCAGCACGAAGTTGCTGGCGGTGAAGCCGTGGTCGGAGGCGAAGAACACCTGCGTGTCCGGGCCGGCCATGGTCACCAGCTTCTCGATGTAGCCGTCGAGGTTGCGGAAGTACTCGAGGCAGACCTCGCGCATCTCCTTGTCGTGGCCCTGAGGGTCCTTGGGCAGCAGGTCCTTGTCCAGCCAGGGCCAGGCCTGGTGCTGGATCTTGTCGGTGCCGTCGAACATCACCGCCATCAGGTCCGGCTTGTCGCTGCCCAGGATGTACTCGGCCACCTTGAACCACTGCTCCTCGCGGGGCAGGTGGTAGCGCACCCACTTGGCCGTCTCGGTGGCCGAGAGCGACTCCATGGCCTGCTTCTCCTTGTCGAAGTCCCAGGCCAGCTCCTTGGGATCGAAGCCCGGCACGTCGGTCTTGATGCGCTCGAACAGCTCGCGCGGATGCGTGTTGCGCCGCAGGTGCTTGGCGGGGATGAAGCCGGGCACGATCGAGCCGTTGATGCCCTCGGGCGCCGGCGCGGTCAGGGGGAAGTTCAGCGCCGCGATCTTCTTGTCCTTGCGCGAGGCGATCGACCAGATGGTCTCGGCATCGACGTCGCGCGCGTCGTACAGCGTCCAGTAGACCTCGGCACCGTGGTCCTCGGCGCGGATGAACTCGAACACGCCGTGCTCGCCCGGGCCCTTGCCGGTCATGATGCTGGTCCAGGCCGGCGGGGTCAGGGGATTGGGGGTGGAGCGCAGCTTGGCGCGGACGCCCTTGGCCATCAGCGAGGCCAGGAAGGGCATGGTCACGCCTTCTCCCGGCAGGTCGCGCGTCATTTCGTCCAGCACGGTGAAGGTGCAGCCGTCGAGGCCAATGAACAGGGTCGTGGTCATGATCGTGTCTTCTCGAGGGGGAATTTTGTCAGGGCAATCAGGCGGGCCGCCATTGTTCGGCCCGCGGCGCGGCGGTGACGCAGAGCGCCAGCATGGCCTGGCCGGGCTCGGCATGCAGGGCGACATCGTAATCCTGACCGCTGTAGCGCACTCGCGCCATCTGCGGTCCGCCGAGGCGGTTGTCCAGCTGTGCGGCGACCACCTGCCAGTCCTGCGGGCGCCCGTTCAGGCCGGTGCCCGCGGCCTTGGCGGCGGCCTCCTTGGCGCACCACAGGGCCAGCACGATGCGGCTGCGCTCGGCGCTGTCGGTGCCCTGGAACCAGACCTGCTCGGCGGCGGAGAAGCCGCCGGCGGCCACGTCCTCGGTGCGCAGGTTGTCGGCCCGCTGGTAGTCCAGTCCCAGCGCCACGCTCGGGTCGCTGGCCACGGCGTAGGCCCAGCGCCGGCTATGGGCGATGGACAGCACCGGGGCGCCGACCTGGGGCAGGGCCGGGCAGCGCACCCGCGGCCGGCCGCTGGCGTCGGATTCGATCTCCACGTCGGCCGGCGCCAGCTCGGTGCCGGTGCGCAGCCGGTACCAGTCGCGCGCGGCGTCCTTGGCAGCCAGGCGGCCCATCAGCCATTCCTCGCGGCGCGGTCCCTGCTGCGGCAGGGCGTTGAACACGGCGCGCTCGCGCCGGCTCAACACCATGTGGGCCAGCATGCGCTTCCAGATGGTGCCGCCCTCGTCGAGCGTGCCCTCGGGCAGGGGCTCGATGCGGCGCAGGCAGAGTTCCGCCGGCAACTGGCCGGACAGCGCCGGCTCGGACAGGCGCGCATGCGCCGGGTCCAGGCGGAAGCCGAAGAAGCGCTCGTCGCCGCTGAACACGCGGTCTTCCCAGCCCTCGGCGCGCAGCAGCAGGCGGCCGTCGGCGCCGACCACGTCCCAGCGCGCTTCCAGCACCGTGGGGCTGGGCAGGGTGATCGCGCCATGGCAGCTGTAGCGCTGGCCCGGCGGCGGTGGCGGGGCATAGAGCGACAGGCGCTTCACGCGGAACGGGAAGCAGTTGGGCACGCCCGGGTTGCGTTCCCGCAGCCAGAAGCCCGCCAGCTGGCCGGCGGCGTCGAGCAGCGCGGCGTCGAGCTGGAAGCGCGGCGCCGGGGTGCCGGCGAAGTAGTCGTGCACCGGGATCGTCACCAGTTCGGAGACGATGCCCTGTTCGCCGTAGCCGTCGATGCGCGCCACGCCCTGCAGGCGCGGGCCGTGGAACATGCCGTGCCGGTAGAGCTGGCCGGGCAGGTGGATGTGCGGCGGCCGGAGGCCGGCAGGGGACAGCGGCAGCGGCGCCGGCGCGGCGGGGTATCCGGCCGCCAGCAGCACCGTGCCCTCGAACACCAGCAGGCCGCCGGGCGTGCTGCCCTCGCCGAGCAGGAACACGCGGCAGGCGACGGCATCGGGATTGCCCGGCGCCGCCTCGGCGAGCACGCGCAGCGTTATGGCACCGTCGTCCAGCGACAGCCAGCGGCTGCCGCGGGCATTCTCGATGGCGCTGACCACGCGGTCGCCGCGGCCGGACAGGCGCACCGCAGCCTGGGCGATCAGCTCCATGCTGTAGGTGAAGGGGATCACGGGCAGGCCGGTCAGCGCCGGGTCCGCCGCGCTGGGCGCGTCGCCCAGCGTGTGGTCGCGCAGGAACAGGTCCTGCTCGAGGGTGTAGCGGCGTTCGGACGACAGCCTGCCGCCCGACAGTTCCACCGGGCCCAGCAGCGGGAAGGCCGGGTCGAAGCCCGCCGGTGCGGCGGACGGGGAGGCGGCCGCCGGCGGCATCGCCGCGCCGCCGCCGGCCAGGCCGAGCACGCGGGCCTGGCTGTCGAGGAAGTCCTGCATCAGCGAGAAATGCGCGTTCAGCGCCGCAAGCCGCGGATCGGCGGGCGCGGCTGCCGCGGCGGAGGCGGCGACTGGCGCGGGAGCCGCAACCGGAACCGGTGCCGGCGCGGCGGTGGGAGCCACGGCCTGCGGCAGCGGCTTCTTCCATTCCTCCGGCAGCTGCCACACCGGGTTCACCAGCTTCATGCGCGGCAGCGGCTTGGGTGCGGCCCGCGGTTCGCCCAGCAGGTCGAGATCGGCGACCTTGCGATGCGCGAACAGGCGCGAGGGGTCGAAGCTGACGCCGGCGGCGAACAGCTGCGCCAGGGTCTGGTGCAGGTGTGCCATGCCCGGCTTGCGGCGGCTGTTGCTGGATACCGCCAGCACGTCGTCCTTGCCGCGCAGGGTATCGCCGACGAAGGAGGTCAGGTTGCCGCTGGGGCCGACCTCCAGGAACACGCGGTAGCCGTCCTCGTAGAGCCGCTGGATGGTCTCGGTGAAGCGGACCGGGTGCTCCCACTGCCGCGCCGCGAGTTCGCGGATGCCGTCGGCGTCGGCGGGGAAGGGCGCGCAGGTCGAGGCGCTGTAGACCGTCGTCGTGCCGGCGCCCAGGTCCAGGGTCTTGAAGTAGCCGCGGAAGGCATCGGCCAGCGGCTTGAACAGCGCGGTGTGGTAGGCGCGGCCGAAGGGCAGCTCCTGGCAGATCGCGCCTTCGGCGCTGAGCTGCTCGTGCAGCTTGTGGGCGGCCTGCGGCGGTCCGAACAGCACCAGCTGGTTGGGGCAGTTGTCCATCGCCAGGTGCATCTCGCCGAGGTCGGCCAGCAGCGCCGCGCGCAGCGAGGGCGTCAGCCCGCCGATGGTCAGCAGCGAGCCTTCCGCGATCTTCCCGGCGGCGTCCAGCTCGTTGAAGATGCGGTTGAACACCTGCACCGCGTCGGCGGTCTCGGCGCGGTGGCGCACGCGATTCATGCCGGCAGCGGTCAGCACCGTGTTCTCGCCGGTGCTGTGGCCCAGCATGGCATCCGGCTGGAAGCCGAGATCCTGCAGCAGCGCATGCAGGCCGAGGCTGGCGGCGAACACGCCTTCCGCCGCCACGTCCATCTCGTACAGGCGCTCCTCCAGCTGCTTGCGGGCCTCCTCGCTGAGCACCGTCGGGGGCGGCAGCAGCGCGGGCACGCGCGAGGGGCTGCCGCGGCGGGTGGCGTTCTGCTCGATGAAGTCGAACCAGTCGCGCACCTGCGGGAAGTGCACGCAGAGGTCGGCCAGCATGTTCGGGTACTGCGAGCCCTCGCCCGGGAACAGCAGGCAGAGCTTGCCGGCCACTTCGCCGGCGCCGTAGTTGATGCCGGCCCGGGTCTTGAAGGGCTTGACGTCGGGGCGCTCGATCTTCTCGATCGCCTGGTTCAGCTTGCGCTCCAGATCGGCGGCATCGGCGCAGACGATGGCGAGGCGAAAGGGGCCGCGGCCGTAGGTGCCGCAGGCCTTGGCGACCTCCGGAAGCGTCGCGGTCCTGAGGTGCGCCAGCGCCGCGCGGGCACGCTGCAGCAGCTCCTCGCGCGACTCCGCCGCCAGCGCCACCAGCTCGGAATCGCTGGGGGCATGCAGGACCTGCATCTGTACCGGGCGATGCTCGCGGTACTCCTCCAGGATGACATGCCCGTTGATGCCGCCGAAGCCGAAGGCGTTGACGCCGGCGCGGCGCGGATGATCCTTGCCGTGCAGCCAGGGCCGCGTCTCGGTGTTGAGGTAGAACGGCGTCTTCTCCAGGCCCAGGTTCGGGTCCGGGGTGTCGCAGAGCATCGGCGGCAGCACCTTGTGGTGCAGCGCCAGCGCGGTCTTGATCAGCGCAGCGCCACCGGAGGCCGGCATGCAATGGCCGATCATCGACTTGACCGCGGTGATGGCGACCTGCGGGTCGTGGCCGCGGGCGCCGTAGATCTGGGTGAGCGCCTCGATCTCGGTCTTGTCGCCCACCGCGGTGCCGGTGCCGTGCGCCTCGATCAGGTCGATCGTCATCGGGTCGATGCCGCTGCTCTGGTAGGCGCGGCGCATGGCCAGAATCTCGCCTTCCAGGCGCGGCGCCAGCAGGCCCTTGGCACGGCCGTCGCTGGCGGTGCCGACGCCGCGGATCACGGCATAGATGCGGTCGCCGTCGCGTTCGGCGTCGGCGCGGCGCTTGAGCACCAGCATGCCGATGCCCTCGCCCAGCAGGGTGCCGTCAGAGCCCTTCTGGAAGGGGCGGATGCGGTCCCGCGACAGCGCGCCGATGCGGCAGAACTGGATGAACAGCTGCGGCGGCGTATGCACCTGGGAGCCGCCGGTGATGATCAGGTCGCAGCGGCCGCTGCTGAGCGCCGACGCCGCCTGCTCAACTGCGATCAGCGTCGATGCGCAGGCGGCATCGACGATGTAGCTGGGCCCCATCAGGTTGAGGCGATTGGCGATCAGGCCGGCGATGACGTTGGGCGTCAGCACGCCGATGTGCTCGGCGTTGAACGGCGGCAGCTGCGCCTTGAGCGCATTCTGCAGCCGGAGGATGTCGTTCTCGTTGAAGTCCGGGCGCAGTCCGCGCACCAGGTCCATGGCCTGGTCCAGGAAGCAGTTGCGGGACATCAGGCCGGCCATGCCGCGGTTGCCGTAGGTGCCGCGCGCGATGATCACGCCGGCCCGCTCGCGGTCGAAGGGCTTGTGCAGGTAGCCGGCGTCGTCCAGGGCGTCGTGCGCCACCTTCAGGGCCAGCATATGGTCCGGGTCGCTGCCCGCGGCCACGTTCGGCATCACGCCGTAGTCCTGCGGATTGACGCGCGCATGCTCGCCCAGGAAGCCGCCGCGCGTGGTGTAGATGCGGTCCTCGCGCGTGCTGTTGGGTTCGTAGTAAGGGCCGACCCATTCCGGGTCGGCCTCGCTGGTGGCGTCGATCTTGTCGAGGATGTTCTGCCAGTAGTGCCGCGCGCTGCCGGCGCCCGGGTAGACGCCGGCTAGGCCTACGATCGCGATATCCAGTGGCTGGGTCATCTCAGGCGCGGTCCGAGGGCTGGTTCTTCACGGTTGCCGCCGCCTGGCCGCCGAGGCGGTTCAGCGCGGCGCTCATGGTGGCTTCGCAGTGGCGCATCTCCACGCGCACGCGGCCGCTGTCGTCGAGATACAGCGCGTCGTAGACCATCGCCGATTCGTGCGGCGCCGGCAGCAGGCGCAGCGCCAGGCGCAGCGTCTTCGGCAGCGGGTCGCTGCCGTAGCGGCGCACCGAGGCGAAGGCGGAGGGCAGGGCCGTCATGTTGCGGTTGAGCCGCGACCAGACGATGGCCATCTGCGGCGCCACGTCGCACAGCGCCGGATCGAACAGCCAGCCGCCCTGCGCATCGGCCAGCCACTCGCCGGGAAGGCTCGGACGTACGCGGGCGTCGAGGCCGCCTTCGGCGACCGCCGGAATCTCGGAGGCGAGCTGGAAGCGCGGACCGTGGAACAGGAAGTGGGCGTAGGCGTCGGTGGCGGCAAACGGCTTGGCGCCGCTCAGCGCCTCGACGTTCACCGCCGGCGGTTCGGGCATCGTCTGCGCCAGGACCGCGGTGGCGCGGTACAGCGGCAGCTTCTTGGCAGGGTCGATGATCTCCACCGTGATGGTCTGGCCGTTGAGGTCCGAATGCGAGGAGGCGCGGGCGCGCAGCTGCACCGTGCGCTTGCCGCCGTTGACCTCGGGGTCGAGCATCACGCTGTTGAGCGCGCGGTGGTCACGCATCTCCACCACGTGCCAGCCTGGCCAGGCGGCGGTGACGAACTGCGCCATCCATTCCAGCGCGCCGGTGGCGGGCAGCACGCCCTTGCCGTCCAGGCGGTGGTCGAGCAGGTAGGGGTCGGAGCTCAGGCAGAAGGTGTGCTCCAGCATCATGTTGCCGCCCGGGCCCATGCGCGGCGCCGTCTGCATCAGCGGCAGGCCGCTGGGCGTGGCGGCAGGCGCGGCGACAGCCGCCTCGGGGGCATCCTGCTCCGGCTTGTACCAGGGGCCTGCGCCGGCCACGATCTCCACGTCGTTGCGCGGGCCGTAGGCGATCTCGTCGAGGAAGAAGCGGCGGCCCGAGGGGACCGGGATGGCTTCGATGCCGCGTTCCTTGAAGGCACGGCGCACGCCCTCGCTGGCCATGCCGGCGTCCCAGGGCCCCCAGTTGACGGCGATCACGCGGGTCTGCGGCCACTCGCGGTGAAGCTGCCAGGCGAGGCGGTTGAGCGTTTCGTTGGCGGCGGCGTAGTCGCTCTGGCCGCGGTTGCCGTAGCGGCCAGCCACCGAGGTGAAGAAGGCCAGCAGCTTGAGGTTCTGCGGCTTCAGGCGCTGCGACAGCAGGAAAGCGGCATCGAGCTTGGTGCCCAGCACGCGCTCGAAGGACTCCGCCGTCTTGTCGACGAACAGCTTGTCCTCGATCACGCCGGCGCCATGCAGCACGGCATCGATGTTGCCGTACTTGGCATAGAGCCCGTCGATCAGCCCGCCGAAGGCGGCCTCGTCGCGCACGTCACAGGCCAGGTATTCGACCTGGGCGCCGGCGGCAGCCAGTTTCGCCAGGTTGGCGCGAATCTCGCGGTCCACCAGGATGCGCGAGACCTCCCGGTCGATCTCGACCGGCTTGGGCCTCTCGCCGCGCGCCATGCGCGCCTTGAGCAGCGCGGCCTTGAGCTGCGCGGCGTCGGCATGGGCTCTGGTCTCGGCGGATTCGGGGCCCGGTGCCGCGGTGCGGCCCAGCAGCACCAGGCGCATGCCGGGGCGCACCAGTTCCTCGACGATCTCGGCGGTGATGCCGCGCGCACCGCCGGTGACCAGCACCACCCAGTCGCCGCTGGGGATGACCGAGGCGGGGAAGGGGCTGGCGGTCAGCGGCTGGCTGGACGTGACGCTGCCGTGGCGCAGCGCGCCGACATAGCCGACTTCCGGTTCGCGGCAGTCGGAGGCCAGTTCATCCACCATCAGGCGGGCGATGTCCTCGTCGGACTGGCCGTCGAAGTCCACCGCGCGCATCAGCGCCTGCGGGTACTCGTAGCGCAGGCAGTTGAAGACGCCGTTCGGCGCGCCGCCGGAGGCGGCGCCCTTGCCCACGGAATCGCGGCCGAAACTGCCGCCGAAGCGGCTGGCGCCGATGACACGCGCCGTTTCCAGGTCCGCCGCCAGGGCCTTGAGGCCGTGGTAGAGGCTCAGGGCATCCAGCGAGTAGCGCGCCTTCCAGGCGGCGAGGTCGGCGATCTTGCGGCGATCCAGGCCGTTGATCTGCAACAGGGCCTTGGCCGGGCCGTGCTTGGCGCGGGCGGCGGCGATGGCGGCCCGCAGCTTCTCCGGCTCGCTGTCGCTGACGTGCACCGGAGTCATGCCGCGCGACTTCAGCTCGGCCAGCAACAGCTTGGCCACGGGCAGCGCGCCGCCGAGCACGATGGCCAGGCCGGACAGCTTGACGCTGGCGGCCGGCAGCGGTGCCAGCCGCGACTTGATGACATAGCGTGGCGTGGCGGCCGCCGGGGCGGCCGCGGCGGCAGCCTGCAACTGCGGTGCAGCGGCGACGCTGGCCGCGACCGCGGCGGCCGCCGGGGCCTGCAGGCCGTCCAGCGCCCTGAGGATCGCGCTCAGCGTCTTGGCCTTGGTGTAGCGCTCCATGCCGGCCTGCATCTGCGCACCGAGTTCGGCGGGCAGGGCCTTCTGGAAGGCGCCGAGGATTTCCACGCGCTTGATCGAGTCGATGCCGAGGTCGGCCTCGAGGTCGGCCTCCATGCCGAGCATCTCCGGCGGATAGCCGGTGCGCTCGGCGACGATGCCGGTCAGCAACTCCACGAAGTTCTGAGTGCTGAGCGCTGAGTGCTGAGTGGCGGGAGCAGTGACCACTGTACCCAGCGCCGAGTCCTCAGCACTGAGCACGGGTGCCAGGCGGCGCAGTTCGGCAAGGATCGCCGACAGCGTCTTGGACTTGGTGAAGCGCTCCATGGCGGCCTGCATCTGCGCGCTGAGTTCAGCGGGCAGGGCCCTCTGGAACGCGCCGAGGATTTCCACGCGCTTGATCGAGTCGATGCCGAGGTCGGCTTCGAGGTCGGCTTCCATGCCGAGCATCTCCGGCGGATAGCCGGTGCGCTCGGCGACGATGGCGGTCAGCAACTCCACGAAATTCTGATTGCTGAGTGCTGAGTGCTGAGTGACGGAAGCAGTGACCACAGTACTCAGCGCGGGTGCCAGGCGGCGCAGTTCGGCGAGGATCGCCGACAGCGTCTTGGACTTGGTGAAGCGCTCCATCACCGACTGCATCTGCGAGCCGGCGGCGGCCGGCAGCGACTGCTGCAGGGCGCCGAGGATTTCCACGCGCTTGATCGAGTCGATGCCGAGGTCGGCTTCGAGATCGGCGTCCATGCCGAGCATCTCCACCGGGTAGCCGGTGCGCTCGGCGACGATCGCCAGCAGCGTCGCGGTGTAGTCGCTGGCCGCGGCGGCGGGCGCGGCGACGGCGACCGTCACGGTGGCGGTGGCGGTGGCGGTGGCGGGCGCGGCGGCCGGAACCAGGCGCTGCAGTTCGGCGAGGATCGCCGACAGCGTCTTGGACTTGGTGAAGCGCTCCATCACCGACTGCATCTGCGAGCCGGCGGCGGCCGGCAGCGACTGCTGCAGGGCGCCGAGGATCTCCACGCGCTTGATCGAGTCGATGCCGAGATCGGCTTCCAGGTCGGCGTCCATGCCGAGCATCTCCACCGGGTAGCCGGTGCGCTCGGCGACGATGGCCAGCAGCGCGGCGCTGTAGTCGATGGCCGGCGCGGCAGGGGCTGCAGCCCCTGCCTGTACAGCGACCGGTGCGGCGGCCTGCGCCGGCAGCAGCGGCTGCACTTCGGCCAGGATCGCGTTGAGGGTCTTGGACTTGGTGAAGCGCTCCATTACCGACTGCATCTGCGCGCCGGTGCTGCCGGGCAGCGCCTTCTGCAGGGCGCCGAGGATCTCCACGCGCTTGATCGAGTCGATGCCGAGATCGGCTTCCAGGTCCGCATCCATGCCGAGCATGTCGGTCGGATAGCCGGTGCGCTCGGCGACGATCGCCAGCAGTGCCTCGCGGGCGTCGAAGGCGGGCGCGGCGGCCTGCACGGCGGCCGGGGCGGGGGCGGCGACGGGCATCGCGCGCTGCACCGGCACCGCCGTTGGAGCGGCGGCAAGCGGCACCACCGGCGCCGGCACGGCGGGGGCGGGCATGACCGGCATCTGCGGCATGGCGACCGGCATCGTCGGCATCGCGCCGGGCGCGGCGCCGCCGAGGAACTGCTGCACCACGCGCTCCTGCAGGCTCAGGAACTGGCGCATGGTCTGCTGGTAGGCGACCAGGGCTTCGTTGCCCAGCGCCGGTGCGACCGGCATCTGCGGGGCACCGGCGACAGGCTGGTGGATCACGGTCGGAGCCGGGCGCGGCAGCGAGGCGACGAGCTTGTCGTGCTGCACCTTGCGCGCGGCCTCGGCGGAGGCCTGCGTCAGTGCCGGCTGGCTGCCGGTGCGCATCAGCGGATCGTCGATCGGTCGGGCACAGCCGCCGCTGAGCAGCCACATGTGCTTGGGCACGACGCGCGGCTTGGCCAGCTCGGTCAGCTGGTGGGTATCGAGCAGGGCGAGGTCGCGGTGGGCGAACAGGGCAGAGGGCTGCCACTTCACGCCGGCGGTGAACAGTTCGGACAGGCCCAGCAGCAGGCCGCGAAGGCCGCCGCCGTTGCCGTCGAGGGCGATGGCCTGCGCATCCTTGCCCGCCAGGGTCTGCCTGGCCATGTTGGAGCAGATGCCCTTGGGGCCCAGCTCCAGGAAGACGCGGCTGCCGGCGGCATGCATCGCCTCTACTTCGGACACGAACTCGACGCTGCTGAGCATGTGCTCGTCGAGCTGCGCCTGCATCGCGGTGGGCTTGGCCGGGTAGGGCTTGGCGGTCTGGTTGGAGAAGACGGCAAGCTGCGGAGCGGCGAACTTCGTCGCGTGGATCGCCGCCGACAGTGCGGCCTTGGCGCTGGCGACCAGCGGCGTGTGGAAAGCGCCCGACACCGGCAGCAGCGTCGCGCGCAGGCCGGCTTCGCCCAGCCTCTTCGCCGCGGCTTCGACCTGGGCCTTGGGGCCGGAGATCACGCACTGCTCGGGAGCGTTGTGGTTGGCGATGGTGACGCCGGCGAAACCGGCGATCTCCTTGGCCACCTTTTCGCGGCGGCCCTGCACGGCGGCCATGCCGCCGGGCTCCGAAGTACCGGAGGCCTCGGCCATGGCGCGGCCGCGCACGGCGGACAGGTGCAGGAACTCGGCTTCGGTGATGGTGCCGGCGGCCAGCAGCGCGGCGTATTCGCCATAGGAGTGGCCGGCCGCGGCGCTGGCTTCCAGGCCCAGGCGCTTGGCCAGGCGCAGGTAGCCCATGGCCAACGTGCCGATGGCCGGCTGCGCAACGCGTGTGTCGGTCAGCGCGCGGGCCTGCGCAGCCTCGGTGTCCTCGTCGAAGGCGGCGGGCGGCAGGATGATGCTGGACAGCGCCTGGGGCAGCGCCGCCTGCAGCTGGGCGTCGGCGAACTCCATCGCCTCGCGCAGTTCATCGACGAACAGCCCGACCTCGCGGCCCATGTTGACGTACTGCGCGCCTTGGCCCGGGAACAGGAATGCCAGCGGCGGCGAGGCGGCCGGCACGGCGGCGTTGTAGCGGATGCCCGGCGTCAGCGGCTTGCCCTCGCGCAGGTGCGCGATGGCGGCGTCGATGTCGCGCGACAGGCCGGCCAGGTCGCCGGCCACGATGGCCAGCGCGGTGCCGCCGCTGCGGGTTTCCGCCTGCCGCGCCAGCGTGAAGGCCAGCTCGGCCAGGCCGATGCGGCTGCCGGCGGCGAGCTTCGGGCGCAGGGCCTCGAGTTCGCTGGCCAGCGCACCGGGGTCGGCCGCGCGGAACAGGCACAGTTCCAGCGGCCAGCGCTGCGCGCCGGCGGCGCCGCCATGATGGCCGTACTCCTCGAGAACGGCGTGGAAGTTGGTGCCGCCGAAGCCGAAGGCCGAAGCCGCGGCGCGGCGCGGGTGCGCGGCATGCGCCACCCAGGGGCGCGGCTCCTTCAGCAGGTAGGCGGCGGAGTTCGGGTCGGCCAGCGTGTCGATCGGCTTCTCGACGCCGACATGGGCCGGCAGCACGCGATGGTGCAGGGCCAGCGCCACCTTGGCCAGGCCGGCGACGCCGGCGGCGGCCTTGGTGTGGCCCAGCAGGGTCTTGACCGAACCGAGCGCGACGGACCGCGGCTTCGCCTCCTCGGCGGCCAGGGCGCGGGTGATGGTCTGCGCCTCGGCGCGGTCGCCGACGGCGGTGCCGGTGCCATGGGCCTCGATCAGGCCCAGCGTGGCGGGCGAGAAGCCGGCCTTGGCGTAGGCGCGGTGCAGGGCGCGCACCTGGCCTTCGCTGCGCGGCGCGGTCAGGCCCAGGGCCTTGCCGTCCGACGAACCGGCGGTGGACTTGATGACGGCGTAGATGCGGTCGCCGTCGCGCTCGGCGTCGGCCAGGCGCTTGAGCACGGTGATGACCACGCCCTCGGAGATGGCGATGCCGTCGGCGTTCTCGTCGAAGGTCTTGGGCTTGCCGCTGGGCGACAGCGCCTGGGTCTTGGCGAAGGTGGTGAAGCCGTAGGCGGATTGCGTGGTGTCGAAGCCGCCGGCCAGCACCAGGGAACTGCGGCCGGATTCCAGCTCGTTCACGGCCATGCTGATCGCGGCCAGCGACGAGGCGCAGGCGGCATCCACCGTCAGGTTCACGCCGCCGAAGTCCATGCGGTTGGCCACGCGGCCCGCGGCGACATTGGGCAGCACGCCGGCGAAGGACTCCTCGGTCCATTCCGGCAGGCGTTCCCAGACGTCGTCGCTGAGGTTCTCGACGAAGCGCGGCAGCTCGGCGCGCACGCCGTACTGCAGGCCCAGCTCGCCCGCGCCGCCGCTGCTGCCGAGGATCACCGAGGTGCTTTCGCGGTCGAAGCCGCCCTTGGCGTAGCCGGCGTCGTCCAGCGCGCGGCTGGCGGCTTCAAGCGTCAGCAGCTGCATCGGGTCGATCGACTTCATCGAGCGCGGCGGGATGCCGAAGCGCGTCGGGTCGAAGTGGATCTCCTCGAGGAAGCCGCCCCAGCGCGAATAGATCTTGTCGCGGGTCTTGCGGTTCTCGTCGAAGAACAGCTTCCAGTCCCAGCGCGATTCCGGTGCCTCGCGGATCACGCTGACCTTGTGCAGCACGTTGTTCCAGTACTCCTGCGCGTCGTTCGCCTTGGGCAGCACCACGCCGATGCCGACGATGGCGACGTCGGAGGGTTTCTCGACCGGCTTGGCCACGGAGGGCGCGGGCGCGGCCTTCTCCAGCAGCACGTGCGAGCCCTGGCAGACGTCCTGGTGCAGGTCGGCGATGGAGACGGCGGCATCGCGCAGCGTGGCCACCTGCCCGATCATGTACATGCCGTCGGCCAGCTGCCGGTCCGCGGCCACGGCCACGACCTTGCCCGATTCGTCGCGGTTGACGCCCTTGGAAGCGACGCGCAGCCGGCCGAGATTGAGGTCCTCGAGGATGTCGCGGATCTCCTCCGCGCTCTTGCCCTCGCGGATCAGCTCGCGGCGCTGGTTGAAGAAGTCGTCTGCGAATTGCGTCGCCGCGCAGCGGGTGGAGTGGCCGGGGCCGGTCTCGAGGTTGCGCGTGCGCTCGCACCGCAGGGCCTGTTCCTGGAAGCCCTCGACCACGGCGCCGGAGCGCACGATCTCCTGGCTGAACAGGTAGGCCGTGCCCATCAGGGCTCCCACCTTCATGCCGCGCGCCGCCAGCGGCGCGGTCATGGCCGCGACCATGGCGCCGGAGCGGGCATCGTGGATGCCGCCGGCGAACAGGACGTGCACCTCCTTCTCCTCGCCCGGCTTCACCTGCTCCAGCAGGACGTCGATCATCTCCTCCCACAGCACGAAGCTGGCGAGGGGGCCGATGTGGCCGCCGCATTCGCGGCCTTCGAAGACGAAGCGGCGGGCGCCCTGCTCGAGGTACATCTTCAGCAGTGCCGGCGCCGGCGCATGGATGTAGGTCTTGATGCCGCGCTTCTCGAACTCCGCGGCCTGGTCCGGACGGCCGCCGGCGATCAGCGCGAACGGCGGCTTGCAGTTCCAGATCTCGGCGCATTGCTCCTCGCGCAGCGCATGCGGGATGAAACCCAGCATGCCGACGCCCCAGGGCAGGTCGCCGGCGAGGTCGCGGGTCTTCTCCAGCATTTCCTTGACCTGCGGGCCGCGCATCAGCGCCAGCGCCAGGAAGGGCAGGGCGCCGCCGCGGGCGACGTCCACGGCGAACTCGGGGCTGTCGGAGACGCGGGTCATCGGCCCCTGGGCCAGCGGGTAACGCGTGCCGTGCGACTCGGCCAGGGGGCCGCCGGCATCCAGGAAGCGCAGCTGCGCGGCCTGGTCGATGTGCTTGAGGCTGGAGCGGCGGATCGCCTGCGCCAGCTTGGCCACCGTGCGGTAGCGGTCGCGGAAGGTCGCGGCCAGGCCGATGCCCTGGCCCAGCGGGATCAACTGGCTGCCGTCGCCGGCCCAGCCGATCTGGCCGGTGATGCGCTCGCGCCACTGCTCCAGCGTGAGCAGAGCGCCCTCGACCTGCCGGTTGTCTTCCTCGGCCTGCTTCAGCGCCGGCGAACCCGGCCGGGCATAGACCCGGCAGGACTGGTCCACCAGCTCGCCGAACAGGCGCGTCTCGGCACCGTTGAGGCGGGCGAACTCGGCCTGCTGCTGCGGCGGCAGCGGCGACTCGGCCAGCAGAAGTAACTGATCGTCCAGTACTACGCCCGCGGCACCGGCGGCACGGCAGGCGGCGGCGGAATGCACGCCGATGCCTCCCTGCACGAACAGCGGCAGCTTGCTGCGCTCGGCCAGCTTCTGCAGCAGGATGTAGCTGGTGTACTCGCCGACCCAGCCGCCCGATTCGTGGCCGCGCACCACCAGGCCCTGGAAGCGGTTGCCCAGTTCCGGCAGCGCCGCGGCGTCGGAAATCTCGGCCAGCAGGCGGTCCTGCTTGCGCGCGCCGATGGCCTTGGCCAGGTGCGCCAGGCCGTTGGCGGGGCCGCCCAGGATCAGCGTCAGCGCGCGGTCGCCGGCGCGGGCCAGCAGGGCCTTGCCCAGCTCGGCCTGTGCCGCCGTCAGCCTCAGGCCGATGCGGCCGCGGGCACCCTCCTGCAGCAGGCGCTGGAACTGCGCCTGCGCGGCGGCCGCGTCGCCGCAGAATTCGAGGTTGAGCAGGCCGGTGCCGCTGGCGCGGGCCATCGCGGTTGCCAGTGCCGGGTTCGGCAGGCTGACGGGGCTCAGGCCCAGGATTTCAAAGGAGCTGGTCATGGCGGTTTCCCTGCCTTTCTGGATGAACGCGGCTTAGCGCTTCTTGCCTTCGAGAAAAGGTATTTCCATGACCTTTTCATGCACGATCGGGCCGTGGCCGAAGAAACCGCCTTCGCCGAAGCACTCGCCGTGGTCCGCGGTGATGATGAAATGCGTGCCGGCCGGAGCCTTCTCGATGAGGCCTTCCAGCACGGTATCGACGTACTCCACCGTCTTGATCTGCTGCTTGTGGAGCGACTTCATCTGCTCGTCGTCGAAGAACTTGTCCTCCGAGCCCGCGCCGAGGTTGTCGTCCATGTGCTTGAACACGCCGTGCACGCCCGAGATGTGCGGCAGGTCCTTGCCGTCCAGCATGTACGGGTAGTGGGTCTCGCCCAGGTTCAGGAAGTAGAACTGCGGCTCGTCGTCGTAGAAATCGATCTCGCGCACCATGCCGGCGAAATCGTTGTGGTTCGACATCAGCTTGTATTCGTCGAAGTGCTTGTTCATGTGCGAGGTCGGGTTCAGCACCGGCATCGACACCTTGGCGTTGGTGCGGTAGCCGTGCTGCTTCAGCACATTGGGCAGCGACAGCTGCGGCACGAAGGACTTGAACGACAGGCCGTCCACCCCCAGCCGGTCCACCCACTTGGAGAACTCCTTCTTGTAGACCTCCGAGGCGAACACCCCCTGCGGGTTGTCGTGCGGGGTCATGCCCATCAGGTAGGTGTAGTGGGACGGCGAGGTCCAGGAGGCGTAGGAGTAGCGCTTCAGACCTTCGCCGAAGTAGTCCATGTTCGGCGTGCGGGCCTGCTTGTAGCTGTCGAAACGGCAGCTGTCCATGACGATGAAGACGAGGTTGTTGCTCATTGGGGGTAGGGACGGCCCGGAATGTGAGGAACTGAAAAGGAAATGGCGGCTATGGCCGCTCTGCATGTACTGCAGGCGACTCTAGGCTTCGTATGCCGGTGGGGCTGTAAGAGGAACGAGACAACTGACGACCGGCATTGCCGACAGGAACGGCCGGAATGCCGGATTGCCGGCAGCCTTGTAAGCAAAGCCTGACAACCGAATCAGGCTCGACTGACCAAAATTGTCACTGCCTAACAAGTCCTGCCGCGCGTTCGGACGGCAAAAAGCAGAATTCCGGCGCGATACCGGGGTGATCCGGTCCAATACCGGCAAATTGCGGGGGGATTCCCGCAAGCCGGCCGAATCCCCGTGATCCCGCGACATTATGTTGTCATCGTGTCCGATAAAACGGACATCGTCGGTTATCGTCGCCGATAACAGCATGGTCCATATCCTCCGCCGCGCTTACAGCTATATAGTTATAGCCCAAAGTATTACAGGCTTTTACCCCAAGTTCATTGGTGCACTGCACCAATCAGGAGCCCCGGGATTTGCATCCCTGGCCACCTGACAGCAAGGCCCGGGCCAGGAGGGTGCCAGGGGTTTCCAGCCGGCGATTGGCCGCTCCGACAAACAAAAAAGCGCGCAGCGGCCGGGCCGCTGCGCGCTTTGGCGGGAAGGCCGGGTTCAGGCGGCGATCGCGCGTGCCGGCTGGCCGCGGGCGGCGGTGACCCCGCCCAGCGACATCAGCAGGCTGATGCGGGTGGCTTCTTCCGCCGAGGGTTCCCCGGTCAGCAGCTGGCGGTTGATCAGGGACAGCAGCAGGCCGACGATGCCCTGGGCCAGCGAGCTGCGGGTCTGCTCGTCCAGGCCCTGCGCGGTGGCCAGTTCCTCGGCGATGGCCTGTTCCAGGTAGCCGTAGTAGGCCATGACCAGGCGGTCGGCGTTCTCGCTGACGTCATGGCCGTGGCGGTACCAGGCCAGGAAGCCGTCGCGGTCCTGCAGGGACTGCTGCAGGATGAAGCCGAGCACGCTGCGCAGCGAACCGGCCAGTTCGCGGCTGCGGTCGGCCTTGAGGCGGACCTTGAGCGCCTGCAGGCCCTCTCGGACCGGCTCGAAGTGGCCCTTGAGTACCGTCAGCAGCGCCTCTTCCTTGTCGGTGAAGTGGACGTAGAAGGTGCCCACCGCCACGCCCGCCTCGCGGGTGACGTCGCTGACCTGCGTGCGGCCGTAGCCCACCGCGGCGAAGCACTTGGCGGAAGCCCGCATCAGTTGCGCGCGCGTTTCCTCCGGGGCGTGCTTGCGGCGCTTCTTGGTTTCGATCGGCTGCAGCATCGGTATTCCCCCTGCGGATTCGATATGACGAGTGAGTCAGTATACCAACTGGTCTCGCAAAAATGACTCGTTAGTCAGATTTTCCCAGTCCCTTCGATCCGCATCGGCGACATCTCTTCACCGCGCCGGAAAAACCTCTGAAAACGCCGGCCTCGAGGCTAGACTGCGGCACCTTCTCCGGAATTGCCTCATGCGAACCCCCGCCGTCCTGTCCGTGCTGCTGCTGTCCTGTCTTTGTTCCCCGGCCCAGGCGCAGTCGGCCTACCGCTGCAGCACCCCTTCGGGCACGGTCTTCCAAGACCGCCCCTGCAGCAGCGGCGCCTCGGTGCAGGTCCACAAGGCGGCACCGCGCTCCGGGTCCGCCCCGGCCCTGCCGGCGGAGCCCGCGCCGCTGACGCCTGAGCAGCTGGAGGGCCTGTCGCCGCAGCAGTTGCAGCTGCTGCTCCTGCAGCAGCAGAACCAGCAACGGAACCTCGAGCGGGAGCGCCTGGCGGATCAGGACGGCCTGTCGCCGGAGCCGCCGGCCAGGCCGCGGGCCAAGACCGGGCAGGAAAACATGCAGGAGTACCTGGATGCGCGCGACCGCCTCAGCCAGGAGCGCCGGGCGGAGCAGCGCGAGGCCCTGGCGGCGGAGGGCCAGCGCAGCGATACCAGCGGGGCCCTGTCCCGGATCGACAACCGGCTGCGCGAGTTGCGCATGCGGCGCGACAGCCTGGCCGCGACCCCGAAGGAGCGCAGCCGCGCGTCCTGGCAGGAGGAACGCCTGGTGCGCCTGCGGCCGCAGGTGGCGGCGGGGATTCCCGGGGCGCTGGAGGAGGCGGAGGCCTACCTGTACTGAGTCCCGGGCCGGAACCTCAGCCGGCCTGGTCCGTGCGCATCTTCTGCTGGGCCTTTTCCAGGCGGCGCTTGTAGAACTCGGCGAACAGCTTCAGGGCCGGGCCCGGCACCGCCGAGGTGGCCAGCAGGAAGCCGGTGGCCAGCGGGGTGGTGCGGCGTGCCGGACGGCGGGCGATGGCGTCCAGGATCCAGCCGGCGGCGTCCGCGACTTCCATCTGCGGCAGGTACTTGTAGACCTTGGTCGGCTCGGTCATCGCCGTCTTGACCAGGGGGTAGTTGATGGTGGTGGCGTCGATGCCGTGCTCGGCCAGTTCGATGCGCATGGAGCGGGTGAAGGCGTCCAGCGCCGCCTTGCTGGCCAGGTAGGCGGCGAAACGCGGCGTGCTCATCAGGGCCGCCACGCTGGAGACGTTCACGACATGGCCATGACCCTGCTGGCGGAAGCGCGGCAGCAGGTTCAGCGTCATCCGCACGGCGGCGAAGTAGTTGATCTGCATCGTCCGCTCGAAGTCGTGCATGCGCCCGACGGACTCGATCAGCGGGCGGCGGATCGAGCGCCCGGCGTTGTTGACCAGCACGTCGATGCGCTCGTGCTCGGCCAGCAGCTTCTCGCAGCAGGCGTCGACTGACTTCGGGTCCGCCAGGTCGGTGGGATAGATGTGCGCCTCGCCGCCCTCGGCCTGGATCTCGGCCTGCACGGCGCGGAGCTCCTCCTCGCGGCGGGCGATCAGGCAGACCACCGCGTCGCGCCGGGCCAGCTGGCGCGCGGCCTCGGCGCCGATGCCGCTGGAGGCGCCGGTGATGACGACGGTCTTGCCGATGAAGCTCTGGATGGGCGATGAAGCGGCGCTCATGGCTGCGAAAATCCTTCTGGTGACCCTGGAAACATAGTGCAGACCTGAACGTTCCGTCATGTCCCTGACGTCAACGGACCCTGTCTGCACGGCACTGTTCAATTCCGAATCTGACGCCAGTTTTCAGAAGCCGGCGGGCGGGGATTCTAAGGCCGGGATGTGACGGAGGGGTTGGTAGATTCATCCCGCGCGGTCCCCGGCCGTCAGGCCGGCCATCGCGGGCATGACGATCTGCGAGGATTCGCTACGGCAGGTGCGGCCGGGCGAGATACTCTTCCGACTGCATTTCCGTCAGCCGCGACTGCGTCCGCTGGAACTCGAACTTCAGCTTCTCGCCGGCGTAGAGCTCCGGCTGGGGGACCTCGGCGGCGATGATCAGCTTGACCGCCCGGTCGTAGAACTCGTCCACCAGGTTGATGAAGCGCCGGGCGGCATCCTCGTGGAAGACGGTCAGCTTCGGCACCCGCGACAGCAGCACGGCGTGGTGGGTGCGGGCCAGTTCGATGTAGTCGGCCGCGCCGCGCGGGCCTTCGCAGAGCGCCGCGAAGTCGAACCAGGCCACGCCGTCGGCCAGGCGCCGCGCGTGGATCGTGCGGCCGTGCACCTGCATATCGACATCCTTGCGGCACTTGTCCGGCGCCAGTTCGTCGAACCAGCACTTGAGGTTGGCCTCGGCGGCGGCGTCACAGGGGTGGTGGTAGATCTCGGCGTGGGTCAGCGTGCGCAGGCGGTAGTCGATGCCGCCGTCCACGTTGAGCACGCCGACGTGGCGCTTGAGCACGTCGATGAACGGCAGGAAGTTGGCTCGCTGCAGGCCGTTCTCGTAGAGCTTCTCCGGCGGGATGTTGCTGGTGGCCACCAGCGTCACGCCGGCCTCGAACAGCGACTCGAACAGGCGGCCCAGGATCATCGCGTCGGCGATGTCGGAGACGTAGAACTCGTCGAAGCACAGCACCCGCGCCTCTTCGGCGAACTCGGCCGCCACCAGCTTCAGCGGGTCCTGTTCATTGGGGTACTTCCTGCGGCGCTCGTGCACCTCGAGCATGAAGCGGTGGAAATGCGTGCGCCGCTTGCCGCTGAAGGGCAGCGAGTCGTAGAACGCGTCCATCAGGTAGGTCTTGCCGCGGCCCACGCCGCCCCAGAAGTACAGGCCCGGCACGGCCGTCCAGCGCTTCTTCGCCAGGCCGAAGCGCCGCTTCGGCGGGTGGGCCAGCAGGTTTTCGTAGACGCCCTGCAGGGCGTCCACGGCGCGGGCCTGCGAGGCGTCGCGGCTGAAGTCGGTGCGCTGCAGGTCGCGGTCGTAGCGCTGGCGGGGAGTGAGGGGTTTGGTCACGGCAAGCTACCTGCGCTGGATGTCGAACAGGTCCGCCAGGTGGGGATTCAGGAACAGGCCGCGCGGGTCCATCTCCTGGCGCAGCTGCCGGAAGTCGTCGAAGCGCGGATACAGGCTCCGCAGTTCGTGCGCGGTCTTGTCATGCTGCTTGCCCCAGTGCGGGCGGCCGTCGTTGCGGTCGAAGATGTCGGTGACCGCGGCGAAGTAGTCCTCGTAGGGCATGCCGCGGTACATGTGCACGGCGACATAGGCCGATTCACGCTGGTAGCTGGGCGACAGCCACAGCGAGTCGGCCTTGACGAAGCTGACGTGCAGCGGGAAATGCACGCGGAAGCGCAGCGCGCTGATCAGGCGGTCGATCTGGCGGATCGCCATCGGCAGGCGGTCCAGGGGAATGCTGTACTCGGTCTGGTGGTAGCGCAGCAGGCGCCGCGTGGCCAGGCCCTGGTGGGCGTCGCGCACGCTCTGCGACACCGGGACGCGCTGGGCGGCGAAGCGGCTGATGCGCTCGCTCAGGGCCGGCAGGCGCCGCGCGGTTTCCGACAGCGCCCACATCAGCCCGTTCTCCAGCGCCAGGTCGCTGGCCAGCTTGGCCGGCTGCCAGAGGTTGGCCGGGCGGCGCGTGCTGTCCATGCACTTGATCTGGGCGATCTCGCTGTAGGGAAACCAGAAGAACTCGAAGCTGCGGTAGCCGTGCAGGTACTCGTCGAGCCGTACCAGGGTTTCCTCGAGCGGTGCGCGGAAGCTCTGGCAATGCAGGCGATAGGCATCCACGCATTGCAGTTCGACATGCGTGATCACGCCCAGGGCCCCCAGCGACAGCGCGGCGGCATCCAGCAGTTCTGCGCCGGTGTCGCGCGTCAGGGTCTTGACCGTGCCGTCGGCCACCACCAGCTTCAGGCCGGTGACCTGGCTGGACAGGCTGCCGAAGGACAGGCCCGAGCCATGGGTGCCGGTGCTGATGGCGCCGGCCACGGTCTGCTCGTCGATGTCGCCGAGGCTTTCCAGCGCCAGGCCGCGCTCGAACAGCAGCGTGCCCAGCTCCCGCAGCGTGGTCCCGGCGCGGACCCAGACGCGGCGGCGCTCGAGGTCGGCGGCCTCGATGCCGGTGAAGTCGTCCAGCGACATCTGGTTCTCGTCGCTGTAGCACAGCGGCGAGAAGGAGTGGCCACTGCCGACCACGCGCAGGCGTTCGCCTTCCTCGGCGCAGCGCAGGACCTCGGACTGGATTTCCTCGATGCCGAGTGGACGGCTGCGGTGGTGCGGCTCGCAGCTCACGGTGCCGGACCAGTTCTGCCAGCGGTAGGTTCGTTTCAGCGCCATCGGTTCGGGGGGGAGGCGAGGGCCGCCGCGCGGGGCGCGTGCGGGGCGCAAGGATAGCGGATCACCGTTCAGTCCGCTGGTTCGGCGGTGGCTTCGGCCGGCGCGCGGTCCGGTTCGCCGCAGAGCCGCAGGACCACGGCGCGGGCGCTGTCGCGCAGCTGCTGGGCGGCGTGGGCGGAGCCGTCCGGGTGGAGGGCGGCCTCCAGCTCGACCGTCACCGGGCTCCAGCGCGGCAGCCGGTTGCCGCCGCCGTAGAGGCGGCGGGTGCCGCGCACGCCGGCCGGCACCACCGGAGCGCCGGCGCGGGCAGCGATCATGAAGGCGCCGTTCTTGAAGGGCAGCAGTCCGGGGCCGGCCTTGAAGGTGCCCTCGGGAAAGATCACGAAGCTCTCGCCTTCGCTCATGCGGCGGATCAGGGTGCGGGTCAGGGCGGCGGCGCTGCGGGCGTTGCCGCGGTCCACGAATTCCACGCCCATGCGCTTCAGGGTCCAGCCGGCCAGCGGCCAGCCGGCGGCACCGTCCTGCACCATGAAGGTGAAGCGACGCGGCAGGGCGGCAGTGAGCACCAGGCCGTCGAGGTAGCTGGCATGGTTGCAGACCACCAGGGCCGGCGTGGCCGGCAGGTGCCGGCGGCCGCGCACGAACAGCGGCACGCCGATGCTGCCCAGCAGCAGGCGCACGCCCAGGCGCCCCACTTCGCGCCTCAAGGCGGCGCCGGGGGTGGCGATCACGGTGATGCAGACCAGCGGCAGCACCAGCATGAAGACCGCGAAGGCCAGCGGCGCGTATACCAGGTCGAAGAGTCGTCGGAGCATGGGCGGCTATTATAGGTGGGTGAACGACGCCGACTTCGAACGGGGTCTCGCCGAGGCGCCCGGCTTCGAGGACGAGGCCGCCATTGCCCGCTTCCTCGACCGCCTGTGGCTGGAGCGGGGACTGTCCCAGAATACCCAGGCCAGCTACCGCTCGGACCTGGCCCTGTTCGCGCGCTGGCTGCAGCCGCGCGGCGGCTCGCTGCCAGCCGCCGGCGAGGCGGACATCAAGCAGTACCTGGCGGCGCGCCGGCTCAAGGCACGCTCGCAAGCGCGGCTGCTGTCGGCGCTGCGTCAGTTCTACCGCCACCTGCATGCCGACCGGCAGCGGCCCGACGACCCCACCGCCCGGCTGGAATCGCCCAAGCTGGGCCTGCGCCTGCCCAAGACCCTGGGCGAGGCGGATGTCGAGAAGCTGCTGGAGGCGCCGGACGTGGAAACGGAACTGGGCCTGCGCGACCGGGCCATGCTGGAGCTGATGTACGCCAGCGGCCTGCGCGTGTCCGAGCTGGTGCAGCTGCCGCTGCCGCGCCTGGACCTGCGCCAGGGCGTGGTGCAGGTGCTGGGCAAGGGTGGCAAGGAGCGGCTGGTGCCGATGGGCGAACCAGCGGTGGAGTGGGTGGGCCGCTATATCGACGGGGCCCGGAAGACCCTGCAGGAGGGCCAGGCCAGCGACTGGCTGTTCATCACCCGCCGCGGCGGGCCGATGACGCGGCAGAACTTCTGGATGCTGATCAAGCGCTACGCGCAGCAGGCCGGCATCCAGGCGACCCTGTCGCCCCATGGCCTGCGCCACGCCTTCGCCACCCACCTGCTGGAACACGGCGCGGACCTGCGCATCCTGCAGTCCCTGCTGGGCCATGCGGACCTGTCCACCACGCAGATCTATACCCATGTGGCCAAGGCGCGACTGCGCGAGCTGCACCGCCGGCACCACCCCCGCGGCTGATCCGGCTCCGGGCCGTGGTTGAACGCCGCCGGTCGGTCTTTGTCATAATGCCCGCCACCCCGCTGTCCGGATCCTCCATGAAACACCTGCTTTCCCTCGTCGCCAGCGCCCTGGTTCTCGGCGCCTGCACCGCCTGCGCCCAGGACACCCAGATCGAGCGCGTCCAGAAGGCCCTGGCGCAATACATCCCCGAGATCAAGAAGGAAGATATCCGCGAGACCAGCGCGCCGGGCCTCTACGAGGTCCAGGCCGGCCCGATCTACGCCTACGTCACCGCCGACGGCAAGTTCCTGGTGCAGGGCGACCTGATGAACATCGAGACCGGCGAGGAGATCACCGAGAACCGCCGCCGCGAGTTCCGCCTGACGCGCCTGGCCTCCCTGGGGCCGGACAGCACGATCGAGTTCGCGCCGGCCAAGCCGCGCCACGTCGTCACCGTGTTCACCGACATCGACTGCGGCTACTGCCGCAAGCTGCACTCGGAAATCAACGAGTACAACGATGCCGGCATCACGATCCGCTACGTGTTCTACCCGCGCGCCGGGCTGGGCTCGGATTCCTACCGCAAGGCCGAGGCCGTCTGGTGCTCGGCCGACCGCAAGACGGCGCTGACCAACGCCAAGGCCGGTGCGCCGATGAACGGCGATCGCCACGATTGCCCGAACCCCGTGGCGCGCGACTGGCAGCTGGGCCAGGAACTGGGCCTGCGCGGCACGCCGATGATGGTGCTGCCCGACGGCGAGGTGGTGAACGGCTACGTGCCGGCGCAGCAGCTGGCGATGCGCCTGGACAATCCGCCTCGGCATGACGGCCTGACGAACTGATCCGGCCGGATCGGATGAAAGGGCCCGCATTCGCGGGCTTTTTCGTTTGCGCGCCACAGGCATACTTCGGCCACCCATGACCGCTCCCGGCCCCGACCATCCGGACGCCCTGCCGCGCCTCGACGCGGCGGCGCTGTTCGCGCGCATGCTGCAGGCCCCGGGGCCGGCGCTGGTCTGCGTCAGCAGCCGCCTGGCGCAGCACCTGTTCGAGGCGCATGCGCGCGCGGCGCAGGCCCAGGGCCTCTCGGCCTGGGAAACGCCGGCCATCCTGACGCTGGAGGCCTTCCTGCAGTCCGCGGCCGAGGCGGTGCGGCTGGACCTGCGCCGCGACGGGACGCCGCTGCCGGCGCCCCTGCGCCCGCAGCAGCGGCGGTTGCTGTGGCGCCTGACCATCGACGAGACCCGCCAGGAGCAGCCGCTGCTGCGCGAGGCCGAGGCGGCGCAACTGGCGGCGGAGGCCTGGGACCTGGTCCACGAGTACGACCTGCCGCTGCCCCTGCCTGCGACGACGCCGGACGTGGAGCGCTTCAACCACTGGGCGCTGCAGTACCGCAAGCGCTGCCAGGCCCTGGGCCGCGTCGATGCGCAGGGCTGGCGGGCCGCCCTGCTGCGCGCCATCGCGGAGCGGCGCGTGCCGGTGCCGGCCGAGCTGGTGCTGGCGGGCTTCCATGAGCACACGCCCTCGCTGCGCCGGCTGGTCGCGGCGCTGCGGGCCGCGGGCAGCGTGGTGTCCGAGCTGCAGCCGCCGCAGCGCGAGGCGGCGGTGCGGCTGGTGGCCGCTGCCGACGCCGAGCAGGAGCTGCGCGCCGCTGCGGCCTGGGCCGCGACGCGCCTGCGCGAACAGCCGCTGCAGCGCATCGGCGTGATCGTGCCGGACATCGGCAGCCGCCGCGGCGCCGTGCAGCGCCTGTTCGACGAGCAGCTCTGCCCGCAGGCGGACGCGGTGGATGCGCACAGCCTGGCGCGTCCCTACAACCTGACGCTGGGCGAGCCGCTGGCGGCCACGGCGCTGCCGCAGACGGCGCTGCGCCTGCTGCGCTGGCTGCACGAGCCCTTGCCCTACGCCGATGCCACGGCGCTGCTGTGCTCGCCGGCCTGGGGCGGCGGCGAGGACGAGCGCCTGCAGCGCGCCGCGGTCGATGCGCGACTGCGGCGTGAGGGGCATACGGAGGTCAGCCTGGAGTCGCTGCGCCATCATGCGCGCTCCGAAGCCCTGCGCGCCCGCTGCGAGGCGCTGATGGCGCAGCGCCAGCCGCAGCGCCGGGCGCTGGCGGGGGAGTGGGTGGAGATCATCGGCGGCGTGCTGCAGGCCGCGGGCTGGCCGGGAGCCCGCCCGCTCGACAGCGAGGAGTACCAGGCCCACCAGGCCTGGGGAGGCTGCCTGGCCGAACTGGGCCGCCTGGAGCCGCTGCTGGGCCGGGTTCCCTGGTCGGCCGCCGTCGCGCAGCTGCGCGAGATCGCCGAGCAGACGCTGTTCCAGCCGCAGTCCCTGGCTACGGGCGTGCAGGTGATGGGCGCGCTGGAGGCCGAGGGCCTGGAGTTCGACGCGCTGTGGATCGCGGGCTTCGACGATGAACACTGGCCGGCCGCGGTACGGCCGCATCCCTTCATTCCCTACCCGCTGCAGCGCGAGCGCGGCCTGCCCCATGCCTCCGCGGCGCAGGAGCTGGATTACGCGCGGCGCCTGACGGCGCGGTGGCTGGCGGCGGCGCCGGAGGTGGTGATGTCCTGGCCGCGCCAGGAACAGGACCGTCCCCTGTCGCCCAGCCCGCTGCTGGCGCCCTGGCTGGCGCAGGCCGGGATGCTGCCGCCACAGGCCCTGCCGCGCGCCTGGCAGGCGCAGCCGCGGCAGGCGCTGGAATCGCTGCTGGATGCCCAGGCGCCGCCGCTGCCGCAGGACGGCCGCGTGCAGGGCGGCGTGCGCCTGGTCGGCGACCAGGCGCTGTGCCCCTTCCGCGGCTTCGCCACCCATCGCCTCGGCGCGCAGCGCCTGGAGGTGCCGCGGCCGGGCATCAGTGCCGCCGACCGCGGCAACCTCGTGCACCGCGTGCTCGAGGCCCTGTGGCGCGAACTGCGTGACCAGCGCGGCCTGCTGGATCTGGCCCCGGCGCAACTGGAGGAACGGATCGGCGCGGCGGTGGATGCCGCGCTGACGCGCCTGCTGCGCGAGGCCCCGCAGCGCCTCCGCCCGGGCATGCGCCGCCTGGAGGACGTGCGCCTGCGGCGCCTGGTGGCAGCCTGGCTGGAACAGGAGAAGCTGCGCCTGCCGTTCCGCGTGATCGAGCTCGAGGGCCGGCCGCCGGAGATGGAGCAGGGCGATGACAGCGAGGTCGATTTCGAGGGACTGCGCCTGCGCCTGCGGCGCGACCGGGTGGACGAGCTGCAGGATGGCGGGCGGCTGGTGCTGGACTACAAGAGCGGCGGGCGGCGCAAGGCGCCCTGGATGGACGACCGCCCCGAGGAGCCGCAGCTGCTGATCTATGCGCTCACCGGCGGCGGCGTGCAGGCCATCGCCTATGGCCGGCTGGTGGCCGGCGCCGTCGGCTTCGAGGGCATCGCCGCCGCCGCGGAGATCGCTCCCGGCATTGCCGCATGGGACAGCGTGAAGCAGACCGCCGATGCACAGGGCTGGAGCGCGCTGCTGGGCCGCTGGCGCGGCCAGCTGCATACGGTGGCCGGCGAGGTGCGCGAGGGCTGGGCGGCGGTGCTGCCCAAGCATCCGCGCCAGACCTGCCGCGACTGCGACCTGCACGCGCTGTGCCGCGTGCGCGAGAGCGTGGCGGAAGTGGCGGAGGACGACCCATAGTGGATATCGCCGACCGCCAGGAGCGCGAGCGCGCGCTCGACCCCGAGGCCAGCTTCATCGTCCAGGCGCCTGCCGGCTCGGGCAAGACCGAGCTGCTGACGCAGCGCGTGCTGGCGCTGCTGGCCGGCGTCGCCGAGCCCGAGGAGGTGGTGGCGATCACCTTCACGCGCAAGGCGGCGGCGGAGATGCGCCACCGCGTGTTCGCCGCCGTGCAGCAGGCCCAGGCCGGCGGCGAGCCGGCCGACGAGCATCGCCGGCAGACCTGGCGCCTGGCCCGCGCGGCGCTGGCGCGCTCCCAGGAGCGCGGCTGGGGCCTGCAGGACAACCCGCAGCGCCTGCGCATCCTGACCATCGACGCGCTCTGCGCGCAGGTCACGCAGCAGGCGCCGCTGACGGCCGGCTTCGGCGGACGGGTGCAGGTGGCGGAGCATCCGCAGCTGGCCTATCGCGAGGCGGCGCGCGCCACCCTCGAGCTGATCGAGAGCTCGCCGGCGCTGGCGGCGCCGGTGGCGCGGGTGCTGGCGCACTTCGACAACCGCACGGCACTGCTGGAGGCGCAGCTGGTGCTGCTGCTGGGGCGCCGCGACCAGTGGATCGCCTACACGCTGGCCGACGACCGTGCCGAGCGCACGCGCGCGGTGCTGGAGTCGGCGCTGGCGGAATTCGTCGCCGGCAGCCTGGCGGAGGTGGAGGCCCTGCTGCCGCGGCCGCTGCGCGTCGCCTGGCTGGACTCGGCGGCCTATGCCTCGTCGAATCTCTACGCCGCGCAGCCGGAGCTGGCCCTGCACGCGCTGCGCGACGGCCAGTGGCCACGCTGCGACGCGGGGGGGCTGGCGTCCTGGCAGGTGCTGGCGGACCTGGTGCTGAAGCGCGACGGCGACTGGCGCAGGGTGGTCAATGCCACCAACGGCTTTCCCGCCGGCAAGAGCAAGGCAGAGAAGGCGGAGCGCGATCCGCCGCGCCAGGCGCACCTGGACCTGATCGCCGCGCTGTCGGAGATTCCCGGCCTGCGCGAACGCCTGTCGCAGCTTCGGATGCTGCCGCCGCCGGCCTACAGCGATGCGCAGTGGGAAATCCTGCAAGCGCTGCTCGACACGCTGCGGCTGGCCGCCGCGCAGCTGCGCCTGGTGTTCATGGCGCGCGGCGAGGTCGATTTCACCGAGGTGGCGAGCCAGGCCGTGGCCGCCCTGGGCGGGGCCGATGGACCGAGCGACCTGGCGCTGCGCATGGACTACCGCATCCGCCACCTGCTGGTCGACGAGTTCCAGGACACTTCGGCGCTGCAGTGGCAGCTGCTGGCGCGGCTCACCGCCGGCTGGCAGGCCGGCGACGGCCGCACGCTGTTCGTGGTGGGCGACCCCATGCAGAGCATCTACCGCTTCCGCAACGCCGACGTCGGCCTGTTCATGGATGCGCGCAACGAGGGCATCGGCAACCTGCGGCTCGAGGCACTGCAGCTGTGCTGCAATTTCCGCTCCGAGGCCGGCGTGGTGGATTGGGTCAACCAGGCTTTCGCCCGGGTGCTGCCGGCGCAGGAGGACCGCGAGCGCGGCGCGGCGCGGCATGCGCTGGCGGTGGCGACGCGGCCGGCGGCGACGCAGCCGGCGGTGGCGGTCCACGCACTGGGTGATACGCAGCCCGGGGCGGAGGCGGGGCGGGTGGTGGAACTGGTGCGCTCCGCGCAGGCCGCCGATCCCGGCGCCAGCATCGCCGTGCTGGTACGCAGCCGCGGCCACCTGGAGGCGATCGCGCCGGCCTTGCGCGAGGCCGGCCTGGCCTACCGCGCGGTGGACATCGAGGGCCTGGCGACGCGTCCGGCGATCGAGGACCTGCGCAGCCTGACGCGTGCGCTGCTGCATCCGGCGGATCGCGTTGCCTGGCTGGCGCTGCTGCGGTCGCCCTGCTGCGGCCTGACGCTGGCCGACCTGCTGCCGCTGGCCGAGGGATTGCATCCGGACTCGCCGCTGCTGACGGGCCTGCGCGATCCGGCACGCCTGGCGCGCCTGTCCCCCGACGGCCGCCAGCGGCTGGCGCGTTGCATGGCGGTGCTGGAAGCGGCGCTGGCGCAGCAGGGGCGCAAGCCGTTGCGCCGCTGGATCGAGGGCGCCTGGCTGGCGCTGGGCGGGCCGGCCTGTGCCAGCCAGGCGCGCGACCTGGCCGACGCGCAGGTGTTCTTCGCGCGGCTGGACGATCTGGCACGCGGGCCCGAACTGCCCGACCTGGAGGCACTGGACCTGGCGCTGTCGGAGCTGAAGGCCAGCGCCGATGCCGAGGCCGGCGAAACCCTGAGCCTGATGACCATCCACAAGTCCAAGGGCCTGGAGTTCGACGTGGTGATCGTGCCTGGGCTGGGCCGGGGCACGCGCAGCGACACCCGTCCTCTGGTGGCCTGGGCCACGCGCCGCGGCCGCGACGGCGGCGAGCGCCTGCTGCTGGCGCCGCTGCATGCCAGCGGCGACGAGGAAGACCCGATCTTCGAATTCGTGCTCGGCCTGCAGGCCGAGAAGCAGCTGCACGAGGACGCGCGCCTGCTGTACGTGGCGGCTACGCGCGCGCGCCGCTCGCTGCACCTGGTCGGAGCACTGGAAGCCGGCGAGGACGACAAGGCGCCGCAGCCGCCGGGCCGCAGCCTGCTGGCGCGGCTGTGGCCGGCGGTGGCGCAGGACTTCGCCGCGCCCATCGCCGCGGATGCCGCGCCGCAGGCCGAGGCGGCGCGGCGTCCGCCGCCGATGCATCGCCTTGCGGCCGGCTGGCAGGCGCCGCCGCTGCCGCCGGGGCCGGAACTGCCCGCCGCCGCGGCAGCATCGGATCCGATTCCCTTCGACTGGGCCGGCGAGGCGGCGCGGGCGGTCGGCGTGGCCTATCACCGCTGGATGCAGCAGATTGCGCGAGAGGGGCTGGAGCGCTGGGACGCGGAGCGGGTTGCCGCCCTGGATGAGGCACTGGACGAGATGCTGTCGGCCGAGGGCGTTCCCGCGGCGCGCTGCGAAGCGGCGCGCCAGCGCGTGCAGCTGGCGCTGACGGCGACGCTGCAGGACCCGCGCGGCCGCTGGCTGCTGCAGGCGCATGCGCAGGCGCGCAGCGAGTGGGAGCTGACCGCGCTGGTCGAGGGCCAGCCGCGCCGCCTCAAGCTGGACCGCAGCTTCGTCGATGGCGATGGCCAGCGCTGGGTCGTGGACTTCAAGACCAGCATGCACGAAGGCGGCCGGGCCGAGGCCTTCCTCGCCGCCGAGCTGGAGCGCTATCGCGGCCAGCTCGAAGGCTATCGCAGCGCGCTGCGCGGCTTGGAGGGTGGCAGGGCGCGCCTGGCATTGTACCTGCCGCTGCTGGCGGATCCGGCGCATCGCTGGATCGAGTTGCCGTGATCTGTCGCGATCTGCGCCGATCTTTCCGCCTGCGCGCCGATCGCTGCCCTGGATGATGGCAAGTCCGTGACGGCACGGGCGGCGGCGACACATTTTCCCCTCGCGCGCAACCTTGTTCGCAGCGCGTCAAGCTGTTTAATCTGCGATCTCCTACAGAGCACGCTCCAATGACTGACAAGCTCTCGCCCCGCTGGATTCGCGCCAACGGACTGGAATTCGCCTACCTCGAAGCCGGCGAAGGTCCGCTGGTGCTGTGCTTCCACGGGTTCCCCGACACCGCCTGGAGTTTCGAGCCGGTGGTGAAGTCGCTGGCGCAGGCCGGCTTCCGCGCCGCGGCGGTGTTCATGCGCGGCTACGCGCCCACCGCGCTGCCGGCGGACGGCGACTACCGCATCACTACGCTGGGCCGCGACGTGATCGCGCTGATCGATCACTTCGGGGTCGACAAGGCCCATGTCGTGGGCCACGACTGGGGCGCCGCCGCGGCCTATACCGCAGCCGCGCTGCGCCCGGACCGCATCCACCGCATCGCCACCGCCGCGGTGCCGCACCTGCGCCGCTTCCTGCTGCGCCCCGCGCTGCGCCAGCTCAAGCGCTCGCGCTACATGGGTTTCTTCCAGTTGCCGCTGATTCCCGAGCGGCGCATCCGCGCGCAGGACTTCGCCTGGCTGCGCGCGCTGATCCACGAGTGGTCGCCGGACTGGAACTTCACCGACGCCGAGTTCGAGCCGCTGCGCGCCCTGTTCAGCGAGCCGGAGCGTTTGCGCGCCGCGCTCGGGTACTACCGCGCCATGCCGCGCGGCCTGCTGATGGGCGAGAGCTGGCAGACCCTGATGAAGCCGATCGCGGTGCCCACGCGTGTCATCGTCGGCGAGAACGACGGTTGCATCGGCCGCGAGATGTTCCTGGGGCAGGACCACCTGTTCTCCGCCGGCTACGAGCGCATCGAGATGGCGGGCTGCGGGCATTTCATGCATTGCGAGCAGCCGCAGGCTTTTGCCGACCTGCTGATCGAATTCTTCAAGCGCGGCTGATCCGGCCCGGCAGTTGCGCGGAGGGCGGGCATGAAGCTGCACATCCTCTCCGACCTGCACCTGAGCGTCTGCCCGATGGAGCGTCCGCGGGCGGACGCCGACGTGGTGATCCTGGCCGGCGACATCTCGCGTCCCGAGGACGCGGCGCAGTGGGCCGGCGGCTTCGGCAAGCCGGTGATCTACGTGCCGGGCAACCACGAGTTCTACGGCGGCAGCATCGACGGCACGCTGGCGCAGCTGCGCGCCGCCTGTGCCCGCGCCGGCGTGACGCTGCTGGACCGCGAGGCCTGCGTGATCGGCGGCGTGCGCTTCCTGGGGGCGACGCTGTGGACCGACTTCCGCCTGTTCCCGGATGCCGAGCGTCATGATCAGGCCCTGCAGGGGGCCCTGCGCTTCATGCGCGATTTCGCGCGCATCCGCCTGCGCGAGGACGGGGAGGAGCTGCTGACCCCGGACTCCTCCGCCGGGCTGCATGCCGGCTACCTGGCCTGGCTGCGCGCACGCCTGGATGAGCTGCACGACGGTCCCACGGTGGTGATCACCCACCACGCGCCGTCGGCCCGGAGCATCGCCGCGCGTTTCGCCGGCTCGCCGATCAACGCCGGCTTCGTCACCGACCTGGAAGCCCTGATGGGGCGCCAGCGCGTGGCGCTATGGATCCATGGGCACACGCACGACAGCTTCGACTACGAGGTGAACGGCACGCGCGTGGTCTGCAATCCGCGCGGCTACGCCAAGGGCGAGGTCAATGAGAACCGCCGCTTCGACCCGCACAAGGTCGTGGAGGTCGCATGACGATGAACACCGCCGCCTGGAGCCGCATCGCGCGCCGCCATCCCTCGGCCTTCCTGCTGGCGGTGCAGCTGCTGAGCCTGATGGTGTACCCGCTGTTCGACGGCCTGCCCGGCGGGCGGCTGGTATTCGGTGCCTTCGGCGCGACGGCGCTGGTGCTGGCGGTCTGGGTGGTCAACCGCAGTCCGGCGGTGAACTGGGTGGCCTGGTCGCTGGCGATCCCGGCGCTGCTCTGCGCCGTATCCGCCGCCGTGTTCAGGAACCAGGCCCTGCTGGTGACGGCCTCGCTGCTGGAGGCCCTGCTGTACTTCTATGCCGCGGGCGCGCTGATCCTCTACATGATGAACGACAACCGCGTCACCGCGGACGAACTGTTCGCGGCGGGCGCCACCTTCACCCTGCTGGCCTGGGGCTTCGCCTACCTGTTCGTGGTCTGCCAGGTCTGGTATCCCGGCAGCTTCAGCGGCGCGGTGGAGCCCGAGCGCGCGCGGACCTGGCTGGAGCTGCTGTTCCTGAGCTTCACCAACCTGGCCGCCGTGGGCCTGGGCGACGTGCTGCCGCTGCGCTCCGAGGCGCGCGTGCTGGTGATGCTGGAGCAGTTCGCGGGCGTGGGCTATGTCGCCGTGGTGGTGTCGCGGCTGATCGGGCTGACGATCCTGCGGCAGGGCAGGGACTCCTAGGGCCTGGTAACGCTGCCGCAATCGCAGCGATCGCGGCAGCGATAACAGCCCCTGGCGGCCGTCGGGGAATCTCCCCCGCCTGCGGGCCGTCCCCGACCGGCGCGGCCGGCTGCCGTGCCAGTCCTCCCGCCGCCGCTGCCGCCGGTCACGAAAATCCCCCTTACCTTCTTCTGCGGGCTAGCCTCCACGAAAAAGTGCGAAGACTGGAAGGGATGCGGGCGGATGAGGCAGTGGCAGCGGTGGTGTGTGGCGGGTTCCCTGGGCTTGCTGGCGGCCTGCGGCGGCGGGGGCGGGGGAAGCGGATCGGAGCAGGCGGAAACATCCTCCGGCAATACACCGCCGGTCGCCCGGGCGGGTAGCGACCAGTCGGTCAACGAGCTGACGTCCGTCATCCTGGACGGCGCGGCCTCCTCGGATGCCGACGGCCGTATCGCCTCCCATGCCTGGCAGCAGACCTCGGGTCCCACGGTGGCGATGGCCAATGCCTCGGCGGCGTCCGCGAGTTTCACCGCTCCCGATGTCTCCAGCGCGCAGACGCTGGCATTCCGCCTCACCGTGACCGACGACAAGGGGGGCACGGCCAGCGACACGGTCAGCGTGACGGTCAATCCGGTTGCGCCCACCCCGACCATCGCGGCCAGCAACTGGAAGCTGGCGCAGACGCATGTGGTCCCAGCCGCCGGCAGGCAATGGACGCTCACCAGCGGCGGCAATGCCGAACTGCACATGGTCGGCGGCCGCGCCGCGCTGGCACTGGTGGATCTGTCGCCCGGCGGGCTTTCCGGTCTCAGGCTGCAAGGCGAGGCGGCGGGTACGTCGCTGGGCAGCGTGACGCTGGAGGGCAATGCCGCGCTGCCAGCGAACGAGGACAGCAGCCTGCGCTGGTCCTCCACCGCCTATGTCGCCATGCTGCCGTCGTCCTGGCTGCGCCCCGGGCTGCGCCTGCGGGTGACGGCCACCGCCGCCAACCCCAGTGCCTGGACCGAGGTGTCCGTCGGCGCCGATCCCGATTTCACCGTGCGCATCCTGCCGTTCTACGTGTTCGGGGCCGGCGAGTCCGACGTCAGCCTGGCGGCGGCGGGTTCGCCTTCGGCCGAGGCCATCGACGACATGTTCGCGGTCTGGCCGGTGGCGACGCTGCAGGTCGGAAATCATCCGGCCGGCAAGGTGGTGTGGCCCTCCCTGGTGGTGCCGCCGCGGGACGACAGCGGCGGCGTGCGCCGCGCGGCCTATGTGGCCACCAGCACCGATAGCTACAAGGACGGCTTTGCCGGCCTGTCCACGCTGCACGGCATCGTGAGCGGCCTGCGCGCGGCCAACGGCGAGGCCAACCAGGCGGTGCAGTACTACGCGCCGCTGCTGGCGCGCAATGCCGCAGGCCAGTTCAGGAGCGCCGGCGGCGGTATCGGCGGCGGCAATGTGGGAACCGGCGACACGGCCTATGCCGGCATCTACATCCACGAGCAGGGACATGCCTTCGGCCTGCCGCATGCGGGCGACAGCTACGACGGCGGCAGCTATCCCTACGAGTGGGGCAGCCTCAAGGGTTCGGCATGGGGCTACGACAGCGTGCGCCGGCTGTTCCGCAGCATCCTGGTCCCGGCCAGTTCCGGCAACTACGCCAGTTGCCGCAGCCACACCTTCGGCGGCCACCCCCGCGCCGTGGATGCCCAGGACCGCTGCATCAAGCAGGACCCGATGCAGTCCGGGGCCGGCGACCAGGCCCGCGGGCAGCGCTTCACGATCTTCTCCGACTACAGCACGGCGGTGATGCAGCGCTATTTCGAGGGCACGACCACGCTCGACGGCGCCGCGCGCAAGTATTCCGGGGGCAAGTGGCAGCGCGATGCCGGATTTCCCAGCGGCTACAAGCGCTGGGACGGCATCGACCGCAAGTGGGTGGATGCTCCCGACGCGGTCAATGTCGCCAGCGGCGGCATCTGGGGCTTCGAGGACGATGCCCCGCTGCAGGCCAACGTGCCGGTCTACGCCATCGTGGCGACGATGAGCTATGCCGGCACGGCCGGCGCCACGCAGATCTATCCGCCGATCCGCTACACCGGCAACCTCATCCGGCTGATCGATCCGACCGTGCAGGCGCAGCGCGACAGCATCCTGCCCAATACCGGCACCTACTATTGGTGGTGCCGGGCCTACGGCTGCGATTACACGCTGCGCGTGCGCTACGCCAACGGCACGGTGCGACACGTCGCGCTGCAGGGTGGCTTCCGCCCCTGGAACGGCGAGCAGCAGCCGGTGGTGGCCGAGGCCTCGGACCCCCTGAGCGGCAGCAGTTTCCGGCGCTGGACGGTGAACGTGCCGGACGATGGCGCCATCGCCAGCATCGAGCTGCTGGACACGCCACAGGTCTGGAAGGGCCTGCCGGCCCTGCCCAAGGTGCTTGCCAGCCGTTGACCCTGGAGCCCGGTCCGGGGCTATGCTGTGGTCATGACACGCCCGCTGCGCGCCGTCCTGCTGGTGCTGGTCCTGCTGCTGCAGGGCCTGGCCCAGGCCTGGGCGCTGCCGCCGCCCGCGGCGTCGGCCGTGGCGCAGGACGAATCCGCCATGCCCTGCCACGACGGCGCGGACATGCCGGACCGCATGCCCTGCTGCGACGACGAGCCGGACTGCCGCTGCAGCCCGGCCTGCCTCGGGGCTACCGGGGCGCTGGCGCCGGTTCTGCCGGCGGCCGGCGAGATGCCGTCGCCGCCCGTCGCCGCCGCCGCCGTGCCGCCGGTGCCCCTGCCGGCACATCCCTCGCCGCTGCTGAGACCTCCCGCTTCCTCCGCGAGCTGACGCCCCTCGCGTACCGCCCCGGCGGTGCGCGCCCGTTCGCTTTCTTGTGGAGGACCACATGTCCCTCATCCGTTGTTGCGGCGTACTGGCCTGCCTGCTGCCGGCCGCCGCTTTTGCCAAGCCCATTGCCTATCAGGGCGGTACCGCCGTCATGGGCGAGTACGGGGCCGGCACCATGCAGGAATTCCAGGTCTTCTACGCGCCCAGCTACCGCTGGTCCGCGGGAGCCGGCCATCTGCGGCTGGACGACGAGGACGAAACCTTCTCGCGCGACATCAGCTACGTCCGCGGCAACCTGCTGCTGCGGCGCTGGAACCTGCCCCGCGCGCAGGCCAACGTCTTCGCCTGGGGTGGGGTGGGGCGCGCCGCCGGCGACGGCTTCGAGGAGCCCCGCACCGCCTGGAATGCCGGCGGGCAGGCCGACTACGAGACGCTGCGGGTCTACAGCTCGCTGCGCACCGACTGGCAGTACGCCCGGCAGGCCTTCTCCCATCGCATCGATACCGTGCAGTTGGGATGGGCGCCCTATGCGCACGACTGGGATCGCCTGGCGACCTGGTTCGTGCTGCAGGGGCGCCACTACACCGGCGGGCTCTACGAGGGCGTGGAGGCGGCGGCGCTGCTGCGCCTGTTCCGCAACGGCAGCTGGGGTGCCGCCTGGGTCGAGGCTGGCGTCACCCAGGACGGCGCCCTGCAGACCATGTTCATGTTCAATTTCTAGGAGTTTGACGATGATCCGTTACCTTGCCGCCGCGCTCGTCGCGGCATTGCTGAGCTTCACCGCCCTGGCGCAGGACGCGCCGCGCACCATCGAGATGAAGGTGGATGGCTTGGTCTGCGCATTCTGCGCACAGGGCATCTCCAAGAAGCTCGGCAGGATGGAAGCGACCCAGGAGGTGCTGGTGAACCTGGAGAAGGGTGTCGTCGCCGTGGCGTTGAAGCCGGGCCAGGACCTGTCCGACGAAGCCCTGCGCGGAGTGTTGACCGAAGCCGGCTACAGCGTGCAGGGCATCCAGCGCAGCGCCGAGACGCTGGACACGCTGCGCGCCCGCCTGAAGGCGGCGCCATGAGCGGCGCCGCGGGAGAACTGCGCGGCAGCCTCTGGAGCGCCCTGCTGTCGGTCTTCACCAGCAGCTCCACCCTGGTCTGCTGCGCGCTGCCGGCGCTGCTGGTGGCTCTGGGGGCGGGCGCCACGCTGGCGGGGCTGGTCAGCGCCTTTCCGCAGCTGGTATGGATGTCGGCCCACAAGGGGCTGGTGTTCGGGCTGGCCGGCGGCATGCTCGGGGTGGCTGGGCTGCTGCAGTACCGCGCCCGCTTCGCGCCCTGCCCGGCGGATCCGCGCCTGGCGGCGGCCTGCCAGCGCACGCGCCGCGTCGGCCTCGGCGTCTACCTGCTGTCGCTGGCGATCTACGCGGTCGGCGCGGTCTTCGCCTTCCTGCTGCCGGCCCTGGCCTAGGCCTGTCACCCGTTCCCCGATCGCAGCGATCGGGGAACGGGGCATGGCCCCTGGGCTCGCCCGTGGTGGCGTTTCACCCATACAGAGGGGTCTGCGCTGCCGCCGGCGTGCTAGCGTTCCCGCATCGCAAGGGGGGACGGCAGATGGACATGCAGGGCAAGACCGTGATGATCACCGGCGCCGCGGGCAGCCTCGGCCGCGCCGTGGCCGAGGCCTTCCACTCGGCCGGCGCGACGCTGGCCCTGGTGGATCTGCAGCTGGAGGGCCTGCAAAGGGCGTATCCGGGCAGCGATCCGCGGCGCCGGCTGCTGCCGGCCAACCTGACCGATTCCGCTTCCGCTGCGCAGGCGGTGCGGCAGGCCGGCCGCATCGACGCGCTCTGCAACATCGCCGGGGGCTTCGCCATGGGTACGCCGGTGCATGCGACGCCGGCCGCCGACTGGCAGAAGATGTGGGAGATCAACGCCGTCACGATGCTCAACATGGTGCAGGCGGTGGTGCCCGGCATGATCGCGCAGGGCCGCGGCAGCATCGTCAATGTCGGAGCCGGGGCGGGGCAGAAGGGCGCCGCGCTGATGGGCGCCTACAGCGTCTCCAAGAGCGCCGTGATCCGCATGACCGAGGCCATGTCGGCGGAACTGCGCGAGCAGGGCGTCAACGTCAACTGCGTGCTGCCCAGCATCATCGACACGCCGCCCAACCGCGCCGCGATGCCGGACGCCGATCCCTCGAAGTGGGTGGCGCCGAAGGACCTCGCCAGCGTGATCCTGTTCCTCTGTTCCGAGGAGGCGCGGGCGTTGCATGGCGTGGCGCTGCCGGTGGTGGGGCTGAGCTGATGGACGCATCCCTGGAAACGCAGCTGCGCGAGCTGCTCGACAAGCAGGCGATCCACGACCTGGTCAACGCCTACTGCAACGCGGCGGACCGGCACGACCACGCCAAGATGCGTGCGCTGTACCACGAGGACGCGATCGACGACCACGGCCATTTCGCGCGCGGCCCGGCCATGGAGTTCATCGACAAGCTTCCGGAGATCCAGAAGCCGATGGCGATCCTGCACCACAACGTGACCACCGTGAACCTGAAGCTGGACGGCGACCGCGCGGAAGGCGAGGTCTACATCCTGGCCTTCCACCAGGTGAAGCACGAGGGCGAGCTGTTCGACGTGCTGATCGGCGGTCGCTATTTCGACAAGTACGAGAAGCGCGCGGGCCTGTGGAAGTTCAGCCACCGCGCCATCGTCGCCGACTGGTGCTATCCGGCGCACCCGACGCAGGTGCGCCTGGATCATCCCTTCCTGCACGGCGCCTACATCGGCGAACCGGGGCCTGCGGACCCCTCCTACGCGTTTTTCTCGCTGCTGAAGCGCGGGGAACGCTAGCGGGGGCTCGCCTGCCGCCGGGTGAGGGACGCGAGGGCGGTTACACGGGCCTGTTCTCGGTGCCCGCACCCGGCGTGATGAACAGCATTTTCGTCGGCACGCGTGTCTTCGCCGTGTGCCAGGTGTCACGCGGCACCAGCACGTAGCTGCCGGGTTCGGTGAGCTCGACCGACTGGATGCCGCCGGGCGTTTCCAGCAGCAGTCTGGCCGAGCCGGACAGCAGGATCACCGCTTCCTCGCCGGCCGGGTGGCGCTCCCAGGTGGGCCAGTCCGCGTCGAAGCCGAAGCAGGTCATCAAGCGGCCCTGGTCCAGTTGCGGCATCTGGCCGGCCATGACCTTCGGCCAGAAATCCTCCGTCACCGGGATGACCGATGCCCTGGCGCCGTCTTCGAGATGGAGATATTCGCTTTCGAAGCCGTAGGGCCCGGCGCCGCTCATTGCGCACCCTGGAGCATCGCGCTCCAGCGCCGCTGCATCTGCTCGGGGCTGATCTCCTCGCGGCGCGAGGCCAGCTGCCACTGGTGGCCGAAGGGATCCTGCAGCATGCCGCAGCGGTCGCCGTAGAACTCGTCCTGTACCGGCCGCAGCAGGGTGGCGCCGGCATCCACGTCGGCCACGTAGAGGTGCAGCCGCACGGGCGTGCCGCCGACGGTGCGGGGGCCCAGTGCGCCATGCTCCGGGTACTCGTCGGCCAGCATCAGGCCGCCGCCCCCCAGCCTGAGTTCCGCATGGCCGACCTTGCCGGAGGGCTCGGTGAGTCGGAACTCCTCCACCGCGCCGAACACGGCGACGTACCAGTCGATGGCACGCGCGGCGTCGCGCAGGATCAGGTGGGGTGTCAGGGCATGCCCGGGATCCGGGAGAGGATTCGCGGTTTTCATCAGGGGGCTCCGGTTCTACACTCGGAACAATGAGCCTGCACATTGTTCCCCATATGGATGATGCTGTCGCGCCGGAGTTCCGGGCCGCCGGCCAGGGATGCGCATGAGACTTGTCGGTGTCGAGCAACTGCAGGGGCTCGCGGCACTGCCTCCGGAGGCCTCGGGCTACTCGCCGCTGTCGGAGGCGCCCTGCCTGCTGCTGGGGCTGGGCGCCGCGGCCGAACGCGGCCTGGGCGGCTGGCTTCGGCGGCTCCCCTGCCCGGTGATCGGCATCGGCCGCCCGGACGCTCCGCTGGCGGCGGATTGCGATGTGCTCGTCGATAGCGAGCGCGAGGCCGCCGCCCTGCTGGCCGGCGTGAGCCGCAGCCCCGTCGCCGCCTCGGTGTTCGTGCAACTGCTGCGCGCCACCGAAGCGCTGCCGGTCCCGGATGCGCTGGCGATGGAATCGCTGGCCTACGCCACGCTGCAGGGCGGGGCGGAGTTCCGTCGCTGGCTGGAGGGGCGGCCGCTGCCGCCGCCGCCGCCGCGCGAGGGAGGCCCCGCGGTCTTGCTGGAACGGGCGGGCGAGGCCCTGCGCCTGACGCTGAACCGCCCGCTGCGGCGCAACAGCATGTCGGTGGAAATGCGCGATGCTCTGGTCGAGGCGCTGCAACTGGTGCTGGCCGACGACACGATCCGCCGTGTCCGCCTCGAGGGTGCTGGCAAGTGCTTCAGCACCGGCGGCGAACTCGACGAGTTCGGCACGGCGCCGGACCCGGCCACGGCGCACGCCGTGCGCAGCCTCACCGTGCCGGGCCGCCTGCTGGCCGCCTGCGCGGAGCGTGCCGAGGCCCGGCTCCACGGCGCCTGCATCGGGTCCGGCATCGAGTTCCCGGCGTTCGCGAGCCGTGTGGTAGCGGCTCCCGACGCCTGGTTCCAGCTGCCGGAACTGCAATTCGGGCTGATTCCCGGCGCGGGCGGCTGCGTCAGCATCCCCCGTCGCATCGGCCGCCAGCGCACCGCCTGGATGGTGCTGGGCGGCCGGCGGATCGACGCGGCCACCGCCCGCGGTTGGGGGCTGGTGGACGCGGTCGAAGCCTAGGGCCTAGGCCCTACCGGGCGTTGGCTTCGGCCACGGCCTCATTGATGCGGGCCTGGATGCGCGCCATGTCGGCATTGCCGGTGTTCATGTAGTCGGTGATGCATTTCGAGTAGACCTGCGCCTTCTGGTTGTAGATGCGGACCTCGCCGTTGTAGGCCATGGCCTCCGAGTTGCCGCCGACGCCGGACGGCATCTGCGGCAGTTCCGGCTTGCTGCAGGTATGTGCCGGGTAGCCGCCGGCGGGCAGGAGCGTCGGCTCCTGGGCCAGGGCGCTGCAGCAGAACAGGAGCGCCGAAAGGGCGGCGGGAGCCATCTTCTTGCATGTCATGCGGGGTCTCGGGTGGAGGGCCTTGCTGGGTCGTAACGATCTGCGATCATCGTCACGGCCGCAACCTGCCGGGATCGTCAGGTTCGCCGCTCCAGGAGTCAGGACATGATCGTTCCCAGTTACTGGGCCGAGGCCCGCCAGCAGCAGCGCAGCGGCAATCGGGAGGTGACGCTGCGCCGCTACGGCTGGTCGGACAGCAGCCAGGAGGCGGCGCAGGCCCATGCCGAAGAGCGGCTGCGGCAGGCCTGCGCGCGCATCGCGGCCGGCGAGAGCCTGCCGCGGCGCGAGCCCAAGGTGTCCTACAACGGCGCCGATGGCCTGCCGATCCGCGAGGAGGTTCTCTCCCGGCACGGCGACACCGTGGTGACCCGCAATCTCTACGGTGCCCGCTGCCTCAATACGCCGGACGTGCTGTTCGCCGACATCGACTTCGACACCGGGCCGGGCCTGCGGACGATCGGCGCGGTGACCGGCGTCCTGCTGCTGCTGGCGTTGCTCCTGGGATGGGCCACCGGTTCGGCAGGCTATGGCCTGCTGGCGGCCTTGCTGGCCTTGCTGGGAGGCTACGCGCTGGCGCGGCAGCTTCACCGGCTGCGCGACCGTCTCGGCGGGGGACCCGAGCCGCGCGCCCGCCGGCGGATCGATGCCTTCCTGCAGCGTCATCCGGACTGGCACCTGCGCCTCTACCGCACCCCGGCGGGGCTGCGCCTGCTGGCCATGCATCGTGCCTTCGACGCGCGCGAGCCGGCCGTGGCCGAGTGCTTCGCGGCCCTGGGCGTCGATGCGCTCTATGCCCGCATGTGCGTCAACCAGCGCTGTTTCCGGGCCCGTGTCAGCCCCAAGCCCTGGCGCGTGGGGATCGCGGCACACCTGCGCCCGCGGCCCGGTGTCTGGCCGGTGAACCCGGAGCGCCTGCCCGAGCGGGAGCGCTGGGTGCAGCAGTACGAGCAACGTGCACAGGGCTATGCCGCCTGTCGCTTCGTCGAGGCCCTGGGGCAAACCCGTGTCAGCTGCATGCAGGCCCTGGCGGTGCAGCGGCTGCATGACGAATGGTGCCGGGCGCAGCGCGAATTGCCATTGGCCTAGGCCCCACATGAAATTCCTGTTCTTCCTGCTCGTCGTCGGCCTGGTCTTCCTCTGGCTGCGGTCGCTGCTGTCACGAGGAGGGGCGCGCGCCGCCGCGCCGGCGAACGCGGACCGCGGCTACGCCAGCGGTCCCGCCGACAGCTACGCCAACCCCCACGAGCCGCGCGACTACGACGGCGGTTGCCGTTCCCCGGCCGATCCCGAAGCGCCGGGGGAGGCCGGAGGCGGTGGCGGCGACACGGACAGCAGTGGCGACAGTGGTGGCGGCGACGGCGGCGGGAGCGACTGAGCGCATGAACTTCCTGGCCCATCTCTGGCTGGCCGAGCGCAGCGGCACCTCGTTGCCGGGGGCCATCCTCGGCGACATCGTCCATGGCCGCGATCTCTCGGCCTATCCGGAGGATGTCGCCGCCGGGATCCGACTGCACCGGCGCATCGACGTGCTGACCGACAGCCATCCGGGGATCGTGGCCCTGCGCAGCGACTATCCGCAGGGTGCTCGGCGCTATGCCGGCATCCTGCTGGACCTGGTCTGCGACCACGCGCTGGCGCTGGACTGGGAGCGGTACGCCGAGGAGCCGCTGCCGGACTTCTGCCGCCGCAGCGCGCAGGCCGTGGCGGATGCCGGCGAATGGTTCCTGCGGGCCGGCGGGCAGGCGCCGCGGGCAGAGAGCTTCGCGCAACTCCTGCTGTCCTACGGTGAGCCGCAGGGCATCGACCGGGCGATCCGCCGCACCGCCCAGCGCCTGCGCCGGCCCGAGCCCCTGATCGAGGCCGCCGTGGGCTGGCGCGGACGGCTGCCGCTGCTGCGCGAAACGCTGCCGTCGCTGCTGCAGGACCTGCGCGCGGCCCAGGCATAGTCCGTTGCGGGGGAGGCGGCGACCCACGTCCCTGCTATCGTCGCTGCCGTATCCAGGGAGATCACCCGTGAAGCTGTTCGAATCCTTCCGCCTGCGCGAAGTGGAGCTGCGCAATCGCATTGCCGTGTCGCCGATGTGCCAGTACTCCGCCGAGGACGGTGCTCCGACCCACTGGCACCTGGTGCACCTGGGCAGCCGCGCCATCGGCGGTGCCGGACTGGTGATTGCCGAGGCCTCCGCGGTCCTGCCGGAGGGACGCATCTCGCCGGTGGATGCCGGCATCTGGAGCGACGCCCACGTCGAGGCCTGGGCCCCGATCACGCGTTTCATCGGCGAGGCCGGCGCCGTGCCGGCGATCCAGCTGGCCCACGCCGGGCGCAAGGCCAGCACCGACAAGCCCTGGCTTGGCGGCCGGCCGCTGTCGCCGGAGCAGGGCGGCTGGGCGCCGGTGGTGGGGCCCAGCGCCCTGGCCTTCGACGAGCAGTCGCCGACGCCGCAGGCGCTGGACGAGGCGGGTATCCGGGCGGTGATCGAAGGGTTCCGCGCGGCGGCGGTGCGCGCCCTGGCCGCCGGTTTCCGCGTCGTCGAGATCCACGGCGCGCACGGCTACCTGCTGCACGAGTTCCTGTCGCCGCTGAGCAACCACCGCGCCGATGCCTGGGGCGGCGGCTTCGACGGGCGCACGCGGCTGCTGCGCGAGGTGGTGGCGGCGGTCCGCGAGGTCTGGCCCGAGCGCCTGCCTCTGCTGCTGCGCATTTCCGCGACCGACTGGGCCGAGTCCGGCGGCTGGGATATCGAGCAGAGCGTGGAGCTGGCGCGGCGGGTGGGGCCGCTGGGCGTGGACCTGATCGACGTCTCCTCGGGCGGCACGCTGCCGACGGCGGTGCGCATCCCGGTGGGGCCCGGCTTCCAGGTGCCCTTCGCGGCGCGCATCCGGCGCGAGGCGGGCATCGCCACCGCCGCGGTCGGCGGCATCGTCGATCCGGCGCAGGCCCAGCAGATCGTCCACAACGGCGACGCCGACCTGGTGCTGCTGGCGCGGCAGATGCTGCGCGATCCCTACTGGCCCTACCATGCCGCCAAGGCACTGAAGGCCGAGATCGAGGCGCCGAAGCAGTACGGCCGCGCCTGGTAGCGCCGGGGGGCGAAAGACCCCTAGGGCCTGTTAACCCTACGGCCGTCGCTGCGACGGAGACCGTTTTGGCGCAGGGCTCAGTCCCGGCCCGCGCCGTGTACTGGACGTACATCAGCGGGGCGGGACAACGCCCTGCGCCAAAACGGTCCCGCCCTCCGGGTGCCACCAGATTTGCCGCCATGCGGGCCATCGGGCTTACTGCGGAGCGACATTGAGTCGCTCCGCAGCCTGGGCCAATGGCCTCGTCGGTTATTGGGGCCCACCCAACGCCCTCCTCGCGTCGTGCCTGGCGGCAAATCTGGTGGCATCGCAGCGACGGCCGTAGGGTTAACAGGCCCTAGGCCGCCAGCGCCTGGTGGCGCAGCAGCTCGGCGAAGCGTTCCGCCGGCATCGGCCGCGCCAGGTAGAAGCCCTGCAGTTCGTCGCAGCCGTTGGCGCCGAGGAAGGCCTGCTGCTCGGCGGTCTCCACGCCCTCGGCCAGTACCCGCAGGTCGAGGTTGTGGCCCAGCGAGATGATCGCCTTGACGATGGCGGCGGAGTCGGGATCGGTGGTGACTTCGCGCAGGAAGGAGCGGTCGATCTTCAGCGACTGCACCGGGAAGCGCTTGAGCTGGCTCAGGCTGGAGTAGCCGGTGCCGAAGTCGTCCATCGACAGGCGCACGCCCAGCGCGCGCAGGCGCTGCATCACCGCGGCGGCCTGTTCCGCATCGGGCAGCACCATGCTTTCGGTGACTTCCAGCTCCAGCAGTTCCGCCGGCAGGCCGGTCTCGGCCAGCACGCCGGCGACGCCGGCCGCGATGTCTCCGTGCACGATCTGGCGCCGTGAGAGGTTGACCGACACCGGGATCGGGCCGATGCCGGCGTCGAGCCAGGCACGGTTGTGCAGGCAGGCGGTGCGCATCACCCAATGGCCGATCGACAGGATCAGCCCGGTCTCCTCGGCCAGCGGGATGAAGGTCTCCGGCATCACCATGCCCTGCGGAGACTCCCAGCGCAGCAGCGCCTCGGCGCCGGTGATGCGTCCGCTGCGCAGGTCGAACTTGGGCTGGTAGTGCAGGCGGAACTCGCCGCGCTCGACGGCCTGGCCCAGGCGCGTCAGCAGTTCCAGGCGGCCGGCGATGCCGGCCTGCAGCTCGGCGGTGTAGTACTGCACGTTGTTGCGCCCGGCTTCCTTGGCCCGGTACATCGCCATGTCGGCGTTGCGCAGCAGGGCCGCCGCGTCCTCGCCGTCGCCCGGGAAGAGGCTGATGCCGATGCTGCAGGTCACGCGCAGTTCGCGGCCGCCGATCACGCAGGGCTGCGACAGCGCATCCAGCATCAGTCCGGCAAGATAGGCGATGGCGCCGCGGTGGGTGCGCGTCATCAGCACCACGAACTCGTCGCCGCTCTGGCGTGCCACCACGGCCCCGTCGCGCAGGCAGGCGCGCAGGCGCTGCGCCATGGTGCGCAGCAGCGCGTCGCCGGTGTGGTGGCCCAGGCTGTCGTTGATCAGCTTGAACTGGTCCAGGTCGATGAAGGCCACCGCCACCTGTCCGCCCTGTTCCCGCGCCGCGTCCAGCGCCTGCTGCAGGCGCTCCTGCAGGAGCAGCCGGTTGGGCAGGCCGGTGAGGGCGTCGTGGGTCGCCTGGTAGCGCATCGCGGCATCGTGCAGCTTGCGCTCGGTGATGGCCTCCACCGTCCCCTCGTACATCAGCAGCCGCCCTTCGGGGCCGCGGACCTCGCGGGCGTTCTCCGAGATCCACATGACGCTGCCGTCGCGCCGGTAGACCTGGGATTCGAAATTGGTTACCGAGCCGTCGCGGGCCAGCGCCGCCATGAACTGGGCGCGCCGGCCCGGCTGCACGTAGAGCTGGCGGTCGATGTCGCGCAGCAGGCCGATCAGCTGTTCCGGCGAGTCGTAGCCGTACATGCGGGCCAGCGCCGGGTTGACGGTGACGTAGCCGGCGTCCGGGGTGGACTGGAAGATGCCCTCGATGGCGTTCTCGAAGATGCTGCGGTAGCGCCGCTCGGCCTCCGCCAGGGACTCCTCGGAGCGCTTGCGCTCGGTGATGTCCTGGATGATGCCTTCCAGCGACTCCACCCGGCCCTGCTCGTCGAAGTTGCCGGCCCCGCGCTCCCAGACCCAGCGGCTGCCGCCGTCGGCATGGGCGATGCGGTACTCCACCTCGTAGCGCCGGCGTTCGCGCAGCGCGGCATCCACCAGCGCCCGCACGCGGCTGCGGTCCTCGGGGTGCATCAGCTGCTCGAAGGACAGCCGCCGGTTCAGCACCAGGTCCTGCGGCTGGTAGCCGGTCAGGGCCAGGCAGCCCTCGCTGACGAACTCCATGGTCCAGTGCTCGTCGTGGCGGCAGCGGTAGATCATGCCGTCGACATTCGACAGCAGGGTGGTGAGCAGCCTCTCCCGCTGCTTGACCCCGTCCAGTCCCGGCATCCGGCCCTCATTGGCCTTGCTGCGCTTTTGCGACTCAGGCATGAGCCAGGGACAGCAAAAGACGGGCCAAGCCCTGCCATTGCCCCGTGGCCTCACCCGATTGGGCGAAGCGCCCCCGGCCCCCGGCCCCCTAATCTGGCTGGTAAGTCAGACTCACCAGAACTACGGAAACCCCATGGCAGACAGCACTTCTTCCGACCGTCCCTCCGTCCTGCAGGCCTTTTCGGGCCTGTCCCACGACGAGATGGAAATCCTGGCCCAGGCCGACCGCTTCGGCCAGAACGAGCTGTACCCCCTGGCCCAGCGCATGGACGACGAGGAATGGTGGCCGGCCGACATCTTCCCCAAGATCGGCCAGACCGGGTACTTCGGCATCACCGCCCCGGAGCAGTACGGCGGCTCGGGCATGGACGTGTTCACCTCCGGCCTGATCCTGCAGGGCTTCTCGCGCTGGAACCACGCCCTGGCCCTGGCCTGGGTGGCGCACGAGAACCTGTGCATGAACAACATCCTGGCCAACGGCAGCGAGGCGCAGAAGCAGAAGTACCTGCCGGGCCTGAACAGCGGCAAGCTGATCGGCGCCCTGGGCCTGACCGAGCCGGGCGCCGGTTCCGACGCCATCGGCTCCATGCGCACCACCGCGCGCCGCGAGGGCGACTTCTATGTCCTCAACGGCCGCAAGATCTACATCACCAACGGCCCGGTGGCCGACGTGCTGCTGGTGTACGCCAAGACCGACAAGGAAAGGGGCAACCAGGGTGTCTCGGCCTTCATCGTCGAGAAGGACTACCCGGGCTTCAAGGTCGCGCAGAAGCTGATCAAGATGGGTTTCCGCGGCTCGCAGACCGCCGAGCTGGTGTTCGACGAGTGCAAGGTGCCGGCCGCCAACCTGGTGGGCGAGGAGAACAAGGGCGTGCGCGTGGTCATGTCCGGCCTGGACCTGGAGCGCGCGATGATCTCGCCGATCAACCTCGGCATCGCCGAGCGCGCCCTGGCGCTGTCGCTGGACTACGCCAGGCAGCGCAAGCAGTTCGGCCAGTCCATCTCCAACTTCCAGATGGTGCAGTCGATGCTGGCCGAGATGTACACCTGGGTCGAGTCGATGCGCCTGTATACCTACCAGGTGCTGCGCGCCGCCAACACGGTGAACGAGGGCGAGGGCGGCCGCGGCGACATCCACAAGCTGACGGCGGCCGGCGTGATGTACACCGCCGAAACCCTCAACAAGGTGCTGAACCACGCCGTGCAGATCCACGGCGGCAGCGGCTACATCTGGGAATCCGAGATCAACCGCCTGTACCGTTCGATCAAGCTGCTGGAGATCGGCGCCGGCACGACCGAGGTGCGCAAGATGATCATCGCCCAGGAACTGCTCAAGAGCTGATCCCCGCCATGTCCACCGACGTCGAAGCCCTCAACAATCCCGAGACGCTCTGGAACGCGGAGACGGTCTACCGGCCCGACCTGTTCAAGGGCAAGGTCGCCCTGGTGTCGGGCGGCGGCAGCGGCATCGGCCGCGCCGTGGCGCTGCTGTTCGCGCGGCTGGGCGCCACCCTGGTGATCTGCGGCCGCACGGCCGAGAAACTGGAGAAGGTGGCCGCCTTCGTACGGGGCAAGGGCGGCACCGTGCTGGTGGTGCCCACCAACGTGCGCGAGCCGGAGCAGGTGGACGCGCTGTACCAGCGCATCCATGCCGAGTTCGGGCGCCTGGACTACGTGGTCAACAACGCCGGCGGCCAGTTCCCGCAGAACGCCATCGACTACGCCCCCAAGGGCTGGGCGGCGGTGATCAACAACAACCTCAACGGCAGCTGGTACATGATGCAGCGCGCCGCGCAGTACTGGCGCGACGTGAAGACCCCGGGCTCCATCGTCAACATCGTGGTGGTGACCGAGCGCGGCATGCCGGGCGTGGCCCATACCGTGGCGGCCCGCGCCGGCATCATCGGCGCCTCGCGCACCGTCGCGGTGGAGTGGGCGCCCCTGGGCATCCGCGTCAACTGCGTGGCGCCGGGCCTCACGGCCACCGAGGGGCTGGAGGTCTATCCTCCTGAAGCACAAAAGGAATTCCCCCTCGCCAATCCCCTCAAGCGGCCCGGCACCCCGATGGAGATCGCCGAGTCCTGCATCTATCTGTCGGCCTCCTCGGGCAGCTTCATCACCGGCGAGGTCCTGACCGTGGACGGCGGCGGCAAGCTCTGGGGTGAACTCTGGACGGCCGGGCGCCCGGAGTACTACCGCTGATCCCCCTCCGCTGACGCGGAGTTCATCCGGACGGGGTACGTCCAGTCGCTGGACATCATGCGAACGTAGCAGACACAAGAATTCCGGTTCCGCTAGAATGTTGCAGTGCAACATGACCAGACCCGGACCCACCGGGGGAGGTAGGCGATGAAGTACGGATTCCTGCTGGCGGTAGGTTTGCTCCTGAGTCTTCCGGCGCAGGCGGCCAAGGATGCCCGGGAAGTGTTCGACTGCATGAAGGCGAACATCCCCCAGACCCTGCGCATCCAGGAAATCCAGCTCGATGCCACCGACCGTACCGGCGGCGTCCGCAGCCTGCGCGGCAAGGTCTACGCCAAGCGCGAGGAGGGCCTGATCCGCGTGATGCTGCGCGTGTCCGAGCCCGCCAACGTCGCCGGCGCGGCCTACCTGGTGCGCGAGACCGGCCAGCGCGAGGACGACATGTACGTCTTCCTGCCGGCGGTGAACCGCGTGCGCCATGTCACCGGCAACTTCGCCAACGGCGCCCTGCTGGGCACCGATTTCTCCTATGTCGAGATCAAGCTGGTGCAGAACGCCTTCACCGGCGCGGCCGGCACCCTGGAGGCCCCCGAGAAGATCGACGGCCGCACTGCCGACGTGGTGACGCTCAAGGCGCCGGGGGGCGACAAGGCGGCCTACAGCCAGGTGAAGATCTGGGTGGACCAGAAGACCTGCGTGGCGCTCAAGGCCGAGTTCTTCAACGGCGGGGCGCCGGTCAAGCGCCTGACCGCGCCGGCAGCCGGCCTCAAGCAGACCGGCAAGCTCTGGTACGCCTCCGCCATGGAGATGCGCGATCTCAAGGAAGGCACTTTCACCACGCTGAACATCACCGGCGTCAGCAGCGACGTGGAACTGGGCAACAAGCCCTTCGATCCGAACGCCTTCTACATCGGGCGCTGATCTGCTTTCCAGCCCGTGCCGGCTTCCGCCGGCGTGACGGAAGCCGTTATCCGGCCAGGGCGGCCTCCACCATGAACAGGCGGTCCTGGCCCCAGTAGAGGTCCTGTCCGACCACGAAGGTCGGGGCGCCGAAGGCGCCGCGGGCCAGGGCCTCGTCGGTATGGGCCCGCAGCGCCGCCTTGGCCTGGTCGTCCGCCGCCAGGGCCATCACGGCCGCGGGGTCGAAGCCGGCCTGCGCCAGCACCTCCGCGACCACGGCCGGCTTGCCGAAGTCCTTCGCGTCCACCCACATCGCCGTATAGATCGCCCGGTTGAAGTCGTCGAGGCGCTGCGGCTCGCGCAGCTGGATGCCCGCCGCCGCCCGCATCAGCTCCAGGCTGTTGAAGGGAAAGAAGGGATTGATCGCCAGCGGTACGTCCCAGTGCTTTGCCCAACGCTCCAGGTCGGCGAACATGAACCTGGCCTTGGCCGGGATCGTCACCGGCGAGGCGTTGCCGGTGGCCTTGAAGACGGCGCCGAGCAGGAAGGGCTTGTAGGCCAGCCGGGCCCCCTTCTCCGCGCAGATCCGGGCGATCTGCGTCCAGGCGAGGTAGGCGGTGGGGCTGCCGAAGTCGTAGTAGAAGTCGACGGTCTTCATCACCAGGTTTCCATGTAGGGACGCAGGTCCAGTTCGAAGGTCCAGGCATCGCGCGGCTGGCTGTGCAGCTGCCAGTAGCTCTCGGCGATGTGCTCGGGCTTGAGGATGCCTTCCCTGGGCATGCGTTCGGCATAGACCTGGGGGAAGTTGCCGCGGATGAAGTCGGTGTCCACCATGCCGTCGATCACGACGTGGCCCACGTGCACGCCCTTGGGACCCAGTTCGCGTGCCATGCTCTGGGCCAGCGCGCGCAGTGCGTGCTTGGCGCCGGCGAAGGCGGCGAAGCCGGCGGCACCTCGCATGCTGGCGGTGGCGCCGGTGAACAGGATGGTGCCGCGCCCGCGGGCGGCCATCCGCCTGGCGGCCTCGCGGCCGCTGAGGAAGCCGGCGAAGCAGGCCATCTCCCAGATCTTGAAGTACTTGCGCGCGGTTTCGTCGAGGATCGACGAGGGCACGTTGGCGCCGACGTTGAACACCAGCACCTCCACCGGGCCGATGTCGCGCTCGATCTGCTCGAACAGCGCGATCACGTCTTCCTCCTTGCGGGCGTCGGTGCCGAAGGCATGGGCACGGCCGCCGGAGGCGACGATCTGCGCCACCAGCGGCTGCAGCTTGTCGGCCGTGCGGCGCACGACGCAGGCGATGTAGCCCTCGCGCGCGAAGCGCCTCGCGATGGCGGCGCCGTTGCCGTCGCCGGCGCCGATCACCAGGGCGACGCGGTTGTCGGGATTCGTGCTCATGCGGAAATCTCCGTGGCAATGCGTTCCAGTCTTGCGGGCACATGCTTGTGCCAGGGCGTGCCGGCGAGGAAGTCGCGCTGGCGGCCATCGGTCAGCTCATTGGGGGCCACGCCGCGGCGTGCGATGCGGCCGTCGCTGCCGCGGTAGTCCAGGCCCTGGCCGTTGGGCAGGGAGATGTGGCCGGGCTGCATCATCGGCGTGACCTCGGCCACCACCTCGACGCTGGCGCGGCGCGTGCTGAGGCGCAGGGTCTCGCCGTCGGCGCAGCCCAGCGCGGCGGCATCCTGCGGGCTGATGCGCAGCGTGCCGTAGCGGCCGCGGCGGTGCCAGGCCGTGTCGCGCACCGCGGTGTTGCTGGTGTCGCTGCGGCGTTCGCCGGCGGAGAGCACATAGGGATAGTCGCGGTCCTGCGGCAGAGGTTCGCGGGCAAGCTTCTCCAGTTCCGCCAGCATCTCCGGCACATGCAGGTTGATGCGGTGGTCGGGGTGGCTGACCGCGCGCCAGCTGTCGGCGTGCTCGCTGTCGGCGTAGACCACGCCGGAGGCCCCGGAGAGGATGGCGCGGAACAGCTTTTCCCCCGCGAAGGGCGGCAGGCCGCCGAAGCCGGCGCGTGCTGCGGCCCTGCGGTTGCCCTGCACGTAGAGTTGCGCCACGCCCCAGAGCGCGGCGGCGGAATCCATGCCCTTGGGCAGGGTGGGGCCCAGCACGCGGTAGAGGATCAGCGGTGCGTACTTCATGGTCTTGGGCTTGCGCGCCACCTGCGCGAAGAAGGCCAGCGCGAAAGCCGTGCGGCCCAGGCGCAGCGCGCGTTTCAGCGGGGCGTAGTCCCGCTCCGAGAGTTCGCCCATGGCCTCGACCAGGCGGGCGTAGATCTCCGCCTCCGGCAGCGTGCCGGGCAGCGGCTCGAACAGCGGCTGGCGCAGGTGGAAGACGTTGCGCGGGAATTCCAGGTTGAAGAAGGTGGCTTCGGCCTTCTCGAACTGGCTGCAGGCCGGCAGCACGTAGTCGGCCTCGCGCGCGGTTTCGGTCATCGCCACGTCCACCACCACGCTCAGCTCCAGCGCGCGGATCGCCTCGCGCATGCGCTGGCTGTCGGCCAGCGAGTGCACCGGGTTGCCGCTGTGGACCAGCATCGCGCGGTAGCGCTTGGGATGGTCGCTGAGGATTTCCTCGGGGATGACGTTGCAGGGGATCAGGCCGATGATGATCTTGGCATTGGCCACCGGGCTGCGCTTCTCGACGCGCTTCACCGGCTTGCTGCTGGCGCCGGTTTCGCCTTTGCTGGCTTTAGAGAGCGACAGCAGCGGCACGATGGCGTTGCTGGTGCCCGGACGGCCGTAGTGCCCGGTGAGCAGCCACAGCAGGCGCTGCAGGTAGCTGCCGAGCGTGCTGTGCACGCTCATCTGCATGCCCAGGTCCTCGTAGACCGAGACGCTCCTGGCGCCGGCGATGCGCCGCGCGACCTGCCGCAACACGGATTCCTCGATGCCGCAGGTCGCGGCGAACTCGGCGATGGGGATCGCGTTCAGCGCCGGCGCGATCTCGGCATAGCCGCTGGCGTGCTGCTCCAGCCAGGCATGCGCGACCAGGTTCTCCTGCACCAGGATGCCGGCGAGGGCGGCCAGGCACCAGGCATCCGTCCCCGGACGGATCGCCAGGTGATGGTCGGCCATCGCCGCGGTCTCGCTGCGGCGCGGGTCGATCACGATCAGCGAGCGCTTCGGGTCCTTCTCGATCTCGCGCAGCAGCACGCGGGCGCGGGCGAAGCCATGCGACTGCCAGGGGTTCTTGCCGATGAAGACGGCGACCTCGCAGTGCTCGTAGTCGCCATGCACGCCGGTGCCCAGCATCCTGCCCTGCACCCAGAACTCGCCGGTCTTCTCCTGCGCCAGCGCATTGGAGCGGTACTGGTTGCCCAGGGCCTTCAGGAAGCCGTCGGCGTAGGCGCCGCCCAGGTGATTCCCCTGGCCGCCGCCGCCGTAGTAGAGGATGCTCTCCCCGCCGTACTGCGACTTGATCGCCTTGAACTTCTCCGCGATCTCGCGCACCGCGGTATCCCAGCTGATCGGTTCGTAGCTGCCGTCAGCGCGGCGGCGCATGGGCGAATCCAGGCGATCCGCACCGTTCTGGTAGTAGTCCATGCGCTGCGATTTCTCGCAGACATAGCCCTGCGAGGCTGGATGCGCCTCGTCGCCGCGGATCTTCACGATCCGGCGGCCCTCGGTCTGCACCTCCAGGCCGCAGTTCACGGCGCAGAGTATGCAGGCGGTCTTGTGCCAAGTCTCCGCTGTCGTGCCCATGCGTGCTCCCGGGTTCAGATGCGTTGCAGCCAGGCCCACAGGCGCGGGCGCGCTTCGATCTCGCGGCGCAGGGGGCTGGTGCGGACCACCTCCAGCAACTGCGATCCTACCGCGATATCGGCGATGGTCTTCATGTCGCCCACCAGCCAGCCGGAAGCGGGCAGCAGGGTCTCGATGCGGTCGAGCTGGCGCAGGAACTCGGCGTGCACGTCGGCCCGCGCCATGCGTCCCAGCCCTTGCCCGGAGAGGCTGATGCGCAGCATCGTGCGCAGGCTCAGCTTCACCGGCAGGCGTTCCATCGCCGGGCGTCCTTCCATGCTGAGCGACACCGCCTGGTCCAGGGCGTCGGGATCGTTGACGCGCAGGTAGACCTCGTACCAGTACAGCAGTTCGTCGGCGTAGTCTTCCCAGAGTTCGGCCTGCGCGCGCTGCTGCGGATCGGCCGGGTAGAGCGGCGGTTCCGGGTAGTGCTGGTCGAGATAGCGCGCGATGCGGGTGCTGTCCTGCACCCGGTGTCCGTCGAAGTCGACCACCGGCAGCTTGCCGACCGGCGACAGGCGGGCCGCGAGCATCGCCTTCAGGCCGTTGTAGTTGACCACCTCGTAGGAAAGGCCCTTGTGCCGGAGCGCACGCGCCGCCTTCTGGCAGAACGGCGAAATTTCCCACTGGTGCAGCACGATCTTGCTCATTCTTCGCTCAAGCCTGCAGGTCGAGTTCCTGCGTCCAGGTGGTCTTGTGCTGGCGGTGCAGCCACCAGCCGCTTTCGGCGACGGCCTCGGGCCGCACGCCCTCGGCCAGCATCAGCTGCGCGACATGGATGCCCTGCGGTCCGAACTCGCGCGCCATCGACTGCGACAGCGCGCGCAGGCCCGCGGACGCGGCGGCGATGGATGCGCCGCTGGCCGCGGGGGCGAGCAGCAGCAGCGTGCCCTGGCCCGCTTCCAGCATGCGCGGGAGGGCGGACTGCCCGATCAGCGCACCGGCGAAGCAGATGCGGCGCCAGGCGGCCTCGGCTTCGGCCAGCGGTGTCTTCATGGCGGGCGTGGACGTCGACGCGGCCCCCGGCGCATGCACCACCAGCAGCGGCTGCTGTCCGGCATCGGCGATGCGCTGGAACAGGCCGGAGACCTGGGTGGCGTCCGCAGGGTCCAGCGTGGCGATGGTGACGGCCTGGCCGGAGGGACGCAGCGCGGAGGCGGCGGCCTTGAGCCCGGCGGCGTTGCTTCCGGCCAGGTGCAAAGGCAGGCCCTCGGCCGAGAGGCGCCGGGCGATCGCCGCGCCGGCGCTGCCCTCGTCCCCGGCGCCGAAGATCACCGCGCAGGGGCGGGCGGCCATCAGAATTTCTCCTTGTAGGGGCGCAGGTCCATTTCCCGCGTCCAGGCGCCGCGCGGCTGCCGGTGCAACTGCCAGTAGTTCTCCGCGATCTGCTCCGGCAGCAGGGCGCCGTCCTCGCCCTTGGAGAAGATCCAGAGCTTGCCCAGGCCGTAGCCGGTCTCCTTGACGCGGTCGCCGGCAACGACGCCGTCCACCACCACATGGGCCACGTGCAGGCCCAGCGGCTCGGCCTCGCGGGCCAGCGCCAGGGTCCAGCTGCGCAGGGCGGCCTTGGCCGAGGCAAAGGCGGCGAAGGCGGGGCGGCCGCGCAGCGAGGCGGTGGCGCCGGTCACGATCAGCGTGCCGCGGCCTTGCGCCTGCATGCGCTGCAGCGCGGCCTGCCCCACCAGCAGGCCGGCGATGCCGCTGACCCGCCAGTTGTCCTCGATGAACTGCGGCGGCGTGCCCAGGAAGCGGCGCGGCACGTTCTTGAAGGCGGCGTTGTGGACCACGGCCTCCAGCGCGGCACCCGCGGGCAGGGCGGCGAACAGGGCGGCAATCTCCTCGGGGCTGCCCAGCCGGTTGACGATGGCGCGGGCCCGGCCGCCGCTGTCGCGGATGTCCGCCACCACCTCGTCGAGCTTGGCCTGCGTGCGGCCCACCACGTGCACCTGCAGGCCCTCCGCGGCGAAGCGCCGGGCTACCGCCGCGCCGATGCCGACGCGGCCTCCCACGCCGACGATCACGGCATGGCCTGGATCATTGCTGAGGTCGGGGTCGGGGGAGGTCATGGCGGGCTGCCTGGGGGTGTGCGGCGACACTAGGTTCCAATTTGGAACTTGTCAATGCGCCGGGGGCCGTAGCGGTATCCAGCAGGGTCGATCAGGGTCCGTCGCAGAGACGGGGTGACGGCAAGGTTAGGCGCTGCGCTTCCTGCGGCCGACGGCATCGGCCAGCTTCAGGCCGGGACCGGGCAGGGCGGTGACTTCGTGCGCGTGCATGGCTTCGCCGCAGTCCGGGCAGGTCATCTGCGGCTTCACGATCTTGCCGCAGAGCTTGTGCTGGTAGAGCACCGGGGCCCCATGGCCGCCATCCATGAAGGCGTCGCCCCAGGTCGCCATCGCGATCAGCACCGGGTAGAGCATCTTGCCCTTGGCGGTCAGGCGGTACTCGTAGCGCGGCGGCGCGTCCTGGTAGGGCACGCGGGCCAGGATGCCTTCCTCTACCAGGCGCTTGAGGCGGCCGGCGAGCAGGTGGCGGGTGATGCCCAGGTTGGACTGGAAGTCCTCGAAGCGGCGGATGCGCAGGAAGGCATTGCGCAGGATCAGGATGGTCCAGCGGTCGCCGATCACCGAGGCGGTGCGGGCCACCGAGCAGGACAAGCCGCCGACTTCGCTCCATTTCATGGCCGCCAGTATAGGACGAACCGCGTTCCTTTCGGGAACCCAGTCCATTCGTCGGCGGGATTCCCTGCCTGGACAGGGGCTTGGGTGTCCCTCGCCGGCCGGCCCTTGACGCCATCCCGGGCCGAATTTAGGCTGAATGTATCAGTAATCAATGTCACAGTAATCGAGATTCCCGAGGCTCCCAGCATGAAAGCCAAGAAAGCCGTCCAGCCGACCCGCCGCGACCTGACCTTCAACCCTCCCGCAGAGCACATCCACGACTGGCTCGACGGAGGCGTGCACTTCACGCACCTGATGAACACCATGTCCCTGGTGATCCCGGTGGGCGAGCGCTTCTTCATCGACGCCGTGCGCCATTACCGCGACCAGATCACCGACCCGGAGCTGAAGAAGGCCGCCACCGCCTTCATCGGCCAGGAAGCCATGCACGGCCGCGAGCATGACGAGTACAACGGATTGATGCACCAGCGCGTGAAGGGCTCCAAGGAGTTCGAGGACAGCGTCACCGCGCTGCTGGCCTGGGGCAAGAAGAACCTGCCGGCGTCCTCGCGCCTGTCCGCCACCATCGCGCTGGAACACCTCACCGCGATCATGGCCGACGGCTTCCTGACCTCGGAATTCATGAACCAGAAGTCCGAGAAGCACTACGGCGCGCTGTGGAAGTGGCATGCGCTGGAGGAGACCGAGCACAAGGGCGTGCCCTATGACATCTACGAGCAGGTGGTGGGCACCGGCCCGCGCGCCTATGCCGAGCGCACCCTGGGCCTGCTGATCGCCACCGCGATCTTCTGGGGCAAGGTGATCCCGGCGCATGTCTCCTTCGTGCGCGCCGAGGGCAAGCTGACCGATTGGAAGGGCTGGCGCGAGTTCTACCGCGTGGGCTTCGGCGAGATCGGCTTCCTGCGCAAGATGATCCGTCCCTGGTTCAGCTACTTCAAGCCGGGCTTCCATCCCTGGGACCACGACAACAGCCACTTCCTGAAGGAAGTGGAGGGGCACTCGGCTCCCTGGCTCACCCAGCGCAAGGTGCCGGCCGCGGCCTGAGCGGCCGGATAGGCCGCTGTCTTTGCCGCAGGAGCCCGCTCGCCGGCGAGCGGGCTCCTTTTTTGTTGCCCTACAACCCCGGCGACAGGTGGTATTGGCTGGTGGCCAGCACGTCGATCGTTCCCAGGTCCAGGAAGCGGCCGACGCTGGCCATCATCCGGTCCAGGTTGCGCTGGAACTTCTCCGCGTCACCGGCGGCGTCGAAGAAGGCCTGGGGGTCGCTCATCGCCTCCGGCGGGAAGCATTCCTCCACGATCGCGTCGTAGGGCCGCGCGCCGGGCGTGAGCGCCCGCACCACCACGTTCTGGCGGTACTCGAAGGTGGACTGGGTCTCGATGGCGACCGGCGTGTGCGAGTCGTGCCAGATCTCCAGCCATTGCTCGTAGCCCAGGCGCTGGGGCTTCTTCAGCAGCGCGATCTGCGCGAAGCCGTAGGTGCGCTGGCCCGGCGCCGGCGCATGGCGCTCGTTGCGCAGGGGTTGCGATTCGGTGACCAGATAGGCGTCATGGCGTGCCGCCGCGGCGGCCACCAGCGCATCGATCGGCCGGCGGCGCAGCGCGATGGCGCTGTCCATCCAGAGCTGCAGCAGCGCGTCCGGCAGGGGCGCCGTGGCGACCTGGCGTACGCCGGCGGCCGGCGCCGCGTCGGCATCGTCGATGTTGAGTTGCGCATGGCGGACCCCTGCCTGCAGCAGTTGCGCGGCCAGCGGGCCGCGCAGGGCCGCGGCGAAGTCCGCCATCGCCTGGCCTTCGGGCTTCCACAGCGTGTAGATGAGCTTTTCCATGCGGCTCCTTCAGTGCGGGCGCAGCGAGTCCAGCGAGACCACCCGGCAGCGGGGCTGCGGATGATGGCGGGCATCGACCCACCGCAGCAGCATGCCGCCGCGGTCGTGCCCGTCGGTGTCGATGTAGTTGGCCACGCCGGGGTTCTCCGCGGCGATCACCAGGGTGACGCTGCCGTCCTCGTTGCGCCGCGCCGCATGATGGTTGATCGCCACCGGGCGGTGCAGGGCATCCAGCGATTCCAGCCACCAGTTGGCGAGCTGGAAGTTCCAGTAGGCGCAGTCCGGCACCTCCGTTTCGATCACCAGGGCCTCCCCTCGGTTCAATTGCCAGTAGCCGTGGTAGTAGCAGATCTTCGGATCGCCGCCGACCCGCATCGCGGCCTCGGCATAGGGTGCGGCGGCCAGCCGGTTCGGATGTGCCGCGACCATCGCGGTCCAGTCCGCCACCAGCCTGAACGTTCCCTGCACGAAGCCGGCGGCGCGCTGCAGGCCGGCCGCAAGCGCGGCACCGTCCAGCGGAGGCGGCGCCGGCGGCGCGCCGATGCGCTCGATGTGGAAGCTGCCGGGCGTTTCGCGGGAGCGGTCGAAGAAGGTCTCGCGCACGATCAGCATCGACGAATCGTCCGCCATCGGCAGCCAGTTGCCCGGTTGCGGATGCCGGCTGGCGACGATCTCGAAACGGCCGTCCGCTTCGAACTGCATTTGCGAGGCCTCCAGTTCGCCGGTGGAGGCCATGGTGCCGTCCACCGCGTAGCGGTTGGCTTTCGTCCCGAAGGAGAGATAGGGCGCTTGGCCCCGGCGGCCGCTGATGCGGTACTCGCGGTCGCCGGCGATGGTGGCGTTGGCGTAGCGGTTGTCGGGATTGGGCAGGAACACCTTGATGGTGTCGTCCGAGGCCGCGTAGAACTGCGGAAAGTCGGGATCGCCGAACTCCAGCATCATCTGCAGGCCCAGCCGCGTGTAGCGGCTCAGGCAGCGCCAGGCCTCGGCGCGCTCCAGTTCCGTTGCCGGCGCGTCCGGCCGCAGGGCGATCCGCCCCGCGGCCTTCAGCGCGTCACAGAAGTCGATCCAGGCCTGGCCCTGGTCCGGAACAGGAGAGGGGGCGGTCTGGATCATGGCGGCCTCAGGGCATATACATGCCGCCGTTGGCGTCCAGCGTGGCGCCGGTGACGGCGCTGGCGTAGTCGGACACCAGGAACAGCGCGGCGCGGGCGCATTCGTCGTCGGTGGGGATGCGGCCGATCGGGATGTGGCGGGCGATGCCCTGGACCAGTTCCTCCACCGGAACCTTCTTCTCCTGCGCCTGCCACTCGAAGTAGCCCTGCACCGGGGCGCCCCACATCCAGCCCATGTGCACGGAGTTCACGCGGATGCCGTCGGGGCCCAGTTCCTTGGCCAGCCACTTGGAGGAGTTGGCCAGTGCGGCCTTGGAGGCGGCGTAGCCGGCCTCGCCCAGCGGCGGGATGGTGCGTACGGCCATGGTGTTGATCATGACCACGGCACCGGACTTCTGGCTCTTCATCTGCGGGATCACGGCCTGGGTCAGCTTCAGCGTGCCGAACAGGTTGGTCTGCATCACCTCGTTCCAGGCATCGAGATTGGCGGTGGAGGCATAGTCCATCTCGCCGTGCTGGAAGGCGCTGTTGACCAGCGCATCGACGCGGCCGAAGGCCTTGACGGCGGCGGCGGCCAGGGCGTCGCACTGCTCCCGCTGGGTGATGTCGCAGACCTGCTTGACCACCTTGGCCTTCACGCCCAGCGCCTTGATTCGCGCCTCGGCGTCGTCCAGCTTGTCGGCGGAACGTGCGGCCACGACCACGCCCGCGGCGCCCTCGCGCGCGGCTTCCACCGCCAGCTTCACGCCCAGGCCCGGGCCGATGCCGGAAACGATGACGATCTTGTCCTTCAGCAGCATGTCTCTCTCCTCGTGGTTTCTAGTTCAATGGCGGCCGCGGACAGCGCGGCCTGGTTCAATGGGCGGCCGCGGGCTGTGCGGCGGATTCGATGTAGGCGGCGCGGTAGTCGGCGAAGTCCCGCTTGAGTTGCGCCTCGGACAGGCCGAAGTCCTCGGCCTTGTACTCGTGGGCGGCGCGGCTGTCGCGGCGGTTCTGCTCCATCCAGCGCTGCATGGACTTCTCGGCCTCGTCGGTCAGCGGCAGGCCGGCGAAACCGTAGATCGCCTTCACCACCTCGAAGGGCTGCTTGACCGTGTCGATGAAGCGCACGTCGAGGAAGCTGCCGGCCTGGTCCTTTTCGCGGCGCACGTCCTGGGTATGGTGGAAGGCGCGTGCCATCAGCGCGCTCCACTCCTGGCCGGCGTCCACCGGGCTGGCATTGGCGCCGTAGATGCACCACAGGGTGTGGATGAAGCTGGCGATGGACGGGATGGTGTCCACCGGATCGCGGTGCGTCTGGATGACCTTGGCGCCGGGAAACTCGCGCAGCAGCAGGCGCATGCGCAGCAGGTGGTGAGGGGCCTTCAGCACCCAGCGGCTGGCGACGATGCCGCGCTGGCGCTTCTGCCACTGCAGGAACTTGAGAACGCGCTTGAGGTAGTCGTAGGCCGGCTTCTCGTCGATGGAGTGCAGCCAGTCCATGTAGGACGGCACATGGACGTAGGCGTTGAAGGCCGCCATGAAGGAATGCTCCATCAGCATCACTTCCTCGTCGGCCTGGTCGGCGTCCATCGGGTGCATCGACATCAGCTTGGGCATGGCCTCGACCATCACGGCCACTTCGCCGCGGGCGCGTTCGATGCGCTGCGTGGGCTCCTTCAGGCTCTCGCCGGGGAAGGGCACCGGGTAGCGCGATTCCCACCAGGGCATCGAGTAGAGGTGCGGGTCGGCGGCCAGAACGCGCTGCAGCAGCGTGGTGCCGGTGCGCGGCAGGCCCACGATCACGATCGGCGCCTGGATCTGCTCGCTTTCGATCTCCGGGTGCTGCCTGAAGAACTGCTCGATGCGCAGGCGGTTGACCAGCAGCTCCACGAACTTGCCGTGCAGCAGCTGGCGGCCCAGGGGCGACAGGTTGGCCTCGCGTTCCAGCGAGTCGCAGAGCACCTCCAGGGCCTTGCGGAAGGAGGGGTCGCCGAAATCGGTGAGGCCACCGGACTGTCCGGTGGCGGCGGCCAGCAGTGCCGGCGGGTCGAAGCGGAGTTCTGCGGTCATGGGATCAGGCCTTGAGGTCTGCAACGCGCACCACGCGCGTCTCGGGATGGATGTGTTCCTGGGCGCCGACCCAGCGCAGGCACATCGTGCCGCGGCGGTGGCCGGTGGTCTCCAGCCAGTTGGCCCGGCCGGGGTCGCGCTGGCTCAGCACGATGGTCACGCCGCCGTCGGCGTCATGCTGGGCGCTGTACTTGTTCACGTGGATGCGGTGGTACCGGTAGTCCAGCGATTCCATCCACCAGTTGTTGATCTGCAGGTTCCAGAAGCGGCATTCCGGGATGCGGGGCAGGTGGATCACCAGCGCCTGGTCCTCGTCCAGTTCCCAGGCCGAGTGGTAATAGAAGATGTTGGGGTCGCCGCCGGTGCGCTGGCAGACCAGCTGGTTGGCCGGAGGCAGCTGGTTGACGTGGGGCAGGTAGCCCTGCGCCCAGTCGGCGAACACGCGCGCCGTGCCCTCGGTGAAGGCGGCGGCGTTGCGCAGGCCGGCCTGCAGCTGCGCGGCGCTCAATGGCCTGGGCTGGGCGTCCGCGCCCAGGCGCGAAATGCGCATGGTGGCGGCGCGCTCGTTGGGGCGGTCGTTGAAGGTCTGCCGCACCACGATCGAGTTGCTCTCGGGCTCGATGCGCAGCCAGTTGCCCGGGCGCTTCTCGGCCGACAGCACGATCTCGAAGCGGCCGTCCGCGTCGAGCTGCAGGTCCTTGGCCTCGATGAAGCCGGTCTGCTCCATCAGCCCGTTGGTCTCGTACCCGCCCTTCTGCGTGCCGAAGGACAGGTAGGGCACGGTGCCGCGCTCGCCGCGGATCACGTACTCGTTGCGGCCGTTGATGCGGGCGAACAGGTAGTGGTTGTCCGGGTTGTCGGCGCCGATCTTGCCGGTCTCGTGCGAGGGCAGGAAGAAGCCCGGGAAGTCCGGGTCGGCGAACTCCAGGTGCATCTCCAGGCCGATGCGCAGCAGGCGCGTCAGGTAGCGCCAGCCCTCGGCACGGTCCAGCTCGCTGGCGGCGGCCTCGGGCCGCAGGATCTGCTGTCCGGCGCGCTTGAGGGTGTCGCAAAACTCGTCCCAGGCCTGGCCGCTGATGACCGGGCCGGCGGGATCCTGTGCTGCCGTCATCGGCTTCTCCTCAGTGACGTTCAGGATTCATGGATAAGGAAAGTGCCTTAATCTAGGGCGGAGCGAAAGATCGATCCTCATCCAGGTGGAGGAGGATCGTGGTGCAATTTGCCTTAACATGCCCCGGCCCCGATTAAGGTCATATCCTTAGACCATGAAGTCCGCCTCGGCCACCGCCCTGCGCGTCCGCCCCCAGGCGGCGCGCACCCCGCAGAGCATCGCCACCCGCGCCAAGCTGGTGGCGATCGCGGAGCGCCTGTTCGCCGAGCGGGGCATCGAGGGAGTGTCGCTGAGCGACATCAACAAGGCCGCCGGGCAGCGCAACAAGAACGCCACCCACTATCACTTCGGCAGCAAGCAGGGCCTGCTGCAGGCGATCCTGGACAAGCATGTCCACGGCGTCTCGGCGCGGCGCAACCAGCTGCTGGACGAGTTCGAGGCCCAGGGCGGCCTGGGGCTGCCGCAGGTGGTGCGGGCCTTCGTCTATCCGGTGGCCGAGAAGCTGTTCGACACCGACGGCGGGCATCACTTCATCCGCTTCCAGGCCCAGCTGGTGGCGACGCTGACCATGGACGTGCACCAGCTCCACGCCTCGGCCCTGAAGATCGCCCCGGTGGAACGCCTGACCGCCGCCCTGCGGGCCGCCACCCCGCACCTGGCGCCGCCGCTGATGCGTCAGCGCGCCATGCTGGCCACGGTGCTGCTGTTCGACGGACTGGCCGACCACTCCCGCCTGCTGGAGCAGGCCGACCTGCCCAGCCCGCAGATCGACACCGAGCTATTCATCCGCAACCTGGAAGACTGCATAATCGCGCTCTTCTCGGCCCCCGTATCCCCTGCGACCGCGGAGCGCCTGGCCGCCGCCAGCGCCGCCCTGCCGGGGTCCCACCTCAAGTGAAAGCGAAACATGACTGAACAGAAAGCGACCAACGTCCACTGGCACCACGGCCAGGTTTCCCGCGAAGACCGCAACAAGCTGCTGGGCCACAAGGGTGCCACCCTGTGGTTCACCGGCCTGTCCGGCAGCGGCAAGAGCACCGTGGCCGTGGCGCTGGAAAACGCGCTGACCGCGCGCGGTGCGCTGTGCTACCGCCTGGACGGCGACAACATCCGCCTGGGCATCAACAAGAACCTGGGCTTCTCGGCGGCGGACCGCACCGAGAACATCCGCCGCGTGGGCGAGGTGGCCAAGCTGTTCGTGGATGTGGGCGTGATCGCCCTGTCGAGCTTCATCAGCCCCTACCGCGCCGACCGCCAGATCGCCCGCGAGACGCACGAGAAGGACGGCCTGCCGTTCATCGAGGTGTTCGTCGACGTGCCGCTGGCCGAGGCCGAGAAGCGCGACCCCAAGGGCCTGTACAAGAAGGCCCGCGCCGGCGAGATCAAGAACTTCACGGGTATCGATGATCCCTACGAGGCGCCGGAGAACGCGGAGATCCACCTGCGCACCGACCAGCTGACGCTGGAGCAGGAAGTCGAGGTGCTGCTCAAGGAGTTGGAAAAGCGCGGCATCATCCCGACCAAGTGAGTGGGATGAGCTAAGAAAGGGCCCCGCTAATGCGGGGCTTTTTTTGTTTTTGTATTCACTAACCGAACCGTTCATGCCGAGTGCCGCGCAGCGGTGTATCGAGGCACGCGCTGCTGTCATGCCCTCTCCCCGCTTGCGGGGAGAGGGTTAGGGTGAGGGGCGGCGGAGTTTCGTTGGGAAATTGCGTTGGTGATGCCGGCGACTACGCCGGTCAGGAGCGGTGGATCTTTGGAGGTTTATTTCGCCTAAGGGCGAGGTACTTTTCTTTGTTGTACGACACCAACAGTAGGCGCCTCCAGGCGAAGAAAAGTACCAAAAAGAAAACGTACCCTGCCATCCGCGGCCCCGCTGAAGCGGGGGCAACCCGCCTGGTGGACGAGTGCGACGGGTCGGGCCCACAGGCCATCCATGGCCTGAGGCCCCTCGGCCGGACATCCTGTCCGGCTCGACCCTGCACTCGGCCACCAGGCAGGCGCTACTGGAAGGGAACCCGGTACATCAAAAGCATTCGCTCGCGCTCATCAAGGTTTTGCAGTGCAGTAGGGCGGGACCAGAAGTAGGCGCCTCCAGGCGACGCGAAGCGCATCCCGCCTTCTGCAACTGTCCTTTTATCAGAGCGAAAACAAAAAGGCCGCCCGAAGGCGGCCTCGTCTGCAGCAGCAGCGCGTCAGATCCCGAACCCACCCGACACATTGATCTTCTGCCCCGTCACGTAGCTGGCGGTGGCCAGGTACACGGCGGCGCGGCCGATGTCTTCCGGCTTGCCCCAGCGCTTCAGGCACAGCAGCTTCTGCGTCTCGTCGATCCACTTCTGGTCGAACACGCCGCGCTTGAGCAGTTCCAGGAACATGCCGGCCTCGATCACGCCCACCAGCACCGAGTTGGCGCGGATGTTGTTCTTGCCTTCCTCTTTGGCGATGCCGGTGATCAGCGCTTCGTTGGCGGCCTTCGGTGCCACCGACAGGCCGTCCTTGGCCGGCCACCAGACATGGCCGGCGGAGCCCAGGTGCACATAGGAGCCGCCGCCGTTGGCGCGCAGGTGCTCGACGGTGGCCTTGAAGGCGTTGAAGAAGCCGTGGGCCTCGATGTTGATCGACTTCTGCCACAGCTCGAGCGAAGTCTCGGCCAGGTGTACCTGCTCCACCACCGGGCCTGCGGCCCAGACCACGGTATGGATGCGGCCGTGCTCCTGGATCGCGGCGGCCACGGCGGCGTCGATCTGCTTGGGGTCGGTCACGTCGGCGGCGTGGATCGTGCCCTTGCGGCCCAGCGCCCGGATCTCGCCGGCCACGCGCTCGGCCACTTCCTTCTTGGCGCGGTAAACCACCGCCACGTCGGAGCCGGCGGCGGCGAAGGTGGTGGCCACGCCCTGGCCGATGCCGCCGCTGCCGCCGAACACCAGCGTCGCGCCCTTGGGGAAATCGTTGTTCTGCATGGCCATCCTTGAGAGTCGGGGAATGGGGGGCAGTATTCGGGCGCGGCCCCGGCGAATCCTCACCCTTTGGGGTGAACCCCCGACTGATCGCAGTGCAGCAAAAAACTGTACGCAGTTTGAGGGAGGAGGGCGGGAGGGCCGGGTTCCTAAGCTGGGCGGGCTGCAGACACTAGAACGATCAGCGGAGGAGAATCCATGTCCCGTCGCATTCAATGGCCGTTCGCGCATCGCGGCCTTGCCGTGGCCTGTGCCATGGTTCCGGCCCTGGCCAGTCATCCGGCGAGGGCAGGGGAGTTCGAGCTGTTCGGTCTCGACGGCGACTGGCAGATGCAGCTGGGCTATGCGGCGGCCATGCGCCTGCACGATGCCGACGACCGCATCATCGATGCGCCGGGCTCGCCCGACATCCCGGTGCCGGAGACGCTGAAGATTCCCGAGTCGGCCAACTACGACGACGGCGACCGCAACTTCGACAAGGGCGCGCTGTTCAACAACCGCATCACCGTGCTGGGCGAACTGGGCCTGACGCACGAGGACTACGGCATCCGCGTACGCGCCGACGCGTTCTACGACGATGTCTACCGCCGGCGCAACGACAACCGGCAGTCGGCCACGCTGAGCCAGACCACCGGCAACATCAACGACCCGCACGAGGGCCCGGTGGACCGCTTCACCGATGCCGCGGAGTACTACGACGGCGCACGTGCGCGGCTGCTCGATGCCTACGTCTACGGCACCTGGTACCTGGGCGAGGAGGCCGCGCTGAACCTGCGCCTGGGCCGCCATATCGCCGCCTGGGGCGAGAGCCTGTTCTTCTCCGGCATCGCGCTGGCGCAGTCGCCGGCCGACGCCACCAAGGCCAACGTGCCGGGCGCCGACGTCAAGAGCATCCTGCTGCCGGTCAACCAGGTGTCGATGCAGCTGGCGCTGACGCCGGAGCTGACCCTGCTGGGCCAGTACAAGCTGGAGTACAAGTCCACCGAACTGAACCCGGTGGGCGAGTACTTCTCGGTGGCCGACGTGGTCGGTCCCGGCGCGCAGTTCACCTATGGGCTGGAGAACCCGCTGTACCTGCCGAACCTGGCCGATGTGAACCTGCTGTCCACCGACCTGGCGGAGTACCTGCAGCTGGTGGCGGATTTCGCGAACCTGCCGCTGGGCGGAGTCACGGACTTCCTGAGCAACACCCTGGCGGCGCTGGATCCCTTCCTGCCGGATCTGCCGCTGCAGATCGCCAACATCCCGATGCCGGGCCAGCCCAAGTACATCAACGTGCTCTACAACGGCGAGAAGAAGCCGAGCGACCACGGACAGTACGGTGTCGGCCTGAAGTACCAGATGACGCCGACCACCGGCGTCGGCCTCTATCACCTGCGCTACCACAGCACCACGCCGGCGCCGGTGCAGACCTACGGTTCGGCGCCGCTGCTGGTGGGGCCGGGCGGCGTGCCGATCCTGGCCACCGGCACGCTGGGCCTGCAGGTGCCGGTGACCTACCAGCCGCACTACTTCGACGGCATCCACATGACGGCGGCCAGCTTCTCCACCGCGCTGTTCGGCGTGAACGTGGCCGGCGAGGCGATCTACCGCGATGGCGTCGACGTGCTGGTGGACCTGAGCAGCGGCCTGCTCGGCCCCGTGCCCTCGCCGACGCGCGCCAAGATCATCCAGGGCCTGCTGTCGGCGATCTATTCCTTCGGGCCGCAGGACCTGTTCGGCCTGCCGCTGTGGGACACGCTGTCGGTGGTGGGCGAGACCGGCTACGTGCACGTCCAGGAGGTCGATCCGGTCTGCAATCCCTACGAGTGCAACACCAAGCTGCACAACTCCAAGGATTCCTCCGCGATCTCCATGCTGTTCATCTTCGACCGCAAGAACGTGCTGCGGGGCTGGGACCTGACCGTGCCGGTCTACGCCGCGCGCATGCTGGAGGGCCAGTCCTCGCTGACGGCCGCCTTCGGTCCGCTGGCCGGCATCCAGGACAAGCGCCTCAGCGTCGGCCTCAACATGACCTACCTGCAGCAGTTCACCCTGGGCATCACCTGGGCGGGCTACTTCGGCACGCCGCATTTCGCCAAGAACCCCTATGCCGACCGCGACTTCGTCGGCGTCTCCGCCAAGTACAGCTTCTGAGCCTCGATGAATCTCCGCGCCGTCCTGCTGTTCCTGCTGCCCGTGGCCGCGCTCGCGGCGGACCCGTCCAGCCAGTGGCCCTACGTCGGCGGCGATGCCGGCGGCCAGCGCTGGTCGCCGCTGGCGGATATCCGCAAGGACAACGTCGGCAGGCTCAAGCCCGCCTGGACCTTCCACCATGGCGACTTCTCCCAGGGCAACGACCAGCACGGCGCCACCGCCTTTCAGGCCACGCCGCTGCTGGTCGACGGCACGCTGTACTTCTGCACCCCCTACAACCGCGTCATCGCGCTGGATGCCGCCAGCGGGCGGCAGAAATGGCGCTTCGACCCGAAGGTGAAGCTCGACGGCGTCTATGCGCCCACCTGCCGCGGTGTCGCGTACTGGCGCGATGCCCAGCCCAGGTCCGGCGCCGCCTGCGCCGAGCGCATCTACACCGGTACGGTCGATGCGCGCCTGATCGCCATGGATGCCCGCAGCGGCAGGCGCTGCGAGGACTTCGGCGTGAAGGGCGAGGTCAACCTGCTGCAGGGCCTGGGCAAGGTCGGGTTGGCCGAGTACTACATGACCTCGCCGCCGCAGGTGGTCGGCGACCGCGTCGTCACCGGCGCCTTCGTCAAGGACGGCCAGCGCATCACCGCCCCCGGCGGCGCCCTGCGCGCCTTCGATGCGCGCACGGGCGAGCTGAAGTGGGTCTGGGACCCGGTGCCGCCCGGCGTGCCGGCGGTGACGGCGGAGCAGGTGAAGCAGGGGGGCACGCTGACCCCGGGCACGCCGAACGTCTGGGCGCTGATGTCGGCCGACCCGGAGAATGGCCTGTTGTTCGCGCCCACCGGCAACGCGGCTCCCGACCACTACGGCGGCGCGGAGCGTCATGGCCTGGACTACTTCGCCTCGTCCATCGTCGCGCTCGAAGCCGACACCGGTGCGCTGCGCTGGCGCTTCCAGACCGTGCACCACGACGTCTGGGACTACGACGTCGCCGCCCAGCCGGTGCTGTTCACCGCGCGTGTCGGCGGCAAGCCGGTGCCGGCCCTGGTGGCGGCGACCAAGCTCGGCTTCGTCTTCGTGCTCAACCGCCTGACCGGCGAGCCGCTGTTCCCGGTGGAGGAGCGCAAGGTCCCCGCGTCCACGCTGCCCGGCGAGAAGACCTCGCCGACACAGCCCTTCCCGACCCGGCCCGCGCCGCTGCATCCCTTGAAGCTGACGCGAGACGACCTGTGGGGGCTCACGTTCTGGGACAGGGGCAAGTGCCAGCAGGCCTTCGACGCGCTGGACTACCAGGGTGTGTTCACGCCGCCCTCGCTGAGGGGTTCGCTGCAGTACCCGGGCCTGGGCGGCGGCATCAACTGGGGCTCGGTGTCGGTGGACCCGCTGCGCAACCGCCTGCTGGTCAACCTGCAGGCCGCGCCGTTCACGATCCAGGCCGTGCCGCGCAAGGACTACCGCGGCGCCACCGGCGCCACCGACCTGGTCGGCATGCACCCGCAGGAAGGCACGCCCTACGTCACCGTGCGCGCGCCCTTCCTGTCGCCGCTGAAGACGCCCTGCATCGCGCCGCCCTGGGGCCGGCTGGTGGCCATCGACCTGGACAGCGGCAACAAGCTCTGGGATCGGCCATTGGGCAACCTGCACGGCATGGCGCCCTTCGGCGACCGCTGGGAACTGGGCACGCCCAATTCCGGCAGCTCGCTGCAGACCGCCGGCGGCATCGCCTTCATCGCCGCCGCGATGGACCAGTACCTGCGCGCCTTCGACATGGACAGCGGCAACGAACTGTGGCGCCACGAGCTGCCCTTCGCCGCGCATGCCGCGCCGATGACCTACAAGGCTGGCGGCAGGCAGTACCTGGTGATCGGCGCCGGCGGCCATGGCGCGCTGGGGACCAGGACCGGCGATGCGATCGTCGCGTTCACGCTGCAGTAGCGATGAACTTCATCGACGCACCCGAAAAAGCCGACATGACTGCAATATCCAACACCTCCTGGGACCACGAAACCGACATCCTGGTCGTCGGCACCGGCGCCGGCGCCATGACCGCCGCGCTGCGCGCCGCCCAGGCGGGCGCGAAAGTCCTGATGGTGGAGAAGGGCAGCCACTACGGCGGCACCTCCGCCACCTCCGGCGGCGGCCTGTGGATTCCCGCCAACCACCTGATGCCGGGCTGCAGCATCCCCGACAGCGAGGAAGAGGCCCTGGGCTATATGCGCGCGCTGACCGGCGAGGACGTGCCGGAGGCCAATGTCCGTGCCTATGTCGCCAATGGCCGGCGCATGCTGCGCTGGCTGGTGGACCACAGCCGCGTGGAGTTCCAGGCCATGTCCTACTACGCGGACTACTACCAGCACCTGGCCGGGGCCAAGCCCGGCGGGCGTTCGGTCGATCCGCTGCCGTATGACGCGCGGCTGCTCGGCGACGATTTCTCCAGGCTGCAGGAGCCGCATCGCCAGACCCGCGTGATGGGCCTGATGGGCTACACCAACACCGAGGGCGCCATCCTGCTGTCCAAGTCGCCGGGCTGGTTCAGGCTGCTGCTGAAGCTGGCGCTGGGCTACTTCCTGGACCTGCCCTGGCGCCTGTTCTCGCGGCGCTCGCGCCGCCTGACCATGGGCAACGCCCTGGTCGCGCGCCTGCGCCATTCCCTGCTCGATGCCGGCGTGCCGGTCTGGCTGTCCGCGCCGGCGGTGGACCTGCTGCCGGACGGGCAGGGTGGGGTGGCCGGTGCCACCGTACGGCAGCAGGGCCGCCTGCTGCGCGTGAAGGCGCGCAAGGCCGTGATCCTCGGCAGCGGCGGCTTCGAGCACAACCAGGAGCTGCGCCAGCGCCATCTGCCGGCGCCGAGCGACACGCGCTGGTCCGCCGCCAATCCCCACAACACCGGCGACATGCTGCTGGCGGCGCAGAAGCTCGGCGCGGCCACGGCGCTGATGGACGAGGCCTGGTGGGGGCCCACGATCCGCCTGCCCGACGAGGACCGCGCGCGCATGCTGTTCACCGAGCGCTCCATGCCAGGCGCCATCGTGGTCAACCTGGCCGGCCAGCGTTTCTTCAACGAGTCGGTGGCCTATACCACCGCGGTGCAGGCCATGTACCGGCCGGGCAACCTGCCGGCCTACATCGTGTTCGATGCCCGCTACAAGCGCGAGTACCCCTACGGCCCCCTGCTGCCGGGCGGCATGCGCCTGAACTGGCTGCAGCCGCGGCAGGAGCGCCTGCTCAGGCGCGGCGCCACGCTGGCGGAGCTGGCGGCGCGGCTGGGGGTGGACGCGGCCGGCCTGGAAGCCACCGTGGCACGCTTCAACGGCTTTGCCGCCGCCGGCAAGGACGGCGACTACCAGCGCGGCGAGAACCCCTACGACCTGCTCTACGGCGACGTGCGCATCCAGCCCAACCCCTGCCTGGCGCCGGTGGCCGAGGGGCCGTTCTATGGCATGGAGATCCATCCCGGCGACATCGGCACCAAGGGCGGCCTGAAGACCGACGAGCACGGACGGGTCCTGGATGGCAATGGCGCTCCGCTGCGGGGGCTGTACGCCATCGGCAACTGCGCCGCCTCGGTGACTGGGCGATACTATCCGGGTGCCGGCGCCACCCTGGGGCCGGCCATGACCTTCGGATTCCTGGCCGCAGAACACGCATGTGCAGTGACGCCGTAGCCGGCAAGCGCCGGAAAGCCTCGCCGGAAGGACCGGCCGCGCCGCTGGGCAAGCAGGCGCTGAAGACGCAGCGCACCCGGGAAAAGATCATTTCCGCGGTGATCTCGCTGATCAAGGAGGGGGGCTACTCGCATGCCTCCTCCAGCCGCATCGCCGAGCGCGCCGGCATCACCTGGGGAGCCGCGCAGCACCATTTCGGGAACAAGGAGGAAATCCTCGACGCGGTGATGAACCTGGCCCACGAGCGCTTCGCCCAGCGCATGGCCGATCCGGCCCTGCGGGCAGGTTCGCTGGCCCAGCGGGTGGAGGGCTTCCTCGAGACCATGTGGGCGCACTACCAGGACGACGCCTACCTGGCGATGCTGGAGATCCTGCTCGCCACCCGCGGCTTCCACGAGGAGGCGCCGCCCAACTGGGAGGACCGCTTCAGCCGCGATCCCCTGGTGTCGCTGCGCGAGATCTTCGCCGACGTCAGGCTGGACGAGGCCCGCGCACGCGAGGTCCTGACCTTCGCCCACTGCTTCCTGACCGGCCTGACCATCGAGCGGGTGTTCGAGCAGAAGGTGCGCAATACGCCCCGCTACCTGCAGCGCATCCAGCAGACCGTGCTGGCGATGCTCAAGGAGCCCTGATTGCCGCAGCTTCTTGCCCTGTAGGAGCCCGCTTGCTGGCGACTGCAAGGCCAGCGTCGCCAGCAAGCGGGCTGCTACGGGGTGTCCTCACCCATTTGAGGCAGGCCCCCCAAGCTTTACCCCCTGTAAGGTCCATGCAAACCTGAGGGGACTCATGAGCACGCCAGAACAGCCTGCGGCGCCCGCCGCACCCAAGCCCACCCGCATCCCGCCGATCGTCACGCTCGACGCCAAGTTCTTCTGGGAGGGCGCCGACAAGGAGCTGTTCCTCGGCCAGAAGTGCGGCGACTGCGGCGAGTTCCGCTTCCCGCCCCGGCCGATGTGCCCCAAGTGCTTCAGCCTGAAGCGCGAGGAAGTGCCCCTGTCCGGCAAGGGCAAGGTGCATTCCTGGGCCATCGCCCGCCATCCGCCTCCGTTCGGCTTCAAGGAAGCCCCGATCATCGCCGTGATCGAGCTGGAGGAAGGCACCCGCTTCGTCTCCAACGTCGTCGGCGTGGCCTACGACGAGGTGGTGCAGGACATGCCGGTCGAAGTCACCTTCGAGCCCACGATGAACAACCACAAGGTGCCGGTGTTCCGGCCCGTCAAGAAGTAAGGGACCCGACATGGCACGCCAATTCACCGAAGCCGCCATCGCCGGCATCGGCGCCACCGAATTTTCCAAGGAATCCGGCCGCAGCGAGCTGCAGCTGGCCGCCGAGTGCGCCAAGGCCGCCTGCGACGACGCCGGCATCAGCCCGCACGACATCGACGGCATGATCACCTTCACCATCGACAACAGCGACGAGATGATGCTCGCGCGTTGCCTGGGCGTGAAGGACCTGGCCTATACCACCCGCATTCCCGGCGGCGGCGCCGCCGCGGCCGGCACCATCTACCAGGCCATGGCGATGGTCAACGCCGGCCTGTGCAAGAACGTGCTGATCTGGCGCGCGATGAACGAGCGCAGCCAGTACCGCTTCGGCCAGAACCCGACCAACACCACCAACTACCAGTCGGGCAACGGCACCGGCTCGCTGCTGTGGTGCGTGCCCTTCGGCGCCATGACCCCGGCCAGCTGGGGCGCGCTGCAGGCGCAGCGCTACATGCACAAGTACGGCGTCACCAACCGCGACCTGGGCCTGATCTCGGTGCAGCAGCGCCAGTACGCCGCCACCAATCCCAAGGCCTGGTTCTACAACAAGCCGATCACCCTGGAAGACCACCAGAACTCCAAGTGGATCATGGAGCCGCTGCTGCGCATGCTGGACTGCTGCCAGGAAAGCGACGGCGGCCAGGCCATCCTGGTCACCAGCCTGGAGCGCGCGCGCGACCTCAAGCAGAAGCCGGTGCGCATCCTCGGTGCCACGCAGTCGATCCCCTACAACGTGGAAGTGATCTCCAACTACTACCACGAAGACCTCACCGTGATGCCCGAGGCGCAGGGCGTGGCCGGGCGCCTGTGGGACATGGTGGGCCTCGGGCCCAAGGACATGCAGGCGGCGATGATCTATGACGCCTTCACGCCGCACGTGCTGCTGCAGCTGGAAGGCTTCGGTTTCTGCAAGCCGGGCGAGGGCAAGGACTTCGTCAAGTCCGGGGCGCTGGCCATCGACGGCATCCTGCCGACGAACACCCATGGCGGCCTGCTCGGAGAGGCGTATATTCACGGCATGAACAGCATGGCCGAGGGCGTGCGCCAGATCCGCGGCACCTCGGTCAACCAGGTGAAGAGCGTCACCAACGTGCTGGTGTCCTCCGGCATGGCGGGAGCGGTCCTCAGCGTCGACTGAGCTTTGGGGCGGGCAGGGCCCGCAGGGAGCGGTGCGATGAGTCGTGTCGAACTGGCAGCCTCGGGGGAGGTCCAGGAGGGACGGCTGCATGCGGTGAGCGCCGAGGGGCGCTCGCTGCTGCTGACGCGGGTGGCGGGGCGTGCCTGCGCCGTCGAGAACCGCTGTCCGCACTTCAACCTGCCGATGACGCGTGGCAGGGTCGAGCATGGCACCATCCGCTGTCCCTGGCATGGCTCGCGCTTCGACGCCTGCACCGGCGAGAACCTGGATTGGGTCAATTCCGTGGCCGGGCTGCCGCTGCCGGCCTGGAGCCGCGCCCTGGTCGCCGCCGGCCGCAAGCCGGCGCCGCTGAAGACCTTCAACGTGACCGAGGCGGACGGCAAGCTCTACCTCGAAGCCTGAGTTCCCGACAGATGACCATGCTGACCCATTCCGAGTACGGCGCCAGCCTGCGCGTCGAGTCCGGCATCGAGCTGCCGGAGCTGCCGTCCGCGCGCATCGCCGTGGACGTGCACACGCCGGATTTCCGCAGCCTGCGTTCGCCGCCGGTGGTGCTGGTCTGCCTGCCCGGCGGCGGCATGAACCGCCGCTACTACGACCTGGTGCCCCCGGACGGCGACGGCAGCTTCAGTTTCGCGCGCCAGATGAGCGCGCGCGGCTTCATCGTCGTCACCATGGACCATCTCGGCATGGGCGACAGCGACCGCCCCGAGGACGGCTACCTGCTGACCGCCGACCTGCTGGCCCGGGCCAACAGCCAGGCCACCGACGTGGTGCTGCGCCGCCTGCGCGAGGGCAGCCTCGTCCCGGGCATCCCGCGCCTGCCGCACCTGCTGAGCCTGGGGGTGGGCCACTCCATGGGCGCGATGATGACCGTGCTGCAGCAGGCCCATGCGAAGCAGCACGCCGGCATCGTGCTGCTGGGCTTCTCCACCCGCGGCCTGCCGGAATACCTGCCGCCCGAGGCGCGCGAGCTGGCGGCAGACCCTGCCGCGGTGCGCGCGCAGCTGCCGCGCCTGGCGAAGAAGATGTTCGTGGAGCCCTATCCCGTCATCCGCGCCAATGGCCAGTCCAATGCCATCTACGCCGGCGGCAACGCCGACCCGCGCGCGGTGGAGGCGATCAAGGCGGCCCGCGGCCCCCTGCTGCCGGTGCCGGCCTTCATGTCGATGCTGCCGGGCAACGTCGCCCCCGAGGCGGCGCAGATCGAGGTGCCGATCTTCCTGGGCCTGGGCGAGCGCGACATGGCCGGCCCCACCCACCAGATTCCCGCGGCCTTCCACAAGTCGCGCGACGTGACCCTGCACATCCTCAAGGAAGCCGGCCACAGCCATTTCCTGTTCCCCTCGCGCGACGGCCTGTTCGAGCGCCTGTCGCTGTGGATCCGCGCCGTGGTGGAAATCCAGTCCGAGCGCGCCGGCGGCTGAAGGCCGCCGGGACCGTCCGGGCGGTAAGCCGGACTCACTCAAGTGGACGGGGTACTCTCCCCGCCGCTGGACTAAAGTTCACCCCTATCGGCCGCCGCTGGCGGGCCCCCCTGTATTCGCATAACGGATTGACGCTGGAGACAAAGATGGCAAAGACGGCACTCAAGGCAGGCGCTCGCTTCAAGAGCACGGTCTGCGACACCCAGGTGATGGTGGTCAAGGCCCCGGCCGGTGAGTTCGAGCTGCGCTGCGGCGGCGCCGACATGGTGGGTGCCACGACGGCCGCCCCGGCCGGCGGCGCGCTGGACCCGGCCCTGTCCGGCGAGACCCTGATCGGCAAGCGCTACGTCAATGCCGACGAGTCCCTGGAGCTGCTCTGCACCAAGGGCGGCAAGGGCACGCTGTCGCTGGACGGCACCGCGCTGGAGATCAAGCAGGCCAAGCAGCTGCCGTCTTCGGACTGAAAAGACGGGAATCGGGAGTGGGGAATCGGGAATCGTAGAAGCCACAGGTTCGCATTTCCCATGACCCCGTCTTTATCGATTCCCCATTCCCGATTCCCGATTCCCGGCTTCCCATGAACATCTCCACCATCCTCGACATGGCCGCCGAAGCCTTCGGCGACCGCATCGGCGTCGTCTCCGGCGGCCAGCGCTACACCTATGCCGAGCTGCGCGAGGCAGCCTGGCGCGCCGCGCGCCGCTTCAAGGCCAGCGGCGCGGCCTACGTGGCCCTGCTGGACGTCAACAGTCCGGCCGCCCCCGTGGCCCTGTTCGGCGCCGCCTACGCCGGCATTCCCTACGTGCCGCTCAACTACCGCCTGACGCCGGCCGAGATCAACAAGCTGCTGGCGCGCGTCGCCCCGGCGGTGCTGGTCACCAGCGCCGACTTCAGCGGCAGGATCGAGAAGCGCGCCGACATCGAGGTGATCGACCGCGCCGCGTTCCTGGCCCTGCCCGAAGGCGGCGACGAACTGCCGCAGCCGGCCGAGGATCCGCGCGCCATCGCCGTGCAGCTGTTCACCAGCGGCACCACCGGCGAGCCCAAGGCCGCGATCCTGCGTCACGAGAACCTGATGTCCTACATCGTCGGCACCGTGGAATTCGCCGCGGCCGAGGAGGACGACGCCATCGTCGTCACCGTGCCGCCGTACCACATCGCCGGCATCTCGGCGGTGCTCAGCTCCACCTACGCCTGCCGCCGCATGGTGCAGATGGAGAACTTCGAGGCTGCCGCCTGGCTCGACGCCTGTCGCGAGAACAGCGTCAGCAACGCCTTCCTGGTGCCCACGATGCTGCAGCGCATCGTCGATCACCTCGTCGACAGCGGCACGCAGCCGAACCTGCCGGCACTGCGCGCCCTGGCCTATGGTGGCGGCAAGATGCCGCTCTCCACCATCGCCAAGGCCATGCAGCTGTTTCCGACGGTGGATTTCACCAATGCCTACGGCCTGACCGAGACCAGTTCCACCATCGCCGTGCTGGGCCCGGACGACCACCGCGCCGCCGCCGCCAGCAGCGATCCCGCCGTGCAGCGCCGCCTCGCTTCCGTGGGCAAGCCCGGTGCGGTCGAGATCGAGATCCGCGACGAGTCCGGCAAGGTGCTGGGCCCCGAGGAAGCGGGCCTGGTCTTCGTGCGCGGCCCGCAGGTCTCCGGCGAGTACCTGTCGCTGGGCAGCCAGCTCGACGCCGACGGCTGGTTCCCGACCAAGGATCGCGGCTACCTCGACGCCGAGGGCTACCTCTTCCTCGACGGCCGTGCCGATGACGTGATCGTGCGCGGCGGCGAGAACATCTCCCCGGGCGAGATCGAGGACGTGCTGCTGGGCCACCCGGCCGTGGCCGACGTCGCCGTGGTCGCCATGCCCGACGAGCAGTGGGGCGAGGGTGTCGCCGCCGCCGTCGTGCTCAAGGCCGGCGCCAGCGCCAGCGTCGCCGAGCTGCAGGAACTGGTGAAGAACAAGCTGCGCTCCTCGCGCGTGCCGCAGGCCATCGTGTTCAAGGATGCGCTGCCCTACAACGAACTGGGCAAGGTCCTGCGCCGCATCATCCGCCAGGAATTCGTGCAGAAAGCCGCCTGAGATCCATAAATGCCCTTCGTCATCGAAAAAGTCATCGAGATCGCCGCCCCTGCCGACGTGGTCTGGGAAGTGATCACGGACGTCGCGCGCTACCCCGAATGGAACCCCTTCCAGGTCGAGCTGCAGACCTCGTTCAAGCCGGGCGATCCCATCGACATGCAGGTCAAGCTGCTGGCCAGGCCGCAAGCCCAGCGCGAGTGGGTCACCGAGTTCGTGCCGGGCAAGCGCTTCGCCTACCGCATGAAGCCGGTGCCGCTGAACGCCCTGTCGAGCCAGCGCTCGCACGACGTCGAGGCCATCGGTCCCGGCCGTACGCGCTACCGTTCCTACTTCCACCTCAAGGGCTGGCTGCATCCGGTCGTGGTGGGCCTGCTGGGCGGCAAGCTGCAGGCCGGCTTCGCCGGCATGACCGCGGCCCTGCAGAAGCGCGCCGAGGAACTGGCCCGGCAGCGCAAGGCCGCCTGAGCCGCTTGCCCGCGTAGCGCCGCCGCGCCGCGTCTGCTGTACTGCGCGCCATGTCCGAGCGCGATGACTCCGTTGCAGTGGCCTATGCCGAACGCCTGCTGGCCCAGCTGGGCCGGCCGGCACACGCGCCGCTGGCCGTGCCCGCGGAGCATCCCGCCCTGCGCTGGTCGCGCAGCGGCCTGATGGCGCTGACCGGCACGCCCGATGCCCCCCTGATGTTTCCCGCGCCGCTGGCCGCCTGTGCCGACGGTACCTTGGCCGCGTTGTCGGCACTCGCCCCGGCAGGTGCCCTCGACGGCATCGATGCCGCGGCGCTGCTGGCCGAGCGCGCGGCCATCGCGGGCCATCGGCGCCAGGGGGCGGCCTCCCCCGGCGGGGCCTGCCGACTGCTGCAGGCCGCCGACGGCTGGTTCGCCCTGAACCTGGCTCGCGACGACGACTGGGAGCTGCTGCCCGCCTGGCTGGAGATGGAACCGGCGCCGGATTGGGAGGGCCTGGCTGCGGCCGTCTGCGAGCGCCCGGTGGGGCCGCTGATCGAGCAGGGGCGCCTGCTCGGGCTGGCGCTGGCCGATGCGCAGCCGGAGCGGGAGGACCGCCCCTGGCTGCGTGGATTCACGGCGCGGGCGTCCGACGTGCGCGAGCGTGCGCCTCGCGTCCTCGACCTCTCCTCGCTCTGGGCCGGACCCCTCTGCGGACACCTGCTGCAGCGGCTTGGCGCGGACGTGGTGAAGCTGGAAAGCACCCAGCGCCCCGACGGTGCGCGCAACGGCCCGCCGGCCTTCTTCGACCTGATGAACGCCGGCAAGCGCAGCGTGGCGCTGGACCTGCGCAGCGGCGAGGGCCGGGCGCAGTTGCGCCGCCTCATGACGGCCGCCGACATCGTCATCGAAGCCTCGCGCCCGCGTGCGCTGCGGCAGATGGGCTTCGACGCGGAGGCCCTCGCGCGCGAACACGGCCTGACCTGGATCAGCCTCAGCGGCTACGGCCGTGGCGATCCGCAGGAGCAGTGGATCGCCTATGGCGACGATGCCGCGGTGGCGGCAGGACTCAGCGACACCCTGCATCGAGTCACCGGGCAGGCGCTGATCGTCGGCGACGCCATCGCCGATCCGCTCACGGGCCTCCATGCCGCGCTGGCGGCCTGGGCGGGCTGGCAGGCGGGTGGCGGCAGGCTGGTGTCCCTGGCGCTGCGCGACGTGGTGCGCCACTGCCTGCAATTCGATCTGCCGGATGGCGATGAAGTCCTGCGTGCGCGCCAGCGCGAGTGGACCGGGCGCGCCATGGCCGATGGCGGTGCCCGCATGCCGCAGGCCCGCATCCCCATCGGTGCTGCGCCCGCGCTTGGCGCCCACACTGCCGAAGTGATCGCGGAGTGGGCCGCATGCTGATCCGCCGCGCCGAACTGGATGGCCTGCGCGTGGATCTGCGCCTGCGCGAAGGCCGCATCGCCGAGATATCCGAGGGCTTGCCAGCCGAGCCCGGCGAGCCGGTGCTCGATGCCGCCGGTGGCGTCCTGCTGCCGGGGCTCAGGGATCACCACCTGCATCTGCATGCCCTGGCCGCCGCGCGTGCCTCGGTGGATTGCGGCCCGCCGGCCGTGGCTGGTGCCGACGCGCTGGCCGAAGCCCTGCGCAAGGCCGATATCGCGGGGGCGCCGGGAGAATGGCTGCGCGGCGTCGGCTACCACGAGTCGGTGGCCGGCGACGTCGACCGCTCCTGGCTCGACCTTGCCGTGCCGGAGCGCCCATTGCGCCTGCAGCATCGCAGCGGCCGGCTCTGGCTGCTGAACTCCGCCGCATTGGCCTTGGTCGAGGAGTCTGCCGATGATCCCCTGGAGCGCCGCGAGGGACGGGCCACGGGGCGTCTCTACGATGCGGATGCCTGGCTGCGTGCGCGCATCGGCGGCCGCCGTCCCGCGCTGGGCGAGGTCAGCCGCTGGTTCGCCAGCCGCGGCGTCACTGGCCTTTGCGATACCAGCCATGACAACGACATGGCGGCCTGGACGGCATTCGCCGAGGCGCAGCAGCGCGGCGATCTCCTGCAGTCGTTGCGCGTGATGGGCAACGCCGGGCTCGATGCGGCGGCGGACCGGCCTGGATTGCAGCGCGGCGAACGCAAGTTCCACCTGCACGATCATGAACTGCCGGACTTCGATGTGCTGTGCGCCGATATCCGCGCCGCGCATGCCGCCGGCCGCGGCGTCGCCTTCCACTGCGTCAGCCGCGTGGATCTCGCCTTTGCCCTGGCGGCGCTGCAGGAAGCCGGCGTCCGTCAGGGCGACCGCATCGAGCACGCCTCGGTCTGTCCGCCGGAGCTGCTGGAGCAGGTCGCCGAGCTGCGGCTCGCCGTGGTGACGCAGCCCGGCTTCATCGCCACGCGCGGCGATGCCTACCTGCGCGACGTGGAGGCGATCGACCAGCCCTGGCTGTATCGCCTGCGTGGCATCCTGGATCGCGGCATCCGCCTCGCCGGCAGCTCCGACGCTCCCTACGGCGATGCCGATCCCTGGGCAGCGATGGATGCCGCGGTGCAGCGGCGGACGGCCGCGGGACAACCGGTGGCGGGAAGGGAGGCCTTGACGCCGGAGCAGGCGCTGGCGCTGTTCACCTCGCCGCTGGAGGCGCCGGGCACTGCGGCACCGAAGCTGGCGGTGGGAGCGGCGGCGGACCTGTGCCTGCTGACGCAGCCCTGGGGCGTGGCGCGCAACGCGCTGGCGCAGGTGGAGGTGAGGGCATGCTGGAGAGAAGGCCGGCTGATTTCTGCGTCACGGATTTGATTCCCTCGCCCGCCTGCGGGAGAGGGGCAGGGGAGAGGGTTTCTGTGCAGGGCGGCAGCGTCAGCGCAACCGTTCGCCCCGAGCCTGTCGAAGGGTGAATGCATTCTTCGGGTCGCCATCGGTGGCAGAGTTCCGCTGCCGCATGATCACGAATGCCGTGAAGCCGCCCGCGGGGCAAGAGCCATCACGGTACGCCGCGGCAGCGCTGAAAGCACTACAGCGGGGCGCCATCCATGGCGGGACAGCAGCGATCTGATGGATCCCCGGGGCATGTTTGGCTTACTTCGGCATGACATGGGGTCATGCCTCAGCGGGGCCAAACATTCCATGGCCGCCCGCGATTCAAGGCAGACAATGCCATTTAGGCATTGTCTAAGCGCCTTGAATCGCCCAAGGCGGCAATGGCGCCACCAGCCGCGCGCCGTCATATCCCGTTACCTTCCCGAAGTACTCCGCCTGCGCATTCCAGTCGCGGCAGGCCTGCGTCAGCTCGTCCTTGGTCCGCGCCACGAAGTTCCACCACATCAGCGGTGCCTCCTGCATCGGCTCGCCGCCGATCAGCAGCATCACCGCGGGCGCATCGCAGCGCAGGGCCAGGGAGTCGCAGCCCTGGCCGAGGTAGAGCAGGGTGCCGGGGGCCAGGATTTCGTCGCGTACCTTCACGCTGCCCTGCAGTACCAGCGCGGCGTACTCGAAGCCCGGGTCGAGCGGGAACTGCGTTCCCGCCGCGTCCGTGCTGCGCAGCTCCAGGCCCACCAGTGGCGTGTGGATCTCGGCGGGGGAGCGTTCGCCCAGGGCGGTGCCGGCCAGCACGCTGACCCGGAAGCCGTCGCGCTGTACCTGCGGCAACTGGGGGTGATGGGCGAAGGCAGGCTCGCCGTGGCGGCGCGCCTCGGGCAGGGCGATCCAGAACTGCGCGCCATGCATGCCGGCGGGCCGGGGGACCGGCGACTCCTCGGAATGGCAGATGCCGCGGCCGGCAGTCATCAGGTTGAGCTGGCCGGGCTTGATCGGGCAGAGGCTGCCGAGGCTGTCGCGATGCAGGATCTCGCCTTCCAGCAGCCAGGTCACCGTCTGCAGGCCGATATGCGGGTGCGGGCCTACGCGCATGCCCTTGCCGGTCGAGACATCGGTGGGGCCGAAGTGGTCCAGGAAGCACCAGGCGCCGACGAGGCGGCGCTGGCGCGTGGGCAGGGCGCGCGCGATGCGCATGCCTTCGCCCAGGGTGGCGGTGGAGGCTTCGATCCGCTGCGTCAGCGGACCGCCATGGTCGTCGGGGAGGATCAGGCTCATGGCCGGCAGGCTCGCCCAGCCGTGGCGCGGATGCAAGCGGGAACGCCGGCCAGGGGATGGCAGTCCGATGTCAGGCCGCCACCCCGGTGCCATGTTGCAGTGCAGAAGTAGTCGGTTCGGACGAGGCACAAAAAGGGGTGTGCAATAACATGGCGCAGCACTACGAACTATGATTCGAGTGGCTGTACCCGGGCTGACACGAACTCGAAGGGGACGAAACGTTCCCCGCGTTATCTGGAGGATATTGGATGAAATTCAAACCCGTACTGGCGTCGTTCCTGCTGGCCACGATGGCCGGCCTGTCGGCCCAGAGCGCTTCCGCCAAGGTCTCGGCCGAAAAGGCTGCCGAGCTGGCTGGTCCCAAGTTCACCTGCATGGGTGCCGAGAAGGCCGCCAACAAGGACGGAACCATTCCCGAGTACAGCGGCAAGTGGGTGGGCACCTGGCCGGGCCAGACCAAGCCCTACGGCTATGAGCCGGGCCCCTACAAGGACGAGAAGCCGCTGTTCACCATCACGGCGCAGAACTACAGCAAGTACGCGGACAAGCTGACCGAGGGCCAGAAGGCCCTGTTCAAGAAGTATCCGCAGTCCTACAAGATGAACGTGTACCAGAGCCACCGCGACTTCGGGCACAAGCCCTGGGTCTGCGACACGGTCAAGAAGAACGCCGTCACCGCCGAGGTGGTCGACGACGGCCTGGGCACCACCGGCATCAGCGGCGCCATCCCGTTCCCGTTCCCGACCAACGGCTCGGAAGCGGTGTGGAACATCATCAACCCGCATCGCGCCTACACCGAACAGGCCGTCTGCGACATCGCCGACGTCTACGCCAACGGCAGCATTGCCTGGGGCCGCAACAAGTTCATGACCATGAACCCGGGCAACAACCCGGCCAAGCGCGGCTCGTACACCGACAAGATCAATGCCTACTTCTACACCGGCTACCTGCTGCCGGAGCGTGACAAGGGCTTCGTCGCCGTCGGCTACCAGCCGAACAACTTCAGCAACGACGCCACGCAGTCCTGGCAGTACCAGCCCGGCATCCGCCGCGTGCGCCAGGCGCCGGAAGTCTGCTGCGACTACCCGGTTCCGCCCGCCGGCCTGCGCACCGTCGACGACGACTACGTCTTCAACGGCTCCCCGGAGCGCTACACCTGGAAGCTGGTCGGCAAGAAGGAAGTGTACGTCCCGTACCACAACTTCAAGATCAACGACCCGGCCCTGAAGTACTCGGACATCATCAAGCCGAACACCGTGAATCCCGACTACGTGCGCTATGAGCTGCATCGCGTCTGGGTGGTGGAAGGCTCGCTGAAGTCCGGCATGCGCCACATCTACTCCAAGCGCACGCTGTATGCGGACGAAGACTCCTGGATCGCCCTCTGGGCCGACAACCAGGACGGCCGCGGCCAGCTCTGGCGCGTCGCCTTCGTGAACTACTTCTACTCGCAGGAATCCGCCACCTGGCACCGCGGCGCGTCGATCTATCACGACCTGACCTCCGGCGCCTACGAGGCCGGCTACCTGACCAACGAGCGCGGCAAGGACTGGTGGCGCATCAACGTGCCGCTGACCCCGGCCATGTTCACGCCGGAAGCGGCCGCCCGCGGCGGCCACTGAAGGCTCGCATCGTCGAACCGGGGCGGCTGAAAAGCCGCCCTGTTTTTTTCCAAGGACCGAAAACATGAAGACCGCATTCATCACCGGCGCCAACGTCGGCCAGGCCAACCTGCTCACCAAGGCGCTCGCCGGGCAGGGCTGGAAGGTGTTCGCCGGCGTGCTCCCCGGCGCGCCCACCGACCTGAAGACCGAGGGCAACATCGTCGTCGTCGACCAGGACGTCTCCAAGACCGAATCCGTGCGCGCCAGCGCCGAGTTCGTCACCCGCGAACTGGACGGCCAGGGCCTGGACCTGCTGATGAACGTGGCGGGCGTCGCCAATGTCGGCGTCGGCGTCGTCGAGGGCGCCGACCTGGCCGCGGTGGAGCGCCTGTTCAACATCAACATGTTCGGCCAGCTGCGCGTGATCCAGGCCTTCCTGCCCCTGCTGCGCAAGAACGCGCCGGGCTCGCGCATCGCCAACTACAGCTCGGGGGCCATCATCGCCAACCCGGTCGGCGCCGGCGCGTACAACATGACCAAGCACGCCATCCACGGCATGACGCTGACGCTGCGCCACGAGCTGGCGCCGCTGGGCATCCAGGTCACCTCCATCATCCCGGGCGGCGTGCTCACGGCGATGTCCGCCAACTCCCATGCCAACACCCTCAAGACCTGGGGCGAGCAGCCGGCCGAGATCCAGAAGGTCTACGAGCCGCTCAAGAGCGTGATGTGCAAGGTGCTGCCCGACATGCTCGAGAAGACCGGCAGCAGCCCCGAGCAGGCCCTGCAGGGTACGCTGGAGATCCTGGCCAAGAAGAAGTGGAAGCCCATGGAACTGCTGGGCAAGGACGTCAAGCCCATGGGCGTGATGCGCCGGCTGTTCTCCGACAGCCAGCTCGAATCCATCATGCGCATGACCTTCAAGATCCCGGCCGCGAAGTAGACCGGCCGCTTCAACAAAAAAGCCCGCGATGCGGGCTTTTTTGTTGCCGGTCGCTCCCGGTCAGGCGCCGGTCGGTACCGCCGCCTTGGCGTCCGGCGTCTGCCACAGCAGGCCCGAGCCGGGATCGATCGCTCCCAGCAGGCGGTGCAGCAGGGTCTTGAGCATGGCGGCCTCGCCCGGAGCCAGGCGCTCCAGCAGCTGAGACTCCACCGCCTTGGCGGCGGAGATCAGGCGCAGGGCCAGGGCGCTGCCCTCGTTGGTGAGCTGGAAGGCAGGGCCCTCCGCGTCCGTGGTGCCGCCGACCGAGCGCGCCAGGCCACGGCGGATCAGTGCGCCGGCGGCGGCGTCGCTGTGCTCCCCCAGCACGCTGGACATGCCATTGTCGAGTTCGTCGGCGCTCATGATGCGCTTCAGCGTCAGCGTCGAGAGCAGGTAGAACTCCTCGTCGCTCAGGTTCTCCTCGGCCAGGGCCTTGCGGATCTGGCTGAAGAACTGGAAGTGGCTGCGGCCCAGCAGGTAGCCGAGGAAGTCCTCGTTGAAGCTGCCCGCCAGCGCCGGATTGCGCGGCTGGTTGCCGCCCTTGTGGGCCGCATGTGCGTAGCGGCCGCTGTGGAACACCAGCGGCGCGTTCTCGGCGCGGTCGAAGGCCAGCACCTCGCCGACGAAGATGACGTGGTCGCCGCCCTCGTACTGGAAAGCCGTGCGGCACTGGAATCGCGCGTTGCAGCCGCGCAGCAGCGGAACCTCGCCCAGGCCCTGCTCGATGTCGATGCCCGCGAACTTGTCGATGCCCCGCTTGGCGAAGCGGGTCGACAGCGGCTCCTGGTCTGCGGCCAGCACATGCACCGCCCAGTTCTCGGCCTTCTGGAAAGCCTCCAGGCTCAGCGAGTTGTTCGCCAGGCTCCACAGCACCAGCGGCGGATTCAGAGAAACCGAGTTGAAGCTGTTCGCCGTCAGCCCCACCTGCGAGCCGTCCGGCGCGCGGGTGGTGATGATGGTGACGCCGGTGGCGAAGGTGCCGAGGGCCTTGCGGAACTCCTGCGGATCCAGGGGGGCTGGCTGGGTCATCCGTACTCGTTAGAAGTTGTACTTTGCGGTGAAGCCGACGTTGTCGCGGTCGGCATAGGGGTTGGTCTTGAAGTGCGGCGTGCCGTAGTAGCCGCTGTAGCTCACGCCCAGCGTGATCTTCTGCAGGTAGGTGAAGTTGAAGCCGATGCTGGCGCGCCAGTCGTCCTCGCCCATCTGCGAGCCGAAGCCGGACAGCAGCGAGGACTGCCCCAGCACCGTCTTGGAGTGGGTGACGGGCACCTGCAGATCCCAGCCGTTGAAGATGTTCTTGCGGTCGAAGATGAACAGGAAGGAGTAGGCCGCCGCTTCCTTGCTGTAGGTCAGCTTGTCGGAGCAGCTGGTCGGGCCGCAGCCCTCGTCGCGGTCGATGACCCAGTTGTAGCCGAAGTCCGAGACCACCGTGAGGGCATCCCAGAAGTACTGGGGACCGATCACGTACAGGGCGTTGACGTTGACCTGGCCGACCTTGGCGCGCACCGGCGTGGGCACCGGACCCAGCAGGCCACCGTCCACGTCCACCAGCACGTCCACGCCGTCACGGTAGATCAGCTCGCCGCCGACGTTGGCGCCGAACAGGGCGGTGGAGAAGCTCATCGCCGACATGTGGATGCCGTCGAAGTAGTGCACGTTGTAGGTCACCGGCACCTGCAGGCCCAGCTGCTCGGTGGTGATGTCGGGGCCGCCCGGAACCGGCGAGGGCAGCAGCAGGGCATAGCCGTAGTTCTGCACCGGCGCCGGGGTGGTGTTGTGGTAGCGCAGGTGATAGAGGCCCAGGTTGGTGTTCGGCGTGACCTGGTACTTGATGCCCACGCCGTACTGGCCATGGTCGCTCGGCCGGACGTCCGGCCCGCGCTGCACGTTGATGTAGCGCGGGGTGCCGGCCGGCTGGAGCGCTTCGAGGTCCGGGATGAACACATCGGTGATGTTGGGATCCAGGCGAGCCAGGATGCCGCCCAGGGCGCCGTAGATGGGCGTCAGGGCCGTGACGTTGGGCAGCAGCAGGCGGTTGATCAGGTCGATCGCCTCGGGCACGTCGTCGGACAGCAGGTTGACGTCGTTGAGCTGCGACAGGTACAGCGGGTTGTCGATGCCGTAGATGAACTCGGCGCCCGGGCCGACCACGTCGGCCACCGAGAAGAACTCGCCCACCGGGTTCAGCTCGGTCGGCTTGTACTCCAGCTTGTACTGGCCGAGGATCGTCAGCTTGTCGTTCAGCGCCAGCTGCATCGACACCTGGTTGACCGGCAGCAGGATGCTCTTGACGTCCGCGCCCGGCACGGTGGCCTTGGTGGCGTCCGCCGGGGACTGGGCCAGCGCGATGCCGGCGAAGAACAGGCTTTCGCCCCAGGCGGCGATGTGGCGGCCCACGCGCAGGTTCAGCGCGGCTTCGTCGGTCAGGTACCAGCTTCCGTAGACGTAGGCGTCCAGCAGGCGCGCGCGCTGGCCGTCGTAGTACTCGGCGGCGTCGCTGAAACGGTTGGTGGGCAGCTCGGTCTTGTTGATCGTCGCGCCCGGCTGGTCCGGCGGCGGCGAGTCGTTGTCGTTGCTGCGGTGGTAGACGTCGTCGTAGAAGGCGTCGCCGCGCACCAGCAGGCCGTAGTCGCCATAGTTCAGCTGGATCTCGCCGAGCAGCGACAGGCGATTGTTCACCAGCGAGTGCTTCTTGAAGTTGCGGTCGCCGTCGTCGTAGTTGTTCGACTCCGGCAGCTTCAGGTAGTCCGGCAGGGGGATCGAGGATGCCGGGGCGGTGTTCATGATGCGGTCGTCCGGGTCGTGGAGGCGCATCGCGGCGGAGTAGGCCGCCTGCACCTGGTACTGGCCCTCGAGCCCGAGGAAGTCGAAGGAACCGGCCCAGGCCGGGACCACAGCACCACCCAGGAACACCGCCAGCAGCTTCGGACCATAGGTCCAGCGCGTACGAACGCCCTCCAACCCCTGCTTCGCCATCAGATTCTCCCCTCAGCACACTTTTTATTTAGGAATAATGCAGACGCTACCGTAGAGGCCCGGACTGAGCCTAGCCTCACCCGAAAAGATTAGGGGTGTCTCCCGCAAGGCGGGTATGGCGGGGCGCCCGGAAATCGTGCATCTTGAACGTCGCCTCAGCGGCACACGATAACGACAATCCGGGGGAGAGCCCGCATGCAGTACCTGAGTCCGGTCGACGCATCTTTCCTGCGCATGGAATCCAAGCGCACCCCGATGCACGTGGGGGGCCTGCTGACCTTCAGGCTACCGGACAACGCCTCCCCGGACTTCCTGCGGGACCTGCTGCAGCACATGCGCACCGTGCCCTTCATGCCACACCCCTTCGACTGCAAGCTGGCCCGTGGCCGGATGTCGAAGCTGGCCCCGGCTTGGGTCAAGGCCGACATCGACATCGATTACCACATCCGCCACTCGGCCCTGCCGTACCCGGGCGGCGAGCGCGAGCTGGGCGTGCTGGTGGCCCGCCTGCATTCCCATCCCCTGGACCTGAGCCGTCCGCTGTGGGAGGCCCACCTGATCGAGGGACTGGAGAACCGCCGCTTCGCGATCTACTTCAAGGCCCACCACTGCGCCATCGACGGCATGGGCGGCATGAAGATGGTGCGCAGCTGGCTCAGCGAGGACCCGACCGACATGAGCGGTCCCGGCCGGCCCATGGCACAGGCGGCGGCCGAGCCGGCGCGTCCCAGGTCCTGGAAGACACGGCTGGCCAAGCCCTTCAAGGTCGCCGGCCACCAGATCCGCACCCTGCCGGAGCTGATCAAGGTGCTGCGGGAGATGAGCGCCCCCGGCCTGGAGGGCGGGACCCGCGCCGCGCTGACCACGCCGCGCAGCCTGCTCAACCAGGCGATCAGCCAGCAGCGCCGCCTCGGCACCCAGTTGCTGGACCTCAAGCGCATCAAGGCCATCAGCAGCGCCACCGGCACCACCGTCAACGACGTGTCCCTGGCGATCTGCGGCGGCGCCATCCGCCGCTACCTGCTGGAAAACGGGGCCCTGCCGGAAAAGTCCCTGCTGGCCTCCGTCCCGGTGGCCCTGCCGCGGCCGGAAGGCAAGGGCGGCGGCAATGCCGTGGCCGGCTTCGTCTGCCCCTTCGGCACCGACCAGACCGACCCGCTCAAGCGCCTGCAGCGCATCCATCGGGTCACCAGCGTCACCAAGCAGCAGCTGCTGGGCCTGTCGCCGACGGCCCTGGAGCAGTTCACGATGATGGGCTTGTCGCCGCTGCTGCTGGGCCAGATGGCGGGCGTCCTGTCCAAGGTGCCGCCGTTCTTCAACGTCACCGTCTCCAACGTCGTCGCCTCCAAGGTGCCGCTGTACCTTCGCGGCGCGCAGCTGGAGGCGATGTACCCGATGTCGATCCTGTTCGACGGCTACGCCCTGAACATCACCCTGGTCGGTTACTGCGACCGCGTCGCGGTCGGCTTCACCGGCTGCCGCGACTCGATCCCCAGCCTGCAGAAGCTGGCGGTCTACACCGGCGACGCGCTGAACGAGATGGAGGAAGCCCTGGCAGCCGCGATGCCGCCGCAGGCCGGCGGCACGAAGAGGAAGCGCTCCGCCTCCTGAGCGGACGGTGCCGGAATGAACAAGGGCGGCCATGGCCGCCCTTGTTTCATTCCGGCCTCTTGCGATAGGTATGTACCGCGATCTCGGCGTCGAGTCCGCTGAGGTCGTTGGCCGCTGCGTCGATCACGGTGTCGCCTTCCAGGCTCGTGGCCGTGATCTTGCCGCCCTCGATGCCCGCGCCCACGGTGGCGACGCTGGTATCGCGGCTGCTCCAGCTCAGGTCGTGCCGGATCGGCCGCTCGATGCCGTCGCTGAACAGGCCATGGGCCTGGGCCTGCAGGCTGTCCCGCAGCTCCAGCTCCGCGTCGTCGGTCGACAGGCGCAGGGCCATCAGGTCGAGGTCGCGGGCCTCGATCGGCCGCGTGTCCACGGACAGCCCGGCGGATTCCAGGGTGTAGCGGAACCGCAGAGGCTCATCCGCCTGCAGCGGCTTGATCAGGCGGCCCGCCGTATCGGCCGACTCGCTGTAGCCGGCTTCGTCACCCTCCAGCAGTTCGCCGGTCACCTGGGCAGCCAGTTCCTGCGGCGGTGCCGAGGCATCCTCGAACAGCCCGAGGATGCCGACGTACTCGCTGTACCCCAGGGGCAGCACGACACCCGGGGCCTGCTCGTAGGAGAGCTGCAGCTCGCGCAGCGGCCCCAGCTGCAGTTCCCGGCGTATCGCGCGGCCGCAGAGCGGCAGCGAGGCCTCCAGGACGAAGGGGGTGTCCACCGGACCGGTCAGGGCCTGCAGCGTCGAGCCGCTGATGCCGACCGGGGCTCCGGCCGTGACCACGCTCCAGGCCGCCACGCTGGTCAGGTCCAGCGCCACGCTGCTTTCCGCGGTCGTCGTCTCCAGCTTGAATTTCTGGCTGGTCTCCGGCGCCATGCGCGTGAGAGCGGGCGTGATGCTCAGGTCGCCGATGGAGGTGGCGCTGATGCCGTACTGCGCGCGCAGGCCGGCATAGTCCGCGGTGATGGTCGCCGAGCCGGGCCGCAGCACGATCACGGTGCCCTGGGCGTAGTACAGCCCGGTGGCGCCCGGGATCGGGATGTCGCCGTTGCTGACGATCGCCACGCCGGTGTCGTTGCTGGTCCAGGTGCTGCGTTCCGACACCGCCTCGAACGTGTCCTCGCCCTCGCCGCTGAAGGTCGCCACGGCCGTCAGCTGCACGGCCGCGCACTCGTAGCTGTCCAGCGAATCGCCGCCGTAGACAGACGTCACCTGGATCTTCACCGGGCGCCGGCCGTCACCGACGCCGCCGGAGCAGGCTGCCAGCGCCAGGAGCGCGGCGGCGGCCGGAGCCGCCGCCGTCCTCATTGCGGAACGCTTCACTGCGGGAAGAACAGGATGCGGTTGTTGTTGCGGTCGCTGACGTAGAGCACGCCACCGTAGATGAAGGCGCCGGATGCGCCGCTCAGCGTGGTGCTGGCCGGCGTGTCGTCGCTGTCGCCGTCCTGGTCCGCGTCGTTGGCCGTCACCGAGGTGAAGCTCTCCTGGCCGTAGACCTCGCTCGCGGCCAGCCCGTTTTCCAGCGGGAAGGCGTTGTAGCGCAGCACGCGGTTGTTGCCGGAGTCCGCCACGTAGATGCGGGTGCCGTCGGAGCCGACGCCGAAGGGAGCGCGCAGCGTCGAAGCCGAGCTGCCCGCCGAGGAGCGGCTGAAGCCGCTCTGGCCCATGACGTAGTCGGCGTCGGCGCTGGACTGCTGCGGGAACAGCGCCCAGTACAGCACCCGGTTGTTGCCCGAGTCCGTCACCAGCAGGCGGAAGCCGTCGCTCCAGAGGCCGGCGGGCTTGTTCATCTCGTCGGCTTCGTCGTCGGCCTCGCGCGTGGTGAAGCCCGGCTGGCCCAGCACCAGGTCCGCGGCGGCGCCGTTGGCGGTGGGTACGCTGTTCCAGACCAGCACGCGGTTGTTGTTCTGGTCCGCCACCACCAGCCGTCCGTTGGCGATCACGGCCGCGGTCGGGAAGGCCAGGTTCGTGGCGCTGGTGCCGGAGGTGGAGGAGACGAAATCCGTCTGGCCCACGACCACGTCGGGCAGGTCGCCGGCGGAATCGGGGATCGTGTTCCAGATCAGCACGCGGTTGTTGCCGGAGTCGGCCACCACCAGCTTGCCCTCGCCGGTGAAGACGGCGCCGGGCAGGGCCAGGCGGTCGCGCGCCGTGGCCGGCGTGTTGGCAGTGGCGCTGGACTGGCCCAGGACGAAGCTGGCGGCCGTGGCCGGCGTGGTGGGCACGGCGGCAAACCCGAGGATGCGGTTGTTGGCCGTGTCGGCGATGAACAGGCGGGTGCCGTCGCTGGCGACGTTGCCCAGCGGCTGGGCCAGGGTGTTGCTGGCCGTGGTGGCGCCGCGGTTGGGGGCGCTGCCCTCGTAGTCGGCCTGGCCATAGAGCCCGAAGGCCTCGATCAGGTCGGGATCGTCATCGCCGCCGCCACCGCCTCCGCAGCCCGCCAGCAGGGCCGGCAGCAACAGCAGCAGGGCGGGTACGGCAGGGCGCAGGCCGCGCGCGGACGGGGTCGCCGACATCGGGTATCTCCAGGGAAATAGGGGAGCTCCATGATTTCCCGGGCGGCGGCGCTACGGCTGCAAGGCTTTGTATGAAAACGTATCCAAGTCTTTCACGCGGTCAGCGGCAGGCACAGTTCCACCGCGAACGGGCGATCGCCGCGGCGCTCGCGCAGTTCCACCCGGGCGCCATGCGCGGAGGCCACGCGCTGGACGATCGCCAGGCCCAGGCCGGCACCGCGGCCGTCGCGGGCGCGGTTGCCCCGCTCGAAGGGTTCGATCAGGCGTTGCCATTCCCCCGGATCGATGCCGCGCCCGTGATCCTCCACGCTCAGGCGCAGGGCATCGCCGTCGCGCCGCGTGGCCACGCGCACCGGCGCCAGGCCGTGGGTGAGGGCGTTGTCGGCCAGGTTGCGGATCAGGCGCAGCAGGCCCAGCCGGCGGGCGCCGACCTGAAGCCCGCCGCAGGCCAGGTCCAGTTGCAGGCCCTCGTGGCGCTGCAGGGCCGTGCGCACCAGGGCATCCAGTTCCAGGCTCTCCAGCGGCTCGTCCTGCCCGTCGCGCACGAAGTCGATGCACTGGTGCACGATGTGGTCGATGTCGCGGATGTCGGCCATCATCGGCCGGAAGTCGCCCGGATGGTCGGAGGCATGCAGTTCGATCGCCGCCTGCAGCCGCGCCAGCGGCGAGCGGATGTCGTGCGACAGGCCGGCCAGCATCAGTTCGCGTTCGCGCAGGCTGCCGCGCAGCTTCACGCTCATGCGCCGCAGCGCCTCGCCGATCTGCCGGAACTCGCGCGGGCCGCTGGGAGGGGTGGATGGGGCGGCGCCGCGCTCGATGTCGCCGATGCCCTCGAGCAGGCGCCGGACCGGCCGGCGCAGCAACAGCGACAGCAGCAGCACCGCCGCCAGCATCAGGATGCCGATGGTGGCGAGGTTGATCAGCGTGAAGTGGCGCCGCATCGCCTTGATCGCCGCCTCGTGTTCCGGCGAGACCACGCCGCTGAAGCGCCGCACCACGGGCGGTGCGCCCGGCTCGCCCGCGTCGCTGCGCAGCACCTCCACGCGCGTGCGCAGCGGCGTCTCGAAACGGGTGGCCGGCAGGCCCAGCAGGCTGCCTCCCCCCGCAGCGCCGACGAAACCCACGCGGGCCATGCTCGTCACGCCGGCGGCTGGCACCGCAGGCCGCGACGGTTCCTCGCCGGGTGGCGGCGGAGGAGGGCCGGGCAGGGTGCGGAACAGCAGGTCGTCCGGCGGCGGGAACAGGCGCAGCAGAGCGAAGTTGAGCAGGGGGCTGGCGAGCAGCGCCGCCGCCACGATCAGCCCCACCCAGTTGCGCAGGCTGACCTTCACGGTGCCGTCACCGCCGTATGGTCGGGCACGAAGATGTAGCCGCGGCCCCAGACCGTCTGGATGTAGCGCGGCTCGGCGGCGTCCGGCTCGAGGATGCGGCGCAACCGCGACACCAGCAGGTCGATGGAGCGGGACAGGGTCTCGCCGCGGTTGCCGGAAACCATGCGGTGCAGCTCGTCGCGACCCAGCACGCGCCGGGCGTTCAGCGCCAGTGCCTCCAGTAACTGGTACTCGCCGGTGGTGAGCCGTACCGGGACACCCTCGCGCTTCAGCACGCGGCTCCACAGGTCCAGCTCGAACTCGCCGAAGCGCAGCGTTTCGCGGGTGGCGGGAAGCCCCGGCATGCCGCGCTGCCGCGTGCGCCGCAGCACCGAGTGGATGCGGGCCACCAGCTCGCGCGGGTTGCAGGGCTTGCCGAGGTAGTCGTCGGCGCCGACCTCCAGGCCGATGATGCGGTCCACGTCGTCGCCGCGCGCCGACAGCATGATCACCGGCGTCGAGGGCGCCAGCTCGCGCAGGCGGCGGCACAGGGCGATGCCGTCGCCGTCGGGCAGCATCAGGTCCAGCACCACCAGGTCATAGGATTCGCGCTGGATGTAGCGCTGGGCGGAAGCGGCGGTGCCGACGCCCTCGGCATCGATGCCGTGCTTCACCAGGAATCCGGCGATCAGGTTGCGCAGGCGCTCGTCGTCGTCGACCAGCAGGACTTTGGGGTTCATGGACATGGTCGGACCAGCCTAAGTACGCAATGGAATGGGAAAAAGGGTTTTGCCGGAGCCGGATACAGCCTGATACGAATTGCGACAAATGCGGGGCGGACCCGGGCAGGCGGTGGCCGATACCTTCGCCCCAGTTTCCTGAAGACCCCCGCCGAATGCCCGTCAACCTGCCGCTGCAACGCTGTATCCCCCTGCTGGCCTGCCTGCCGCTGCTGGCCGCCTGCGAAGCCCAGCTCGATGTCGACCTGACCGATGGCCCGATCGACGGGGCCGAGTCCGTGGTGCTGCACCTGACCGGCATCCAGCTGCTCAGGGAGGACGGAAACCGCGTGACGCTCGACCTCGACCGCGAGGTCGACCTGCTGCAGTACCGCAACGGCTCGACGCTGAGACTGGTGGAGGGCGAGGAGGTTCCCGCCGCCCGCTACGTCGGGGCCCACCTGGTCTTCGCGGAGGACGGCTCCTACGTCGGCCGCAGCGACGGCAGCCAGGTGCCGGTGGTGCCGCCCGAGACCCAGGAGTTCGCCGACCTGGACCTGGACGTCGGCGACGACGACGAGGCCAGCCTGCTGCTGGACCTGGAACTGCGCTTCTCCCTGGACGACCAGCTTTCCACCTACGGCAACTATGCCCTGGCCCCGGTCCTGCGGGCCCTGGATCCGGAGGATGCGGGTGAAGTGTCCGGCAAGGTCGCCAACGCCCTGGTGGAAGACGCCGACTGCCGCCAGGGGCGTAGCCTGCTGCGCGGGGTCAGCGTCTATGCCTACGAGGGGACCGGCGTCACCCCGGTGGACTACGCCCGCAGCCGCGTCAGCGGCACGCAGCCGGTGTCGGCCACGGCGGTCTACGACGACGGCGACGGAGGCTACCGCTACCGTTTCGCCTTCCTGCCGGAGGGCGACTACACCCTGGCGCTGACCTGCAATGCCGACAACGAGCAGCCGGCAGTCGTGAACGACCTGGATTTCCAGCAGCGCCGCAATGTCACCGTCGACGCGGGCGAGACCCGCAGCATCGCCTTCACCGCCGAATAGGAGCGACCCCATGCCCACCATCAAGCTGTCCATCGGATCCGGCCTGCTGATGCTGGCCCTCATGCTGCTTTCCGCCGGCGCCCTGGCGCAGCCGCCGCTGCCGGCGGACTACAACGAGGATGGCCAGGTGGACCGGGCCGAATGGCGCGAAGGCGCCGCCGCCCGCTTCCGCGCGGCTGACCGCAATTCCGACGGCTACCTCGACGCCGCCGAGCAGAGGCAGTTCCTGCCGCGGCGCTTCGTGCTGCGCCTGGACGGCCCCGGCGGCCAGGCGATCCCTCAGGACCGCCTGAAGTCCGCGCCGGCCCTGGTGCGGGCCCAGGGCACGCCGCCGCCGGCACCGCGCGATGCCAACGGCGACGGATTGCTGGAGCTCTCCGAGGTCCAGGCCCAGGCCGACGAGGCCTTCACGCGGATGGATGCGGACGGCAACGGCGTGCTGCAGGATCAGGAGTTGATGCCGCCGCCGGCGTTCTGAACCCTGAAATCCCTCTCCCGTTGCGGGAGAGGGATAGGGGACAGGGCATGGATGCGCAAGGGAGGGCAGCGCAGGAGCAGTTGCCGAGAGGGGTAAACCTCGCTGGGATCACCGCCCTCTCGGCTGCTCACCTCACTTGATCAAGCCTTCAGCCCGCATCGCGCTCTGCACCGCCGGCCTTCCGCCCACCCGCTCCATGTACGCCGCCAGGTTCGGGCGCGAGGACAGCAGGTCGATCTTCAGCACGCGGCTCCAGCCGGTCACGGTGAAGAGATAGGCGTCGGCCACGGTGAACTGGTCGCCGGCGATGTACTGGCGGCCGCTCAGCATCTGCTCCACCGTGTCGTAGCGGCGCTGCAGCAGATCGATGAAGGCCTGCTTCATCTCCGGGGTGCTGTTCGGCTTGAACAGCGGGCTGTAGCTCTTGTGGATCTCGGTGCTGATGAAGTTCAGCAGTTCCTGCAGCTGGTAGCGCTGCAGCGTACCGTTCTCGGGCGCCAGGCGGGCGGCCGGACGCTGGTCGGCCAGGTACTGGACGATGGCCGGACCCTCGGTCAGCACGGTGCCGTCGTCCAGTTGCAGGGCGGGGACGTAGCCCTTGGGGTTCACCTGGGTGAAATCGGCTCCCGAGGCGGTCTTCTTGCTGGCCAGGTCCACCTTCTCGGTCTGGGCGGCAAGGCCGGCCTCATGCAGCACGATATGCGGGGAGAGGGAGCAGGCGCCGGGGGCAAAGTACAGTTTCATGGGTTCTCCTTGGGATTGTGTGTCGGCTCGGGATGACTGCGGCCTGCAGCATAGGCGGGCATCGGCACCGGAAAAACCGGAATTTCCTGAAGGGGTCCTTCAAAATGACTGAACTCCCGCCGGCCGCTACACTCGTGGACATGAAGAACGCGACCCTGCTGCGCCTGTCCCTGCTGCCTCTGGCCCTGGGCCTGGCGGCCTGCGAGTCCTCGCTGGATATCGACCTGGCCACGGTCAACCGGCCGGTCGATGCCGAGCGCATCAGCGTCCGCATCAGGGCAGTGGAACTGCAGGACGAGGCGGGCGGCACCCGCCGCATCGAGACCGATGACCGCCTGGTCAACCTGCTGGACTTCCAGGGCAGCGAACTGCTGAGCCTGGTCGGCGGCGAGGAAGTGCCATCCGCCCGCTATCGCAAGTTGCGCCTGGTCTTCGACGAGCGCGGCGCCGAGATCGAGACCGACGACGGCGAATTCCCGATCCGTGTGAGCGATCTGCAGCCGGGGGCCGACATCGACATCCAGCTGTCGGACGACGATGACGAGACCGAGACGCTGCTGGCGGTCCTGGACCTGCGCTTCTCCTTCTCGCGCCAGACCCAGCCGGACAATCTCTACCGCCTGCGCCAGGTGGCCACCGCGGGGCGCTCCGGCGATCTGGGCACGCTGGTGGGCCAGGTCGACGAGGACTACGTCCAGGGCGGCGGCTGTGCCGGCAGCGAGGAAGAAGGCTTTGCCATGTACCTGTACCGGGACGACCGGCGCAACCAGCTCACCGACTACGCCGCCGACGTGACCGACTCGCCCCTGGTATCGGCCAGTGTTGTGCGACCCGGCGACGAGGGCGATTTCAGCTACCGCTTCCGCGGCCTGCCCGCCGGGCGCTACACGGTGGCCTACACCTGCAAGGCGGACCTGGACGATCCCTTCACCCGCCAGGACACCCTGGTGTTCCGCGATGCCTTCCTCGTCGATATCGAGGAAGGCGGTACGACCACGCGCGATTTCTAGGCCGGCCGTGCGCGTCCTGATCGTCGAGGATCATGCGGACATCGCCGAGTCGGTCGGCGAGTACCTGGAGCAGCGTGGTCATTCCGTGGACTACGCCCGGGATGGCCTCGCCGCCTTGCGCCTGGCCACCCAGGAGACCTACGACGTGCTGGTGCTGGACCGCCTGCTGCCGCGCATGGACGGCGCCACGCTCTGTGCCCGGTTGCGCGGCGAGCATGGCCTGAGCGCGCCCGTGCTGATGCTGACCGCGCTGGATACGCTGCCCGACAAGGTCGCCGGCTTCGATGCAGGGGCGGACGACTACCTGGTCAAGCCTTTCGAACTGGCGGAGCTCTATGCGCGCCTGACCGCCTTGCACCGCCGCGCCAGCAACCGCGTGGCCACGCCGCAGCTCACCGCCGGCGACCTGGTGCTGGACACGCGCACCCGCGAGCTGCGTCGGGCGGGGCGGCTGATCCCGCTGTCGCCGACCCTGGGCAAGCTGCTGGAGCACCTGCTGCGCAACGCGCACCGGATCGTGCCCCGCGAGGAACTGGAGTACCTGCTCTGGGGCGACCAGCCGCCGGACCAGGACTTCCTGCGCGCCCACATGCACAAGCTGCGCGAGGCGATCGACCGCGACCAGCCGCGCAAGCTGCTGCATACCTACCGCAGCATCGGCTATCGCCTGGCCGACATCGAAGGCAGTTCCTAGCCATGCTGCGCCAACGCGTCCGCCGCATCGTGCTGGGCCTGTCGGTGGCGGCGGCGCTGCTCGGCGCAGGCGCGCTCTACGTCGCCGACGAGGCCATCGAGGATGCCGCCATCAACGACATGCTGGCGCAGCAGATGGACGCCATGCTCGAGGCGGACATCGCGCCGGAGCCGCCGGAGCAGCAGGCGTCCGCGCTCAAGTACTTCCGGCCTGCGCGGGGCGGCCCCTTGCCGGCGGAACTCCGGGGGCTGCCCGAGGGCATCACCGAGCCGGTGGACATCGGCGGCGAGCCCTACTGCGTCTACATGCGGCGGGTCACGCCCGGCGACGCCGCCTACCTGGCGTATCCGGTGGCGTTCGTCGAGCAGCGCGAGTCCTGGCTCTGGCTCGGGGTGTCCATCACCGCCCTGCTGGTGTTCCTCGGCACCTGGATCGCGGCGGACCGCACGGCCGACCGGGTACTCAAGCCGTATCACGAACTGCTCGAACAGGTGCGCGCCCTGGATCCCAGCCAGCGGCACCTGCGCATCTCGGTGCCGCGCGCCGACGAGGAGCTCGACCTGGTGGTCAGCACGCTCAACCGCCGCCTGGAGGACATCGAGCGGCTGATCGAGCGCGAGCGCGCCTTCTCCGCCGCCGCGAGCCACGAGCTGCGCGGCCCGCTGATGGTGATTTCCGCCTCGGCCGAACTGATGCGCGAGCGTGGCGATGCCGCGGTGCTGAGGCCGTTGCAGCGCCTGGAGCGCGGTGCGCGCGACATGCGCGAAATCCTCGATGCATTGCTGGCGCTGTCGCGCACGCGCGAGTCGCCGCCGCTGAAGGAGAACCGCCTGGACGAACTGCTGCCGGAAGCAGCCGAACCGCATCTGGACGAGGCGGCCGCCGCGCGCGTGCACTGGCAGCTGCTGCCCGATGTGCTCGTGGCGCCGCCCGGCGCCGTGCGCGTGGTATTCACCAACCTGTTCCGCAATGCCCTGCAGGCTTCCGCCGCGGGGCAGGTGTGGGTGCGCATGGCCGACGGCTGCGTCACCGTGGACGACGAGGGCCCCGGCGTGCCGCCGGACGCCTTGCCGCAACTGTTCGAGCCCGGGTTCCGCGCCCGCGACGGCGGTTCCGGCATGGGCCTCTACATCGCCCGGGTGCTGGCCGAGCGCTACGGCTGGGAACTGCGGCTGGAAAACCGGCCGGAGGGCGGCGCACGGGCGCTCTGGCGCTACCGGGCCGGCTGAGCGAGGCAGACAGCCGCCCCGGACGGGACTATGATCGGCCATGGAGCCCGGGACATGTTGCCGGTCGCCGGGGGTTCGTCGTTCGTGACAGGGAGGTCATCATGCGTCGTCATCACTGGTGTGGTTTGCTGCTGTCCGCTTGCATCCTTCCGGCCCAGGCGGCCGGATTCCTCGAAACCCTGCTGAGCCGCACGACCGCTACGGTCGGGACCCTGGCTGGCGGCACCACCGAAGCCCTGGATCCTCTGCTGGTCGGGGCCACGCAGCTCACGCCGCCCTACCTGGATCATGTCGTCATCCGGCTGCAGGGCAACAACCTGGTCCTGGCCGCCGGTACCGCGGCCTTCGACGCGACGTTCCAGCACAACGGCCGTACCCGCCGCTTCGTCGTCGTCCGGCCCGAGCCGGCCGCCGCCGGCGCTCCGGTCCTGCTGCTGTTCCACGGCAACGGCGGCACCGCCGAGAACCAGGCCAACCTCACCGAGGTGGCCGACCTGGTGGCGGCCGAGGGCGTGTGGGCGGTGATGCCGGCTTCCGTGGACGGTGTCTGGGACGATGATCCCGCGCGTCCCAAGGGCTATGACGACGTCGGGTTTGCAGCGGCGGTGATCGCCCAGTTGCAGGCCAACTTCTCCATCGACCCGCAGCGCGTCTACGCCGCCGGCCTGTCCAACGGCAGCTTCATGACCATGCGGCTGGCCTGCGAGCTGAGCGACCGCATCGCGGGCTTCGGCATCGTGGCCGGCAGCCTGACCGGCGGCCTGGAGAGCGCCTGCGCTCCCGTGTCTCCGCGGCCGCTGATGCTGGTGGCCGGCAGCCGCGATCCCATCGTGCCGTACAACGGCGGCCGCATCGGCGTGCGCTCCGTGCCCCAGGCCTTCTCCTTCTGGCTTGGTCGCAACGGCTGCAATCCCGCCCAGACCCTCAGTTCGGCGCTGCCGGACATCGCCAACGACGGCACCACGGTCGCGCTGCAGGCCAACAGCAGCTGCAGCAGTGGCAGCGAGGTCCGGCTTTACACCGTCACCGGCGGCGGCCATGCTTGGCCCGGGGGCTGGCAGTATCTGCCGGTGCCGTTGATCGGCACCACCAGCCAGGACATGGACGCGACACAGGAAATCTGGGATTTCCTGCGCGACGCACACCTATAGGGAACGTATGCAGCCCATCCTGCAGCACGCCGTGCTTGATTCACTGTTGCAGGAACACGCGGAAGCGCTCGGCGGTGACGCCGTGGCATACCGCAATCATTGCCTGCGCGTCTTCAACTACTACTGCTGGCAGCGTACGCCGGACGAGGAAGAGCAGCGCCACGCCGCCGTGGCGCTGGCCTTCCACGACATCGGCATCTGGACCGATGGCACCTGGGATTACCTGGATCCCTCCTCCAAGCGGATGCGCGAGTGGGTGGCGCTGCGGGCGCCCGACCTCGACGTGGAGTGGATCGATGCCATGATCCAGCAGCACCACAAGATCACGCCCTGGCGCGGCGCGCATCCCGGCCCGGTCGAGGCTCTGCGGCGTGCCGACTGGATCGATGTGCTGTTCGGCTTTCTGGGCTACGGCGTGTCGGCGGATTTCCGCCGCGCGGTGAAGGCGGCGCTGCCGGACGCGGGGTTCCACTGGCGCCTGGTGCGGCTCACCGGGCGGCGCCTGCTGACCCGGCCCTGGAGCCCCATGCCGATGATGCGCTGGTAAATCCATCCCCATCGGCGCCCTCCGGGCGCCGCGGTCACGGTACTGTCAAACAGCCGCCCTAGCGTTGCCCGCTTCGATCCGGGAGACGCCATGCGGGGCTGGGGCTTGGGGGCTGTGCTGTTCGCCATGCTGGCATCGGCTGCCTGCCAGTCCTCGCGGCCGGAATCCGCCTCCGGCAGTTCCGGCGCCGTACTCACGGCGGTGGAGCAGGGCGGTGAACTGATCGTCGGCGACGGCCGCAGCGAGCTGCGCTTCTCCCGCGAAGGCTGGAGTAGCCAATGGCGCGACGCACGAGGCACGCTGCTGCGCGATGCCGAGGCTCGCGGCGCGGATTCCAGCGCCAATCCGGACTACGAGCGCTTCAACGACAAGCAGGATGGCATCGACCAGGCCTATCCCGGCCTGCCCGAGCTGTCCTACCGCCCGTTGTCCTACCTGACCGCCGCAGGCTGGCAGCGCGTCACCGGCCTGGACCGCTGGCGCCTGGCCGGAGATGTCCTGGAGATCGAGGCGCGGACCACGGACGGTGCCGGCGCCAGCCTGCGCTACCGATTCGCCACGGACGGCGCGCTGGAGCTGCGCTTCCGCCCGCATGCGCCGGCCGTGCAGGCGGTCTCCACCGCCTGGGACAGCCCCGAATCGCAGCACTACTACGGCGGCGGGCAGCGCTTCTCGTCCTTCGATCTGCGCGGCAGCAGCCTGCCGCTGTGGATCAGCCACGGTCCGCGCTCCAACCGCGCCACGTCCACCAATGAGATCGCCGCCAGCTTCTTCTGGTGCCCCTGCGGCTGGGGTGCCTGGAGCCCATCCGACGCGCGCGGCGAGATCAACTTCGCCGAGAGTGCCGAACGCGACGATGCCCTGCGCATCGCCCAGGAGACCGACACGCTGGAGCTGGTGCTGTACCGCGGCCGTCCGCGCGACATCCTCGGCGCGCATACCGCGCGCGCCGGTCGTCCGCGGTGGACGCCGCCGTCCTGGATGTGGCGCCCCATGGTCTGGCAGGACTCCGACACCACCACCGATACCGTGCGCCGTTTGGTCAACGGCATGCGCGAGCGCGACATCCCGCTGGGCGCGGTCTGGCTCGACAATCCCTGGGACGCCGGCAAGGCCAGCTTCGACTTCGACCCCGAGCGCTTCGAGGATCCGGATGCGCTGATCCGCGAGGTTCGCGACCAGGGCGTGCGCTTCATGGTCTGGCTGTCGCCCTTCGTCACGGGCGATTACGAGATCCTGGCGCGCGGCAAGGGCTGGGTGGTGGAAGGCTCGCGTCCGGACGGCAACGACGCCACCTACTACCCGGCGCGCGGCATCGACCCGCACCTGGATTTCACCCACCCGGACGCCGTGGCCTGGTGGCAGGACGGCCTGCGCCGCCTGATCCGCCGCGGCATCGACGGCGTGAAGGTGGATCGCGGCGAGGAAGACCTCTCGGAGGGCGCGGCCTGGCACAACGGCCTGCCCAACCGGATCAACCACAATGCCTACGTCGATCGCTACCACCGCGCGATCTTCGAAGCCTTCCAGGCCGAGCGCCCCGGCGGCGATTTCGCGATCTTCGCCCGCGGCGGCTGGAACGGCTCCGGCCGCTGGGCCGGCCACTGGGCGGCGGACAACGGCAGCTTCTTCGGCGAGCTGGGCCTGACCCAGGCGCTGCGCTCCCTGCTGTCGCTTTCGGTCAGCGGCTTTCCCTACAACGGCTCCGACATCGGGGGCTACGCCGGCCTGCGCCAGGACATGGGCGAATCCGCCGCCGGCTTTCCGTTGCTGACGCCGGGCGAGAGCCTCTATATCCGCTGGACCCAGCTCGGCGCCTTCTCTCCGGTGATGCAGACCCCGGTGCCGCCCTGGTGGGTCAGCGAGCGCAGCGTGCAGGTCTATCGCCGCTACGCAGTCCTGCACGACCGGCTGGTCCCCTACATCGATGCCGCCGCACGCCTGGCGGTGACCGAGGGCGTGCCCATCGTGCGGCCCATGCCCTACGAATATCCCGAGGAGCCGCTGGCCCTGCAGGCCGACGACCAGTACCTGTTCGGCCCCGATCTGCTGGTGGCGCCGGTGACCACGCTGCTGGAGGGCGGCCTGCCGGCCGGGCTGCGCATGGTGTTCATCCCGCCGGGCCGCTGGGTCAATTTCTGGACCGGCGCCGTGCAGGAAGGCCCGCGCCGCATCCCGGTGCTGGCGCCGCTGGATCAGGTGCCGCTGTTCGTGCGCGAGGGCGCACGGCTACCGCCCGGCGTCTCCGCCGCCGAACTACCCGAGTGATTCCACGATGAAGCGACGCGATCTCCTCAAGGCCGGCGCCCCGCTGCTGCTGGCCCCCTGGCTGCCGGGTTGCGGCAGCTCCTCTTCCTACGCCAACGGCGGCCAGACGCCGCCGGGCGGCAGCAGGAACATCGCCCGCGGCCTGCATGCGAGCTGGACCGGCGATCCGCACGGCAGCCGTGCCATCACCTGGTTCACCGACGGGCTCAACGCACCGGAAGGCGTGGTGGAGTTCGGCCAGGGCCATTTCAGCCAGACCGTCCGTGCCGTGGCCTCCCAGGCCTACGACATCGACGTCCTGACGCATCGTGCGGAACTCGGCGGCTACGATCCCGGGAAGCCGCTGCAGTACCGCGTGCGCCACGGCGGCGACTCCCTGTCGGCCACTTACACGCTCAAGCCCATGCCGCGCGGCGCCTTCCGCTTTGCCCACTTCGGCGACCACGGCCTCAGCGGGTTCTCGCGCCTGGTGCGCGAGGGCATCCTGAGCCGCGGGGTGGACTTCGTGCTGATCGCCGGCGACCTGTCCTATGCCAACGGCGACCAGCCGGTCTGGGACGACTGGTTCAACCAGCTGGAGCATCTCAGCGCCTCCGTGCCGGTGCTCTGCGCCGCCGGCAACCACGAGGAGAAGGACGGCAACGGCTCGGCCTACAAGACCCGCCTGTCGCAGCCGGGCAACGGCCGCTACTACAGCTACGTTCTCAACAACGTGCAGTTCGTCATCTCCACCGGCGGCGCCTTCGTGGCCGACGGCACGCTGCTGGCGGAGCTGCTGTGGCTGGAGACCACCCTGGCCCAGGCTTCGCTGCGCCGCGCCCGCGGCGAGATCGACTTCATCGCCTTCGTCCAGCACTTCACCCTCTGGACCGACGAGGAGGGGCGCAGCCCCAACAACCCGACGCTGGTGCTGCTGGAGGAGAACATCCTGCTGCGCTACGGCGTGGACCTGCTGCTGGTCGGGCACGACCACGAATACCAGCGTTCGCACGCCATGGCCTTCGGCCAGCCGCGCGAGGGCGGCTACGTGCAGGTCTGCGGCGGCGGAGGCGGCGTCGGCATCCGCAGCTTCAGCGGCCAGAGCGCCTGGAGTGCCGCGCAGCACCTGCGCTACAGCTTCATCGAATACGCCGTGGAAGGCCGCAGCATCAAGGCCCAGGCCTGGGCGGTGGACACGCCGGAGCTGCAGCCCTCGCGGGAGCTGACCCTGATCGACGAATTCGAGCTGACGGCGCGCTCGCCGCAGGCGCGCAACGACAGCGTCAAGCCGATCCGCGACGCCGGCAGCCTGCTGGCGCAGAGCGGTGCCAACTGGCGCTACGTCGAGGCCCATACCCGCCTGCGCAATGCCCAGCACCTGAAGCAGGCGGTCTGGCACGAGCACGCCTGAAGCCGCTCCGGGCGAACAGGCAAGGCATGACGGACAGGGTTGGAAAGGCTTCCGCGAGAGCGGAGCCTGCCTCAACCGTTGTCGATCAGCATCGCGTCGCCGTAGCTGAAGAAGCGGTAGCGTTGCGCCACCGCGTGACGGTAGGCCGCCATCAGGCGCTCGTAGCCGCCGAAGGCGCTGACCAGCATCATCAGCGTGCTCTCCGGCAGGTGGAAATTGGTCAGAAGAGCGTCCACCACCGCGAAGCGGTAGCCCGGCGTGATGAACAGCCGCGTCTCTCCCTCGCCGGGCTGCAGGCCGTTCTGCACCGCCGCGGACTCCAGCGCGCGCGTCACCGTGGTGCCCACCGCCACCACGCGGCCGCCGCGGGCGCGGGTGTCGGCGATGGCCTGGACCAGGTCAGGGGAGAGCGCATAGCGCTCGCTGTGCATGCGGTGCTGGCTGAGGTCGTCCACGCGCAGCGGCTGGAAGGTGCCGGCGCCCACGTGCAGGGTCAGGGTCGCCGTGCGCAGGCCTCGCGCCCGCAGCGCCGCCAGCAACTCCTCGTCGAAGTGCAGGCCGGCGGTCGGCGCGGCGACGGCCCCGGGGTTCTGCGCGAACACGGTCTGGTAGCGCTCGGCGTCCTCGCCGTCGGGCACGTGGGTGATGTAGGGCGGCAGCGGCAGGCGGCCGGCGCGCTGCAGGAAATCCATCACCGCGCCCGGGCCGTCGTAGCGCAGGCGGAACAGGTCCTCGTCGCGTCCCAGCACGGTCAGCCGGTCCTCGCCGACCTCGATCAGCCCGCCGGCCTGCGGCTTCTTGCTGACGCCGAGCTGGGCCATGAAGTCCTGCTCGTCCAGCACCCGCTCGACCAGGATTTCCACCTTGCCGCCGCTGGGCTTGCGCCCGAACAAGCGCGCCGGGATCACGCGGGTGTCGTTGAACACCAGCAGGTCGTCCGGCCGCAGCAGCTCCGGCAGCTCGCGCACCTGGCGGTCGGCCAGGCCGCCGCCGGGCTGCAGGTGCAGCAGGCGGCTGGCCGAGCGCCGCGCCGCCGGATGCTGGGCGATCAGCTCTTCCGGCAGCTCATAGTGGAAATCCGACTTGCGCATCGCGCCGGGGCCCCGGGGGCTCAGTCTCCCAGCAGGTCCACGTTGCGCACCGCGCCCTTGTCGGCGCTGGTCACCAGCTTAGCGTAGGCGCGCAGCGCGGCGCTGACCTTGCGCGGCCGCGGCAGCGCCGGCTTCCAGCCCTTGGCGGCCTGGGCTTGGCGGCGGCGCGCCAGTTCCTCGTCGCCGACGTCGATGCGCACGATGCGGTCGGGGATGTCGATGACGATGCGGTCGCCGGTCTCGATCAGGCCGATGTTGCCGCCCTCGGCGGCTTCCGGAGAAACGTGGCCGATCGACAGGCCCGCGGTGCCGCCGGAGAAGCGGCCGTCGGTGATCAGTGCGCAGAGCTTGCCCAGGCCCTTGGACTTCAGGTAGCTCGTGGGGTACAGCATCTCCTGCATGCCGGGGCCGCCGCGCGGACCCTCGTAGCGGATGATCACGACCTCGCCGGCCTTGACCTGGCCCTTGAGGATCGCATCCACGGCCGCGTCCTGGCTTTCCAGCACGATGGCGGGACCGGTGAACTTCAGGATGCTGGCGTCCACGCCCGCGGTCTTGACGATGCAGCCGCGCTCGGCGAGGTTGCCGAACAGCACGGCGAGGCCGCCGTCCTGGCTGTAGGCATGCTCGCGGCTGCGGATGCAGCCTTTCTGGCGGTCCAGGTCCAGCGTGTCGTAACGGCAGCTCTGCGAGAAGGCCTTCTGCGTCGGGATGCCGGCCGGTCCGGCGCGGAAGAACTCCTGCACCTGCGGGTCCTGCGTGCGCTGGATGTCCCAGCGCTCCAGGGCCTGGGCCAGCGTCGGGCTGTGCACGGTCGGGGCGCTGGTGTCGAGCAGCTGCGCGCGGTCCAGCTCGCCCAGGATCGCCATCACGCCGCCAGCGCGGTGCACGTCCTCGAGGTGGTGATGGCTGGAAGGGGCGACCTTGCAGAGGTTGGGCACCTTGCGAGAGAGCCGGTCGATGTCGCGCATCGTGAAGTCCACGCCGCCTTCCTGCGCGGCCGCCAGCAGGTGCAGCACGGTGTTGGTCGAGCCGCCCATGGCGATGTCCAGCGACATCGCGTTGTCGAACGCCGCCTTGTTGGCGATGTTGCGCGGCAGGGCGCTTTCGTCGCCGTCCCGGTAATAGCGCTGGGTCAGCTCGACGATGGTGCGGCCGGCGCGGCGGAACAGCTGCTCGCGGTCGGCATGCGTGGCCACCAGCGAGCCGTTGCCCGGCAGCGACAGGCCCAGGGCTTCGGTCAGGCAGTTCATCGAGTTGGCGGTGAACATGCCCGAGCAGGAGCCGCAGGTGGGGCAGGCCGAGCGCTCGATCTTGTCCACGTCCTCGTCGGAGACCTTGTCGTCGGCCGCGGCGACCATGGCGTCCACCAGGTCCAGCGCCACTTCCTTGCCGGCGAGCTTGGTCTTGCCGGCCTCCATGGGACCGCCGGAGACGAACACCACGGGGATGTTCAGGCGCAGTGCCGCCATCAGCATGCCGGGGGTGATCTTGTCGCAGTTGGAGATGCAGACCAGGGCGTCGGCGGTGTGCGCATTGCACATGTACTCGACGCTGTCCGCGATGATGTCGCGCGAGGGCAGGCTGTAGAGCATGCCGTCGTGGCCCATCGCGATGCCGTCATCGACCGCGATGGTGTTGAACTCCTTGCCCACCCCGCCGGCCTTCTCGATCTCCTCGATCACCAGCTGGCCGAGGTCCTTCAGGTGCACGTGGCCGGGCACGAACTGCGTGAAGGAATTGGCGACCGCGATGATGGGCTTCTTGAAGTCCGCGTCCTTCATGCCGGTGGCACGCCAGAGGGCGCGGGCACCGGCCATGTTGCGCCCGAAGGTGCTGGTGCGGGAACGGTAGTTGGGCATCTGGATGGTTCGCTATCTGGGCAGAGGGCGTCTGCTGGATGTATGACTGGTGCCCGGGGAGAGACTCGAACTCTCATATGGGGTTGCCATGGCAGATTTTGAGTCTGCTGCGTCTACCGATTCCGCCACCCGGGCAGGCAGGGGCGCGCATTATAGCGACCGGACCGGGGAACGTCGGCTCCCCCGCGCCCCCTCCGCCCGCCGACCGGCCTCCCGCTTGCCGGGAGCGCCGGGTGAAAGCCTACTTCTCGACCTTCACCGTGTAGGTCAGCACCTTCTCCGCCGGGGTCTGCGTGCCCCAGGGGCGGCGGTACTCCATGCGCAGCGTGGTTTCGCCGTAGGCGGTGGGCATGAAGGTCCAGGTCTCGGTGCCGCCGGCGCCGACCACGCCGTCGCGGGCCGACTCGCTGGGGGTGTAGACCGGTTCACCGGCCTTGGCCAGCACCGGGTTGACCGGGTTGGCCCAGGTCCAGCGGTAGCCGGTGGTGTGGTTGGAGACCAGGTTCAGGCGCAGGGCCTGCTTGGGGGCCAGGCTGACGGTCTTGCCGGAATCGGCCGCGGCCAGGTTCACGGGCTTGGGCGGCCCCATCATGGCGCAGCCGGAGACGGCCGCGGCCAGCAGGCCGGTGAGGATGAGCTTGCGCATTCGGGACCCCTCGGATGTTCTGGTTATGCCCTAACGCTACCACGCGGCGCAGGGGTTCCCCTATGGGAAGACCGCCGGTCGGCGATAATGGGCGGATGAAATTCGAACTGCTTCACACCGACGGCCAGGCCCGCCGCGGCCGCCTGCAGCTGCAGCACGGCACGGTCGAGACCCCGGTGTTCATGCCGGTGGGCACCTACGGCACGGTCAAGGCGATGACGCCCGAGGACCTGCGCGGCATCGGCGCCCAGATCATCCTGGGCAATACCTTCCACCTGATGCTGCGGCCCGGGCCGGAGATCATCCGCGCCCATGGCGGACTGCATGGCTTCATGAACTGGAGCGGCCCGATCCTGACCGACTCCGGCGGTTTCCAGGTCTGGAGCCTGTCGGGTCTGCGCAAGATCACCGAGGAAGGGGTCAAGTTCCAGTCGCCGGTCAACGGCGACCGCATCTTCCTGACGCCGGAGCGTTCCATCGAGGTCCAGCACGCGCTGAACTCCGACATCGTCATGCAGTTCGACGAGTGCACGCCGCACCCGGCCACCGAGAAGCAGGTGCGCGCGAGCATGGAGCTGTCGGCCCGCTGGGGCCAGCGCTGCAAGCTTGCCCACGGCGACAATCCCAACGCCCTGTTCGGCATCGTGCAGGGCGGCATGTCGGCGGAGCTGCGCCGCGAGTCGCTGCAGCGCCTGCTGGATATCGGTTTCGACGGCTACGCGCTGGGCGGCCTGTCGGTAGGGGAGACCGAAGCCGAGCGCCTGGAGGTGCTGGATGCCATCGGCCCGGCGCTGCCGGCCGGCCATCCGCACTACCTGATGGGCGTCGGCACCCCGCGCGACCTGGTGCAGGCGGTGGGGCGGGGCATCGACATGTTCGACTGCGTGATGCCGACCCGCAACGCGCGCAACGGGCACCTGTTCACCAGCGAAGGCGTGATCAAGATTCGCAATGCCAGGCACCGTGCGGACCAGGGTCCGCTGGATCCCAAGTGCGGCTGCTATACCTGCCGCCACTACACCCGCGCCTACCTGCACCACCTCGACAAGTGCGAGGAGATGCTGGGTGGCCAGCTCAACACCATCCACAACCTGCACTACTACCAGGAACTGGCGCGGCGCATGCGCGAGGCCATCGAGCAGAACCGCTTCGCCGCCTTCTCGGCGGACTTCCTGGCCTCGCCGGAGGGCGCCCCCTCGCGGACCGCGGCCGGGGAGGCCGGGGCTCCGGTGGAACCCCGGCCCGCGGCGGAGTAGCAGGCCGGGTTAGCGGGCCGCGATCGCCAGGCCGCCGGTGGTGGCGGCCTGCGGCAGGCTGAAGCCGCTCATCGAGGCGGCCAGCGCCAGGTCGATCAGCGACATCTGCTGCTGGATGCGCGACTCGACGGCGGAAGCGCGAGCCGCCCGGGTCAGATCGCGGTCGAGGTCCTGGACCTGGTCGCCGGCCTGGGTGAGGGGTGCCACCAGCAGTGCGGCGAGCACCGCGGCAGTCGTCAGTCGGGTCTTCATGCTGTGCCTCCTTGTAGGCTGGTTGCTGCAGTGCAACAAGGCTAACAAAACGGTCAGTATGTTGCAACGCACAATACTTCTATTGACCCGATAGTCATTTTATTAAGTAATTTTTAATCAATGGCTTGCGGTGTAGTGGTTTTCCCCCTAGGGTGCGACAGGGCGTCGTTTTCTTGACGTCAGCAGAAGTGGCGGAACTGCCCATGCACTGAGTACGCCGGGGCGCTCGCCTTTCGTTCACGGCCACAGGTCAAAATCCGACATCGGCCTTGCCCGGGGCTGGGTAGGCTATCCATGGGGCGCGATCCGGCAGCCAATCCTGGCCCGCCAAGCGCAGGGAGTTTTCGAATGCTCACGATGAATCGCCGCGCCTTCCTCGAGGCGGCGGGGTACACCTCGGCCGCCGGATTGCTGGGCGGCTTCTGGCAGCAGGCCCATGCCATGACGCCGGCCGAGGTCGCCGGCACGGATCAGGACCTGCACCTGCTGCGCCGCATCAGCTTTGGTCCCACCGACACCGCGCTGGCCCGCGTCCGCAGGATCGGCCGCGCCGCCTACATCGAGGAGCAGCTGGCGGCGCGCGACCTGCCCACCGGCTTGCTGGCCGCGGCGCTGTATCCGCGCATCGACACCGCCGGTGCCGGCATCTACCTGACCTCGCTCACCGGCGGCAACCCGGAGGGCCACATCCTGGACCTGCAGAGCGCAGCGCTCTACAAGGCGCTGTTCTCCACCGCGCAACTGTTCGAGGTGATGGTCGATTTCTGGAACGACCATTTCAACACCTACATCCGCAAGAACCCGGTGCCGCTGAAGATCGACTTCGACCGCGCGGCGATCCGGCCCCATGCGATGGGCAACTTCAAGACGCTGCTGAAGAAGACGGTGCGCAGCGCCGACATGCTGCACTACCTCGACAACTGGCTGAACCGCAAAGGCCAGATCAACGAGAACTACGCGCGCGAACTGCTCGAGCTCCACACCATGGGCAAGGGCAACTACAGCGAGGCCGACATGAAGGCCCTGGCGCGCATCCTCAGCGGCCTGGGCTATATCAGCGACCTTCCGCTGAGCGTCGCGCTCTACGGCACCGTGCAGTTCAATGCCGCGCAGCACGACACCGGCCAGAAGACCTTCCTCGGCCAGAACTTCCCCGCCGGCGGCGGCCAGGCCGAGATCGACCGTGCCCTGGACCTGATCCTGGCCCACCCGGCCACCGCGAAGCACATCGCCGGCAAGCTCTGCGGCCGCTTCGTCTCCGACAACCCGCCGGCCTCGCTGGTCAATGCCGTGGCGGCCACGTTCACCGCCACCGGCGGCGACATCAAGTCCATGCTGCGGCAGATCCTGAACTCCCCGGAGTTCGCCGCCAGCGCCGGCGCCAAGCTCAAGCGCCCGCAGGACGCCATGATCGGCGCGCTGCGCGCCTGCGGCATCAACCGCGTGGACCATCTGCTGGGCATCGACCTGTTCGGCATCCCCATCGCCAACCCCGCCGGCCTGCTGTTCACCTCGCTGGGCAAGGCCGGCCATGCGCCCTTCATGTGGGCGGCGCCCAACGGCTATCCGGACACGGCCGACTACTGGGGCAACACCAACAGCATGCTCTACCAGCAGAAGTACCTGGTGAAGCTGGTGGAGGGCGTCAGCTACAGCTACATCCTGGCGCGGCCTCTGATCCTGCTGCAGGGCGGCCAGTCGGTCGCCGGCAACGTCACGCGCGCCAAGACCCCGCGCCAGGCGGTGGAGAACGCCGTCGCCAACCTGCTGTTCCAGAAGCTGCCGGCTTCGGTGCATGCGCTGGCCGTTTCCTTCGTCGCCCAGGAAGCCTCGCCCGATGCGGTGATGGACGCCGCCACCCTGGAGCGCCGCGTCAAGGGCCTGGTCTTTGCCCTGCTGGCTTCGCCGTGGTTCCTGCTGAGGTAATCCCCATGCCGCTCAATCTGCGTACCACCCTCGGCAACCTGCTGCCTGCCGCCAAGCCGGCCGCGGCGCCAAACCCGCCGTCGGCCGCCGCGGCCTCCGTTGCGCCTGCCGCCGCGGCCTCCGTTGCGCCTGCCGCCGCTCCCGCCGCCGCTCGCACCGCGGCGGCCGCGGCGCCCGCGAACGATCACACCCTGGTCGTGGTGTTCCAGCGCTTCGCCGCCGACTGGATCAACATGCTGGTCCCCTATGGCGACCCGGACTACGCCGTCCTGCGTCCCAACCTCAAGGTCACCAACCCGGTGGTGCTGGACGGCTTCTTCGGCCTGAACCCCGGCCTGAACGCCCTCAAGCCGCTTTACGACGCCGGCCGCCTGGGCTTCGTCACCGCCACCGGCTGGATTCCGCTGGACTCGCGCGACCGCTCGCACTTCTACGCCCAGACCCTGGCGGAAGCCGGCGCGCGCGCCGGCGTCACCGGCGGCTGGCTCGGCCGCGCCATGCTGCGCACGCCGGCCACCGAGAACGTCTGGAACGCGATCGCCGCGGAGAACTCGATCCCGGCGAGCCTGCAGGGCTACCCCGGCGCCATCGCCGTGCGCGACTTCGCCGACCTGGACCATGGCTCCACCATGGGCATCGCCGTCACCGCCCTGATCGAGGCCGTGGCCGAGCTGGCCGGCCCTCCGGGCGACACCACCCGCCGCCTGGCGCAGGGCATGCGTGCGCTCACCGAGACCCCGCCGCCGGCTCCCACCGCGGCCTATCCCGGCACCGCGCTGGGCAACGGCCTGCGCGTGGCCGCGCAGGCGATCCGCGCCGGCATGTCGCCGCGCGTGGTCACCGTGAATTCGGAAGACGACTGGGACACCCATGTCGTGCAGGCCAGCCGCCACGCCGTCTCGCTGCCCAACTTCGCCAATGCTCTGGTCGCCTTCCACACCGACCTCGGCAACCTGATGGACAAGGTCACCGTCGTCACCATGACCGAGTTCGGCCGCAAGGCCCGCGAGAACTTCGGCGGCACCGACCACGGCACCGCCTCGTCGATGCTGGTGATGGGCGGCGGCGTGCTCGGAGGCCGCGTGCACGGCCGGTGGCCCGGCCTGTCGCCGCAGGCGCTGTTCCAGAACGAAGACCTCGAGCCCACCACCGACTTCCGCGCCGTGCTGGCCGAGATCCTGGTCAAGCGCCTGGGCGTCAACCTGGCGGACATTGAGCAGGTCTTCCCGGGTGGCTACGCCGGGCAGGGCAACTGGCGGAATTTTCTTCTATAGCTCAACAACTTAGATAAGCCAAAAAATTAAGAACAAGCAGCTGAAAAATTACAAAGTAAACGATAAATAGTGAATGCGTGTGCCATTTACGATTCTTCTCTTCTGCAGAAACTGATCAACTTCTCGCTCATAAGTTGCTGCAGTTGGCCCGTCCATCTCAGATAACTCAGAGAGTTTCTGCATTCCAAGAGAGTTAAACGATGTTCCAAATCTTAAGCCTGCACCTTCGGTAAGTAGCCATCGATCATGAACCAACCCCTGACCTTGCTCGTTTGATATTGCTATCACTTCAACTTCCGGCATCTCCTGGTCACACTCTAGACGCCATTGCGCAAGAAAAGCATCTGCAAGAAGAGCTTGCTTCTTTTCTAACTCTGACTTGCTAGTTAAGACCTTTATGCTGAAATCGGGGCATTCCGAGAGCACAAGCCGGAAAAGCCCCACGTCATCTGGGCTGAAGTATGGGTCGCAGAACTTCAAGTAACCTTTGGCATTCCTGCGCAGCCAGGTTCGTACAAATAGCAGTGCAGCGTCTCTTGTATCTGGGCGCACGACGTAGGTGCTATTGAAACCTGCATCCGGGACCTCCGCCCTGGCGCCCCAGCGGCCAGGAGTTTTTGCGATGATTGAAACGGCCATTTCAGAAGAGAGTAGCAAAGCTTCTGCTAACGGAACGATCATCCTCTCTACTTCAGCTGGGGTGCTAAATCGCCTTGCGCAATTCTCAAGATGCCAAGAAAGTACTGGGTACGCAGCATGAATGTCTAGGGATCCTGCGGCCACAACATATTTGAGAAGTTGATCAGGAGGTTGTGGCTCCAATCTCCCAGCATGTAGTGCGCAGACATTTCTCCATGCCGCAGCCGGGAGATAGCCTATTTTATCCTCGGAAATCTCCACGGAGCCACGCTGTATAAGATCACGCTTAATTCTCGCAACTTTCGCCTCTTTTCGAAGCTCCTCCTTTGCTGCCATCCTGGCTGGATCGTCGTCTATAAAGTCAGCTAGCTTTTCCGAAAATCCGGATTCGATTCGATCGGCCAAATCAATCAGTGACCGTCTATATGCGGCGGCCTGCCCTTGGTCGCGAACGTCACAGGTCAGCGCTACCGCATTTTCTACGATCGACTTTACAGGGGCTAGTGATTTCTCCGATGCCACGCGAGCATAAATTTCCAGCCTCCCTACCTTGTCTACGACGGTGGGGATTCTATGAGTATCGGACAGCGCCTCTTTGAGCAGATCCAGCTGAATATCACGAAATTTCGAAGGCATTGCCTCCACTATGTTCATCTTCACCAACGCTCGGTCAGCGATATTCTCTATTTGATCTATGCGCTTCTTTATTGTGCTCCAGTCCTGAACGCCTGCTTGGCGGAGTTGAGCGATAAGGGCTAGTGCAGCTATCTCGAAACCCGGATGAGATATGTTAAGTTTATCGGGAAGCTTTTTGGATATTAGTGACTGAAGCTTTGATGCATAGTCAGCTTTTTGTTGATTGGTGAAGACGTTCCTGTTTTCCTTTGATGCAATCGTTTTAACAAGTTGCCTCATTAGAAAATACAGAAGAGAATCGGTCTCAATGCAAGATATTATCTTTATGACATCGAGAACCTCTTCATGAGTCATTTTGGTCTTTTCAATCTCATTGCCTCTTGTTGGCTCTGATGAGGTGAGCTTGCTAATTATCAAAAGTGCGCCGCCATACAGGAGTTCATCTCGCTCGGATCGCTCGAACTTAGAGATCAAGTCAAGTGCAGAATCTGCATGCGTACAAAGTAATGCCTGAAATGCAGTTGCGATGAGAGACTTATTGACTGCTACGGGATTATTTCCCGAAATGGCTGGTCGACAGAATCGATTTACTATTTGTGAGCAGAGATCTTTCTTCCCAACACACCAGGCTTTTGTTGCCAATTCAGAGTAAAACGATGTACGTAGCGCGAGAGATGGAAGCTGATCTATGAGCCTGGAATATCGATCAAGAAGGTCTGAATTAAATAGGCCTGCTTTGATAATCGGGCGAAATGCTCTAGACAACAAAGAAAGGCAAGCGCGAATCACGTTCTCGGTTTCTCGAGAGCCGAATGCACACTGGCGCTTCTGATCGAGAGCCAGCTCGTATAGCGAGAAAGCTCTCTCTGCATCGTGAGAGGCAATTTCTTCTGCTGCTCGAAAGTACAGATCTGCCTTATCAATCAACGAGTCTACAGATAAGACATAGTCTTTTAATTGATTCTCAAAGGCTTGTACATCTATAGGCTTCTTTTGCGAAATTTTTGCCTTTGTTACGTAAAGCAAGCATTTGGCAGCGACTCGATCGTCCGCCACTCTGGAAAGCATTTCCTCCGACCAGGCAGTCCAAGAAAGCTTATCGACACTCTCGCTAAGCACTCGACTAATGCTTAGGAGAACCTCGTCAAGCTCAGCTGCATTGGAAATTCCAGACAAGCATTCTTCAATATGCGCCCTCCCTTCTTCAGAATGGACGTGCGTCGAAATGCACCTAGCCACCACCCCAAGTGCTATCTGGCGTCGTTCATCTGTATTAAGTCGGCGGGCAATGCTGATTGCCATTTTCGGATCAAACGCCGCAATTGCTCGAAGGGGGCCTTCTGTAACCTCAAATTGCTTTGCCGAATTTTCTAGGACTTGATTTAGAACTTCAGCTAAATCTGAGCTGATCATTTGCTTGTAATGAAACTTCGACTCCAGTGTCCCTTGAGAATCCATCACGGATAGGGACTGCAGAAGAACAGCTAGGCATCTGAGCTTTACTTCCGCCTCTGTCTGAGAAGCTACTTCATAATAAATTTGTTCAATGCGAGCGCAGCTCCTTTCTGTGTCATAGCGTTGCTCGGCGCGTGCCAGGTTCATCTGCAGGATGGCCACATCGCTAGAGACAGCCCTGTCTTTTATCAAGCCCATTTGCGCGTCGAAGCGACTAACCAACGCTTCGAGTCGAGATATGTCATCAAGAATGAAAGGCAAGGGGCTGGATAGGTCGGCGAGGTCTCTTGACTTTGGTGAGTAAGATGCTTCCTTTACGATTTGGTCTAAGCCATGCTCAACTAAATCAAGCGCGCCTGGCGTCTTGGGCTGCGAACTTACTAATGTGCGCAGAAAGTGAATTCTCTGCGTGATGCCCATTTTCTGAGTTGAGCTAATTATTTCCGAAGGAGACAATCCAGAAGAAAATGCAGCAACGCTAGAAATCAATCTCGAAACTTCTTCGTCAGAAATTCTTTTGCTAACTTTTTCGGCCACCTCTCCAGCATCTGGAGATTTTTCGAATGAAGCTGACAAAGACAGATGAACTAGCGCTTTTTCAGCATGAGATGGCTGTGCGCTCTTTTGGCTGGCCCTATCTATAATAGTCATTGCCAAATCAGGGTCCGCGGAAAGCACATCCGCCGCTACTGCGGCCGCAGAATCCACATCTGCAAAATCGACGTTTTCGGCAAGTTCACGGAGGTATTTAACGACTATAGGGTCTATCGTTCCTTGCTTTTTTTTGAGGCGATTGGCATAGGCTGCAACCAAGCCTAATCGACTTTCTTGAGAAGCTGAGCGATTGGCCAGTTCTAGTGCTCTCTGTGGTTGCCCTAGGGCAACTAGCGCTCCTACCTCAGATTTTAGTGATGAAAAATTAGAAACCGCATAAAAAATGCTCCTTTGCAGAGCAAATTTAAATACATCTGCGGTTTCTTTTAACTCAACAGCAGTCTTTACTCCGAGCTCCGCTCTGGTGCGGAGAGCAGCTAGAGACTGTGTTGTCTTCAGCAGTTGCTCATAATGCTCAGTTGAGAGAAGTTGCAATATTGCGCGCAGTTCATTCGCCTGTTTGTAGTAAGTGGGGAGAAATCTCACCGAAACAGAGCTTGTAGGGTCCCTTAAAAGAAATTCTATCTGTCTAGCTATTGTTTCATTCTTTAATGAAGACAACGCTGATTCCGTCATCTTCCTGTGCGGCTCTGAAATAAATGAAACAAGATTGGATCCTGAAGATAACGTTATGAAGTTACATGCTGACAGAATTTTCTGGATATCAAGTTCGTTACATCCTGATATTGCCAATAGCTCATCATGATTGATCTCGTGTCTAGCATAAGCAAGTATGGCTAGGGCTCTTTTTTGCTCGATGGTCAGTGACTCTGCAGCGTCAACTTCTAGCTTTATAAAGGAAAGATACTTTGGAAGATCGTTATTTAAAATGCTGTCGAGCGATAGGCCGCTCTGCAACAATCTCTTAATCGACGCAATACGACCCGCTATTCCAGAGCAGACGCGAAATATTGAATTGGCGTCTACTTCCGAAATATCCAAATCGCTAAGGTATAGCTGGGTTTCAGGTAGAGTCCATCTAACAAGCTGAAATGTTTTAATATTTATATTTTTCAAGGGCTTGGTAAATATCTCACTGTTGCCCACTATGAGAAATCTAAATTTATCAATTCCAACAGGCAGTAGATCAAGCAGTATTTGTCCTGGATTTATGGAGCCGTCCCTGGGTATTTGGTGTAGCCCATCAATAACAAATACAAAGGGCTTTCCACCCGCTTTCCTTCGAAGACGAAGCAGAAGTAAGTCATATTCACTTTGATCAACGACGTCTCGATCAAACACTTGGCCCGTTAAGTGCCAATGTATTTGCTCTGCCAGTACAAGCCTGAGGTAATCGAGGCTGTAAGAGAATCGACTAACGGGCTTTATGAACAAAGAAAATGTTTGATTTCCCTTTGATCGCGAGAATTGAGCCGCAATGGTTGTTGCTCCAGTTCCCTCATCGCCTTCCAGAAGGACTACATGAGCGTCGCCGGACAACATTTGAGCAATAGTCTCAACATAGTTTGATCTGTCCACAAACGGGTGCGGAATTTCGGGAAAGCTACGCGCAAAATTCCAGTTCTCCGCAGTATTTTCGGGGGAAGATTGTGTGGACATATTTATATCAATCCTCGGCGAGAGCGATCGGCAGGTTCGGGATTCCGTTCGAATCCCAGATGTAGTGGATGTACGTCTTTAGTGTTAACCCCCTTGTAACTATCGTCAAAGTGACTCAGGTGTCATGTTGCAGCGCAACGGCTTCTGCTACGCACATGAGAGCGCATCCTTGCGTACGGATGTGTGGCCTCAATCTTCAAGCGCCTTCGTGGGCGTTCCCCTGAAAGCGCGAGGAGGACGGTAATGGGAATCAAGCAGGCGTTGTGATTTCATTCGCCGCCCGCTCGCCCGAGCGGATCGCGCCGTCGAAGTAGCCGTTCCACACCTCCGCGGTCTCCGTGCCGGCCCAGTGCAGCCGGCCGACCGGCGCGCGCAACGCCTCGCCGTAGTCCAGCCACACGCCCGGCGGGAAGATGCCGGCGTAGCAGCCGCGGGTCCATTCCTCGGAGGCCCAGTTCTGCTCGATGTATTCCAGCGGCTTTCGGGCCTGCTCGCCGAAGAAGCGCACGAAGCTGTCGATGGTTCCCTGGCGTCGCTGCTCGCGCGTCTGGCGCAGTGCCGCGCGGCCGTCGGAGCCTTCGATGAAGCCCATCAGCACGCCGATATGGCCGTCGGGCGGCGAGTTGTCGAAGCTGAGTTTCACCGGGCCCACGTCGCCGGTCGCCTGGCCGTTGAGGCCAGCCTCGCGCCAGAAGGGCTTGGGGTAGACGCACTGCACCTTGACCACGGTGCCCATCGGCAGGCGCTGTGTCAGCTGGTCGCGCAGGCCGTCGAGTGCCGGCGCGTAGCGGATGCGCCCGGCCAGCGTTGGCGGGATCGCGACGATGGCGCGTTGCGCCTGCACCTCGAAGCCGTCGCCGAGCAGCGTCACGCCCTGCTCGCCGTGTTCGATGCGCATGACCGGCGAGTCCAGCAGCACGCGCTCGCCCAGCGCTGCGGCCATCGCCAGCGCGATGCGCTGCGAGCCGCCGACGATGCGGGCTTCCTGCGCGCCGCCTTCGGTGTTGAGCAGCATCTCCAGGCTGCCGCCGGAGTGGATGTAGAACAACACGCCGAGCAGCGACAGGTCGCGCGGATGCGCCGAGAACACGGCTTCCACCGCGAGCTGCAGCAGGGCCTTGCTGTCATCGGTGAAGAGGTTGCGGTCGATCCAGCTCTGGAAGGTCTGGCTGTCCCACTCGGCGGCCTTCGGCGCGGTCCAGGGCCGGTCCAGCGGCACCTCGCGCGCCATGCGGTTGAGCCGGGTGATCGCCACCTGAGCCTCCACCGAGCCGACCATCGTGCCCGGCGGGATGCGGCCGGCGTACTCCGAGCGCTCGCCGCCGCGGATGTCGACCGCCTTGCCGCTGTTGTAGGTCCTGAAGGTGGACAGGCCCAGCTCGCGGATCAGCGCCAGCACGCGGTCCTGCGTCGGCCCCACCCATTGCCCGCCGACCTCCACCACGGTGCCGGGTTTCGCCCCCGGCGCGGTGACGGCGTGGTTCAGCGTGCGGCCGCCGACGCGGTCGCGTGCCTCGACCACCAGTACCTTGCGCCCGGCGGCCACGAGCTTGCGCGCTGCCGCCAGGCCGGCCAGGCCGGCGCCGACGATGGCGATCTCCGTTTCGTGGCGGCGTCCGGCGGCGCGCGGCGGCGCGGCTTCGGCAAGCGCCGGCAGCAGCGTACCGGCACCGAAGGCGGCGGCACCGCCGAGCAGGCGGCGGCGTGAGGGGTTTTCGATGTCCATGAGTGGTTTCCGGATTCAGCGGACCAGATCGGCCCAGACGGCGGTTTCGAGATAGTCGTTTTCCAGCGCGTCGCCGCTGCCGGGCGCGAGCTGGGCGCCGGTGGCGAGCAGCCTGCCGCGCGGCGCGTCGTCGGTGACCCAGGGCGCCAGCGCCAGGAACTCGCGCTTGCCGCCCTGGAAGGCCTGGTACCAATCCACGTCCACGCCGGGTTCGAATTCGAGGTTGCCGACGTAATGGCGCGGCGGCGCCTGTGCCCTGCGTTCAGTAATGGCGCTCTGGCCGTCGAAGGCCAGGTCCAGCAGGTTGCCGACCAGGTGCGCGGTAATGTTGTAGCGGAAGCCCACACTGGGTTCTGCCACCGTGCGCCAGGTGCTGTTCATCCACTCCAGCGGCTGCCAGCCGCCGGCGTAGTGGGCGGCCCAGCGCCCGGGGTTGGCCTCGGCCTGGATCACCACGTCCACGCCCAGGGCGTCCATGCAGGGCATGTAGCGGGCGGCGATGTCGGCGCAGGGCTCGAAGCCCTCCGGCCGCTCGCCGTAGGGGTAGCCCCACTGGAAGGCGGGCAGGGAGGTGGCGAAGCCCAGGCGGAAGCCTTCCACCTCCACTCCCGCGGCATTGGCCAGGCCCGCCTCGCCGGTAGCCGGCCCCTCGTCCAGGCCCAGCACGTTCAGCTCGATGTCGGTCAACGGCAGCTTCTGGTTGGCGAACAGCAGGTTGGTCTCGCCGCGCGGGGCCTCCGGATGCAGGTCGCGCGGCCCCCAGAGGAAGGTGACGTTGGCGATGTGGCTGCTGGTGGCCACGTAGACCTCGTCCACGTCCGCGAGGTCCGGGTCCTTGAACAGCGCGATCTCCAGCGGATCGCGCGAGGTGCGGTAGGGCGCCTGGTTGTTGGAGGCCACCACGTAGACGCCGTAGTCGCGCGCGATGTCGGAGAAGGTCTGCGAGAAAGCGCGGGCGAAGGTGTCCGTGGCCGCCAGAAAGACCTGCTTGCGCGGATCGGTGAGCGGAAAGCGCAGCTGGTAGGCCAGCACCTGCGGCAGGTAGGCGGTGTTGAGCAGTCCCAGCGCGCCGAGGATGCCCAGCGGCAGCGCATCGCCGGCAGGCGCGCGCAGCGGCGTCTGCGCCTGGGCCCGCACCAGGGCGCCGCGGGTGCCGGTGGCGATGCTCATCAGTCCGGCGTCTTCGTTGAACACCACCAGGGTCGGCAGGCCGGGCTGCATCACCGGCACCACCTGCTCCTCCATCAGGCAGCGCATCTTGCGGCGGAAGGCGGCGTAATCCACCACGTGGCGAATGTCCTGCTTGTACTGCAGGGCCACCGCGCGCAGCCGGGCGCCGGCCTGGGCCTGCCCCGTGGCGGCCTGCCAGCGGGGCGGTCGCAGCGCGGCGCACTCCGCCAGGCTGGGCCGCTCGGCAGCCGGCGGCGCCGGCAGGACGGGTGCCCGGCTCTGGCCGCAGCCGCCCAGCAGGCCGGCGGCCAGCAGCAGCGCGCCTCTTGCAATCCTCCCCTTGATCATCCAGCGATCCTTTATTTATTGTACGTGTACGTAAAAATAAGGCGGATGAGGATGGCGAGTCAAACCGGCGATGCGCAGGCGGGGGCGGGTAGGGGGCGCGGCAGGCCGCGCCGTTCCATCGACCGTGAGCAGGAGGTCCGCGCCCGGGTGATCGACGCCGCCCGCGGCCTGTTCGCGCTGGAAGGCTTCGCCGCCGTCAGCATGCGGCGCATCGCCGCGCAGGCCGGCTGCAGCACCATGAGCCTCTACGGCTACTTCCGCAGCAAGAACGACCTGCTGCGGCACATCTGGGAGGATTTCTTCGCCGAGCTGTTCGCCCGCATCGAGCGCGCCGCGGGCGAGGGCAGCGGGGAGCAGCGCCTGCGCCGCGCCTGCGCCGTCTACGTCGACTACTGGTGCGACCATCCCGAGCGCTACCGCATGGTCTACCTCAACCAGGACCAGGCCGAGCCGGGCGAGCAGCTCTACGTCGAGGCTTCGCCCATCGTCGAGCGCTTCGACCTGTTCCGCCGGCTAGTGCAGGCCGCCCAGGCCGAGGGCGCCGCTCACGTCGGCGACCCGCAGCTGCTCGGCGAGGCCTTGCTGTGCTCGCTGCTGGGCATCTGCCATTCGCTGGTCACGATTCCCGAGTATCCCTGGAAGCCGAGAGCCCGGCTGCTGGATGCGGCGCTCGCCCAAGTGCTGAAAGCGCCGGCCTGAGCCGTACTTGCGTCCGCCCGCCACCGCAGTGGAGGATCGCGGCAGGCAGCGACAGGAGTGGCGCATGAAGTGGCGTGGCGGACAGCGCAGCGACAACGTGGTGGATGTCCGCGGTTCGGGGCGTCGCGGCGGGCTCGGCGGCGGCGGCGGCAAGCTCGGCCTGGGTGGCATCGCCGTGGTCGTGGTGCTGAGCCTGATCCTGGGCAAGAACCCGCTGGAGATGCTGGGCCTGGTGTCCCAGGTGACCGAGGGGATGGCCCCGCCGGCGGCGCAGGAGGGTGCCGCGCCGCCCGCCAGCGACGAGGCCGCCGATTTCGTGCGGGCCATCCTGGGCGAGACCGAGCGGGTCTGGGGTGAAATCTTCCAGCAGTCCGGCCGCCAGTACGAACAGCCCAAGCTGATCCTGTTCTCCGGCGGCGTGGATTCGGCCTGCGGCAGCGCCACCTCGGCGTCGGGGCCGTTCTACTGCCCCGGCGATCACCAGGTCTACCTGGACATGTCCTTCTTCCAGGACATGCAGCAGCGCCTGGGCGGCGGCGGCGACTTCGCCTATGCCTATGTCATCGCCCACGAGGTGGGCCATCACGTGCAGACGCTGCTCGGCGTCAGCGCCAAGGTCAACGAGGCGCGCCGCCGCGGCCAGAACGTGCAGGGTGATGGCGGCCTGCTGGTGCGCCAGGAACTGCAGGCGGACTGCCTCGCCGGCGTCTGGGCCAACCGTTCGGAAAAAAAGCTGCAGTGGCTGGAGAGCGGCGACGTCGAGGAGGCCCTGAACACCGCCACCGCGATCGGCGACGATCGCCTGCAGAAGCAGGCCCAGGGCCACGTGGTGCCCGACGCCTTCAGCCACGGTACCTCGGAGCAGCGCGTGCGCTGGTTCCGCGCCGGCTTCGAGTCCGGCGACCCCGGGAACTGCGATACCTTCGCGGCGGCGCGCCTCTAGGCCGTTCAGCGCTGGGGAGCCAGTGCGGCGATCCGGCGTACCGGCTGCGCCGCCTTGGTCCGGGTGGCGCCGAGGAAATCGTCGCCCCAGCGCCGCACGTCGTAGTGGCTGACGATGTCGAACAGTTGACGCAGGCGTGCGCTGGCTTCGGCGCGGCCCATGTTGAGGCCCAGGTAGCAGCCGTTCTTCAGGTCCATCACGTCGTGCGGGTTCGTCAGGATGGCGCCCTTGAGTTCCGCGGCGGCGCCGGCGAACTCCGATAGCACCAGCACGCCGCGGCCGCCGCTGAGTCCCTGGGTGGCGACATATTCCTTTGCGACCAGGTTCAGGCCGTCGCGCAGCGGCGTGATCCACATCAGATCGGCCATGGCGTAATAGGCGACCACTTCCTCGAAGGGCAGGCTGCGGAAGAAGAACTGCACCGGGGTCCAGCCCACGCGCGAATAGCGGCCATTGATGCGGCCCACGGCCTGCTCGATGCCATGCTGAAGGTTGCGATAGACGGTCATCTCCTGGGCTGCGGGCACGCAGATCGTGATCAGCGTGACCTTGCCCAGCAGCTCCGGGTGCTCCTCCAGCAGCTTCTCGAAGGCCCGCAGCTTTTCCAGCGTGCCCTTGGTGTAGTCCAGGCGCTCCACCGACAGGATCAGGCGCTGGCCGTTGAGGGACTGCCGCAGTTCGGCCATCCGCTTCTGCACGGGCGTGCGCGACAGGGCTTGCTCGATGCGGCCCAGATCGGTGCCGACCGGGTGCGCGCCCAGGCGGATGCGGCGGTCGCCGACGTCGATGCAGGTGCTGTAGTTCTCCAGCCCCACGGCACAGCCATAGGTGACGAAGCGCGGCGCGCAGCTGCGGCGTTCGACCACCCGCACCGGCGCCGCCCCGCGCACCACGTCGACGAAGTTCTCCACCTGGCGCGGGATGTGGAAGCCCACGTAATCGCATTGCAGCAGGCTGCCGACAATGGTGCGGCGCCACGGGATGACGTTGAAGACGTCGGCGGAAGGGAAATAGGTGTGGTGGAAGAACGCGATCTTCAGGTCCGGGCGCAGTTCGCGCAGCGTCGCCGGCACCATCCACAGGTTGTAGTCGTGGATCCACACCGTGGCACCCTCGGCGGCTTCGGCGGCGGTGCGTTCCGCGAACAGGCGGTTGATCTTCAGGAACACCTGCCAGTGATCCTCGCGGAAGGTCGCACGTTCCCAGAAGGTGTGGAGCGTCGGCCAGAACGCTTCCTTGGAGAAATGGCGATAGAAGACGTCGACGTCCTGCTTGGACAGTGCGACCCGCGCGGCGGTGAGCCTGGGATAGCGCAGCGGGTCGACCGGGGTATGCGACTCGAAGGGGCCGCGCTTGGGATCGTTGACGCCCCAAGCGACCCAGGCGCCGCGGCGGCCATCGGCAAAGAAGCTCAGCAGCGTCGGCATGATGCCGTTCGGCGACTGCGGCACCACCCGGCGGACCCGGCCGTTCTCGACGATCTCGTCGTAGGGCAGGCGGTGATAGACGATCACCAGATCCGAGGGGCCGGTTTCGGGCGCCGGACTGGCATGCGCGTCGATGCCGGCGTTGCCGATGAAGCCGAAGTACTCCAGTGCTTCCAGGATGCCGCCGCAGCCGTGAGCGTCTGCGTGCAGCACCCGGGCATTGCCCTGGGTTGCCTGCAGCAGCCAGGACTCGGAATCGCCCACGCAAACACCCTTGAAGCCCTGCTGGAACATCGACAGGTCATTGAGGGTGTCTCCGGCGACCAGCACACGATCCTGCGGGATGCCCAAGTGACCGATCAGCCCCATCAGGGTGCTGCCTTTGTTGACCCCGCGGGGCAGCACGTCGAGGTAGAGATCGGCGGAATAGAGCAGGTCGCAGCCCAAGCCGCCGACGGCCTGCTGCAGTCCGTCGGTAATCGCCGACTCGCCGCAGAAGTAGGAGCAGCGGCGCTCCTGGGGCACGTCCTGGCGCCGCAGGCCGAAGTGGTCGAGCGCGCCGGCCACCACCTGGTCCCCCGGCCATAGCGCGCCGATGCGGCTCTGCAGCGGCTCCACCGGCTGCAGGGTCCGGCCGTCCACGACCGTGGCGCCCACGTCGCAGACGATGTAGTCCGGCTTGGGCAGGGCGGGGTCCCCCAGCAGCGGCAGGACCGAGTCCAGGCCCCGCCCCGTGACATAGGCCAGGCGGATATCCGGGTGACGGCTGACGAGCTGGTAAAGACGCAGACGATCCTCGGGGGTTCCGGCGAGGAAGGTCCCGTCCAGGTCCGTGGCCAGAAGCATGCGCATTCTCCCTGTATGTGTTCTAGGAATGGCGCACCGCCAGTTGACGGTACAAAGTGGCGCTTATTCTATTTTATTATCCATGATCGTCAAATTAGTGAAGTTTTCAGCATGATGAAGAATCATTTTCGTCATGGATATTTTTCCGTGATTTCAGGAGTGTATAGGATTCAGCAGATGAATTATCTGTGTTGAACGTAGATGAATATAAATTTCTAATGCAGCCTTTTTTGACATGGAAAAATGACATTGAGGAAGGATGAGTGCATGGCAGGAAAATGAGATTCATCCCTGAAATCCTTTTATTAATGATCAATTTTTTGTGTTTTTATTTATCAAATAAAATTTCATCCTTGCTGTGCCGGCCCCACGAAAAAGGCCCCCTTTCGGGGGCCTTGAATGGAGTGCTGCGCAAGATTTCAGAGCAGCGCCGCGATGTCCTTCTCGATCTTCTCCGGCGTATCCATGGAACCGTAGCGCTTCACCACGTTGCCGTTCCTGTCGACCAGGAACTTGGTGAAGTTCCACTTGATGCCCTCGGTGCCGAGGATGCCCGGGGAGGCGGTCTTCAGGTACTTGTAGAGCGGGTGGGCGTTGTCGCCGTTGACGTCGATCTTGGCGAACAGCGGGAAGCTGACGTCATAGGAGAGCGAGCAGAAATTCTTGATCTCGTTCTCGTCGCCCGGCTCCTGGTGGCCGAACTGGTCGCAGGGGAAGCCCAGCACCGCCAGGCCCTTGTCCTTGTTCCGGCGGTAGACCTCTTCCAGGCCCTTGTACTGCGGCGTGAAGCCGCACTTGCTGGCGACGTTGACGATCAGCAGCACCTTGCCGCGGTAGGCGTCCAGCGACTGGCTCTGGCCGTCGATGGTCTTGGCTTCGAATCCGTACACGCTCATCGTCAATCCCCTTTGGTCCTTGGAGTTGGCGCAGCCTAGGCTGCGCCCCGGATCACTGCAAGCCGGCGACGTCGAAGGCCATCAGCGGCGCCGCGCTCTGGCGCACGTTGGCCAGCAGTGCCGGCACCTGCGACAGCATGCGGCTGGCGAAGAACTGCGCCGTGGCCCGCTTGGTGTCGGCGAACAGCTGGTCGCCGGTAGCATCCGCGGCACGGGTCATGCGCAGCCAGTTCCAGCCCAGGTAGGTCAGCGAGAAGGCGCGCAGGAAGTCCACGCAGCCGAAGGCGCCGTCATCCGGGCTGGTCTTGTAGGACTGCTGGATCCAGGCGGTGGTGCTCTCCAGGTCGTCGACGGCGGTCGCCAGCGGTCCGGCGATGAAGTCCGGAGCGTCGGCCAGATCCTTGCGCACGGCTTCGAAGAAGCGCTTGGGCAGGCGGCCGCCATTGAGCATCAGCTTGCGGCGCACCAGGTCCATGGCTTGGATGCCGTTGGTGCCTTCGTAGAGGCAGAGGATCTTGGAGTCGCGCACGATCTGCTCGATGCCGTGCTCCTTGATGAAGCCGTGCCCGCCGTAGACCTGGATCGCCATGGAGCCCAGTTCCACCGCGCTGTCGGTGCAGTAGGCCTTGACCAGCGGGGTGGCCAGCTCGACCCAGTCCTGGGCCTCTTCGCGGGCGGCCGGATCGGCGGCATGGTGGCTGGCATCCACGTGCAGGGCGGTTTCATAGGCCAGCACGCGGGCGCCTTCGGTGACGGCCTTCATCTGCAGCAGCATGCGCCGCACGTCCGGATGATGGGCAATCACGTCGCCGCCGTTGAAGGCCTTGCCCTGCTTGCGGTCCAGTGCATAGGCGATGGCGTTCTGGGTGGCCAGCTCGCACTGGCCCAGCCCCTGGTAGCCCACCATGATGCGCGCCAGGTTCATCATCACGAACATGTTCTGGATGCCGGTGTTCGGCGCGCCGATCATCCAGCCCTTGGCATTCTCGAAGCTCATGGTGCAGGTGCAGGAACCGTTGATGCCCATCTTGTGCTCGATGGAGACGGCCTTGACCGGGTTGCGCTCGCCCAGCGATCCGTCGGCGTTGACCAGATACTTGGGCACCACGAAGGTGGACAGCCCCTTGATGCCCGGGGGTGAGTCCGGCAGGCGGGCGAGGGTGAAGTGGATGATGTTGTCCGCCATCCCATGCTCGCCCGAGGTGATGAAGATCTTGCTGCCTTCCAGCAGGAAGGAGCCGTCGGCCTGCGGGGTGGCCTTGGTCTTGACCGCCGCCAGGTCGGAGCCGGCCTGCGGCTCGGTCATGCACATGGTGCCGGACCACTCGCCGGTGGCCAGCTTGGGCAGGTAGGTCTGCTTCTGCTCGTCGGTACCGTTGGCGGCGATCGCCTCGAAGCAGCCCTGGGTCAGGCCCGGGTACAGCGCGAAGGCCACGTTGGCCGAGCACAGCAGTTCCTCGATCACCTTGCCCAGGGTGTAGGGCAGGCCGGCGCCACCGTACTCCTGGCTCTGCATGATGCCGATCCAGCCGGCCTCGGAGTAGGACTTCCAGAATTCCTTGAAGCCGTCCGGCACCTTCACCTCGTGGTTCGAGTAGACGCAGCCCTGCTGGTCGGACTTGGCGTTCAGCGGCGCCAGCTCGTTCTGGATCAGCTTGGCTGCTTCCTCGATCAGGCCGCCCAGGGTTTCCGGGGTGGCTTCCTCCAGGCCCGGCAGCTGAGACAGCCGCTCCGCCTTGAGGACATTGTTGAGGACGAAGCTGATTTCGCGCAGGGGGGCCTTGTAGGTAGCCATGGACAGGACTCTTTCGGAACGGTTATGGGTGCTGCGACCGCGCCGCAACCGGCGAGGGCATCTGGTAAGGGAGCCTCGAATTTTACCCCAAGCCCTGCCCCATGGGGTCAGGCGAGGTACTGGCCCAGTGCGAAGCGGTCGGCCAGGCGGTCGCGCCAATGGGGCGGAACGCCGGTGATCGCCCAGGTGGAGGTCTTGTCCAATACGCTGTACGACGGGCGCCGCGCCGGGGTCGGGTAGTCCTCGGTGCGGATCGGGGTCAGCCTTGCCCAGGCCGCTTCGGGCCGCTGCTGCATGCCGAGGTCGCGGATGGCATGCGCGAAATCGTACCAACTGGCAGTCCCGGCGTCGGTCCAGTGATGCAGCCCCCCTTCGCCGGCCTCGGTGAGTCGCCAGATGGCTTCGGCCAATCCCCCGGCATGGGTGGGGCTGCCGACCTGGTCGGCCACGACACGAACCTCGGGCCGCTCCTGCATCAGCCGGAGCATGGTGCGCACGAAGTTCGCGCCGCCCGGGTAGTAGACCCAGGCGGTACGGACGATCAGGGCATCCTGGCCCAGGATCTGCTGCACGGCTTCGTCGCCGGCCTGCTTGCTGTTGCCATAGGCGCCGATGGGCGCCGTGGGGTCCTCCGGCAGGTAGGGGCGCCCCTTGCCGCCATCGAAGACGAAGTCGGTGGAGACATGAACCAAGCGAGCGCCGACCTCTCTCGCCGCCCTGGCCAGAGAGGCGGGGCCGTCGCGGTTGACCCGGTAGGCGGAAGCCGCGTCGGACTCTGCCTTGTCGACCGCGGTATAGGCCGCCGCGTTGATGACGAGGTCGGGCTTGAGCCGGGCGATCGTCGCCGATACCAAGCCTTCGTCGGTGATGTCGAGGCGTGCACCGGGCTCGAGCCATTGGCTTCCGGCGGGCAGGCTGTCGCGCAGGGCGCGGCCAAGCTGGCCGGTGGTCCCCGTCACCAGAATCCGCCGTGGCGCCACGCTCACGGGAACACCTCGGCGTCGCGGAATGCCGCGGCCACGGCATCCTTGGCCGACAGCAAGGGTTCGCCCTGGTAGCTCCAGTCCACCCCGATGTCGGGATCGTTCCACCGGATCGCGCGCTCGCCCTGCGGGTCGTAGTAGTCGGTGACCTTGTAAAGCACTTCCGCTGTTTCGGACAGGACGATGAATCCATGTGCGAAACCGACGGGAACCCAGAGCTGGCGCTTGTTTTCCGCGCTCAGGATCTCACCCACCCACTTGCCGAAAGTGGGGGAGCCGCGCCGGATGTCGACCGCCACATCGAGGATGCTGCCGGCGACGGCGCGGACCAGCTTGTCCTGCGGGCGTGCCCCGAGTTGGTAGTGCAGGCCCCGCAAAACCCCGCGCGTGGACCGCGAATGGTTGTCCTGCACGAAGGGCTTTGCGCAGCCCGTCAGGCGCTGGAAGGTCTGGACATTGAACGTTTCCATGAAGAACCCACGGTCGTCTCCGAACACTTTCGGTTCGAGCAGGATGACGTCCGGCAGGGCAGTGCGGATGGCTTGCATGAGGTTTCAGAACACCTGCTCGTCGAGAATGCGCATCAGATAGTTGCCGTAGCCGCTCTTGATCAGAGGCTTGGCGAGAGCGCGCAATTGCTCCGCCGTGATGAATCCGCTCCGGTAGGCGACCTCCTCGGGAGCGGCGATCTTGAGTCCCTGGCGCTTTTCCAGCGTCTGGATGAAAACGGCCGCATCCAGCAGGGAGTCGTGGGTGCCGGTGTCCAGCCAGGCCATGCCGCGGCCCATCAGCTCCACAGTCAGGCTTCCCTGTTCCAGGTACAGGCCGTTGAGGTCGGTGATCTCCAGCTCGCCGCGGGCGGATGGGCGCACGCGCCTGGCCATCTCGACGACGTTAGCGTCATAGAAATACAGGCCGGTGACCGCATAGCGGGACTTGGGCTGCTTCGGCTTTTCCTCGAGGGACAGCACCTTGCCGGCGGAGTCGAACGCGACGACGCCATAGCGCTCCGGATCATTGACCGCGTAGGCGAACACCGTCGCGCCGCTTTCCCGCCCGGCCGCCCGCTGCAGCGCATGGACCAGGTCATGGCCGTGGAAGATGTTGTCTCCCAGGACCAGCGCACAGGCGTCGCCGTCGATGAAGCTCTCGCCGATGAGGAAGGCCTGGGCGAGGCCATCGGGGCTGGGCTGTACCGCATAGCTGAGGCGGATGCCCCACTGGCTGCCATCGCCCAGGAGCTGTTCGAAGCGTGGCGTGTCCTGGGGCGTGGAAATGATCAGGATGTCCCGGATGCCCGCCAGCATCAGCGTGCACAAGGGATAGTAGACCATCGGCTTGTCGTAGACCGGCAGCAACTGCTTGGAGACGGCCGTGGTCGAGGGATAGAGGCGGGTGCCGCTGCCGCCGGCGAGGATGATTCCCTTCATGCTGTTCAGGCCCTCCGCAGGCCGAGACGTTCACGCCCTTGGGCGCCCTGGACCATGCGGCACCAGTCAAGGTGCTCCAGATACCACAGGACGGTCTTGCGGATGCCGGTTTCGAAGGTTTCCCGCGGCTTCCAGCCCAGCTCGCGTTCGATCTTGGATGCGTCGATGGCGTAGCGCAGGTCGTGGCCCTTGCGGTCCTCCACGAAGCGGATCAGCCGTTCATGCGGGCCGGCCGGGTCCGGACGCAGCTCATCGAGCAGCGCGCAGAGATGGCGCACCAGGTCGATGTTGCGCTTTTCATTGTGGCCGCCGATGTTGTACTGCTCGCCGTTGGCGCCGCGGCTGAATACGGTCCACAGCGCGCGCGCATGATCCTCCACGTACAGCCAGTCGCGCACGTTGGTCCCCTGGCCGTAGACGGGCAGGGGCTTGCCTTCCAGGGCATTGAGCAGCACCACGGGAATCAGCTTTTCCGGGAACTGGAAGGGGCCGTAGTTGTTCGAGCAGTTCGTGATGACGACCGGCAGCTTGTAGGTGTGATGCCAGGCGCGGACGAGGTGGTCCGAACTGGCCTTGCTGGCGGAATACGGACTGTTGGGGGCGTAGGGCGTGGTTTCGGTGAAGTAGCCCTCTTCTCCGAGCGAGCCATAGACCTCGTCGGTGGAGATGTGGTGGAAGCGGAAACCGCTGCGACGCGGTTCCGGCAGCGCCTGCCAGTAGGCCAGCGCCGTCTCGAGCAGGCGGAAAGTGCCCACGATGTTGGTGTCGATGAAATCCGCCGGCCCGTCGATGGAGCGGTCCACATGCGATTCGGCGGCCAGGTGCATCACCCCGTCGGGCTGATGGGTCGCGAAGGCCCTGGACAGCGCGGCGGCGTCACGGATGTCGATCTTCTCGAAACGGTAGCGCGGGCTGGCCGTGGTTTCCTCGAGCGAACTCGGATGGGCCGCGTAGGTCAGGCAATCGACGTTGACGACCTCGTGCTCGGTTTCACGAATCAGGTAGCGGATGAGCGCAGAGCCGATGAAGCCGGCTCCACCGGTGATGAGGAGTTTCATTGATTCGGGGATTTTGACTATGGAAGACCACGGCACAAGGATACCGGAGACACCCTCTGCAAGTCCTCTCCGAAAAGGGGGGCTGGAGCGGCGGGCGAGACCCAGGGCACAAAAGGCTGGAGCCTGGAAGCCGCGGTCGGGTTCGCAAATGAGGAGGCCTCGATGTCCATCGCGGAGCCCGGGCCCTGCCGGAGCAGCGGACTTGGGGAATCACGGTGCCCGGCGACGGATCGATTCCGCGCCGAGGCCATGGCTTCGGCAAGCCTCGGCGGCGGGGTGCCCCCTGAACGCGACGGCAGGGCCTCCGGGGTGTCTGGCCTCTTCCGCCGTCGCCGCCGGCCGGCAAGCGCCTGGAGCGGCAGTCCATGAGGGTGGGCCGCCGTTGGGTGCCAGGCCCAAGGGTGGCGGAGACATCCGCCGAACTTATGCCGGCGTGAACGATCTGAAGCGCGATGTCATTCCGAGCCGCCGCCTCCATCGGGGAGGGGCACGGTTCATCGATAATGGGGTCCGGGGACATTGCGCGGTTGAGCGGCAGCGGCTCGTGGCATAATCCGCCGCTCGATTTTCAAGAATCATTCTAATTTCGGAGCTTTACGTGTTGGATTTCTTCGTTTCGCCGGCCTACGCCCAGCAGGCCGCGGCCCAGCCCAGCCTGGTCATGCAGTTCGCGCCGCTGATGGTCCTGATCGTGGTGTTCTACTTCCTGCTGATCCGTCCGCAGATGAAGCGCACCAAGGAGCACCGCCAGATGCTGGACAAGATCGCCAAGGGCGATGAGGTGGTGGCCAGCGGCGGCCTGGCCGGCCGGGTCTCCGGCATCGGCGAGGCCTACCTGACGGTGGATATCGCCGAGGGCGTGAGCGTCAAGATCCAGAAGCAGGCCATCACCAGCGTACTGCCCAAGGGCACCCTGAAAAGCCTGTAAGTAACTGATTTAACCTCCTATTTCTGGAGGCTGAGAGCCCGGGGGCGATGCCCCCGGGCCGTCCCCTGCGGGAAGCAGGGGTCCATCCCTGGCGAGATCCGCCTCATGAAGCCTTACGCAAGCTGGAAGTATGTCGTCCTGGTCCTGGCCCTGGTGTTCGGAGCGCTGTATTCGGCGCCCAACATCTACGGCGACGATCCCTCGGTGCAGGTCACGATGGAATCGGGCGATCCCCTACCGGCGGATTTCGGCGACATCGTCGCCAAGGCCCTGGAGGCCCGGAAGCTGGTCCCGATCGCGAGCGGCGTCGAGGACGGCCACTGGGTGGTCCGCCTGCCCGACACCGACGCACAGCTGCAGGCCTCGGAACAGCTCAAGCGCGAACTGGGACGGGGTTACGTGGTGGCGCTGAGTTCGGCCTCCAAGACGCCCGGCTGGCTGCGCGCCATCGGTGCCAAGCCCATGAACCTGGGCCTGGACCTGCGCGGCGGTGTGCACTTCCTGCTGGAAGTGGACCTCGACGAGGTCAACAAGAAGGCCGTGCAGCGCATCATCACCGACGTGCCGGCCTTCCTGCGCAAGGAAGACGTGCGCTACACCGGCCGTCGCGAGGCCTCCGGCGCCGCGGTGCTGGAGTTCGCCGACGCCGCCACCCTGGACGAGGCGCGCAAGCTGATCGCGCGCAACTTCCCCGAGTACGCCCTGACGGTGCCGGCCAACAGCCCCACCCAGCTGCAGATCGCCCTGTCGCAGCAGGAAGCCAAGCGCATCGTCGACTTCGCCGTCCAGCAGAACCTCACCACCCTGCGCAGCCGCGTGAACCAGCTCGGCGTGGCCGAACCGCTGGTGCAGCGCCAGGGCGTCAACCGCATCGTCGTGCAGCTGCCCGGCGTGCAGGACACCACCCGCGTCAAGGAACTGCTGGGTGCCACCGCGACCCTGGAGTACCGCGCGGTGGACGAGGCCGATGCCTATTCCGCGGCGGCCAGCGGCATCACCCCCGCCGGCACCGAGCTGTTCTACACCCGCGAGGACCGCCGCCCGGTGCTGCTCAAGCGCGAGATCATCGCCGGCGGCGACAACCTGGTCGACGCCGCCGCCACGGTGGACGAGCAGGGCGGCCCGGCGGTCAGCGTCGTGCTGGACGGCGCGGCAGCCAAGCGCATGTTCGCCTTCACCGAGCGCAACGTCGGCAAGCCGATGGCCGTGCTGTTCAAGGAGCGCGAGGTCGTCACCAACTACAACGCCCAGGGCGTGGCGATCCGCGAGCACCGCGACGTCGAGGAGATCATCTCCATCGCCAGCATCCGCGGCGTGTTCGGCAAGCGCTTCCAGACCACCGGCCTGTCCAGCAAGGAGGCCCACGACCTGGCGCTGCTGCTGAAGGCCGGCGCCCTGGCGGCCCCGGTCGAGATCGTCGAGGAGCGCACCGTCGGCCCCAGCCTGGGCGCCGACAATATCCGCCGCGGCATCGCCGCCGCCGTGCTGGGCATGGCCCTGGTGGCGCTGTTCATGGTGGTCTACTACCGCGTGTTCGGCCTGTTCGCGGTCGCGGCGCTGCTGATGAACACCGTCTTGGTGGCGGCCATCCTGTCGCTGCTCCAGGCTACGCTGACCATGCCCGGCATCGCCGGCATCGTGCTGCACCTGGGTATCGCCGTCGATGCCAACGTACTGATTTACGAGAGAATTCGTGAAGAACTGCGCAACGGCATGAAGCCGCACGCAGCGATCGAGGCGGGCTACGAGCGTGCCTTCCTGACCATCGCCGACGCCAACATCACGGTACTGATCGCCACCATGACGCTGTTCGCGCTGGGCGCGGGTCCCATCAAGGGCTTCGCCATCACCCTGGCCATCGGCATCGTCTGCTCGCAATTCACCGCCATCGTCGGTTCGCGCGCGCTGGCCCAGCTGTTCTTCGCCAAGCGTCCCCTCAAGGACGTGCCGGTCTGGTGATCGGGCCCTGAAAGGTTATCCAGAGTCATGAAAATCTTCGCCAAAGTACCCAACATCAACTTCATGGCCCAGCGCAAGACCGGGCTGTGGGGGTCGGGCATCCTGACCGTGGTGGCGATCCTGCTGATCGCCTTCCACGGCCTCAATTTCGGCATCGACTTCACCGGCGGCGTGCTGGTGGAGGTGTCCTATCCCCAGCCGGTCGAGCTCGAGGAAGTCCGCTCGGAACTGGGGGAGGCGGGCTATCACAATGCCATGGTGCAGCACTTCGGCAGCGCCTCGGCCCTGTTGATCCGCCTGCCGCCGGCCAAGGAAGCCAGCACGGCCGAGGTCAGCAGCCAGGTGCTGAACGCCCTGCACGCCAAGGACAAGGGGATCGAACTGCGGCGCATCGAGTTCGTCGGCCCGCAGGTAGGCGAGGAACTGTTCAACGATGGCGGCCTGGCCTTGCTGGTGGCCTTCATCGGCATCGCCGTCTACATCATGTTCCGCTTCGAGTGGAAGTTCTCCGTCGGCGCGGTGGCGGCGGTGGTCCATGACGTCATCATGGTCCTGGGCTTCCTGGCCCTGTTCGATATCGAGTTCGACATCACCACCCTGGCGGCCATCCTGGCGCTGATGGGCTACTCGAACAATGAAACCATCGTCATCTTCGATCGCGTGCGCGAGAATCTGATCGGCGAGAGAAGGTCAGATGTCCTTGATGTTGTTAACCTTTCCGTCAATCAGACACTGCTGCGCTCGATCATCACGCACGTCGCGACCTCGCTGGTGCTGATCGCCCTGCTGACCCTGGGCGGGGCAACGGTGCATAGCTTCTCGGCGGCCCTGCTGTTCGGCGTGATCGTCGCCACCTATTCGTCCATCTACATCTCCACCAACCTGGCCGTTGCCCTGGGCGTTTCCCGGGAGGACCTGCTGCCCCCGCAGGACAAGGAAATCGACGAGATGCCCTGACCTGGACAGAAGCCGGGGAATGCCCCTCTTTTGAGGTCTGTTCAGGGCTTGAGAGGCTTGTCACAGTTGTTTCCATCTTTCAGTGGCATGCTTCATGCTGCATTGCGGCAAGGATCTTTGCGAGGCATGATTCGCATCCCCTGAGGGGTGCGTAGAGCAGATCCGGAAGCTGCGTCGCCTATTGGCGAGATGGGTTGGGTATGGAGGGCGCTTGGCAGGGAAGCTGGTGTTGCGCCGAAATTCAGAAAATTGCTGAGCATTGACTATGAGTAGCCAGCCGGCGTCTAGCAGAATGTTCCGGGGAGATTCCATGGAGGTCGCAAGCGTGGGAAGTCACCCGGAGGTTTCCGTGCAGGCAGAAGCCGAAGCCTTGCTGCTGCTGAAGCGCACGAAGGAACTGCAACGCTATCGTGCCAGCAACGAGGTCGACACGAAGGTCCGGTCGCCGCTGAGGCTGTATGCCTGCTATGGCAAGCGGCCCTTTGACATCCTGTTCTCGGTTACCTTCCTGCTGCTGGTGGGTATCTGGCTCTTTCCCTTGATCGCTCTGGCGATCCGCCTGGATTCCAGGGGTCCCATCCTGTTCCGCCAGCGCCGCGTCGGGCTGAACGGCGAAACCTTCAGCTGCCTGAAGTTCCGGACCATGACGCACGATCCCCAGGCAAGGTTCGCGCAGGCGCAGAAGAACGACCCGCGCATCACCCGCGTAGGCGCATTCCTGCGCCGCTCGAATTTCGACGAACTTCCCCAGTTCATCAACGTGCTTCTGGGCGATATGTCGGTGGTGGGCCCGCGCCCGCACGTGGCCGAGCTGGACCATGTCTTCGCCGATGTCGTGCCGGGTTATGTCCTGCGCAACCGCGTGCGCCCGGGGGTGACCGGGCTGGCCCAGGTTTCAGGTTGCCGCGGCGAGACGCGCAGCGTGCGCGACATGACCCATCGGATTCGTTTCGATACCTTCTACTGCCGTACCGTGAGCTTCACGATGGACCTGAAGATCATCGTCCTGACCGTGCTCCGGGCGCTGCAGGGTGACGAGAAGGCCTACTGACGTTCATCTTGTCTCGGTGGTCGCCGTATCATTAAAAAANGTTTCGATACCTTCTACTGCCGTACCGTGAGCTTCACGATGGACCTGAAGATCATCGTCCTGACCGTGCTCCGGGCGCTGCAGGGTGACGAGAAGGCCTACTGACGTTCATCTTGTCTCGGTGGGCGCTGAAGGTCCATGCGTCGCATTTTGAGTGCCCGAAACGACCGTCTGCCGCAGATTGCGGGTTTCACCTGATCGCCTGAAAGAGCCGGAGCGGCCGAACAATTTGTAGATGTCTAGCCTGCCCGGACCGAGTGCCGGGCAGAAATGCTGTACGGGCGCATGAAAAATGGTCAACGGATTGAGCTGTTTCAAGGCATATGACATTCGCGGCAAGGTTCCCGGTGAACTGAACGAAGACATTGCGTTCAGGCTGGGGGGAGCCTTCGCCCGCCGGTTTTCGCCCAGGCGGGTTGCCCTGGGCCGTGATATCCGCCATTCGAGCGAGGCCCTGCTGCATGCTCTGGCGCATGGCCTGTCTGCCGAGGGCGTCGAGGTGCTGGATCTCGGCCTCTGCGGCACCGAGGAGGTCTACTGGGCGGCCCAGCAGCCCGGGATCGACGGCGCGATCGAAGTGACCGCCAGTCACAACCCCATCGATTACAACGGCATGAAGCTGGTGCTCGCCGGGGCGGTGCCGGTTTCGGGGGATTCCGGCTTGAGGGACCTGGAGGCCGCGACGGCAGCCTCCCTGGGCCGGGCGCCATCGGGTCTGCCCCCCATGATCCGGGCGGACTTCCGCCCCTCCCTGGTCGACTTCCTGGCCAGGTTCACCACGCCTGGTGGGCGCCGCCTGAAGATCGTCGTCAATCCGGGCAACGGCGCCGCGGGGCCTCTGCTGGAGGCGCTCGAGCCACGGCTGCCGTTCGAGCTGGTGAAGGTCCATTTCGAGCCCGATGGCAGCTTTCCCAACGGGATTCCCAATCCCTTGCTTCCGGAGAACCGGGGCGCGACCGCCGAGGCGGTCAAGCGGCATGGCGCGGACTTCGGGGTGGCCTGGGACGGAGATTTCGATCGCTGCTTCCTGTTCGATGAGAACGGCGACTTCATCGAGGGCTACTACATCGTGGGATTGCTCGCGCAGGCTCTGCTGCAGCGCAGCCCCGGCGAACGCGTTGTCCACGATCCGAGGCTGACCTGGAATACAGTCGAGATCGTCGGCGAGGCTGGCGGCACGCCGATCCAGTCCAAGACGGGGCATGCCTTCATCAAGGAGCGCATGCGCCGTGAGGATGCCGTCTATGGCGGCGAGATGAGCGCCCACCACTACTTTCGGGACTTCGCGTACTGCGATAGCGGCATGCTGCCCTGGCTGCTGGTCGCTGAACTGGTGAAGGCGGCCGGCCAGCCGCTTTCGGCACTGGTCAGCGAGCGCATCCGGCGCTATCCGGCCAGCGGAGAGATCAATCGCACGGTGGGCGATGTGGCATCCGTCTTGCGCGCGGTTGCGCAGCGATACCAGGATGGCGAGATCGACTGGACGGATGGCCTGAGCGTTCAGTTTCCGCAGTGGCGGTTCAATCTCCGGGGCTCGAATACCGAGCCGGTCATCCGTCTCAACGTCGAGACCAGGGGGGACGAGGGGCTGATGCGCGAGAAAACGCAGCAAATACTGACTTTGATCGAAAGTCTGCGATAGTGCTCCATCTCGTCGCTCACATTGCTCCAATTTCATGAATAAACAGCATATTCTGCCCGTCTTGCTGGCCGGGGGTTCCGGCACACGCCTGTGGCCGCAGTCGCGCGAGCAGTACCCCAAACAGTTCCTGAGCCTGATTGACGATCATTCGCTGCTGCAGGGCACGGCCTTGCGGGCGGTCGCGCTGCCGGGTGCCCTGCCGCCATTGGTCATCTGCGGAGAGCAGCATCGCTTCCTGGCCGCCGAGCAGTTGCGCCAGGTTGGCGTGGAGTGCTCGATCGCGCTGGAGCCTGCGGCGCGCAATACCGCGCCCGCGGCTGCGGTGGCCGCCGCCTTTGCGCGCGAGAGGTACGGTCCGGAGACGCTGGTCTTCCTGATGGCGGCGGACCATGCCATCGCCGATCAAGCGGCCTTTGTGGCAGCGGCCCAGGCCGCGGTCGGCGCGGCGCAGCAGGGGCGCATCGTGACTTTCGGTATCGTGCCGACCCGCGCCGAAACGGGATTCGGCTACCTGAAGGTGGGCGCTGCCCTGGAGGGGACGGAAGCCTTCCAGGTGGACCGGTTCATCGAAAAGCCCGATCGCCCGACCGCAGAGGAATTCCTGGCGTCGGGTACCCATCTGTGGAACGGGGGGCTCTTCCTGTTCCGGGCCGACGTGTTCCTCTCGGAACTCGGCCGGCTGGAACCGCAGATGATGGCGGATGCAACGGAAAGCTATGCCAGGGGCCGCGCCGACATGGATTTCGTGCGTCTGGACCGCGAGAGCTTTTCCCGGTGCCGGGCTGATTCCATCGACTATGCGGTCATGGAGCGCACGGCCTTGGCCGCTCTGGTTCCGATGAATGCCGGCTGGGACGACGTTGGCAGCTGGGAGTATCTCGATACCCTGCCGCTCAAGGATGCCGGCGGAAACGTGGCCAAGGGCGACGTGGTGCTCGAGGGAGCGTCCAACAACCTGGTGAGCGCCACGTCGCGGCTGGTAGCCCTGGTCGGCGTCGAGGGACACATCGTCGTCGAAACCGCCGACGCCGTGCTGATCGCTCCGCGGCAGAAAGCGCAGGATGTTAAGAAGCTTGCGGCCCGTCTCAAAGAATCCGGGCGACCCGAGGCACAATTACATCCGAGGGTTTACCGGCCCTGGGGCTGGTACGAGACCATTGCCTTGGCGAACCGGTTCCAGGTCAAGCGGATTCTCGTGAGCCCAGGCCAGAAACTATCGCTGCAGATGCATCATCATCGTGCAGAGCATTGGGTCGTCGTATCCGGAACGGCCAGAGTGACTTGCGAAGACAAGGTGTTCCTGCTGCGCGAGGATCAGTCCACTTACATTCCATTGGGCAACAAGCATCGACTGGAGAATCCGGGAAGTATTCCTCTGGAAATCATAGAGATACAGTCAGGAAGCTATCTGGGTGAAGACGATATTGTGAGGTTCGAGGACATATACGGACGTAGTGGCTAAAGCTGCGAGTGTAAGAAACTTATTACACGGCCCCCACTGCAGTTGCGATATGATCCACATTTGGTGTCTGCGGCCTTTGTCCGTCGCAAGGCAAGACAAGAATCAAGTTCGAGAGAAAGCGATGACTATCAGCAAATCTGTCCTGGGTGGGCTGCTCTCTTCCGTTGTCCTGTTGTCCGGCTGTGCGCTGGTGCCGGGTTTGCGCGTGAGCGCCAGCGGAGATCATCCGGATGCCAGTCCGGGCTACCGGGTCATTGAGGTGACGCCGGAGGTCCTGGCTTCGCTGCGTTCGCGGACGGCTTCATCCTCCAGAGCGGCCGAGGCACTTCCCCAGTCGGCTGTCGCGGCGGGTCCTGGTATGCCGAAGGGTGGAAGCGATGCTGTGGAGGTCGACTTGGTGCCAGCGTCTGCGACGGGCACGCCGGCGGAGTACCTGATCGGCCCTGGAGACGTACTGCAGATCGTCGTGTGGGATCACCTGGAGCTCACCAATCCCTTTGGCGCCGTGACCCGTGATCCGGTTTCCGCGGGCCAGCTTGTCGGCGCAGACGGCAAGATCTTCTTCCCCTACGTGGGCGTCTTCCAGGCCGGTGGCCAGACCATCCGCCAGGTCCGCGAGCGCATCACCAAGGACCTGGCGGTGGTCGTCAAGAATCCGCAGGTGGATGTGCGGGTCGTGGCCTACCGCTCGAGCCGTGTACAGGTGACTGGCGAGGTCAAGAATCCGGGCGTGGTGACGCTCGACGACACCACCAAGGGGCTGCTCGAGGCGCTGAACGAGCGTGGTGGCCTGAACCCGGGCGCCAGCCGCCGGACCACGTTGCTGATTCGCAGCGGCAAGAGCTACGAGGTTGACCTGGCCGGCCTGCTCTCGGGCAACGTGCCTGCCATCAATCCGCTGCTCAAGGCGGGCGACATCGTCCATGTGCCGGATGCCAACAACGACCAGGTCTTCGTCCTCGGCGAGTTGGCTCGGCAGGGCGCCGTCACGATGGGGCAGCAGGAGTTGACGTTGACCGAGGCCCTGACCAAGTCGGGCGGACTGGATCGCGTCACGGCGAACGATTCCGGCGTGCTCGTCTTCCGCAGGCCGAAGAAGCTCGGCGAAAGCGCTTCCATCTATGCGGTGGATCTGTCGCGGCCCGAGGGCTTGCTGCTCGCGGGCGAATTCACGATGGAGCCGCGCGACGTGGTCTACGTCAAGGCCACGGCGTTCAGCCAGTACAACCTCGTGATCGGTCAGCTGCTGCCGACGATTACGGCGGTCTACCAGGTCGATGCCCTGACCCAATAAACAGCCCTGAATCCGATGGCGGGGATGCTGCGTACCTCCAGGGATGAGCAGCTGCTCCTCGGGTTCGACGCCATTTCTGATCTGTAGCTGCAAGTCTCTGATTCATACTGCGAAGCAACAATGAAAGCTGATAGCGCACCTGTACCGCTGCAAGGTTCCTTCCAGGCTCAGGAGGAGGACGGCGAGTTGGATCTGGGCCAACTCCTCTCCACCCTGTGGTCCGGCCGCTGGACGATCGTGGCCTTTGTAGCGGCAGCCTGTGTCCTTGGTATCCTCTACCTGATCGCCGCCCGGCCTGTGTATGAATCCAACGGCATGGTGCAGGTGGAGCAGAACGCCAAGAGCATGGGCGGCGGCATGGGGGATCTCGCGTCCCTGTTCGGTGCGCCGATGGAAACCGAAGCCGAGATCCAGATCCTCAAGAGCCGCATGGTGCTGGGGAAGGTGATCAGCGCGCTCAAGCTGGAGGTCCAGGCGGAAGCGAGCTATTTCCCGATCTTCGGGCGGTTCATCGCGCGCAAGCGGGTGGAGGGCGACGCGCTGCAGCCCGCACTGTTCACGAACAGCCGCTATGCCTGGGGGGGCGAAAAGCTGGAGGTCACGCAATTCACCGTGCCTGAAACCCTGCTCGGCGAGCCTTTCCGCTTGACGGCCCTGGGCAACGGCCAGTTCAGCCTGCAGGATCCGGAGGACGACAGCAAGATCTGGCGTGGCCAGGTGGGTGTCCTGCTCTCCGCCGAATCCAGCGCGGGTCCCATCACGCTCTTCGTGCAGGAACTGCGCTCCCACCCGGGCACCCGGTTCAGCGTGGTCCGCCTCAGCTTCATGGAAGTGCTGACCAATCTGCAGAAGCACCTCAAGGTCGTCGAGGCCGGAAAGCAGTCGGGAGTGATCAGCCTCACGGTCCGGGGGCCCAGCGCCAGCTATGTGGCCGATGTCATCCAGCAGATGGAAGACGCGTATCTGCGGCAGAATGTCGAGCGCCGTTCGGCCGAGGCACAACAGTCGCTGGAATTCCTGCAGCAACAGTTGCCCGAGATCAAGGGGCGGGTGGATGCGGCGCAGGCCAAGCTCAATGAGTACCAGCTCAAGCAGGGTTCGGTAAACGTCACCAAGGAAACCGAGCTGGTACTGCAGCAGAGCGTCGACTTCGAAACCAAGCGCCTGGAACTGATGGGGCAGCGGCAACAGGCGACCCAGCGGTTCACTGCCCAGCATCCCGTGGTGCAGGCGCTCGATGCCCAGATCCGTGCACTCGACTCCGAGCAGGCCAACATCAAGAAGCGCACGGAGACGCTGCCGGAGACTCAGCAGGAAGTGCTGAGCCTCATGCGCGAGCTGGAGGTCAACAGCCAGATCTACACCACGCTGTTGAACTCCGCGCAGGAACTGCAGGTGGCGAAGGCGGGTACGGTCGGCAACGTCCGCATCATCGACTACCCGCTCATCCCCAACAAGAAGACCAGCCCGGTTTCCGTGGTGGTAGGGGCCATCAGTGTCTTCATCGGCCTGGTTCTCGGCGTCGGCTTCCTGTTCCTGCAGAAGGCCTTGTTCCGGGGCGTCAACCGGCCTGACGAAGTCGAGCGCGTGCTGGGACTGCCGACCTACGCGGCGGTGCCGTACACCGGTCGGCAGAAGCGCGTGGCGCTGGCCCTGCGCAGGAAGCAGGAAGGCACCCACATCCTGGCCGAGGTCGAGCCGGACAATGTAGCCATCGAGGCCCTGCGCAGCCTGAGAACGTCCTTGCAGTTCGCGCTGCTCGAGGCGCAGAACAACATCGTCATGCTGACCGGCCCGACCCCGGGGCTGGGCAAGTCGTTCGTCTCGATGAACCTGGCCGCCGTATTGGCCAAGAGCGGCAAGAAAGTGGTAGTGGTCGATTGCGACCTGCGCCGAGGCTATCTGCATCGATACATCGGCGAAACCGCGGCGCCAGGCATCAGCGATTATGTCGCCGGGAATGCCGACATGCAGTCCGTCATCCGCAAGACCCCAGTCGCCGGCCTTTCGCTGATCGCCAACGGAACGATTCCTCCCAATCCGTCCGAACTGTTGCTGCATGAACGTTTCGTGCAGTTCCTCAAGCACCTGTCGGAAACCTATGACCTCGTGATCGTGGATACGCCGCCGGTGCTGCCGGTCACGGACGCCAGCATCATCGGCCGGATGGCCGGTTGTGTGCTGATGGTGCTCAAGGAAGGCGAGCATCCCATGCGCATGGTCGAGGAAACGGTGCGTCGACTGCGCCAGGCCGGCGTGCAGCTGCGCGGCATCATCTTCAACCAGGTGGGCATCCGTGGCGGAGGCTACGGCTACTACAGCTCCTACTACACGTACAGCTACAGCAACAAGTACGGCGCGGCCCCACGATAGGCGGCCCCGGCGGACGAAAGTTGACAGCCATGCCAAGGTTCAGCGTCACCGCGTTGGGGCAGGCGGGATTCCGGCTCGAGGCCGGCGGTTTCGTGCTCTTTGTCGATCCGTATCTCTCGGATCAGGTGGAGAAGGTGGAGGGGCCGGCCTTGCGTCGTTTACGGCCGGCGCCGATGCGGCCTGAACAGGTCACGGATGCCGACTATGTGCTCATTTCGCATGTGCACATGGACCATTGCGACATCGAAACGCTGTTGCCCTTGTCCCAGGCATCGCCGGCGTGCCGCTTCGTGGGGCCGCGGATCGTGATCGACTACCTGGCAGGCAAGGGGATCGATTCTTCCCGGTTGATCGTCGCCAATCGCGATCGCCTGCAGATCGCGCCGACGATAGAGGTGACTCCTGTCCCGGCAGCACACAAGCTGATAGAGCAGGACTCCCAAGGATTCCTCCGGTACCTGGGCTATGTCATCGAATGGGAGGGAAAGCGTTTCCTTCACACGGGCGATACCTGCGTGCACGAATGCCTGATCGAAAAGGTAAGGGCCTGTGGCCCGATCGACGTGGCCCTGCTGCCGGTGAACGAGTGCAATTTCTTCCGGGACCGGGCGGGCATCGTCGGCAACATGTCGATCCGCGAGGCCTTCAGGTTCGCCGAGGAGATCGGCGCGCGCACCGTGGTACCGATGCATTACGACATGTTCGAGCCCAACCAGGCTTACCGCGAAGAGATCGAAATCATCTACACCCGCACGAGTCCTTCATTCCGTCTCGTGCTCGATCCCGACGCTCTTTCGATTTGAATCATGCTGATCAGCATCGTCATTCGCACTTTGAACGAAGCGCGGCATCTGCCCGCGCTCTTCGCCGGCATCGCGCGGCAGAAGGCCCCGGATCTCGAGGTGGAAGTGGTGGTGGTGGATTCCGGATCCACGGACGGCACCAAGGAAATCGCCGCCGCCAACAACGCGCGCATCGTCACCATACAGAAGAGCGAGTTCACGTTCGGCCGCTCGCTCAACATGGGCTGCGAAGCGGCCCGGGGGGATGTCCTCGTCTTCGTAAGCGGACACTGCATCCCCTGCGGCGAGAACTGGCTGGCCGAGCTGGTGGCCCCCATCCGTGACGGAGTGGCGACCTACACCTATGGACGCCAGGTGGGCAACGGCGACAGCAAGTTCAGCGAGTGCCAGCTGTTCAAGAAGTATTTCCCCGAATCCTCCAGGATTCCGCAGGAAGATTTCTTCGTGAACAATGCCAACAGCGCCATCGCCAAGGCAGCCTGGGAACGTTTCCGCTTCGACGAGGCTCTGACCGGCCTCGAGGACATGGAACTGGGCAAGCGCATCATGCTGCACGGCCACAAGCTGGCCTATTGCGCGGACGCCGCCGTCTATCACCTGCACGAAGAGGGCTGGCGGCAGGTCAAGCGCCGCTATGAGCGCGAAGCCATCGCCCTGCAGAAGATCCTCCCCGAGGTGCACCTGAGCTTCGGCGACTTCATTCGCTTCTTCCTGAGCTCCGTGCTGCTGGACATGGGCGTTGCCATGCAGGAACGCAGGATGAGGAAGGTGATCCTGGAGGTGGTTCTGTTCCGGTTCATGCAGTTCTGGGGAGCCTATCGCGGCAATCACGTGCACCGGGTGTTGTCGCGCGAGGCCAAGTACCGTTACTTCTATCCCAAGTAAGAGATATCGACATGAAGATCGTTGCGCTGCTGCCCATGAAGGCCAACAGCGAAAGAGTCAGGGGCAAGAACTTCCGCGACTTCTGCGGCAAGCCGCTGTTCCGCTGGATCCTGGATACGCTCCTGGCGGTAGAGGAGATCGACCAGATCGTCATCAACACCGATGCCCGGCAGATTCTCGCCGAGCACGGACTGATCGACACAGACCGCATCCTGATCCGCGACCGAAAGCCGGAAATCTGCGGAGACCTGGTCAGCATGAACAAGGTGCTCGCGGACGACGTGGAGAATGTCGACGCGGATCTCTACCTGATGACGCACACCACCAACCCCTTCCTGTCTGCGGCCACCATCCGCGGCGCCATCGCCGCCTATATCGAAGGGAAGAAGGCGGGATCCGCGGATTCCCTGTTCACGGTGGACAAGATCCAGACCCGTTTCTATCGGGCAGATGGCTCACCCATCAACCATGATCCGGACAATCTGGTCCGCACCCAGGATCTGGAGCCCTGGTTCGAGGAGAACTCCAACCTCTACCTGTTCAGCAAGGAAAGCTTCCGCGCCACGAACGCGAGGATCGGCAGGAAGCCGGCACTGTTCGAAGGCCCGCGCCTCGAGTCGATCGATATCGATGACCAGGCGGACTGGGATTTTGCCGTGATTGCCGCAAACCATCTGGGACTTTCCAAGTGAGCGACTCCAAGAAGATTCTGGTTACCTGCCCGCCCATGCTTCGCCAGATGGCGCAGCTGCGCCATCTCTTCGAGGAGAAGGGAATCGAAGTAACCACTCCGGAAGTCGTGCAGATTCTTTCAGTGGAGGAACTGAAGCGGATCGTACCCCTGCATGACGGATGGATCATCGGTGATGACCCGGCCACGCGCGAGGTGTTCGAGGCCGGCAAGGCCGGACGTCTGAAGGCGGCCGTGAAGTGGGGCGTCGGTGTCGACAACGTCGATTTCAAGGCCTGCGGTGATCTGGGCATCCCGGTGACCAATACCCCCGGGATGTTCGGACAAGAGGTCGCGGACATCGCCCTGGGCTACATCATCGCCCTGGCGCGCCAGACCTTTGCCGTGGACCGCGGCGTGCGAGAGGGAAGCTGGCCGAAGCCCTCCGGCATTTCGCTGGCAGGCAAGAAGTGCGCGGTGCTGGGCCAGGGCGACATCGGGCGCAATGTCGCAACCCGCGCCATGGCCTGCGGCATGACCGTCCTGGGCTACGATCCGGTGGTCAACCCGAAGGATGTTCCGGCCGGGGTTCAGATGCGTTCCTGGCCCGAGGCGCTGGATGAGGCGGATTTCCTGGTCGTGACCTGTGCGTTGACGCCGTCTTCACGCCACATCGTCAACGAGGCGTCCCTGGCTCGCATGAAGCAGGGTATCCGCGTGATCAATGTCGCGCGAGGGCCGATCATCGACGAGCCGTCGCTGCTGGCGGCCCTGCGCAGCGGCCACGTGCATTCCGCGGCGCTGGATGTCTTCGAGGTGGAGCCCTTGCCGGCCGATTCAGGCCTGCGTGAATTGGGCGACCGTTGCCTTTTCGGATCGCACAACAGCTCCAACACGGTGGATGCCGTGATCCGGACCAGCCATATCGCGGTCGAGAAAATCTTCCGCTTCCTCGGAGTTTGACGGCTTGGCGATCCTGATCGCCCTGGCCCTGGCTCTTCCGCATGAATACTTCGATCGGCGCACGCCTGGCAGGCTTGGTCAAGAGTCCGACCTTTGCCACCTGGAGTTCGTTCGCGACCAAGGCGGCGTCGTTCGTCGTGCTGTATCCCTTTGTTCTCAGGGGATACAGCCAGGCTGACATCGTCTTCTGGCTGGCGGTATCGCTGCCGGGATCGATGCTGGCCGTGGTGGATGCGGGCATGACCCCAACGGCGGTGCGTTTCTTTTCGTATGGGTTGGGGGCTGAGGGCAAAGCCGGTCAGGAGCCGGGGAAGGAGCTTTGGGCCATCGATGCGGTGGTAGGTACAGTCCGTCGCATCTATCTGTTGTTGACCCTGGCTTGCTTCGTCCTGGCGGGCGGCATGGCGTTGTGGATTGCCTCGAACCAGGCACCCTCAGCGAGCTATTCCGCAGGTTGGGCGCTGATGGTCCTGTCGGTGACGGCCTACTTCTGGAACTTCCAGCATCAGGCCTGGCTACAAGCGAGCCATCGCATCGCGGAACTCCGATTCCGCGAGACGAAGGTTCAGACCTCCGCCCTGGTCCTTTCGACGATCCTCGCGATGGCGCGGGTCGATATCCTGTCGATCGTGATGGTGAACTGCGGCACCCTGCTGGTCCTGGTCCACCTTCACCGTCGCTCCGTTTTGCGGGGCGTCCATGGCGAGACTTGGAAGGGGACGGCGCTGTTCGATCGCCGTATCGCCGGCGAACTCTACACATCATCCTGGAAGAGCGGCGTCGGCATTGCGATGAGTTATGGCCTGAACCAGGGACTTTGCGCGTGGTATGCCGCCACGGCTTCCGCCACGGCCGCAGCGCAGTTCCTGCTCACCATGCGCCTGCTGCAGGTGGCCTCCCAGATTTCGCAGGCCCCGTTCTACACCAAGATTCCCAGCATGGCGAGCAGCTATGCCAGAAGGGACCTGCAAGCCGTGGTCGAGATCAGCCGCGTCGGCATCCGGCGTTCGATCTGGGTATTCGTCGTGCTGGGACTCGGGTTGCTGGCCATCCTGCCGGTCCTGCTGCCGCTGACCGGCAGCAAGACCGAGATCATGCCGCCGCTCTGGATGGCCGTCGCCGTGCTTGCCATTGCCTTGGAGCGTTGCGGGGGCATGCTGGTTCAAGCCTATACCGTGTCGAACGTCGTGCACTGGCATTGGCTGAATACCCTGGTGGCGGCGTTTGCCGTGGGTGTCGCGGTGGTCTCATGGCCGGGGTTGGATGTGCTGGCCATCCCCGTCGCCTGGGCAGCCGCGATGCTGCTGGTCTATGTTCCCGTGGGCTATGGCCTGAGCCAGGGCCTGTTCGGGCGGCGGGCCGCGCTGGAACTGCTGAGCCCGAGCGTTCCGGCACTGCTCGTGCTTCTGTTTTGTCTCGCTGTTGTTGCCTTGTGGCCGCTGGTCCGGGCGTGACGATCACTTATTCAAGGGTTTGAAATGCCGCTCAAGCTGGATTTGCGTCGAAAATCGGGAGTCATGCGGTCGAGGCTTCGGTACAAGGCTTGGTCCTGCACGCCGGAAGGCCGCCAGAACCGGGAAAGGCTCCTGGCCCTGAAGGACAAGTACGAAGGGCGCCGCTGTTTCGTGATGGGTAATGGGCCCAGCCTGCTGAAGTGCGACCTCAACCGCCTGGCAGGGGAGGTCACGATCGTCAGCAATGCGCACTACCTGATCTGGGACAAGCTCGCCTACATCCCGACGATCCTGACGATCGAGGACCGTCTGGTCGCGGAGGATCGAGCCGCCACGGTGAAGGAACTGTCTTCGATCCTGAAGGTGTTCCCATATGACCTGAAGCGACACCTCGGCGAGGCATCGGAGAGCAAGCTCTACGTGGACTTCGAGAGGCAGCACAGCCCCTTCCCGCAGTTCTCCAGCCGCCTGGACCGGCTGGCCTACTGGGGAGGTACCGTCAGCTTCCTCAATCTGCAGCTGGCCGCCTATCTCGGCTGCAAGCAGATCATCATGATCGGGTTCGATCATAACTATCAGGTGCCCAAGGATCAGATTGTCAACCACGTCATCCAGTCCCAGGAGGCTGACGTCAACCATATCCACCCGGATTACTTCGGGCCGGGTTATCGCTGGCACGATCCCAATGTGGCGCGAATGGAGATCGGATATGAATGCGCAAAGCGGGAACTCGAACGCCGCGGCGTCGAGGTTCTCAATGCCACGGTAGGAGGGCATCTGGAAGTGTTCAGGCGTGTGCCCTACGAAAGTCTTTTCTGAGCGATTCTCATGATCTCCATTGGATTGGTGGGCTGCGGTGCGGTCGTGCATTCGAACTATGCGAAGACGCTTCCGGTGCGCAGCGAGTACAGCGTGCGTTTCGTATCGGACATCAACGAGGCCCAGGCGCAGTCGGCCGCTGCCTTGTTCAATGCACAGGCAACCCCCCTTGACGAACTCGTCCGGCAGGCCGACGCCATCATCATCACTACGCCGCCGTCCACGCATGAGGACCTGGTCCTGAAAAGCATCAGGAGCGGGCGCGTGGTGCTGTGCGAGAAGCCCTTCATGACCTCTGCCGCAGCAGCGAGGCGAGTGGTCGATGCGGCCGCGGCAGCCAACAGTGAACTCTTCGTGGGCCACTTCCGGCGCACCTTTCCCCAGGTTCGGTTGGCCCGCGACCTGGTGAAGCTCGGTACCATCGGCCAGGTCCAGGCGATCCGGATGAGCGAGGGAGGGCGCTTCACCTGGAAGGCCGTCTCCGGCTACACCGTTCGCGACCCGGCTGGCGGTGTCCTGTGGGACACCGGCTCGCACACCCTGGACACGGCACTGTTCGTGGCAGGCATGGATCTCTGGCCCGATCTGGAACTGTCGAAGATCCAGGTCCGCAAGGACAAGGCGGAACCCAGTCATGACTTCAAGGCCAGGTTCGAGGTTCTTGGCGGGAAGGCCGGCCAATCGCCGGTGGGCTTCCAGCTGCATTTCAGCCGGTTTGAGGCCTTGCCCAACTTCATCGAGATCATCGGGGAGCGGGGCAAGATTTCACTATCCGCGGGGATGGATACGCGGGTTCGGCTCGCTACGGCGGAAGGATCCATCGTTCTTTCGGCCGAGGAGCAGTACGCCGAGATTCTCGAGTGCTTCGAACTGCAGTTGAGGCGAATCCTCCTGCGCGACGGGCAGGAGGATTTCGCGGCTTTCCGCTTTGTCGGCCTGACTACGATCCTGGAGACGCTCTCCAATGCCTGAGGCAAGCAGCGTGAAAACCATTGCAGTCGTCGGCGCCGCCGGCTTCGTCGGGCGGCAGTTGCTCAAGACCATGCAGGATGCTGGGGTGCAGGTGACCGCGGTCATCCGTGGCGCCGCTGAGCTGTCTGTGGAAGGCTCGTTCCACAATGTCCTGCACGAAAGCCAGGTGACGGAATCCACGGCTTTTGATCTGGTGATCAATCTTGCATATCCGAACAGCGGCCCGCTGTTCTCGTATGCGGCGCAGAACCGGCTGATATTCGCGGCGGTAGAGCGCCTCATGAAGCCCGGTGGGCGGTTGATCCATGTGAGCACGCAGGCGGTCTTCGGCCTGGCACTGGACAGGCCTGTCAGCGCGAGTCCTGTGCGCAAGGTGCGGGATGCGGCCTACGTCGAGGCGAAGATCGAGGCGGAGCATCACTTCGCGGCACTTCAGAAGAAGGGCGGTCTTTCGTTGGATATTGTCCGCCTCGGGAATGTCTGGGGCTACGCCTCGGGGGCCTGGGCATTGCCGCTGGTGCAGCGATTGCTGACCGGGCGGCCGATCGGCGTGCAGGGAGTGGCCGGGCTCTCGAACTCCACCGACGTGGCCAACGTAGCTTCCTATTTGTCCCACTTGGCCATCCAGGGCGAGGGAGCGCCGGGATTGCGCTTCCATCATCTGGCCGAATTTTCCAGCGTACCGTGGTCCTACTGGATCGACCGGTTGGCGGCGGAGTTGCAGGTATCGCCCGTCCATGCCGGTCCGGAGCAGATGACGCTGCCGGTTTCGGGGCGGGCGGAACTGGCCGAAGCCATGGCCGGCGTCAAGCCGCGGGCCCTGTACCGCCGCCTCGCCGGCGAACGGGTATCCGGCTCCTGGGCTCGCAGCATGCTGACGCGCCTGCCGCGCCCCTTGTTCGTCAAGCTCAAGGGCAGGGAGCTGTCGCCGGCCAAGGCCATGCCCTTGAGCCGGGAAGACCAGATGTTCCTGAGCATCATGTCCGCCCAGCAGGAATTCAAGTCACAGGTCGTGGCAGGCTGGACGCCCCCCGTGGGGCAGGAAGAGTCCATACGCCGGGTGCTCGGCTGGTTGCGGCAGGAGTGGTAGCGCGATGAAGCTCACCATCGCGCTATGTACCTACAATCCCAAGCCCGTGCTGCTGCGACGGGTCGTGGACGCGATCCTGCCTCAAATGGCCTCGCGTCACGATGTCGAATTCATGGTGATCGACAACAACAGCAGCCCTTCGGTGCAGGAGTTGGGCGTGCTGGCCGGATTGCCCTTGCGGATCCTGCGGGAGCCTCGGCAAGGGCTTACGGCGGCGCGCGAGGCGGCGATCGCCAACGCTCAGGGTGAATTGATCCTGTTCGTGGATGACGACAACATCCTTGACCCGGGATATCTCGACCGTGTCATCGAATCCTTTGCGGACGAAAAGCTGGGTTTGCTCGGCGGGGCGATCTATCCGGAGTACGAAGCGCCGCCACCAAAGTGGTTCCTCGAGTATGAGAACCTCATAGCGATTCGTCGCTATCCCAGTTCCCTGCGCGTCACGACGGCCGATTTCCGGCATTCCGATTTCTTTCCGGTCGGTGCAGGCTTCGCCGTGAGACGCTCCCTTGCACGATCCTATGTGGAAGATTGTGACAGGGATATTCGCATTGAAGGGCGCAAAGGCGCCGCATTGTCGTCCGGGGAGGACATTGACCTTGCGCTGTACGTGCTGAGTCAGGGGTATTCCCTGATGGTAACCGGCGCACTGCGCCTGCTCCATGTGATCCCGTCTGGCCGCGTAAATGAAGCTTACATCCGCAGGCTTGCCCGCTCCGGGCTGGTGAGTTCGGCGGAAATTGAGAAGAAATGGAGCAAGCGGTCGAATAGAGGAGTGTTCCCTTTGCTCGCTTGGCCACGCCGGAAAGTGCAGTTGCGACGTGGGATCTTTTGGCTTTTGTCTCCACTATCGCCCAAGTACAGGATCAAGCGAGAAATCTTCTCCACCCTCTTAAAATTGCAGCACACGAATAAGCTGGGGTCAGTGACTGGAAGTTAAATGCCGGGCAACAACCTGTACCTGAGCTCTCTCCCGACCCGATCTCCGCAATAGAGACATAATTGAAAGAAGGATAAGCAGTATCCAAGGTTGATAGATGGAGAGTGTGACCTCGGTCAATCCATTCGCAGCCAGAAAAAGCAGCATCGCTTGTGCTGCAGGGGGGCGCCAATCATCTATCGCTGCCCTGCTCATTACTCCGAGCGAGCGAACTGTTGTGAATAGAAAGAGCACGAGAGAGGCGAGACCAACGTAACCGACATCGAGGACGGTTTGCAGGTAGGTATTGTGGACCGATATGAGTTCCGGGTGTTCACCAAAGTCTTTGAACAGCATCTCATACAGGCGTGAGATGCCAGAGAAGAATTGGCCGAACTGGCCGTATCCAAAGATTAGTTCGGAATTGAAGCGTGATATCTCAGCAATACCTGCCGCCCAAATAATTTCCCTGTTCGTAAATGTTGATTGACCGTCTCGAGCTGCAACGGTAAGAGACTCGAGAGAGTCGGTCATCAGCAGCAGAGATGCCGAGAGCATCCAAAGGGCAAGAAGGCCGAAAGTTGAAAGTCGTGGGGTAAGCAACACGCCTGCAGCTGCTGTTATCGCGAAGCCTAGCGCCGCGCGACTATCGGAGAGAAGACAGCATATGATCGGTACTAAAATGAAGACCCACGCACGCCAATTTCGTCGACGCACCTTGTTGAAGTAAATCAACCCAGCTGACAAAACTGCTCCCGCTATAACGCTATAGTTGTTCACGCCCCATGCCATCGGGAATAGCACGCGATTTATTGAAATGCCAAAGTACGACAGGATGACAGACTGCTCCTGCACGCCGCGGGCATCTTGGGTGGCATTGGCAAATCCCAGCATGAAAAGAAGCAAATTGATAGCGCAATAAGCAACCAATGCGCCAATCGTTGCAGTAAAGAGGTCTGGAAGTTGAGTGCTTCTGGTGGAGATAATATGCCAGGAGCCTGCAGCTAATCCGATCATGACTGAAAAGAGTAGGGAGCGATAGCTAATTGCCGCGATGACGCTATCTTGACTGAGGTACCCCCGTACGAGAGCAATTGCTAGCAGCAACAAGTAAACAATTCCGAGAGTGACAACCATCCCTTTCCTCTGAGGAACTAATGGTTTGCGATTGAGTTGAAACTCCCAGGCTTGCAAAACCGGAATGCTAACTACGGCTAAAAAAATGAGGTTCCAAAGCGGGCCAGCGCCAATGGATGCCATTCCTGGAATTAGGACCGCCAGCATTAAAGCTGCATAGCAAAGAATATTAATCACTGTTGGTTTTCTGCTAATTTAGGATAAATCTACATCATTCCCCTGCCGAAGTCTCTTGAGCATAAGCTACTGCTGTGAGGCGCCAGCTGGATAATTCTGAAATTTTCTCAGGGTCGCCCTGCTTGGCGTTCGACATCTTAGCCCTTAAGACGCTTCACTATGGGCATTTAGTTGAAGGCCTAAAATAATTTAAAGTATTCTGCGATGAAAATGCGGGTTCTGCACATTATTTGCTTTACGGGAAACTCGGGGCTTACCGACTATGCCTTGAGCCTGCATCGGGAGTTGTCAACCCGTTTTTCATCCACATTGCTCACGAATCGGAATTTCCCGGGGAATGAAAGCGGAGTCCATAAGTTCTTTGGCCGGACTCGCAATTATCCTCTGTCGCTGCCCTCCTTCCTATTGCGGGAGTTGTTCTGGCGGCGCCCGGAGGTTCTCGTCTTCCAATCCTGGCTCAAATTCCCTTTGCTGGAGTCCGTGGCGGTACGGTGCCTCAGGTTGGGCGGTGGCAAGCTGGTGTTGACGGTGCATGACACCTTGCCCCACTACCCAAAGCCCTGGAGCAGGCTTTCAGTCCGCAGCTATTTTTCTGCGTTCGACGGTTTGGTGGTGCACTCCCAGGTCAGTGCGGATACGGTTCGCAAGCTAGGCTACAACGGCAAGATCAGTATTATCCCCCACGGCTCTTACAGTCTGTTCAACAAGGGGCGCCTCGGACGTGACGAGGCTCGAGCCAAGTTGGGGATCGCAGAGGACATCTTTGTGGTTCTTTTCTTCGGCCATGTGGATGAAAGAAAGGGTTGCGTGGAGTTCGTCCATGCTGCGCGAGTTTTTTCGCCTGCTGAGGCTGTTTTCATTGTGGCGGGATCACCTGATTTCGGCGCTATTGCTGCGCGCGAGTTTCGAAAGGAAGTGCTAGCTCCCTCAGTGAAGGCAATGCTGGGTCGAGTGCCGCAGGATGAGGTGGAGACCTTATTCCGTGCGGCAGATTTGGTGGCCCTACCTTACCGAGAAGGTTCGACCAGCGGTGTTTTCAAGCTCGCAGTCGAGTTTGGAGTGCCGGTGGTCTGTACTGATGTAGGTGATCTAGGCGACGCTGTCAGGCAGGGCACCGCATTCGGCATTCCTGCTGGGCCGGATATCGCATCTAATCTGTCACGAGCGATCAGGCGGATGATTGATGAGCCTCAGTTGCGGGCGGTCTACGCAGCCAGGATGGTGGAAGAGCGTACACGCACTAGTTGGACAGTGGTCGGAGAGCAGTATGCGAGCTTCATCAACTCGATCCTCTAGGCTCGGGCAGATGTTCCGCGTGGCCTGTACGGCTGTACTGCTGGGAATGGCTGGCCTGAGTCCTGCCGGTCAGGATCCGGCTCGTTCATACGGCCTGCGGGAACTGTTGCTTGAGGATATGCGGCTGCCGCACGAGCAGTCGCCGAGCGGTGTGCCTGAACAGTGGAACTGGGGGCGCAGCGGACGCGTGGGCATGGGCAACCAGCCAGCCGATTTCCGCGCGTTCATACCCTGGGGCCAGATCTACAAGGTGCGCGGAAGCAAGGTGCCCGCCGGGGTCCAGGTCGAGGTCCGTCGCGTGCTGGCGTGCGTCCTTCCTCGGGGAGCGGGTGCTCGGTGGAAGGTGCTCTACAAGGGTCGTGGCGTCACGGGACATGCCTATGTCGAGGATTACAAGGGCGATCGTTCGAGGGATACGCTCATCTCGCAGTTGCCGGATGGCGTGACCAGGATGCAGTTCCTCGATGGCTACAACCTGCACTTCTGGCCCACTGCCGGCCGGGTGGAGATCGATCCTTCCAACATCCAGGGGCTGTATGTCTCGATGCAGGCCCGTTGGGTGGAGGGGACCGGCGGGTCCTCTCCGCCGCCGCTGATGCTCAGCGCCGGGGCGGACTACTGGCTGAACAAGACGGCGAAGTGGGATCAGCACAAGACCAACAACGACGCTGCCATCGGGCGGTTCAGGATGCTGGGCCCCGAATGGCGTACGTTCACGATGGCGACCGTCGGGGCGGAGGTGCTGGATCGATATCCGCCCGATTGCAGCTACGGCACCGCAGGGAGCCCCTGACCGGGACCGGCCGATGCCAACCCTGCTGAACATCAACAGCTATCACTACCCCAAGGGCGGGGCGGACGCGGTCTACCTGCGTCATGCGGCCCTGATGGCCGAAGCCGGCTGGGAGCCGGCATTCTTCTCCATGGTCCATGAGGAGAACCTGCCTTCGGAGTGGAGCCCGTATTTCGTCAGCGAGATCGAGTACGGCAAGTCCGGCTCGAAGCTGGATCAGCTGGCCGCCGCCGGCAAGATCATCTATTCGCTCGAAGCCCGCGCAAAGCTCAAGGAGCTACTGCGGGCGCGGCGGCCGGATTTCGCCCACGTTCACAACATCTACCACCACATTTCGCCGTCGATCCTGGGACTGCTGGCGGAAGAAGGCGTTCCCTCCGTCCTCACTGCGCACGATCTCAAGCTCCTGTGTCCGGCCTATACCATGCTGACCGGGGGCGCGGTTTGCGAGCGCTGCAAGGGCGGCAGGCTGCATAACGTGGTGGCGCATCGGTGCATGAAGGGCTCGCTGGCGCTGAGTGCCCTGATCTACCTGGAATCCAGCGTGCACCGCCTGTTTGGGTTGTATCGCGACCATCTGGCTCGCGTCATTCTTCCCAGCCGGTTCTACCTGGCCAAATTCCAGGAATGGGGCTGGCCGGCGGAGAAGTTGACCTATATCCCAAACTTCATAGAGGCCGATCAATATACTGCGCGGCCGGATCCCGGCGGGTATTTTCTCTATTTTGGCCGGCTCTCTCCGGAAAAAGGGGTGGCAACCCTGTTGAGGGCCGCAGCCCTGGCACAGGTTAAACTACGGATTGCCGGGGCCGGGCCTGCCGAGGCGGAGTTGCGGGCATTGGCTGATGCCACCGGGGCACAAGCGGAGTTCCTTGGCGTGGTCCGGGGGGCGGCGTTGAGCGAACTGGTGTCGGACAGCCGCTGCGTGGTTCTCCCCAGTGAGTGGTACGAAAACGCCCCCATGAGCGTTCTGGAGGCCTTCGCGATGGGCAAGCCGGTGTTGGGCGCCGACATCGGGGGAATCCCCGAACTGGTGCGGCCGGATGAAACCGGCTTCCTTTTTGCATCGGGGGACGCGGAGCAGCTGGCGGCAAGGATGCGCCATATCCAGGGCCTGCCGGCCCCGGCCTTGAGGGACATGGGGAACCTGGCCAGCCGCTTCGTGCGGGATAGGTTCTCTTCCAAGGTGTATCAGGACGCCATGCTGGGGCTTTATTCAGCATTGCGGGCATAAACCCTTACTTTTGAATGGTTATACGGAAAATGTCTAAGATTTACATGGCAGGTAGCGGTGGCATGCTGGGACAGGCGTTCCACGCGGTGTTCCAGGAGTCCCACGAGCTCAAGTGCACCGACAAGGACGTGAACGACAAGTGGTTGTCGTTTCTCGACTTCCGTGACCTCGAGGCCTACCGCAAGGACGTCGAGGCGTTCAAGCCGGACTTCCTCTTCCACCTGGGCGCCCACACCGACCTGGAGTACTGCGAGCGCAATGTCGAGGACGCGTACCTGACCAATACCACGGCGGTGGAAAACGCCGTCTGGATCGCCAACAAGCTCGACATCCCCCTGCTGTACATCAGCACCGCAGGCATCTACGACGGCCGCAAGGACACCTACGACGATTGGGACCTGCCCAATCCCCTGGGTCACTATGCCCGCTCCAAGTACATGGGTGAACTGTATGTGAGCAGCAATGCCCGCCGGCATCTGATCTGCCGCGCCGGCTGGATGATGGGCGGCGGTCCCGCCAAGGACAAGAAATTCATCTCCAAGCTCATGAAGCAGCTCAAGGGCGGCGCGAAGGAGCTCAACATCGTTTCGGACAAGCTTGGCACGCCGACCTACACCATGGACTTTGCCGCCAACGTCAAGGCGCTGGTCGAGAAGGAGTACTGGGGCCTGTACAACATGGTCTGCGAGGGCACCACGGGCCGCGTGGAAGTGGCCAAGGAACTGGTTTCCGTGCTGGGCCTGTCGTCCAGCATCAAGGTCAACGAGGTCTCGTCCGACTTCTTCAAGGACACCTACTTTGCGCCGCGTCCGGATTCGGAGCGTCTCATCAACCGCAAGCTGGCACTGCGCGGCGTCAACCTCATGCGCGATTGGCGCGTGGCCCTGAAGGACTACGTGAACGCTGCGTACTCTTCCTACCTGTAACGGCCGGGCAGCCATGCGGATTGCTGCATTCGGATTCCGGTCCATCCCCATGCGACCCGGCTGCGCAGGGGCGGACAAGTTCGCCAGCGAATTGCTGCCCAGGCTGGTTGCCCAGGGGCATCAGGTCACGGGATACAACCGCCTGTATCCCGGAGAGGAGCCCCTGGCCTCCGAATTCGGCGGGGTCCGGTTGAAGCATTTCAAGACCATCAGCCGCAAGGGATTCGACACGCTGTTGCATTCCTTCAAGGCGACGGTGGATATCGTCCGGAACGACACGGCTGACGTCGTCCATATCCAGAACGGTGGAAACAGCATCTTCGGCCTGGTGCTGAGGCTGTTCGGGAAGAAGGTTTTCATCAGCCAGGACGGCGTGGACTGGAAGCGCGACAAGTGGCCCTGGTACGGCAAGCTGTACCTGTATCTGTCGTCCTACCTGACGGCACATGGTCCGTCCCAGGTCATTTTCGACAACGTCTTCATCAAGCAGGAATTCGAGAGGCGGTTCCGCAAGCAGTTCGAGTTCATCCCCTTCGGCAGCGAAGTGGGGGGTGGTGCCGGCGACGATGCGCAGGTGCTGGCCGAATTCGGGCTGAAGGCGGGCGAGTATTTCCTGTTCGTGGGGCGCTTCATTCCGGACAAGGGCCTGCAGTACCTGGTACCTGCCTTCGAAAAGGTGCAGACGGACAAGAAGCTGGTACTTGTGGGCGGCTCGCCCAATCCCAGTCCTTTCGAGGCGCAGATCAAAGGCACCCAGGATCCCAGGGTCGTGTTCGCGGGATTCCTGTATGGCAACAAGACGCATGCCTTGATGCGCAACGCCTACGCCTATATCCAGCCATCGGACGTCGAGGGCTTGTCGCCGGTGATCCTGGAGAACATGGGCCTCGGCACGCCGGTGATCTGCAGCGATATCAAGGAAAACCAGTTCGTCGTTGGCGAACACGCCGTCCTGTTTGCCAAGGGCAGCATTCCGGACTGCCAGGCCAAGCTGGAGTATGCGCTGGGCAGTCCGGACCGGCTCCGGAGCAATGCCGGCAAGGCACGCGCCCGTGCGGAGGCGCTCTTCAGCTGGGACGCCGTGACCACTGCGCACGTCGAGGTGTTCAACGGCCGCGCATCAGGATATTGAGAAGCGCGGCGGGCCTGAACCTTGCAGCAGAGGCTTAATACTGCCATGTGAGTCATGTGCATGATTGCCCAAGGTCGTTCATGGGCGTCGTAGTTGGAAACGGGGGCGTGGTGGCTCTTGCCGATCGTGGCGTCAGGGAAAGCAATGGATTTTAGAAAGGATATCAACGGAGTCAGAGCCGTCGCCGTGCTCTCCGTGCTTTTGTTTCACTTCGGAGCAGATTTTTTCTCGGCAGGTTTTGTCGGGGTTGACATTTTCTTTGTGATTTCTGGCTTTTTGATGTCGAGAATAATCTTCTCGGCATTAGACCGGGGCGATTTCACGATTAAAGCTTTCCTGTGGGCTCGAGTGATCCGGTTGTATCCTGCATTGCTTTTTGTTGTCTTGGCTGTTTTTGCGTTTGGTTATTTTTTTGTGGAGCCCGTTGCATTTAGAGGCCTTGCTGCTCACGGCCTTTCTTCTCTATTGTTTTATTCCAATCTTGACTACGCTGCCGAAGCTGGTTACTTCGACTCCGCTTCGGGTCTCAAATGGTTTCTTCACACGTGGTCTCTTTCAGTCGAGTGGCAGTTCTACATACTCTACCCGCTGGTGCTGGTACTCCTGCGACGATTGATGCGCCCAGGGCTGCCTAGAATTGCTTTTCTTGGTGTCGGCTTCTTACTTTCACTACTGGCAGCAGTCATCTGTGGCGTATATGAAGGCTCTCCGAGAGTAGCCGCGCTAGGCTTTTACTCATTGCCCAGCCGCGCTTACGAAATGATCGCTGGGGGGCTTTTGGCAGCTACGCATGATGCTCGCCGCCATTTTTCAGTGGGATGGCGTAGATTGCTTGAAACGACGGGATTGGCGTTTGTAGCTATCACGCTGGTTCTGTTTGACCCATTGACTCCTTGGCCTACGGCGCATGCGCTACTTCCTTGTGCGGCGACCGCGCTGATTCTCTTTGCCGCAGCCGAGCGCTCGCTTCTTTCTCATCCGCTGTTTCAATTTTTTGGGAACATCTCTTACTCGCTATACCTGTGGCATTGGCCCGTGGCCGTTGCGCTTCACTACCACAATCTCGAAGGATGGGAGTGGAAGACTGCAGGGCTGGGGTTAAGTGTCATGCTAGGGTGGCTCTCCTACATATTCATCGAGAACCCCTCGCGGATTTACTTCCGCGGAGAAGGTATGTCGAGGCGTGCTCTATCTCTCATGGCTGTATCCGCAACGGCGGTGGTCATTTCATTAATGGTTTTTAGTAATAACTTGCCCAAGCTTACAGAGAGCGAGGAGTTCCTGTTTGTCGATGCGTCTTCGGCAGGGGAAGACCGTGGGTATCCGATTCAGGAATGCGGCGGATTTCCTCGCGGCAATTTGCGTCCTTGCTTGCTGGGTGACGACGCCCTGCACGCAGACACCGTGATATTCGGGGATTCTTTCGCCGAGATGTGGTATTCCAGAGCTCAGCATCTTTTGCGGACGTCAGGGGCATCGGGCGGGATCATCTTCCTAACGTACGGTGGGTGCCCTCCTATTTCAAACGTTGAGCGTCGGGAAGCAGGCTTCAATTGCGCCGACTTTCACAGGAGTGCGCTTGATTACATCAAGTCAAAAGGAGGAATCAAGAAAGTTATTATTGTGTCTATGTGGACTGCTTATTTCGGCAAGCACAAGACAAACACTGTATATCGCGACGGGGATGCGCAGTGGTTACTAGGTACGTCTGAAGGATTTCGGCGGGCTACGCTTAGTTTGGAGCGTGATATCCGCGGGCTTGAGGCTGCGGGAATCGAGGTCTATCTCTCGACTACGTCACCCTATCCGGCATTTGATGCTTCATCCCGAATACGGAAGGCGATCTTTCGAGGTGAGAGGATGAATGACATAGAGTTTGATTTTTCTAGCGTGACTGCTAATTCCATGCCGATTGATGCCGCTATTCAGAGTTTGGCGGCTCCGATGGTTCATGTTATACATTTGGGCCGAAATTTCTGTGTGGGAGATGTTTGCTCGGCTACGCGGAATGGCAGATCACTCTATTCGGATGGCGCTCACATGCGTGGATCTGTGCTTGCCGAGCAACCATCCGCATTGGATTCCGTTTTGTTGCGCCCGATGCCGAGAGTTGGCGTGCTCCCTTGACAGCATTGTGAGTGGGGGCAGTCAAAGAGTCTGATGGACTGCACCCTAATATTTGGTTGGTGCAACAGGTGCAGGGCTGGTCGAGGGTTTTCCGGACTACTGCGCATGGTCGCGACAGGCCTCTAATCCCCGCCTGGTAATCACTTTGATTCTGCTAGGCGCTCACTCCGTCGGGAAATTTTGTCAGATGGGCGTGTAAGGGCAGGTGGATCAGGTCCAACCCCCATCGACCACGAATTCCTGCGCCGTGCACATCCGGGCGTCATCCGAGGCCAGGAAGAGCGCCATGGCCGCGATGTCCTGCGGCTGCAGGCGTTCGGCGAGGCACTGATTCCTCGCGATTTCCTGCTCCCCCTCGGGAGTCAGCCAGAGCTTCATCTGCCGCACGGTCATGACCCAGCCGGGCGACACCGTGTTGATGCGGATTCCCAGCCCCCCCAGTTCCTTGGCCAGCCCTCGGGTCAGGCCATTCACCGAAGACTTGGCGACCGCGTAGCCGGGATATCCGCCGGCCTTGTTCTGCCAGCCGGTGGAGCCCAGGTTGATGATCGAGCCGCCGCCCATGCGCTTCATGCCCGGGACTACGGCCTGTATCGAGAAGAATGCCGGACGCTGGTTGATGGCCATGCGTTCATCCCAGTAGTCCGGTGAAACATCCAGGAGCTGGTGCCGGTCGTCGCTCGCGACGTTGTTGACCAGCACGTGAAAGTCGCCGAGCTCCTGGGCCGCCTCGTGGATCGCGGCCTGCAGATCCCCGACGGACCGGACATCGCACTGGCGCCACCATGGCTTCAGATGGCCCTGCTTGGCTACGCGATCCGCCAGCAGCGCACTGGCTTCTGCGGCGATATCGATGAACGCGACCTGGCAGCCCTGCTGCGCAAACGCCTCGACCATGGCCTCGCCGATGCCGGTCGCCCCGCCGGAAATGAAGATCCGGCGCCCGGCCAGGCTGGGATACACCGCTCTCATGGGGTCAAGGGTCGTGCTGGGCATGGGGCTTTCCGGGTTGAACGCTGCAAATCTCAAAGCCGCTTGAGCCAGTCGGCGGTGCCCCGCTCGATGTCCGCATAGGCCTTCTCGAATGCCGCCTTGGGCAGGCGGTAAGGATCGGCAACATCTGCGTTCTGGCTCCACTTGAGATACTTGTGGACCCGCCCGCGCAGTTGCGGGTACTGACGGCTGATCCAGTCGATATGGCTTTGATCCATGGCCAGGATCAGGTCCATGGAAGACAGCAGCGGCAGGGTGGCCTGCTGGGCTCGATGCTCGCTGATGTCGACTCCCTTCTCGATCATCACTTCGCGCGCCGTGGCGTCTGCCTGGTGCCCGACCAGGGCTCCAATGCCAGCGGAAAGCACCAGCTGGCCGGGGCGTTTGAGGCCTGCACGCAGCAGGGCTTCCCCCATGGGGCTGCGGCAGATGTTTCCGGTGCAGACGACGAGAATCTTGTCGAACATGGCTGGACCCGCGGAGCGGATATTGGAAAGGCGGCGGGGCAGGTTACTGGATGTCGAGCGGAGGCAGGCTCTTGATCAGATCGTCAATCACCTTGATCTGCGTGAGATAGCCCTCCAGCAGGTTCAGCGGCAACGCGCTGGGGCCGTCACAGCGGGCACGGTCAGGGTCTTCGTGCGCTTCCAGGAAGATGCCCGCAATGCCAAGCGCGATGCCCGCGCGCGACAGTTCCAGAAGCTGCTTCCGGCGTCCGCCGGAGGCCGCGCCTCCTGCTTCGCGATACTGCAGGCTGTGGGTGACATCGAAGATCACCGGGACATTCCCGCTGGACTCGCGCATGACCCTGAAGCCGAGCATGTCCACCACCAGGTTGTCGTAGCCGAAGCAGCTGCCTCGTTCGCAGAGGATGACCTGGGAGTTCCCCGCCTCCCTGCATTTCTCGGCGATGTGCTTGACCTGGCTGGGGCTCATGAATTGCGGCTTCTTGACGTTGATGGGCTTGCCGGTCTTGGCGATCGCCGTCACCAGGTCGGTCTGTCGAGCCAGGAAGGCCGGAATCTGGAGCACATCCAGTACCTGTGCGGCGGGCTTCACCTGATCCACTTCATGGATATCCGAGATCACCGGCACGCCAAAGCGTTCCTTGACGGCCGAGAAAATCCGAAGCCCTTCCTCCAGGCCCACCCCGCGGTAGGAGTGGAGCGAGGATCGATTGGCCTTGTCGAAGGAGGCCTTGAAGACGAAAGGGATATTGAGCTTGCGGGTGACCCCGACGAAATGCTCGCAAGCGGCCAGCGTGGAATCCAGATCCTCGAGAACATTCAGCCCGCCGAACAGCGTGAAGGGGCGATCGTTTCCGACGATGACGGAGGAAGTGACAGAGACGTCCATGGGGCCTCGCTGCAGCAGGCGGCTGCTATGGGAAGGTAACCGGGCTGCTAGACAAGCAGCCCATGAATCGAATCGAAGAGCTTGGGGGTGCTGACGAAGACATTGCCGGTGCTCATCGGGTCCAGCTTTTCGTCGAACAGTTCCCGGCTGATGCCCCCCGCTTCCTGGACCAGCACGAGTCCCGCGGCGACGTCCCAGGGCTTCAGCCCGATCTCCCAGAACGCGTCCAGGCGCCCGGCAGCGACGTAGGCGAGATCCAGCGCGGCGGAGCCTGCGCGGCGTACGCCGGAGGTCTTCGCGGCGATATTGCGCAGCTGGGGGAGGTAGGGGTCGAGGTTTTCCTCGCGCAGGGGGACGCCCGTCCCGACCAGGGCTTGCTCCAGATCCTTGCACTGGCTGATGCGGATACGCCGGTTGTTCAGGAGCGCGCCGGCGCCGCGACTGGCGACGTACAGATCCTGGGTGCAGGGGGCATAGATCACGCCGTGTTCCAGCCGGCCGCGGACCTGGATGCCGATGGAGACCGCGAAATGCGGGATGCGGTGCAGGAAGTTGGTGGTGCCGTCCAGCGGGTCGATGATCCAGGTGACCTCGTTCTCGCCCTGGGCGCCGCTTTCCTCGGCCAGGACGGCGTGCTGGGGGTAGGCCTTGCGGATGATCGCCAGGATTTCCTGCTCGGCGCCGCGGTCCACCTGGGTGACGAAATCGTTGCGGCTCTTGCGCTCGATCACGAGCTGATCGGAGCGCTCGAAGTGGCGCATGATGAAGTTGCCGCCCGCCCGGGCGGCGGAAACGGCGATATTGACCAGCGGATGCATGGCGGGACCGGAAGGAATGGAAAGGAGCGAAGAAGAGGACGATAGAATATCACGCATGTCCGCCCAAACTGACTCCGCCTCCGTCCCCGAAGCCCCCCCGAGCCCCCTGGCAAATCTCCGCGTCGTCCTGGTCTCCACCCAGCATCCGGGCAACATCGGCTCGGTGGCCCGGGCCATGCTGACCATGGGCCTGACCGAGCTGGTGCTGGTCAACCCGGAGCGCTACCCGCACCCCCAGGCCCGTGCCACCGCGGCGGGCGCCCTGGAGGTGCTGGAACGTGCCCGGGTCACCGCCAGCCTCGACGAGGCCCTGGTGGGCTGCGGCTGGGTCGTGGGCCTGTCGGCCCGGGTACGGCACCTGGGTGACGAGCCGCTGACCCCCTGGGCCACCGCCGAGCGGGCCCTGGGCCTGTCGACCAGCGCCCCGGTGGCCCTGGTCTTCGGCTGCGAGCGGACCGGCCTGACCAACGAGGAGCTGGACCGCTGCCATGCGCGGGCCCTGATTCCGGCCAACCCCGGCTATACCTCGCTGAACCTGTCGCAGGCCGTCCAGATCATGGCCTATGAGTTGCGCAAGGCCGCTTTCCCGGAGGTGCCGAAGGTCTCCGGCAAGGAGGGCCATCCCTGGTACGAGCCCCCCTCGGCCGATGACCTGGAGCGCTACTACGAGCACCTGCAGCGCATCCTGCTGTCCACCGGCTTCCTCGATCCGGCCAATCCCCGGCACCTGATGCGGCGCCTGCGCCAGTTCTACGGCCGGGCCATGCCGGACCGCAACGAACTCAACATCCTGCGCGGCATCCTGACCTCCTTCGAGCGCCCCAAGGGGCGGCGCATCCCCCTGGCGCCCGCGGACGAGGCCGGCGAGGAATAGCGGAACGGTCTAGAATCCGCGCCTCATTGCGACCCCGAGACCGTCATGTTCGCCCGCATCCGTGAAGACATTGCCAGCGTGTTCCAGCGCGACCCTGCCGCGCGCACCACCTGGGAAGTGCTCACCTGCTACCCGGGCCTGCACGCGGTCTGGATGCACCGCGTCGCCCATGCCCTGTGGATCCGCGGCTGGCGCTGGCTGGCCCGCTGGATCGCCCATTGGTCGCGCTGGATGACCGGCATCGAGATCCACCCCGGGGCCAGGATCGGCCGCCGCCTGTTCATCGACCATGGCATGGGCGTGGTCATCGGCGAGACCGCCGAGATCGGCGACGACGTCACGCTGTACCAGGGCGTCACCCTGGGGGGCACCAGCTGGAACCAGGGCAAGCGCCACCCCACGCTGGGCGACAAGGTCGTCGTCGGCGGCGGTGCCAAGGTGCTGGGGCCGTTCACGGTGGGCGAGGGGGCGCGCATCGGCTCCAACGCCGTGGTGGTGAAGGAGGTTCCTCCGGGCGCTACCGCGGTCGGCATTCCGGCGCGGATAGTGCAGGAGCAAGCCGAGCCCTCGGACCAGGTGAAGGCCATTGCCCAGACCCTGGGTTTCGATGCCTATGGCCTGTCCAGGGACATGCCGGACCCGGTGGCCGGGGCGATCTCGCGCATGCTCGGCCATATCCAGGAACTGGACGAGCGGGTGGTGCAGCTCTGCAAGGTGCTGCACCAGCTCGACGCCCGCATGCCGGAGGCGGAACTGTCCAGGCTCGACCTGCCGGGTTTCTGCGGGGACGGGCCGGTCCTGAAAGGCGAGAGTCCGCTGGACCCTCGCGATGACCGGCGCCCGGAGCCGCCGCCGCGCGCTTGAAGGCCGCTGCGGCGCGTCCGGGCGCGGGCCGGATGAAAGTTTCATTTCGCCAGGGACGGCGTCCGCGGTCCGGCCGGCTTCATGGAATAGCCAGGCGGACCTTCGCCTAGATGAGCATTCCAGGAACAAGAGGGTAGATGACGAACGTTCTCGTGGTAGGCGGTGCCGGCTATATCGGCTCGCACATGTGCATGCGCCTGCAGGAAGCCGGTCACGCGGTGACCGTGCTCGACAATCTCGTGACCGGCCATCGGGCCGCGGCGCAGTGGGGCGAGTTCGTCCAGGGCGCCATGGACGATGCCCCCCTGGTGGCGGAGTTGCTGCGCCGCCGCCGGATCGAGGTGGTGATGCACTTCGCCGCCAGCTCCCTGGTGGGACAGTCGGTGGCGCAGCCCTACGACTATTACCGCAACAATGTCGTGGCCACCCTGGGCCTGCTGGAAAGCATGCGCGCCGCAGGCGTGGACCGCTTCATCTTCTCTTCCACCGCCGCCATCTTCGGCGAGCCCAAGAGCGAGCTGATCGATGAAGGGCATCCCTGCCGGCCGATCAATCCCTACGGCAAGACCAAGCTGGCGGTCGAGTACATGCTGCAGGACGCCGCGGCGGCCTACGGCCTGCGCGCCGTCGCCCTGCGCTACTTCAATGCCGCGGGCGCGGACCCCGGCGGGCGCATCGGCGAGAGCCACGAGCCCGAGACGCACCTGATCCCGCGCCTGCTGCGCAAGGCGGCGGGCGAGGCCCTCGACGTGCAGATCTTCGGCGCGGACTACCCCACGCGCGACGGTTCCTGCGTGCGCGACTACGTCCACGTCTGCGACCTGGCCGACGCCCACCTGCACGCCCTGGAATTCACCGGGCAGCACACCGGCTTCCACAGCTTCAACCTCGGCAACGGCAGCGGCTACACGGTGTTCGAGGTGATCCGGGCGGCGGAGCAGGTGATCGGCCGGTCGCTGGACATTCCCGTGGGGCCGCGCCGCGCCGGCGATCCCGCCGTGCTGGTCGCCAGCAGCCGCAAGGCGCACGATGTGCTGGGCTGGCGCCCGCGCCATACCGGCATCCACGAGATCGTCGCGGACGCCTGGCGCTGGCACCAGCAGCCCGGGTTCTAGAGCGCGCATGCCCAGCTACCTCGACCACAACGCCACCACCCGCGTCGATCCGCGCGTGCTCGAGGCCATGCTGCCCTATCTCTCGGGCCCCTACGGCAACGCCTCCTCGCTGCACCGCTACGGACGCGCCGCGCGCGACGCGGTGGAGCAGGCCCGCGCCCAGGTGGCGCGGCTGATCAATGCCCAGCCCGGTGAGATCCTCTGGACCTCGGGCGGCACCGAGTCCAACAACCTGGCGCTCAAGGGCAGCACCGATCGCGCCGCGCCCACGCGCCTGCTCTACGGCGTCACCGAGCATCCGGCGGTGATGGAGGCGGCCGAGTCCCTGAAGGAGCGCGGCTGGCAGGTGGAGCCGGTGGCGGTGGACGCGCAAGGGCTGGTCGACTGGCCGGCCTTCGAGCGGCAGCTCGCCGCCGGGCCGGTACGCCTGGTGGCCCTGATGCGCGCCAACAACGAGACCGGCGTGATCCAGGACGTGGGCCGGGCGGCGGCCCTGGTCCATGCCGCCGGTGCCTGGCTGCATGTGGACGCGGTGCAGGCCGCCGGCAAGATCCCGGTGGATTTCGAGGTCCTCCAGGCCGACCTGATGAGCCTGTCCAGCCACAAGATCTACGGCCCCAAGGGCATCGGCGCGCTGGCGGTGAAGAGCCATGTCGAGCTGACGCCGCTGCATCACGGCGGCGCCCAGGAGCGCGGCCTGCGCGGCGGCACCGAGAACGTCGCCAGCATCGTCGGCTTCGGCGTCGCCGCCGAACTGGCGCTGCAGGAGCTGGACGAGCGCGCCGCCCGGGCCCTCGAGCTGCGCCGGCGCCTGGAGCGGGGCCTGAGCGCCTTGCCCGGCATCCGCATCTTCGGTGCCGGCGCGGAGCGCCTGCCCAACACCCTGCAGTTCGCGCTCGCCGGCTACGATGGCGAAGCCCTGCTGATGCAGCTGGACCGCAAGGGCTTCGCGGTTTCCAGCGGCTCCGCCTGCGCCAGCGGCCTGGGCGAACCCAGCCATGTCCTGATCGGCATGGGCCTGGACCGGGACACCGCCAAGGGTGCGATCCGCGTCAGCCTGGGCAAGGACAACACCGCCGCCGAGGTCGACCAGTTCCTGCAGGCCCTCGGCAGCTTCGCGGCGCCATGATCTACCTGGACCATGCCGCGACCACGCCGCTGGACCCCGCGGCGTTGCAGGCCATGCTGCCCTGGCTGCAGGGGGAGGTCGGCAATCCCGCCTCCGACCATGCCTGGGGCCATGCCGCCCGTGCCGCCGTCGAGCGCGCTCGCGGCCAGGTGGCGGCGCTGCTGGGGGCGCAGCCCGAGGAGATCGTCTGGACTTCCGGCGCCACCGAATCCAACAACCTCGCGATCAAGGGCGCCCTGGAATTCCGCGGCCTGCGCGGCGCGCATCTGGTGACCGCCCGCACCGAGCACAAGTCGGTGGTCGACAGCGTGCGCCAGATGGAGAGCCAGGGCCTGCGCGTCAGCTGGCTCAAGCCCGATGCCCAGGGCCTGATCATGGTCGAGCAGGTGCTGGCGGCGCTGGCCCCGGACACGGCCTTGGTCTCGCTGATGTGGGTGAACAACGAAACCGGGACGATCAACCCGGTGGAGGCGCTGGCGCCGCGCCTGCGCGAGCGCGGCATCCTGTTCCATGTCGATGCCGTCCAGGCCGCCGGCAAGCTGCCGATCGACCTGTCGCGCGCGCCCATCGACCTGCTGTCGCTGTCGGCGCACAAGCTCTACGGCCCGCAGGGCATCGGCGCGCTGTTCGTGCGCAAGCGTCCGCGCGCCCGGCTGAGTCCGCAACTGCATGGCGGCGGCCACGAGCAGGGCATGCGCTCCGGCACGCTGCCCACGCACCAGATTGCCGGTTTCGGCGAGGCCTGCCGTGTCGCCGGCGAGCGGCTGGCGGAGGAGGGCGCTCGCCTCGCGGCGCTGCGCGACCACCTGCAGCAGCGCTTGCAGCAGGTCCTGCCGGGCCTGCACCTCAACGGTCACCCGCAGGATCGCGTACCCGGCATCCTCAACCTGTCCTTCGAGGGCGTGGAGGGCGAGAGCCTGCGCGCCAGCCTGGGAGACCTGGCGGTGTCCAGCGGCTCCGCCTGCTCCTCCGCCACGCGCGAACCGTCCTATGTGCTCCGCGCCCTGGGCCGCGACGACGAACTGGCCGGGGCTTCGCTGCGCTTCTCCCTGGGCCGCGGCACGACGGCGGCCGAGGTCGATCGGGCCGCGGCGCGCGTCATCGAGGCCGTGGGGGCCCTCCGCGGGATCGCGGGAGCCGGTTCTGCCGTGCCCGTTACCCCCCCCGTCAACGCCCATGGCTACCCGGCAGCGGTCTGGGCGGCCTTCAGCCACCCGGTCCACGCCGCCGACCTGGGCGAGGGAGCCGTGGCGGCCACCGCCGGCAGCCCGGCCGGCGCGCTGCGGCTGCGCCTGCAGGCACAGCTCCAGGGCGGCCGGATCGTCCGCGCGGCCTTCCAGGCCTATGGCTGCCCGGTCACCCTGGCCGTCGGGGAGTGGCTGGCCGGCTGGCTGGAGGGCCGCAGGCCGGGGGAACTTCACCTGTCGGCGGCCGATCTGAGGACTGCGCTTGAAATCGGCGACGACAAGGCCCAATGTGCCTTGCTGGGTGAGGACGCCGTCCTGGCCCTGGAACGACAGATGAGCTTGGCATGACGATTCAACTGACCCCCAGCGCCGCCCGGCGCATCGAAACCCAGCTGGCCAGCCGCGGCAAGGGCCTTGGCCTGCGCCTCGGCGTGCGCAAGTCCGGCTGCTCCGGATATGCCTATGTCCTTGATTATGCGGATGAAGTAAAGCCAGGCGAAGAGGTCTTCGAGCAGCATGGCGCCAAGCTGGTGATCAATCCCGAGCACCTCCCGGTACTGGCTGGCCTGACCCTGGACTTCCAGAAGCAGGGGCTGAACGAGGCCTTCAAGTTCCTCAATCCCAACGTCAAGGGCGAGTGCGGCTGCGGCGAAAGCTTCACCGTCTGAGAGGCGGGTATAAATAACCCCTGCCGTGCAATTGCCGCACTGCGGCAATAAGCTTTACAATTCCTTGTTTTATGAGGGCTTATGGCCCGGCCGGATCGCAATCGGCCGGCCTGTGCCCGCTTCCTCCCGCCTTTTCAAGGAGTTTCACCCGTGGCTGTCGAACGCACCCTTTCCATCATCAAGCCGGACGCCGTCGGCAAGAACCACATCGGCGAGATCTATTCCCGCTTCGAGAAGGCCGGCCTGAAGATCGTCGCCGCCCGCATGAAGCACCTGACCCCGGGCGAGGCTGAGGGCTTCTATGCCGAGCACAGCGCGCGCGGTTTCTTCAAGGACCTCGTCAGCTTCATGACCAGCGGCCCGATCGTCGTGTCCGTGCTGGAAGGCGAGAACGCCGTGCTGGCCCACCGCGACATCATGGGCGCCACCGACCCGAAGAAGGCCGCGCCGGGCACCATCCGCGCCGACTTCGCCAGCTCGATCGACGAGAACGCCGTCCACGGTTCGGACAGTCTCGAGAGCGCCAAGCGCGAGATCGCCTACTTCTTCCGCACCACCGAACTCTGCCCGCGTACGCGCTAAGCCCATGACCGCCACCTCCGCGAACGCTCCCGTCAACCTGTTCGGCCTCGACCGGACGGAGTTGCGCGCGCGCTTCGCGGAGGCCGGCGAGAAGCCCTTCCGCGCCGACCAGATCATGCACTGGATCTACCGGCGCGGGCAGGGCGACTTCGAGGGCATGAGCAACATCTCCAAGGAGATGCGCGGCAAGCTGTCGGAGCGCTTCGAGATCCGCACGCCGGAGCTGGTCACCGAGCAGGTGTCCCAGGACGGCACGCGCAAGTGGGTGCTGCGCCTCGACGGCGGCAATGCCATCGAGACGGTCTACATCCCCGAGGAAGGCCGCGCGACGCTGTGCATCAGCTCGCAGGTCGGCTGCGCCATGGACTGCTCGTTCTGCTCCACGGCGCAGCAGGGCCTCAACCGCAACATGACCACGGCGGAGATCATCGCCCAGGTCTGGTTTGCGGCCCGTACCCTGGGCGGCGATTTCCAGAACGAACGCGTCATCTCCAACATCGTCTTCATGGGCATGGGCGAGCCGCTGGCCAACTACGGCGCGGTGCTGCCCGCGATCCGCATCCTGCTGGACGATTTCGGCTTCGGCATGTCCAAGCGCAGGGTCACGGTCTCCACCTCCGGCCTGGTGCCGTTCATGGACCGCCTGCGCGACGACGTGGACACCGCCCTGGCCGTGTCGCTGCACGCGCCCAACGACGCGCTGCGCAACCAGCTGGTGCCGATCAACCGCAAGTACAACATCGAAGAGCTGATGGCGGCCTGCCGCCGCTACGTCGAGGGCAAGGACCGCAAGACGCACATCGTCTACGAGTACGTCATGCTCGACGGCGTCAACGATTCCCCCGCGCTGGCGCGCGACCTGGCCAAGCTGCTGGGCAACATGCCGGCCAAGGTCAACCTGATTCCCTTCAACCCCTTTCCGGGGGCGGACTACCAGCGCTCGAAGCCGGAGACCATCCGCGCCTTCGGCGAAATCCTGCGGGCCAAGCGCATCATCACCACCACGCGCAAGACCCGCGGCGACGACATCGACGCGGCCTGCGGACAGCTCGTGGGCCGCGTGCAGTCGAAGCAGAAGAACCGTCTGCGCGACATTCCCGTGAGGTTCACATGAATCCGCAGGCCAGGCCCGGACGCGCTGACCCTTGCATCCCCGCTGCGCGGGGCCCCTGCGCGGGCGGGCCGAGCCCCTGCGGGCAGCTCGTGGGCCGCGTGCAGCCGGAGCAGAAGAACGGCCCGCGCGACATCCTCGTGAGGTTCGGCTGATGCGCTTGCTCGCCGCAGCCTTCTGCGCCCTCCTCCTGGCCGCCTGTGCCTCCGGCGGCCCCAAGGGCAACAAGCAGGAAGCGGCACGCATCAACACGCAGCTGGGCATCGACTACGCGCGCAACGGCCAGCTGCAGCTGGCCGAGGAAAAGCTGCAGCGCGCCCTGGAGCAGGATTCCTCCAACGCCCTGACCTACGCGGCGCTGGCCTTCGTCTACCAGCAGCGGGGCGAGGCGGCGCCGGCCGAGCGCAACTACCGCCGCTCGCTGTCCTTGAATCCCGACGATTCCCAGGTGCGCAACAACTTCGGTGCCTTCCTCTGCGGCCGCGGCAAGAACGCCGAAGGCGTGGAGTATTTCCTGCAGGCCGTGCGCGACCGGCGCTATACCACCCCCGAGGTGGCCTGGACCAATGCCGGCGTCTGCTTCCGCACGCAGGACCCGGACAAGGCCGAGGGCTACCTGCGCGAGGCGCTGCGCATCAACCCGGGCTTCCCCGACGCCCTGTCGCAGATGATCGCCCTGTGCGTGCAGAAGCAGGACTACCTGCGTGCGCGTGCCTTCGTGCAGCGCTACGAACAAAGCGGCGCCCCGGCTTCTCCGCAGGTGTTGTGGCAGGCGGCGCAGGCCGAGGGCGCGCTGGGCGACTGGGATGCCGCCCGCAAGTACCAGATCCGATTGAAGCGCGAGTTTCCCGATTCCGAGGAGGCCGCCATGATGCTGAAGACCTACCAGACCGATGAACGCTGAAAACGAAACCCAGACGACGGGCGAGCTGCCCGCAACGGCCACGGAGGCCAGCCCCGGCGCCATGATCCGCCAGGGGCGCGAGCGCATGCATCTGTCGCTCGACGAGCTGGCCGGCGTCACCAAGCTGTCGTATCACACCATCGAGTCGCTCGAGCGCGATGACTTCAACGCACTGCTGGAGCCGGTCTACGTACGCGGCTACTACCGCAAGTGCGCCAAGGTGCTCGATATCCCGGAGAAGGCTCTGCTCGACGCCTACCAGGCGCGCGTGGCGCCGAAGCAGCCGCTGCCGCCGGCCAAGCTGAGGCTGGCTTCCGGCGCCGACCTCGGCTCCGCCAGCCGCCTGCCGGTAACGCTGGCCATCGCCGGCGCCGTGGTGGCGGTGCTGGTCTGCGCCGTGGTCTGGTTTGCGCGTGGCAGCGGCCAGCCGGCGCCGCAGTCGGTGGATGCCGGCCAGGCCTCCATTGCAGTCACCGGCGAGCCGCAGGCGACGGTCCCCGCCACCGAGATCGCCGTGCCGCCCGCCACGCCCGCGGAAGTTCCGGCCACCGCCGCGCCCGACGCGACCCTGTCGGCTCCCGCCGCGGCCCCGGTGGAAGGTGCCACCGCCGCAGCCGCGGCGACGCCTGGCGGCACGGCTCCGGCCGCGGCCTCCGTGGCGGCACCCGCCGCGGCTCCCGCGGCCTCGGCCGGCTCGGCCGTGCTGAGCTTCACCGCCACCTCCTGGGTGCGCGTGGACGATGCCAGCGGCAAGACCCTGTTCAACGGCCTGGCGCAGCCCAATGAGTCCCATGTGCTCAATGGCGCGCTGCCGCTGAACGTGTTCCTGGGCAATGCCCCGGCGGTGAAGGTCGAGTTCGGCGGCAAGCCTTTCGATACCCAGGCGTTCCAGCGCGACAACAAGACCGCGCGCTTCACGCTGCCGGCACGCTGAGCAAGGACGGGGTTTCGCGCTCATGGCGATGAAGAGCCATCACCAGATCCAGCGGCGCAAGTCGCGGCCGATCCGCGTCGGCCGCGTCACCGTGGGCGGCGATGCGCCGGTCGCGGTGCAGACCATGACCAACACCGACACCGAGGACGTCGCCGCCACGGTGGCGCAGATCCAGTCGGCGGTGAAGGCGGGCGCCGACATCGTGCGCGTGTCGGTGCCCACGCTGAAGGCTGCCGAGGCCTTCCGCCAGATCAAGAAGCAGGTGGGTTACGTGCCGCTGGTGGCCGACATCCACTTCAACTACAAGTGCGGCATCGCGGCGGCCGAGGCCGGCGCCGACTGCCTGCGCATCAACCCGGGCAACATCGGCGGCGACCGCAAGGTGGCCGAGGTAGTGGCCTGCGCGCGCCACCATGGCATCCCGATCCGCATCGGCGTCAACGCCGGGTCGCTGGAAGCGGACCTGCAGGAGAAGTACGGCGAGCCCAACTCCGATGCCCTGGTGGAGTCGGCCATGCGCCACATCGAGATCCTGCGGAAGCACAGCTTCGACGACTTCAAGGTGTCGCTGAAGGCTTCCGAAGTCTTCATGACGGTGGAGGCCTACCGCAAGCTGGCGAAGATGATCGAGCAGCCGCTGCACCTGGGCATCACCGAGGCCGGCGGCCTGCGCGCCGGCGCGGTCAAGTCCGCCATCGGCCTGGGCATGCTGCTGGCCGACGGCATCGGCGACACCATCCGCGTGTCGCTGGCGGCCGACCCGATCGAGGAAGTGAAGGTGGGCTGGGACATGCTCAAGTCCCTGCACCTGCGCAACCGCGGCATCAACCTGGTGGCCTGCCCGTCCTGCTCCCGGCAGAACTTCGACGTCATCAAGGCGGTGGCCGAGCTGGAGCGCCGCTTCGACGAGATCGACGAGCCGCTGGACCTGGCCGTGATCGGCTGCGTGGTCAACGGGCCGGGCGAGGCGAGGGAAGCCGCCATCGGCGTCGCCGGCGGCCGGCCCAACTCGATCTACGTCGACGGCAAGATCCAGCACAAGGCGCACAACGACGAACTGGTCGACGTGCTCGAGAAACTGGTGCGCGAGAAGCTCGCTGCCCGCAAGGCCGCCAAGAGCGGCTGAAGACACATGGCCAACCTGTTCCAGTCCGTTCGCGGATTCAATGACGTGCTGCCCCCCGCCACCGCGCAGTGGCAGCACCTGCATGCCGTCGCCGCCGGGATCCTCAACGGCTACGGCTATGGCGAGATCCGGCTGCCGATCATCGAGCAGCTGGCGCTGTTCAAGCGCTCCATCGGCGAGGTCACCGACATCGTCGAGAAGGAGATGTTCGCCTTCCAGGACCGCGAAGGCGACATGCTGGCGCTGCGCCCCGAGGGCACCGCCGCCTGCGTGCGTGCCGGCCTGGAGCACGGCCTGCTGCACAACCAGCAGCAGCGCCTGTGGTACGCCGGCCCCATGTTCCGCCACGAGCGTCCGCAGGCCGGGCGCTACCGCCAGTTCCACCAGCTGGGCGTCGAGGCCTACGGCATGGCCGGGCCCGACATCGACGTGGAGCTGATCGCCCTGTCGGCGCGCCTGTTCCGGCAGCTGGGCCTGAGGGACCTGACGCTGGAGCTGAACTCGCTGGGCAGCGGCGAAACACGCCAGAACTACCGCGCCGCCCTGGTCGCCCACCTCGAGAAGCACCTGCCGTCGCTGGATGCCGACTCGCAGCGCCGCCTGCACAGCAACCCGCTGCGCGTGCTCGACTCCAAGTCGGCGCAGACCCAGGCCCTGCTGGCCGAGGCCCCGAGCATCCTCGATTTCCTAGACGACGAGTCGCGGGCCCACTTCGACGGCCTGCGCCAGGGCCTGGACGACCTCGGCATCGCCTATACCGTCAATCCGCGCCTGGTGCGCGGGCTGGACTACTACAGCCGCGGCGTGTTCGAGTGGACCACCACCCAGCTGGGCTCCCAGGGCACGGTCTGCGCCGGCGGCCGCTACGACGGCCTGGTGCAGCAGCTCGGCGGTTCGCCGACCCCGGCCGTGGGCTGGGCCAGCGGCGTCGAGCGCCTGATCCTGCTGCTCAATGCGCAAGCGGCGGCGCTGCCGGACGGTGCCCCCCAGGTCTACTTCTGCTGGCTGGGCGAAACCGCCCAGCGCGAAGCGCGCAAGCTGGCCGAATCGCTGCGTGACCGCCTGCCGGAGCTGCGCATGGTGCTGCATGCCGGCGGCGGCAAGCTGCAGGCCCAGCTCAAGCGGGCCGACAAGAGCGGCGCCCGCCTGGCCCTGATCCTGGGCGACCAGGAGGCGGCGGAAAAGCGCATTCAAGTAAAATCCCTGCGCGGCAACGAATCCCAGCAGCAGACCCTGGCTTGGCCGGAACTCCCGGCCCATCTGGCGGGTCTGCTGGAACTCAGCGAGAAACCCACGTGACGACCCATTACGACGACGAAGAACAAGTCGAGAACCTCAAGCGCTGGTGGAAGGAGAACTGGCTGGCGCTGGCGGTCGGCCTGGGCATCGGCCTGGCCGGCATTGTCGGCTGGGAGCAGTGGAAGAGCTACCGCACCGGCCAGTCCGAGCAGGCTTCCCAGATCTACGAGGACATGAAGAAGGCGGTCGAGGCCGGCAAGGGCGAGGACGCCCAGGTTGCCGGCGACAAGCTGCTGAAGGACTTCGCGGCTTCGCCCTATGCCACCGACGCCGCCCTGCTGCTGGCGGCCAAGGCCGTCGAGGACGGCAAGCTTGACGATGCACTCAAGCACCTGCAGTGGGTGTCGGCCAACAGCAAGGATGCCGGCATGCAGCGGCTGTCGCGCCTGCGCCAGGCCCGCGTGCTCTGGGCGCAGGGCAAGCCCGAGGATGCCCTCAAGCAGCTCGACGGCGAAGCCGGCGAGTACGGCCACCTGTTCGACGAACTGCGCGGCGACATCAAGCTGGCCCAGGGCGACCGCGACGCGGCCCGCCAGGCCTACGACAAGGCGCTGAAGGCCCAGGCCGACAAGCCGGGCGCCACCGAGCTGCTCCAGCGCAAGCTGGACGACCTGGCGGTGCAGTCATGAGGACGAGCCGCGTCCTGCTGGTCCTGCTGCTGGCGGTCGGCGCCGCGGCCTGCTCCAGCAAGGGCAAGGTGCGCGAGCCGGCCAAGCTCGCCAGCATCGAAGCCCCGGCGGTCAAGCCGCAGACGGTCTGGAGCCACTCCGCCGGCAAGGGCAGCAACGGCGAGTTCGGCGGCCTGCGCCTGGCCCTGGAGGCCGACGCCCTGTTCGCCGCCGATACGGCCGGCCGCGTCTACGCCTTCGAGCCCAAGACCGGCAAGCGCCTGTGGGAAGCGAGCACGCAGAGCCGCGTGATCTCCGGCCCCGGCGTCTCCGGCGACCTGGTGCTGGTCGGCACGCTCGATGCCGAGGTGATCGCCCTGTCCCGTGCCGACGGCAAGGAAAAGTGGCGCCGCAGCGTGTCCAGCGAGGTCATGTCGGCCCCGGTGGGCAACGGCGACGTCGTGGTGGCGCGCAGCGGCGACGGCCGCGTCTACGGCCTGACCGCCACCCGCGGCGACCGCGTCTGGCTGCAGGACCGTACGGTGCCCAACCTGACCCTGCGCGGCATGTCGACCCCGCTGCTGGCCGGCAACCGCGTGTACGTCGGCTTCGACAATGGCCGCCTGGCCGCGCTGAAGCTGTCCGACGGCACCCCCGAGTGGGAGCAGGTCGTGGCGGTTCCCAGCGGACGCACCGAGCTCGAGCGCCTGACCGACGTCGATGCCAGCCTGCTGGACAACGGCAAGGACCTGTTCGCCGCCAGCTTCGGTGGTGAAGTGGCCTGCCTGGACGGCGACACCGGCCAGGTGCTCTGGCGCCGCTCGATCAAGAGCTACACCGGCTTCGCCGAGGCCGGCGACTTCATCATCGTCACCGACGAGTCCGGCGTGGTCTGGGCGCTGGACGCCCGCACCGGCGCTGCCGCCTGGAAGCAGGAAGGCCTGCTCAACCGCCGCCTGTCGCCGCCGGTCAGCTTCAAGGACTGGATCGTGGTGGGCGACTTCGAGGGCTACCTGCACTGGCTGGACCCGAAGGACGGCAAGATCGTCGGCCGCTCGCGCGAGGGCAGCGACCCGATCCGCGCCGCGCTGGTCACCGGCGACGACCTGCTCTACGTGATGAACAACACCGGGCGGGTTGCCGCGGTTCACCTGAAGTAAGACTGATGTCCCCCGAAAGAGCGGGCCCCTGCGGGCCCGCTCTTTCGTTTCCGCCGGTATGATGTGCCCCTCATGAACGAGAAGATTCCCACCATCGCCCTGGTCGGCCGCCCCAACGTCGGCAAGTCCACGCTGTTCAACCGGCTGACCGGGACCCGCGATGCACTGGTCGCCGACCTGCCGGGCCTGACGCGCGACCGCCAGTACGGCTTCGGGAGCTTCGAGAACAAGGCTTTCATCGTCGTGGACACCGGCGGCCTGATGCCGGAGTCGGCCGATCCGCTGGCGGCCCTGGCCGAGGAACAGGCGCAGATCGCCCTGCAGGAGGCCGACCTGGTGCTGTTCCTGGTCGACGGGCTGCAGGGGCGCCTGGGCCCCGACGAGGCCATCGCCAAGCAGTTGCGCAAGCTCGGCAAGCCGCTGACGCTGCTGGTCAACAAGTCGGAGGGCCAGACCAAGACCGCGGTCGCCGGCGATTTCTACGCCCTGGGCCTGGGCGAACCGGTGCCGGTGTCGGCCCAGCACGGCGACGGCATCGCCGGCCTGCTGCGGGAGCTGCTGGCGTCCTACCCGGAGCAGGCGGCGCCGCTGCCCCTGGACGGCGTCTGCGTCGCCATCGTCGGCCGCCCCAACGTCGGCAAGTCGACCCTGGTCAATCGCCTGCTGGGCGAAGAACGCGTGGTCGCCGCCGACATGCCCGGCACCACGCGCGACGCCATCGCGGTGCCCTTTGACTACGACGGCCACCGCTTCACCCTGATCGACACGGCCGGCATCCGCCGCCGCGCCCGCGTCTGGGAGGCGGTGGAGAAGTTCTCCATCGTCAAGACGCTGGAGGCGATCGAGCGGGCCCACGTGGTGGTGGCCGTGCTCGATGCCCAGAACGACATCAGCGAACAGGACGCGCGCCTGCTGGGCCTGGTGGCCCAGCGCGGCCGCGCCATGATCATCGCCATCAACAAGTGGGACGGCCTGCAGTCCGACGAGCGCGAGCAGGTGCGCTACCAGGTCAGCCTGAAGATGCCGTTCCTGGACTACGCGCCGGTGCGCTACATCTCCGCGCGGCATGGCACCGGCGTCGGCGAACTGATGGGTTTCGTGCAGGACGCCTACGACGCGACCATGCGCGAGATGCCCACGCCCGAACTGAACAAGATCCTCGAGAAGGCGGTGGAGCAGCACCAGCCGCCGGCCGTGCTGGGCCGCCGCATCAAGCTGCGCTATGCCCACCAGGGCGGCCAGAACCCGCCCAAGATCGTGGTCCACGGCAACCAGACCGAGAAGCTGCCCGAGGCCTACAAGCGCTACCTCACCAACCGCTTCCGCGAGGCCTTCAAGCTGGTCGGCGTGCCCCTGGTGCTGAGCTTCAAGACCGGCGACAACCCCTTCAAGGGCCGCAAGAACGAGCTGACCGGCCGCCAGATCAAGAAGAAGCGCCGCCTGATGGCGCGCGTGAAGAAGCGCTGAGCCGGCGCTGGACCTGCTGCGCGGTCGGCGCGGCCAACGGGAGCGGCGATGCGCCGAGCGAAGTGGCTGGGAATCCTGCTGTGGGGAGTCTCCATGGCGGCGGGCGCCCAGGAGGGCGGCGACGGCTGGAAGCAGCGCTATCGCGACGCCACCGGGCACCAGTTCGGCTGTTTCGGTGAGCAGGACGACCAGCAATGCCGCGCCCTGATCGCCGGCTACGAGCGCGCCATGGAGGCGCCGGACGCCGACGGCTCCGTGCGTCATGCGCTGTTCCGCGAATTCCTGCATGCACAGGCCGTCTTCGGCTCCATCCTGCGCAAGCGGGGCGACCTCAAGGGCGCCTCCGCGGTGCTGGAACAGGGCTATGTGCGCATGATGGAGCACTACGACGGCGGCAAGCATTTCCACACGCTGATCGACAACCTGCGGCTGCAGTCGGAGCTGATCCAGGTATTGGTCATGGCCGACCAGCAGGCGGCCATGATCCAGCTGCTCGGCAACGCGCGCGAAGCGGCCGACGCGGTCTACGGCAGCTTCGAGGCGGCTGCCGGCAACGAGCACAAGCTGCGCCTGCAGCACAGCAACCTGGTGGCCAGCGAAGACCTGGAGAGCGACGTGGCCGCCACCCTGGCCGCGCGCGCGGCCGGGTTGCGCCAGCAGGGCAAGACCGCCGAAGCGGCAAGGCTGAAGGAAGCCGCCGTGGTGGCCTACGAGCGGGCCACCGCCTGGGTCCGGTTCTCCACCGCCGCCGGCGTGCAGGGGCAGATGGACCTCGAGCCGGCGATGCGCATCTCGGAACTGCAGCGGGGCCTGGGCGATCTGCTGGCGGCTGCCGGCGAAGGCAAGGCGGCGGCGCAGGCCTACCTGTACGCCGGCGCCCATAGCTGCGGCCTGCTGGAGCCGGGAACCCACGGACGGGTCCGGGCAGGGGAGCAGCTGGCGCCGGACCAGTATCTGGCCTTCAAGGAATGCCAGCTCGCCTCGCACGGCTACCTGGTGGCCAGCGGCGAACTGCAGCGGCTGGCCAGGGACAGCGCCGATGCGCTCTACCGGGAGCAGATGAGCCTGCTCGAGGTGGACCTGGAGCCGCTGCTGCGGCAAACCCGGCCCGTGAAGGAGTGAAGCGCGCCGGCGCCCAGGAAAAAGCCCGCTTTCGCGGGCCTTTTTTTGGGGGGGCTACTCGGTCTGCCACTCCGCGAGCATCTGCTCGAGATAGTGGATGTTGTGCGCGCCCTCGCGGAACACCGGGTCGCGCATGATGCGGCTCTGCAGCGTGGTGTTGGTCTGGATGCCCTCGATGATCATCTCGGCCAGGGCCTGGCGCATGCGCGCGATCGCCGACTTGCGGTCCGAGCCCCAGGTGATCAGCTTGCCGATCATGGAGTCGTAGTTCGGCGGCACGCGGTAGCCGGTGTAGACATGGCTGTCCAGGCGCACGCCCGGGCCGCCGGGCGCATGGTACTTCTTGATCTCGCCGGGCGAGGGGATGAAGGTGCGTGCGTTCTCGGCGTTGATGCGGCACTCGATCGCGTGGCCGCGCAGGCGCACGTGCTTCTGCTGCTTCTTCAGCGGCCGGCCCGCGGAGATCTTGATCATCTCGCGGATCAGGTCCACGCCCGTGACCAGCTCGGTCACCGGGTGCTCCACCTGGATGCGGGTGTTCATCTCGATGAAGTAGAACTGGCCCTTCTCGTAGAGGAACTCGAAGGTGCCGGCGCCGCGGTAGCCGATGCGCTTGCAGGCCTCCACGCACAGCAGGCCGATCTCGTCGCGCTGCTTCTGCGTGATGCCGGGAGCGGGGGATTCCTCCACCACCTTCTGGTTGCGGCGCTGCATGGAGCAGTCGCGCTCGCCGAGGTGGATCGCGTTGCCCTGGCCGTCGGACAGCACCTGGAACTCGATGTGGCGCGGGCCCTGCAGGAATTTCTCCATGAACACGGAGTCGTCCTTGAAGGCGTTGAGCGCCTCGGTGCGCGCCAGCTGGATCTTCTGGATCAGCTCGTCCGGCGAGCGCACCACGTGCATGCCGCGCCCGCCGCCGCCCGCGGCCGCCTTGATCAGCACCGGATAGCCGACGCGCTCGGCGGTGGCCAGGCACTCCTTCTCGTCGTCGGGCAGCACGCCCTCGGAGCCGGGCACGCAGGGTACGCCGGCGGCGATCATCGCGGCCTTGGCGTTGGTCTTGGAGCCCATCAGTCGGATGGTCTCGGGACGCGGGCCGATGAAGATGAAGCCGGATTTCTCGACCGATTCGGCGAAGTCGGCATTCTCGGAGAGGAAGCCGTAGCCCGGGTGGATCGCGTCGGCCTGGGTGATCTCGGCCGCAGCGATCAGCGCCGGCATGTTGAGGTAGGACTTGGTCGCCGGTGCGGGGCCGATGCAGACCGCTTCGTCGGCCAGGGCCACATGCTTGAGTTCGCGGTCGGCGGTGGAGTAGACCGCCACCGTCTTGATGCCCATCTCGCGGCAGCAGCGCAGGATGCGCAGTGCGATTTCGCCGCGGTTGGCGATGAGGATTTTCTTGATTTCTTTCATGGCAGGCCGCTCACGCGCTGGCGACCATGATCATTGTGTTCGCCATTTTCGTTTCACTCGATGGCGAACAGGGGCTGGTCGAATTCCACCGGCTTCTCGTTGTCCGCCAGGATCTCGACGACCACGCCGGCCTTGTCGGACTCGATCTGGTTCAGCATCTTCATCGCCTCGATGATGCACAGCACCTGTCCGGCCTTGACGGTCTGGCCGACCTCGACGAAGGCCTTGGCGCCGGGCGAGGGCGAACGATAGAAGGTGCCGACCATCGGCGCCTTGACGATGTGGCGGCTGTCCGAGGCGGCACGCGGCGCGGCGGCCGGCGCGGCAGCGGGAGCGGCCGCCGGGGCGGCGGCGACCGGAGCCGGAGCGGGCAGCGCGGCCGGCGCCAGCGCCGGGGCGGCGACGTACTGCGTCACCGGGCCGGTGTTGCGGCTGATGCGGACCGACTCCTCGCCTTCCTTGACTTCGAGTTCCGAGATGCCGGACTGCTCGACGAGGTCGATCAGGGTCTTGATCTTGCGCAAATCCATTTGAATGTCCCTCCTGGGGGAGCTTTCGTTGGTGGTGCCGTCAGCGCTTGGCGAGACGCTCGTGGGCGGCCTGCAGGGCCAGCCGGTAGCCCAGCGGACCCAGGCCCACGATCTGGCCGACGGCGATGTCCGAGAAGTAAGAGTGATGCCGGAACTGTTCACGGGCGTGCACATTCGACAGGTGCACTTCGATGAACGGGATCGCCACCGCCAGCAGTGCATCGCGGATGGCGACGCTCGTGTGGGTGAAGGCGGCGGGGTTGATCAGGATGAAATCCACGCCCTCGGCGCGCGCCTGCTGAACCCGCTCGACGATCTGGCCTTCCTGGTTGCTCTGGAAGGTCGCCAGCCGATGGCCCAGACGCTGGGCTTCCTCTGCCAGTCCCTTCTCGATGTCGGCCAGCGTCGCGGAGCCGTAGATGCCGGGCTCGCGGGTGCCGAGCAGGTTCAGGTTGGGGCCGTTGATGAGGAGCAGGTGGCTCAAGCAGGCGGTTTCCGGTGCGAAAGTGCCCGGATTCTGCCGTCAGAAAAGCCAAAAACGCAAGTTCGCTGCAATTCGGTGCAAGATACCGTACGTTCAGGGGAGATACTTGTGCGATCCAGCTTACAAGTGTTCCTGCACAAGTGTATCGATTTGTTCGCGTGTCATGCCGCCCAGGACGGTCTTCAGGATGCGTCCGTCCCGTGAAATCAACACGGTATAGGGCAGCATGCCGTTGTGGTTGCCCAGTGCACGGGCAGCCGCGTCGGCCTGGGCCAGGTCGGCGGAGACCGGGTAGTTGATGCGAAGGCGCTGCGCCATGGCGCGCGCCGGCTCCGGTTCGTCGAAGGCCGGCCCCAGGACCTGCAAGCCCTTGGCGCCATAGCGCGCCTGCGCTTCCACCAGCAGCGGGATCTCGTCCACGCAGGGAGCGCACCAGGTGGCCCAGAAGTTCACCAGCAGCAGCTTGCCCTGCCATTGGGCCAGCGTGCGCGTCTGCCCGGAGAGGTCGGTCAGCGCCACCGCGGGGGCGGGTTCGCCCTGCATGCGGCTGCCGCCCAGCCACCAGCCGGAGGCCAGGAAGCCCGCCGCCATCGCCGCGGCGCCGGCGGCTATGAAGCCGGCGGCCAGCCAGCCGCGGCGGCTCATGAGCGCACCGCCGCCGCGGGCACGGCGAGCTGGCGCTGCTGCGGCGGATAGCAGATTCCGAGGTCGGCGCAGCCCTGGTAGCGCACGCGCAGCTTCAGCGGACCCTTCAGGCCCGGCGGCAGGTCGAATTCGGCACCGACGATGCCGCGGTAGACCTCGACCAGGCCGAACTCGGGGTCCTGCAGCTTCTCGCCGGAAGGCAGGCGCGGCGGCGCCAGGCGGAAGCCCTGCGGGGCCAGCACCTCGAAGGCCAGCTGGCCGCGGTAGAGGTAGTAGCCGGGTGCGATGTTCCACTCCAGCTTCAGCGTCTGCGCCTGGCGCCGCGCCGGCAGCAGCTGGAAGGCTTCCTCCACCGGCAGCAGGCCTTCCTCGGTCGGCAGGGGGGAGAGCAGCGGCCGGGCGGCGGCGCCCGTGGCGAGGCTGCAGGCCAGCGCCAGCAACAGCATGCGGATCAGCGGCATGAAGCGAGAATCCAGTCCAGGTACGGTTGGTGAACGGCGTCGGGGTGGACCGCGACGATCTCGGGAAGTTCGTAGGGGTGCCGCGCCAGCACGGCCTGGCGCAGGGCGTCGAAGCCCTCCGCCGGCGCCTTGATCAGCAGCAGCGCCTCCTCGTCGCGCTGCACCGCGTCCTGCCAGCGGTAGACCGAGACCACGTGCGGCAGGACGTTGACGCAGGCGGCGACGCGCGCCTCGACCAGCGCACGCGCCAGGCTCTCGGCGGCATCGGCCGGGCAGGTGACGAAAACGAGCTGCAAGGTGGCGGTCATGGCGCGGCTATTGTGCCTGCGCGGCGGCCGGCCTGCGTGCATGCAGTACACTTCGCGCCCCCCGGAGTCCCCATGACCGACCTGTCCCTGCCTTCTTCCGGCGGCGCGTTCCGCCGTGAAGCCGCTGCCAACCTGAAGCTGGCGCTGCCGCTGGTGGTGGCGCAGATCGCGGCCGTGGGCATGGGAACCGTGGACACGATCCTCGCCGGGCAGCTGGGAGCGCAGGCGCTGGCCGCGGTGGCGGTGGGGGCGAACTACGCGGTGCTGTTCTTCATCTTCTTCCATGGCGTGCTGATGGCCTGCTCGCCGATCGTGGCGCAGCGCAGTGGCGCCGGCCGGCCGGCGGCCGAGACCGGCGTGTTCCTGCGCGAAATCCTGCCGCTGGGGCTGGCGGTGGCCATGGTCTGGTGGCTGGCGCTGCGCCTGTCGGCCGGGCCGCTGATCGGGCGGCTCGGCCTGCCGGCCGATACTTCCCGCATCGCGGTGGAATTCCTGCACGCGCTGTCCTGGAGCGCCTTCGGCTTCAGCGCTTGGTTCGTGCTCCGCTATACCGCCGAGGGCCTGGGCCAGCCGCGGCCGATCCTGCTGGCGGGCATCGTCGGCCTGGCGGTCAATGCGCTGCTGGCCTGGGGGCTGCTGTTCGGGCACTGGGGCCTGCCGGCCCTGGGGGCGGCAGGCTGCGGCTGGGCCACCTCGATCGCGGCCCTGGTGATGGCCGCGACCCTGGCGCTGCAGTACCAGCTGCGGCCTGCGCTGCGGCCGGTACGCCTGTTCCACGGCCGCCTGGGGCACCCGGCGGGCGATTCCGCCGAGGTGCTGCGCCTGGGCCTGCCGATCGGGCTGATCCTGGCGGCGGAGGCCGGGCTGTTCGTGATGGCGGCCCTGCTGATGTCGCAGTTCGGCGAGTCCACCGTGGCGGCCTACCAGATCGCCATCAATTTCGCGGCCCTGCTGTTCATGATCCCCCTGGGCATGGGCCTGGCCTGTACCGTGCGGGTGGGCCAGGCGGCGGGCGGCGGACTGGGCGCGGCCGAGGTCCGCTTCCGCGGCCGCGTCGGCATGCAGCTGGGCCTGCTCAATGCGGCTTCCAACGCCCTGATCATGCTGCTGCTGGCGCCGCTGATCGTGCGGCTCTACACCGGCGATGCGGCGATCGGCGCCCTGGCGGTGAAGTTCCTGTGGCTGGCGGCGGCGTTCCAGTTCTTCGATGCGGTGCAGGTCACGGCCAACGGTGCCCTGCGCGGCATCAAGGACACGCGGCTGCCGATGCTGATCACGGTCTTCGCCTACTGGGCGGTGGGCTTTCCGGCGGGCTGGTGGCTGGCCTTCCATGCCGGCCTGGGGCCTTCCGGCATCTGGTGGGGGCTGACCGTGGGCCTGGCGGTGGCGGCGGCGGGACTCGCTGCGCGCTTCGGCCACAAGGCACAATCCGCCTGAACGACGCATGGGGCGCCGCGGGCGCCAGGGGGCTGGGTGGCCGGCGCAGGCAGGTTGTGGCGATGGCTGTTGCTGTGCCTGCTGCTGGCAGGCGCGGCGGCGCCTGCGCAAGCCCTGGACGAGTCGGCCCTCGTGCTGCAATCGGGCGAGTTCCTGCCGGACGCCTCTCCGGCGCTGCCCGATGACGCCGATCCGCGCTGGCGCCCGATCCTGCTACCCGACGTCTGGCGCGGCGAGGAACGCTTTGCGCAGGGCAGCGCCGGCTGGTACCGCTTCCGCCTCGACGCGCCGGCCCAGGCCCGGCAGGCCCGGGCGCTGTACTTCCAGCGCGCCAGCCTGAATCTCGCCGTCTACTTCAACCGCAGCTTCGTGGGCGACGGCGGCCGCTTCGACGAGCCGATGACCCTGCACGCCAACCGGGCCCTGTTGTTCACGCTGCCCACGCCGCTGTGGCGCGCCGAAGGCAACCTCGTCCACGTCTACCTGCGCGGCTACCCGCATTTCACCGGCCTGCCGCCCTTCGAGGCCGGGCCGCTGGAACCGCTGCAGTCCCGCTACGAATTGCGGCGCCTGCTGCAGAACCACGCCGGCCTCGGCCTGATGCTGCTGACCCTGGTCGCCTCCAGCTTCGGGCTGAGCTTCTGGCGGCGCTACCCGGACCAGCCGGTCTATTTCTGGTTCGGCCTCACCGCGGCCTGCTGGACCGTGTTCTGCGCCAACATGGCGTTCAGCCAGCCGCCCCTGCCGGGCCGGTACTGGCTGGCCCTGATGCACAGCGCGATCGATTGGTCCTTCGCCGCCCAGATGGTGTTCGTGCACCGCTTCCTCGAGATGCGCCGGCCCTGGCTGGAGCGCCTGATGCTGGGGCTGGCCGTGCTCAGCACCTTGTCCAACTTCCTCGGCAGCTGGTGGCAGCTGCGCTACATCGGCAGCCTGATGCACCTGCCGGGGCTGGCCAGCCTGGCCTATTGCCTGGCCTTTGCCATGAGCCGCGGACGCCGGCTGCCCCGCGGCGAGGTCGTGCTGCTCTGCGTCGGCCTCGGGCTGGAGCTGCTGCTGGCGGTCAACGACGCCCTGCCGGTGATCGTGGGTGCCGAAGAGCGCTACCTCAACCCGGTGCTGCTGACGCATTTCGCCGTGCCAGTGTTCCTGTATGCGATGGCCTGGCGCCTGATCGACCGTTCCCTGGTCGTGCGGCGCGAGCTGGACCAGCTGAACCGCAATCTCGAGGCCCGCGTGGCGGTGGTGCGGGCGGAGGTGGAGCAGGCTTATGCGCAGCGCTACGCGCTGGAGCGGGAGCAGGCGCGCCTGGAGGAGCGCGAGCGCATCCACCGCGACCTGCACGACGACCTGGGCGCCAAGCTGCTGACCCTGGTGCATTCGGCCGGCAGCGACCAGAACGTGGCGCTGGCGCGTTCCGCGCTGGCCGACCTGCGCGAGGTGGTGTCGCTCAATCCGGAGGACACCATCAGCCTGCGCGGGGCGCTGTCGGAAATGGAAACGGAGGCGCGGCAGCGCGCCCAGGACATGCAGTGCCGGCTCGATTGGCAGTATCCGGACGAGGCGGACCGGCTGGAGGTGCCGTCCGGCTTCGCCTTCCACCTGGCGCGCATCCTGCGCGAGGCACTGGGCAATGCCTTGCACCATGGCCGCCCGGGGCAGGTCGAGGTGGCCATGGCGGTGGAGCCGGGCGGCGAGTTGCGGCTGGAAGTGCGCGACGACGGCAGCGGTGGCGGCCCCTACCGCCCCGGCGGCGGCATGAACCGGATGCTGGCCCGCGCGCGGCAGTTGCGGGGCAGCGTGCGCTGGTTGCCGCGGCCCGGCGGCGGCACCTGCGTCGAGTTGCGCGCGCCGCTGCCGATGGGCGGCTGAGCCTTGCCCCGGGTTCTCAGGGGCGCCGCCTTGGCGGCAGAATCCGCCGGTATCGGCCGACATGGGGGAAGGGTGGCAGGCAAGTGGCGGGGGAGATGGACGACGGCGCTGCTGGTCCTGGTCCTGTACCTGGGCGGCGGCCTGGCCTGGGGCGCCGACAGCCTGCGCCTGACGGCCGGCGAATTCCTGCCCGAGGCCTCGATGCAGCTGCCGGACGATGCCGACCCCCGCTGGCGTCCGGTCCAGCTGCCGGATCCCTGGCAGCAGCCCGGCCGGCGGGCCGAGGGCAGCAGCGGCTGGTATCGCTTCCGGGTCGATACGCCGGCGCCGGCGCAGGAGCCTTGGGCACTGTACTTCCTGCGGGGCGGCATCAATCTGGCGGCCTACTTCAACCGCGGCTTCATCGGCGACGGCGGCCGCTTCGACGAGCCGATCGCGTTCAATGCCAACCGTCCGCTGCTGTTCGCCGTGCCGCAGTCCCTGCTGTCGTCCGATGGCCGCAATGTCGTGCACGTCTACCTGCGCGGCTATCCTCATTTCACGGGCCTGTATCCGCCGGAAGCCGGCACGTTGCGCGAACTGCAGCCGCGCTACGACCGGCGCAGCCTGCTGCAGGATGACCTGGGCTTCGCGCTGTTGCTGCTGACCGTGGTGACGGCGCTGTTCAGCCTGACGCTGTTCCTGCGCAACCGCGACCAGTCGCTGTATCTCTGGTTTGCGCTCTGTGCGGTCTGCTGGAGCGCCTTCAGCGCCAGCATGGCGCTGCACGATCTGCCGCTGCCGGGGCGCTACCAGCTGGTGCTGATCCACAGCAGCATCGACTGGGCCTGTGCGCTGCAGCTGCTGTTCGTGCATCGCTTCCTGGGCGTACGCCGGCCGCGGATCGAAAAGACCCTGCTGGCGCTGGCGGCGGCCGGGACGCTATGCAATGTCTTGGGCGGGTGGTGGGCGCTGCGCTACCTCGGGTCCTTCTTCAACCTGCTGAGCCTGCTGGGGCTGGTGTACGGGCTTGCCTTCGCCCTGGGCCGGCACGGGCACCGGCGCGACGCCGCGCTGCTGTGCAGCGGATTGGGGCTGCAGCTGCTGTGCGCGCTGCACGATTTCGGCCTGGCCCTGACGCGCTCGCCGGACTGGTACGCGCACAGCATCTTCCTGCTGCCCCTGGCGGTGTCGTTGTTCCTGACGGCCCTGGGCTGGCGCGTGCTCGACCGCAGCCTGGTGGCGCGCCGTGACGTCGAGGATCTCAACCTGTTGCTGGAGACGCGCGTGGCCGAGGCCCGGCGCAGCCTGGAGCAGGGATTCGAGCGGCGCTGCGAGCTGGAGCGCCAGCAGTCGGCGCTGGAGGAGCGGGAGCGCATCCACCGCGACCTGCACGAGGACCTGGGCGGCAAGCTGCTGACGCTGATCCATACCGGTGAAAACGAGGCCAACGTCGAGCTGGCGCGTTCCGCACTGGCGGACCTGCGCGAGGTCGTCATCTTCGACCCCGGAACGGCCGTGAGCCTGCGCGGCACGCTGGCGGAGATGGAGGCGGAGGCCCAGCAGCGGACCGAGCGGGCCGGCTGCCGGCTGCGCTGGAGCTATCCCGAGGATGGCGACGACCTGGCCGTGCCTTCGCTGTTCGCCTTCCACCTGGCGCGCATCCTGCGCGAGGCGGTCAGCAACGCCCTGCGTCACGGCTCGGCGCCGGAAATCCGCGTGGATTTCGCGCTGGGCGGCGGCCGCCTGCGCATGCAGGTCGCCGACGCCGGCTGCGGCTTCGAGGGCAGCCGCCCGGGCATCGGCATGCGCAGCATGTGCGCGCGTACCGAGCTGCTGCGCGGCCGCATCCACTGGAACCAGGGCGAATACGGCGGCACCGTGGTGGAGTTGCAGGCGCCGCTGCCGCTGGTCCCGGAGGATGAGGCGCGGATTGGTTCTGTCCTTATGTCTTGATCTGGCGCGGGAACGGCGCATCATGGAGCCCCCCGAACCCCACAGGAGAACGACATGACACTGCGATTGGGCGATATCGCCCCCGACTTCGAGGCGGAAACCACCGAAGGCCGCATCCGCTTCCACGAATGGCTGGGCGGCTCCTGGGGCGTGCTGTTCAGCCATCCGCGCAACTACACGCCGGTCTGCACCACGGAACTGGGCTACACCGCCAAGCTCAAGCCGGAGTTCGAGAAGCGCAACGTCAAGGCCATCGGCCTGTCGGTGGACAAGCTCGAGGACCATCACGGCTGGAGCAAGGACATCGCCGAGACCCAGGGGGCCTCGCTCAACTTCCCGCTGATCGCCGATGCCGACAAGAAGGTGGCGAACCTCTACGACATGATCCATCCGAATGCCAGCGACACCTTCACCGTGCGCTCGGTGTTCATCGTGGACCCGAACAAGAAGATCCGCCTGACGCTGACCTATCCGGCCAGCACCGGCCGCAACTTCGACGAGGTGCTGCGCGTGATCGACTCGCTGCAACTCACCGACAAGCACAAGGTCGCCACGCCGGTGAACTGGAAGCAGGGCGACGACGTGATCATCGTGCCCGCGGTCAACAACGAGGATGCGAAGAAGCTGTTCCCGCAGGGCTGGAAGGAACTCAAGCCCTACCTGCGCGTCGTGCCGCAGCCCAAGGGTTGAGGAGCGACATGCCGATGGCCGTGAGGGGTCCCCGGCTGCTCGCCGCCGGCCTGCTGCTGGCGCTGGCCGCTGCCTGCGGCCGGGCGCCCCCGCCGCCGGCCAGCGGCCTGGAGGTGGAGGGCGGAAGCCTCAGCTTCAGCGCCGTGCAGGGGCAGCCGGCACCGCCGCCGCCGCAGACCCTGGTGGTGCGCGTGGACAAGGACAAGGCCAAGCGCATCGGCACCGGCCCCGCCGTCGGCGAGACCGCGGACTGGTTCACCGCGCGCATCGATGGCGAGCCGCCGGAGCTGAAGCTGGTGGTGAGCATCACGCGCACCACGCTGCCGCCGGGTGACTACCGGGCACAGCTGGAGGTCGCCACCGGCGATGCGCAGGAGAACCTGCTGCAGACCCGGCCGATCGAGCTGAACTACCGCGTCCTGTTCAGGCCCTGATTCCGGACGCAGCCGCCTGCGGCGGGACCCACAGTGTGCGGCAGCCATGCTCACGCGGGTCCAGGCCGCCGGCCTTGCCGAGCAGGGCGACCCGCTCCGGCAGGTCCAGGGAGTAGCGCCATTCGTCGATGCGGCCGCCGGCCGTCCTGAAGGCCTCGGTCCAGTCGAACCACCAGGGCACGATGCGGGTGGCCAGCGGTTCGACGATGAACACGGCGCTGCCCTGCTGGATCTGGCGCAGCAGTTCCTTCTGCAGGGCCAGGCGGCCCTCGATGGACAGTTCGTTGACCACGTAGGCTCCCAGGACCGCCTGGGGGCCGCGCGGCCAGCGCAGCTTCTCCAGGGGGCCGCCGACGGGCCGGCCCTGCAGGCCCAGGTCGCGCCAGGTCTCGCGGGCCTCGGCCAGGGACCAGCCGTTGGGCTCCACGCCGGTGACCGGCGGGGCGGGGTTCCAGCAGCGGGCCCAGGCGGCGCCGGCCACGCCGGTGCCGCAGCCCAGGTCCAGCGCGGGCAGGGGAGCGGTGGCGGCCACGTCCAGTGCGGCGAACACCCGCTGCAGCAGCAGGAAATGCACCGGCCCGTAGTAGCAGGCGAAGGCGGCGCGCTTGCCGCGGCCCTCGAAGGCATCCTTCTGCAGGCGCTGGCGCTTCTGCACGTAGTCCTGGGTCAGGGCGGCGAGTCCGCGGGAAATCTCGCGGAAGGTCAGTTCGCGCTCGTGGCGGGCGAACAAGCGGTCGATCCAGTGCTGGACCGGCGGGATGTCGGGGCTGCTCATGGTCCCGACATGATACGGTTCCACACCCGTCTCATCAGCCAGGTCCGCCATGTCCGACGCCAGGAAGCCGGTTCTTAACAGCCGCTCGCGCAACATCACCGAGGGCATCGCCCGTTCGCCCAACCGCGCCATGCTGCGTGCGGTGGGCTTCACCGACAGCGACTTCGACAAGCCCATCGTCGGCGTCGCCAGCGGCCACTCGACGATGAACCCCTGCAACGCCGGCCTGGGGCCGCTCGCCGACCGTGCGGAAGCGGCGCTGAAGGCCGCCGGCGCCATGCCGCAGACCTTCGGCTTCCCCACCGTCACCGACGGCATCTCGATGGGCACCGAGGGCATGAAGTTCTCGCTGGTGTCGCGCGAGGTGATCGCCGATTCGATCGAGACCGCGGTGCAGTCGCAGTTCATGGACGGCGTGCTGGCCATCGGCGGCTGCGACAAGAACATGCCCGGCGCCATGATCGCCATGCTGCGCATGAACGTACCGGGGCTATTCTGCTACGGCGGCACCATCAAGCCCGGTTTCTGGAAGGGCCAGGCCCTGACCATCGTCTCGCCCTTCGAGGCCGTGGGCAGCTTCACCGCCGGCAGGATGAGCCGAGAGGACTTCGACGGCATCGAGAAGAACGCCTGCCCCAGCCATGGCGCCTGCGGCGGCATGTACACCGCCAACACCATGTCCTCGGCCTTCGAGGCGCTGGGCATGTCGCTGCTGGGCTCCTCGCAGATGGCCAACCCCGATCCCGAGAAGGGCGACAGCGTGGCGCAGTCCGCCGCGGTGCTGGTCAACGCGATCCGGCTGGGCATCCGGCCGCGCGACGTCGTCACGCGCAAGAGCATCGAGAACGCCATCGCCCTGGTGATGGCCACCGGCGGCTCCACCAACGCGGTGCTGCATTTCCTGGCCATGGCTCATGCCGCCGGCCTGGAGTGGTCGCTGGACGACTTCGAGCGCGTGCGCCGCCGGGTGCCGGTGCTGTGCAACCTCAAGCCCTCGGGTGCCTATGTCGCCGTGGACTTCCACAAGGCCGGCGGCGTGCCGCAGGTGCTGAAGATGCTGCTGGTGAAGGGCCTGGTGCATGGCGACTGCCTCACCGTCACCGGCAGGACCCTGGCCGAGGAGCTGGCGCACATCCCGGCCGAACCGCGCGCCGACCAGGACGTGATCCGCCCCTTCGACAAGCCGCTGTACAAGGAGGGTCACCTGGCGATCCTCAAGGGCAACCTCGCCCCGAACGGCGCCGTGGCCAAGATCACCGGCCTGAAGAACCCGGTCATCACCGGCCCGGCGCGCGTCTTCGATTCCGAGCCCGAGGCGATGGAGGCGATCCTGGGCGACCGCATCCGCGCCGGCGACGTGCTGGTGATCCGCTACATCGGCCCTCGCGGCGGTCCGGGCATGCCCGAGATGCTGGCGCCCACCTCGGCGATCATCGGCAAGGGCCTGGGCGAGAGCGTGGGCTTCATCACCGACGGCCGCTTCTCCGGCGGCACCTGGGGCATGGTGGTAGGCCATGTCGCGCCGGAGGCCTTCGCCGGCGGTCCGATCGCACTGCTGCAGGAGGGTGACCGCATCACCATCGATGCCCACCGGCAGCTGATCCAGGTCCATGTCTCCGACGAGGAACTGGCGACGCGCCGCGCGGCCTGGAGGCAGCCGGCACCGCGCTATACCCGCGGCGTGCTGGCGAAGTTCGCGCGGCTGGTGAGCGGCGCCGACCGGGGCGCGGTGCTGGACGGCGACTGACGCGGCGGCCCTTCACCACCGACAGCGTCATGCCGGCTTTCGCTTTCGTGGCGTGTCCCGCTCAGGCGGCGAAGAAGGCCTGCAGCGCTTCCAGCGTGCCGCTCTTGCCGGCCTCCCGGCGGGCCGTGGCGCGGTGCTTCGGGTCCACCGCATCGGTGAGCCGGGCCATGCGCTGCTGGTCCTTCGCGTCCATCTGCGCCATGACCAGCCCCACCTCGTGGATGAAGGCCGGCTCCTTGAAGGCGGCGTCGATCAGGCGCATGAGCTGCCCGTCGTCCATCTGCGCGGTCAGGCGCGCGATGCGGTCCTTGCGCTGGGCGAAGCTGGAGATGCGCAGGGAGTCGGCGGGGTCGGCGATCTCCTCCATCAGGATCATCGCCTTCTGTTCCGGCAGGTAATCGGTGAAGCCGCCCATGATGTGGTAGTCGCGGCTGGCCAGCATCTGGCGCGTGACGCCGCGCATCAGTTCCACCGGCAGCTTCTCCAGTTGCTCCTGCGCGCGCTCCGGAATCTGCTCGCGGGCGATCTCGGCCATGAACTCGTCGTCGAAATGCTTGCACATGCGGGCCGCGCGGTCGGCCGGCACGTAGTAGGACATGTTGGCGGTGATGCTGGGACCGAAGACCTTGCGGCACAGCAGGGCGCTCAGCGCATCCGGCGCCAGCTTGCCGCTGGCGGCGATCTTCTCGAACAGCCCGGCGAATTCCTCCAGCAGGCTGTTCTGGATCAGCGTGCGCAGCTTCATCAGGCCGGCACCGTCCAGCGCGGCGAGATGGCCCAGTTGCCCGGGCTCGCGGTGCAGCACGCGCGCCAGGCGCCGCAGCTCGGTGTCGCGGTCGATGTTCATACGCCGAAGAGCTTCCTGATGGGGGCGCGCAGCAGCCAGGGCAGCTGGTTCAGGGCTTCCTCCATGCTGCCGCGGATGTGCTTCGAATGGGCCTGGCGCGCCTGCTCGATGTCGCCGGCCAGCTTCTGCCGGTCGGCCTCGGCCAGCACGGACAGGAAGTCCAGTTTCGCCGGCTGCGTGCGCAGCAGCCGCGCCAGCTTGTCGTTCGGGTGGGGCATGCTCGTCTCCTGGTCTGCGCCGCAGTCTAGCCTGCAGCCTGCTCTTCCAGCAGCCGGCGCCGGTAGACGCTGGGCGAATCGCCGGTCCACTTGCGGAAGGCGCGGGTGAAGTTGGCCGGGTTGGTGTAGCCCAGACGCGCGGCGATGTCCTGCAGCTCCAGGGTGGAGTGGCGCAGCAGCTGGAAGGCGTCGCGCTGCCGTATCTCCTCCAGCAGGGCCAGGTAGGAGGTGCCCTCGGCCTGCAGCTTGCGCTTGAGGCTGCGGCCGGACATGTGCAGGCTGGCGGCCACCGCGTCCACGCCGGGATAGCCGCCTTCGGGCCGCAGTGCCAGTTCGCCGCAGACGCGTAGGCCGACGCCTTCCTGCAGGCCCCCGGCCTGGGCCAGTTCGCGCTCGCAGAGGGCGATGGCCTGCTTCGAGGCATGGGGATCGGCCAGCACCGGCCGCAGTGCCAGGTAGCGCAGCGGAAAGCGCAGCAGGTTGGCGGGCTGGTTGAAGCGGATCGGCGGCAGTCGCTCGCGGTAGGCCGCGTGATAGGGCGGCTCCGGCCAGTCGAACCAGATCTCCGCGCCCTCGAAATCGCGCAGCTCCATGCCGAGGATCGCCGAGCCGCCACGTGCCAGGCCCAGCAGGATGTTCTCGATGAAGAACGAGCGCAGTACCGGGATCGGGTGCTTCTCGCGCAGTTCGATGGCGCCGTGGCCTGCATCCTGGCGCAAGGCCATCGTGAAGTTGCGCTGGCGCGCCTGCACATAGCGGATGGTGATCTCCATGGCCTCCTGCATGGAGGGGCAGCTCATCGTGGCGTAGCCCAGGAAGCCATGCGAGGTCGGGCGCATGCGCAGCCCGTACTCGTAGCCCAGGCCCGGGTCGCCGGACAGGCGGATGCCGTTCATGGCCAGCAGCGTCCACTGGAAGGCCGACATGCGGGCCTCCGGCTGCGACAGCAGCGCGGCGTCCAGCGGCACGCCCGCCAGCAACTGCTCCTGGCCCACGCCGCGCTCGGCCATGATCTCCACCAGCAGCTGCAGGTAGGAAACCGGGATCGAGGGCTGGTTGATGTCGGGTGGCAGCTTCATCGGACAGGCGGGCTTTGGCGCAAAATGATAAGCGGAATGGCGCAGCGCCGTCTCACGCCGGACGGGCGGAGGCGCCAATATTGCCATCGTTCAATGATGAGGTTGGAGGCGGCATGGCCAGGGGTTTGCGCGGCAAGGTGGTAGCGGTGACGGGCGGGGCGCGGGGCATCGGCCTGGAGATCGCCAGGGCACTGGCGGCCGAGGGCGCCCAGGTGGCCATCGGCGACATCGACGGCAAGCTGGCCCAGGCGGCGGCCCGTCCGCTGGGCGCCCATGCCGCGAAGCTCGATGTGCGCGACCGCGGGTCCTTCGGGGCCTTCCTGGATTCGGCACGCCGCGCGCTGGGTCCGGTCGACGTGCTGGTCAACAACGCCGGCATCATGCCGATGGGTGCCTTCCTCGACGAGCCGGCGGAACGCTCCGATGCGCAGATCGACATCAACTTCCGCGGGGTGATCCACGGCATGCAACTGGCGCTGCCGGAGATGCTGGAGCGCGGCAGCGGCCATATCGTCAACATCGCTTCGCTGGCGGGCCGCTTCGGCATCCCCGGGGCGGTGGTCTACACCGGTACCAAGTTCGCGGTGGTGGGCCTGACCGAGGCGGCGGATGCCGAGTACCGCGGCCGCGGCGTGCATTTCACCGCGGTGATGCCCTCCAAGGTGCGTACCGAGCTGGCCGCGGGCACCGAGGAGGCCGGCAAGGGCATCCCGGCGGTGGACCCGGAGGACGTGGCGGCAGCGGTGGTGCAGGCCCTGAAGCGGCCGCAGCTGTTCGTGGCCGTGCCGGGGTTCCTGAAGCCCGCCGCGGCACTGATGCAGCTGGCGCCGGAGTGGCTGATCCGCCTGGGGCGTCGCGCCATCGGTGACGACCGCATCCTGTCGAAGCTCGACCACGGCGGCCGCCGCGACTACGAGCGCCGGCTCGACGCGCTGGCGCATCGCGCACATGCGGCGGCCAGGCCGGTGCGCAAGCGGGTGCGCGCATGAGCCGCCGTGCCCTGGTCATCGGCTGCGGCGGCGTGGCCGGCGGTGCCTGGAGCATCGCCACGCTGGCGGCGCTGCAGCGCGAGCTGGGCTGGGATCCGCGCGAGGCGGAGATCCTGATCGGCACCTCCAGCGGGGCCGTGCTGTCGGCCCTGCTCGGTGCCGGCGTCCCGGTGGAGCGCATGGTCGCCAGCCAGCGCGGCGAGGCGCCGGACTGCGCATGGAACCATGACCTCGACACCGGCGGCGTGCTGCCGCCGCTGCCCGCGGCGCAATGGCCCGGCCTGCCGCTGGCGCGCCTGGGCCTGCGGCGGCGCATCTCCGCCTTCACCGCCTTCACCGGCCTGCTGCCGCGCGGTACCGCCGACATGGCGCCGTTCCGGCGCCTGATCGGCAGCGTGGTGCCGGAGGGGCAGTGGGCGCCGCATCGCAAGACCTGGATCGTCGGCGTGGACGTCGACAGCGGCGAGCGCGTGGCCTTCGGGCGCGAGGATGCGCCGCGGATTCCGCTGGACCTCGCGGTCTGCGCTTCCTACGGCGTGCCCGGATGGTGTCCGCCGGTGGAATGGCAGGGCCGGCGCTACCTCGACGGCGGCATCGCCTCGCCGACCTCGGCGGACCTGCTGCTGGGCAGCGGCGTGACCGAGGCCGTGGTGCTGGCGCCGATGGCTTCGAGCGAGCCCGACCGGCCGCTGTCGCCGCTGGCGCGGATCGAGCGCCGCGTGCGCCGGCACATGACCTCGATCGTGGACCGCGAGATCGCGCAGCTGCAGGCGGCCGGCATCCGCACGATCCGGCTCGAGCCGGGGCCGGCCGAACTGGCCGCGATCGGCTACAACATGATGGATCATCGCCGCCGCCGCCATGTCTTCGACGTGGCGACCGCCGGCAGCGCCCGCGCCGTGTACACGGCGCTTCGGCGATAAGTTCTTCGGAGAGCAGCAATGGGCAAGGCAGAACGCATGGAACGGCAGCCGGACTACGAGGCCATCGTCATCGGCACCGGCTTCGGCGGCATGGGCGCGGCGATCGAGCTGAAGCGGCAGGGCATCGATTCGCTGCTGCTGCTGGATCGCAACGACGATCTCGGCGGTACCTGGCACGTCAACCGCTATCCGGGGCTGGCGGTGGACATCGCCTCCTTCACCTATTCGTATTCCTTCGAGCCCAATCCCTGGTGGTCGCGCCTCTACGCGCCGGGCGCGGAGCTGAAGAAGTACGCCGAGCACGTGGCCGACAAGTACGACCTGCGCCGCCACATGCGCTTCAATACCGTGGTGCGGAAAGCGGTGTACGACGAAGCCAACCGCCTGTGGAGCGTGCAGCTTGCCGGCGGCGAGCCGCTGACGGCGCGCTTCCTGCTCACGGCCACCGGCTTCCTGTCGCAGCCGAAGAAGCCGGACATCGCCGGCATCGAGAGCTTCAGGGGCAAGGTCATCCACACCGCGGCCTGGGACCACGGCTACGAGCTGCAGGGCAAGCGCGCCGCGGTGATCGGTACCGGCGCCACGGCGGTGCAGCTGCTGCCGAAGATCGCGCCGAAGCTGGCGCAGCTCGACGTCTACCAGCGTACCGCGATCTGGGTGACGCCCAAGCTCGACGGCCCGATCCCGCTGGCGCTGCGCCGCCTGTTCGCGGCATTGCCGTCCACGCAGCGCTCGGCGCGCCTGGTCAGCTCCGGCCTGCTGGAGGCGATCATGGTCACCGGCGTGCTCCACAACCGGGAGCTGCCGCTGCTGACGCGCACCATGGAGCGGGTCTGCAGGGCGCACATCGCCCGCCAGGTGAAGGACCCGGCGCTGCGCGGGAAGCTGACGCCGGACTACAGCTTCGGCTGCAAGCGCCCGACCTTCTCCAATACCTACTACCCGACCTTCAATCGCCCCAATGTCGAACTGGTGACCGACGGCATCGCGCGCATCGAACCGGATGCCATCGTGACCCACGACGGCAGGCGCCGCCCGATCGACACCCTGATCCTGGCCACCGGCTTCAGCCTCTGGGAGGAGAACTTCCCGGCGATCCAGGTGATCGGCCGGGGCGGCAAGGACCTGGGCGCCTGGTGGCGCGGAACGCGCTTCCAGTCCTACGAGGGCATCGCGATCCCGGGCTTCCCGAACCTGTTCAGCCTCAACAGCCCCTACGCCTACAACGGGCTGTCCTTCTTCACCACGATCGAGGGACAGATGAAGCACATCGCGCGCCTGATCGGCGAGCTGCGGCGCCGCAAGGCGCGCAGCTTCGAGGTATCCGAGCAGGCCAACGACGCTTTCGTGGCCGACATGAAGCAGCGCCTGGAGCACTCGGTGTTCGTCAACGGCAACTGCGCCAGCTCGCGCAGCTACTATTTCAACCAGCACGGCGAGGCGACCCTGCTGCGGCCGACGTCCACCATCTCCGGGCTGAGGCGCGCTTCGCGGTTCCCGCTGAAGGACTATCACTTCGCCTGAACCGGGCGCAGAATCCGGGCGGCAGAGGAGCAGAGCCATGGGCAAGATGGAACACAAGGACGGCGGCACCGCGATTCCCGTGCGGCGCATGGATTTCGTCTTCGACGAGTCGATCCCCACCTGGTGGTTCGACGGCGACGTGGTGAAGACGCTGGTGATGGCGGCGCAGTCCTGCACCTTTCCGGAAGGCGAGCGCTTCTTCATCCGCGCCGTGCGCGCCTGGCAGGACGGCGTCAAGGACCCGCTGCTGCGCCAGCAGATCCGCGGCTTCATCGGCCAGGAGGCGCACCACGGCAACGAGCACACCGCCCTCAATGCCTTCATGCAGGGGCGCGGCCTGCCCACCGGCAAGGTCGAGGCCTTCGTCAAGCGCGGCCTGGGCTTGCGCGACCGCATGCTGTCGCCGGAGCGGCGCCTGGCCATGACCTGCGCGCTGGAGCACTTCACCGCGATGCTGGCCGAGATGCTGCTGGAGCACCCGGAATTCCTGAAGGGCATGGACGAGCGCGTGTTCGCGCTGTGGCTATGGCATGCGGTGGAGGAGAGCGAGCACAAGGCCGTGGCCTTCGACGTCTTCAAGGACCAGGTGGACAGCGAGTGGATCCGCCGCAGCCAGATGGTGGTCACCACGCTCGAATTCTCGCTGTTCAGCATGCTGCACTTCATCCGCCTGTACCGCGCTTCCGGCGAGAAGCTCGGCACGCGCGGCGTGCTGCGGCGGCTGGCCTACTTCCGCCCCTGGCTGCGCAGATTGCGCCCGCGCTACCTGGCCTACTACCGCCGCGACTTCCATCCGGACGAGGTGGACAGCCGCGCCCTGCGCGAGGCCGCGCTCAAGCGCCTGGCGCAGCTGCTGGACCGGCCGACGCTGGCCGCCTGAACCCCGACCCGAAGAGCAGACGCATGGCACGCAGTTCCGAGGCGATCAGCCCGACCGCCCACTACACCGGCTACGCCTGGTTCCACCACGGCCTGTCGCACCAGGCCCTTGTCACCCCGCAGGGGCGCCTGCTGTTCAATGCGCTCAAGCCCTGGTCGCTGCTGGCGCAGTCGCGCGGAAAGCCCACGGTGGACGGCTTCCTGCTGGCGCGCCACCGCCTGATCGACGCGCTGCTGGAGCAGGCCATCGCGGAAGGGCGCGTGACCCAGGTGATCGAGATCGCCGCCGGCTTTTCGCCGCGCGGCTGGGACTTCAAGCGGCGCCATGGCCGCCGCCTGCGCTACATCGAGGCCGACCTGCCGCACATGGCGGAGTGGAAACTGCAGCGCCTGGAGCGCAACGGCCTGCTGCTGCCGGGGCACCGCGTGCAGCCGCTGGACGCGCTGGCCGATCTCGGCCCGCTGTCGCTGTCGGCGCTGGCCGACCGCCTCGATCCGGCGCAGGGCACCGCGATCGTCACCGAGGGCCTGTTGAACTACTTCGACCGGGACGCGGTGCTGGGGATGTGGCGGCGCTTCGCCGGCGTGCTGTCGCGCTTCCCCCAGGGCCTGTACCTCTCCGACCTGCACCTGGCCAACGACAACCGCGGCACCTCGCAGCGGGTCTTCGGCAAGCTGCTGCAGGCCTTCGTGCGCGGGCGGGTCCACCTGCATTTCCCCGATGCGGGCGAGGCGCTGGCGCAGCTGCGGGAGGCGGGCTTCCCCGAGGCCCGGCTGCACGATCCCCGGCAGGAGCCCCAGGCAGGCCGGATCCTGCCGGGGGCCGAACTGGTGCGCGTCATCGAGGCGCGCAGGGGCTGAGCAGCCTCCGGCCCGGCGGTACATAATCCAGGCCTTCCCCATCTTTCCTTCAGGAGCATTCCATGGCACAGCACCAGGTTCGCGTCAGCCGCGATTTCAGCCTGCCCGTCGAAGACGTCTACGCGATCCTTTCCGACCACAACCGCCTGAGCCGCGTGCTGGGCGTGCCGGTCAAGCGCATCCGCGATGCCGCGGGCGATGACGTCAACGGCGTCGGCTCGGTGCGCCTGATCGGTGTCGCCCCCCTGGGCATCGAGGAGACCGTGACGGCGGCCACGCCGAACCGCCTGATCCGCTACAAGATCACCAAGGGCGGCGCGCCGGTGAAGAACCACAGCGGCGAGCTGACCTTCAGCAAGACCGCCGAGGGCTCGCGCGTGCAGTGGGCGATCGACTTCGACTCGTCCCTGCCGGTGGCCGGCACCGTGGTCCGCCTGGTGCTGGGCACGGCCATCAAGCTGGGGCTGCGCCGCATCTCCTGAGCACGGCAGGGATTCAGGCGACGAGGGAGCTCGGCGCCGGTTCGGGCGCGGCTGCCGCGTCGGGGCCGGCGCCGTTCTGGTTGTCGGCATGCTGCTGGCGCAGGGCCTGCAGCACCAGCACGGTCTGCGGCGGGATGTCGATGGGCTCGGAGCGGCCTTCCATCAGGTCTTCCAGCAGCTCGTCGGCGGTGACGGTCAGGCCGTTGTGGCCGTCGAACTCGGTGAAGGAGGCGCGCTTCACCTGCGGGAACCAGGAGTTGAGCTTGAGCCAGCGCGTACCCTGGCTGCGGCGGTCGTAGACGCGGAACCAGGCGCCGATGCGCAGCAGCTGTTCCAGCAGCCGCTGCGGCGTCGGCAACTCCAGCGGCAGGCAGGCGATGCCCGCCCCGGCCGCCGCTTCCTCGGCGGCGGACTCGGGTTCTTCCGCGGCAGGTTCGGCGAAGACCGCGGCGATCTCGGCGGCTTCCGCTGCCTCCTCGGCAGAGACCTCGACGCTGCCGGCGACGCTGTCGATGATCGCGTCGGCAATGGCCTCGGCGAGTTCCGCTTCCTCGGCCCGCGCCAGGGGGATATCGGATGCCGCCGCGGGTTCCGCGACCGGGTCGGCGGCCGGCGCCGCCGAAGGGGATTCCGGCGAGGGCTCCGGCGGCGGCAAGGCCTGGGCCTGGATTTCGCGGGCGATCTCGGTGGTGCGGGCCAGGGCCTCGAGCTCGGCTTCGCTGGGCAGGGCCCGTGCCGCGGCCGGATCCGGCACGCGCCGTGGCTGGCGCTTCAGCGTGATCTCCAGGGTGGCCGACAGCGGTTCCCAGTCCGCCGATGCGGCCGGCGCGACGGCGCTGGCGGCGCCGATGCCGGGCGGATCCTGGCGGTTGAAGCCGTCGAGGGCCTGGTCCAGCCCCTTGAGCAGCTCCTGGGCGCGCTCGCGCGGCATGCCCACCGCGGACAGGGACTTGAACAGGTCCACGCGCAGCGTGGCGCGTTCCGCCGGAGTGCGTGCGTTGGGCGATTCCGGATTGAGGGCATGCAGCACCCGGTGCAGCAGCTCCATGCCGTTGCGGTAGACCTGGCTGTCCGGCCCCTGGCGCAGCAGGTGGCTGGCCATCATCGGGCCCCAGCCGCTGCGCAGCAGCGGCCATACCGGATCGGGAAGCTCGGCGGTGGCGGTGCACAGCTCCAGTTCCTGGTCGACCACTTCGCGCACCTTGCGCAGCAGGGCCTTGTGGCGCTCCTGCTGCTGCCGGCCTTGCTCCAGCAGGAAGCCCTCGACTTCGCTGGCGGCCAGCGGCTGCGTTCCCGCCAGCCGCTCGCGCACGGTGGCCGCGGCCAGTTCGGCCTGGCGCAGCACGCGCCGCGCCCAGCCGTCGAAGCGCTGCAGCGCATCCGCGCCGCCGATGCGGGTGTCGCCGGCCATGTCGGCCATGTCGTTGATCAGCACGCGCACCGGGTGCTGCCGGTTGGTGAAGAACGAGGCGTCGGCGAGCGCCGCCTTGATCGCGGGGAAGCGGAAGGCCTCGATCAGCGGGTGCAGGCGCTGGGGAATCTGCGGATCGTCGAGGATCTCGTCGATCATGCGGCCGACCAGGCTGGCGCGCTGCTTCATCAGCCGCGTCTGCGGCAGGTCGAAGCCGGCGGCGGCCTGGCCCTGCAGGGCCTGAAGCAGCAGCTGCGCGAGGTCGGCGTCCGAGAAACCGGCGCTGAAGTCCGGCAGGAAGCCGGACAGGGCCGGGCCCTGTTCTCCCGGCAGCAGCGATTCGCCGTTCTGCACCTTCTGCAGCATGCTGGCGGTGGCGCGGTCGGAGCTTTCGGCGGAACGGCCGCGGCGCGGTGCAGGCAGGATGCCGCGGCGTTCGCAGTGGGCCAGGGCCTCGGCATAGACCGGCCGCAGCTTCGCCAGCACGGTCTGTTCGAACAGGCGGTTCAAGGCGCCGCGAGCCGTGCTGCCGTCGGGCAGGGCGCCCACGGCCGTGGCGAAGGCCTCGCAGAGGCCCAGCGGCGTCAGGCTGCCTACCGGCGGGAAATCCGGAAGCAGGCCGCGCAGGGTGTCGAAGCGGCCGGACAGATCCTGGATCTGTGCCGCGCAGCTGCTGCCGGCGCGCGCCGCCATGTCGGTGAGGCGGATGCTGTCCTCCACCTCGTCATTGCCGCGCAGCGCCAGCTGCTGGGCGCGGGTGTCGCGGGCGGTGGCGGGGTGCAGGCGGCGCTGCAGGGCCTCGCGGAAATGGGTGGCCAGGGTGCCGCGCGCGGTTTCGCTGCGCAGCAGGTGGCGTGCGTTGAGGAAGCCCGGCAACTGCGTCGGGGGGCTGCTGCGCGCCAGTTCGAACAACAGGCTGTCCGCGCCCTGCATCATCGCCTGCAGGCGGCCTTCCATCTCGGCCAGCAGCGACTCGCGCAACTCGCCGAGCAGGGCTGCGGCGTCGGCGGCGGTCGGTGCCCCGCGCGTCTGCGGCTCAGCCATGGTGCAGGGCCTTCCCGGAACGGGAGCGTGCGGCGCGGGTGATCGCCGGCACAGGGTCCGTGGCACAGGACTCGTCGATGATGTTCATGATCCTCTTGCCCGGCGCTTGTTTCGCCCGGCTCACCCCGCAACCCCGATGGCGCGCGCTGCGTGGCGCACGTCTCTCACCCCGGCGCATTTAAACCCAAGAGCCGACCCCGCCGGTATAGGAATCGGCCTACACCAGTATGAACCGCGGTTCGAGCATGCGGGGCGCCGGCTGTCTGGCACACGGCTTGCGTTGGCTCGCTGAAGACACAGGGGAATCCACATGAGCGCACCATCGCGGAGCAGCCTCAGGGCTGCGGAGCTGGCCTATGCCGTGGCCAACGAACCGGTCCATGACGAACCGCCCCCGGGGTACGGGCACGCGCTGGAGGCCGCGCCGCTGCGGTCCCCCATGCTGCCGGCCACCGGCTTCCAGCTCAGCTGCGTGGGCCTCGGGCTGGCGCTGATCCTGCTCCACTTCGGCAAGATGGGCGGGACCCTGGCGCCACTGCAGCCGGCCAGCCTGGTGATGCTGCCGGGCATGCTGCTCCTGGCGGGGGTCACCGGCTACCTGGCCTGGCGCCGGCGCTAGCGAACGGTTTCCGCGGCGACATCGGCGTCGAAGCTGGCCTGGTCCAGCCGCGGCAGGGTCGGATACAGGCGCTCGAAGTCGGCCCGCATCTCCTGCCAGGGCACGTCCAGATGCTCGCCGCGGAAGGCGAGGTATTCCATGTGCCGGTTCCCGGCCAGGTCGTAGGGGTGGTAGATCGAGTCCTCCCGGCCGTCGAATTCCAGGGGCTTCAGGCGGAAACGCTCGCAGAGCCCGATGTTGAAGGCCGGCGTCGCCTTGACCCATTGGCCGTCGAGCAGGATCGCGGTGTAGCCGTGCCAGTAGAACACGTCGGTCTGCATGGTGCGGCGCATGCGTTCCGTGGAGAGGTGGTTGCGCACGTCGGCGAAGCCCACCTTGGCCGGGATGCCCAGCGCGCGGCAGCCGGCGGCCAGCAGGGCGGCCTTGGTCACGCACCAGCCATGGCCCAGGCGCAGCACGCTGCTGGCGCGCAGGCCCTCCACGCTGACGTCGATCGCGTAGGGGTCGTAGCGGAAGCCGTCGCGCACGGCGTAGTACAGCGACACGGCCCGTTCGCGCGGATCGGCCGTGGGGCCGGCGTGACGGCGGGCGTAGGCCACCACCTCGGGGTGATCGGAATCGACGATCGAGGCGGGCTGCAGGAATTCGGATGCGCTGGAATCCACGGGGGCTCCGGAGGGAAGTCAGTCCGAGGATTCTAGGAGCTGCCTGCGGCTTTCGAATCGTCTGAACCGGCCATCCAGCGGATCGCGGAATTCCAGGCTCCGGGCCAGCAGCTGCAGCGGCCGGCTGAAATCCGCTTCGTCCGCCGGCCGCAACTCGGGGTAGAAATCGTCGTTCAGGATCGGAGCTCCCAGCGCCGCCAGGTGCACGCGCAGCTGGTGCTTGCGTCCGGTGACCGGATGCAGGCGATAGAGGTCCAGCGCGCCGCGGCGCTCGGCGATCTCGATGCCGGTCTCGCTGTTGGGTTCGCCGCCCACCTCGCGCATCAGGAAGAACGGATCTCCCGGTTCCAGCCGGCTGCGGTACCGCAGGGGGAACTCGCGCTGCGGCAGGTGGGGCGCCAGGGCTTCGTAGACCTTCACCACGGCGCGCTGGGCGAACAGCGACTGGTAGCGTCCGCGCGTCCGTTCGTCGACCGAGAACAGCACCAGCCCGGCGGTGCCGCGGTCCAGGCGGTGCAGCGGGGCCAGTTCCGGCAGGTCCAGGCGCCGGCGCAGGCGCAGCAGCAGGGTTTCCTGGAGGTGGCGTCCGGCCGGCACCACCGGCAGGAAGTGGGGCTTGTCGGCTACCAGCAGGTGTTCGTCCCGGTGCAGCAGCTGCGCCTCGAAGGGCACGGGCGTTTCCTGCTCCAGCTCCCGGTAGTAATGCAGGTGGCCGCCGGCGCGGTAGGGGCTGTCCGGCGCCAGCGGCAGGCCCCGGGCGTCGAGCACCAGGCCGCGCGCGAGGCGCGACCGCCAGGCCTCGGCACCGATGCCGGGAAACTGCTCGGCAAGGAAATCCAGCACGCGGTCCCAGCGGCCTTCGGGCAGCTGCACGGTGCTGGCGCCGACGCCGTCGCGCGGCGGGGGTGGGCTGGAGAATCGGTCCGTCACGGCGATTGCGGCATGCCGTCCGCCCCATTGCAGCGGCCGGCCCCGCAGGGCACGCGGGCCTCCAGAAAAGATGAGATCCGTGTCACATTTTCGTGGATCAAATGGAAAATCCTTACTTTCTGGCACTTTCTGAGGGGGAAACCCCCTGAAAAGGGCGCTTTCCGGCTTCCCAATCCCGAACCGCTGGCCCTACCATGGGTTCAGCGACAGTGGGCCAGGGAGACGCAGATGCGGGGCGCGTCCACGTGAACGGGGCTTTTACCAGCCCGGGCGAGACTGCGGAAGATGCTTCCGGGGAAATGCCGCCTCTGCAGGAGGCGCGGCCTGCTGCACCCGTGGAAGATGCCGTCCTGCCGGAGCAGGTGCTCAATCCCGAGGAAATCCGCGCCCTGCGCGACGTCGCCTCCGAGTCGCGCCGCGGCGTGCGCATGCCGGCGCGGCTGGAAGAGGAATTCGAAGCCCACGAGCGGCGCGCGGCCCGCGTCACGCGCATCTGCCTCGGACTGATCCCCGTCTTCAGCTTCGGCACGGCGCCCTTCTGGCAGGACGCGGTCACCGGTACGCCGCCGGAGTTGGTGGTGCTGCTGCTGTGGATCGAACTGGGCATCGTGGTGCCGCTGTTCATCGCGGTGACGCTGTCGCAGCTGCGCCGCGTGGAGTCGGCCATGGCGGAGTTGCTGCTGATGGGCGGCTTCCTGCTGGTGGTCGCCTGCGTGGAACTGATCCGCTATCGCGGGCATGACCTGGGGCACATCGTCGAGCCCTATCTGGTGCTCACCATCCCGGTGGCGGTGGTGACGCTGGCACGCCTGCCGCTGGCGCGCTGCATCGCCTTCGTCGCCGGCTACATCGCCGTGCTGGTGGTGGCCTGGCTGCTGCCCGGCGACTCGCCCGGGCGCGGCACGCAGGAACTGATCCTCGAAGTGCTGCTGCTGGGGACGGCGCTGCTGACCGCCTTCGGCACGCGCCTGTCGTCGCGCCGGCAATGGGCCGCCGGCAAGCTGCTGTCGATGATGGCCTTCCGCGATCCGCTCACCGGGCTGGCGAACCGCCGCGCGCTGGAGGACCGCTACGAGATTGCCTGCCGCACGGTGTCGCGCGGGCAGCAGCGCGGCATGTTCTTCGCGCTGCTGGACATGGACCATTTCAAGAAGGTCAACGACCTCTACGGCCACGAGTACGGTGACGGCGTGCTGGCCGAGCTGGGCCTGGTGCTGGCGCAGTACGCGCGGCGCTCCATGGACATGGCCGCGCGCCTGGGCGGCGACGAGTTCGCGCTGCTGCTGTATGACTGCGACCTCAACGACGGCCGCGAGCGCCTGGCGGAACTGCTGGACACGATCCGCAACCTCGGCATCGAGCATCGCGCCAACCATGCGGCGGTGGTGACGGTGAGCGCCGGCGGCGTCGCGGTGGGACCCAACGTGCCCCTGTCGGATGCCTATCACGCGGCGGATCACTGCCTGTACAAGGCCAAGCATGCCGGCCGCGACAATCTCTACGTGGAAGATCTCGCGGAGAAGGCGGCGCGCCGGAGCCGCTGAGCGGCCTACTGGTTGCCGGCCACCCAGTTGTTCTCCGAGGTGTAGCGGCCGTCGAGCCGCCGGCCGTCCTTGCAGTGCTTCTCGCAGCCGCGGCTGGCGATGCCGATGGCCGTGACGCCGCCGCGTGCGTCGCGCTCCAGCGTGAAGTCGAGCGTGCAGCCGCCTTCGCTCCATTGTGCGTGCTGTTCGTCGTGCAGTCGCGCCAGCAACGGCGCGGCGCCTTCGGCCGGCAGGCGGCAAAGCGCGACGTCCTGTTCGTCCACATGGCTGCGCAGCAGGCGGAAGCTGAATCCGGCCGCGTCCTTCACGGTCAGTTCCAGCCAGCCGGGCTCGTTGGTCTTGTAGCTGTCGCTCCAGGCCTCTTCCCATGCGCCGCGCAGCGAGGCGATCTGGTCGCGGTACTGCTGCTCGACCTCCGCCGCCGGGCAGCCCTTGGCGCAGCGCGAGCGCAGCACGCCGTTCCAGTCCTTCTGCTGGCCGCGCAGGGCATTGCGGTCCAGCACCAGCGCCAAGCGCTGCCTGAAGGCCAGGGCCAGGTCCTCGTCGAGCTTCGACAGCGTGGGGTTGGCGCAGACCAGCCTTTCCACCGCATGGCTGGCCTTGGCGCAGTCGAAGCTGGCGGCGCCGGCCTGCAGGGGCAGGGCGGCCAGCAGCAGGAGGATCGCGATACGCATGGGCACTCCTTGTGCGGGGCGGCCCGCCGATTGGAGCGCGGGTGCTGCCGCCAGGCAAGCCTACTGCGTCACGGAATCAGAGGTAGTGCAAGCCCGTCAGCTCTTCGGAGATCTGCCATAGGCGGGCGCCCAGCGCCGGGTCGCGCGCCTCGGGGCGGCAGCCCACGCGCCTGGGATATCCGATGAACTCGATGAAGCCGTCCGGGCCGATGTAGTCGCCGCTGGCGATGTCCGCCACCGTGGCGGCGAACAGCGTCGGCAGCGCGCCCTGGGCGGCGGACTGGGCGAACAGGCTGTTGCCGATGTTCATGGCCCAGCGCTTCAGCAGCGGCGTCTTGTCCTTGAGGCCGAAGCCGATGTTGGTGGCCGAATAACCCGGGTGGGCCGCGACGGCAAGCAGCGGGCTGCCGGACTTCTCCAGGCGGCGCTGCAGCTCGAAATGGAACATCAGGTTCGCCAGCTTGCTCTTGCCGTAGGCGTCGGCCGGGCTGTAGGGACGGCGTTCCCAGTTCAGGTCGTCCAGGTCCAGGCCCCTGGTGGCGCGGTGGGCGACGCTGGCCACGGTGACGATGCGGCCCTGCGGCGCGGCCTGCAGGGATTCCAGCAGCCGGCCGGTCAGCGCGAAGTGGCCGAAGTGGTTGGTGCCGATCTGCATCTCGAAGCCGTCGCGGGTCTTCTGGAAGGGCAGGTGCATCACGCCGGCGTTGTTGCACAGCAGGTCCAGCGAGGCGTAGCGGGCCTTGTAGCCGTCGGCGAAGGCGCGGATGGAGGAAAGGTCCGCCAGGTCCAGGGCCAGGGCTTCCACCCGGCTGCCGGGGGCGCGGCGCTGCACCTCGGCCACGGCGGCGCTGGCGCGGCCGGGATCGCGGCAGGCCATCACCACGTCGGCGCCGGCCCGCGCCAGCTCCGCCGCCGTTTCGAGGCCCAGGCCGCTGTTGGCGCCGGTGACCACCGCGCGCTTGCCGGCCAGGGCCGGGATGTCCTTCGTCGTCCACTTCGCCATCGATGAATCCGCCGCCGCTGAATGATGAGCCGCGATTCTGCCTCAATGCTGCGATGCAGCATTCGTCCGCATGGCGTAGTGACGGGCCTACCGGCCCGCCTGGCGCAGCGACAGGAGCAGCATGCCGGCCATGACCAGGCCGGTGCCGGCCAGCTGCAGCGGGGTGACCGGCTCGCCCAGCAGCCACCAGGCCAGGAACAGGGTCGAGACCGGGCCGATCATGCCGGCCTGGGCCGAGGGGCCGGCACCGATGCGGCCGACGCTGATCATGGTCAGGAACACCGGCAGCACGGTGCAGAGGCTGGCGTTGAGCAGCGACAGGCGCCACACCGGCAGGGTCTGCGCGAACAAGCCCGGCAGGGGCCGCAGCAGGGCGTACTGCAGCAGGCAGGCCGCGGTGGAGACGGTCATCGCCAGGGCCACCAGGCGCAGCGAGCCGACGCGGGCGATCAGCTCGCCGGACAGCAGCAGGTAGATCGCATAGGAGATCGCCGCGCCCGCCACCAGGGCGCTGCCCAGGGCCACGCGCGGTCCGCCCAGGTTCACGTCGTGCCAGAACACCAGAACGATGCCGGCATAGGCGAAGCCCAGCGACAGCCATTGCCGCCGGCTGACGCCGCGCCCCAGAGCGAACAGGCCGATCAGCAGCACGAAGCTCGGCGTCAGGAACAGGATCAGACGCTCCAGGCCGGCGCTGACGTACTGCAGGCCCAGGAAGTCGAGCATGCTCGACAGGTAGTAGCCGAGCAGTCCGAGCAGGGCGATGCGGCCCAGGTCGCGGGCGCCGAGCCGCGGCTGCCGCCGCCAGGTCCACGCCGCCACCGCCAGGAACACCGGCAACGACAGCAGCATGCGCAGGGCGATCAGCGTCACCGCGTCGATGCCCTCGCGGTAGAGCAGCTTGGCGATGACCGCCTTGGCGGAGAAGAACACCGCGCCGGCGATGGCCAGCGCCAGCCCGGCGAGCCAGGCGCGGCGCTGGCCGGCGTCGTCCCGGGTGCTCAGGCGCCGTGCTCCCTGAACCAGTCGCGCGTCAGCTTCCAGGCATAGCTTGCGGCGGTAGCGTCGTAGGTCGGGCGGTAGTCGGCGTGGAAGCCATGGTCCACGCCGGGGAAGACCAGGATCTTGGAGCCGCTGCCGGACTGCACCAGTTGCTTCTGCATCTGGTCCACCTGCGGCAGCGGGATGTAGGCGTCACCGGCCGCGTAGAGGCCCAGCACCGGCACCTTCAGCGTGCTGCCGATGTCCAGCGGGTCCTGCGGCTTGATGTCGGACTTCATGCCGCTGAGCAGGCCGTAGTAGGCGACGCCGGCCTTCACCTTCGGGTTGTGCGCGGCGTAGAGCCAGGTGGTGCGGCCGCCCCAGCAGAAGCCGACGATGCCGACGCGCGCGGTGTCGGCGCCCTCGGCCTTGCCGGCCCAGGCGACGGTGGCGTCGAGATCGCTCATCACCTGCTCGTCCGGCACCTTGGAGACCACCTGCTGCAGGATCTGGCCGATGTCGGTCATCTTGGAGACATCGCCCTGGCGCGCGAACATCTCCGGCGCCACCGCGCAGTAGCCGAGCTTGGCCAGGCGGCGGCAGACGTCCTGGATGTGCTCGTGCACGCCGAAGATCTCCTGGATCACCAGCACGACCGGGTAGTGGCCCTTCTTTGCCGGGCGCGCGCGGTAGGCGGGAATCCGGCCGTCGGGCACGTCGATCTCCACGGCGCCGGCCACCAGTCCCTTGGCATCGGTCTTGATGGCTTGCGCCAGCACCGGGCTGCTGGCCAGGGCGAAGCCGCTGGCGAGCGTGGTGACCAGGAAGCCGCGGCGCGTGAAGCCGCCGTTGGCCGGGGCGATGCGCTCGCCGCTGAAGTCCAGGGGCTTGAGTCCGTATTCATCCAGGTCCATCTGCGTTCCTTGGCGGTGGGGGTGCGCGAACATATGCCCGTCGCCGTGGCGAGGTAAAGTCACAGACCGAAGAAAAATCCCCCGACAGGAGTTCCCGATGGAATACAGGCAGCTCGGCCGTTCCGGCCTCCAGGTTCCCGTCCTCAGCCTCGGCACCGGCACGTTCGGCGGCAAGGGCGAGATGTTCAGCAAGTGGGGCAGCACCGACGTGAAGGAGGCGACGCGCCTGGTGGATGTCTGCCTCGATGCCGGCCTCAATTTCTTCGACACCGCCAACGTCTACTCCGCCGGCGCCTCGGAGGAAATCCTGGGCCAGGCCATCCGCGGCCGTCGCAACGAGCTGCTGGTTTCCACGAAGGCATCGATCCCGACGGGGCCGGGTCCCAACGACCGCGGTGCCTCGCGCCACAACCTCGTGCGGGCCTGCGAGGCCAGCCTCAAGCGCCTCGGGACCGATCACATCGATCTCTACTTCATGCACATCTACGACGCGCTGACGCCCGCCGAGGAAGTGCTGGGCACGCTGGACGACCTGGTGCGAGCCGGCAAGATCCGCTACATCGGCTGTTCCAACTTCTCCGGCTGGCAGGTGATGAAGGCATTGGCCACCTCGGAGCGCCATGGCCTGGGCCGCTACGTGGCCTACCAGGGCTACTACTCGCTGATCGGCCGCGAGTACGAGTGGGAGCTGATGCCGCTGGCGCTGGAACAGGGCCTGGGCAGCATGATCTGGAGTCCGCTGGGCTGGGGCCGCCTCACCGGCAAGATCCGCCGCGGCCAGGCCGCGACCGCAGGCCGCATCGCGCAGGGCGGCGCCGAGGGCGGGCCGCTGGTGGATGACGAGCACCTGTACCGGGTGATCGATGCCATCGACGAGGTCGCGCGCGAGACCGGCAGGAGCGTGCCGCAGGTGGCGCTCAACTGGCTGCTGCAGCGCCCCACGGTCTGCAATCTCGTCATCGGCGCGCGCAACGAAGAGCAGCTCAAGCAGAACCTCGGCGCGGTGGGCTGGAAGCTGAGCGCGGACCAGGTGGCGAAGCTGGATGCGGCGAGCCGCCGGCCGCCCATCTATCCGTACTGGCACCAGGCGGGGTTTCCCGACCGCATTCCGCAGCCGACGCCCTGGTGAGCCCCGGCAGCGAAAAGCCCCGCCGAGGCGGGGCTTTTCGCTGAAGCGCGGTGGATCTCAGTTGTTCTTCAACTCGATCACGTCGATCTGGTAGATCGCGGTGGTGCCGCTGACCTCGTTGCCCACGGCCAGCAGGGGTTTGCCGTTGGGGCTGTTGGCGGCCGGGATGAAGGCGAGGCCCTCGGGGCCGAGGTCGCCGGCGGCGGCACTGCTGACCTGTGCCGTGAAGTCGCGCGGGTTGATGTACTGCACGAAGCGGGCGTTCTGCGGATTGCTGATGTCGTAGACCATCACGCCGCCGATGCGTTCCAGGCCGATGAAGGCGAAGCTGCGGCCGGAGATCTTGCCCAGCACGACGCCCTCGGGTTCGGGGCCCTTGTTGTCGCTGCGGTCGTCCTGGTTGTTGTTGTCGTTGCTGGCGTTGAAGAACAGCGGGCTGCGCTGGGCCACGATGCGCTCGAACTCCGAGCCGCTGTCGTAGACCTGCTGGCCGTCTTCGTTCCAGATGCTGAACGAGCGGCCGCCGAGCACCAGGATTTCCTGCAGTTCGCCGGCCTGGTTGGTCTTGGCGCCGAAGGGCGTGATCGTCAGGCGGCCCAGCACCGACGAGGTCTTGAGGGTGGCGGCGTCAGGGAAGATCGCCGGATCGAGGACGATCGAGTTGGCGCTGAGGCGCTTGGTTTCCTCGCCGGGGATGAAATCGTTGCGGTCGTCGCCTTCGTTGGCGGTGACGTAGTAGGTCTTGCCGTTGTAGGCGTAGGCGGCGATGGCGTCCGGCTGGTAGAGCCCCTTGATCGGCCAGTTGCGGATGTCGATGCGCGGACCGTTGCCCGGACCGTCGCGGTCGTTGGCATCCAGCTCGTTGCCGATCAGCGAATGATCCTTGCGGCCGAAGGACTTGATGCGCGTGATCGTCGGCGCCGCCAGGTTGCCGATGTTCAGGACGGCCTGGGCATTGGCCTCCTGCAGCGTCACCCAGGCGGTCTTGCCATCCGGGGCGACGGCGATGTACTCGGGTTCCAGGTCCTGGGCCACGCTGGCGCCGGGGCCATAGATGCGCACGCCGTCGGCGACCAGCTTGGCCTTTTCGGCATCACTGTTGAAGGCCGAGAAGTCGATGGTCTGGACCGTGGGTGTGGCAATGGTGGCGACATCAATGACGCTGACCGAGCCGACCGGGTCGATGGTGTAGCCGGCGTTGGGCTCGCCCTCGTTGGCCACCAGGACGGCCTTGCCGTCCGGGGTGAAGGTCAGCATGTCGGGCAGGGCGCCGACCGTGACCTCGGAGATCTTCGCCAGGGTCGCGGCGTTGTAGAACTCGACCTTGCCGTTGTCGGTCTTGACCGGCGCCTGGATGGCGACCGCCACCACGCCGTTGGAGACGGCGACGCTGTTGGCGCTGCTGCCGCCGCTGATCTGGATGGTGCTGAGCTTGGCCGGAGCGGCCGGGTTGGCCAGGTCGAGCACGTCGATGCTGACATCGGCGGCGTTGACCACGAACAGGCGCTTGGAGCCCGGGTCGAAGGCCACGATCTCGGCGGCGCCCTCGGCGAACCGGCCGGAGGCATAGTTGCCGATCTTCGACAGGTTGAGCAGCACGTCGCCCAGGCCCGGCGTGCCGTTGCTGCCGTTGCTGCCGTTCTTGCCATCGTCGCCCTCGCAGGCCGCCAGGCCCAGGGCCAGCGTGGACGCGAGCAGCGTCAGTGCAAAGCGCTTCATTCGGTAATCCCCATTTTCTTGAGTGCAGGAAGAACCCGGAAACCTAGGGCGGCCGGATGACGATCCGGTTACCGCCGGATGTCAGTTCGGTTTCGGACTGTCAGGGACGCCATGGCGGGGCGGGCGGGGGCAGGCTATAAGGCGGCAGCAGAGGGGAACGGCATGAAAAGAACAGGCAAGCGCTACCGTCCGGGGCGCGCCGCGGCGCAGTACGACGTCATCGTGATCGGCTCGGGCATCGGCGGGCTCTGCTGTGCCGCGCTGCTGACCCGGCTGGGACGCAAGGTCTGCGTGCTGGAGCAGCACTACACCGCCGGCGGCTTCACGCACTCCTACGAGCGCGAGGGCTACGAGTGGGACGTGGGCGTGCACTACATCGGCGAGGTGCACAAGCCGCATGCGCCCCTGCGCCGCATCTTCGACGTGATCTCCGACGGCAAGCTCGAGTGGGCGCCGATGGACGCGGTCTATGACCGCATCATCATCGGCGACAAGCACTACGACTTCATCGCCGGCCGCGAGAACCTGATGGCGGAGCTGAAGCGCCATTTCCCGGCGGAGGAAGAGGCCATCGACCGCTACTTCGCCCTGGTGGCCAAGGTCAGCCGCAGCATGCAGGCCTACTTCGCCGGGCAGGCGATGCCGCCGCGGCTGGCGCGGCTCTACGAGAAGGTCCGTCCGCTGCGCGTGCCGCGCGAGTGCTTCATGAGCACGCGCGAGGTGCTGGAAGGCCTGACGCAGAACCAGGATCTGATCGCGGTGCTGACCGGCCAGTGGGGCGACTACGGCCTGCCGCCTCGCGACGCGGCCTTCATCATGCACGCCGCGGTCACCAAGCATTACTTTGCCGGCGGCAACTATCCGGTGGGCGGCTCCTGGAAGATCGCCGACACCATCATTCCCGTGATCCGCGCCGGCGGCGGCGAGGTCTTCACCTATGCGCGGGTCAAGCAGATCCTCGTCGAGGACGGGCGTGTCGGCGGCGTGGAGATGGAGGACGGCAGCCGCATCGCCGCCAGGTCGGTGGTCAGCAGCGCCGGCGCCCGCCTGACCTTCGAGCGCCTGCTGCCCCAGGCCGAGCGCGCGCGCCACGGCTATCCGCGGAAGCTGCGCGAGGTGAAGCCATCCTCGGGCCACCTGTGCATTTACGCCGGCTTCAGGGGCAGCGCGCAGGAGCTGGGCCTGCCGCGCACCAACCTCTGGGTCTATCCGGACGCGGACCACGAGGGCAACACCGAGCGCTTCCTGGCCGACCCGCAGGGCACGCTGCCGATGCTGTACATCTCCTTCCCCTCGGCCAAGGACCCGGACTGGGACAAGAACTACCCGGGCAAGAGCACGGTCGAGGTCATCACCCTCGGACGCTACGAGTGGTTCGAGCAATGGGCCAAGGAGACGTGGAACCAGCGCGGCGCCGACTACGAGGCGCTCAAGGCGCAGTTCACCGAGCGCCTGCTGGAAGGGCTGTACCGGCAGATGCCGCAGCTGCGCGGCAAGCTGGACTACGTGGAACTGTCCACGCCGCTGTCGACCGAGTACTTCGGCATGTACGACCGCGGCGAAATCTACGGCCTGGACCATGACCTGCGCCGTTTCGAGCAGAAGTGGCTGCACCCGGTGACGCCGGTGAAGGGGCTCTACCTTACCGGGCAGGACGTGGTGACCGCGGGCGTCGGCGGCGCGCTGCTGGGCGGTGTGATGACCACGGCCGCGATGATGGGCGGCAAGGCGGGGCAGGTATTCAAGCTGCTCAAGCAATGGCAGCCGGCGTCGCGCCCGCAATGATCGCTAGACCAGCGGCAGTCCCTTGCGCATGCGCCGCCGCAGGTCCCATATCGCCAGCGTGAACGGCAGCTGGCGGATGAAGCGGGGCAGGCGGCGGTTGAGGCGCGCCAGCCCGGCCAGCCGCCGCTCGAAACCCTGCTGCTGCGACGGTCCCCAGGGGAAGCGCATCAGCTCGCGCAAGGCCGGCGGCAGGAAGCCCGTGGTCATGAAGCGCCCCCGTCCGCCGCCCAGTGCCGGCGGCAGGAATCTGCGGTCGGCGATGTCGGTCAGGTAGCGGCGCACCGGCTCGTCCATTTCGAGCGTCCTCAGGCCCTCTTCCCAGTAGCGCCGGAAGGCGTCGAGGTCGGCCGGCCACATGCCGGGGCGGACCTGCAGCGTGGTGCCGATGGGCTCGGCCAGTCGATAGAACGCCTCGGCCTGCTCGCGTGTCATCGGGCCCTGCAGCTTTTCGTGGGCGTCGACAAAACCCCAGTAGATGCAGGCGGCCACCCAGAGCTGCAGGTTCGGATCGAAGGCCCTGTAGGCCACCGGCGATTCGGCGGTGGAGTGAACCTGCGCATGCTGCCGGTTGACGGCCTGGCGGTAGGCCAGCTTTTCCGCGGTGCTGCCGAGCAGGGCGACCGCCAGGTAGGTCACCGTGGTGCGGAAACGCTTGAACGGATGCCGGAAGATGTTGCCGCTCTCGACGCGGCTCTCCAGCACGCCGCGGCCGACCGGCAGGCACGAAAGCTGCAGGATCACGTTGGCGCCGCCCGCGATCAGCGCCAGGCCGTCGAGGATGCCGGGGAAACGGCGGTCCCATTCGCGCGGCGTCAGCGGCGCGGGCCACTGCGTCTGCAGCGGCGCCGCGCGGGCCGGGCTGTCGCCGTCCATTCAGGAGCCGCCGAGGCGCCGGCAGGTGTCGCGGTACTCCTGCACCATCCGCTCGCAGAGCTCGCCCGCCGGCGGCAGGTCGGTGATGGCGCCGGTGCCCTGGCCGGCCGACCAGATGTCCTTCCAGGCCTTGCCGGCGGACAGCTCGGTGCCGAAGTCCACCTCGGTCTTGGGCTTGAGGCGGTCCGGGTCCAGGCCCGCACGGACGATGGAGGGACGCAGGAAGTTGGCCGGCACGCCGCTGATGTGCGGGGTATAGACGATGTCGGCGGCGCGGGCTTCGAGCAGCATCTGCTTGTAGGCCTCCGGGGCGCTGGCCTCCTGCGTGCCGATGAAGCGGGTGCCGATGTAGCCGAAGTCGGCCCCCAGGGCCTGCGCCGCGGCGATGCCGGCACCGCTGCCGATGCAGCCCGACAGCGCGATGTAGCCGGAGAACAGGGAGCGGATCTCCGGCACCAGGGCGAAGGGATTGATGGTGCCCGCATGGCCGCCGGCACCGGCCGCCACGGGGATCAGGCCGTCGACGCCGGCCTGCGCCGCCTTCTCGGCGTGTCGCAGGCTGATGACGTCGTGGAACACCAGGCCGCCGTAGCTGTGGACGGCCTCCACCACCTCGGCGGCGGCGCCCAGGGAGGTGATCACCAGCGGTACCTGGTGCTTGACCACCTCGGCCAGGTCCGCCTGCAGGCGGGGATTGGTCTTGTGCACGACCAGGTTGACGCCGTAGGGCGCGTCCTGCGGTCCCAGCGTGGCCTTCAGCTCGTCCAGCCATTCGACGAAGCCGGCGGTGCTGCGCTGGTTCAGCGCGGGAAAGGTGCCGACCACGCCGGCCTTGCAGCAGGCGGCAACCAGCCGGGGGTTGGAGACCAGGAACATCGGGGCGGCGATGGCGGGGACGCGGACGCGGCCTTTCCAGGATTCGGGCATGCGCATGCTTGGTTTTCCTCACAAGGGTTGTGGTCCGCTCGCCCTGAGCCTGTCGAAGGGTGAGCGGACCCTTCGATGGTACGGCGAGCAGGCCGTTCATGCTTCGACAGGCTCAGCACGAACGGTCTTCGGGGTGGGCTCAGTCGAGGATCGAGCGGGCGACGATTTCCTTCATGATCTCAGAGGTGCCAGCGAAAATCCGGTTGATGCGCTCGTCCTGGTACATGCGGCAGATCGGGTATTCGTCCATGTAGCCGGCGCCGCCATGCAGCTGCACGCCCTCGTCCACGGCGCGGCCGTAGACCTCGCTGGCGAAGAGCTTGGCGCGGGCCGCGTCCTCGGGGCTCAGCTTGCCCTCGTTGTGCACCTCGATGCAGCGGTCGATGAAGGTTTGCGCGACCTCGATCTCGGTGTCCAGGGCGGCCAGCTTGAAGCGGGTGTTCTGCATCTTGGACAGCGGCTTGCCGAAGACCTTGCGGTTGCGCACGAATTCGCGGGTGACGTCCACCGCGGCGCGTGCCGCCACGACATTGCCGGTGGCGGAGAGCAGGCGTTCCTCGGCCAGGGCGTGCATCAGGTGGTAGAAGCCCTTGTTGACCTGGCCCAGCACGTTGGCCTTGGGCAGCTTCACGTCGCGGAAGAACAGCTCGGCGGTGTCCTGCGACTTGAGGCCCATCTTCTTCAGGTTGCGGCCGCGCTCGAAGCCCTCCATGCCGCGCTCGACCAGGAACAGGGTCATGGCATGCGGGTTCTCGGGATGGGTCTTGGCGGCGACGATCACCAGGTCCGCCAGGATGCCGTTGGAGATGTAGGTCTTGGAGCCGTTGAGCAGCCAGTGGTCGCCCTGGTCCTCGGCGCGGGTCTTGGTGGCGGAGATGTCGGAGCCGGCATCGGGCTCGGTCATGGCCACGGCCAGGATGGTCTGGCCGCTGATGATGCCCGGGAAATACTTCTGCTTCTGTTCCTCGGTGCCGAAGGTCCCCAGGTAGGGTGCGATCAGGCGGCTGTGCACGGTCATGAAGAAGCCGGGGTCGCCGTGCAGCACGTTTTCCTCGATCAGGATCTGCTCGTAGCGGAAGTCCTTCAGCCCCAGGCCGCCGTACTTCTCGTCGGCCCACATGCAGAGGTAGCCCGCCTCGCCGGCCTTGAGGAAGGCCTCGCGGTCGACGATGCCGGCTTCGCGCCAGCGCTCGGAGTGGGGGCGGATCTCGGTCTGGAAGAACTTCCGGGCGTTGTCCCTGAAGAGCTCCATCTCGGCGTCGAGTGGCTTGCGCTGCATGCTGTGGCCTCTTGTGAATTCATGGTTTCCGGGCGATGGGCGGCATTGTTCCGCGGCGGCTTTCCGTAGAATTGACCGCTCGACGCCAACCGATTGACCGCAGACCGCCAAGCCGCCGTGATCCTCCCCCCGGAAACGCCCACGCTGACCATGGCCTACTGCCGGGTGCTGACCGACTGGCTGCAGTCGCGCGGCCAGTCCCTGGGGCCGGTGCTGGCGGCGCTGGACGTGTCCGAGGCCATGCTCGCGGACCCGGACCGCCGGGTGTCGCGGCTGCGCTTCAATGCCGCCCTGGAGCGGGCCATCGAGCAGACCGGCGACCCCTTCGCGGGCCTGCATGCGGGCGAGCAGGTGCGGCCGGCACACTACGGCGTGGTGGGCTACATCATGATGAGCTGCGACACCAGCCGGCAGGTGATCGCCACCCACCAGCGCTGGAACCAGCTGGTGATGCGCGGGGTGGAGGTGGACTACGAGGAAACCGGCGACCGCCTGCTGCTGCGGGAGACCCTGCCGCCGCTGCCGGGGCTGCTGACCCGGCCGGCCGGGGAATGCCTGGCCGCTTCCATGCTGAGCTTTGCCCGCTGGATCTTCGGCCAGCAGTTCAGGCCGCTGGAGATGAGCTTGCCCTATCCCGAGCCGGGGCGGCTGGACGAGTACCGGCGTGTCTTCGGCTGCCCGCTGCGCTTCGATGCGCCGGGCTTCAGCCTGTCGATCCACAACGGCCTGCTCGACCGCCCCCTGCCGCAGGCCGACCCGGAACTGCGCCAGATGATGGAGGCCCGGGCCGAGCGCCAGGCCCGGGAGTTGGGCCTGGAGGCGGATCCCTTCGTGGTGCAGCTGCGGGCGGCCATCGGCCGGCTGCTGCCCCAGGCCGTGCCGGAGATGGAGGACGTGGCCGCGGCCCTGAACATCTCCAGTCGCACCCTGCAGAGGCGCCTGCAGCAGCGCAACAGCCATTTCAAGGCGGCGCTGGACGACATGCGCCGGGACCTGGCCCTGGGCTATGTGCGCGACCCGCAGCTGTCCCTGGTGGATATCGCCTTCCTCCTGGGCTTCTCGCAGCAGAGCGCCTTCAACCGGGCCTTCCGGCGCTGGACGGACAGCACGCCGGGCGCCTACCGGGACGCCCTGTAGGCCGGGCTGCCGGACGCCACCCAGGGCCGCCCGCGGCTTGTGGACAGGGGTTTGCCTGAATGACAGGGGTGGCGGTTGTCCCAATCAGTGACACCTGCCATTGACCGATGGTAGCGTCCATGCAGGACGGCCCTGCCGTTCCCATAAAAAAGCTGTTCCGCGTCGGGAGGAAAACGTGAAGAAACTGCTTTGGGCCGCGCCTTTGCTGGCTCTGACATCGCTGTCTGCGTCCGCCCTCGAAGGCGAGTTCTACGGCTTCGACATGCAATGGAAGACCATGCTGTCGATCGGCGCCCAGGTCCGCATGCAGGACCGCAGCAGCGAGCTGATCGGCAAGACCAACATCCCGGGGCAGCAGAACCTCTGCGCGGCCGACGACTGCCTTTCGCTCAGCGGCGATCCGGGCCCGAACCAGCGCCTGGTCGATGCCAAGGGCGCCTTCTTCGGCGCCAACGGCGACGACGGCAACCTGAACTACGACAAGGGGGACATCGTCGCCGCCCTGGCCAAGATCAATACCGACCTGACGCTGCGCAAGGGCGACTGGCTGGCCCGCGTCCACGCGCTGGGCTTCTACGATCCGGTCAATGCCGACTTCACCCAGTATCACCCCAACACCCTGTACCAGCCGGAGCACGACAAGCGCCCGGGCGACGCGGTGGACCGCTACGCGCTCGGCACCGAGCTGTACGAGGCCTTCCTGCAGTACAACTTCAGCTGGGGTGAGAGCCGCGAGGGCGCGCTGACGGTCGGCAGCCAGATCGTGCGCTGGGGCGAGTCCACGCTGCTGGCCCTGAACAGCATCAGCGAGATCAATCCTCCGAGCTACCGCAGCCTGCACGCGCCGGGCTCGGAGATCAACGAGGTGTTCAAGCCGGTGCCGGCGGTGGTGCTGTCCACCAGCCTGACCGACGATGTCTCCATCGAGCTGTTCTACCAGCTGCAGTGGAAGCCGGCCGAGGTCGATCCCGCGGGCAGCTTCTTCTCCTTCACCGACTTCATCGGCGGCCGCGGCCTGACCGCCAACGTGTCCCTGGGCCAGTTCCCGGAGGACCCGGACCAGCAGTTCCAGTTCAACAATGCCGACCTGCGCCTGCTGAGCAGCTCCACGCTGACGGTGCCGGTGCGGGAGCGCTCGCCGCGCGACGACGGCCAGTACGGCGTCAAGCTCAGCCACTTCGCCGACTGGCTCAACAACGGCACCGAGCTGTCGCTGTTCTTCCTGAACTACCACAGCCGCCTGCCGTACGCCTCGATGTACGCCGCGCAGGACTCCTGCGCGCGTGACTCCACCAGCGTCATCGGCGCCTATGTCGACTGCCGCGGCTTCAACGGCACGCTGCCCAACCCGATCTATGGCGAGGGCCTGGAGCCGCTGCCGGCGGATACCGTGCGGGTGGTGGTGGAGTACCCCGAAGACATCCAGATGTACGGCTTCAGCTTCAACACCAACGTCGGCAGCTGGTCGATCGCCGGCGAGTACGCCTACCGGCCCAACCTGCCGGTGCTGATCTCGGTGCAGGACCTGTTCTACGCGGCCGCGCAACCGGCGCTGCCGGCCAACCAGATCGCCTTCACGCAGCTGGTGGACCTGCAGACCCTGGGCAGCCTGGACCTGATCGGCCTGCTGGGCGCGGGCGCCGGCAACCTGCCGGACCTGCTGGCCAACCCGGGCCAGCTCATCGGCCAGTTGGGCGGCGTGCTGGGCGGCCTGATGGAACTGTCCGACGTCACCTTCCCCTCGGCAGCCAACGCCTTCCCGGCGTTCGTCACCAAGTACCGCGGCATCGACCGCGTGCAGGCAGGGCAGTACCTGGAGGGCTGGGAACGCTACGGCGCCGGCCAGTTCGGCGTGACGGCGATCCGCGCGGTGTCCGACATCCTCGGCGCCGACCAGATCATCTTCATCAACGAGGTGGGTTTCACCCACATCGTCGACATGCCGAAGAAGAACCAGCTGCAGTTCGAGACCTTCTATCTCAACTCCACCCATGCCAGCGGCGGCGCCGACGGCACCGGCCAGCCGGGCGGCGAGCCGCCCGCCACCCTGGTGTTCAACCCGACGCAGCAGAAGAAGGGCTTCGCCGACGATTTCGCCTGGGGCTTGCGCAGCCTGATCCGCGGCGAGTTCAACGACGTGATCTTCGGCCTGTCGTTCCGCCCGACGCTGATCCTGGCCTGGGACGTCAAGGGCACCGCGCCGCAGCCCTTCCAGAACTTCGTCGAGGACCGCAAGGAGTTCCAGCTGATCAACGACATCCAGTTCGGCGAGGACTTCGGCATGCGCATGGGCTACACCTGGTACACCGGTGCCGGCGACCGCAACAACTACCGCGACCGCGACAACGCCTCGCTGAGCTTCTCCTACGCGTTCTGAGGCTTGCTCGAATCAAGAAAAGCCCCGGCGGATGCCGGGGCCTTTTTGCCTGGGCCGATCGGAAGGCTGGCTCAGTCCGGGACCATCTGCAGCGTCGCGGGGGCCGGGTCGGGCCGGCGGCGGCGCACGTAGATCGTCTTGCGCACCCGCGCGACCAGCTCGCCGCGCTCGTCGCGGATCTCGACGACGCGCTGCGGCTCGTACTTCTCGCCGCCGGCGGTGCGGGCGCGTATTTCCTCGATCTCCGCCGCGTCCCAGTCGAACACCGCGGTGACGGTGCCGCGGCCCGGCTTGATGAAGTCGATGCTCGCGGCCTTGTCCCAGACCAGGTAGTCCGGGCCCAGCCGGGGCACCAGCATCAGCACGTAGAAGGGATCGCACATGGCATACAGGCTGCCGCCGAAATGCGTGCCGAAGGCATTGGCGTTGTAGAAGCGCCGTTTCATGCGCACCACCAGGCGGCTGTAGTCCGGTGCCATCTCCGCGATGGAGATGCCCGTGCCCCAGAACGGCGGCCACAGGTTCATGACGGTGCGGAAGACGGCGGGGCTGCGGAAGAGTCGGGACATGGATGTCGTCGTTGGTAGCCAGTTCCTGAACCCCTCTCCCGGCGGGAGAGGGGCTTCAAGGCAAGGAGTTCAGCCCTCCATCAGGTCAGCGGGCTGCTTCGGCCGTCAGCACCGGATCGGGCTCGACCGGGTGGATGTAGATGTCGCTGATCCAGCCGGGCTGCTCGGAGTCGCGCACCAGGACCACGTCGGCGTCCTGCGCCCGATGGCTGCTGCGCACGTTGATGATGGAGACGCGGGCCACGCCGCTGACTTCCTGGAAGGCGATGGCACCGAGCTGCTGGTGGGCATCCAGCAGCTCGTCCACGCGCTCGTCGACGCTGCGCTCTTCCAGCGCCCGGGCACTGTAGTTCTGCTGGACGTAGGCGGTGAGGCTGGGGCGGTCGGCGCGGTTGAAGGCCTGGACGAAGGCCTCGACCGGGTCGGTGCTGCCCTCGGCGGCGGCGGGCAGGGCGAGGCTGGCGGCAAGGGCCAGGCTGGCGGTCTGGAGGACGATACGGAAGTTCATGGCAAATCCCCTATGGATGGCGCCCTTTCGAGCTTGGGATCAGCCTAATTCCTGCCTGATTCGACGATAAGCCGGGCTATCGGAACTTTATTCGTGACAAATTGGAATGAATGGATCGGGGGAACCCCTCAGGCAGCCAGGTAGCCCCGTAGCAGGGGGGCCAGGGCGACGTGGGCCTTGAGGCGCACCAGGGTCCAGTAATGGCCCCCGACCATGCGGTCCAGATAAGCGGTCTTCACCGCCGGCTGGAACTGGTCCATGCGCTTGAGCACCTCCGGCCCCTTGGCGGCGGCGGCCTTGTGCATGGTCGAGCTGGCGAAGTCGAAGGGGGCATCGGAGATGAAGGGGCGCATGACGATGCGGCGCCACTCGGCATAGAACGCCCCTTCCACCGGAGCGGAGCCCGGCACGCGGGCGCCCAGGCGGATCAGGCCGATGTCCACGCCGGCCCAGTTCTCGGCCAGCGCCGCCTTCACCGTGTCGCGGTAGGCGGCGATGCTCTCCGGCTCCAGGCGCTTGATGCAGCCGAAGTCGTAGACCACCAGGCTGCCGTCCCGACGGTAGGCGAAGTTGCCGGGGTTGGGATCGGCGTGCACGGCCTGCAGGCCGAACAGCGAGCGGCACATGAAATGGAACAGGCGGATGGCGAGCTGGTTGCGCAGCTCCTGGTCGTATTCGGCGTTGACCGTCTCCAGGTGATCGCCCGGTTCCAGCACCATGGTCAGCACCTGCCGGCCGCTGAGGGATTCCACGATGGAGGGGATCACGACCTGCGGATCGTCCGCGTAGTAGTCGCGGAACAGGGCCATGTTGCGGGCTTCCTGCTCGTAGTCCAATTCCTCGTGCAGGCGCGCGCGGATCTCGTCGAAGAGTTCGTCGAGCACTTCCTTGCCGACCTTGACCAGGCGGGCACTGCGCAGCGCGAACTTGAGCTGGCGCAGGTCGGTGTCGCAGGAGGCCGCCACGCCGGGGTACTGCACCTTGACCACCACCTCGCGGCCATCGTGCAGGACGCCGCGGTGCACCTGGCCGATGGAGGCCGCGGCGTAGGGCTCGGCATCGAGCTCCCGGAACAGTTCCGCCAGCGGCCTGCCCAGCTCGCGCTCGATCTGCTCGCGGATCACCGCGAATGGCATCGGCGGCGCCTCCTTCTGCAGCGTCTTCAGCGGCTCGGCGATCTCGGCGGGCAGGAAGTCGGCGGCCTGCGAGGCGATCTGGCCGAGCTTCATCACGGCGCCCTTGAGTTCGCCCAGCGTCTGCGCCAGCTGTGCGCCGGCGCGGGCATTGAGCTGCTCGCGGGCCTGCTCGCGCTGCTCGGCATTGCGGAAACCGTTGGCGATGGCGTGCCCCGCGTAGCGGCCGGCCAGCGAGGCCGTCATGCCGGCCATCTTCAGGAAGCGTTTCGCACCGGCGGCAGGGCGGGATTCCTCGGGGTCCTTGTTCTTGCTCACGACAGGGAAGGGTAAGGGGGATTGCCGCCGACGATACGCGCCGCGGCGCGACCGGTCCAGTGCCGCAAAGTCAAGGCTTGGAGGGGCGGGATGGCTGGTGCAGACTGGCATCACAAGAAGCCCGCCGCCACGCCTAGCGCCGGGCCGTCATTCCACTGCTCCGGGTATCCGCATGCTCCTTCGCCACAACCGCGTCGCCGTTCCGCGCGACCTGTCCACCGTCACGTCCTATGATCCGGCCGCCGAGACGGACCCGGCCGACGTGGGCCTCAAGCGCAACGCCGCCGAGCGCATCTGGTCGGCGGTGGAGGCGATGTACCGCAGCGGCCTGCACCCGGGCGTGGCGCTCACCGTGCGCCGCGGCGGCCGCGTGATCCTGGATCGCGCCATCGGCCATGCGCGCGGCAATGCGCCGGGCGAGCAGGGCGGGAAGATCCCGCTCACGCCGCAGACGCCGGTCTGCCTGTTCTCCGCCTCCAAGGCGGTGAGCGCCATGCTGATCCACAAGCTGGCGGAGCAGGGCAAGCTCGACATCGACGGCCGCGTCGCCGACTACCTGCCGGAATACGGCAACAACGGCAAGGAGCGCACCACGCTGCGGCAGTTGCTGGCGCACCGTGCGGGCATTCCCGACGTGCCGCTGAAGAACGTCGATGCCACGCTGCTCAACGATTTCGACATGATCGTGAAGCTGCTCTGCGCGTCCAAGCCCAATGCCGCGCACGGCCGCCAGCAGTCCTACCACGCGGTCACCGCAGGCTACATCGCCGGCGCGGTGGCGCAGCGCGTCAGCGGGCGCTCCCTGCAGGAGCTGCTGCGCACCGAGATTGCCGAGCCGCTGGGCTGCAGGTACCTGCGCTACGGCCTGGCGCCGGAGGACCAGGGCAGGGCGGCGCTGAACGCCTTCACCGGGCCGGCGCTGCCGGCGCCGCTGGCCTACGTCGCGCGGCGCGCGCTGTACCTGGACTTCGACGAGGTGGCGGTGCTGACCAACGATCCGCGCTTCATGGAGTCCGTGGTGCCGGCCGCCAACATCTACGCCACCGCCGACGATGCCGGCCGCTTCTACCAGATGCTGCTCGACGGCGGCATCTGGGAAGGCAAGCGGGTGTTCCGCGCCGAGACCATCGCCGAGGCCGTGCGCCCCGCCGGCCCGATCCAGATCGACCGCACGCTGCTGGCGCCGGTGCGCTTCTCGCCGGCCTTCGTGCTGGGCGAGAAGCCCTTCGGACTCTACGGCGCCAACTGCCCGCACGCCTTCGGCCACCTGGGCTTCCTCAACATCATCTGCTGGGCCGATCCGGACCGCGACATCTCGGTGTCGCTGCTGAATACCGGCAAGACGGTGGCGCCGGACAGCCTGCTGGGCGTGGCCCGCGTGCTGGGCGCGATCAGCCGGAATTGCCCGCGCGTGCGCTGAAAAAGCAGGCTGGACAGCATGTTGCGGCACCGGCGGTTGACGCCGGTGCCGGCGCACTGCTGTAATTTACCTACCTCTCACGGGGAGTAGCCGGAGCCTCAACCGCTCCTGCAGTGTCGTCAGCACGGAAAACGGAGTCCTCGTTTCTCCCGGCACTGCGGTCCACGCCTTCGGCGTGTCTCGGCAAGACCGGAACAGGTTTCACACCTGAAATCCGTCCATAAAAGGGTCTTGCCGCCATGGTTTCCGTTGGTAGTCCGCTGTTGTGGTCGCTGTTCGCGGCCTTCGTCGTCCTCGCGCTCCTGATCGACTTCTTCGCCCTCAACCGCCAGGGCGCGCATCGCGTGTCGATGAAGGAAGCCGGCATCTGGACCCTGATCTGGGTCGCGGTCAGCTTCGTGTTCGTGGGCCTGCTGTGGTGGGGCCTGGGCGGCATGGGCGCGGATGCCGCCGCCCGCGCCATGGCCAACGACAAGGCCCTGGAGTTCATCACCGGCTACCTCATCGAGAAGGCGCTGGCGGTGGACAACATCTTCGTCTTCCTGATGCTGTTCACCTACTTCGCGGTGCCGCCCGAGTTCCAGAAGCGGGTGCTGATGCTGGGCATCCTCGGCGCCCTGGTGCTGCGCGGCGTGCTGATCCTGGTGGGCGCCTGGCTGATCGCGCAGTTCCACTGGATCCTGTACGTGTTCGGCGCCTTCCTGCTGTTCACCGGCATCAAGATGTGGTGGGCCGCGGGCCAGGAGCCGGACCTCGACAACAACCCGGCGCTGAACTGGCTGCGCCGCCGCATGAAGATCGCGCCGGACTATGACGGCGAGCGCTTCTTCACCTACAAGGACGGCGTGAAGCTCGCCACTCCGCTGCTGGTGGTGGTGCTGCTGATCGGCATCGTGGACATCGTGTTCGCGGTGGACTCGATCCCGGCGATCTTCGCGATCACCACCGATCCCTTCATCGTGCTGACCTCCAACATCTTCGCGATCCTGGGCCTGCGCGCGATGTACTTCCTGCTGGCCGGCATGCACGAGCGCTTCCACCTGCTGCCCTACGGCCTGGCGATCGTGCTGGTGTTCATCGGCAGCAAGATGCTGCTGATCGACATCTACAAGATCCCGGTGGCCTGGTCGCTGCTGGGTACCGCCGCGATCCTGGGCACCACCATGGTCCTGTCGCTGAAGATCCCGCCGAAGGCGGGCGAGGCGCAGAAGCTGCGTGGTGCCTATCCCTTTGCCAGCAAGGAAAAGAAAGGGGAGCGCGAGTAGCGCGCTCCTCCACCTGAACCCCGGCCTTCAGCGCACCAGGCTGTAGTCGCGCTGCGGCAGGCGGCGCATCTGCAGCCGGTACTGGGTGGCGAAGCCGGGGTACATGGTGCCGTTGAAGCCGTCCCCGGTCAGGTACCAGCTCTTGCAACCGGAGTTCCAGTTGGTGCCGGCCAGGCGCCGCTGGATCGCCGCGTTGTAGCGCTGCTGGGCGCCTTCGTGCACGTCGAGCCACTTGAGGTCCCGCTCGATCACCAGCCGCACGCCCTGCACGATGTAGTCGATCTGCGACTCCAGGTAGACCAGGGCGGAGTTGTGCCCGGGGCCGGAGTTGGGGCCGAAGGTGAAGAACAGGTTGGGATAGCCGGCGACGCTGACACTGCGGTAGGCCTGGGCGCCGCGCTGCCATTCCTCCGACAGCAGGCGACCGCCCAGGCCGTGGACGGGGAAGGGCGTGCCGGTCTTGCTGACGTCGAAGCCGGTGGCGAAGACGATGCAGTCTGCCTGGTGCTCCACGCCCTCCACGGTGCGGATTCCCCGCGGGCTCAACGTGGCGATGGGCCAGGTGATGAGCTTGGCGTTGGGCTGCTGCAGCGACGGGTAGTAGTCGTTGGAGACCAGCACGCGCTTGCAGCCGATGCGATGGTCCGGCGTCAGCTGGCGGCGCATCCAGTCGTCCTGCACCTGCGAGCGCAGGTGCAGGCGTGCCACCTGCTCCAGCAGGCCGCTGGCGGGTGTACGCCAGATCAGGCCGGTGGCCATGGATTCGTGCGCGCCGTACAGGACCTGGCGCAGAGCGGACTGCGCCGCGGGGGCGCGGCGGAACAGCGCGCGCATCCAGTCGGGGGTGCCGTAGTCGGGCCGCGGCAGCACCCAGCCGGGCGTGCGCTGGAACACCTTGACGAAGCCTGCCTGCTTCACCATCTCCGGGATGATCTGGATGGCGCTGGCGCCGGTTCCGATCACGGCAACGCGCTTGCCGGCGAAGTCGTAGCCGTGGTCCCAGCGCGCGCTGTGGATCTTGTGGCCCTCGAAGCACCCGATACCCGGCATGTCGGGGAAGCGGGCGTTGGACAGCGGGCCCTGCGCCATCACCACGGTGCGCGCGCCATAGGTCTGCCCCGCGGCGGTCTTGGCCAGCCAGCGGCGAGAGGCCTTGTCGAAGGCCAGCTCGATCACCTCCTGGCCGAAGCGGATCAGCGGCGCCAGCTCGTACTGCCGCACCAGGCTCCCGATGTAGGAGAGGATCTCGCGGCTGCCGGAATAGGCGCGTGACCACTCCGGGTTCGGTGCGAAGCTGTAGGAGTAGAGGTTGGAGGGAATGTCGCAGGCGGCGCCGGGATACTGGTTGTCGCGCCAGGTGCCGCCGACGGCATTGCCGCGTTCCAGGATGACGATGTCGCGGATGCCGGCCCGGCGCAGGCGGATGGCGCTGCCGAGGCCGGCAAAGCCGGCACCGACGATCAGGGTTTCGTAGGTGTGCAGGACAGCCGAGTCCTGCGGGCGCGCGCTACGGCGAGCCTGGGGGGAAGTGGTCATGGGATCTTTCTTCGGGGGGAAGCTCAGGCCGTCGGCTTCCAGGTCAGCTCGTGGACCCAGCTCGGGATCTGCGGCAGCAGGCGAGGCGGGATCTTGCCGGTGAGGCGCACCAGGGCGTCGACCGGGGCGTGGTAGAAGACATTCTTGCGGTCGATCACCCAGGCGCCCTGGCGGCTGATCAGCTGGAACCAGGGATTGCGCCGCCCGCCGGGCGTGCCGCCGACGCGCTTGTACTTGGCGATGGCCTCGTAGAGCTTGTTCTCCTTCAGCCCCAGTTCCACCAGGTTGTCGCGCATGCGGTTGAGCAGGGGCAGGTAGGCGAGGATGCCCATCAGCAGTCGCGGGTCGATCAGCCTGCCGGCCATGTCCAGGGTCTGCCGGTAGATCGGGCCGTGACCCAGCATCTCCAGTACATGGAAGTCCACGCCCAGATGGCGGGCTTCGTCGGCGTTGATCTTGTCGAAGGCGGCGTGGCAGACCGGATCGTCCACCGTGTCGAGCAGGAACTTGCAGAGGGCACCGTCGAGCGTGATCTCCAGCATGGGGATCACCGAGCCGAGCACGGACAGGGGCATCTCGTCGGCGTAGGCGTCGAGCCATTCCACCACCAGGCGGATGTTGATGTTCGGCTCCGGCAGGCCCTCGCCGTCGAGCATGCCCCAGCGCTGCATCAGCGCCATCTCGGCGTTGGCGTGGCGCTGTTCCTCGGCGTGGAAGTAGGTGTAGATCTCGCGCAGGGTGTCGTTGGGCGCCTTCTTGGCCATGGCGGCGAAGCCGCGCGCGCCGACGTGCTCGATCCACATCAGGTCGGCCATGAAGGCCTTGAGCTTGGCGTACAGTTCAGGGTTCTCCGTGACCCGCTCGCGGCCGGGTGCGTCCCAGTCGATGTCGGCTAGCGCCCACTGCGAGGCCTTGATCCTGTCGCGCATCTTCTCGAGGTCGAGTTGCATGTCCTTCTCCTCAGGCTTGCTTCATCAGGCGGCCGAGCAGGGCTGCACCGCGCTGGTAGGTGACGGGAGCCAGGCGCTTGCCGCGCCAGACCAGGCGGGCATCGAGCTGCGGCAGCACGTAGAGCTCGCCGCGGTCCAGGGCGTTGAGGGTCTTGCGCGCGACGCCGTCGGCGGAAACGCCGGTCCAGCGCATCAGCCTGGCGGCGAAGCGCGAGGAGCCGTCGGCGATACGGCCGTCGCGCACGATGTTGGTCCTGACGAAGGTGGGGCAGAGGGCGGTCACGGCGATGCCGCGGCCGGCCAGCTCGGCCGCCAGGGTTTCGGACAGGGCCAGCACGCCGGCCTTGGTGACGTTGTAGGGACCCATCAGCGGCGCGGCGGCGAAGCTGGCAGCGGAAGCGACGTTGACGATGCCGCCGTGGCCGAGGCGGCGCAGGCGCGGCGCGAACACATGGCAGCCGTGGATCACGCCCCAGAGGTTGACCCCCATGGTCCACTGCCAGTCCTCGATGCCGATCTCGCCCACCGGCTTGCCGCCGATGCCGACGCCGGCGTTGTTGACCACAAGGTCCACCGGCGCGCCGAGCAGGCGCTCGGCCTCGTCGGCCAGGCGTTCCACGTCCTGCAGGCGGCTGACGTCGCAGGCCAGGGCATGGGCGCCGCCGAGGCGGCCGATCATGCGCACCGTTTCCTCCGCGAGCTCGGCGCGGATGTCCGCGCAGACCACCTGGCCACCGCGGGCGGCGATCTCCAGGGCAAAGGCGCGGCCGATGCCGCTGCCGGCCCCGGTGACCACCGCCTTGGCCTGCCGACTTCTCTTGTTGCTGGGCATCCTGTCTCCCGGAATCTGCTGGCTGCAATGGAGCGAATTGACGGGGAACACGGTATTCCCGACACTTGTTCGGATTCAATTCGGAAGATTCCATGCCGCGCAAACCCCAGCAGCAGAGGGCCAAGGCCACGGTGGCGAGCATCGTGGAGGCGGCGATGATCGTGCTGGCCACGCAGGGCCCGAAGGGTGTCACCACCCGCAGGATCGCGGATGTGGCGGGCATCGGCGTGGGCTCGCTCTACGAGTATTTCGAGAACCGCGAGCAGGTCTACGACGCCATCTTCGAGCGCCTGGTGCAGGATGCGGTGAAAACCATCCAGCCGCTGATTCCGGAGCTTGTTCGGCTTTCGATCCGCGAGGCGGTGCGCACGCTGCTGCTGAAACTGCGCGAGCTGCTGATGGAAAACGACGGCCGCTACCTGATGTGCGTGCGCTATGCGCCGCACCTGGCCCAGCGCAATCCGCTGGACCCGCTGCGCAAGGTGCTGACCGAGCTGCTGATGCAGTACGTCATGCGCCACCCGCAGTACATGCAGGTGCCCAACCTGGCGACGATGGGCTACATCCACATCCACGGCGGGACCTTCACGGTGATCCGCCACCTGGCCGATCCGACGCCGCCGATGACGTTCGAGGAGCTGGCCGACGGCCTGGCCGACATGGTGGCCTACTGTGCCGACGGCGCCCTGCGCGACCGGGGCGTCGCTGCCCGGTAATCCCCGTTCCGGCGGCGGCGAACGATATGGGGCGCCGCACTCCGCGCTAGAGTTGAGAAAAAGATGCGGAGGAGAACATGGATTTCGCCATACCGGCCGACGTCGCCGCCTTCCTGGCGGAGATGGATGCCTTCATCGAGCGCGAGCTGAGGCCCCTGGAACGGGCCGATGACAACATCCGCTTCTTCGATCATCGCCGCGAGGATGCCCGCACCGACTGGGAGCGCGGAGGCCTGCCGAACCCTGCCTGGGAAGCGTTGCTGGCGAAGGTGCGCCGGATGGCCGATGCCGCCGGCTTCTACCGCTACCCGCTGCCCAGGGCCATGGGCGGGCGCGACGGTACCAACCTGGGCATGGCGATCATCCGCGAGCATCTCGCGCGCAAGGGCCTGGGCCTGCACTGCGACCTGCAGAACGAGCATGCCATCGTCAGCAACCACGTGGGCCTGCTGCTGATGCACGAATACGGCAGCCAGGAGCAGAAGGCGGCATTCCTGGAACCGCTGCTGCGCGACGAGGCCTTCTTCGCCTTCGGCATCACCGAGCCGGAGCACGGTTCCGATGCCACGCACATGGAAACCGTGGCGGTGCGCGAGGGCGATCACTGGCGCATCAGCGGCGAGAAGACCTGGAACACCGGCATCCACAACGCCAGCCATGACCTGATCTTCGCCCGCACCTCGGGCAAGGCCGGCGACGGCCTGGGCATCACCGCCTTCCTGGTGCCGGTGGAGACGGCAGGGTTCCGCGTGGAGGAATACCTCTGGACCTTCAACATGCCGACCGACCATGCGCGCGTGTCGCTGAAGGACGTGGTGGTGCCGCATTCCGCCATCTTCGGCAGGGAGGGGCAGGGCCTGGCGGTGGTGCAGCACTTCTTCAACGAGAACCGCATCCGCCAGGCGGCTTCCAGCCTGGGAGCGGCGCAGTACTGCATCGACGAATCCGTGGAGTACGCCCGGCAGCGCAGGCCCTTCGGCAAGCCGCTGGCGGCCAACCAGGCGATCCAGTTCCCGCTGGTGGAGCTGCAGACGCAGTGCGAGATGCTGAGGGCGCTGATCCACAAGACCGCCTGGCTGATGGATACCGAGGGCCGCTTCTCGGCCTCCGACAAGGTGTCGATGTGCAACTACTGGGCGAACCGGCTCTGCTGCGAGGCGGCGGACCGTGCGATGCAGGTGCACGGCGGGCTGGGCTATTCGCGGCACAAGCCCTTCGAGCACATCTATCGCCACCATCGCCGCTACCGCATCACCGAAGGCACCGAGGAGATCCAGATGCGCCGCGTCGCCGGCTACATGTTCGGCCTGATGAAGCAGCGCGCACCCAAGGGAGTGATCGAGCAATGAGCGAACTCGCCGCGAGGCTGCCGGCCGCGCTGGCGCGGCTGCTGCCGGATTTCCGGGCGCTGCAGTCCTGCGAGCGCCTGTCCGGAGGAGCCAGCCAGGAAACCTGGCGGCTGGCGGTGGACACGGCGGAGGGCCCGAAGCGCTATGCGCTGCGCCGCGCGCCCGGCGGCGTCGCATCGCCCGCGGAAACCACGGTGGGGCTGGAAACCGAGGCAAAGCTGCTGGCCATCGCCCATGCGGCAGGCGTGCCGGAGCCGCGCGTGGCCGGCATGCTGGAGCCCGGAGATGGGCTGGGCACCGGCTTCGTCATGGAATGGCTGGAGGGAGAGACCCTGGGCCACCAGGTCCTGCGCAGCGAGGCGCTGGCGGAGGTGCGACCCGGGCTGGCGCGGCAGTGCGGCGAGGTACTGGCGCGCATCCACGCGATCGACCCCGGCGGACTGCGCGGCCTGCTGCCGGAGCGCAGTCCGGAGCAACTGGTCCGCGAAACCTGGGAGACCTACATCGGCTACGGCACGCCGCAGCCGATGATCGACTACACGGCCCGCTGGCTGCTCCAGCACCTGCCGCCACCCGTCGAGCCGCGGCTGGTGCATGGCGACTTCCGCAACGGCAACCTGATGATCGCCGCCGGGCAGGGCATTGTCGGCGTGCTGGACTGGGAGCTGGCGCAGATCGGCGATCCGCTGCGCGATCTGGGCTGGCTGTGCACGCCCTCCTGGCGCTTCGGGCGGCACGACATGGCGGTCGGCGGCTTCGGGCACATCGACGATCTGCTGGAAGGCTATGCCGATATCGCCGGCGAGCGCCCCGAGCCGGAGCGGCTGCATTGGTGGATCGTCTTCGGGGCGTTCTGGTGGTCGGTGGGTGCGCTGACCATGACGCAGTTCCATCGGCAGGGGCCGGACCGGTCCGCGGAACGCGTGGCCATCGGCCGGCGCAGTTCGGAATGCCAGATCGACTGCGTCAACCTGCTGATTCCCGGTGCGGCGCTGCCGCTGGAGGCGGCGTCCTCCTGCTCCTCGCTGGAGATGCCGCGCGCGGACGAACTGCTCGACAGCGCGATGGGTTTCCTGCGCGAGGAGGTGGGATCCCACACGAAGGGCCGCCTGTCCTTCCTGGCGAAGGTGGCGGCCCATTCGCTGGAGATCGTGCAGCGCGAACAGCTCCTGGGCGGCGCGCGGGCGGCGCGCGAGCAGCGCGGGCTGGAGCAGTTGCTCGGACACGGCGGCTCGCTGGAACCGCTGCGGCGTGAACTCTGCGAGGGCCTGCGCTCCGGCGCCGTGGCCCTGGACCGGGCCGGTTTGCAGCCGCTGCTGCGCCAGAGCGTGGCCGACCAGGTGGCGATCGACCAGCCGAAGTACCCGGGCTACCGGCTCGCGCTGGAGTGGGGGCGTGCCAGGCCCTGTTAAGGCTACCGCAGCGATTGCGGTAGTGTTGACAGGCGCTAGTTGAAGACGTCGAGCAGCACGTCGGCGATCACGGCGGTGGCGATGCTCACCAGCACCAGGTCGCTGCCGTAGACCCGCCATTCATAGCCGTCGTAGGCCGGCAGCTCCGCCAGGACGGCGGGAGGCACGGCCTTCTTCGCCAGGCCCGGCGGCAGGGGCTTGCCGCGGGCCAGGTTCTTGCGGATGCCCGGCGGCAGGCCTTCGTAGCCGGTGATGTTGTGGCGGGTCGCGATGCGGCGGGCATCGCCGCTGCTGATGCTGACGCTCACCAGCGGACCGTCGCCGTGGCCGGCGGACTTGTCCTTGCGTTCATGCTTGCCATGGCCCTGGTGCTTGTCGGGCTTGCCCTTGCCCTCCGGCGGGGCAGCCGGAGCCCCGAAGCTCAGCGACAGCAGGGCGGCCACGACGGCCGCGGACAGGATGAGGCGCAGGTTCGTCGGCATGGGGAACTCCTTGTCGGTGGCCTGCCGGCACGTTAACCCCGTGGCGGCACGCCGGCAACAGGCCCTAGTGCAAGCGGGGCTCGCTGCACTCCGCCGCACGGCGCTGCATCAGCTCCTTCTCGCGCGCGTTGCGGGTCAGCGAGGCGGCGCGTTCGAATTCCGCCCGGGCTTCGTCCAGCCGCCCCAGCTTGAACAGCAGGTCGCCGCGTACGCCGGGCAGCAGGTGGTAGTTCTTCAGCGCCGTCTCGGACTGCAGTGCATCCACCAGTTCCAGGCCGGCGGCCGGGCCGTAGGCCATCGACACCGCCACCGCCCGGTTCAGCTCCACCACCGGGGAGGGCATGATCTGCGCGAGCGCGTCGTAGAGGGCGGCGATGCGCATCCAGTCGGTATCGTCGGCGCGGCGGGCACGGGCATGGCAGGCCGCGATGGCGGCCTGCAGGGCATAGGGCCCCAGGCCGCCGCCCAGTTGCTCGGCGCGGTGCAGCGCCTTGAGTCCCCGGCCGATCAGCAGCAGGTCCCAGCGAGCCCGGTTCTGGTCCAGCAGCAGCACCGGCTCACCCCGCGGGCCGAGGCGGGCGTGCTGGCGCGAGGCCTGGATCTCCATCAGTGAAACCAGGCCGTGCACCTCCGGTTCCTGCGGTGCCAGTTCGGCCAGGATGCGGCCCAGACGCAGGGCTTCCTCGCAGAGCGCCGGACGCATCCAGTCGTCGCCGGCGGTGGCGGCATAGCCTTCGTTGAACACCAGGTAGATCACCTCCAGCACCGAGGCCAGGCGCTCGCCCAGTTCTCCGCCGCGGGGAACCTCGAAGGGCACGCGCGCCTCGGTCAGGGTGCGCTTGGCACGGACGATGCGCTGCGCCATGGTCGGCTCCGACACCAGGAAGGCGCGGGCGATCTCGTCGGTGCTCAGGCCGCAGAGCAGACGCAGCGTCAGCGCCGCCCGCGCCTCGGTCGACAGCACCGGGTGGCAGGCGATGAAGATCAGGCGCAGCAGGTCGTCACCGATGTCGTCATCCAGTTCCGCGTCGAAGTCCGGCATGGCCAGTTCCTCCTCCTGCATCTCGCGTCCCAGCTCCTCGTACTTGCGCTCTGCCAGCTTCAGGCGGCGCAGGCGGTCGATGGCGCGGTGCTTGGCGGTGGCCATCAGCCAGGCCCCGGGGTTGTCCGGGATGCCGGCCTCGGGCCATTGCTCCAGCGCCGCCACCAGGGCGTCCTGGGCCATCTCCTCGGCCAGGCTCACGTCATGCAGCAGCCGCGTCAGCCCGGCGATCAGGCGCGGCGACTCCATGCGCCAGACGGCATCGATGCGGCGGCGGACCGGGTCGCTCATGGATAGGCTCTTAGGCGTCCTGGCCGGAGATGTAGTATTCGAAGGGCAGGATCTCGATGCCCCAGCCCACGTCCTCGCCCAGTTCCGCCGCCGGATGCCTGGAGGCGATGGCGATCGCCTCGGTGATGTCCTCGGCCTCGATCATGAACAGGCCGCCCACCATTTCCTTGGCTTCGGCATAGGGCCCGTCGGTGACCACCGGCTTGCCGTTGCGGGGACGCAGGCAGACGCGCTCATGCAGTCCCGATAGCGACGCGGCAAAGATCATGCGGCCGGTGGCGCGCAGGTCCGCGTCGCGGGGTGGGCACTGGCTGACCAGGGCCTCCATGGCCTCGGGGCTCAGCGCGGCGAACTTCTCCACGTCGTAGTAGCCCAGGCAGAGGAACTTCTTCATCGCGGCTTCCCCGTGCTTTCAGGTATGGGAGGCGTCGGAGACGGCCGGCGGGGCCTGCGGGTTCTCCGCGGGGGTGGCAGGCAGCTCGGCCAGCGACTTGAGCGTGCCCAGGCCGGTCTCGAAGTCCTTGCCGATCATCTGGTCCATGTCGAACAGCGTGCCCATCAGCTTGGACAGGTAGTTGGCCGGACCGTGCATGGCCCAGCCGAGCCGCGTGGCATCACCCTCCGGCGTCATCGTGAACTCGGCGATGTTGCGGGCCTCGAAGGGCCGGAAGAAATCGAGCTTGATGCGGATCCTGGAGGGCGGCGTCGTTTCGTCGATCTCCATGCGCCCGGCGCCGATGTCCTTGTTTCCGTCCCAGGCATAGATCGCTCCCATGCCGCTGCCGGCACCGCTGTAGGTCCGCTTCAGGGCCGGATCGAGCTTCTCGTAGGGCGACCATCGGGTCCACTGCCGGAAGTCCGCGATCAGCGGATAGATGCGCTCCGGCGGCGCCTTGACCAGGATGGTGCGCTCCACGCGGAAGGTATCCGGCTGGGTCGCGGCGTAGACCAGCAGGCCGGCGATCGCCACGGCGACGACGATCAGGATCTTCTTGATCATGGGGTTCCCTCAGGCCTTCTGGCCGATCTGTTGCTGCATGTCGACGAAATCGGCGCAGACCGATTGCACATCGGCGGGAAAGTCCTCGAACTCCTGGACCTGGCGAATCTCGATGACCTCATTGTCGCCGCCCGGGCAGCGCCGCGCCCACTCGATGGCCTCTTCGCGGGACTTCACCCGGATCATCCAGTAGCCGCCCAGGACCTCCTTGGCCTCGGCGAAGGGGCCGTCGGTGACCTTGGGCTTGCCGCCCTTGAAGGAGACGCGGGCGCCCATCGAGGGCGGGTGCAGGCCGTCCAGCGCCAGCAGCACGCCGGCCTCCTGCAGGGCGGCGTTGTACTTCATCATCGCCTCGACGGCCTGGGCGTCGGGCATGGTTCCCGCGGGGGCGCTTTCGTAGCCGCCGGGAATCATCAGCATCATGAATCGCATGGCAGGTTTCCTCAGACGACGTGGATCATCCAGTTGATGCCGAACCTGTCGTTCAGCACGCCGAAGGCCGGCGAGAAGAAGGTCTTCTCCAGCGGCATCATCACCGAGCCGCCTTCCGACAGCGCATTGAAGTAGCGATGCGCCTCGGCCTCGGTCTTGAGATTCAGCGTCAGCGAAATGCCGCCGAACTGGGCCTTGCCGCCGCAGTCGCCATCGGAAGCCATCAGCGTGCTTTCGCCGATGCGGAAGGAGCAGTGCATGATCTTGTTCTCGTTGCCCGGCTTGGTGCTCATGGCGGGCTCCGGGCTTTCATGGAAGCGCAGGATCATCTCGACCTGCGCGCCGGCGGCTTTCTTGTAGAACTCCAGGGCCTCTTCGCAGCGGCCTTCGAAGCTCAGATAGGGTTGAATGTTCATCGGTTTGTTCCTCGGTCTGATCCTGAAGAGAATCATGTGATGGATTAGCGGCGCAGCAGCAGCCAGGCGATGTCCAGCAGCAGCACGATGGTGGCCAGGCCGCCGATCAGGAAGCTGATGGTGCGCCAGGGCTGCAGCGCCCTGAGATAGGCAAAGGAGTGCGCGTAGCGCGCCGCCACGAAGACGGCGAACAGGGCGCTGGCCAGCTTCAGGCCGCCGCCGATCAGCACGTACACCAGGCCCAGCAGCAGGAAGGGATAGATCGCCGACTCGGCATTGCGGTGGGCCCGCAGCACGCGTGCTACCTCCGGCGGATCGCTGTCGCGCAGTTCGCCGCCGAACTGCGCGGCATCCTCGGGGTTTATGGCGGTCTTCGTCCGGCCGCGCGTGGCGCCGCTGTAGCCCCAGAGGAACAGCAGGTTGGCCACCAGCAGCAGGCAGGTCAGCGCGTAGGCGCCCAGCGATGGGTAGAGGTCCAGGGCGCTCATGCCGCTTCCCCGAGCTTGCCGGCCGCCGCCTGCGCGGAAGCCGTGCTCCAGGGCATGCGCGCCACCGCTGCCTGCAGCGCCGCAGGGAAATGCGAAGCCTCGGCGACCTGGCGGATCTCGATCTCCGCATCGCCGCCGGCCAGCGAAGGGCAGAGCTGCGCCCAGTGCACCGCCTCGGCCAGCGATGCGACCTCCACCAGCACGAAGCCGGCGATGATCTCCTTGGCCTCGGCGAAGGGGCCGTCGGTGACCGTGCTGCGGCCGCTGGAGTAGCGCAGCTTCGCGCCGAGTGCGGTGGGCAGCAGGCCGTCGCCGCCGCGATAGACGCCGGCTGCGGCGAGCTCATCGCGGTAGCGGCCCATGGCTGCGAGCATCTCGGGGCCGGGCAGCGTGCCCGACTCCGTGATGGCATCGCCCTTGCGGATGATCATGAAAAGCATGCGTTCACTCCCTGTGATGGCGGCCGCGGGCCGCCGGATGGCCCTGTTCAGTGGCGCGCCGCGATCTGCTCGCGCAGGCGCTCTTCCTGCTCGCGCAGTTCCGGCGTGAACTCGGCACCGAAGTCCTCGGACTCGAACACCGGGCGGATCTCGACCTCGCTGCTCACACCCATCGGGTTGGGGCAGCGCTTGACCCATTCGATGGCTTCTTCCATGGAGCGTACCTGCCACAGCCAGAAGCCGGCCAGCAGTTCCTTGGTTTCCGCAAAGGGGCCGTCGATCACCGAGCGCTGCTTGCCCTCGAAGCGCACGCGGGCCCCCTTGGAGCTGGGATGCAGACCCTCGCCGGCCAGCATGATGCCGGCCTTCACCAGCTCCTCGTTGTACTGGCCCATCTCCGTCAGCAGCTGTTCGCTCGGCATCACGCCGGCTTCGGAATCCTTGTCCGCCTTGATCAGTACCATCACGCGCATCGTCCTTCTCCATGTGGGCTTCGGTGGACCGGGAGGAGGGCTTCCAGCTGCCCGTTTCCCGGTATTACCGATACGTCGAACGACCGGCTGGGAAATCGACAGGCTGCCGCGGACTTTAGGCGAGGAATACTGTAAGCGTATGAGTCGAAATGTTTTTTAGTTTGTCCGCGTGAGGTTTTCCTGCGGATGCGCGGGGGCAGGGTGCGTCCCCCGGCGGCAGGCGGCCGCGCAGGCGCCGGGGCGGTGGAAAGTGTTAGCTTGAAAGTCGCCACCGCGAACTTGCGGCGCCCTCCCAGGGTCGATTGCTGTGGCGCCCACCCACGAAAAGGACTTCACGATGAGCACGCAGATCTTCGTCAACCTGCCTGTCCGCGACCTGCCGGCGTCGATGGATTTCTTCAAGCAGCTGGGCTTCGGCTTCAACAACCAGTTCACCGACGATACGGCCGCCTGCATGGTGATCGGCGACAACATCTACGCGATGCTGCTGACCGAGGCCAAGTTCCAGAGCTTCACCCCCAAGCCGCTCTGCGACGCGCGCCGGAGCACCGAGGTGCTGATCGCGATCAGCCGTGACAGCCGCCAGGCCATCGACGAGATGGTGCGCAAGGCGGTGAGTGCCGGCGGCAGCACCTGCAGCGAGCCGCAGGATCACGGCTTCATGTACCAGCATGGCTTCCAGGACCTGGATGGCCATATCTGGGAACTGCTCCACATGTCACCCGAGGCGCCGAAGGGCTGATGCCCGCGCGCCGTTGCCCGCAACCGAGGAGATAAAGCATGGCCTACGTGGACAGTTTCGTGCTGGCGGTTCCCCAGGAGAATCTCGAGGCCTACCGCAAGATGGCCCGCAAGGCCGGCAAGGTCTGGATGAAGCACGGCGCCCTGCAGTACACCGAATGGGTGGCGGACGACGTGCAGCCGGGCAAGCGCACCTCCTTCCCCCAGGCGGTGAAGCTCAAGGAAGGCGAAGTGGTGGTCATTTCCTATGCCATCTACCAATCGCGCAAGCACCGCGACAGCGTCATGGCCAAGGTGATGAAGGACCCGCTCATGACCGACGTGGACCCGAAGAGCCTGCCCTTCGACGCAAAGCGCATGTTCTGGGGCGGTTTCAAGCCCATCGTTTCCCTCTGAGGCGGCGTCCGCGGATGCATGCCTGCCTCAAGGATCGCGCCCTGGATTCCCTGCACATGGCGACGTCCGGCGAGATCCGGCTGGCCTACCGCCGCCATGTGGCGCCGGGCTTCCGGCACCACAACGCCTGGTTCGCCGGAGACGCCGAGTCGCTGATGCTCGGCATGGAGGAAAACCACGAGCGATTCCCCCGCAAGCTGGTCCAGGTGCATCATGCGCTGGAGGAGGGCGACATCGTCGCCGTGCATTCGCATGTGCGCCTGCAGGCAGACGACCGCGGCATGGCCCTGGCCCACATCTTCCGCTTCGAGGGAGGCCTGGTTGCGGAACTCCGGGACCTGGGGCAGCCCGTGCCCGGACAGATGCAGAACGAACACGGCATGTTTTGATCACCCGTACAACAAGACGACAGGAGAGTCCTCATGTTCACCCGCTGCACGTTGTCCCTGGCGCTGGCCGCCGGCCTGGCTTCCGGCGCCGCTTCCGCGGCGACCTACGAGATCGAGACGCACCATACCTACCCGAGCCTGGAGATGAGCCACATGGGCATCTCGGTCTGGCGCGGCAAGTTCAACAGGAGCTCCGGCACGGTGACCTACGACCGCAAGGCGAAGACCGGCACGGTGGACATCAAGACCGAGACGGCGAGCATCGATTTCGGCCATGACGAGATGAACAAGCACTCCGTCGCCGAAGACTGGCTCAACGCCGCGCAGTTCCCGACGCTGGACTACAAGGGCAAGCTGGTCTTCAAGGGCAAGGGCGATGCCCCGGCCGAAGTCGACGGCCAGCTCACCATGCGCGGCGTGACCAAGCCGCTGAAGCTGAAGATCAACAGCTTCAAGTGTATCGATCACCCCTTCTACAAGAAGGAGGTCTGCGGTGCCGATGCGGAAGGGCAGCTGGATCGCGCCGACTATGGCATGACCCAGTACACCGACAATGGCATGGGCAAGATCCTGATCCGCATCCAGGTGGAGGCGATCAAGCAGTCGGACTGAAGCCGGGCCTCGTCCAGGGCCGCCACCTTCGGGAGGCGGCCCCTTTTTTGTGGCCGCGCGCCTCTGCCTCGGGGTAGCATCGCGCCTGAACCCGGGAGAACAAGCGCATGTCGGTCGAGGGCGGGGCGAGCGAGCTGGTCAAGGTAGTGGCGCTGCTGGGTGCCGGCGTGGTCGCCGTGCCCCTGTTCAAGCGCCTGGGCCTGGGCTCCGTGCTGGGCTACCTTGCGGCCGGCATCGTCATCGGGCCCTTCGGCCTCGGCTGGTTCAGCGATCCCCAGGCCATCCTGCATGTCGCCGAACTCGGCGTGGTCATGTTCCTGTTCGTGATCGGCCTGGAGATGCAGCCGACGCGGCTCTGGAGCCTGCGCGGAGAGATCTTCGGGCTGGGGCTCAGCCAGGTCCTGGCTTGCGGCCTGCTGCTGACCGGCGTCGGCATCGCCGCGTTCGATCTCGCCCCCGCGGCGGCCTTCGTGGCGGCCATGGGTTTCGTGATGACCTCCACCGCCACGGTAATGCTGCTGCTGGACGAGCGCGGCGAGACTTCCACGCCCCGCGGGCAGCGCATCGTCTCGGTGCTGCTGCTGGAAGACCTGGCGATCGTGCCGCTGCTGGCCTTCGTGGCCTTCCTGGCGCCTGCCGCCGAAGCCGGCGGGCAGTCGCGCTGGGCCAGCATCGGCCTGGGCATGGGGGCCATCGTTGGCCTGGTGCTGGCCGGCCGCTGGCTGTTGAACCCGCTGTTCCGCCTGCTGGCCGCCGCGCGGGCGCGCGAGGTGATGACGGCGGCCGCCCTTCTGGTGGTGCTGGGGGCGGCCCTGCTGATGCAGCTCGGCGGCCTGTCGATGGCCATGGGCGCCTTCCTGGCCGGTGTGCTGCTGTCCGAGTCCACCTTCCGCCACCAGCTGGAAGCGGACATCGAGCCCTTCCGCGGCATCCTGCTGGGCCTGTTCTTCCTCAGCGTGGGCATGTCGCTGGACTTGGCGGTGTTCGGGGTGCAATGGAAGCTGATCCTGGGCGGCACGCTGCTGTTCATGGCGGTGAAGGCGGCCGGCATCTACGGCGTGGCACGGCTGTTCCGCGGCGCCCACGGCGATGCCCTGCACCGGACCGCGATGATGGCCCAGGGCGGCGAGTTCGCCTTCGTGCTGTACGCCGCCGGAGCGGCGGCGGGCATCTTCGACGCCCAGCTCAACGCAGTCTTTACCGCCATCGTCATCCTGTCGATGGCACTGACGCCGCTGGTGGTGATCTCGCTGCGCTGGCTGATCCCGCGCGAGGGCGAGTCGATGGAGGGCGTCGATGTCGCGGAGGGCCTGGAAGGGCGCGTGCTGCTGATCGGCTTCGGCCGCTTCGGCCAGGTGGCCAGCCAGGCCCTGCTGGCGCGCGGCTTCGAGGTGTCGATCATCGATACCGATACCGAGATGATCCGCAGCGCCGCGGACTACTTCGGGTTCAAGGTCTACTACGGTGACGGCACGAGGCTGGACGTGCTGCGCGCCTCCGGGGCCGAGAACGCGCAGGTGATCGCGGTCTGCATCGACAAGCGTGACGCGACGCTGCGCATCGTGGAGCTGGTGAAGCACGAGTTCCCGCAGGCCAAGCTGCTGGTGCGGTCCTTCGACCGCGAGCATTCCATCAAGCTGATCGAAGCGGACGTGGACTACCAGATCCGCGAGACCTTCGAGTCGGCCAGTGCCTTCGGCCACGCCGCCCTGCTGGCCCTGGGCGTGCCGGCGGCGGAGGCCGAGGAGATCGCCCAGGACGTGCGCCGCCGCGACATCGAGCGCCTGAGCCTGCAGGTCACCGGCGGCATCACCGCCGGGCGTGACCTGATGCACAGCAACCGCATGCGTCCCCAGCCCCTGACCGAGCCGCGCCGCGAGGGCGAGGCCCTGAGCGCCGAAACGGCCGCGGTGACACAGGCCGCTGACTGAAGAGTGATTGTCTCTTTCCCGGCCTGGGCCATACTGCCGCCCATAACGAATACGGCGGCGCCCAGGGGCCCGCTTTCGAGGAGAGAGAGGAAGGGCGATGAGCGCAGCCGGCCCGCGCATACATGTCTACCTGTGGGACCGCTGCTTCCTGCTGCAGGGGCATGACTACGAACTGGACCGGCGCCACAGCAGTCCCTACCACCGCCCGTCCGCGACCCTGCTGGTGGCGCACGAGGGCAGTTTCGAGCTCGGCATCAACGGCGAGCCGCCGCGCGAGTACGAGGCGGTACTGCTGCCGGTCAACATCCAGCGCGACTGGATCACCAGCCATGGCCGTCCCTTCTCCATACTCGATGCGGGCATCAGCAGCGAGGCCTACCTGCGCCTGGCGCCCTATCTGTCTCCCGGGCAGCCGCTGGTGCTGGGGCGGGCGCTGCGCGACCGCCTGTGCGGCCTGCTTGCGCGGCATTCCCCCGGCGCGCTGGATATCGAAGCAGCAGTGGCTTTGTTCGATGCCGTCGTGAATGCCTGCTGCGATCCGCCGCGGCCGCCGCTGGTGCGCGAGCCTCGCATCCTGCGCGTGATGGAACAGATCGAACGCCTGCCGCTGGACCAACTGACGCACGAGGACCTTTCGCAGGCGGCGCAGCTCTCCGCTTCGCGCCTGCGTGCCCTGTTCCAGCGCCATGTCGGCTGCACCATCTCGCAGTACATGCGCTGGGTGGCCGGCTCCAAGGCGGCGGAGATGTGGCGCGAGGGCAGCAGTTTCACCGACATTGCCCTGGCCGCCGGCTTCTACGACCTGGCCCATGCCGATCGCGTGATGAACGAGATCTTCGGCATGAACCCCACGGTCATGACCGATCCGCGGCAGTACCGGCTGCACTTCAGGCGATAGCCATCGGCATCCTGCCGCGGTGCCGGTCGGAATCTGGCCGACACGGCACCGGCACAGTCGTTTCATCCAAGCGCAGCATCCAAGACGGCGCCCAGGAGCTCCGGAAGAATGCGTCCCGACCCGCGACTAGACGGGCCCGTCATTCCGAAGATCTTCTGGAGAGAGATATGCGATTCCTGTTGCTCGCCGCCGCCCTGGCGGCTGCCGTACCCGCGGCCCAGGCCGCTTCCCCCTGCACCGACACCGTCACCGGCACGTCCCACACGCTGAGCTGCAGCTACAAGACCAAGACCGTGGTCTCGAACTACGGCATTCCGCGCGTGGTGCAGTACCAGTTGCCGGAGGGGACGCCACCGGCGGGCGGCTGGCCCGCGGTGGTGTTGTACCAGCCCTCGGTGTTCCCGACCTTCTGGAGCGCTCCGGACTACACCCCGGCAGGCGCCTACCACCAGGTCCGCACGATCAAGCTGCTGCTCGAGGCCGGCTATGCCGTGATCGCGCCGCCGACCAACTACGCCCGCCTCTACCAGTTCTGGGACACCAATGCTCCGGGCGTCGACAACGGCATTCCCTATGCCACCACGGATGACTACGGCTTCCTGCTGAAGGTCCTCAACGGCATCTCGGCGCAGCAGTACGGACCGATCAATGGCGCGAAGCTCTACGCCACCGGCATGTCCAGCGGCGGCTACAACACCTCGCGCATGGCCGTGAGCTTCCAGGGCCGATTCCGCGCCCTGGCGATCCAGTCGGGCTCCTACGCGACCTGCCTCGGCTTCATGTGCACCATCCCGGCCACGTTGCCCTACAACCATCCGCCGACGCTGTTCCTGCACGGCAGCAACGACTACACCGTGCCGGTCGACACCATGGAAGCCTATTTCAGCCGCCTGCAGGGCATGGGCGTCGATGTCCGCAAGGTTCTGGCGGAGGGCAAGAGCCACGAGTTCCTGCCGGAGGCGCCGGAGGAAATCCTGAACTGGTTCGAAACGCACTAGCCGGAACGGGGGGCTTGCGAAGGCCGGTTCCGCCATCGGGCGGGACCGGCCTTCGGCCGTCATGGCCGGGCGGGGCGGCCGGCCGGGGTTTTGGAAGACCATTGAATGATAGTCATTATTATTTGATAATGAATATCATTAATGACGATGGATCTCCCGAATGGACGCTTCGACTCCTGCTCCGCGTGCCGCGGATGCCTGCTCCCGGCTGTTGCCGGCCCTGCTGCTCTGCCTGCCCGCGCTGGCCAGCGCCCAGGGGGAGGAGGAAGCCGTGAAGATGGCGCCGGTGACCGTCTCGGACACCCCCATCACGCCGTACACGGTCGATGACACCGCCGCGACCACCCGCCTGCCGCTGAGCCTGCGCGAGACGCCGCAGTCGGTGACGGTGGTGACCCGCCAGCGCATGGACGACCAGAACCTGCAGTCGATGCGCGACGTGCTCGACAACACCACGGGCATCTATTCCTACGCCTACGATACCGAGCGTGTGCTGTTCACCTCGCGCGGCTTCGTCGTGGACAACCTGCTGTACGACAATATCCCGGCCACCACGGTGTTCAGCACCGGCTCGATCGACGAGACCATCGACACCGCGATGTACGAGCGCATCGAGATCGTGCGCGGCGCCACCGGCCTGCTGTCGGGCGCCGGCAATCCCTCCGCCGCGGTCAACCTGGTGCGCAAGCGTGCCGACAGCCGCAGCTTCGAGCTGGCCTCGGCGCTCACGGCCGGTTCCTGGGACGACTACCGCGCGGTGGCCGACCTCTCCACGCCGCTGACCGCCGACGGCAGCGTGCGCGCGCGTGCCGTGGGCGTCTACCAGCACCGCGAGTCCTACCAGGACTTCTACAGCAACGAGAAGCAGGCGTTCTACGCCACGGTCGATGCCGACCTGGGGCCGGATACGCTGCTTTCGCTGGGCTACGACTACCTGGAGACACAGCCGCAGGCCAACACCTGGGGTTCGTTCCCACTGTTCTACAGCGACGGGACGCGCACCGACTGGCGCCGCTCGATCACCACCGCCGCCGACTGGAGCTTCTGGAACAAGCGCACCGAAACGCTCTTCGCCGAACTGGCGCATCGCTTCGGCAACGGCTGGTCGCTGAACTCCACGCTGACGCATCGCGAACTGGGCGGCGACCTCGCGCTGTTCTACATGGAAGGCTATCCCGATCGCGAGACCGGCGAGGGCCTTCTGGCCTATGCCTATCGCAGCCGGGAGAGCGGGCAGATGAATGCGCTGGACCTCTACGCCAAGGGGCCCTTCGAGCTGTTCGGCCGCAAGCATGAGCTGGTCGTGGGTGCCAGCCAGTCGCGGCTGAAGCTGGACGGCTACCTGTTTGCAGCGCCGGAGGAGCTGCCCGGGACGGGCAACTTCTTCGAGTGGGACGGTTCCTACCCGGAGCCGGACTTCGCCGACGAGGGTGCCCGCATCACCCGCATCACCACCGACCAGACCGCCGTCTACGCGGCCTATCGCTTCTCGCTGGCCGATTCGCTGAAGCTGATCGCCGGCCTGCGCCACACGCGCTGGGACACGGACTACTTCGACGCCTATTCCGACAGCCAGGCCTTCGTCTACAAGGAGCATCCCACCACGCCCTACGCCGGCCTGGTCTATGACTTCCTGCCGCAGTGGTCGGCCTTCACCAGCTACACCGAGATCTTCAAGCCGCAGAACAAGATCGACCGCAGCGGCAGCTTCCTGGAGCCCACCACGGGACAGAGCCTCGAGGTCGGCATCAAGGGCGAGCATTTCGGCGGCCGCCTGAACACCGCCCTGACCCTGTTCGACACGCGCCAGGACAACGTCGCCGCGCTGGACCCCGGGATCGATCCGGATACGGGTGCGCCCTACACCGTACCCGGCCGCCCCCAGACCCAGGCTTCGATCAACGTGGACGGCGCCCGCAGCCGCGGCTTCGAGCTGGAAGTCTCCGGCCAGCCGGCCAAGGGCTGGGACCTGTCCTTCGGCTGGTCCAACTTCTCCCTGGAGGATCCGGATGGCAACGGCCTGAACCGCTACGTGCCGCGCACCCTGGTGCGCACCTTCACCAGCTGGACCCCGCAGGGTGCCTGGAGCAAGCTGACCGTCGGCGGCGGCGTGAACTGGCAGTCGAAGAGTTTCGCCACGGTGTACGCGCCGGGCACGGACGGGCCGGTGGCCACCGAACTCGAGCAGAGCCCGGTGACCCTGGTCAGCCTGCTGGCGCGCTACGAGCTGACGAAGAACCTCTCGGTGCAGCTCAACGGCAACAACCTGCTGGATCGCAAGTACTACGTGCTCGACGAGTACGGCAATCTCTACTTCGGCACGCCCTCCAGCGGCAGCGTCACCTTCAACCTGCGCTTCTGAAGTGCCTGCCCGGCAGGCCTGCCGCGCGCAAGCGCGGGAGGCCTGCTGCTTTTTCAGGGCAGCAGGATCGTGGAGCCGGTGGTGCGCCGCGCTTCCAGGTCCTGGTGGGACCGCGCCACTTCGGCCAGCGGATAGCGCTGGCGGATGTCGGGCTTCACCTGGCCGCTGCCCACCATGTAGAACAGCTCGGCCGCCATCGCGTCCAGATCCTCGCGCCGCGCGGTGTAGTCGAACATCGTCGGCCGAGTGATGAACAGCGAGCCGCGCGAACTCAGCTCGCTCAGCGCGAACGGCGGCACCACGCCGGAGGCGTTGCCGAAGGACACCATCGTGCCGAGCCGCGCCAGGCAATCCAGGGAGCCGGTGAAGGTATCCTTGCCGACGCCGTCGTAAACCACCGGCACGCCGCGCCCGCCGGTGATCTGGCGCACGCGCTCCACGAAGTTCTCGCGCCGCGTGTTGATGACATGGGCGCAGCCGCTGGCGAGCGCCAGCTCGGCCTTCTCGTCGGAGCTGACGGTGCCGATCATGGTCACGCCCAGGGCCCGGGCCCACTGGCAGGCGATCAGGCCCACGCCACCGGCCGCGGCATGGAACAGGATGGTTTCGCCGCCGCGCAGCAGGAAGGTGCGCCGGAACAGGTATTGCACCGTGAGGCCCTGCAGCATCATCGCCGCCGCAGTCTCGAAGCCGATGCCGTCCGGCAGCTTCACCACCATGGCTGCGGGCATCGTGCGCTCGCTGGCATAGGCGCCGATGGGGCCTCCGGCGTAGGCCACGCGGTCGCCCACCTGCAGATGCGGTACGCCCGCACCGACCGACATCACAGTGCCGGAGGCTTCCAGGCCAAGACCGCCGGGAAGCGGCTGCTGGTAGCTGCCGTTGCGGTGGTACACGTCGATGAAGTTCAGGCCGCAGGCTTCCTGGCGGATGCGCACCTCGCCGGGGAGGGGCTCGGGCACTTCCACGTCGACGTACTCCATCACCTCGGGCCCGCCATTGCGGGAAATCCTGATCGCCTTGGCCATGCCTGTCACAATGCCGGGAAAATGATGAGGTGAGCATCATGGCCGAAAGCCTCCCCGCCCGCACCCTGAGCGTGACCATCCGCCGCGACTGGCGCGAGGTCTACGACTTTGCCTGCCAGCCGCTCAACTTCCCGCGCTGGGCCAGCGGGCTTGCCGAATCGCTGCGCGAGGCCGGCGACCACTGGGTGGCCGCTGCGCCGGAGGGTGAGGCAAGGGTCTGGTTCAGCCCGCACAACGACCAGGGCGTGCTGGACCACCGGGTGGAACTGCCGGGCGGGCTGCTGCTCTACATCCCGCTGCGGGTGATCGCCAACGGCGATGGCGCCGAGGTGATGCTGACCCTGTTCCGGCAGCCCGGCGTGGACGACGAGGCCTTTGCTCGCGATGCGCAGTGGGTGCTCAAGGACCTGCAGGCGCTCAAGCTGCTGCTGGAGAAGGGGCGCTAGGAAGCCCTGAAAAAGTCCGTTCGTGCCGAGCTGCTCGAAGCATGGCGGACTTTCCTCACCGTTGGTCAACGAGTGACCGCACACCCTTCGACAGGCTCAGGGCGAACGGTAACTTCTTCAGACCTTCCCTGGGGGGCGGTAAGGGCCAGCGGTGGTGCGTGGCCCCCCCGTGTTTCGAAAACCTCAGCGCTAGCGGGTCCAGGAGCTTCAGCCCAGCCGCTCCAGCCTCAACGGCAGCCGGTCTGCCGGGATCGGTAGGCTGGTCCAGTCCTGCGGCAGGGTGTAGCCCGACGGCACGCTCCAGCGGAAGCGCAGCAGCAACTGGTGCAGCGCTGCCTTCACTTCCATGGCGCCGAAGTGCATGCCGATGCACTTGTGCGCGCCGCCGCCGAAGGGCAGCCACAGGAAGGGATGCTGGCGATCCTCGGCCCGGCCGGGCGCGAAGCGGTCCGGATCGAAGCGCTCCGGCTCCTTCCAGTAGCGCTCCAGGCGGTGGGTCATCCACAGCGAGATCGAGATCAGCGTGCCTTTGGGAATCCGATAGCCGGCGTACTCGAAGTCGCGCGTCGCCTGGCGCGGCAGGCCGGGCACCGGCGGCGTCAGGCGCAGGGTTTCCTTCATCGCATGGTCCATGTCGGCCAGGCGCTCAAGGTCTTCATACTCCAGCTGCGTGCGGCCCAGCGCGAGGCTCTGATCGCGCAGGCGCTCCTGCCACTGCGGGTGCTTGGCCAGCTGGTAGAGCAGGTTGCTCAGCGTGATCGTGCTGGTGTCATGCGCGGCCATCAGCAGGAAGACCAGATGGTTGATCACATCTTCGTCGCTGAAGGGCTGGCCATCCTCGGTACGGGCGGCGCAGAGGCGGGTGAACAGGTCGTTGCCGCTGCCGCCGCGGTGGGCCGGCAGGGCGGCGGCGAAGCTGCGCTCCAGCAACTGGCGGCCGCGCAGGCCGGCGCGCCAGCGGGTGAACGGCAGGTCGTGGCGGATCACGCCGGTGGCGGCCTGCACGGTAGCCAGGAAGGCGCGGTTCATCGCCTCGCTGTCCTTGCCGGCCGGCTGGCCCAGGAACACGCGGCTGGCCACGTCCAGGGTCATGCTCTTGAGCAGGTCGAAGACCTTGATGCCGTCGCCGCTGGGCCAGGCCGCCAGCGACTCGTCCAGCGTGCGATTGATGCCGTCCAGGTCCTCGCGCAGCGCGGCATTGGTGAAGGCCACCTGCATCACGCGCCGGTGCAGGCGGTGCTCGTCGCCGTCCAGAAGCATCAGCCCGCGACGGAAGAAAGGACCGATCATCTTCTCCCAGGAAGCATTGCTGAACAGGTCGTCGCGGTTCTGCAGTACCAGCTGGTTCGCCTCCGGACCCAGCAGTGCGACGAATTCCATGCCGAAGGCATTGAAGCGCACGACCTCGCCGTAGCGCGCGAAGCGCTTGCGGGTGAAGTTCTCGAAGTCGAACAGGTAATTGAAGGAATGACCGACCAGCGGCCAGCCGCTGTCGCCGGGGATCGCACGCGCTTGCTGCATGAAGCTCCTCCTGGCCCTTTACCGGGGCGGGCCAAGGATGCCCGAGTCGCGCCGCGCGGGAAACGTTCGCCGCTCGACAACCTCGATTTCCGCCGGACATGGCTGAAGCGGAGTTCGCCGGGAGTATTCCGGAATCGCTAGAACCTCGATCCGGGTTGCTTCAGGAACTCGATCTCTTCGCCCGAAGAGGCGCGGCCCAGGATTTCGTTGCGATGCGGGTAGCGCCCGAAGCGGTCGATGATCGCCTTGTGCTTGAGCTCGAAGTCGTAGTTCTCCTGCACGCCGTTCTCGCGGTACAGGCGCTCGGCCCAGTCGTGGATCGCTGCGGATTCGCTGTGCATGAAGGGCAGGTACAGGAAGCTCCGTTCCACGGCGGAGAGCGCGGCGGGCGTGCCCGCGGCAATCGCTTCCTGGGCCAGCGCCAGGGCCAGCGGGTCCTGGGCGAAGGCGCGGGGGGAGTTGCGGTGGATGTTGCGGGAGAACTGGTCCAGCACGAGCACCTCCGCCAGCCGCCCGCGGGCGGTGATGCGCCACGGGTACAACTCGGCTCGCGCGGCCCGCTCCAGAAGCTCGCCGAAGCGACCCTGGATCACCCGGTCGAATTCGGGGTCTGCCGTCCACCAGGCCTTGGGGTCGATCTCCTGGAACCAGAAGCGGAGCACTTCCTCTTGCACGATGGTGATCCCTTCAGTACAGCCGGGCCTGGGCCCTGGCTTTCTTGTGCGCATACATGTGCTCATCCGCACCCAGGATGAGCTGGTCGAGCGTGGCGGTTTCTGCTGCCCGGCTTTCCACGAAGCCGATGCTGGCGGCGAGGCGGTAGGTCTTGTCGGCAGCGGCGTTGGCCTGCTCCAGGCGCTCAAGCAAGCGTTCGCGCAGGACCTGGCCGTCGGTCTCGGGGTTGATGGCGACCACGCAGAACTCGTCGCCGCCGACGCGGGCGACGATGTCGCTCTCGCGCAGGGTGGAGCGCAGCACGCGGGCCACATCGGCGATCATTGCGTCGCCGGTATCGTGGCCCAGGGCATCGTTGACGCGCTTGAGCCCGTCCACGTCGACGAAGGCCAGCAAGGCCTGCTCGCCGTTGCGCCGCGCATGGGCCAGGGCCTGCTCGGCCAGCGCGTAGAAGCCGCGGCGGTTGAGCAGGCCGGTGAGCTCGTCGGTCATGGAAAGCTTGCGGATCTCCTGGTTGGCGCGCTCCAGCGCGGCCGTGCGGTCGCGCACGCGCTGTTCCATCTCGCCGTAGACCTGGATGTTCTCCAGGGCGATGGAGGTCGAGTCTGCCAGGGCCTGCAGCAGGCGCACTTCCTCGGCGGTGGCCTGGTGCCGGTGGGCCCAGTAGTTGCCGATGGCGCCGATGGGCGACAGCCTGCGGATCGGCACCATCACCAGGCTTTTCACGAACGTGGGGCGGTAGGCCTCGTGGGGGATGCGTTCGTCGGCGTAGATGTCAGGGATGATCGCGGTCTTGCGGTTGAGCATGGCCCAGCCGCTGATGCAGGTCGGCATCGGGAAGCGGTTGCCCTTCCACAGCGGCTCGATGGCGTCCTCGTCGGCATAGAAACACTTGTCGCCGTCGCGCAGCACGAAGGTGGAGCCGTCGCAGCCGGTGAGTTCGCGTGCCGTGCGGCGGACGATCTTCTGCACCTGGTCGAGATCGCGGGCCAGCGACAGCTCCTGCACGGCGTGCAGCAGGCGCTCGACCGCTTGCGTGTAGTGTCCCGAAGACGGGCCGAATTCGTCCCTGGTCATCTTGTAGTTCGTTGTGGGGAAGCCCGTCCCGGGCGGGGGAGAATTTTATCGGCTCCCGCAAGAACGGGGCCCGCTCGCCGGCGACCGCCCATCGGGAGATTGACGCCGTCCCGTAGCCCGGATGATTCACCGTTCGGCGGGGGCTCGTCCCAACGGACCAGCCGGCGGCGCGGGGGGCCTGCCAATAATCCGGGTAAACCGGAGGGGCAGCGCATGGAGCAGGCGAAAGCGGCGGGCGGCATCTTTCAGGGCTGGTGGATCGTGGCGGCGGGCTTCGTCTGCACGGCCCTGCTGATCGGCAGCACCACCTACAGCTTCGGCCTTTTCGTGGCGCCCCTCTCGACCGAGTTCGGCCTGTCGCGCGCCAACGCCAACATCGGCTTCATGGCGCTGCTGCTGGGCTTCGCGGTCTGGGCTCCCCTGGTGGGCAGGCTGCTGGACCGCCGGCCGGCGCGCCAGGTGATCGTAGGCGGCGGCATGCTGTTCGCGGCCGGGTTCGTGCTGATGGGCCTGTCGCATTCCCCCACGACGATGGCGCTGCTGGTGCTGGGGCCCGTGTCCATCGGCACGCTCGCGGCCGGCGCTCTGGCGGCCAACACCATTGCCGCACGCTGGTTCCTGCGCCAGCGCGGCCGCGCGCTCGGCGTACTGGCGGTCGCCACCTCCGCTGGCGGTTTCCTGATGCCGCCGCTGGTGGCTTTCCTGATGCAGGGCCTCGGCTGGCGCCCGGCGCTGATGGTGCAGGGCCTGTTCGTGGGCCTGGTGATCGCCGCGCTGGGCTGGCTGCTGATGCGCGACAGGCCCTCCGACCTCGGCCTGACGCCCGATGGCCAGCCGCTGCCGCAGGCGGGGCAGGGGCCGGCGGCAGGCGGAGAGATCTGGACGCTAGGCAAGCTGCTGCGCACGCGCAATTTCTGGCTGCTGTCCTGCGGGGCCGGCATCCTGCTGGGCGCCGACCAGGCGCTGCTGTCCTCGCTGATTCCCTACGGCACCGACGCCGGCCTGACGCTGCCGCAGGCTTCGCTGCTGGTGTCCACGCTGACCTTCTCGGCCATCCTGGGCAAGCTCGCCATCGGCGCGCTGGCGGACCGCCATGACAAGCGGCTGCTGTTCTGCGCGGTGGCCGCCTGCAACTTCGCCTTCCTGGTGATCCTGCTGCTGAGCCCCGGCTACACCACGCTGCTGATCGCCTGCAGCATCATCGGATTGGCCATCGGCGGTACCTACCCGCTCTGGACCACGCTGGCGGCGGACTGCTTCGGCACCGCCAGCTTCGGCAGCGTGCTGGGCGGCATGAACCTGCTGATGGTGCCCTTCTCCATCGTCGCCGTCCGCTACATCGGCGAGGTTTTCGACCGTAGCGGCAGCTATGACATCGCGCTGATGACCTTCATGGGCACGGCGGTGCTGTCCACCGTGCTGATCCTGGCGCTGCGGCTGCCGCCGCGCTCCTGATCAGCCGCCGGCGGGGACGGCCACGGCCTCCGCCGCTGCGCGGCCCATCTCGCGCCACCAGGGCGTATCGGCGCGCGGCGCGCGGATGTCCAGCGCCGAACCGATCACCGGCGTCGTCAGGTTCACGCGGTGCTGCGCCGCCAGGGCGCTGATGCGTTCGAAGGGATCGGTCCAGGAATGCATGGCGAGGTCGAAGGTGCCGTTGTGGATCGGCAGCAGCCAGCGGCCGCGCAGGTCCAGGTGGGCCTGCAGGGTCTGCTCCGGCAGCATGTGCACGTAGGGCCACTGCTTGTCGTAGGCGCCGGTCTCCATCAGCGTCAGGTCGAAGGGGCCCAGGCGCTCGCCGATGGTTTTGAAGCCCTGGAAGTAGCCGGTATCGCCGCTGAAGAAGATGCGCACGTCGCCGTCGATGATCGCCCACGAGGCCCATAGCGTGCTGTTGCGGTCGCCCAGGCTGCGGCCGGAAAAGTGCTGGGCCGGCGTGGCCACGAGGCGCAAGCCGTCCAGGGTGGTTTCCTGCCACCAGTCGAACTGCTGCACCTTGGCGGCGTCCACGCCCCAGCCGGTGAGGCGGTCGCCCACGCCCAGCGGCGCCAGGAAGACCTGGGTCTTGGCGGCCAGGGCGGTGACGGCGGCCTCGTCCAGGTGGTCGTAGTGATCGTGGGACAGGATCACGGCACGGATCGGCGGCAGCTCCTCGATGGAGATCGGTGGGGCATGGAAGCGCTTGGGGCCCATCCACTGGAAGGGCGAGGCGCGCTCGGAGAACACCGGATCGGTCAGCCAGAACTGGCCGCGCAGCTTCAGCAGGATGGTGGAATGCCCGAGGCGCCACAGCGAGCGGTCGGGCGCGGCCAGCAACTGAGCCTGAGCCAGCTTCTCCACCGGCGGCGGCGTGGCCGGCATGGTGCCGGCGGGCTTGTTGAAGAAGAAATTCCAGGCGATGCCGAGCATCTTGCCGAGGCCCTCCGGGGGCTGCGGCACCGGGTTGCGGAACTTGCCGCCGGCGAACTGCGGCGAGCCCTGGTAGGGCTGGGAACTGTCGGTGGCAGACATGGCACAGGCCGTCATGGCGAGGACTCCGGTCATCAGCAGCAGGGGGCGGGAAAGGCGCATCGGGGGTTCCTGCATTTCTACACTGCACAGTGTAGTTTCCGTTTTTCCAAAAGTAAACCGTCCGGTGTAAAATTGTCGTATGTCACGTCCCCAGCGCCTTACCGACCGCAAGCGCGAGAGCATCCTTACGGCTGCTCTCCAGGAGTTCCTGTCGCAGGGTTTCGACGGCACCAGCATGGACCGCATCGCCGCCAGCGCGGAGGTGTCCAAGCGCACGGTCTACAACCACTTTCCCAGCAAGGACGAACTGTTCGAGGCGATCCTGCGCCAGCTTTGGGAGTGCGCCACGGCGGAGGAAGGCCTGCCTTACGAGCCGCGCCGCCCGCTCCGCGAGCAGCTCGGCGAACTGCTGCGGCGCAAGATGCGCCTGATGCAGGACCGCGGTTTCATGGACCTGGCGCGGGTCGCCATTGCCGAGGGCGTGCGCCGCCCCGACCGCGCGCGCGAGCTGATCGAGCGCCTGGAGGAGGGGCAGGGCGAGGAAGCGCTCACCGCCTGGATCCGCGCCGCCGCGGCCGACGGCAAGCTCAAGCCGCTGGACGTGGACCTGGCCGAGCAGCAGTTGCATGCCCTGGTGAAGGGAGCCGCCTTCTGGCCGCAGCTGGCCCTGGGCGCGCCGCCGCTGAGCGCGAAGCAGCAGGCCCAGGTGGTGGAGGGCGCGGTGGAGATGTTCCTGCGCTGCTACGCGAAGAAGCCATGAGACTTTTCCCCTCCCGGGTGCGGGTAAGGGAAGAAATGGGGTGTGCCGTCCATGGTGGGACTTCAGTGTTCCGATCGAGCCCCGGCCCGGCCATCCATGGCCGGGCGTTCAGTGTCATCAGAGATGCAATTCAATGCATCACTGATGCCGCCTCCCCCTGCATCGGCTTGGGCCGCAGCAGCAGTCCGCCGATGACCGCGCCCAGGGCCGTGAGTCCCGCGCCGATCAGGAACGCGCGGCGGTAGCCGCTGTTGAGGGCTTCGCGCGCATCGGTGCCGGCCTGCTGCAGGCCGGAGGTGTGGGCGTCGGCGAACGACGCCAGCACCGCCAGGCCCAGGGCGCCGCCCATCATGAAGGCGGTGTTGACCACGCCTGAAGCCAGGCCGGATTCGCTGGCGTCCACGTCGTTCATCGCGGCCAGCAGCACCGGGTTGAAGGCCATGCCGCCGCCCAGGCCCAGCAGCACCATGCCGGGCAGCACGTCCAGCACGAAGCTGCCGTCCATCGGCGCGCGGGCGAACAGTGCCAGGCCCAGCGCCGCGATCAGCAGGCCCAGCCACATCGGCCCGCGGATGCCGTAACGCATCACCATGCGCGCCGACAGGCCGGCGGAGAACAGCGCCATGATCGCGTCGGCCGGCAGGAAGGCCAGGCCCACGCGCATCGGGTCGTAGCCCAGGATGTGCTGCATGTAGAGCGCGCTGATCACGAACCAGGCGAACATGCCCGCCGCCCACAGCACGGCCACCACGTTGGACACGGCGATATTGCGCAGGCGGAACAGGCGCAGCGGCATCAGCGGCTCCCGCACGCGTGCCTCGATCCACAGGAACAGTGCGAGCAGCGCCAGCGCCGCGCCGCCCAGGCCCAGCGTCTGCGCGGAGGTCCAGCCCGCGCGGTTGCCGTCCACCACGGCGTAGACCGCCAGCATCAGGCCCAGCGTGCCGGTGACGGCGCCACTCACGTCCAGGCGGCCGCGCTGGTCCGGCACCTTGTCGACCGGCAGCAGGCGCAGGCAGAAGAAGTACACCGCCACGCCGATCGGCAGGTTGATCAGGAAGATCGACTGCCAGCCGAACCAGTCGGTGAGCACGCCGCCCAGCACCTCGCCCAGGCTGCCGCCGGCCGCGCAGACGAAGCCGTAGATGCCCATGGCCTGTGCGCGTTCGCGGGGTTCCTGGAACAGGTTCATGATCAGCGACAGCGCCACGGCCGTCACCACGGCGCCGCCCAGGCCCTGCACGGCGCGCGCCACCACCAGCACCAGCTGCGAGCTGGCCATGCCGCAGGCCAGCGAGGCGCCGGTGAAGCCGGCCAGGCCCACCAGGAACCAGCGGCGCTGGCCGTAGAGGTCGCCCAGGCGCCCGCCCAGCAGCAGGAAGCCGCCATAGGTGAGCATGTAGGCGTTGAGCACCCAGACGATCGAGGTGCCGGAGAAGCCGAGTTCCGCCTGCAGGGTCGGCAGGGCCACGGTCACCACCGTGGTGTCCAGCACGATCATCAGCACGCCGGTGCACAGCAGGTAGAGCGCCAGCCAGCGGCTGCGGTTGGATGCGGCGGCCTGGGTATTCGTCTTGTCGTTCATGGTCTTGTCATCGCATTCGGGCGGCCGGACAGGTTCCGGCAGCGGTCCGTTCTCCTGAGGCGTCGAACGGACCGGGCTGGAATCGACAGCGGCGGCGGAAAATCGTTTCGCGGTGCCTGGAAAGGCGCCCGGCTCAGCCGGTGTGTCCGGTAGGCGGGCGGCGGATGACCACGAAGCGCAGCCAGCAGGCCAGGATCCATGCCAGCGTCAGCCCCACGATGGCGAACTTGGCGCTGGCGAAGTGCCCGGCGAGCCGCGCCGTCTCCGGCGTGCCATCGCCCAGCAGCACGCGGACCAGCGCGGCGTTCTCGCAGGCATCCGCCGCGCCGGCCAGCAGGGCGCACCAGCCGAGCCCGGCGGTGAGGCGCCGCAGCGCCGGCGGCACCCGCCGCGCCAGCAGCAGCAAGGCAGTACAGCCCAGGCCGGAGTAGGCGAGCAGGTAGAGGTAGTCCAGGCCCTGCACGAACATCGCCAGCGCCCGCCCGCCTTCGCCCCAGGCCGCCAGGATGGCCTCGCAGTTCGCGGCATACCCGCAGAACTCGAAGGAGACGATGCCCTGGGGCGACACCGCATTACGCAGCCCCCGATCCAGCAGGCCCAGCGCCGCGGTCAGGACCAGCGTCAACGCCAGGAAGCCGCGGAACAGCGCGGTCAGCGACAGCCCCGGCATCAGAACACCAGCAGGGCCGCGCGGACCGCGAGTGCCAGCAGCACCAGCGAGGAGATGAAGAACAGCGCGAAGCGGACCTGGATGACGTTGACCAGGGCCTGCACCAGGCTGTGCACCACGCGCAGGCCCACGTAGGCCCAGGCCAGCCCCAGGCTCGCCGCGGTGGCATCGCCGGCCACCGCCAGCGCCAGGCCCACCGCGTAGAACAGGGTGGGCTGTTCCATCAGGTGGTTGTAGTTGTCGGCCTTCCAGCGCACCTTGGCCGGCAGCTGGTTCATCTGCTCGCCGCGCGGAACCTGCGGGTCCAGCACCATCTTCGACTGCAGGATGGCCGGAATGCGCGTGGCGTACATCCAGCCCCAGACCACGAAGGTCCACAGCACCAGGGCGATCACGGGGGCGAGCATCGGGGCGGTCATGCGGGGTCCTCGGCGGAGCAGGGTGAAAGGCTGGGCGCATCATGCCCCAGCGGCCCGCCGGCCGCGAAAAAGCCGGTGGCCGTCCCTGGCCTCCGGTACCGCGGAGCAAGCGTATCGGGAGCCAGGCTTGCGCACCCGGCGAATGAACCCTGGCGGCCCGTCAGAAGCGGCGGGCAAGCGCTGTAGGAAAATTCCCCGTCGGTTTCGGGGTATGCAGTACAGCACGCCCGTTCACCGGCTGCCTGCCGCCGCTCGCTCCAGATGGCCTTTGCGATCATCGCGGGCCGTCCGGCGCCTGCGGAGAATGCCGTCCATGAACAAGACCTCTCATGCGATCTTTCCGGACCAAGCCGCGGTGGACGCCTGCCGCGACCTGCTGCGCGACATGGCCGGCGAGGTGGCCGATGCCACCGCCACGCTGCCTGCCGGCTACCAGCGCCTCTGCGCCGGGCTGGAGAGCTTCTGGGAATCGGTGCGCGAACGGCGCGGCGAATTGCGGCCGGTGGCCGAGAGCGCCGAGGGGGCAGAACTGCTGGGCCGCATCGGGCGCCCCTTCCAGCACCTGTTGTATTCGGAGCTGATCAGCAGCGGTTGCGACAATCCGGTTTCGCAGCTGTCTCCGCTGATCGAGGACGTGCGCAGCATCGCCCGTGCCGAATTGCGCACTGGCCGCCGCGCGCGCCAGCGCCGCCGGCAACTGCTGGAGCGCGTCGGCGAGCATTGCCGCGCCTGAGTGGCGCGCCAACGAAAAAAGGCCCGGTGGATCCACCGGGCCTTTTGCTTTCCTGGAAGCCCTCTGCCACCAGGCCAGAGAGGATCGGATCACGCTGCCGCCTTGATGACCTCCATCTGGAACTCCGCCTTGGCCGCACCGCAATCCGGGCAGGTCCAGTCCTCCGGCACGTCCTCCCAGCGGGTGCCCGGAGGGATGCCATCCTCGGGCCAGCCCTGGGCCTCGTCGTAGACCACGCCGCAGGTGACGCAGGCCCAGGTCTTCATGCCGGAGTCTCCTCGAGCTTCACGAAGTCCGGCTTCTCGCGCACCGCGCAGTCCGGGCAGCACCAGTCGTCGGGCAGGGCGCTGAACGGGGTGCCGGCGGGATAGCCGTTGTGCGGGTCGCCCTTGCCGGCTTCGTAGACGTAGCTGCAGCCGTTGCACTCGTAGCGTTCCATGATCAGGCCTCCACGCTCTGCGGGTGGGCCGCGCCGTACTGCGCCAGGATCTTCTCGCGCACCGGCGGGTGGATGTTGGCGCGGGTCACGTCGCCGTTGTAGTGAGCCAGCACGCGCTTGTCCATCAGCGAGCGCCACAGCGGCGGGATCATGGCCACCACGATCATGCCGGCGTAGCCCGAGGGAAGCTGCGGGGCCTGCTCGAAGTGGCGCAGGGCCTGGTAGCGGCGCATGGGGTTGGCGTGGTGGTCCGAGTGGCGCTGCAGGTGATACAGCATCAGGTTGGTCACGGTGTGGTTGCTGTTCCAGGAATGCTCCGGCTTGCAGCGCTCATAGCGTCCGCTGGCTTCCTTCTGGCGCACCAGGCCGTAGTGCTCGAGATAGTTCACCACCTCCAGCAGCGAGAAGCCGATGAAACCCTGGAAGATCAGGAAGGGCAGCACGATGGGGCCGAGCCACAGCGCGAGGCCGCCGAACAGCACCAGCGTCATCGCCCAGCTCTGCAGGTTGTCGTTGCGCCAGTTCCACACGCTCTTGCCCTGGCGTTCCAGGCGCAGCTTCTCCAGGTGCCAGGCCGACGTCAGGCTGCCGATCACGCTGCGCGGCCAGAAGGCGTAGAAGCTCTCGCCCAGGCGCGAGGAGGCCGGATCTTCCGGGGTGGCCACGCGCACGTGGTGGCCGCGGTTGTGCTCGACGTAGAAGTGGCCGTACATCGCCGGCGCCAGGGTGATGCGCGCCAGCCAGCGCTCCAGGTTCTCGCGCTTGTGGCCCAGCTCATGCGCGGTATTGATGCCGGCGCCGCTGACCAGGCCCACGGAGACGGCCAGGCCCAGGATGTCCGGCACCGGCAGGCCGCCGCGCACCGCCAGCCAGGCGCCGCCGATCACGCTGAGGTACTGAACCGGGATGAACAGGAAGGTGGCCAGGCGGTAGTAGCGGTCGTTCTCCAGGGCCGCCACGGCGGACTCCGGCGCGTTGTTCGTGTCCTCGCCCACCAGCTTGTCCAGCAGCGGCAGCACGCCGTAGATCACGACCGGGGTCAGCCACCAGAACAGGCCGACGCCGGTGGACAGCGCCAGCGCGGCGCTGATCAGCGGCAGGGCCGGCCACAGCACGCCCATCATCCACAGGCGGCGCTTGCCGTCCTTCCAGTTCGCCGCTTCGCTCAGGGTTTGCGTCGTCATGTCGAATCTCCTCTCGGGAAAACCATTGCCTGGATCGCATCCTGCGCCTGTGCCCCTCCGTGAACCTGTCATTTATTGACAAGAACTTGTCATTTCTTGACACTGCTTCCCATGGCCCAATACCCGGAACTGCCGGCCCGCTATTACCTGCGCATGGGCGAGGTGCTGCTGCGCATGGGCGTGGACCCGCTGCCGCTGCTGCAGCGCGCCGGTTTGCGCCGCGAGCAGTTGCTGGCGGCCGACGCGATGCTGCGCCTGGACCAGGTGGAGAACCTGATCGCCGAGGCCGAGGCCGCCGTGGGCCGCAGCGACCTGGCCTTCGAGCTGGGGCGCTCGCTGCGCCTGTCGGCGCACAGCATCGTCGGCTACGGCATCCTCAGCAGTCCCACGATGGACTATGCGATGCGCCTCACCTCGCGGTTCTTCCGGCTGATCTCGCCCACCGTGCGCATGGGCTACCGGCTCGACGCCTCGGCGTCCGAGATCCGCTTCGAGCCGGTGCTGCCGCTGAGCCACCGCGCACTGGTCTTCCACCTGGAGACGGTGGCCACGGGCATCCACAACGCCCTGCAGGAACTGCTGGGCGAGCGGCTGCCGCGCTACCAGTTGCAGATTTCCATCGCCGAGCCGCCGCACGCGGCGCGCTATGCCGAGCTGGAGGGCGCACGCGTGCAGTTCGGTTGGGACGGTGTCGGCGTGCGCATGCTGATGTCCGCCGCGATGATGGGCCGAGCGCCCGCGCTGGCCGACGCCACGGCGCTGAAGCTCGCCGAGGACCGCTGCCGCGCGCTGCTGACCGACGCCGTGTCGGAAGGTCGCGTGGCCGACTGGATCCGCATGATGCTGCGCGAGGCCAGCGGCGGACTGCCGTCGCTGGAGGACCTGGCGCACACGCTCAACCTCTCGGCACGCACGCTGGACCGCCACCTGCAGCGCGAGGGCAGCGGCTTCCGCGCCCTGCAGCAGGAAATCCTGCGCGAGCGCGCCTGCGCCCTGCTGGAGGCGGGCCGCCTGTCGGTGACGCAGATCGCGCACGAGCTGGGCTATACCGATGCCGCCAACTTCAGCCGCGCCTTCAAGCGCGACACCGGCCTGAGCCCCCGCGACTGGCGACGCGCGTCCTGAGCGCGCCTTCCTGCCGGGACGGAACGGCAGCGCTCCCGGGCCGGATGAACGGCGGTCCGGAATCGACACTTCTGGCCCGGCATGACAACCTAGCGGCCTGGGACAGCCCGGACCACCGGGCGCGGGGCACTTGGGGGAGTGCGGATGCGGACAGGGATTGTCGTCGACGCGAGCTGCGACCTGCCGCCGCGCTTTCTGGTGGAACACAACATCCAGGTGCTGCCCAGCTCGATCCACATCGGTGCCGAGCGGCACAGCGATGCGCGCGAGCCCAAGGCCACGCTGGACTTCTACAGCGGCCGCATCGGCCGCCGCAGCCTGCAGGCGCGCACCGAGTCCTACCCGGTGGCGCGCATCCGCAATTTCTTCCTCGACCGGCTGGTGTCGGACTTCGACCACGTCATCTGCATCCCCATCTGGAAGGAACGCAGCCCGCTGCACGGCAAGATCACCGAAGCCTCGCTCGGCATCCTGTCCAACTACCGCGAATACCGTGCGGACGCCGCGGCACGCGCGCCGTTCTCCATGCGCGTGCTGGACTCCGGCACCCTGTTCGCCGGGCTGGGCGTGCAGGCCGCCGAATGCGCCGCCAAGGTGAGGGAAGGGCGCAACTACCTGGACGTGCTGGCCCATCTCGGCGAGGTCAGCCGACACACCGTCTCCTGCCTGGTGCCGGAGGACGTGGCCTATGTGCGCGAGCGCTCCCGCCAGCGCGGCGAGAACGTCGGCTCCCTGCTGCACGTGGCCGGCCAGGCCCTGGGCATCAAGCCGGTGGTAGCCCTGCATGAGGGCCGCATGCGCATGGTGGCCAGCCGCCGCGGCTGGGAGTCTGCCGCCAACTACCTGCTGCGCCGCGTCGCGCAGGTGGTGGAGGAGGGCTGGCTCTGCAGCCGCTATGTCTGCGCCAGCTACGGGGGCGAGCCCGAGCGCATGGAAGAACTCGCCGGCTTCCGGGACCTGCGCGCGGCCTGCGAGGCCCGCGGCGTGAAGCTGCTGCTCTCCATCATGAGCGCCGTGGCCGCGGTCAATGTGGGGGCAGGAGCGCTGTCGGTGGCTTATTCGGGCGAGATGGCCTGGGAATAGGCCGCTGAAATTCCGTTCGTGCTGAGCCTGTCGAAATGAACGGCCGCACACCCCCGGAAACCCCCATTTCTGCCGCCCCGGAGCTATCCTCCCCCTCAAATCTTCCGGAGGATGCCCCCCATGAGCGTCGCAGAGCGCTTCGTCACCCACAGCGTCGACAACCAGGCCCCGCCGCTGGGCCGCTACAACGCCTATGCCACCGACACCGCCCTGCGCGAGGCCGTGCACCGTGAAGGCGGTGGCTGGGCCGAGGCCCATCTCAACGAGTTCGGCATCGTCTCCGGCGGCGAACTGATGGAGCTTGGCTACACCGCCAACGAGAACAAGCCCAAGCTCAAGACCTTCGACCGTTACGGCCACCGTATCGACGAGGTGGAGTTCCACCCCGCCTACCATCGCGTGATGCAGCTGGGCATGCAGTACGGCGTGCACGCCTACGCCTGGCGCAACGCCGACAAGGCTGGCGCCCAGGTGGCGCGAGCTGCGTTGTCCTACCTGCACTACCAGGCTGAGCAGGGCACCGGCTGCCCGCTGACCATGACGCATTCCGCCGTGCCGGCGATCAACCACTCGCCGGAACTGGCCAAGCTCTGGCTGCCGCGCATCACCTCCACCGAGTACGACCCGCGCGTGCTGCCCGCCGGCGAGAAGACCGGCTGCACCATCGGCATGGGCATGACCGAGAAGCAGGGTGGCTCCGACGTGCGCGCCAACACCACGCGCGCCTACCTGCAGGCCGACGGCAGCTATGAGATCGTCGGCCACAAGTGGTTCTTCTCCGCGCCCATGTGCGACGCCTGGCTGGTGCTGGCCTACACCGACGCCGGCCTCGGCTGCTTCCTGATGCCCAAGATCCGCCCGGACGGCTCGCGCAACGCCATCCGCATCCAGCGCCTCAAGGACAAGCTCGGCGACTGGAGCAATGCCTCGTCGGAAGTGGAGTTCCTGGGCGCCTACGCCCAGCTCGTCGGCAAGGAAGGCCGCGGCGTGGCCACCATCCTGGAGATGGTCGCGCTCACGCGCCTGGACTGCATGATCGGCTCCTCCGGCCTGATGCGGCAGGCCCTGGTGCAGGCCCTGCACCACACGAAGCACCGCAAGGCCTTCGGCCACCTGCTGGCCGAGCAGCCGTTGATGCAGAACGTGCTCGCCGACCTCGCGCTGGAGACCGAGGCGGCGGTAGCGCTGACCCTGCGCATCGCCCGCGCCGTGGACGCCTCCACGCGCCACCCGGGCGAAGCCGCCCTGGCCCGCGTCGGCACCGCCATCGGCAAGTACTGGATCTGCAAGCGCACGCCGGCGATGGTCAACGAAGCCCAGGAGTGCCTGGGCGGCGCCGGCTACGTGGAGGAAACCAGCCTGCCGCGCCTCTACCGCCAGGCCCCGCTGAATTCCATCTGGGAAGGCAGCGGCAACATCCAGTGCCTGGACGTGCTCCGTGCCCTCAGCAAGGAGCCCGAGACTCGCGAGGCCCTGTTCGGCGAACTGCTCGCCGCCAAGGGCGAACACCCGGACCTGGACCGCGAGGTCGGCTGGCTGGAACAGGCTCTGGACGACCGCGCTACCTTGGAGCTGCGCTCGCGCATGGTGGTGGAGCGCATGGCACTGGCGCTGCAGGGTTCCATCCTGCTGCGCGCAGGCAACAGCGACGTGGCCAATGCCTTCTGCAACTCACGCCTGGGCGGGGAGCATGGGCTGGTGTTCGGGACGCTGGGGGTGGGGGCGTCGTTGGCGGGTTTGGTGGCTCGGGCGGGGTTGGAGTGAGAGTCGAGAGTTTATGGCTTCGAAGGGGCTCCGCAGAAATATTTCCTCCATAGTCAATGTTCCGGAATCTCTTATAGAGCAAGGATGGAACGAAAGGCGTCGAATTTAGAAAGTGTAGGGTGGGCTAAGCGTAGCGTGCCCACCATCGAGTCTCGGCATCGGTGGGCACGCTACGCTTAGCCCACCCTGCGATGAGTCATGGTTTCTTCGCTGTGCTCACCGGATCGATCAAAATCTTCACATGCTTTTCCGGACTTCCCAGAGCCGCGAAAGCGTCCTCCACTCCCGCCAGCCCCACCGTCCCCGTGATCAACGGCGCCGGGTCCACCTTGCCCTCCGCGATTATCTGCAGCGTGTCGCGGTACTCCAGCGGCGTATAGCCCAGCACGAAGCGCAGCTCGATCTCCTTGTTGATGGCCAGCGCCGGCTCGATCTGGTCGCTCTGCATGCAGACGCCCACGACCACCACGCGCGAGAACATCGGAGCGCCGTCGATCACGGACTGGAGCATGCCGGGCACGCCCACGCACTCGAAGATCACCGGGCGCTTGGGCGCAGCGCCCAGGGCCTCGGCGAGGCGCCAGCTCCGGTGCCAGGCCACCGGCAGCAGGCCCAGCTTCTCGCGGGTACCCACGCCCAGCTCCAGCGCGGCGGGTGAGTCCTTGATGAAGCCCGCTTTCGGCGTGGCGGCAAAAGGGGAACCCTGGCGCGGGTCCAGCACCACGGCGGCGCCGCAGCGCCTGGCCAGCTCGCGGCGGGCGGGGGATAGATCGCTGGCCACGATCTTGTCGATACCCAGCGAGCGCAGCATCAGGATCACGGCCAGGCCCACCGGGCCGCAGCCGATGACGATGGCGGTGTCCTTCTTCTTCAGCTCGCCCTTGCGTACCGCATGCCAGGCCACGGCCAGGGGCTCGGTGAGGGCGGCGCGCTCGGCGTCCAGGCCGTTGGGCACGGGGACGATCAGCGACTCCTGCACCAGCATGCGCTCGGCATAGGCGCCGGGGGCTTCCGCGCAGAGGCCGATGAGGTCGATCTCCTTGCCGCGGCGGATCAGCGGCACGGCGCAGACGGTGCTGCCCACCGGCAGCTTGCGGCGCGTGCCGGGACCATATTCCAGGATTTCCGCGCTGAACTCGTGGCCGAAGACGATCTCCTGCGTGGAGCGCATGGGGTTGCGGATGCCGCTGCGCTGCATCAGGCCTCCCAGGTGGTCGCAGTGCTGGCGGGCATGCAGGTCCGAGCCGCAGATGCCACAGCGCAGGACCCGGACCAGCACGTGGCCCTTGCCGGGCTTGGGATCGGGGCGTTCGGCAACGCGCAACTGCTGGTTCTGGCAGACGACGGCTTTCATGGCGGCAGGCCTCCGAAAGGGATGGCGCCAGTCTGGCCCAGCGGCGCGGAGCCGTCACCCGGGCCGGCTCAGCGAGGCCTCGCAGAAGTCCGTTCGTGCTGAGCCTGTCGAATCATGGGGGGCTTTCCCGCCGCGGCTCAGGAACTGCCGCCCGCCCTTCGATCCTTCGGCGAGCCCGGGACGTCAGGGGGAACGGCCATGGCCACCGCAGTGCTTTCAGCGCCGGCGGCGCATCTGGCCGCCGGCGCCCGGTCCGCGCTCGATGGGGGCCATCAGCACGGCCTGGTCCTGCCATTGCTCCCACTGCGAATCGCTCAGCGTGGTGGCCACCGCGGACTCGAAGCGGGCATAGGCCAGCACCTCGCGCTCGTGCAGCTCGCCCCACTGCTTCGCCAGGGCGGCGCTGCGCTCCAGGTAGTCCGGCTGGCGGGGCGACAGGCCCTGGAGTTGCTGCCGCAGCGTCTCCCGCTCCGCCTGCAAGGCGCGGGTCTGCGGCAGGGCGGCGTCGAAGGCCGCCAGCACCTTGGCGCGCTGCTCGGCCGTGGCCTCCACCTTGGCCAGCGTCACCACGATTTCCTTCTCGGAGGCGATGCCGGGGTTGCGTCCCTGCATTGCGGGTCGGCTGGCACAGGCGGTGAGCGTCAGGGCGGCGAGGGCGATCAACAGGGGTCTGGTCATGGGTCGGGGACTCGGGAGGTGCGCTAAGACGGCTCCGGGAGCCATAAGTTTGCACGTTCCGCCGGGTGGAACGCGGGCGCTGGTCCAAGTATCGGGAGATGTCACGCATTGCGAGTGCTGCAAGCACGGGTACTCCATGTGGATTCCGCCGGACGGGTATCCGAATGGAATCCGAACAAACTACCGGATTAGAGTCCCCTGAACCTCATGCTGGGCTCCGCCCGGGAGTTGTCGATGCAAGCTCCGTCGCCGCGCCGCAAGCTGTCCGGCGCCCAGGCCGGCATTCCGCCGCGCCACGTGGATTTCCAGTTCCCCGCGCAGGCGCCGCGCCACTTTTTCTTCGACGGCAACCCGGCGGCCTCGTCGATCTTCGCGGTGTTCTCCGGCATCTTCCCGCCGGGCGAGCGCTTCTTCGTGGAATCCGTGCGCCGCTTCCGCGACCGCATCGACGATCCGGAACTGAAGGCGCGCGTCTCCGGCTTCATCGGGCAGGAGGCGCTGCACGGCCGCGAGCATGAGCGCCTGAACGCCTGGTTCGCCGAGCGCGGCATCGACACCGGCCCCTCGGAGCGCCGCGTGAAGTGGGCCCTGCGGCAGCTGGAGCGCTTCTCGCCGGAGCAGCAGCTGGCCTGCACCACGATGATGGAGCACTTCACCGCGATCCTCGCCGAGCTGTGGCTGACCGACGAGGAATTCCGCAGCAAGGCCGATCCGGAGATGCTGAAGCTCTGGTCCTGGCATGCGCTGGAGGAGCTGGAGCACAAGAGCGTGGCCTACGAAGTCTACGAGAAGGTGGGCGGCGGCGACCGCGAGCGCCGGCGCGCCACGACGCTGGTGGCCATCTTCCTGCTGCCGGGCATCCTGGCGAGCTGGGTGGAGCTGTCGCTGCGCGGCGGCGCGCTGCGCGACCCGCGCGAGTTCTACCGCGGGCTCGTCGCGCTGCTGGGCCGGCGCGGCTTCATCACGCGCGTACTGCGCAAGCTGCCGTTCTACTGGCGCGACGGCTTCCATCCCTCCCGGCACGACACCCGCGCGCTGGAGGCGCGGGTGCGGGAACAGCTCTTCGGCGAGGGCGGGGAGCTGCGGGAGCAGTGGAAGAACCGCGAGGCGCTGGCCGCCTGAGAGGGACCGTCCAAGCCGCTGTCGGGAAAGAGCTTTCCCCGGCGGCAGGGCGGCGGGCTCTGCGGCGGCATCGCCGGGGGCCGAGGACTGTCTCAAAACTGCAGTTTTTCTTCGTGACAATCCACGGGCCGGACCTCGGCCTATGGATGCACGAACATGCAGATCGACAATGAAGTGGCGAAGCAGGCCCAGGCCCCCCGCCTGTGGAGTGCCCTCGGTGGCCTGCTGGCGGCCCTGCTGGCCATGCCCTTCCTGGCGTCCGGGTTGCTCGACCTGGGCGAGGAAAGCCTGATGGACCTGCTGATCGGCCTCGCGGCCTGCTGGGTGGCCGCGCGCCTCTGGCTGACGGCCCTGGGCCGTCCGCTGCGCCTGCGGCGCCCGCTGCCCGCGTTGCGCGCGGCGGCCCGCTAGGGCCTCAAAGGGGCAGGCTGTAGTGGCGGAACACGGTGTCCGCCTGCCAGCCCTGGGATTCGTAGAGCGCCTGCGCGGCCCGGTTGTCCAGGGCCGTGGACAAGGACAGGCGGACCGCTCCCGCGGAGCGGCCAAACCGGGCCGCAGCCTGGAGCAGCAGGGCGCCCACGCCGTGGCGCCGCGCCCGGGGGACGACGAACAGATCGTTGAGGATGTAGCTGCGGCCCAGGCGCACGGAGGAAAAGCTCGGATAGAGCTGGGTGAAGCCCAGTCCCTGGCCCTGCGCATCCTCGGCGATGAAGATCACCGACTGCTGCTGCCGGAAGCGTTCCAGCAGGAAGGCCCCTGCCGCTTCCGGATCGGAAGCCTGGCCGTAGAACTGCCGGTAGCCGTCGAACAGCGGGACGATCCGCTCCAGGTCCTCGATGGTGGCCTGCCGGATGTCCACGGCGGCATTCAAGGGCAGGCGCTGATCTGGGCGGCGCAGCTGAAGCGCTGCTTCTCGTCCTTCAGCTCCGGCACCTCGACCTCGCGGCCGCCCACGGTCCGCTTGCTGCCGCCGACGATATGGCGGTCCACCACGCGGCATTCGTCGCCCTCGCGCTCCAGCGTGAAGCCAACCTCCAGCTTGTCGGCCCGCAGGCTGCAGCTGCGGGTGCCGCCCTGGAAGACGCAGCGCTCGGCGGGCACCTCGATCTCCTGCGTATAGCGCACGCTCTGGCGAGCGGCGCGCGCATCCACGGCGGGCAGGGGGATGCTCATCTCGCCCAGGGACTTGGTCTGCAGCTTCAGGCAGTCGGCGGCCGGGGCGGCGAAGGGGAACAAGCAGAGGGCGAGGACGACGCTGCGAAGGGTCATGTGCGGGTCTGTGGGGAAGATCGGATGCGCGGATATTGACCGGTTCCGCGCGCAACAAAAAGGCCGCCCGGGGGCGGCCTTTCTGCTTGAATCCGGAATTGATTGGTCGGGGCGAGAGGATTTGAACCTCCGACCACTTCCACCCCAAGGAAGTGCGCTACCAGGCTGCGCTACGCCCCGACTTTTGAAACGGTGCCGCTAAAGGGTCGCGAAGTGTAAACGAGGCGGGCGGTGAGCGGAAGCCGTTAGAGGCGGTTCGTGGCTGGAAAATCCCTGCCGCTGCGACCTCTTGCTCCCGAAGCAGGCGCGCTATCAAGCCTGGGCCGCCATGCCCGAATCCCTCTCAGGGTAAGCGCGTGGCGGCGGGGAGGGTTCGTGCTTCGACGGGCTCAGCACGAACGGCGGGCCTGGCTCCTTCGTAAGGGGCGACCAAGTGGGTGTTGATTCGGGGTGGAAAACCAGGCGGGGAGTCCATTCCCCTGATCAGGCTCGCGTGGCGAGCCTCGGGCTTACTCCGGGTCCGGCAGCAGGCGCAGGAGCGATTCCAGCTCATCGCGCAGCTTCTGGATCTCCTGGGCGCGGCGCGGGGCCGGGGTGGCCGTGCGCGGCTTGGCGGCGCCGTTGCCGCCGGCCTGCATCTGCATGGGCGCCGGGTTGGCCAGGCGCAGGCCGTCGGCGGCCACGGCCGAGACCTTGGGCATCTCGCGCAGGCGCTGGCGGGCGCCGCCGATGGTAAAGCCCTGTTCGTAGAGCAGGCTGCGGATGCGGCGCACCATCAGGACGTCGTCCTGCTGGTAGTAGCGGCGGTTGCCGCGGCGCTTGACCGGGCGCAGCTGGGGAAACTCCTGCTCCCAGTAGCGCAGGACATGCGGCTTCACATCACACAGCTCGCTGACCTCGCCGATGGCGAAGTAGCGTTTGCGCGGGATTTCCGGGAGCGGCGGCAGCTTGTTATCGGCGGGTCGCATCGAACTCCACTCTCAGCCGCAGCTTCTGGCCAGGACGGAAGGTAACGACGCGGCGCGCGGAGATGGGAATCTCCTCGCCGGTCTTGGGATTGCGGCCCGGGCGCTGGTTCTTGGACCTGAGTTCGAAGTTGCCGAAGCCCGAAAGCTTCACTTCCTCGCCGCCTTCCAGGCGCTCGCGGATTTCTTCGAAGAACAGGTCGACGAACTCCTTGGCCTCACGCTTGTTGAGACCCAACTCGTCGAACAGCGCATCGGCTAGCTCAGCCTTCGTCAACGCCACGTTCTTGCACCCCTTTTTACTGCCGGATCACAGCGCCCAGCTCGCGCGTGAGCTGCGAGGTGATCCTGGCAACCGACGCGTCGATTTCTTCTAGGGTTAGGGTGCGGGAATAGTCATTGAAAATCAACCCTAAAGCCACGCTTTTGCAGGCAGTAGGTAAGTTATCGCCCCGATAAATGTCGAAGATGAAAACTTTCTGCAACAAATTTTCACCGGAAGCCTTGGCGCAGGCGATCAGCGCATCCGCGGAGACCGTCTCGGGCACCACCAGGGCGAGGTCGCGGCGCGACGACGGGAACTCGGACAGCGGCTGCGAGACCGGCACGCGGGTGTCGCGGATGACCTCCCAATCCAGCTCGAACAGCAGCGGGGCCTCGGGCAGGTCCAGCGTGCGCACGAGCTTGGGGTGCAGGGCGCCGATCCAGCCGGCGGGGCGTTCGCCGCGCAGGATGCGCGCGCTCTGGCCCGGGTGCAGGGCAGGGTGCTCGGCCTTCTCGAAGCGGTACTCGCCGGCGGTGCTGCCCAGCAGGGCCACCACGTCGGCCTTCAGGTCGTAGAAATCGGTGGGGCGGGCGGCGCTGCTCCACTGTTCCGGCAGGGCGGCGCCCACGGCCAGGCCGGCGAGGCGGCTGGTTTCCACGATCTGGCCGTCCACGTCGGCAAAGGCCACGCCCTGCTCGAACAGGCGCAGGCGGTTCTGCTGGCGCTGGCGGTTGTAGAGCCAGGCCGGGATCAGGCCGGCCCACAGCGTGGTGCGCATCACCGACAGGGTGTCGGCGATGGGGTTGTCCAGGGGGATGCCGCGCGCATCCGGGTTGAGCTGGCCCTGCAGGCCCGGCTCGACGAAGGACAGGCTGACGATCTGCTGCCAGCCACGCGACACCAGCACGTCCTGCACGCGGCTCAGCGAGCGGGCGGCCTCGCTGGGGCGGCCCGGCGCCAGGCGGGCGGCGTAGGGCTTGGCGGGGATGCGGTCGTAGCCGTAGAGGCGGGCCACTTCCTCGATCAGGTCGGGCTCGATGCGCAGGTCGTATCGGTAGCTGGGCACGCGGGCGATCCAGGCGCCGCCGAGCTCGTGGCGGGTGGTGATGCCCAGGCGCGACAGCAGCTGTTCCACGTCCTTCTCGGCGATCTCGTGGCCCAGCAGCTGGTTCAGGCGGGTCTGGCGCAGGCGCACCGTGACCGGCTCGGCCGGCGGACGCCCGGCGGTGATCACCGGGTGCACCTCGCCGCCGCAGATCTGCAGGATCAGTTGCGTGGCGCGTTCCAGCGCCGAGCGCTGCAGGCCGGGGTCCACGCCGCGCTCGAAGCGGTAGCAGGAGTCCGAGGCCAGCTTGTGGCGGCGAGCGGTGGCGGCCACCGCGGTGGGGGCGAAGCAGGCCGACTCCAGGAAGATGCCGGTGGTGCGGACCTGCACGCCGGACTCCTGCCCGCCCATGACGCCGGCCAGGGCCAGCGGGCCGTGGTCGTCGGCGATGATCAGTTCGCCGTGGTTGAACTCCAGGGTCTCGCCGTTCAGCAGTTCCAGCTTCTCGCCGGCGCGTGCGCGGCGCACGCGCACCTGGCCGGAGATCTTGCCGGAGTCGAAGGCATGCATCGGCTGGCCCAGCTCGAGCATCACGTAGTTGGTGATGTCCACCACCGGGTGGATGCTGCGCAGCCCGGCGCGGCGCAGGCGTTCGCGCATCCAGTCCGGAGTGATGGCCTTGGGGTTGAGCTTGGTGATGACGCGCCCGGTGTAGTGCGGGCAGGCCTGCAGGTCCTCGATCTCCACCTTCACCTGCGAATGGCCCACGACCACTGCCTGCGGGAAGCTGGGGCGCTTCATCGGGATGGCGTACAGCGCCGACAGCTCGCGGGCCAGGCCCAGCACGCTGAGGCAGTCGCCGCGGTTGGGGGTGATCTCCAGGTTGAGGACGTTGTCCTTCAGGCCCAGGTACTGCTCGATGGGGGTGCCCGGCTTGGCATCGTGGTCCAGTTCCAGCAGGCCCTCCGACTTCTCCGCCAGGCCGAGTTCCTTGGCCGAGCAGAGCATGCCGAAGGAGTCCACGCCGCGCAGAGCCGCCTGCTTGATCTCCATGCCGTCCGGCAGCTTCGCGCCGACGACGGCGCAGGGAGCGTTCATGCCCGCGCGCGCATTGGCGGCGCCGCAGACGATCTGCAGCTTCTGCGGCTGGCCCACGTCGACCTCGCAGACCTGCAGGCGGTCGGCCTGCGGATGGCGCTCGGCCTTGACGATGCGGCCCACGACGACGCCTTGCGGCAGCGTCTCCAGCACGGGCTCGATCTCCAGCTCCAGGCCGCCCATCACCAGGCGGTCCGAGATTTCATTGATGGTGGCCTGCGGGTTGACCCACTCGCGCAGCCAGTTTTCGCTCAGTTTCATTGTCTTTGTGTCCTAGGGACTAGGAATTCAGGGTGCGCAGGAAGGGGCGGGCAAGAGATTCACCGGACCGTTCGGCACGCACCTCGATACGACGCCGCGCGGCGCTGCTCGGTGTGAACGGGTGGCGGGAACGTCCATCTCTCTTCGAGCCCTGATCCCTGCTCTCAAGCGAACTGCTCGAGAAAGCGAAGATCGTTGTTGAAGAACTGGCGCAGGTCGTCCACGCCGTAGCGCAGCATGGCGAAGCGTTCCACGCCCATGCCGAAGGCGAAGCCGGTGTAGCGCTCCGGGTCCAGGCCCACGGCCTCGAAGACCTTGGGGTGCACCATGCCGCAGCCCAGCACTTCCAGCCAGCGCTCGCCCTTGCCCGGATCGGCCCAGCGGATGTGCACGTCGGCGCCCGGCTCCACGAAGGGGAAGTAGGACGGGCGGAACAGCGCCTTCACGTCGCGCTCGAAGAAGCGCGACAGGAAGGTCTCCAGGTCGTACTTCAGGTCGCTGAAGGTGACGTTCTCGGCCACGTACAGGCCTTCCACCTGGTGGAACATCGGGCTGTGCGTACGATCGGAGTCGGAGCGGTAGACGCGCCCCGGGCAGATGATGCGGATCGGCGGCCGGCGGCCGGATTCCACCACCGCCTTCATGGTGCGGATCTGCACCGGGCTGGTGTGGGTGCGCAGCACGCGCTGGCCGCCACGCAGGTAGAAGGTGTCCTGCATCGAGCGCGCCGGGTGCAGCTCCGGGATGTTGAGTGCGCCGAAGTTGTGGAAATCGTCCTCGATCTCCGGGCCTTCCACGGTCTCGAAGCCCAGCTCGTTGAACAGCTGCTCGATGCGCTGGATGGTGCGTGCGATGGGGTGCAGGCCGCCCGGGGCCACGCCGCGGCCGGGCAGGGTGACGTCGATGCTGTCAGCCGCCAGCTGGCGTGCCAGCTCGGCCTGCTCCAGCGTCGCGCCGCGCGCGTCCATGGCGGACACCACGGCTTCCTTCACGCGGTTGACGCGCTCGCCGAAGCTCTTGCGCTCCTCCGGCGCCATGCCGCCCAGCTGCTTGAGCAGTTCGGTGACGCGGCCCTTCTTGCCCAGGTAGTCCACGCGCAGCTGTTCCAGCGCGCGGGCGTCGGAGGCCGCATCGATGGCGCTTTTCGCTTCGTTCAGCAGCTGATCGAGTTGTTCGCTCATGCTTTCGTTAACCAATGAATGACTTCATATCTGCGGAATCCGCAAACCGTTCATGCCGAGTAGCCTCGTGACCCCGAGTGCCGCGAAGCGGCGTATCGAGGGGGAGCGTGCGTATCGAGGCACGTTCACCGGGCACTTCGATACGCGACGCTGCGCGGCGCTACTCGGTGTGAACGGTCCGTTGAATCCACCAGTTTCCAGAAAAACAAACAAAAAAGGGGAACGGCTGGACGCCGTCCCCCTGATTCGGATCTACGACGGTTCGCTGCGATTAAGCGGCGAGCTGGGCCTTGGCCTGCTCGACGAGCTTGGCGAAAGCCGGCTTGTCGTTCATGGCGAGGTCAGCGAGAACCTTGCGATCCAGGGCGACGCCGGCCTTGGCGAGCCCGTTGATAAATCGGCTGTAGGCCAGGCCCAGTTCCTGGGAGGCGGCGCCGATGCGGATGATCCAGAGCGCGCGGAATTCGCGCTTCTTCACGCGGCGGTCGCGGAAGGCGTACTGGCCGGACTTGATGACCTGCTGCTTGGCCGAGCGATACGTGCGCGACTTTGCGCCGTAGTAGCCCTTGGCCTTCTTCAGGACCTTCTTGTGCTTCGCGCGAGCGGTAACACCACGTTTGACACGAGCCATCGTCGATCTCCTTAGGCGTAGGGCAGCATGTGAGCAACTTCACGCACGTCGGAGCCGTGCACCTGGGCTTCGCCACGCAGCTGGCGAATGCGCTTGCCCGACTTCTTGGTCAGGATGTGGCGCTTGTGCGAGTGGCTGCGCTTGAAGCCGCCTTTGCCGGTCTTGGCAAAGCGCTTCGCCGCGCTTTTCACGGTTTTCATCTTGGGCATTTCATACTCCTAAAAAGCTTTCGATTGCCGGTTTCACATCCCCGCCCTGGGGAGCTGACCGGGCCTGCCGGCAGCCGGCAGGACTTCTCTTTTCCCGGCCCCGCCCCCGAAAGCGCGCGGCCGTAAAAACCTTGCGGGTTACGCCCGCTTGCGCGGAGCGATCACCATGACCGACTGGCGGCCTTCCATCTTCGGATGCTGCTCGACCATGGCCAGCGCATCCAGCTCCGTCTTGAGACGGCTCATCACTTCCATGCCCAGTTCGGCGTGGGCCATTTCGCGGCCGCGGAAGCGGATCGTCACCTTCACCTTGTCGCCTTCTTCCAGGAAGCGCGTGATGTTGCGCAGCTTCGTCTGGTAGTCGCCTTCCTCGGTGGTCGGGCGGAATTTCACTTCCTTGACCTGGATCTGCTTCTGCTTGCGCTTGGCGGCATGGGCGGCCTTGTCCTTTGCGTAAAGGTACTTGCCGTAATCCATGATCTTGCAGACCGGCGGCTCCGCATTGGGAGACACTTCCACCAGGTCCAGGCCATCAGCCTCGGCCTTGGCGATCGCGTCGCGGGTGAGCATGATGCCGACCTGCTCGCCATCGGCGCCGATCACACGTACGCGGGGTACATTGATCTGTCCGTTGCGCCGGTCTTCACGTTCTGCTGCGATGGTTCATCTCCCGCGTCAAGCCGAAAAGCCCCGCACAGGCGGGGCATGAGGGCGCGCATCCTACCAGCGCCAGGGCTGAATCTCAAGGGGAATCAAACGATTCCATGCCCCAAAGGGGGGCATTCCGCCGCCTCAGGCGGCCTGGTCGCGGCTCAGGAGCTGCGCCGCACGGTCCAGCGGCAGGGCGGGGGCCCAGTGGAAGCCCTGGCCGTAGTCCACCCCCAGCTCGCGGCAGCGGGCGGCCTGCCCCGGGGTCTCGATGCCCTCGGCCACCGTTTCCATGCCCAGGTCGTGGGCCAGCCGGGCCACGGCGCCGACGATGCGGGCGGCGGCGGGGCTGGTTTCCAGCTCGCCGATGAAGCTTCGGTCCAGCTTCAGGCAGTCCACCGGCAGGCGCTGCAGGTAGGACAGGGAGCTGTAGCCGGTGCCGAAGTCGTCCACCGACAGCTTGGCCCCCAGGGCCTTGCAGCGCTGCAGCAGCTGCAGGGTGGCGTCCGCGTCGCGGGCGATCATCGATTCGGTGATCTCCAGGCGCAGGCGTCGCGGGTCCAGCCCGCTGTCGGCCAGGGCGGCCTCCAGCACCGGAAACAGGGCCGGGTCGTCGAACTGGCGCAGCGACAGGTTCAGGCTCAGGAAGGCGGCCGCCCCCGGCACTTGCCGGTCCAGCTCGGCCAGGCAGCGGCAGGACTCGCGGATGATCCAGTGCCCCAGCACGTAGATCAGCTCGCTCTGCTCGGCCACGGGAATGAACTCGCCCGGCGACACCCGGCTGCCGTCGGGGCGGATCCAGCGGATCAGCGCCTCGAAGCCGGCAGGGCGGCCGTCTCGCAGTCTCACGATGGGTTGCAGGTGCAGCTGGAACTCGCTGCGCTCCAGCGCCGTGGCCATGGCCTGCTCCAGGCGCAGATGCTGCAGGGCGGCCTGCCGGTCGGCCGCCGCGTGGGCCGTGCCGGCCATGCCGCCGCCCTGCTCGACGGTCTGCGCCAGGCGCAGCACGTTGTCGCGGCTGCGCGCGATCACCACGCGCAGCAGGTGGCGCAGCAGCGGGTCGGCCGCCAGCACGCGCTCTTCCAGGTATTCGTGGCTGATGACGATCAGCGTGGTCGGCTCGGTCGCCATCGCCGAGGCCAGGCGGGTGTGGCCGCCGAGCAGGGTCATTTCGCCGAAGATTTCGTCGCGGCCCAGGCAGGCGATGCGGCGGCGGCTGTCGAGACTGCCGGTGAAGATCTCGATGCAGCCGGATTCGATGACGTAGGCCTCGTGGCCTCCGTCGCCTTCCCGGAACAGCATTTCCCCGGTCTCGAGGCTGCGGCGATGCCGCTCGGCGCTCATCGGAATCTCCTCTGTCATCCGCAAGATACCGCAGATGGGCCGCGTGCAAGTGCGTGATTCTTCAAATAGTCTGAAATGTCTATTCAACAAACGGGGATTCATCGGCGCGGCTCCCGGGGGCATGCTGGCGCCCCCTGATCGACCGGAGTCCGTCATGACCCGCCTGCCCTCGGTGTTCGTCTCCCACGGCTCGCCCATGCTGGCGCTGGGAGCCGGCGCCACCGGCACGGCCTGGCGGCAGCTGGCCGCCGGCCTGCCGCGGCCCCGGGCGGTGCTGGTGGCCTCCGCCCACTGGCTGACCCGCGCGCCGGCCGTGGGCGCCGCGCGGCAGCCGGAGACGATCCACGACTTCGGCGGCTTCCCCCAGCCCTTGTTCGACATCCGCTACCCGGCCCCGGGCGAGCCCGCCGTGGCACGCCGGGCGGCGGAGCTGCTGGCCAATGCCGGGTTCGAAGCGCATGGCGTCGAACGCGGCCTGGACCACGGCGCCTGGGTGCCGCTGCGCGAGTTCTATCCGCAGGCCGACGTGCCGGTGGTGCCGCTGGCGCTGCAGCCTCGCCTGGGCCCGGAGCACCACTACCGGCTGGGGCTGGCCCTGCGGCCGTTGCGCGACGAAGGGGTGCTGGTGCTGGGCTCCGGCAGCCTCACGCACAACCTGCACGAGGTGCGTTTCGAGGAGACGGCCGAAGTGGCGCCCTACGTCGCGGAGTTCCAGCGCTGGTTCGCCGGGCGCCTCGCGGCAGGTGACATCGCGGCCCTGCTCGATTACCGTCGCCGCGCCCCGCAGGCCGCCCGGGCCCATCCGACCGAGGAGCACCTGCTGCCGCTGTTCGTCGCGCTGGGCGCGGCGGGCGAGGGCGCCGCGGCGGAGCACCGCTTCGGCGGGGTCACCCACGAGGTCCTGGCCATGGACGTCTACCGCTTCACCGAACCCGCCGCCGAGGCGGCCTGAACCGCCTGCATGCAGCTCACCGCCTCCCACAAGCGCCTCATCCTGATCCTGGGCATCGCCACCGCGATCGGCCCGATGTCGATCGACATGTACCTGCCGGCGCTGCCGACGCTGGCGAGGGACCTGGCCGCCTCGCAGGGGCAGGCGCAGTTCACGCTGTCGTCGTTCTTCGTCGGCCTGGCGCTGGGCCAGCTGCTGTACGGCCCGATGATCGACCGCTACGGCCGCAAGCGGCCGCTGTACATCGGCCTGGGGCTGTACGTGCTGGCCTCGCTGGGCTGCGCGCTGGCCTGGCGGATCGAGGCGCTGATGGCCTTCCGCGTGCTGCAGGCCCTGGGCGGCGGCAGCGCCATGGTGGTGGCGCGGGTGATCGTGCGCGACCTGTTCGATCCGCAGACCGCCGCGCGGGTGTTCTCGCTGCTGATGCTGGTGATGGGCGTGGCGCCGATCCTGGCGCCAATGGTGGGCGGCTGGGTGCTGCTGGGCTTCGGCTGGCGCTGGATCTTCGGCGTGCTGGCGCTGTTCGGCCTGGGCTGCCTGCTGGCGGTCTGGCGCGCGCTGCCGGAGACCGGAGGACCCTCGACCGGGCCGCGCGGCGGCTACTGGAGCGTGATCTCCGACCGCCGCTTCCTGCCCTATGCCCTGGGCGGCGCCGTGGCCCAGGCCGGCATGTTCGCCTACATCGCCGGCGCGCCCTTCGTGTTCATCGAACTCTACCGGGTGCCGCCGGAACATTTCGCCAAGGTCTTCGGCGCCAATGCCTTCGGCCTGATCGGCGCCTCGCAGTTCAACCGCTGGCTGCTGGACCGGTTCCCGCTGGAACGCGTGCTGCGCAGCGCCCTGCTGGCGCATGCCCTGGCGGCGCTGGCGCTGCTGGCCGTGGTGCTGTCGGGGGCCGGCGGGCTGACGGCGATCCTGCCGCCGCTGTTCGTCTGCGTGGCCGCGCTGGGGTTGGTATTCCCCAACTCCTCGGCGATGGCCATGGCGCCCTTCGAGCGCAACGCCGGCACCGCCTCGGCCTCGCTGGGCATGATCCAGTACGGTGCCGCGGCGCTGTCAGGGGCGGTGGTGGGTTCCTGGCACGACGGCTCGGCGCTGCCGATGGCGGCCGTGATCGCGATCTGCGGCGTGGGGTCCAATCTGCTGCTGCGGACGCTGGCGCCGAAGGCCGACTAGTCCGGCGCCTTTTCCTTCCACTGCGTCGCGCCCAGGAAGATCAGGCGCAGCTGCTTGACCAGGAAATCGGTCAGCTCCCGGTGGGCCTGCGGGTGGTTGTGCGGCAGGTCCAGGATGTCGGTGGCGGCGTTGAACATCGACGAGACGATCAGGTTGCAGATCATCTGCAGCGAGGCAAACGACAGCTGCGGCGCGATGTTGAGCTGGCGGATGTCCTCGGCCATCTCGTTGGTGAAATGCGTCGCCTCGTTGCGTACTGCGCGGCGGATCAGCGGCGAGCCGCCGTGGCGTTCGCCGGCCAGGAAGAAGAACTGCAGGCGGTTGTCCTCGACGTACTGCTTGTAGACCTCCACCGAGCGCCGGACCATGTCGGCGTCGGGGCGGCCCTGCTTGCGCGCCTCGCGCAGCAGGCGGCGCAGGGTCAGGCCGCTCTCCTCCACCAGGGCCAGGCCCAGCTCGTCCATGTCGCGGAAGTGCCGGTAGAAGGAGGTGGGCACCACACCGGCCTCGCGCGTGATCTCGCGCAGGCCCAGGCTGGTGAAGCTGCGGCCGTCCGACATCAGCTTGAGGGCGGCGTCGAGCAAGGCGCCGCGCGTGCGCTGCTTGCGCTCGGAACGGGTCACGAGGGCGCCGTCGTCGGCGCCGCTGCGGGGGCTGCGGGAAATGCGGGTGGTCATCAGACTGCGGTTCGGCTTACGCTGCCTAACTTAGCACAGCAGTCAAATCAACGCCTTGAGGCGCGGGTGTGGCAAAACGGCGGAATTCGGTGTACAGGCGTCGCCTTGGCCCGGCGGCGGACGGGCGCGGCCGCAGACCCATACGCAGCGCCGCGGCGCTCGGGTACATTGCTCGCCAGACCCTCTTGATCTCCATAGGTACAGAACCATGAGCAAGCTGCAGAAACTCGAACTGCTGAAGGACTCCCTGCAGCAGGCGATCGACCGCGCCGTGTCCTCCATCGGCCAGATCCACCTGCAGGTCGCCGACCTGCCGTTCCAGTTCCTGGAGCGCACCGGGGTGCTGACCGAGGACAAGCTGGCGCTGCGCGAGCGCAACCGCCAGGCAGCGGCGATGGTCTACGACGCGATCCGCCGCATCAACCAGCAGCTCGGCGACCTGATCTCCGACCAGATCGAGAACCTGGAAGACGCCGCGCACATCAACCAGGTGCTGGACGAGAACGAAGCGGATGCGCGCCCTGCGCCGGCGAAGAAGGCTGCGCCCAAGAAGCCGGCGGCGCGGAAGCCCGCTGCGAAGCGGGCCGCCCCGAAGAAGGCCCCGGCCAAGAAGCCGGTGGCGAAAGCCGCTGGAAAACCGGCGAAAAGAAGCTAGGCTGGACTGCCGCGTGCCGCCGTGGGGACGGCGGCACGCTTCATGCGATGTTCATGCCGTTGCAGCAGCATGAAGCCTGCGAACCTCCGTCATCGAGGCTCGGTCACAATGAACATGGCATCCCCGAAAATGCGCTGGACCCTCGCATACCGATCCCTCTGGCTGCTGACTGCCGCCTGGACCGGTGTCCTGCTGGCCGCTCCGGCACCCGAGCCCTCCGCCGCGGCGCTCGCGGCCACCTACCAGTCCAGCGCCGAGCGCCTGCAGGGGAGTCCGTTCAAGCGTCCGATGATCCTGCAATCTGCAGAGTCGGAGGGCGCGCTGAAAGGCGAAATCCACGCCGTGATCGGCAAGCCGCTGGCGACGGTCAGCTCCGCGCTGGCCGATCCCGAGAACTGGTGCGAAGCGATGATGGTGCATCCCAACGTCGCCGGCTGCCGCGTGGTCGGCGATGCCGCGGCGCCGAAGCTGGCGATGAATCTCGGCGCGCGCCTGGAGGCCTCGGGCGAGGCGCCGTACTACGCCGAGTTCGAGTTCCGCCGCATGCAGGCCGACGAAGGCTTCCTGCAGCTGCGCCTGGAAGCGGACAAGGGGCCGGTCGGCACGCGCGACTACCGCATCCTGGTGGAGGCCGTGCCGGTGGAGGAAGGCAAGACCTTCCTGCATTTCTCGTATTCCTATGTCCCGAGCTTCGCCTCGCGGATGGCGACGCAGGCCTATCTCAGCACCAAGGGCCGCAACAAGGTCGGATTCACGCCGCAGGGCGAGGGCTACATCGGCGGCCTGCGCGGCGGCATCGAGCGCAACGCCATGCGCTACTACCTTGCCCTGGAGTCCCACCTGGCCGAGTTGTCGGTGCCCGAGGGCCAGCGCTTCGAGCGCAGCCTGCAGCGCTGGCTCGACGCGGTGGAGGAATATCCGCGCCAGCTCAAGGAAGACGGCACGCGCGAGGAATATGTCGCGATCAAGCGAGGGCAGTACCGCCGCCTGCAGGTGGCGACGGTACGCTGAGGCTCAGCGGGCCTGTGCCCGCTGCTGCTGGCGCTTGCGGCCGCGGGACTGCAGCCATTTGAGCAGCGACCCGCTGAGCCCGGGAAAGGCGCTGCCGAGCTTGGCGATCCGGCCGCGCGAGGCTGGCAGCGTGATCTCGATGGGTGCCTTGTCCAGTGCATTCAGGATCGCGCGGGTGATGTCCTCGGCGGTCAGCGCCCTGGCGTTGCCGGAAAAGGTCATCGCCGCCTGTTCGTAGTCCACCTGCAGGTCCAGCATCGGCGTCTGTACCGCGTCCGGGCAGATCACCGTGAGCTTCACGCCGCGCGGCGCCAGGTCCAGGGCTGCCGAGAGGCTGTAGCCGCGCACCGCGAACTTGCTGGCGCTGTAGAGGTTCAGGCCCGGCACCGGCGCAATGCCGGCCAGCGAGGCGATGTTGACGATATGCCCGCCGCCCTGGCGCAGCATCTGTCGGGCCGCCGCCTGCGTGCCGAAGACCACGCCCTTGGTGTTGATGTCGAAATGGCGGTGCACTTCCTCGGCGCTTTCCTCGTGCACATAGCCGGGCTTGAGGTAGCCGGCGATGTTCATCACCACGTCCAGCCGTCCCCAGTCGGTGGCCAGCGCCGCCACCAGGGTTTCCCAGGCCTGCGGATCGCGCACATCGAGCAGTTCGGTGCGCAGGTTCTCCGGGGAGGCCAGCTCCTTGCGCAGGATCGCCAGGGCCTCGGCATTGATGTCGGTGGCGCAGACGCGGTCGCCGCGGCGCACCAGCGCCATCGCCGTGTTGCGGCCGATGCCCGAGCCACAGCCGGTCAGCAGGTAGGTCTTCGTCGGCATGGGCCTAGGCCGCCTTGCGGGCCGGCGGGGCCTTCTGCAGGGTGCCGTACTGAAGGTCGCCCACCCGGAAGCCGGGCGCGGTGCGCGGGAACAGCCAGTAGCCGGCCGATTCGGACGAGGGCGCGATGTTGGGATAGCGCTCGTCGCGCGGGTTGGGCCCGGCGATGCTCTTTTCCTGCACCATCGAGATGTACTGGTCGATGGCGTATTCGGCGGTATTGCCGTTGAGCACCACTTCCGCGCCGGTGTAGCGCGCGAACTCCGCCACGCCCGGCACCGGCGACAGCGCCGGCACGTAGGCTTCCACGGAAACGCCGTTCTCGCTGGTGACCTTCAGGCCCTCGGGCGTATGCGCCACGATGGAATGGTTGCCCTCGGTATGGCCCTTGGTGCGCACCAGCGCCACGGAGCCGTCACCCAGCGAGGTGTCGTGGTCCAGCAGGATCACCTTGTCCATCGGCACGCCGTCGATGCCGCCGGGGCAGTACCACTGGTTCTGCCAGGGGATCAGCGAATGCGTGCTCTCCCACTCCTCGCGCATCACCAGCAGCTTGGCATTGGGCAGCAGTCCGGGGCGGCCCGGGCCGCCGAGCCAGCGCGTGACGTTCTGCGTATGCAGGTGGTCGTAGGTGATGTAGTCGACGTCGGCCGGGTCCAGGCCGATCTTCTTCAGGATGTTCAGCACCGTATCGGTCTTGCGGAACACCAGGGCCTCCGACACCGGCGCGAACACGCCGTAGGAATCGGTCAGGCGCTTGAAGAACGGCGTTTCCAGCTGGTGTTCCCAGTCCGACGGGCTGGCCAGCAGGGTCTTGAGGCCTTCGCTGGATTCGAACTGGATGACGAACAGGCGGTTGCAGAGATGGATGTACGGCGAAGGGCCGGTGTGGGCGTTCAGGTAGCCGTACTTGGACGGGTAGGGCACGCGCACCAGTTCGAAGGACTGGTAATAGCGCACCTTGGGGCCGGCGAGCATCTGTTTGCGGAAATCGCCGGAGGCCTGCTTGACGTTGTCCACGCGGTCCAGGGGGCGCAGGGCGTCACGCGTGCCGTCGAAGGTGGTGATGCGGTTCAGGATGCTCATCGTTGCCTCTCGCAGCGGCTGGAGAACGGGTAGGGGGCGCCGTCCGGAGGGCGGCAGTGGCGGGACTGTATTTTGGGAAAGAAATCTTGTCAAATATACGGATGAGCAAGAAACCCCTCCCCTCCAAGCGCCGCGTCTATGGCGGCGTGAATGCCGAGCAGCGCGTGCAGGAACGCCGCGAGCGCCTGCTGGCGACGGCGCTGGAGCTGTTCGCCACCCAGGGGTACCAGAACACGCCGATCGAGCAGCTCTGCGCCGACGCCAAGGTCACCACCCGTCACTTCTACGAGGCTTTCGCCGGCCGCGAGGCCCTGCTGCTGGTGCTGTACGAGCGGATCATCCGCGAGGCCCAGGGCGCGGTGCGCGAGGCGCTGCAGCGCCCGGGCCTGGACCTGGCGGCGCGCATTCCGCAGGTGATGGGGGCCTTCATCGAGACCTACGTCCGCGACCGTCGCCGTGCGCAGGTTGGCGTGCTGGAGGTGGTCGGCGTGAGTCCGGCGGTGGAGAAGCGCCGCCGCGAGGTGATCCGGGAGTTCGCCCAGGTGCTGGAGGGCTATGCCGATTCGCTGGTGGCGCAGGGGCTGCTGCCGCGCCGCAACTACCACCCGGTGAGCCTGGCGCTGGTTGGCGGCATCAACGAACTGCTGGCGGAATGGCTGATGTCCGGCGATCCCGGCAGCCTGCAGCAGCTCCATGACGCGATCAGCGATGTGATGCAGGCTCTGCTGCTCGGCGGGGCGGCGATGGCCCGACAGGAGAAGGGGAAATGACGACGATCGCGATCACCGGCATCGGTGGCTTCATCGGCCTGCGCATGGCGCAGCGCGCGCGGGAACTGGGCTGGCAGGTGCGGGGCCTGGACGTTTCGCCGGCGGCGGCGCAGCGTGCCAGGGAGCAGGGTGCGGAAGTCTTCGTCGGCGACATCAACGACGCCGTGTTGCTGCAGCGCTGCTTCAGCGGGGCCGACATCGTGTTCCATACCGCGGCTATCGTCGAGGAGGACGGCGCGCGCGAACTCTACGAGCGCGTCAATGTCGAGGGTACGCGCTCGGTCTGCCGCGCAGCGGAAGCGCAGGCCGTGCGCCAGCTGGTGCAGCTGTCCTCGGTGATGGTCTACGGCTTCGGCTACCCGGACGGGGTGACCGAGGAGGGCCCCTTCCGCGACGACGGCAATATCTACAACGAGACCAAGCTGCGCAGCGAACGCGTGGCGCTGGAGTTCCACCGCCCGGGGCGCTTCGAGGTGATCGTGATCCGGCCCGGCGATGTCTACGGTGCCGGTAGCGTTCCCTGGGTGCTGCGACCGCTGCAGCTGCTCAAGCAGGGCCTGTTCATGCTGCCGGACGGCGGGCGCGGCGTGATCAACCATGTCCACGTCGACAACCTGCTCGACGGCGTCTTCCTGGCGCTGGAGAGGAAGGCAGGCGGCGAGTGCTTCACGATCTCCGACGGTGTCGCCACCGAATGCCGCGAATTCTTCGCGTACCACGCGCGCCTGCTGGGGCGCGAGCGGGTGCCGACGGCGCCGGGAGCCTTGCTGATTGCCGTCGTCGGCCTGCTGGCCTGGCTGTACCGGCTGCTGGGCCGCAAGCCGCCGGCAAGCGCGGCGGGCATCCACTTCCTGCGCCGCCGCGGTGCCTACTCCATCGAAAAGGCACGGCGGCTGCTCGGTTATGAGCCGGCGGTGTCGCTGGAGGAAGGCATGCGCGGCGTCGCGCGCGAGTTATCCTAAGCCTCGAAAGGCTTCTTGGCAGCCTGCTGCAGGGCCAGGCGGCCCAGGAATTGGGCGCGCATGTAGCTCACCAGGTCGTCGCGGATCACGCGGCGCTGACGCGGGCTCTCCAGGTAGTCCAGCGCGCGGTAGCACATGTAGTAGGTGATCGAGGTGGTGGCCTGCAGCAGGGCATCCGGCTTTGCGCCCGGCACCAGCTTCATGCTGGTGATCTGATCCACGCTCTCGGTCGCGATCTCGTGGATCACCCGCTGCATCGCCTTGCGCATCGGCGACTCGGCGTTATGCAGTTCACGCACGCCGATCCTCAGCACGCTGCTGTTGTCGCGCGCCCAGTCCAGGAAATACTCCGCTGCGCCAACCGAGGCGTCGGCGTGCCGCGCGGCATTGCGCCGGATCTCCTTCATGGCCGCCATGAACTTGCCTGCCACCTCGGCGGCGGCGGCGTGCCCCAGGTCTTCCAGTGTCTCGAAGTGGCGATAGAAGGTGTTGTGGTTGAGCCCGGCCTCGCGGGCCAGTTCACGTAATCCGAGTGAAGACAGTGAGTTGCCGTTGCGCGCCGCGAGCCGGAACGCGGCTTCGATGAGGCGTTGCTTGCCGCCGGGTTGCGTAGGGCCATCCGTTTCCATGTCGCCGATTGTACCTGCTTGACGGAAGGTATCCAACTGGATACTTTAGGTATCCAAGTGGATACAAAGGCTCAGGGGTGCGCATGAGGATGGAGAAGACGCCCAAGCCGAAGCTGCTTCCGCTGCTGGGCGCGGCACTGCTGGTGCTCGCCGGCTGCGGCAGTTCTTCGAAGGTGGAGGGTGGTGGCAGCGAAACGCCGATGGCCCGCGGCCTGGCGACCACGCTGGGCACGCGTTCCGAGCCGGCCCGGCGCAGCCCGGCTCCGCGCAGCAGCGGCGCCGCCGGCTGGGTGGACTACGAGACGCCGGAGACCTACGCCGGCACCGTCAAGCACGACAACATCGTGTTGACGATGGACGATGGCACCGCCATCTCGCTGCAGGTGGTGCGGCCGACGGGCGCGGATGGCACCGCGGAAAGCTCGCCGCTTCCGACCATCGTGACCTTCACGCCGTACAACAAGAACGTCACCGCCTACGTCTCGCTGGGCGGCGCGATCAATCCCTACTTCGTGAAGCGCGGCTACAACCACGTGCAAGTCGACGTGCGTGGCACCGGCCGCTCCGGTGGTGGCTGGGACCCCTTCAGCGCACGCGAGCAGCAGGACTACCCGCAGGTTATCGACTGGGTGATCCGGCAACCCTGGAGCAATGGCGTGGTCGGCACGTGGGGCATCTCCGCTACCGCCACCACCGCGCTGCTGGCGGCGAAGGGCGGGCACCCGGCGATCAAGGCGGTGTTCCCGATCGTGCCGCATGGCGACATCTACCGCGACGTGGTGCTGGTGGGCGGGCAGGGCAGTATCGCCTTCCTGCCGGCCTGGATGGCGGTGGTGACGGCGTTGGCCACGGTCAATCCGGCGTTCCATGACCAGCCGGCGCAGTACGCCGCTGCCGTGGCGGATCATCTGCTGGGCCTCAACGGCTTCCTGGTGCCACGCACGCTGGGCGTGCTCGCCGCCGAGCCGGACACTGCCTACGACAACGGCTATTGGGCCGACAAGGCGCCGCTGGAAGTCGCGCGTGGCGTGAAGGTGCCCACCTTCATCGTTGGCGGCCTTTTCGACATCTTCCAGCGCAGCGAGCCACTGAACTACGAGGCGCTGAAGGGGCATACCACGGCCAAGCTGCTGATCGGCCCCTGGCATCACCTGGAGGCCGCCACCGGCACCGGCCTGCCGATGGATGGCGTGCCCTCGCTGGATCACATCGCGATGATGTGGTTCGACCGCTATCTCAAGGACATTCCCAATGGCGCCGAGCACCTGCCCAATGTCACGCAGTGGGTGTGGGGCCATGAGCGCTTCGACACCAGCAGCGACTGGCCGCATCCGCAGGCGCGCGCGCAGCGCCTCTACCTGCAGGGCGGTTCGCTGGCGGAGGAAACGCCCGCCGCCGGCGCGGCGCCGGCCACCGTGATCCAGCAACCCTTCAACGGCGTCTGCTCCGAGAGCGCCATGCAGATCGCGATCGGCATCGTGGCCTACGCGCCGCTGCCCTGCTGGTACAGCGACAACCTGGCGCAGACCCTGGAAGCGACCTTCGACACAGCGCCGCTGGAACAGGACCTGTACATCAACGGCCCGATCCAGGCCGACATCTGGATATCGACCACGGCGCTGGATGCGGGCCTGGTGGTGAGGGTCTCCGACCTGGAGCCGAACGGCAACGCGCGCTCGCTCAGCAGCGGACTGCAGACGGCCTCGCTGCGCGCGGTGGACGCGAGCCGCTCGCGCTGGCTCGACGGCCAGATGATCCAGCCCTGGCATCCCTTCACCGCCGACTCGGTGGAAACCGTGGGTATCGGCAATCTCGTCCATGTGCCGGTGGAGGTGTTTCCGACCAGCGCCCTGATCCGCAAGGGGCATCGCCTGCGCATCTCGGTGGGGGCCAGCAACTTCCCCTTCGCGATGATGCCGATCCCGAATCTGCTGCAGTCCCTGGCCGGCGTTATGAGAATCTATGGCGACGCGCAATATCCGTCCAGCGTGGTCATCCCTGTCGTGCCGGTGTCCGCCCTGCAGGCCACGCCATGAAATCCGCGCTCTGGTTCCTGCCGCTGTTGCTGCTGGCGGGCTGCGGCGCGGGCAGTGGCTCCAATGACGAGGCGGTTGTTTCGTCCGGCAAGACGCTTTACGTCAGTGCCGAGGCGCCCGAGGGCGGTGACGGCAGCCGGCAGCGTCCCTTCAGCTCGCTGGCGGAACTGGAGCGGGCTTCCGCGCCGGGCGACACCCTGGTGGTGCTGCCAGCACCGCTTGGCATGGCTCCGCTGGAGGGCGGCATCGCCCTGCAGCATGGGCAGCGGCTGATCGGTGGCGGGCCGGCGGTGGTGCGCAAGCGCTCCGATGCGGCGGTGGCGGGCGTCAGCGAACTCGCCTCACTGCCGCGCATCGCCAACAGCAATCCGCTGCGCCAGCGCGGCGACGCCGTGCGGCTGGCGCCAAGCAGCGAGGTACGCAACCTGGTGATCGCCTCGGCCTCGCGCGGCGGCATCTATGGGATCAACGTGCCGGGCGCGGTCATTCGCGGCAACGATGTATCCGGCTACAACACGCGCTGCGCGGTCGGCTTCACGGTGGAGCGCTTCACCGCACCGACGCGGTTGCCGTACTTCGGCGTGCCGCTGGTCCTGCCGGCCGGCTGGGCCGGGATCATGGTGGATGCCGACGAGGGCGAGGGCGAGGTTAGCATCCTCGACAACCATGTACACCACGCCGCCTGCGGAAACGGCATCGACCTGCGCATCAAGGGCTCGGCCGACTACCGCGCCGACATCTCCGGCAACTTCGTGACGGAGCTGCATAAGGGCCCGCTGGGCGAGACGCAGGAATTCCACCTGGTGCATGCCATCACCACGCAGATCACCGGCAACGCACGCCTGGAGGCAATGTCGGTGAACAACAAGCAGACTTTCATCGGCGGCCCCGGCGCCGACTGCGAGGGCCTGTTCATGAACCTGGCCGACAACGCGTTGGCCCGATGGACCATCGATCGCAATGTCTTCGAGCACGGCATCGGTGGTTTCTCCTGCAATGGCATGGAGGCCGTCATCAGTCACGGCCCGGCACATGGCGAGATGCGTATCAACGATAGCTCCTTCGTCGACAATCCCGGCGACATGCTGCAGCAGGACAACCTCGGCAGCGGTTCGACGCTGATCCTGGAACTGGACCGCGTCATCGTCCGCGACACCACCGAGCGTCCCGGCAGCCCGGATGCGCAGCCGCTGCCCTTCAACCTGGGCGAATGCATTCTCGTCGGCAGCGACGGCGCCGACAACACCACGGTATTGCGCGTGCGCGACAGCGACTTCTCCAACTGCAACAACGGGCTCACGATCCTCAGTGGCGTATCCCTGCTCAACGGCGGACTGTCCGATGGCCTGATCGATGTCGAGGTGGTCGATTCCAGCTTCCGCAACAACGCCTACAGCAACCTCGTCGTGGGCGTGATCGCGCCATTGCGGGAACTGCGGCTACGCGTGGAGAGCAGCGATTTCCGCGGTGCCGGCGACAGCGCGCTGGCCTTCAAGAAGATCAACCTCGGGCGCATCGAAACAGCCAGCGTGGACTTCGGCGGGGGCGCCCTCGGCAGCCGCGGCGGCAACTGCATTGCCGGCCGTGCCAGACATGACGCGACCACTGAGGGACTTGACGTGCTGCTGCGCGGCAACTGGTGGGGCCGCGCGGGCGGCCCCGACGGCGCCCGGCTCTCCGAGCGGCGAGGCTCGCTCGACACCGGCGCGCCGCTGGGCAAGGCACCTTCGCGTTGCGGGGTGCCCTGAGTCCGGCAGGCATTCCGGACAGGAACCGCTCTACGCGGTGCTGCAGCGCCGGCGTGGATGGAGAGAGACGGCGCCGGGCTGGACGCCGGTTTGATGTATTGCCACCTACGGGAAATGGAGTTTCGGACATGGAGATGCGGATGAATGCGACAAGGGGATGGACGGCGCTGGCCGGCATGGCGGCACTGGGAATGAGCGCGATGGCTGTGGCTGCAGCCAGCTTCGCGCCGGCAGTGAACTACGCGACCGGCAGCGCCGGCGGCCCTGGCCCTGCAGCCGAGGCGATGGTCCAGGCCGACCTGGACAATGACGGCGATGCCGACATCGTCATGGCCGACTGGTGGGGCACCGGCATCCGCACGATGCTCAACAACGGCAGCGGCGGCTTCGGCCCGGCGATCGTGACCAACCTCAGCACGAGCACCGGCTCGGTCGGCGCGGGCGACTTCGACGGCGACGGCAAGGTCGATGTGGCCGTGGCCACCGGCATGCAGCTGATCATCCTGCGTGGCAACGGCAACGGCAGCTTCACCGAGCTGAGCCGCCGTACGCTGGTGGTCTCGGGTCAGGTGCAGGCTTACGTGTTCGATACCAACAACGACGGCCGTCTTGACATCGTGGCACCGACGCCTGGGGGCGTGAAGACCTTCCTTGGCCAGGGCGATGGCGACTTCGTCGATGGCCCGACCAGCCCGGTCTACACCGTCATCAGCTCCACCGCCCGCGGCAACTTCAACAACGACGGCATCGCGGACATCGCCATCATCGACGACGTGGCCCAGCGCGCGATCATCATGCGCGGCAACGGCGACGGCAGCTTCACCGAGATAGCCACGGCCTTCCTGGGCTTCATCGCCGAGGATATCACCGCCGGCGACCTCAACGGCGACGGCATCGACGACCTGGCCTCGGCTGACTCGTTCTCCTTCTCGATGTCGGTGGTGCTGTCCAACGGTGTGGGCAACTACCAGCCGACAAAACGCTACTTCGGCATCGGAGGCCCGGTGGGCATCCGCATGGCCGACTTTGACGGCGACGGCGACCGTGACATCGTGGTATCGGCGGTGGTCACGAGCAAGCTGATGGTCTACACCAACAACGGTGCCGGCAGCCTCAGCGGCCCACTGAACCTCAGCGTGACCAACCAGCCGCAGACCCCGGTAGTGGCCGACTACAACCGCGACGGCAAGCCGGACATCGCCGTTGCCGGTGCGGGCGGCCAGCTGTCGGTGCTGCGCAACACCTCGCCCTGAGAACGACGGTGTTTGACTCGGCAATCCTGCGAAGCGACTCCCCGGCGGCAACGCCGGGGGGGCTTCGGATCCTCATCGCGCCGGCGGCCGGCCTGCGCCCACGAAATGGGCCCGCGCATGCGCCAGCGCGTGCTGGCGCCGAAGGCAGGGCGCCCCGGCGCGGGCTATTCCACCGCCAAGGTCGTGGTCTCCAGGCTCTGAGTATCGGTGCGCACGCTCAAGCAGCATCTGGCCGCCGACGGCACCAGCTACCGTGAGCGGGTGGACGAGGCGCGGCGCTCGGAGGCCTGGGGCCTGCTGGAGCGGCCGCAGATGTCGGTGCAGGACATCGGGGAGTTCCTGGGTTACCAGGACCCGGCCTCGTTCACGCGTGAATTCCAGCGCTGCGGCGGAACAGATGCCCGAGCCGTGCGCGACCGCAGTTGGGAGGCTTAGGCCTCTGCCATCTCGTGCTTCATGCTGCGCTCGCTGCCCCCGGAGAGCGGCGCGCCCACGGCTTCCGCCAGGTCCTTGAGCAGCAGCGACAGCTCGCCGCTCATCAGCGCGAAGTCGATGTCGAACTGCTCCTCCGGGTGATCGGAGGTCTCGTTCTCGGTCTCGCGCACGGCGAGGAACTTCACCTTCTTGATCTGCAGCTTCTCGGTCAGCACGAAGCTGACCTTGTCGTTCCAGGTCAGGCCCAGCTTGGTGGCGAACTTGCCCTCCGTGATGTGGCGGCGGATATCCTCGCCTTCCAGGCCGTGGCGCACGTAGCGCACCGTGGGCTTGCTTTCGTCGGTGCCGCAGAGCTCGCACTCGTCGCCCAGCTCGAAGCGGCCCGGCGCCTCGCGCGAGGACAGCCAGCCGGTCATCAGGGCGGAGGGCGCCTGCGCCGGCTCCAGCAGCGTGACCGCGAGTTCGCCGTTGAGCGTATTGCGCAGCATCTCCACCAGCTCCTCGGCCTTGGCCGGGGCGCTGGCGTCCACTACCAGCCAGCCGCCGGTGGGGTCGATCCAGGCGCGCAGGCTGCGGCGGCGCACGAAGGCGCGCGGCAGCAGTTCCATGATCACCTGGTCCTTGATCTCGCGCATCATCTTCTTGCCCGGCTTGTAGCCCTTGACCTGTTCGATCTGGGCGGCGCGCTCGTCGGCGTGCTGGCGCACCACGGAGCCCGGCAGCAGCTTCTGCTCGGTGCCCAGGGCGATCATCAGCTGGCGCTCCATGGAGCGCACCAGCGGCACCTCGCCCTGCGGCGCGACCCAGCCGCGCGACTGCAGGTTCTGTCCCATGCAGGGCGTCAGGGGCTGGCGCGCCAGCTCTTCTTCCAGCTCGCCGGGCGACATCGCCCAGCCGGGCGGGAGACGGTAGACCTGCAGGTTCTTGAACCACATGGCGACGGTTACCCACGGGCGACAGGAGCTGTCGCGCGTCTTGCATCAGGGGAGTCGGCGCCGCGGAAAGCGGGGGCGCCGGGATGCGGGGATTATCGCATGCTCAGCCGGCGGTAGAAGTCTTGACAGACCAGGACAGGATCATCGCCTCGAACAGCGCGTAGCAGTTGTCCCGCACCGATTCCACCGGCTGCTCGAAGCCGTCGTAGACCCAGTGCATGGCGACGTTGATGCAGGCGCCGACCAGGCCGGTGGCGATGATCTGCGGATCCAGGCCGCTGCCCTTGAGCTGGGGGTAGAGCGCCTGGGTGAACTGCAGCAGGAAGCCGCTGAGCCCCGAGGTGACCTGGCGCGACTGTTCGGTCATCGCCGGGCTGATGCTCAGCACGTCCACGAACAGGATGCGTGCGCAGCGCGGGTCCTCGCGCAGGCCCTGGAAGAAGGTTTCCAGGCCGGCCCGGGCCATGGCGCGCGGGTCGGGCTGGTGGCGGCGGATGACCTCGAGTACGCGCCCCCGGAGCTGTTCCACCTGGCGCTGGTAGACCTCGCCGAACAGGGCCTCCCGGTCCTTGAAGGACTCGTAGAAATAGCGCTCGGTCAGCCGGGCCTCGGTGCAGAGTTCGCGCACGGTCACGCCGTGGTAGCCGCGGACGCCATAGAGGGCGAGGCCGGCCTCCATGAAGCGTTCGTGGCGCTCGCGCTGCCGCTGTTCCAGGGGCAAGCCCCTGAAAGTACGGCGTTTCGGCGGGTCCGTGGCGGGGCTCATGGCGACATGTTGACATGAGATGTTGTCAAATGTAAATTGACAACACTGATTGTCAATTTATGCGTCGAGGAGAGCGGGCCATGGCATTCGATTCCAGGGGCGGTCGGGGCGGCAAAGGGCTGTCGGTACTGATCGTCGGCACGGGCTTCTCCGGCCTGGGCATGGCGATCCAGCTCAAGCAGGCCGGCTTCGAGGACTTCACCATCCTGGAACGCGCTGGCGACGTCGGCGGCACCTGGCGCGACAACAGCTACCCCGGCTGCGCCTGCGACGTGCAGTCGCACCTCTACTCCTATTCCTTCGAACCCAACCCGAACTGGTCGCGCATGTTCGCGCCGCAGCCGGAGATCAAGGCCTACCTGCAGCACTGCGCCAGGAAGTACGGCCTGCTGCCGCATATCCGCTACAACGCCGAACTGGTGCGAGCCGAGTACGACGAGAAGGACGCGCTATGGAACGTGACCACGCGCGCCGGCGAAACCTACAGCGCCAGCGTGCTGGTGTCGGGCATGGGCGGCCTGTCCACGCCGGCGTTCCCGTCGATCAAGGGCCTGGAAGCGTTCAAGGGCAAGATGTTCCACTCCGCCCACTGGGACCATGGCCATGACCTGGAGGGCGAGAGGGTGGCGGTGATCGGCACCGGCGCGTCTGCGATCCAGTTCGTGCCCAAGGTGGCGCAGAAGGCGGCGCGCCTGGACCTGTACCAGCGCACCGCGACCTGGATCCTGCCCAAGCCGGACCGCGAGATCAGTGCGGCCGAGCGCCTGCTGTTCCGGCGCTTCCCGGCGGCGCAGCGAGCGCTGCGCAACAGCATCTACTGGATGCTGGAATCGCGCGTGCTGGGCTTCGTGATCAACCCGCGCGTGATGAAGCTGGTGGAGCGCCAGGCTCGCGGCCATATCCGCCGCCAGGTCAAGGACCCGGTGCTGCGGAAGAAGCTGACGCCGGACTACACCATCGGCTGCAAGCGCATCCTGATCTCGGACGACTTCTACCCGGCGGTGTCGCGCGCCAACGTCGACGTGATCACCGACGGCATCCGCGAGATCCGCGCCCACAGCGTGGTCGATGTCAACGGCGTGGAGCGCGAGGTGGACACCATCATCCTGGGCACGGGCTTCAAGGCGCAGGACCCGATGCCGCGCGGAGCGATCTTCGGCCGCGGCGGGCAGGACCTGCTGGATGCCTGGACCGACGGCCCGGAGGCCTACAAGGGCACCACGGTGGCCGGCTTCCCGAACTTCTACGTGCTGATGGGCCCCAATACCGGCCTGGGCCACAGCTCGATGGTCTACATGATCGAATCGCAGATCCAGTACGTGCTGGATGCGCTGCAGGCCATGCGCCGGGACGGGCTGCGCAGCCTGGAGGTTCGCCCCGAGGCGCAGGCGCGCTACAACGCCGGCCTGCAGCAGAAGCTGGGCAAGGCGGTGTGGCAGTCGGGCTGCAAGAGCTGGTACGTCAACGAGGCCGGCAAGAACACCACGCTGTGGCCGGGCTTCACCTTCCGCTTCCGCGAACTGACCCGCCAGGTGGAGCTGGTGGACTATCAGACCGAGCCCCGCGTCGCCACGGCCAAGGCCTGAGCGGCGCTATCATTACATCATTCGCTGTATAGGTTTTCATCCGCCGCCCCCTGGGCGGCGGCATTCGACAAGAGAGGGGATTCATGAAGTCGTTCAAGAACAAGGTCGCCGCGATCACCGGCGCCGCTTCGGGCATGGGCCGTGAACTGGCCGTGGAACTGGCCAAGGCCGGCTGCAGCGTCGCCATCAGCGACGTCAACGAGGCCGGCCTGGCCGAGACCGCCGCCCTGGCGCGCGCCTACGGCGTCAAGGTCACCTCGCAGAAGCTCGACGTGGCCAAGCGCGAGGCGGTCTATGCCTGGGCCGACCAGGTGGTGGCCGATCACGGCAAGGTCAACCTGATCTTCAACAATGCCGGCGTGGCCCTGGGCAGCACCATCGAGGGCATGAGCTACGAGGATTTCGAATGGCTCATGGGCATCAACTTCTGGGGCGTGGTCTACGGCACCAAGGCCTTCCTGCCGCACCTCAAGGCGGCGGGCGAGGGACACATCATCAACACCTCCAGCATCTTCGGCCTCGCGGGCATCCCGTCGCAGTCGGCCTACAACTCCGCCAAGTTCGCCGTGCGCGGCTTCACCGAGTCGCTGCGCCAGGAACTGGACATCGCCCGCTGCGGCGTCTCCGCCACCAGCGTGCACCCGGGCGGCATCAAGACCAACATCGCCGCCGCCGCGCGCTTCTCCGACAACATGAAGGACTTCACCGGCAGGAACGACAAGGAAGCCAAGGCCAACTTCGAGAAGCTCTTCATCACCACCGCCAACTCGGCCGCCAGGACCATCCTCAAGGCCGTGCAGAAGGACAGCCGCCGCGTGCTGGTCGGCCCCGATGCCGTGGCCTTCGACGCGATGGTGCGCTTCCTGCCCACCGGCTACCAGAAGCTGGTGTCCTGGGGCACCAAGCGCCAGATGTCGAACTGAAGCGCGCTTCGCCGAGCCAGGGCCGCGCACGGCGGCCCTGGCCGATATGATGGAGGCGGCGGACCATGTATCCGCCGCCTTTTTTATTGTCCGCGAGCCGGAGGAGAAGACGTGCCGCAGCTGATGAACCGCCGTGACCTGGATTTCATGCTCTACGAGCTGCTGGATATCGGCGGGCTCACCGGCGCACCGCGTTTCGCGATGCACGACCGGGCGGCCTTCGACGGCGTGCTCGACGCCGCGATGAAGCTGGCCGAGCAGAAGTTCCTGCCCCATGCCGCCAAGCTCGACGCCAACGAGCCTCATTTCGACGGCGAGCGCGTGCACATCATCCCCGAGGTGCGCGAGGCGCTGGACGCCTACGTCGAAGGCGGCTGGATGTCGGCGGCCTTCGACGAGCGGCATGGCGGCATGCAGCTGCCCTATGCGGTGGTGGCCGCGGCCAACGGCATCTTCGTGGCCGCCAACTGCGGCACCTCCGGCTATCCCTTCCTGACCTCGGCCGCTGCCAACCTGCTGCGTGCCCACGGCACGCCGGAGCAGCAGACGCGCTACATGAAGCCGATGCTGGAGGGGCGCTGGTTCGGCACCATGTGCCTGTCGGAGCCGCAGGCCGGCTCCTCGCTGGGCGATATCCGCACGCGCGCCATTCCCCAGGCCGACGGCAGCTACCACCTGGTCGGCAACAAGATGTGGATCTCCGGCGGCGAGCACGATCTGTCCGAGAACATCGTGCACCTGGTGCTGGCGCGCATCGACGGCGCGCCGGCCGGCGTCAAGGGCATCTCGCTGTTCATCGTGCCCAAACATCGCGTCAACCCGGACGGCAGCCTGGGAGCGCGCAACGGCGTGCGCCTGGCGGGCCTGAACCACAAGATGGGGTATCGCGGCACGGTCAATACCGCGCTGAACTTCGGCGAGACGGTGCCGGCCGTGGGGCAGATCGTCGGTAGCCCGGGGCAGGGCCTGGCCTGCATGTTCCACATGATGAACGAGGCCCGCATCGGCGTCGGCATGGGCGCGGCGACGATGGGCTATGCCGGCTACCTGTTCTCGCTGGACTACGCGCGCCAGCGTCCGCAGGGCCGGCCCGCCTCGGCCAAGGACCCGGCCAGCAAGCCGGTGATGATCATCGAGCACTCGGACGTGCGCCGCATGCTGCTGCAGCAGAAGGCCTACGTCGAGGGCGGCCTGGCGCTGTGCCTGTACTGCGCGAAGCTGGTGGACGAGCAATCCATCGAGCAGGACCCGAAGCGGCGGGAAGAGTTGCACCTGCTGCTGGAAATCCTGACGCCGATGGCCAAGGCCTGGCCCAGCGATTTCTGCCTGGAGGCGAACAAGCTGGCGATCCAGGTGCTGGGCGGCTACGGCTACACCCGCGACTACCCGGTGGAGCGCTACTACCGCGACAACCGCCTCAACCCGATCCACGAGGGCACCAACGGCATCCAGGGCCTGGACCTGCTGGGCCGCAAGGTGACCATGCACAACGGCGCGGCGCTGCGCCTGCTGCTGGGCCGCATCGGTGCCACGGTGAAGGCCGCGTCGGCAGTGCCGGAGCTGGCGGAGTACGCGCAGGCCCTGAAGCAGGCCGCCGACACCGCCGCCCAGGTCACGATGACGCTGGGGCAGGCGGCGCTGCAGGGCAAGCTGGACCTGTTCCTGGCCAACGCCCATCTCTATCTGGAGATGATGGGCCACACGGTGATCGCCTGGCTGTGGCTGGAGCAGGCGAGCAAGGCGCAGGCGGCGCTGGCGGGGGCCGGAGCGGCGGACCGCGCCTTCTATGCCGGCAAGCTGCGCGCCTGCCGCTACTTCTTCCGCTATGAGCTGCCCAAGGCGGCGCGGCAGGCGGAGTTGCTGGCCCGGCTGGACGACACCTGCCTGGCGATGTCTGCCGACGAATTCTGAACGGCCCTCGCGACGCAGGCGCGCCGGATGCCGCCCGGCGGCTGCCGGTTGACTTGCCATGCCGCCGGGAGCTCACTCGGCAATGGCCTTCTCGCCAGCCCGCCGGGGCTGGCGGGCAATGACATCCGGGGTGTATTGTGACACTGTTTGATGTCACATTTGTCCGGGAGAGGGACATGAGCGAAGCATGGATTCCGTCGGCCGAGGAACTGGCCGGGTTCCGCAAGGCCCAGCGGCTGGCCTACGACTGCGCGGAGGCCATCACGGCCGAGATGAAGCCGGGCATGACCGAGCGCTTCGTCGCCGCGCGCATGAAGGAATACCTGCTCGATCACGGCGCGGACGACTGCTTCCATGAGCCCTTCGCCTGGTTCGGCGATCGCACCGCCTTCCGCGGCCTGATCGCGTTCAAGCAGCTGGGCGGCTTCAATCCGGCGTTCTATCCCGGCCTGCGCCGCCTGGAAGAGAACATGCCCTTCATCCTCGACTGCGCTCCGACCATCCAGGGCTGCACCGCCGACATCGGCTACTGCGGCGTGATCGGCCGGAACGCGATCCTGGATCGCCTGATGGACGACCTGATCGAGTACCGCCAGCTGATCCTGGAGCAGGTCAGGGCGCGCCGTCCGCTGGCCGAGATCAGCCGCGCCGTGGACGCGCTCTGCGCCCGGCACGGCTACGATCCGCGCCACAAGGCCTATCCCTTCGAGACGCTGGCGCACCGCATCGAGAAGCTGAAGGACGACGGCAAGAAGAGCCACCTGAAAATCGCCAACTTCGGCGTGCGCAACATCGGCGAGCTGCTGCGCGACAAGATCCGCGGCGCCCGTGAAGGCTGGAACCCGATCTGGAACAGCAGCGATGCCTCCAATCACGTGCCGACGCCGGGCCTCTGGGCGGTGGAGCCGCACCTGGGCTTCCGCGAGGTGGGCGCCAAGTGGGAGGAGCTGCTGGTGGTGACCGATACCGACGCCTTCTGGCTGGATGACGACGTGCCGCACGTGCGGCGCTGGGCGCAGCGGGGCCTGTGGAAGCAGGCGGCGTAGAACAACAGCATCCGAGGAGCAAGTCATGACACCCAGCCAGATCGTCCAGTCGGGCGGCATCGAACTCGCCGTGTACGAATGGGGCAAGCCCGGCAAGAAGAAGCCCACCATCGTGCTGGTGCACGGCTATCCCGACGCCGCCAGCGTCTGGAAGGCCACCGCGGAGATCCTGTCGCAGCGCTACTACGTGGTGGCCTACGACGTGCGTGGTGCCGGCCGCTCCAGCACGCCGGATCACACGGCGGCCTACGACCTGGACCACCTGGTGGCCGACTTGGCCGCCGTGGTCGACAACGTCAGCCCCGACAAGCCGGTGCACCTGGTCTGCCACGACTGGGGCTCGATCCAGTGCTGGGAAGCGGTGACTACCGAGCGCATGGAGGGCCGCATCGCGTCCTACACCTCGATCTCGGGGCCGAGCATCGACCACGCCAGCTACTGGATCATGAACCGCCTGCGCAGCGGATCGCCGGAGAAGATCGCGCAGGTCGGGCGCCAGCTGGCGCACAGCTGGTACATCGGCATGTTCCAGCTGCCGGTGCTGGCGCCGGCGCTGTGGAAGGGCGGCCTCGACAAGCTCTGGCCGACGCTGCTGGAGAAGGTGGAAGGCATCGCCGAAGCCGAGCCGAATCCGACGCAGACCCGCGACGGCGCCAACGGCGTCAACCTCTACCGCGCCAATTTCGTGAAGCGCCTGCTCAATCCGCAGGAGCGCCGCACCGAGCTTCCGGTGCAGCTGATCGTGCCGCGCGGCGACAAGTTCATGGTGCAGGAGATCTGGGACGACCTGCCGCAGTGGGTGCCCAACCTCTGGCGCCGCGAGGTGGACGCCGGCCACTGGCTGCAGGTCAGCCATCCCGAGTTGGTGGCGGCCCATGCCGCGGAGTTCGTGGACTTCGTCGAGCGCGGCGTGGAGTCTGCGGCGCTCAAGCGTGCCCGCGTGCGCGAGGAGCGCCGCGGCAAGGCCCACAGCGGCAAGCTGGTGGTGATCACCGGCGCCGGCTCCGGCTTCGGCCGCGAGACCTCGCTGCTGTTCGCGGAAGCCGGCGCGGACATCATCGCCGTGGACATCAACCTGGAAGCCGCCGAGCGTACCGCCGAGCTGTCGCGCCTGCTGGGCGCCCAGGCCTGGGCGCGCAAGACCGACGTCGGCAGCATCGAGGACATGCAGTCGCTGGCGGACTGGGTCGAGAAGGAGCTGGGCGCCCCGGACATCGTCGTCAACAACGCCGGCATCGGGGTGGCGGGCTCCTTCTTCGACACCAGCGATGCCGACTGGGAGCGCGTTCTGCGCGTCAACCTCTGGGGCGTGATCCATGGCTCGCGCTTGTTCGGCAAGCAGATGATCGCCGCCGGCAAGCAGGGGCACATCGTCAACGTGGCCTCCATGGGCGGCTTCACGCCCTCGCGCTTCATGTCGGCCTACAACACCAGCAAGGCCGCGGTGATGATGCTCAGCGACTGCATCCGCGCCGAACTGGCCGACCGCAAGATCGAGGTCAGCACCATCTGCCCGGGCCTGTCGATCACCAACATCACGCAGAGCACCCGCTTCGTCGGCGCCTCGCCGGAAGAGGAGGCGCGCCGGCAGCAGAGCGCCACCAAGCTGTACCAGAAGCGCAACCTCAAGCCGCAGACCATCGCCCGCGCGATCCTGGACGCGGTGGAGCACAAGCGTGCCGAGGTGCCGGTCGGAGTGGAAGCCCATGGCTCGCGGCTGCTGTCGCGCTTCTTCCCGGCGCTGTCGCGCCGCCTGGCACGCCTCGACGTCGCCCCCTGAACCCGATCGCCACAGGAGCTTTTCCATGGCCGTAACCGAAATCACCGCCAAGCTAGGCGAGACCGGAAAACCCGCGAAGCCTGCTTCCAACACGCAGGGACGCCTGATCCCGCGCAAGGTCCAGTTCGACTGGGAGCAGACCCCCACCGACTGGATCCCGGGGCATCCCTTCGCCAGCTACTTCATCAACGAGATCAACACGATCCTGCCGGCCGGCGAGTTCTGGTTCTGCCGCCTCTACAACAAGGCGCTGCCCCATGTCACCGACGCCAAGCTGCGCGACGACATCCAGATGTTCATGCGCCAGGAGGCGATGCACGCGCGTGCACATGGCGGCGCCATCGAGGGCTACCTGAAGAAGCGCGGCATCGAGACCGAGCGCAACACCCGCATCATGGACTTCCTGTTCGAGCAGGTCCTGGCCGACGAACCCTTCGGCCGCAAGCTGCCGAAGTTCCTGCAGAAGGAATGGCTGGTGTTCCGCCTGGGCATCATCGCCGCGGTGGAGCACATGACCTGCGTGCTGGGCAAGTACGCCCTGGAGAACCAGCATTGGGACGCGGCGGGCGCCGACCCGGTGCTGCTGGACTTGATCCGCTGGCACGGCGCCGAGGAAGTGGAGCACCGCAGCGTCGCCTTCGACCTCTACCAGCACCTGGGCGGCAGCTATCCTTCGCGCTACTACCTGGCCTGTATCGCCACCCCGATGGTCTTCGCGCTGTGGGTGGACGGCGCCGCGCACCTGATGGGCCAGGATGCACGCTTTGCCGGCAAGAAGCCGGCGCTGTGGAAGCCCTGGATCTGGCGCGAATGGTATCGCGTCAGCAGGACCGGACAGTTGCCCAACCCGTTCTGGCTGATCTTCCTCAAGCAGCTGCCGTTCTTCAGCCCCTGGTACGACCCCGTCAAGGAAGGTTCCACCGAACAGGCCCTGGCCTACCTGAACTCCTCGCCGGCGGCCGCGCGCGCCGCGGCCTGAGGCGCGCTGTATGATCCTCCTCCGGCGGCCCGGATCGGCCGGAGGAGTGCTCTGATGAACAGGCGATGGATCGCGGGGCTGGCGCTGGCCTGGATGGCGGGCCTGTCCGCCGCGCCGCTGGTGACCGACAAGCCCGTGCCCTGGAACGGCGGCACGGTGAAGCTGGGCGACGCCGAGGCGCAGGTGCGTGCCGCGGCGGGCAAGTACCCGGATCGGGTGGTGCCGCTCAATCCCACGGAAGGCCTGCCGATCGGCGAACAATGGATGTTCATCGGCCAGGGCCGGCCGGCGCAGACGCTGTGGGTGGAACTGATCCGCGGACGCGTGACGCGGGTCTGGACCGAGCCGCTGGACTCGAAGAACAACGGCAAGGCAGACCTGAAGTAGGCCGGGGGACCGAGCGGCCGTTCGCCCGCAGGTCCGGGCGGTTTACATTTGCTTACAAGCCCGAGATGGCCCCCGCCATGCGGCTTTGCTAAGGTCGCGCCCATGTCCGCGATCCTCTCGATATCCGGCCTGACCAAGACCTACGCGTCGGGCCTGCAGGCACTCAAGCAAGTCGACCTGGAAATCCGCAAGGGCGAGATCTTCGCCCTGCTGGGTCCCAACGGCGCCGGCAAGACCACGCTGATCAGCATCGTCTGCGGCATCGTCACGGCCAGTTCCGGCACGGTGGTGGCCGATGGCCACGACATCGTCCGCGACTACCGCGATGCGCGCATGAAGATCGGCCTGGTGCCGCAGGAACTGACCACCGATACCTTCGAGACGGTCTGGGCCACGGTGACGCTGAGCCGCGGGCTGTTCGGCCGCGCTCCGAACCCGGCGCTGGTGGAGCAGGTACTGCGCGACCTGTCGTTATGGGACAAGCGCCACGACAAGATCATGACCTTGTCCGGCGGCATGAAGCGCCGCGTGATGATCGCCAAGGCCCTGTCGCACGAGCCCACCATCCTGTTCCTGGACGAGCCCACCGCGGGCGTGGACGTGGAACTGCGCCGCGACATGTGGGCGCTGGTGCGCCGCCTGCGCGACAAGGGCGTCACCGTGATCCTCACGACGCATTACATCGATGAGGCGGAGGAGATGGCCGACCGCATCGGCGTCATCCGCAAGGGCGAACTGATCCTGGTGGAGGACAAGGCCACCCTGATGCGCAAGCTCGGCCGCAAGCAGCTGACGCTGCAGCTGCAGGAGCCGATGCAGGAAGTTCCGGCCGGCCTGTCGGAATGGAAGCTGAGCCTGAAGGACGGCGGCCACGTGCTGGAGTACAGCTTCGACGCCCACGAGGAGAAGTCCGGCATTCCCGAGTTGCTGCGTCGCATGGGCGAGCTGGGCATCGGCTTCAAGGACCTGAACACGGAGCAGAGCTCGCTGGAGGACATCTTCGTCAGCCTGGTCAGCACCCGTGCGGAGAGCGCGTCATGAGGTTCAACCGCCACGGCGTCTGGGCCATCTACCATTTCGAGCTGGCGCGGTTCCGCCGCACCCTGTGGCAGAGCCTGATGACCCCGGTCATCACCACCTCGCTGTACTTCATCGTGTTCGGTGCCGCCATCGGCTCGCGCATGAGCGAGGTCAACGGCGTGCCCTACGGCGCCTTCATCGTGCCGGGCCTGATCATGCTGTCGCTGTTCACCGAGAGCATCTTCAACGCCTCCTTCGGCATCCATTTCCCGAAGTTCACCGGGACCATCTACGAGCTGCTGTCCGCGCCGGTGTCGCCGGCGGAGATCGTGCTGGCCTACGTGGGCGCCGCGGCGACCAAGTCGGTGATGATCGGCTCGGTGATCCTGCTGACGGCCAACTTCTTCGTGCCGGTGCAGATCCTGCATCCGTTCTGGATGCTGGCCTTCCTGGTGCTGACGGCCGTCACTTTCAGCCTGTTTGGCTTCATCATCGGCATCTGGGCCAAGGGTTTCGAACAGCTGCAGGTGATCCCGATGCTGATCGTGACGCCGCTGACCTTCCTCGGCGGAGCTTTCTACAGCATCGACATGCTGCCGCCGGCCTGGCGCAGCTTCAGCCTGTTCAATCCCATCGTCTACCTGATCTCCGGCTTCCGCTGGAGCTTCTACGGCGAGTCGGACGTGGGCATCGGGATCAGCCTGCTGGCGACGCTGGGCTTCTTCGGCCTGTGCCTGCTGGTGGTGGGCTGGATCTTCAAGACCGGGTATCGGTTGAAGAACTGAGCTGTCCCTCGGGGCCGTTCGCCGTCCTACGCGCCCGTGGCATCGAGCAGCGGATAGGCACGGTCCAGGAGCAGCCCCCAGCCCCGGCGGCCGAGGCCGGAGCGCAGGCGGGAGAAGGGCCGCTTCATCGGGAGCTTCCGGCAGCGGATGGCCGGAAGCTTACCCCGGTGCCGGCTACAGGGTCTTCAGGTATTCGATGATCGCCTCGCGCTCGGTGTCGGTGAGCACGGCGGCGAAGTCATGACCCTGGTTGCCCTGGCTGTAGAGGTGTGTGTTGTAGATCTTGCGGTCCTCGGCCTGCTGCTGGGACACCTGCAGGAAGATCGGCAGCTGCCCCAGGTTCCAGGCCAGCAGCACATTGCCGTAGAGCGCGTGCAGCACGCGCTGCACCAGAGGCGTGCTGTCGCTGCCCGGGTTGCAGTCGATGAAGGGCAGGGTGCCCATGCCGCAGGCCAGGGCATCGTACTTCCAGCCCAGCTTCTTCGGGTCATAGGCGCGCGCCATGCTGACGTCGTAGCCCATCACCACCTTGCCCTCCATGCCTTCCGGAGCCGGGGTGGAGACTCGGCGCCAGATCTTCGGCCGTTCGTCGGGCTTGAGCAGCGTCCAGGCGTCCGGTACCGAGCCGTTGTGCAGATAGGGTGCCGAGGCCCAGACGCCGTACAGCGGCGGCGCGAGGTAGCCCAGCGGGCGGTCGCCGCGGATCTCCTCGCGGTTGCGCGGGCCGCAGTCGTGCTCGGTGCCGATCGTTTCGGGGTAGCCGAGGAAGCTGGTGGAGCCGTACTGGTTCACCGCCTCGTTGTTGGTGTCGGCGCGGCGGCGGTCGGTGCGGATCACCTCGTGCGCCGCGATGTTGCTGGCGACGCCTTCCATGGACGGATCCGCCAGATAGCTGGCGTCGTGCACGTAGCGCGGCGAGTAGGCGCCATGGCAGCTGGCGCAGGAGCCGTTGCCACCTTCCGGCCGCGGCGCGGGGTTGTCCAGGCCCGCCCCCCAGAGATCCTTGCTGTGGAACAGGATGGCGCCGCGTTCGGCCAGCGCCGTGTCCACCGGCAGCGGGTACTCGGGGGACTTCAGCGAAAGGATCCACTTGTCGGCGTGCTGCGCGTGCGCGCGCACCCAGTCCTCGCCGGACTGGCCGCCGAGCACGCCGTCGATCGGCGTGTAGAAGATCAGGTCCACGCGGCTGGAATCGCCGGCGAAGTAGCCGTCCTGGAACTTCAGCGGGCGCGAGCCCATGTTCCACCAGGACGGCGTATCGCCCGAGGCGGTGGAGCCCGACAGCAGCATGCCCAGCGTGTACTGGTCCAGGCGCAGGCCGGTGTTCTGGTTGGCCAGGAAGAAAACGTTCACGTCGCTGGCGTTGTTGGTGCCGCGGCTGGTGCCGAACAGCGCGAAGATCACGCCCGGCGACAATCCGCTTTCGCCCACCTCGCGCGACATCAACGCAATGTCCTGCAGGTTGTTGCCCAGGCCATAGTGGAAGCCGCCGCCCTCCTCGGGCAGGCCGGCCGCGCCGCTGTGGCAGGCATGGCAGGTGAAGCCGACCCGGCCGGTCCACTCGCCATTGGGGCCGCGCAACTGCGTCATGAAGGCCGGCAACTGGCCGCTGCCGCCGGGCTTGAGCGGATCGTTGGGGTCTTCGTCCGGCAGCGGATAGGGATTGGGATAGGGCGCCAGCGGCATGCCGTAGCGCTCCGCGACCAGGTAGTCGAAGTCCGCCGGCCGCTCGTTCAGGCCCCAGAAGCGCCACAGGCGGTTGTAGGCGTCGATCGACATCTGCAGGAACTGCCCCTCCTGCTTGTCTCCGGCGAAGAAGGTGCCGGAGCCTTCGCCGCCGTTGCCGCGCATCAGCCGGTCGCCGATCGCCCAACTCGCGCGCAGGTCGCCGCAGGTCTTGGGCTGTGCCTGTTCGCCGACGAGCTCAGGATCGGCATGGCAGTCCGCCCAGTAGGCGTTGAAGTGCACGGCCTTGCCGTCGCTGGCGCCCGGGACGACCCGCGAGCGGGGATCGGGCGGCAGCACCGCATCGTCGCCCTGGTCCTGGCAGAAGTCGAACCACAGGTGCCCGCCATGGCGGCTGCCCAGCAGCGGCCGTTCCTCCACCGCGCCGCCGCCGATACCGCCGAGCAGCCCGGTGCAGGTACTCTCGTTCTCGAAGCACTTGAGCAGCACGTCCATCGCCTTGTAGGCATCGCTGCCCGCCGGCCAGGGCGCGCCGCCGCTGTGCGGAGTCTCCTGGCCCGAGGCCATCAGCAGGATGCGCGAGGTGGGATTGTTCCTGCCCAGGCGCTCCCAGCTCAGCCGGAGCAGGGCCATGTCCTGGGACTTGTCGGTGGGATGGAGCATGAAGTCCTGCCCGTTCTCCACGTCGCCGGGGCCGCCGTCGACATGGCAGCTGCGGCAGAAATCCAGGCGCGGCTGCACCTGGCTGGCGAACAGTTCCCCCATGCTGCGCGGGGAACTGCCGCTGCCGTCACCGGAAACGCCCTCGCTGCGGCCGCTGTAGTCGCCGCAGGCCGCCACCAGCAGGGTTGCCAGCACCAGGGCGCCATGCGCCCGCTTCGCAGAATTCACGGTGTCTCCTCGACGTGTCGCTGCGTTATCTGATGCGCCATTCAATGCTTGAATTTGACTTAAGTCAAGTATTGAAAGGGACAGAGCGCGGTCCCGGGCGAGCGACTAATGCAAGAGCCCGGCTCCGGCCGGCAAGGATTCCTCATGGGCCTCTACGGCAGATGATGTGCCGGGGAGGCCGCAGGCGCCGTTCCCGGTCGCAGGGGCCCCTCTTGAACGGCCGCGATCCCATCCCCAGGAAAATATCCAACTCCAGGCGGCTGCCGTGGGGGAGGATCGACAAGGGGCGCGGCGAGTCGCGCTCATCTGGCGCGCCGGCGGAGACCGGCGGGTGGAACATGTACGGACTACACCAATCCTTTGCCGCCGAGCAGGAAGCGCGGCGCAAGCAGGCCTTCCAGCGGGCCGTGATGGTTCTGGGCAGCGACGAGGCTGCGGCCGAGTGGCTCTGCGACGCTGTCCCGGGTACAGGGCCTTGGGAATGCCGTCTGGATCAGGCCATGGATTCCGAGGAGGGTCTGCAGGCCGTCTTGGAAGAACTGGAGGGAAGGGCGCCAGGCGGACGCGCCCCGGCCGCCGGGCGGGCCATCCAGGGCCTGCCGGTTACGGACCCTGCTCCTGCCTCGCCGCGGGTCATGCCGATCCGGCCCGGCCACGATCCGGCCCCCGCCGGCCCGGACGCCGGCTTTGCCGAAGCAGCCGGTAGGCCGTCGCCGAAGCCTTCTCCCAGGCCGACCCCGCGTTCGGCGCTTGCGGCACCCTGGCCGTTCCCGGCGCACAGGGAACGGGCGCTGGCCATGACGCTGCGGCACCGGCGGAGGCCCTGACGCAGCATGGGTCTGCCGCGCTTGCCGGACCGGAAATCTATTGCGAGGAGTCCGCTTCGCCGGATGCAGCATCGCTGCCGTTGCACATGCGCTGCTTCTTCGCCTTGATCTCCGCCTTGCGTGCCTCGGCCTGGTCCTGATGCGTAAGTTGGTAGGCGCGACTGGACTCGACGATTCCGCAGGAGCGGAATGGCGCGCCCGCAGGGCAGCCCGAGCGCAAGCGAGGGGTGGGGCCCATGGATGGGCCGGGCAACCACGGCCCGCAGGGGCGTTGGTGAGAGTCCGGGGAAGTTAGCCCAACGAAAAAGCCCCCGATCGTCTCGGGGGCTTTCTACCAACGGAGTTGGTAGGCGCGATTGGACTCGAACCAACGACCCCTACCATGTCAAGGTAGTGCTCTAACCAGCTGAGCTACGCGCCTATGGGTCTTACGAAGGGCGCGAAAGATACCCGGTTTGGCCCTGTTCAGCAACTTTCTGCTGCTTTTTCAATCAATGAAGCGTTCCGCCATGCCGGGCTCCGGCAGTTCGCAGCGGTCCTTGCGGCCGAACCAGCGATAACGGTTGCGCGCCACCAGCCGGTAGGCCGGGTCCCGCAGGAAGGCCGGGATCAGCCACAGGAGCCAGACCAGCGGCCAGGCGCCGCCCAGTTGCCCCAGCACGCGGATCACCGCCACCGAGTCGGTGTAGGGGCGGCTGTTCTCCAGATAGAGGAAGGTGGCCGGGTCGGCCGGATCCTGCCCCTGGGCGACCAGCAGGCGGCTGCCGTAGGCCCCCTGCATGGGGGCGAAGCGGAACAGGCCCCGCGGATCGCGGCGCAGCAGGAACCGCACCCACGCGCTGCAGAAGCGGCAGGCGCCGTCGTAGACGATGATCCGCGGCGGCAGGCTGGACCGGGACATGCCGGCTCAGGCCTGGTCGCCGCGGCCGGTCAGCTTCCTGAAGAACGCCCCCAGCGCCACCACGCCGATCAGCACCAGCTTCCAGGCCTTGGCCAGGAATACGCCGATCATGGCCAGCAGGCCCAGCTTCTTGGCCGCCACGCCGCCGACCAGCGCGGCAATGCCGTATTCCGCCACCTTGTCGGTGGAGGGATTGAAGTCGCTGTAGCGCTTGCCGTCGTTGTACTGGATGCCGGCGAGCAGCTTCTGGGCAGCCGGCTTTTCCTTCTCGATGTCCGCCATCGAGGTGACGAGGTTGAGGTTGATGTAGCCCTCGCGGCCCAGGGCGTAGGTGTTGTAGTTGATGCCCTGGTCCTCGCCCGGCGCGGCACCCCGATGGCGGCTGGAGAGTGACCAGACCAGGCGGTGGCTGGCGGCGTCGTACCGGGGTTTCTCCACCCAGTCCACGATCTCCATCTCCGGCAGGCCGCGCTCCTTGCGGACCTCATTCTGCTGCTCGGTGCCTTCCTTGATGCCGTCCAGCATCTCGTCGACCTTCCAGTCCTTGGCTTCCTCGTCCTCGATGTAGCCCGAGGGGATGTAGTCGATCACCGAGAAGCCGCCGGACTCGGGCGCGACGATCATGCCGACCAACTGGTCGTCCACGCTGTTGCCCATGGAATCCAGGATCACGCCGGCTTCCCTCTGCGGGATGAAGACGAAACCTTCCGGCAGGTCCAGGGTGGCCTGGTCGCGCAGGGCGATCCTGGCCGGGCCGTGCTTCATGGCCGGCATGGCGGCGGTGAAGGCGGCGGAGACGGGATCGGCCTCGGCCGGCTGCTGGGCGAAAGCGGCGTTGCTGCCCAGGCCCAGCGCCAGTGCGCCGGCCAGAACCATTCCCTTGAACATGTCAGCTCCCTCGTCTGGATGAGAAAACGGATCGCCCCGCGATCCGCTTTCCATCATGAGGGACGCCTGAGTGCGCCGGCTAGCGCGCGGCGAGGCAGCTCTGCCAAAAAAGTCTCAGTTCGGGTTCATCAGCGCCTGTTCGCGCAGCTTGCGGATCTCGTCGCGCAGCTTGGCGGCCGCCTCGAACTCCAGGTTCATGGCGTGCTGCTTCATGTCCTTCTCCAGCTTGGCGATGCGCTTGGCCAGCTGTTCCGGCGGAATGACTTCATACCTGGCACGGGCCTCGGCGGCCTTCAGCGTCGGCACCAGGTCCTCGTAGCCGTAGCGCATCACGTCGGCGATGCGCTTCTGCACGCCCTTGGGCGTGATGCCATGTTCCTTGTTGTAGGCCACCTGCTTGTCGCGGCGGCGATTGGTCTCGTCCATGGCGCGGCGCATGGAGTCGGTGATGCGGTCGGCATAGAGCAGGGCCTTGCCGTTGAGGTTGCGCGCCGCGCGGCCGATGGTCTGGATCAGCGAGCGCTCGGAACGCAGGAAGCCTTCCTTGTCGGCATCCAGGATCGCCACCAGCGAGACCTCCGGCAGGTCCAGGCCCTCGCGCAGCAGGTTGATGCCCACCAGCACGTCGAAGCTGCCCAGGCGCAGGTCGCGGATGATCTCGGCGCGTTCCACGGTGTCGACGTCGGAGTGCATGTAGCGCACCTTCACGCCGTTGTCGTGCAGGTACTCGGTCAGGTCCTCGGCCATGCGCTTGGTCAGCACCGTGACCAGGACGCGTTCGTTGCGCTCGGTGCGCAGGCGGATCTCGCCCAGCAGGTCGTCCACCTGGGTGGAGGCCGGGCGGACCTCGGTGGGCGGGTCCACCAGGCCGGTGGGCCGCACCACCTGCTCGGCGATGGCGTCGCCGGACTTCTCCAGCTCGTAGGAGCCGGGCGTGGCGGAGACATAGATGGTCTGCGGCGCCAGCCGCTCGAATTCGTCGAAGCGCAGCGGGCGATTGTCCAGCGCCGAGGGCAGGCGGAAGCCGTACTCCACCAGGGTTTCCTTGCGCGAACGGTCGCCCTTGTACATGGCGCCGAGCTGCGGGACGGTGACGTGCGACTCGTCGATCACCACGATGGCGTCGGGGGGCAGGTAGTCGAACAGGCAGGGCGGCGGCTCGCCCGGGCGGCGGCCCGAGAGGTAGCGCGAGTAGTTCTCGATGCCGTTGCAGTAGCCGATCTCCTGGATCATCTCCAGGTCGAAGTTGGTGCGCTGCTCGATGCGCTGCAGCTCGATCAGTTTGTTGGCCTGCCGGAAGACCTTCATGCGCGCGTCCAGCTCGGCGCGGATCTCGTCCATCATGGCCAGGATCTTCTCGCGCGGCGTCACGTAGTGAGTCTTGGGGAACACCGTGATGCGCGGCACCTTGGCGCGGACTTCGCCGGTCAGCGGGTCGAACAGGGAGATGGTCTCGATCTCGTCGTCGAACAACTCCACGCGCACCGCCGCCTCGCTCTCTTCGGCGGGGTGGATGTCGATGACGTCGCCGCGAACGCGGTAGGTGCCGCGCTCCAGCGCCATCTCGTTGCGTGTGTACTGCATGTTGGTCAGCTGCCGGATCAGTTCGCGCTGCGGCAGGCGCTCGCCCTTGATCAGGTGCAGCGTCATTGAGAAATAGCTCTCGGGGTCGCCCAGGCCGTAGATCGCCGACACCGAGGCCACGATGATCGAGTCCTTGCGGGTCATCAGCGCCTTGGTGGCGGACAGGCGCATCTGCTCGATGTGCTCGTTGATCGACGAGTCCTTCTCGATGAAGGTGTCGGTGCTGGCGATGTAGGCTTCCGGCTGGTAGTAGTCGTAGTAGCTGACGAAGTACTCCACCGAGTTCTCGGGGAAGAACTCGCGGAACTCGCCGTAGAGCTGCGCCGCCAGCGTCTTGTTGGGCGCCAGGATCATCGCCGGGCGCTGCAGCTTCTGGATGACGTTGGCGATGGTGAAGGTCTTGCCGGAGCCGGTGACGCCCAGCAGGGTCTGGTGGGCCAGGCCGTCCTGCAGGCCTTCCGCCAGCTGCGCGATGGCCGTGGGCTGGTCGCCCGAGGGCTTCCAGTCGGCCTTCAGGTGGAAGCGGTCGTCGGCGCGCCGGGCCAGGCGGGCGCTTTTGACTTCGGAGAGGGTTTCGCGGGAGCCTTCTTTCATGGGAGGCGGTGCGGGGCAGGCGGGGGGAGCTAGCATAATCTGGGGGCGGGCTCCCGGGGTTCAATGCTTCCGGCTGGCCGGGGACGGTTCTCCCCGGTCTGGGGCAGGTAGGCGCCGCCGCCCCCGTCCGGTATCATGCCGCGCGCTTTTTCGACCCCCACAGAGGAATGACCGTGGAACTGACTCTCGCCCTCCGCAACAGCCGCATCAAGCCCTCGCCGACCCTGGCCGTCACTGCCAAGGCCGCCGAGCTGAAGGCGCAGGGCAAGGACGTGCTGTCGCTGGGTGCCGGCGAACCGGATTTCGACACCCCCCAGCACATCAAGGACGCCGCGCACGAGGCGATCAGGAAGGGCTTCACCAAGTACACCCCGGTCGGCGGTACCCCGAGCCTGAAGAAGGCCATCATCGACAAGATGAAGCGCGACAACGACCTGGACTACAAGCCCAACCAGATCCTGGTCTCCAACGGCGGCAAGCAGTCCTGCTACAACCTCTGCCAGGCCCTGCTCAATGCCACGGACGAGGTGATCGTGCCGGCGCCGTACTGGGTGTCCTATCCGGACATGGTGCTGCTGGCCGACGCCACCCCGGTGTTCATCGAGACCACCGCCGAGCAGCGCTTCAAGATCACGCCCGAGCAGCTGGAGCGGGCGATCTCGCCGCGCACCCGCATGATCTGGCTGAACTCGCCGTCCAACCCCTCGGGCATGGCCTACAGCCGCGCCGAACTGCTGGCGCTGGGCGAGGTGCTGCGCAAGCATCCGCAGATCGTCATTGCCACGGACGACATGTACGAGAAGATCCTGTGGACCGCCGAGCCCTACGCCAACATCATCAACGTCTGCCCGGACCTGTATGACCGTACCGTGGTCATCCACGCCGTGTCCAAGACCTACTCGATGACCGGCTGGCGCATCGGCTGGGCCTGCGGCCCGGCCAAGCTGATCACCGCCATGGCCGACATCCAGAGCCAGTCCACCTCCAACCCGAATTCCATCGCCCAGGTGGCGGCGGAAGTCGCGCTGTCGGGCGACCAGGGCTGCGTGACGGAGATGGTCAAGGCCTTCAAGGCCCGCCACGACGCCCTGGTGGCCCACCTGAACTCGGTTCCGGGCGTGCGCTGCCTGCCGGGCGACGGCACCTTCTACGCCTTCCCCAACGTGGAGGGCCTGATGGCCAAGCTCGGCTGCAAGACCGACCTGGAACTGTCCAACCTGATGCTGGAAAAGGCCCTGGTCGCCGTGGTGCCGGGTTCTGCCTTCGGCGCCGCCGGCCACCTGCGCCTGTCCTTCGCCACCTCCGACAAGGTGCTGAAGGGCAGCGTCGAGCGCATGAAGGCGCTCGTGGCCGCCGCCTGACGCGGGCCGTCGAGGTTGCCGTTCGCCCTGAGCTTGCCGAAGGGTGGACGGCAACCCCTTGACCGCCGGTCAAAAAGCAACCCGTAAGTCTTTGAAGCCGAGGCGGTATTGCAACCGCGATCCCGCCTCACTACAATGCGCACCCCGCTGTTCCGCGATAGCTCAGTCGGTAGAGCAAGTGACTGTTAATCACTGGGTCCTTGGTTCGAGTCCAAGTCGCGGAGCCATCTAAACAACGACTTAGCCGCCTTCGGGCGGCTTCTTCGTTTCTGCTTCCTAATATCTTCCTAAAATCCCTCAGCACTCGACCAGCTGGCCGTGGTGCAGGAACCCGTGATGGCACCGCATCGCGCCGGCTTTAATCGGCGTCAGCTTCAGCCGTCCACGTCCGGCAGGTCCACGGTCTGTCCGGCCAGGGCATGGGTGCAGTCCCCCAGGAACTGGATGCGCACGTCTGTCACGAACGAGTGGCAGACCTTCTGCACCTTCACCTGCTGGATCTCGCCCCGACGGATTCTCTCCGCGATCTCCGGGGACGTCGCCGGCGGTTCCCACTGGTCCCAGCTCACGAGCACGCTGGGCCTGAAGGTAGGTCGATCCGCATTGCCGTTGTAGTCCCAGCGGGGACCGGGCCCGGGGCCGTGCTGGATATAGTGCAGCGTATCGCAGCCAGGACACAGGAACAGCAATCGGCCACCCTCGGCCTTGCGAAGCACCTTACTGATCGCGGCCATGCTCAGAACCTCCATCCAACGCGCACCCGAGCCTGCAGCTCGCCGCCACCGGCCTCCTCGATGTCGGCGCCGACCCTGAGCCGGCCGAGATCCCGCTCGATCCAAACCCCGCCCAGCTCCTCCCGCGGCGCCCAGCTGACGCCGGCCGCCCACGGCCGCGCCGGCGGCGGTAGGAAGGCCGCCTCGATCGGCATGTCCAGCGCCTGGATCACCTCGCCGTCCGGCGAGCTGGCCACCATGCGGCGGCCGCCGGCATCGTCCCGGACCAGGGACAGGTCCAGGCGCACCGGAGGGCAGTCCGGTTTCGCCGGCGAAACCGTCGCCGAGATCCGGCGCTCCTCGCGCGAGCCCATGGGAAGCGCGTGCGGCGCCGGCGGTGGCTTGGCATGGGGTTCACGGGCGGCCACCAGGCTGCCGTCCTCCTGGCGCACCGCAGGGGCCGCTGCTGTGACTTCCGGGCGCGGGGCAAGATCACCCCGCATCCACCAGCCGAACCAGGCGCTGAAAGCCAGCGCGGCCGCCACCAGAATGAGCCGCAGAGAGTTAGCGTCCATGCTGCCTCCGTTCCGGCTGGCCGCGGCGGCGGCGCTGGTCCCGGGCCAGCAGACCGAACATCAGCGCCAGGCCGAACTGGATCACCAGGTCACTGGGGAAGATCGGCCGTGTCGGCAGCAGCAGCACGCCCAGGCCCGCCAGCATCACGCCGGCAGCGAGGAGCATGGTGCCCATCCGGTAGGTCAGGGCTGCCTTTCGGTAGCGGGAGTTCAGCAGCCACAGGACGCAGGCGACGTTGCTGAAGCAGGCCATCACGAAGGCGGCGCCAACGATCGGCGAATGGATAGCGAAGCTCATGGCTGGGTAGGGCCTCCACGCCCGCGCAGGCGGTCCCAGATGCTCCAGGGATCGCGCTGGAACACCCGGGCCGCGTTGATAAGCCCCCCGACTAGAAACATCCCCGTAAGGCCCGTGACGAAGCCCAGGGCCGACTGGCCCGCGCTGGAGAGATTCAGCACCTCGGCTGCATAGGGCCCGATGAAGTAGGCGCAGGTCATGCCGCAGGCCACCGCAAGCGCCATCTCGATCGGGCCCTTCTCCCGAAAAAAGGCGGCCGCGATGAAAGAGCCCAGCGCCCCGCTCATCAGCCACTCCAGCAATCCGATGTTCTTGTCCATGGATCTCCTACGGGCGGAAGACGCGGCGGCCGGAGCCCGGCGGCACGGTCTGCAGGTGACACCACGTGGGAGTGGCGTCCGGATGCTCCAGCCAGAGGCCGATGCGCTCCAGCTCCGCAAGGTTGTCCAGGCACCAGCGATCGAGGTCGCCCTTCGGGTCCGCGAGATCCACTGCCTGCCCGGTCATGTGCCTGGACTTCTTCGCCGCTCCCTTCACGCCCGCATTGATCGCCGGCGGCCGCCAGCCGCTGGAGACCTTGGCATCGATCTTCGCGATCGCCAGCAGGTTGTTGACCTTGGCCACCGTCAGCGCGGCGTTGTCGCGGATCTCCTGCGACAGGTCCTTCGGATGTATCTTGTCGCGGCCCATCCAGAAGTCGGGAAGGCTGATCATGGTTCCTCCAGAAACAAGAAGGCCCCTTGCGGGGCGATGAAAGTACCCAACTGCGAAAACTCTGAATGCCGCTTGCACATGGTCACTTGCTACGAGTGACCGCTGGCTAGGAGTTGGGGAATGCCGCCGTCGGAGGAGTGAAGCTGGACGTGTAGCGGCCGACGCCCTTGGTGATGCGGACCTCGTCGATCCAGCCGTTCCAGTCACGGCCGGCAAGATCGGAGCCAATCACAGGCGCCACGGTGTTATTGCCTAAAGTGGCGGAATTGGTGATCGTCGATCCTGCCTGCGTGCCGTCAATGAAGAAGCGCACCGATGATCCCACCCTGGCCACCGCCAGATGAACGAATACGTCATTTGACATAGACCCGCCAGCAGTCGTGCCGCCGACGTTGACGGTGACTTGTGACAGGCTGCTGCGATAGATAAATAGCGAGTTGCCGGTGCCGGTGGGCTTGAGGTCGAAGAAGCGACGGTTGTTGTTTGAGGCCGCGCTGTTGTAGCGGCACCAGCCCTCGATGGTGAAGTCGCCGTCGAGCAGGAAGTTGTTGCCCGCGGTGCCGATCGCGCGGTCGCCTGATCCATCGAGCAGCAATGAAGATGCGCCGAACTTGGCTTGTGCCGTGTCGAGCTGGGCGTTGCCGACAGCGGACCATGAACCGCCCGCTTCATCGACAATGCTGGTGGAGGCGTCGGCTCCGTCGAAATGTAGCAACGCGACCACATTCGCCCAATGAGGGTCCCCGCCGCTACTTGCGGATGGATTGCGCATACGCATGATCTTGGCCGGCAGCATCGCTTATGCCTCCTGCGCCACGGCGACGACGTCGAGCTTCGTGTCGTCGGCATTCCAGATACAGCCCAGGTAAAGCGTCTTGTTGATGACCGTCGTCGTCGGAAGTGTCACGCCGATTGCCCGGTATTGCGTGTCGTAGCTGATCGCGCGCGCCGTGCCGTTGTCCTTGATGCGGATGACCAAGCCAGCGCCTGGGACGGCCGTCCCGGTCGGGTTCGCGAGAGCCAGCGCCGCGGCCTGGGCGGTGATCTTCACCATGTCATCCGAGAAGGTCGGCGTCACGGTGGCGGACGAGGTCACAGCCTGGATGCGCGGGGCCTGTATCAGAGCCTGCAGATCGGCCGCGACCTGCGCAGGCGTGCGGTTCGCCCAGGCGCCGGCCTTGCGCTGCAGGAAGTCGTCGTTGCTGACCGTGAGGCCGTCGCCCTTGACGAGCTTGCCAGTCGTGCCGTCGAAAAGGGCCAGGCCGCCATCGGTTGAGCTCGCTGGACCAATGACGGCGCCGTCGATGTTGACCTGCACGATGACCCAATTCGCGCCGACGGTGGCATGGTCGCCCGAGGCGCTACTGTCGGTGATGCAGTAGAGGGTGTCGCCCGCCTGCACGTTCGGGCCGCTGGCGCCGCCGATCTTGCCGGCGACGCTGACCTTGTAGACGTGGCCCGCATCGGCTGCGGGGTAGTTGGGGTTGGCGCTGCAGTCGATGGCGCCCTTGAATACCATCGAATCCTGCGCGGCGACAAGGGCATCGACGTAGGTTTTGACGGCTTTCTCGGTCGGAATCTTGTCGTCCGAATCGCTGGAGAGGGTACCGTCGGTCGAGAAGGCTTTCCCGCTGTCCTGGAGACTGTCGCCGCCCGTCCCATTGAACGCCGGGATATTGCCTGATACCGAAGATCCGGGGCCAATGACACCCGCACCAGGGTTGTACGCACCCCAGCTTGACCCGTTGTAGGTCCACCACTGTCCCAGATCGGCAACATAAATCAACACCCCGGGAAATGGATCGATGAAGCGGTATCCGAAGAAATAGAGCGCGATCTTCTGATCCATCCCCGTCCACACGCCGGTCGCGTCATCAGGGACCAAGTACGCATTGCCATTGACCGGCTCTGACGGAGGGTCGGTCACACTCGCAGATAGGACGCCCGAGAAGAATGTTCCGATCTGCACCATCGCCTCGTTGTGGGTAAGTTCTTTGTTCCCCTGGCTCGCGTCGATGACCGGGATTTGGGCTCCAGTAACAGTTGGCATATCGTTTCTCGCTTGATTGCCAGAGCCGATCGGCGCTGGCAGATGTCTGATGGGTTATGCGACCAGGGGGAGTTCCAGAGCCGCCAAGGCTGGATAGCCAGGCCCGACAATTTCAGAGATTTGCCGGACTCGGACCTGCAGACTGGTCACAGGGCCCCCAAAGTCTTCCGACTGGGCTGCGGCGCTGTAAACAAACGCAGGAACGGCGACATTGAGCGTCCGCAACGTGCTTCCTTGGGGGCTCAGGATCTCCACCAAGTACAACTCCGACGACTCATTGAGGGGCACGTCAACGTAGTCGCGCCACTCCACGCCAAGGCGCGAACGGCGCAGCCAGGTGATCTCGATGTCGTCGTTGGCTAGGCGGCGACCTGCCAGCTGCGAAACGCTGTAAGGCATGAGCGCAACGCCGTGTCCGATGAAGCCCTGTGCGGCAGCCGCCTCCTCCATCATGTCCAGCGTGACAGCCTTCCACTGCGCTGCCCGCCCGATATCGGCTTCCTCCCCGGCCACCCGCGCCATACCCGGGCCCACCAATACGACCCAATCACCAACCTCGTGCAGCGGCTGCGTCCATTCCGTCCCGCGGCGGCCGCGCAGCATCGTGGTCACCTGGAAGCGCTTTTTCCCGTCGAATTCGCCCAACAGGGTCGCGTTGACGTACTGCAGCGCCTCCCAGCGCCCATCGGCGCCGACAAAGCAAGGGTTCGCGCCATTGAGGACGGCCTCTTGCGTCGAAGTCGAGAGAACACCCTGATCCATGTCCACAACCAGCACTGACGCGTAGTCCCAGACGTTTACGGTCGGTCCGGCATCTAGCACGCCTACGACACGACCCACGGTTGCAGGCGTGAGGATCGTGACCCTTTCCTTGTAGCTGGCCCCGCCGTCAATCGAGCTCATGACCTGCGCGCCCGCCCAGCGGCTAAATTCCCCCCAAACCGCCACGTAGACGCCGGCATCGTTGGCGCTGCTGTCCAGGGCGGGACCGTCGATGATCAGCAGCCGGGTCGGCCCCGAGACGCCCACGCGGTCGTCAGAGGGCGGCGCGGCAGTGCCTTTGGCGTAGCTTACATATACGCCGTCGTCATCCCGCCGCAGTGACCACTTCAGCGGGCTGAATGGAGGCGCGAAGCTCACCCCGACGATACGCGCCCTCTCGATCTGACCCTCCACAGGCAGGCCTACGCAATCGGCGCACTCCACCTGTAGGAGCGCCGGAGAAACATGGGTCTCGTAGGTTTCACGACCCCACCAGTCGTCCTGGTGAATGACCTGGGCGATCTGGGCTGCCTTCTCATCCGTCATATTGATTGCCAGCTGCACGTCCTTGGCGTTGACGGAATCCGTGGTCATGCGGGGCGGCGACTGCCGCATGCCGGGCTGGTAGTCCTTGGCACCCATCTTGTAATGGACCCGAACGAACCGCGGCAGCTCAACGGCCTGCTGGATCTGCGTGGCGACCAGCGGAGGCGCGGTTTCGCCGGCGAAACGGGCGCCCAGCTCGTCCTCGCTCAGCGTCAGCACGATGGGCTGGCCGCGCGCCGGGAACTTCAGCAGGGCATCGGACTCGACGCAGTCGAAAAACTGATAGGCCTGGAGGGGCTCAATGCCCTGGCGCGCCGTCATCAGCGTGGACAGGCTATATCCGGGCAGGGTATCCGTGAGATCGCTGACGTCAATGCGGTTGGAAGGGATGCGCACCTCCTCGCAGATGGCGCGTACGATGCTACCTACGGTTGGCGGGTACGGCTCCAGGGCATACTGCTGGTAGCTGCGGACGTAGGCCTTGGTAGGTACTACGGGGTAATCGACGCCATAGACCAGACCGGGGCGAATCCTGGCGTTCGCCGCTTGAGCCGCCGCATAGGCGGACTCCCATGCTGCCTGATTATCCCCCGGAGACCCGGCAACGATGATTGGTCCAAGGGGATAGTCGGTGACGATTCTGCTGGATACACGGTAGTTGGCCAAAGCCTTGAAGCTACCACTTGCCTCCGAGTAGCCAACCATGTGCTCGACCCGGCCGCCGATGGCGCAATAGTTTGGATTCTCGGGCAGCAGCGGGTAAGGATCGCTGCAGCGCGGCGTACAGGGCGGCGCCGGAGCTCGAGGCTTCCTTCGGATGCCGATAATCAGGTCCGGAACGATATGCAACTGCCCACCCGAGGGCTCGAAAATGCAGTTGTTGGAGTTTCGCTCTCGAGGATAAATGGGGGCGGTCGAAACATTGTTGTCTGCGCGGAAATAGACCCCTAGGCCATTTTGCGCATCCGGACTCTCATCGGTGTATCGACCGGACCACCAGAGTCGATTTCCATCATTGAGCTGGGCTCCAGCAGCTTGAACTGCAGCACAGGTTGAACCGCTGCCTGGTTCTACATTCTCGAGGGCTGGGTGGTAGCCCAAGTTGATGTCTTCGAGCGGCACAGTCTGAAGGTGCAGGTATAGGACTTCCTGCTCGGCGGGGGCGCTGCCGGCATATGGGCGCAACGCGCCTGACCAATTGATATTGACGGCGTCAATGGACCAGCCAATCAGCTGCGCGCCGGAACAATTGGCTTCGGTCTCAGCCGTGGCGTCGTCCAGTGCTTCTGCCAAGCTCGAATGCCACTCAGTTGTGCCCTCACTATCGCTCCAGGCTTCGCCAAAGTAGCGGTACTCATGATCATTTTCGCAGCGGCGTGGGTCGATTCCAGTAGACAGCCATGGATACATCACCGCCGACGCACGCTGGATAACCGTCGCCGTGGCATCGGTACCCCCGGCGACCAACTCGTAGCGCATGTTCGGGATTCGGCCGCCCGTATCAGTGACATCCGCATCCGTGTGAACGATGTAGGCTCGGTTGCGGTAGGCCGGCGTATTGCCAATGCCCTTGACAGCCTCTATCGTGGGATCAGGCATCTGATCGGAGGTGCCGAGGTACAGCGTGAAGCCTTCGGCATAGCCTTCGCTGGCGGCGACGCGCTCCGCATAGGCCTCATCCGTCTCGGCGGGCTGCTGCGGGCGAACGTCGTAAACCAGCTTCTCGTTGCGCCATATTCGGGTGATGCCCGCGATCGGGGCGTCGTAGCAGTAGCAGAGGCCCACGGCGTAGCTGACCGTGGCGGTGTAGTAGATGCTCTTCTGGGTCGGGCCACCCTTGCCGCCGGCTTCGGTCGTGTGAGGATGGTTGACGACCTTATCCTTCCACAGGAGATTTCCGGCCACTGCGTCCTGCCCGAACACCCAAGGCCAGGCAGCACCGATGGCAGAGGTCGTGACCTGCTGGTCGGCGATCTGCGGGCCCACATTCGTAGGCAGCTTCGTCGGGAAGAGCGCCTGGCCCACCAGGTTGCCCAGCGATGCGCCCAGGCCTGGCATTCCGACCATGCCGCCCACGTAGGCGCCGGCCAGGGTAACGGCCACCTGTCCGATGTTAGACATAGCTCACCCCAGGAAAGCGGAACGCGTACAGGGTGCGTTTTCGGCTCTTCTCGTCGTAACGGTGTTCAACGACGCGCCGGAAGTTGTTGGCGGCGTGGATCAAGGTTTCGCCGGCAAAAACGGCGACGTGCCGCGGCTCAGTGAACCAGCGCATCATCAGGATGCAGCCGGGCTGAACGTCCTCGATCGGGATCTGCAGGAAGTGGCGCTGGGCCTCCTGCAGGAGGTTATTATTGTGCGGCAACCGGCCATAGCCGGTGTAGTTGAAGCTCGCCGGCCAGGCGCCGACCTCGGCGCCGACGCCCAGCACCAGACCGATGCAGTCCACGCCCACGCCCTGCAGGCGCGCCTGGTGCAGGTAGGGGGTGCCCACCCAGCGGCGGGCGGCCAGGACCACGTCTGCGCCGTTCAATCGACACCCCGCAGCATCTCGGTCGGGCCGGGCACGTCGGGCTCGCCGTCGAAGTCCAGCTGCGCGCCGAAGCGGTCGCGGCAGGTCTCCCAGGTGCGATCGCAGCCGGGCTCCAGGCTGAAGGTGTCGCCGGGAGCCGCGGTGAACGGAAAAGGCTCGAAGAGCTCGATGCGGCCCAGGACAGCGGGATCGCCGGAGCTGTCCAGCTTCACCTCGCGTGCGAAGCCGGCGTTGGCGCCGCTGGTGAAGGTCAGCAGGCCGCCGACGAAGTGGCCTGGGGCCGAGGGCGTTGCACCGAGATCCAGGGTCGTCTCGAGCACGCGACGGTTGATGACCGTATCCACCACGCCGGTAACCGTCAGGGAGGCCACGTCCACCGAGCAGGGCGCCTGACCCAGGTGGCGTACACGGCAGGTCAGGGAAACAGCCTGCAAGACCTGTTGCGCGAGCTTCTGGGCCTGACCGCGCAGTTCCCCCTTCGCCAGGCCATTTACGAAGGTCTTGAAGTCGCCGACCATGCCGTGCTGCAGGATGATCCCGCTGTCAGTCGGGTTGGCCCAGTTCACCAAAAAAAGTGTGCACGCCACGTTGTCAAAGAGGCCAGCGCGGATATCGGCTGCGGTGATGCCGTTCTGCTGAAGCAGGATGTCAAGGTCCAGGTTGTTGACGGCCATGTCCGACGAGAGTTGCAGCTCGCTGCTCTGGATCGAAGAGAACGGCGGGTATTCCCCGTCCAGCACAATGCCATTGATGGTGCGCGCAACCTGGATCGCACGGTCATGGTCAGTGGAGCGGAAGTACTGGCCCTGCGTGTTGATCAGCTGCCAGCCAATGGCCCAGGTCGTGACGCCTTGCTTCAGGCTGTTGAGGTCAGCCAGCGAGATCTGCCTCATGGGTTGCGCAGCTCCACCAGGGTGAAGGTCACGGACTGGATGCGCTGATCGATGATCTCGATCGGGAACTCCGAGTCAAAGCGCATCGGCAGGTCAAATTCCCCGCCCCAAGTCGCAGGAACACCCACGAAGCCACCATTGGGCACGAGGATGCCGGTCGTGGTGTCCAGGGTGTAGGCGGTCGGGGGCTGCAGCTCACCCAGCTGATTGGCGACGATCACCGCGCCAGGGACCGGCTTGACGATATCGATGTCCTGGGAGCGCGCCCCGCGCGTGTAGCGCTTCGTCAGCTGGTAGGCTGCCGGGCTGTCACCCGTGGAAACCAGCGGCTGGTCGGTGGCAGCCGGCGTTTGGCCAATGGCACAGCTGAGGCAGTCAGCCGGGTTGCGGAAGCGGAAACCGCATTCCGTGCCACCCACCGCATGCCAGAAGCCCAGGAGCGAGTAAATCTCCTCCTCCTCGCGCGGGCCCACAGTGCAGCTCACTCGGATCAAAGGGCGCGCCCAATTCCGGTTGCGCAACTCGCGGCCAGACTCCATCTGCACGATGCGCACGGAGTATCCCGGGCTGAAGCTGTAGCCGAACGAGGGACAAGCCGGGAATGCCGGCGCTTCCAGGAAGCTCATCCGTTCCTCCGCCAGGCGCGCAGCGCGCCACTGTAGGCAGCCGCCCCAACCTGATCAGCCGTCTGGCGGCCGGCGCCTCCCTGGCCATTGATGTAGAAGTTCTGCACCACGGGCGGCGCGCCCATGGATTTGCCGTTGGGCACTACCGTACCGCTGGAATTCGGGACGAAGAGCTCCGGGCCCTCTTCGCCAACGAGGTAGGCATTACCGGCATGGGCTGGGCCACCTCCGGCAAGCGCACCACTGATCGGTTGGTCCAGGCCTGGCAGGCCGAAGCTGGACCCCTGAAGCGCCGACATGCCCAGGTTCAGAAAGCCCTTCATGACCTCGGAAGCTGCGGCCTCTGCGGCCATGCGCTGGAGCATGGAGGTGAAGCCTTGCGCGAGGCCCTTTAGTCCTTTTTCGAAAGGGTTGAGGAAGAAATCAGCCAGCGAGTCCTGGATGTTCTCAGCGCCGCGCTTGGCCATGGCCTCCATGTCGAGCACAGAGCCAGCGAATACATCCCGCAGTTCGCCTACCTTCTCGATGCCGCGCATCGCGGCGTCATACTGATCTTCGTACGAGCGCTTGAGTTGCTGATACTTAGAAGGGTCCATTTCCCGCAGCCCAGACTCATCCAGCTCGCGCATGGCCTTCTGATACTTCTCCAGCGGCGTCATGATGGATTCGAGTAGCTGAGCGCGCTTTCTCACTGGATCAAGCGAGTCGTCCTCTTCCCTGATCAAGTTCTGGTTGTATTTCTCCAGCTCAGAATTGAATTCCTTCTGAGCCTGCGCCGCCGCGCGTGCCGCCTTAGCAGCATCATTGGAGCTCCGAGCAAGCTTGAAGGTTTTCTGGGAAGCATTGTCTGCCGCAGTGGCCGTTGCATTGAGAGCTTCGGCGGCGCCGAAGTACAGATCGTTGATGAACTTCCCAGTGTCAGCCGTATCCTGGCGAATATCCTTGCCAGCCTCGATCAGAATCTTCCTGGCCTCATCCCAGTCACCACCAGCCGCAGCAACCAATGCAGCAGCACTGGCGCCAAGTGACTTACCCAGGAAGTCAAAGGTCTGGCCCAGCACAGCGCCGCCGGCAATCACCGTCTTCATCGTGATTTCCAGCGCCTTGAAGGCAGCGTTTAGCGACCCGCTGTCCCTCACGGCAGCAGCCATTCGATCCGTGATCAGCGCCAGGCTGGGCGCGAGATTCGCAGCCGAACGCGTGGCAAGGCCTTGCACGACACCCTGCGCCCGGTTGAGGTTGTCGTTGAACTGGGCGGCGGCGGCAGCTGTTGGCCCATCCAGCACCAGGCCGAGGCCCCGCGCTTCCTCGGTCAGCTCGCGGATGCCATCTCGACCACGATTGAGGAAAGGGATCAGATCTGCGCCGGTCTTGCCAAACAGCGCCACCGCGGCGTTCGTCTTCTCCGTGCCATCGCCGAACTTGGAGATGCCTTCGGCTACGTCTAGCAGCACGTCGTCAACAGAGCGGAGATTCCCTTCCGCCGTCTTCGTCGCAACGCCAAGCGCCCTGAAGTACTCCGCCTGCTCGCTGGTCGGACTCTGCGCCGCTTCGATGGATCGGGCCAGCTTGGTCAGCGCCTGCCCCATGCCCTCCACACCCTCAAAGCGCGCCGCATAGTCCAGAGCCGACAGCGCCTCCACCGAAGCGCCAGTCTTCTGCGACAGCTCGTCCATGGCGTCAGCGGTGTCGAGGGCACCACGGACCATGGCAGCAAAACCAACAGCGCCGGCAGCCAGGCCAACGCCGATGGCCGAGCCGATCTTCTTGGCGGACGCATTGACGTCCGTTTCGAAGCCGCTCAGCTTTCGCTTGGCCTTGTCCAGCTCAGCCTGATACTTCGCGGTCTCGGCCTCCAGCCGGACCACGAGTTTGGCGAGATCAGTCACGGGGTTTCCTACGCGCCATCAGGCGCAACGCAGAGAGCAAGGAGCCGCGGTTCTCGGCCTGGCCGGCCTTGCGCGGGCGGAGCATGAAGCGGGTGTAATTCACCGGCCTCTGGGGAGGCGGGTTACTGGAGTTGACGACAGCGGCGGCGACGATTGCCGCGTGCACGTTGTCCCGCCACGGCCCCCAGGGCTCGTCAGCCCAGTAGGCCGTGAGAAGGGTCAGGTCCGTTACGGGGAGTGCTTCAACCTCAGACGGCGGGCGCCCCAGGAGCAGGCTGATCCGGCACAGCATCAGTTCCTGGGGCGTGAGGCTTTTTTTGCCGCTCCGAGAACTCGTTGATCTTGCGGACCAGCGGCTGGGTCAGGGCATCGTCAGCCTTCGCCAGCATCAGCGCCTGCTCATCAGTCAGGCAGGGCTGGCCACTGCTGTCCACCACGCAGTGGCGAAGCAGGCCGGCCAGCGCCTCGTCTCGCTGGCCGGCACGCCATGCCAAGGCATAGGCCGAGTTGGCGGCGGCCGACGGCGCACGAAGCGTCACCTTGATGCCGTCAACCTCGGCCTCCACGGTCGGCACCGCGGCAGCGCGGGCCATCAGGGCAGCGACATCCATCAGGCAGCCTCGTCCCACACTACTTCGCTGACGATCTTCAGCGTGAAGGTCACCGTCGTGCGGTCGCCCACCGGCGGCGAGATGCGCCAGCCGCGGACGATCGATGTGAAGGCGAACGAATCCATCGGCGAGGCTTTGGTGACCAGGCGGAAGTTCAGCTCCGTCTTGGCCTTGAAGGCCTCGTAGAGTACGCGGATCTGCTCGTCGCCCTGGGCGAAGTTCGCCTGCAGGGGAATCTCCAGGCCGTCGGCCAGGCCGGCGCGGTAGCGCTCCACGTCGTCGCACAGCGAGGTCAGGCGCACCAGCGGGCTTTCCTCGCCCAGCTCGCCCACGTCGATCACGGCGCAGAAATCCTCGAACAGCTCGGGCGACGCACCATTGCCGAGCTGGAACTTGAAATCATTGCCGATGGTTTCTTCACCCATTGTTCACTCCGTCGTATGCCAGAAGGCCCAGGTTTGCTGGACACGGAACAGGCCGGGTTCCGGGTCGGTAAGGTCGAATTCGGATTCCAGGGCGGCGTGCTTGATCAGCACACCCCCCACCAGGCCGCGGTAGTCACGCAACGCCGCCTTGATGGCCGCCGCAACCTCGCCGGCGGCCTCGTACTCCACCGCGTAGGCGTCGATTTGGAAGCGCGTGCGGGCAAGGCCCGTGGCGCCGCAATAGGAGACGTTCTCCTCCAGGCTCGTTTGCGAGCTGACGATGCACGGCTGCACCTGCTGGTCCTTCCAGGCGCGCTGCGGAATCACCAGGGCATAGATGCGATCGGAGACAAGCGCCTCCACTCCCGAGGCGGTGCTCAGGATGGTGTAGAGCTGGTCCTTCACTTCTTCTTCGCCGCCTTCTCGATGGTCTTCTTTAGCGAATCGCCCAAGGCCGCAAGCTGCTCCTGCTGGGTCTGCTCCATCGCGGGCCGGAGCCAAGGCTGGGGCGCTTGGCGTGAGGTGCCAAGCTCCACGAATTGCGTGGCATAGAACGCCTCTGCTCGCACGCCAATGGCGACGCTTGCCTTTTGCTTGTCCCGGCTGAGCTTGGTCACCGTACGGATGCTCCGCTTGGCGAAGCCGGGGGTAACAAGCCGGCCGCGATAGGTGCGGTGCGCATCCGCGCCTTCCGGGATCAGCTGCTTGGCGCGCTTGACCACCGGCCGCGAGCCGGCTCGGACCGCGGCGCGCAGCGCCTTGCCATTCGCCGCCAGGCCCAGCTCCTCAAGCTGGCGCATGAGCTGCGCGACGCCATCCAGCGCGCCGCTCACTGGCGCCACCCGGCGGATTCGCGCTCGATGGTCACCAATGCCATGCGCTCGTTCAGCTCGTCCGGCAGCGGCGACCCCTGAATGTCGAAGTAGCGGGCAAGTTCTGGCGAGCCAGCATCCACGATCCACTTCAGGCGCATGGTGGCTGTGATGGTGCGGCGATAACGCACCTCCCAGATCTGCGAGTTGGCGGAGATCACCTGGCTACCCGTATAGCGCTCCGCACTCTTGCCGGAGAGCGGACGCGCCCAGACCTCAAGGAAGTCCTCGAAGGTCGTGGCCACTCCGCCCGAGGCGCCTCGACTTTCAATGGGGCGCTGCACGACCAGCCGATGGGTCAGCGTGCCGGCGGGGAGGGGCATGGCTTCTTCCTCAGGTTGCGCAGGGCTTCCTTCAGCTTCTCGCGCCGGCGGCGGCAGGCTTCGCAGGCCATCAGACACCCAATCCCACGCGGAACTTCCATAGCAGGTTCGTGGCCGCCTGGTTGATCGGGCTCTGGTCCCGGTTCTCGCGGAAGCGGTACAGATCCGCAACGATCAGCAGGCAGGCCGCCCGGATCGAGCCGTTGACCACCATGGCGTTCGGGTCGTCCTCGCGGTCGCTGGTCGAGGCCTGTGCCGCGGCCAGCTCCTCGGCAGTCAGGTACAGCGGCCGGCCCAGGAACTCCACGCACTGTTCGGACGCGGCCTGGATATACAGCGCCAGATTTTCGTCCAAGAGATCGGCGTCCAGTCGCACCTGCTGACGTGCCTCCTCCAGGGTGACCAGGTTGGGGGTACTCATCCCGCCACCCGCTCGAAGGCCAGCCAGGTGCCTTTCACGTGCTGGATGTTCGCGCCGGCGGCGGCCTGCTCGTGCAGGACCTCACGCACATCGACGTTGCCGAGGTCGTGATAGTCGTGCCAGATGATGATCCCGCCGGGACGCACCAGCTGGCGCGCCAGGCGCGAATCGTGCTCCACGGCCCTGCGGCCATGGTCACCGTCGATGAAGGCGGCGTCGCAGCGCTGCAGGTCAGCCGCCGTCAGGTCCAGCGAGCCCTGGGCGCTCAGCACCAGGTGGAACCGGCTGTCCCCGCGGGCGAGGTGGCCGGGATCCTCCGGGACTTCCTTGCGCTGCACCAGGCGCTCCGTGACGTAGCCCGGCAGCACGTCGATGCCCTGGTAGCACTGGATCCCCGGTACGTGCCGCAGGATCGCCTTGGAGGTGCGGCCGGTGTTCACGCCGAACTCCAGCACGCCCTTCGGCTTCACGCTGGCCACCAGCGCCACCAGGGTCTCCAGCTCGCTCTCATTCATGAACCGGCGCTCCAGGCCGGTCCAGTCGAGCGGGCGGAGGTTAAGCCGCGAGCGGCTGACGGTTGAGAGTTTCATCGGCGAAGCTCTGCAGGGCGGCGAGGGCGGCGGGCATGTCGATGCGCTTGTCGCAGGCATGTCCGTGTGAGAAGCAGTTGCAGGGTTGGATCGGTTCGATCGGCAGCCAGGCGGTGTAGTGCGCGCCGGCCGAGAAGGACTCGGCGTCCTCGTAGCCGCCGAACACCGTCACCGCCGGCGCGCCGACGGCCTGGGCCAGCACCGTCATGAACCCCGGGGTGTTGAACACCAGCCCGGCGCGCTCGGTCAGCGCCGCGATGGTCTCGAAGTCCAGCTCGCCGGCATGGCATTCCACGTCGCCCTGTACCCGCGGGCCCACGAGCCATTCGCGCTGCGGCTCCAGGTCCGCGATGCTGACGACGAAGTAGCGGTCGCGGATCGACTCCAGCAGCTCCGCATAGGCCGCGTGGTCCGGGTTGCGCGCGGGGCAGCCGCCCCACTCGCTGCGCTCGTGCAGGGGCCGGAACAGCAGCAGCGGCTTCTGCGGGTTCCAGCGCGCGATCCAGGCCGCGGCACGGTCGTGCCAGGCCTGCGGCACCGGCAGGCGGAAGTCCGCGCTGCGCGGCTCGCCGCCGGCAGACTTGAGCAGGGCCGCCAGCACCGAGCCCTCATTCCGCACAGCCTGGGGCTGATAGCTGACCTGAACTGTCCGGGCGGCGGGCACACGCTCGCGCGTGAATTTCTGGGCCTCGCGGGCGGCGTTCTTCGCCTGGGTGCGCAGCCGCGTCACCGGCTGCACCAACTTCAGGTTGGGCCCGGCCAGGTCGTGGTAGACGCAAGGCCAGGGCGTGCGCAGCCAGACGCGGTTCGTCCTGGTGAGCTGCCGCACCAGGGCACGCTGGTGGATGTTGTCCCCCAGGCCGTGCATGCCGTTGATGATCAGGTCCCTCATTCGCCGAGGCACTCCACGATAGGTTTGCGAGGGAAGCAGCGCAGGGCCGTCTCCCTCGAGCAGTTGATGATTTCCAGGCCACGCTCTACGGCGTCCTGGGCCAGCCGGTCCATCTGCAGCACCCACTTGTTGGGGAGCAGCTTCCCCAGATTCCCCAGCGGCCTCGGGTGATCCCCGTGCCAGTGGCTCTTGCCGCCGGTGCGCTGCATGTCATAGCCCAGCAACAGCACCCGGGAGGCGCCGAACTGGTGTGCCAGGCCGATGGCCTGGTAGCCGCTGTTGCCGCCCTGGTTGATATGCCCCGGCCGATCGCTCAGTCCGGGCAGGTTTTGAGAGGGCATGCGCTGCAGTCCGTACCGCGAAGCCGCAGCCTCGCATTGGGTCCAGAGTTCCGCATGGAACATCCGGCGCACCTCCTGGGCATGAACCTTCCACCAGGGCTCATCGCAGGCGTACAGCACATCGGCCCAGGGGGCTATCCTGAAGCTGCTGTTGATGACGATGACGCGCCGCGCTTCTTGCGCGGACGTTTCGCCGGCGAAACGCCAGGCCCGAACAGATTCGCAGTCGTCTGCGGTGAGGCTGGGGCCGCTGGCGATGCAGACGACGGTTGATCCCGCCCAGCGGTTGATGCTTTTCCCAGTGGCGCAGGGCGCATCTGGTTCTGCGGCCCAGGGGCCATTTTGTTATCGGGCGCAATCAAGCCGTTGCCCTCAAGGCTGCGGCGGCGCGCCTCGGAGATTCCGTCAACGACATCTCCGCGCCGCACCCTGCCCAGCACGGCGTCATCGAAGCCGCGACAGGCAATCCAGGTTTGATTCATGAGTCCCCCCCAAAAAAGAGGGGCCGGTATGCGCCGGCCCCTCTTCGCCAGGCCTACGATCAGGTGCCGTCGAAGTCGCCGAAGTCACCGGTGTTGAAGGCCTCGGGGCGGTACACCGCCAGCGTGCCGCGCTCTTCCGCGAGGATCGTGATCAGGTTCTTCACGAAGTCATCCTCGTTCTCGGTGGCCACCAGGATGGCGGCCTGCTCGCGGTCGAAGTACTGCGCGCCGAGGCGGAAGGCGCCAGTCAGGAATTCGCCGAGATCCATCGCCTGGGTGGCAACCACCGGCCGACCCCACATGACCGGGCCAGCCAACGCGACCGGGTTGGCGAAGACATACGCACCCTCAGTGGTCTTGGTCAGCTCGATCTGGGCCCAGTCCGTGGGGTGCAGGACGATGCCGGTCGCCGGATACTCAGCCAGCTCGGCCTGCAACAGCGACAGACGCAGGATGTCGATACGCGTCTGCAGCATCGGCGTGAAGGCCGGCGTGAAGGCCGAAGCCTGGGGGATGATGCCGTGCAGGTTCTCGCCAACGCCGCTGCCCTTGAGGACCTGCAGCTCCTTCTTGAAGTCCAGCCCATAGCGCAGGCGGCCGTCGATCATCGAGGCCAGGCCCGGCGCGTCGGAGAGGATCTGTCGGCTGGCCTTGATCCAGTGGGCGATGGTGCGCACCTTGGCGTCGTCGAGCTCGAAGGTGATGTTCGATTCCGGCTTGCGCGCACCCTCGCTGACCACGTTGGCGTTGTTCACGAAGCCGGTTTCGCGGACATACTCGACCAGGTTGGAGCTGGTCCGCCCCGGCGTCAGCAGATCCACCACCGTCAGGCGACGGTCGGGCAGCATGACGGGGGTGGCGATGCGGTCCGGACGCACCAGGGCGCCGCCGCTGTTGGGCAGCGAGGTGACGGACTTCATGCCAACGCGGATCTTCGACTTGCCGTCGAAGTTCTCGGCCGCGGCCTTGAAGTCAGCGTGTTCCACGAACTGTTCGCCGACGCTCTTGGCCTGCGCCGGCTCACCCGAACCGCGGCGTACCGACTTCTGCTCCAGCTCGGCGATGCGGGCGGAGAACTCGTTCTGCTGCTCGGCCTGCTTCACCAGAAGTTCATCGACCTTGGCCTTGGTCTCGGCGGACATTTCGCCGTTCTTCTTGATCTCAGACTTGGCGGTCTCGGCAAAGCTCTTCAGTTCATCACCGAGGCGCTTGAGTTCGGTAGCCGCCTTCTTCATGCCGGCTTCGGGGTCATCGTTGTCACCGCCACTGCCGCCGCCTTCACCGCCCTTGGTGCCGAGATGGCGCCGCAGCTGGAAGCCACCATAGGCGCCACTGGCGCCGATACCGGCCATCAGCATCGGCATGCCGATGCCGGCAATGCTGGCCATGCCGCCGATGGGAATCACTGCGGCGCTGGCATCGCCGACGAACAGCATGGACATCAGGGCCACCGCGATAACGGAGCCCAGGGTTGCATAGAGTTTCATGGGTAACCTCGTTCAGAACTTGGGGAATTGAATGGAGCCGAGAAGGCCCGCGACATCGCCGCCGGCGCCCCCGGGCTCACCCCGGTTGAGCAGATGCTTCAAGCCGCGATTGGCGATCACCGCGGCTTGGGTCTTGGAGAAGCCTGCCTCACGCAGGAGCTGCTCGAACTCAGAAAGTGTGGGAAGGCCACCGTGGGCCAGCTTGCTCTTGACGGTCTCGATGCGGGCATCGTCGTTCGCTGGCGTGGTGACTACCGAGATCTCGACCAGGTCCAGCTGCTGCAGCGTCCGGAGCTTGGTCTTCTCGTCGTAGCTCGACTGGCGAACGTAGTAGCCGATAGACAGGCCGGTGATGGAGCGAGACGCCATGCCGCGCTGTGCGATACGCGCATACGGCGCATCGTCCAGCCAGAGCTGACCATCGCCAAAGAGGCCATGGGCATCTTCCTTCAGCGACTCCATCTTCCAGTCCCCGATCGGCTCGCCCACTCGGTGCTGCCAGAGCACCGGCAAGGAACGACCCTTGGCACGTGTCTGGGCCAGGCTTTCCACGAAGGCACCAGGAGCGACGATCTCGTTATAGCTATCAACGACACCGAACACCGAGGCGTAGCCCGAGAAGGCTCCTTTCTCGCCAACGGACTTCACGTCGTATTCGAAAGCGCGGTACTGGATAGAGGCAGACTTGCGATTCATTCCTGGATATCTCCAACGGACACAGCAACGACGGGATGACTGGTCCCGCGAATCCATAACTTCAGGGTCTCGCCACGGGCGAGGGCGGCGAGTTCTTCTGGTGTCGGCTCCCAGGCGGAGACCATGAACGGGCCCTCCGGGGTTGCGACGTCACGGACCGGAAGCCCAACGCAGCTGCCGTCGTCTTTCCAATCTGCAGGTGCGCCGAGCACCCGCGTGGCGCCAGCAATACGCTTCACGATCATGCGGCGAGCTGCATGCCCGTCTTGTCCTCGTTGATCCACGCGAGGATGGCATTCTTGACGTTCTCGGCGGCAGCCGTAGTGCCGCCGAGCTTGTCCAGCGGCAGCAGATTGGACTGGACCGTGAGGATATCTCCACCTTCAACCGGCGGCAGGTTTTCCTTGGCCCGAGCCTCATTGCGGGTCATCAGGCCGTTCTGCACCATCGTGCTGAAGAACTGCGCGCGGGCCGCGCTGTCCGCACGGAGCAGGCCTTCCACAGCGAACTCGGCAAAGTAGCGCGAGCGCTCAGCCGGAAGCAGAAGGTCCTTTCGAATGCCTTGCTCAATGCGGCTCAGCAGCGGGCGCAGGGTGAAGGTCAGGAAGCCAATCAGCTCCTGCTCCATACCCGTCCCCCATTTGGTCTGGCCACTTCCTGCATGGCCCACCATCCAGGGCGGCACACCAAACCAGCGGCAAATTTCCTCTACGCTGCGGCCACGGCTCTCCAGCAGCTGCGCATCTGCGGGGTTGATGCCGATGGTCTCGGCCTTCATGCCGGCCTCGAGGAGCGGAGACTCACCGGCGTTGATGGCTCCGGTGATCTTCTTCTTGTTCTCGCGGAACTCATCACGCTGCTTTTGCGTGAGAGTGGTCGGCATCGAGAAGTACACCGTCGGCAACATGCCGTTCTGGAATGTTTTTGCAGCTGCCTCGTCCGCGGCTAGCGCCGTGCCGAACACCTTGGCGCCATAGTAGATCGCCGAGAGACCGGTCTCCCCGTCAAGAGAAAACCCCGGCTGACACCAGATCTGCGCCTCCGGGATCTCGCGAACCGCGCCATTCCTCTCCGTGTAGCGGTACTGGAACGATCCCTCGGGCGTCCTCGTACGCTGCATGCGCTGCGGAAGTAGAAGGTCCAGCGCCACCAGGCGCCCGGCTCCGTTGCGGTGCTTCTGGCTGTAGGACATACCGCCCAGCAGCAGGTTGGCGATGTACACCTCCCAGAACTGCACTGCGGTCATGTCTGCATTCGGCTGATAGCGAAGCAACTCGTGCAGCGGGTGATCGCGCGCGATGCTTTTGCTGTCATCGGCAGCACGCTGGTACATGTTGATGGGCAGGGTCGCAATCGTCTGCGAGATCAAACGAATGCAGGCCCATGCCGTTGAGAGCTTGAGCGTGCTGTCGATCGTGACCGACTGTCCCGCAACGCTGTTCCCGTAATAGGTCGCCCAGAACTCACCATCTGTCAGATGGATCGGCACCCCCAGCCATCGCAGCAGCGTAGACTTGATCAGCCCGGGCTGCTGTACCTTCACCAATGCAGTCATCAGATCACCGGGTTTCTGAAGAAATCATCCAGGTTGCCGTTGTCGCCTTCCGCCAGCACCGCCACGCTCACGGCCATAGCCAGAGCCACGATGCCGTCGATGCGGCCCGTTGCCTTGCGCTTTGTGAACTTGCGATTGCCCGCCGCGTCTTCCTCGGTAACCACGCTGGCGGCGTTCCAGCGCAGGACCGGGTTCATGTGCACCCGCAGCTTTTCGTTCAGCAGCAGGTTTTCCAGGCGCTCCACTGCGGGCGCCATGTCCTTGAAGCCCTGCCCGAACTCCTTCAGCGGCAGGTCGAAGCTCATCTTGTCGAGCTCCTTCTGGAACTCCTCAATGCGCCACCGATCGAAGGCGGCCGTATCGACCTGCAGGTCCAGGTCATCGATGCGGCGGCGGAGATCCCGGCAGACCCGGTCATACTCCACCGATAAACCCGGCACGGCGTGGAGGAACCCCTCATCACGCCACTGCAGGTAGTTGACCTTGTCTTCCCAGGCCCGGTCCGCCAGGTTGTCGGCCGGGGACCAGAAATCCACGAAGGCATCGCCGCCGCCTGCGTCGTCCGGCACGAAGTACGCCACCGCCGTGAGGTCGCGGCGCTTCGACAGATCGATGCCCATCGTCGCGTTTCGCCGGCGAAACTTCTCCAGGTCCAGTGGCACCTCGCACTTCAGCCAGGCCTCGGCGCCGATCCAGGCTTCCTCCGCGTCCGTCCAGACGCAGAAGTTGAGGCGGGCCACCTTGTTCGCCTTGCTCGGCATGTTCCTGGCCTGGAGCACCTGGCGTTCCAGGTAGTCCAGGAAGATCGAGACGCCCAGGTTCGGGTTGGCCTTGATCCAGCAGGCCGGGTCTCGCTTCCAGTCGTCGCCGACATCCAGGGCGCAGATGTAGACGAATCGTGAATCGTCGAAGCCCTCCTCGCCGGGCTTCGCGTTGACCAGCTTGACGCCGGCCTCATGGTGGATGTAGCAGACCGATTGCCGGTCGGTGCCGCTGTTGGTGATCGACACCAGCAGCGGCTGCTCGCGGCCCTTCTGGCCGGCTTCGAGCATGTCCAGCACCGCGGCGGACTTGTGCTCGTGCAGCTCGTCCACCAGCGAGACATGCGGGCGCGGGCCGGACTGCCCGTCGTCCGCGCTGATCGGGCGGAAGAAGCTGCCCAGCAACGGGTAGCTGAGGTTCCAGACCTTCTCATCGCGGCCGCTCTTCTGGATGCGGCTGGCGATCAGCGGGGACTGATCCACCATCGCCACCGCGTCGCGGAAGAGGATCATCGCCTGATCCTTCTTCGTCGCCGCGGCGTAGATCTCCGCGCGCGGCTCCTGGTCGATGATCAGCCCGGCCAGGCCGATGGCCGCAGCCAGCGGGCTCTTGCCGTTGCCCTTGCCGATCTCGATGTACGCCTGCGTGAAGCGGCGCTTGCCGTTCGTCTTCAGCCAGCCGAACAGCGAGCCGAGGATGAACTTCTGCCACAGGCCGAGCAGGAACGGCCGTCCCTCGAACTGCCCGCCATTCAGGCAGAGGAAGTTCTCCACGAAGGCGATGTAGTAGAGCGCAAGGTCCTTATCGAACCTCAGGCCGCGCTTGTGGCCGTCCTCCAGGTCGCGCAGGTGCCGAGCGCAGGCAGCCCGGACGTGCGGGCCTGCGACGATCCCGCCGGAGACCACCTGGTCGGCGTAGTCGCGGACCGGATCGTCCTCGTAGCCGGCGCGCGGCAAGTGCTGCGTGCCGTCGGTGTAGGGCAGGACACCGGCCGTCGCCGCCCGCTGCTGACCCTCGGGCGGTACCGCGGTCCCCATGGCCTACGCCGACTTCGGCGCGGAGCGGAGGAATTGGCCCAGCGGGTCGCCGCCGAACAGATCGCCCTGCGGTTGGATGGCGATACGCGAGCGCGCAGCGGGGGTTCCGCCGAACTGCACCGCCAGCTTGTTCGCCATGCTGGCCATCATCGACTGGTAACTGGCCAGGGGGTTCATGAACTCATTGCCCGTGGTGGACGAGACGTTGACCGGATGCTTCGCAACCTTGTCGGCCGTCACCCGGAACTGCCATGCCGCGTAGCAGAGCTGCGCGAACTGCTCCACGTCCACCTCGGTCAGCAGGCCGGCCCGCTCGTACACCGGCGCCAGCTCGCTCCACACCGCCTGTGCGTCTTCCGGAAGCCACGCCGGCGGCGTGAGGTCCTTCAGCTTCATCGGGTCCGGCTCCTGCTTGTTCAGCGGCCGGTGTCCGGGGTTGCCTCCAACGACCTTCAGGGCCGTCGGCGTTGGCGGTCTGCCTTGCATGGTACCTCCTACTGTTTAACCCCCACCCCCTTCATTTCGCGATCTTGCGAACAAAGCTTGGGACGCCGGTCTAGAAGCAGGCGGCCCTGAGTTTTTACCCACCCCTCCGGGTGTCGTTCCGGTTCCACGGGTGAGCCGGACTGGTGGGCAGGCCGTTGCCGTCCGCTCCCCAGGCCTCTTTGCCCTTCTCGATGGCCTGCTTCCAGCTGTCGTGACAGGGCTTGCACAGCGGCTGCCAGTTCGCCACGTCCCAGAACAGCACCTCATCGCCGCGATGCGGAGTGATGTGATCAACGATGGCGGCCGGCGTAACCAGGCCGCGGCGCTGGCAGTGCGTGCAGAGCGGATGCTCGCGGAGGAATGCCGCGCGAGCCTTCTGCCATCGGTAGCCGTAGAGCCCGCTCATGCGTCCAAACGAGAAAGGCCCGCTGGTTGGCGGGCCTTCATTTTCCTTCGTTCGCAGCACGGCAGCCGTACCGGCTGCCGTGCGCTCCTGGAGGAGGGATCAAGTTGTGGATGGCTTTATACCGCCGTGCGAATTCACTTTGCAAGCCCTGCCCAGATCGGCTTGCCTCGCGCGATCAGGCGCACGCTGCTGGCAGCCGCGATTCGATCAGCGAGACGGCGCAAGGTGCGCTGCTTCAGGGCCTCGTAATGGTCCACGTCGAACTTTAGCTTCCTCGCGATCTCGCCTGGATAACGGCGAAGCAAGTAGACGTACACGATGAACAGGCGGTCCGCCTTGCTGGGCAGAGAGACCAGGGCCTCTTCGATGAAGCGGGCGTCCCTGGCATCGACAGGGCAGGCGGACGATCGGACCAGCCTGTCCTCGTCAGCGGCAGGCGCGACATACGCTCCTTCGGCGCTGGCACAGCGCGCACGTTCATGCCCATCGGCCTTGGCCCATCGCGCCCAGTTCTCCAGGCGATTCTCCAGCCGCTCGATCTCTGTTTCCGTCATCGCTTCCCTCGCTCCCTGTCACCACGTCTCATGGTGGTGACAGCAGGTTGTGCCGCTGAAAACCCCTGATTCCATCTGGCTTGTCACCACTGTCACCACCGTCACCACCAACAGAACACCTCACGCACGTGCATGTACGCGGGCGCATACGTGCGCGCAGGTGCGCGCGCCTGTGAGTGGTCAAGGTGGTGACGGTGGTGACAACCCGCGAAATTGCAGGCTTTCGCGGTGGTGACAAGGTGGTGCCACCTTGGTGACGGTGGTGACATTCATGTCTCCACCTTTGCCGCGTCCTCGGGCGGGCGTGTGTATTGCCACACCCGAGTCGCGCCCAATCGCTTCTGCTGCCGGCCCCAGCCGAAGCGGCGCATGAGGTTCCCCACGCGCGTCTGCAGCGGCTTGTCCTGCTTCTTGCGCTCCACGTCCAGGGCGAAGAGCAGGATGTCGGCGGCCGTGGTGATCTCCACCGGCTTGCGGTGGTAGTAGCCGAGACGGGCCAGGTAGCGGTCCTCTGCCGCCTTGCCTTCCAGCCAGCGGTAAATCTGCTCCGCCCAGATATCCTCGACGTAGCGCTGTTCCTGGGCCTCGTAGGCGCCTTCCGGCAGGATGTGCCAGGGCTCGCCGCGCTTGAACCTCGCATCGGCCTCGGCCCACAGCTGCTCCCGCACATCGCGGATCGCGTCGATGTTCACGTCACGGACCACCACCGGCATGTATCGGCGGCCGCCGGTCTCGTCGCGCTGCCAGTCCGAGTTGTTGACCGTGCCCACGAAGATGCATTCCCGGGGGTAGTCCTCGGCGTTGCGGCCATAGGGCGACCGGAAGCGGTCGATGCGCGAGGAGACCGCGCGCTTGATGTGTGAGCTCTCCGCCTTGGCGAAGCTCGACAGCTCGCCGATCTCGACGCCCCACCGGCCCTGAATGATGACGTAGAAATCCTTGTCGCTGGGCGGTGTGCCCAGGTCGGCGAAGTACTCATCGCCGAACAGCATGTTGACCAGCGTTGACTTTCTGGCGCCCTGTTCGCCTTCCAGCACCAGCATCAAGTCCGCCTTGCAACCCGGCTGGCGCACGCGAGCGACGGAGGAGATGAAGAAGTTGAGGGCAAACCCTTTGTGCATCTCCGTCTGGTCGGTGCCGCAGAAGTCGCTGAAGAAGGTGGGGATGCGCTCTGTGCCGTCCCAGGTCAGGGAGTCCAGCCAATCCCGCAGCGGGTGGAAGGCGAAGCGCTTGGCCACCGCGATGGAGGCCTCGCGTGCCACCATGGTCGGCACCGCGATCCGGAAAGTGTCCTTGCGACCGAACCAAGCCGCCATTTCGATCTCGTCCGAATCCGTCATCGCCCCGGCTTCGCCACCGTAGGGTGGTGGCCGGCGCTTCACGATGCGCTTGGCGAACTGGTCGAAGGCCAGCACGCCCTGCCAGGCCTCGTGGTTCAGCAGCACCAGCATGACGTTGTGCGTCATCGCCTTGAGGCCGGTATCGCCCCAGACCAGCTCATCCTTCCAGCTGCCCGTGGACGCCCCCTGAGGCGCAGCCGGGAGCGTAGGGGTCCAGGCCTTGAGCAGGCGTTCCTTGACCGCGGCGAGGCCCTGCTCCGCCGCCATGTCGTTGAAGTCCGTCTTCCCGGCGGGATCCTCGAAGCGAGGCATCACCATCGCGCCCTTGAACGCCTTGGCGCCCTCGGTGGCGGTCTTGAGCCCGGCGTTTTCCTTCTTCTCGTGGTCGTCGTCGCCGGCGAAAATGAAGCGCACGTCCGGGTACACCACGCGCAGCAGCTTGGCCACCACCAGGACATTGCCGGAGTCGAAGCAGACCACCACCGGCCAGTCCGTGGCCTCGTGGATCGTGGCGCCGGTGGCGTAGCCCTCGGCGAAAACCAGCGGCTTCTCATTGGCCACCGCGCCGAGCATGTGGAAGCTGCCCTTCTTGCCCGGCCCGGTCAGGAACTTCTTGCCTCCGTCACCCGAGATGAACTGCAGCTGCGTGATCATGCCGGCCGTATTGCGTGCCGGCACCACAATGCCCCCGTCTCGCGCCTGGCGCAGTCCGTACGGCCTCACTCCCTTGGCCTGAAGATATGGCGAGCGGATCGAATCCCCGGGCAGCTGCTTCCAGATCTCCGCGGCGCGCTTCTGCACCTCGCGCAGCAGGTCATGCTCGGCTCGTTCGGCCTCGGCCGCGAGCTGCTTCTGCCGCTCCTGGACACGCGCCCGGGCCGACTCGTCCAGCTTGCCGCCGCGGATCTTGAACTTCTGGGCATTGCTCTCCGAGCCCTGCCAGATGCCGTAGCTGCCGACCACCACGCGCCGGCCGTCGTCAAGGAGCACCTCGTAGGCGATGTACCAGCCCGCCTTCTTGCCGCGCTTCTGGCCCTCCACGTCAACGCGGTGCACCTTGCCCGAGGCCGGCGGCCCCAGCAGCAGGCGATCCACGACTAAGCCGAAGCCTCTCAGCTCATCGAGCGCGGACTGCACGGGATCGAGCGCTTCGCTCATCCACTCACCTGCGCGCGGTGCACCCGCCTGTCATCCAGCGCGACCTGCCCGGTCCGGTTGCAGATCTGGCACTGCGCGGAGTCGGCAGGCGTGTCCCGGCAAGCCGGGCAGCGCCAGGCGAAGCCGCTGGTCATCAAGGCCTGCCCGGGGAACCCGTCCAGGTAGTAGGCCGGATCGCAGGGGAAGTAATGCGGCGGCTTGCGCAGGCCTACGTGGCGATACCGCTTCATGCGCGCTTCCGGAACACAGCCGGCACCATGGGCACCTGCTCACCGCGGGGCACGGGCGCGAAGGTCGCGCTGAAGTACAGCACCCCCAGTGCGTTGTCCTTGCCAGGGGAGTAGCCCACCAGTTCCGCATCGAAGGGCAGGTTGGCGATGCACCCCTCGCCACGCAGGATGGCCGCCACATGGCGCTTGTCGATCAGGTAGACCCGCGTCTGCAGCGGGATCATGCCGCGCCCCTAGGAGCCAGCGCCTCGGCCAGCGCCGCCTCCAGCATGTTGCGCATGCGCATGGCCTGTGCGATCACGTCGTCGATCTCGCGCATGGACTCCCGCAGCTTGGCGGGATCGTCCTCGCCGTTGATGCCGCCCACAGCCACCGTCGCCCAGGAGTTCAGCAGCTCGCCCACCTCCCGCATGAAGTCCGCTACGGAGGTCACCTCCGGCGCGGTGCCGGACGGGCAGGGGACGAACATGCCGCCCATGCGCTGCGCCAGCTCCTGCTTGCAGTGCAGGATGTACGGCTCGCCCAGGGCCTGGACCATCGCCTCGAGCACGCCTACCGACATGCGCGCCGAGATGTTGGGATTTCGCCAGCGGCGGATCTTCTGGCCGCCCTGGTCCTGGACATGGAACAGGTCCTCGCCCAGGGGGAAGTCGCTGGCCACCCGCTTGCGGGCCGGCGTGCGTTCCAGGATCAACTCACGCACGCGCAGAGCATGCGTCTCCTCGCTGATGTTGCTGGCAGTGAGATACCGCTCCGTGTGCCGCAGGATCACCTCGTCCAGCGTATCCAGCAGCAGTGAAGGAATTTCCTTCATGGTGTGCCCGTCTCCTCAGGCCTATCGTTCTAGGGGTCACGCCGTGGGGCGCAGGGAAGTCAGGGGGAGCGCTATGAAACAGGAGCAGGGAAATGGAGCCGGTCCAGCGGTGGCGGTAGAGTGGGGCCTCTCACAGCACACCCCCGACACCGAGGACCGGCATGGAAGAAGAAACGACAATCCACCTTGCAGCGCAGATCATCGCGTTGAAGCACACCGTTATCGTCTGCCTGGGGGAAATCGCAAAATTGCGAGGCGGAACCATCAGAGATCTCCATCAGCGCGCCGTGCAAGACACCACCGAGGATCTCGAATCCTTGCTTTTAGGAGAGAAACTCGCCCCGCAAGTAACAAAGGTGCTCGACCATCTCTTCGCGATGGGCGAGTTCGCAGCCCGAGAAGGCGAGCGCGAATAAGCGACACTCTCCTCTCCACACGCGCACGCTGCGCGTCATCCACGCGCCGGAGCAGGTCTCCAAGCGGCGAAGTTTCCACCAAGGAGTTGGGCTGGCTCATCGAGCGCTCGCCCAGGAATAGAAAGACCGGCCGCGGGGGAATGCGGCCGGCGAAGGTGCCAGCGTGGTTGGCGCTGGCTGGAGGAGACTGGGGGTGGGGCGGCTCATGCGGCCCTCTGTTCGGCCGACGGCGCCGGCGTGGCGTGAGCCGGGTTTTGATCGAGGCCCTGGCCTTCGATGCCCTGACCAATGGATGGTCTCAGAACCCGGGCAAAAACCTCGGGGCAGAGTTCAGCGCAAGTGACCCGGCCTTGGACAAGGGCTTCGATCTGGGGAGCGCGACGGGGCGGCACGCCGCGCTTGACCCAATTGCTCACGGCCATAGGCGAAACGCCGAGATCTTCGGCCATTTTTGCCTGGGTCCCGACCATGTCGATTGCTCGCAGAAGTGCGCTCATGAGCCACAGAATAAACATGGTGTGTATGTTATGCAAACACCGCGTTTATTGCGCTGCAGCGAAGCTCAATAAACAATTACTTTATGAGCAAGGAAAGCGGTCACATTTTTGAGGCGAAGCTCCGAGCCTCAGGGATGAAGCAGGCGGAATTTGCCGTCGCCATGGGGGTCAGTGCGCAGACGGTTGTTAACTGGGCAAAGCGTGGGGTCAGCAAGGGCGAGCTAATTCGCGCAGCGAAACTCCTGGGCTGTGAACCACAAGAGTTGGATGCGGAATATGTCGATCCAATCCAGACTTTAAAGGTCAACTATCAACCGCTGAAGCCTTCCGCCGGATCTCGCGCTCACCAGGAGCTGCGTGAGACCTTCGCACGCTACGTCGCCGAGCTGAGCGAGGCGGATGCGGCTGCCGTGTCGCAGATCATCAAAGGGCTGGGCGAGAAAAGCGCCAGCTAGAGTTATTCGATCGCCACTTTGTCGGCGGTCCAAGATTCGCCGTTGCGGGTCAGAATCACGCCGAACTTGTTTCTCAGCTTGGCGCCGAACGAGTTTTCGGCATCGACGAAGCCCTGTACGAAGTACTTCGTTCGCTCAGGGTTGGATTTTATGACGTACTCATGCATGCCAAAAACACAGCCGGGAAACTCGGCGGTGGCAGGTGCCTTGAGCCTGGCGCGAACAGCTCTCTGAGCCTCGCTACACGCGCGTGCGGCGAGTACGGCCTCGCTGTCTTCTTTCTTGGCAGTCGCCTTGGGGCTCGCCGGCGAATCAGTGCCGCCAGATGACACTGCGGCCAAGAAGCCGACGAGCGCAGGGATACCCAGGAAGATGATGAGCAGCCAGCGCGCCAGTGAACTGACGGCGTCTCTCTTTTTCGGCACTGGAGCACCGCACTGCGGACACCCGTTGGCCTTGTCGCTGACCTTGGCTCCGCATTCCCTGCAACTGATTAGCGCCATTCGTCCGCCCCCTCGAACCGATATTAAAGCGTAGCAAATCAAAAGTAGGGCAAAACTAAACACGGTGTTGACTCCTGTATAAACAGGGTGTTTAATCCGCTCCAGTTCATCGGAGCGGCCATGCACACCAGCACCCCCAAAGCCCCAGTTTCGCCGGCGAAAGCAGCCCGGCCCCTCTGCGGCGAGCCTCTGCTGAAGCTGCCGGCGCCGCCGGCGCCCAAGACGGTCAAGCCCACCGCGCAGATCAACGCGATCTCCCGGATCGTTGAGGTCCCCTACAACTTCGGCATGGGCGAGGACCTCCCGCCGGGCCGCATTGAAGTCTCGATGTCGGCGCCGGACTACTACCGGCCGCGCTCCGAGCCCCTGGTCCGCATCGGCCGCCACCGGCTCTACGGCTGTACCTTCAGGGGCAACATCCAGTTCGGCGAGGAGCGCATCGACCTGGACGAGGTCGAGCAATTCGTCACGGCCTTGCTCGAGGCCGCCACCCGCACCCGTCTGGCCATCCTCGGCTCGCGCGTGGACGAGCCGGGCAAGGACCTGGCCACCGGCGGCCACGACTGGGACAAGCTGACGCGCGACATACGCGCGCTCCGCGAGCTGGAGAACGCCGACCGCGACTACGGCGACGAGCAGCCGGAGGGCGGGGCATGAGTGACGACGCCATCAAAGCTCGCCTGCGCAAATACCTGGAACTCTCCCGCCGAGGCGAGGGCGGTGAGCGCGAAAACGCCGAGAAGTTCCTGAGGCGCCTCCTGACCGAAAACGGTTTGCGGCTGGAAGATCTGGACGACGAGCTCACGGCGAAGGTTGAGGCGCGCTTTGTCGTCAATCCCGGAATCGAGGAGCGCATCGTGACCAACGTCATTTGCTGCGTTCTGGCGGTGACGACATTCCGCCATGGCATCGCCAAATGCCGTGGCAAAAACGCCGGCAAGGTAGCCTGGTTGGTGCAGATGACTCCAGGCCAGAGGCTCGAGGCAGAACTAATGCTGGGGGCGCTGATGCCTGCTTTCCAGAAAAAGCTTGAGCAACTGGCAACGGCCTTCATTGCCACCAACAAGCTCTACGCACCCAGTGGACCGGGAGACGAGTCTAAGGGGGACAGTGAGTTTGATCCCATCACAGAGATGGAAGCGCGGCAAATCGCCGCGATGATGCATACCATGACGCGCACGGTGATACCACGGGGCGCCATCGGGAGGCAGGCATGAGCCACTCAAACAGGCTCAAGCCCGGCCCGTTCGACGCCGCTCCCGCCGAGGATTCTGCGCATCGCGTCAGCGACCCGGTCCCAGCTCAGCCCGAGGACTTTCCGCCGCTGTCGCTGCTGATCAGCGAAACCCGGGCCGTCCCGGCGCTGCTGCTCCGCAGCTTCGCCAACACCCACCGCAGCGCCTTCGACTACCCGGGCTTCACCGTCCACATGGATGCAGACGGCCTGGAAACCGTCGCCGGCGACTTCGTCCAGCGGGCAACCGGCCACCTGTACCTGGTCACCGTCACGCCGGTTGTCGATCCGGCCGACCTGCGCGACCGCCTTCGTTCCGAGCAGCCGCTGTACCAGGAACTCAGCGAGATCCTGGCCGAAGCCGAGGGCTTCATCGCCGGCTTCGAGGATGACGAGATGCAGGAAGGCGTCGCCGAGCTGCTTGCCCGCATGCGCCGCCTGATGCCGGGCGGCCTGCTTCACATGTCCACCGAGGGGATGCCCAGATGAGCCAGACCATCCGCCAGCGCCAGGCGCTCAACGGCGCGCGCCGCCACCTGCCCATGGCCGTAGACGTCAGCCAGCCGCGCCGCGTCCACTGCCAGCGCGATCTCAAGCCCGGCCGCGGCGAGCCCGCCGTCCTGCGCCTGCGCCCGTCGAGCCAGGAAGACCTGGACGAGAACCCCGGCCCAGGCCCGCTGCCGGCGGCGCTCTTCATCATGGCCGCGGTGCTGATCGCCCTGGGCCTCTACGCCTGGCTGGCCTGACGCCATGTCGCGCCCGCAGCCTTCGCCCACCTTCGTGCCGGTGCCGCTGGCCGAACAGGCAGACGCCATTGTCGATGAGTGCGCCCGCGCCCAGGTCAACCTCCCGCGGCTGACCATCGCCCGCAAGGGCAAGAAAGCCATGCACCCGGACAAGGTCCAGCAGCGGATCCGCGAGTACAAGGGCGTTATGCACTCCATCCTCGTGCTGGAGCGCTTCGAGCAGGAAGGGCGCCTGCCGCCGGACCTCCTCGCCGCGCTCCGCAACAACGGGCAGGCGCAGTGATGGACGGCCTCTTTGAGCAGCTGGAGCACGCCTGCCGCAGCTTCGCAGGCCCGGCGCGATCCATCGCCACGCTCATGCGCGGCGCCGGCGTCCGCAACATCGCCGCCGAGGGCTACCGGTACGAGCTCAGCGATCACGCCCTGGTTATCACCAAGGCCGACACGCCGACCCTGGACGGCGAGCCCAACCCGCAGCGGGCCTTGCCGCTATGAGACTCGCCGCCGACAATCGTGAGCAGCTTCTGCGCGACCTGGAAGAGTCTGAGGCGAAGGCTTGGGACTCGCTCTCCCGCTACAAGTTCTTCATGTTCGGCTATCACGCGGCCGACGTGGTGAAGCTGAATCGCCGCCTGGGTCTCAAGCGCCCGAACCCGTTTGCCGTCCTGGTCAACACCGCGAGGGACCGCCGATGAACGCCGCATTTTCGCCGGCGAAAGACGGCGCAGTGGATCTGCTGTGCATCCAGGTTGTTGCCGCCATCCGGCTGGATCCAGGTATCGAGCTACCCCATCTGCACTCCCAATTGAAGGCGTTCTACCAAGTGCCTCAGCTCCGAGATGCCCTGGACACCGCGCACCGCCAGGGCCACATCTATAGCGAGCGCACCAGCACCGGCCGGGTGCAGTACTTCCCGCGCCGCGGCAAGCCGCTGGCGCGGGCCGTGGAGCTCGCCAGGGCCACGCCGGAACAGGTTGCCGGCATCGGATACCCGCAGGCCAAGTCGGGCGGCGCTGCCCCCTGCGCAGAGGCCAAGGCTCCGTCAGGAGGCGACGCAGCGCCCGTGCCGCCTGCCGCTCCGCGCAACGTAGCCGTGGACTTCTCCGGGGAGGCGCCCATGGCGGTCCGCGCCGGCAGCATCGTCTGCCGCGCCTACCAGGCCATGACCGAGGCCACGAAGCCCATCACCGCGCCTGCGCTCGCCAAGCAGCTGGGCGTTAACACCCCCGCTGTCGCGGTCTCGCTGTCGTTGCTTGCCTCACGCCAGGTGCTGACCTATAGCCCGGGCGCCAAGAAGACCATTGCCGGCACCTACCGCATGGCCGACCAGCCGCGGGCCGTGCGCGTCTTGGACAACTGCATGAGCAGCCGCTTCAAGGCCGCGGCCGATGCCAGCCATCGCGCCGCAGATGCGGGCATGGCCCTGGCCCACGCCGTCAGCGGCCTGGGCGCCAAGCCCATTGCACGCCTGCAGGACAAGTTGTTCCTGCTTGATTCGCTGATCCAGACGCTTCCCTACGACGCCGAATTGCTCGGCGAAATCCGCAAAGACCTCACCGGAGTTGCCGCATGAACATGCCCGCGAAAATCGAGACCCTGGACTACCAGTTGGTCAAGGCGCAGATCAACCAGCTGCGCCCCTACGCCAAGCAGCTGCGCAAGCTGTTCAACCCGGAGGCCTTGCAGGAGCTGGCGGATTCTATCCGCGCCCAGGGCGTAGTGCAGCCCATCGTGATCCGGACGGCCAAGCCGGGTGCGGACGGTACGAAGACCATCGAGCCCTGGGAGATCATCGCCGGCGAACGCCGCTGGCGCGCCGCCCAGCTCGCCGGGCTCGACGGCATTCCTGCCATCGTGCGCGACGACCTCTCCGACACCGACGTGGAGATCCTCCACCTGGTGGAGAACCTGCAGCGTGCGAGCCTGACCCTGATCGAAACCTGCGACGGCGCGGCAAAGCTCGTCGCACTGGTGGGCTTCGACGAGGCCTGCAAACAGGCTGGCCAGACCCCCGCCTGGATGAGCCGCCATTCCCGGCTGGGGGAGCTGGATGAGCGCATCCAGGCTCTGGTGGAGGAGGGCAAGGTCACGTCGATGGAAATGGCCCATGATCTCCAGCAGCTCAAGGGATACGACGCGGTGCAGTTCGGCAAGACGCTGGGGGACTTCGAGGGCGGCTATGCCTGGTCGAGGCCGCCCACCCGCCAGCAGCTACGCGATCGGGTGAAAGACGCCAAAGAGGCCTTCGAGCTCAGGCAAGAAAGGATCGAGGCCAAGCGGAAGGAGCGGGAGGAGCTGAAGAAGAAGATCGCGGCGGACCCAACCTTGAAGGCGAAACTGGCGGCTGACAAGGCCAAGGACCCGGAAACGAGGCGGAAGGAGCGCGAGGTCAAGGTCAAAGCGCTTAACGCCGAGGGCGAACGCATCGGCGAGGAACTGACGATGAAATTCCTGCAGCTCGCCGGCTTCGACCTGTCCAAACCGAAGAAGGGGCGGCGCGTGGATCTGCCCGTCAAGGTCGATCTCGCCAGTCGATATACCACCTATGGTGGTGAGGTGTTGCCGGAGAACGCGGAGTCGTCGAAATACTCGGTCAATTTCTGCGGCGGCATCGACACCATTGCCCCGGCCCTCAACATCGTTGCGCCGGGCTCCAAGGTGGATCTGGAGCATGACGAGCTGTACCAGATCACCCAGGAGGAGGCCCGCAAGATCGAGAAAGCCATCGGCCGTCCTCTCATCTGGAGGCACTACGGCGACGACCTGACAGCCAAGAAGATCCGCGCACTGATCGACGGCGTCGGTGATAAGAAGGTCGCGAAGCCGGCGGCCAAGGCGGGCCAGAACTCATCCGTCTTCGACTTCCTGGCCGCCAGTTGCGTCAAGAAGAAGGGCTCCAACATCCAGGCGGCCGAGATGCACGAGGAGTACAGCACCTGGTGCAAAGAGCAGGGCCGTGCGGCCGAGATTCTCCCGCTCAAGGGCGGAACCAACGAGTTCGGTAATGCGATTGCCAAGGCCAAGATCAAGCGCCATCGCACCAAGGCCGGCTTCGTCTACCTGGATATCGAGTTCAAGGCCTGATCCATGCCTGACCACATCAAGCCCCAGCCGCCGGCGCCGCCGCCCAAGCGCGTCATCTACGAGGACGCACCGCTCGGCACCTTGCAGCTGGTGATCGAGCTCGTCCTCGGTGGCATTGCGATCACCGCCATCGCGATCTGCCTGGTGGGGTACGGCGAACAGCGTGCGGCAAGCCGCTGCGCCCAGTCCGTGGAATCCACCCTCAACCAGGAGTAGCCATGCAGCACACCAGGAGCATCATCGTGTTCGGCCCGCCGGGTTGCGGCAAGACCCGCGACCGCAAGCGCATCGCCAAGCACTACCGCCTGACGCGGATCCGCGACAACTGGGACCCCACCCAGGTCTTCACGTCCGTGGACACCCTGCACCTCACCAACGCGCCGCCGCCGGGCGACGGCCGCGACCGCCGCGTCATCAGCTACCAGGACGCCATGTTCCAGGTCGAGGCCGGCGAAGCCCGCGCTAGGGCTAGGTCCTGAGGCCGCCATGTTCTTCAAAGCCCTGGTGTGGTTTGACCTGGACGAGGACTGGGACCTCACGCCAGGCGAGTTGGAAGAGATCCTGGCCGAGTTCCCGCTCCGCCCCTGTGAAGGCACCGTAGCGAGGACCATCGGCTGGGTAGCGCCCTGGACCGACGGCGCCCTGGTGCGCAACCAGGGCCGTCAGTACCTGGCCGCGCTGGGCTGGGAGCAGAAGGTCCTGCCCGGCGCCGTGATCAAGAAGCACCTCGAGGAGAAGTGCGCCGAGATCGAGCGGCAGAAGGGCTACAAGCCCGGTCGCAAGATGGTCAAGGATCTCAAGGAGCAGATCATCCTGGAGTTGCTGCCCAAGGCCTTCGCGAAGCCCGGCCAGCTCCGCGTGTGGCTGGACCTGCAGCGGCACCGCATCGTTGTCGCCAGCAGCAGCACCAGGGCCGCGGAGGAGCTGGTGGAGTACCTGCGCAACTCCCTGGGCGGCGAGCTCGCCGTATCCACCCCAGAAGTCCCGCTGGCGCCGGCCAACACCTTCACGGGCTGGGTCGCGGCGCGTGAAGTTCCAGGCCGCTGGGCCCTCGGCGATTCCTGCCGGATCGAGGGCCGCGACGAAGATGGAGCGCGGATCTCCTACGGCCGCTACGACCTGGCCAGCGACGATATCCGTCACCACCTGACGCAGGGCTGCGTCGTCACCAAGCTCGCCCTGGTCTGGAACCAGCGCGTCAGCTTCACCCTTACCGAGCGCCTGCAGCTCAGCCGCATCGAGTTCCTGGAAGTCCGCCCCGACACCGACGAGACCCAGGAAGAAGCCCACGACGCCGACTTCGCCCTCATGGCCGGAGATCTTGGCGAGCTGCTGGACGACCTCATCACCGCACTGGGCGTTGAGCGGGAGTAGCCATGTCCAAGCACAACCGCTCTATCTGCGACCCCGCAAAGCCCTGTGTCTGCGGCGGTAGGGGCTGCGCCATCGGCGGGATGCCGGCGCACGTTGAATGCAACCGCTGCGGCCGCTGCACGGAGTTTCATCCGACGAGCGAAGAGGCTTGCGACGCCTGGGATCGCGGCGAGGTCATGACCGAGGAGGTGTTCCTGGCTCGAGCCAGGGAGCTCATCGGCGACGAGGAAGAGTAGGCCGGCACTTTCGCCGGCGAAAGAATCACGCGCCTCACTGCGCTTAATCAGGAGTCAAACGTGTCCAACCTGCATATCTCAGTCTACAAAGGCGAGGGCGACAACGCCCTCTCCATCTCCATAAGCGGCGACATTGCCGCCGCCCTCACGGCGCCGACTGCCGCTGCGCCGCCCGCGCAGTTCGGCGGCGGCCTGCTGATCGAGCGTGCCCCAGTCATCCTGAATCCCGCCGATCTCCCGCGCCGCTTCCTCGACGCCAGCGGCAACATGGTCGAGGGCGGCAGCAGCCACCACGTCATCACCCACTTCGACACCGCCGGCCTGATGTTCGATATCCGGGCGCCGCGCAACGTATCCAGCACCGCCGAGGCCTGGCAGCTGGCTCGCGAGTGCGACCTCCTCGGCCGCAAGGGCGAGTGGGTGGTCGGCAAGGACTGGGAGAACAACCTGATCATCGATCGCGATTTCCGCGAGCCGGCGGTCAACCCGCAGTCCTTCCCCAACATGCCCAACCAAGGGCTCATCTACTGCGACCGCGGGCTGAAGGGGTCTCCGGGCCGCGTCTGGTTCGTCGACCTCCACAACGGCAACGTCCTCTGCACCAACGACGACTACAACGGTCTCGTCGTCCCCTGTCTCCGCGTGCCGCCCCGTCAGTGATCTGACCTCTGTCCGCACTCCCTCATCCCACAGGAGCTCATCGTGACCGCACCCGCCACCATCACGCCGGCCGACACGCCGGCGATCATCATCGACATCCGCAGGCCCCTCTTCCTGCGCCTGGACGCCAAGGGCGCCGAGCTGCCGGCCGACGCCAAGAAAGGCCACGCCATCACCCACTTCCCGCAGTTCGGCCTGTACTTCGACGTGCGCCGCTGGAAGAACGCCGACAACCTCCAGCAGGCCGAGGCCCAGGCTAAGAAGTGCGACCTGCTGGGCCGCAAGGGCGAGTGGGCGATCCCCGAGGAGACGGAGATCCAGCTGCTCATCGATCGCTCGCGCCACGGCCCGGCCGTGAACCCGCTGATCGCTCCCAACGCGCCCAGCTCGGGCTGGGTCTACACCGCCCGCGGCGCCTCGTGGTCTCCGGGCCGCGTCTGGTTCGTCCTCCTCCGCCGCGGCGGCGTCCTCTGGCGCTACGACGGCTACCGCGGTCTCGTCGTCCCCTGTCTCCGCGTGCCGCCCCGTCAGTGATCTGACTTTTTTCCAGGCCTAGCGATGCGCGCCAACCTCCCCGAGATCATCAAGACCTGCGAGCGCCTGCACGAGGAGCTGGAGCGGGCGGTGCCGGACTTCCCCGCGAAGTACAAGCACTACCTGGGCCTGGACATCCGCCATGCCGCCCAGCAGACGGCCCTGCTGGCCCAGGAGGCCATGATGGCGGGGGAGGAGCGCCTGGCGCTGCTGCTTCAGCTGCGCAAGGGGAACGATCGGCTCAAGCTGCTGATGCAGGCCGCCCGGCGCATGCAGTGCTTCAAATCGTCGGGGCAGTACGAGGTCCTGGCCGAGCTGGCCTACAGCGCCGGTCGCCAGACCTGGGGCCTGCTGAAGGCTTCTGGCAAGCATCCTTCCGGGCAGAATGCCGCGGCCACGCATCACCGGCCACCGGCAGCGTCCCGCGACACTGAGTACCCGCGCCACCCCACCGGGGTCAACGCATGACGAAGCTCCGCTACCAGCAGCAAGGATGCGCAGCCGGGTCCCAAGAGCGTGGGGATCGTGGTCTCCGGGCCACGTCTGGTTCGTCAACCTCAACAACGGCAACGTCAACTGGAACAACGACGACAACAACGGTCTCGTCGTCCCCTGTCTCCGCGTGCCGCCCCGTGAGTGTCAGGATGCCGGAGCGGGTATCGCTCCGCGACCTCGAGCGCGCCCATTACCGGGCCCGGCGAGGCAAGAAGCCCGGCCGCGACATGGCGCGGTTCCATGTCCGGTCCATCGACAACCTGCTGCTGCTGCGCGATCAGATCAATGACCACACCCTGGTGCCGTCGCGGACGGTGTGCATGGTGGCCGAGGACCCCAAGGCCCGCGAGATTCACGCGCCGGCCTACCGGGACCGCGTCTTCCACCACTGGGCCGTGCCGAAGCTGGAAGCCCTCTACGAGCCGCGGACCTGCTACGACAGCTACGCCAACCGGAAGGGCAAGGGCCTGCTGCAGGCCGTGCGGCGGGTGCAGCAGTTCTTCCGCCAGGTCCAGTCCGGCCAGGGTGGCGGCTGGTGCCTGAAGCTGGACATCGCCAACTTCTTCTATAGCGTCAACCGCCGGAAGCTCTGGCAGATGCTCAAGAAGGCCATGCAGGCTGGCGGCCTGCCGCTGACGCTGCAGCGGGCCATTCATGCCGCCCTGCGTGGCGATCCGCTCGCCGCCGGCGTCACCTACCAAGCCACCCCGGAAGAGCTGGCCCTGGTGCCGCCCCACAAGCGCCTGAAGAACGCGCGGCCGGGTTTCGGGCTGCCGATCGGAAACCTGCTGTCGCAGTGCCTGGCGCCCACCGTCTACCTCGATCCCCTGGACCAGTTCATCAAGCACGTCCTCAAGGTCAAGCGCTATGTCCGCTACGTCGACGACTTCCTGCTAATCCACCAGAGCCGGGAGCAGCTGCTGGAGTGGCAGGATCGCATCGAGGCCTTCCTGCGGGAGCACCTGGACCTGCACCTCAAGGCCGAGCGCCAGCTGCTGCCGCTGACCCACGGCTGCGACTTCCTGGGCTACGTGATTTACCCAACGCACATGCGCGTGCGCCGGCGCGTGGTCTCGCACGCCAGGGAGGCCTTCGCCGCCTGGTCGCGCGCCCACGTCCACGGCAACCAGATCCGCGCGACGCCCGAGCAGCTGCGCCGCGGCCGCAGCCAGGCCGCCAGCTACTTCGGCCACCTGCGCCATGCCGGCGCCCATGGCCTGGAGGCTGAGTTTCGCCGGCGAAACCCCTGGATCAGCGTCGTGGAGCGGCCTAGGCGGATCTCGCACAAGCTGCAGGGGAGTGAGCTATGCATCCCCCTGTAGCCGCCTCATCTCGCGGGCCGCAGGGGCGGCGCATCCGACCGATCCGGCAGGCAGGGCGATCGCAGCCGGAACTCCGGCATGCGCTCTCCGCAGCGGCCGCAGACGGCCTTGCTGACCAGGGTCGAGCAGGAGATCTCGCCGTAGCGCGCGATCAGGTCCAGCGGGTTGAACTCCCGGGAGTTCATGCAGCGCGTGCAATGCAACCGGATCCAGTGCTGGCCGACGTGCTCGCGCAGGTCTCCGACCGGGCCCGGGTTGGGGTTTTCGTCTCGTTGCCGCACGCCATCGGCTCTCTAGGCGCCGAGCAGATCAGCCGCAATCGTGATGCTCTTCTGTATGGCGGCCTCGCGCGTAGGGTAGCCTTCCTCACGATAGGAGAGCGGCGGGAAGGAGCCGGCCACCACTTCCACAATAGACCAGGCGTCCTCGCCGGCGTTCAGGATGGTGATATGCACCTCCTCACCCGCAACCTCGAGGATCACGGTCTCGCGGTTCAGCTTGGGCCTGGACATGCTTTTCTCCGGTCGATGGCGCGCACGTTACCCCCTAAGCCGCGGCGCATTCAATGGAAAATCGCGCGTCTTGTGTCTTGCCCTTCGCAATCGCCCGCCCGGAGCTGCACTGCCCGGGCTGGGGTCTTCGTTTCGCCGTCTCATCCAGCCGGCAGGATAGCGCGGGCGGGGCAGCCGTGAGCGATCGCATGCTATCCGACGAGGAACTGGCCGATGCCACCGGCTATCAGCAGCCCAGCAAACAGCTGGAAGCCCTGCGGGAGATGGGCCTTACGCCCCTGGTACGGCCTGATGGGAGGGCGCGCATCACCTTCGCGGCCCTGACGGCGGCGATGACGGGAGCCGTCAAGCCAGCCACGCAGCGGCCGAACTTTTCCGCGCTGCACGCGAGGAGGTAACCTGTATGGGAATGGGACGGAAAAGAACTAAGGACAAGGACATGCCGGCGCGCGTGTATTTCTCGCGCGGGTTCTGGTTCTATGTCACCAGCGAGGGCAAATGGATCAAGCTCGGCAAGGAGAAACCCGAAGCGCTACGGGCCTATGCAGAGCTGCTGAGTGGCGATGGCCGCGTCCGCATGAGGGAGATATTCCTCAGGTACGCCCGGGACATCCTGCCTACGAAGGCGCCCAGCACGAGAAAGACCCAGGAGAGGCGCCTGGAGGTACTGACTCAGGTGTTTGGCGCCCTCTCGCCCGATCAGATTTCCAGCGGCGAGGTGGCCCAATATCTCGACGAGTCGCCGGCGAAGGTCCAGGCCAACCGGGACATCGCCCTACTGTCCCACGTCTTCACCAAGGCCGTTCGCTGGCGCCTGGCCAAGGCAAACCCCTGCCTGGGCGTGGAGCGCAACGCCGAGGCTCCCAGGGACCGCTATGTGACCCACGAGGAGTACCTGGCCGTATTCGAGGCGGGGAGCCCCGTGATCCAGGCGATGATGGCGCTGGCCTATGTGACCGGCCAGCGCGAGAGCGACCTGCTGAAGCTCCGCCGCGCCCAGCTGACTAGTGAGGGAATCCACTTTCGCCAAGGCAAGACCGGCAAGCGCCTGGTGGTCAGTTGGTCGAGCGCGTTGCGAACGGCAGTGGACCTCGCGGGCCAGCTGCCGGCCGAGGGCGTGGGGAGCTTGTTTGTGATCTGCCGGCGCGACGGCCAGCCCTACAGCGCCGACGGCTTCCAGACGCTCTGGCAGCGGCACCAAATCGAGTGCCTGAAGCAGGGCCTGATCGCGGAGCGCTTCACGTTCCATGATCTCCGCGCCAAGGCCGGCAGCGACGCCAAGGATGGCCGACTCCTGGGCCACATCGACGCGCGCACGCTGAACAGGGTCTACCGCCGTGCCCCGGAAAAGGTCGCCCCGACTTCCTAATATCGCGAATGCATCCCCTGATTCCAAAGGGATTGTTGGAGCGCTCATATTTGGAAGATTTGACTCAAGGCCATGAATTAACGGGAAAAGCGATGAGCCTGTTAATCACTGGGTCCTTGGTTCGAGTCCAAGTCGCGGAGCCATTTACCAGGTTCTATGAACCAAGCAAAAAGCCCAGCCTCTCGGCTGGGTTTTTTTGTTTTCGCCGCTGCCTATCGGCCGTACGGCGAATGCCTCTCGATATGCCGATTCGCCAGCGGTGCCACCAGCCGCATCAGGTGCCGCTTGAACCCCACGCGCTCGCGCATGGCGGTGAAGTAGTCGTCCAGGCTGTGGCGCTGGAACCGCAGCAGGGCCTGGCTCTCCTGCGTGTCCAGCCAGTCGCCGAAGAAGTAGGTCGGGCCGGGGCGGAATTTCTCTGGCTTCAGCGGGCCCAGGCCCATGGTGCCGAGCAGGCGGTTGTAGAAGTCCAGCGCGTTCGTCCGGCAGCGCTCGCCGCCGCCGATGAACAGGGTCTTGCCGATGGCGGCATCGCAATCCACGGCGTTGGCAAAGGCCAGGCCCGCGTCGTCCATGTGCACGAACTCCGCGCGCCCGTCGACCGTGGCCTCGAACATGATGGCCAGCTGGCTGGGATCGCCGGTGCCGAGTTCCATCGGTGGGCAGGCGGCGATGCGCAGGATCGACCATTCCAGCGTGCTGGCCCGGACCAGTTCCTCGCAGCGCAGCTTGGTGGCGCCGTAGTGGTCCGAGGGCGTAGCGGGCATGTCCGCGGTCAGCGGCGGCTGGCGGCGGTGCTGTTCCTGTCCGGCGACTCCCATGCTGGAAGCGAAGACCAGCCGCCGTGCCTGCGGTGAAGCCTCCATGGCGCGGATCAGGCCCGCGGTGCCGTCCACGTTGACGGCGGTGGCCAGGGCGGGCTTGAGCTCGGACAGCGGCGGGATGACGGCCGCCATGTGGACCACGGCATCGACGCCCGCCAGGCTGTCGCGGATCACCTCCGGCTGGAGCAGGTCGCCCCAGACCACGCGGATACGGTCGCCGAAGCCGGCGGCGGTGCGGCGGTTCCTGTCGGATTCCAGCTCCAGGCAGACCACGCGATGCCTGGCGGCCAGCAGGTGCCGGAGGACATGGCTGCCGATGTTGCCGAAGGCTCCCGTCAGCAGGACGGTCTTGGACATGCTCGCTCCCCGCGGCGCGTGTGGATTTCCCGGCCCAAGGTAGCTGCCGCCTCCCGGCGAAATCCCCCTGCAAACGGAGTGCGCTTGCCGGCGGGCACTTGCCGGGCGCAGGGCTGTCAAAGCCAGTGGAGAAGGGCCAGAATGCCCCGGTCCGAAGGCCCGCGCTCCATGTCCGACAACGTCCGAAACTGGCTGCTGCTGATCCTCGTGCTGCTGATGCTGGCGGCCGCGGCCTGGTATCTCGACGTGCCGGCGCCGCAACTCTGCCTGGACGGCGGCTGCCACGAAGTGTTCTGAGCCCCGGGGCAGGGGCTCGGCGGCCAGTCACGGCCGCAGGCAGCGGCGCTACGATGCCCGGGACTGAAACTGCCGAGTACCTCCCATGGCCACGACCCGCAAGAGCAAAGTGGAATCCATCGCCAAGCCGGACGCCATCGTCACGCGCTTCCTCCATGCCATCGCGGGCCGCGACTACGCCACCATGGCGGCATTGCTGGACCCGGACCTGGTCTACACCAACGTCTCGCTGCCCACCATCCGCGGCGGCGGCAGGGTGGCGCGCCTGTTCGAGCAGGGCCTGAGCCGCGGCGGCGGCTTCGGCGTGAAGATCCATTCCATCGCCGTCAACGGCGACACCGTGCTGACCGAGCGCACCGATCTGCTCAAGGTCGGTCCGTTCCAGATGTGCTTCTGGGTCTGCGGCACCTTCCGCGTGCAGGACGGCCGCATCGTGCTGTGGCGCGACTACTTCGACTGGATGGATATCGGCCGTGCCTCGTTGCGCGGCCTGGCCGGCATTGCGCTGCCCGGCCTGCGGGCGAAGCTGCCGGACTGACTCCGTTCAGGCGGCCGCCGCCACCGGCATGCCTGCCAGCCGGCGGATGCTGCCGAGCAGGTACTCGGCGTCCTTGCCGACATCGGCCAGCCGTCCGGAGCCCCAGGTGTTCTGCCAGGACAGGCCCAGGAAGTAGGCGCCGGGGACCTGCGTGATGCCGCGGCGCTGCACCGGATGCCCGCGGCCGTTGAACACCGGCAGGTCGACCCAGCCGTAGTCCGGCGTGAAGCCGATGGCCCAGACGATGCTCGTGATGCCGGCGGCGGCGTAGTCCAGCGTGGTGATCTCTTCCGTGGGTTCCCAAGGCGGCTGGTAGGCCGGCTCCTGCGGCGCGTCGATCCCGGCCTGTGCGATGTACTGGTCCACCAGCGTGCGGATGTTGTTGTAGGAGCGGTCGGCCTCGTCCAGGTTCTGGCGCAGGTCGGGGGCGAAGTGGAGCTGTCCCGCTGCCACGCCGCGGAACGAGCCATGGAGGCGCATGCCTTCGAGCGCGCGCTGCCGCAGGTCGATCTCGCGCCCGCCGTCGCGGCCGGTGAGGTAGTGGTTGGTCTTCTCCCGCACGGTCGCCTTCTGCGGGTGGTTTTCGTAGGGGATGTCGTAGTAGCCGGATTCCGTCAGCCAGTCGGTGACCTCGCGGCCGCGGTAGACGCGCGGCGAGCGCGGCGCGCGCCCGACGCAGAGATGCGCCTGCCGTCCCGCGAGGTGGATGTCCTCGGCGATCTGGCAGCCGGACTGGCCGCTGCCCACCACCAGGGCGGCCCCCGGCGGCAGCGATTGCGGGTTGCGGTAGCTGGAGGAATGCAGTTGCAGGATGTCCGGCGGCAGGCGCTCGGCCTCGCGCGGGATGACCGGCTTCTGGTACACGCCGTTGGCCAGGACCACCTGGTCGGCGATCCAGGCGCCGGCGCTGGTGGACAGCAGGAAGCGGCCGTCCGCCCCGCGCTGCAACTGCGTCACCTCCACGCCTTCCAGCAGCGGCGGGTTGAAGCGGGCGACATAGGCGTCGAGGTATTCCACGATCTCCTCGCGCAGCATGAAGCCCCGCGGATCGGGGCCGGCATAGGGATGGCCCGGCAGGCGGCACTGCCAGTTGGGCGTCACCAGGCAGAAGGAATCCCAGCGCGCCTTGCGCCACTCGCTGAAGCAGCGGTCGCGCTCGAAGACCACATGCTCGATGCCGGCCTGCTTCAGGTGCCAGCTCATGGACAGGCCGGCCTGTCCGCCGCCGACGATGGCGACGGCCACGCGGCGGGCTTCGGGGGCGTTGGAAATCTGCGGATTCATGGGGACCTCGGCAACTCAGTATTCGAAGGATTCGACGACCACATGGCCGTCTTCGGGATAGAGGGCGGCGCGCTGTTCGATGGCGCGGATCTGGGCCAGGGCCTGGCCGCAGCCGAAGCCGTACTTCTGCGCCACGCGTTCGCTGGCGTGCTCCAGCGCCGCGCGGCTGCGCGTGACGAACTCCGGCAGCGGGTAGCGGCGGCCGGCTTCCAGTGCGTCCCGGATGGTGCTGGAGGGCGAGTAGCACAGGCTCGTGGAGTCGTCGGGCCAGCGGACGGAAAAGCGCATCTCAGGCATGGCGAAGCTCCGGTTGCGACGGCGGGGCGCAGCCGATCACGGACTCCCGGCGGAAGTCCCAGGCCAGGGCGTGGCCGCCGTCGCCGCGCAGCAGCAGTCGCCGCGCGTCGTCGCAGCGGCCGATGGCGGAGCAGGCGAGGTTGCGCCCGCGGAAGCGCGCGATCACGGCGTCCACATGGCGCGGCGGCACGGACAGGATGAAGCCATAGCTCGGGAAGGCCGACAGCAGCCAGCGCTGCGGGTCGGCGCCCGCAGGGCAGGGAATGGCATCCAGGTCGATCACGGCGCCGACGGCGGAGCACTCCAGCAGCATCATCGCGGTGCCGATCAGCCCCGCCTGGCTGATGTCCTTGGCGGCGGCGCAGAGGCCGTCCTCGGCCAGTGCCGGCAGCAGCTCCAGGTCGCCGCGCAGGCGCGCCGGGTCGGTGCCCACGGCGCAGTTCCAGTGGGGGAAGGGCTCGCGGTAGGCGCCGCGCAGGTCCACCGCGCAGACCAGCACGTCGCCGGGCCGGGCGTCGAAGCTGCTCAGCAGGCGCCGGGCGCGTCCCAGGATCGACACCGCCAGGTTCTCGCCGCTGCCGCGCAGGTTGCTGTGTCCGCCCACCACCGGCACGCCGTAGGCCGCCGAGGCGGCGGCGATCCCGGCCAGCAGCGGCTGCAGCCGCTCGGCGTCGCGCGCCCAGACCGCATCCACCACCGCCAGCGGCCGGCCGCCCATGGCGTAGATGTCGGAGACATTCACCATCACGCCGCACCAGCCGGCGAACCAGGGATCGCGCTCGACGAACTCCGGGATGAAGCCTTCGATGGCCAGCAGTTGCCAGCCGTCGCCGTCGGCAATCGCGGCGCAGTCGTCGCCCACCGGAACCGGGCTGTGCGCGCCGAGATCCAGCGCCTGAACCACGCCGGCGATGTCGCGCTTCTGCGCCAGCCCGCGGCTGTCCTGCAGGGCGTCGACCAGGGCATGCGGGTTCATGCGGCGCGCCTGGGCATAGAGACGAAGCCGGCGGCCTTGCAGGGCGGGTAGTGCGCCAGGTTCGCCTGCATGCGGTGGTGCGGGCGGCCGTGCAGCTCGATCTCTTCCAGTGTGTGCCAGTGCAGACGGCGGAACAGCGGCACGTTCTGCGCCTGTACCTGCGCGGTGAAGCGCCAGGCCCCGCGCGCATGCGCGGTGCCCACCGCCAGCCGGATCAGTTCGCTACCCAGCCAGGCGACGCGGCGGTAGTCCCGGTGTACGGCCAGGCGCGAGCCCTGCCATTCGCCGGGGGCGCTTTCGTGGAGGCGCACCGTGCCCACCACCTGCTCCGGCATGCCGGACAGGCAGGAGACCGCCACCAGCAGCAGCGCGGAGCGATCGGCCGTATCGCGGTCGTCGCGCCCGAACAGGCCCTGCTCGGCGCAGAACACCTCGCGGCGCAGGCGCATGGCCTCGCGCCGCTCCCAGCGTTCGGTCGCGGGTTTCACGAGGTACTCGCTGGGCAGGAACAGGCCCGCGCCGCGGTCGCCGGCGGGAACCCAGTCGAGCAGGCCGCCGTCAGCCGGCATGGGTGCGCACCTCCGCGGCGCCCCGCTCGTAGGCGGACAGCGAGGAACAGGCGCCGCATTTGCCGCAGCCCGCCTTGATGTCCGCCGACTTCAGCCCGCCCTCGACCAGCATGCGGCCCAGCGGCGCCAGCAGGCCGCGCATCGCCGCCGCGCCGGGCGAGGGATGCTGCTCCAGCGGCGTGCCCCCCACCGGCACGAAGGGCACCACGAAGGGATAGACGCCGAGGGCGATCAGGCGCTCGCACATCGCCAGGATCGCCGCGTCGCTGTCGCCCAGGCCGGCGAGGATGTAGGTGCTGACCTGGCCACGGCCGAAGACCCGCACCGCATCCTCGAAGGCTTGCAGGTATTCCGGCACGGTGACGCTGGCCTTGCCCGGCATGATGCGCTGGCGCACCTCCGGCGTGACCGCCTCTAGGTGCATGCCCAGGGCATCCACGCCGGCATCCTTCAGGCGTTCGAACCAGGCCGGATCATCCGGTGGCTCGCACTGCGCCTGGATCGGCAGGTCCACCGCCGCCTTCACCGCGAAGGCGCTCTCGCAGAGGATCTCCGCGCCGCGGTCGGTGAAGTTGGGCGTGCCGGTGGTCATGACCATGTGCTTCACGCCGTCCAGCAGCACCGCCGCGCGCGCGACCTCGGCGAGCTGTTCCGGCGTCTTGCGGTTGATCGTGCGGCCCTCCTTCAGCGACTCGCCGATGGCGCAGAACTGGCAGGACGTGCTGCGCCGGCCGTAGCGGATGCAGGTCTGCAGCACCGTGGTGGCCAGCACGTCGGCCCCGTGCAGTTGCGCGATCTTCGAGTAGGGAATGCCGTCGAGCGTCTGTAGCCTGTAGAACCTCGGCTGGCGCGGGAACTCCACGCGGCCCACGGCCAGGCCGTTGCGTTCCAGCACGCTGATGCCCCGCGCGTCCGGCGCCCGCGCCAGGAATGGCGAGGCGCGGGCTGCGTCGCTGTGTACCGGCACCATCACCGTGTGCCCCTCCACCGTCACGGCCTTGTGGTCGGTGGGGCCGGCACCGCCCTTGCGCGCGGCGGCCCCGGCCTGCGGATTCTCCAGGCGCAGGCCGCTGGCCTGCAGTTCGGTGATCAGCGGCTGGCCCAGCGAGGCCAGGGATACGGCGGTGGTTTCCATCATCATTTCCCCATCAGGCTGGCCATGGCGCTCATGTAGGCGGCTTCGATGCCGTCTGCGGCGGGCGCCGGCATGGACTTGGGCGGAGCGGGCGGCGCAGGCGGCTCGGCCAGCGGCGAAGCGGCGCGCCGGTCGAGCTGCAGGCTCAGCAGTTCCGGCCTGGCGTAGTGGCCCACCGAATCCATCATCCGCTTGCGCTTGTCGATCAGAGCGAAGTCGAGATCGGCGATCACCATGCCTGCGCCGTCGCGCAGCGGCTCGGCCAGGTGCTTGCCCTCGGGCGAGATGATCGCGGTGTAGCAGCCGCCGGCGAAGGCCTTCTCCAGCTCCGGCGAGGGCGCGGCGGACTTCTTCTGTTCCGGCGTCAGCCAAGCGGTGGCGTTGACCACGAAGCAGCCGGATTCCAGCGCGTGGTGGCGCATGGTCAGTTCCATCTGCTCGGAGAAGATCGGACCCACCAGGGAGCCCGGGAACTGCGAGCAGTGGATCTGCTCGTGCTGCGCCATCAGCGCATAGCGCGCCAGCGGGTTGTAGTGTTCCCAGCAGGCCAGGGCGCCGACGGTGCCCACGGCCGTCTCCACGGTGCGCAGGCCGGCCCCGTCGCCCATGCCCCAGACCATGCGCTCGTGGTAGGTCGGCGTGATCTTGCGGCGCTTGAGCGCCAGCTTGCCGTCGGCGTCGAACACCAGTTGCGTGTTGTAGAGCGTACCGTGGTCGCGTTCGTTGACCCCCAGCACCACCACAATGCCGTGCCGCCGCGCGGCGGAAGCCACCGCGTCGGTGACGGGGCCGGGCACGGTCGGCGCATGCTCGTAGAGCCGCAGGTGCGCCGCCCCCATCGTCACCGCGGGGGTGACGAAGGAGAAGTAGGGGTAGTAGGGCACCACCGTCTCGGGGAACACGACCAGCTGCACGCCCTGGCGCGCCGCTTCGGCGATGGCCTCCAGCACGCGGGCGACGGTGCCGTCGGCGCTGTCCAGCTCGGGATTGAGCTGGACGGCGGCGGCGCGGACTTTTCTCGCGGTCATGGCGATGGCTCCGTGCGGGGCTGACCTACACGGTCCAGGTATGGATCATGAAGGCGTTGTCATTGCGGTGGAGCAGGATCAGGTCCAGCACGTCGAGCGGGTTGATCGGACGGATGCCCGGCAGCAGCGAATGCTCGCCGTGGCCGTAGAGCATCTGCAGCGCGAAGCGGCAGCAGTACACCCTGCCGCCCTCGGCCATGAACGATTCCAGCTGCTTGCTGAAGTTCTGCGCGCCGGGGAAGGCCTCGTCGCCGATGGTGGGGAAGCCGCGCTGGATGCCCAGGGTGACGCCGGGGCCGTAGAGCAGGATCGAGGTCTCGAAACCCTTACGCTGCAGCCGCTTGCCCTGCAGGATGTTGACCAGGCCGATGGACCCCTCGAAGGCCACGGTGTGGAAGGTGACCAGGGCCTTCTCGCCGGGCTTGGCCTTGACGTCCTCGAAGACCTTCTCCTCGTAGTCCACGAAGAAATCGCCTTTCTTGGTGGCGGGGGTGCTGACTGCGGGCATGGTGACTCTCCAGGTGGATTCGGTGGTTCGGGAATTTCGCCGTTCCCTGTCGCGGCACCGGGTTACAGCGCAACCGATGTGCCAATTGTTTCGCCGCGATCACGGCTGGAATCCGATCAATGTGAGACATCGCGGAATCCGCGCGAAATTTTTTCCGATGCCGGGAAGGCCTTGTCGGCGGCTTCGCGGCGCCGCTCGCGAAACACCGCGAAACACTTGGATTCAAAGGGATAAATCGCCGCATCGGGATGGCGCACGCGCTGCTTCACGGTGCAACCGGCGGGCATTCGGCGTGCAACGGCGGCTCGATTGTTTTTGATTTGTATGCAATCAACGTGGAACAGTTGTTGCGAGTGCCGGGTGGTCCACCGGAGAGATCACCCATGTCCAACGAAACCAGCCGCTGGGCCGCCGCCATCCGTGCCAGCAGCAAGCCGGCCTACGTTGCCCTGGCCGACGCGCTGGCCGAGGACATCCAGTCGGGCAAGCTGGCGGCGCTGCAGCGCCTGCCGACGCTGCGCTCGCTGGCGACGGCGCTGGACCTCAACTTCAGCACCGTGGCCCGCGGCTATGCCGAGGCGCAGCAGCGCGGCCTGATCGACAGCCGTGCCGGCAGCGGCAGCTTCGTGCGCGAGACACTCCGTTCGGGCCCGGTGCGGCGCTCGCCGCCGGCCGGCCTGGTGGACATGACCATGAACATGCCGCCGGAACCGCGCGACCGCGCGCTGTTGCAGCGGCTGCGCGAGGGCTTCGCCAGCCTGGCGGAGGTGGACCCCTACGCCATGCTGCGCTACCAGGAGTTCGGCGGCATGGCAGAGGACCGCGAGGCCGGCGCGCACTGGCTGTCGCGCCACGTGCCCGGCCTGGATGGCTCCCGCGTGCTGGTCTGCCCGGGCGCACAGGGCGCGCTGCTGGCGCTGTTCACGCTGCTGGCACGGGCCGGCGACAGCATCGCCTGCGAGGCGGTGACCTATCCCGGCATCAAGGGGCTGGCGGCGCAACTCGGCATCCGTCTGGCCGGCCTGCCGGCGGACGATGAAGGAATCGATCCGGAGGCCTTCGGGGCGCTCTGCGCCGCCGATCCTCCCAAGGCGCTGTACCTGAATCCCACCTTCAACAATCCCACCACCGCGGTCCTGTCCGCGGAGCGCCGCGAGGCCGTGGCCGAGATCGCGCGGCGCTACAGCGTGCCCATCGTGGAGGACGACCCCTACGCCTGCCTGCCCCGCCAGCGCCTGGTATCGCTGGCGGCACTGGCGCCGGAGCTGACCTTCCACGTCACCGGCTTCTCCAAGTGCCTGGGTGCCGGCATGCGCATCGGCTACGTCTCCCTGCCCAGCGCGCGCTACACCGCGCGCCTGTCGGCGATCATGCGCACCACCACGGTGATGGCGCCGCCGCCGCTGGTGCGGCTGGCCACGCGCTGGATCGACGACGGTACCGTGCGCGCGATGACCCTGGCGATCCGCGAGGAGTCGATGGCGCGGCAGCAACTGGCCGCCGAGGTGCTGAGACGTGCGGACTACTGCACCAGGCCCGAGGCCTTTCACCTCTGGCTGACGGTGCCGCCGGCCTGGACGCGCATCGAGTTCGCCACCCACCTGCGCGCCCACGGGGTCGGCGTGGTGGTGTCGGACACCTTCACCGTCAGCGGCACGGCACCGGAGGCGGTGCGCGTCTGCCTGGGCGGGCCGGCCGACCGCGACGAGTGCCGGCATACCCTGGAGATCATCGAGGACGCCATCGAGCAGGCACCGGCCCTGGTGTCCCGGGTGATGTGAACGCTAGCCCCTCAGGAACCGCCCCAGCTCGCGCATGAAGCGCAGCGGCTCGTCGCTGAGCGGCACGTGGCCGGACTTCTCGAAGCGCAGGATGCGGCCTTGCTGGACCTGCCGCGCGATGCTCATCTGGCCCTCCGGATGGTAGAGATCGGAGCGCATGCCCACCAGCACCGTCACCGGCACGGGGCAGCCGGCCAGGGCGGGGCGGTAGTCGTGCCCGCCGCTCAGGTAGGAGCAGAGCGTGGCGCGCAGGTCGCCCAGGTGCGTCGACGGCACCAGGCGCGAGAACAGCCAGGGCCAGTGCGAGGCGGCGCGCAGGGTGCTGCGCAGCGCCGGCTTGCCGGCGATCTGAGCCAGGGTATCGGCCAGCGTATCCATCGCCTGCCGGCGCGCGGGCGGCGGCAGCTCGGTCAGGCGCCCGGCCTGCGGGCTCTCGGCCAGCACGGCCTGCAGGCGGCGCAGCGCGGCGAACAGCTCCGCCTGCCTCTCGCCCCAGAGGCCGTAGGTCCAGCCCTCGCGGTTGCCCACGCAAGGGGACTGGTCGATATGCAGGTAGCGCTTCACGCTGCCGAATCCGCCCGCCCGCAGCAGGTGCAGCGCCGTGCTACCGCCCAGCGAGTAGCCGGCCAGGAGGAAGTCCCTCAGGCCGAAGTGCCCGATGATGTCCTGCACGTCCTCCATGTGGTTCTGGAAGATGTCGGCCTGGTTCAGCCGCACGCCGGCGGACCGGCCGGCGCCGCGGAAATCCGGCAGGTGGAAGCGGAAGCGGTGCAGTTGCGGCAGCAGGAAGGGCAGCCAGTAGCGGCTGTCCATGCCCATGCCGTGCAGCAGCAGGGCGGGCTGGCCGCGGCCGATGACGCGCACGTACAGGCGCTGGCCGTCGCGGACGGTGACGAAAGGCATCTCTTGAGTGTTTCCCTAGTGCGAGTCCACCGGCGCCGAGGCCGGGGGCTTGGAGCGCTTCACCAGCCACACGGTCATGGCCATGATCGCGGTCAGCGCGGCCAGCAGATAGTACACGTCGATGTAGGCGAGCATGCCGGCCTGGCGCTCGATCATGCCCGACATCGCGGCATGGGCGGCCTGCTCGTTGCCCAGTGTCGTGCTCATCGACTGCATCGTGGCCTGGTAGGCCGGGTTCAGCGGATCGATGTTCTCCGCGAGGTTCGCGTGGTGCACCTGGTGCGCCCGCGACAGCGAGAATGTCACCATCGATACGCCGACGCTGCCGCCGAGATTGCGCATCAGGTTGATGATGGCGGTGGCGCTGCTGGTCTGGCCGGGGGGGGTGTCGGCATAGGCCAGGGCATTGAGCGGGATGAAGACGAAGGCCAGGCCGAACATCTGGAACATGCGCAGCGCCACCAGCTGGCCATGCGCGATGTCCAGGTCGATGGTGGTCAGCATCAGCATGGCCAGCGAGATCAGGACATAGCCGGAGCTCGACAGGATGCGCGAGTCCACGCGCGTCACCAGCTTGCCGACGATGGGCATCATCACCACCGTGACCAGGGCCCCCGGCGACACCACGATGCCGGCATCCATCGCCGAGTAGCCCAGCAGGGTCTGCATCATCTGCGGCAGCAGCACCGACAGGCCCAGCAGCGGGATCGACATGCCGGCGACCAGGACATTGGCGATGGCGAAGTTGCGGTTGCCGAGCAGGCGCAGGTTGATGATGGGGTGCTCGTGCGTCAGCTCGCGGTAGACCAGCAGGGCCAGCGAGAAGACGCAGACCATGATGCAGGACAGGATGAAATCCGAGTCCAGCCAGTCGTGCTTCTGCCCCAGGTCCAGGATCAGCTGCAGGCTGCCCATGCTCAGCGCGATCAGCGCAAAGCCCAGGTAGTCCACGCGGATGCCGGATTCGCGGCGCTGGCGCGTGACGGCGCGCAGTTCCGGCGGATCGCGGATCAGCGCCATGGCCAGGGTCACCAGCACGATGCCCACCGGCACGTTGATCAGGAAGATCCAGTGCCAGGAGAACTGGTCGGTGATCCATCCGCCCAGGGCCGGCCCGAAGGCCGGTCCGGAGATCACCGCCATGCCGTACACCGCCATGGCCATGCCGCGCTGCTCCTGGGGGAAGGAATCCGCCAGGATCGCCTGCGACACCGGCTGCAGGCCGGCGCCGGCGGCACCCTGCAGGATGCGCAGGCCGATCAGCGCCGGCAGCGACGGCGCCAGGCCGCAGAGCAGGGAGGCGATGGTGAAGGCGACGATGCAGCCGATGTAGTAGCGCTTGCGGCCGATGGTGTCCGACAGCCAGCCGGTCATCGGCAGCACAATGGCATTGGCCACCAGGTAGGAGGTCAGTACCCAGGTGGCCTCCTCGGTGCTGGCCGACAGCGAGCCGGCGATGTGCACCAGCGAGACGTTGGCGATGGCCGTGTCCAGCACCTCCATGAACGCCGCCATGCCGCAGACCACGGCGATCAGGTAGGTGAAGCGCGCCGCCGAAGCGGCGGGACGCGGAGCGGCCTGCGCGTTCGTGGCGACCGCCCCGCTCACCGCGCGGCAGCCTGCAGCGCGGCGCCGTGCGCGTCGTCGGAGATGTCCACCCGCGGCTGCGCCGACATGCCTGGCACCAGGTGCAGGTCCGCGTCCGGCGCCGGATCGAAGACCAGCTTCACCGGCACGCGCTGCACCACCTTCACGAAGTTGCCGGTGGCGTTCTCCGCCGGCAGCAGAGCGAAGGCGGAGCCGGTGCCGGCCTGCAGGCTGTGCACGCGCGCGCGGAAATCACGGCCGGGATAGGCATCGATCCCGACGCTGACCGGCTGGCCGACGCGCATGTGCTGGAGCTGGGTTTCCTTGAAGTTGGCCACCACCCAGGTGTCCTTGCCGACCAGGGCCAGCACCGGGCTGCCGGCGGCGAGCTGCGAGCCCGGCTGCAGGTTCTTGCGCGTGATACGGCCGTCGCCGGGCGCGGCCACGCGGGTGTACGACAGCTGCAGCCGCGCCAGGTCCAGGGCGGCCTGGGCCTGCGCCACCGCGGCCTGGGCGCTGGCCAGCTGCGCTTCCTTGGCGGCCGTCTGCTGCGGGGCGGTCTGGGTCATGGCCAGCTGCGCGGTGGCCTGCTCGGCCTGCGCCTGCAGGGCTCGCGCGCTGCTGCGGGCCTGGTCCAGCGCCTGGGCGGAGACCTCGTCCTTGGCGTACAGCGACTCGTAGCGCCTGGCATCGGCCTGCGCGCGTTCGGCCTGTGCCCGCGCGGCGCGCACCGCGGCCTGAGCCTGTGCCACGTTGGCCGGGGCGCTGGTATTGGTCATGGTGAGATCCGCCTGCGCGGAGCGGGCCTGGGCCTGCGCCGCGGCGAGGTTGGCCTCGGCTTGGCGCAGGCGCGCCTGGTAGTCCGCCGGGTCCAGTTCGAACAGCGGCTGTCCGGCCTTCACCAACTGGTTGTCCTCCACGTGCACGGCCACCACCGTGCCGGCGACGCGCGGCGCCACCATCGTCACGTCGGCCTCCAGGAAGGCGTCGTCGGTGGTCTCGTAGTTGCGGGAATGCCACCACCAGCCGGCGGCTCCCAGGATGGCGAGCGCCAGTGCGGACATCACGATGACGCGGCGGCGGCCGTTGCCTTCTTCCGGGGCGGGGGAGGGAGTGGGGGTGGTGTTCATGGGAGCGGTACGGCTTTCAGAGTTCGAAGGCATGGGCGCGGCCCTGGGCCGCGGCCAGGTTGACGCGGGCCTGCTGGTAGGCGGCCAGCGCGGCGATATGCTGGCTGCGCGCGCGCGCCAGGCTGGCCTGCGCGCTGACCACGTCGACATTGTTGGCCACGCCGTGGAGGAAGCGGTCGCGCGCCAGTTCCAGCTCGCGTCCGGCGAGGTCGCGCGTGGCGGTGGCGGCTTTCACCTGCTCAGCGGTGTTCTGCACCGTGGCCAGGGCCAGGCGCACGTCCTGCTCCACCTGCTGGCGCAGGTCCTCGGCGCGCTCGCGCTGCTGCTCCAGCTTCAGCCGCGCCGCGTCCTCGCCGGCGCGCAGGGCGCCGCCGCTGTACAGCGGCAACTCCAGGCTGGCGCCATAGCGATAGGTGTCCTCCTCGGCGCGCACCGGCGTCCGCGAGGACTGGCCGTAGTCCGCAAACAGGGCTAGCGTCGGCCAGCGGCGCTGCCGCGCGGCCCGCAGCTCGGCGTCGGCCTGCTTCAGCGCCGCCTCGATCGCGGCCAGCTCCGCGCGGTGGCCGCGCGCCTCGTCCAGCGCCTGCGCGGCGCTCGGCGTCGCGGCCGGCGAGGCTTCGAGTTGCCCGCCGAGGGCCAGCGGCGCATCCATCGGCAGCACGGCGGCGCGCTGCAACTGCAGGCGCGAGCTGGCGATGGCGGTCTCGGCCTCCGACAGGGCGTAGCGGTCCTGCGCCACGGCCGTCTGCGCGCGGGCCACGTCCACCCCGGAGGCGACGCCGGCCTCGCGCTGGTCGCGGGCCAGCGTCAGCAGGTCCTCCGCCAGCACCAGGTCGGCCCGCGCGGCTTCCACCGCCTGCTCTCCGGCCAGCACCTGGATGTAGCTGAGCGCCACCTGCGCGGCGATCCGCTCGCGGCTCTGCTCGGCTTCCGCGCGTGCCGCCTCCACCGCGTGGCCGGCGCCGGACAGTTCGCTATGGCGGGCAAAGTCCAGCACGGCCTGCGACAGCTTCACGCGGGCATCGAACACCGAATAAGGCCCGATCAGCGAGGGCAGGCCGGGAAACTCGAAGCCCAGCGTTGCCGGATTGGTGGTCTGGCGGGTCTGCGAGACGCCGGCTCCGAGCTGCGGCAGCAGGGCGGCAAGGGCGGTGTCGCGCTGCGACTCCGCCAGGCCCACCGAGGCTTGCGCGATGCGCTGCGGCGGCGACAGGCTCAGGGCCCGCTGCACCAGTTGCGGCAGGGTATAGGTCACGGCCTCGGTCTCGGCCGCGGCGGCAGGCCCGGCCAGCAGGGCCGCGGCGAGGGCCAGGACGGCGCAGGCCCGGGGGGACAGATACTCAGTCTTCATGATGATCGGCATTCCGGCGCTGGTGGACGCCGGACACCAGCTTGAGCAGCAGTTCCTGCAGCAGGGTGCGCTCGCCCGGGGTCAGGGAGGACAGGAAGCGCTGCTCCTGTTCCAGCACCCGGTTCATGTGGCGCTCGCGCCAGGCGCGCCCGGCCTCGGTGAGGTCGATGGCGTTGGCCCGGCGGTCTTCGCTGTGGCGGCTGCGCTGCAGCAGGCCACGGCCCTCCAGCTCGTCCATCACCTTCATCGTGGTCGTGCGGTCCAGGCTCATGACCGCGGCGATGTCGGTCTGGCGCAGGCCGCCCCTGCGGAACAGCAGGCTGAGGATGGCGTAGTGGCGGATGCCCAGGCCGTCGCCGTCGAACACGGCGTCCATTTCCTCGGCGAGGTCCTGGCGGGTGCGCGCCAGCAGGAAGCTGAGGTTGCCCGTGAACTCGGCGGGCAGCAGTTCGCTGAACAGCGGGCGAGGGGCGGGGGATATCGAGGTCATGAGCTATATGATCACTAAAAGTGATTATTTGCCAAGCAGCAAAATGAGCTTGCGGCGCCCGGCCCGGGCGTAGATATTTTGCTGCTATGCAGCATTGGCGCCGGGAATAGGTTAGGATGTGCGACTTGCCGCATGATTTGCGGCAAGTTTTTTCGAGCAGCCCCTGGGTCCCCGGCTTACGAAGGCGCACAGACGCCTTCCTGAGGAAAAGCCTTCCGCCCTTGAGGCCGAGACTTTTCCGCGTTGCCGGCCTGCATGCCGGCAGCGCACTCTGTGCTGCGGTCGGTCGCCGTTCAGAGCCTTTTCTGACGCCCGAGGGGTACCCATGTCCGACGAGTCTTCCATCCGCTTTGCCGATCTCGGCCTCAGCGAGCCCGTGCTGCAGGCCCTGTCCGAGGTCGGTTACGAGTCGCCCTCGCCGATCCAGGCGGCGACCATCCCGGAGCTGCTGGCCGGCCGCGACGTGCTGGGCCAGGCCCAGACCGGCACCGGCAAGACGGCCGCTTTCGCCCTGCCGGCGCTGTCGCGCCTGGATGAAAGCCAGAAGAAGCCGCAGGTCCTGGTGCTGGCGCCGACCCGAGAGCTGGCCATCCAGGTGGCCGAGGCCTTCCAGAAGTACGCCGCCCATATCCCGGGCTTCCAGGTGCTGCCGATCTACGGCGGCCAGAGCTACGGTCCGCAGCTGGCCGGCCTGCGCCGCGGCGTGCAGGTCATCGTCGGCACGCCGGGCCGCGTGATCGACCATATCGAGAAGCAGACGCTCAAGCTCGACGCGCTGCGCTACCTGGTGCTGGACGAGGCCGACGAGATGCTGCGCATGGGCTTCATCGACGATGTCGAGAAGATCCTGCAGCAGACCCCGGAAAGCCGCCAGGTGGCCCTGTTCTCCGCCACGATGCCGCCGCAGATCCGCCGCATCGCCCAGACCTACCTCAAGAGCCCGGCCGAGATCACCATCAAGGCCAAGACCACCACCGCCACCAACATCCGCCAGCGCTACTGGATGGTGAGCGGCATGCACAAGCTGGACGCGCTGACGCGCATCCTGGAGGTGGAGAGCTTCGAGGGCATGATCATCTTCGCCCGCACCAAGAACGAAACCGCGGACCTGGCCGACAAGCTCTCGGCGCGCGGCTTCTCGGCGGTGGCGCTCAACGGCGACATCGCCCAGCGTGATCGCGAGCGCATCGTGCAGAAGCTCAAGGACGGCACCGTCGACATCGTCGTGGCCACCGACGTCGCTGCCCGCGGCCTCGACGTGGAGCGCATCAGCCATGTCGTCAACTACGACATCCCGACCGACACCGAGTCCTACGTGCACCGTATCGGCCGTACCGGCCGCGCCGGCCGCAGCGGCGACGCGATCCTGTTCGTGGCGCCGCGCGAGCGTCACCTGCTGCAGGCCATCGAGCGTGCCACGCGCCAGTCGATCCAGCGCATGGACCTTCCCAGCACCGACGCGGTCAACGACCAGCGCATCGGCCGCTTCAAGCAGCGCATCGTCGATGCGCTGGGCGGCGAGGGCCTGGAAGTGTTCCGCGACCTGATCGAGGCGGTGGAGCGCGAGCAGAACGTGCCGGCGGTGGAAATCGCCGCCGCGCTGGCCCGCCTGGTGCAGGGCAATACGCCGCTGCTGGTGGCGGCGCCGACCGCGCCGGTGGCCGGCGCCCGTCCGGCCGCCCGCGACTTCCGGGAGGAGCGCCGCCCTGAGCGCCGCGACTATGCCGCGCCGGAGCGCCCGATGCGCGCCGAACGCTTCGAGCGGCCGGAGCACTCGGCCCGTGCGGAGCGCAGCGAAGCCCCGGCGCGCGCCGAGCGTTTCGACAAGCCGGTGCGCACGGAGCGCGAGGAGCGCTTCGAGCCGCGCCCCGAGCGCCCGCGCCGCGAGAAGAACCACGACGAGCCGACCGAGACCTTCCGAATCGAGGTGGGCCATGTCCACGGCGTGCAGCCGGGCAACATCGTCGGCGCCATCGCCAACGAGGCCGGCCTGGACAGCGAATACATCGGCCGCATCGACATCCGCGAGGACCACAGCTTCGTGGACCTGCCGCAGGGCATGCCCAAGGACGTCTACCGCGACCTGCAGAAGACCTGGGTCTGCGGCCAGCAGCTGCGCATCAGCCGCGCGGGGGACACGCCGGAACTGCCGTACTCCACCCCGCCGAAGAAGCCCGGCAAGCCGATGGGCCTGGGCAAGCCGATGGCGCCGCGCGTCGCCTCCGGCGGCCAGCGCATCAGCCATGGCAAGTCCAGCCACCGCGGGCCGGGCGGCTTCAGCCACGGCGGCGGCAAGCCGGAGCATCGCGGCCCCAAGAAGCCGCGCTACTGATCCGCGGCCTGCGGCACTACAAGGGAGCGGCCCCGAGGCCGCTCCCTTTCTTCGTGCCCGCGCCCGTCATGGGCCGGCACTTGTGAACTCCCCTTCATCCGGAGTAAGAATTTCCTGCCGGGGCATGGGCTTCGGCCCCAACATACGGTAGAGTACGGCCATCACTTTTCAGGCTTGTTTTCCTTTTACTTCCCCTACCAGGAGACCGTTCATGGGTCAGTACACTCCGCCGCTGCGCGACATGCAGTTCGTCCTGCACGAGATGCTCAATGTCGAGGCCGCCCTCAAGAAGCTGCCGGCGCACGCCGACATCGACAGCGACACGATCAACTCCATCCTCGAGGAAGGCGGCAAGTTCTGCGCCGAGGTGCTGTACCCCCTGAACCAGGTCGGCGACCGCGAAGGCTGCAAGTACCAGGGTGACGGCGTGGTCACCACGCCCACCGGCTTCAAGGAGGCCTACGCCCAGTTCGTGGAAGCCGGCTGGGGCGCGCTGGGCATGGACCCGGACTTCGGTGGCCAGGGCCTGCCGCACGTGGTGCACAGCGCCTTCATGGAGATGATGAACTCCGCCAACCAGGCCTGGACCATGTACCCGGGCCTGTCGCACGGCGCCTACAACGCGCTGCATGCCTTCGGTACCCCGGAGCAGAAGCAGCTGTACCTCCCCAAGCTGGTCTCCGGCGAGTGGACCGGCACCATGTGCCTTACCGAATCCCACGCGGGCACGGACCTGGGCATCCTCAAGACCAAGGCCGAGCCTGTGGGCGATGGCACCTACCGCATCACCGGCACCAAGATATTCATCTCGGCCGGCGAGCACGACATGTCCAAGAACATCATCCACCTGGTGCTCGCGCGCCTGCCGGATGCGCCTCCGGGCACCAAGGGCATCTCGCTGTTCATCGTGCCCAAGTTCATCCCGGACGCCGACGGCAACCCGGGCAAGCGCAACGACTTCAAGTGCGGCTCCATCGAGCACAAGATGGGCATCCACGGCAACGCCACCTGCGTCATGAACTTCGACGGCGCCGTCGGCACCCTGGTGGGCGAGCCCAACAAGGGCCTCAACGCCATGTTCGTGATGATGAACAGCGCGCGCCTGGGCGTGGGCATGCAGTCCGTGGGCCTGGCCGAAGTGGCCTACCAGAACTCCCTGGCCTACGCCAAGGACCGCCTGCAGAGCCGCTCGCTGACCGGCCCCAAGGCCAAGGACAAGCCGGCCGACCCGATCATCGTGCATCCCGACGTGCGCCGCATGCTGCTCACGCAGAAGGCCTACGTCGAAGCCGCTCGTGCCTTCAGCTATTGGGCCGGCCTGGCGATCGACATGGAGCACAAGCACCCGGACGAGAAGGTGCGCAAGGAGAATGCCGACCTCGTCGCGCTGCTGACGCCGGTGATCAAGGGTTTCATCACCGACAACGGCTATGACTCCACCACGCTGGCCATGCAGGTGCTGGGCGGCCACGGCTACATCGCCGAATGGGGCCTGGAGCAGCACGTGCGCGATGCGCGCATCAACATGATCTACGAGGGCACCAACACCATCCAGGCGCTGGACCTGCTGGGCCGCAAGGTGCTGGCCGACGGCGGCGCCAAGCTGATGAAGTTCGGCAAGGTGATCCAGGACCTCCTGAAGTATCACGCCGAGAACCCGGCGATGAAGGAGTTCTGCGACCCGCTGGCCGCGCTGCTGGGTGACGTGCAGAAGGTCACGATGGAGATCGGCCAGAAGGCGATGAAGAACCCGGACGAGGTCGGTGCCGCCGCCGTGCCCTACCTGCGCATCATCGGCCACCTGGTGTTCTCGTTCTCCTGGTGCTACGCCGCCGGCGTGGCGGTGAAGAAGCTGGACAGCGGCGACGCCTTCTACAAGTCCAAGCTGACCACCGCGCGCTTCTACTTCGCCAAGCTCTATCCGGAGACCGCCGCGCTGCTCAAGCAGGCCCGTGCCGGCTCCGCTTCGCTGATGGAACTGGACGTCGCCAATTTCTAGCTTCCAGGCGGGCCGCAGTCACGAAGAGGCCGGGGAAACCCGGCCTTTTTCGTTGCCCGTCCGGGAGGGGTGTTCAGCGCTGGCCTGCGCCGACATGCGCGGCGGCCAGCGTGGTGAAGGCGACCAGGGCTCCGAGCGTCATCCCGATTGCAAAGCCGAGCCAGAACATCGGCGGTCCCGCCTAGTACAGGGCCGGCCGGAGCGCCACCATGGCCTCCGGCTTCCCGGGACGATGGCCGGGGGCGGACCCCTGGGGCTCCCTGCGCAAGCCGCGGGCGGCGCGCCATACCGGATGCCAGCCGCCCGGACGATGATCGTGGTATCGCAGCGTCATCGCATGCCCCCTGTTTCAAGCCCCCGGATTCAGTCTGCGCGCCCGAGCCCGGAACCGGTATCCGACCTTGGTCCTAGGGACGGGAAGGGGATGCTCACCACTGCTCGCGGGCCGGCAGCAGCCCGCGCAGCTCCTCGGGTTTCAGGTCCCGCCACTGGCCGGGCCTCAGCTCGCCGAGCTCGATATTGATGATGCGCACCCTCTGCAGGCGCCGCACCTCGTAGCCGAAGTGTTCGCACATGCGGCGGATCTGCCGGTTCAGGCCCTGGGTCAGCACGATGCGGAAGCGCCGCGGGCCGGCCTTCCAGACGCGGCAGGGCTTGGTCACCTGGTCCAGGATCGGCACCCCGCCGCCCATGCCCTTCAGGAAGTCCTCGGTCACCCACTGGTCCACGTCCACCACGTATTCCTTCTCGTGGTTGTTCTCGGAGCGCAGGATCTCGTTGACGATGTCGCCGTTGCTGGTGAGCAGGATCAGGCCGTCGGAATCCTTGTCCAGGCGGCCGATGGGAAAGATTCGCTCGGCATGGCCGATGTAGTCCACGATGTTGCCGCGCACGTGCCGCTCGGTGGTGCAGGTGATGCCGGGCGGCTTGTTCAGGGCGATGTAGACATGCTTCTGGGCTCGGCGTCCCACCGGCCGGCCGTCCACCCGCACCTCGTCGCCCTCCTCGACCTGGGTCCCCAGCGTCGCCACCTGGCCGTTGACCTGGACCCTGCCGGCCTCGATCCAGCCGTCGGCCTCGCGGCGCGAGCAGATGCCGGTCTCGCTGATGTACTTGTTGAGTCGCATGGGCGCGAAGTATCGCCTACGCTACGCGCCCCATGCATCCTGACCATGACCTGATCGTCCTCGGCGGCGGCGCCGCCGGCCTGATGTGCGCGCTGACCGCTGGCCAGCGCGGGCGGCGCGTGCTGGTCGTCGAGCATGCCAACCGGGTGGGCAAGAAGATCCTCATGTCCGGCGGCGGGCGCTGCAACTTCACCAACCTGCACACCGGGCCGCAGAACTTCCTGTCCGCCAACCCGCATTTCTGCAAGTCCGCGCTGGCGCGCTATACCCCGGCGGACTTCATCGCCCTGGTGGAGCGCCACGGCATCGCCTACCACGAAAAGGAATTGGGCCAGCTGTTCTGCGACGACTCCTCCAAGCAGATCGTGCGCCTGCTGCTGGACGAGTGCGCCGCCGGCGGCGTGCGCATCGAGGTGGACTGCGCGGTGGGGGAAGTGAGCCGCCAGGGCGAGGGCTTCGCCGTCAGCACCGCCCGTGGCCGCTTTGTCGCGCCGCGCCTGGTGGTGGCCACCGGCGGCCTGTCGATCCCCAGCATGGGCGCCAGCGGCTTCGGCTACCAGCTGGCGCGGCAGTTCGGCCACGGCGTCCTGCCGACCCGCGCAGGCCTGGTGCCCCTGACCCTCAGCGGCCGGCCCCAGGAGCAGTACCAGGACCTCAGCGGCGTCTCCTTCGAGGTGGAGGCCCGTGCCGGCCACCAGGCCTTCCGCAACCAGATGCTGATCACCCACCGCGGCCTCAGCGGCCCGGCGATCCTGCAGATCTCCAGCTACTGGCAAGCCGGCGAGCCCCTGCAGCTGGACCTGCTGCCGGACCGCGATGCCCTGGCCTGGCTGCAGGGGCAGCAGCAGGAGCGCCCCCTGGCGGAACTGCGCACGATCCTGGCCGAGGCCCTGCCCAAGCGCTTCGCCCAGCGCCTTTGCGAAGCCTGGTTCCAGAGCAGGCCCATGCGCCAGTACCGCCCCCAGGAACTGAAGGACCTCGCCGGGCAGCTGGCCAGCTGGCCGATCACCGCGTCCGGCACCGAGGGCTACCGCACCGCCGAGGTGACCCTGGGCGGCGTGGACACCCGGGAGCTGTCCTCCACCACCATGGAATCGAAGCTCGTGCCGGGGCTGCATTTCGTGGGCGAGGTGATGGACGTGACGGGCTGGCTGGGGGGATTCAACTTCCAGTGGGCCTGGGCGTCGGGTGCGGCGGCGGGGGCGGCCTGAGCACGTACGTCGGAGCGGCCGTTGGCCGCGAAGGCCACTTCAGCCCTGGGAGAACAGATAGCCCGCCACCGCCATGCCCAGGGCCGCCGTCACCAGGTTGGTCGCGGTGGCCAGGTGCACCCAGTGCCCCGACGGAATCTCCGCCCCGCGCAGGCTGCGCAGCACCCTCGCGTACTGCGCGCTGGACAACAGCGCCAGCAGAACGCCGCAGAGGATGAACCCCACTCCCACGAGATGCGAAGCCAGCCGCGGCCCGGGCGTCGCCGCCGTCTCCGGCGCCACATAGCGCAGGAACAGGCCGAAGCGCTCGATCACGAAGCCAAAGGCCATCAGGGTCAGACAGGTCCGGTTCCAGGCCAGCAGGGTACGCTCGGCGGCGAACAGGACGCGGGGATCATTGAGTTCGGACATGCGGGCAGGGTAGCAGCCCTGGGCAAGGTCCCAAAGAAAAACCCCGCCGGTCAGGGCGGGGTTCGATCAGCTAAACCCACAGACTCGCCGCGCCAGGATCCCCATGCCTGATGGCATGGGCCCCCTCCACGCGGCTCGCTGCTTTACTCAACGACCTTCAGCTCCACGCGGCGGTTGTTCTCGCGGCCGGCTTCGGTGTCGTTGGTGTCGATCGGCTGGGCCTCGCCATAGCCCACCGGGGTCATCCGGTCGGCGGTGACGTTCTGGCCGCTGAGGAAGGTCTTCACCGCGTTGGCACGGCGCTCCGACAGGCCCAGGTTGTAGGCGTCGGTGCCGACGTTGTCGGTGTGGCCTTCCAGCTCGACCTTGATCTCCGGGTAGGAGTTCAGGGTGGCGCCCACGTCGATCAGGATGGTCTTGGCGTCCTCGGTCAGGCGGTCCGAGTCGAACTCGAACTTCACGCCCTTGAGGATGAACTTGTTGGCGGCGCAGCCATTCTCGTCGACCTGCTCGCCGGCGCGCGGCTTGCGGCAGTCGCCGGTCAGGGCGCAGCCGTTGGCCAGGACCTTGGCGCCGGCCGGGGTGTTCGGGCACTCGTCGATGTCGTCGGGCACGCCGTCGCCGTCGCCGTCGATCGTGCAGCCCTGCTCATTGACCTGCTTGCCGGCCGGAGTGTCCGGGCACTGGTCGAGGCCATCGGGCACGCCGTCGCCGTCGGAATCCACCGCGCAGCCCTTGTCGTCCACCGTGGCGCCTTCCGGAGCCGGCGGGCATACCGTCTCGACCACTTCCGGCGCCGGCTCGGCGGCCTTGGCGGTGTGGCCCAGCGGGATCAGGACGCCGACGTTGAAGACGCCGTCATAGAAGTGCTTGTTCTCGTCCGGGGTGGTGCCGGCCAGGTTGCGGCCATGGGCGTCCACGCGGTACAGGGCTTCGGCGCGCAGGATGATCTTCTCGCTGAGCGGATACAGGTAGCCCAGGCCCACGTCGAACAGCGTGGTCTTGTAGTCGGGAATCGGGCCGGGATGATCGGAGGCGGCGCCGTACATCAGGTTCAGCTTGGTGTACAGGTTCGGCATGCTGTTGAAGAAGGAGATCAGCGCACCGAGGCCGACACCCTTGATCTCGGCCGAGCCGCTGCCGCTTTCGGCATCCATCCGCCCGTAGACGCCGATCAGTTCCAGCGCCATGCCGTCGGTGACCTTCTTGCCGATGGAGATGACGCCGCCCAGGCCGTCGTCCGTACCGCGGTCGTCGTCGGCGTAGATGTAGGAGAACATCGGCGACACGTACCAGCGGCGATGGGCCAGGGCGGAGCCGGCGCCCGCGGACTCTTCGCCCGAGCTGCCCTCGTCGCTGTACGAGTCGTCGGAAGAGGCGGCGGCGGAGTCGTCCACCGGGGCTTCCTCGGCGGGGGCGGCAGCCTCCTCGACCGGGGCCTCGGCGGCGGCATCCGCGGGGGCGGCCTCGGCAGAGGCGTCGGCCGGAGCTTCGGCGGCGGCATCGGCCGGAGCTTCAGCGGCGGCGTCCGCAGGGGCGGCTTCGGCCGTGGCTTCGGCCGGTGCGGCCTCGTCCTGGGCCTGGACCGGGGCAATCATGCCCAGTGCCAGCAGCATTGCGAAAAGACCGAACCGACGTTTCATGCTTTCTCCCCTGTGATCCTTCCCTGACGGGAATCCTAGTTGTTCGGCAAATATAACAGTCGCCAGTGGCAACCGTCTGCTATCCCTCGATTTCTATCATGCGGGCGCGGCGGCCGACAACCGATGCGGCGGCGCTGCGGCTATAATCCGCGGCTCATTTTCACGGCCCCTCTGGCGGGCCCCTCCGGCCGATCATGGAAATCCAGCAGATCAAGAGCGAGATCACAGCCCTGCGAGCGCGTTTCGACGCGCTCCGGGGCTATCTTTGACTACGATAACAAGAAGGACCGCCTCGCCGAGGTGAACGCCGAACTGGAGGGCGGGGAGGTCTGGAACAAGCCGGAGTACGCCCAGAACCTGGGCCGCGAGCGCGCCATGCTGCTCGAAGTGATCGAGTCCATCGACCGCGCCCACAACGGCCTCAACGACGCCAACGACCTGCTCGACCTGGCCGAGGCCGAGGACGATGCCGGCACGGTGGCCGAGGTCGAGCGCGACGTGCTCAAGCTGGGCAAGCTGGCCGACGAGATGGAGTTCCGCCGCATGTTCAGCGGCGAGATGGACACTGCCAACGCCTATATCGAGCTGCAGGCCGGCGCCGGCGGCACAGAGGCCCAGGACTGGGCCGACATCCTGCTGCGCATGTACATGCGCTGGGCGGAAGGCAAGGGCTTCAAGGTGGAGCTGCTGGAGCGTTCCGACGGCGAAGTCGCGGGCATCAAGTCCGCCAGCCTGTTCATCGAGGGCTCCTATGCCTACGGCTGGCTGCGTACCGAGACCGGCGTGCATCGCCTGGTGCGCAAGTCCCCGTTCGATTCGGGCAACCGCCGCCACACCTCGTTCGCGGGCGTGTTCGTCTCGCCCGAGGTGGACGACAACATCAACATCGAGATCAACCCGGCGGACCTGGAAGTGGCCACCTTCCGCTCCTCGGGCGCCGGCGGCCAGCACGTCAACAAGACCGAATCGGCCATCCGCATCAAGCACATCCCCAGCGGCATCGTCGTGGCCTGCCAGACGCAGCGCTCGCAGCACGCCAACCGCGACCGCGCGATGAAGATGCTGGCGGCGCGCCTGTACGACATCGAGCTGCAGAAGCGCAACACCGAGAAGCAGAAGGTCGAGGATTCCAAGAGCGACATCGAATGGGGCAGCCAGATCCGCTCCTACGTGCTCGACCAGTCCCGCATCAAGGACCTGCGCACCGGCGTGGAAATCGCCGACACGCAGAAGGTGCTGGACGGCAACCTCGATCCTTTCATTGAAGCCAGCCTCAAGCAGGGGCTCTAAGCCATGACCGAAGAACAGAAGCAGCCGCCGCAGGACGAGAACTATGTGATGGCGGCGCGGCGCGAGAAGCTGGACAAGCTGCGCGCCGCCGGCAATGCCTATCCCAACGACTTCCGCCGCGACACCATGGCGGAGTTCCTGCATGGCAGCTACGGCGAGCGCGACGCTGCCTCGCTGGAGGCCGATGCCACCGAGTTCCGCGTGGCCGGTCGCCTGATGGCCAAGCGCGGGCAGGGCAAGGTCAGCTTCGTGGAACTGCAGGACCAGTCCGGCCGCATCCAGCTGTTCGTCCAGCAGAACGCCCTGGGCGAGGACGCCTACAACGACTTCAAGACCTGGGACGTGGGCGATATCGTCGGTGCCGCGGGCACGCTGATGCGCACCAAGGCCGGCGAGCTTTCGCTGCGCGTCAGCCGCATCCAGCTGCTGAACAAGACCCTGCGGCCGCTGCCGGACAAGTGGGCGGGCCTGACCGACACCGAGATCCGCTACCGCCAGCGCTACGTCGACCTGATCGTCAACCCGGAAGTCCGCAAGGCCTTCGAGAAGCGCGGCCAGACCGTGCGCTTCATCCGCAACTTCCTCGACTCCCTGGGCTTCCAGGAGGTCGAGACGCCGATGCTGCAGCCGATCCCCGGCGGCGCCACCGCGCGCCCGTTCATCACGCACCACAATGCGCTGGACCGCGAGCTCTACCTGCGCATCGCGCCGGAGCTGTACCTCAAGCGCCTGGTCGTCGGCGGCTTCGAGAAGGTCTACGAGATCAATCGCAACTTCCGCAACGAGGGCCTGTCCACCCGGCACAACCCCGAGTTCACCATGCTGGAGTTCTACCAGGCCTACGCCGACTACCGCGACGCGATGGACCTGGTGGAGACGCTGGTGCGCGATGCCGCGATCACCGTCAACGGCGGCGGCAAGCTCAGCTACGGCGGCCGCGACTACGACCTGGAGCGTCCGTTCAACCGCTGGACCATGAAGGAGGCCGTGGCGCGCAACAATCCGGACTTCGATACCGCCAAGGCCGATGACCGCGAGTATCTCGCGGCGTTCTGCCGGAAGGTCGGGGGCGATGCCAAGAAGGACTACGGCGCCGGCAAGCTGCTGACCGAGATCTTCGAGCAGACCGTGGAAGCCACGCTGCTGGACCCGACCTTCATCACCGAGTACCCCACGGAAGTCTCGCCGCTGGCGCGCCGCAGCGACGCCAACCCGGACGTGACCGACCGCTTCGAGTTCTTCATGGGCGGCCGCGAGGTCGCCAACGGCTTCTCCGAGCTCAACGATCCGGACGACCAGGCCGGCCGCTTCAAGGCCCAGGTGCTGGCCAAGGATGCGGGCGACGACGAGGCCATGGTGTTCGACGCCGACTACATCCGCGCCCTGGAATACGGCCTGCCGCCGACCGCCGGCGTGGGCATCGGCATCGACCGCCTGGTGATGTTCCTGACCGACTCGGCGAGCATCCGCGACGTGCTGCTGTTCCCGCAGATGAGGCCTGAGGCATAAGAAGCCGTCACTCCGGCGAAAGCCGGAGTCCAGTCGTGACCGTGTTGAGGAAGTGAGGGACTGGATACCGGCTTTCGCCGGTATGACGAGAATGACCGACGACCTGCTTCCCGCCCTCAAGCGCCACTTCGGCTTCGACCGCTTCCGCCCCGGGCAGGAAGCGGTGGTGCGCGACGCCCTGGCGGGGCGCGACCTGCTGGCCATCATGCCCACCGGCGGCGGCAAGTCGCTGTGCTTCCAGCTGCCGGCCTTGCTGCAGGAAGGCGTGATGGTGGTGGTATCGCCGCTGATCGCCCTGATGCAGGACCAGGTGCGGCTGCTGGAGGACAACGGCATCGCCGCCACCTTCCTCAATTCCACCCTCGGCGGCATCGAGGCGGCGCAGCGCATCCAGGCCCTGCGGCGTGGCGAGATCCGGCTGCTCTACCTGGCGCCGGAGCGCCTGCTGAGCCCCGGCTTCGTCGACAGCTTCCTGCAGCCGCTGCAGGAGACCGTAGGCATCTCGGCCTTCACCATCGACGAGGCGCACTGCGTCTCCGAGTGGGGGCACGACTTCCGTCCGGAGTACCGCCAGCTCAGCCGCCTGCGCGAGTGGTTTCCGGACGTGCCGGTGCTGGCCTTCACCGCCACCGCGACGCAGCGCGTGCGCGAGGACATCGCGCGCCAGCTGGCCCTGCGCGATCCGGCGCTGCACGTGGCCAGCTTCAACCGGCCCAACCTCTACTACGCGGTGAAGCCGCGCAGCGGCCGCGCCTTCGACGAGCTGCTGGGCCATATCCGCTACAACAAGGGCTCCGGCATCGTCTATTGCCTGTCGCGCAAGCGCGTGGACGAGATCGCCTCCGACCTGCAGGCCGAGGGCGTCTCCGCATTGCCGTACCATGCCGGCCTCGATGCCGAGACCCGCCGCGAGAACCAGGACCGCTACATCCGCGACGACGTGCAGGTGATGGTGGCCACCGTGGCCTTCGGCATGGGCATCAACAAGCCGGACGTGCGCTGGGTGGTGCACTACGACCTGCCCAAGACCATGGAAGGCTACTACCAGGAGGCCGGCCGCGCCGGGCGCGACGGCGAGCCGGCGAGCTGCATCCTGTACTTCGGCATGGGCGATATCCGCACCGCCGAATTCCTGATCGCGCAGAAGGTCCATCCCCAGACCGGCGATCCGCTGGAGGACGAGCAGCGCATCGCCCGCCAGCAGCTGCGCCAGGTGCTGGACTATGCCGACAGCAGCGAGTGCCGCCGCGCCGTGCAGCTGCGCTACTTCGGCGAGCCCCATCCGGGCCAGTGCGGCAACTGCGACAACTGCCTCAACCCGCGACCGCTGCAGGACTGGACCCTGGAGGCCAGGCAGATGCTGTCGGCGGTGGCGCGGCTCGCGCAGCGCCGCCAGCGCTACGGCGCCAGCACCGTGATCGACATCCTGCGCGGTGCCAGGACCGAGAAGCTGGTCTCCAGCGGGCTCGACAGCCTGAGCGTCTACGGCATCGGCAGCGCCCGCAGCCAGGAGGACTGGCGCGCGCTGGCGCGCTCGCTGCTGCAGCAGGGCCTGATGGAGGAAACCCATGACGGCTACCCGGTGCTGCTGCTCAACGCGGCGAGCTGGGAGGTGCTCAAGGGCGAGCGCAGCGTGCGCATGGCCGCTCCGGCCGCCGTGCCCAAGGCGGCGGGCAGGGGCAGGGCGGCGCGGGCCGCCGCCGCGGCCGGCGTGGAGCCGGACTCGGAGGAGGACGCCCTGTTCGACGCCCTGCGCGCCCTGCGCAAGAAGATCGCCACGGCCCACGGCGTGCCGCCCTACGTGGTGTTCAACGACGCCAGCCTGCGGGCCATGGCCCGGCAGAAGCCCGTCGACCAGGACGCCTTCGCCGCGATCCCGGGCGTCGGTGCCAAGAAGCTGGAAGAGTACGGCTGGGATTTCACGGCGCTGATCCGCGAGCACGTGAAGCCCTAGGGGCGCCCGAAGGGATACAGCTCCCGGCTGTTGCGGGTACTTCCGCCCGCCCCGCGGAGGAGTAATATCGGAAACCCGCTCCCCGCCGGCAGGAGGCATCGTGCGATCCCTTCCGAACATGCTGGCCGCCGTGCTGCTGGCGCTGCCCCTGGCGGCCGCCGCGGCCGTGGATGTCCGCTACCTGAACCCCGAGAAATACACCGATGCCGGCCAGCGGCCCGGTGAGCACCGGCCTTCGGAATCGCTCAAGCGCCAATTGACGGCCGAAATGCAGCGCCTGGGCGAGCGCTACCTCGAGCCGGGACAGGAACTGGCCATCGACGTCCTCGACCTGGACCTGGCGGGCCGTTTCCAATGGTGGGATGCCAGCCAGGGCCAGGTCCGCGTCATGGACGGTGTCGGCTGGCCGCGGATGCAGGTCCGCTACCGCCTGACCCGGGGCGGGCGGACGCTGGAGCAGGGGGAGGACAGCCTCAGCGACCGCCGCTACCTGGAGGCGGTGCCGGCCCGCAGCAGCGATCCGCTGCACTACGAAAAAGACATGCTGGAAGCCTGGTTCCGTGCCCGTTTCGCAGCAGGCCGCGAGCGGGGCTGAATACAGGAATGGGGAGCTTGCACCGGGCCGCCCTGGTGGACAGCCGCTGACGTTTCTGACAACGCTGAACGTCTGTACGGACAGTCCCCGGGCCGGCGGCCTGTGTAACATTAGACGCTGTAAACGTTTTTAACATCATCTGGGAGGAGAGCCCATGAAACGGCAGGTTGTCACCTGTGCCGCGCTGTTCGCGGCCGCAATGTTTTCGGGACCGGCATCGGCCGTCGTGTCCGCCGCCGAGGCAGGCAAGCTGGGCAAGGAACTGACCGAGGTCGGCGCGGAACGCGCCGGCAACAAGGACGGCACCATCCCGGCCTACGTCGGCAAGGCCTCCTTCAGCCCCGAGATGCTCAAGATCACCCGCGCCCAGCTCGAAGACCTGCGCGTGCGCCTGGTGAAGGACATCCAGGCCATGATCAGCGACGCCGGCGTGGTCAGCGACATCCTGAACCAGGGCCAGGCGATCATGGACGCCGAGCCGGCCAAGGCCGACAAGGTCATCGCCATCACGCAGCAGATGCTCAGCGCCGACCCGCAGCTCAAGGCCGAGTTCGACAAGGTGCTCAAGGGCCGCGGTGGCAAGAGCGTGGACGGCCTGATCGCGGCCGTGAAGTCGCGCCAGACCAAGCTGCCTGCGCTGAAGGACGACATCATTGCCGTCATCCAGAGCATGAAGGGCAAGCAGGACTGGATGTCGCGCCTGGTCAAGGCCTTCGACATCGCCCGCGTGCTGGAGATCCTGGCGATCGTCGACGATCCCAAGACCCGCGTGCAGGCCAATGACCTGCTGATCAAGTACACGCCCTCCTACGTCAAGGGCTTCCTGCAGTACAACGTCCCGGGCAAGCCGGCCGATCCGCTGGCCTCGATGCGCCCGCTGTACGTCATCACCAAGGCCAACCTGGCGCAGTACGACAAGGTGCTGACCGACGGCCACAAGGCGCTGTTCAAGACCTACCCCGACTACAAGATGATCGTGTTCCCGTCGTACCGGAACGCATTCTTCCCGGACGAGATCCTCAAGGCCACCGTCGCCAACGCCACCCGCGCCTCGCTGGTGGGCACCGACGACGTGCAGAAGGCCGAGTTGGGTTTCCCGTTCCCGATCCCCAAGTCCGGCGCCGAGCCGATCTGGAACCACAAGCTCAAGTTCCGCGGTTCCGCGGTCAAGCGCTACAACAACCAGGCCATCGTCAAGCCCGACGGCACGTACAAGATCTCCAAGCTGGTCGAGGACGTGAAGCTGAAGTACGCCAACCTCAAGGAACCGGCCGAGATGCGCAAGGGCGGCCTGTTCGCGTACTACCTGCAGGAGGTGCTGGAACCGCCCCGTGTCGCCGGCCAGATCATCCTGGTGCACGAAACCGCTGGCGGTGAAGGCAACTCGCGCCTCGCCTGGATCTACAGCCCGGGCCTGGGCCGCGTGAACCGCGCGCCGGACGTGGGCTTCGACAACCCGTCCATCGGCTCCGACGGCGAGCAGTTCAACGACCAGATCGACGTCTTCAACGGCTCGCTGGAACGCTTCGACTGGAAGCTGCTCGGCAAGCGCGAGATGCTGATCCCGTACAACTCGTGGATGCTCAACAGCCCCACCTTCAAGTACAAGGACATCATCCGCCCCGGCCACATCAACCAGGACCTGGCGCGTTACGAGATGCACCGCGTCTGGGTGGTGGAAGCGACCCTCAAGCAGGGCCAGCGCCACCGTTTCGGCAAGCGCCGCTTCTACCTGGACGAGGACTCCTGGGCGATCGCCGCCGTGGACTGCTACGACAACCGCGGCCAGCTCTGGAAGGTCCAGGAAGCGCATCTGCTGTCGATTCCCTTCATCCCGACCGTGTCGGGCATCCCGGAGACGATCTACGACCTGCAGTCCAAGCGCTACTTCGTGACGACCATGACCAACGAGGACGCCATCTCGGACTTCGAGGTCAAGTACGACGACGCGATGTTCACGCCGGCTTCGCTGCAGCGCAAGGCCAAGTCGAAATGAGCCGCCGGATGCTGCCGGCCGCCGCAGCCATGCTGGCGGTCTGGGCGGCGGTCGCGGGCGCCGAGGAGGAATCCTCGGCGCCTGCGGCCGTTTCCGCCGAGGAAACTTACGCAGAAGCACCCCCGGCCGAAGTGGCGGCTCCGCCCGATATCCCGCGCCCGGCCCTGATGGTCACCGGTGCCGCCAAGGCACGCCTGCTGGACTTGTCGCAGGCCGGCAAGCGCCTGGTGGCGGTGGGGCAGCAGGGCGTCATCGTGGTGTCCGAGGACGGTGGCAACAACTGGAAGCAGGTGCCATCGCCGGCCAGCGTCATGTTGACGCGCGTGCGCTTCTACAACGACAAGCTGGGCTGGGCCGTCGGCTACGACGGCACGATCCTGCATACCGCCGACGGCGGCCTGAGCTGGACGCTGCAGCACAGCGATCCCGAGGCGCGCGTGCTGTACGACGTGCTGTTCCTCGATCCGCAGACCGGCATCGCGGCCGGCGCCTATGGCGCCTTCTACCGCACCGCCGACGGCGGCAAGACCTGGGAGGCCCAGAACTTCCCGCTGTCGGAGCTGGGGCAGCACTTCAACCGGCTGCTGCGGCTGGACGCGCAGACCCTGTTCGCCGCCGGCGAGCGCGGCCTGCTGGCGCGTTCCGGCGACGGCGGCGTCACCTGGGAGATGCTGAAGTCCCCGTACGCGGGCTCCTACTTCGGCGCGATCGCACTGGGCGGGCGCAGCGTGCTGGTCTACGGCATGCGCGGCAACGTCTACGTGGCGCAGGACATCGGCGCCGCGCCGACGCAGGATCCGGCCCAGTACGATCCCTACACGGCCGAGACCCTGACCGACCCCGCGGCAATCGCTGGACTGGGCTGGCGCCGCATCGACAGCCCGGTGAAGGAGAGCCTGTTCGGCGGCACCCGCCTGGCTGACGGCAGCGTGCTGCTGGTGGGCATCAATGCCGTCGCGCTCAAGACCGATCCGGCGCTGACCTCGCTCCAGCCGGTCAAGCTGCCGGCGGCGGAGACACTGGTCGACGTTCTGCCCTACGGCGGCAAGCTGATCGCCGTCGGGCGTCGCGGCGTACAAAACCTGGGGGCCCTGCCGTGACCGCGGAAATCGCATCCAACAAGCTGACGCGGGCGATCCTTCGCATCGTCGAACCGCCCGTCTTCAAGTACCGCCGCTTCACGCTGGCGCTGCTGACGATCCTCACCCTGTTCTTCGTGTTCCAGGCTTCGCAGCTCAAGCCCAACGCGGGCTGGCTGAAGATGGTGCCCAAAGAGCACCCGTACATGCAGACCTTCATGGAGTACTACAGGGATTTCGGCGGCGCCAACACGGTGCTGATCGCCCTGCACAACAAGAAGGGCGACATCTACCAGCCGGAGTTCATGGAAACGCTGCGCCAGGTGGAAGAGGACGTCTTCAACGTCGAAGGCGTCGATCGCGCGCGCGTGACCTCGATCTTCTCCCCCAGCATCCTCTACGTCGAGGTGGTGGAGGGCGGCCTGTCCGGCGAGAACGTGATCCCCTCGGACTACGCGCCGACGCCCGAGATGATGGAGCGCATCCGCATCAACGTCGGCAAGGCCAGCGTCATCGGCCGCCTGGTCTCGGAGGACCAGGAGTCCGCCCTGGTGCAGTTCGAGCTGCTGGAGCATGACCCCAGCAGCGGTACCACGGCCGACCTGGAAGAGCAGTCCAAGCCGATGTCGGAGCGCCTGTCCAACGCCTGGAAGAACGGTGCGCGGCCCGGCGAACTGCCGCCCGAGGGCGGTCCGTCCTTCGGCCAGCGCATCAAGGCCGTCAGCGGCATCCTGATGGCCAACCAGCCCGGCGAGGGCGAGGCCAGCCTCGACTACGTCAAGATCGGCGAGAAGCTCGAGGAAATCCGCAAGAAGTACGAGTCGGAGAACACCAGCATCCATATCGTCGGCTTCGCCAAGGTCGTGCACGACATGACCAGCGAGTCGTACAAGGTGGCGGGCTTCTTCGTGATCGCGCTGTTCGTGATGGGCGCGCTGCTGTGGATCTACCTCGGGTCGCTGCCGCTGGCGCTGATCGTGGTTTCCACCTCGTTCGTGTCCTGCATCTGGGAGATGGGCCTGCTGAACCTGGTCGGCTATGGGCTCGATCCCTTTGCCATGCTGGTGCCGTTCCTGATCATGGCGGTATCGGTGAGCCACGGCGTGCAGTACGTCAGTTCCTGGGCCAACGAGATCTCCACGCGCAACGCCACCTCCCACCAGGCCTCGCTGGCAACCTTCCGCGCGCTGGCGATCCCGGGCTTGGTGGCCCTGCTGACCAACGTCGTCGGCTTCCTGACGATCTACCTGATCAACATCCAGATCATCCGCGAGATGGCGGTCAACGCCGCCCTCGGCATGGTCGGTGTGATCATGGTCAACAAGGTGCTGCTGCCGACGGTGCTGTCGTTCATCAAGCTGCCGAACCTGGCGCAGTTCCGCATCGCCACCGAGAAGCGCGAGCGTATCGGCGATTCGATCTTCCGCAAGATGACGGTGTTCTGCCGCCGCAAGCCCGCGATCATCACGATCACGATCTCGCTGCTGCTGGGGCTCTACGGCGCCTCGCAGTACCACAACGTGCAGATCGGCGACACCACCGAGGGCGTGCCCGAGCTCAAGCCCGACTCGCGCTTCAACCAGGATGCGGCGGAGGTTGCCCGGCACTTCACGATGGGCGTCGACCACCTCAAGGTGATCGCCGAGTCCTTCGACAACGGCTGCGTCGACTACGGCGTGATGTCGGAGCTCGACCGCTTCAGCTGGTACATGAAGAACCAGCCGGGCGTGCGCGACGTGCTGTCGCTGCCGGAGCTGGCCAAGATCGCCAACTCGGGCCTCAGCGAAGGCCGCCTGGACGCCGAGGTGTTGCCGCGTGCGCCGCAGTCGCTGGCGCAGACCACCGCGCTGGTGCCGCCGACCTCCGGCTTCCTCAACGACACCTGCTCGGCGCTGGCCCTGTTCATCTTCACCACCGACCACAAGGCGAAGACGATCGAGGAACTGACGGCGGCGGTGAAGGCCTACGCCAAGGACACGCAGCACGACCACCGGGTCAAGTTCCGCCTGGCCTCCGGCAACATCGGCGTGATGGCGGCCACCAACGAGGAGGTCAAGCGCAACGAGCTGCCGGTCATCGGCTATGTCTACGTCGTGATCGTGATCTTCCTGTGGCTGTCGTTCCGCACCCTGTCCGGCGTGCTCTGCGTGATCATCCCGCTGTCGGTGGTGACGGCGCTCGGCTATGCCGTGATGGTCTGGATGGGCATCGGCCAGAAGGTGGCGACGCTGCCGGTGCTGGCTTTCGCCTGCGGCATTGGCGTGGACTACGGCATCTACAGCTACTCCGTGATCGCGGCCGGCCTGCGCAAGGGCATGACCCTGGAGGATGCCTACTACCAGAAGATGCGCTCCACCGGAAAGGCGACGCTGTTCACCGGCGTGGGCCTGGCCTCCGGCGTGGCGCTCTGGCTGTTCTCCGGCTTGCAGTTCCAGCGCGACATGGGTGTGCTGCTGCTGTTCGGCTTCACCGCCAACATGATCGGCGCCATCGTGCTGCTGCCGGCCCTGGCGCACTTCCTGGGCAAGGAAGAGCTGAAGTACGCCGGCCACGACCTGACGCTGGGTGCGGACGACGCGCTGGCGGAGCCCGACGGCAAGAAGGGCTGACCTCGGTCGAGGCAACAAAAGGGCGCGTCGTAAGACGCGCCCTTTTTTTGCTTTCGTGAATCTACTGTCCGTTCAACCGGGCAGCGCCGCGAAGCGTCGCGTGTCGAGGTGCGCGATGCCTTCACTCCTCCGGGGTGTCGCTGGGAGTTTCCCGCAGCCACCAGGCATGAGGGAGCAGGGGACCCTCCATGGCGGGGCTTCGTTTCCTGCTCTGGTCCCTGGGCGGCCCTCCGTGGCCGCCCGTGATTCGCCGCGGGCGATGCCGTTCAGGTATCGCCAAAGCGCGGTGAATTGACCCACGCGGCTCGGGTTTTAGTTCCTCGCCCGCTCGCGGTTCTCGGCCGGCGCATTCGGCACCACGTCCGGCAGCGTCGTCGGGCGGCGGTGCGGCGCACGCGGGAACAGGCCGAAGGTGATCGGCGCCACGCGGATCGCGTCGCCCGGCTGGCGGCTGCGCGCCAGGGTGTCCAGATGCGAGAGCTCCAGCTCGATGCGCTCGCCGCTGGTGGCCAGGGCCGCGCTGATGCGGATCAGGGCGCCGGCGCGCTGCACCAGGGTCACCGTGGCATCCAGGCCGGGAGCTGCGGCATCGACGATCTGCAGGTCGTGCGGGCGCACGTAGATATCGACCAGGCCGCTCTCCTTGCTCTCGCTGTCCCAGACGTCGTCGCTGCCGTCGAAGCGCAGCTGCCGGTCCTTCACCTCGCCGGGCAGGATATTGACGCTGCCGAGGAAGTCGAACACGAAGGGGGTCGCCGGCTGTTCGTAGACCTGCTGGTTGTTGCCCACCTGCTCGATGCGGCCGCGGTTCATCACCACCACGCGGTCGGCCAGTTCCAGGGCTTCTTCCTGGTCATGGGTGACGAAGATCGTGGTGTAGCCGGTCTTGTCGTGCAGTTCGCGCAGCCAGCGGCGCAGGTCCTTGCGCACCTTGGCGTCGAGCGCGCCGAAGGGTTCGTCCAGCAGCAGCACCTTGGGGTCGATCGCCAAGGCGCGGGCCAGGGCCACGCGCTGGCGCTGGCCGCCCGAGAGCTGCGAGGGGTAGCGCTTGTCCAGGCCGGACAGCTGCACCAGGTCCAGCAGCTCGTGCACGCGCTGCTGGATGGCTTCCTTGGACGGACGCGCCGAGCCCTTGCGCACGTTCAGGCCGAAGGCGATGTTGTCGGCCACCGTCATGTGCTTGAACAGGGCGTAGTGCTGGAACACGAAGCCGACGCCGCGCTCGCGCACCGGACGGCTGGCGATGTTCTCGCCGCCGAAGGAAATCTCGCCGGCGTCCGGGAACTCCAGGCCGGCGATGGTGCGCAGCAGCGTGGTCTTGCCGGAGCCGGAAGGGCCGAGCAGCGCGATCAGCTCGCCGGACTCGATGTCGAGGTTGACGCCGTCCAGCGCAGGGAAGCTGGCGAAGGCCTTGTGGATGCCGCGGATCTGGATATTCATGATTTTTCTGCTCAGTGCCGGCGCGTGGCCGACAGTTCATCGCTATGCCGCCATTCCAGCCAGCTCTTGATGCCCAGCGTCAGCAGGGCCAGCATGGCCAGCAGCGAGGCCACGGCGAAGGCGGCGGAGAACTGGTACTCGTTGTAGAGGATCTCGACGTGCAGCGGCATGGTGTTGGTCTGGCCGCGGATATGGCCGGACACCACGCTGACCGCGCCGAACTCGCCCATCGCGCGGGCATTGCACAGCAGCACGCCGTAGAGCAGGCCCCACTTGATGTTGGGCAGGGTCACGCGCCAGAAGGTCTGCCAACCGGTGGCGCCCAGCGACAGCGCCGCCTGCTCGTCGTCCGTGCCCTGTTCCGTCATCAGCGGGATCAGCTCGCGGGCGATGAAGGGGAAGGTCACGAACACCGTGGCCAGCACGATGCCCGGCGTGGAGAACAGCACCTTGATGCCGTGCTCGCTCAGCCAGGGGCCGGCCCAGCCATGGGAGCCGAAGATCAGCACGTAGATCAGGCCGGCCACCACGGGCGAGACCGAGAACGGCAGGTCGATCAGCGACACCAGCAGTGACTTGCCGCGGAACTCGAACTTGGTGATCGCCCAGGCCGCGGACACGCCGAAGACCAGGTTCAGCGGCACGGCGATGGCGGCCGCGATCAGCGTCAGCTCGATCGCCGCCAGGGCGTCCGGGTCCTTCAGGGCCTCGAAGTAGGTCTCGACGCCGTTGCGCAGCGCCTCCACGAACACCGCCACCAGCGGCAGCAGCAGGAAGCCGCAGAGGAACAGGAGGGCCACGGCCGTCAGCGTCCGGCGGACCCAGGGGGCCTCGGTGATGACGGCGTTCTTCTCGATCAGCGGTTCGCGCGGCAGCTGCGGCGGGTCCTGCAGGGAATGGTCGATGGCCGGGCTCACTTGCGGTTTCTCCGGCTGCGGGTCCAGATCTGCAGGCCGTTGATGACCAGCAGCAGCAGGAAGGACAGCACCAGCATGGCCGCCGCGACCGCGGTGGCGCCGGCGTAGTCGAACTCCTCCAGCTTGATGATGATCAGCAGGGGCGCGATCTCGCTTACCATCGGCAGGTTGCCGGCGATGAAGATGATCGAGCCGTACTCGCCCACGGCGCGGGCGAAGGCCAGCGTGAAGCCGGTGATCAGCGCCGGCAGCACTGTCGGCAGGATCACGCGGGTGATGGTCTGCCAGCGGTTGGCGCCGAGCGAGGCGGCGGCCTCTTCCAGTTCTTTCTCGGCTTCTTCCAGCACCGGCTGCACCGTGCGCACCACGAACGGCAGGCTGATGAAGGTGCAGGCCACGATCACGCCCAGCGGCGAATAGGCCACCTTGATGCCCAGCGGTTCCAGGTACTGGCCGATCCAGCCGTTGGGAGCGTAGAGCGCCGTCAGCGCGATGCCGGCCACCGCGGTGGGCAGGGCGAAGGGCAGGTCGATGGCGGCGTCGAAGAAGCGCTTGCCGGGGAACTGGTAGCGTACGAAGACCCAGGCCACCAGGGTGCCGAACACGGCATTGATGCCGGCACCGATCAGGGCCGCGCCGAAGCTCAGCTTGAGCGCCGCCACCACGCGGGGCGAACTGACCACGTGCCAGATGCCCTCCCAGCCCAGGCTGGCGGACTTCAGGAAGACCCCGGCCAGCGGGATCAGGACGATCAGGCTGAGGTAGAGCAGGGTGAAGCCGAGCGTCAGCCCGAACCCCGGAATGGCCGAGCGCGGGCGTAGCGCCCGCGCTCGGGTAGTAGGTGCAGCGGAAGTCATTGAAATATCAGCGGGCCTGGTAGATCTGGTCGAAGAGTCCGCCGTCGGCAAAATGGATCTTCTGGGCCTGGGGCCAGCCGCCGAAAGCTTCGGTCACGGAGAATAGTTGCAGCTTCGGGAACCGGTTAGAGTGTTTGCTTAGAACTTTTTCGTCTGAGGGGCGCAGGTCGTTGGCGGCGAAGATCTCCTGGCCGGCTTCGCTGAACTGGAAGTCCAGCCAGGCCTGGGCCCGGGCCTTGTTGCCGTGCTTGGCGGCGTACTTGTCGACGATCGACACCGGGTTGTCGGCGCGCACGGACAGCGACGGCGTCACGATCTCGTACTTGTCCGCACCGAATTCCTGCTGGATCAGCTTCACCTCGTTCTCGAAGGTCAGCAGCACGTCGCCGATGCTGCGCTGGGCGAAGGTGGTGGTGGCGCCGCGGCCGCCGGTATCCAGGACCGGCACGTTGCGGAACAGCGCCGTGACGAAGTCCCTGGCCTTGGCCTCGTTGCCTCCGGGCTGGCGCAGGGCGTATTGCCAGGCCGCCAGGTAGCTGTAGCGGCCGTTGCCCGAGGTCTTGGGGTTGGGGATGATCAGCTTGACGCCCGGCTTCACCAAGTCGTTCCAGTCCTTGATGCCCTTGGGGTTGCCCTTGCGCACCAGGAACAGGATCGTGGACCAGGAGGGGCTGCTGGCATAGGGCAGGCGCTTCTGCCAGTCGGGGGATATCAGGCCGGCCTTGGCGATGGCATCGATGTCCAGCGGGCTGTTCATGGAGACGATGTCCGCCTCCAGCCCGTCGATGACGGCGCGCGCCTGCTTGGAGGAGCCGCCATGCGACTGGTCCAGCTTCAGCGTCTCGCCGGTCTTCTTCTTCCAGGCCTCGGCGAAGGCCGGGTTGAGATCCTTGTAGACGCCGCGGGCGACGTCATAGGACACGTTGAGCAGCGTGGCGTCGGCCTGGGCGGCCGAGGCCGCCAGCACCGCCGCGGCGGCGGCCAGCGTGTGCAGCAGTTTCTTCTTCATTGGAAAACTCCCTGTGTCTCAAAGAAAGTTCAGGTCGCGCGTAGAGTAGACGCGTTCCTGGGGTTGCGGTGCATGGGCCAGCGGGAAGCGCTGGCGGTCGATCCACCGGGTGCTGCTCAGCCAGAGCCCGTCCAGCTCCGCCCCGTGCTGCCAGTTCACCAGCACGATCTCCCTTGAAGCCTCGTGCAGCAGCGCCAGCTTGTTCTCGGCCTTCAGCCCCAACTCCAGCAACTGCAGGAAGGCAGGGTCCGACAGCAGAGCCTCGTGCCGCAGCGCCAGCGGGCGCAGGATCTCCGCCACCAGGTGCCAGGTGTCGGAGCGCCCCGCCTGCTTCGGTTCCAGCGGCAGCGTGCCGTTGTGCATCAGGTAGACGCCGGGGACCACGCGGAAGGGATGGACATTGTCGAGCCCTCCGCCACCCTTGGTGCGCCGACGCAGGTGCAGCACGTACTCATGGTCGCGGTGGCGCCGCTCGAAGGCCAGGATGGCGGCGGCGTCCGGCTCCAGCTGGCGCTCCAGCAGCAACTGCCCCCGGCCGTCGAAGCCCATTGCCCCCCAGCCGTCGCGGTTCAGTTCCAGCGCGGCACGGATCAGCTCTTCCGGAATCGGCTGGCCGGCAGGCTTGTGGACGATCAGGCACATGGGATGGCGGCTCCAGGCGGCGGCGTGGCTTTCAGTCGTTGGAAACCGCGGCGATCAGCACCTCGGTGGCCTTGAACAGGGCGATCACGGGATCGCCCAGCTTGAGGTCCAGCACTTCCAGCGAGGACGAGGTGACGATGGCGCTGACGATGCCGGCGCCGGTTTCGATCTCGACTTCCGAGACCACCGGGCTGCGCTTGACGCCGACGACCTTGCCGCGGAACTGGTTGCGGGTATTGACCGCTGCGATGGTGGACATGGGAACTCCTTGTTCGGGCGTGGGGGGAGAAAAATCGCTCGTGTGCTGCAAAAAAGAACGGGGCGCTCACGCGCCCCGAAAGACTTCACTCACCGGGAGAGGGGTGGTGCGTCGGTGGTCGCGTGCCGATGGGTGGACCGGCAGGCATTGCAACGCATGAGCGAAGCCATCTGGAGCCGGTTACTTCTGGTAGATCTGGTCGAAGATGCCGCCGTCGGCGAAGTGCACCTGCTGCGCCTTGGCCCAGCCGCCGAAGTCGGCGATGGTGACCAGGTTCAGCTTCGGGTACTTGCTGGCGAACTTCGCGGCCACGGCCGGGTTGCTCGGGCGGTAGTGGTTCTTGCCGATGATCTGCTGGCCTTCGTCGGTGTAGAGGAAGTTCAGGTAGGCCTCGGCCACCTTGCGGGTGCCGTGCTTGTCGGCGATCTTGTCGACCACCGTCACGGCCGGTTCGGCCAGGATCGACAGCGAGGGCACCACGATCTCGAACTTGTCCGTGCCGAACTCCTCGATCGACAGGAAGGCCTCGTTCTCCCAGGCCAGCAGGACGTCGCCGATGCCGCGCTGCACGAAGGTCGTGGTCGAGCCGCGGGCGCCGGTATCCAGCACCGGGGCGTTCTTGAAAAGGCCCTTGACGAACTCCTGGGCCTTGGCGTCGCTGTTGCCGTTGTTCTTCAGCGCATAGGCGTAGGCCGCCAGGTAGTTCCAGCGTGCGCCGCCCGAGGTCTTCGGGTTGGGCGTGATGACCGACACGCCCGGCTTCACCAGGTCGTTCCAGTCCTTGATCTTCTTCGGGTTGCCCTTGCGCACCAGGAAGACGATCGTGGAGGTGTAGGGCGAGCTGTTGTTCGGCAGGCGCTTCTGCCAGTCCGCCGGGATCAGCTTGGCGTTCTTGGCCACGGAGTCCGTGTCGCCGGCCAGGGCCAGGGTCGCCACGTCCGCTTCCAGGCCGTCGATGATGGCGCGGGCCTGCTTGCCCGAACCGCCGTGCGACTGCTTGATCGTCACCGTGTCGCCGTTCTTGGCCTTCCACTGCTCGGCGAACTTCGCGTTGATCTCCTTGTAGAGCTCGCGGGTCGGGTCGTAGGAAACGTTGAGCAGCTCGATGCTGGCCGCGTGGGCGAAGAGCGGGGCCGCAAGAGCGGCCGCCGCGATGATGGCTTTGAGTTTCATGTGATGTCTGTCCGATGAGGAGAGGGCTTAGAACGCGACCTGGAAGCGGGCGAAGATGGTCTTCTCGTCCTCGCGGTCCTGGCCGCCCGCCGCGCCGCCCTCGAAGCTGGTGTTGGTGTAGTTCAGCTGCGTCTTCAGGTTGGAGGTCAGGTACCAGTTCACGCCGACGCCGTAGCTCTTGGCTTCGCTGGCGGCGCTGTTGGGATTGGCGAAGGAATTGGCCGCGCCGCCGGCCGTGCCCGGGATGGCGTTGAAGACGTCGTCGTCGATGTCCAGTTCGCCGTAGCGGGCCGCCAGCTCGAAGGCGCCCCAGCCCGGGCCGCCGGGCGTATAGGCGTTCTTGGGCTTGGCCACGCCGCGGAAGCTGGCATCTTCGCCCGTGATCACCCAGCTGGCGGAGACCTGCCAGGCGTCGTTGGTGAAGCTCTCGGTGACGGTCGAGGTCGCGCGGGTGCTCGCAGCAGCGCCTGCGGCCAGCACGCCCGCGGACACTTCCTGCTCGGAGCGGATGTACTCGGCGATCAGGCCGAGGTTGTTGTAGTACCAGTACACCTGCGGCGAAATGCGGACGTGGTCGCCGTCGGCATAGATGCCGGTGTGGCCGATCGCGGCCGCAGCGGCGGCGCGCGCGGTGTTGTACTGGAAGAACACGTTCTGGCCGGGGGTGCGGTAGCGCGGCAGGAAGTTGTTGGTGGTGGCCGCGACGCCGGAGTTGGCTTCGCCCTGCTCCTTGGAGCCGAAGGTGGAGCCGATGCCGAAGCCGAGGCCCTGCAGGATGCCGGGGCTGTTCTTGAACGGCTCGGCGAACAGGCGGGCGCCGATTTCCTTGCGGCTGTCGCCGTCCGACGAGGTCGCGTCGCGGCCGTCGGCCGTGCCGTTGTAGTAGCCCAGGGTGTAGTTCAGCGTGGAGTTGAACAGATCACCCTGCAGCTGCACGCCCAGGTCGCGATTCGGCGCCAGCTCGGTCGGGAAGCCGCGCTCGATGAAATTGGTGCTGCCGCCGCTCTGCAGGCGCTCCAGCGCCACCGGACCCTTCACCTTGCCGACGCGCAGCGTGTAGGCCGGGTCGAACTTGGCGTCCAGGTAGGCGTCGACGATGGTGGCGCTATCGCCGGCGAATTCCGGGGTCAGGCGGAAGCCCACCAGCTTGCCCAGGCTGCCTTCGAAGGTGGGGCGGATGCGGCGGAACAGGATGGTGTCGTTGAAGCGGTCGGATTCGACCGGAGCAGCCTTCCGGGTGGGGTTGAAGTCGTCCAGGAAATAGCGCAGGTCGGCCTGCACCAGGCCCTTGATCTTCAGTTCGTAGTCGCCCTTCTTCAGCGAGAAGCCCTTGTCGCTGGCGGAGGCCGTGGTCGCGTCCTTGGCCTTGGTCGCGGCGTCTTCGGCCTGCAGTTCCAGCTGGCGCTCCAGCACCTTGATGCGCTGATCCAGTTCTTCCACCGACGGGGCGTCAGCGGCGCGGGCGATGCCCGTGGAGGCGATGACGGCCAGCGTCGCGACGCCGGCCTGCTTGATTCCCTTCTTCATTGTCTGCAAACCCCAATTGATGCGTTGTGGAAAGTGGGCGCATCTTGCCGAGGCCTCGTCAGTCAGTAAAAGAATATTAATGAAGTATTATATTTCCAGATTGAATATAAGAGGTCTAAAAAAGCCCGCCGAAGCGGGCTTTTGGTTCTAAGCGAGGGCTCAGGGCGCCGTCAGCAGCCGGTCCACCGCTTCCAGGTCGGCCTGGGCGAGGTTGCCCGCCGCCTGCCGCAGCAGCAGGCCGGCCAGCAGATAGTCGTAGCGCGAGCGGTAGTAGTCGCGCTGCGCGGCCGAGAGCTGCTGCTGGGCATTCAGCACATCGATGAAGGTGCGGGTGCCCACTTCCTGGCCGCTGCGGGCGGCGTCCAGGGCGGTGACGCTCGACACCACCGCCTGCTTCAGCGCCGTGACCCGGGCGCTGCCGCTGAGCACGCCCAGATAGGCGTCGCGGGTCTGGCGTTCGGCGAGGCGCTGGGCACCCTCGTACTCGGCGCGGCGCTGTTCGCGCGTGCTGGTGGCCTGCCGCACGCGCGACTGCGTGGCCAGGCCGGAGAAGACCGGCAGGGTCAGCTGCAGGGTGAGGCGGTCCGAGGTGGTCTCGCGGTCCCCCGTGCCGCCGCCGTCGGCATTGATCGAGCTGCCGCTGACGTTGTGGCTGCCGTTGAGGTCCACCGTGGGCAGGTGGCCGGCTCGGGCGATGCGGATGCCGGTGTCGGCGATATCCGCCGCCAGCCGGGCCGACAGCACGTCGAGATTGCCCTCGCGAGCGATCTTTACCCAGGCCTCGATGTCGGCGGGCAGGGGCGGAGCCAGCGGCAGCTCGTCCACCAGGCGCGCCTGCGGGGCATAGGGCTGGCCGGTGATCTCCGCCAGCGCCGACTGCGCCGTGTTCAGCGCCTGCTGCGACTGGATCACGGTGGCATTGGTCAGGTCGTAGCGGGCCTGGGCTTCCTGGACCTCGGTGATGGCGGACAGGCCGACCTCGAAGCGGGCCTGGGCCAGTTCCAGCTGGCGTGCCACGGCCTTGTTCTCGTCCTTGGCGGAGCTGAGCGTATCGGCGGCGGCCAGCACGTTGAAATAGGCCTGGGCGACGCGCAGCAGCAGGTCCTGGCCCACGCTGCGATAGGTCGTCTCGGCCAGCGCCACCTGCTCATCGGCCTGGCGCAGCGACTGGATCGCGCTCCAGTCGAAGACCGGCTGGCTCAGGCTCAGCCCGTAGGACCAGGGATCGTCGTCGCTCTTGGTGGTGACGGTCGGACCGGCGGAGGGGTCGGTCTCCACCTCGCTGAGCTGGCGCCCGCGCTGCGCGCTGCCTGCGATCTGCGGCAGCAGCAGCGCGCGGGCCTGCGGCTTGGCTTCCAGGGAGGCGTCGCGGGCGTGCTCGGCGGCACGCCAGGTGGCATCGTTCTGCAGGGCCAGGTCGTAGATCTTGAGCAGTTCGTTGGCCTGCGCCGCGCAGGGGAGGAGGAGCGCGGTGCTCAGCAGCAGGGCGTTCAGGCGCATGGGGCGACGAATCTTGTGGGTGGTTTCCAGGGAGTCAACGCGGCCGGTGCCGATCGGTTGACCGAGGGTCAGTAGCGGGGGACGGAGCCGTCCACGTCCAGCGACCAGGCATCGATGCCCCCGCCGACCGAGTAGACCTCGGTGAAGCCGTTGCGTTCGAGGAATCGCGCCGCCATTTCCGAGCGCACGCCATGGTGGCAGATCACCGCCACCGGCTCGGCCGGGTTGAGCTCTCCCAGGCGGGCCGGAAGCTCCTGCATGGAGATGTGGCGGGCTCCGGGAAGCGAGGCGATGGCCAGCTCCTCATCGGTACGCACGTCGAGAACGGTCAGGGGCGCGGCGTCGAGCCGGGCCTTGAGGTCGGTAGCGGTCAGGATTTTCATGGGGCCGGAGTCTAACACTGCCCCATGCCGGTTCTTCGCTACGGCTTGTCCGAGCCCGGGTAGACCAGGGAAGCCAGTTCGGTGCGGCTGAAGACCCCCAGCTTGCGGTAGACGCGGTACAGGTGGTTGGCCACGGTGGACGGCGCCACGCCGATCTTCTTGGCCGCCTGCTTGAACGACAGGCCTTGCGCCACGCAGTAGACGATCTCGCGCTCGCGCCCGGTCAGGCGGTCCAGCGGGCCGGCCGGCCAGATCGTGATGAGCGCCAGGTCGTTGAGCGGCTCGCTCCGCACCATCAGGTCCTGGAAGGCCACCGTCTGGCCGGGGTCCGGCAGCTTGAACGGCAGCTGCTGGGGCTGGCGGTTGGGGAAGCGCTCGTCGAGCATCTCCAGGAAACGCGGCTGGGTTTCCTGGAAGTTGCCGTGCTGGTCGATCACCGCGGCACCGGCGCCCATCGGCCGCTCGGGCTGGGTCTTGAGCAGGTGCAGGAAGTAGGCGTGCGAGGCTGCGTTGAACAGATGGAAGGCGATCCGCTTGTGCTGCTGCTTTTCCAGCTCCGTGAACGGTTTGTTGCGGTCGCTGCGATACAGCGAGACCAGGGAATAGATGCCGCTGCGGCGGTCCAGGTGCGACATCGACAGGATGCGCTCGATGCCGAAGGGCTGGAAGGTGCGGCGATAGATCTCGGAATTGTAGAAGCGCTCGTCCGCCATCATCTCCGACATGTCGGCGGGCACGTCGAGCTGTTCCAGCAGGTGCGGCAGGATGGGGTTGACCGCCGTGGTCGCCTCCAGGGCCGCGGGATAGTCCTTGGGCAGGTTCTGCAGCGTCACCGTATGGAACTTCAGCGTGCTGCGCGAACCGCTGCCCCAGAGAGCGCCGTCATGCGGGATGACCCGCCCCACCTGCTCCAGGGCCCAATTGCGGTACTGCCCCGGGGGAACGGCCATGGCCCAGCGATACAGGCGCGAAATCACCCGGTCCACCGGGTCGATGGTGTCGTTCGGTATGCTTTTCGTCATCTTCCTGACAACTGTTCCGGGAGGCGGGGGGCGATTTACTATCGGTATAATCCTACAACGGAAGCATACTGGATCGTATTGACCCGCAAGCACGGGTCGTCCGCCGGGGGTTGGGGATGAGGGGACTCAGGAGCTGGCTGCTCGAATATAACGAGCATCATGCCGATGCGCACAACCGGGCCATCCACGGGCTCTGCATTCCGGCTACCGTTTTCGCGCTGTGCTGCGTCTTCCGCGCCATTCCGGTGGGTGACGCCCTGTGGAATCCGGCCAGCCTGGCGCTGCTCGGATGGCTGGCCTTCTACCTCTGCCTGTCCTGGCAGCTGGCCCTGGGCATGCTGATGGTCTTCGCCTTCATGTACTCGGGCGCCCTGCTGCTGGAATCGGCCGTCGGCGGTCCCGGGCCGCTGTTCGTGCTGGCCGCGCTGATGTTCGGCTCATCCCTCTGCGCGCAGTGGCTCGGGCATCGCCGCGAGCAGCAGCAGCCCACACTGCTGCAGCACCTGCGCCTGTTCCTGATCGCGCCGCTGTGGCAACTGGCGGACGGCTACCGCCGCCTGCAGATTCCCGTCGGCGGGCTGGCTTCGCCGCGCTGAGGCTTTGCCGGCCGGCGGCGCCGGTGCTACGGTCACAGGCCGATGCACCACCGGCGGGGCCGGTCTCCGCCATGCGGAGGCTGCCATGTCGAAGAACCACGTCTACAAGACCACCGAGCTCGTCGGTTCGTCCGAAACCAGCGTCGAGGATGCCGTGCGCCATGCCGTGCGGCGGGCCGCCAAGACCCTGCACAATCTCAAATGGTTCGAGGTCGGCGAGGTCCGCGGCCATATCGACCAGGGCGAGATCGGCCATTGGCAGGTCACCGTCAAGGTCGGCTTCACGCTCGACGAGTAGGAGATCTCCGAGCCTCCGCGGAGCGGCTCCCATGGCCGGGGCGCCGTTGCCGGAAACGCGCGGTCCTGCATTTTCACCGAGCCGGCGGGCGCCAGGCATGCGACTCGCCGGGATGGCAGCGGACAGCTTTCAATAAAAACAACGATTTGCCTGAGTCGGAGGGCTGGAACGATCCGTGGTGGGAAATGGCGATCCCCGGGGAGCCCACCATGCGATCCATCCTTGCCGCCCTGCTTGTCGGAATGCCTGCATTGAGCCTGCTGGCCGGCTGCGGCGGTGACGCCCTGGCACGATCCGCGGCGGCGGCCGGCGAGGCAGCGGCCTTGCGGGAGCCTTTGAGCGCCGTCGAGGCGCTGGACTACTGCGATGCATTGGGCGGCCGGCCGCAGAAGATCGCCTGCTTCGAGCAGGTGGCGCGGGGCGAGGACCCCTCGGGCGCCGCCCTGCTGCGCTGATTCCCGAAAAGATAATCACCTGTCCCCCTTGAATCCGGCGGGCCGGTCCCCAAGAATTAGCAGCCTCGCATGGCGAGTGCTAACAGCGGCGTCCCAAAAAGCCCTGCGGCACTTGTAAATTTCGTCATTAACCCCTTGAAAATGGGAGCTTTACCATGAGTCTGCGTCCGTTGGCTGATCGCGTGATCGTCAAGCGTCTGGAAGAGGAGAAGAAGTCCGCCGGTGGCATCATCATCCCCGACGCCGCCGCCGAGAAGCCGCTGAAGGCTGAAGTCATCGCCGTGGGTCCGGGCAAGCGCACCGACGACGGCAAGGTGCACGCCCCCGAGGTCAAGAAGGGCGACACCGTCCTGATCGGCAAGTACTCGGGCACCGAGGTCAAGGTCGACGGCCAGGACCTGGTGGTCCTGCGCGAGGATGACATCCTCGCCGTCGTCGCTTAAGAAACCGCGCCCAAGCAACAGAATCTAGAGAGGATTTCACAATGGCTGCTAAAGAAGTCAAGTTCGGTGACGACGCCCGCTCGCGCATGGTCGCCGGCGTCAACGTGCTCGCCAACGCCGTCAAGGTCACCCTGGGCCCCAAGGGCCGCAACGTCGTGCTCGACAAGAGCTTCGGCGCCCCCACCGTCACCAAGGACGGCGTCTCCGTCGCCAAGGAAATCGAGCTGAAGGACAAGTTCGAGAACATGGGCGCCCAGCTGGTCAAGGAAGTCGCTTCCAAGACCTCCGACGAAGCCGGCGACGGCACCACCACCGCCACCGTGCTGGCCCAGGCCATCGTCAACGAAGGCCTGAAGTCGGTCACCGCCGGCATCGACCCGATGGACATCAAGCGCGGCATCGACCAGGCCGTCGCCGCCGTCACCGCCGAGATCAAGAAGCACGCTACCCCCTGCAAGGACCGCACGGCCATCGCCCAGGTCGGCACCGTGTCCGCCAACGCCGACGAAGAGATCGGCAAGATCATCGCCGACGCGATGGACAAGGTCGGCAAGGAAGGCGTTATCACCGTTGAAGAGGGCAAGTCCCTGGCCAACGAGCTCGACGTGGTCGAGGGCATGCAGTTCGACCGCGGCTACCTGTCGCCGTACTTCATCAACAATGCCCAGTCGCAGCAGTGCGAGCTGGACAGCCCGCTGATCCTGATCACCGACAAGAAGATCTCCAACATCCGCGAGCTGCTGCCGGTGCTGGAAGGCGTCGCCAAGCAGGGCCGCCCGCTGCTGATCATCGCCGAGGACGTCGAGGGCGAGGCCCTGGCCACCCTGGTCGTGAACAACCTGCGCGGCATCCTCAAGGTTTCCGCCGTCAAGGCCCCGGGCTTCGGCGACCGCCGCAAGGAAATGCTGAAGGACATCGCCATCCTGACCGGCGGCACCGTCATCACCGAGGAACTGGGTCTGTCGCTCGAGAAGGCCACCCTGAACGACCTGGGCACCGCCAAGCGCGTCCAGATCGAGAAGGAAAACAGCACCGTCATCGACGGCGCCGGCAAGAAGGAAGCGATCGCCGCCCGCATCAAGGAGATCCGCGCCCAGGTCGACGCCGCCACCAGCGACTACGACCGTGAGAAGCTGCAGGAGCGCCTGGCCAAGCTGTCCGGCGGCGTGGCCGTCATCAAGGTCGGCGCCGCGACCGAAGTCGAGATGAAGGAAAAGAAGGCCCGCGTCGAAGACGCGCTGCACGCCACCCGTGCGGCCGTCGAGGAAGGCATCGTCGCCGGCGGCGGCGTCATGCTGGTCCGCGCCGCCAAGGTCCTGGAGAAGCTCAAGGGCGCCAACGACGACCAGACGGTCGGCATCGGCATCCTGCGCCGCGCCATCCAGGAGCCCCTGCGCCAGATCGTGAAGAACGCCGGCGAAGAATCTTCCGTGATCCTGAACAAGGTCGCGGAAGGCAAGGGCGCCTTCGGCTACAACGCCGGCAACGGCGAGTACGGCGACATGATCGAGATGGGCATCATCGACCCGGCCAAGGTCACGCGTCTGGCCCTCCAGAACGCCGCCTCGGTCGCCGGCCTGCTGCTGACCACCGAAGCCATGATCGCCGAGCTGCCGCAGAAGGCCGAACCGGCGATGCCGGCCGGCGGCGGCATGGGTGGCATGGGCGGCATGGGCGATTTCTAAGGAAGTCCCCTGCGGCCGGAAGACCGTTCGTCCTGAAGTCCTGAGCTTGTCGAAGGATCGAAGGGCGGGCGGTCCCCCACCGAAGCAAGTCGTATCGACAAGGCCCCGGAAACGGGGCCTTGTTGTTTCTGCCGTCCGGAATTGCTTGAATGCCTGCCAGCCGCAGCAGACGGCGCAGAGGAGGAGGCAGCATGCAGCGACCGGTCCTTCACAGTGTCAGCGTCAGCCAGGACTATGTCCTGCCGCTGGGCGAAGTCTTCGATTCCTGGCTCAGGCCGGAGGCGCTGTCGCAATGGCTGCGCATGGAAGCGGAGCCGCCGAGCGGCGTCGAGATCGACCGGCGTGTCGGCGGCGCTTTCGAGATCCGCCTGAAGTGCGCCGGAGACGAAGTGCCGCTGCGCGGAGCCTATCTGGAGATCGATCGCCCCAGCCGCCTGATGTTCACCTGGATTTCCCCGGGCACCGACCAGCGCGAGTCCATTGTCACGCTGGACCTGCAGCCGCAGGGGCAGGGCACGCGCCTGACACTGACGCACGATGGCCTGCCGTCGGCGCAGCACGCGCAGGAGCACGTCGAGGTGTGGACGGCACTGCTGCCGCGGATCGGCGGCTAGAGGAACTTCGGCGCCGCGATCTTCAGGCCCTTGCCGGGCAGGGCCATCAGCGTGGACGTGCCATGGGCCAGGATCTCGCCCTTTTCGTCGCGCACGTAGGCTTCGGTATAGCTGAGTTGCCGCCCCGGCCGGATGCAGCGGCCCTCGGCCTTCAGCAGGCCACCCACGGCGGGCTTCAGGTAGTTGAGCTTGAGGTCCACGTTCACCAAGCCGGCATCGGCCGGCAGGCGCATGAAGCCGGCCCAGAACGTGGCGGTGTCGATCAGCGTCGCCAGCACGCCGCCATGGACGATACCGAAGGGCTGGAAGTGCTGCGGCAGCACGTCCAGGTCGATGCGGCAGGTGTCGAAGCCGATCTCCGCCAGGCGGAAGGCGATGTGCTTCGGGAACGCCGCGCCATTGACCATCTCGTACAGCGCGGCGGTGTAGTCCGGATTGATGCGGTCCATGGCCTTCCTCAGGCAAAGCGGTCGGGGGCGACGATCCTCGGGTCGATGCTGGGCGAGGTGCCGGTGATGAGCTGGCTGATCAGTTCGCCGGTCACGGCCGACATCGTCACGCCGAGCATGCCATGGCCGGTGGCCAGCCACAGGTTGTCCCAGCGCGGCGCGCGGCCGATCAGGGGCAGGTCGTCATAGACCATCGGGCGCCAGCCGAACCACTCCTCGCGGACCTGCTTCCCGAGGGGTTCGCGCAGGTACTCCCCGGCGGCGCGGCGCAGGGCGTCCAGGCGGGTACGGTTGAGCGAGTCGTCATAGCCCGAGAATTCCATGGTGCTGCCCAGGCGGTAACCGCTCTCCCAGCCGGTCACGCAGACCCCGCGCTCCTTGAGCACCAGCGGCAGGCGCGGCCAGGCCTTGGGGTTCTCCATGGTGATCGAATAGCCCTTGCCCGGCTGGATCGGCAGGTCCAGCCGTAGCTGGCGGCCCATCAGCGGGGTCCAGGCGCCCAGGGCCATCAGCACCTCGCGGCCGGCATGGCGCTGGCCCGCGGCGGTGATCACGGCGCCGATGCGCTCGCCCTCGCGCTCGAACCCGGTGATCTCCTCGTTCTCCAGGATGACGCCGCCCAGCTCCCGTACGCGGCGCGCCAGTTCGTCGACGTACCGTTCCGGCCGCAGATGGGCGTCGTTGGCGAAATAGTGTCCACCGACGATGCTGTCGTTCAGGGCCGGTTCCAGGGTCCGGGCGCCGGCGCCATCGACGATCCGGGCCTCCACGCCCTCGGCCAGCAGGGGCTGGAGCAGGGGATTGGCCAGTTCCATCGCCTGCGGGTCGCGGAACACGTACATGGTGCCGCCGGTGGCGAACTCGCAGTCCAGCCCCTCGTCGCGCACCAGCTGCTCCAGCAGGGCGCGCGAGCGGTTCAGGAGCAAGGCCTTGGCATGCATGCCGGCCAGGTAGTCCCGGCCGTTGGCGCGCCGGGCGAAGCGGGTCAGCCAGCCCAGCAGGCGCCAGTCGGCCCGCGGGCGGACGTAGAAGGGCGCGTCGGCCTGGGTCATCCACTTCAGGGCCAGCTGGATGACGCCGGGGGCCGCCAGGGGCGCGGCGTGGCTGGGGGTGATCGTGCCGCAGTTGCCGTGCGAGCTGCCGGCGCCCACGGTCTTGCGTTCCAGGATGGTCACGCTGCGGCCGGCCTGGAGCAGGCGCAGGGCCGAAACCAGGCCGATCACCCCCCCGCCGAGGATCAGGACATCGGGGCTGCGGGGGTTCATGTGCGAATGATGCCTTCAGGCGCGCTAAAATGCGCCCCCTCATCCCTCCCGACCCCGTCCAGAATGAAACCGATCTCCCTGACCCGCTACCTCATCGAGGAGCAGCGCGCCGGCCGCATCAACGCCGACCTGCGCCTGCTGATCGAGGTGGTCGCCCGTGCTTGCAAGAGCATCTCCCACAGCATCGGCAAGGGCGCCCTGGGCGGCGTGCTGGGCGACGCCGGCACCGGCAACATCCAGGGCGAAGCGCAGAAGAAGCTGGATGTGCTGTCCAACGAGATCCTGCTGGAGGCCAACGAGTGGGGCGGCCATCTGGCCGGCTGCGCCTCGGAGGAAATGGACGATCCGGTCAAGATCCCCAACGTCTATCCCAAGGGCAACTTCCTGCTGCTCTACGATCCGCTCGACGGCTCCTCCAACATCGACGTCAACATCAGCGTCGGCACCATCTTCTCGGTGCTGCACTGCCCGGACGGCGTCACCGACCCGGAAGTCGAGCACTACCTGCAGAAGGGCAGCACCCAGGTGGCCGCCGGCTACACCGTCTACGGCCCGAGCACGCTGCTGGTGCTGACCGTCGGCAACGGCACGCACGAGTTCACGCTGGACCGCGAGATGGGCAGCTTCCTGATGACCGAGCGGGACATGAAGATCCCCGAGGACACCAAGGAGTTCGCGATCAACATGTCCAACCAGCGCCACTGGGAACCGCCGATGAAGAAGTACATCCAGGAACTCCTGGACGGCAAGACCGGCCCGCGCGGCAAGGACTTCAACATGCGCTGGGTCGCCTCCATGGTGGCCGACGTGCACCGCATCCTGACCCGTGGCGGCATCTTCATCTACCCCAAGGACCTCAAGGACCCGAGCAAGCCGGGCAAGCTGCGCCTGATGTACGAGGCCAACCCGATGAGCCTCATCGTCGAGCAGGCCGGCGGCGCGTCCACCACGGGCCTGCAGCGCATCCTCGACGTGCAGCCCACCGCGCTGCACCAGCGCGTGCCGGTGTTCCTCGGCTCGAAGAACGAGGTCGAGGTGGCGACGCGCTATCACCTCGAGGCCCAGGGCAAGTAAGACGGCCTTGCCGCAACGAAAAAGCCCCGCAGGAAAACGGGGCTTTTTCTTTTCCTCTCTCCTCTGGTGGCAGGCAGGCCGGTGGAGAGGATTCCTGTAGAGGATGGATTCGGCGCAGGGAAGCCATCCATGGCGCGACCTCGGTCGAGTCGAACGAGCCTCCGGGCGGCCATCCCTGGCCGCTCGCGATGGATCGCAGGCCGTGCCGTTCAGGCATGGCGCAAAGTGCGATCAGCCATCCCTCGGATCAAATCCCTCGAACCGTTTGGCCATGCCCTCGTAGAAGGCCTTGTCGTCCTCGTTACCGGCCGGCGGCGTCACGATCTGCAGGCTCACGATCTGGTCGCCGGCCGGATGGCCGGGCAGGCCGCGGCCCTTCAGGCGCAGCTTGCGGCCGGTCTGGGTGCCGGCGGGGATGGTCAGCTCCACGGCGCCGCCCAGCGTGGGCACCGGCACCCTGGCGCCCAGAGCCGCCTCCCAGGGCGCCAGCTTCACGCGCACGGTGACGTTGCGGCCGTCGAGCTTGAAGCGCTCGTGCGGCGCGAATTCGATCTCCAGCAGCAGGTCGCCGCCCTGGCTGCCCTGGCCGGAAAGGCGGATCGACTGACCTGCGGTGACGCCCTTGGGAATGCGCACGCTCAGCGTGCGGCCGTTGACCGACAGGGTCTTCTGCGCGCCCTCGTAGGAGTCCTCCAGCGAGATCGCGATCTTCGCGCGGCTGGGCTGGGGCGGGCCGCCGAAGCCGCCGCCCATGTCCTCGAAGCCGCCGAAACCGCCGCCGCCCATGCCGCCCATCTGGCCGCCGAACAGCGTCGAGAAGAAGTCGGAGAAGTTGCCGCCGCCGCCGAAGCCGGCACCGCCGCGGGCGCCGCCGCGCGGCCCGCGGCCGCCGCCGGCACCGAACATGGATTCCCAGCCGGGTGGCGGCGTGAACTGCTGGCCGTTCTTCCAGTTGGCGCCCAGGGTGTCGTAGGCCTTGCGCTTCTCGGCGTCGCTCAGGACCTCGTTGGCCTCGTTGATCTCCTTGAACTTGTCCTCCGCGCCGGCGGACTTGTTCTTGTCCGGGTGGTACTCGCGAGCCAGCTTGCGGTAGGCGCGCTTGATCTCGTCCGCCGAGGCGGAACGCGCGACACCCAGGATCTTGTAGTAGTCCTTGTATTCCACTGCGGTTACCGGGAAAGGGATAAGGGGTTCGCCATCATAAATGGAGGCGCGGGGCCGGGCATGCAAGGACCGCCGGGCGGCCCCAACGCAGGCGGGGCGCCGAAGCGCCCCGCCTGTGCACGGCCTTGGCGCGGCGCCTCAGTGCGTGACCGTGATCTTGCGCGCCTGCGCCTGAGGACGCTTGGGGATGGTGATCTCCAGCACGCCGTTGCGGTTGGAGGCGCTGACCGCTTCGGAATCGACCGTGTCCGGCAGCGCGAAACGGCGGTGGAAGCGTCCGGTGGCGCGTTCGACGCGGCGGCGCTCGACGCCGGCCGGCTCGGCGGCCGCGGCGCGGTTGCCGCTGAGGGTCAGCACGCCTTTCTCCAGCGTGAGTTCGATCGTCGCCGGATCGACGCCGGGGACATCCGCGGTGAGCACGAACTTGTCGGCGTACTCCTCGATGTCGACGGCGGGCGCCCAGTCGGCGGTGGCGCCGCTGGAATCGTCCTGCGCAGCGCGGTCTACCGCGCGGCTGAACTCGCGGAACAGGGCCTGGTGCAGGCCCCAGGGCTCATAGCGAAGAATGCTCATGTACAACCTCCTCGGATCAGTTCGGCGACCGTCGCCGTTGCCTGGGAAGGTGAGGCCCGCGGCCGCGATTTCAAGACCCCCTGGGAACCGCCTGTTCCGGATGGCGGGGCGGGGCAGGCGGGGTGGTGCGGATGACCTCCTCGACCGTGGTGAGCCCGGTCCACACCTTCTGGCTGCCGGCAATGCGCAGCGGCATCATGCCGCTGCGCAGCGCGGCATCGCGCAGGTGTACCGGATCGGCATCGTCGCGGATCGCCTCCTTGAGCGCGGGCGTCATGCTCAGCATCTCGTAGATGCCGGTGCGTCCGAGATAACCCGTCTCGCGGCATTCGAGGCAGCCGACCGCGTGATGCACGTGCTTCGGCGGCTCGATATGGGTTCCGCCGACCAGTTCCTGCCAGGCGCCGGGATCGGGCTCCACCGGCTTCTTGCAGTGCTTGCAGAGCTTGCGCAGCAGGCGCTGGGCCACTACGCCGAGCAGGGTCGAGCGGATCAGGTAGGCCGGCACGCCCAGGTCGAGCAGGCGCGTGACGGCGCTGGGAGCGTCGTTGGTATGCAGGGTGGACAGCACCAGGTGGCCGGTGAGCGCGGCCTGGATCGCCACCTCCGCGGTTTCCAGGTCGCGGATTTCGCCCACCATGATGATGTCCGGGTCCTGGCGCATCAGCGCGCGCACGCCGGAGGCAAAGGTCAGGTCGATGCCCGGTTGCACCTGCATCTGGTTGAAGCGCGGCTCCACCAGCTCGATCGGATCCTCGATGGTGCAGACGTTGACCTCGGGCGTCGCCAGGTGCCGCAGCGTGGAGTACAGCGTGGTGGTCTTGCCCGAGCCGGTGGGGCCGGTCACCAGGATGATGCCGTGCGGCTGGTCGATCATCTCCTGCCAGCGCGCGCCGTCGTTGCCGCTGAAGCCCAGCTCGGCGAAATCCTTGACCAGCACCTCGGGATCGAAGATGCGCAGCACCAGCTTCTCGCCGAAGGCGGTGGGCAGCGAGGACACGCGCAGCTCGATCTCCTTGCCGTCGGGCGAACGCGTCTTGATGCGCCCGTCCTGCGGCTTGCGCTTCTCGGCCACGTCCATGCGCGCCAGGATCTTCAGGCGGCTGGTCACGGCGGTGCCAACTGCCGCCGGCACCTGGTAGACGTCGTGCAGAACGCCGTCGATGCGGAAGCGCACGTTGGTGGCGTCGCGGCGCGGCTCGATATGGATATCGCTGGCGCGCTGTTCGAAGGCGTACTGCAGCAGCCAGTCGACGATCGCAACGACGTGGTGATCGTCCGCGGTGAGCTTGCCGCTGCGGCCGAGCTGGGTGAGCTGCTCCAGGTTCTGCACGCTCCCCAGCGCCGGTCCGCTGGCCTTCTCCTTCTGGCTGGCCTTGACCGAGCGCGCCAGCGCATAGAACTCCACCAGGTAGCGTTCGACGTCGAGCGGATTGGCCAGCACGCGGCGGATCTGCTGCTTGAGATGGGGCTGCAGGTCGCGCTCCCATTCGCGCAGGTAGGGTTCGCAGGTGGCCAGCACCACCTCGTCGGCGGTGACCTTCACCGGCAGGATCCGGGCGCGCGTCGCAAAGGCATAGGACACCACCGAGGTCACCTTGCCCACGTCGATCGACAGCGGGTCGATGCGCAGGTAGGGCAGGCCGCTGCGCTTGGCCAGCCACTGCGTCAGCACCTCCAGGGTCAGCTTGCGTCCGGGCGCCTGCGGGTTGTCCCATTCCGCCGATGCGATGGCCGCCAGCGGATGCCGCGGATCCGGGTTGTTGGCCAGGCGGATGTTCAGTTCCCGGGTGGCTTCACGCTTGACCAGCCCGTCGGCCACCAGGGCCTCGAGCAGTTCCGGCAATTCCAGGCGATGTTCGGGGATCGGCTTGTTCATCCTGCCATCTTTGCACCCCCGCGCCCGGTGGGGAAGAAGCGTGATTCGCCCCGCAGCCGCCGCGGGAGGGCACGGGGGATTTGCCCGGCCCGCTATTGCACCGCACAATCCCGCCGGGCGGCGATGCGACCGGTCGCGCCGGCGCGACAGCGTATCGCCCGGCCGGCATCTGCCCGAAGATCCCATACCGCCTCCTCCGGGAGGCGGTCCGTCATGAAGGAAGCGTCTATGAAGCATGGAATCCTGCTGCTCAGCCTGGGGCTGAGCGCCTGCGCCGGCTGGATGCAGCGCGAGAGCTCGGTCGAGGTCAGCGAGGTGGCACGTTCCTACCAGTGCAACAGCCAGGGCCCCGAAACGCGCGTCAGCCTGATGCCGGACGGCGCCGCTGTTGCCGCCTGGCAGCAGCAGCGCGGTGTCGAGTTCGACACCGCGCGCCTGCCGCAGGGGCCGTTCGCGCTGGTGGAGATGGGCGAGCGCAACAGCGGCGGCTACGGCCTGGCGGTCAGCCGGCTGGCGGGCCGCCGCGGCGACACCCTGATCCTGCGCGGCACTTTCGTGGCGCCGGGGGCGGACGAAGTGTCCACGCAGGCGATCACGACGCCCTGCGTGCTGGTCAGCCTGCCGCGCGAAGGCTACGCCACGGTCGAGATCGTCGACCAGGATGGCCGGTTGCGGGGTCGCGCCGCCGCGGCGCCATGAAGCTCCGCCCTCTCTGGGGCTGGCTGCTGGGCACCGTGCTGCTGCCGGCGGCCGCCGCGCCGCCGGCGCCGTCCAGCCAGCCCGGCCTGGTTCCGACCGAGGTGGTGGATGCCTTCCATGCGGCGCTGGCCAGCGGCGACCGCAAGGGCGTGGTCCAGCATCTGGCGGCGGACCTCAGCATCTACGAGCAGGGTTTCACCGAGCTCGGCCGTGACGCCTACGCCGAGGGCTCCATGCCCAACGACATCACCTTCGCCAGCCTGGTGAAGCGCGAGGTGCTGCGGCGCGATGCCTGGGAGGACGGCAATGTCGCCTGGGTGCTGACGCTGAGTTCCGTGACCGGTGATTTCGGCGACCAGAAGCTGGCGCTGGTCAACACCGAAACCCTGGTGCTGCGGCGCACCGACCTGGGCTGGAAGATCGTGCACATCCATCGTTCCGCCCACCCGCGCGGCACGGACGAGGAATTGCCGGAGCCACTGGCCAGGAAGGCGGCGCCTCCTCCACCCGCGCCGCCGCCTGCGCCAACCCCGGCTGTGCCACTGCCACCCGCGCCACCCGAGTCCGCCGCCGCGGCGCCTCCCAAGGCGGCTTCGGCTGAACCCGCGCCTGCGTCCAGCGCGGCGCCTGCATCCGACGACGCACCCGCACCCGAGGCCGGAGCGCTGCCGCCCCTGCCGCCCGCGCCGCCGGCGCCGACCCGCCCCGAGGGGGAATGATGCTGCAGTTCCTGCCCGCGCCGCTGCTCGGCGCCATCATCTTCAGCTTCCTGCTGATCAACACCTGCTTCTGGGTGGTGCCGGTATACCTGCTGATCCTGGTCAAGCTGGTCACGCCGCCCGGCGCCCCGCGCGATGCCGTGTCGCGCTGGACCGCCGCCCTGGCGCAGAACTGGGCAGGCGTGAACAGCTGGGCGGTCGGCGCCCTGATGAAGACCGAGTGGGACATCCGCATCGACGCGCAGCTCGATCCGCGCGGCCAGTACCTGGCCTGTGCCAATCACCAGAGCTGGAACGACATCGTGGTGCTGATGAAGACCTTCGGCCACCGCGCCCCGTTCTTCAAGTTCTTCATCAAGCAGGAACTGATCTGGGTGCCGCTGCTGGGCCTGGCCTGGTGGGGGCTCGACTATCCCTTCATGAAGCGCTACAGCGCCGAGAAGCTGGCCAGGCACCCGGAGCTGCGCGGCAAGGACGTGGAGACCACCAAGCGCGCCTGCGCCAAGTTCCGCAACCAGCCGGTGCTGGTGCTCAATTTCCTGGAAGGCACCCGCTTCACTCCGGCCAAGCACGACAAGCAGCAGTCGCCCTACCGGCACCTGCTCAAGCCCAAGGCGGGCGGCTTTGCCTTCGCCATGAACGCCTTCGGCGAGCGCCTGAATTCGCTGCTCGACATCACCATCGTCTATCCCGGCGGTGCGCAGGGCATCTGGGGGCTGATGTCGGGCCGGGTGCCCAAGGTCATTGTCGAGGTGCGGCAGCTCACCATCCCGCACGAGCTCTATGCGGGCGACTACGAGAACGACCCGGCTTTCCGCCAGCGCTTCCAGAACTGGATCGGCGAGCTGTGGGAGCACAAGGACCGGCGCGTCGCCGAACTGCTGCGCGGTTCGGCCGGATAGCGATCCGGGGACGGGTGCAAAGCAGAAGGCCCGCCATGCGGGCCTTCTGCTTTGCACCCGTCCCCCGGCGGCTATCGGTCCGGCGCGGGTTCCTTGTCCTGCAGCAGGTACAGCGCCACTTCGCCGAACAGGTTGGGACGCAGCCGGATGCGCCAGCCCTCGCGGTGGCTGCGGTCCAGCATGCGGCGGTCCAGGATGCGCCAGCCGATGTCCTCGCAGAGCCGCTCGAAATCGTCCACCGAGCAGAGATGGATGTTCGGCGTGTCGTACCAGCGCTCGTCGAGCACCGGCGTGATCGGCATGCGTCCGCCGGCCAGGCCCAGGCGCACGCGCCAGTGGCCGAAGTTGGGGAAGGTGACGATGCCGAAGCGGCCGACGCGCAGGATTTCCTCGATCGCCAGGTCCGGGCGCTGCAACGCCTGCAGGGCCTGGGTCATCACCACGTAGTCGAAGGACTGCGACTCGAAGCCCTTGAGGCCCTCGTCGAGGTCGGCCTGGATGACGTTGACGCCCCGCTCGACGCAGGAGGCGACCTTCTCCGGATCGATCTCCAGGCCGTAGCCGGTGACGTTGTGCGTGTGCGCCAGGTGCGCCAGCAGCTCGCCGTCGCCGCAGCCCAGATCCAGGATGCGCGAACCGGGCTTGATCCAGTCGCAGATCAGCGCAAGGTCGGGACGCAGGGTGGTGCTCATGCGATCTCCTGCGCCACGCGGGCGAGGTAGCCGCGCAGCACGCGGTGGTACTGCGGGATCGGCATCAGGAAATCGTCGTGGCCCAGCTGCGAATCGATCAGCGCGTAGGACACGTCGCGGCCGGCGTCGACCAGGGCCTTGACGATCTCGCGCGAGCGCTGCGGCGAGAAGCGCCAGTCGGAGGAGAAGGCCACCACCAGGAACTTCGCCGTGGCGCGGCGGAAGGCCGCCGCCAGGTCGTTGCCGTACTCGCGCGCCGGATCGAAGTAGTCCAGCGCCTTGGTCATGATCAGGTAGGTGTTGGCGTCGAAGCGGTCCACGAAGGACTGCCCCTGGTAGCGCAGGTAGCTTTCCACCTCGAACTCGACGTCGAAGTTGTAGCTCGGCTCCGCCGTCTTCAGCTCGCGGCCGAACTTGGCGCGCATGGCCTCGTCGGACAGGTAGGTGATGTGGCCCAGCATGCGCGCCAGCTTGAGGCCGCGCGCGGGCACCACGCCCTGCTCGTAGAAATGGCCGCCGTGGAACTCCGGGTCCGACAGGATGGCCTGGCGGGCGATCTCGTTGAAGGCGATGTTCTGCGCGGAGATCTTCGGCGCTGCCGCGATGACGCAGGCATGGCGCACCCGCTCCGGGAACTCGATGGTCCACTGCATGACCTGCATGCCGCCGAGGCTGCCGCCGATGATCGCGGCCCAGCGGGCGATGCCGAGTTCGTCGGCCAGCAGGGCCTGCGAACGCACCCAGTCGCGTGCCGTCACCAGCGGGAAATCGGGCCCCCAGGGCTTGCCGGTTTCCGGGTTGATCGTGTTGGGGCCGGTCGAGCCGCGGCAGCCGCCGAGATTGTTGAGCGCCACCACGAAGAAGCGGTCGGTGTCGATCGGCTTGCCCGGGCCCACGCAGTTGTCCCACCAGCCCGGCTTCTTGCTGCCCTCGTGGTAGCCGGCCACGTGATGGTCGCCGGACAGGGCATGGCAGATCAGGATGGCGTTGGAGCGCGCGGCGTTGAGCTGGCCGTAGGTTTCCACCATCAGCTCGTGCTGCGGCAGCGTGCGGCCGCAGTCCAGGGCCAGGGGCTGGCGGATCAGCAGCTTGAACGGCTGTACCAGGCCGACCGAGTCGGCAGGGTAGGCTGGGCTCATCGGAACATGCCGGGCAGCGGGACCAGGCGCACCACCACCTGCAGGGCCAGCGCCACCAGCAGGGGCGACAGGTCCAGCCCCGACTGCGGCAGCAGGCGGCGCACCGGGCGCAGCAGGGGCTCGTTCATGCTCCACAGCACGTTGCTGGCCGGATTGTTCACGCCCGGGCCCAGCCAGGACAGGATGGCCTGGATGGCGATGGTCAGCGTGTAGAGGTTGAGCGTCATCGTCACCAGCTTGAGCAGCGCATACCACATGGCCGGGTAGCGGCTCAGGCGCAGGTTGAGGATGCCGCTGATCGTGTGCACGTAGACCAGCGCGATCAGGAACACCACCAGCAGCACGCCGACGTTGAAGTTGCGCCAGGGCGGCAGCACGCGGCGCAGCTGGTCCGTCGGGTAGCGCGTGGCCTTCCAGATCATCTGCGACAGCGGGTTGTAGAAGTCTGCGCGCACGAACTGCAGGATGATGCGCAGCAGGAACAGCCACATCACGATGTCGAAGACCGCGGTGACGAGGAAGTACAGCGCGTTGGTCGCGTTGGCGCCCATCATCGTTCCTCAGGACTGTGCATCGAGCAGGTCGCCCAGCTCGCGGCTGCGGTTCGCGGCGGCGGCCAGGGCCTCGTCGAAGCTGCGGCGCAGGCCGGCGGCTTCCAGGGATTTCACGGCGGCCTCGGTGGTGCCGCCCTTGGAGGTGACCTGGGCGCGCAGTTCGACCACGTCGCGCGCGCCCTCGGCCGCCGCCATCTGCGCCGAGCCGGCAAAGGTGTGCAGGGCCAGCCGGGCGGCGGTGTCGCGGTCCAGGCCCAGCTTTTCGCCGGCCTCGCGCAGCGCCTCGGTCAGCAGGAAGAAGTAGGCCGGGCCGGAGCCGGACAGCGCGGTAACCGCGTCGATGTCCTCCTCGCGCCGCAGCCACACCGTGGCGCCGGCGGTAGCCAGCACGCTCTCGGCCAGTTCCCGGGCGGCGGCGGGGGTGCCGTCGGCGGCATAGAGGCCGGTGATGCCCTTGCCGATCAGGGCCGGGGTGTTGGGCATGGTGCGCACGTAGTGGGCGGCATCACCCAGGGCGCGGCGCAGGCGCGCCAGGCGGACGCCGGCGGCCACGGACACCACCACGCAGCCGGGGTCGGCCTGCAGGCCCGCCAGGGCCTCGCCCATCTGCTGGGGCTTGACCGCCAGGACCAGCGCGCCGGCGCCCGGGACCACCTCGGCCGCGGTGGACCGCACCTGCAGGCCGAACTGCCGGCGCAGCCACTCGGCGCGCTCGGGCAGGGGCTCCGCTACGCGCAGGCGCTCCGCCGGGTGGCCGGCGGCGATCAGGCCGCCGATCAGGCTGGCCGCCATGTTGCCGCCGCCAATGAAGGCAATCGTCTGCAGCATCGTTGTCTAGGGGGTGTCCGGCAGGGTGCAGCAAAAAGGGAGCGTATGATATTGCACCCTGCCCGCCAACACTATGAGCCAGAAGAAACCCTCCGCGGACGTCCAGAAGATCCTGAACGGCTACCGCGCCCGCATCGAGGACGCCCGGGTCTACGACGTCGCCATCGTCTCGCCTTTCGAGGAGGCGCCGAAGCTGTCCGCCCGCCTGCAGAACCGGGTGCTGCTCAAGCGCGAGGACCTGCAGCCGGTCCATTCCTTCAAGCTGCGCGGGGCCTACAACAAGATTGCCCGGCTCAGCGACGCCGAGCGGGCCCGCGGGGTCATCACCGCTTCGGCCGGGAACCATGCCCAGGGCGTGGCGCTGGCGGCCCGCCGCCTGGGCCTGACGGCCTGGATCGTCATGCCCCGGACGACGCCGCAGCTGAAGGTGGACTCGGTCAAGGCCCTGGGCGGCAAGGCGATCCTGCACGGCGACGCCTACGACGATGCCCGCGAGCATGCCCTGAAGCTGGTCGAAGAGAAGGGCATGACCATGGTCCACCCCTACGACGATCCTGAAGTGATCGCCGGGCAGGGCACCATCGCGCGGGAAATGCTGGAGCAGTACCCGGAGCCGATCGACGCGGTTTTCGTGCCCGTAGGCGGCGGCGGCCTGCTGGCCGGCATCGCGGCCTGGATCAAGGCCCTGAGTCCCAAGACCCGCGTCATCGCGGTGGAGCCCGAGGATTCGAACTGCTTCGACGCCGCCTGGAAGGCCGGCCGGCGCGTGACGCTGCCGCAGGTCGGCCTGTTCGCCGACGGCGTGGCGGTGAAGCAGATCGGCGAGGAGACCTTCCGGGTGGCCCGCCACCTGGTGGACGAGACGATCCTGGTCAGCGTCGACGAGATCAGCGCCGCGATCCGCGACATGTTCTACGAGAAGCGCGCCCTGCCGGAGCCGGCCGGCGCGCTGGCCGTGGCGGGCATCAAGCGCTGGGTGCAGGAGAAGGGCGTCACCGGCAAGACGCTGGCGGCGGTCATCTCCGGTGCCAACGTCAACTTCGACCGCCTGCGTCACATCGCCGAGCGCGCCGAACTGGGCGACGACGCCGAGGCCCTGCTGGCGGTGACGATTCCCGAGCGGCCCGGCAGCTTCAAGCAGTTCCTGAAGCAGATCGGGCGGCGCACGGTGACGGAGTTCAACTACCGCTACGCCTCGCCCAGGGAAGCGCATGTCTTCCTGGGCGTGAGGCTGACCGAGGGGCAGGCCGAGCGCGAGGCGATCATCGCGGCGCTGCGCGAGCATGGCTACCCCGTGACCGACATGACCGGCAACGAAATGGCCAAGCTGCACGTGCGCTTCATGGTCGGCGGACGCTGCCCGGGCCTGGCCGACGAGCGCCTGTTCCGCTTCGAGTTCCCTGAGCGTCCGGGCGCCGCGCTGGACTTCCTGCAGGCGGTGGGCTCGCGCTGGAACATCTCGCTGTTCCATTACCGCAACCATGGCGCCGCCTATGGGCGCGTGCTCTGCGGCCTGCAGGTGCCGAAGAAGGAATGGGCGGAGTGCCGCCGCTCGCTCGACGAACTCGGCTACGAGTACGTCGAGGAAAGCGACAACCCCGCGTACAACCTGTTCCTGGGCACCGGGGCCTGATCGGGCGCCGCAGCCCGCCGGTTGCCCCGCTTGTCGAAGGGTGGACGGGCCCCCGCCCGGCCTTCCCTGGCCGGGCGGGGACCCCTCGCTTCAGAAGCGGAACTCGAGACCCGCCGAAGCCATGTCGAGATCGGAGTTGCCGACCTCGTAGCGCTCGTACTCGGCCTTGAGCGCGAAGTTCTGCGCGATGGGGAAGGTCACGCCGGCGCCGTAGAACAGGTTGTCCTTGTCGTCGTCGATCTCCTCGGACACCGACTGGCCGTCGACCTCGGCGAAGGCGTAGCCGACCTTGCCGTAGATGCGCGCGATCTCGCCCAGCGGGATGCCGGCCGTGACGGCCAGCGTCCAGGCATCGGCGTCCGGGCCGTCGCTGTCGCCGCCCAGGTTGCCGAAGTTCACGTAGCCGATCTCGCCGCCGATGATGCCGGCATAGCCGCCGGCCATGATCTTGTAGCCGTCGTCGGAGCCGTCGAAATCGTCGTTGTCGAAGCTGGCACGGCCGTAGCTGGCGCCGAGATAACCGCCCATCTCCGCCGCTGCCGCGGTGCCCGCCAGGCTCGTCAACAGTACCGCCGCCGCAATCGTCCTGATCCGCATGTCGCACCTCCATGTGCTGGTGGAGGTTCAAGACTGGTGCGCGGCGCCTTGCTCAACGCTTAACGGGCGGAACTTTCCCCTCGCCCGGCGGAAAACCGTCTCACTCCAGCGACAGGATGTGCTCCCAGTGCTCTTTGCCCACCGGAATCACCGAGAGGCGGTTGCCCGGAGCGAGCAGGCGGAAATGGGCGAGCTTGCGGTCGTCGCGCATCTGCGCCAGCGTGATCGGATGCTTGAGCTTGCGCTGGAAGCTGACGTCCACCAGCAGCCAGCGCGGCTCTTCCTTCTTCGACTTGGGGTCGTAGTGATCGGCCTTGGGGTCGAACTGCGTCGGGTCGGGGTAGGCCACCGAGGCGATCTTCATCACGCCGTAGATGCCCGGCACCTCGCAGGAGGAGTGGTAGAAGAAGGCGAGGTCGCCCGGCTTCATGTCGTCGCGGAACATGTTGCGCACCTGGTAGTTGCGCACGCCGTCCCAGGGCGCGGTCTTCTTCGCCTTGAGATCGTCGATCGAGAAACAGTCGGGTTCCGACTTCATCAGCCAGTAGGCCACGGCATCAGCTCCTGAAAACGAATAGGGTCTTGTCGGTGACGACGGCATCCAGCCGCACGTCCCAGGGTTCGGCCGGCAGGGCGGGCGCCTGCTGCAGCGCGTAAGCGTAACCCACCAGCCGGGGGCGGCTGCCGCGCCGTCCCGCGAAGGCGCGGTCGTAGTAGCCGCCGCCGGCGCCCAGGCGATGCCCCCTGGCGTCGAAGGCGGTCAGCGGCACCACCACCAGGTCCAGGCGCATCGGCCCGCGGCGCGCGCCGCGAATGGCCGGCTCGAGGATGCCGTAGCGGTTGCGGCGCAGGCGCGTGCCCGGGGCGTAGCGTTCGAAGCGCATGCGGTGTCCGTCCAGCACGCGCGGCACATAGACCGCCTTGCCGGCGGCATGGCAGCGATGCAGCAGGGGCAGGGTATCGAGCTCGCTGCCATGGGCGAGGTACAGCGCCAGCTGGCGCGCCCGGCGGAACAGGAGGCTGCGGGCGAATCTCGCGGCGGCCCGAGCGGCGGCGCGGCGGCGCTGTGCGGGGCCCAGCGTCCGGCGCAGGCGGCGGAACTCGCGCCGCAGCTGCGTCTTGGAATCAGCGGTGTCTCCCGCCGGTGCCGTCATCGGCTTTTGACCTTGAGACTTAGTCTCAAGTGGGCGCCGCGCCGGGCATTGGGCTTCCCACTGCGGGGTGGGCCTGCACGCCAGCCACGGGTAAAGCTCCCTGGGTGTTTAAATAGGCTCAAGGGTACCAAGCCGACATCGAACACCGCAGGAGACACCTGGCACAAGGATACCATCGAATGCCTCCGCAGGCGGTCCGTCGTCGGCTTTGCCGCACCGCGCGGCGGCTGCGCCGCCTTATTCCAGCGACAGCGTGGAGTCGATGTCGAGCGACATCTGGCGCAGCTTGGCCAGCGCCTCGGGGTTGACCTGCGTGACGCCCTCGACGCCTTTGAGTTCAAGCAGTTCGCGCGCGATGTTGAGGGCCGCCATGACGGCGATGCGCTCGCTGCCCAGGGCCTTGCCGCGCTTGCGGATGGTGCTCATGCGCTCGTTGAGGTAGTCGGCCGACTTGACCAGCGCCTCGTGCTCCTCGGGAGGGCAGGCCACGGCGTACTCCTTGCCCATGATGCGCACGGTGACGCTCAGGGGTTCCTCGCTGTTGCGGTCCTTGGGCGTCGGGCTCATTGGGACGACTCCTGCTCGGATTCCAGCATGCGCACTCTCTCGACGATGCCCTCGATGCGGCGGCGCAGCTCGGCGTTGAGCGCCAGCAGGCGGTCACGTTCCTGCAGCGCGCGCTTCTGCTCCAGCCGGGCCTGCCGGTAGGCGGCCAGCAGGCGCTGCGTGCGTTCCTCGAGCTGTTGGACTTCTTCTTCGAGCATGCCGGTCACGGGCAAAAAATGGGCGACGGACCGAAGTATAAGTCCGTCGCCCATCCTAAGACAGTTGGGGATTCCCTACAGCCGGAAACCCCTGTCCGGCACTAGCGGATCAGGATGAACAGGGCTCCCGGGCCGCGGCGGACGTGCAGCAGCAGTTCCGGCGCCTTGGGATTGGCCAGCTTGGAGAAGTCCTCCAGGTCCTGAACCGGGCGGCGGTTGACCGCGATGACGATGTCTCCCGGGCGCAGGCCGGCGCGGGCGGCCGGGGAGCGCGGCTCCACCGCCTGCACCAGCACGCCGCGGGTGTCGCCGGCGTTCTGGCGCGCCGACTCGTCCAGCGGGGCGAAGGTGGCGCCCTTGAGCTGCGGGTGCAGGTTATCGCTGTCGGCGGCGATCTCCTCTTCCTTGCCGATGCTGACCGTGACCTCGCGCGGCTTGCCGTCGCGCAGCACCTTGAGCGTCACCTTGTCGCCGATGCGCATCAGCCCCACGCGGTTGCGCAGCTGGGCGAAGTTCTCGACCGCGCGGCCGTTGGCTTCCAGGATCACGTCCTCGGACTTCAGGCCGGCCTTGTCGGCGGGGGACTTGGGCAGCACGCGGGTGATGACCGCGCCGCGGGTGCTGGTCAGGCCGAAGGCCTTGGCCAGGTCGGGGGTCAGGTCCTGGCCGTTGATGCCGATGCGACCGCGCTGGATCTCGCCGTTGGACACCAGCTGGCTCATGACCTCGCGGGCCAGGTTGGTCGGGATCGCGAAGCCGATGCCGATGTTGCCGCCCGAGCGCGACAGGATGTTGCTGGGGATGCCGACCAGCTCGCCGCGCAGGTTGATCAGGGCGCCGCCGGAATTGCCCGGATTGATCGAGGCATCGGTCTGGATGAAGTCCTCGTAGCCGCCCTCGCTGATGCCGGTCTGGCGCGACAGGCCCGAGACGATGCCCGAGGTCACCGTCTGGCGCAGGCCGAAGGGCGAGCCGATGGCGACGACGAAGTCACCGACCTGCAGCTGGTCGGAATCCGCCATCTTCAGCGCGGTCAGGTTGTCCGCCTTGATCTGCAGCACGGCCACGTCGGTGTCCGGGTCCTTGCCGATCAGCTTGGCGTCGAACTCGCGGTCGTCGTTGAGGCGCACGGAGATGCTGTCGGCCTCGGCCACCACGTGGCTGTTGGTGATGACATAGCCCTTGGCGGCATCCACCACCACGCCCGAGCCGATGGCCTGGGACTCGCGTTCCTGCGGTTGCTGCTGCTCGGGCGCGCCGAAGAAGCGGCGGAAGAAGGGATCCTGCATCAGCGGGTTCTGGATCTCGACCTTGGACGTGACCGAGATGTTGACCACCGCCGGCATCACCGCCTTGAGCATCGGCGCCAGCGAAGGCACGCCCTGCACGGGGGGCACGGCCTGGACCACCGCGCCGACCGGCGGCAGGTCCGCGTGGGCCCGCTCCGGGTTGCCGGACAGTAGCGCAGCGGCGCCGATGATCGAGGCCGACACGGCCAGCGGCGCGAAAATCTTGATCGCAAAGTTGCGTGACATCGGGTGGTTCTCTGGGAAGAGCCGCCAACGGGCGGCGATCGCTATGACCTTGCAGCCTGCAGCGAGTTTCCTGCCGCGGCCTGCTTATTTCAGGCTGAAGCGGGGGTTCAGGCTGTAGCGGCCGGTCAGCCGGGCCTGGGCCAGCACATGGCCCTCCAGGGCCTTGCGCACCTCGGCCAGGCCAAAGGCGCCCTTCACCGGGGCCGCCTCCAGGTCGGTGGCATACAGCTCGAAGCGGTAATGGTGGACCCGCGAATCGTTCCAGGGCGGGCAGGGGCCGTCGTAGCCCAGGTAGCTGCCTTCCATGCCGGCGTCGCCCTTGAACCAGCCGGTGTAGTCGTTCTGCCCCTGGCGGCTGCCCGCGGGGCCTTCCGGGGAGGCCTTGCCGCGAGCGGTCACGCCGGCCGAGCAACTGCCCTCGGCGATCTCGGAGACCGTCGCCGGGATATCGACCACCGCCCAGTGCAGGAATTCGCCGCGCGGCAGGTCGAAGGGCACCTCGCGGCCGGGCTGGTTGACGTCGTCCGGGCGGGTCGGCACATCGCCGTCCACGCACAGCAGCACGAAGGACCGGGTGCCCTCCGGCGCGCCGCTCCAGGCCAGTTGCGGGTTCAGGTTCTTCGACAGGCGCACCCGCTGCTTCGGGTCCTTGACGCAGAAGGCGAGGCGGCCGGGGAGTACGCCGTTGTTGCGGAAGCTCGTGCTGGTCAGTTTCATGTCCTTCTCCAGGTTCTTGTGGTGCCAGTCGGGGGTTCAGGTTGCGGCCGGCCGCGGCCGTTTCAAGGGGCTAGGGCCTTCTCCATGCCGCCGCGCAAGCCCGTGCCCAGCCGCACCAGCCCCTGGGCCAAGCGCTCGGACAGCGGGTGGCGCCGCTTGAAGCTCAGCTCGTAGAGGTCGGCGTCGGCCTTGCGCTCCAGCAGGTAATCATCGCTGGTCTGCAGGTGGTCGACCAGCTTCAGCTCCAGGGCCTGGCTGCCGTACCAGTGCTCGCCGGTGGCGACGCGGTCGATCTCCAGCTGGGGTCGGTTGCCGGACACGAAGGACTTGAACAGCACGTGCGTGGCCTCCAGCTCCTCCCGGAACTTCTCGCGGCCCGCCTCGGTGTTCTCGCCGAACAGCGTGAGGGTGCGCTTGAACTCGCCGGCAGTATGCAGCTCCACGTCGATGTCGTGCTTCTTCAGCACCCGGTGGAAGTTCGGCAGCTGCGCCACCACGCCGATGGACCCGACGATGGCGAAGGGCGCCGCCAGGATGCGGTCGGCGACGCAGGCCATCATGTAGCCGCCGCTGGCGGCCACCTTGTCGATCGCCACGGTCAGCTTCAGGCCGCGGCCGCGGATGCGCTGCAGCTGCGAGGCCGCCAGGCCGTAGGCGTGCACCATGCCGCCCTCGCTCTCCAGGCGCAGCAGCACCTCGTCACGATCGCGCGCCACCTGCAGCAGGGCGCTGATCTCCTCCCGCAGGGAGTCCACCGCGTGGGCGGCGAGGTCGCCGTCGAAGCTCAGGGTGAAGATCCGCGGGCGCGGCGCCGGCTCACCGCGCTTGGCGGCCTTGCGGCGGGCCTTCTCCTCGGCCTTCTGCTGCTTGCGCAGCCGCTTGAACTCCTCTTCGGAGAGCAGGTCGGCGTTGAGGATGTCGGCCATCTGCTCATAGCGCTCGTTGAGGTTGCGGACCTCCAGCCGGTCGGGGCCGTGGCCGGGGCGCGCGTGGCGCAGGATGGCGGCCAGGCCGGCCGCCACGGCCAGCAGGGCCGCCGCCCAGGTCAGGGTCTTGGCCAGGAACAGACCATACTCAGCAAGGAATTCGGTCACAGGAAATCCGTTGGAAGATCATCAAAAGACTGGAAAAAGGACTGGTAAATCCGCCGGGGGGCAGGCAAAATCCGCAGACGGGGGAGCCTGAATGGGCATCCAAGTATATTTTCAGCCAGCCACGGTTTCGCAAGGACTGTTGCTGCGCTGCAACAAGCGAATGCATAATGCACTCGCTTGCGGGTCATTACCCCCACACTCTTGGCAGCTTTCATCTTCAGGTTGGAGATTCAAAATGAATAAGACAACCCGCGCAGCTCTGACCCTGGCCCTGGCGGCGATTGCGCTGCCGGCGGTCGCGGCCGACGAGACGCGCCCCTATATTTTCGGTGGTTACCAGACGGTGCTTGCCGATCAGGCCGATCGTGCGTCCGACTCCAGCAACGGCTACGCGTTCAGCGCCGGCAAGGCCCTGAGCAAGCACTGGGGCCTGGAGTTCGGCGGTTTCTGGAACCAGTTCGAGGCCGACAACGGCGGCACCAACGAATTCCGTGAGCTGGGCGGCCATCTGGACGCGCTGTTCTTCTACTCGCGCAACCGCGCCTTCTCGCCCTACGTCAGCCTCGGCGTCGGCGCGATGAAGAACCAGAACAAGACCGTTGCCGGCCAGCCGGAGGACACCGATCCGTTCGGCACCCTGGGCGTCGGCTTCTTCAAGTACTTCGGCGACGAAAGCCGCTATGGCTTCCGCGCGGATGCCCGCTACCGCTACGTCGATACCGAAATCCCGGGCCTGGACGACTCGCTGCTCGAGCCGGTCATCAAGGTCGGCCTGGTCGCCGCCCTGGGCCCGAAGGGCTCGGGCCTGGGCGATGCCGGCGGTCCGGATGCGGACGGCGACGGCATTCCCGACGACGCCGACCTGTGCCCCAACACCCCGAAGGGCGTGAAGGTCGACTCCAAGGGCTGCCCGGTTGATTCCGACGGCGACGGCATTCCGGACGCGCTGGACAAGTGCCCGGGCACCGCCAAGGGCGTCAAGGTCGACTCCAGCGGCTGCGCGAAGGATGGCTCCGGCGAAGGCCCGAACCGCCGCTTCGAGGACGTGCACTTCGAGTTCGACCGCTCCGACCTGACCGACTACGCCCGCTCGATCCTGGACAATGCGTCCAAGGCCATCGGTGGTCTGTCGCAGCAGTACCCGAGCCTGAAGGTCGACGTCTCCGGCCATACCGACTGGATCGGCACCGACGCCTACAACCAGGCCCTGTCGGAGCGCCGCGCCAACTCGGTCAAGCAGTACCTGACCCGCAAGGGCGTGGACAGCAAGCGCATCAACACCTACGCCTACGGCGAGTCCAAGCCGGTCGCGACCAACGAGACCGACGAGGGCCGCGCCCAGAACCGTCGCGTCGAGGTTCGCACCCGCGGCGAGTAATCGCCCGGTTGGCAAGCAGAACGAAGACCCCCGCCAGCGATGGCGGGGGTTTTTCTTTGGGTGACTGCAGGCCATCGACAGGGAGCGCGACGGCACGGCCGCGCGCGGCGCGTTGGCCGGGAGCAGGGAGGAGGCTGGGGGAAGTACTGCGGCTAGGCGTCCAGCCGGAAGAAGCGCCGCGCGTTGTCGCGGCTGATGGCGGCGACGTGCTGTTCCGTCTGTCCGCGTGCCTGTGCCAGTGCCTTCACCACCCAGGGCAGCAGCGCCGGTTCGTTGCGGCGGTCGCCGCGCCGCTGCGTCGTCGCGTTGCGCGGCAGGAGATACGGCGCATCGGTCTCGATCAGCAGGCGCTCGTCCGGGATGCCGGGCACCGCCTCGAACAGCGCCTTGCCGCGACGCTCGTCGCAGACCCAGCCGGTGATGCCGATATGGCAGTCCAGCGCCAGGTAGTCCTGCATCGCCTCGCGGGTATCGGTGAAGCAGTGCACCACTACCGCGCCCAGTAGCGGACGGAACTCCCGCAGCATCGCCAGGAAGTCGGCGTGCGCATCGCGCTGGTGCAGGAACAGCGGCTTGCCCGTTTCCACGGCGATCCGCAGCTGGGCCTCGAAGGCGCGCCGCTGCTCCTCGTGGGGGGAATAGTTGCGGTTGTAGTCCAGGCCGCATTCGCCGAGCGAGACCACCTCGGGGTGTCCGGCCAGTTCACGGATCTGCGCGGCCAGTTCACCGCTCCATTCGCTGGCATGGTGCGGGTGCAGGCCGGCGGTGGCGTAGAGCCGCCCCGGGTGCTGCCGCGCCAGGGCCAGGGCTCTGGCATTGCTGTCGAAGGAGCTGCCGGTGATCACGATCGCTTCCAGGCCGGCCTGCCAGGCCCGGTGGAGCATCGGTTCGAAGTCGGCGTCGAAGCTGTCGTGGGCGAGGTTCGCTCCAATGTCGATCAGGCCCATCTCAACCTCGCGCGGCGCATTCCTGCTGCAGCAGGATGCGCTGCTCGGGCTGGGTGGCGGCGCCGCCGGGCGGCGGCGTGGGGCGCAGGACGTGCACCAGGCGGACGCTGCTCAAGGCTTCGTCCGGGCCGGCGTTCCAGCGGCGGCAGAGCCAGCGCGCATAGTAGGGGCGGTGGGCGGCATAGGCATCCAGTGCCAGCCGGTCGCGCAGGCGCTGCCAGCGCTGGCCGTCGCCATAGACGGCCGCCTGGCTGAAATCGGGCGCGGCCCGAGGCCGCAGCAAGTCGATCTCGCGGCCCTGCGCCGTGCGACCGGCGGCGACGAACCAGCCTCCGTCGCGGGAAGGCGAGGGGGCATCCAGGCCCCAGGACTGGTCCAGACGCAGAGCCTGCAGCGGCGGCGCCAGCAGCCGCTGCACCGCGCCCGGCAGCCAGCCGACGGTGGTGGCATTCCAGGCCAGGATCAGCACCAGGAAGACGGCAGCGACGCGCTGCCAGCCCGGCGGCGTCTCCCAGCGGATTTCGCGCCCCGGTCGCGCCGCGCCGGCCGGGCGGGCGGCGAGCCAGCCGTGGAGGCGATCGCCCAGGCGCTCTACCGCGGGCAGCTTCGCCGGGCGGTGCAGCCAGGACAGCAGCGGCGAATGGCGCAGCAGCGTCGCCAGTGCCGCCCAGCGCAGGTAGGCCTGGTCGTCGATGTCGATCACCACCCAGGAGCGGTTGGCCTGCAGCAGCGCGCGGGCACGCGGCGCATCCTGCGCGGCGCCGAGCTGTGCCTGCGGCAGCACCAGGAACTGCTGCAGCAGAAGGCTGTTGCGCAGGCTCGCGGGCCGGTCGCGGTCATGGTAGATCCGCAGGCCGGCGGCCGGCGGCCGGCGGCCGGCGGTCCACTGCCAGAAGCCGGGGCCGAGCAGGACCGCCAGGCCGGCCAGGCCCAGCAGCGGCAGGGCCCCTTGCCGCAGGCTCAGCAGCAGGAGCAGCTGCATCAGCGCCAGCAAGGGCAGCAGCAGCGCCCGGCCGTGGCGGCTGGCCAGCGGCAGCAGGGCCAGCGGGGCGGCGAGCAGCGACAGCCACCAGAGTGCCGGCGTCAGGACTTCCAGCAGGCCCGGAGCCTCCAGCAGCCAGCGTCCCAGGGCGGTGGCCTGGCCGTCGAGGGACAGCAGGTAGTAGAGCGCCGTGCCTTCCCCGCGCCATTCGGGGCCGCTGCGCAGCAGCGCCGAAAAGAAGTAGACCGACAGCACCTGCAGCAGCAGGCCGGCGCCGGCCCAGGAGACATGCAGGTTTTCCGGCGGAGGGGGGCGGGCCGCCAGCGCCGCGTCCACCGACCAGCGGCTGCCCAGCGGCAGGAAGGCGGACCAGAACAGCAGGCAGGTCAGCAGCAGGTCGGCGGCGCCGGCCGCCAGCGGCGCGCGGCTGACCACCGAAGCCTGCAGCACGAAACCCAGCACGGCGGCCAGCCGCGTGCGCCAGCCCAGGGCCAGCATCGCCGCCAGCGCCACCTGGACCAGCAGCAGCAGGCCGGAGAACAGCGCCGTGCCGTTGAGGAAGTAGAGCGACAGGCGCCAGGGGCTGTCGGAGGCCATGACCCAGCCCCGCGGCAGCACGCCGCCGTCGCTGTACAGGGCCGACAGGTCGCAGAGGCTGCCGAGGCTGAGCCAGAACAGGATGCCGCCGAGCAGCGCGCGGAACAGGGCCAGGCTGCGCAGGTCGAGGCCGAACAATTCGGCGAGGCGCGGGTGACGGGCGGCGAAATCGGGACTCATCGTCGGCGGTTTTCAGTCGGCGGAAACGACAAGGGGAGCCTGCGGCTCCCCTTGGGTGGAACGCATGCCTATTCTAGTGCGCCGAAAGCAGATCGCCCATGTGGCCAGTGCCGCCGTCGAGCCAGGCTTGGTAGGCCGGGGTGTGGCGTTCGATCTCGGCCTTGAGGCGCGATTCGTCCGCCAGGCTGCTGCCCGGCAGGAACGGCAGCAGTTCACGGACGACCGTGTTCAGGCCGCCGTCCACCAGATCCACGAGGCCCGCCAGCGGCGTGTTGGCAGGCAGCGAGAGGATCGTGTCGAGGCCGCCTTCGACGTAAGGAGCGAGGATATCGCCCAGGCCAGGGACCAGGCCGATTAGTTCGCCGACCGTGCCAGGAAGCTGCGGACCTCCCGTCGGCGGCGGATTTTCGGGGTCCGGCTTCGGCGGGCTCGGGCTCTCGTCGTTGTCGAAGGTCTCGTAGGCGATCCAGCCCACGCCCACCACGGCGGCGGCGATCAGGGCCCAGTCGATCGTGCCGTACTGGACTTCGCCATCCTGGTTCAGCTCGGCCTTGCGCTCCACCAGCGGGGCGCCGTTGAGTTCGAACTTCTCCAGGCCGGCCTGCTTGCCGGCGCGGAAGTCGAGTTGCGCGATCGCCGGGCGCGGCGCCTCGAGGAAGCGGCGGTCATGATCCATGCGCAGGCCGTAGTTCAGCTGCTGCGCATCGCTGCCGCGACCGTCGAACTTCAGGTCGAAGTAGGCCTTGAACTCGGGCTGCTTGTCGTTGTAGTCCGCGGCTGCGGCCGAGCCTGCGGTCGCAAACAGTGCGGCGGCAGCTGCCGAGATGATCCAGGTGCGCATGTGTAACTCCCCCGACACGATATTTATTCAAGTGTCTTGAACTATAGCAGGCATACTCGCCGAGGCAAGAGTCGTGCAGAATCGCGGCCTTGGACCCACATGAGGAATGACCGGTGGAACTGCCGCAGCCCGGACAGAGCAGCGAGTGGCTGATCGATGGCCCCGCGGGGCGCATCGAGGCCCTGTTGTCGGCACCCCGGGGCGCGGCGCCGCGGGGCTTCGCCGTGATCTGCCATCCGCACCCGCTGTTCGGCGGGGCCATGAGCAACAAGGTGGTCTACACCCTGTCGTCCGGCGCATTGCAGGCGGGGCTGGCGACGCTGCGCTTCAACTTCCGCGGGGTGGGCCGCAGCGCCGGCCTGCACGACGAGGGCCGCGGCGAAACCGGTGACGTCCTGTTCCTGGCCGGCCTGATGCGGGAGTTGCTGCCGGCCGGCCCGCGCGTGCTGGCGGGCTTCTCCTTCGGCGCCTTCGTCGCGCTGAAGGCGGCGGCGCAGCTGCGGCCGGACGCGCTGGTCAGCATCGCGCCGCCCTTCGGCAAGTACTTCGGCGGCGAGGCGCCGCCGCCGCACCCGGGCTGCCCCTGGCTGGTCGTGCACAGCCGCGACGACGACACGGTCAGCTACGAGGAGACGCGGGAGATTCTGGCGGAGTACTCGCCGCCGCCGCAGCTGGTGACGGTGGACGGAGCCGGCCACTTCTTCCACGGCCGCCTGCAGGACATCAGCACCGTGCTGCTGCCGTTCCTCCAGTCCGCCGCCTAGGGCTTGCGGCCCGTTTCCCGATCGCAGCGCAGCGGGGAATGGGCGACAGGCCCCTGAGCGATGCTATCCTCGGCGGTACTACGAAACGAATCGCATTGTTCCTGAGGAGATCGTCATGCGCCGTCTGCTTCTTGCCCTCGCACTCGCCACCGGCGCCACGCAGGCCTCCGCCTTCGACGCCGACTTCGACCTGACCTGCGTCGATCCGACCACCTGCCAGGCCGACTTCCGCTCCGTCGCCGAGGACATCACGGCCGCGCTGAACTACAAGGCCCTGGGCCCGTCGGAAGCCACCGGCATCACCGGCATCGGCATCGGCGCCTTCGCGACCTATGTCGACGTTGACGATCCGGGCGCTTGGAACCGCCTGACCGGCGAAGACGTGGACGCCATCGGCATGGCCGGCGTGGTGCTGCGCAAGGGCCTGCCCTTCGGCATCGACCTTGGCGCCTTCTACGCCACCGTGCCGGGCGCAGATGCCGACCTCTACGGCGGCGAAGTGCGCTGGGCCATCCTCGAGGGCGGCGTCGCCGAGCCGGCGCTCGCCGTGCGCGGCACCTATACCCGCAGCAGCGGCATCGACGATCTCGACTACGAAGCCATGGGGCTGGACGTGTCGATCTCCAAGGGCTTCGCCTTCCTGACTCCTTATGCCGGCTACGGCTACGTCTGGTCCGAGCTCGACCCCAAGGGCGTGGCGCTGCTGGACAAGGAGGAAGTCGACGCCAGCCGCTTCTTCGTCGGCCTGCGCTTCGGCCTGCTGATCTTCGACATCACGCCGGAGTACGAGCACATCGAAGGCCGCGACAGCTTCAACCTGCTGCTCGGCGCCTCGTTCTGAGCGGCACCGGCTGAGCCGCACGGCCGTGTGGGACAAGCTGGCTAGAGCCCTGGGGGGGCGCCGCCCGGAAGCGGCGGCCCCGCGCCGCGAGCTGGCGATCGCCGTGCTGCTGGTGGAGACCCTGCGGGCGGATTTCGCCGACAGCGAAGCCGAGCGCCTCGCGGCGCGCGGCATCCTGCGCGATCTCTGCGCGCTGGAGGAGGCGGCCCTGGATGCCCTGCTGGCGGAAGCCGAGGGCGAAGTGCGCCGCAACGTCTCGCTGCATGCCTTCGTCGCCGAACTCAACGCGGCGCTGGATGCCGAGGACAAGCGCGACCTGATCGGCGGCATGTGGCGGGTGGCCCATGCCGATGGGCGCGTGCATCCGGAGGAGGAGCTGCTGATCCGGCGCGTCGCCGACCTGCTGTACGTTCCCCATCATGACTTCATCCGCCAGAAGCTGGCGGCGGGCCGGGCGTGAGCGGCGAACGCCGCCGCCTGCCTGCGCCGCTGCGGCGCGTTCTGGGCATCCAGGCGCGGCTGGGCCTGGCCTTCGCGGTGATCCTGCTGCTGTTCGCCGGCAGCGCCCTGATGTTCCGCGCGGCGCTGTCCGAGGTCGACCAGGCGCGCGCCGCCACCGACCGCTCGGAGAAGGTGCTGCAGGCCATCGATGCCCTGTTCGTGCTGGTGCTGGATCAGGAGACCGGGCTGCGCGGCTACCTGCTGTCCTCGAAGGACGAATTCCTGCAGCCCTATCGCCTCGGCGGCGAGCATTTCGAGCAATCCTGGCGCGATCTCCAGGAGCTGACCACCGACGATCCGCGGCAACAGGGCCTGCTGCAGCAGTGGCGCAGCGACATGCTGCGCTGGCGCGGCGAGTTCGCCGAGGTGGTCCTGGAGCACAAGCGCCGCGACGACGAGGATGCCGAACTGGCCCTGGTGCGCAGCGGCAAGGGCAAGCGCATCGTCGACGGCATCCGGGTCCTGGTGGGGCAGATGCAGAAGCACGAGCGCGACCTGCTGCAGGAGCGCGCCGCGCACCTGCAGGCGCGCCTGGATCGCACCCGGGAGCTGATCGTCCTGATGCTGGCGGCGGGGCTCGGCTTCGTGGCGCTGTCGCTGTGGGTCGTGGCGCGCACGGTGACGCGGCCGGTCACGCAGCTCACCGCGCTGATGTCGCGCCTGTCCGCCGGCGACACGAAGCTGGAGGTCCCCTACCGCGGCCACGCCGACGAGATCGGCGCGCTGGCGCGCGGCCTGGAGGTGTTCCGCCGCAGCACCGATGAGCTGGCCGGCCGCGAATGGCTGCAGACCCGTCTCGGCGAACTGTCGGTGGCCTTGCAGGCCTGCAGCACGCCGCAGCAGTTCGGCGAACGCCTGGCCGAGTGCCTCAGCACCAACAGCGGCGCCGTCTGCGCCGTGTTCTTCCGCTGGGACGAGGCGCACCAGCGCTACGAGCCTTCGGGGGCCTACAGCCTGCCGGGCGGCAGCGGCCAGCGCAGCTATGCGCGGGGCGAGGGGCTGGTCGGGCAGGTGGCCCAGGACGGGCAGCCGCGCGTGGTGCGCGAGTTGCCGGAATCCTACCTGCGCGTGCGCAGCGGCCTGGGCGAGATGGCGCCGCCATCCCTGCGCCTGTTGCCGCTGGCCGGCCGCGAGCGCGTCATCGGCGTGATCGAGCTGGCCTATTTCACCGAGCCCGGCACGCTGCAGGCGGACTTCCTCGGCCAGGCCACGAGCTTTGCCGCCCTGGTGCTGGAAACCCTGGAGCGCGGCCTGGCGACCATGGAGCTGCTGCGGCAGACGCAGTACCAGAAGGAGGAACTGCAGGCCTCCGACGAGGCCCTGCGGGCGCAGCAGGAGGAGCTGCGCGCCACCAACGAGGCCCTGCGCGAGAAATCCCAGCTGCTGGAGGAGCAGGGCCAGCGCCTGCGCGCCAGCGAGGAGGAGCTGCGGGTGCAGGCGGAGGAGCTGCGCGTCGCCAACAGCAGCCTGGAGGAGCGCGGGCAGGCCCTGCAGTCGCAGAAGCAGGCGCTGGAGCAGGCCCAGGCCGAGCTGGAGGAAAAGGCCGTCGACCTGGAGCAGGCCAGCCGCTACAAGAGCGAATTCCTGGCCAACATGTCGCATGAGCTGCGCACGCCGCTGAACAGCCTGCTGATCCTGTCCAAGGGACTGGCCGACAACGAGGACGGCAATCTCACGGCCGAGCAGGTGGAAAGCGCCGGCATCGTCCATGACAGCGGCCGCAACCTGCTCAACCTGATCAACGACATCCTCGACCTGTCCAAGGTCGAGGCGGGCAAGATGCAGGTAGTGGCCGAGGACGTGAACCTGGCGGCATTGGCCGCCGGCGCCGAGCGCAACTTCCGTCCCGTGGCGGAGCAGAAGAAGCTCACGCTGGAGGTGTTCCGCGCGCCGGGACTTCCGGCCTCGATCCATTCGGACGGCACGCGCATCAACCAGATCCTGGCCAACCTGCTGTCCAATGCCTTCAAGTTCACCCACCAGGGCGGCGTGCGGCTCGAAATGCTGCCGATCGGTGAGGGAAAGCATGCCGGCGGCGTGTTGCTGCGCGTCCGGGATACCGGCATCGGCATCCCGCAGGAGAAGCTGGCCCGCATCTTCCAGGCCTTCGAGCAGGCCGACTCCGGTACCAGCCGCCGCTACGGCGGCACCGGGCTGGGCCTGTCGATCGTCAAGGCACTGGCGGAACTGCTGGGCGGCGAGGTGCGGCTGGAAAGCGCGCCGGGGCAGGGCTCCACGTTCTCGGTGAGCCTGCCGGCGGCGGTTCCGGCGGAGAACGCCCCCGTAGCAGCGCGTCCCGCCGTGGCGGCGGCTCCTCCTGCGGAGCCGGTGGTGTTGCCGGCACCCCCGGTGGCCGAGCCGCCCGCCGAGGCCCCGGGCACCACCATCCTCATCGTGGAGGACGACGCGCAGTTCGCCGAGGTGCTGGCCGGACTGGCGCGCGGCCGCCACTACCGCGCCCTGGTGGCGCACGACGGGGAATCCGGCCTGGCGCTGGCGCGGCGGCACCGGCCCGCCGGCATCCTGCTCGACATCGGCCTGCCGAAGATGGACGGCTGGCAGGTGATGGAACGCCTGCAGTCGGATCCGCTCACGGCCGGAATCCCCGTGCATTTCATCTCCGGCGCCGACGCGGAAGGCCAGGCGCGTGCCGCCGGCGCGGCGGGTTACCTGAAGAAGCCGGTGGCCCGCGAGGACGTGGAGCGCGTGTTCGACGGGCTGCCGGGCCTGCCTGCCGGCGCGCGCCGCATCCTGATCATCGACGACAGTCCCGCCGACCGCCGACTGGTGCGCGAGATGCTGCGCGGCGAGTCGGTGCAGATCGACGAGGTCGGCAGCGCCGAGGAGGCGCTGGAACGCACCGCGCGGGAGGCCTACGACCTGCTGATCCTCGACCTGGGCCTGCCCGGCATGGACGGCTTCCAGTTCCTGGAACGGGCCAGCGCCCGCGGCCCGCTGCCGGCGGTGGTGATCCATTCCGGGCGGGAGCTGACGCGCGAGGAGGGCATGCGCCTGCGCGAGTACACCGAAACCATCGTGCTCAAGAGTGCGCCCTCGCCGCAGCGCCTGCTGGACGAGGTCACGCTGTTCCTGCATAGCATCCGCAAGGTGGGCGCGCCGCTGGCCACGCCGCCGCGGCCGGCGGCGGCCAGCTTCGGCGGCAAGACCGTGCTGGTGGTGGACGACGACATGCGCAACATCTTCGCACTGTCCAAGGCGCTGCGCAGCCGCGGGCTGAAGGTGCTGATGGCCCAGGACGGGTACAAGGCCATCGCCCAGCTCGAATCGAATCCCGAGATCGACCTGGTGCTGATGGACATCATGATGCCGGGCATGGACGGCTACGAAACCATCCGGCGCATCCGCGAGCGGGATTCATGGCGATCGCTGCCGATCATCGCGGTCACGGCCAAGGCCATGGTCGGCGACCGCGAGAAATGCCTGGAGGCCGGTGCCAACGACTACTGCTCCAAGCCGATCGACGTGGAACAACTGGTCGTCCAGATGCAGGCGCTGCTGGGGTGAGGCGGGAATTGAAGAGAGTCCAGCGGACTCCTGTTCCGCCGAACGCCCCGCCATGGATGGCCGGGCGGGGGCTTATTGAGGCGACTGAGGTCTCGCCATGGATGGCGGCATGAATCGAGGTTGAAATGCATTTGACCGATCGCCAGGACATCGAGATCGCGCTCTTCGTCGAGGCCTTGCGCAAGCGCCACGGCTACGATTTCGGGCAGTACGCCCCGGCCTCGTTCAAGCGGCGGGTCCTGGGCCTTGCGACCGCCCTGCACCTGCGCTCCGTATCCGAGCTGACCGAGCGGGTGATCCATGACGACGGCTTCATCCATGCGGTGATCGAGCGCCTGTCGGTGCCGGTGTCGGAACTGTTCCGCGAGCCCCAGACCTTCGTCGCGCTGCGCGAGCACGTACTGCCCCAGCTGGCCAGCTATCCGCATATCAATATCTGGCAGGCAGGCTGCGCCCACGGCGAGGAGGCCTACTCGATGGCGATCCTGCTGCGCGAGGCCGGCATGTACGAGCGCGCCCAGATCTATGCCACCGATTTCAGCGACGCGGCGCTGGCCAAGGCCCAGGAGGGCATCTATCCGTCGCGTGAGATGCCGCTGTACCTGGAGAACTACCGCAAGGCCGGCGGCAAGGCGCGGCTGCAGGACTACTGCACCGAGAAGTACGATTACCTGAAGATGCACGACGAGCTGCGTGCGCACATCACCTTCGCCAACCACAACCTGGTCTCCGACGGCGTGTTCGGCGAAATGCACCTGATCCTGTGCCGCAACGTGCTGATCTACTTCACCGACCCGCTGCAGGACCGGGTGCTGGGCCTGTTCCGCGACAGCCTGGTGCGGGGCGGCTATCTCTGCATCGGCATCAAGGAATCCCTCAGCTTTTCCGCGGTGGCGGCTGACTTCCAGCTGCTGAGCCGCGAACTGCCGGTGTTCCGCCGCGTGGCACCGAAGGCGGTGCCGTGATGGAGGCCTGCGTGGTGGGCGCCTCCACCGGCGGAGTGGCGGCGCTGCGCAGACTGCTGCGCGGGCTCGATGCCGGCTTCCGGCCCAGCGTGATCGTGGTGCAGCACACCGGCACCGAGGGCTTCGGCATGCTGGTGAGCCTGCTGCGCGACAGCTGCGCCCTGCCGGTCAGCGAGGCCCGGGCGCGAGAGCCGGTGCTGCCCGGACATGTCTACCTGGCGCCGCCGCGCTATCACCTGCTGGTCGAGCACCGGCGGCATTTCTCGCTGTCGGTGGACGAGCGCGTCTGCCATGTGCGGCCTTCGGCCGACGTGCTGTTCGCGTCCGCGGCCGAGGTCTGGCGCGAGCAACTGGTCGCCGTGCTGCTGACCGGCGCCAACGATGACGGCGCGCGCGGCGCGGCCCAGGTGCGCGGACTGGGCGGCAAGCTGATCGTGCAGGACCCGGCGGAGGCCGAGGCGCCGGAGATGCCCGCCGCGGCGCTGCGCCTGGCCGGTGCCGACCATCTGCTGCCCCTTGCGGGCATCGCCCCCCTTCTCATGAAACTGGCCGGGAGGCCTGCCGCATGACCGAGCTGTCTCGCCCCAAGATCCTGGTCGTGGACGACACGCCGGCCAACCTGGTCGCCATGCGGCGTCTGCTGTCGAAGGTCGATGCGGAACTGGTCGAGGCCGATTCGGGCAATGCCGCCCTGGCCGCCACGCTGGACCATGAGTTCGCGCTGGTGCTGCTGGACGTCAACATGCCGGACATGGACGGCTTCGAGGTGGCCAGCCACCTGGCCGGCGAGGACAGTACCCGCGACACGCCGGTGATCTTCGTGACGGCCGCGATGGTCGATGACCTCAACCGGCTCAAGGGCTACAGCTTCGGTGCCGTGGACTACATCGCCAAGCCGATCAACGACACCATCCTGCTGTCCAAGGTGCGCGTGTTCCTCGAACTGTACCGGCGCAAGCAGCAGCTGCAGCAGCTGGTGCGTGAACTGGAAAGCGAGGTGGCGATCCGCAAGCGTGCCGAGGAGCAGGTGCGCCATGAGGCCACGCATGACGCGCTTACCGGCCTGCCGAACCGCGCCCTGTTCCTGGACCGGCTCGACGGCGCGCTGGAGCGTTCGCGGCGCGCGCAGCGGCCGTTCGCGCTGCTGTACATCGACATCGACGGCTTCAAGCCGGTCAACGACACCCACGGCCACCTGGCGGGCGACCAGCTGCTGCAGGCGATCGCGGCGCGCCTGCTGTCGCGCATGCGCAAGTCCGACACGGTGGCCCGCCTTGGCGGCGACGAGTTCGCGGTGATCCTGGAGGAGGCCATGGACGTGCCGGGCGTGGCGCTCAAGGCGGCGGAGGAGCTGTGTATGATGTTGCGCGAGCCCTACGACCTGGGTCCGGACATCCGGGTGACGGTGGGTGCCAGCATCGGCGTCGCCTGCCATTCGTCGCAGGCGGCAGAGGCGGGCGCGAAGCCGCGCGATGCCCTGATCCGCGCCGCCGACGACGCCATGTACCGGGCCAAGCGCGGCGGCAAGAACCGCTGCGTGCTGGCGGACGGATAGCGGCCCGCCCCTCGGGGGCGGACCCGGCCCTGGCGTCGCCAGGGCCTGTGGCCGGAGCCGCTCCCGCGAGGCTTCAGGCGCGGCGGCGCCACACCGACCCCAGCCGCTCCGGTCCGGCGCCCCGGTCGAGCCGCCACACCAGCAGCAGGCAGCCGGCGCCGGACAGCAGGATGCCGGCGGCCATCATCGGCGCATATCCCAGGGCATCGGCGACCACGGCCCCGGCGAAGGAGGCCAGTCCGGTGCCGATCACCACCGCACAGGCCAGCAGCGTGTAGTCGGTGCCGGCGTGATCGGGGTCGGAGGCGTCCATCATCAGCGTGAACAGCGCCACGGTGGCCATGCCGCCGAACAGGTGCTCGCCCAGGCAGCCGGCCCAGATCAGCTCCTTGCCGCCCCAGCCCAGCGCGGCGGCGAGATAGGGCAGCAGGCTGAGCGTCTGCAACAGCCCGCAACCGAGCAGCGCGGCACGCCGGCCCAGGCGCCAGGCCGCCCAGCCGCCCAGCGCGGCCCCGGCCAGTCCCGCGGCCGAACCGAGCGTGCCCTTGAGCAGGGCGATCTCCTCCTTGGACAGGCCGTAGTCCTTGAGGAAGGGCCCCACCAGCGAGGACACCATGCTGTCGCCGAACTTGTAGGCGCAGATCAGCAGGATGAAGGGCAGCAGGCCCGGCTGGCGCAGGCGCCGCGCCCAGCCCAGCGCCAGCTGCCGGGCCGCGGCCGGCGGCGCATGGCTCTCCGCGGACTCGCCGCGCAGGAACAGCACCGGCAGGCAGGTCAGCAGCAGGATGCCGGCCATGGCCAGGAACATCGCCTGCCAGCCCGATTGCGCGAACACCCACAGCAGCCAGCCGCCGCCCAGCACCATGCCCAGGCGGTAGGCGCCCACCTGCAGGCCATTGCCCAGGCCGCGCTCCTTCTCGCCGAGCAGGCGCACCGCCAGGCCGTCGGTCGCCACGTCCTGCATGGCCGCCAGCAGGTTGAACAGCAGCAGTGCGGCGAAGATCAGGGCAAAGGAGTCGCCGATATCGGCCAAGGCGAGCAGGCCGGCGCCGGCCGCCGCGGTCAGCTGCAGCGGCAGGATCCACTGCCGGCGCGTGCCGGTCCGGTCCACCAGCGGGGCCCAGAGGAACTTCAGCGCCCAGGGCAGGAACAGCAGGCTGGTGGCGCTGATCGCCTTCAGCGACAGTCCCGCCTCGCGCATCAGCACCGGCAAGGCCTGCGTGAAGAAGCCGTAGGGCAGGCCCTGCGCCAGGTACAGGCTGCCGAGCAGCACCAGCCTGTAGGCGCGGCCCCGGGCCAGGCTCATGCCGCAGGCGGGGTGCCGCGGGGCGGCTCTTCGTTGGGCCGCGACATGCCGGCGGTGATGACGAAGCGCATGGCTTCCTCGAAGCTCATGTCCAGGGGCGTCAGGTACTGGCGCGGCAGCATCACGGTGTAGCCGCCGATCTGGTAGCTCATCGGCAGGTAGACCGCGACGCAGCCGCCGGTGTCGCAGCCGGCGATGCCGGCTTCCACCAGGTCGTCGACGGTGACGAAGCCCACCAGGCGGATCGGCAGGTTGGGCATCTGCACCATGACCACCTGGCCGAACTTGCGCTCGCGCTTGTTGGACATGAAGCCGGTCAGATCGCGCACGGCGCCGTAGACCGTCTTGACCAGGGGAATGCGGTTCAGCGCGCTCTCCAGCCAGCCGAAGGCCTGCTGCACGAACAGCCCCTTCATGCCCAGGCCGACCAGGTAGATCAGCACGATGGCCACCAGCAGGCCCATGCCGGGCAGGTACAGGCCGCGCGGCAGCAGGAAGCCCAGCAGTCCGCCCAGTACCGCCTCGGCGGCGCCGATCAGCCACATGACCAGGGCCACCGTCACCAGGATCGGCAGCACCGCCAGCAGGCCGGTGAAGAAGGTGCCGGCGATCTTGCGCAGCTGCTGCTTCTGTTGCTCGTTCACTTTTTCTCCTGCCTGCAGGTCCAGCGGAATTCGCCGATGCCCTCGCTGGCCAGCACCAGCTTGTCGCCGTGGGCCAGCGGACCGACGCCCTTGGGGGTGCCGGTGAAGATCACATCGCCAGGCTGCAGTGCCCAGCTCTGCGAGAGGATGTGGATCTGCCGCGCCACCGGGTACAGCATCTCGCGCGTGCGGCCCTGCTGGCGCAGCTCGCCGTTGACGTGCAGGCTGAACTCCAGCTTCTGCAGGTCCTGCTCGAGGTAGGGCTTGAAGTCGCCCAGCGCGGCGCTGCCGTCGTAGGACTTGGCGATCTCCCAGGGCTTGCCCTTGTTCTTCAGTTCCGTCTGCAGCTCGCGCAGCGTCAGGTCCAGGCCCAGGGTCAGGCCGGCGACGCTGGACAGCGCATGCTTGAGCGGGATGTTGCGGCCTCCTCCGGTCAGCATCACCACCAGTTCGGCCTCGTAATGGACGCTGCCGCGATGGCGGGGCAGGGGGATGGGCTCGCCCTCGTGCACCGCCGCGGAAGCGGGCTTCATGAAGACCACGCAGTCGCCGTCGGCTGCGTGCCCCAGGTGCGCCAGCTCGGCGACGTGGTCGGCGTAGTTCTTGCCGATGCAGAAGATCCTGTTGATCCGCATGTCAGCCTGCCTCGCCGAAGTATTCGTCGTGCCGGGCCTGGGCCTCGTCGCCGAAGAGGATGCGGCAGGCTTCCATCAGGCCCGGCGACTGGCGGATGGTTTCGCGGCGCTCCACCAGGGCGATCTTGGAACGGCGGCGCAGGAAATCGTCGAGCGTCACCACCATCTCGCGCCGTGCGGCCTGGCGCAGCTCGCAGCGGATGTACTCGGTGCCCTTGATCAGCACCTCGGCCTCGCGCGCATCCTCGCGGATGTTCTCGAGCAGGCCGATGGCCTGTGCGCCATAGCGCCGCCACAGGCGCTGCGACAGCGGCTCCGAGGATTCCGGAGCCGTGTAGGCGTCGAGCTTCATCAGCCGCGCCTGGTGCAGGAACTCGTCGCGCACCGCGTCAGGCGGCTCGCCGTACCAGGTGAAGCCGGGTTCCGGGATGTCCACGCCCAGGCGCCGCACCTCCTCGCAGATCTCCTCGCCGACATTGATGCAGTCTGTGAGCTTGCCGCCGAAGATGCTGATCCGCTGCGAGGCGGCCTGCACCTCGACGGCGTGCTTGCGCGACAGCTGCAGGAAATCGGTCTTGTCGCCGGCATGGCCCTCGACCACCAGCGGACGCACGCCGCAACGCTCCGAGATGACGTCCGCCGCGGTCAGGGGCCGGGGCAGGTTCAGGCGCTTGTTGATGTTGTCGAGCACGAAGCGGCGATCCGCCTCGGTGACCGTGGCATGGGGGCTGTCCACGCGGTTGTCGGTGGTGCCGATGCAGGTGCGGTTGCCCTGCGGGATGGCGAAGAACAGGCGCCCGTCGTCGGCGAAGAAGGTCAGCACGCGCTTGCTGTCGGTGATGCGCGGCACGATCAGGTGGATGCCCTTGGAGAATACGTGCCGGTGGCGCGTGGCGATGCCGTCCCTGGCGTTGACCTCGTCGACGAAGGGCCCTGCGGCGTTGACCAGCACCTTGCTGCGCACCGGGAAGCTCTCGCCGGAACGGACGTCGCGCAGCTGCGTGACCCACTCGGTGCCCTCGCGGTGCGAGCCTTCCGAGGCGACGTAGTTGGCGGCGATGCAGCCGCGGCTCAGCGCCGAGCGGATGAAATTGAAGACGAAGCGTGCGTCGTTGTCGTGCAGGTAGGAGTCGGAGTACTCGAAGCCGCCGCTGAGCGAGTCGGTGCGGACCACCGGCTCCTCGCGGCGGATCGCCGCGACGGTGCGCAGGAACGGGACGCGGGTGAAGCCGTTGCCGATCAGCCAGTACAGCCAGGTGCCCGCCCACAGGATCCAGGGATGCCAGCGGAAGCCCTTCTGGACCGAGGTGAAGAAGCGGATTTCCTTCACATTGGAGGGATAGCTGCGGATCAGCCGGTTGCGGCTCATGCACAGGGCTCGCACCAGCGGATACTCCCAGGTCTCCATGTACTTGATGCCACCCCAGGCCAGATTGGACGACTGCTGGCTGGTGAAGCCGGCGAAGTCGCCCTTGTCGATCAGGGCCACCGAGACGCCGCGCGCCGCCAGGGCGGCCGCGGCGACGGCGCCGTTGATGCCGCCGCCGACGATCAGCACGTCGAAGGACTGGGCCTTGAGCTTGGCGATGTTGCTGGCGCGTAGTTTCATGGGCAGGCGGTCAGGGCGGACAGGGGTATTCTGAAACAAAAAGGCCGGGCAGTGCCCGGCCTTTTCGCTGAAACGAGGCAAGCCTCAGATGCGCTCCTCGATGCCGAAGGCGGCGAAGCCCTTCTTCTTGAAGTTGTCGCGGAACATGTCGCGCAGCTTCGTGGCGGTGGCGTCGTAGGCGTCCTTGTCGGCCCAGGTGTTGCGAGGGTTCAGGATGCCGGAGTCGACGCCCGGGCAGGACTTGGGCATCTTGAGGTTGAGGATCGGGTGAACCTCGGTCTCGACGCCGTCCAGCTCGCCGTTCAGGGCCGCGTCGAGCAGCGCGCGGGTCACCTTGAGCTTCATGCGGGCTCCGCCGGTGGTGGCGCCGCCGCCGCTCCAGCCGGTGTTCAGCAGGATGCAGCGGGCCTGGTGCTGCTGCATCTTCTCGGCCAGCAGCTTGGCGTAGACATTGGGCTTCTGCGCCATGAAGGGGCCGCCGAAGCAGGCCGAGAAGGTCGGCTGCGGCTCGCTGACGCCGACTTCCGTGCCGGCGACGCGGGCGGTGAAGCCCGAGACGAAGTGGTACATCACGTCCTTGGGCTCGAGGATCGAGATCGGCGGCAGCACGCCAAAGGCGTCGGCGGTCAGCAGCACGATGGTCTTCGGATGCGGGCCCTGGCCATTGGGCATGACGTTGGGGTTGGCATCCAGCGGATAGGAGAAGCGGGTGTTCTCGGCGATGGAGCCGTCGAACAGGTCCAGCTCGTCCGGGTGGCACTCCTCCATCTTCTTGCCGGGCAGGGGCGGCACGTTCTCGATGATCGTGCCCGGCTTGCTCAGGGCCTGGGCGATGACCGGCTCGTTCTGCTTGTCCAGGTCGATCAGCTTGGCGTAGCAGCCGTCTTCCAGGTTGCAGAGGCCGTTGTCGGACCAGATGGTCTCGTCGTCGCCGATCAGGCGGCGGTTGGCGTCGGCCGACAGCGTGGTCTTGCCCGTGCCGGAAAGGCCGAACAGGATCGCGGCGTCGTTGTTCTTGCCGACGTTGGCCGAGCAGTGCATCGACAGGCGGCCTTCCTTCGGCAGCAGGTAGTTGCCGACCGTGAAGATGGTCTTCTTGTTGACGCCGCAGTAGTCGGCGCGGCCGGCCACCAGGCAGATCTTGTTGCGCGTGTCGATGATCACGGCGGCTTCGGCACGGCTGCCGTCACGCTCCGGCTCGCAGACGAAGCTGGGCACGTTCAGCATGGTCCAGCGGCGCGCGTCGACATCCTTCACGCCCTGCAGGTCCTTGGGGAACATGTTGTGGCAGAACATCGCATGCGTGGCGTACTCGCCGACGAAGCGGTAAGGCACCGCGAAGTCCGGATCGGAGCCCATGAACAGGTCCTTCACGTACAGCGTGGCCTTCTTGTCGTTCAGGTGGGCCACGACGCGCTGGAGCAGCGCCTCGTACTTTCCGGTGTCGTACGGGTTGAGGTCGGCCTTGAACCAGATCTCGTCGGCGATCTCGGGCCACTTCACCGCGTAGGTGTCCTTGGTGCGGCGGCCGGTGCAGTCGGGGTCGGTGTAGTAGACCAGGGGACCGTTCACGCCCAGCTTGGTCGGGAAAGCTTTCTGCTCGTTGCTCGGACCGCCGCGGCGGACGCGGCCGCGGTCGTTGGCGATGGCTTCGTGAAACAGCTCCGGCTTGGACAGGTTGTACTTGTAACTGACGTTTTTGAGTCCGAAGAGCTTCTCGAGATCGGCCTGAAAGGTCATGAACTTTCCTTAAACTGGACAGAAAATGGGCTAAAAGTTGGGCAAAAAATCAGCAGTGGACGGCGAGGCTGGCCGTTGAAGAGCGCAAATGGTAAGGAGGGGGCGGGTAGGAGGCAAGTTGCGCCGGCGCCATGCCCCTGGCGGTACGGCCAACCCCGACCGGCCGCGCGCTTCAGCCGGCGCAGCGGTGCTCCGGTTCGGCGCAGGGCTGGCGCTCGATCTGCACGGTGACATGGCCTATCGCCCGGGTGCTGCGCAGGAAATCGCCGATTCCGGCCGTTACCTGGTCGCCGTCGGCCCCGGGCCCGAGCACGGCGTGCAGGGTGATGATGCGTTCCTCCGGGGTCAGCGACCACAGGTGGACGTGGTGCACCCCGGCCACGCCGGGCACCGCCTCGCGCATTTCACGTTCCAGCTGGGCCGGGTCCAGCTCGGTCGGGCTGCCCTGCAGCAGGATGTGGCCGGACTCGCGGGTGATGCGCAGGGCGGTGCGCAGGATCAGGCCGCAGACCAGCACCGAGAGCAGCGGGTCCACCGGCGTCCAGCCGGTGGCCATGATGACCAGGGCCGCCGCGATCGCCGCGACCGAGCCCAGCAGGTCGCCCAGTACATGGGCCAGGGCACCTTCCACATTGAGGTTGCCGCGCCCGCCCCGGTGCAGGATCCAGAAGGCCGCCAGGTTCACCAGCAGGCCCAGGCAGGCGATGACCAGCATCGGCCCGGCCAGCACCGGCACGGGCTTGAACAGGCGGATCGCCGCTTCCACCGCGATCCAGGCCACCAGGGCCACCAGGGACAGTCCGTTGACGAAGGCGGCCAGCACCTGCATGCGGCCGTAGCCGTAGGAGCGGCGCCGGTCGGAGGGACGGCGGCTCATGCGCACGGCGAACAGGGCCAGCGCCAGCGAGGCGGCGTCGGTCAGCATGTGGCCGGCGTCGGCGATCAGGGCCAGGGAGCCGGAGATCAGGCCGCCGACGACCTCGGCCAGCATGAAGCCGGCGGTGAGGACGAAGGCGGTCAGCAGCTGCCGTTCGCTGCCGTGGGGGCGGTCGTGGGAATGGCCGTGGCCGCCGTGGCCATGGCTGTGCGAGTGCCCGTGGTCATTCCCGTGATGATCGTGCCCAGGGCGGTCATGGCTATGGTCGTGCGAGTGACCGGGGCCGTGGGAGTGGGGCTTGTGTGGGGGGTGATCGTGCGGCATGGGGCGAAGCTTAGCGGATTCCCGCTTTTGCTCCCTCTTCCCGCAGGCGGGGGTGATTCGCCGCGCTTTGGCGATGGCTCAATGTCATGCCGAGGTAGGCCAAACATGCCCCGCAGGGCAATGGGCGAGCTGATGTGTGGCCATGGATGGCGCCCCCTCTTGTCTCCCTCGCCGCCTGCGGGGGAGGAAGCAGCACAAAAAACCCCGCCGAAGCGGGGCTTGTCTGAAGCGCTGGGGCGGTTACGGCACCAGCCCCGTCTCGTCCGGCAGCTTGAAGCCCGACACCGACTCGCGCAGCTTCTCGGAGAGCGTGTTCAACTCGCCGACCGCTTGGGCCGTCTGGCTGGCGGAGCCGGAGGTCTGCATGGCGATGTCCCGGATGACCTGCATGGTGCCGGCGATCTTGGTCGCGGCGCCGGACTGGTTGCGGGCGGAGGAGGAGATCTCCGTGATCAGCTTGGCCAGTTCCTGCGAGGACGACTCGATGCGGGTCAGCGACTGGCCCGCTTCTTCGGCGCTCTTGGCGCCGACCACCACGTTCTGGGTGGAGCGCTCCATCGAGATGATGGCCTCGTTGGTGTCGGCCTGAATCGTCTTGACCAGATTTTCGATCTGGCGCGTGGCGGTGGCGGCGCGCTCGGCGAGTCGCTGGACTTCGTCGGCAACCACCGCGAAGCCGCGGCCCGCTTCGCCGGCCATGGCGGCCTGGATCGAGGCGTTCAGCGCCAGCGTGTTGGTCTGCTCGGCGATGTCGTTGATGAACTCGATGATGTTGCCGATTTCCTGTGACGATTCGCCCAGGCGCTTGATGCGCTTGGAGGTGTCCTGGATCTGCTCGCGCAGCGCGGCCATGCCCTGGATCGTGCGGCCCACGGTCTGGGCGCCGTTGTGGGCCACCTGCACCGACTGCTGTGCCTGCAGAGCCAGCTGGTCGGCGCGCGCGGACACCTGCTGCATGGACTGCGCCGTGGAAGCGATGGTGCTGGTCACCGCGTTGATCTCGCGGGCCTGGCGCTCCGAGGCTTCGGTCATGCGCATCGCGGTCTGGGAGGTGGCGCCGGCCGAGGCCGCGATCTCCACCGAGGTGCTGTTGATCGTGCCGACCAGGTTGCGCATGTTCTGGACGGTGTAGTTGATGGAGTCGGCGATCGCGCCGGTGAAGTCCTCCGTCACCGTCACGTCCACGGTCAGGTCGCCGTCGGCCAGGTTCGTGATTTCGTCCAGCAGGCCGAGAATGGCCTGCTGCTGGCGGGCGTCGCGGTCGTCGGCAAAGCGGATGCGGCTGCGGAAGTTGATGATCATCAGCACGGCGGCGCCCACCATCAGCACCAGGGCGGCGAAGCCGGCGAGGCCGATCAGGATCGGCGCCACCACTTCCTTGACGCGCGTGTCGATCAGGCGCTGCTCCAGCGCGCCGGAGGTGGCGATGACGTCCGCCGCGGCGCCCTTGATCTGGCCCGACGCCAGCTGCATCTTGTTGATCGCCTCGGCATCGACATTGATGGCCTTGGTCGCCTCCGCCAGCGGCTCGAAGCGCTCCGCGGCGGTGCGCGCGGCGGGGTCGCCCAGCAGGGCGTTGTTGCGCAGGAACTCGTCGACCTCGTGCTGCAGGGCGTCGGCGGAAACCTTGGCGTCGCGGCCCTGCGACAGCACGCGCTGGGCGGTGGCGGCGATGCGCTCCAGGCGGTTCAGCTGCCCGGCGGCGGTGTAGATCTGGGCGGAGGAGGCGCCACGCGCACCGAGGCGTTCGGCCATGTCGGCGTACAGCGTGTAGATGCCCTGGTCCTGCGCCGGATCCTCGGAGGTATGGATCGCCTCGGTGATGATCGAGATGTTGCTGGCGACGCGCTTGTACGGCACTTCGCCGCCGAGCACCGCCTGCACCACGACATGCGCCTTCTTCCAGGACTCGGCCACCGCCTGGACTTCCGCCTGCACGATGGCCGGCGCCGGCTCGATGTCGGCTTCCTCGTCGCCCTGGGCCAGTCCGTTGATCACGGTGCCGAGGTCGTCGGCGCGAGCCGACAGGGTCTGGAAGTCGGGCGCCACGCCGCGGGCGGCTTCCTCGCCGATCTGTGCCAGTTCGTTGACGTCGGTGGGGATGGAACGTGCCAGCGTCACCCACTGCTCGTCCTGGGATTCGGTCGACTGGACGTACAGGAATCCGAGCATCGCGGCTGCCATGAACACCACGGCGAGCCCCAGCAGCAACAGTTCGCGGCTACTGGCCGCGCCCTTGGCCTGGTTCTTTTCTTCGGCCATCGTTCTCCCCCGAGTTTTCTAGGTTTGGCGGCGCACTCAGGCGCCCAGCAGGGCGCTGATCTTGCCGAGCAGGTCGGGTTCCTTGACCGGCTTGACCATGTATTCCTTGGCGCCCTGGCGCAGCGCCCAGACACGGTCGGTTTCCTGGCTCTTGCTGCTGACGACGACGATGGGGATATGGCTGGTGGCCGCATCCTTGCTCAGCGTGCGGGTGGCCTGGAAGCCGTTCACGCCCGGCATCACCACGTCCATGATCACGATGTCGGGGCGCTCCAGCTTGACGCGGTCCAGCACATCATGGCCGCTGGAAGCCTCGATCACCGTGTGGCCGGCCTTCTGCAGGATCGCCCTGAGGTTCTGCACGTCCGTCGGGGAATCGTCAACGATCAACACTCGCGCCATGTGCTTCCTCGATCAGCCCGCAAAGGGCTGCCTCCCAAGTAAAGAATTCTGTCAGTACAAATGTTTGCTCAAGACTATACACCAAGCCCCGGCACAGGCTACCGCCTGTTTTTTCAGGCGGAAAACACCGTCTGGCCCCGGATCAGGGTGCGGACCACGCGGCCATGCATCTCGCTGCCGTCGAAGGCCGTGTTGCGGCCCGCGCTGCGCAGCGCCGCGGCCTGCAGCCGCCAGCGCGCCTGCGAATCCACCAGCAAAAGGTCTGCCGGCCGGCCGGCGGCGAGGCTGCCGGCATCCGCGTCGATCACCGCGGCCGGGCCGCTGCTGAGGCGGGCGGCCAGGTCCAGCGGCGCCATGCCGGTTTCGGAGGCGAAGCGCAGCGCCAGCGGCAGCAGGCTTTCCAGCCCGGAGATGCCCGGCTCGGTTTGCGGGAAGGGGTTGGTCTTGGCGTCGGCTTCGTGCGGCTGGTGATCCGAGCAGATGGCGCCGATGACGCCGCGCCGCACGGCATCGCGCAGGGCATCGCGGTCCTCGGCCGATCGCAGCGGCGGGATCACGTGGCACTGGGCGTTGAAGCCGTCCACGTCCTCGTCGGTCAGGAACAGCTGGTGCACCGCCACGTCGGCGGTCACCGGCAGCCCGCGGCGCTGGGCCGAGTCCACCAGGCCCGCGCCCTTGGCGGTGGACAGCCGGCCGATGTGGATGCTGGCGCCGGTATCCTCCACCAGCGAGATCCAGAAGCGCAGCGCGGCCACCTCGGCGGCGGCCGGGATCGGCGCCAGGCCCAGGCGGGTGCCGACCGGGCCTTCATGCACGCAGCCGCCGTTGGACAGGGCCGGGTCCTGGGCGAAGACGTGGACCGTCAGTCCCAGGCCGTTGGCGTACTCCAGGGCGCGGCGCGCGATCAGGGAATTGGCCAGGGGCGCGTAGGCGTTGCCCAGGCCGACGCAGCCGGCCTGCTTCAGGGCGCCCATCTCGCTCAGGGCCTCGCCGGCCAGGCCCTTGGTCAGGGCGCCGAGCACGTGGACGTTGAGCGGGCCGGCGGCCTGGGCGCTGCGGTGGATGCGGTTGACGATGGCCGGCGAGTCGATCGCCGGGCTGGTATCGGGCGGCAGCACGATGCCGGTGACGCCGGAGGCGAAGGCCGCGGGAATCTCGCTGCGGAAGCTGGCCTTGTGGGTCTGGCCGGGCTCGCGCAGGCGCGCCGCCAGGTCCAGCAGGCCGGGCATCAGCCACAGGCCGGCGGCGTCCAGGGTCTCCTCGTAGGCCCCGGCGGGGGCGCCGCTGCCGAGGTGATCGATCAGGCCGTCGCGGATGCCGAGTTCGGCGATGCCGTCGAAGCCCGAGGCGGGGTCCAGCACGCGGGCGCCGCGGATCAGCAGGCTCATGCTTCAGCTCCGAGGATGAGCGCCATCACCGCCATGCGCACCGAAATGCCGTACTGCACCTGCTGCAGGATCAGGCTGCGCTCGCCGTAGGCGAGGTCGCCCTCGATCTCGACGCCGCGGTTGATGGGTCCGGGATGCATGATGATGGCGTCGGGCTTGAGGTGGCGCAGGCGCTCGCGGGTCAGGCCGAAGTCGCGGTGGAACTCGCCCAGCGAGGGCAGGAAGGCGCCCAGCATGCGCTCCTTCTGCAGGCGCAGCAGGATCACCACGTCGGCGCCGTCCAGGCCGGCGGCCAGCGAGTGGTAGACCTTGGCGCCCATCGCCTCGATGCCGGCCGGGATCAGGGTCGGCGGCGCCACCACGCGGATCTCCTTGGCGCCCAGGGTGCGCAGGCCGTGGATGTCGGAGCGCGCGACGCGGGAGTGGAGGATGTCGCCGACGATGGCCACCGTCAGCTGGCGGAAGTCGCCCTTGTGCTTGCGGATCGTGTAGAGGTCCAGCAGGCCCTGGGTCGGGTGGGCATGGCGGCCGTCGCCGGCATTGAGGATCGCCACGCCCGGGGCGGCATGTTCGGCGAAGAAGTGCGCCGCGCCGCTGGCCTCGTGGCGGATCACGAACATGTCCGCCTGCATCGCCTCCAGGGTCTTGAGCGTGTCCAGCAGCGTCTCGCCCTTGGAGGTGGAGGAGGCCGAGACCTGCAGGTTCAGCACGTCGGCCGACAGGCGCTGCGCCGCCAGCTCGAAGGTGGTGCGGGTGCGGGTGCTGGGCTCGAAGAACAGGTTGATGACGGTGCGGCCGCGCAGCAGGCCGAGCTTCTTCTCGGGGCCCTGGGTGGCGGCATCCAGCTCCTCCGCCTTGTCCAGGATCTGCCGCAGCAGGGCTGGTTCGAGACCTTCCAGCGTCAGGAGGTGCCGCAGCCTGCCGTCGGGGGTGATTTGGAGGTTTGGATTCATGTTGGACGCGAATTATGAAGGGTCGCGCCCATGAATTAGAAGGATTTCGGGCGGTTTTCGTGCAAAAGGGGTGGAATCAGCAGTTTTCCTGCCGCCACTGCGGGCCTCAGCCGTGTTCGAGCAACCATTGCTCGAGGATGACGCGCGCCGCCTGGCCGTCGCGGTCGCCCTTGCGCACCCGGCGCTGCATGCGGCCGCTGGAGCGGGCTTCGCGCAGGGCGTCGTCGGCGGCCCGCGAGGAATAGCGCTCGTCGGCCTGGTGCACCGGCAGCTTCAGCCGCCGCGCCAGGTCCTCTGCGAAGCGCCGCGCCGGGCCGGTGATCTCCTGCTCGCCGCCGTCCTCGTCCAGCGGCAGGCCCACGATCAGGGCGGCCGGGCGCCATTCCGCGACCAGGCGGCCGATGGCCGCCCAGTCCGGGCCGGGCAGGGCGGGCAGGGGACGGGCACTGAGGGTCAGGCTGTCGCCGACCGCCACCCCGATGCGCCTGGACCCGTAGTCGAATCCGAGATAGACCGAGCTCACGCGTGGCCGGCGTTTCCGGCGAGCTGGGTCACGTCCACGCCCAGCAGGCGGGTCGCGGCCTGCCAGCGGTCGCGGGCGGGGGTCTCGAACAGGATCTGCTGGCTGACATGGGTGTTGAGCCAGGCGTTATGCAGGATTTCGTGCTCCAGCTGGCCCTCTCCCCAGCCGGCATAGCCCAGGACCACGAAGTAGTCCTTGGGGCCTTCGCCCTTGCCGATCGCCTTGAGGATGTCCCGCGAGGTGGTGATGAACAGGTCGCTGTCCACCTGCAGGCAGGATTCCCAGCCGCCCGGGGTGCGGTGCACCACGAAGCCGCGCTCGGGCTGCACCGGGCCGCCCCAGTAGACGATCTGCTCGTCGTTGAGCGCCTCATGCTCCAGGCCCATCTGCTCCATCATGTCGCTGAGCTTGAGGTCCGTGGGGCGGTTGATCACCAGGCCGATGGCGCCGTTGTCGTTGTGCTCGCAGAGCAGGGACACGGTATGGCTGAAATTCTCGTCCTCCATGCTGGGCATGGCGATGAGGAACTGGTTCTTCAGCAGGGATTCGTCGTCCATGAGCCTAGTATCGGCAGGACCCCCCGGGTCTACAAGCTCCCCGGGGCCCGTTCGTCGCCGCTTTGCACCCGGATGGGGCGCGGCCTGCGTGCAGGATGCCCGTCACTTCAACCGGGCTTCGATCGCCCGGATCGCCATGCCGCCGATATCGGTGCCGAAGGCGGCGTCGATCTCGCGGGCGCAGGTGGGCGAGGTGACGTTGATCTCGGTCAGGTAGTCGCCGATCACGTCCAGCCCGACGAAGACCAGGCCCATCTCCTTCAGCTTCGGTCCCACCTGGGCCGCCAGCCAGCGCTGGCGCTCGGTCAGCGGGCGGGCCTCGCCGCGGCCGCCGGCGGCCAGGTTGCCGCGGGTCTCGCCGGCCTTGGGGATGCGGGCCAGACCGTAGGGCACGGGCTCGCCGTCGATCACCAGCACGCGGGTGTCGCCGTCCGCGATCTGCGGCAGGTAGCGCTGGGCCATGATGCTGCGCCGCCCGTTGTCGGTCAGGGTCTCGATCACCGCGCCCAGGTTCAGGCCGTCGGCGCCGACGCGGAAGATGCCCATGCCGCCCATGCCGTCCAGCGGCTTGAGCACCACGTCGCCCTGCTCGGCATGGAAGGCCTTGAGCTGGGCGGCGTCCCGGCTGACCAGGGTCGGGGCGCAGCATTGGCTGAACCAGGAGATGAACACCTTCTCGTTGGCGTCGCGCAGCGAGCGGGGCTTGTTCACCACCAGTGCGCCCTGGTCCTCCGCGCGCTCCAATATATAGGTGGCGGTGATGTACTCCAGGTCGAAGGGCGGGTCCTTGCGCATCAGGACCGCGTCCAGGGAGCCCAGATCGACCTCCTCGGGCTCGCCCAGGTCGTACCAGTGCTTCTTGTCGTCGTGGACCGTCACCGGCCGGACCCGGCCGCGGGCGACGCCGTCGCGCAGCCACAGGTCGCCCATCTCCAGGTAGCGCAGCTGCCAGCCGCGCTTCTGCGCGGCCAGCATCAGGGCCATGGTGGTGTCCTTGTAGGGTTTGATGGACCCGATCGGGTCCATGACGACACCCAGGGTCCGGTTCATGCCGCCGCCGCCTTAGCCAGTTCCTCGCTCGCCGCGATCTCGCGGGCGGCCGCCAGGGCGGCCAGGCGGGCGACCACGCCGTAGGCATAGAAGCGGTTGGGGCGCTCGTCCGGCCCGCAGCTGGGATCGGGGGTGATGCAGTCCTCCTCGAAGGCCAGCGGTTCGAAGCGCATGCCCGGGGCGTTGAGGTTCTCCTGGTTGCCGCGCTTGGAGTTCAGGCGGTAGAAGCCGCCGACCACGTACTGGTCGATCATGTAGACCACCGGTTCGGCGGTGGCCTGGTCGTCGCCCAGCTTCTCGAAGGTGTAGACGCCTTCCTGGATGATGGCGCCGGTGACCTCGCGGCCCTCCTTGGCGCTGGACATGTGGGTGCGCGACTTGCGGTTCATGTTGCGCACGTCATCCACGCTCTTGGCGGTCATCACGCCCATGCCGTAGGTGCCGGCGTCGGACTTGATGATGACGAAGGGCTCCTCGGTGATGCCGTACTGCTTGTACTTGTCGCGGATGTCCTCCAGCAGCAGCTCCACGTTGGCCTCCAGGCATTCCCAGCCCTCGTGCTTCATGAAGTTGATCTCGCCGCAGTTGCGGAACAGCGGGTCGAAGAACCAGGGATCCAGGTCCAGCAGGCCGCCGAATTCCTTGGCCACCTCGCGATAGAAGCCGAAGTGACCCGACTTCTGGCGCTTGTGCCAGCCCAGGTCCAGCGGCGGGATGATGTCCTGGTCGAGGTTCTGCAGGATGGCGGGGATGCCGCCGGAGAGGTCGTTGTTGAGCAGGATGGAGCAGGGCGAGAAGTCGCCGACGAAGATCTGGTCGTCGGCGCGCTCCACCGGCTCCAGCCAGAGCTTGCGGCCGGAAATCTCCAGGACCAGCTCGGTCGGCTCGCGGATTTCGGGGTTCAGGCTGCCGACGTGGACGCGGTAGCCGGCCTTCTGGATCAGGTTCACCAGGCTGGCGACGTTTTCCAGGTAGAACTTGTTGCGGGTGTGGTTCTCGGGGATCAGCAGGATGCCGCGGGCCGAGGGACAGATGCGCTGGATGGCGGTCTGCAGCGCCTGGACGCAGAGCGGCTCGAAGGCCGGGTTCAGGTTGTTGAAGCCGCCCGGGAACAGGTTGGTGTCCACCGGCGCCAGCTTGAAGCCGGCATTGCGCAGGTCCACGGACGAGTAGAACGGCGGCTTGTGCTTCTGCCACTGGCTGCGGAACCAGGCCTCGATATCGGGGACCTGCCGCAGCAGGGTGGCTTCGAGCTGCTGTAGCGGCCCGGTTTGTGCAGTGACGAGGTGCGGCACATAGCTTTGCATGGGGGTCCCCGGTTCAGGCGCCGAAATGGTAGCGCAAAGTTTTTCCATGCCCTCTTATGGGGCCTGTAGGCACTACTCTCAAGACTGTGCTAAAACGGCGAATAAAGCGCGCAGAAGACCGTGCAGCAAGCAGGGAGAGGGATTAGTGTCGACGCAGTCCAATGACACCGCCAAGATCATGGTGATCGACGATAGCCAGACCATTCGTCGCACCGCAGAAACACTGCTGGCGCGTGAAGGCTACCAGGTCATCACCGCCCAGGATGGCTTCGAGGCCCTGTCCAAGGTCGCCGACTACCAGCCGGACATCATCTTCATCGACATCATGATGCCGCGCCTGGACGGATACCAGGCCTGTGCCCTGATCAAGGCCAACCCCAAGTTCCAGCGCACCCCGGTGATCATGCTGTCGTCCAAGGACGGGCTGTTCGACCGCGCCCGCGGCCGCATCGTCGGTTCCGACGAATACCTGACCAAGCCCTTTACCAAGGACGAACTGCTGGGCGCCGTGCGCGCGCACGTGCGTAAGTAAGGGCGCGGAGACGGCATGAGCGCGGAACTCAGAAGCCTGCGTGACGATCCGTTCGAGCTGCTGCTGCTGCTCGAGATGCGCCTTCGCGCCACCAAGCTGGACATCGCGGCCGGCCAGGCCGAGAGCTGGACCGGCCTGGGATTCCGGATCGGCCGCAGCTGGCTGGCGGTGCCCAAGGACGACGTGCGCGAGGTGATCGTGCCGCCCAAGCCGACGCGGGTGCCCAACGCCAAGCCCTGGATGAGCGGCGTGGCCAACGTCCGCGGCGAATTGCTGACCATCGTCGACCTGCCGCGCCTGCTGGGCGTGGAGGGCGACGCCGAAAGCCGCGCGCGGCGGTTGCTGGTGTTCAATTCCGAGCGCGTCCCGGCCGGCTTCCTGGTGGACGAAGTCGCCGGCTACCGACAGTTCTCCCCGACCGAACAGCGTCACGAGATCAAGCAGGAGTCCGGCGCCTTCGCACCTTTCCTACTCGGGGCCTTCGTGCGCGACGGCCAACCCTGGCTGGCCTTCAGCCTGCACCGCGTGGTGCAGGGCGGCGAATTCCTGATGGCGGGCCTCTGACATGAACGCCAGACTCCGCGCCAATACCGCCAACGGCCTGCACTGGGTCCGCGGCGAGATCGAACAGAGCCTCTCGCGCGTCCGCACGCTGGTCGAGCAGCACGCCGAGGGCGGCACCGACCCGCTGCCGATGCAGCAGGCCTTCGTCGAGCTGCACCAGGTCCGCGGCACGGCCAGCATGATCCAGTGCCACGGCATCGCCGAACTGGCCGAGGAGATGAAGCAGGCCATCGGCGACCTGCTGCATGGCCGTATCCGCGAGACCGAGGCGGCCTACTCGGCGCTGCTCGGCGCCACCGTGCTGCTGAGCGACTACATCGAATCGCTGGCCGACGGCATGGACGACTGCGTCCTGATCCTGCAGCCGGCGATCAACGAACTGCGCCTGGCGCGCGGCAAGGCCGTGCTGACCGAGGCCGACCTGTTCGTGATGCAGATGCAGGGGCTGGCCCTGGGCCTGCCGCTGCCCGAGGACGACGGACGCACGCCGGGTGCCGCGCAGCAGCAGGCGCAGAAGTACCTGGGCGTCTACCAGTCCTCCCTGCTGCACTGGCTGAAGAACGAGCCGGATGCCGCCACCGCGCTGGCGCGCATCGGCAAGATCGCCGAGCTGCTGGCCGGCTGCGCCGAGCTGCCGGGCGTGCACCAGCTGTGGCGCATCGTCGCCGCGGTGGTGGAGGCCCTGCTGGGACAGAGCCTCGACGATTCGCTGGAGGTCAAGCGCCTGATCGGCCGCAGCGGCGCCCAGATCAAGGCGATGGCGGCCGAGGGCGAGGCGCGCGCCGAGGCCGCCGTGGGCGACCTGTCGCTGCAGCTGCTCTACTTCATCGGCCGCTCGCGCGGCCAGGGACCGCGCGTCACGGTGATGCGCAAGGCCTTCCAGCTGCAGCAGCTGCTTCCGGGCGCCGCCCAGCTCGAGGACCTGCGGCGCCGCATCCACGGCCCCAACACCACGCTGCTGGTGCGCGTCTCCGACGAGATCCGCAACGACTTCGCCAAGATCAAGGACGTGATCGACCTGGCGGTGCGTGCCGGCGGCAAGGCGCTGCCGGACCTCGAGGGTACGCGCCGCAGCCTCAAGCGCATCTCGGACACGCTGTCGATCCTCGGCCTGGGCACGCTGCAGCGCATCGTCGACAACCAGTCGCTGCTGCTCGACGGGCTGGGCGGCGACGCCGCTCCCGCGGCCTGGATGGAGCTGGCGACCTCGATCCTGCGCGTCGAGCACAGCCTGGACGATGCCCTGTTCCAGCAGCTGCGCCAGGCCCGTACCGGCGAGCCGGCGGAGGAGAACATCCAGGAGCGCGTGCCGCACAGCCGCGACCTGGCCGAGGGCATCGACGCCCTGCAGCGCGAGTCGCTGGTCAACCTCGCCAAGCTCAAGTCGCAGGTCGACGCCCTGATCCGCGGCCAGGAAGGCAGCATCGTGGTGGTGGACGCCGCCCGCATGCTCGACGAGATCGCCTCGGGCTTCCATATCCTGCAGGACGAACGCGCCGCCGGACTGGTGGAGCGCCTGGTCGGCGTGGTGCGCAGCCCGGGCTTCGCCAGCCTGCGCGAGTCGCAGGAACGCGCCGACCGCTTTGCCGACGCCGTGGCCTGCGTCGAGTACTACATCGAGGCGGTACGCGACAACCTGCCGGATGCCGGCTACATCCTCGACAACCTGGCGCGCTTCGTCGGCCAGCTGGATTCCGCGCCGACCACTGCGGCGCCCACGGAGGCGGCGGCCGAGCCGCTGGAGCTGCCGGCGTCGCTGGAGATGCAGTCGCTGGCCGACCTGGTGCTGGCCGAGCCGCCGTCCGCGGCGCCGCCCGAACCGGTGGCGGAACTGGCGCCCGAGCCGGCCGCCGTGCCGGTGTCGGTGCCGGCGCCGGTGGTGGTTTCCGCCGCCGACGTCGATCCGGAAATCCGCGAAATCTTCCTGGAGGAGGCGGCCGAAGTCCTGCAGACCCTGCAGTCGGCCGTGCCGCGCTGGACGCGCGATGCCTCCGACCGCGAGTCCCTCACCACCATCCGCCGTGCCTTCCACACCCTGAAGGGCAGCGGTCGCATGGTCGGCGCCGCCGAGATCGGCGAGTTCGGCTGGGCCATTGAGCATCTGCTGAACAAGTGCCTGGACGGCTCCGTGACCGTGTCCGCGCCGGTGGTCACCGTCGCGATCGAGTCGGTGGAACTGCTGCCGCGCCTGATCAACAGCTTCCGCGAGCATCTGGGCGCGCCGGCACCGCTGGCCGGCCTGGTGGAACGTGCGCAGAACCTGGCTGCGGGCCGTGGCGCGCAGGAGCAGCCCGAACCGGACCTGGTGCAGATTTTCCGCGAGGATGCCCGCGGCAAGCTGGCGGAAATCCGCAGCTGGCTCGACGGGCTGGACCGCGGCATGCCCGAGTTCGATGTCGACGACGACGTCGTGCGGGCCTATCACACGCTGCGCGGCGCCGGACATATCGTGTCGGCCACCGCCCTGGCCGACCTGGCCGAGGCGCTGGAAGCTCACCTGGATTCGGTCCGCGGCGCGACGCTGCGCCTGGGGGCGGCGGACGTCGGCCTGATCGAGGAGGCTTCCGCGGTCCTGGCGCAATGGGTCGAGGAGGTCGGCAGCCCGGCGGTGGAGCGGCAGGATGCGCGCCCCTGGCTGGAACGCATCGAGCACCTCAGTTCGGCCGTGCCGGCCGACGCCGTGCAGGCCGCGGAGGATCGCCAGCTGGCGGAGATCTTCGCCGGCGAGGCCCTGGAGCTGGTGCAGAAGTTCGAGGAAACCGCCAATGCCTGGTCGCAGGCCCCGGACAACCGGCAGGCGCCGCTGGACCTCAAGATCGTGCTGCACACGCTCAAGGGCGCGGCCTACATGTCCAACTGCCAGCCGATCGGCGATGTCGCCAAGATCCTGCATGCCCGCATGGACGAGGCGATCGCGGCTGCCGTGCAGCCGGACGCCGCGGCCTTCAGGACGCTGGCCGAGCTGACCGAGGGCCTCTACCAGCTGCTCGACGCCTACCGCGATGGCCGCCTGCGCGACGAAGGGCTGACCTGGGGCAAGCTGGCCGCGGGATTCGCCTGGCGCGGCGATGCCGCTGCGCCGGCCGCCGCCGGGGAACTGCCGCCGGTCATCGTGCCGCCCGAGGCGCCGCTGGAAATGCCGCCGATCTCGGTCGAGCCGGTGGCCGAGGCCGCCGAGGAGATCGAACTGGTCGACGCGGCGGAACCGCCGCCGCCCGAGCCCCTGCCGCTGCCGGAAGAGGTGGAGGCCGCGCTCGACGTGATCGAGATGCCGGCGGTCGAGGAGATCGCCGAACCGCTGCCGGAAGCGGTGCTGGAACTGGCACCGGAGACGATCATCGAGCTGTCCGGGCCCATCATCGAACTGTCGGAGCCGGCGATCGAGATGTCCGAGGTCGTGCTCGAAATGCCCGAGCCGGCGCTGGAGCTCTCCGAGCCTGTGCTGGAGGGGGCGGAACCGGCCGGCGAGGCCCTGCCGGAAGCCGCGGAGCCTGTGCTGGAGCTTTCCGCGGCCGTCATCGAACTGAGCGTCGACGAGCTGGCCGACGCCGGCCTGGTGGTGGAGATCCCCGCGACGACCGATGCCCCGATCGGGATCGCGGAGCCCGTTGCGCAGCCGCCGGCGGCGGACATGCCGGCCGCGGCGGCGGATGAGGCCATGGATACCGAGATGCTCGGTGTCTTCCTGGCCGAGGCCGAGGAACTGCTGGAATCGCTGGACCGCAGCAACACCGCGCTGGAGCGCAACGCGCACGACATCCAGGCCACGGCCGAACTCAAGCGCGTGCTGCACACCCTCAAGGGCAGCGCCCGCATGGCCGGGCTGGACGACATCGGCGAGGTGGCGCATCACCTGGAAACCCTGTTCGAGCGCATCGAGCGCGGCCAGGCCCGTGCCGACGCCGGATTCTTCGCCCAGCTGCATTCGGCGTCCGACGGCCTGCACCTGGTGCTGGACGACCTGCGCCGCGGCAAGATTCCCGACACCCAGGCCCTGCTGGCCGACCTGACCGAGGAGCGAGCCCCGGAGGAGCCGGCGGCGGCGCCCGCGCCGGCCGGTTTTGTCGCCGCCGCCGAGTCGCTGCGCAGCTACGACGCCGAGTTGGGCGAAATCTTCTCCGGCGAAGCGGCCGAGCTGCTGGAATCGCTGGAGCAGTCGCTGCGGGTCTGGGTGGCGGAGCCGTCCAACCCCGCGCCGATCCGCGACCTGCAGCGCGTGCTGCACACCTTCAAGGGTGGCGCGCGCATGGCCGGCCTCAACGCCATGGGCGACCTGGCCCATGACATGGAAACCCGCATCAACCGCATCGAGGCCGGCCTGGAGCTGGCGGATGCGTCGGCGCTGGCCGAACTGTCGAAGGAAGGCGAGCGGCTGCACCAGATGCACGACCTGCTCGAGCGCGGCGATGTCACGGCGCTGATCGACGGCGAAGCCGAGGCTGCGCCGGCGGCGGCCGAGTCGCTGCCGGGCCTGTCCGCGGAGGAGCCGGCGCCGATGTCGCCGGCCCATGCCTGGGATCCGCTGCTGTTCTGGCGCCCGGAGGAGGAGGCCGAGGCCTCGTTCCGCCGCGAGACCGCGCGCGTGCCGGTCGAGGCCCTGGACGGCATGCTCAACGAGGCCGGCGAAATCTCGATCTATCGCTCGCGCCTGGAGGAGCACAACAGCGGCGTCGAGTCGCAGCTGGACGAAATGCGCCAGGCCATCGCGCGTATCCGCGACCAGCTTCGGCAGATGGACGCCGAGACCGATGCGCAGATCGCGGCGCGCGGCCTGGGCCATGCCCCGGACCAGGCCGACCGCTACGCGGCCGAGTTCGATCCGCTGGAAATGGACCGCTATACGCGCATGCAGGAACTGTCGCGCGCGCTCAACGAATCCATCGGCGACCTGGCTGGCCTGCATGCCACCATGGACGGGCTGATCAGCGAGGCCGATACCCTGCTGATGCAGCAGGGGCGCGTGAACACCTCGCTGCAGCAGGGCCTGATGCGCACGCTGATGGTGCCCTTCTCGCGCCAGGTGTCGCGCCTGCAGCGCGTGGTCAAGCAGACCGCCAGCGAGAACGGCAAGCAGGCCGAGGCGATCTTCGCCGGTGTCGAGAGCGAGCTGGACCGCAACGTGCTGGAACGCATGACCGCGCCGCTGGAACACCTGCTGCGCAACGCCGTGGTGCATGGCCTGGAAGACCCGGCCACGCGCGCAGCGGCCGGCAAGGAGCCGCAGGGCCGCATCGCGGTGGGCCTGTGGCGCGAAGGCTCGCAGCTGCTGATCGAGCTGCGCGACGACGGCCGCGGCCTCGACTTCGAGGCGATCCGTGCCCAGGCGATCCGCCGCGGCCTGATGCCGGCCGATGCCACGCCCAAGGATGACGAGGTGGCGCAGTTCATCTTCCAGCCGGGTTTCTCCACGGCCAAGAAGCTGACCCAGGACGCCGGCCGCGGCATCGGCATGGACGTGGTGGCCAGCGAGGTCAAGCAGCTCGGCGGCACGCTGGAACTGAATTCCGAATGGGGCAAGGGCACCCGCTTCCTGGTGCGCCTGCCGCTGACCCTGGCGATGTCGCAGGCCCTGCTGGTCGGCGTCGGCCCCGAGCAGTATGCCGTGCTGCTGTCCAGCGTCGAGGGTATTGCCCGCATCCCGCGCGAGCAGCTCGACGACTACTACCGCGACGACGGTCCGCTGCTGAACTACGGCAGTGCCGAGTATCGCGTGCGCTACCTGGGCGACTTCATCGACGTGCCACGCGACAAGACGGCCGAGTCGCGCACGGTCAACGCCATCCTGGTGCGCATGGGCGAGGGCCTGGGCGCCGCCGACCGCCGCATCGCGGTGGTGGTGGACCAGTTGCTCGGCAACCGCGAAATCGTGTCCAAGGCGGTGGGTCCGCAGGTCAGTTCCGTGGCCGGCGTCACCGGCGCCACCATCCTGGCCGACGGCCGCGTCGTGCTGATCCTGGATCCGGGTGCCCTGGCCCAGGATCGCGCGCGCCGCACCCTGGCCAGCCTGGCGGCGGGCAGGGCGGACGCGGCCGAGAAGGCCGATGATTCGCGCGACCTGATCATGGTGGTGGACGACTCGATCACCATCCGCCGCGTCACCGAGCGCCTGCTGCTGAAGAACGGTTACCGCGTGGTGACCGCCAAGGACGGCCTGGATGCCATGGCGCAGCTGCAGACCGAGAGTCCGGCGGCCATCCTTCTGGACATCGAGATGCCGCGCGCCGACGGTTTCGAGGTAGCGACCTTCGTGCGCAACAGTTCGCGCATCGCCTCGACGCCGATCATCATGATCACCTCGCGTTCGGGCGACAAGCACCGCGAGCGCGCCCGCTCCATCGGCGTCAACCGCTACCTGATCAAGCCCTACCAGGAAGAGCAGCTGGTCGGGGAGCTGCGTGAAGTGATCGAAGAGAACCTCCAGTGAACCGCGAACAGATCTACGCCGTGCTGATGGCGCTGGAAGGCGACACGCTGCTGCTGCCCAATGCCGCGGTCGCCGAGGTGGTGGCGCGCGATTCGCTGCAGCCGCCCGATCCCGGCGCACCGGCCTGGCTGGCCGGCTACTGCGACTGGAACAACCGCCGCGTGCCGGTGATCAGCTTCGAGGCGGCCAACGGCTCCGGACACAACGGGGAGTCGCGCCGCGCCCGCGTGGTGGTGCTCAACTCCTTCGGCTCGCACCTGCCCAGCGGCCTGCTGGCCATCGTGAGCCAGGGCTATCCGCACCTGGTGACGCTGAACCGCTCTGCGGTGAAGCCGCTGGAGCTGCGCCCGACCGACCGCGCCGACCTGGTGCTGTCGCGCGTGCGCATCGCCAACCAGGAAGCGGCGATCCCGGACCTGGCCGCGCTGGAAGCCGAGATCGCGCGCGTCCAGAGCGCCGCCTAGCCCGGCGGAAGGGCGGGATGCGTCCTGACCTGACGCGCTACGCCTGGCTGTCGCTGGCGGCGGCCTTCGCCACCCTGCTGCTCAAGCTGCTGGCCTGGAAGCTGACCGGCTCGGTCGGCCTGCTGTCCGACGCCCTGGAGTCCCTGGTGAACGTCGGCGGCGCCCTGATGGCGCTGTCGATGCTGCGCATCGCCGCGATGCCGCCCGACGACGGACATGCCTACGGCCACAGCAAGGCCGAGTATTTCTCCAGCGCCTTCGAGGGCCTGCTGATCGTGGTGGCGGCGGGCTCGATCCTCTGGGCGGCGCTGCCGCGCCTGCTGGATCCGCGGCCGCTGGAGGCGGCCGGCCTGGGCCTGGCGGTCTCCGTCGCCGCCTCGGCGATCAACCTGGCCGTGGCGCAGGTGCTGCTGCGCGCCGGCCAGCGCCACCGCTCGATCGCCCTGACGGCCGACGGCCACCACCTGATGACCGACGTCTGGACGTCGGCCGGCGTGGTGCTGGGCGTGCTGCTGGTGGCGCTGACCGGCTGGCACCGCCTGGATGCACTGCTGGCCATCGCCGTGGCGGTCAACGTGCTGTGGACCGGACGGGCGCTGATGCGCGAATCCGTCGCCGGGCTGATGGACGCGGCCCTGCCGGAGGAGGAACTGGCGCAGCTCCAGGCGGTGCTCGACGAATTCCGCGCCGAGGGCATCGGCTTCCACGCGCTGCGCACGCGGCGTTCGGCGGCGCGGCGCTTTGCCTCGATGCACGTGCTGGTTCCCGGCGACTGGAGCGTGCGGCGCGGCCATGCGCTGCTGGAGCGGCTGGAGCAGCGCATCGCCGAGCGGCTGGCGCCGATCACGGTGCTGACCCACCTGGAGCCGATCGAGGATGCGGTGTCCTACGGTGACGAGGGGCTGGACCGTCCTTGAGCCCCCCTGGAACAGGGGGCGGGCCGGGCACGAAAATCGGTTGGACCTGTCACAAGGGAGTGGTATATCTAGGCCGAATATCCACTCACCCCCTGGATAGCCGGAGGCAGGACGCCCATGCAGCAACTCAGCGGTCTCGATACGGTCTTTCTGAACCTCGAAACCAATGCCGTGCCGATGCACATCGGCAGCCTCGCGATCCTGGATCCGGCGACGGCCGGGCCGGACTTCGGCTTCGAGTCGGTGCGGCGCCTGATCGAGCGGCGCCTGCACCTGCTGCCGATGTTCCGCCGCCGCCTGATGACCACGCCGCTGGGCCTGGACCAACCCTACTGGATCGAGGACCCGGACTTCGACATCGAGATGCACGTGCGGCACCGGGCCCTGCCGCGGCCGGGTACGCTCAAGCAGCTCAACGACCTGGTCTGCGACGTGATGAGCATCCGCCTGGACCGCAGCATGCCGCTGTGGAAGGTCTATTACGTCGAGGGCCTGGAGGGGGGCAAGGTGGCGCTGGTCTCCAAGATCCACCATGCCTGCATCGACGGCGTCTCCGGCGCCGAGCTGTTCAGCACGCTGCTGGACGTCACGCCGCAGCCGCGCGACGTGCCGCCGCCGGAGGCCCCCTGGATTCCGGACGAGCTGCCGCCGCCGCTGAAGCTCAGCTACATCACCGCGAAGAATTTCCTGGCGCGGCCCGGCAAGGTCTACCAGCTGGCGCGGCGCACGATCCCGCTGGTGCTGGAGGTGCGGCGCGAGGCGATGGCGCGCAGGCAGGCCAGCCGCCGCGCCAACCTGGTGGATGCGGATACCAACCGCAAGCCTTCGGTGATGGCGCCGCGCATGCGCTTCAACACCACGATCACCGCGCGCCGTTCCTATGCCGCCGGCTCGCTGTCGCTGAAGGACATCAAGCTGGTGAAGAATGCCTTCGGGGTATCGCTGAACGACGTGGTGATGGGTATCTGCGCCGAGGCCTTGCGCAACTACCTGCTGGCCGGCAAGGAGCTGCCGGCCAAGCCCCTGATCGCGGCGGTGCCGATGTCGGTCCGCGCCGACGGTGAACGTGGCGGCAACCGGGTGACGATGCTGCGCGCTTCGCTGGCCACCGACATCGCCGATCCGGTGGAGCGCCTGCAGGCGCTCAGCGCCCGCATGGTGGGGGTGAAGCGGACCATGAAGGCCATCCCGGCCAGCCTGATGCTGGACTGGGCCCATACGCCACCGCCGGCGGTGATGGCGCAGGCTGCCCGGCTGTACGAGAATTTCAGCATCCAGGACCTGGTGAACCCGCCGTTCAACCTGCTGATCTCGAATGTGCCGGGGCCGCGGGTGCCCCTGTACCTGGATGGGGCCAAGGTGGAAGCCCACTATCCCATTTCGATCCCGTACCATGGACTGGCCTGTAACATTACGGTATTCAGCTACCAGGACAGACTGGACGTGGGCATCACGGCGCACCGGGGTACGGTTCCCGACGTCGAGGTGATCATGGAAGGCATGGCAGCAGCGCTGGCGCAACTCAAGCATCGCGCGCAACAGCAGCTGCGCAGGACAGGATGACGCGAGGGGGAGAGGCAGTGTCCGTGACGCTCAAGGAAATCGACCGGTTGATCCAGGTGCTGTACGGCACGGCGCTGGAGATGGACTGGCCCACGTTCCGGCGCGAGGCGCTGGCGCTGGTCTGCCGCGCCAGCGGCGCCCTTTCCGGACGCTGGCTGACCCGGTCGCGCGGCAGCGTCCACGGCGAGTTCAGCGAGTGGCCGGGCAGCGGCGGCGACGCGGAGACCCTGCTGCGGCTGGCGCCGCCCAACAACCAGCGCGAGCGCTGGGTGGAATCGCTGCCGCAGGAGGCCCCCGGCCAGGGTCCGCGCCAGGGGCTGGTCCTGAACTATTCCCACCGCAGCAGCCCGCTGCTCACCAGCCTGGTGCTGCTGGAGTTCCCCCAGGGGGCGGAGATCGAGCTGAAGGAGGAACTGCGCCGTGCCGTGGGCCACATGGTGGAGGCCAGCACGCTGTCGCTGCGCCAGATCGTGCAGCGTGACGAATGGCTGATGGCCCTCGGCCGGCCCTCGCGCGGCTCCGCTGCCCTGGTGGACGAGGACGGCACCGTGTATTCGGCCAGCGCGCGCTTCCGCGACCTGCTGGCCGGCGAGTTCGGCGAAGGCGACTTCCACGACCTGCCGTTCCGCCTGCCGCGCGCGGCACTGGAGGAACAGGGCATCTTCAACGTCGGCGCGCTGCACCTGCGCGTTTCCGCGCACGGCCGCCTGTTCCTGCTGCACGCCCGCCGGCCCTTGCCGCTGGATGGCCTGTCGCCGCGTGAGCAGGAGATCGCCCGCGCGCTGGCCGAGGGCAAGACCTTCAAGACCGTGGCGCGCCAGCTGGACATCGCCGTCAGCACGGTGGCGAACCATGCCTCGCGCATCTACCGCAAGCTGGGCATCTTCCGGCGCGAGGAACTGGTCAACCTGCTGCAGACCTCGAAGGTGGCCAAGGCGGCCTGAGCCGCGCTTCGGCGGTGCATCCGGTACAGTGCCGGGGTACCGATAACGATCGTGCCTCCAACAGAGAGGCCGGGGGAGAACATGCGGAACCACCTGCGTGGCCTGGCGGCCGCCGTCCTGTGCTGCGCGGCGCAAGCCGCCCAGGCGATCCCGGAAGGGCCGGAGTATCCCTCGGCGGCCTGGACCCAGCGCGAGCTGGCCAACTACGCCCGCACCCTGGAGGGCCCGGCCGAACAGGCCACCAACCCGGCCTTCCTGTTGAGACTGCAACTGCAGAGCGTGGTCAACGCCAACCAGTGGCTGCAGCGCGGACTGAAGGACCCGTCCTGGCTGAGTCCGCTGGCCGCCAACACGGCGGTGCTCCCGCTGTGCACCACCTGGGCCGAGCAATGCGCCGGCGACCCCTACCGCTATCCCGGCGTCGATCCCTTCTACGAGACCGAGGGCGAGGTCACGCCGGTGGTGTTCTACGACCGTGGCTGCGCGCGCATCTCCGGGCGCGTGTGGAAGCCGCGCGGCACCCTCGCGCGGCCGCTGCCCGGCGTGGTGATCGAGAACGGCTCGATCCAGGCGCCGGAGCCGCTGTACTGGTGGATGGCCCAGGCCCTGGTGCGCCAGGGCTACACCGTGCTGACCTTCGACCCGCGCGGCCAGGGCCGCTCGGATATGCAGACGCCGAGTGGCGGGCAGGGCGGCAACTTCAACTCCGCGGTGTTCTGGGAGGGCCTGGTCGACGCCATCGACTTCTTCCACTCCACGCCGGTGGCGCCGTATCCGCACAACCTCAGCTGCGCGGGCCGTTACCCCACCGAGGTGACGGCCTTCAACCCGGACCATGCGGTGCAGGACCGCGGCCGGTTGGGCCTTGCCGGCCATTCGCTGGGCGCTCGGGGCGTGTCGGTGGTGCAGTCCTACGGCGGCCCTGGCGCGGAGCCGTGGCCCGGCCTGCTGGATGCGCAGAACCCGGTGGACGTGATCGTGGCCTGGGACAGCCTGGCCAGCGGCGAGGGCATCGTGCCGCGCGTGCCGGCCATGGGACAGACCTCGGAATACAGCATCGCCGGCACGCCGTTGTTGAGCCCGCCGGATCCGGAGGCGCACAAGGCCGGCTATGAGCAGTGGGTGGCGGCGGGCCAGCCGGTGTTCCAGCTGACGATCCAGGGCAGCACGCATTTCGAGTGGAGCCTGATCCCGACCTTTCCGTCCAGTTCCTGGTGCCCGGATACCTCCAAGGGCCGCTGCGAGGGCGGCTGGGGTCGCCCGCTGGCGGAGCACTACTCGGTGGCCTGGCTGGACCGCTGGCTGAAGCAGCCGGGCGAGGCCGGGTATGCCGACGCCGACCTGCGCCTGCTGGCGGATGCGGACTGGCAGGAGCGCTACAGCTTCCACTACCGCTCGGCGCGCCATTACCCGACCCGCGCCGGACGCACGGCGTCCTGCGAGGACATCCGTGCCGGCTGCACGAATCCGTCGCTGGATGCCGATGGCGGCGGCGGTTCCTCCGGCGGTGCGCCCGGCGCCGGGCTGCTGGGCCTGCTGCTGGCGCTGGCGCTGCGCCGCCGCGCTATGCTGCGGGGGACGTGAACCCCCGCCGCCTTCCGAACCACCTCCTGCTGCTGTGCCTGCTGCTGCCGCTGGCCGGCTGCAGCACCCTGGGCTACTACTCCGGGCTGGCGCAGGGCCAGCGCGCGCTGCTGAAGGCGCGCGAGCCGATCGCCCGGATCGTGGGCGACGAGCAGAGAGACCCGGTGCTGCGCCAGCGCCTGTCGAAGGTGCAGCAGGCGCGCCGCTGGGCCGTGCAGCGGATGGGGCTGCCGGACAACCGCAGCTATACCACCTATGCGGATCTCGGCCGCCCCTACGTGGTCTGGAATGTATTCGCGGCGCCGGAGCTGTCGCTGGAACCGCTGCAGAACTGCTTCCTGCTGGTGGGCTGCATGGCCTACCGCGGATACCACCGGCAGGAGGAGGCGGAGCAGCATGCGCGGGAGCTGCAACGGCAGGGCTACGACGTGCACGTCGGCGGGGTGCCCGCCTATTCCACGCTCAACTGGTTTGCCGATCCGGTGCTGAACACGATGATGCGCTGGTCCGACGAGGTGCTGGTCGGCATGATCTTCCATGAACTGGCGCACCAGCTGATCTACGTGCGCAACGACACCGCCTTCAATGAATCCTACGCCGAGTTCGTGGAAGAGCAGGGGCTGCGGGAATACCTGGCCGAAGCCGGCGAACCGCGGCAGGACTGGCAGTTGTTCGACAGGCGGCGCCACCAGTTCGTGGACCTGGTGCTGGCGACGCGCTCGAGGCTCGCACAGGTGTATGGCGCAGATTTGTCGGATGACGACAAGCGAAGTGCCAAGAAGCGTCAATTCGATCAGCTGGCGGAAGACTACCGCCGGCTGCGCGACGGCCCCTGGGCGGGCTACGCCGGCTTCGACGGCTGGTTCACCGACGCCGAGCCGAACAATGCACGCCTGCTGCCCTTCGCGCTGTATGACGAATACAAACCGGCGTTCGCGGCCCTGTTCCGGCAGCAGGCGGGAAGCTGGGCGGCGTTCCACCAGGCGGTCCGGCAGCTTGCAGTCCTGCCGCAGGAGCAGCGTGCAAAGCGCCTTGAGGAGCTGGCCGTGATCGGTCGTGAGCAGACTAGCAATACCCCCTAGAGAGGGGTTTCGCGGCGGGGGCTGCGCAGGCACGCTTGTTGCGTTCAAGAAAGGGGGATTTCCTTCCTCCGCGGCGCGGCTTCTTGAGCTGGGCCTGCCGACCTTGCCCTTCCAAATACGCGAGTTGCCATCGTGGGTATTACCTATTTCGATCATGCCAGCGGACGGAACCGCGTCAAGCGTCGCTATGTCTGGGCTGCCTGGGGTTATGCGCTGGGAATCTGCACCGTCTTGCTCGTCAAGACGCTCTTGTAGGCCGGCAAGGCGACAGGGACGGGCCCGGAGGGTATCCTTCGCGGGTTTTTTGCCTGACCCGCCATGCACGTCCATAACACCTATACCGGCCGCAAAGAGCCCTTCCAGCCGCTGAACCCCGAGCGCGTGACGATGTACGTCTGCGGCCCGACGGTCTACAGCTATGCCCATATCGGCAACGCCCGCCCGGCGGTGGTGTTCGACGTGCTGGCGCGCGTGCTGCGGCGCCGCTACCCGGGCGTGCTGTATGCCCGCAACATCACGGACATCGACGACAAGATCAACAAGGCCGCCGCCGACCAGGGCGTCGAGATCGGCGTGATCACCTCGAAGTTCGCAGCCGCCTACCACGAGGATCTCGAGGCCATCGGCGTACTGCCGCCGGATTTCGAACCGCGCGTGACGGAGCATCTGCCGCAGATCATCGCGATGGTGCAGCGCCTGATCGACCATGGCCATGCCTACGAGGCGCAAGGCCATGTGCTGTTCCATACCCGCAGCTATGCCGACTACGGCAAGCTGTCCAAGCGCGACCCGGAGCAGTTGCTGGCCGGCGCCCGCGTCGAGGTGGCGCCTTACAAGAAGGATGCCGGCGACTTCGTGCTGTGGAAGCCGTCCACGCCGGAGCAGCCGGGCTGGGACTCGCCCTGGGGCCGTGGCCGGCCGGGCTGGCATATCGAATGCTCGGCCATGTCCGAGGCCCTGCTGGGCGACACGCTGGATATCCATGCCGGCGGGCATGACCTGATCTTCCCGCACCACGAGAACGAGATCGCCCAGTCCACCTGCGCGCATGGCGGCAAGACCTACGCGCGCTACTGGATGCACAACGGCTTTCTCACCGTGAACAGCGAGAAGATGGCCAAGTCGGTGGGCAACGTGCTGCTGGTGCGGCAGTTGCTGGAGCAGGCGCCCGGCGAGGCGATCCGCCTGGCGCTGCTGTCGGGCCACTACCGCCAGCCGCTGGACTGGAACGACGAGGTGATTGCCGAGGCGCGCAAGAAGCTGGACCGGCTCTACGGCACGCTGCGCGAGCTGGCGGACGTCGCCCCGGCGGCGGGTGAGGGCGCGCCGCAGGCTTTCGTCGAGGCGCTGGAAGACGATCTCAATACGCCGATGGCGCTGGCCGAGCTGTTCGCGCTGAGCCATGCCGCCAACAAGAGCGACGACGCTGCGGAGAAGGCGCGCATCAAGGCGCAGCTGGTCGAGGCCGGCAAGCTGATCGGCCTGCTGCAGCAGGATCCGGCAGCCTGGTTCGGCTGGGCGCCCAAGGGAGAAGGGCAGCTGACGCCAGAGGCGATCGAGGCCCGGCTGGCGCAGCGCGCCGAGGCCCGGCGCAACCGCGACTGGGCGGGCTCCGACCGCATCCGCGACGAACTCAAGGCCCGGGGCGTGCTGGTGGAAGACGGCAAGGACGGGCAGCGCTGGCGCTACGCCTGAAGCCCGGATGGAACCGAAAGGGCCCGCAATGCGGGCCCTTTTCCTTTGCCGCCGCCAGGTCCTACTTCGATTCCCCGGACAGGGCCGCGAGGATGGGGCAGTCCTGCGGCGTACCGTTGCCGGGGCAGGCCTGGACCAGCTGGCGCAGGCCGTCGCGCATGCGTTCCAGCTCGGCGATACGCTCTTCCACGTTCTTCAGCTTGGCTGCGGCGGTGGCCTTCACGGCGCTGACGCCGTTGCCGCTCCGGCTGCTCAGTTCCAGCAGTTCCTTAATTTCTTCAAGGCTGAAGCCGAGGTTCTTCGCGCGCCGTATGAACTGCAGGCGCTGCAGGGCGTCGGCGGGGTAGACGCGGTAGCCGGAGGCGCGGCGGGGCGGCTCGGGCAGCAGGCCCATGCGCTCGTAGTAGCGCACGGTGTCGATGCCGACGCCGGCCTGGCGGGCAAGGGGGCTGATGGTCAGCGAACGGTTCATGGAAGGCTCCTGCGGGGCATGGCCACATCCTAGACCCTTGACCAGGGTCCAGGGTCAAGCCTCGCTGGGAAGGGCGCAACGGTCCCCGGAGGCCGGCCCGGCCCCCTAGGCGGCAGCCAGCATGCCGCGTTTGACGATGAAGTCGATCACCGTCTGGACCCCATCGCCGGTCTTCAGGTTGGTCATCACGAACGGCAGCTTGCCGCGCATGCGCGCCGCGTCGTGGGCCATGACGTCGAGATTGGCGCCGACATACGGGGCGAGATCCGTCTTGTTGATCACCAGCAGGTCGGCCTTGGTGATGCCCGGGCCGCCCTTGCGCGGAATCTTCTCGCCGCCGGCGACGTCGATGACATAGATCGTCAGGTCCGACAGCTCCGGGCTGAAGGTCGCGGCGAGGTTGTCGCCGCCGGATTCGATGAAGATCAGCTCCAGGTCCGGAAAGCGCCGGCTCATGCGGTCGACGGCCTCGAGGTTGATCGAGGCGTCTTCGCGGATCGCCGTGTGGGGGCAACCGCCGGTCTCGACGCCCATGATGCGTTCCGGCACCAGTGCGCCGGCGGCCACCAGCAGGCGCTCGTCCTCCTTGGTGTAGATATCGTTGGTGACCACGGCAAGGCGGTGCAGGTCGCGCATGCGCTTGCACAGGACCTCGACCAGGGTGGTCTTGCCGGAGCCGACCGGGCCGCCGATGCCGACGCGCAGCGGGCCGCCGTGACCGGCGTTGTTCTTGTCCATCATCAACTCCTGAATAGTCTCGAGTACTGGGTTTCGTGCTGGCTGCTGAGCAGGCCCAGCATCGGTGCCTGCGTGGAAAGGTCTTCATCGCGGATCGCGAAGGCCCCTTCGACCACGCCGGAGATTCGTGGCCGCACGGCGAGCAGCAGCTTCTGCCCGGCGACCTGGCCCAGCGGCACGGCCTTGAGCGCGGACATGACCTGGTTCTCCAGCCAGCCGTAGAGGTAGCCATACAGGGCCAGCGGCGGCGATAGGCCCCAGAGCGCGCTGGCGCAGGCATGGGCGGCCGGGAAGCAGAGATCGCCGCCGGGGATGTCCGCGTTGCCCGTGGCCAGCAGCAGCTGGCGCAGGGAATAGCCCATCTGCAGGGTCTCGGCGCGCAACTCGCGCGTCTCGCGGCTGGCGATGAATTCGCCGTTCCAGGTGGAAAATCCGACGAGGTCCCGCGCGTCCCAGGCGGCCCTCAGGCGGCACCAGACCGGCGCCTCGTAGCGGCCGAGCACCAGCTTCAGCGAGTCGGCAATCCAGGCCTGCGCGGAGGCGGCGTCGGTGACGATGGCCTTGTCGATGGCCGATTCCAGCACCTGCGAGTAGCTGAAGGCGCCGACCGGCAGCGCCGGGCTGCTGAGCTGCAGCAGCGCGCCCATGGCATCCAGCCCCTCGGCAGCCGGTGCCACGATCTCCAGCCCGTGATGTGGCGGGCCGTTCACCGATGGAACTGCAGGCTTGCCATGTCGACCGCGGCCCGCGCATGGGCCTGCTGCGAGAGCAGTTCGCCGATGGAACCGGCGTGTTCATCATGGTCATGACGGTGGCCGCCGCCATAGGCACCGGCTTCGGGCTCGAAAGCGGTCAGGCATTCGCTGACCCGCATGCCGAGGCCATGCAGCATGTCGCGCAGCACCGGGTCGGGTTCCAGCAGCAGTTCCGCCGGCGCCAGGGCCAGCGGAACGTGCCGGTTGCCGAGGTGGTAGGCGGCACGCAGCAGGGCGAAGGCCGGATCAGCCGCGTCCGGCGGGGCGGTAACGCGATACAGCGGCTCCACGGCGGCACGCACGCGGATGACCTCGCCGGTCTCGGCTCGCAGCCCGTCGCCGCCGCGCAGCTGCGTGCCGCGCGGCAGGAACAGGCCGACCTCGGTGCCGTCCTCCAGCACCGCGCGCAGGCGGCTGCGCGCGCGCTCGGCGTAGCTCAGCACGATCTCGCGCAGCCCCGCCGCGTCCGGCGGCGGCAGGCGTTCGGTGATCTTCAGCAGGGCGCTCATGGGCTCAGAACAGGAAGTAGCGCTGCGCCATCGGCAGTTCGGTGGCCGGCTCGCAGTACAGCGACTGCCCGTCGGCGATCACCTCGTAGGTTTCCGGGTCGACGGAAATCTCCGGCTGCCAGCTGTTGTGGATCATGTCGGCCTTGGTCACCGTGCGGCAGCCCCGCACGGCCACCAGCGGCTTCTGAAGGCCATAGCGCTCGCCGATGCCGGCGGCCAGGGAGGCCTGCGAGACGAAGGTCAGGGAGTTGTGCAGCACGGCGCTGCCGTGGGCGCCGAACATCGGGCGGTAGTGCACCGGCTGCGGCGTGGGGATGGAGGCGTTGGGGTCGCCCATCGCCGCGCTGACGATCATGCCGCCCTTGATGATCAGGAAGGGCTTGACGCCGAAGAAGGCCGGCTTCCACAGCACCAGGTCCGCCCACTTGCCGGCTTCGACGGAGCCCACTTCATGGGCGATGCCATGCGTGAGGGCCGGATTGATCGTGTACTTGGCGACGTAGCGCTTGATGCGGGCATTGTCGTTGCGCGCGCTGTCGCCGGCCAGGGCGCCGCGCTGCAGCTTCATCTTGTGCGCGGTCTGCCAGGTGCGGATGACGACCTCGCCGACGCGGCCCATGGCCTGCGAGTCCGAGGAGATCATCGAGAAGGCGCCCAGGTCGTGCAGGATATCCTCGGCGGCGATGGTCTCCTTGCGGATGCGCGATTCGGCGAAGGCGACGTCCTCGGCAATCGACGCGTCGAGATGATGGCAGACCATCAGCATGTCGAGATGCTCGTCGAGCGTGTTGACGGTGTAGGGCCGCGTCGGGTTGGTGGACGAGGGCAGGACGTTGGGCAGGCCGCTGACCTTGATGATGTCCGGCGCGTGGCCGCCGCCCGCGCCCTCGGTATGGTAGGTGTGGATCGTGCGGCCGCGGAAGGCCTCGACCGTGGCTTCGACGAAGCCGGATTCGTTGAGCGTGTCGGTGTGGATCGCCACCTGGGTGTCGGTGGCATCGGCGACGCCCAGGCAACAGTCGATCGCTGCCGGCGTAGTGCCCCAGTCCTCGTGCAGCTTCAGGCCGATGACGCCGGCGGCGATCTGCTCCTGCAGGGGTTCCGGCAGGCTGGCGTTGCCCTTGCCCAGGAAGCCCAGGTTCATCGGGTAGGCCTCCGCCGCCTGCAGCATGCGCTCGATGTGCCAGGGGCCGGGGGTGACGGTGGTGGCGAAGGTGCCGGTGGCCGGGCCGGTACCGCCGCCGATCATCGTCGTGACGCCGGAGTTCAGGGCCTCGTCGATCTGCTGCGGACAGATGAAGTGGATATGGCTGTCGATGCCGCCGGCGGTCACGATCATGCCTTCGCCGGCAATGATCTCAGTGCCCGGGCCGATGACGATGTTGACGCCCGGCTGGATGTCGGGATTGCCGGCCTTGCCGATGCGCTGGATGCGCGCATGCTTGATGCCGATGTCGGCCTTGACGATGCCCCAGTGGTCGATGATCAGGGCGTTGGTGATGACGGTATCCATGCAGTCCGCGCTCAGGCGCTGCGACTGGCCCATGCCGTCGCGGATCACCTTGCCGCCGCCGAACTTGACCTCCTCGCCGTAGACGGTGAAGTCTTTCTCGACCTCGGCGATCAGGGCAGTATCGGCCAGGCGGATGCGGTCGCCGACCGTGGGGCCGAACATCTCGGCGTAGGCCTGGCGGGAAATCCTCAAAGCCATGATCAGTTGCTCCCCTGGTCGAGCGGCCCCGAAACCCGGGCATTGAATCCGTAGACGATGCGGTCGCCGCCCAGCGCGACCAGTTCCACCGTGCGCCCCTGGCCCGGTTCGAAGCGCACCGCCGTGCCGGCCGCGATATTGAGGCGGAAGCCGCGGGCAGCGCCGCGATCGAACTGCAGCGCGGCATTGGTTTCATGGAAGTGGTAGTGCGAGCCCACCTGCACGGGGCGGTCGCCGGTATTGGTCACGGTAAGACGGATGGTGGGCCGACCCGGGTTGAGGTCGATCTCCCCTTCGGCTGCCAGCAGTTCTCCGGGAATCATGTTCTTTCCTCAGACGATCGGATCATGGATGGTGACCAGCTTGGTGCCGTCCGGGAACGTGGCTTCGATCTGGATGTCCGGGATCATCTCGGCAACGCCGTCCATGACATCCTCCCGCTTCAGGAGCGTGCGCCCATGGCGCATCAGCTCGGCGACGCTGCGGCCGTCGCGGGCGCCTTCCATGATGTCGGCGGAGATCAGTGCCACCGCCTCCGGATAGTTCAGCTTGAGGCCGCGTGCGCGGCGGCGCTCGGCCAGCAGGGCGGCGGTGAAGATCAGGAGCTTGTCCTTCTCGCGCGGGCTCAGTTCCATCAGGTGCTCCAGATTCTTGGCAGTTGCGCGGCGATGCCGAGCAAAGGTGGCCGCAGCAGGGTCCAGATCCGGCTCAGGACTTCGCGCACCTGCTCGGCGCTGCTGCCCAGGACGCGGACCAGCAGGGGGCCATCGGGCAGGGCGGTGACGCCGAGGATCACGTCGGCCTCCCCGGAACTGCGGCACTGGTCGATCAGCGCCTCGTCCGGCGTGAAGCCGGTAGCCCAAAGCAGGCCGCTGACGTGGTGCCGGTTCCAGCCGACCACGGATTTCAGCAGTTCATCGTCGCCCTGGATGCGGCTGCGTTCCAGCCACAGCAGGCGGCCGTCGCGGCGAATCTCGATGTGCTGGGACCAGCGGCCGGCCATGAAGCGTTCGTTACGGGCCTGCCGTCCCAGCACGACAATGTCCCAGCCGCAGCAGCGCGCGTCCGCGGTGCAGTCGATGGTCAGCGTCTGCTCGGCCACCGCCTCGTCGAACACGATGGCTTCCTGCGGAAACCATTCCAGCGCCGCGCCCGCGGCGACCTTGAGCGCGACGTCCTGGCGCGCGACGTCGCCGCCGGACTTGTACCATTTGCCCGCGCCGGGGGTGGTCAGCAGCGCGTGGGCGTTCTCTTCCACGCTGAGCTCGACAGCCAGCTGGTCGCCGCCGGCGATGCCGCCCGGGGGATGCAGCAACAGCAGCTGCGCCAGCCGCTCGCCCTGCGGATACAGGACTTTCTGGATCCGCAGCGGGCCGGAATGCTCGCAGTCGCGCAAGCGGCTGCGTCCGGCCGGGGCATCCACCTGCATGCGGATGCTCGCGCGCCAGGAGCGGCGCTGCGCGTAGGGCCGTCCCATGATCACGACAGGTCTTGCGGCGATGCTCGACATGGCAGTTCCCGCAGCGCTCAGAGGCCCGCCAGCAGGCCGCAGCCGACCGCGGCCAGGCCGACGCCGCCGGCGCGCAGGGCCAGGGCGGCATCCCGCCTCATCGCCAGGCTGGCGAGGCCGATGCCGCACAGGTGCAGCAATGCGGTCGCCGACAGGAAGCCGGCAAACCAGGCCTGCATCGGCGCGTCGGCCGGCATCTCGGCACCGTGAGCCCAGCCGTGAACCAGGCCCATTGCCGGGACCAGGGTGATGCTGATGGCCAGGGGGAGCCCGCGGGCCGCCGCGAGCAGGGCGCCCAGCGCGATCAGCGAAGCGGCGATCAGGGATTCGACCACGCCGCTGCCTCCGAGGCGTTCACCCGCGATCGCCCCCAGGGCGACGGCCAGGATGAACAGGGCAGGGAGCAGGAGCAGCGGGCGGCGGTTTCCGCCAGCGGACAGGCCCTGCCCCTGACGGGCCCACAGGCCGACGGCCAGCATCGCCAGCAGGTGGTCCAGGCCCAGCCAGGGATGCAGGAAGCCGTCGCGCAGGGCGAAGCCCGTGTGGCCGGGGTGCGCCTCCGCCATCATCGGCATGAACAGCACCGCGACCAGGGCGATCCGCCTCAGCGTGGGATGGATGGGTTTCACGGGTGTTGGCTCCATGGGTTCATTGATTGAGGATGCGGACGGCGCGGGCCGCGGCGGCCGCGCGGTTCTCGACGCCCAGCTTTTCGAAGACCTGCTCGAGATGCTTGTTCACCGTGCGGTGGCTGATGCCGAGGATCTCGCTGATCTCGCGGTTGGCCTTGCCGCGGCTGATCCACACCAGCACATCGGCCTCGCGGGCCGTCAGCGACAGTGCGTCCTGCAGGGTGCGCTCTTCCCGCCCGGGGCTGACGTCGGCGAGCCGGAACAGGAACTCGGAGGGGCTGGTCGTGCCGATATAGGAGAACTCCAGCCGGCGGCCGTCGAACTCGATGAAGGCGCTGTCCTGCTGTTCGGCTCCCTGTTGGCGCAGCTGGCGCAGGCGCTCGGCGACTGCCGGCGGCAGGCCATGGTCGTCGGCGCCGGCGAACAGCTCCGACAGCAGCTGCGCCGCGCGCGGGGTGCACCATTGAAGCTCTCCGGCCTGGTCGGTGGACAGCAGGTAACGGCCGGTGGCGTCGAGGGCGGCGCGGGTGCCGTGGGCACGCCGCGCATTGGCCAGGTGCACACGGATGCGGGCGAGCAGTTCGTCGACGACGATCGGCTTGGTGACGTAGTCGACGCCGCCGACCTCCAGGCCCTTGACGACGTGCCAGCTCTCGGAGAGTCCGGTCATGAAGATCACCGGCACATGGGACAGTTGCTTGTCCTGCTTGAGGCGGCGGCAGGTTTCGAAGCCGTCCAGGCCGGGCATCACCGCGTCCATCAGGATCAGGTCCGGGGTGATCTGGTCGACCAGCGCCAGGGCACTGGTGCCGTCGGTGGCCACCAGCACGGTGACTCCGGCCTGGTCGAGCGTATCCGTCAGGAAGCTCAGGTTGCCCGGCGTGTCGTCGACCACCAGGACGATGTCGCGCCGCTTCTCGCCCGTGTCATGCATCGCTGCCGGCCTCTTCGCGCACGCTGTCGAGCAGCTGGGTGTAGCCCTTCATGTCGAATCCGGCGACCAGGCTCAGCAGGCGCTGGGCGAAGGCGTCGCTCTCCGGCACCTGGGACTGCATTTCCTTGAGCTTGGCCTCGATGCCGCGCACATGGCCGATGCGGCCGAGGCGCACCAGCTCGTCGATGAACGGGCGCGCCGATAGCGGCGGGCGCTCGCTGGCGTTCAACGCGGGCGGCGGCTCGCTGGCCGGTTCCTCGCCTTCGTAGATCCAGCGCAGTCCCAGCAGGCTGCCGAGCCGTTCGAGCAGGGTGTCCACGTCGATCGGCTTGACCAGGAAGGCGTCGTGCACGGCATTGCCGTCGCCGCCGGGACTGTAGTCGTGGGCGTTGGCCGACACCATCATGATCTTCGGCTGCGGGGCCTCGAGGGCCCTCAGGGTTTCGGCGACTTCCCAGCCGCTCATGCCGGGCATCGCGATATCGAGCATGACCAGATGCGGGTTGCATTCGCTGGCCAGCTCCAGTCCGCCCAGGCCATCGCTGGCGGCGAAGAGGTTGATGCCGAGCGGGCGCAGGACGCCCTCCATCAGGCCGCGGTGCGCCGGATCGTCGTCCGCCATCAGCACGGTCACGCGCGGGCCGAGATAGCCGACGATGCGGCGCCGCTCCGTGCTCACGCTGCCGGCCGAGGCCTCCGACAGGTACAGGCGGACCGAGAACAGGCTGCCTTGCCCGGGCGTGCTGCGCACGGCGATCTCGCCGCCCATGATCTGCACGAGGACCTTGGTGATGGTCAGCCCGAGCCCGACGCCGGGCACGCCCTGGATGCCGGGCATGCCGCCGCGCTCGAAGGGCTTGAAGATGCTCTCGAGGTCCTCGGGGCGGATGCCGATGCCGCTGTCGCTGACCTCGAACTCGGCGACCTGGCTGGACGGATAGCGGACCGCCAGGCCCACGTGGCCGTCGCGGGTGTACTTGATCGCGTTCGACAGCAGGTTGATCAGGATCTGGCGCAGGCGCTTCTGGTCGGTGTTGACCGCGGCCGGCAGCAGCTCCGGCCGCGCGTAGCGGAACTCGATGCCTTTGGCCGAGGCCTGCATGCGGAACATGTCGGCCATCTGGTCGAGGAATTCGGCAAAAGGCACCTTGTCGCGGCTCAGGCGCAGGATGCCGCTCTCGATCTTGGAGATGTCGAGCAGGCCGTCGACCAGGTTCGACAGGTGGCCGGCGCTGCGCCGGATGACCTGGATGGCGTTCTCGGGCCTGGCGGTGCCGCGCTCCAGCAGCTGCGCATAGCCGAGGATCGCGTTGAGCGGCGAGCGGATCTCGTGGCTCATGCCGACGATGTAGCGGCTCTTGGCCTCGTTGGCGCTTTCGGCGAGCTCCTTGGCCTTCTGCAGTGCGGCGTCGGTCTTCTCGTGCGCCTCGATTTCGTCCATCAGCATCGCGGTCTGGTGCCGGGTTTCCTGCTCGGCGGCCTGGCGGCTGTGCTGGGCCAGCACCAGCAGCCAGGCCGAGATGCCGGTGACCACCAGCAGGGCGAAGAACACGATCATCAGCGCGTGGCCGACGACTTCCGCGTCCCCGGGCGAGGCGGCGACGTACTGCAGGTAGATGAAGCCGAGCAGCGAGACGATGACCAGGTTGAACAGCAGGAAGGTGCCGACGAACTGGCCGGTGCCGCTGTATTCCCCGCTGAGCCAGCGTTGTGGCAGGAACCGCGACAGCAGCTGGGTGACCTGCTCGTTGAAGCGGCTGTTGGTCTTGCAGACGTCGTGGCAGCGCGCGTCCAGGGTGCAGCAGAGCGAGCAGATGGGGCCGTTGTAGGCGGGGCACAGGGCCATGTCGCTGCGCTCGAAGCTGTTCTCGCAGATGGAGCAGAACTGCTCGGCACGGGTCGACAGGCCGTCGGCGTTGCGCGCGATGTAGTAGCGGCCCTGGGTCAGCCAGGCGATGAGCGGGGCCATCGCGAAGGCGACGGCCAGACCCACGAAGGGGGACAGGGCCTGGGCCATGGGGCCCAGCGTGCCGATGAAGGCGGCCGTGGAGACGATGATCGACGCGGCCATCGCGCCGACGCCGACCGGGTTGATGTCGTACAGGTGAGCGCGCTTGAACTCGATGCTGGCGGGGCTGAGGCCCAGGCGCTTGTTGATGACCAGATCGGCGGTCAGGGCGCCGATCCAGGCCACGGCGAAGTTGGCGTACAGCACCAGCACGGTTTCGATGACGTGCAGGATGCCGACCTGCATCAGCAGCAGCGCGAGCAGGACGTTGAACACCAGCCAGACCACGCGGCCCGGGTGGGCGTGGGTGAGGCGCGAGAAGAAGTTGGACCAGGCGATGGAGCCGGCGTAGGCATTCGTGACGTTGATCTTGAGCTGGCAGGTGATGACGAATACGCCGGTCAGTACCAGGGCGACGAGGGGCGAACCCAGCATCTCCCGGAAGACGACGAAGAACATCTCCGCCGGTTCCGCCGCGCTGGCCTCGCTGAGCCCGTGATTCAGCGCGAAATAGGCCAGGAAGGAGCCGGCCATCAGCTTGATGCCGCCCATGAAGACCCAGCCCGGCCCGGTGGTCAGCAATGCGGTCCACCAGCGCCAGCGGCCGATCTTGCGGCTATCCGGCAGGAAGCGCAGGTAGTCCGCCTGCTCGCCGATCTGCGGCAGCAGCGACAGCAGGGTGGAGGCGCAGATCGCGAAATGCATGGGGTCCAGGCTGCCGTCCGCGGCGCCCTGGCGGCCGGGGAAGTGCGTCCACCCGGCCATCTCCCGCCCGCCGGACATCAGCAGGAACACGAAGGGCGCGAACTGCAGGATCAGCCAGACCGGCTGCGTCGCCAGTTGCACGCGGCTGATCATGCGGATGCCGTAGATGGCGATGGGGATGACCAGCAGCGCGCTGATGATGTGGCCCAGCCACAGGGGAATGCGGAACAGCAGGTGCAGGGCGCCGGACATGATGCTGGCCTCGATCGCCAGCAGCAGGAAGGTGAACGAGGCGTAGATCAGCGAGGTGATCGTGGAGCCCATGTAGCCGAAACCGGCGCCGCGGGTCAGCAGGTCGATGTCCAGGCCGAAGCGCGCGGCATAGCGGGCGATCGGCAGGCCGATGAAGAACATCAGTGCACAGACCAGGGCGATGGCCGTGGCGGCATTGGCGAAGCCGTAAGCCAGCGTCAGGGTCGCGCCGATGGCCTCGCAGGCCAGGAAGGAGATGGCGCCGAACGCGGTATTGGCCACCCGGAACGAGGAGTACTTGCGTGCCTTTTCGGCGGTATAGCGCAGCGCGTAGTCCTCCAGGGTCTGGCTGCCTACCCATTTGTTGTACCGCCGCCGCTCGCGAACGATGAGCTGGCGGCTGCGCGCGGGTGCCGCCTGGGGCTGCAACGATACCGTCACGGCAGGGCCCCGCAGCCCGCCGCGGCATCGCCGCCTGTTCTCGAATCCGTCTGTGCCATCTCTCTAGGTTCTGGTTGACCTCTCCACGCACGGCCAGATGATGCCGGGGCGCCTGGGCTTTGCATCTACGTCAAATACCCCACCCCCTTACGCCAATTACCCCATACCGGTGTCCCGACCCGCCGCCTAGCCTGTTCTGGCGAAGGGAGCGGTGCCGCCTGAAGGGGCGCGGGGTCGGCGAAGCAAGAAGGATGCCGCCATCCCCGATCCAGGCCTGCCCCCTGCCTCCGACCACGCGTCCGGCCGCAGCGAACCCGTTGGGAGGGCCGCTTCGGCCGGCCGGGGAAGGCAAGGATTTTCTCGGGCCCAGGCCCATTGACGGATGTACACACAGGGAGATGGAACGTGAGTAAGAAGGAAATGGGAGCGCGGCGCATGAACAGGGTCGGCAAGGCAACGCGCTGGGCGTCGGCGCTGATGGCCGTGGGCGCGGCGGGTGCCATGCCGGTCGCACAGGCCGACATCGAGCTTGGCAACGGCCTCAGCGTCACCGGCTTTCTCGACATGTCGTATTCATCGGTCAACCCCGACAGCGGATCCAGCACGGAGAGCGTCGGCATCGACCAGTTCGAGATGGACTTCAAGTACGCCGGTTCGGGCGGTGTTTCCGCCCAGGTCGATATCGAGTACGGCGAGGGCTTCGACGGCAGCGACGACGAGACCTTCGTCGAGCAGGCCTTTATCACCAAGGCGTTCACCGAGAAGTTCAGCGTGAAAGCGGGCCGCTTTCTGAGCTACAGCGGCTGGGAAACCGAGGAGCCCACCGGCCTGTTCCAGTACAGCGGCACCGGCTACGCCAAGTACTTCTACGGCTACTACCAGAATGGCGTGTCGGCCTACTACAACGGCGGCAAGTTCGCCGTCATGGGGTCCGCCGTCACCAGCGCCTTCAATCCGAACGACCGGAACAACGTCGAGGGCGTCGACGACAAGAAGGGATACGAATTCGGCCTGGCCGTGATGCCCATCGAAGGGCTGACCGCGAAGGCGTTCTACATCGCGGACAACGACACCGACACGGACATCATCAACGTCTGGGTTTCCTACGCGGTCGCCGGGTTCACCTTCGCGGGCGAATACAACACGGTCGAGTACGGCGATTCCAGCGCGGTCGTCGACGGCGACGGCGATGGCTACCTGCTGATGGCCAACTACGCCAAGGGCCCCTACGGCATCACGCTCCGCTATCACGACTTCGAGATTCAGGACGCCGGCGGTGCCACCGTCGACGACGGCAGCGCCATCACCCTGTCGCCCAGCTACAAGGTCGCCGACAACCTGCTGCTGGTGGGCGAATACCGCATGGACGAATCCGACACCAACGGCGATTCGGACTCGTTCGCGATCGAAGCCCTGTTCACGTTCTGATCCGACGCCATCGGCGTCATGAGACTGCGCCATCCGTCAGCGGCTGGCGCAGTCATCCACACCTTAGCAACGGAGTCTCTGTAATGAAACTCAAAACCATTCTGGCGGCCGTGGCGCTCGGCGCAGCGAGCTTCGCGGTCCAGGCCGCCGACACCATCAAGGTCGGCGTGCTGCACTCGCTGTCCGGCACCATGGCGATCTCCGAGACCACGCTGAAGGACACCGTCCTGATGCTGATCGACGAGCAGAACAAGAAGGGCGGCGTCATGGGCAAGAAGCTGGAAGCCGTGGTCGTGGACCCGGCCTCCAACTGGCCCCTGTTCGCCGAGAAGGCCGAGCAGCTGCTGGTCAAGGACAAGGTCGACGTGGTGTTCGGCTGCTGGACCTCGGTCTCGCGCAAGTCCGTGCTGCCGGTGTTCGAGAAGAACAACGGCCTGCTGTTCTACCCGGTGCAGTACGAGGGCGAGGAATCGTCCAAGAACGTGTTCTACACCGGCGCCTCGCCCAACCAGCAGGCGATCCCGGCGGTGGATTACCTGATGAAGGACATTGGCGTGAAGCGCTGGGTCCTGGCCGGCACCGACTACGTCTATCCGCGCACCACCAACAAGATCCTCGAGGCCTACCTCAAGAGCAAGGGCGTGAAGCAGGAAGACATCATGATCAACTACACGCCTTTCGGTCACTCCGACTGGCAGTCGATCGTGGCGGACATCAAGAAGTTCGGTTCGGCGGGCAAGAAGACGGCGGTGGTCTCCACCATCAACGGCGACGCCAACGTGCCGTTCTACAAGGAGCTGGGCAACCAGAAGATCTCGGCGGAGGACATCCCGGTCGTGGCCTTCTCGGTGGGCGAGGAGGAACTGGCGGGCCTCGACACCAAGCCCCTGGTCGGCCACCTCGCGGCCTGGAACTACTTCCAGAGCATCAACACCAAGGCCAACAAGGCCGAGATCGCCACCTGGCAGAAGTTCATCAAGAAGCCGGACCGCACCTTCAACGATCCGATGGAGGCGACCGTGATCGGCTTCAAGCTCTGGGTCAAGGCGGTGGAGAAGGCCCAGACCACCGACGTGTCCAAGGTCAGCGACGCCATCATCGGCCTGGAAGTGCCGAACCTGACCGGCGGCACCGCCAAGATGCTGCCGAACCATCACCTGACCAAGCCGGTGTACATCGGCGAGATCCGCGAGGACGGCCAGTTCGACATCGTCTGGCAGACCAAGGGTGAGGTCGCGGGCGACGCCTGGTCCGACTACCTCCCGGGCAGCAAGGACGTGGAAGCCGACTGGGTCAAGCTCAAGTGCGGCAACTACAACACCAAGACCAAGAAGTGCTCGGGCCAGAACTACTGAGCCCTGACGCGGAAAGCCGGCTCCCGATCCCGGGAGCCGGCTTTCCCGGCCCGCTTATTGCGTGAAAACGAATATGCATCTCCGAAGGAATCAGCAGCGGCGGTACAGGAGCTGGCTCGCACTTCTGTGCCGACCGCTGCTGCTTTTTATGTTCTGCCTGCAGGCCGGTGCCGCGATGGCGCAGGCTGCCGCCGGCCATGAATTCGATACGGCCGTGGCGGCTTTGCCCACGGCCTCCTACCTGGAGAAGGAGGAACTGGCCGGCAGGATCGCGCGCAGCGCCCATCCCCAGGCCCTGACCCTGTTGCGGGGCTGGCTCGACGGCAAGCTTCATGCCGATGCCGCCGGGCATGCCTACCTTGAAGGCGAGGGCGGCTATACCGACGCCCTCAGCGGCGCGGCGGCGACGCCGGCCTCGCCCGACGAATTGGAGAAGATCGGGACCAATAACCGCCTGCGCAAGGCGCTGAAGGGCTTGCTGGCGCAGTTCGGCCTGGCCAGCGCGGAACCGGGCATGCGCATCGAGGCGGTGCGCGAGATGCGCCGTGAACTGGACGAGTCCGCGGTGGCGGCGTTGCAGGCGCGCCTGCCGCAGGAGACCGACGCCGCGGTGAAGCATGAGATCGAACTGGCCCTGGCGCTCGCCGGGCTGGCTTCGGAGGAACCGGCGCAGCGGCTGGCCGCCATCGCGAGCCTGGACGGCGACCGCAGCACCGAGGTCTACAACCGGCTGTCGCGGATGGCTAGCGGCGACGAGGCCGATGCCGACGCGGCGGTGCGCAATGCCGCCGGGGCGGCGGTGCGCAGCATCGACTCCTGGCGCAGCTTCTACCAAGGCGTCGAGACCCTGTTCTTCGGCCTGAGCCTCGGCTCGGTGCTGGTGCTGGCGGCGATCGGCCTGGCCATCACCTTCGGCGTGATGGGCGTGATCAACATGGCGCATGGCGAGCTGATCATGCTCGGTGCCTACACCGCTTATGTGATGCAGCTGCTCATGCCGCAGAACACCGGCCTGGCGCTGCTGCTGTCGATCCCCGCCGCCTTCCTGGTGTCCGGAGCCTTCGGCGTCGCCATCGAGCGCGTCATCGTGCGGCACCTCTACGGCCGGCCGCTCGAGACGCTGCTGGCCACCTTTGGCCTTTCCCTGGTGCTGCAGCAGCTGGTGCGGTCGATTTTCTCCGCCAACAACCGCCCGGTCGCGATCCCCGAGTTCATGAGCGGCGTCTGGCAGATCAACGACGTGTTCTCGATCACCTACAACCGTCTCTACATCCTGATCTTTGCCCTCATGGTCTTTGCGCTGCTGCTGGGCGTTCTCAAGCGCACCTCGCTGGGCCTGAAGGTACGCGCCGTGTCGCAGAACCGCGGCATGGCCAAGGCCATGGGTGTACGCACTGACTGGGTCGACGCCGCCACCTTCGGCCTCGGCGCCGGCATCGCCGGCATCGCCGGCGTGGCGCTGTCGCAACTGACCAACGTCGGCCCCAACCTCGGCCAGGCCTACATCATCGATTCCTTCATGGTCGTGGTGTTCGGCGGCGTGGGTAACCTCTGGGGCACGCTGATCGGCGGCATGGCGCTGGGTGTGGTCAACAAGCTGCTGGAGCCTTATGCCGGTGCCGTGCTGGCCAAGATCCTCGTGCTCGTGGCCCTGATCCTGTTCATCCAGCGCAAGCCCCGCGGACTGTTCCCGCAGAAGGGCCGTGCTGCGGAGGGTCATTGATGAGCACCGCTGCCGAACCCGCCGCCCCGCGCCCGGCTTTCAAGCCGGCGCCGCCGACGCCCTACCAGGTGATGATGCGCGAGGACCGCCCCAGCGGTGTCTTCCTCACCGTGCTGGCCATCGTCACCCTGCTGGTGCCGATCCTGCACCTGGCCGTGCCGGAAGGACACGTTCTGCACCTGTCGGGCTACACCGTCACCCTGATCGGCAAGTACATGTGCTACGCCCTGCTGGCGGTGGCGGTAGACCTGATCTGGGGCTACTGCGGCATCCTGAGCCTCGGGCACACGGCCTTCTTCGCGCTGGGCGGCTACGCCATGGGCATGTACCTGATGCGCCAGATCGGCACGCGAGGCGTCTACGGCGACCCGGTCCTGCCGGATTTCATGGTGTTCCTCAACTGGAAGGAACTGCCCTGGTTCTGGCACGGCATGGACGTGTTCCCGTTCGCGATGCTGATGGTCCTTTTCGCGCCGGGTTTGCTGGCCGGCGTGTTCGGCTGGCTCGCCTTCCGCTCGCGCGTCACCGGCGTCTACCTGTCGATCATCACGCAGGCACTGACCTATGCCCTGCTGCTGGCTTTCTTCCGCAATGAAATGGGCTTTGGCGGCAACAACGGCCTGACCGACTTCAAGGACCTCCTTGGCTTTGACCTGAAGCACCCGGAAACCCGCATCGTGCTGTTCATGGCCACGGCCGTGGCGCTCGGTGCCGGCTACTTCACCTGCCGTGCGATCGTGCGCTCGCGCTTCGGCCGCGTGGTGCAGGCCATCCGTGACGCCGAGAGCCGAGCCCGTTTCATCGGCTACCGCGTGGAGAACTACAAGCTCTGGCTGTTCACCTTCTCGGCCATGCTGGCCGGCGTGGCCGGCGCGCTGTACGTGCCGCAGGTGGGCATCATCAACCCCGGTGAGTTCGCGCCGATCAACTCGATCGAGGTCGTGATCTGGGTCGCGGTCGGCGGCCGCGGCACGCTCTACGGCGCGGTGGTCGGCGCCATCATGGTGAACTATGCCAAGACCGTCATGACCGACGCCTTGCCGGACGCCTGGCTGTATGTCCTGGGCGCGCTGTTCGTGGTCGTCACGCTGTTCCTGCCGCGCGGCGTCGTCGGCCTGCTGCCGGACCTGAAGCACAAGCTCCAAACCCTGAGGCAGCGCCGCGCGCGCGCGATCAGCACATGAACGCACCCACTTCGATGGGCATGGCCGGGCGATTCGGCGGCGCCTTCGGCCGCGTGCTGCAACGCCGCGGCAGCAGCTCGGCGCCCAGCCTGGACCTGACCCACAACATCATCCTCTACGTCGAGGGCGTGACGGTCAGCTTCGACGGTTTCCGTGCACTCAACGACCTGTCGCTCTACGTCGCACCCGGCGAACTGCGCTGCATCATCGGGCCCAACGGTGCCGGCAAGACCACGATGATGGACGTCATCACCGGCAAGACACGACCGGACACCGGCTCGGTCTGGTTCGGCCAGACCCTGGATCTGCTGACCCTGGGTGAGCCGGAGATTGCCCAGGCCGGCATCGGCCGCAAGTTCCAGAAACCCACGGTGTTCTCCGAGCACAGCGTGTTCGAGAACCTGGAACTGGCCATGGCCGGCGACAAGTCGGTCTGGAAGATGCTTTTCGCACGGCTCACGCCGGAGCAGCTGACGCGCATCGACGAGGTGCTCGAGACCATCGGCCTCAAGGATCATCGCAGCGCCCGCGCCGGCTCCCTGTCGCATGGGCAGAAGCAGTGGCTGGAGATCGGCATGCTGCTGATGCAGGACCCGGCCCTGCTGCTGGTCGACGAGCCGGTGGCCGGCATGACACCGCAGGAGACCGAGCGCACCGCCGAACTGCTGACCTCGCTGGCCGGCAAGCACTCCGTCGTGGTGGTGGAGCACGACATGAATTTCGTGCGCTCCATCGCCCGTACCGTCACCGTTCTGCACCAGGGCTCGGTGCTGGCCGAGGGGACCATCGACGAGGTCCAGAACGACCCGAAGGTGATCGAGGTCTACCTGGGAGAACCGCGGTGCTGAGCGTCAAGGGCGTCAACCAGTTCTACGGCGGCAGCCATACCCTCTGGGACGTGGACCTGGACGTGGCCACCGGCTCGGTGACCTGCCTGATGGGCCGCAACGGCATGGGCAAGACCACGCTGCTGCGCGCGGTGATGGGCCTGCTTCCGGTGGCCAGCGGCGAGATCCTCTACGAGGGCAGGGACATCCGCCGCATCGCCGCCGACCGCCGCGCCGGCATGGGCATCGGCTACGTGCCGCAGGGTCGCGAGATCTTCCCGCAGCTCACGGTGGAGGAGAACCTGCGCCTGGGGCTCTACGTGCGCAAGAGCGGGCAGGCCGAGGCGCTGGAAAGGGTCTATGCCACCTTCCCGGTGCTCAAGCAGATGGCCCGGCGCCGCGGCGGCGACCTGTCCGGCGGCCAGCAGCAGCAGCTCGCCATCGGCCGCGCACTGGTGTACGACCCGAGGCTGCTGATCCTGGACGAGCCCTGCGAGGGCATCCAGCCCAACATCGTGCAGGAGATCGGCGACCTGATCCTGCGGCTGAACCAGGACACCGGCCTGACCGTGCTGCTGGTGGAGCAGAAGCTGCCGTTCGCCCGCCGCGTGGCCAGCGAGTTCCGCATCCTGGACAAGGGCCGCGTGGTGGCGCAGGGAGCGATCCCGGCCCTCAGCGACGACCTGGTGAAGCATCACCTGACGGTTTGAGGGGCCCCCCGTGGGAGCGGCTCCAGCCGCGATCCTTCCGGGGGCGACGCAGAGGGCCGCGGCTAAAGCCGCTCCCGCATGAACAGCGGGATCAACGCCCGACCTGCTTGTGGCGCGGGCAGCTCACGAGATGGTCGTTGACCATGCCGGTGGCCTGCATGTGGGCGTAGATGATGGTGCTGCCCACGAACTTGAAGCCGCGCCTCTGCAGGTCCTTGCTGAAGGCATCGGAGACCTCGGTGCGCGCCGGCACTTCCTTGATCGACTTCCAGCGGTTCACCAGCGGCTTGCCGCCGACGATGCCCCACTGATAGGCGGCGAAGCTGCCGAATTCCTTCTGCACGGCCAGGAAGGCCTGGGCATTGGCGCGGGCCGACCAGACCTTGAGACGGTTGCGGATGATGCCGGGATCCTGCAGCAGCTTCTCCAGCTTCGCGTCGGTGTAGCGCGCCACCTTCTGCGGGTCGAAGTCGGCGAAGGCCTTGCGGTAGCCTTCGCGGCGTTCGAGGATCGTGCGCCAGGACAGGCCGGCCTGTGCGCCCTCCAGGATCAGGAACTCGAACAGCACCCGGTCGTCGCGCACCGGTACGCCCCACTCGCGGTCGTGGTACTCGCGGTATTGCGGCGTGGACAGGCACCAGGGGCAGGGCGCGGCGGTAGCGGGCATCGGCGTTCTCGATCTCGTCAGAACGCCTAGCCTCGCCGACCGTCGCCCGGGCTGCAAATCCGCGCGCGGCTGTTCAGCGGGCTGTTTCGCTGCGCGCAGGGCGCAGCTTGTCGGCGTTGGCGGCAAGGAAGCCGGCGGGAATCTCGATCGAGCGGCGGGCCTCCGAGGGCGAGTTGTGCTTGCCGCGCGTGATCGCCTGGCGCAGTTGCTCGTCGTTGATCGCGGGATAGACCGTGACGGCGAACAGGTCCGTCCAGTGCCCGACCCAGAGCATGATCGCCTGGGAGTCCGCCGCTTCGGCCAGCGCGAAGCCCGCGACGGGACCTACGGCATGCCAGCGGCCCACCAGCTTCACCCCTTCGGTCTTCCGGTCGAGCGTTTCGAGGAAGCGATCCACCGCCGCGTCCCGGCATTCGGGCGCAGCGTTCCAGCTGACGAGGAAAAGCATGGCACCCCCCCAACGAGATCGTAGGGCCGGCCGCCCTTCCGGCCGGTCCGGCGACGCCCTCGGTCAGCCCGGTCGAGCACGCGCTTCCTGCGTCTCCCGGGGACGAATCGCCTGAAACCATCTTGAACCCGGCCGCGAGGCGCGCAACCCCCTTTTCGGGGGGGCTGCCGCGGCGGCTAGACGAACTGGATGCGCCGGCCCCGGGGCGCGCCGATGACCTGGCCGTCGCGGTAGACGATCTCGCCGTTGACCCAGGTGGTGAGGATGCGGGCCGGGAAGGTCCGTCCCTCCACCGGCGACCAGCCGCACTTGTAGAGCACGTCGGGCTTGTGGACGGTGGTGCTGCCGTGCGGGTCCACCAGCACCAGGTCGGCCCAGTAGCCTTCGCGGATGTAGCCGCGGTCGGGAATGCCGAAGCGGTCGGCCACGGCGTGGCTGGTCTTGCGCACCACCGTGCGCATGTTCATCTCGCCGCGCTTGACCAGGTCGATCAGCATCAGCAACGAGTGCTGCACCAGCGGCAGGCCGGAGGGTGCCTTGAAGTACTTGTTGGCCTTCTCTTCGGCGGTATGCGGCGCGTGGTCGGTGGCGACGATGTCGATGCGGTCCTCCATCACGGCCTTGACCAGGGCGATGCGGTCCTCGGGGGTCTTGATCGCCGGGTTGCACTTGATCAGGGCGCCGAGGGCGGCGTAGTCGCGGTCGTCCATCGCCAGGTGGTGCACGCAGGCTTCCACCGTGATCTTCTTGCCCTGGATCGGGCCCGGCGTGAAGAAGGACAGCTCACGCGCCGTGGTCAGGTGCAGCACGTGCAGGTCGGCGTTGTGCTTCTTCGCCAGCGTGGTGGCCAGCAGCGTGGACTGGTAGCAAGCCTCGGCAGACCGGATGTTGGGGTGCTCGGACCAGGGTACATCCTCGCCGTATTTCTGGCGTGCGGCTTCCTCGTTGGCCTTGATCATCGGCGTGTCCTCGCAGTGCGTCACCACCAGCATCGGCGCGCGTTCGAAGATGCCGTTGAGCGTGGCGGGGTTGTCGACCAGCATGTTGCCGGTGGAGGCGCCCATGAAGACCTTGATCGCGCAGGCTTCGTTGCGCTGCAGCGCGGCGATCTCCTCGAGGTTGTCGTTGGCGCCGCCGAAGTAGAAGGCGTAGTTGGCGAAGCTGCGGCCCTCGGCCATGGCGTACTTCTGGCGCTGCAGCTCGCGCGTGGTGATCGCCGGGATGTTGTTCGGCATGTCGAAGTACGAGGTCGTGCCGCCCGCCACCGCGGCGCGGGACTCGGTGAACAGGTCGCCCTTGTGGGTCAGGCCGGGTTCGCGGAAATGGACCTGGTCGTCGATCACGCCGGGCAGCAGCCACTGTCCGCGGGCGTCGTACACCACCGTGCCGGCCGGAGCGTCGATCTTGCTGGCGATCTTTTCGATGCGGCCGTTGACGATCAGCAGATCGGCGGCGGTTTCGTGTCCCTCGTTGATGATATGGGCGTTGGTGATCAGCATCGCGGGCTCCGGGTTCTTGTAGTACGGAAATTTTACCGCGTTACGGCCCCGGGCAGGTTGCCGGGGAAGGTTCCGGGCGGCTAGTGTTCCGCAGGGCCTGCGGCAGGACAAAAAGGGAGAACATGGCCAAGAGCGTCAAGCTGATCGCCCCGCCGGGGTATGCGGTGGTAGAGCCCCTGGACAAGCAGAAGCATGCCGGGATGGGGCTGCGCAGGGATGCCGGCTTTGCCTGGAGCTCGGGGATCAACGCCGCCTTCCTCAATGCCGCCGAGTTCTTCAAGGCGGCTCTGGACTATCCCATTGCCTTCGTGCGGGAGCCCAGGAGCGGGGAGTTCCTGCCCATGGCCATCCTCGGGCTCAAGGCCCGGCAGAACCTTTTCGTCGATGCGCAGGGCCAGTGGCGGTCGCAGACCTACCTGCCGGCCTATTTCCGGCGCCATCCCTTCTGCATCGCCGAACTGGCGGGGGAGGCAGGTGCCGCGCCGCAGCGCCTGGTCTGCGTGGATCCTTCCGCCCTGGAGAAAGGCAGCGCGCAGCCGCTGTTCGGCGCCGATGGCGTGCCCACGCCGGCCTGGGAGGCCGCGCACAGGCTGCTGGAGGCCATGGAAGGCGCCAGGCAGCAGACCCGCGCGTTGATGCAGCGGCTGGAGGCGCTGGGCCTGCTGGTGCCTTTCGACGCCGTTGCCATGCCCAGGCAGGGTGAGCGGAGCCGCCTGCAGGGGCTGTTCCGCGTGGATGAGGAGAAGCTGGCGGAGCTCCAGGCCAGGGATTTCAAGGCCATGGCCAGGAAGGGCGAACTGCGGGCGGTCTATGCCCACCTGCTGTCGCTCGAGAATTTCGCAAGACTGCTGGAATACGCACAGAACGATGGGCGTTGAACTCAAGCTGACCGACCGCGAACTGCCGGTGTCCCCGGCCTTCGTGGACTTCCTGGCCCACCTGGTGGATGGCCGCCCCTTCACCGACCACGAGTGGGGGGACCAACTGTCGGAGAAGTTGAACTACGCCCATCGCGACCTGGCGCAGCGGGCGCCCAAGGACGCGGAGCGGGTCATGGCCCATCCGCGCGGACGGGTGGCAGTGGCCCGCTCCTATCACTGGCTGCTGGCCCTGCTGAGCGGCAACCAGAATGCCCTGCGCGAGCTGCAGCTCAAGTTCCACTTCGTCAATGTCATCGGGATTCCCCGTACCGGCGGATCCTATCTGACCAAGGAGCTGTATCGCGCGCTGGGGATGGATCCCGCCACCGTGCACAACGCCCTGGCCCACGACGGGTTTCCAGAGGCGGGGCCGTTCCAGCTCAACGAGGGCGCCAACTCCTGGGTGGTAAGCCTGCAGACCATGGCGGAGTACCTGGTCATGGTCGAGGCGTTCTTCGGCCAGCGCCCCCGGCACAGCGGCAAGATCGTGGTGCCCAAGAAGCTGACCAAGGGGATCTACGCCGGCGGCTTCTTCCATCGGGTCCTGGGCGAGGCGGTGGAGCACATCGTGACGCTGAGGCATCCGGTGGCCTCCTGCATCTCCACCTACGAGAAATCCGGGGGTTTGCCGGCCAGCGGACGTTTCGCGCTGCGTTCGAACATCGAGGAGTGGTGCCGGCGGGACTTGGCGTATGTTGGCATCTCCGGCGAAAACCTCGCGCAGATGGATTATTTTGACGCTTACTTGCGTTATTGGGAGCAGTATCACCTGTACATCGCCACCACGGGCCTGTCGGCCAACCGCGATCTCAAGGTGGTGGTCTATGGCAAGCCGCGCATGGAGGAACTGGCCCAGTCTTTCCACCACCGCTACGGCAGCCGCGCGACGCCGGGGGAGTTCAGGCTTTTCGATCGTGCCCAGGAGCGCCACCCGGACTGGATGAAGCGCGCGCAGCCGGTGATCGAGCGCGTGGCGGCGGTCTGGCAGCGGGTCCAGCTGCCGTTCCCGGTCGACCAGATCATGGAAGGCTGGTAGCCCCCATCCAGGGGGTGAGAAAGGCGGCTTTCATGACGCTGTGAAGTGCGTCAAATACAAGCGTTGACGGGGGTTTAGCCCACGCCTAGAGTCCATTGGAACCCTGCGGGGTCCGCCGTGCCGGACTGGCGATGGCGGGCGCCGCGGGTTTTGCCGTCGCATGCAGCGCATCAGAGCCGTCAAGGCCATCCGGGTTTCAGGGAGTGTTTCATGGGCAAGCCTTCCTTCAAGCTGCGTCCGCTGTCGTCCCCTGCGCTCCGGCGCTTCTACGGCATCGCGGCCGGCGCGCTGACGCCAGGACTGGCGCTGGCGGCACCGGCCGGCGGCAGTGTCGTCGGCGGGCAGGCGACGATCGGTACGCCGGCCCCCGGCGGCACGGTCATCAACCAGACCTCCCAGAACGCGATCATCAACTGGCAGCAGTTCTCGGTCGGCGGCAACGAGTTCGTGCTGTTCAACCAGCCCAATGCCTCCGCCGCGGTGCTGAACCGCGTGGTCGGCGGCCTGCCGTCCGAGATTCTCGGCAACCTCAGCGCCAACGGCCGCGTCTTCATCGTCAACCCCCAGGGCGTGATGTTCGGCGCGGGCGCCCGCGTCGACGTCGGCGGTCTGGTGACCTCCACCCTCAGCATCCGCGATCAGGACTTCATGTCCGGCCGCCACGTCTTTGCCCAGGGCGCGTCCGCTCCCGGCAGCATCCGCAACGAGGGCCGCATCTCGGCCGGGCCTTCCGGCTTCGTCGTTCTGGCTGCCGACCGTGTCGAGAACGCCGGCCTGATCAGCGCGCCCGGCGGCGACGTGCTGCTGGCTTCCGGCAGCCGGATGACGCTGACGCTGGATGCCGAGGGCCTGGTGGGCTACTCGATCGACGCCGCGGCCCTGTCGGACCGTGCCGGTATCGAGAACCTCGGCGAGATCGTCGCCCACGGCGGCACCGTCGTGCTGGATGCCAAGGTGGCGCACAGCCTGATGGGCAATGTCATCAACCAGCGCGGCAAGGTCACCGCCCGGTCGGTGGAGGAGCGCGACGGCGAGATCTACCTGCTGGCCGAGGGCGGCGACATCGAGAACTCCGGCACGCTGGATGCATCCGGCACCGGCGACGCGGATGGCGGCAAGGTGATCGTCCGTTCCGACGGGGATATCACCCTGACCGGGACCGGAGTGATCCGGGCGGACGGCGCCGGCGCCGGAGACGGCGGCATCGTGCGGCTGATCGCCGAAGAGACGGCGGTGACCGAGCGGGGCTCGCAGATCACCGCAACTGCCGGGCCGGCGGGGCGTCTCGGCGGTTTCATCGAGCTTTCCGGGCACGGCAGCCTGCGGGTGCGCGGCGAGGTGCGGGCAGGGCGCGGCGGCCAGGTGCTGATCGATCCCACCGTGGTCACCATTGCGCAGGGCGGCGGCCTGCCGAGCTCCTCGACCACCGATTACGTGACGATCTACGAGCAGCAGATCGAAAGCATGCTCAATGCCGGAACCGACGTTGCCATCGTCGCCACGCACCGCATCCAGATCAACGACCTGTCCGTCGGCGGCACGAGCGCCGACGGCATGATCAACGCCACCGGCAACGGTGGCCTGCTGCTGGGCATCGGCTCCGTGTCTCCGGCCGGCAGCTTCGGTGCCGTGGGCGTGCAGGACGATTTCGTGGGCTTCAACCGCCAGGGTGGCGGCAGCAGCTATGGCGGCATCATCTTCAACAACAGTCTCGGCAACGCCATCCGCGTCAGCGGCCGGCTGAAGCTGATCGGCGGCGCGGCGCAAGGCTTCATCAGCACCGGCGACCTGGAAGCCGCCGATATCGAGATTGACGGCGCCGACGACATCACGGTGGGTGAGCTGAAGCTGAACGCGGCCGGCGGCAGCATCGTGGTCCGCAACACCAGCGGTAGCGCTGATACCTCCCCCTCCGGCGAGGACATCAGCATCGCCGGCATCGACGCGAGCGGCGCCAACTCGGTCCAGATTCGCGCACGCGACGACCTGACCATCTCCGGCACGGTCCAGGCGGATGCGGCGCTGGTGGATTTCGAGGCGGGCATCGACGGTGCCGGCAACCTGGGCACCTCCCTGATCACCGGCGAGGAGATCCGGCTGCTCACCACCGGTGGCGACATCAACGTGGCCAGGCTGGCCGCCGCCGGCGGCCTTGCCGCCAGCGGTGACATCCGCCTCACCACCGTCAACAGCGGCTCGGTGACGCTCGACGGACTGGGCCTGTCCGGCAGCGATGGCCAGGTGCGGATCCAGTCCGCGCAGGACGTGACCCTGCGCGGCGGCAGCTACGACGCTGGGGTCGCCGGCCTGATCGATATCGACGCCGGCGGCAACGTCGTACTGGGCACGCCTTCTCCGCCGGTCGACGTCTCCGTCACCGGCAGCCTAGATATCGACGCCGACGGCTCCGTCAGTACGGTCACCACGACCGGGCTGGATGTCGGTGCCGCGCTCACGATCCTGGCGGGTACCGGCATCAGCCTCAGCGGTGCGGCCAGTGGCGGACTCGCCGTGGACCTGCAGACCGTGACCGGCGACATCGCGGTGCAGGGTGTTACCGGCGACAGCATCCGCCTGAAGGCCTTCGATGGCGACATCTCGGCAGGCCTGCTGACCGCGACCTCCACCACCGGGGGCGGCAGCGCCAGCAACGGCATCATCGACGTGCGCGCCGAGGGTTCGGGCGCCATCACGCAGATGGGCAGCGTGAGCGTGACCAATGCCGACGGCTACGTGGTGCTGTCGGGTGCCAACGGGATCGGCAGCCTCGGAGGCAGCTACGCGGTGGGAACCGGCGGCACGCTGGATCTGAGCGTCGATTCCGGCATCCTGTCGCTTGGCGGATTCCTCCAGGTGGACGGCAGCCTGGTCGGCAACGGTCCCGAGATCACCGCGGGGGCCATCGACGTGGGCGGCGACCTGACGCTGACGACGCCGGGCGACATCACCTTCGATTCGGCCATCACCGCGGGCGGTGTCGCCATGCTGTCCGCGGGCGACGGCGCTTCCATGAGCCTGGGGGCGCTGGATGCCGGGCGCATCGTGCTCTCTGTCGGCAACGACGGCAGCATCAACACCGGCCTGCTGACGGCGGATGGCGGATTCCAGAACGGTTCCGCCGGCGATATCGACGTTGACGCGCAGGGCTCGCTGGGCACGGCCAACATCGGCGGTGCACAGCTCAATACCGCCGGCGTGATCAACCTCTACGGTGTGGGCGGCTTGACCGTGCGCGACCGGGCGGATGCCAAGGCGGGCGGCAGCGTCAGCCTGCGTGCCGATGGCGGCAATGTGTCGCTGGGGTCCTCCTCATCCGGCCTGAGCGTGACCGGCAACCTGTTCGTCGACGCCAACAGCACCGCCATCGTGGCCTACGATGACCTCATCGTGACCTCCGGCAACGTGAACCTGGATGCCTCCGGCTCCGGTGCGGCAGTCCAGTTGTCCGGTGTGCTCGGCGCCGCCAGCGGCAATGTCCTGGTGACCGCGACGGGCCCGATCGGCATTGCCGGCATGGCGGCTGGCAGCAGCATCCAGATCCGCGCGACCGGCTCCGGCGGAGCGGTGGACCTGGGCGCCGTGGGCCTGGCCGTGCCCGGCAGCATCGATATCTCCGGCGAAGCCGGCGTGACGCTGACCGGCGATCTGGACGCCGGCAGCGGCGGTACGGTCCATGTATCGGCGTCCGGGGGAGTCCTGACCCTGGGTTCGTCGGGCTCGCCCTCGGGTTCGCCGCTGGGGCCGCTGTCGGTCACGGGCAGCCTGGATGTCTCGACGACCAACGGCGTCGATATCGTGGCACTGCAGGATCTCGGGGTGACCGGCGGTAACGTCACCATGGATGCCAGCGGGGACGTCGACCTGGCCGGCCTGTCCGTCCCGGCAGGTGCGGTGACACTGTCGGCCGATGGCGACATTGGCTTCAGCAGCATCGTCGCCGACGGCGGATTCCTGTTCGGCGAGGGGGTTCGCATCAATGCCCGCGGTGCCGCTCCGCTCTCCGGCATCGGGACGATCACCCTGCTCAATCCGGGCGAGGTGAGCCTGACCGGGCAGAACGGTATCCAGGTCACGCAGGCCGTCAGCGCCGGCGGCAGCAGCGGCAACATCCGCCTGAACGCACTGGGCGGCGGCCTGTCGATCGGGACGGCCGGCACCGGGGTCGGCTTTACCGGCAACGTCATCGCCAGCCTCGACAACGGCGCCACCCTCTTCGCCAACATCGCCGGCGCGCACAACGTCGATCTCCAGGCCTATGCCTCCGGTGCCGCGCTGGGCAGCTTCGACGTGCGCAACATCGTGGCGGACGGCAACATCGTGCTGGGCAATGCTTTCGGCGGTACCTCCTTCGAGGGCAACATCAAGGTCGGAAACCTGGACGCGGGCGGCAGCATCAGCATCACCTCCAGCCGCAGCGTCGACGGCACGACGGGCGCCGCGACGGACGCCCTGCTGGCAGGCGGCCTGGTCAACATCGATGCCAACCTCGGCAACTCGGGCACCGGATCCATCGCGCTGCGCAACGTCACCGGCGCGCGCGTCCAGATCGGCAGCAGCCTCGACAGCCATGCCACGGACATCAGCACCGGCCTGCTGACGGCCAGCGGCCTCAGCAGTGGTTCCGGAGACTTCGACATCTACGTGGCCGGCGGTGGAGCGCTTAACGTCGCCGGCGTCAGCCTGATCGGCGGCAGCAGCGGCCGTGCCTTGCTCTCCGCCGGCACCGACATCGGGCTGGACGGGACCAGCTTCTCGGTCGGCAGCAACGGCACCCTCAAGCTTTCGCTGGCGACCGGGCCGCTGTTCCTCGGAACCAGCTTCGCCCTGACCGGCAACCTGCAGGTCGCGGCAGACAGCATCAGCGGCGGCACGCTCAGCGCGTCTCGCGGCATCGACCTGGCATCCGGCGGCGACATCGAGTTCACCGGTGCCCTGAGCGCCAACACCAGCGGCTACGGCGGCGACCTGGTCGTCAACGGGCTGGGTGGTCCCGGCGCGGTCACGCTGGTGTCCGCCTCCGGCAGCCGCGTCAGCATCAGCAACGAGAGCGATATCCTGATCAGCGGCACGGTCAGCGCCGGCGGCGGCAGCGGCAGCTCGGGTGATCGCAACATCGACATCCAGTCGACTGCGGGCACGATCAGCGTCGGCGGCATCGCGACCGGGGCGAAGGGCTATGCCTACCTGGACGGCGCGGACGTCAACCTGGCGGCTGGCGGACTCTATACGGCGGGCTACGGCGGCGAACTGGTGATCCGCGCCGCCGATCAGCTTTCCTTCGGCACCGGCATCTCCGACGCGGTTTCGCTGACCGGGAACCTCGACGCGCAGGCAGGCCGCATCGTCGGCAACCGGGTGATCACCTCGGGCGATCTCGTCCTCGGCGCCGACCAGATCACGATCAACCAGGCCAGCGGCCTGCTGCTGGCCAACAGCGGCGACGTGATCCTGACGGCCGGCAGCGATGGCGCAGGCCTGCTGACGGTGGGCGACGTGACCGGCGCACGCATCCGCATCACCAACCATGGCGCGGTGGTGACCGGTGACCTCACGGCGGACGGCGGCGGTTCATCCGGCGACCGCGACATCCACGTGCTGGCCTATGACGACCTGTCCGGGGCGGCCTCGATCAGCGTCGGCGCCATCGACATGGCCCTGGCGGCGGGCGACGGCTATGCCGAATTCCAGGGACACAACGGCGTGTCGCTGACGGCTGGAGCCGATGTCGGTGTCGGCGGAGCGCTGGTGGTGCTCAGCAGCAACGGGGTGATCAGCCTGGGAGATATCGCCCAGGGTGGCGACCTCTATGCCAGCAACGGTTCCGGCGGCATCCAGGGCGGAGACATCACCGCGGCCTCCGTCTTCCTGTACAACAACTACAGCGGCGGTACGGACATCACGGTGGACAGCGTCACGTCAGCCGCCGATGTCGATATCCAGGCACGCAACGACCTGACCGCCAACGGCGACGTCAACAGCACCGGCGGTGAAGTGCAGCTCCATGCCGGCCTCGACGGCGGCGGCACGGTCAGCCTGCAGGACGTCGGCGGCAGCCGCGTCATCGTGTTCACCAACGGCGACATCAGCACCGGAACGCTGGCCGCGCAGGGCGGGGGCAGCTCGGCCGGCAATGCCCGCGTCAAGGTGGAGGCGCAGAGCGGCTTCGTCGATGTGGGCGGGGTGGACCTCGCCGGCGCCGGCTATGCCTATCTCCAGGGCAACGGCGGCATTGCCGTGACCGGTACGTCCTTCGACGTCCAGGGCGGCACGCTGGAGCTCAGGACCACGAGCAGCGTCGACTTCGGCACCAGCGCCAGCGCGGCCTTCCAGCTCGACGGCAACCTGCTGGTGTCGGCAGGCGGCATTACCGGCAACGCGATCACCACGCTGGGCGGCGGCGATATCGACCTCACCGTGCCGGGCGGCATCAGCCTGGGCACCCTCAATGCGGCCGGGGCCATCGACATCGAGGCGCCCGGCGGCATCAGCCTGGGGCAGACGGCGACGGCCGGCGGCGACATTACGCTGCATGCCACGGCTGCCGGTGCCGGCGTCAACTACCGCAACCTGATCAGCGCCGCGGGAGCGGTGACGCTGACCGCGGACCGCGGCAACGTCATCGGGCTTGCGGGAGAGGGCGATGTCACTGCGGGCGGCGCGATTGCCATCAGTGCCTATCGCCCTGGCAACGGCGGCACGGGCAGCGCCGCCGGCGGCGACATCGACGTGGGCGACCTGAGCTCGGGCACCCTCAGCGCAGGCGCCGGCATCACCTTGACGGCCGACGACCAGATCACGGCGGACAGCGTGGCCATGGGTGTCTCCGGTGGCGGTACCGGCTTGCTGGACATCGGAACCGGCGTGCTGAACGTCGGCGCCATCACGGCCGGCAGCGTCGATATCCGCGTGGGCAGCGCGAATCTCGACGGCAGCATTGCCGCCACGGCGGGCAATGTCTACGTTCAGACCGGGGGCAACATCGATGCCGCCACGGCCGGCTCCATCAGCGCCACGGGCACTCTCCAGCTCGATGCCGGCGGATCGGTGGTCGCCAACGTGCTGCAGGGCACGGCGGTCACGGTGGATGCCGACAACGGCATCCTGCTGTCCGGCGACATCAACATCGCCGGCGACATCATCCTGCGCACCTACAATGCCAATACCGGAATCGGCTTCACCAACCTGGTCACCACCGGCGGCGAAGTCTTCCTGAGCGCGGCACGCGGCAACGTGACCGGTGCTCCGGGCGAGGGCGACATCACGGCGGGAGACAGCATCACGGTCGGCGCCTACCGGCCGGGCAACGCCGGCACTGGCAGCGCCGCGGGCGGCGACATCAGCCTGGGTGCCCTGCGCTCGGGCACCGCCGTGGCGGGCGCCGGCGTCACGCTGTCCGCCGACGACGTCATCACGGCCGGCAGCGTGTCCATGGGCGCGCTGGACAGCGGTACGGGCTACGTGGACATCGACACCGGCAACCTGACGATCGGGACGATCATGGGGGGCAGCGTCGATATCCAGGTCGTCACCGCCACCCTCGAAGGCAAGGTCACCGCCACGGTGGGCGACGTGTACGTGCGCACCTTTGGCAACCTCGACGCGGCCTCGGCATCCACGATCGGCGCGGCGGGCGACGTAACGCTGACGGCCGATGGTTCGGTGACGGCCAATATCCTGGAGGGTGACAACGTCACGGTGCTGGCGAATACCGGCATCAGCCTGGCCGGCGATATCGACATCGCCGGCGATATCGAGCTGCACGTCTATGGCGCGAGTGCCGGCATCGGCTTCGCCAACCTGGTGAGCACCGGGGGATCGGTGATCCTGACCGCCGAGCGGGGCAACGTGACCGGTGCCGCGGGCAAGGGAGACGTCACGGCGAGCGGGACCATCGCCGTCAGCGCGTATCGTCCCGGCAACGGCGGCACGGGCAGCGCCGCGGGCGGCGACATCGACATCGGGGACCTGCGTTCGGGCACGTCCGTCGCGGCGGACGGCATCACGCTGGCCGCGACCGACCAGATCACGGTGGACAGCGTGGCGATGGGCCTTTCCGGCAGCGGTACGGGACTGCTGGACGTCGATACCGGCCTGCTGACCATCGGCACAGCCACGGCCGGCAGCGTCGATATCCGCGTCGGCACGGCCGACCTCAACGGCAGCCTGACGGCGACACTGGGCGATGTCTACCTGCAGACGTCGGGCAACCTGGATGCCAGCGGCGCCCCGACGATCGCGGCGGCGGGCGACCTCACGCTTGCTGCCGGGGGCTCGGTGACGGCGAATGTCCTGGACGGCGACACCGTCACGGTGGACGCCAGCGGCGGCATCGGCCTGGCCGGCGGCATCGACATTGCCGGCGACATCCGGCTGCATGTCTACAACGCCAGCGTCGGCATCAGCTTCACGGACCTCGTCTCGACGGGCGGCTCGGTGAGCCTGACCGCCGAGCGGGGCAACATCAGCGCCGCACCCGGAGAGGGCGACATCACGGCGGGGCGTGGCATCACGGTCAGCGCCTCGCGTCCCGGCAACGGCGGCACGGGCAGCGCCGCGGGCGGCGACATCGACATCGGGGACCTGCGTTCGGGCACGTCCGTCGCGGCGGACGGCATCACGCTGGCCGCGACCGACCAGATCACGGTGGACAGCGTGGCGATGGGCCTTTCCGGCAGCGGTACGGGACTACTGGACGTCGATACCGGCCTGCTGACCATCGGCACAGCCACGGCCGGCAGCGTCGATATCGACGTGGCCGTGGCCAACCTCAATGGCGATCTGCAGGCGACGGCGGGCAATGTCGATGTGCTGACCAGCGGCGCCCTCACGGCAGGCCCCAGCACCACGTTGACCGCCTGGGGCGACATTGACCTGTGGTCCACGGCCGGCAGCGTGGATGTCAACATCCTGGAGGCCGACAACGTCTCCCTGACGGGATTCGGGGGCGTGGTGGTGCGCGGCGACATGAATATCGCCGGAGACATCGCCCTGCAAGCGATGGCGGCGAGCGCCGCCGTGCAGTACCGCAACCTGGTCAGCACCGGGGGTTCGGTGACACTCCTGGCGGATCGCGGCAACGTGATCGGGGTGGCTGGGCAGGGCGACGTCACTGCGGGCGGCAGCATCACGATCAGTGCCTCGCGCCCCGGCAATGGCGGCACGGGCAGCGCGGCGGGCGGCGACATCGATGCCGGCGACCTGCGCTCCGCCACGGCGACTTCCTCCGCAGGCATCCGCCTGGCCGCCACCGATGTGGTCAGGGTGGGCAGTGTCGGCATGGGTCCGAGCGACAGTGGAACCGGCCTGCTGGAGATCGATACCGGAGTGCTGACGATCGGTGCCATCAACGCCGGCAGCGTGGATGCCAGCGTCGTTACCGCGAACCTGGACGGCAACGTTTCCGCCACCCAGGGCGATGTCCAGGTGAGGGCGGCCGCCAATATCCAGGCTGCAGCGCCCGAGATCAGCGCAACGGGCGATGTCACGCTCAGCGCCGACGGTTCCGTGACCGCCAACCTGCTGTCCGGTGCCAATATCACGGTGGACGGGCGTGCCGGCATCAGCCTGAACGGCGCTGTCGTGGCGGACGGCAGCATTGGCCTGCACGCCTACAACCCCAGCGCCGGCATCGGATTCGTCAATCTCCAGGCCGGTACCGGCAACGTCGTCCTGACCGCCGAGCGCGGTAACGTCACGGGGGCGGCCGGGGCCGGCGATATCAGCGCCGGCGGCAAGATCGCGATCAGCGCCTATCGACCCGGCAACGGCGGTACGGGCAGCGCCGCGGGTGGCGACATCGATGTGGGCGACCTGGAGTCCGGCATCAATGCCGCCGCGCCCAACCGCTACCTGCAGCTGACCGCGACCGACCGCATCGCCACGGGCACGCTGACGGCCAACAACGGCGGCTATGTTGACCTGGATGCGGGCGGTGCCGGCATCGCGGTGGGCGGCATCAGTGGCGGTTCGGTGGACCTCAATACCAGCGGTAACCTGGCGCTCGGGGGCGGCATCGAAGCCGAAGACGCGGTTCGCCTGACGGCTTCGGGCCTGCTGGACCTCTCGGGGCTGACGATCGCAGCCGGCTCTGACGATGCCAGCGACAGCGTCACGCTGTCCGCGGGGGCGGTCGACCTGAGCAATGCCACGCTCAGCGGTGCCGGCGATCTTTCCGCCAATGGCGGCAATGCCGATGCGCTGACCTTCCTCAACACGGTGCTGGATTTCGGCGGCCTGATCAGCTTCACCGACAGCACGGGCGATTTCGATCTCACCGGCAGCAGCCTGACCGGCGGCAGCATCTACCTGAGAGCCAGTGGTGGCGACCTGCTGACCGGCGGGCTCATGGCCAATGGCGGGTATATCGACCTCGGAGCGCTGGGCGATCTCTCGACCGGCACGCTCGATGCCGGCACCGATGTCTCCGCCAGCGCCACCAACATCGCGATCGCCGGGACGGTGAGTGCCTTCAGCGGCATCTATCTCTCGGCCGGCGGTACGCTGGGTTACAGCGGCGACCTCACGGCTTCCGGCGGCTACATCACGCTGTATGCCGGCAGTGGCGATCTGCTGCTGGCCAATCTCACGGCCGGCAATGGCATGCTGAGCGTGCAGGCTGATGGCGGTTCGATCACCGCGGACGCGGTTTCCGCCACCGGCGGCATCGCCTTCCTTCAGTCTGGCACCGGTGACGTCACCGTGGACAGCGTCAACGGCCAGCAGGGCATCACCGTCAATGCCGTCAACGGACTGGTATCGGTGACCGGCGCGGTCACGGCCGTCAGCGGTTCCATCGGCATCACTGCCGGCAACGGGGTGACGGTAACCGGCACCGTCAGCGGTGCGGACAATGCCGCAGAGGGCATCGACATCAGCGGTGGTGCAGGTACGGTGAACCTGCAGGTGGTGACGGCGACGGCAGGATACGTCGATATCGACAGCATCGGCGGCAATCTGCAGTTGCAGGGCGTCAGCGCGGTTACTGGAATCCGCCTGTCGGCCGGCGGCACGCTCGGCTACACCGGCAACCTGTCCGCCGCCAATGGCGGCATCACCCTCTACGCGGGCACAGGCGATCTGCTGCTGGGCAACCTGACAGCGGGCAATGGCACGCTCAGCGTGCAGGCCGATACCGGCTCGATCACGGCGGATCTGGTTACGGCCACCGGCGGCAGCGCCTTCCTGCAGTCCGGCACCGGTGACGTCACTCTGGACAGTCTTGGCGGCCAGCAGGGTGTCACGGTGAATGCCCTTGGCGGGAGGGCAGACGTCACTGGAGCGGTCACCGCGGCGAACGGTTCGGTAAGCATCACCACCGGCAACGGCGTGATGGTGGGGGGCACGATCAGCGGCGCCGACGGAGCAGCCGACGCGATCGACATCAGCGGCGGCAGCGGCACGGTCAGCCTGCAGCAGGTCACGGCCACGGGAGGCTATGTCGACATCGACAGCGCTGGCGACGATGTGCAGCTCCAGGGCGTTTCCGCGGTCACGGGGATTCGCCTGTCGGCGGGCGGCACGCTCGGTTACACCGGCAACCTGTCCGCCGCCAATGGCGGCATCACCCTCTACGCGGGCGTGGGCGACCTGTTGCTGAGCAACCTGACGGCGGGCAATGGCCCTCTCAGCGTCCAGGCCGATACCGGCTCGATCACGGCGGCCGCGGTTTCGGCCACCGGCGGCAGCGCCTTCCTGCAGTCCGGCACCGGCGATGTCACCCTGGATAGTCTCAGCGGCCAGCAGGGCATCACGGTCAATGCCCTCAACGGCAGAACAGACGTCACCGGAGCCGTCACCTCGACGAACGGTTCGGTGAGCATCACCACGGGCAATGGCGTGACCGTCGGCGGGACGGTCAGCGGAGCGGATGGGGCCGGCGAGGCCATCGACATCAGCGGTGGCAGCGGCGCGATCGTCCTGCAGCAGGTCACGGCCACCGGCGGCTACGTCCAGATCGACAGCGCGGGCGGCAGTCTGCAGCTCCAGAACGTCAGTGCGGCGACGGGAATCTTCCTGTCGGCCGGCGGCACGCTCGGCTACGTTGGCGACCTGTCCGTCGCCAATGGCGGCATCACCCTTTATGCGGGTGCCGGGAACCTGATGCTGGGGGAACTCACGGCCGGCAACGGCACGGTGAACGTGCAGGCCGATGCGGGGTCGATCACGGCGGACGCGGTTTCGGCCACCGGCGGGAATGCCTTCCTGCAGTCCGGCACCGGCGACATCACGCTGGACAGCGTGAGCGGGCAGCAGGGCATCACGGTCAATGCTTTCGGCGGCGCGGTTTCCGTGACGGGCGCGGTCACCGCGGTGAACGGTTCGCTGGGCATCACCGCCGGCAACGGCGTCACGGTGGGCGGGACGGCGAGTGGTGCGGATGGCGCCGGCGAGGCCATCGACATCAGTGGCGGCAGCGGTGCGGTCGTCCTGCAGCAGGTCACGGCCACCGGCGGCTACGTCCAGATCGACAGCGCAGGCGGCAACGTCCAGTTGCTGGGCGCCACGGCGCTTGGTTCGGTGAGCCTGTCCGCGGGCGGCGACGTCCTGCTGGGCGGAGGTGCGATCAGCGGCGCTACGGTGGCGATCATCGCGGACCTGTTCCGCTCTGCCAGCCTGCTGGAGGTCACCGCGACAGCCGGGGACATCGGTATCAGTGCGGACGTGCAGGCGCCGGTCATCGACTTCGACGCCGCGACCGCGATCGCCGTGAGCGGCACCCTCGATGCCGGCGCGACCGGCAGCGTGAGCCTGATCGCCAACGGCGGCGATGTCAGTACCGGCACCGTCACCACCAGCGACCTCACGGTGGAGGCCGACTCCGTCAGCTTTGGCGACCTGAATCTGGGCGGCGCCCTGTCGCTGACGTCCAACCTGGGCGACATCGTCACTGGCCAGCTCACGGCGGCCAGTGTGGTGCTGGATTCGGCGGCCGAGCTCGACAATGACGGCATCGCGTCCGGCGGCGCGGTGGTGATCGATGCCGACAATGTCCAGCTCGGAGCGGCGATTACCGGCAGCAGCATCACGGTCAATGCAGACACGGTCTCCGGCAGCGTCGATATGACCGCCACCGCGGGAACCCTGGTGCTGAACGTGGCGTCCGTGACGTCGAGCCTGATCGATCTCGGGGGGCGCGACGGCATTGCCGCCAGCGGCCTGCTCGACGCGGCCGGCGGCAGCGTGGTCCTGGATTCCTCCAATGGCCTGATCCAGATCGACGGCGGGATCATTGCAACGAACCTGCAGGCCTCGGCCACGGCATTGGACCTGGCCGATCTCTTCACTACCGGCGACGTCACGCTCGGCGGCGTCGTTTCCCTGACCGCCAGCGCCGGGGACATCACCGGCGGCAACCTTGCCGCCGGCGGCAGCCTCACGCTCGATGCCAGCGGCGGCATCGACATCGGCAATGCAGGCGGCGGCAGCCTGTCGCTGACGGCGGGCGGCCTGGTGGACACCGACAACCTGACGGCGACGGCCGGAGCGATCACGGTCAGCGGCGGCAGTATCGACGCCGGCGTGATCTCGGCCAGCGGCGACGTCACGGCCACCGCGGG